>NZ_JAJEJS010000002.1:0-3272872 GCF_021390635.1 Paraburkholderia sp. HD33-4 | reverse complement strand
GCGTCGGGGTGAGGAGGGGGATTTCGCGAGAGCATACCGGCTGTGGTGATACGCGTCTATAGCGCCCATCTCACCATTGCCGGTGAAGCGAGTTTACGAAGCTCAACTCACCTCGAGCCACTCCCGAAAACCCTCACCTTGGCTGCGCGCCACCAGGATCAGGGTCTCCTTGCCGGTCGCGGCGTTTGCGAATCAGGGGCGTTTGGTTGCGTACCGGGACGGGGGAGCCTTTGTTCCCGAATCATCTCACCTCAAAAATTTTCGCGGATGTTTTCGAGACCTCGCGTAAACGGACGGTGTCCGGATCGGGTCAGGACCTGGTCGTGCGGCCTCGCGACCGCTTCGTGGGTGCTCGTGTGCTGCCGGCGACGGAAAGCCCCGATCGAGAGGCGACTTGCCCGTACCGTATTGGCCAAGCCCGATAGCTCGCGCGGTATGCATCACGCGACGAGCCGGTCAGACGCGTGGCCCGTGGCGCGGCACGACGAGCCGGCGCGTCGTCGGCCCGTCGATGAGTGCATCGATCGTCGGTCGCTCCGTTCGGCGGCGTGGTGCCTGTGCCGACGATTCGGTCCTCACCACAGAGAACCTGCCCGTGTTAACCACCGGTCTCCCGTTTCCCGACCGGCTGCTCGTTCTGACGGCGCAATTCTACTTCGAGCTTCGTCCGAAGCTGCCGCACAAAGGGGAGATCGAGCCATGGGCAAATCCTCACCGTTCCGATGCCCCCGAAAAAGCTCACCATAGCTCCGCCGATCGGTGCGTTACGACGCGCTCTCATGCCGCACCAGTGCCGCATTTCCCCGCTTCGATCTCCTGAAAAGCCTCACCTTTGAGGATTCTGGAGCCCCCAGCGCCACCTTCAAAAGAACTCCTGAAAACCCTCACCTTTGCTGCCCGATAAAAATACATTCCATGTTTTCAATGACTTACAACAATCCCATCTCACACTTGAACGTCAAGCCTCCCCGTAAAACCTCACCTTAAGCCTGTTTTTCGCACCGCAGCACTTTTTCTTTCCTCGCCGCGGATCTCCCGAAAAGCCTCACCTTTACAGCCAGAGACTGGGTTTACCTACCTTCGCAAATCGCCATCAGCCGGGCATTTCCGGCCCGCAGCCTCCATTTCGGTCCCGAATTTCCTCACCTTAGCGCATAGAACGCCATCCAAACTCTCCCGAAAAGCCTCACCTTTTGCGGAATCGCCAGCCAAACCAGCTTGCGGATCCGGCCCATAAGCCAATTCCCCCGAATCCCCTCACCTTTCCAGTCGCGAGCGGTTCCCGCTGGCCAGTCGTTCGGGCAATCGAGGCGTCACAATCCACCTTCGCTCCCGTAAAACCTCACCTCAGCAGTGTGAATGCTCAAAAAGAAAGCAAATTGGGTCCCGTCGCCCCGAAAAATCTCACCTTCGTTTGACGTTTTCTCCCGTCTCGGCTCACCAAAGCGGTTAACCGCCCCAAAACACGCCCAAAAAAGCACCTTCGCGAACCTCCCGAAAGCGCTCACCTTGGTGCAAGCCGAACCGACCAGGTACTTTCGAGGGCAGTCGGGCGTTTAGCGGCTGCGAAGTCCCGCAAAACCTCACCTTTGCCCGAACCCCACGTATACGGCCTTTCCTGAACCCGCTCACGTTGCGTCCCGCACCCGCTCACCGAGCTCCCCGAACCCCATCACTCGAGTTTCCCGCAGACTCTCACCAAGTCTCCCGCAAAGCTTCACCTTGCCAGGCTGAAAGCCCCGCCAGATAAGGGTTTGCCGAGTCGTTAACGTTTTTAACAAGGGTTCAAAGGTGTTTACTTTTATTACTCTCAAGCCTTGCACCCCGCGAGTCCCGTGAAACACGGGTCATCCAACCCACAGCGATTGCCGACCCATCGTGAAACAGTGCGCGATCATGTGAAAACCAAACAAAGCGCTTCTAATACAATGGCTTATTAGCTATTCTTCGTTTTGTTTCACGGAAAAAAATGGTGCTCGCGTGTTTACTACGGCAATTTGTTCGCTAAAGCCCGTCTGTATACGCCAATCTGTTCGCCACTGATAAATCGGTAGCAAACACTACGTAAATTGTTATGATCCATCCAATTCGAGCCACATCGAGGTCAACATGAATCTGGATCAGGAGCGGCAAGCCATCCGCGATGAGCTTGAAGCGATGCGCACGCAAGGCGTGCGCCGGCAGGATCTGTCGCTGCATGCATGCAAGCGGCTCTTCTTCGATCTCGGCATCCGACCGTCGATGGCCGCTGTGCGCGATCTCACGCAGACCGGCAGCGCGAGCGACATCCCGAAAGACATCGATCATTTCTGGGAGCGTATTCGCAACGTGTCGCGCGTCAAGGTCGGAGCAGGCGCGATACCGAAGGCACTCGAGGATCGCGCCGGCGAACTGCTGGGCGCGCTATTCGAAGAAGCGGTCACTCAGGCCAAAGCGTCGCTCGACGGCGAACGTGAAGAAATCCGCGCGCAGATTAGCGCCGCCGACCTGCGCGCACGCGACGCGGAAATTCGTCGGGATGCGGCCGACGACGCCATCAGGCGCAGTGAATTGCGCACCGAAACCGCGTGGGAGCGGGTTCGCGCGCTTGAAACCCAGCTATCGAGCGCGACTACGCACGGCAGCGTTCACCTCGAAGGCATGCAGGCAACCACCCGCCGGCTCGACCAGGAAAACGAGGCGCTGCGGCAACGGCTCGAAAACGAACAGACCACCAATGCGGCGTTGCGCGACCGGATCGACGCGTTGCACGTCGAATTGCGGCAAAGCACCGAGCACTATGCACAGCAAATCAAGGATGCGGTCGCCGAGGCGGAGCGGCGCGTCAAGCCGATGCTGGTCGAACTCGACTCGCTGCGTAGCATGGCCGCGACGTATCAGTCCGGCGTGCGTGATGCGAGCCGCAAGGAATTCGAGTTCATTCAGCAGATTGCCGCCGCCAAGGCGCGCGCCGACCGGCTCGACGCGCAGCTTCGCGAGCAGTCCGACGAAGTCGACGCGCTGACGAAGGAACTCGCCACGCTGCGTGGCCAGCAGGGCATCGATCCGGCCATCGCCGTGCTGCTGTGCTCGCTGGTCAGTGAGGGACGACTCACGAGCAAAGAGTTGGGCATGATCGGCACCGCCGCCGATGGCCATGTGACGCTGCCCGCGCGCTGCCCGAAATGCGAGGAAGGTGAGCCGGAACTGTCGCAGGTCGATCACCGTTTCGAACTGCTGTGCCCGGAATGCGAGCACTCTTCCGGCCTTGGCGAATCGAGGCTCGCGGCGGTGAACCAGTTTCTGTCGAACGACCCGTCCACCGCGCCGTCGTCCCGCTCCGTCGACACGATGCGTTAACCGCGAGCGGCCAACCCAACGGAAAAAACGCCAAAGGTGAGGAAATTCGGGACCGCGACGGTGAGGTTCTTCAGGGCTCGCCGGCTCCCGTTTTCCTCGTAAAACGCCCGTCACGCCGGGGCTCGACCAATGGCGCCGCCGCCGGATCCGGCTCCTGCGTTACGGGCGCATCCTGCTGATCGATCCACGTTTGCCACGCGCGATATAGCCGGTTCGCGGACACCGCCTGCACGAAGCCGAGCCATTGACCGACCTGTTCCGCCTCCACCCCGCTTTCGAAAAGGTCCGCCGCAAAGGTGTTGCGCAAGGTCTGCGGACTCGCGCGCGATTGACGCGACCCGGCAATTCCCGCTGCCTCGACGAGCGCATCCACCGCGCGCAGCATCGTGGCCTTGTGCATCGGCCTGCCGGACGGTGACGCGGGAAACACAAGGTTGCCGGCCAACTCCGTTAGCCGACGTTCGGCGAGCCACGCATCGAGAATTGCCGTTGCGAACGGCGCGAGCCGCGTGCGCCGCGTCAGCATCGGATTGGCAGACTCGATCGTGACCCACGGCGAGCCCTCTCTCACGCAACTAACCGTAAGTGCTCCGGCTTCGCCCGTCTTCAATCCTCCGCCCAGAAACACGGCGATCAACGCGCGATCGCGTCGCTCTCTCCAGCGCTGCGCGGTCGACAACGCCGGCAACGGCGCGAACAGGCGCGCGACCAACGCAGTGCGTTCCGCATGCGTGAGAAACCCGGTCGGCTCATTGTCGCGCGCATTGCGCCACGCGGCCTCTCCATCCTGAGCAATGAAACGAGCCGGGTTGGTCGAAGCCGATTCGATCTCGCGCACGTGATCGAGCACGCGCTCGATGAGCCGTAAATAGCGGATCCGTTGCGTTTTGCGGATCTCGAGGCCGGCGACGAATTCGGCGAGCGCGGGCGTGTCGACCGTTGCGAGGCTTTGTTGCCGCGCGCTGAGCCAATCGAGAAACTGCCCCCACTGCGCCTGATAGACCAACGCCGAAGAGCGACGGAAATGCTGCTTCGCGAGCCACGCATCGAACGCGACTTGCGGGTCGCGACGCCAATCTTCGCGTTGCTGATCGAACAGATCGGTAGAGGGCGCGGGACGTGGAACGGGGTCTGACAGATGGGGAGGTGACATGAGCATTCCTTCGGTTAGTTGCACCGTTCGGTCCGGATATTGTAGGTGCCCCCAAAGACCAGATGAGGAGCCGATCCATCCACTCGTGTTGCCGCCATCAGCCGCCCCACGCCCGGGCGCGCTTCAAAGGCGCATCGACTGCCCGTGGCAGCGCAGCCCGGCGCGCCGCTTGCCGCGCGGCTTCCTCGTACGCATTGACGGCAAAGGCAAAAACGGCGGGCAACGCATTGGATGCGCCGAAATCCACGCCGTCATCGGTTTCGGGATAAGGCAGATCGGACGGGCGCTGGAATAGCCCGAGCATCAACGCGTCGTGTCGGCTGGCAAAACCGAGATCGGCTAGCGCCTCGGCTTCGATGGCATGTAGCAGACGCCATGTGAGCGGCACCTGCTTGGCGATGTAACGCCCGGCGATGCTGCGCACGATATGTTCGAGATCGCGCGCGGCGCTCTGGTAGCGCAGCGCGGCGAGAGTTTGATCGGTAGGGTCGGCGTTCAGGTTGTTCATTCTCGGCTCCAGTCGACACCTGATACTGTACAAACATACAGTATCAGGTGCAACCTGGCCGAACGGCCTAGGCGTGGCGATCCGGCGGCAAAAGCGCGCCAACCCCCGCCAGTCGGCGCTCTAGCCGTGAATCACGACCAGCAGCGCTTTCGCCTCGCCCTTACCGACGTTGCGGATCGCATGCGGTTCATCCGCGACGTAGCGCGCGGTGTCCGCGACCTTGAGCCGCTTCGTCGCGCCGGCCGCCTCGATTTCGATCGAACCGTGCAGCACGGTCAGATGCTCGCGCGTGCCCGGCTCGTGCGCGTTCGACACCAGCGCCCCGCCTGGCTGCAGCGTCAACTCGTACCACTCGAATTTGCCGGCCAACTCGATCGGTCCCCACACACGCAACTGGTATTTCGCGTCATGACCGCTTAGCGTAGGAATATCGTGCGGGCCGGAAACGGCGATCGCCTCAGGCGACTTCGGCGGCGCAAACAGCGAATCGAGGCTCACGCCGAGCGCATTGGTCAGCCGCCACGCAACCGCGATCGTCGGATTGGCCTTGTCGCGCTCGATTTCCGACAGCATCGATTTCGACACGCCGGCCGCCCGCGACAGATCGTCGAGCGTCATGCGCCGCTCGGCGCGCAGCCGTTGAATCTGCTCGCCGACGCGCGGCGGCGCAGCAATCGCCGCGTTCGGCGGTAATGCCGCGCTAGCGGAGGTGGGCGACGCAGTGGCCGCGGCGCGGCGTGTACCCGAACTTGCCATTTCCTGACCCATCGTTTAGAGTTGTTCGATATACCGGATTTTAGTTCGAAAAAACGAAAATATCCGATAAAGCTGACAGCCGACTATAACAGGCCGCCCTTTCTCCGCCCATGCGAACGCGGGCGCCATCACCCTCAGGAGTCCCGTTCATGCGTGACCAATACCTTGCCCATCTGCGCGGCACCCTCGACCAGATCCGCGCCGACGGCTTCTACAAGAGCGAGCGCGTGATCGCGAGTCCGCAGTCGGCCGACGTGCGTCTTGCCGACGGCAGCGATGTGCTGAACTTCTGCGCGAACAACTATCTCGGACTCGCCGACGACGCGCGCCTGATCGAAGCCGCCAAGCAAGGCCTCGACAAGGACGGCTTCGGCATGGCGTCGGTGCGCTTCATCTGCGGTACGCAAACCGTGCACAAGCAACTCGAAGCGGCGCTCGCCGCGTTCCTGCAAACCGACGACTGCATTCTCTACTCGAGCTGTTTCGACGCGAACGGCGGCCTGTTCGAAACGCTGCTCGACGAAAACGACGCGATCATCAGCGACGAGCTCAATCACGCGAGCATCATCGACGGCGTGCGGCTGTCGAAGGCGAAGCGTTTTCGCTACAGGAACAACGACCTCGCCGATCTCGAGGCGCGTCTGCAGGAAGCCGACGCGGCCGGCGCGCGCTTCAAACTGATCGCGACCGACGGCGTGTTCTCGATGGACGGCATCATTGCGAACCTCGCCGGCATCTGCGATCTGGCCGACAGGTACGGCGCATTGGTGATGGTCGACGACTCGCACGCGGTCGGCTTCATCGGCGAACACGGTCGCGGCACGCCCGAGCATTGCGGCGTGATGGCGCGCGTCGACATCATTACCGGCACGCTCGGCAAGGCGCTCGGTGGCGCATCGGGCGGCTACGTCGCGGCGCGCAAGGAGGTCGTCGAGTTGCTGCGGCAGCGCTCGCGTCCGTATCTGTTTTCAAACACGCTGACACCGAGCATCGCCGCGGCGTCGTTGAAGGTACTGGAATTGCTCGCCAGCGATGAAGGCGCGCAACTGCGCGCACGCGTGCGCGAAAACGGCGCGCATTTCCGCCGCGCGATGAGCGCGCTCGGCTTCACGCTCGTGCCGGGCGAACATCCGATCATTCCGGTGATGCTCGGCGACGCGCAACTCGCGGGAAAGATGGCCGATGCGCTGCTGAAGGAAGGCGTCTACGTGATCGGTTTTTCGTTTCCGGTCGTGCCGCGCGGCCGCGCGCGCATCCGCACGCAGATGAGCGCCGCGCATACGCCTGAACAGATCGATCGCGCCGTCGACGCGTTCGCGCGCGTCGGCCGCGAGCTCGGCGTGATCCCCGCGTGAGCGTCGCGCGATTCGAATGGAGAAGCAGATGAAAGCATTGGCAAAACTCGAACGCGGACCGGGCCTCACACTGACCGACGTGAAGAAGCCCGAAGTCGGCCATAACGACGTGATGATCCGTATCACGCGCACCGCGATTTGCGGCACCGACATTCATATCTGGAAGTGGGACGACTGGGCGCAGAAGACGATTCCCGTGCCGATGCACGTCGGCCATGAATACGTCGGCGAAATCGTCGAGATGGGTCAGGAAGTACGCGGCTTTGCGATCGGCGATCGCGTGTCGGGCGAAGGACACATCACCTGCGGTTTCTGCCGCAACTGTCGCGCCGGGCGCCGGCATCTGTGCCGCAACACGATCGGCGTCGGCGTCAATCGCGAGGGCGCGTTCGCCGAATATCTGGTGATTCCGGCCTTCAACGCGTTCAAGATTCCGCCCGAAATTTCCGACGATCTCGCCGCGATCTTCGATCCGTTCGGCAACGCGACGCATACGGCGCTGTCGTTCAACCTCGTTGGCGAGGACGTGCTGATTACCGGCGCGGGGCCGATCGGCATCATGGCGGTCGCGATCGCGAAGCACGTCGGCGCGCGCAACGTCGTGATCACCGACGTCAACGACTATCGCCTCGAACTCGCGCGCAAGATGGGCGCGACGCGCGCGGTGAACGTGTCGCGCGAATCGTTGCGCGACGTGATGCACGACCTGCACATGGCCGAGGGCTTCGACGTCGGCCTCGAAATGTCGGGCGTGCCGAGCGCGTTTACGGGCATGCTCGAAGCGATGAACCACGGCGGCAAGATCGCGTTGCTCGGCATTCCGCCCGCGCAAACCGCAATCGACTGGACCCAGGTGATCTTCAAAGGCCTCGAAATCAAGGGCATTTATGGCCGCGAGATGTTCGAGACCTGGTACAAGATGGTCGCGATGCTGCAAAGCGGCCTCGATCTGTCGCCGATCCTCACGCACCATTTCAAGGTCGACGACTATCAGGAAGCCTTCGCGACGATGCTCTCCGGCGAGAGCGGCAAGGTGATTCTCGACTGGACCGCTGCCTGAGCCGGCGCTTCACCGTCTGAACGCCAACGCCCGCAGCGCGCTCATGCGCCTGCGGGCGTTTTTACGAACTCGGCCTGAATGCGCACGTGAATATCGTCGCCGACGGCCGGATACCAGGTCGTCAGACCGAACTTCGCGCGGCTGAAATGACCGTCCGCGGAAAAGCCGAGCGTGTCTTTCTTCGTCAGCGGATCGGGCGCGAAGCCGTTGAACGTGACGTCGAGTGTGACCGGCTGCGTGACACCGCGGATCGTCAGGTCACCGCTCAGCGTGCCGCGCGCCTCGCCGGTGCGCTCGAAATGCGTGCTCGTGAAGCGGATCTGCGCATAGCGCACGACGTCGAGCATGCTGTCGCTTTTCACCATCTTGTCGAGCAGCGGCACGTTCGTGTCGATGCTCGCGGCGTCGATCGCGACCGATGCCGTGCTGCGCTCGAGGCCGCCTTCGTTCCAGTCGAGTTCCCCCTGCTTGCGATCGAAACGCATCGTAAAGCGCGTGTATTTGAAGTGGTCGATATCGAACGTGATGCTCGTATGGTCCGGATCGATGTCGTAGCGTCCGGGCGGTACGCGCGCTTCGTTCTGACTGACCGAATGTGTCAGCACCTGGATCGGCGTGCAGGCCATCGCGCCCAGCAGCGTTGCGCCGAGCAGCGCGCGTAGCCACGCGGTGCGAACGGAGGATGGATTCATCGAAGCAATTCCGGTTGAGCGGTGGTCAAGCGATCTCCAACAAGATAGCAGCAAGCGTACTCACAGCGCCGAAGCTCGAAGAAAAACTTGACGAAGGAGAATGATCGTTCTACCTTACCTCGATGATATCCGAAACGAATCCGACTACCCCGAACGACGCGGCCCAGCCCGGCTCTGCGCGCGAGCGCCTGCTCGATGCCGCCGAGGCGCTCATTTACGCCGGCGGCATCCATGCAACTGGCGTCGATGCGATCGTGCGGCAGTCAGGCACCGCGCGCAAAAGCTTCTACACGCATTTCGAATCGAAAGATGCGTTGGTCGCGGCCGCGCTCGAACGGCGCGACGAGCGCTGGATGAACTGGTTTATCGCGGGCACACAACGGTGCGGCAAGAGCGCGCGTAAGCGCCTGCTCGGCATGTTCGACGTGCTGCGCGAGTGGTTCGCATCGGCGGATTTCCATGGCTGCGCGTTTCTGAACGCGGCCGGCGAAATCGAATCCGTCGACGATCCGATTCGCGTGGTCGCGCGCAAACACAAGGCACGGTTGCTCGATTTCGTGGGCGCCGAATGCGACGCGTTCGTGGCGCAAGCGCAAATCGATGCGCGTCGCGCGGCGCCGCTCGCGCGGCAATGGCTCGTGCTGCTCGACGGCGCCATCGCGGTGGCGCTGGTGAGCGGCGAAGTGGATGCGGCGCTCGATGCGCAGACTGTCGGCAAGACTCTGCTCGATGCGGCAGCGGGGCCCGCAACAAAGCCCGCAACAAAGCCCGCAGCGAAATCCGCGCACGCTTGCGCCAACACCGAGACACCGCGCGCCGCAACCAAACGGCCGCCATCCCGGCGCACCACAACCTGACTGAGGAGCCATCATGGCCGATACGATCGAAAGCCGCCCGCCGCTACCCCCATTCACACGCGAGACCGCGATCCAGAAAGTGCGCGCCGCGGAAGACGCATGGAACACGCGCGATCCTGAGCGCGTATCGCTCGCGTACACGACGGACAGCGTGTGGCGCAACCGCGCCGAATTCGTGCATGGCCGCGCGGAAATCGTCGGCCTCCTGCGTCGCAAGTGGGCGAAGGAGCTCGACTATCGGTTGATCAAGGAGCTGTGGGCGTTCACCGACAACCGTATCGCGGTGCGCTTCGCGTACGAATGGCACGACGATTCGAACAACTGGTTCCGCTCGTACGGTAACGAGAACTGGGAGTTCAACGAGCACGGTCTGATGGCGCACCGTCACGCGAGCATCAACGATCTGCCGATCCGTGAAGCCGACCGCCTGTATCGCTGGCCGCTCGGCCGCCGGCCCGACGATCACGCCGGCCTCTCCGATCTCGGTCTGTAGACGTTCCTGCCTCGTTCATCGCCGACGCCGCGCCCGCTGCGCGCCGCGAATTTCTTCAGCGCCTGTTCATCACGGCGCCATCGGTTCTTCGTTATCGTGGCGGTTCCGGCTGCGGGGCACGTCGCGTGCCCGGCCGGCCGAGCGAGTCCTCAACATCGACCGCGCGGCTTCAGGTACAGTGCGCGACGGGCGGCACGCGGATCGCCAGAACACCATGACACCGGCGCTCGACCGGTGACGGAGAAGAAATGCACTTCAGGCAGATGAACAAGAATATCCGGCGCGCCGCGGTGGCGCTTTTCGCCAGCTTCGCGGCGGTCTCCACGGCACACGCGAGCTGGTGTGACGGCGGTGTCTGGGCCGACGCGATGCTCGGCTCCTATCACATCAATCCTGATCCCGATACGCACTTCGAGCAGTTCAATCCCGGGCTTGGCGTGGAATGCTGGCTGAACAACCAGTGGGCGCTGACGGCCGGCGGCTTTCGCAACTCGCTGCGTCGGCCGTCCTACTACGGCGGCGGCGTGTGGGCGCCGGAGTTCGCGCATTGGGGTATCGTGCGGCTCGCGGCGATCGGCGGGATCATCTCCGGCTATAACTACGGCAACTGGGGACTTGGCAAAAACCACACGATCGGCCCGGTGGTCGCGCCGATCGTGATGGTCGAATACAAGCGCGTCGGCGCGAACTTCATCATCGTTCCGCCGATCCCATCCGACAATCTGCCCTTTACGATTGGATTTCAGGTGAAGGTGAAGTTCTGACGGAGTGGTAAGCAATGAGGGCGATGGCCCTCAGGTGAGGTTTTTCGGGAGCCAAAGGCCCCCAATTCACCCGAATCGACCGATTACCGCGAACTCGGGGCCCCGGATGCGGCGCCGATCTCCTGGAACTCCTCACCTTAACGCACCGCGTCGGTCTCCTGACTCCTGGAAATCCTCACCATCCTGGAACGTCTCACCTTCGCAGGCACGCTCCAAGTTTTAGCCCTGCATTCCAGCGTATTTTTCGCGTATTGGATGCCGACGCGCTCCGCGTTGGCTCCTGCTAGACGTCGTTGTTCCCCACCACGCTGAAACCAACGAAGCACCTATTGCGTGCTTCGACGCACTGCCTTCCTATCGCCGTTCCGACGCGCACCCAGTGAACCGTCGCGGATCCCGCCGGCCGCTCCCGTAAATTCTCACCGTGGCGGCACCTCCTGGAACTCCTCACCGTGGCGGCACCTCCTGGAACTCCTCACCGTGGCGGCACCTCCTGGAACTCCTCACCGTGGCGGCACCTCATGGAACTCCTCACCGTGGCGACACCTCCTGGAACTCCTCACCGTAGCGGCACCTCCTGGAACGCCTCACCGTAGCGCCACCTCCTGGAACTCCTCACCATTCGCGCGTCGCCCGACCCGGGCATCGCCCATGCACGCGATTCATATCGACCATTTTTGGCCCGAATTTGACCGCGTTTAGCGCGGCTCATATCGTGCAGCCATGTCGTCCGGATGTGATTCGCCCCGCTGCGCAGAGCCATCGTGATGCGGGAACTTCAATCTTCGATCTCCCTGAGCCATGAACTCTGACGCCGTAAATTCCGATCTGAGCGCTCCGCTCGCATCACGCCGACCCGCCGCCGTGACGAGCGGCGTACGACGCGCGGTCACCACCGCCGTGCTCGGTCAAATCCTCGAATGGTATGACTTCTTCCTGTATGGAACCGCCGCGGCGCTGGTATTCGGCAAGCTGTTCTTCCCCGTCGGCAGCGATCCGCTCACCGGCACCATCGCCGCGTTCGGCGGCTTCACGGTCGGCTTCATCGCGCGGCCGATCGGCGGTGTGCTGTGCGGCCATCTCGGCGACCGATACGGGCGCAAGCTCGTGACGATGCTGACGCTGTTCGCGATGGGCACGGCGACGATGCTGATGGGCGTGCTTCCCACCTATCAGCAGATCGGCCTCGCGGCGCCGGCGCTGCTCGTGTGTCTGCGCATCGTGCAGGGGCTCGCCGCGGGCGGCGAATGGAGCGGCAGCATCCTGCTGATTCACGAGAACGCGCCGCAATCGAAGCGTGGCGCGCTCGCGGCATGGAGTCCGTGCGGCGCTGCGCTCGGATTCGTGCTGTCGACCGGTGCGTTCCTGCTGGTGCAGAACCTGTCGTCTGCCGATTTCCTGAGCTGGGGCTGGCGCATTCCGTTCCTCTGCAGCGCAGCGCTCGTCGCACTGGGCTTGTGGATGCGCCGCTCGGTCGGCGAAAGCGCCGCGTTCGCTCGAGCGAAGGCAAAGCGTCACGACAGCCGCATGCCGGTGATCGAAGTGTTGCGGCAATGCCCTCGCGAAGTGCTGACGATCTTCGGTCTGCGCTTCGGCGAAGGCGGTGCGTCGTACATCTTCTTCGCGTTCTCGATCGCGTATGGCCAGTTTCTCGGCATCAAATCGAGCTGGATCCTCGGCGGCCTGACGCTTTCGATGCTGCTGATGATTCCGTTCTCGCTGTTCTTCGGCTACCTGACCGACAAGGTCGGACGCAAGCCCGTGTATCTCGCCGGCGCGATCGCGATGGTGCTGGTTGCGTGGCCGTACTTCGCGCTGCTCGGCTCCGGCGAATACTGGAAGGTCATCACGGCCCTCGTGCTCGCGAACAGTATCACGCTCGGCATCCTCGAAGGCGCGCAGCCCGCGTTCATCAGCGAACTGTTGCCTGTGCATCTGCGCTTCTCGGGGCTTGGCATCGGACGCGAAGTCTCCTCGGTGCTCGGCGGCGGCCTGTCGCCGATGATCGCCACGGCGCTGCTCGCGCACTATCGCAGCGCGACGCCGGTCGCCTTGTATCTCGGCGTGCTGGGTCTGATCACCGTGATCGCGACGCTGCTCGCCCGGGAGACCTATCCGAAAGCGATGCGCATCAATGCGCATCAGGAAACCGAATGACATCGTTCACATCACTGGATCAAGAGGTAACGCGCATGCACGCCGTTCATTCCGCCAGCGCCCGCGCTTGCACCGCCGACGCACGCATCATCGATACGCAGGACGACTACCCCGAATACACGGGCCCGCTGTCGCTCGATGAACTGATCATCGAAGTCGAACGTCGCCGCGACGAGTTCGATGCGGTTTCGCACGTTCCGCGCGACATGATCGCGAAGATGAAGCGCGCAGGCATCTTCCGTGCGAGCACGCCGAAGCGCTTCGGCGGCGACGCGCTGCCGCCTCCGCAGTTTCTGGCGATGCTCGAACGCATCGCGATCGCCGATGGTTCCACCGCATGGGTCGCCGCGTTCGGCTCCGCGAACACGTACCTTGCGTCGCTGCCGGTCGAGACCCAGGCTCGTATCTACGCGTCGGGTCCGGACCAGGTTTTCGCGGGCGGTCTGTATCCGCTGCAACCGGCCGAGCGCGCGCCCGGCGGCTACGTGGTGTCGGGTCAATGGCGCTTCGCGAGCGGCTGCAAGGGTGCGGACTGGATCGGCGTCGGCATCGGTGGCGCGCCGGGCCGGGTCGGCGACGCGAACGCGGGCAAGCCGTTCACGGCCGTGTTTCCCGCCAGCGAAGTCGAGATCGTCGACAACTGGAACGTGGTCGGCATGCAAGGCACCGGCAGCCACGATCTGCGCCTGAAAAACAGGTTCGTCGACGAGCAATGGACCTTCGTGCGCGGTGGCGTGCCGCTGATCGACGAGCCGCTCTACCGCTACCCCGCGGTTGCCTACCAGGCGCAGGTGCATGCGGCGGTGAACCTCGGGCTCGCGCGCGCGGCGCTCGACCTGCTGGCCGGCATGTCGGGCGTGACCAAAACGACGACCGGCGCGCCGCGTCTTGCCGACCGCGCGTACTATCGCTCGGGTCTCGCGCAGGCCGAAGCGAATCTGCGCAGCGCGCGCGCGTTCTTCTTCGAGTCGGCGCAGACGTCGTGGCGTACGGTCCTCTCGGGCGACCCCGTGTCGCCCAGCGAAGCCAATCTGCTGCGCCTGTCCGCCACGCATGCCGCGCACACGGGCGCCGAGGTGGTCATGCAGGCCTACAAGATGGCGGGCATCGGCGCGATCTATCGCGAGAGCCGCTTGCAGCGGATGGTGCGCGATTCGATCGTCGTCACGCAGCACGCGTTTCTCGGCGAAGGCACCTACGACGCGTCGGGCGCGCTGTTCGTCGGCATCCCGCCGGTCACGCCCTATCCCTGAGCGACGAAGGAGCCACTGTCATGACGCACGACGAAACCCGCACGCACTTCCGCAACGCGATGGCTTGCCTCGGCGCGGCCGTCAACATCATCACGACCGATGGTCCGCGCGGGCGCTCAGGCATCACCGCGAGCGCGGTCTGTTCGGTGACCGATACGCCGCCGACCATGCTCGTGTGCATCAATCAATCGAGCTACGTGCATGACGTGTTGCACGACAATGCGAACGTGTGCATCAACATCCTCGGCGCGCACTGCCAGGAGCTGGCGCGCGTGTTCGCGGGCATGACGGGTTGCTCGATGGATGCGCGTTTCGATCAGTGCGCATGGCAGCCGGGAGCGCTCGGCGCTCCGGTGCTCGGCGACGCGCTCGCGAGCCTCGAAGGGCAGATCGTCGACAGCAAGACGGTGGGCTCGCACTCGGTGATGTTCGTGCGGATCGAGCGTATCGCCACGCGCGACGACGGCGATGGCCTCGTCTACTTCGGCAGGCAGTTCCACCGGCTTGCGCGTGCCGGCGTCGCTGCTTGCGAGGCGGCGTGACGATGCAGGTCTGCCTCTTTCTGATCGGCACGAGCGACGCGCCGCAGCCGCTCACGGACACGCCCGCGTTGCTGCGGGCCGCCACGCAAGTCGCGGGGCTGCGCAAGCTGATCGTGCACGAGCCGATCGCGGGACAGGTCGATGTACGTCTCGCGCCGGCAGCGGATGCGCCGTCATGCGTGCTGCAGTGGTACTTCGACGAGCTCGCGACGCTCGAAGCCGCGCTAGGGTCCGACGGCGCGATAGTGCACGCGTTGCACGCAGCGAGCGGCTGGGCAGCAATAAGCCCGCGCGCGTTTTCACAGCAGGTGATGGCCGTGCGCGCATTCGCGCCACGGCAGGCTGCGTCGGTCGAAGACGGCGCGCAACGCTGCACCTATCTGGTCGCATACGAAGGCGTCGCACAGGACTTCAACGCATGGCTCACGCACTATCTCGCGCATCATCCGCCGTTGATGCTGCAATTGCCGGCGCTGCGCGAACTGGAGATCTACACGCGCATCGACAGCCGCAGCGGCTTGCCGTTTGCGCACTCGAGCGCGATGCAACGCAACAAGGTCGTGTTCGACGATCCGGGCGCGCTTACCGCTGCGCTAGCGTCACCGGTGCGCGATGCGATGCGCCGCGACTTCCACGCGCTGCCGCCATACAGCGGGGCGACGCCGCATTTTGCAATGCGCAGCATCTACGGTAACCTCGCCGCATCCTGACCGCGCGTCGCGCGGCCAGCGACATGCCTTCGTTTGCGAGAGCTGCGCATGAACAAGCTGAATCCCGGCATCGCCGATCTGAACCTTCTGCGCGTGTTTCTCGCGATCTGGGACCTGCGCAGTCTGACGGCGGCCGGCGATCGGCTCGGTCTCACGCAACCGGCGGTCAGTCATGCGCTGCGTCGCTTGCGCACGCTGTTCGAAGACCCGCTGTTTTCGCGCACACCCAACGGCATGGTCCCCACCGACGCCGCTTACCGTCTCTATCCGCCGCTCGCGCAAGCGTTCGCGATCATCAACGAAGCCGTGCAGCAGCTCGCGAAGTTCGAGCCGTCAACCGCTCGGCGCGTGTTTCGCGTGTCGATGTCGGATATGTCGGAGTTCTACTTCTTGCCGCCGCTCGTCGCGCTGCTCGATCGCGAGGCGCGCGGTATCCGCATCGAGGTCGCCAATGTGCCGGTGGAGTCGGTCAGCGCGGCGATGCGCGCCGGCGAAATCGATCTCGCGCTCGGCTATGTGCCGGGTCTCGACGCGGGCTGCGTGAGCCAGACGCTGTTCGTCGACGAGCACGTGTGCGTGGTGCGCGCCGGTCATCCGCTGCGCAAGACCAGGCCGAGCCGCGAAGATCTGGCCGCGCTTCGCTACGTCTATGCGAGCACGAATGCGACCGGGCATCGGATGGTCGAGCAATGGCTCGACGAGCTGAACCTGAAGCGCGACGTCGTGCTGCGGCTGCCGCACTTCGTCGTCGCGCCCGAGATCGTGATGCATACCGATCTCGCCGTGATCTTTCCGAAAAGCATCGCGAAGCGCTTCAACCGCGGCAAGGCGTTCCGGATTCTGCCGCTGCCGTTTTCGCTGCCGCCGATCGAAATCCAGCTGCATTCCCACTCGCAGTTCGCGGCGGACCCCGGCATCGCGTGGCTGCGCGAGACCATCCATACAATGTTTCATCAGCCGGCGCGCTGAACACGCCCACACGTGCCCACAAGCGCCGCGCATATTAGCTGCACTGATACCCGTCCTGCTTTTCGGCTAATTTGACGCGGCTATCTGTCGCCTTGACACTGCCTACATCGTGCGAAGCCTTTTCAAAGGCCGCAATCCCCCCATTTCAGAGGCGAGCAGACATGTCTTCCGTTCAATCCCCGATCACGGCCGGGCGCGCCACGGCAGAGTCGGATCGCGCCCTCAGGAAAATCATCATTGCGTCGGTGGCCGGCAACGCGATGGAGTGGTACGACTTTTTCGTGTACGGCACCGCGGCCGCGCTCGTGCTCGGTCAACTGTTCTTCCCCGCGCACGCGGACCCGCTGATCGGCACGATCGGCGCGTTTGCCGCATTTGCGATCGGCTTCGTCGCGCGTCCGCTCGGCGGCATCGTGTTCGGGCATATCGGCGACCGCTATGGACGCCGCGCGTCGCTCGTCTGGACGCTGCTGATCATGGGCTTTGCGACCTTCGGCATCGGGCTGTTACCGACCTATGAGCACATCGGCATGGCCGCCCCCGTGGCGCTCGCCGGATTGCGCTTGCTGCAAGGCATCGCATCAGGCGGCGAATGGGGCGGCGGCGTGCTGATGATCAGCGAGAACGCTCCGCCCGAAAAGCGCGGCTATTTTGCGGCGTGGAGTCAGCTCGGTGTGGGCGGCGGCTTCGTGTTGTCGGCGGGCGCGTTCCTCGCGGTGCAGGCGCTGCCGCACGATCAGTTCATCTCGTGGGGATGGCGTCTGCCATTTCTCGCGAGCATTCTGATCTTTGCGCTCGGCGTCTACATTCGTCACAACCTGCCGGAGAGCCGCGACTTCGAGAATGCGGAGAAGGCTGGCAAGACCGCGCATATGCCGGTGCTCGAAGCGATCAAGCGTCATCCGAAAGAGATCCTGATGGCGATGGGTCTGCGGGTCGCGGAAAACGGCGGCGCCTATATCTTTCTCGCGTTCTCGCTCGTGTATGGCAAGTTCGTCGGCATTTCGAATTCGGTGATGCTGATGGGTGTGATGCTCGCGATGGTCGTCGAAATGGGCGCGATGCTCGCCTGGGGCAAGCTGTCCGATCGCATCGGGCGCAAGCCGGTGTACATGATCGGCGCGGTGTCGCTCGCGGTGATGGCGTTTCCGTTCTTCTGGCTGCTCAATACGCAGTCCACGCCGCTGATCTGGCTTGCGCTGGTGCTCGGCACGGCCGTCTGCCACGGCGCGATGATCGGCACGCTGCCCGCGCTCGTCGGCGAACTGTTCAGCACCGAAGTCCGTTATTCCGGCGTGGCACTCGGTCACGAAGTCGCGTCGATCTTCGCGGGCGGCCTGTCGCCGCTGATCGCGACCGCGCTGCTCGCGCACTACCAGGCCTACTGGCCGGTCGCCGTGTTCCTGATCGTGCTCAGTCTCATCACCGTCGTGACGCTGAAGTTCACGCACGAAACGCGTCATCGGTAACTGCAACGCGTTTTTCCCCGCTAAACCCAAAAGCATTCGCGAAGCGGCCGCTTGCGCGAATGCTTTTCCACGCCCTTACCGGAGACACGCGATGAGCGCGCCGAGTACACCCCCCGCAGAAAGTAAGCGCTATACCTATGAGTGGTATGTCGTCATCATCTGCATGCTCGCTTACATATTTTCATTCGTCGATCGACAGGTGATTGCGCTGATGATCGAGCCGATCAAGCGCGATCTGCAACTGACCGATACGCAGTTCAGCCTGCTGCAAGGCTTCGCTTTTTCGCTGTTTTATGCGGTGATGGGCATGCCGCTCGCGTATCTCGCAGACCGCTTCCCGCGGCCGCGCATCATCGCTGGCGGCATCGCGTTGTGGAGCGTCGCGACAGCCGCGTGCGGCATAAGCCAGAACTTCGTGCAGATGTTCTTTGCGCGCATGAGCGTCGGCGTCGGCGAAGCGGCGCTGTCGCCCGGAACCTATTCGATGCTCGCCGACCTCTTTCCGAAATCGCGGCTGGGCCGCGCGGTGGGTGTCTATTCGCTCGGCTCGTTCATCGGCGGTGGGGTGGCGTTTCTGCTGGGCGGTTATGTGATCGCCTTGCTCAAGCATGCGAGCGCATTCACCTTGCCTGTAGTCGGCGACGTGCGCGCGTGGCAGATCACGTTTCTGATCGTCGGCTTGCCCGGTCTGCTGATCGCGCTGCTCTTCCGGCTGACGGTACGCGATCCCGCGCGCAAAGGTCTCGCGCAGGATCGCAGCGGCCATGTCAAAAGCGTGTCGATGGCGGAGTCGCTGCGCTTCATCGGCGCGCATCGCAAGACGTTTTTCTGCCACTACCTCGGCTTCTCGTTCTACGCGATGACGCTGTACTGCCTGATGAGCTGGAGCCCCGCGTTCTATATGCGTCACTTCGGACTGTCGCCGGTCGAAGCCGGCTACACGCTCGGTGCGGTGCTGCTCGTCGCCAATACGGCGGGGGTCTTCGGCGGCGGCTGGCTCAGCGACTGGCTGCTGCATCGCGGCCATGCCGATGCGCCGTTGCGTGCCGCGTGCATTGGCGCGGCGTGCATGTTCGTACCGGCGGTCGCGTTTGCGCACAGCACGAGCCTCGGTTCATCGCTTGCGTGGTTCGTCGTCGCGATGTTTTTTGCGTCGTTCCCGCTCGCGACCTCCGCAGCCGCGATGCAGTCGCTTGCGCCGAATCAAATGCGCGCGCAGGTTTCCGCGATGTTTCTGCTCGTGTCGAACCTGATCGGGCTGGGTCTCGGCACCACATTGGTCGCGCTGATCACGGATAAGGTGTTCGGCTCGCCGCTCGCCGTCGGTCATTCGATGAGCGCCGTCAACGCGATCGCAACCGCGCTGACGGTGGCGCTGCTGTTCGTCGGCTGCAAGCACTTTCGCGCGAGCCTCGAACGAGAGGCGCTGCAGGCGCGCATGAACGCGCAGACGCAAGCAATGGCGGAAGCCGCAACGCCGCTCGCCGGTAACATCAATGGCATTGATGCAGGAAAGGCTTTTTAATCTATTTTGTTTATTCGATGTGTGACGGTAATCTCGGCATATCGTCCCCAGCAACACATCGGAAGGCAATCATGCAAGCTTCAACCCTGAAAGTCCGCGTCGACGCGTTGTGCGAAGAAGCGCACGGTGTCCGCTCGTTCAGCATTTCGCGGCTCGATGGGCTGCCGTTCGAGCGTTATGAACCCGGCGCCCATATCGACGTGACGAGTCCTTCGGGCGTGACGCGGCAATATTCGTTGTGCGGCGACCCGGAGTGTCTCGACTCGCAGATCTTCGCGGTGAAGAAGGAAGAGCAATCGCGCGGCGGCTCGCGTTCGCTTCATGAAGAGGTCAGCGTCGGCACCGAGCTGTCGGTCGGCGCGCCGCGCAACCTTTTTCGCCTCGAAGAAAGCGCGGACGAGCACATTCTGATCGGCGCGGGCATCGGCATTACACCGTTGCTGTCGATGGCTTATCGGCTCGCCGCGCGGCAGGCGCGCTTCACGCTGCACTACTTCGCCCGCAGCGAAGCGCACGCGGCGTTCATGACGCTGCTCACGCGCGAGCCGTTCGCACAGCACGTGAAGCTGCATTTCGGCGTAGAGCCCGACCAGCTGAAGCCCGCGCTCGATGCGTGCCTGCGCGATGCAGGCGCGAACGCGCATGTCTACACCTGCGGTCCGTCGCCGTTCATGGATCTCGTCGTCGCCAGCGCTGGGCAGCGCTTGCCCGCGGAGTCGATTCATCTGGAACGCTTCAAGGCGGAGCCGGCACCCGCGCCCGAGACGTCACTCGACAGCTTCGACGTGCAACTGGCTAGCAGCGGTCAGACGGTGCGGGTCGATGCGAAGACGTCGATCGTCGACGCGCTCGCGTCGATCGGCATCGAAGTGGACACGTCATGCGGCGAAGGCGTGTGCGGCACCTGCATGGTCGATGTGGTCAGCGGCGAGCCCGAGCATCGCGATCACTGCCTGAGCAAGGCCGAGCGCGCGAGCAATAGCGTGATCTGCTGCTGCGTGTCGCGCTCGCGAACCCCCGTGCTCGTGCTCGACCTCTGATTCGCTTCGGCGCAATCACATCTTCTCGAAGCTCGCGAGGATCTCGGTGATGAGGCCGCGCATCCACGCGATGCCTTCGTCTTCGTGGAAGTGCTCGTGCCAGTGCATCGTCACGGCGGCCTTCGGCAGCGGCACGGGCAGTGCGTAGATCCGGAACGCGTGGCCGCGATTGAGGATATGCGCGAGCCGTTCGGGCAGCGTCGCGAACAGATCCGTCGCGGCGAGCACGCCAGGCACCGCGACGAAGTGCGGCAATGCGAACGCGATATTGCGGCCGACGCCTTGCGCGCGCAGCGCGTCGTCGAGCGCATGGTGGCTATGTTCGAGCGAGCGCACCTGGATGTGCGACGCGGCGAGAAAGCGTTCGAGCTTCAGCGTGTCGCCGCTCGGCAGGTCGCGGCGCTTGCGCGTCATGCACACATACGATTCCTCGAACAGCAGGCTATGCCGCGTGCGCGGCAGTAGCGACGGCAGATTGCCGATCGCGAAGTCGAGCCGGCTCGAGCGCAGCGCCTCCTCGATTTCCTCTACCGGCAACGGCTCGACCACCAGCTTCACGCGCGGCGCGGACTTCTGCAGCGCCGCGCACAGCGCGGGCAGATACGCCATTTCGCCCGCATCCGATAGCGACAGACGAAACGTGCGCGTGCTCGTCGTTGGATCGAAACGTTCCGCGTAACGCAGCGCCTGACGCACGGTATCGAGCGCGTGCCCGACGATCTCCGCGAGTTCGAGCGCGACGGGCGTCGGTTGCATGCCCGCGCGCGTGCGGATGAAGAGCGGGTCGTCGAACATCGTGCGCAGACGGCCGAGCGAATAGCTGACCGCGGGCTGCGACAGCGCGAGGCGTTCGCCCGCCTTGGTCAGGCTGCGCTCTTCGACGATCGCCTGAAACACCCTCAGCAGATTGAGATCGACGTGGTCGATGGAAGTCATGGGGGAGCCTTGTAATATCAACCGAACTTATCCGGCAACCTGTTTTTAGTCGATTTGACGCATGATCGTCGCAAAGCGAGACTGATGTCAACGAGAGGATGCGCTGATGTGTGGCACGCGGGCTTGTCGCGGCTTCACTCGTCAAGGGTGCGTCTTCATTTCAACCCGCAACTTTCCCCGCATACGATGAGTACGCCCACCTATCAAACCATCGACACCAGCGCTTTAGCGAAGCGCGCCGAGGCCGATCGCATCGCGCCTTCCCTGTACTACGATCCCGAGCTGTTCGAAGCCGAGCTCGATCGGATTTTCTATAAGACGTGGATCTGGGTCGCGCACGACAGTGAGTTGCCGAAGCCCGGCGATTTCATCACGACGACGATCGGCCGCCAGCCGGTGATCGTCGTGCGCGACAAGAGCGGCGCGGTCAACGTGCTGCAAAACCGCTGCCGTCATCGCGGCGCGACGGTGTGCGAAGAACACAAGGGCAATGCGAAGGGCTTCACGTGCCCGTATCACAGCTGGTCGTATGCGCTCGACGGCACGCTGCGCGCGCTGCCGTATGGCGACGGTTACGAAGGCGTGTGCGAGAAGGGCGATCTGCCGCTGAAGAAGCTGCGTGTCGGCGTCTATCAAGGCCTGATCTTCGCGAGCTTCAACGAAACGATCGAACCGCTCGAAGACTTCCTCGGCGGCGCGAAACCGTGGATCGACCTGTTCATGAAGCAGGGCGCGGGCTATCCGATCAAGGCCAACGGCGAGCACAAGTTCAAGTTCAAGGGCAACTGGAAGATCCAGCTCGAGAACACCACGGACCTGTACCACTTTCCGGTCGTGCACAAGTCGTGGATGAAGTCGATCGACGACGAGACCGCCGCCGCGATCACCAGCTTCATGACGAGCGACCAGGCATTCTGCCGCTCGCTCGGCAACGGCCACAGCCTCGCGGTGCTGGTGCCCGAGATCGTCGATCTCGACAAGGACGATGGCGCGCCGCTGCCCGAGCGCTTCAGCGAACTCGCCGCGCAACTCGCGCAGAAACACACGCCGGAAGAAGTGCGCCGCATCGTGCGCTCGCTGATGGGCGTCGGCTTCAACCTGAACCTGTTCCCGAACCTCGCGCTGTCGATGGCGTTCTTCCGCGTGCTGCGGCCGATTTCCGCCGAGGAAACGGAGATTCGCCACGTCGCGCTCGGGATGGACGGCGGTCCCGAAGAAGCGAACCGTGTGCGCCTGCGCATTCACGAGCACTTCCAGGGCCCGTTCGGCTTCGGCAGCCCTGACGACGCGGAAGCGTGGGAGCGCGTGCAGCGCGGTTCGCATGCGGGAGCGGACGTACCGATCCTAGTCAATCGCGGCCTGAATCGCGAAACGACCGCCCCGAACGGCGAGAAAACCGCACACGCAACCGATGAAACCGGCATGCGCGAAGCCTACAAGCAATGGCGCGCAATGATGGAGCAGGCATGATGGACGACAGAAACGCACTCTTTTCCCACCAGACCTTTGCGCGCGCGATCGAATTCATCTGGCGCGAAGCCGAATTGCTCGACCGGCGCGACTACCGCGAGTGGCTCGAGTTGTGGGACCCGGCCGGCCACTACGTGGTGCCGATCGATCCGAACACGACCGACTACGCAGCAACGCTGAACTACGCGTACGACGATCAGCACATGCGCGAGCTGCGCGTGCAGCGCATGACGTCCGGCTATTCGGCGTCCGCGTCGGATGCCGCGCGCACGGTGCGCACCGTGTCGCGCTTCACGCTTGCGAGCGACAGCGCGGACATGGTCGAAGTGAAATCGTCGCAGATCATCATCGCGTACAAGCGCGGCACGCCGACGATCTTCGCGGCCGATCTGACGCACAAGATCAGCATGGCGAGCGGCGAGCCGCGTCTCGTCGAGAAGGTGATCCGCCTGATCGATTCGACCGATGCGCTGAGCGCGATCGGCTTCCTGCTCTGACGGATCATCATGCCGACACTCGAAGTCTATCTGCCGCAAGGCTACGCGGATGAACGCAAGGCGCAACTGATCGAGGGCTTGACCGATGCGACCGTCCAGGCGATCGGCGCGCCCGCGGAGTCCGTGCGCATTCTGTTGTCGGAATTGGCGGCGGCGAACATCGGTCTTGGCGGCAAGCTCACGCCTGCCGCGTTGCCGGTCGCAATCGCGATCCTGATTGCGGGGCGCACTGACGCCCAGAAGGTAGCGTTGATTGCGCAGCTATCCGAAGCAATGTCCACGATCCTCGACGTGCCGTTGCCTGCCACGCGCGTGATGATCAAGGACATCCCGAACACGGACTTCGGTCTCGGCGGCAAGACCGCGCGGGCGCTGGGCCGCTAGCTTCGCGATGCGCTCAGGCTTGCGACAGCAGCGGCAACGCAAAGCGGCAGTCGAGGCCGCCCGTTGCCGCGCGCTGCGCCCAGATGCGCCCGTCATGGCGGGAAACGATGTTCTTGCACAACGACAGCCCGATGCCGTTGCCGGCCGCTTTCGACGAAGAAAAGCCGTCGAACAGGCGGTCGAGCACCTCGTCGGACACGCCTGGGCCGTTGTCGATCACGTGAAGCTCGGCCATGTCGTCGTTGCGCGACGTGGCCAGCGTGATCACACGGCCGGCCTGTTTCGTTTCCGTCAGCGCATCCACCGCATTGAACGCCAGATTCAGAATCACCTGCCCGATCAGCACGCGCTCGCAACGAATCGGCAGCGGTTGCGTCGCTTGTTCGAGGTTGACGCTCACGCCCTCATCGCGCGCGCGCAGTTGGATGAAGTACGCGACGTCCGCAAGCACGTCGCGCAAATCCGCTTCCGTCGCGACAGGTTCGCGCTTGCCGACGAATTCGCGCACGCTCCTGATGATCAGCGCCGCATGCTCCGCTTGCCGGTCCGCGGCGCGCAGTCCCCAAACCGCGCTGTCGATCGCATCCGGTTGATTCAGGCGCTGGATCGCGCCTTCGATGAAATTGCGCACCGCCGCGAGCGGTTGACTCAGCTCGTGCGCGATCGCGGTCGCCATTTCGCCCATGGCGTTATAGCGTCCCGCGTATTCGAGCATGCGCGCTTCAGTGCGGCGCGTTTCCTCCAACGCCACTTCTTCGCTGACGTCGCGAAAGTGCACGAGCACGCCGTTGAGTTCACCGGCGATGTCGACGCGCCGGCACGTAATGCGGAGCCACCGTTCGACTCCGTCGCGCCGTTTGATCCGGTAACGCTGCGCGCCGGTGGAATGCTCAAGTGGCGCGTCACGCAACTGGCTGGCGAGGCGGTCGCGGTCCTCGCGCGTGCAATAGTCGAGTGCCACGCCGAGCGGCGCATCGGACGCGACGCCAAGCACGCGCCGTCCGGACTCGCTCAGATAAGCGACCTTGCCGCGGCGCGTAATCAGCGCGACGCCTTCGTCGAGATCCTGCATGTACTCGCGCAAACGCGTTTCGTAGCTGCGCAGCTTCTGGCGCATCGCCTCTTCTTCGCTGATGTCGCGAAACTGCACCATGACGACAGGTCGCCCGCTCAGCGGCACATACGTCGCAATCGCCTCGGACAGCATGTCGACGCCCGTGCGGGAGCGATAGCACCACTCATACGCTTGTGGTCCCTGTTGAGCCGAACGGTCCATTGCGTCGACGGCGATTTCGCGTCGGTAGCGTGCGTCGTTGCGCGTCATGTCGTGCGCCTTCAGCGGCAGCAGTTCGTCGAGCGTAAAGCCGAGCGCGACGCAGGCGGCGCGATTCGCCCACACGATCGCTTTGGTCTCCGCGTCGTGAAGCAGCACGCATTGATTAAGCGCATCGAGCAGCACGCGGAAATCATGTTCGGTGGGCGAGGTCATGGGAAACGGTTCAATGCGCAAATGCCGACGGCGTCAACCATACCACCGGTTTTGCGACGCATCGCTAAAGAAATCCTTACCTGCATGGGGAGATTTGCCTAAGCCGCGTCATCTCTTCCCAATTGTTCCAGTTTTTTGGCGTTTCTAGACTGGCTTCACCGTGTGCAAGCAGCACGCGTCCACTTACTAATCGATGTCACAGGATACGGAGACGTCCATGTCGCTCGCCGCCGCTGTCAACAATCAGGACTACCTCGTCCCATCCACCGAACAGGCACTGGATGACGCGATCGCCGAAATCGCGAAGAGACGCGAAGAGTTCGAACGCCTGTCGCACGTGCCGCGCGATGTGATCGATATGCTCAAGCGCGCGGGCATCTATCGGGCGGCTACGCCGAAGCGCTTTGGCGGCGATGCGCGCGCGCCCAGCGAATTTCTCGCGCTGATCGAACGCATCGCGACCGTGGACGGCTCCGCGGCGTGGGTCGCGAGCTTCGGCTCGGCCAACCTGTATCTCGCCGCATTGCCGCTCGCGACTCAGGCTGAGATTTACGCCAGCGGTCCCGATCAGGTGTTCGCGGGCGGTCTCTTTCCGGTTCAAAACGCGGCGCCCGAGGCGAACGGCTTTCGCGTCAACGGTACGTGGAAATTCGCGAGCGGCTGCAAGGGCGCGGACTGGCTCGGCGTCGGCATCGGCACGGGCAAGGCCGGCGAGGCGCCCGGTAAGCCGCGCACCGCGGTCTTCCGACCCGAGCAGGTCGAGATCGTCGAGAACTGGAACGTGGTCGGCATGCAAGGCACCGGCAGTCACGACCTGCGCGTCACCAACCAGTTCGTCGAAGAAGACTGGACCTTCGTGCGCGGTGGCGCGCCGAGCGTCGATGAGCCGCTCTACCGCTATCCGACCATCGCGTACGCGGCGCAAGTGCTGGCGGTGGTCAATCTGGGTCTCGCGCGCGCGGCGCTCGATGTCGCCAACACGATGTCCGGCGGCCGCAAGACGACGACCGGCGCGCCGCAACTGGCGGACCGTGCGTACTACCGCATCGAACTCGCGAAGGCCGAAGCGCAACTGCGCTCGGCGCGCGCGTTCTTCTACGAAGCGACCGACAGCGTGTGGCAGTCGATCCTCGCGGGCAACGACGTAACGCCCGATCAGGTCAGTCTGCTGCGCCTGTCGGCCACGCAGATCGCGCACCAGGGCGCCGACGTCGTGAACCGCGCGTATCGGCTGGGCGGCACGATGGCGATCTATCGCAACCATCCGCTGCAACGTCTCGCGCGCGACGCGATGGTGGTCACGCAACACGCCTTCCTCGGCGAAGGCAATTACGACGGAGCCGGCGCCGTGTTCGTCGGCGTGCAGCCGATTCCCGGCTACCTGTGAGCTCTCTTCAATCAATCGAACCAAGGAACGTTCCCATGAGCGACAACCGAAACCTGCCTTTGCGTGTGCTGTTCTGCTGCGGCGTCTCGCAGAACTTCTTCGACTTGCCGCGCGAACAGATCGGCGAAGTGTGGCAAGCGTACGGCAAGATGCTGAACGCGATCGAAGCGATGGAAAGCGTGCGCGTGCTGGGCGTGATGGACGACGATCGGCTCGTGGTCGGCAATGCCGATGGCGCGCCGTGGACGTTCTACATCATGGCCGACGTCGCCGACTTCGATACCGCGGTGGCCGTGTGCAATCTGTATCGGACGACGCCGGTCGGCGACTACAACCTGTGGCGCTACGGCAAGATCGAGGCGCGCGTGGGCCGAGCGCTGACGGTGCCGCCGGCGGTCGCCAACCATGCGTGACGCGATGACCGATGCGATGAGCGCAGCGGCTATCGACGCGCTGCTCGCGCGCGTCAAGGCGCTCGAAGCGCAGAACGCGGTGCGCAAGACGATCGCGCGCTACATGGCGCTGTGCGATGTGCCGGTGCGCGCGCTCGAAGGCGAAGCGCTCGCCGCGCTGTTCGCCGAAGATGCGATCTGGGAAGGCATCGGCCCGCAGTACGCGAACAAGTTCGGCCGTCTCGAAGGGCCGGCGCAGATCGTCGCGATGCTGCAGCGTTATCTGCCGCCCACGCCGCATTTCGCCACCAACGTGCACTTTCTGACCGCGGAGCACATCGAGGTGAACGGCGATACGGCGAAGGGTCGCTGGATCATGTTGCAGGCTTCGGGTTATGTCGATGCGAAAGCCGAACTGATCGCGGCACGTCTTGAAGTGGACTTCGTGCCCGCCGCTCACGATGCGGGCGCGACATGGCTGATCCGGCATTTCCGTACCGAGCGTCTTTTCGATGCACCGTGGCAAGTCAACCCGGCCCAGGGAGTTTCGGCATGAGCGCATTTCTGCAGACCTTCAATCTGAGCGCGACGGACAACGCCGACGCGCCGACGATCGCGATCAAGGACAGCATCGACATCGCCGGCTACGCGACGACAGCGTCAAGCCGCGCGCTCGCCGACGCACCGCCTGCACCGGAGCACGCCGAAGTCGTGCAGCGTTTGCTCGACGCCGGCTGGCGCATCACCGGCAAAACCAACATGCACGAACTCGCGTTCGGCATGACCGGCATCAACGACTTTAGCGGCACACCGCTCAATCCTCAGGACGCGACACGCATTCCGGGCGGATCGTCGAGCGGGTCCGCATCGACGGTCGGACAGAAGCTCGTCGACGCCGCGCTCGGCACCGACACCGGCGGCTCGGTTCGCGGCCCCGCCGCATGCTGCGGCGTGATCGGCCTGAAGCCGACGTTCGGCCGCGTGTCGCGGCACGGCGTGGCGCCGCGCGTGACGACACTCGACTGCGTTGGGCCGTTCACGCGCGACATGGACACGCTGATTCGCGTGATGACGGCGATCGATCCTTCGTTTCGCGCGGACGACGCGCATCGCGACGTTTCGCAACTGCGTATCGGCATGGTCGCAGTCGATGCTGACGAAGACATCGCCAAAGCGGTCGCGGAGGCTGTCGCAAAGACCACTCTCGCCGCGCAACCGATCGAACTCGCGTCCCTGAAAGACGCATTCACGGCCGGGCTCGCGGTGATCAACGCGGAGACCTCGCGCGCATTCGGCCATTTGGTGGAAAGCGGCAAGCTCGGCGCCGATATCGAGGCGCGCCTGCGTGCAGCCGCGACCACCAGCGCCGCCGATCTCGACGCGGCCGAACGCGTGCGGCAGGCATTTACCGACGAAGTGGACCGCGCGCTCGACCGTGTCGACGTACTCGTGCTGCCGACGATGCCCTCATTGCCGATCACGCTCGAAGCGGCACGCGCAGGCACGTCGGTGATCGGCATGTCGTCGTTGATCCGGCCGTTCAACCTGAGCGGACATCCGGCGTTGACGCTGCCCGTGCCGATCGAGCACTCGACGCTGAAGGCGGGCCTGCAGATCATCGGTCGCAAGAACGACGACGAAACGGTGTGCGCGCTCGCCGCCTATATCGAAGCGCGCCTCGCGCAACCCGCCTGAACGCAATCAAGGAGTCAGCAACATGTCGAACAGAATCGCGCTCGTGACGGGCGCCGCGCGCGGACTTGGTGAAGTGCTCGCACGTCGTTTTCACGAGGCAGGCTACAAGGTCGCGCTGGCCGATATCGCGATCGAACCCGCGCAAGCGCTCGCGCATGAACTGAGCAGCGACGGTTCGAGCGCCTGCGCGATCCGGCTGGACGTCACGCGCAAGGCGGATTTCGAAGCGGCGCGCGACGCGCTGCTCGAACGTTGGGGTGGGGTAGATGCGCTCGTCAACAATGCGGGCGCCTCGAAGGTCGTGCCCGTGATGGACATCACCGCCGAGCAGTTCGATCAGGTCATCAACGTGAATCTGCGCAGCGTGCTGTTCGGCTGCCAGGTATTCGGCCAGTACTTTGCGCAGCGCGGCGTGGGCCGCATCGTCAACATCGCGTCGCTGGCGGGGCAGAACGGCGGCTCGGCCACGGGCGCGCACTATGCGGCCGCCAAGGGCGGCGTGTTGACGCTGACCAAGGTCTTCGCGCGCGATCTCGCCGCGCGCGGCGTGACGGTCAACGCGATCTCGCCGGGGCCGCTCGATTTGCCGATCGTTCACGAGAGCGTTCCGGCGGACAAACTGGCGAAAGTGATCGAAGGAATACCGGTCGGCAAGCTGGGAGCGGCATCGTATGTCGCCGACGTCGCGGTGATGCTCGCTTCCGGCGACGCCTATTTCGCCAATGGCGCGTGCTGGGACGTCAACGGAGGCCTGTACATGCGCTGATGGGTCTGCATAGGCTGCGGCGGCTGTGTCATTCCGTGCGCTCGTCCGGTGAGCCCCACACTTCGAGCACGCCGCGCACGAGCGTCGGAATCGACGAAGCGCCGAGCTTCTCCTTGATGCTCGCGCGATGCACGTCGACGGTTTTCACGCTGATCGACAGGTCCGCCGCAATCACTTTGCTGGGCTTGCCCTCGATCAAACCGTGCAGCACTTCCTTCTCGCGCGACGTGAGCGAGTTGATCCGCTCGCGCAGTTCGAGCTGGCGCATGTGTTTCGCGTGACGCTGCGACGCGAGTTTCATCGCGCGTTGGATACGTTCGAGCATCTGCTGCGAGTTGTACGGCTTCTCGACGAAGTCGATTGCGCCGTGCTGCAACGCGCGCACCGACATCGGGATGTCGCCGTGGCCGCTGACGAAAATGATCGGCAAGGTCGCGCCGCGCCGGTTCAGTTCTTCCTGCACGTCGAAGCCGCTCACCTCCGGCATGCGGACGTCGAGCACGAGGCAGCCGGGCACGTTGAGGTCGAAGGCGCGCAGGAAATCCGCCGCGCTGACGAAGCCCTGCGACCGGATGCCGACCGATTCGAGCAGCCACGCGAGCGACGTGCGCATGCCGTTGTCGTCGTCGACGATATAGACGATGGGGGCGGCATCGGTGACGGCAGGGCGGTCGCTTCGCGGCATTGGAATGGGCAGACGCGTGCGTGGAAATGGCACGCGGGAATGATCGTCAGAGGGCTTTCATCATAGCTGGCCGGAAAGCGGCCGCAAAGCACTCGCTAACACTACCGGTTCATCTTCCGATGACCGGCAACCGAACACAGGAGACTTCACTATGTCGAGCCAAGCAATACACGCTGATGCCGGGATCGATGAAAACCGCCAGCAGTTCAGGCAGGCGATGGCGCACCTCGGCGCCGCGGTCAACGTGATCACCACGGCCGGTCCGCACGGCTGCTGCGGCATCACGGCGAGCGCGGTGTGCTCGGTCACCGATGCGCCGCCGACGCTGCTGATCTGCCTGAACCGGTCGAGCGCGATGCACGCGGTGTTCGTCGGAAACCGCGATGTGTGCATCAACGTGCTGCCCGCGAGCCTCGAAAGTATTGCGCGTCACTTCGCGGGCATGACCAGTCTCTCGATGGAGGATCGCTTCAAGCTGCCTGTCTGGGATCAGGGCGAAAACGACGTGCCGGTGCTGCGCGGCGCGCTCGCGAGCTTGCAGGGGAAAATCGTGGAAGCGAAGGAGGTCGGCTCGCACTCGGTCATGTTCGTGGAGACTACGCGGATTCGCGTGCGTGCCGACGGCGACAGTCTGATTTACTTCGACCGCAATTTTCACCGGGTGCCGCGCGCGTGGAAGGGGCAATGAGTGATTCGAAGCGCTGCTGGCCCGCTCAGGCTCCGGCAGCGCTTGCGTGGTCGCTCCGGACACGGCTCCCGTAAAGCCTCACCATTGCCCGGACCTCCTGGAACTCCTCACCATTCGCACTACTTCAGTAGCGCCATCTGCACGACCTTGACGATCACGAGGGCGATCGCGAGCAGCAGATAGCCACGCAGCACGCCCATCCATACGCGTTTGGCGAGGGTCAGACGGGGCGGAGGCAGTTCGTCGAGCGGCGGCATGCGCCAATTGTTGCGCGCATCTTTCGGATAGACCGGAGCCGGCTCCGCGGACTCGCCCCGCAGCTTGCGAATCCCGATACTCGCCGTATACCCGACGACGGCGAGCAACGTGCCGCCCGCAAGGACTTCAATGATCGTTTCCGCCGCGATGTCCGGATAGATCACCGACGCGGTCAGGATGATCGACAGCATCACGAGCACCCAGATCACCGCGCCGGTAAACAGATTGAGCTTCTTCGAATTGGCCCATGGACCGAGCACCGCGCGGTCATTGCACAGCAGCAGCAGGAACACGGTCGCGCTCGGCAGCAATACGCCGGCAAGCGTCTGCACCGCTTCGGTCAACAGGCCGAGCGGGCTGCCCGGAATCAGCACCAATGCCGCGGCGGCTGCGACGATCGCGAAGTACACGACGTAGAAGCCCTTCGCATCCGACACGCTACGGTGCAGCGAGTGGCGGATCTTGAAGACGTCGCCGATCGCATAGGCGGTCGATAGCGACACGGCCGCCGCGCCGATCACACAAGCATCGAAGAGCGCGATTGCGAACAGCACCGCGGGAGTACGTCCCGCGTATTTCTCGAGACCCGCGATCACACCGCCTGCGTCCGTGAAGTTGCCGAACTCGGGCCGGCCGTCGAACAGCGCCGCGCTGAACGAGATCATCGCGACCGCGCCGATCAGCACGAACACGATGCCGATCCACAGGTCGGCCTTTTCGTAGTTCATGAAGCGCGGCGTGATGCGCTTGTCGACCACATAGCTTTGCTGGAAGAACAACTGCCACGGCGCCACCGTCGTGCCGACGATGCCGATCACGAGCAGCATCACGTCGGACAGCTTCGAATGCGCGGGCCAGTTCGGAATGAAGAAGTCGCGGGCGATCTGGCCGACCGGCGGATGAATCGACACGAGCACCGGCACGAGCAGCAGGCTCAACACGCACAACACGACCGCGAAGCGTTCGAAGCGGCGGAAGTCGCCGGTGCTGACGGCGGCCATCGTCAGCGCCGCAGCGATACACACGCCCGCGATCTTCGAGACGCCGAAGAAGTCGAGCACGAACGTGATGCCGATGAATTCGGTCACGATGGTCAGCGCGTTCAGCAGGAACAGATCGACGACGCTGAACGCGCCCCAGAACTTGCCGAAGCGCTCGAAAATGAGCCGAGCGTGGCCGACGCCCGTCACCGCGCCGAGCCGTAACACCATCTCCTGATTGACGAACAGCACAGGTACCAGCAACAGCATGGTCCACAGCAGCGTGGTGCCGTAGTTCTGGCCGGCCTGGGTGTAGGTGCCGAACGCACCCGCGTCGTTGTCGCCGACCATCACGATCAGCCCGGGGCCGAGGATCGCGAGCAGCGTGCGCAGGCGCGCCCACCAGCTGGTGCGCGGCGCGATGTCATGGTGAGCGATCGTGCCGAGCGCGCCCTTGATATCGCCAACGTGTGCCGAATCGAGCACGGCGGTGCGCGCGGAGGAAATGTTCGTCGGAGTGGACATGTCGTTCTCTCCTGGTTGTATTTGTCGAAGGTCGGATCGCGAAACGCTATGCCACGCGCGACATCACGCGACGCCAGAAGGCGACGAGCAGACGCGATTGGCGGGGGTGCAGCACGAGCAGGGCGTCGTAAAAGGCGCGCGATTCCTGCACGCGCGGGAACTTCGAAAGAAGGAGGCCGAATTGCATGAGGGATCTCCGTGCGCCGGTTTCGACGCGCTGGTGGAAAGCCAGCAGACACGGAGGCCGCGTATGTCCAGGCGCGGCGGTGGAGGTCTACTCGCTTTCCTCAGTTAATAGAACGGGGAAGCGGCATAAGGGATAACTGTCACTGTCAGGCATGGCGGCTCCTTCTCGGTATGTAGCAGGCGCTGCGTACGCTCGCTACACACGTGTTTATCCACGCGTTCGCGCGCATTGCGTTGAACTGAATGCGTTGACTGACAACGCGCGCGCAAACGCGACCGCGGGCGCGAGGCTCGCGATGCGACGCCGTATCAGCGTAGGGACGCGTTTGAACGCGGCGTTCCTGTCATGCGGATACGACGTTACGTAAGGTGCACGGGAAAAGACTGCGGCGCGCACCGTCTGCCTGCTGGCAAGACGGCGGCTGATGAAGAGAGCGCGGACGTCCTGCCGGTCAGGCAGCGAATCTGTTCGGAAGTCGGCTACTGCAGGTGTCCAAGGCGTGAGCCCCATTGATGATGATTTTTTAATTCTAGGGGTCGCCTTCCGCCGAGGTCAACCTGTTTCTTAAGCAGAGCAGAAATTATGTGCGGCGCGCAACGCTGCGCACTCTGAATGACCTGCGGGGCAAGACCAATATAGGGGGAAGGTCGAACAGGCGGCATCGAACCATCTGACCGATGCCGCCGCGCGCGCTCACTGATTGGCGCGCCGTCGCACGGTCAGCCGGTTATGCACGCTTCTGACGCCGCGAACCGATCGCGCGGCGTTGCCGGCTCGCGCGATTTGCGATTGCTGGGGTACCGTGCCGCTCAGCGTAACGACGCCGTGGCGCGCGTCGACGCGGATGTTCGCCGAATTGAGGTTCGTCGTGCGCGTGAAAGCACGGCGGACGTCGCTGACGATCGCGCTGTCGGACCGGTTGTTGTTCCGGTTCGAAGCCGCTGGGGCCGACTGGCTTTGCATCGACGCGTCGGTCGGCATCTCGCGCGTCTGTGCGTTCGCATAGGTCGCGCAAGTCGCGATGGCCACCGCGAACACTGCGCCGAAGATTCTGCTCGCGCCGTTTGTCTTCATTCTTCCTCCTTTGCCGGATTGTCAGGAACTGCCGTTCGAGCTGCGTGATGCCAGCGGGGAAGAGGCGGCGCAACGCACTGCCGCCTCGCGACGAGTAATCGACCGTCGGCTCCGATTATATTCTGCGGCGCACGCGTCGATACCGATAGGTGAGAAGATTCGGGAGCCGCCGAGGTGAGAATATGCGCACCTGTACGCGCACTGCAAAACTGAAGGTGAGGGAATTCGGGAGTCGCCTGGACGGTGCGATAAGTTGCTAATGGTTTCCTAGGAAACTAATATCGCAATCTCACCGTTGCTTCCTTTTCTGAAGGTCCGCTCACGTCGATGCAAGGTTCCCGTCAGAAGCGCAATGCGCTCAGGCCGTCTCGCAGGAAGCCGGCGCGGGCTGCGCGCACAAGCCCCGTCAGCGATGTCGAAGCGCACGTCGGTTACTGGTTGCGCCTCGTGTCGAATCACGTGTCGCATGGGTTCCAGACGAAGATGGAAGCGCACGGCGTGACGGTCTCCGAGTGGGTGCTATTGCGCGAGATCTACGCGTCGGGGCCCACGTCGGCAACCGCGCTCGCCGCGCGCACTGGCATCAGCAAGGGCGCGGTTTCTAAGCTGCTGGCCCGGATCGAGGCCAAGGGGCTGCTCGAACGCGAGACGGTCGACGAAGACCGTCGCAATCATCTGATCGCGTTAAGCGATGCCGCACAGGCGCTCGTCCCCGAACTCGCGCAACTGGGCGATCAGAACGACGACGAGTTTTTCGGCCATCTGCCTGCGCAGGTTAGAACGGCGATCGTCGACGTGATGAAAAACCTCGTCGCGGTGCATGAGCTGAAGAACGCATCGATTGAATGAGCGTGGCGCTTGCGACGCGCGAAAGGTGAGGACTTTCGGGAGTCGCGCGCGAGCGATCCTTTTGCAACTAACCGGCCGCGCCAGCAACGCAACAAACGGCGCGGCAACAGGCATGCGGCAGGGCGCGCATCTTTGCCTGTCAGCCATAGGTGAGAATTTTCGGGAGCCGTCGATGCTCTATCGGCCGGCTGCATGCTCTGTCGATGTGCTAAACGCGCTTCATACAGTCGCCAAACATTGCATCCGTTGCATCGACTGCTCGCCGGCTGCGTAACGTAAGTCGTTGAATGTCCAGGCGATCTGCCGCATGCGCGGCCGGCATCGGCGAAGCGAACCGGCCGCATTGAGTCAAAGGTGAGCCTTTTCGGGGGCGGTGCGTGAGAGCAGTAACGCGCCCTCTGAAATGCACCCGCGAGGCCGCTTTTCAACGTAAAGGTGAGGCTTTTCGGGAGCAATGAGGACGATACCTGACGCCGATCCGCCACTGCTCCATGCCTGAGGTGAGAATTTTCGGGAGCGCAAAAACCGCCCGCAACTGCCCGTCAAGCCGATTTCGCGAACTCGCGAATATCCGCGACCGGCGTCTGCCCGAACGCATCGCTGAGCGCGTAGTCGATCAGCTGCGCCGCGCATTGCTCGGGCGTCGTCAGTTGGCCGTTGCGCTTCAGGTCTTCGAAGCGTGCGCGCATCGGAAATTGCTCTTCGCCGCTTCCGCGAATTTGCGCCTGCATGTCCGTATCGATCACGCCCGGTGCAAGGCTGCAGATGCGCAGCGCGCGATTCGCGTCGAGCGCGACGGCGCGCGCGTGATGATCGAGCGCGGCCTTGGTCGCGCAGTAGATGCTCCAGCCCGGATACGCGTTGCGTGCCGCGCCGCTCGAAATGTGCACGATGCGCCGGTCCGTAGCGTCGACGGCCGCGGCGGCGAGTGCGCTCGCGAGCATCAGCGGCGTCGCGACGTTCAGGCTCACGGCGTCGCCGACATCAGCCGCGTTTTGTCCCTCGATGGGCCCGATCGGCTGCACCATGCCCGCGTTGTTGATCAGCAGCACCGTCTGAGCGCCGCGCACGAAGTTGCTCAGTGCGTCGGTGGCGATCCATTGCGCGACGCGCGCGGGCTCGGCCAGCGGCAACTCGACCTCTTCGAGCTGCGCGGCAAAGCGCGCCTTCAGCGCGGCATGCCGCGAGCGCGACAGACCCAGAACCGTGACGTTGCGCGCGAGCAGTTGTTCGGCGAGCGCCGCGCCCAGGCCGCGCGTATGGCCGGTGACGATCGCGCGAATCGGAGAAGAGGAGGTCATGTCGTTCCTTGTGATCGTTGACGTGCAGAGGCGCCGATTTTCTCACGCCGCATTCACGCCTGGCGAAAGCGCTCGCGATACTGCATCGGCGTCACGCCAAGCCGCTTCGCAAACACGATGCGCATGCGGTCGGCGGTGCCGAAGCCGCAATCGTAGGCGATCGTCTTCAGCGCCGCGGCGCTGCTTTCGAGCAGCTTGCGCGCCGCATCCACGCGAGCGCGTTCGACGAACTCATGCGGCGTCACGCCGGTTTCCTGCACGAACACGCGCGCGAAGTTACGCGCGCTCATGCCCGCGACGTCGGCGAGCTGCTTGACGGTGAAGCTGTCGTGGATGCGCGCCATCACGTGCGCCTGCACTTTCGCGGCGGCCGAGGTGTCGTCCGCGGGCGCGGTCAGATACGGGCTGAATTGCGACTGGCCGCCTTGCCGCTGCGCGAACACGACGAGCCGCTTGGCGACCGCGAGCGCGGTATGCGGACCGTGATCCTCGGCCACCAGCGCGAGCGACAGATCGATGCCGGCCGTCACGCCCGCCGACGTGACGAGCGGCCCGTCGCGCAGATAGATGCGATCGAAGTCGACCCGCGCGCGCGGAAACTGCGCGGCGAGCTGCGCCGCGTGCTGCCAGTGCGTCGTCACGTGGCGCTCATCGAGCAGGCCGGCGTAACCGAGCGCGAATGCGCCGGTGCAGATCGAACCGTAGCGGGCGCAACGTGTCGCGAGGTTAGCGAGCCATTCGAGCAGGCGAGCGTCGGGCACTTCGTCGTGCGGCAGCGCGGGGCCGCCGGCGACCAGCGCGAGATCGAACGGGTCGCGCGCCTGCTCGAAGGTGGCGTCCGCCACCAGCGTCATGCCGTTCGACGCGCGCAGCGGCGCCGGGTCCGCTGCCAGCAGCTTGACCTCGTAGTGCTGCGCGGGCGCGACGAAGCGGTTCGCTTCGGAGAACACGTCGACGGGGCCGGCGACGTCGAGTGCCTGCACACCAGGGAAGATCGCGATCGCGACGGTGGGCATCGAATGAGTTCCTTTGACGGGAAACGTGAAGGGCACGCCGCGGCAGTCATTGCCGTGCGGTTGGCAGTGTTCGACGGCTCGCGGCGATTGTTTGAGGCGCCGCGCTGGCCAATACTCGATTCATCGGACGCGCGGTCTCACAGGCAGGCGGCAGGCATCGACATCACGGCGCGGACCAGCATACCAAAACGCGCGTTGAAGCCGCGGCGCGCGTCCCGTTGATCACATTTACGTTCGCATACGAAGGAGTACGTCGCATGACTACGACGATCGCAGGTATCCAGATTCCCGACAGCATGATGGCGCGCGAAGCCACCGAACTCGTGCGCGACACCGAAACGGAGCTTCTGTATCACCATTCGCGGCGCGTGTTTCTGTTCGGCGCGCTGGCCGGTCAGCGCAAGCAGCTGAAGTTCGACCCCGAACTGCTGTACATCGGCGCGATGTTTCACGACATGGGGCTCGTCGCGCCGTACAGCAGCGAGCAGGAACGTTTCGAAGTGGACGGCGCGAACGCCGCGCGCGAATTTTTGCGGCGGCATCGGATCGGCGAGGACGAAATCGAGCAGGTGTGGACCGCGATCGCGCTGCACACGACACCAGGCATTCCGCAGCATATGAAGCCAGTGATCGCGCTCGTCACCGCGGGCGTCGAAATGGACGTGCTCGGCCTCGCCTACGACGAATTCAGCGAGCAGCAACGCGAGGAAGTCACGCATGCGCATCCGCGCGGCGCGCACTTCAAGGAGGGCATCATCGATGCGTTCGCGCACGGCACGATCCACAAGCCGCACACGACGTTCGGCAACGTGAAGGCCGACGTGCTCGCGTTGAAAGATCCGCATTATCACCGTGAGAATTTCTGCACGATGATTCTGGGTTCGGCGTGGAAGTCGTGAATGCCTGCTTGCAGCAGGAATGAGGTAACGCGATAGTGCATCGCAGATGCGATGCATGGAGCCGAACGATGAAAAGCGCTACTTTCCCGTCGGTTCGGGTCGAGCCTGAACTGCGGGCTGCGGCCGAAGAGGTGCTGCAGGACGGCGAAAGCCTGTCCAGTTTCGTCGAGCAGGCGATCCGGGACAACATCGCGCGGCGCCTGAATTTGCGTGAATTCGTCGCGCGAGGGCTCGAGTCGCGTGCCGAAGCGAAGCAAGGCGGCGACTACGTATCGGCCGACGACGTGCTCTCTGGTCTCGAATCGCGGCTCGGCGAAGCAAGGGCGAAGGCCCACGCAAAGAAGAACCGATGACCTATCAGGGTCGTTTGACACGCGCCGCGGCGGCGGACCTGCAGAGACTGTACGATTTCATCCTCGAGCGGGACGGCATGGATTTCTCGCTCGTCGAGAGCGCCTTGCAAGCCATCCGCGCGGGTATCGCCACGCTGCGTACTTCGCCGTTCACTTGCCGAAAGGTTCAGCGCGATACGCCGTTTTTGCGCGAGCTGCTGATCCCATTTGGTCGCGTGGGCTACGTCGCGCTGTTCGAGATCGACAACAGCCAAACCGTGACCGTACTGGCGGTGCGCGATCAGCTAGAGGATGATTGTCACTGACCGAACTTCCGTCGCCGCGCCATGGTCATCAAAAACCTTCTCCGCAAGCTCGACCTCACCACGCTGCAACTCTTTCTCGCCGTCTTCGAGGAGGGCACGCTCACGCGTGCCGCCGAGCGCGAGGCGATCGCCGTGTCCGCCGCCAGCAAGCGGCTGGTCGAACTCGAACAGGCGGTCGGCGCGTCGCTATTTCAGCGTAACGCGCGCGGCATGACGCTGACGCCGGCCGGCGAAACGCTGCTGCATCATGCGCGCCGGGTGCTGCGCGACATCGAGAGCATCGGCATCGAACTGGCCGGCCATGCCAGCGGCGTGCTCGGCTATGTGCGGATGATGGCGAACCTGTCGGCGATCGTCGAATTCCTGCCTGAAGATCTGCGCGCGTTCCAGTCGTTGCACGAGCGCGTGAAGGTCGATCTCGAGGAGCGACCGAGCGGCGGCGTCGTCAAAGCCATCGACGAAAGCCTCGCCGATCTCGGCATCTGCTCCGGCGACGCCGATACGCGCGAGCTGCACGCCGAGCACTACCGGCGCGATTCGCTCGTGATCGTGATGCGCGACGATCATCCGCTCGCGGTACGCACGAGCATCGCGTTCGCCGAAACGCTCGATGGCGATCACGTCGGCCTGCATTCGGCGAGCTCGATCAACGCGCGCACCCACCTCGCCGCGCGCCAGGCCGGCAAGCCGCTACGGCTGCGCATCCACGTGCCGGGCTTCGATGCGGTCTGCCGGATGGTGCAGGCGGGCATGGGCGTCGGCGTGCTGCCGCAAAAGGTGTATCAGCTGATGGGCCGCCCGCTCGGTCTCGTCGGCATGCCGCTCGACGACGATTGGGCCGAGCGCAGCCTCGTGCTCGTCGTGCGCGACGTCGATGCGCTGTCGCCGGTGAGCCGGCTGCTGTTCGATCATCTGCGCACGGTCGAGGCGCGCGAAACAGCAGACGCGCAAAGCGAACCCAGTCCCTCCACCACCTCCCAGCCTTCGCGCCGAGCCCGTGGCCGCCGCTGAGCGTTCGCCGTTGGCGAACGGTCGTTGGCGAATTGCGGTTGGACGCCGCCGCCACGCCGCTCCTAAGCTGTCTACCAACACGAAACGAGTTCGGAGACAGCAACATGGGTGGACCACTGCAAGGTATTCGCGTCGTCGAGATCGGCACGCTCATCGCCGCGCCGTTCGCTGCGCGCCTGATGGCGGAGTTCGGCGCCGACGTGATCAAGATCGAGGCGCCCGAAACCGGCGACCCCCTTCGCAAATGGCGCAAGCTGCATGAAGGCACCTCGCTGTGGTGGTATCTGCAGTCGCGCAACAAGAAGTCCGTCTGCGTGAATCTGAAATCGGCCGATGGCGTCGAGGTCGTCAAGCGCCTTGCAGCCGACGCCGACGTCGTCATCGAGAATCTGCGTCCCGGTGCGCTCGAAAAACTCGGCCTCGGCTGGGACGTGCTGCATGCGCTCAATCCGAAACTGACGATGGTGCGCATTTCCGGCTACGGTCAGTCCGGTCCGTATCGCGACCGGCCCGGCTTCGGCGCGATCGGTGAGGCGATGGGCGGCATTCGCTACACGACCGGCGAGGTGGACGGCGCACCGGCTCGCGTCGGCGTGAGTCTCGGCGATTCGCTCGCGTCGCTGCACGGCGTGATCGGCGCGCTGATGTCGCTGCTGCGCGTGAAGACAGGGCAGGGCGAAGGCCAGGTGGTCGACGTGTCGCTCGTCGAGAGCGTATTCAATCTGATGGAAAGCCTCGTGCCCGAGTATGACCTGCTCGGCCATGTGCGCGAGCGCAGTGGCGGCGCGTTGCCTGGCATCGCGCCGTCGAACACGTATCGCACCGAGGACGACAGCTTTGTCGTGATCGCCGGCAACAGCGATCCGATCTTCAAGCGGCTGATGCAGCTGATCGGCCGCCCCGATCTCGCCGACGATCCCGCGCTCGCGCACAACGACGGCCGCGTCAAGCAGGTTGCGATGCTCGACCAGGCGATCACCGAGTGGACTTCGCGTCACGCGATCGAAGACGTGCTGGCCGCGCTCGAACGCGCCGAAGTGCCGGCGGGGCGCATTTATTCGGTGGCCGACATCGTCGCCGATCCGCATTACCAGGCGCGCGACATGTTGCTGCAGGCGCAATTGCCGGGCGGCGCGTCGGTGAAGATGCCGGGCATCGTGCCGAAGCTGTCGGACACACCGGGCGAAGTGCGCTGGCAAGGACCGACGCTCGGCGAGCACACCGGCAGCGTGCTCAGCGAGCTTGGATTTGCGAACGAAGACATCGAGCGGCTGCGCCGCGAGGGAGCCGTGCAATGAATTCCACGATCTTTTCCACGCGCGATGGCGCGTCCTTCGACCGCCTGATCGTGCAGGAAGTCGCTCCGCGCGATGGCCTGCAGATCGAGCCAACCTGGGTCGAAACCGCCGACAAGATCGCGCTGATCAACGCGCTGTCCACCTGCGGATTCACGCGCATCGAAGCGGGTTCGTTCGTGTCGCCGAAAGCGATTCCCGCGTTGCGCGACGGCGAGGCCGTGTTCGAGCGGATCGAGCGGCAACCCGGCGTGATCTACGTCGCGCTGGTGCCGAACCTGAAGGGCGCCGAGCGCGCATTGTCCGCGCGCGCCGACGAACTGAACCTGGTGATGTCCGCGAGCCAGACGCACAACCGCGCGAACATGCGCATGAGCTGCGAGTCGTCGCTCGCGGCGTTCGACGACATCGTGCGTCGCGCGTTGGCCGCGGGCGTGCGGCTCAACGCGACGGTGGCAACCGCGTTCGGCTGTCCGTTCGAAGGCCGCATCGACGAAGACCGCGTGATCGGCATCGTCGACGCGTATCGCGAGATGGGCATCGAGGGCATCACGCTCGCCGATACGACCGGCATGGCGAGTCCGCGCCAGGTCGCGCGGCTCGTCGCACGCGTGCTCGAACAACTGCCGGCCGCGGCGCTCACTCTGCACTTTCACAACACGCGCGGCCTCGGTCTCGCCAACGTGCTCGTCGCGTATGAAACCGGCGCGCGCCGCTTCGACGCGGCGCTCGGCGGCCTCGGCGGCTGCCCGTTCGCGCCGGGCGCCTCGGGCAACATCTGCACCGAAGACCTCGTGAACCTGTGCGATGAAATGGGCATCCCGACCGGGATCGATCTGCCGAAGCTGCTCACGCTGTCACGCGGTTTGCCCGCGTTGCTCGGCCACGACGTGCCGGGGCAACTTGCCAAAGCGGGCCGCAATTGCGACCTGCATCCGGCGCCCGACTACGTTCGGCAGATCTGAACCGCACCCCGACGAACAACCCCTCAACCGATCAAACGACCGGACGGCACCGCCGAATCCGGCATTGGAGACAAGCATGAGTGACCTGGGCGTAGTGGCGGGCAGTACCCGCGAACATGGCGCTGACGATCTCGCGGCCATCGTCCGCAAAGTCGCGTGGCGGCTGATGCCGCTCATCATGATCTGCTATCTGTTCGCGTTCTTCGACCGCATCAACATCAGCTTCGCGAAGTTCCAGCTGCAAAGCGATCTGGGCTTGTCCGATACCGCGTACGGTCTCGGCGCGAGTCTGTTCGTGATCGGCTACGTGCTGTTCGAGGTGCCGAGCAATCTGTTCCTGTACAAGGTTGGCGCGCGACGCTGGATCGCGCGGATCATGATTTCCTGGGGTCTTGCGACCGCGGCGATGGTGTTCGTGAACAACGAATGGCAGTTCTACGGGCTGCGCTTCGTGATCGGCGCGATGGAAGCGGGCTTCGCCCCCGGCGTGCTGTACTACCTGACGCTGTGGTTTCCGACCGAGTATCGCGGCCGCATCACGTCGATGCTGTTTCTCGCGTCGGCGTTTTCGGGGCTGGTCGGCGCGCCGCTCGCGGGGCTCGTGATCGGCCATATGGACGGCGTGCTAGGCATGCCGGGCTGGCACTGGCTGTTCCTGCTCGGCGGCTTGCCGTGCGTCGTGCTCGGTCTGCTGGTGCTGAAGCTGCTGAAGGATCGTATCGACGATGCGGGCTGGCTGTCGTCGTCAGAAAAGAGCCTGCTCGCTGGGGAGATCGCGCAGCAAAGCCGCCCGGCCGCGACCGGCCATTCGTTGCTGGGCGCGCTGAAGACGCCGGGCTTCCTGACGCTCGGGCTCGTGTACTTCCTGATTCAGATCGCGTCGTACGGTTTGAACTTCTGGGCACCCCATCTGATTCACGTGGCGGGTACGAAGAATCCGACCGTGGTCGGCCTGCTGACGGCGGTGCCTTATGTGTGCGGCGCAATCTGCATGGTGGTGGTCGGCCGTCTGTCGGACGCGAGCGGCGAGCGTCGCAAGTTCGTGTTCGGGCTGCTGTTGATGTCGGCAGTCGGCTTCTTCGCCGCGGGCTACTTCGACAAGCAGACCGCGTTGCTGGTGGTCGCGCTTGCGGTGATGGGCGCGGGCGTGGTCGCCTCGATTCCGGCGTTCTGGGCGCTGCCGCCGAAGCTTCTCACCGGCGCGGGCGCCGCGGGCGGTATCGCGTTGATCAACACGCTCGGGCAACTTGGCGGGATCGTGAGCCCGGTGATGGTGGGGCGAGTGAAGGATCTGACCGGCAGCACGACGCCGGCACTGTATGTGATCGGCGCGTTGAGTGTGGTGTGCGCGCTGATCGTGCTGTATGGGTTGCCGGAGTCGTTGCGCAGTCGTGAAACGGCGCAGTGAAATCGAGGCGGTGTGCGCGGTCGTGGGCTCGCATCGCGCGACGTGCCGCGCCGCTGCCCGCTACCGCATCCGCGAACGATAGGCCTGCCGCATCAATTACTTGGCAGGCCTGTGCGCAGGTTGTCCACAAGCTTGTTCCCAAATTATGTGGACAACTGGTCTTCGAGGTCGGCGCGAGTGCTACGGCGTCCTTGCAATGCTGGCTCGCCAGTATCACGGACTCCGTAGCGACACTCGCTGCCTACGCGTGCACCGCGCGCGGATAGTTCTCTCGCTTCAAACACTTAAGCCCGCTGTGCGAAGGTTGTCCACAGGCTTGCCAACAATTTAGGTGGACAACTTTTGTTGGCCGGCACGGGAAGCGATGCGAGGTGCGGCACCGATCGTGCGCGTCACGCTTTCAACCCCGACGCCGAAGCCACCACCTCCTCCTGCACCTGCACCTGCAAAACCGCATCCCGCTTATCCAGCAGATGCTGCCGCAGAATCGCGCTGAGCTTCTTCCCGTCGCGAGCCTCGAGCGCCTTCAGCATCTCATCGTGATCGTGAATCGCGCGGTCCCACTTCGGCGTCTGATAGTTCGAGCGAAAGCGCAGCGCCTGCAGCCGCCGGTTGACCGACACATACGTTTGCCGCAGCGCCGAATTTCTCGCCGCTTCGTTGATCTTGTCGTGGATCGCCTGGTTGCGGCTGTAGTAGCCCGCCAGATCGTTCTGCGCGCGGCACGCGAGCATCGTGTAATGCAGTGCCTTGATCTCGGCGAGTTCCGTCGCGGTAATGCGTTCCGCCGCGAGTTCGCCCGAAAACGCTTCGAGGCCGCTCATGAGTTCGAAGGTCTCGCGCACCTCGGCTTCCGACATCTTCGACACCGACGCGCCCCGATTCGGCGAAATCTCGATCAGACCTTCGGCAGCCAGCACCTTCAGCGCCTCGCGCAGCGGCGTGCGCGAAATGCCGAGCGTTTCGCACAACTCGCGCTCGTTCAGTTTTTTGCCGGGCTCCAGCACCCCCTCGACGATAAAGCGGCGAATGTGCTCCACCACCGTGTCGTGCAGGCGCTGACGCTCGACCTTCGGCATTGCCGGGGCAGCGGCCATACCCGCGTCGAAATCCGAATTTTGCATACAAAAACCCTCAGCTTCACATGACGTGGGATTTTATCGGAACCCTATCGATTAGTTAATCATCGCGCAAATGCGGGTAAACACGGGCCTCGACGGCCAATTTTCGTCTTGGGAGCGTCGCGCTTCGTCTGATATAGTTTTTTGCATGCAAAATTCAATTGGAGGAACCCGATGCTGAAGCTAGATTTTCATCCCGCTGGCCGTCACTTCCTGCAGATTCCCGGGCCGAGCCCGGTGCCCGATCGCATCCTCCGCGCGATGAGCTATCCGACCATCGATCATCGCGGACCCGAATTCGGCGAACTGGGTCTCAAGGTGCTCGACGGCATCAAGAAGATCTTCAAGACGCAGCAGCCGGTCGTCATCTATCCGGCGTCCGGCACGGGCGCGTGGGAAGCCGCGTTGTCGAACACGCTGAGTGCCGGCGATCACGTGCTGATGTTCGAGACCGGCCACTTCGCGACGCTGTGGAAAAAAATGGCCGAGAAGCTCGGCCTGAAGCCCGAATTCCTGGGTCTGCCTGGCATTGAAGGCTGGCGGCGCGGTGTGCAGCCGCAGATGATCGAAGAGCGTTTGCGCGCCGACACGCAGCATGCGATCAAGGCGGTCTGCGTCGTGCACAACGAAACCTCGACCGGCGTCACGTCCGACATCGCCGCCGTGCGCCGCGCGATCGACGCCGCGGGCCATCCGGCGCTGCTGCTCGTCGATACGATCTCCGGTCTCGCCTGCGCTGACTATCGTCACGACGAATGGGGTGTCGACGTGACCGTCTCGGGTTCGCAAAAGGGCTTGATGCTGCCGCCGGGCATCAGCTTCAACGCGATCTCGCCCAAGGCGATGGCCGCGAACCAGCACGCGAACCTGCCGCGCAGCTTCTGGGACTGGTCGGAAATCGTCGAAATGAACAAGACGGGCTACTGGCCGTACACGCCGAACACGAACCTGCTGTACGGCCTGCACGAAGCGATCGAGATGATCCTCGGCGAAGGGCTCGACAACGTGTTCGCGCGTCACGAGCGGCTCGCCGAAGCGACGCGCCGCGCGGTGCGAGCGTGGGGGCTCGACATTCAGTGTGCCGACCCCGCCGTCTATAGCCCGGTGCTCACGGGCGTGATGATGCCCGACGGCGTCGACGCCGACGCGGTGCGCAAGCTGATCTACGAACGCTTCGACATGTCGCTCGGCACGGGCCTCGGCAAGATGAAAGGCCGCATGTTCCGCATCGGCCATCTCGGCGATTGCAACGATCTGATGCTGCTCGCGACATTGGCCGGCTGCGAAATGGGTCTGCGGCTTGCTGGCGTGCCGCTCAAGGAAAGCGGCATGCCGGCCGCGATGGAGTGGCTGAGCCAGGCACCGAAGACGCCGGGGTTGAAGGCCGCGGCGTGAGTGTCGGGCGGTGTTCGTAGCGGCGTCGCGCCGCGAACCATAGCGAACCCGTCAAGCCTCGGTCACGCAAACAATCGGCAACAAGGAACAACCCGCAACACCAGGGAGCGCTTCCCTCATCGAGCCGCGCGCAGAACGCGGCCAGAACAACATGCAATGCGTCCACAGCGGCTCTCGCGGCCGACGGGCGACGACGCAGCGCGCCACTTCAGGCGCGCCGTCGACACATGCCATGGAGAGAGACGATGAAGCGGTTTCGTTTGACCAGTGCGACCAGTATCGTTCTAGTGATGCTCTGCATCATGTACTTCATCACGTACCTCGATCGCGTGAACGTCAGCACAGCGGCCGCGGGTTTCGGCAAGGAATTCAATCTCACGCATACGCAGGTCGGCCTCGTGTTCTCGGCCTTCGCGTATCCGTATCTGCTGTTTCAGGTGATCGGCGGTTGGGTCAGCGATCGCTTCGGCGCGCGACGCACGCTGCTGTTCTGCGGCGCGATCTGGGGTCTCGCGACGGTGTTCACGGGCCTCGCGGGCGGACTCGCTTCGTTGCTCGCCGCGCGGCTCGTGCTCGGCTTCGGTGAAGGCGCGACGTTCCCGGCTGCAACGTCGGCGATGTCGCGCTGGGTCGCGAAAGAAAAGCGCGGCTTCGCGCAGGGCATCACGCACGCGGCGTCGCGAGTCGGCAATGCGGTCGCGCCGGCGCTCATCGTGCTCGTGATGACCAACTGGGGCTGGCGCGAGTCGTTTTATATCTGCGGCGCGCTGAGCCTGGTGTGGGTCGTGATGTGGGCGCTCACCTTCACCGAGCATCCGAAGGATCATCCGCGCATCACGCCCGAGGAACTCGCCGTGCTGCCCGCGTCGAAGCCGAAAGTCACCGGGCTGCCGTGGGGCAAGCTGTTTCGCCGCATGACGCCGGTCACGATCGTCTACTTCTGCTACGGCTGGACGCTGTGGCTGTTCCTGAGCTGGATTCCGCTGTACTTCCTGCATAACCATCATCTGCAATTGCAGAAGTCGGCGATCTTCGCGTCGGTCGTGTTCTTCGCCGGCGTGATCGGCGACACGCTCGGCGGTATCGTCACCGATGCGATCTTCAAGCGCACCGGCAGCCTCAAACGCGCGCGCAGCTGGATGGTGTCGGTGTGCATGCTGTTCTGCCTGCTGTCGCTGATTCCGCTGATGTTCACGCATGACCTGACGCTGTCGATCGCCTGTCTCGCGTCGGGCTTCTTCTTCGCCGAGATGACGATCGGCCCGATGTGGGCGATCCCGATGGATATCGCGCCGGAATTCTCCGGCACCGCGAGTGGCATGATGAACACGGGCTCGGCACTCGCCGCGATCATCTCGCCGGTGATGGGCGGCTTTCTGATCGACCACTTCGGCAACTGGGATCTGCCGTTCGTCGGCAGCATGTTGCTGATGGGCGTCGGCGTCGTGCTGGCGTTCCGCATGCAGCCGGAGAGCCGCTTCGAAGCGGGCGCATCGGAGAAGGCGCGTGTTTCCACCCGGATGGGGGTGTAAACATGACTTCGTCACTGAGCCAGCTTCTTGCCGATGCGCGCCGCAATCGTGCGGTGCTCGATACGTTGCCGCCGGAGCCGCTTCCTGCCGATGCCGAAGCGGCCTACTCGATCCAGCACGAGATTCTGGGCGCGGGCGGCGCGCGAATCGGCGGCTGGAAGATCGGCGCGAAATCGGCCAGCGGACCGATTCAAGGCGCGCCGTTGCCCGACACCGATCTGCATGCGGACGGCGCGCGCGTGTCGCGCGAAGGCTTCGCGCCGCTCGGGCTCGAACTCGAAGTCGCGTTCCGTTTCGGCCGGCGTTTCGAGCCGTCCGCGACGCCGTACCGCGAAGACGAAGTGCTCGCGGGCATCGGCTCGATCGGCGGGACCATCGAGATCGTCGCGAGCCGCTATGCCGCGTGGCCCGCCATCGACAAACTCGCGCAGCTCGCGGACTTGCAGAATCACGGCGCGCTGATCGTCGGCGAATTCACGCGGTATCGCGAGGACTTTCCGTACCTCTCGCCGTCGCTGCGTTTCGAGTTCAACGGACGCGATGTCGTTCAGGCGCCGCCCGCGAATCCGGCCGGCGATCCACGGCGGCTGTTGACGTGGCTCGTCAATCACGCAAGTGCGCGCGGCATCGCGGTGACACCGGAAATGGTGATCACCGCCGGGTCGTACACCGGCATGTTTTTTCCGCGCGAGGCGGGCACCGCGAGCGGGCATATCGAAGGACTCGCGCCGGTTCATCTGACGCTCTACTAGGCAATTCGAGCCGCGCGGTTCAGGCGCACTCCTCTCAAGGCCGACGAAATGACGAATCCCACCGCGGGCTTGCTCGTCAAGCCGATCCATCTGGTTCCTTCCGCCGCGCGCGCGACGAGCCCGCTCGCGCAGCATCTGCGCAAAGCGCTGCGCGGCGACGTGCTGTTCGATCTCGCCAGCCGTGGCCGCTACGCGACCGATGCGTCGATTTATCAGATCACGCCGGTCGGCGTGGTGGTGCCGCGCGATCAGGACGATCTGCGCATCGCGCTCGAGATCGCGCGCAGCGAGAGAGTGCCGCTGCTCGCGCGCGGCGCGGGCACGAGCCAGTGCGGGCAGACGGTCGGCGAAGCGCTGGTGGTCGATACCAGCAAGTGGCTGAACAACATCGTCGCGTTCGATGCCGACGCGCGCACGGTGACGGTCGAGCCCGGCGTCGTGCTCGATCATCTGAACGCGTGGCTGAAGCCGCACGGACTGTGGTTCCCGGTCGATGTATCGACGGCCGCGCAGTGCACGATCGGCGGCATGGCCGGCAACAACTCGTGCGGCTCGCGCTCGATCGAATACGGCAACATGGTGCACAACGTCGAGGCGATCGACGCGATTCTCGCCGACGGCAGCGAAGCGCGCTTCGCGTCGCTGCGCGAGCCGCCGCAAGGCGAGCGCTTGCAGCAGATCGTCGCGGGCGTCACGCGGATCGCGCAGCGCGAGCGTGACGAAATCGTCGCGCGCGTGCCGAAGGTGCTGCGCCGCGTGGCGGGCTACAACATCGATCTGTTCGACTGCCAGAATCCGCGCGCCTATACCGACGATGGCAGCGCGAACCTCGCGCATCTGCTGGTCGGCTCGGAAGGCACGCTCGCATTCAGCCGGCAGATCACGCTGAAGCTCGCACCGCTGCCTGCGCACAAGGCGCTGGGCGTGGTCAACTTTCCGACCTTCCGGCAGTCGATGGCGCTCACGCAGCACATCGTCAAGCTGAAACCGGTCGCGGTCGAACTGGTCGATCGCACGATGATCGACCTCGCGTTGAGCAATCCCGCCTTTCGTCCGGTGATCGAGAAGGCGCTGGTCGGCGAGCCGCAGGCGATTCTGCTCGTCGAGTTCGCGGGCGAGGATCGCGACGCGCAGCTCGCGTCGCTGAAGCAACTCAGCGAGTTGATGGGCGAGCTGGGCTTGCCCGATGCGGTCGTCGAGATGGCGGACGCGAATGCGCAAAAAGCGCTGTGGGAAGTGCGCAAGGCCGGGCTCAACATCATGATGAGCATGAAGGGCGACGGCAAGCCGGTGTCCTTCATCGAAGATTGCGCGGTGCCGCTCGAACATCTGGCCGACTACACGAGCCGCCTGACCGATGTGTTTCATCGCCACGGCACCGAAGGCACGTGGTACGCGCATGCGAGCGTCGGCACGCTGCACGTGCGGCCGATTCTCGACATGCGCCGCGACGGCGCGACGAAGATGCGCGCGATCGCCGAGGAAGCGGCCGCGCTCGTGCGCGAGTACAAGGGCGCGTATTCCGGCGAGCATGGCGACGGGCTATGCCGCGGCGAATGGGTCGCGTGGCAATATGGGCCGCGCCTGAATGAGGCGTTCAGCGAGATCAAGACGCTGTTCGATCCGGACAACCGCTTCAATCCCGACAAGATCGTGCGTCCGCCGAAGATGGACGACGCGCGCAATTTCCGCTTCGCGCCGGGCTATCGCGAACAGCGCATCGACACGGCGCTCGACTGGTCGGCGTGGAACGTCGGGCGTAATCCGCTGACGGGAGAAGAAAGCGCGGCGGGCAGCGGCGACGATCTGAGCGGCGGCCTCGCGAAAGCGGTCGAGATGTGCAACAACAACGGCCACTGTCGCAAGTTCGACGCAGGCACGATGTGCCCGAGTTATCGCGTGACGAAGGACGAGCAGCATCTGACGCGCGGGCGGGCGAACACGTTGCGGCTCGCGATTTCAGGGCAGCTCGGCGAAAGCGGGCTCGCGAGCGACGACGTGAAGGAAACGCTCGACCTGTGCGTGTCGTGCAAGGGCTGCAAGCGCGATTGTCCGACCGGCGTCGATATGGCGAAGTTCAAGATCGAGGCGCGGGCGGCGCGTGCAAAAACTCATGGCGTGCGCTTGCGCGACAGGCTCGTCGCGTTCATGCCGCGCTATGCGGGCGCGGCGAGCCGCATGCCGGGGCTGCTGGCGCTCGCGGACAACGTGCCGGTGCTGTCGACATGGTTCAAGCGCTCGGTCGGGTTCGCCACTGAGCGGAGCTTGCCGCGGTTCAAAAGGGCCTTTCTGGCCGATGCGGTGTCCACGCAGTCCGCACGCAACGCGACACAAGTCTCCACCCTGAAAGAAGTCGTGCTGTTCGTCGACACCTTCAACAATCATCTCGAGCCCGACAACGCGCGTGCCGCGCAACAGGTGCTCGAAGCGGCAGGCTACACGGTCCACTTCAACGCACGCCCAGGCGAGCGTCCCGTGTGTTGCGGCCGCACGTTTCTCGCCGCGGGTCTCGTCGATCAAGCGAAGCAGGAAGCACGGCGCATGCTCGATCTGTTCAGGCCGTTCGTCGAACGCGGCGTGCCGGTGGTGGGTTTGGAGCCATCGTGCCTGCTGTCTTTGCGCGATGAATTCCTGCAATACGGTTTCGGCGACGAAGCGCGGCGCCTGTCGCAGCACGCGTTTCTATTCGAGGAATTTCTCGTGCGCGAAGAAAAGGCCGGACGTTTGCAGCTCAAACTGAAACCGCTGCCGATGCAGCAGGCGCTCGTGCACGGCCACTGCCATCAGAAGGCGTTCGACGCATTCACGCCGGTGCAGACCGTGCTGAAGTGGATTCCCGAATTGAAGGTATCGACGGTCGAATCGTCGTGCTGCGGCATGGCCGGCAGCTTCGGCTATGAAGCGGAGCACTATGCGACGTCGCAGGCGATGGCCGAGTTGTCGCTGCTACCCGCGGTGCGCAAGCTCGACGCCGCCACGGTGATGGTCGCCGACGGCACCAGCTGCCGGCATCAGATTCACGATGGAGCCGGTGTCGACGCGATCCACGTCGCGCGCGTGCTGGCGATGGCGCTCCAATGACGCGAAGCTAACTGGAAAGCGAGATTCAAACGCCGATAGCTTGCCGAAACCCACCTGGCGTCACTCCAACCGCCTCGCGAAACCGGTGACTAAAGTGACTCGCGTTCGCAAAGCCACACTGCTCGGCGATCTGCACGAGCGGCAACGTCGTCGTGCGCAGCAGCGTGCGTGCGCGATCGAGCCGTTGCCGCGCGATCCACGCGGCGGGCGGCAACCCGAACGACTCGCGAAACATCCGCGCCAGATGAAACTCCGACAGCGCCGCGACACCCGACAACTCACCGAGCGTCAACGGCTGCGCGAGGTGACTGTCGATATAGTCGCGCAGGCGGCGCCGCGTCGCGGCCGACAGCCCGCCCTTCAGCGCCACGTTCGCGCGCCGTACGCCTTGCCCGCGCAATAGCAGGCTCAGCACTTCGTGCGCGGTCTCGTTGGTGCGCAGCTGACCGTCGGGACTTTCCCACTCCTCGTTGACGAGCGACTGACACAGACTCGCGATGCGCGGGTCTTCGAAATAGGTGCGATCGGCGAGCGTCAGTTCGCGCGGTTCGCGGTCGAGCTCCTGCACCGCGCGTCGCGTGAAGTGCTCGGGCAGGAAGTACAGGTGCATGAAGTGCATGTGACCGCGCACCCACCAGCGCGATTCGTGATCGCCGGGCAGCGCGCACAGTCGCGACGGTGCGCCGTAGTGGCCCGGCATTTTCTGGCGCTCGGTGCGATAGCCGCCGTCCAGATAGCACGACAGCGTGTGATGGCCGGGCCGCTCGTAGACGGTCTCGGCTTCCTCCGTGTCGCGGGTCCATAGCGCGATCGCGAGTCCGTCGCCGAGCCACGCGAAGCGGTCCAGATTCGCGTTCGCACTGGCGAGCGTGTGACAGACCGACTGCAGACCAAAGGGTGTGCCGGCGGCGGGTGTCACGGGGGCGGACGGGCTGGCGTTCACGGCGGCGAGCGGAGGTGTTCCGGTGAGAGGCAACGGTTGAGCGGCCAGTATACGGCGAGCCCTGCATGGCCGCGCAGCGGCGCGAAAAAGTGCGCAATTTTGGACAATTGCGAGCGGCGGCGCGGTTGCATAGTCGGGCTTTCGTCACTGCTGCGCGTTATTGCAGCCCGTCATCGCAGCCCGTCATCGCAGCCCGTCATCGCAGCCCGAGGCCCGACCATGAATCTCCTTCTTTATGCCGCCACCGTGCTGATCTGGGGCACTACGTGGATCGCGATCAAATGGCAACTCGGCGCGGTACCGCCGCCGGTATCGATTGCGTGGCGGTTCTGGATCGCCGCGCTGCTGCTGTTCGCGCTGCTGCGCATCATGCGCCGGCCGATCTGGCCGCCGCGCGACGCCTGGCGCTACCTCGCCGCGCAGGGTCTCGCGCTGTTCTGCCTGAATTTCCTGTGCTTCTACTACGCCGAGCAGATCGTGCCGAGCGGACTGGTCGCGGTGGTGTTCTCTACTGCGCCACTGCTGAACTCGATCAACGGGCGGCTGTTCATGGGCCGGCCGCTGCAGCCTGGCGCGATAGCAGGCGCATTGCTCGGGCTCGTCGGAATCGTCTGTCTGTTCGTGCAGCAGATGGCCGGGCATCTCGGCGATCACACCGCATGGCTCGGACTCGGCGTCGCGTTTCTCGGCACGCTGTGCTTTTCGGCCGGCAACCTGCTGTCGAGCCGCATGCAGTCGATGGGCCTGCATCCGTTCGCGACCAACAGCTGGGCGATGCTGATCGGCGCGGCCGTCCTGACGCTCGGCAGCCTGTTCGCCGGCTATTCGTTCGCGGTGGAACCGTCTGCTCGCTATCTCGGCGCGCTCGCGTATCTCGCGGTGTTCGGCTCGGTAATCGGCTTTACGGCGTACCTGATGCTGGTCGGCCGGATGGGCCCGGAGCGGGCGGCCTATTGCACGGTACTGTTTCCGATCGTCGCGCTCGCGGCATCGACGCTGTTCGAGGGCTACCGCTGGTCCGCGCTCGCGGTGGTCGGTCTGCTGCTGGTCGTGGCCGGCAATCTGGTCGCGTTCGATCTCACGCGACGGATTTTCGTGCGTCATCGGGCGGCGTGAACATGATGTGCGGATTGCTCGAGGTGAGGATTTACAGGAGCGGAAAGAGCGACTGAAGCTCCGACCGGTGAGTCTTTACGGGAGCCGGTTTTTACCGGATTCGTGAAGGAAAGATTGGGTTGGAAACGCAATTCGATGCAAATGGAATGAATTGGATGAATCCCCATTCAATTATCATTTTTTCATCAATAAATTTACTATTTTTATATGAGAGGATAAAGCGCCAACTCTAATGTGCGCGCATCGTGACGCCAGACGCCATGATGCGCGTACAGGCGAAGCACGCCGGTCAGCCTTACCCTGCGTGCCTCGCGTCTTGCAAGGAATGCCGCCGTGAAGCCTTTCTCCCGCCTGGGCGTGGCCGTGGTTTTAATCCATAGCCTGATCTCGCCGAATGTATCCGCACAATCCCAATTGAATTACACGACCTCGTGGATCGGTAATAGTTTCGGATTTGGCGATGGTAAATGGATGCAGCAGGATATTCAGGCCATTAGCGTCGGCGCCAATGGCACCGTTTATACGAATTCGCCGTGGGACGAAAGCGGCAGCGAAATCGCCGCGTATCGCGCGGGCGACAAGCTCGCGGTCGCCGGTTCGACGCACGGCTGGGGTGCGGCCGGCGGCGACGCGGTGGCGGTGAATCAGACCTACCTGTATGCGGCGATGTCGATCGGCAATGAGAGCAATGCGCTGGTCGGCGCCGACTATCCGCCGGCCAATCAGACCTGGTACGGCATCACGCGACGCACGCTCGCGAATCTCGCGACCGGCGCGCCGTTTTCCGGCGGCATCGGCAATAGCGCGAACGCGACGAAGAACAGTTTCGTCGCGGTTGAAACGGTGACGACCGGCACCGAAGCGAGCATTCGCGGCCTCGCCGCGACCGACAGCGAACTCTACGTGGCCGACACCTACGGCAACCGCATCGTCGTGTACGACGCGCAGTCCATGCAGCCGCTGCGCTCCTGGAGCGTCGCATCGCCCGCGCGCATCGCGATCGACACCGACTCGACGTTGTGGATCATCAGCGGCTTCGGCACCGGCAACCTGAGCATCAAGCACTTCCGCGCCGACGGTACCGCGCTCGCCGGTCCACTGGCGCTGCCCGCCGGCACCGTGCCGACCGACATCACCGTCACGCCATCGGGTCAACTGCTGGTGGCCGACAACGGCGTGGCGCAACAGATTCTGGTGTTCAACAAGGGCGCGGGCGGCCAGATGCAGGCCGGCGCGTCGATCGGCACGCGCAACGGCATTTTCCATCCGGTGCGCGGCGTGCCCGGCGATACGCGTTTCAACGGCATCACCGGCATCGGCGTCGATGCGGCCGGCAATCTGTATGTCGCGCAAAACGGCGAGGGGCCGCGCGCGCCGGGCTCGGCATCGGTCGGCCAAGGCGCGGTGCTGGAGAGCTACGTGTACGGCACGCGCGTGCTCAACTGGCGGCTCTACGGTCTGACCTTCGTCGATAGCGGCGCATTCGATCCCGCCACGCCCGCTTCGATCTACACGGGCTCGAAGCGCTTCACGCTCGATTACAGACAGCCGGTCGGCCATGAATGGTCGTATGCGGCGTTCACGCTCGACCGCTTCGACTACCCCGACGACCCCGCGTTTCACGAGCCGCGCGGCGTGCGCGGCGAACCGATGGTGCGCAGATTCGACGGCCGGCGCTTTCTCTATACGCTCGATCCGGGCGCGCACTATCTGAACGTCTATCGCTTCGATGCGGCGCACGGCGAGATCGCGATTCCGTCGGGAATGCTCGCGCAGAATCCGCTGCCCGGCACATGGCCCGCCGCGCAACCCACGTACGGCGAATGGCTGTGGCGCGACAGCAATGGCAATGGCGCCGTGGACGCGAGCGAGATCAGCGGCAATCCGTCGACCGGCAGCACGGTCGGCGACGGCTTCTGGTGGGTCGATGACCCCGGCAACGTATGGCTCGCCACGCCATTGAGCGGCGTGCGCGAGATGCCGCTGCAAGGTCTCGACTCCGCCGGCAATCCGATCTACACGTACGCGAGCGCGAAGATGTTCGCGATGCCCGCGCCGTTTACGCGGCTCGCGCGGCTCGTCTACGTCGCGGCGACCGACACGATGTATCTATCCGGTTTCACGAGCGCGATTCCGTGGGACTCGACGCACTGGAAGGAAGCGGGTCCGGTGCTGGCTCGCTACGACAACTGGAGCCGCGGCAACTCGACGCCGACGTACACGATCGCGCTGCCGTGGAACACGCAGAGCGATCCGCAGACCACCACGGTCGGCGTCGCGGTGGCGGGCAACTATATCTTCGTCGCCGAGCTATACACCGATCGCGTCGACGTCTACGACGCGCGCAACGGCACGGCGGTCGGTTACATGACGCCGGGTGCGAGCGTCGGCGGCACGAGCGGCTGGGTCGACGTGTATCTCGGCATCAGCGCGGTGCGGCGCGATAACGGCGAGTATGTGGTGCTGGTCGAAGACGATGCGCGCGCGAAGCTGCTGATGTATCGCTGGACACCTTGACGTGGATCGTCGTCGCGCCGAACACGAATAGACGGCGGCGCACGATCGGTATATAACAACTTTACCGATGCACTTAAAAGGAGCGATGTTCGATCATGACGCAAGACGTTTCTCCCAAGCCGCCCTCCGACGATCGTCCCGAGATCGAGCAGCTCGACGCCGCGCTCAGTCACGTCGATCAGCAGGTGTCGTCAGGCGGCATTGCGTCGGGCGCGGCGAAAGGCATTGTGTACAGTCTGATCGAAACGCTCGGCGCGCTGGTCGGCGATCCCGATCTGCCGGAGCACGCGCGTTCGGGTTACGAAGGACTGCTGGAGGCCGCGCGCGAGTTGCGCGCGAAGCTGGACCGCTGATTCGACGCAGCCATCGTGTCGTCTGTGATACAAAAGCGCACCGTGTAACTCACCGTGCGCTTTTTTTATGCTCTCTGCGACCGAGATCGCGTTGCTGGCCACCGGCATCGTGGTGGTACTGGTGACGCCCGGCCCCACCAACACGCTACTGGCCGCGGCAGGTTTGCGCGACGGTCTGCGCCGCGCGCTGCCGCTGATCGCCGCCGAACTGGCGGGCTATCTGGTTTCGATCTCCGCGTGGGGACGCTTCTTCGCGCACGCGGCGCAAGCGTGGCCGTGGCTGCCCTCGCTGCTGCGCGTGGCCGCGAGCGCGTATATCGCGTGGCTTGCGCTCGACATGTGGCGCGCGGCGGTTGCGCTGCCCGGCTCGACGCAACGCGCTGGCAACGCGCGCACGCTATTCGTCGCGACCTTGCTCAATCCGAAAGGGCTGCTGTTCGGCGGCACGATCTTTCCGGCCGCCGCATTCATGCATTTGCCCGCTTATTTGCTCGCGATGGGGATGTTCGCGGGCCTCGCCGCGCCGATCGCGCTCGCGTGGATCGCGTTCGGCGCGGCGCTCGGCAGCGGCCGGCTCGGCAGGCTCGAACCGGTGAAGGTGCAGCGCGGCGCGTCGATCGTGCTCGGGGCGTTTTCAGTATCGCTCGTGTGGGCGGCGTTGCACTGAAGACGGATGCGCTACACACGATGCGTTGAAGATCGCACCGAGACTCACGCCCCGAGCGCCACCGCTTCCCCGCTCGTCTGCGCCAGCAACTGGTGAATCTGCGCGACCACGGCCGCGCCTTCGCCGACCGCCGCGGCCACGCGTTTGGTCGAGCCGGCGCGCGCGTCGCCGATCGCATAGACGCCTTCGACCGTAGTTCCGAGATCGCACGCGGTGGCCGAGCCGTCCGCGCTGATGCCGGTCAGCACGAAGCCTTTCGCGTCGAGTTGCACACCGCAGGTGCGCAGCCATTCGGTGTTCGGGTCCGCGCCGGTGAAGAGAAACAGATGCCGCGTGTCGAAGTGATCGACGCCATCGGGTAGCGGCTTCTTCAACGCGACCGACACGAGCCCGTCCTCATCGCCCTCGAGCCGGCCGACTTCCGAGTTCGGATGCACGAACACGTTCGGCAGCGAGCGGATGCGGTCGATCAGATAGCGCGACATCGTCGCCTCGAAACCGCTGCGGCGGATCAGCACGTGAACCTTGGCCGCGTGCGTCGCCAGATAGACGATCGCCTGGCCCGCCGAATTGCCGCCGCCCACCAGCACCACCTCCTGGCGCTTGCACAACTTCGCCTCGACCGGCGACGCCCAGTAGTAGACGCCGCGTCCGTCGAAGCGCTCGAGCCCTTCGAGGTTCGGGCGCCGGTACACGGCGCCGCTCGCGATCACGATCGCCCGCGCGCTGATGTGGCCGCCGCATTTCGTTTCGAGCCGATACGGCGACTGCCCGCAATGCAGCGCCTGCACGCTGACCGGAATCGCGACGTGCGCGCCGAACTTCTGCGCCTGCACGAAGGCTCGGCCGGCGAGAGCCTGGCCCGAGATGCCGGTCGGAAAGCCGAGATAGTTTTCGATGCGCGAGCTCGCGCCCGCCTGGCCGCCCGGCGCGCGGCTGTCGAGCACGATCGCCGAAAGTCCTTCGGAGGCCGCGTACACCGCTGCGGCAAGTCCCGCCGGCCCCGCGCCGACGATCGCGACGTCGTACACGTACGTGTCGTCGAGATCGGGCAGCAGCCCTAAGCGAGTGGCAAGTTCCGGCATGCTCGGATGACGCAGCACCGAGCCGTCCGGGCAGATCACGAGCGGCAGGTCCTCGCGCTGCGCGGCGAACTGCTCGATCAGACGCAGCGCGTCTTCGTCGCGTTCGTCGATCACCGAATGCGGATGGCCGTTGCGCGACAGGAAGCCTTGCAGCATCACGAGCCGCGCGTCATTGCTACTGCCGATCAGAATGGGCCCGCCCGCGCCCTTTTCGATCAGCGACACGCGCCGCAGAATCAGCGCGCGCATGATGCGCTCGCCAAGTTCGGCTTCGGCAACGATCAGCGCGCGCAGGCGGTCGGGCGGAATCAGCAGCGCTTCGACGGCGCCGATCGCAACGCCGTTCACGAGCGACGGCTTGCCCGACAGCTGCCCGACCTCGGCGAGGAAATGCCCGGCGCCGCGCTCGCTGATGACGTGCTCGCGGCCGATGCCGTCACGCTGATAGACCTTCACGCGTCCTTCGAGCACCACGAACATGCCGGGGCCGCGGTGCCCGGTTTCGAACAGTAGCTCGCCGGACTTCCAGCGACCGATCTCGCCGAAGCGGCGCAGCCGATCGATCTCCGCGCAAGTGAGCTCGGGAAACATCTGGTGCAAGCGCGTCGACAGCGACGAAAACGGCGCGTCGGCGACGACTCCCTGCTGTCCTGCCACTTCTTGAGTCGGAACCTCTTGATTCGAAACGTCCTGAGTCGAAAGCATTGAACCGCTCCTTCGATGTTCATTGCACGATTGAACGGGAGGCGACGCGATGCGCGCTCGTACGCTGGGGCGAGCCGCGCCGCGCGCTTCAGAGGCGGACGATGCCGCCGCTCATTCCAACTAGACGGCTTTGGGCGCGACGTCGTCGACCGCGACTTCCGGCCGCGACATCTCGGGCAGCGAGTCGACTGTCTTGCCCGAGTCGCGCCAGGCTTCCATGCCGCCGCGCAGCGGCAGCACGTCGGAGAAGCCCGCTTCGTTGAGCTGCTTGGCCATCCATGCCGCGGAAATCTCATTCGGGCACGAGCAGTAGATCACCAGCTTCTGATCGTGCGGGTAGGTGGCGACGATGTCGTCGAGTTGACGTTCGTCGGCGAATTGCGCGCCTGGAATCACGAACGGATCGAGCTTGCGCTTCTCCTCTGAACGAATGTCGAACACGACCGGCGCCTGGCCGGCCGAGTACAGCGTCGCGAGTTCGTCGACCTCGATGCGCGCGGACGCGAGCTTCGCGATCAACTGACGCCGCCGGATCCACCGGTACAGCGCGTACAGCACCAGCAACGCGACGACGACGAGCGCCGCCGTGCGTCCGAGTCGCCCGGCGACCGCGAACAGCATGTCGATCTGCCGCGCGAACAGTGCACCGATGATGAGCCCGGTGCCGGACCACAACGCGGCGCCGACGCCGTCATAGCTGAGGAAGGTGCGATAGCGTGTGCCCATCGCACCGGCCATCGGGATCGACACGATCGACAGCCCCGGCACGAACTTCGCGACTGCCAGCACGCGCACGCCCCAGCGGCCGAAGAAGCGCTCGGTCTTTTTCACGCAGGTGTCACGCGACAGCGACAGCCGGCAGATCGCCTTCAGCGTGTTGCCGCCGTAGATGCGGCCCGCGAGGTACCACGCGCTGTCGCCGATCAGCGTCGCGAAGATCGACAGCACGAGGACGGGTAGCAGCTGTGTGCCGACCGAGCCGGGGTGCATCGCGGCCATCGCGCCGAACAGCACGAGCGACGGCATGGCCGGCACCGGCAGCCCCAGCGCGGCGGCCAGCACGTTGAGGAAGACGAGCGCCGGTCCGTATTGCTCGACGAGGTCATGTAGCATCGGTTTAACATCCGCGGCCCTTGCGGGCGCAGCGTGATAAGGAATGCAAAGGGGAATGCAAGGATTATGGACGTATTTTCGAGACGTGCAACCGGCCCGAAAATTGGCTTGTCGTCCGGCTGCGAACGAATCCCCATATGTGGTGGCATTGCCCGAAACACAAGGGTGGCAACCGCTTGTGACAACGTGCTGAAGGACGCGCAAGCGTACACGGCAAGGCGCGCGCAAGCGCTTGCAAAAACCCGTAGGAATGCAGGGGATTGGCGGCGTGCGCCGAACAAACGGAAGCACCGAGACGCGCGCGGGCGCGCCCAACGCGAATAATCCCGCGCTGACGCGTCGAAGTGCGACGCAGCGGGCGCGAGAGGCTGACGAGTCACGCGACGGTCACACCCGCCGCGCGCCTGCTTCACTGACGATGATTGTGCTGCTCGCCCGGCAACTCGGCGCCATGCGCGCGGATCGCGGCGATCAGCTCCGCGGGCGTGATTTCGTAGCGCACTTCGCGATGTATGCCCGGCTTGCGCTCATCGACCTCGATCAGCAGGATGCCTTTGCCGTCTTCGGTCGATTCGAGGCGCAGCGAGCGAAGTTCGCGCGCCGTTGCGTCGTCGTATTCGGTGAGCAGGGCCATTGACCCGGAGGACCCGGTGATGCGCATCGAAGTTGTCCTTGTTGCGTTGGTGATGGAACCATTGTACGGGGCGGACGGCGTGCCGTCTGCCGCGTCGTCGAGCCGTGTTGCGTCTGCCTCCGTCTCGCCCGGGATTTAGTCGAGTGTGACGCCGCCGCTAGCGCATTCGCGGTTGCGGAGCGTGCAGCCAGTTTAACGCGACTCCTCGTCGCGACGGATGCATTTTTCATGCCCCGCGGCCGGCGCGAAGTGCGTTCGGGTATTGTCATGCGGGTGACGCGAGCGCGGGCTAGGAAGCGTTCGGCGGCCCATGCGCCGCGCGGCCGCGCGAGTCACCGCTCCATCGGTGTGCATGCCACGGGCTCGCTGCGCGGGGATAGGGCAATTCGCTCGCGCATATGGGGAGGTCCGCGGGCGCCGCCGTCGCCACGAACGTCGTCGCGGGCTTCGCACACTCCCGGATTCCCTCACCTTTCGCGCACGAATCGCGCGCGCAAAAAAATAGCCCGTCCGGATAGGGACGGGCCGTTAAACGCCGTTGTTACTCGGGTCAGCCTGCCCTTGCAACGATTGGGCGCTGACGACTACATCCTCGTGCTTCGTTGGCGGGCTGTCGAGGTGGGAGTAATGCGGATCTATCAGATAAAAGTACAGTTTTCCGATTCGGCGTTCACACGAGGCCGGTCGCGTAGTACACCGCGATTACGAAGAACACCGCGAGCGTCTTGATCACCGTGACCGCGAAGATGTCGCGATACGACTGCCGATGCGTGAGACCCGTCACGGCGAGCAGCGTAATCACCGCGCCGTTGTGTGGCAGCGTATCCATGCCGCCGCTCGCCATCGCGACCACGCGATGCAGCACTTCGAGCGGAATATTCGCGGCCTGCGCACCCTTGATGAACGTATCGGACATCGCCGCGAGCGCAATGCTCATACCACCCGATGCCGAACCCGTGATGCCCGCGAGCGTGCTGACCGACACCGCGGCGTTGACGAGCGGATTCGGAATGCTCTTCAGCGCATTGCTGACGACCAGAAAGCCCGGCAATGCCGCGATCACACCGCCGAAGCCATATTCCGATGCGGTATTGAGCGACGCCAGCAGCGCGCCCGCCACCGCCGCCTTGGTGCCGACCGCGAAGCGCTGGCTGACGCGACCGAATGCCGTCACGACGACCATCACGATGCCGAGCAGCAGCGCGCCCAGCACGGCCCAAATTCCCACGAGTGCCTTGACGCTCGTTTCGACCGGCGCATGCAGCCCCGGCAGGATGTCCGGCGTGACCGTGAAGGTCGGGCCGTACCAGGTCGGAATCCAGCGCGTCAGCAGGAAGTTCGAAACGCCGACCAGGATGAGCGGCGCGATCGCCAGCAGCGGATGCGGCAGGTCTTTCGATTCGACGCGCTCCGGCTCGTTGACGAGTTCGGTGCCGTAACCCTCGCCGGTCGCCATCGCAGCGCGGCGGCGCCATTCCAGATACGACAGACCGACCACGATGATGAACAGCGAGCCGAGCACGCCGAGCGTCGGCGCGGCCCACGAGGTGGTCTTGAAGAACGTCGTCGGGATGATGTTCTGGATCTGCGGCGTGCCGGGCAGCGAGTCCATCGTGAACGAGAACGCGCCGAGCGCGATCGCGCCGGGCATCAGCCGCTTCGGAATGTTGCTCTGGCGATACAGCTCGGCCGCGAACGGGTAGACCGCGAACACGACGACGAACAGCGACACCCCGCCGTAGGTGAGCAGCGCGCACACCGCGACGATCACCGCGTTTGCGCGCGAGCGACCGATATAGCGGATCGCCGCCGCGACGATCGATTCCGAGAAGCCCGACAGCTCGATCACCTTGCCGAATACGGCGCCGAGCAGAAACACCGGGAAGTACAGCTTCACGAAGCCGACCATCTTGTCCATGAAGATGCTCGTGAAGACCGGCGCGACGGCGGCGGGCTCGGTGAGCAGGACGGCGGCGAGCGCCGCGATCGGCGCGAACAGGATCACGCTGTAGCCGCGATACGCGGCAAACATCAGAAACGCCAGCGCGGCGATAACGATGAGAAAGGTCATTGAGTCTCCATAGCCTGGTTGTTCTACACGTTTGCCGCCCTGATCGAGCGACGGCGCGGCGGGGTCGGAACGCAGGTTCCATGCCACACATTGCGTTTTGCCGCTGAAGCGCCGTAGTGCCTGCCACGGCCGTGCAGCGGCGGCCGGGGCAACGTTGGCGGATTGTACTCAAGCGTCTCTGAAACGGGACTTCAATCTGGTGAAGATAACCTGAAACCAGGGTAAGTCATGATGCATAAGGCCTGTCGGGTGTCTCAATTTGGAGATAAATTCGTCTACCAATTGAGATTGATGCAGTCAAAACGATAAGCGGAGACAGCGACAGCATGATGACCGACTGGACGGGCCTGCCCGCCACCTATGACGACGTACTGCGCCGGGCAATGGATTCGCTGTTTCGCACGTTCGAAAACTTCAGCGAAGGCACCTTCATAGTAGATGGCCAGGCGCGTGTCGTCTGGATCAACAAGCGTTATGCGGCGCGCTTCGGCTTCGCGGACCCGCAGCAGGCGATCGGCCGCGATTGCGAAGCGGTGATTCCGAACAGTCTGATGCGCGAGGTCGTCAACACCGGCAAGCCGATCCTGCTCGACATCATGGAGACGGATCGCGAGCCGCTCGTCGTCACGCGTCTGCCGCTGAAGGACGATGCCGGCGCGACGATCGGCGCGGTCGGCTTCGCGCTGTTCGACGAGCTGAAAGCGCTGTCGCCGCTCTTTTCGCAGTACTCGCGCTTGCAGCAGGAGCTGATCGCGACGCGCCAGTCGCTCGCGCAGGCGCGCCGCGCGCGCTATACGTTCGGCAGTTTCGTCGGCACCAGCGCGGCATCGCTCGAAGTGAAGCGCCAGGCGCGGCGCGCGGCGCAACTCGAAGCGCCGGTGCTGCTGCTCGGTGAAACCGGCACCGGCAAGGAGCTGCTCGCGCACGCGATTCATGGTGGCTCGGCGCGCGCCCATAAGCCTCTCGTCAGTGTCAACGTCGCGGCGATTCCCGACACGCTGCTCGAAGTCGAGTTCTTCGGCGCCGCACCCGGCGCGTACACCGGCGCGGATCGCAAGGGGCGAGTCGGCAAGTTCGAACTCGCCGACGGCGGCACGCTGTTTCTCGACGAGATCGGCGACATGCCGCTGCCATTGCAGGGCAAGCTGTTGCGCGTGCTGCAGGATAAGGAGTTCGAGCCGCTCGGCTCGAACCGCGTCGTGCGCGCGGATGTGCGGATCATCGCCGCGACCTCGGCCGACCTGCCCGCGCTCGTCGCGGCCGGGCGTTTTCGCGCGGACCTGTTCTACCGGCTCAACGTGCTGACGATCCACGCGCCCGCGCTGCGCGCACGGCCGTCCGACATCGAGGCGCTGGCCTACGCGATGCTCGAAGATCTGGCCGCGCAGGCACGCAGCGGCAGCCACTTCGAATTGCACGACGACGCGTTGCGGCTGCTGTGCGCGCACGACTGGCCGGGCAACGTGCGCGAGCTGCGCAACACATTGGAGCGCGCGGTGATGCTGTCCGACAGCGAACGGATTGATGCGCGCGCGCTCGCGCCGTTCATCGGCTCGGGCCAGGGCGGCGCGGTTGCGCCGACGCGGTCCCCGTCTGCCGCGGCCGCCAGCGTGGATGTCGCCGCCGCCGAACCCACCTCATGGAGCGACGCGATGGCGGAGTTCGAAAAGCGCTTTCTGAGCGACGCGTTGCGCGCGAACGGCGGCCGCGTCATCGACACTGCGAAACAGATCGGCATGGGCCGCGCGACGCTGTACAAGAAGATCGCCGCGCACGGCATCGAAGTTTGACGCGCGGCGCCCGCCCGGCCGGCCACGCCGCGCGAACTGACGCAGCGCAAGGGCCGCGTGGCACAATCGCGAGATCGAAAAACAAGACGTGACCGGGGTCTCCATGAAACGCAGCTTTTCCTTTTTCGCTCATCGCTCGAGCGTCATGCTGGCCGTGGGCGCGATCGTCGCGCTTGGCGGTTGCAGCAGCAGCGCGCCGCTGTTCCTGTCGGATGGCCGCGCGACCACGCTCGTACAATGCCCGGTCGGTTCCGACTCGTGCTCGCAACAGGCGGCCGCCAGTTGCAACGGCGCGTTCGACGTCGTGCGCCAGTCGAGCGAGGGCGGTACGTTGAGCCTGCTCTACGCCTGCCGCGCAAGCGCGAAGTAAGCACCTGATCACGCGCCGGCGCAATGCCGGCGCGCACGGCTGGCCGATCCGCTGGCGGCGTCCGGTCTGCTTTCACCTGTTCCCGGTCATTTGCCGGCAATTCCCGATACCTCGCTTAACCACGCTCGTGTCATTTCGGTTACCACATGGCCGTCATAAATTCATGCGCCTAATGTGTGTCCGATAAGCGGTTAGCATGCGAGTTGGGCTAAATAAGCCGGCACGCTGCATTTTTACAACTTGAATCACCGCGCACCGATTATCCTTTGCACCCCGACAGCGAAATATCTTTACCTTTCTGGGCGTCGATCGAAGTCGGTGCGGCAGCTAACGGAACGTGAGGTTTGACAGCAGTATTCTTTTTAAACCGTTGGGGATTTAACCCCAGCGAGAAGAAACTGCCGGTTTTTTCCGACACAGTAGAGGTTCAGGAAGGTTTTTCCGCTACCGGCGGGCATTTCTTCGGGTCGCGCGGGCCAACGCGGCTTCATGCTTTCGATTTTTTTGCTTCAACACTAATTCAATAGAATCCGGGGAAAGCAATGAATCATCAGCAACTCGAAAAAGACATCGAGCATCTCGAGCAGATAATTTCCCATATTTCCGCACAAGACCGTATTCCGCTGTCTTACTGGCGAAATCGCCTCGAGCACGTTTCCGGTGCGGTACTCGTGCCAGCGCAGGCAACCCGCGTCAAACGCCTCGATGCCGCGCTTTGCGCACTGGAAAAACGGCAGAAAGCCTGAATCTCGTCACTGCGTCGGCCAATCGGAATCGGCAATCAGGAAATCCGTCGTGTGCGTTTTCGCCGGACAAGTTTTATCTTTCGGTCTAGTCGCCAAACCGACATGGGCGAGCGGCCCGCGAGGCGCGCGCACGTTTTCTTTCACCGACCCAGGATGAACATGCAGATAGCAGGACTTGCCGCGACCCGGCTTGCGACTTTGACCAACGCGATGCAGGGCTACGTGGAGCGGGGCGAAGTGGCGGGGGTGGTATCGCTCGTCTGGCGGCGCGGCGAAATCGGCTATTTCGAACCGGTGGGCCTACGCGACGAAGCCGCGCAATTGCCGATGGAGCGCGACACGCTGTTTCGCATCGCGTCGATGACGAAGCCGGTGACGAGTGCCGCGATCATGATGCTGATCGAGGAAGATCGCCTCTCGCTCGATGCGCCCATTTCGTCATGGCTACCCGAGCTTGCGGCGCCGCGCGTGCTGCGCGACCCGACCGGCCCGCTCGACGAGACCGATCCGAGCCGCGCGCCGATTACGGTGCTCGACCTGCTCACGCATCGCGCGGGCTTCGCGTATCACTTCACGGCCACGGGTCCGCTCGCCGAAGCTTACGCAGCCGCGTTCAACGGCTTCGAGGCGAGCGGCGGCAACAGCGCGTGGCTCGCGCGCATCGCCGCACTGCCGCTGATGTTTCAGCCGGGCTCGCGCTGGCACTACGGCGTGGCGACCGACGTGCTCGGCGTGCTGATCGAACGCGTGAGCGGCATGCCGCTCGGCGAGTTTTTCCGCACGCGCATTTTCGAGCCGCTCGGTATGCGCGACACCGCGTTCTGGGTGCCCGACGCGCAGCTTGCGCGCCTCGCTACCGCGTACAACATCGATCCGGGCACGCGGCGTCGCGTGGTCGAGGATCATGCGGCGGCGAGCCGCTGGGCCAATCCGCGGCGGTTTCAGAGCGGCGGCGGCGGGCTGGTCTCGACCGCCGAGGACTATCTGCAATTCGCGCAACTGCTTCTCGGGCGCGGCCGCGTCGGCGACACGCGGCTGCTGTCGCATCGCTCGGTCGACCTGATGCGCAGCAATTTCCTGAGCCGCGACCAGCGCCGCCTGCCCGCCTTCGGTCACGTGATCTGGGCGGGGCAGGGCTTCGGCCTCGGCCTGTCGATCGTCGACGATCCGGCGCAGCAATTGCCGCTCGGCTATCGTTCGCCCGGCTCGTTCGGCTGGCCTGGCGCATACGGCACGAGCTGGTTCGCCGATCCGGTCGAGAACATGATCGGCCTGATGCTGATCCAGCGCCGCTCGATCGACCCCTTCCCGATGGCCATCGACTTCGAACGTCGCGTCTACGATGCGATCGACGATTGAGTGCGGCCCCCGTGCATGCGCTCGGCCACGCGATTCACTATCCTGTGATTTATTCGTCTGATAGTGTGCGCGAACCATTCATTGCGATTCATCGCAGTGCGTCCAACCGAGGGGGAACGCCGGCATGGCCTCTTACAAACAGTTGACTGCGCAGCTCGAAAAGCTCCACAAGGAAGTCGCAGCCGCGCGCGAGAAAGAAGTCGCGCAAGCTATCGAGGATATCAAGCAGAAGATTGCCGAATACGACCTGACCGCTGAAGAACTCGGCTTCACGAGCGCCTCGCCGAAGCCGCGCCGCAAGTCGTCGACGACGTCGGTCGCCAAGTATCGCAATCCGAAGACCGGCGAAACATGGAGCGGCCGTGGGCGCTCGCCAGCCTGGCTGGTTGGAAAGAACCGTGAGCGGTTTCTGATCGAAGGTTGAGCTTCGTCGTGGATGCCGAAGCATCCGTGTTCTCTGAAGTGATGCGTAGTTTGATTCGTTCCGCACCGTTGCGAAGGTCCCGAAAACGCTCACCTTTGCGTGACACCTGAACGTGTCCAGCCAGATTCGCCGATGCATTCGAAGCTCGCGAGATGCTTCGGTGAGCCAGGCTTTGTCGCGCGACGCACCGCCGCGTGTAGCGCTTGCCGTCGTGTCGCGCCGCTGCGCACCGCTCGCTGAAAACCCGCGCCAGCCTTTGCTGGCGGGCGTTTCCAGGCGGCGAGCCGGATCGTGCCCGCAGCGGTGCGAAGCTTGAGCGCCGTTTTTCCACACATCGTGTTCGCGCTGCGCGCGCCATAGCAGGTGCGCGCATGCGCTTCGCGATCCTCACCTTTGGCCGCGAATCGCGGCTGGCCGCCGCAAGTCCCGAAAACGCTCACCTTTCGCCGCACGGATGCGCGGTGCGCTCACGCTCGCGCCGCCGCTCGGGGCGAACCTGGAGTTGAGTTCGCCTCATACCCGGCTCAGAAGCTCCCCCCGGCCCGGCGCGGAGACCGCCACCGTCTGGCGCCGCGCCCCTTTCCCCCTGGCGTCGCGCCAGGCGTGTATCATTCGCACCTTGCGCCGTTTTTGCGCCGGCGATTCCCGCATCGTCGAACGCTGGGTCGTGACCCGTTCGCCACCCGTTTTCGAAGCGCGGCGCGAGCGCCGGCCGATTCCGGCTCGCGCCCGACTCCCGCAGCTCGACGCCGCCGCGCCACGCGCGGCATACCGGCCGCCCAGGGCCGCCGGGAACCGCCCGAACCCCTTTCCGTGACCGCCAGACCCGATGTCAGTCTCCGAACTCAAACGCCGCCGCACGTTCGCGGTCATTTCCCACCCGGACGCGGGTAAAACCACGCTCACCGAAAAGCTGCTGCTGTTCTCGGGCGCGATCCAGATCGCCGGTACCGTGAAGGGCCGCAAGAGCAACCGCTACGCGACGTCCGACTGGATGGAAATCGAAAAGCAGCGCGGCATTTCGGTCGCGAGCTCGGTGATGCAGTTCGAGTACGGCGAATGCGTGATCAACCTGCTCGACACGCCGGGCCACGAGGACTTCTCCGAAGATACCTACCGTGTGCTGACCGCGGTCGACGCAGCCGTGATGGTGATCGACGGCGCGAACGGCGTCGAAGCGCAGACGCTGAAGCTGCTCGAAGTCTGCCGCAGCCGCAAGACGCCGATCGTCACGTTCATCAACAAGCTCGACCGCGAGGTGCGCGAGCCGCTCGAACTGCTCGACGAAATCGAGCAGCACCTCGGCGTGGCGGCGGTGCCTTTCACGTGGCCGATCGGCATGGGCAAGGATTTCCAGGGCGTCTACGACGTCCAGCGCGATCAGGTGCGCGTATTCCGCGCCGGTCAGGACACGGCCGGCGGCGCGGTCGAAACGCTGCAGGCACTGAGCAACGAGGAAGGCGAGCGCCGTTTCGGCCACGCGTGGGTGCGCGCGAAGGAAGAAATCGACCTGATCAGCGGCGCGACGCACGAGTTCGACCGCGAGAAGTTTCTCGCCGGCCAGCAGTCGCCGGTGCTGTTCGGCTCGGCGATCAACAACTTCGGCGTGAAGGAAATTCTCGACGCACTGGTCGACCTCGCGCCGCCGCCGTCGATGCGCATGACCGTGCAGCGTCCGGTGCAGCCGGAAGAGTCGAAGTTCACCGGCGTCGTGTTCAAGGTGCAGGCGAACATGGACCTCGCGCACCGCGACCGCGTCGCGTTCATCCGCGTGTGCTCGGGACGTTTCGAGCGCGGCATGGCGGTGAAGGTCACGCGCTCGAACAAGACGTTCCGCGCGAACAACGTGGTCACGTTCCTGTCGCAGCGTCGCGAGACCGTGAGCGAGGCGTATCCGGGCGACATCATCGGTATTCCGAACCATGGCACGCTGAGTCTCGGCGACACGCTGACCGAAGGCGAGCAGCTGCAGTTCGTCGGCCTGCCGTTCTTCGCGCCAGAAATTTTCCAGACCGTCGAAGTGGTCGATCCGATGCGCGCGAAGCAGCTCGGCGAAGCGTTGAAACAGCTCGGCGAGGAAGGCGCGATCCAGGTGTTCCGTCCCGAAGCGGGCGGTCTGATGATTCTCGGCGCGGTCGGGCAGCTGCAGTTCGAAGTGGTGTCGCATCGCCTGTCGACCGAGTACAAGGTCGACGTGCGGATGGCGCCGGCGCGCTACCGCCTGTCGCGCTGGGTGACCTGCGACGATGCGTCCGAGCTGCGCCGCTTCACCGATTCGTACTCGGCGCGGATCGCGCTCGATGCGTCCGATGCGCCGACCTATCTGGCCTCGCACGTGTCGGAGATCGAAGTCGCGCAGAAGGCGTGGCCGAAGATCGTGTTCAACGAGTTGCGCGAGCACTCGGGGGCGCCGTTCCGGAAGGCGATGTAAGCCCGCAAGTCCGCGGGTTTCGCAGGTAAAGAGCCGCGTTCGACGCGGCTTTTTCTTTTGTGCGCTGCGCTTGCGCGGCAAGCGCAGCCATCACTGGATTTTCAACACCTCGTCGCGCAACCAGCTTCCGAACGCCTGCACATACTCGAACCCCGCGTGCGCCTGCGCGATGTCGAGCCACTAGCCGAACGGCCCCGTCGAATCCCTTTGTGATCGCGCTCGAACAGCAGACGTCGGCGCGCCGGCAATCGCGATGGCGCCCGTCGCGCGCTCACCCCGGCCCGCTTCCGCACGCAGCGGATCGTCGTCGCAACAACCCCGCACCCGCGCGCGACTTCGCCTATGCTGACGAAACCACCCCGCCGCCGCGTTGCCGGCGCCCATTCCTGTCCACCGCCTGGAGCGACCGTGACCGTTCGCAACCTCGACGCCTTGTTTCGCCCGAAATCCGTCGCCGTGATCGGCGCGTCCGAGCGGCCGGGCAGCACCGGCGCGATGGTTTGGGCGCGCGTGCTCGAAGGCGGCTTCGACGGTCCGCTGTGGCCGGTCAATCCGAAGCACGCGACGCTCGGCGTCCACAAGGTGATCCCTGGTGTCGGCGATCTGCCGCAGGCGCCCACCGTCGCGGTGATCTGCACGCCGCCAGCGACGTGGCCCTCGTTGATCCATAAGCTCGGGGGCATGGGCACGCGCGCCGTGATCATCGTCGGCGAGGTGCGCAGCGACGAAGACCGGCTCGCAATGCGGCATGCGCTGTCGGCGGCGCGGCCGCATCTGCTGCGCATCGTCGGACCGGGCAGTCTCGGCGTGGTGTCGCCGGCGCTCGGCGCGCATCTGGGCGCGCCGTCGTGCACGGTCAAGGCGGGCGGCGTGGCGTGGGTGTCGCAGTCGAACGCGCTGACCAACGCGGTGCTCGGCTGGGCGCAGGCGCGCGGGCTCGGTTTCTCGCACGCGGTGGCACTCGGAGGAGAGGCGGACGTCGATGCCGGCGACGTGCTCGATTACCTCGCGAGCGACCCTAACACCCGCGCGATCCTGCTCGAACTCGACAGTGTGCGGGCGGCGCGCAAGTTCATGTCGGCCGCACGCGCGGCGGCGCGCAACAAGCCGGTGCTCGCGCTGCGCTCCGGCCGCGACGATCCCGCCGACGGCCTCTATACGGCGGCATTCCGGCGCGCGGGCCTGGTGCGCGTCGACGCGCTCGACGATCTGCTCGACGAAATCGAAACGCTCGGCGTCGGCCGCGTGGCGGCGGGCGGCACCGCGACGCTGATCACCAGCGACCAAGGTCTCGCGACCCTTGCTCGCGACGCGTTCTGCGCCGCGGGCGGCCTGCTCGCGCCGTGGCCGGCCGCGGCGTCGGACGCGCTGCGCGAGGCGCTACCGCTCGCGGTCGGCGGCAATCCGCTGCTTCTCGGCGACGGCGCGCGTCCTGAGCACTTCGGCACCGCGCTGAAGCTGCTCGGCGAGTATCGCGAGACGGGTACCGCGTTCGTGGTGCACGCGTCGACGCATGGCGCGCCGGTCGACGATGTCGCGCAGGCGCTGATCGAGCATCAGCGCTTCGCGTATCGCGGGCTGCTCGCGTGCTTTTTCGGTGGCGTCGATGCGACCAGGCGCGACGCGCTGCACGCGCAGGGCATCCCGGTGCACACGACGCCGCAGCGGCTGGCGCGCGCGTTCGCGCGTCTGGTCGAGTACCGGCTGGGCCGCGAGTTGCTGATGCAAACGCCGGAAGGCTTGCCTGCGCAGATTCCCGAGTCGATCGACGGCGCCCAGGCGCAAGCTCGCGAAGCGTTGGCGGCGGGTGAAAACGAACTCGTCGGGGAGGCGGCGGCGCGGTTTCTGGCGCGGTTCGGGTTGCGGGTGGAGGGTGTGGAAGGAGCGGGCGCCGATGCGCCGCGCGCCGATGCCGACGACGCGCCGTGCGCCGATGCCGACGACGCGGCCAAACCCATCGTCGACGTCGCCGTTGAACTGCACGACGACGACAACTTCGGCCCGGTGTTCCAATTCACCGCGCCGCCGATCGACGGCGTTTCCAGCGGCTTGCACGTCTACGGCCTGCCGCCGCTCAATCCGATGCTCGCGCGCGACCTCGTCACGCGCTCGCACTACGCGCGCCAGGTCTCGCCGGAGCCGATACTCGCGGCGTTGACGGCGCTGTCGCAAGCGGTTTGCGACGTGCGCGAGATCGTCGGCCTGGCGTTGAAACTCAGGGTCTACCGGGACCGCGTGACGGTGGTCGATCCCGTGTTGCGGGTCGGCGCGCAGCGCAGCCGTCTCGCGATCGTGCCGTACCCGCGTCGCTTTGAGGAAACGCTCGACTGGCAGGGTCTGCGAGTGACGGTGCGGCCGATTCGCCCCGAAGACGAAAACGCGCATCGCGAGTTCGTGAATGCGATGACGCCGGAAGATTTGCGGCTGCGTTTTTTTGGCGCGGTCAGCAGTTTCGAGCACTCGCAACTCGCGCGCATGACCCAGATCGACTACGACCGTGAAATGGCGCTGATCGCGACGGTCGACAACGAAGACGGCGTCGCGCAGACGCTCGGCGTGGTGCGCGCGGTGGCCGATCCCGACAACGAGACGGCCGAGTTCGCGGTGACGGTGCGCTCGGACCAGAAGGGGCGGCGCCTCGGCCAGCTGCTGATGCAGCGGATCATCGCGTATGCGCGGGCGCGCGATACGCACTGGCTGGTCGGTGAAGCGTTGCGCGAGAACGCCGCGATGATCGCGCTCGCGAAGGCCAGCGGCTTCACGATCACGCGGACCGACGATCCCGGCGTGGTGGGCTTCCGCATGGCGCTCGACGAAACGGCGGGGGCGGACCCGAAGTCCTCCGCGCAGAACCCGCCGGCGCGTTGAGCGGCTTACGTCGCGGGCCGCTCAACGCACGGCTTCATCGCCTCACGCCGCCAGCTTCTGCGTCGCCTCGTCGACTTGCGCGCGCGTAACCGACAACTCGTCGAGCCACTCCTGCGCATACACGGCGCCGGTTTCGCGTTCGAGCCGTGCGATCGTCGCGGCGCAGCGGATCGCGTCCTTCTGCGTCGAAATGAACGATTTCACGGACTCGCCGCCCTTGAACGCGTCGAACAGCGGCACGCGAATTTCGTCGGGCAGCGCACGGGTGGTCCATTGATACGGCTTGCCGTTGAACGTCAGCGACGGCGGCAGCACGCGCTCCTTGCGCGCGGCCGGAATCAGGCCGTAGGTACGCGCCGCTTCGCCGATCTGCTCGGGCGAAAACAGCTCGTCGGGCGTGATGTCGAACTGCTGGATGAAGGTCTCGATGCTTTGCATCGCGGCGGCGCGGTCGTCGCGGCGCTTCTGCGCGTGAGCGACGATGTCGCGCAGTTCGTCGGCTTCTTCGGCGGTGATCGTGAAGCTCGACTGCTTCTGCTGGAGTTCGGAAAAACGCTGGAATTCGGAGTCGGTCAGAAGTTTGGCCATTGCTCAATCGATGCGCGCGCATGAGCCCGTCATGCGGCGTTATTTTGGAAGGGCCGCCATTCTAAACCATGTGCGCGTGCGCGCCGCCGCGCGAGCCGTCGCCGCCCGCCTTGCCGCGCGACTTGCCGCGCAACTCGCCCATTACGCGGCCTGCTCGCGGAACATCGACAGCGCCTGCACCGTGTCGCGCAGAAGCGTGGTGGCTGCTTCGAGCGTCGGCGCGACATATTCGTCGATCCGCCGCAGATACGGGCAGGTGAGCACGGCGATCGCCTGTCCCGACGGCGCGAGGATCGGAAACGTCACGTCCGTGACGCCGAAGGTCTGCTGGCTGTCCTTCTGCCAGAAGCCCGCCGCGCGGATGCGCTCGCATGCCTGCTCCAGCGCGTCGCGATCGAGCGTGACTTCGCCTTTTACCTTCGTGTGCTCGGCAAGCATCTGCTGACGCTGCTCGAGGCTCTGGAACGCGAGCATCACGCGGCCCGAACCGGTGTCGATCAGACCGACCCGCGAGCCGAGCCGCACCGACATGCCCCACGTGCCCGGACCGTCGATCTGGGCGATCACCAGCAGGTTGCCACGGTCGTAGACGACGAGGTGGCACGACTGCTCGGCCGCGTCGGCGAAACGCTGCATCAGCGGCAGCGCTTCGGCGATCAGCCGGTTCATCGGCGGATGACGGTGCGCGAGCGCGAACAGCTTCAGGCTCAGCGAGTAGCGGTCGCCGGCCGCCGAGCGCACCACGTATTGGCGCGCGACGAGGCGTTCGAGCATCCGGTACATCTCGCTCGCGTTGCGGCCCAGCTGCCGCGTGATCTCGGCGCGCGTGAGTCCTTCCTTCTGCTCGGACAGCAGTTCGAGAATGTCGAGGCCTTTGTCCAGCGCGGGGGCGCGGTAGCGGTCGTCGTCTTTGTCTTCGGCGTCCATCATGAGGGGCGGGATATTGTCTGGAGTTCTTATTATCTGGCGCGCGCGGGCGAGTGCGTAGCGTTTCGCGAACTGATTGCCCGTTGTCCAGGGAAAACCCCGGGCATCCGTTGCGCACGGTTTTCTTGACTTGCAAAAATTCGAATATGAATAATACGTTTATTGGTGAATCATTGCACGTGCGAGCAGTGCGCGCCGCGTTTGCGGTATAGCCGGCCCGTCGCATGGTAAAAAGACCAGACTTTGGAGACAAGCTCATGTCGGCATCGATCGGATCGAGGATCGGGCAGCGGCGCCGTATCGGCCGCGGCTCGTTGCAGGTGAGCGGACTGGGGCTCGGCACGGCGCCGCTCGGCGGCCTGTATCGCGACCTGTCCGACGAGGAAGCCCATGCGACCATCGCCGCCGCCTGGGACGCGGGCGTGCGCTACTTCGACACCGCGCCGCACTACGGCAACACCAAGGCCGAGCATCGGCTCGGCGCCGCGCTGCGCCACTATCCGCGCGGCGAGTATGTGCTGTCGACCAAGGTCGGCCGCCGCTTCGTGCCGCGCACGTCGCCTTTCGACGACCGCGAAGGCTGGCAGAATCCGCTGCCGTTCGAAGCCATCTACGACTACACGCACGACGGCATCCTGCGGTCGTTCGAGGACAGCCAGCAGCGCCTCGGCATCATCGATATCGACATGCTGCTCGTGCACGACATCGGCCGCCTCACGCACGGCGACCAGCATCCGCACTACTGGCGGCAATTGACCGAAGGCGGCGGCTTCCGCGCACTGGAACGGCTGCGCTCGACGGGCGCGATCAAGGCGGTCGGGCTCGGCGTCAACGAAGGCGCGGTGATCCTCGACGCGATGGCCGAGTGCGATATCGATTGCGCGCTGCTCGCGGGGCGTTATACGCTGCTCGAGCAGACCACCCTCGACGACCTGCTGCCCGCCTGCGAGGCGCGCGGCGTCAGCATTCTGCTCGGCGGCGCGTTCAATTCGGGGATTCTGGCGCGCGGCGTCGAAGGCGATCTGAAGTTCAATTACGGCGCCGCGCCGCCCGAGGTGATCGAACGCGTCGCGCGGCTGGAGGCGGTGTGCCGCGCGCATCACGTGCCGCTCGCCGCCGCCGCGTTGCAGTTTCCGTATGCGCATCCGGCGGTCGCCACCGTGCTGACCGGCGCGCGCAGTGCCGACGAATTGCGCGAGAACGTCGCGTCGTTCGAGCAGCCGATCCCCGCGGCCTTGTGGTCCGCATTGCGCGAGGCCGGCCTGCTCGACCCCCGCGCGCCCGCGCCCGAGGACTGATCCGACCATGCCGATCGACGCTCACCAGCACTACTGGGACCCCGCGCGGGGCGACTACGAGTGGCTGACGCCGGAGCTGAAAATCCTCTACCGACCGTTCGGGCCAGGCGATCTGAAGCCGTTGCGCGAACAGGCCGGCATCGAGCGGACGGTGGTCGTGCAGGCCGCGCCGACGCTCGATGAAACCCGCTATCTGCTCGACATCGCGCGGCACGAGCCGTCGATCGCGGGCGTGGTTGGCTGGGTGCCGCTGCTGTTGCCGAACGCGCCCGATCTGATCGAGGCGCTTGCGCGCGAGCCGAAGTTCAAGGGCGTGCGGCCGATGCTGCAGGACCTGCCCGACGACGGCTGGATCGCGAACCCCGACCTCGTGCCGGCGATCGACGCGCTGATCGCGCACGACCTCGCGTTCGACGCGCTGATCTACGCGCGTCACGTGCAATACGCCGAGATCTTTGCTCAGCGTTTTCCGGCGCTGCGCATCGTGGTCGATCATGGCGCGAAGCCGCCGATCCGCTATGGCCAGGCGGGCTACCAGGTGTGGCGCGACGCGATCACGCGGCTCGCAGCATTCCCGCACGTGCACTGCAAGCTGTCCGGTCTCGCGACTGAGGCGTCGCCCGGCTGGACCGAAGAGACGCTTCGGCCCTACGTCGAGCATCTGCTGAACACGTTTGGCCCCGCGCGGCTGATGTGGGGCAGCGACTGGCCGGTGCTCGAACTGAACGGCGATTATCTGCTGTGGCATTCGGTGGCGACCACGTTGCTCGCGTCGTTGAGCGACGCCGAGCGCGACGCCGTGTTCGGCGAGAACGCCGCCGCGTTTTACCGGCTTTGATTTCGTTAGCAGCCCATTCAACTGGAGTCGTAGATGACACAAAGACTGGCCGGCAAAACGGCCCTGATCACCGCGGCGGGACAAGGCATCGGTCTCGCCACCGCCGAACTGTTCGCGCGCGAAGGCGCACGCGTGATCGCCACCGATATCCGTATCGACGGACTCGCCGGCAAGCCGGTCGAGGCGCGCAAGCTCGACGTGCTCGACGGCGCGGCGATCAAGGCGCTCGCCGCGGAAGTCGGCACGATCGACGTGCTGTTCAACTGCGCGGGCTTCGTGCACGCGGGCAGTATTCTCGAATGCAGCGAGGAGGATTGGGAGTTCGCGTTCGACCTCAACGCGAAGGCCATGTACCGTATGATCCGCGCGTTCTTGCCGGCCATGCTCGAGAAGGGCGGCGGCTCGATCATCAACATGTCGTCGGCGGCGTCGAGCGTGAAGGGCGTGCCGAACCGCTTTGCGTACGGCGCGTCGAAGGCCGCGGTGGTCGGGCTGACCAAGTCCGTCGCTGCGGATTTCGTCACGCGTGGTGTACGCTGTAACGCGATTTGCCCGGGCACGGTGTCCTCGCCGTCGCTCGAACAGCGAATCGCCGCGCAGGCACAGGCCCAGGGCGCGTCGCTCGATGCGGTGCAGGCCGCCTTCGTCGCGCGTCAGCCGATGGGCCGCATCGGCAAGCCGGAGGAGATCGCCGCGCTCGCGCTGTATCTCGCGTCCGACGAGTCGTCGTTCACGACGGGCCAACTCCATGTGATCGACGGTGGATGGTCGAACTGATTCTGATTGATTGACGAACCGAACACTACTGAACGTAAAGGGAAGTGCAACGATGAAACTGCTTCGTTATGGGCCGAAAGGCCAGGAAAAGCCGGGCCTGCTCGACGCGCAAGGCAAGATTCGCGATCTGTCGAAGGTGGTCGGCGATATCGACGGCGCTGTGCTCGGCGATGAAAGCCTCGCGAAACTGCGCGCGGTGGATCCGGCTACGCTGCCGGTCGTCGAAGGCAATCCGCGCGTCGGACCGTGCGTCGGCAAGATCGGCAAGTTCATCTGCATCGGCCTGAACTACGCGGATCACGCGGCGGAATCGAATCTGCCGGTGCCGGCCGAACCGGTCATTTTCAACAAGTGGACGAGCGCGATCAGCGGCCCGAACGACGACATCGAAATCCCGCGCGGCTCGAAGAAGACGGATTGGGAAGTGGAACTCGGCGTGGTGATCGGCAAGGCGGCGAAGTACGTGGACGAAGCGAACGCGCTCGAGCACGTGGCCGGTTATTGCGTCATCAACGACGTGTCGGAGCGCGAATGGCAGATCGAGCGCGGCGGCACGTGGGACAAGGGCAAGGGCTTCGACACGTTCGGCCCGATCGGCCCGTGGGTCGTTACGCGCGATGAAGTCGCCGATCCGCAGAACCTGAGCCTGTGGCTCGAAGTGGACGGTCATCGCTACCAGAACGGCAGCACGAAGACGATGATCTTCAGCGTCGCGAAGGTGGTGTCGTATGTGTCGCAGTGCATGAGCCTGCAGCCGGGCGACGTGATCTCGACCGGCACGCCGCCGGGCGTGGGCATGGGCGTGAAGCCGAACCCGGTGTTTCTGAAGCCGGGGCAGACGGTGCGTCTGGGTATCGAAGGACTGGGCGAGCAGACGCAGAAGACTTACGCGGCGGAGTAAGCGCGCTTTCTCTTCCCGTCATATCGCCGTGAGATGCAAAGCCGTTCCTGTTACGCGCAGGAGCGGCTTTTTTCATGCTACGCGGCCTTAATTTCCCCCCTCCTGCTCGCCATTCTCCCCAATCCTGTTCACGGTCCCCTGCGCAACCGCCACCAGCTTCTCGCGATTGCCTTCCATCACGAACACGCTGCACTGGCAGGTCGCCTGATGCCTGCCCGCATAGACGACGTTCGCGCGCGCGATCAGCGTGCCCTTCATCGCCGGGCGCAGATAGTTGATCTTGTACTCACCGGTCACGACTCGCGGACCGAGCGACAGCGCGCCCGCGAACGTCAACGCATTGTCGGCGAGATAGCTGATGACGCCGCCATGCACGAAGCCGTGCTGCTGCCGCAGTTCGTCGCGAATCGGCAGACACAGGGTGAGCTCGTCGCTGCCGGCGTGCATCAGCTCTGCGCCTAGCAGCATGCTGAACGGCTGGGCGTGCAGTGCGGCGCGCGCCCGGTCGAGTAGGTCGGTCATCGTGGTTCCTTCGTGCAGGGTCGGTGTTGTGCATCGGTGCAACAGAGCATCCGCGCGACGCGCGCCACGCGGTCCCTACCCACTCTAGGAAGTGCCGCTGCACTGCGCAAGGTGATTCCTCGCGACGAGCGGCGCATTGTTGCGCAAAACATCCTCAATCGCGACGATCGCCGATGAAACCTGCACGTAGAGCGCTTTTTGCGGGAATTGGTCTCAAGCCGTCAAACGGCCTGCCGTTAACCCTGGTGTAACCCCCCGTCATCCTTTGTTCCCAGGTGTCCACGATGTTCAGCAAGATCAAGGTCGCATCCGGCCTGCTATGTGTTCTGGCCGCGTTCTGCGTCTTTCAACTCGTCACGGTAGGGTTGGGCTTCTGGTCGCTGACCCGCACGCACGACGACGTTGGCGATCTGTCGAACATCGCGCTGAAGCAGGTCGACTCGGTCAACCAGACGACGCAGCGCCTGATGGACGCGCGCATCAACCTGTCGCGCGCCGGCACGCGCATGGTGCGCGGCGGCACCGAGCCCACCGACATCGTGCAGCACGCTCGCGAACAGCTCGTTGCCGCCGATCAGTCTTTCGCGGCCTTCATGAGCGCGCAGAAGACCAGCGACGAAAACAGCGCGCGCGCCACCGCGCTCGCCGAACGTTATAAGACGCTGCACGACGCGCTCGCGGAGCTCGTACAGTATCTCGACTCGAACAATATCCAGGCCTTCCTCGATCAGCCTACGCAGTCGTTTCAGGATGCCTATCTGACGGAAGTGCACAACTTCGTGCAGTTCGGCGACGCCGCGAGCCGCGCGTCGCTCGATTCGATCGATGCTCGCGTCGCGGCATTTCGCATCGTCAGCGTGGTGATTCTGCTCGTGCTGGTCGCCGGCACGCTCGCTGTCTATACGGCGCTGCGCCGCGGCGTCGTGGCACCGCTCGAGGAAGCGGGCCGCCATTTCGAACGCATCGCGCAAGGTCGTCTCGATCAGCCGATCGCCTCACGCGGCAGCAACGAAATCGGTCGCCTGTTCTCGGGCCTCGCGACGATGCAGGCGAGCGTCGCCCGCACCGTCAAGAGCGTGCGCGAATCCGCCGACTCGATCCATCTTGGTGCCAACGAAATCGCGACCGGCAACGCCGATCTGTCGGCGCGCACCGAAAACCAGGCGGCATCGCTCGAGGAAACGGCGTCGAGCATGGAAGAACTCACGGCGACCGTCCGGCAGAACGCCGACCATGCGCGCGAAGCCAACGCGCTGGCCGAGACCGCGCTCGACGCGACGTCGCGCGGCAGCGAAGTCGTCAACCAGGTGGTCGACAAGATGCGCGGCATCGCGCAGAGCTCGGACAAGATCGCAGAGATCATCTCGGTGATCGACGGCATCGCGTTCCAGACCAACATCCTCGCGCTGAATGCGGCCGTCGAGGCGGCGCGCGCGGGCGAGCAGGGTCGCGGCTTCGCGGTCGTGGCCGGCGAAGTGCGCGGGCTCGCGCAACGCAGCGCGCAGTCGGCGAAGGAAATCAAGACGCTGATCAGCGAGTCGGTCGCGGAGATTCAGGGCGGCTCGACGCTCGTCGAGCGTGCCGGTGAAGCGATGAGCCATGTGTCGGCATCGATCTCGCGCGTCACGCAGATGATGGCCGAAATCAGCGCGTCGTCGCTCGAGCAGAGCACCGGCATCGAGCAGGTGAACCAGGCGGTCGTGCAGATGGACGAGATGACCCAGCAGAACGCGGCGCTCGTGGAGCAGGCCGCGGCGGCGGCCGCTTCGCTGCATCAGCAGACCGAGCAGTTGAAACAGGCCGTTTCCGTGTTCGAAATTTCTGAAAGTGTGTTGCGCACGCAACAGCACGGGGCAGTGTTCGCAGCCAACGCGGAATTGGCATTATCCGGAATGCATGCGCTTTAAGGCGCTGACGCTTAAAAACGACGCAGAAAATAGAAAATGGCCCGCATAAAGCGAGCCATTTTGCATTAGACGCAGGGGCCTCTAGAGGCGCCTATCGTGACGTCCAAGTCTGTCTCAAAGTACCTGTGGTACTTAGATCGACTGGATGTTCGCAGCCTGCTTGCCCTTCGGGCCTTGCTTGACTTCGAACGACACTTTCTGGTTTTCCTGCAGGGACTTGAAGCCCGAAGACTGGATTTCCGAGAAGTGTGCAAACAGGTCTTCGCCGCCGTCGTCCGGGGTGATGAAGCCGAAGCCCTTTGCATCGTTAAACCACTTAACAGTACCTGTTGCCATTTTTAATCCAAATAAATGTTGTGTATTGCATCGCGACCGCAATTGCTCCAATGCAACGGCGAGCGCGAGGGGAGAGTTGTATCACGTCTTTATGACAGACGCCAATCAACCTGCATCCGGGTATTCCCCGGTTTTGATGTTTTTTCGCGCTTTGAGAAGGTCAGACGAGAACTTTTTTGCGCTTGGGGTTTACCAGCGGCATTAAATTCCTCCCGCGACGCGGCGGCGGACATTCGTCCATCCGTGCTGCTCTTTATTGAGATGATCAAGCGCTCAACGTCATCTATCGTTGTCCAAATTCGGCCAAGTTCACGCTCTCGTGTCGGCGTCCACGGGCAGCGCCGCATAGGCTGTGGCTAGATGATACGGCGTGGTTGACGGCATGTCGGCGCGCGCGATCTCGCCGCTCGACGTCTTGCATTCGAACCAACCGTGTTCATGCAAAAAGCATCGATGAAAACACGCGATCTGTTGCGGCAGCGCCGCACGCACGGCCGGATCGTCGTGACAGGCAAGTGCGCGCAGGTATTCCGTCTGCGCCCAGATCCGCTGGGTCGAGTCGCTGACATTGCCGGCCTCGTCGAGCGATGCGCACACGCCGCCGTTGTCTGGGTCCACGCCATGCTGCTGCGCGAAGGCGAAGGCGCGCGCCAACGCTTCGGCGAGCCCTGTGCCGGCGAACAGCGCGCCCGCCTGCCTGACCAGCCAGTACCACTCGAACTGATGTCCCGGCTCCAGACGGTTGCCGCTCGCGCCGATCGGCAATTCGGCGATGCAGCCGCTCGGCGTATGCACGAAGTGTCGCGCGACCGCGCCAGCGAGGCGGCGCAACGCGGCGCCGAAGACGTTGTCGCGGGTTGCTTCGCAGGCGGCGAGCCACGCTTCGGTCAGGTGCATCAGCGGATTCTGCAGCGGCTTGCCGATCACCTGCGAAAAGTCGACGTTGAGCGCGGCGTTGAACAGATCGCCGTCGGCCGCGAAGTTCGACTGGATTAGTGCGGTCGTGCTGTGCACGAGTTTCAGCGCGTCGAGGTTGTCTGAGCGCCGCGCGTATTCCGCGCACGCGAACACGACGAACGCGTGCGTGTAGAGGTCCTTGGTCGTGTCGAGCGGCACACCGAGCGCGTCGACGCTGTAGAACCATCCGCCGTGGTCAGCGTCCCGAAAGGTGTGCGTCAGCGAATCGAACAGCACGCGCGCGTGTTCCATGTCGCCCGCTTGCGCGAACGTGAACAACTGCCGCGCACACGCCATCGCCCGGTAGCGTTGCGGGGGCAGCGGCTCGCCTCCGGTGGCGTCGAGCGCTTCGTAGGGCAGCTGCAACGCGTGGTTGAAGCCGGGCCCCCGCCACATCGGCAGCACCACGTTCGCGAAGTGCTCGCGCAGCGAGGTCGCGACGGTGGTCGTCGATGCAGGGGGAAGGGTCGTGCTTGGCATGGTCGGTTGGGTCGGGCGCGCAACGTGCGCAATTTATCTGTATCGAGGCAGCGCTCAGGGCGGCGGTTCAGGATCGCGATCGCCGAGACCGTTGCGGTGTGCGGGCTAGCATAAAGCAAACGCCTCGCGCTGACACCTTGGGTCAAGCATCTGAAATGCTCGACGCCTATGAGGGGTGACAGACGCATCAGTCGCATCAGACGCGCCAGGTGCAAGAGCCGCGTGGAATGCGCAACGGCAGCCGCGCACGCTAAGCCACCGCTGCCGCTGATTTCAAATAAGGCGACGCGAGTTCGTGAAAGACTCGACCGGGCTCGAAAGCGCGCAAATCGTCGGGGAATGGCTTCGGCGCGGGCGGAGCGCCATGCGACAATGCTGGCTCTAAATATTCCAATGGCAATGACGAGCGGCATCCGGCGCCCCGTTCCCGGCGACGACCGCTTTTTCCTCTATGGCAGATTCCGCAGCATCCCCGCAGTCCAGGCCCCGGCGCGTCGCTTCGAAGAAGCAGCGCCAGGGCGCCGTCTCTACCGAAACCGAAAACAAGCTGGCACGCGCGGCGCGCTCGGCGCAACGCCTCGCACAACTGAGCAGCGTCGCGCGCGACGACAGCACCCTTGACCTGTTCCCTGACGATCCGACCCGTGCGACCGTCGAGGCGATGAACATCGACTTCCGCCAAGGCACGCTGCACGGCTTCGAATTGCCGGACGTGGTGCTGCAGGCGGTCGGTGCATTCGATGAACACGTGGCGCTCGACAAGACTGCGCGCCGCGCACCGCGTGCAGCGAAGCTGGATGCGTCGATGCCGGTGAACGAGCAGTTGAGCGGATTTGACGTCGAGCCGGTGGTGGTGGCTGCGGATGCGCCCGCAAGCACGTCCGCGAATGGCGCTCCCGACCATGCGGCGCCGAACGCCGAAGCAAACCCCGACGACAAGCCCGTGGTGATGTCGCGTGAGCCATCCGCGCCGCTCAGCTCGGCGATGGCCGCCGCGACTGTCGCGCGCAGCGTGACCGCGTTGCGCCAGGCGGCCGAAGCGGAATCGGCGGCGACGGCGGGCGCAGGCAAACCGCAGCAGCGTTTCGCCGCGACCTTCGCGAAAGCCGCGACGGCATCGCGCGATGCGGCCGCGGCGGCAACCCCGGCCTCACCTGCAACTTCGGCGTTGACCGATGGCAGTAGCGCGACCCAGTCCGCCAGCGAGTCCGCGACGCGTCCGCAGTCCACGTCGTCCGAGGCTGTAACCGCGAAACAGGACGACAGGCCCGCGACCGCCACGCCCTTGACGACACCCCGACCCGTGTCTGCGGACAACCCCGCCGGATTCGCCACTTCGTGGCGTGACGGGCGCCGCACCGACGCGGCCGCCGCCGCGCTACGCTCGGAGCCGGAACTCGACCGCGCGCGTGCCACGGCGTTCGCCGATACCGTCGATGCGCTCTACGGCGTGATCGCTGATCAACGCCGCGCCGCGACCGATCATTCGCGGCGCGTGAAATGGATGCTGTCGATCGTGGTCGGCGCGCTGCTGGTGACCGTCGCGATCGGCATCGCGCAGACGCTGCTGCTGATGCGCCTCACGCGCGAGACGACGGCCCAGCAACACCGCATCGAACAGATGATGCAGAACCAGCAGGCGGCGATGGTGAGCCTGCTCGACGCGCATACGGCGATGGCCGCGACGACGAATGCCGCGTCGGTGCCCGCCGCAACGACCCCAGCGACGCCCCCCACGGCGCCCCTACAGTCCGGCGCGACGCCGGCGCACGCGAGACACGCCCGCACTCCGCACGGTGGTCGGCCGCCCAATCGCTAAATCGGGGACGTTGTCGCGATACAACGTGTGACAGTCCCAAGAGAATGCGACTAGGCGCTACACCAAAAATTTGCTGCATTGCACTAGCTTTTTCCTAGGGAAAACCCTAGAATCATGGCTAAGGGAAAACCCTAGCAATGCAGTCACTAACCGGGAGTCGCCATGAGCTACATCTTTGCACTGTTCCAAAAGGTCAGCGACCTCTTTGCGTCGCCCCACCTGCCGCTGGATTCGGACTACTCGTACGCAGCGCGTGCCCGTGAGGCAGAGCGTGTGCGCCGCGCGCAGTCGACGCTGTTCGGCATCAAGCTGTCGGACTAAGTCCAGCCGTTCCGTCCTGGGCGCGACACAACGCGCCGGGGCGCGCACCTCGGGTGCGCTTTTCATTGAGCCACTATTCGCGAAAAGCGAATCGTGGCTTTTTGTTTTGGCGCGCGGTTATCGCGGCGCACCATTGCGACGAACAGGCTGTATCACCGTAGGACCGTGCGCCCGTCCGACTCCTTCCGAAATATTTCGGGCCCGAAATGAATGTAACGAGCTTTCGCGCTGATTCAGCGACTCGAACCACAGCGTCGCTTCGTAAGCCTTGTTGAATGAAGCTCGAAAGCGAAATCGCGCGGCCGTCATCCGTCCCCATCTATGAAATGCACGCTTACAAGTGCTCACGTCTTCATGCGAATCGGGCCGCTAAAGTGGGTGTCAAGCGTACGGCGTCTGGTTCGGCTCACGAGCGAAGCGAATCAAGCGAATCGCCCGACCCGAACAAAACCGGACGCTGGCCTGGAATAAAACTTTGACGGGAGGTCATCATGAAAACCATTGGCAAGGCATCGCGCACGCTTATCGCAACGCTGCTCGCGGGCGGCGCACTCATCGCGGCCGGTAGCGCATCCGCGCAAGAGCGCGTGATCGTCGAGCACGGCCCGGCGCCGGTCGTGTACGGTCAACCGCACATGACGCCGGTCGGCGTGTCGATCAACATCGGCTGGCACGGCGATCGTTACTGGGACGGCCATCGCTACTGGGAGCACGACGAGTGGATGCGCCATCATCCGCGCGACTACGATCCGCACCACCACGGCGACGATCGCGACGATCACCGCCCGCCGCCGCGCTACTAATGCGCGCCTGACGGCGCCGCAACAGGCGGCGTGAGTCCACGAAGCCGGTCTTCCCGCCACGGGAAGGCCGGCTTCGTCGCATCCGGGCTTACGAGTCGGACCGTGGTATTGGGCGTGCTGCGCTATGCTTCGGGGCTTTCATCGACGGCAGCGGGAGCGCGTGTGGACAAGACACTGCAGGACATAACGATAGGGGTGGTGGGCACCGGACTGATGGGCGTCGGCATCGCGACGCAGGCCGCATTGCACGGATACCGGACCATCGTTCACGACGTCGATCCGACGCGGCTCGCGAGCGTCGCGCTGAAAGCGCAGGCCGTGCTCGACGAGCTGATCGACCTGGGCCGTATCGATGATGCTGCCAAACAGGCGGCGCTCGCGCGCCTCGAAACGCATGCGCAGCTCGACGCGGTCGCAGACGCGCGCTTCGTGATCGAGGCGATTCCCGAGGTGCTCGAACTCAAGCATCGCCTCTACGCGACACTGACCGGCCTGCTCGCCGACGATGCGATCCTCGCGAGCAACACCAGCGGCTTTCCGCCCGACCAGCTCGCCACACCGCTGCGCGCGAAAGAGCGCTTCGTGATCGCGCATTTCTGGAACCCGCCGCACATGATTCCGCTCGTCGAAGTCGTGCCGGGCACCGAGACCGCGCCCGAAGTCGTGCAGCAAACCGCCGGGCTGATGAGCGCGATCGGCATGGAGCCGGTCGTGCTCGCGAAGGCGATTCCGGGCTTTGTCGGCAATCGGCTGCAGTTCGCGGTGCTGCGCGAGGCGTTGCACATCGTGCGTTCGGGGGCGGCAACGCCCGAGGTCGTCGATCGTGTGATGAAGGCTTCGCTGGGACGCCGTTGGGGCATCGTCGGACCGTTCGAGGGCGCGGACATGGGCGGACTCGACACCTTCGTCGACATCGCGTCGCACCTGATGCCGCAACTTGCCAAGGACGAGGACGTGATCGATCTGCTGCGCGCGCAGGTCGACGCGGGGCGTGTCGGCGTGCGCAGCGGTGCGGGTTTTCATGACTGGGACGAAGCGCGCATCACGCGCGTCAAGGAAGGGCGCAAGCGCGTGATCGGGCGCGGCTAGTGCGGTATAAATAGCCCCTCCGTGCCCGCCTTCCGGCCGCTTGTCGCGCTAACCCACACGAGTTACGAGCGAACCTGCGTCAACCTCAAGTCAACCCCAAGCCACGTCATGTCCCACTACTTCTACGATCCCGCCGTCGGTCACGGCCTGCCGCACGATCCTTTCAAGGCGATCGTCGCGCCGCGGCTGATCGGCTGGATTTCGTCGCGCGATGCCGAAGGCACGCTCAATCTCGCGCCCTACAGCTTTTTCGGCGCGTTTGCGACCTTTCCGCCGATCATCGGTTTTTGCAGCGAGGGCCGCAAGGACAGCCTCGTCAACATCGAGGCGACCGGCGAATTCGTGTGGAACCTCGCCACCCGGCCGCTCGCCGAGCAGATGAACCGCTCGTCGGCGCCGGTTGCGCCGCACGTCGACGAGTTCGCACTGGCCGGGCTCACGCCCGCACCGGGCCGCAACGTCGCGGTGCCGCACGTGGCCGAATCGCCGGCCGCGCTCGAATGCAAGCTGCTGCAGATCGTGCGTCTGCATGACGTCGACGGCAAGCCGATGGATAACTATCTGTCGCTCGGCCAGGTGGTCGGCGTGCACGTCGACGACGCGTATCTGAAGGACGGCCTGTTCGACACGCACGCCGCGCAGCCGATCATGCGCGCGGGTTATCGCGCCGACTACGCGCAGATCGGCGAGATGTTCCAGATGATCCGGCCAACGGCCTGAGCCTGCCACGCGCTACCTTCACTGATCGGCTCCACTGGCCTGCTTGATGCTTGCAAGCGGCGCTCCACCGCGCCGGTATCGATGCCGGCTCACCTTCCTGGAGCGCGATCATGTCCACCGCATTCGCCACGCAATTCAGCCATATCCGTCCGCAGGACACGTCGTACGTGGATCAGGGCTTGCGCGACTTTTTCCTTTACCGCGATCTGGGGATCGCCGGGGCGACCGGCGGCAAGGTGCTCGCGCAACTCGTCAAGGCGAATCACGCACCAGAGCAAGGCACCGGCTGGCACCGTCATGAGGCCGATTTCCACATCGTGATCATGCTGAAGGGCTGGGCGCGCTTCATGTACGGCGACAAGGAGACGCTCGTCGCGGCCGGCGATTGCGTGCATCAGGCGCCGGGCATCGTCCACTTTCTGTTCGACTATTCGGAAGACATGGAGTATCTGGAGATCGTGTCGCCGGCCGACTTCAGATCGATCGACGCCGAGCCGCCGTGCGAGGTGCCCCCTGCGACGCCGTGGCGTGACGCGACGGTTTGAAGAAGGCCTCACGGCTCGCGAAACGCTCATAGCGAGGCGATAACCGTTGCGGCCCGCGCGTCAAGACGGAGTGGTCGCGCGGGCATGGCTCAGGATGTCGCGGGCGGCCGCCTACGTGTGGACTCAGCGGGCGTTTGCGCCGCCGAGTCGCTGCTGCCGTTGGCGCCCCCGCTCCCACCCACGGGCGCATCCACTTCCACCCCGACGACCGCGGCCGCTACCGGCGCGGCCGCCGTGACTTCGGCTGCGGTCGCCGCTGGCACCGGCTGGATCGGACGCGCGCGCGAATTGACGAGCACCGCGCGCGGTTCGTTGTCGTAAATCACGGCCCGCACGCGCGGATAAATGTGCTGCTCCCAGCGACGCCCGCTGAACACGCCGTAGTGGCCGACGCCCGTTTGCACATGATGCGTCTTCAGATACGGCCGCAGACGATCGCACATGTCCTGCGCGGCGAGCGTCTGACCGACCGCGCAGATATCGTCCTTTTCGCCCTCCACGGTCAGCAACGCGGTGCGCCGAATCTTCGACGGCTCCACCAGACGCCCTTCGACTTCGAGCGCGCGTAACGGCAGCGCATGCTGCTGAAAGACTGTGTCGACCGTTTCCAGGTAGAAGTCGGCGGTCAGATCCATCGTCGCGAAGTATTCTTCATAGAAGGTGCGAATCGTGTCGGCCTTCTGCGGATCGCCCTTGCCGCGCTCGTAGTACATCGTTTCGAACGAGTCGGCGTGGCGGCCCGGATTCATCGCCATGAACGCGGCCAACTGCACGAAGCCCGGATACACGCGACGCTGCGCGCCGGCGAAGCCGAACGGCACCGCGCTGATCAGGTTGCGCTCGAACCACTCGATCGGCCGGCTTTTGGCCAGTTCGTTGACGCGCGTCGGATTGATGCGCGTGTCGATCGGGCCGGCCATCAGCGTCATGCTGGCCGGCTGCGCGGGATGGTCGTCGGCGGCCATCAGCGCGACGGCGGCGAGCGCCGCGACGGTCGGCTGGCAGACCGCGAGCAGATGCGTGCCGGAACCGATCTCCGCGGTGAAGTCGATCACGTGTCGCACGAATTCGCCGAAGCCGAAGCGGCCATCGCTGAGCGGCACGTCGCGCGGGTTGTGCCAGTCGGTGATATAGACGTCGTGCTCGGCCAGCATCGTGCGCACGGTCGCGCGCAGCAGGGTCGCGAAGTGGCCCGACATCGGCGCGATCATCAGCACGCGCGGCTGCGGCGTCGACAGCACGGCGTCCTTGCGAAAGTGCAGCAGCGAGCAGAACGGCGTGCGCGCGACAACTTCCTCGACCACGGCGACCGGCTCGCCTTCCGTGACGACGCAGTCGATGCCGAACGGCGGCCGCTTCGGCGTGAGCCCGCCGAGCATCAGCAGTTCGCAGGCTGCGCGCAGCGAGCGGCCGTGCGGTGTCTGCGCGAACGCGGACCACGCATCGAGCGAGTGGTTCGCCAGGGCCGCGCCGTGCCGCATTGGTAGCAACATGTCGGCACAGGCCTGATAGGCGGGATAGGCGAACAGATTCATACTTTCACACGAATGCACCACAAACAAAGGAGCCCGAATAAAAGCAAGTGATGCGCCAGGCGCTTGCACGCATTGCCCCGCATGTCGTCTCACGTCGTCGCATGTGCTGGCGCATCGGCACATCCCTTGCATGCGAAGGCGAAATGGGCCGGTCTTGCCGTGCTTTGGTGCGTGCACGCACGGTGGCGTGCATGGGCCGGCCAGGCGCGGCGTGATGCCCGATCTGGAGGAGACCCGTATGGGGAATACTACGCTTACGATTAGCAGCAGGAATTATTCTTCGTGGTCGCTGCGCGGCTGGCTGCTGGCGAAGTTCAGCGGCTTGCCGTTCGAAGAGATCGTGGTGCCGATCGACGACCCCGCGACGCGCGCCGAACTACTGTTGCTGTCGCCGTCCATTCTGGTGCCGTGCCTCGTGCATGACGACGTCAAGGTCTGGGACACGCTGGCGATCGCCGAATATCTGAACGAGCTGAAGCCGCAAGCCGCGCTGTTGCCGCACGAAATCCGCGCCCGCGCGCATTGCCGCTCCATCTGTGGCGAGATGCATTCGGGGTTCGCGTCGTTGCGCTCGGCGTTGCCGATGAACCTGAAGGCGCATTTCCCAGGTTTCAAGGTGTGGGCACGCGCGCAATCGGATATCGAGCGGATCGTGACGATCTGGCGTGAATGTCTGAACGAATATGGCGGCCCGTTCCTGTTCGGCGAGCGGACCGCGGCGGACGCGATGTACGCGCCGGTGGTCACGCGCTTCGTGACCTACGACGTGCAACTCGATCCGGATATCGTCGAATACGGGCAGCGCATCATGGCACTGCCCGAAATGCGCGAGTGGATCGCGCTCGCGCGTCAGGAGGTGGAGGAAATCGACGAACTGGACGTCGAGTTCTGAGCGCGGCGGCGTCGTCCGCCGCCGCTCGCCGCCGTCCGCATCGAGCAGACCCGTTAGCCGCGCTCGCCTTCGAGCTTGAACACGCTGACCAGCTGCGCGAGCCGCGCAGCCTGCTCGCGCAACTCGGCCGCCGCGGCCTCCGCGTCGCCGACGATCGTCGCATTCTGCTGCGTCGCCTCGCCGATCTGCGTGACCGCCAGATTGACCTGCTCGATGCCGCCCGACTGTTCGCGCGACGCGACGTTGATCTCGCTCATGATCGCGCGGACCTGACCGACCTGGGTGACGATTCCCTGCATCGTCGCGCTCGCCTCTTCGGCGATGCGAAAACCGCTGTCGACGTTCGCGCTCGACGCCGCGATCACCCCCTCGATCTCCTTCACCGCCGCCGCGCTGCGCTGCGCGAGCGCGCGCACTTCGGACGCGACGACCGCGAAGCCCTTGCCGTGCTCGCCCGCGCGCGCCGCTTCGACGGCCGCGTTCAGCGCGAGGATGTTGGTCTGGAAGGCGATGCCCTCGATCACCGTCGTGATCTCGGCGATCTTCTGCGACGAGCGGCCGATCTCGCCCATCGTCGACACCACGCGCTCGACCGCGCGGCCGCCTTCGAGCGCGGCGTCGGCGGCGTGCGTGACGAGTGTGTTGGCCTCGGTCGCGTGATCGGCGTTCTGCTGCACGGTCGACGTGATCTGCTCCATGCTCGTGGCGGTTTCCTCGAGGCTGCTCGCCTGGCTCGCGATGCGCAGCGCGATGTTGCCGCTGCCGGCGGCGATTTTCTCGGTGCCCGCCGACATGTCGGCCGACGCGTTGCGCACCTGCGCGACGATGCGCGCGAGGCCCTCGCCAATGCCATCGATCGCCTGCATCAGGCGGCCGATCTCGTCGGCGCGCGCGCGTCCGTGCCGCGCCACGCGCACGCTCAGATCTCCCGCGGCAAGGCGCTCGGACGCGCGCGCGGCTTCGTCGAGCGGACGGCTGACGAGCCGCCGCACCGCGACGAGGAACACGATCGCGAACAGGCCGACCAGCGCGAGGCCAAGCAGCAGGAACGCGTTGCGGGTGCGCACGACGTCGGCCATCACTTCGTCGCGCGGCGCGACGCCGCCGACGAGCCACTGCCACTCCGGCACCGTAACGAACGACACGAACTTGTCGCGCGCGTCGCCCTCGTTAAGCGTGGCGTCGGCCGAGCGGTAGTCGAACTCGCCCTGTTTCATGTCGAGCATGCGCTGATACGGCGCGTTCGCGTCGTCGGCTTTCTGGCCCGCGGCGGCCGGATGCACGAGCAGCTTGCCGCGCTCCGCGCCGCTCGACGCGTCGAGCACGAAGTAGTAGCCGCTCGCGCCGATCTTCAGCGCGCGGATGCCGTCCTGGACCGACTGGATCTCCTTGTCCACGTCGACGCCGACGAAAAGCGCGCCAATCACGCGGCCGCTCGCGTCGGCGATCGGCCGGTACTGCGTGATCATGCGCTTGCCGAACAGCGCGGCGAGGCCGGTGTACGAGCGGTTCGCGAGCAATGGCGCATACGCCGGCCCCTTACGGTCGAGCAGCGTGCCCACCGCGCGGGTGCCGTCCTGCTTCTTCAGCGACGTGGTCACGCGCACGAAGTCGTCGCCGTTGCGCGCAAAAACGGTCGCGACCGCGCCGCTGCGTTCGAGAAACTGGTCGGGAATCGTGAAGTCGAGGTTCAGCACCTTGTCGCCGGCTTTGAAAGTCGGCGTCGCGGTGCCGCCGATGTCGACTTTCTGCGTGTCGTCGAGCGAGAAGTCGGTGGGCAGGAAGCTCGCGAATAGCGCCATCGACCGATCGACCTCGGCCGACAGCGCCTTGTCGAACAACGCGATCATCGCGGCGATCGAGCGATCCTTTTCGGCGATGCGCGCGAGCACCTGATCACGCACCTGGTCGCCGGCCGCGCGGGCGAGCGCCCACGCGAAGGTGCTGAAAATCAACGCGACCAGCACGCAGGAGAGCACGGCAAGCCGTGCGCCGACGCTGGCGCGGCGCGAGAAGAGAGAGTTCATGGGCAGGCGTGAAAAGGGGACAGGCGATACGCGTCGGGCGTGGCCGCGAACGGCATCGATTTACTGGTTTACGGCGCGGGAGGCGAGGGGCTTTAGGATGGGTGAAAGCAATTCGTAATAGAACGAAGGGGGCCAGAACGGGCCCCCAACAGAAGGACGACGCGGAATGCTGGAAGGTATCGTTGCGCGGCTCAGCGCACCGGATCCACGATTCGGCCGGGCGCGCTTCGCCACGTCCTCAGCAGCAGTGCATTGGTGACCACACTGACGCTCGAAAACGCCATCGCCGCGCCCGCGAGCATCGGATTGAGCAGGCCGAACGCGGCCAGCGGAATGCCGATCAGGTTGTACACGAAGGCCCAGAACAGGTTCTGCTGGATCTTGCGCCAGGTTCTGCGCGAGATGTCGATCGCATCGGCGACGAGCGCCGGGTCGCCGCGCATCAGCGTGATGCCGGCTGCGTGCATGGCGACGTCGGTGCCGGTCGCCATCGCGATGCCGATGTCAGCGGCGGCGAGCGCTGGCGCGTCGTTGATGCCGTCGCCCGCCATCGCGACGATGCCGGCGTGGCGCATCTTCAGGTCGCGGATTACGCGGGCTTTGTCGTCGGGCAGCACTTCGGCGTGGAATTCGTCGATGCCGAGCGCCCGCGCGACGCTCGCCGCGCTGCCGCGGTTGTCGCCGGTCACGAGCACGCTGCGGATGCCCATCTGCGCGAGCCGCGCGACGGCCGCGCGCGCGGTCGGCTTCACCGTGTCGCCGAAGCTGATCAGCGCGAGCGCTTCGGGGGCGTGCGGCGCGCGCGACATCAGCCACGACACCGTGTTGCCCGCAGCTTCGAGTTCCTTGGCGCGGTCGGCGAGCGCGGTCGGCAGAGCAATGTCGAGCTCGCGCAGCCAGCGTGTGCTGCCGAGGGCGAGGGTGCGGCCGTCGACGTCGGCTTCGACGCCCCGGCCGGCGACGGCGCGAGCGGCGCTGGCGTTCGGGCCGCCCTTGTCGGCGCCGCCCATTTGCCCGCACTGAGCCTCGTGCGCGCGCACCATCGCCCGCGCCAGCGGATGATCGCTATGCCGCTGCACCGCCGCCGCGAGCGCGAGCGCTTCGTCGCGGCTCACGCCGCCAACCGGCTCGAATGCCGTGACCGATGGCTGGCCGAGTGTCAGCGTGCCGGTTTTGTCGAACGCGACGATCGATACGCGATGCGCGATTTCCAGCGCTTCCGCATCCTTGATCAGCACGCCGTGGCGCGCGGCGACGCCGGTGCCGGCCATGATCGCGGCGGGCGTCGCGAGTCCGAGCGCGCACGGGCAGGCGATCACCAGCACCGCGACCGCGTTCAGGATCGCGGTTTCCGCGCCCGCGCCGGCGATGAGCCAGCCGATCAGCGTCAGCGCGGCAAGCGCGAGGATCGCCGGCACGAAGACTTCGCTGACCCGGTCGACGAGGCGCTGGATCGGCGCCTTCTCGGCCTGCGCGCTTTCGACGAGCCGGATGATGCGCGCGAGCGTCGTTTCCGCGCCGATCGCGGTGGTCGTCACCACGAGCGCGCCTTCGCCATTGATCGAGCCGGCCGTGACGACGTCGCCGGACTGCTTCGGCACCGGCAGACTTTCGCCGGTGATCAGCGCTTCGTCGATATGCGTACGGCCTTCGAGCACCGCGCCGTCGACCGGCACGCGCTCGCCCGGCCGCACGACCACGACGGTGCCGACGCGCACCTGCGCGAGCGGCACCTCGCGTTCGCCGGCGCCGTCGCGGATGCGCGCGCGCTCGGGGCGCAGCGCGTTGAGCGCGCGGATCGCGTCGGTGGTCTGGCGCTTCGCGCGCGCTTCGAGCCATTTGCCGAAGCGCACCAACGTGATCACGACCGCCGATGCCTCGAAGTACAGATGCATCGTGTCGCCCGGATGCGTCGCGAGTTCGTAGACGCTGATGCCGTACGCGGCCGAGGTGCCGAGCGCGACCAGCAGGTCCATGTTGCCTGCGCCGGCGCGTACCGCGCGCCAGGCGGCGCGATAGAAGCGCGCGCCGAACACGAACTGCACGATCGACGCGAGCACGAACTGCGGCCATGCCGGCAGCATCGCGTGGAGGCCGAACCATTCGCCGAACATCGGTGCGACGAGCGGCAGCGTCAGCAGCGCGGATGCGACGACGCTCGCGAGGTCGCGGCGGGTTTGAATCTGCTTGCGGTCGACGGCGGGGGCGGGCGGCGTGGCGACGGTGTCGACGTCGGCGGTCGCGGGGTTGGCTGCCGTCGCTTCGGCCGGAGCGGCTGGAGCGGGCGGCGCGCTCAGCGTCGCTTCGTAGCCGGCTTTCCTGACGGCTGCGATCAGCGCGCCAGGATCAGCGGATGCATTGTTTTGCGGATGTACGGTGGCGGTTTCGGTCGCCAGATTGACCGACGCGCGCGCGACGCCTGGCACCTTCGCGAGTGCTTTTTCGACCCGCAACGCGCAGCCCGCGCAGGTCATGCCGCCGATCTCCAGCTCGGTGGTTGGCGGCGTGATGGCGGGGGCTGCCGCGGTTTGCGTCGCGGTTTGCGCGGCAATCTCGGCGCTCGCAACCGGGGTTGCATCGTATCCCGCCTTGCGCACCGCATCTGCAAGTTGCTGAGGCCCCAGCGTTGCATCGCTTTCCACTCGGGCGCGCTCGGTCGCCAGATTCACCGACGCGCGCCCCACCCCCGGCAGTTTGGTCAGCGCCTTTTCGACGCGGCTCGCGCACGACGCGCAAGTCATCCCGCCAATGTCGAGTTCGACGACGCGCGCGGGTGAAGAGGAGGCGGCAGCGTCGGCGGGGCGCTGCGGGTTGGCAAGGTCGGTCATGGCAAGGCTCGTGGCGGCATTGGGCCGCGTCATGAATCCAGTATCGACCTTCCAGTAATGGGAAGGTCAAGCCCGGATCATCCGGCCGCCGTCAAAACGCCGGCGGCGCATCCAGCATCGCCTGCCCCACCGCCTTCTGTTGATCGCCGTCGCGCGCGAGCAGCGTTTGCGCCGCGCCGCGCCGGTCTTCGGCCGCCTTGTTCTGCCCGAGCTTCCACTTGCCGACCAGCCGCGTCACCTCGATCTCGATACCGACGATCGCGCCGAGCATCTGCGCGATGTAGTCGGCCGGCGCGTCGCCCATCTTCCACGGCACCGGCTCGCCGGCTTCCATCTTGCGCGTGAGTCGCGCGACGAGGCCGCGCACGAACGATTCATCGTCACGCACCACAATCCTGCCATGTGCATGCACGACCATATAGTTGTAGGTCGGCACCTGTTTGTGCGTTTCGTGTTTGCTCGGATACCAGGTCGGCGAAATATAGGCGGTCGGCCCCTGGAAGATCACGAGCGCTTCAGGACGGGTCGAGACTTCCTGCCAGACCGGGTTCGCTCGCGCGACGTGCGCGCGCAACACCAGACGTGACGAATCCGCCGCGTCCGCCTGCGCCTCGAACGGCAGATGATTCGCGTCGAGCCCATTGGGGCCGTTCGTAATCAGCGCGCCGAACGGGTGCTCGGCGATCAGGCGGTGAAGAACCTCTGGACGGTTCTCTTCGAAATGGGCGGGCATGTACATTGAAACGCTCCGAATGCGGGACGACGAAAGAGTGGGGGAATCGGAAAGCAGGTGGATCGACGAATCCTTGAATCGAAAAAGCATGACGCGCTCGCGCGAGCCGTTGGCGCGGGAACATAATGTGGCAACGACGCCGATTGTTCCATCGGTGAGCCGCCTGCGCGCCGACAGCCGCAATTCCATGCTTTGTGCTTGCCTGGCTAGCAAGGATACGATACAACGCGATGTTGTCGGAATCGCAATCCGCGGACTGGCTGCGCAGTGTTTCGGGAGAACCGCGCATGTACCTGGCACTGCACACCGGCATCTCCCATAGGGCTGCACGCTCCGCACTCTGAACGAATGATAAAAAATCTCCAAGAATTGTTTTTGCTTCAACGAACCTGCGCATCGCTCGCGGGTCTCGCACTGCTGGCCAGCTGTGCGTCGACCCCCACCGCGACGCAACAAAGCACCGGCTGGATCAAGGACGAAGTCGCCGACTCGTACGTATTCGGCTATCCGCTCGTGCTGATGAGCGCCGCGCGCGACGCGGCGGTCGGCACCGAGCCGGGCCAGGCGCCTTTCAACACGCTGCGTCACGCGCAGGCGTTTCCGCCGATCGGCGCGGCCAACCCGCCGCAGCCGAGCCTCGACACGCTCGACTCGACCGGCTGGCTCGACCTTGCCGCCGAGCCGGTGATCCTGGCGCTACCCGATTCGCACGGCCGTTACGTCGATGCGCGCGTGCTCGACATGTGGACCAACGTCGCATGGTCGACGGGACCGCAGTTCGCCGCGGGCACGGGCGCCGCGAAGGGCCTGCGCGCGCAGACGATCGCATTCGTCGCACTGGGCTGGAAGGGCGAGCTGCCGAAGGGCGCGACGCGTGTCGAAGTGCCGACCCGCAACGCATGGGTCAGCGTGCGCATCCAGTCGAACGGCGCGCGCGATCTGAACGCGGTGCGCAAGCTGCAGCACGCGATCCGGCTGGAGCCGCTGAGCGTGTTCGTCGGCGACGCGGAGCCGGCGGTGCCGCCGCGCAGTTACGCGAGCGGCGTCGCGGCCCCGAGCGGCACACCGGCGCAGCAGGTCGCCGCGCTCGACGCGAGCGGCTTCTTCAACCGTCTTGCCGACGCGTTGCCCGACAGTCCGCCTACACCGGCCGATCCGCACGCGCTCAAATTTCTCGCCGACCTCGGCGTCACGCCAGGCGATCCAGTGAAGCTGCCGAAGTCATCCGATGTGCTCGCGGCCGGTCTCGCCGACGGTCGCGATCGCGTCGCGGCGCCGCCGTCGAATCTGCTGAGCGCGAACGGCTGGAGCTGGTTCGGCGACGCCGTCGGCAACTACGGTCCCGACTATGGGCTGCGCGCGTATGCGGCGAGCACGCAGTTGGGCATCGGTACCAAGGAAGACGAAGTACGCGCGTTCGTCACGCAGGACAGCGACGGCAACACGCTGAACGGCGCGAATCGCTACGTGATTCACTTCGCGGCGAACCAGTTGCCGCCGGTGCGCGGCTTCTGGACGATCACCGCGTACACGAAGGATGGCGCGCTGAGCGAGAACGCACCGTCGCGGCTCGCGGTCGGCGATCGCAATGGCGCGCGCCGCAATCGCGATGGTTCGCTCGACGTGATCGTGTCGTCGACGCGCAGCCGGACCGGCAACTGGCTGCCCGCACCGCGTGCGGACATGCAACTGGTGCTGCGCCTGTATGCGCCGAAGCCGCAAGCCACCGACGGCAGCTGGCAGCCGCCGCCGGTCGTGCGCCAATGACGTGAACGGCGCGCGGGCAAACCGCGCGCCGTCCGGTCTCGTTATCTAACGCTCGCTTGAATTCGCATCGCTGGAAAGCGAATCGGTCAGCAGCACGAATCGTAAAGGCAGGCCTGACATTCCTGTCTAACGATTGATTCACGACTTATACTGCCGCTTGCGGGATCTCTGTTTTTCGCGGCGGGCTTGCCGCCGCATTCATCCAGACCGAGCATGGCAAGCCTCAATAAAGCATCGTTAGCCTCTTCCATACAGACCGTGCGCGAAGTCGCCCAGTCGCACCGTACGCGTCGGATTCTCATAGGCCTGCTGATCTTCGTCGTCGTGTTCGGCCTGCTCGGCTTTTTCGCGGCGCCGCCGCTGATTCGCCACATCGCGAGCCAGCAACTGAGCAAGCAGCTCGACCGGCCGGCGTCGATCGGCCGCATCGCGCTCAACCCGTACACGCTGCGTTTCGAGGCCGACAACGTGCATATCGGCGAGCGCGGCGGCGCGGGCGATTTCATCGATATTTCGCGGCTCATCGTGAAGCCGTCGTGGAGCTCGCTGTTTCGCGGCGCGCCGATCGTCGACGAGGTGCAGGTCGATTCGCCGCGCTTTCATATCGTTCGCCTCGATGAGCAGCACTTCAATTTCAGCGACCTGATCGAGAAGTTCGCGAATCAGCCGGCCAAGCCGAACAGCAAGCCGACGCAGTTCGCCGTCTCCAATATCCGCGTCGAAAACGGCCAGATCAGATTCGACGACCGCCTGCTCGGCACGAGCCACGTGATCGATCAATGGAAGCTCGGCATTCCGTTCATCGCGACGCTGCCGTCGAAGACCGATATCTTCGTCGAGCCGCTGCTGCGCGCGCGCATCGACGGTGACAGTCAGCTCGCGATCGACGGCAAGACCAAGCCGTTCGCGGCGTCGCGCGAGTCGGAGGTGTCGCTGCGCTTCGACGATCTCGACGTGCCGAAGCTGGTGTCTTACGCGCCGTCGAAGCTGCCGGTGATCGTGCAGTCGGGCAAGCTTTCCACCGACCTGAAGCTGAACTTCGAGATGTCGAACGACACGCCGTCGCTGCGCGTGGCCGGCACCGTCGACCTGAACGACGTCGACGTGCAGGATCAGGGCAAGGCGCCGTTTTTCGCGGCGCGCGCGGTGCACGTGGCGGCGGCATCGCTCGAGCCGTTGAAGAACGTTTATCACTTCGACGATATCCGCATCGACGCGCCGAGCGCGAGTCTCGCGCGCGACAAGGACGGCGTATTGAGCGTCGAGCGTATGTTCGCGTCGGCGCCGGAAAAAGCGGCGGCAAAGGGAACCCCAGGAACCCCGGAAACCCCGGAAACCGCGAACGCGAATGCCAAAACCGCCGCCGCCGAAAAAGCGGCTCCGCCGTTCGACGTCGCGATCAAACGTTTCACGCTCAACGACGGCACGGTGAACGTCCACGACGAAGCCGCGTCGCGTCCAGTCGAAGCCGGTCTGCAAAATCTCGCGCTCACGCTGACCGATTTCTCGACGCTCGCGTCGGCGCCCGCGCACTACACGCTGAACACGAACCTGAAAGACAGTGGCGGTTCGCTCGCCGCCGACGGCACCGTCGGCCTCGCGGCGAAGACCGCGAGCGCGAAGCTCGATCTGAAGTCGCTGAAACTGCCGCCGTTGCAGCCGTATCTGGACACCGCGACGTCCGCGCAGGTGCTCGACGGAGCGTTGTCCGCGACGACGAATATCGACGCGAACTGGTCGAAGTCGCCGATGGCGCTGACGGTCGCGGACACCCAGCTGGACATGCAGGGTGTGAAGCTCGCGGCGCGCGGCGACAAGACGCCGGTGATCTCGCTCGCGCAGGGCAACGTGGTGGTCAAGCAGGTCGACGTCGCGGCGCGCACGGCCGACGTGACGAGCGTCGACGCAACCGGCCTCGCGGTCGACGCGCAGCGCCTGAAGGACGGCAGCATCAATCTGAATGCGCTTGCGGGGGCGCATCAACAGGCGACGGAGCGCACGGCGATTCACGCGGCGAAAAAAGCGCAGGCCGAAGGACCCGCATGGCGCTACAAGATCGGCGAACTGACGCTCAAAGACGCAACCGCCAATTTCACCGACAACACCACGCCGCAGCCAGTCAAACTGAGCTTTACGCCGGTGCAGCTTAAGGTGCAGCAGATCAGCGACGACCTGAGCCGTCCGCTGCCGGTCGACCTGCAGGCGACGTTGAACAGGAAGGGCACGCTGGCCGTGAAGGGCGACGTGACAGCGACGCCGCTGAAGCTGGACATCAAGATCGACGCGAACCGGCTCGACGCGGCCGCGTTCGAGCCGTACTTCGGCAGCAAGCTGAATGCATCGCTTGCGAGCGCACTGCTGAACGCGAACGGCAATCTCGCGGTCTCCCAGGCGAAGTCGCTGAAGGCGAACTATCACGGCGACATGGCGCTCGTCGACGTGCGCATGCTCGACAAGGCGACGTCCGACCCGTTCGCGGGCTGGGGCACGCTCGCGCTGTCGAACCTGAAGGCCGACTACGACGAGCACGGCACCGTGGTCGATGCGGGCCGCGTGACGTTCTCGAAGTTCTATGGACGAGTGCTGCTCGACGCGCAAGGCAAGCTGAACCTGAAGGATGTGGTCGCGCACGAGGGCGGTACATCGCAGTCGCTGACGCGCGACAAGAGCGGTTCGCACCCGATTCCGCTGACGCCCGAGGCGGTCTCGGAAGCGGTCGCGGCGTCGGCGCCGGTCGCGGCATCGGCTGCCGCGCCGGGCAAAGCGGCGGCTACACCCGCCGCCCCCGCAACGGCCGCGACGCCGCCGCAAAGCCCGGTCAAGCTGCACTTCGGGCAACTGGTGTTGCAACAGGGCCGCGTGACCTACACCGACAACTTCATCAAGCCGAACTACACGGCGAACCTCGTCGACATTCAGGGCACGATCGGCGCGTTCGGTACGGAGTCGACCACGTCCGCGCCGGTCGACGTCGCCGCGAAGCTCGCGGCCAACGGTCCGCTGACGATCCGCGGCACCGTCAATCCGCTGATCGCGAAGCCGGCGCTCGATCTGACCGCGACCGCGCACGACATCGAGCTGACCAACCTGACGCCGTATTCGGCGAAATACGCGGGCTATCCGATCACGAAGGGCAAGCTCAACGTCGATCTGCATTACCAGCTCGCGAACGATCAGCTGAACGCCAACAACCACCTGTTCATCGATCAGCTGACGTTCGGCGACCACATCGACAACGACACCGCGACCAAGCTGCCCGTGCGTTTCGCGATCTCGCTGCTGAAGAACTCGCGTGGCGAGATCGACGTGAACCTGCCGGTGTCGGGCTCGCTGTCGAACCCCGAGTTCAGCATCGGCGGGCTGATCTGGCATGCGGTGCTCAATCTGCTCGAGAAGGCGGTGACCGCGCCGTTCACGCTGATCGCGCACGCGTTCGGCGGCAATGGCGAGGACCTCGGTTACGTCGAATTCGCGGCCGGCTCGGCCACGCTCACCGACGCCGACAAGGAGAAGCTCGACACGATCGTGAAGGCGCTCGCCGACAAGCCGTCGATCCGCATCGACCTGATCGGCCGCGTCGATCCGAAGGTCGACGAGCCGGCGCTGCGCACGCTGTACGTCGATCGGATGGTCAAGCGGCAGAAGATCAAGGACACGGTGGGTAATGGCGAGAGCGTCGATCCGTCGACTGTCACGGTCGATCAGAAGGACTATGACAAATATCTGATCAAGGCTTACAAGTCGTCCGACTTCAAGAAGCCAACGAACTTCATCGGCATGACGAAGACCCTGCCCGACGACGACATGAAGGGCGCGCTCGCGGCCAACGCGCCGATCGACGACGCAAGCCTGCGGCAACTCGCGCAGCAGCGCGCGCAGAGCGTGCAACAGTACCTGGAAGGCAAGATCGACAGCAGCCGCGTGTTTATCGTCGCGCCGAAGATGAACGCCGACGACATCAAGGACAAGGGTGCGACGACGCGGGTCGATTTCGGCTTGAAGTGATGAGGGATTCGCGGCGCGCGAGCCCTGACGTTCAGTGAGCCAAAAAAAAGCCCGACCTGAGGTCGGGCTTCAAAGTCGGCTGCGCCCTCCACAGGACGCAGCCCCTGCAAAACAGCGAGGCTGTTTGCGTTGCCGCCTGGCTTAAGCAGCCAGCAGCGAGCGCAGCACGAACGGCAGAATCCCGCCGTGCTTGTAGTAGTCGACTTCGATCGGCGTGTCGATACGCAGCAGCACCGGAACGCGCTTGTCGCCGTCCTTGCCGTGGATCACGAGCGTGACTTCCTGTTGCGGCTTGAAGTCGTCGCCGAGGTCTTCGATGTCGTACGTTTCTTCGCCGGTGATGCCGAGCGACTGCACGCTATCCGAGCCCTTGAACTGCAGCGGCAAAACACCCATGCCGACGAGGTTCGAACGGTGGATCCGCTCGAAGCTGCGTGCCACCACAGCCTTCACGCCCAGGAGTTGCGTACCCTTGGCCGCCCAGTCGCGCGAAGAGCCCGTGCCGTACTCTTCACCCGCGAACACGACGGTCGGCGTGTCGGCGCCGATGTACTTCATCGCCGCGTCGTAGATCGACAACTGTTCGCCGCTCGGCTGGTGAATCGTCAGGCCACCTTCAACGCGCGTGCCGTCCGCCTTCGCCGGGATCATCAGGTTCTTGATCCGGACGTTCGCGAAGGTGCCGCGCATCATCACGTCGTGGTTGCCGCGGCGCGAGCCGTAGCTGTTGAAGTCGGCCTTCTGCACGCCGTTTTCCTTCAGCCAGCGGCCTGCCGGCGAGTCTTCCTTGATCGAGCCTGCCGGGCTGATGTGGTCGGTCGTGACCGAGTCACCGAAGATGCCCAGTGCGCGCGCGCCCTTCACCGGCGCGATGCTGGACGCCGGCGTCATCGAGAAGTCCTTGCCGAAGAACGGCGGCTCGGCGATATAGGTCGACTTCGGCCAGTCGTAGACCTGACCTTCTTCGCCCTCGATCTTGCTCCACAGGTCGCCCTTCTTCGTGAGCTGCGCGTAGTTCTTGCGGAACGCGTCGGCATCCATCGCGTACTTCAGCAGCGCGTTGACTTCTTCGCTGGTCGGCCAGATGTCGCCGAGGTAGATGTCCTTGCCGCCCGTGCCCTTGCCGACCGGCTCGGTCATCAGGTCGCGCGTGATGTTGCCGGCGATCGCGTACGCGACGACGAGCGGCGGCGACGCGAGGAAGTTCGCGCGGATGTTCGGGTGGATACGCGCTTCGAAGTTACGGTTGCCCGACAGCACCGCTGCCGCGACGATGTCGTTCTTCGTGATCGCGTCGTTCAGTTCCGGCGTCAGATCGCCCGCGTTGCCGATACAGGTCGTGCAGCCGTAAGCGGCCAGCGTGAAGCCGAGCTTGTCGAGGTACTTGAGCAGGTCGGTCTTCGTCAGGTACTCGGTGACGATACGCGATCCTGGAGCGAGCGACGTCTTGATGTGCGGCGCGACCGTCAGGCCAGCCTCGACGGCCTTCTTCGCGAGCAGACCGGCGGCGAGCAGCACGCTCGGGTTCGACGTGTTCGTGCACGACGTGATCGCGGCGATCAGCACGTCGCCGTTCTTTACGTCGACGCCGTTGCTCGTCGTGTATTGCGCGTCGAGATCGGCGGCTTTCTTCGCGAAGCCGTTTTCAGCGACCGGCTTCGAGAACAGGTCGGTGAAGGTCGACTTCACGTGGCCGATCTCGATGCGGTCCTGCGGACGCTTCGGGCCAGCCAGCGACGGCGCGACCGTGGCGAGATCCAGCGTGACGACCTTCGTGTAGTCGATGTCGCCGTCAGCCGGAATGCCGAACAGCTCCTGCGCCTTGAAGTAGTTTTCGAACGCCGAGATTTCCGCGTCCGTGCGGCCCGTGCCGTGGAAAAAGTCGATGGTCTTTTCGTCGACCGGGAAGAAGCCCATCGTCGCGCCGTATTCCGGCGCCATGTTGCCGATCGTCGCGCGGTCCGGCACCGACAGCGAGCGCGTGCCTTCGCCGAAGAACTCGACGAACTTGCCGACGACCTTCTCCTTACGCAGCAGTTCGGTGATCGTCAGCACGAGGTCGGTCGCGGTCACGCCTTCGATCAGCTTGCCCTTCAGATGCACACCGACGACGTCCGGCGTCAGGAAGTACACCGGCTGGCCGAGCATGCCGGCTTCCGCTTCGATACCGCCCACGCCCCAGCCGACCACGCCGATGCCGTTGATCATCGTCGTGTGGCTGTCCGTGCCGACCAGCGAATCCGGGTAGTACACGGTGTCCGCGCCGTCGGCCTTCTTGTGCACGCCGCGCGCGAGGTACTCGAGGTTCACCTGGTGAACGATGCCGACGCCCGGGGGCACGACCTTGAACGTATCGAACGCCTGCATGCCCCACTTCATGAACTGGTAGCGCTCGTTGTTGCGCTGGAATTCCAGCTTCATGTTCAGGTCGAGCGCATTCTTCTCGCGGAAGTGGTCGATCTGCACCGAGTGGTCGACGACGAGATCGACCGGCACCAGCGGCTCGATCGATTTCGGGTTCTTGCCGACGGCCTTCGCGACGCCGCGCATGGCGGCGATGTCGGCGAGCAGCGGCACGCCGGTGAAGTCCTGCAGCACGACGCGCGACACGACGAACGGGATTTCGTCGACGCGAGCCGCGGTCGGCTTCCAGTTCGCCAGTTGCGTGACGTGTTCTTCGGCGATCTTCTTGCCGTCGTAGTTGCGCAGCACCGATTCCAGCACGATACGGATCGAGACCGGCAGGCGGTCGATCTTGAGGTTCAGAGCCTTGCCGAGTTGCGGCAGGGAATAGAACTTGCCTTTGCCGGAACCGCTGTCGAATTCCTTGAGCGTTTTGTGGAGGTTGTGGGCCATGGTGTTTTCCTTGGTTTGGATCGCGGAACTACAGTACTCAACCTAGATGACGTAGAGATCGACGTATTCATTGACCGGCGTCGCTTCGAGCTTGGCCTGGTCGAGCGATACGTCGAGAATCGCCAGTTGCTGCCTGACCGGAAAGCGCCGCGCGAGGTTGGTCTTGAACTTCTCGACCAGCAACGGAATTCCGTCTTCACGACGGCGCTTGTGACCGATCGGGTATTCGACTACGACTTCACCGAACTTCGACCCGTCGTCGAATTCGATCGTCAGGGCATTGGCGATCGAACGCTTGTCCGGGTCGTGATAATCCTTCGTGAACTGCGGGTCTTCGACGCATTCCATTTTCGCGCGCAACGCATCGATACGCGCGTCCTGCGCCACTGAATCTTCGTAGTCGGCAGCCGTCAGACGGCCGAATATCAGGGGCACCGCGATCATGTACTGGATGCAATGATCGCGATCGGCCGGATTGTTCAGCGGGCCCTTTTTATCGATGATGCGAATCGCCGCCTCGTGCGTGCGAATCGTGATGCGGCGAATGTCTTCAACGCGCCGGCCTTGAGCCGCGAGCTGCGCATGCAGCGCGAGCGCGGCTTCCACGGCGGTTTGCGCGTGGAACTCGGCCGGAAAAGAGATCTTGAACAGCACGTTTTCCATCACGTACGAGCCGTACGGACGCTGGAACCGGAACGCGTTGCCGTTGAACAGCACGTCGTAGAAGCCCCACGTTTTCGCGCTGAGCACCGACGGATAGCCCATCTCGCCGGTTTTTGATATCAGCGCGAGGCGCACGGCGCGCGAGGTCGCGTCGCCGGCGGCCCACGATTTGCGCGAACCGGTGTTCGGCGCATGGCGGTAGGTGCGCAGCGCCTGCCCATCGACGAGCGCCTGCGATACCGCGTTGATCAGTTCGTCGCGTGTGAGGCCGATCAACTGGCCGACCACCGCGGTCGACGCGAGCTTGACGAGCAGCACATGATCGAGCCCGACCTTGTTGAAAGAGTTCTCGAGCGCGATGCAGCCTTGAATTTCGTGCGCCTTGATCATGGCGATCAGGACGTCTTTCATCGTCAGCGGCGCTTTGCCGGCTGCGATGGCAGTGCGCGAGAGCCAGTCGGCCGTCGCGAGAATGCCGCCCAGGTTGTCGGACGGATGCCCCCATTCGGCGGCGAGCCAGGTATCGTTGAAATCGAGCCAGCGGATCATCGCGCCGATGTTGAAGGCGGCCTGAACCGGGTCCAGCTGGAACGACGTGCCCGGCACCTTCGCGCCGTTGGGGACGATCGTGCCTGCCACGATCGGTCCCATCAGCTTGGTGCAGGCAGGGTAGGTAAGCGCCTCGAGTCCGCAACCGAGCGTGTCGATCAGGCAATGACGCGCCGTTTCCAGCGCAAGCGCGCTGTCGATCCGGTAATCCAGCACGTAGTCGACGATATCGACCAGGACGTCGTCCGGGGCGGGTCGCACGTTGGAGATTGGGGCGGACACGGGAGCTTCCCTGGCGGCGAAAATCAGTTGCCGGTCTTGTTGATCGCGTTCGATTGCGTTGCAGCCGGCGCGCCTTGTTCCATCGCGACCGTCTTGCACTCGTCGGCCAGACGCGAGCTGTCCTTGTCCTGGAACAGCATGGCCTTCGTCGGGATCACGACGAGGTCCATACCGGTGGCTGCGTCGTGGAAGCGGTCGGCGCCCGTTGTGGTCGTCTCGCGCGGCAGGTTGTAGTTCTTGTTCGCCCAGTGAACCGTGACGACCTGGTCACGCTTCATGTCGCCTTTCATTTCGAAAGCCAGGCCGTCCTTGCACGACCACTTTTCAGAACCCTCCGGGATCGGATCGACCTTCGCTTCCTTTTCCGGATTCGCCTTGCGCTTGATCAGGCGGCGCGGCTCCGGGCGCTTGGCGACAGCCTTCTTCGTGGTTGTAGTGGCCGTGTCCGCAGCGGCGGCGTCAGTCGCGACGGTCAGCACCGTCGTGGCCAGGGCGCCAATCATGGCGGCGATCATCAGCTTTTTCATGGAGAAAACCTTTCTATCTAAAATCAGTTAAACAGTGCGCGGACGACCGGTCCGGCGGCCGCGCTGGTTGAACTGCACGCGCTGTGGAGCGCGCAGCGACCGCTATTTTCTCCTATTTAGCGGCACGTACTTCAAATTCTCGGGTCCGGTGTAGTTCGCGCTCGGACGAATGATCTTGTTGTCGACGCGCTGCTCGATGATGTGCGCGCTCCATCCTGCCGTGCGCGAGATCACGAACAGCGGCGTGAACATCGCGGTCGGCACGCCCATCATGTGGTACGACACCGCGCTGAACCAGTCGAGGTTCGCGAACATCTTCTTCGCGTCCGCCATCACCGATTCGAGCCGCTCGGCGATCGAGAACAGCTTCATGTTGCCGGCCTTGTTCGACAGGTTCTTCGCGACTTCCTTGATGACCTTGTTGCGCGGGTCGGAGATCGTGTACACCGGATGACCGAAGCCGATCACGACTTCCTTGTTCTCGACGCGGCGGCGGATGTCGGCTTCCGCTTCGTCAGGTGTCTCGTAGCGCGACTGGATTTCGAACGCGACTTCGTTGGCGCCGCCGTGCTTCGGGCCGCGCAACGCGCCGATCGCGCCAGTGATGGCCGAGTAGACGTCCGAGCCCGTGCCCGCGATCACGCGGCCCGCGAACGTCGACGCGTTGAACTCGTGCTCCGCGTACAGGTTCAGCGACACGTGCATCGCGTCGACCCACGCCTTCGACGGCTCGACGCCGTGCAGCAGATGCAGGAAATGGCCGCCGATCGAATCGTCGTCGGTTTCGACCTCGATGCGCTTGCCGTTGTGCGAGTAGTGGTACCAGTACAGCAGCATCGAGCCGAGCGAGGCCATCAGCTTGTCGGCGATATCGCGCGCGCCGGGCAGGTTGTGATCGTCCTTCTCGGGCAGCACGGTGCCGAGCACCGATACGCCGGTGCGCATCACGTCCATCGGATGCGCGGCGGCGGGAATCCATTCGAGCGCGGCCTTCACGTTGGCGGGCAGGCCGCGCATCGACTTCAGCTTCGTTTTGTAGGCGCTCAGTTCAGCCTGGGTCGGCAGCTTGCCGTGAACCAGCAGATAAGCGATTTCTTCGAATTCGCACGCGCCGGCGAGGTCGAGAATGTCGTAGCCGCGATAGTGCAGATCGTTGCCGGTCTTGCCGACCGTGCACAGCGCGGTGTTGCCCGCGGTCACGCCGGACAGCGCGACGGATTTTTTCGGCTTGAAGCCGCTCTGCGTCTGGTTGCCGCCCGTTTCCCCAGCGGCTTGCGTCGTCTCGCTCATCTTCCGCCTTCTCCTTTGTGCCGGCTCACCGCTGCCGTTTGAAAAACGCGTCGCTTATGTCGCCGACTATCCGTTAGCGCCCACTTGCCCAAAAAGCGGCGCGGCTTCTGGCGGAACAGCGCGGCCGGTGGTCTGCGCGCGGCGCAGCACCGACCAGTAATAGCGGTAGCTCGCCCGGTCGTGCAGCGTATCACCGTGACGCGTCGGGCCCCAATGCGCGGACTGCGCGGCCAGCAAGATTTCGGTGGCCGTCGCGATTTCTTCGTCGCGTGGCGCGAAAGCGGCGACGATCGCCTCGATCTGCGCCGGATGGATGCTCCACATGCGCGTGTAGCCGAACTCGTTGCGCGCCCGCTGCGCGTCGTTCGCGACCACGTTCATGTCGCGCACTTCGGTGCTGACGTTGTGCGACGGCACCTTGCCGTACGCATGGCAGGCCGCCGAAATCTCGAGCTTTGCTCGCCGCACGAGCGGATGATCGAATTGGCCAGGGGAGCGCATCGCGCTATCGGGGATCGCGCCGTCGTGCGCGGAGACGAAGTCCATCAGGCCGAAGCTCAGCGCCTCGACGCCCGGCAGCGCGGCCAGTTCGAACACGCGCGTGAGCGCGCCGTGAGTTTCGACCAGCAACTGCACCGGCACCGGCTGCGCGATGCCGAGTTCGCGCCGCGTCGCTTCGATGAACGCGATCATTTCGGCGGCATCGTGGACGTTGCGGATTTTTGGCAGCGTGATGTAAGCGGGTGCTCGCTTTGCGGCGCGCAGAATCAGGCGCACGTCGTCGCGCCAGTGCGCGTGAGCGAAGTCGTGGATGCGCACGCCGACGCGGCCGAAGCGGTCATGCTCGCTACCCAGCAGCGATGCGACCAGTTCCGCGTGCTCGGCCTCGCGGCCGACCTGCGCGCCGTCTTCGCAATCGAGCGTGATATCGAACACCGGGCCGAGTTGCTGCTGTAACGCGAGCGACTTCAGCATCAGCTTTTCGCTGCCCGCGTAGTGATCGCAGGCAGGCAGCACGGCGGGCGGCGCTTCGCCCTCAAACAGCACTTCGGCGGGTGTGAGAACGCGCATCTTCGGCGTGTAGGGCGTGGTGAGGATTAGGAATGTCGGATTCGGTCGTGCTCTGCGAAAGCGCCGTCGGGCAACGGCAAAGCACGTTCGAATCAGAGGCGAATGGCGATGATCGCACGGCCATCCGCACGAAAAAAACCGGAACCCGCCGCGCTGACGCTTCGGAGTTCCGGTTCATCCGCATCAGGTGCTTAGCCGAGCAGGTGCTGAACGCCGTCGCGCTCTTCCAGCAGTTCTTGCAGCGTGCCGTCCATCTTTTCGCGCGAGAACGCGTCGATTGCCAGACCTTCGACGCGCTTGTACTCGCCGTTTTCGCAAGTCACGGGCACGCCGTAGATGATGTCTTCGGGGATGCCATACGAGCCGTCCGACGGAATGCCCATCGTGACCCACTTGCCGTTCGTGCCGAGCACCCAGTCGCGCACGTGGTCGATTGCAGCGTTAGCCGCCGATGCCGCCGACGACAGGCCGCGCGCTTCGATGATCGCCGCGCCGCGCTTACCGACGGTCGGGATGAACGTGTTGCGGTTCCATTCTTCGTCGTTGATCAGCTTGGTCAGGTCCTGGCCTTCAGCCGTGGCGACACGGAAGTCCGGGTACATGGTCGGCGAGTGGTTGCCCCACACTGCGAGCTTTTCGATCGACGCGACCGGCTTGCCCGACTTGGCGGCCAGTTGCGACAGCGCGCGGTTGTGGTCGAGGCGCAGCATTGCGGTGAAGTTCTTCTTCGGCAGATCCGGTGCCGACTTCATGGCGATGTACGCGTTCGTGTTGGCCGGGTTGCCGACCACCAGCACCTTCACGTCGCGGCTGGCGACGTCGTTCAGTGCCTTGCCCTGAACCGTGAAGATTTCGGCGTTGGCCGACAGCAGGTCCTTACGCTCCATGCCCTTCGAACGCGGACGCGCGCCGACGAGCAGGGCGACATCGGCGTCCTTGAACGCGACCTTCGGGTCGTCCGTGATCACGACGCCCGACAGCAGCGGGAATGCGCAATCATCCAGTTCCATCACGACGCCTTTGACGGCGGCTTGCGCTTGCGGCAGATCGAGCAGTTGCAGGATCACCGGCTGGTCCTTGCCGAGCAGGTCGCCATTGGCGATGCGGAACAGCAGGGAGTAAGCGATTTGACCTGCGGCGCCGGTGACGGCAACGCGCTTTGCGGGCTTAGCCATTGAGAAATCTCCAGGACGATGCGTTAGACGCTAGGGAAAACGCCATTCTATATGCGCGTTCAGCGAAGCGTTATGAAACACGGCGGAATTCACCGTTCGCGTGCGGACTCGGAATGTGCCGAGACCGGGCGGCGCGCTGCGGCAAGACCGCCGTGCCGGAAACCTGTACTGCCGAGCGGGAAGGGATGGCCCGAAGCTCACGCCAGGCCGGGGCCGCAACTGCACGGTGCGGGCTCCTGCGCACAGCGCGTTTCGGCAAGCGTCTGGCCAGCGGGTGCAACACGGATACAGCGCGCGAATGCAACGGATGGCGGCGAATCGAAACCAGGACTGCGTAGGGGACGGCATGGTGCAGAGTGGCTGCCGGAGCGTTGCGGCACTGCATCAGACAGCCGCCGCAAAAACCCGCAAACCCTTGCTCGACAAGGAGTGTAGGAGTCGAAACAGACAAAGTCAACAGTATCTTATGTCTTATATAAGACATATCTATCGAGGGGAAAACCCTAGACGTCCCCCAGCCCTTTGTGATGAAATGCGCGCATGAATTCGAACCCGGCGAATCCTGTGAACCCGAATGGCCAGGGGGCCGCGGGCGAAGGTGTATCCGCTGTTTCTCCCGCCGCGTCGCCTACTTTCAGCCCTTTGTATCAGCAGATCAAGGGCTTGATTACGCAGAGCCTCGAAAGCGGCGAATGGAAGCCGGGTGAGATCATTCCTAGTGAAGTCGAACTGGCCGCGCGTTTCAAGGTGAGCCAGGGCACCGTGCGCAAGGCGATCGACGAACTCGCCGCCGATAACCTGCTGGTGCGCCGCCAGGGCAAGGGCACCTTCGTTGCGACGCACAACGAAGAACGCGCGCAGTTCCGCTTCCTGAGATTGCTCGCCGACGACGGCGCTGAGCATCCGCACGTGAGCCGTCTGCTCGAATGCCGGCGCCTGCGCGCATCGGCGGAAATCGCCCGGCAGCTCGATCTGAAGCCGGCCGATCCGGTCGTGCTGATCAAGCGTTTGCTGCAGTTCGACGGCGAAGTCACCGTGCTCGACGAGATCTGGTTGCCCGGCGCCGTGTTCCGCGGGCTCACGCTCGAACGGCTGTCGGAGTACAAGGGTCCTCTCTACGCAATGTTCGAGGCGGAATTCGGCACCCGCATGATTCGCGCGACGGAAAAAATCCGCGCGGTCGCGGCGGAGCCTTCCGTGGCGGACCTGCTGCAGGTGCCAGCGGGTTTTCCGTTGCTCTCGGTCGAGCGGGTGTCCTATACCTATGGGGACCGGCCGGTCGAAGTCCGGCGAGGTTGGTATGTCACAACCGGGTATTACTATCAAAACGATCTGAGCTGAATCAGGTTGGAGCGAGGCACGGCGTCCCACACGCGTGCCGATCGGAGGGCGCTTTCATTGCGCGCTCAGCAAAGGACCCACGGTGGTTTTCGCTGCAGCGCGATATAAAAAGGCGCTAAAATTGCGGATTAGTGTGACTACATAGTAGGGGTCTAGCATGGTAGAAGCCGTAAAAAAACCGAGGCCGGAATTCCGGAACATCGGTATTGGGCAAATCTTGACGGCATACCGTCTCCCGCTGGCGGGGCGCGTGTCGATTCTGCATCGCGTGAGCGGTGCCTTGTTGTTTCTCTTCCTTCCGTTCCTGCTGTTCCTCTTCGATCAGAGCCTGACCTCCGAACTGAGCTTCGAAGTCTTCAAGGGTTTCCTCTCCAACATCATCGTCAAGCTCATCACGCTGGTTCTCGCGTGGGCTTTCCTGTTCCACTTCTGCGCCGGCATCCGTCACCTCGTGATGGATACGAATCATGATGCGGTGTCGAAAGAGAAGGGCAAGTCGACCTCCATCGTCGTGATCGTCGTATCGTCGCTGCTCACCATCGCATTCGCGGCAAAACTGTTCGGAGCATTCTAAAAAATGTCAGCCAATAACCGAATCGGTTCGAAGCGTCTCGTCGTCGGCGCGCATTACGGTCTGCGCGACTGGCTCGCGCAACGCGTCACCGCCTGCGTGATGGCGGTCTATACGGTGATTCTGCTCGCGTGGTTCTTCCTCGCGCGTGACTTCTCGTACGACGGCTGGGCGTCGATCTTCGCGACGCAGTGGATGAAGCTCGCCACGTTCGTCACGCTGCTCTCGTTGTTCTACCACGCATGGGTTGGTATCCGTGACATCTGGATGGATTACGTGAAGCCCGTTGGCACGCGTCTCGTCCTGCAGGCGCTGACGATCCTCTGGCTGCTCGCATGTGCGGGCTACGCTGCGCAGATTCTCTGGAGAGTATAAAAGCATGGTTGCAATCAAGAATTCTCTGCCGCGTCGCAAGTTTGACGTGGTCATCGTCGGCGCGGGCGGCTCGGGGATGCGCGCGTCGCTGCAACTGGCGCGCGCCGGTCTGTCGGTCTGCGTGCTGTCCAAAGTGTTTCCGACGCGTTCGCACACGGTCGCGGCCCAGGGCGGCATCGGCGCTTCGCTCGGCAACATGAGCGAAGACAACTGGCACTACCACTTCTACGACACGATCAAGGGCTCCGACTGGCTCGGCGACCAGGACGCGATCGAGTTCATGTGCCGTGAAGCACCGAACGCCGTCTACGAACTCGAACACATGGGCATGCCGTTCGACCGTAACGCCGACGGCACGATCTATCAGCGCCCGTTCGGCGGCCATACCGCGAACTACGGCGAAAAGCCGGTGCAACGCGCCTGCGCGGCGGCTGACCGTACCGGTCACGCGCTGCTGCACACGCTGTACCAGCAGAACGTTGCTGCCAGGACGCAATTCTTCGTCGAATGGATGGCGCTGGACCTGATCCGCGACGCCGACGGCGACGTGCTCGGCGTGACCGCGCTGGAAATGGAAACCGGCGACGTCTACATCCTCGAAGGCAAGACCACGCTGTTCGCCACGGGCGGCGCGGGCCGGATCTTCGCGGCATCTACCAACGCGTTCATCAACACCGGTGACGGCCTCGGCATGGCGGCCCGTTCGGGCATCGCGCTGCAGGACATGGAATTCTGGCAATTCCACCCGACCGGCGTGGCCGGCGCGGGCGTGCTGATCACCGAAGGCGTGCGCGGCGAAGGCGGTATTCTGCGTAACTCGAACGGCGAGCGTTTCATGGAACGCTACGCGCCGACGCTGAAGGATCTGGCGCCGCGCGACTTCGTTTCGCGTTCGATGGACCAGGAAATCAAGGAAGGCCGCGGCGTGGGTCCGAACAAGGATCACGTGCTGCTCGACCTGTCGCACATCGGCGCCGAGACGATCATGAAGCGTCTGCCGTCGATCCGCGAGATCGCGATGAAGTTCGCGAACGTCGACTGCATCAAGGAGCCGATCCCGGTCGTGCCGACCATCCACTACCAGATGGGCGGTATTCCGACGAACATCAACGGCCAGGTCGTCGGTACGCCGAGCGGCCACGAAGAGGTCGTCAACGGCTTCTACGCCGTGGGCGAATGCTCGTGCGTGTCGGTGCACGGCGCGAACCGTCTCGGCACGAACTCGCTGCTCGACCTCGTGGTGTTCGGCCGTGCCGCCGGCAACCACATCGTCAAGCACGTGAAGGAACTGAAGGAACACAAGCCGTTGCCGGCAGATGCAGCCGACTTCGCGCTGTCGCGTCTGGCGAAGCTCGATAACTCGTCGTCGGGCGAGTACGCCCAGTCGGTCGCGAACGACATCCGCGGCACGATGCAGAAGCACGCTGGCGTGTTCCGTACGTCCGCACTGCTGGCCGAAGGCGTCGAAGCCATCCGCGAAGTGGCGGCACGCGTCGACAACATCCATCTGAAGGACAAGTCGAAGGTCTTCAACACGGCCCGTGTCGAAGCGCTGGAAGTGGCAAACCTGATCGAAGTGGCACGCGCCACGATGGTCTCCGCCGAAGCGCGCAAGGAAAGCCGTGGTGCGCACGCGCAAAACGACTTTGAACATCGCGACGACGAAAACTGGCTGCGCCATACGTTGTGGTTCAGCGAAGGCGATCGCCTCGACTACAAGCCGGTTCACATGAAGCCGCTGACCGTCGAATCGGTTCCGCCGAAAGCGCGTACCTTCTAAGGCACAAGTCAAAGGAATTCAGAGAAATGGCCAAGCGTACATTTGAAATTTACCGCTACGATCCGGACAAGGACGCCGCACCGCGCATGCAAACGTATGAAGTCGAAATCGACTCGCACGAACGCATGCTGCTCGACGCGCTCGTCAAGCTGAAGGCGCTCGACGAAACGCTGTCGTTCCGTCGCTCGTGCCGCGAAGGCGTGTGCGGTTCGGACGCAATGAACATCAACGGCAAGAACGGCCTCGCGTGCCTGACGAACCTGAACGACCTGCCGCAGAAGATCGTGCTGCGTCCGCTGCCGGGCCTGCCCGTCGTGCGTGACCTGATCTGCGACTTCACGCAGTTCTTCAACCAGTATCACTCGATCAAGCCGTACCTGATCAACGATACGCCGCCGCCGGAAAAGGAACGTCTGCAGTCGCCGGAAGAACGCGACGAGCTCGACGGCCTGTACGAATGTATTCTGTGCGCGAGCTGCTCGACGTCGTGCCCGAGCTTCTGGTGGAATCCGGACAAGTTCGTCGGCCCGGCCGGTCTGCTGCAGGCCTACCGCTTCATCGCGGATAGCCGCGACCAGGCAACCGGCGAGCGCCTCGATAACCTGGAAGACCCGTACCGTCTGTTCCGTTGCCACACGATCATGAACTGTGTCGACGTTTGCCCGAAGGGCCTGAACCCGACCAAGGCAATCGGCAAGATCAAGGAATTGATGGTTCGCCGAGCTGTCTAGTATCAATGAGCCCCGCGCTCCCTGGCGTGTGCCGCCCCCCAGAGGGCGGTCCGTGCGCCTGGGCGCGGCGCGGGGCGTACCGACATGACCGAAACATCGCATCAGTCCGACCCTCTCCGCCGCGCGCGTCTTCGCTGGCGCGCCCGTCGGGGCCTGCTGGAAAACGACCTGATTTTCGAGCGTTTTTTCAGCCGATATGAGCATGACCTCAGCGATGCCGACGTGGGCGCACTCACGCGCCTGCTCGAGCTGAGCGATAACGACCTGATGGACTTGCTGCTCGCGCGCAAGGAACCAGAAGGCGATCTAGCCGACCCGGACGTGGTCCGGGTTCTGGAGTTGCTGCGCAACGCTTGAGCGCCGCCAGTCCGTTGTTCCAGGCGTGCAATTATCGAAACCCTGTATCCATACTTCGATTGAGGATGTGCTATGACCCCGTCAGATGTTAAAGCCACGCTATCGTTCAGCGACAATTCGCCGAGCGTCGAAATGCCGATTTACAAGGGCACGATTGGCCCGGATGTAATCGACATTCGCAAACTGTACGGCCAGACCGGCAAATTCACGTACGACCCGGGCTTCATGTCAACGGCGGCGTGCAATTCGGCGATCACCTACATCGACGGCGACAAGGGCGAACTGCTCTACCGCGGCTACGCGATCGACAACCTCGCGCAAAACGCCGACTTCCTCGAAACCTGCTACCTGCTGCTGAACGGCGAGCTGCCGAACCAGAAGCAAAAGACCGAATTCGTCAGCACCGTCACGAACCACACGATGGTGCACGAGCAGATGCAGTTCTTCTTCCGCGGCTTCCGTCGCGATGCACACCCGATGGCGATTCTGGTCGCCGCGGTCGGCGCGCTGTCGGCGTTCTATCACGACTCGCTCGACATCAATAATCCGCACCACCGCGAAGTGTCGGCGATCCGCATGATCGCGAAGCTGCCCACGCTCGTCGCAATGGCGTACAAGTACAGCATCGGCCAGCCGTTCGTTTATCCGAAGAACGACCTGTCGTACAGCGCGAACTTCATGCGCATGATGTTCTCGAACCCGTGCGAAGAGTACAAGGTCAACGACGTGCTGGTGCGCGCGCTCGACCGTATCCTGATCCTGCACGCGGACCACGAGCAGAACGCGTCGACGTCGACCGTGCGTCTCGCCGGTTCGTCGGGTGCGAATCCGTTCGCGTGTATCGCAGCGGGTATCGCGTGTCTGTGGGGCCCGGCGCACGGTGGTGCGAACGAAGCCGCACTGAACATGCTGGAAGAAATCGGCTCGGTCGACAACATTCCTGAGTTCATCAAGCAGGTGAAGGACAAGAACTCGGGCGTGAAGCTGATGGGCTTTGGCCACCGCGTGTACAAGAACTACGATCCGCGCGCGAAGCTGATGCGCGAAACCTGCCACGAAGTGCTCGAAGAACTGGGTCTGCACGACGACCCGCTGTTCAAGCTCGCAATGGCGCTGGAAAAGATCGCGCTCGAAGACGAATACTTCGTGTCGCGCAAGCTGTACCCGAACGTCGACTTCTACTCGGGCATCGTGCAGCGCGCGCTGGGCATTCCGACGTCGATGTTCACGTGTATCTTCGCGATGGCGCGTACGGTCGGCTGGATCGCGCAGTGGAACGAAATGATCGCCGATCCCGAGCAGAAGATTGGCCGTCCGCGTCAGCTGTTCATCGGCGAGACGCTGCGTGAAGCGAAGCCGATCGCTCAGCGCTAATCGCTGATCGGCATCGATATGCGCGCGTCGTCGCGGCATTCGTGCCGCGACGACGCGCGAAATCGGAGTGAATGAAACGCCTCAACGGGTCTACCGTTGGGGCGTTTTTATTTCCGCAGCCGCTGTGGGTCGCGCATGCGCCGGAACGGCGTCGCTGGCCTTCGCGTTTGCCGGGTAACCTCGATACAGGTATCGCCACTACCATCCAACTCCATGTTTTTTATCGGTTTTTTCGACGATCGAGCAGCCCATCGCGGTGCTCTGCGTGGCATAATCGATCGACACAGTCAGCCCGCAGTCATTACTACCCCCGCATACCATGGCACAGACTCTCTACGACAAATTGTGGAACACGCACGTGGTCCACACGGAAGACGACGGCACCACGATTCTCTATATCGACCGTCACCTGCTGCATGAAGTGACCAGCCCGCAGGCGTTCGAAGGCTTGAAGATGGCCGAGCGTCCGGTGTGGCGCATCAGCGCGAACCTGGCCGTGTCCGACCACAACGTGCCGACCACGGACCGCAGCCACGGCATCGCCGATCCGGTCTCGAAGCTGCAGGTCGACACGCTCGACGCCAACTGCGACGCCTTCGGCATCACGCAGTTCAAGATGAACGACCTGCGTCAGGGCATCGTCCACATCATCGGACCGGAGCAGGGCGCCACGCTGCCGGGTATGACGATCGTCTGCGGCGACTCGCACACGTCCACCCACGGCGCGTTCGGCGCGCTCGCGCACGGCATCGGCACGTCGGAAGTCGAGCACGTGCTGGCCACGCAAACGCTGCTGCAGAAGAAGAGCAAGAACCTGCTCGTGAAGGTCGAGGGCCAACTGCCGCGCGGCTGTACGGCGAAGGACATCGTGCTCGCGATCATCGGCAAGATCGGCACCGCCGGCGGCACCGGCTACGCGATCGAATTCGGCGGCTCGACGATCCGTTCGCTGACGATGGAAGGTCGCATGACGGTGTGCAACATGGCGATCGAAGCGGGCGCGCGCGCCGGCATGGTCGCCGTCGACGACATCACGGTCGAATACCTGAAAGGCCGTCCGTTCTCGCCGCAGGGCGTCGAATGGGATCACGCGGTCGAGTACTGGAAGCAGTTCAAGTCCGACGACGGCGCGCATTTCGATCGAGTGGTCGAGTTGAATGCCGCCGAAATCGTGCCGCAGGTCACCTGGGGCACGTCGCCGGAAATGGTCACGCCGGTCGACGGCCGCGTGCCGGATCCGGAGCGCGAGAAGGACCCGGTCAAGCGCGACGCGATGGAGCGCGCGCTCAAGTACATGGCGCTCGAGCCGAACGCGCCGATCGAGTCGATCAAGCCGGATAAAATCTTCATCGGGTCGTGCACCAACGCGCGCATCGAAGACATTCGCGCCGCGGCTTACGTCGTGAAGAAGCTCGGCCGCCGCGTCGCGCCGAACATCCGTCTGGCGATGGTCGTGCCGGGCTCGGGTCTCGTGAAGGCGCAGGCGGAGCGTGAAGGCCTCGACAAGGTCTTTACCGACGCGGGTTTCGAATGGCGCGAGCCGGGCTGCTCGATGTGTCTCGCCATGAACGCAGACCGGCTCGAGCCGGGCGAGCGCTGCGCGTCCACGTCGAACCGGAACTTCGAAGGTCGTCAGGGCGCCGGTGGCCGCACGCACCTGGTGAGCCCCGCAATGGCCGCGGCTGCAGCCATCGAAGGGCATTTCGTCGACATTCGCAAGCTTGGATAAATCGCATGATGAAGAACATGAATCGCATCACTCTATTGCGCCGCTTCGCACTCGGCACGCTCGCCGGGCTTCTGCTCGGTCTGGCCGGCTGCAACACGGTGCACGGATTCGGCGAGGACATGTCGCACCTCGGCAATTCGATCAGCAATCACGCTGAGAAATAAGCGGTTTTGATTTTTGCCGGCGATGCGCCACGGGGGTTTTCAGCCTGCCAGTCGCATCGCCCGGTCCTGAACAGGCGCAAGCGTCATGGATAAATTCATCGTACACACCGGCGTCGTGGCGCCGCTCGATCGCGAGAACGTCGACACGGACGCGATCATCCCGAAGCAGTTCCTGAAGTCGATCAAGCGTACGGGTTTCGGTCCGAATGCGTTCGACGAATGGCGCTACCTCGACCACGGCGAACCGGGTCAGGACAACTCGAAGCGTCCGCTGAATCCGGACTTCGTGCTGAACCAGCCGCGCTACCAGGGCGCCTCGGTGCTGCTCGCGCGCAAGAATTTCGGCTGCGGCAGTTCGCGCGAACACGCGCCTTGGGCGTTGCAGCAGTACGGTTTTCGCGCGCTGATCGCGCCGAGCTTCGCCGATATCTTCTACAACAACTGCTTCAAGAACGGCGTGCTGCCGATCGTGCTGACCGAACAGCAGGTCGATCATCTGTTCAACGAAACGTATGCGTTCAACGGCTTCGAGCTGACGATCGACCTCGAAGCGCAAGTCGTGCGCACGGCCGACGGTGGCACCGAATATCCGTTCGAAGTCGCGGCGTTCCGCAAGTACTGCCTGCTGAACGGTTTCGACGACATCGGCCTCACGCTGCGTCACGCGGACAAGATCCGCCAGTTCGAGGCGGAGCGTCTCGCGAAGCAACCGTGGCTGAACAATCGCCTCGTCCGTTAAGCGAACCCGTGAGGGCGTAGGGGCCTGAGGTCCGTGCGCCCGTGTCGGTTTGCGCCAGAAAGACCTGAACAAATCATCAAGGAATTCGCATGAAGATCGCAGTGTTGCCGGGCGATGGCATCGGCCCCGAAATCGTCAAGGAGGCCGTCAAGGTCCTGAACGTGCTTGGCGAGAAGTTCGAACTCGAAGAAGCGCCGGTCGGTGGCGCGGGCTACGAAGCGAAGGGCCACCCGCTGCCCGATTCGACGCTTGCGCTCGCGAAGGAAGCCGACGCGATCCTGTTCGGCGCGGTCGGCGACTGGAAATACGACAAGCTCGAACGCGCGTTGCGCCCCGAGCAGGCGATTCTCGGTCTGCGCAAGCACCTGGAGCTGTTCGCGAACTTCCGTCCGGCGATCTGCTATCCGCAACTCACGGGTGCGTCGTCGCTGAAGGAAGAGATCGTTTCGGGTCTCGACATCCTGATCGTGCGCGAACTGAACGGCGACATCTACTTCGGCGCGCCGCGCGGCGTGCGCTCGTCGCCCGACGGCTTGTTCGCCGGCGCGAAGGAAGGCTTCGACACGATGCGCTATTCGGAACCCGAAGTGCGCCGCATCGCGCACGTCGCGTTCCAGGCAGCACAAAAGCGCGGCAAGAAGCTGACCTCGGTCGATAAAGCCAACGTGCTCGAAACGTCGCAGTTCTGGAAGGACGTGATGATCGACGTGTCGAAGGAATATGCGGACGTCGAGCTGTCGCACATGTACGTCGACAATGCCGCGATGCAGCTCGTGAAGGCACCGAAGTCGTTCGACGTGATCGTGACCGGCAACATGTTCGGCGACATCCTGTCCGACGAGGCGGCCATGCTGACCGGCTCGATCGGCATGCTGCCGTCGGCATCGCTCGACAAGAACAACAAGGGCTTGTATGAGCCGTCGCACGGTTCCGCGCCGGATATCGCCGGCAAGGGCGTTGCGAATCCGCTCGCCACGATCCTCTCCGCCGCAATGATGCTGCGCTATTCGCTGAACAAGGCGGAGCAGGCCGATCGCATCGAAACCGCGGTGAAGAAGGTGCTCGAACAGGGCTATCGCACCGGCGACATTCTCACGCCGGGTTGCAAGCAGGTCGGCACCGCCGCGATGGGCGATGCCGTGGTGGCCGCGCTGCTGTAAAACGCGTGTGACGCGTGCGCTTGCAGAGCGCGCGCGCGGTAGTCAGGTCATCAAATATTGGCCTTTAAAATGCGGATCGGCCCTGAAACAGGCCGATTCGCGCGTCATACGGCGAAGAACGCCGCCAGTTTTCCGTTTTCGTGTATATTGCTGTGATGGCTCAGATCTCCCAAATCTCCTCGATTTCCAAATTGCACGGCACAACGGCCCGTGCGATCGAGTTCGCCATTACCATCAAAACCATTACCCCGAAAACGATCACGAAGCGCTGATCGTCCGTCGTGTCCGCCCATCTTCCCCGCGCGGTCACTGCGGGCAAAGATGCGGGGAAGTTTCCATTCGAAGGGTATGAAGTCATGAACGTAGGTCTCGTAGGTTGGCGCGGCATGGTCGGCAGCGTCCTGATGCAACGCATGCAGCAGGAAGGCGATTTCGACTTGATCGAACCGGTGTTTTTCAGCACCAGCAACGCGGGTGGCAACGCGCCGTCGTTCGCCAAAAACGAGACCAAGCTCAAAGATGCGACAAGCATCGAGGACCTGAAGAAGTGCGACGCGATCATCTCCTGCCAGGGTGGTGATTACACGAACGAAGTGTTCCCGAAGCTGCGCGCGGCAGGCTGGAACGGCTACTGGATCGACGCGGCATCGTCGCTGCGCATGAAGGACGACGCGGTGATCATTCTCGACCCCGTCAACCTCGACGTGATCAAGAACGCGCTCGTCAAAGGTCAGAAGAACTTCATCGGCGGCAACTGCACGGTCAGCCTGATGCTGATGGCGCTGGGCGGTCTGTTCCGCGAAAACCTCGTCGACTGGATGACGGCCATGACTTACCAGGCCGCATCGGGCGCGGGCGCGCAGAACATGCGCGAACTGCTGTCGCAGATGGGGACGCTGCACGGCGCGGTGAAGAACGAACTGGCCGACCCTGCTTCGGCGATTCTCGACATCGACCGCCGCGTGCTCGAAGCGATGAACAGCGACAGCATGCCGACCGACAACTTCGGCGTGCCGCTCGCGGGCTCGCTGATTCCGTGGATCGACAAGGATCTCGGCAACGGCATGTCGAAGGAAGAGTGGAAGGGCGGCGCGGAAACCAACAAGATTCTCGGCAAGCCGGCCATGGGCACGCCGGGTTCGATTCCGGTCGACGGTCTGTGCGTGCGGATCGGCGCAATGCGCTGCCACTCGCAGGCGCTCACGATCAAGCTGAACAAGGACGTACCGCTCGACGAAGTGAACAGCATCCTTGCGTCGGGCAACGACTGGGTCAAGGTCGTGCCGAACGAGCGCGAAGCGTCGATGCGCGATCTGTCCCCGGCAGTCGTCACCGGTACGCTGACGGTGCCGGTCGGACGCGTGCGCAAGCTCGCGATGGGCGGCGAATATCTGTCGGCCTTCACGGTCGGCGATCAGCTGCTGTGGGGCGCGGCTGAACCGCTGCGTCGTATGCTTCGCATTGTGCTCGACAAGTGAAGTAAACTACGCGCTCACGACGCGTAGACTACTCAAGAAGCGTCGCGCTTGCGCGGCGCTTTTTTCATTGTGTGCTCCGATCATCTTGTCTCTTTCCACTCGCAAAAAAAGGCTGCGCGCTGACGCGCCAGGAGTCCCGATGAACTTTCGACGCTCCGCTCTTCGGGCTATGTCCATTCGTCAAAAGAAGTTGCGATTCATCAGCCGTCCGGCGGCGTTGGCCGCTAGTGCGGCTTTCGCCCTCGCGCTGCTCTGCGGTGGCGCGGGCAATGCGCTTGCCGCGCCGGCCAGCACTACGAGCGCGCCGGATGCCGCTTCCGCTGTCAGTTCCACTACCGCTGTCGTTGCTATCGCCGCGGGCACTCAATACACGGTACACGCAGGGCAGTCGCTGAACGACGTCGCGATCGCTATCACGCAGTCGCATGACCGGGCGGTACTCGCTCGCGCGACGCACGCACTGTTCGATACGAATCCGAACGCGTTCATGAATCACGATCCGAGCCGGGTGCGTGTAGGAGCGGTGCTGATCGTGCCAGCGCTCGATGCGTCAGGAGCCTTGGCGGCATCGTCGACTGGGGTCACGGCCGGGGCGTCGGAGTCAACGGCGGCGGCGCCTGCTTCCGCGTCGACGGCGGCGGCTGCTGACAGCGCGGCGAGTGCAGTCGCGCAGGTCAACGCCGCCGCCGCGAGTGCGGCCAGCGCTGCAGCTCAAGCGACCACCTCAGCAGCCGCATCCTCGGTCTCTAGCGCGGCCGTATCGACGGGCGCCGCGGCGGGCGGCCTGGTTTCGTCCGCGCCAGTGGCCGGTTCGGCGCCCGTGGCGTCGAGTGGCACGCAGGCATGGGCAGGATCGGTTCAACCGTCGGCGAGCGCGCCTGCTGGGCAAGCGCCGTCGGCGGCGGGCACAGCCGCGCAGGCGGCTTCGCAGCCGCATCCGCAGGTGTCGAGTCTGCAGCAATTGCTGGCGCTGAAAAACCGCGTGCTGATGGAGTTGCAGAAGCACGGCATCGGCGGGGTGCCGGTGGCTTCGGGCCCAACGCCGACGAGCGCTGCGCAGCCGGCAGCGGCAGGTTCCGCGGCGATCGTGCCAGTGGCACCGCAGCACGCGAATGTCGTGACGTCGCCGTCGAATCAGGGCGGCGTGTCTCGGCGCGATCTGAGCATCGCGGCGGCGGTGGGCGCGGCACTGATCGTTCTGCTCGCTGCTATGCGCATGGGTCGCCGCAAGCGCGAAAAGGAAGCCGCGGCGCGGGCTGCCGAGGCAACTGATGGGGAAATGGCGAGATCGGTGCGTGAGGCCGATTCGCGCGAAGGCAGCGCGGTGACAGCGCACGCGGCGGTCACGGAAGGAGCGGACACGCGAGATCAGGAGGTTGCGCGGCAGGCAGCAGCGGCAGCAGCAGGGCATGCGGCTGCGGAACGTGCGGCAGCCGAGCAGGCAGCGGCAGAAAGCGCGGCGGCGGAGCGGGCAACTGCGGAGCGCGCGGCGGCGGAGGAGGCAGCGGCGGAACACGCGGCGACACAACAGGCAGCAGCCGAGCAAGCTGCGGCGGAAAGCGCAGCAGCCGAACGCGCAGCAGCCGAACACGCAGCCACCGAGCAAGCAGCCACCGAGCAAGCAGCCACCGAGCAAGCAGCAGCACACACCTCCGCAGAACGTGCGGAAACGAAACGCGCATCAGCAGAAAGCGTCGCATCCGAGCGCGCGGCAGAAGAGGAGGCCGCACAGCAAGGCGGCACACCCGAACCCACCGCACCGACGGCGCCACTCGCCAGCATCCCGCCATTCAGCGCAAGCGAACCGTCTACCGAACCACCGGCGCTCGCATCGGCCCACGACGACACACTGCGCTCGGCGGCCACGGCCGCCAATCTCGCCGCCGCTGCAGAGCTCGGCGCGGACGCATTGCCGCTGGGACCGCTCGAACCGGTCGTCGGCGCGACGCAGGACGAGAACGCGCATCACCTGCAATGGGACGAGGAGTCCACGGAAAGCCCGGCGACAGATAAAGCGACCGGCACGACCACATCCCCGAGCCCAGGCCCAGCAGAAACGCCCTCGACCGCACCGCACGCCGCGACGGCCGAACCGCAGTCCCCCTTGAACGTTCCACCCCCAGTGATCGATTTCACGCAACACCAGATCGAACCGCGCGCCACCACGTCGTTCGGTCAGCCGTTTGGCGACATCCCCGTGCCGGCGCAACCCGCACCGTTCGCACCGACCGAATTTCCGCGCGACGCCGTCGACGCGTTTGGCAGCCTGAACATGCCGCTGCCGCCGCGGATCGAAGTACCCACTTTCAGCGAAGCTGAGCGTTCCACGTCGCTGTCGACGCAACCGGTCGCATCGCCCGACACGACCGCGCAGCAGGCATTCGGCGTCCACGGCACGGACGACGACGCGCCGCACATCGCCGACCAGATCGCCGCCGGAACGGCAGGCCACGGCGCCGTCGCGGGCCTCGGCGCGGCCGGCTTCGGCGCGCTGAAGCTCGACTTCGACCTCGAGTTGCCGCCGAGCCCGGCGCAGCCGTTGCAGGCCTTCACGCCGGCCGATCTCGGCCGCATCGCGCGCAACAAGCTGGAATTGGCCTCCGAGTACATCGAGCTCGGCGATCTGGCGGGCGCCCGCGCGCTGATCAACGAAGTGATCGAAGCGAACGATCCAGCTACGCGCACCGAAGCCCGCGCGTTGCTTTCGACTCTTGCACCGCTGTCGTGAAGCGCATCGCATTGGGCGTGCAGTACGACGGCGCCGCGTTCGCCGGATGGCAGTCGCAGCCGCATGGCAACACAGTGCAGGACGAGCTTGAACGGGCGTTGCGCGAATTCGCGCGCACGCCCGTGCAGACGATCGTAGCCGGCCGCACCGACCGCGGTGTGCACGGCTTGGGCCAGGTCGTGCATTTCGACACCGAACTCGATCGCGTCGACATTTCCTGGGTGCGCGGTCCGAACGCGTTTCTGCCGAAGACGATCGGCGTGCAATGGGCCAAGCCGATGCCCGACGATTTTCATGCGCGGTTTTCGGCGTTCGAGCGCACCTATTACTACGTGCTGTACGTCAGTCCGGTTCGCTCGCCGATGCTCACGACGCGCGCCGGCTGGGTGCACACGCCGCTCGACGTCGACGCGATGCGCTCGGCCGCCGAGCACCTGATCGGCGAGCACGACTTTTCGGCGTTTCGTTCGTCGCAATGCCAGTCGAAGACGCCGTTCAAGCATCTGTACCAGATCGACGTCAAACGGCAAGGTAACTTCGTGCATTTTCGCTTTCGCGCGAACGCTTTCCTGCATCACATGGTGCGCAACGTGATGGGCTGTCTGATCGAAATCGGCAGCGGCCGCCGCCCGGCCACGTGGATGGCCGAGGTGCTCGCGAGCCGCAGCCGCGATTGCGCGGCACCGACCTTCATGCCCGACGGCCTGTATCTCGCGCAAGTGGGCTATCCTGAGCAATTCGGCGTGCCCGACCCGGCGACGGGCAGCGTGCCGTGGAGCAGCGTATGGACCGAGCAACCGGAAACATGAAAGCAACAGAGAACCCTGCCAACCAGGCCGACGCCACCGCCTCGCAAAGCGCGCCGCACCGCACGCGCATCAAGCTGTGCGGACTGTCGAAACCCGCCGACATCGCGCACGCGATCGACCTCGGCGCCGACGCGATCGGCCTCGTGTTCTACCCGCCGAGCCCGCGCTCGGTCAGCGTCGCGCAAGCGGTCGAACTCGTGCACGATGTGCCGCCGTTCGTGTCGGTCGTCGGTCTGTTCGTCAACGCGACGGCGGAATGGGTCCACGAAGTCGCGAGCAACGTGAACCTGACGCTGTTGCAGCTCCATGGCGACGAGACGCCGGAGCAGTGCGAGTCGCTCGCCGGCGTTGCGGGTTTGCCTTGGTTGCGTGCTTTAAGGGTGGCGGCGGATACTCGATCGGCCGATTTGGTAAAATCGGCCTTCAACTATTCAGCAGCCAGTGGTCTTCTGTTCGACACCCATGTCGAAGGCTACGGCGGCGGCGGGAAGGTTTTCGATTGGTCACTTATTCCAGCAGAGCTCGCGCATCGGGCCGTTTTGAGTGGTGGGTTGAACACGCAAAACGTCAGTGATGCGATCCATCGCGTGCGCCCGTACGCGGTCGATGTCTCGAGCGGCATCGAAGTACCGGGCGCCCGGGGCGTGAAGGATCACGCCCGGATGGCGGCGTTCGTACGCGCGGTGCGCGCCGCGGACGCTGAATGATTCAGGCTCGCGGGCGCTTTCCGATGAAAGCCGCGAGCCATCCTGAGAAGAGTGATCGCCATGTACAACTTGCCTGACGAAAGAGGCCACTTCGGCCAGTTTGGCGGCGTGTTCGTCGCCGAAACGCTATTTTCCGCACTCGACGAGCTGCGTGAAGCGTACGAGAAATATCAGAAAGACTCTGAATTCGTCGCCGAATACGAGCGCGAACTGAAGTATTTCGTGGGCCGCCCGTCGCCGATTTATCACGCACAGCGCTGGAGCGAATTGCTCGGCGGCGCGCAGATTTATCTGAAGCGCGAAGACCTGAATCACACCGGCGCGCACAAGATCAACAACGTGATCGGCCAGGCGCTGCTCGCAAAGCGTATGGGCAAGCCGCGCGTGATCGCGGAAACCGGTGCCGGTCAGCACGGCGTGGCCACGGCGACGATCTGCGCGCGTTTCGGCATGGAATGCGTGGTCTACATGGGTGCCGAGGACGTGCGCCGCCAGGCCGCCAACGTCTATCGCATGAAACTGCTCGGCGCGACGGTCGTGCCAGTCGAGTCGGGCTCGCGCACGCTGAAGGACGCGCTGAACGAAGCGATGCGCGACTGGGTCACCAACGTCGAAAACACGTTCTACATCATCGGCACGGTCGCGGGTCCGCATCCGTATCCGATGATGGTGCGCGACTTCCAGCGTGTGATCGGCGACGAATGCCGCGAGCAGATGCCAGAACTCGCCGGTCGCCAGCCGGATGCCGTGATCGCGTGTGTTGGCGGCGGTTCGAATGCGATGGGTATCTTTTATCCGTATATCGACGACAAGTCCGTGCAGTTGATCGGTGTCGAGGCGGCTGGCGACGGTATCGAAACGGGTCGTCACGCTGCATCGCTGATCGGCGGTAGCCCTGGGGTGTTGCACGGCAACCGTACGTATCTGCTGCAGGACGAAGACGGCCAGATCATCGAGACGCATTCGGTGTCGGCGGGTCTCGACTATCCGGGCGTCGGTCCCGAGCATGCGTGGCTAAAAGAGAGCAACCGCGCGCAATACGTCGGCATCACCGACGAAGAGGCGCTGAAGGGGTTCCACGATTGCTGTCGCATCGAGGGCATTATTCCTGCGCTGGAGTCGAGCCACGCGCTCGCGTACGCTACGAAGCTCGCGCCGACTTTGTCGAAAGACAAGATTCTGCTGGTCAACCTGTCGGGCCGCGGCGACAAGGACATGCACACGGTCGCCGAGCGATCGGGCATCCAGTTCTGAGCCGCGACGATGCGAGACGAGTTCGACGAGCCGCAGCCGGCGATTGAAACCGCGAATCCGGACGCCGAGATATCGGTGGCCGAGGCATGTGCGCCAGTATTGGCGCAGGTGCCGGCCGGCATTCAACTGTTGAACCGCGATTTTCTGACCGATGTAGCGAACATTCCCGATGGGTCGATCGACCTGATCGTCTGTGATCCGCCGTATGGACTGGGCAAGGACTATGGCAACGACTCGGACATGCGCACGGGCGAGGAATTTCTGGTCTGGACGCGTGGCTGGCTCGAGCTTGCCGTGCCGAAGCTCAAGCCAACGGGGTCGCTCTACATTTTCTGCACCTGGCAGTACGCGCCGGAAATCTTCAGTTTCCTGAAGACGAAACTCACGATGGTCAACGAGATCATCTGGGACCGGCGCGTGCCGAGCATGGGCGGCACCACGCGTCGCTTCACGTCGGTGCACGACAACATCGGGTTTTTCGCGGTGTCGAAGGATTATTTCTTCGATCTCGATCCCGTCCGCATTCCGTACGATGCAGTCACGAAGAAGGCGCGTTCGCGAAAGTTGTTTGAAGGAAGCAAGTGGTTGGAGCTTGGCTATAATCCGAAGGATGTCTGGTCGGTCTCGCGTCTGCATCGGCAGCATGCCGAGCGGGTCGCGCACCCGACCCAGAAACCTCTGGAAATCGTCGAGCGGATGGTGCTGTCCAGTTGCCCGAAGGGCGGTCGCGTGCTCGACCCGTTCATGGGCAGCGGCACCACCGCCGTCGCTTGCGTCCGTCATCAGCGCGAATTCGTCGGCTATGAGATCAACGAGAGCTATTGCGCGATAGCGCGCGAGCGCGTCAGCGCCGCCGCTACGCCTGCTGCGCCGCGTCGGACCCGAGCTAAGCCGAAAGTGCAGCCATCGACCGAAGTGCAGTGAAAAGCGCGAAATGCGCTGCTAAGTTCGCTGAACAGCGCGCTGCGATAAGTGCGCAGTAGCCCTAATTCGAGAATACTTCCATGTCCCGTATCAAGAACACGTTTGCCGCGCTGTCCGCCCAAGGTAAGAAAGGCTTGATCCCGTTCATGACCGCTGGCGACCCGGACCCGGCTCGCACGGTCGAATTCATGCACGCGCTCGTCGCCGGCGGCGCCGATGTGATCGAGCTTGGCGTGCCGTTTTCCGACCCGATGGCCGACGGTCCGGTGATCCAGCAGTCGTCTGAACGCGCGCTCGCGAAGGGCGTGTCGCTGCGCGGCGTGCTGGCCGACGTCAAACGCTTCCGCGAAACCGACGACAAGACCCCGGTCGTGCTGATGGGCTATGCGAATCCGATCGAGCGGATGGGCGCCGAGGCCTTCGCGAAAGCCGCCCAGGAAGCCGGTGTCGATGGCGTACTGGTGGTCGACTATCCGCCTGAAGAGTGCGCCAACTTCGCCGAACAGATGCAATCCGCCGGTATCGATCCGATCTTTTTGCTTGCACCGACTTCAACCGACGACCGGATCGCCGAAGTTGGTCGGATCGCCAGCGGCTACGTCTACTATGTGTCGCTGAAAGGGGTCACCGGCGCCGCAAATCTGGACGTTTCCAGCATCGCGAGTAAAATCCCGGCCATCAAGTCTCGCGTTCCCCTGCCGGTGGGCGTCGGTTTCGGCATTCGCGATGCGCAAACGGCGCGTGCAGTGGGCGAGGTGGCCGATGCGGTCGTGATCGGCAGCCGTATTGTTCAATTGCTCGAACAGGCAGCGCCCGACAACGCTGCCGAGACGCTCACGCGTTTCGTTGCCGAAGTGCGCGAGGCGCTCGATAGCGTCGCGACAGCCCGATAACAGTTATTTTTGTCGCGGTAACGTGAGCGGCGGGCTCGTCCCGCCGTTCGCGCGACTGCTGACCCAGAAGGATTCCCTATGAGCTGGCTCGATAAGCTGCTGCCGCCAAAAATCAAACAAACCGACCCGAAGAACCGCAAGGGAATTCCGGAAGGCCTGTGGATCAAGTGCCCGTCGTGCGAAGCCGTGCTGTATCGCAACGACGTCGAGGCCAATCTGCATGTTTGCCCGAAGTGCGACCATCACATGCGCATTGGCGCGCGTGAGCGGCTCGATAGCCTGCTCGATCCGGAAGGCCGCTACGAAATCGGCCAGGAAATCGTTCCGGTCGACGCGCTGAAGTTCAAGGACAGCCGCAAGTATCCCGAGCGCCTGAAAGAGGCGATGGACGACACCGACGAGACCGACGCAATGGTCGTGATGGGCGGCGCGATTCACACGCTGCCGGTCGTCGTGGCGAACTTCGAGTTCTCGTTCATGGGCGGCTCGATGGGTTCGGTGGTCGGCGAGCGTTTCGCGCGCGGCGCGCAGAACGCGCTTGAACAGAAAGTGCCGTTCATCTGCTTCACCGCTTCGGGCGGCGCGCGGATGCAGGAAAGCCTGCTGTCGTTGATGCAGATGGCGAAGACCACCGCAATGCTCACGAAGCTGGCCGAAGCCAAACTGCCGTTCATCTCGGTGTTGACCGACCCGACGATGGGTGGCGTGTCCGCGAGTTTCGCGTTCCTCGGCGACGTCGTGATCGCCGAGCCGAAGGCGCTGATCGGCTTTGCCGGTCCGCGCGTCATCGAACAGACCGTGCGCGAGAAACTGCCGGAAGGTTTCCAGCGCGCCGAGTTCCTGCTGCAGAAGGGCGCGGTCGACATGATCGTCGATCGTCGCAAGCTGCGCGAAGAGATCGCGCAATTGCTGGCGCTGTTGAGCCATCAGCCGGCGGACGCGGTCGCTTAAAGGCCTGCAAGCTCCGCAATTGCTGCTGTTTCGCCGCGGTGTCGAAAACGCGGCGCAGAGCACCGAAGCAATCGAAAATAGCGCGCCGCGTGAGCAATCAAGCGGCGCGCTGTCATTTCCGGGATAATTACGGTCGCCTGCGATGCGGCGACGGTTGAACCCGAAGCTGTGGCGGCTCAAGGTGCGGGTTTGTGCGCATAAACCGCGCGGCCGCTTCCGCTCCTGACCGGCTGCGTTCGGCGCCCGCCAACCGCGGCCATCTGACCAGCATCCTTCGCAGCGCTGCAGAACCGAACCACCGCGACTCACTCAAGATTCACCCGATGACCACATTCCCCACCCTCGACGCGTGGCTCACGCACCTTGAATCCGCGCATCCAGTCGGCATCGACATGGGTTTGGGCCGCATCTCCCAGGTACGCGATGCGATGAAGCTGTCGTTCGCCTGCCCGATCATCACGGTCGGCGGCACGAACGGCAAAGGCTCGACCTGCGCGATTCTCGAAGCGATCTTGCTGCGCGCGGGCTATACGGTCGGTTGCCACACGTCGCCGCATCTGCTGTCGTTCAATGAGCGGGCGCGCATCAACGGCGCGATGGCAAGCGACGCTGATCTGCTGCCGCACTTCGAAGCCGTCGAAGCTGCGCGCCAGAGCCTCGCCAAACCGGTCACGCTGACCTACTTCGAATTCACGACGCTCGCGATCATGAGTCTGTTCGCGTCGCGTGGCCTCGATGCCGTGATTTTCGAAGTCGGCCTGGGCGGCCGTCTCGACGCGGTCAACATCCTCGATACCGATTGCGCGATCATCACGAGCATCGATCTCGATCACATCGACTATCTCGGCGATACGCGCGAAAAAATCGCGTTCGAAAAAGCCGGCATTTTCCGCCCCGGCAAACCGGCGATCTGCGCGGACCCGGTGCCCCCGCAATCGCTGATCGATCACGCGGAAAAGATCGGCGCGCAATTGTGGCTGTTCGGCCGCGATTTCCGATACGAAGGCCAGGCCGGCAGCGAGCGTCAGCAGTGGAGCTATGTCGGCCCGACGCTGCGACGCTCGGCGCTCGCCTATCCGTCGCTGCGCGGCGCGAATCAGCTGATCAACACGTCGGCGGCGCTGGCCGGGCTCGAAGCTTTGCGCGACCGGTTGCCGGTGTCGGCGCAGGACATCCGGCTCGGCATCGCCAATGTGGATTTGCCCGGCCGTTTCCAGGTGCTGCCAGGCAAGCCGTCCATCGTGCTCGACGTCGGTCACAATCCGCATGCGGCCGCGGTGCTCGGTCAGAATCTCGGCAACATGGGCTTTTTCCCGTACACATACGCGGTGTTCGGCGCAATGCGAGACAAGGACATCGCCGGTGTGCTCAACCATCTGAAAGGCGAGATCGATCACTGGTGCGTGACCGATCTGCCGACGCCGCGCGCGGCGTCCGCGCAGGAGCTCGAAACCGCGTTGCGCGAGCTGGGCGTGGAAGACAGTACCGACAGCAGCGTCACACGTTTTGAAACGCCGGCACAGGCTTTCCAGGACGCGCTAAAACGTGCGTCAGAGAATGATAGAATTGTCGTTTTCGGCAGTTTCTATACGGTAGCGGGTGTGATGGCCTACCGGAAATCGCAGCAACACTGAGCGGGCACCAGGCTCGAACCAAGCGATTCATGGGAATTTTCTCGTTCGGCAAGAAAGACGACGCGCCCAGCCGGCGCGGCGCAAACACCAGTTCCAATCGGGCCGCCCGGGGTGAGCGCGTCGAGCGGCGCACCCGCCGCACCGAGCGCGCCGTCGATGCAGATGCCATGCTGCTCGACCCAACGTTGCCGGAAAAGCAGCGCGCACGTCGCCGGCTCGTCGGTGCAATTGCACTGGTCGTCGCGGCGGTGATCATCCTGCCGATGGTGCTGGATTCGCATCCGAAGCCCGTCACCGACGACATCTCGATCGACATCCCGAGCCGGCCCGCGCCGAAGCTCTCCAGATCCACCGCCAACGAAGACGTGCAAGCCGGCGTCGCGCCGGACAATCCTCCGGCCGCCGACACGGGCGTCGCCGCGTCCAGCCTCGCGCCGGCAACGGCCGCAGCGACCACGGCAGCGGCCTCGGCCTCCGCAGCGAAGCCGACCCAATCGACCCAATCGACCGCAGCGAAACAGGGCACGACCCCGTCCGCCGCAACCGGCGCCGTTACCGCCGCGACGCCGAAGCCCGCCGCGAAGCCGCAAACGCAGTCGCTCGCAGCCAACACCGCGCCCGCTGCTCCCGCCAAACAGACGAAGCCACCCGCAGCCGCACCGTCGGCGTCGACCGACGGCGATGCGAACCCGGCCGCCGCTAGCGCCGACGCGAACTCCGGCACGCCGGCCTCGCCGCCGGGCAACCGTTTCGCGGTTCAGCTTGGCGCTTTCTCGAACGAAGCGAACGCGCGCAATTGGGCCGCGAAGTTGAAAGCGGCGGGCGTGCCCACATATACCGAGCACAGGAAGCAAGCCGACGGCTCGACGCTGACATTGCTGCGTGCCGGCCCGTTCGCCGACCGCGCCGCGGCCACCGCCGCAGTCGCGAAGGTCCGCGAGGCGGGCTTGGTGTCGGGCTCGAACGGCGGCAGCGCACAGTAAGCGAGCGATGTTCACTGCCTTCGACTACGCTGTAATGGCGGTGATCGGTTTGTCGGCGCTGCGAGGCGCCTGGCGCGGATTGCTGTCGGAAGTGTTTGGATTGATCGGCTGGATCGCGGCGTTTTTCCTCGCTTGCGAGTTCGTGGGCTACGTGGTGCCGTATATTCCGTCCACCTGGCCGGGCGGCGCATTGACGCAGTGGCTGCTGGCTTTTTCGCTCGTGGTGATCGGCGTAGTGCTGGTCGCGAGCGTGGTGAGCGCGATGCTCAGCCGCCTCGTGCAGGTTACGGGACTGGGCGGTGCGGACCGCTCGCTCGGTTTGATGTTCGGCCTCGTGCGTGGGGTCGTTCTGGTGCTGATTCTGGTCGCCCTCGCAGGCTTGACCGAACTGCCCAAACAGGAATTCTGGCGCAACGCGCTGCTTCGTCCGTATGCGGTTGCGGGCGTACGCGCAATGAAACCGCTGCTCCCCGAGGCGCTCGCCGCATACGTCCATGTGGACGATTTGGGCGCCCCGAGCAATGCGCAACAGGACTCCGGCGCATACCGGCTGCCTTGACGTCGTAGCGCGTCCCGTCGAATCGAAGCGCGGGCGCGGTCGCAGGCACCGGTCGCCATCATGAATTTCGTACCTTTGAAGGACATGCCATGTGCGGCATCGTAGGCGTAGTTTCCCACTCCCCGGTCAACCAGCTGATCTATGACAGCCTGCTGCTGCTGCAGCATCGCGGTCAGGACGCCGCCGGCATCGCGACGGCGAACGGCAGCAATTTCCACATGCACAAGGCCAACGGCATGGTGCGCGACGTGTTCCGCACGCGCAACATGCGCAGCCTGCCGGGCACGACGGGCATCGGCCAGGTCCGTTACCCGACCGCCGGTTCGGCGTCGAGCGAAGAAGAAGCGCAGCCGTTCTACGTGAACGCGCCGTTCGGCATCATCCTCGCGCACAACGGCAACCTGACCAACTGGCAGCAGCTGAAAGATGAGATGTTCCGCATCGACCGGCGCCACGTGAACACCAATTCCGATACCGAAGTGATGCTGAACGTGCTCGCGCACGAGCTGCAACTGTCGAGTTCGGGGCTGCAGCTCGATCCGGCCGCTCTGTTCAAGGCGGTGTCGGGCGTGCATCGCCGGGTGCGCGGCTCGTACGCGATCGTTTCGCTGATCGCCGGCTACGGCCTGCTCGGTTTCCGCGACCCGTTCGGTATCCGGCCGCTGTGCCTCGGCAAGCAGGAAACGGCAGAGGGCGTCGAGTGGATGCTGGCGTCGGAGTCGGTGGCGATTGAAGGCATCGGCTTCGAATTCGTGCGCGACGTGCAGCCGGGCGAGGCGATTTTCATCGACGCCGAAGGCCAGTTGCATTCGCAGCAGTGCGCGACGTCCCCGAGCCTGAACCCCTGCATCTTCGAACTCGTGTATCTGGCGCGTCCGGATTCGGTGCTCGACGGCGTGCCGGTCTACAACGTGCGTCTGCGCATGGGCGACTACCTCGCCGAAAAGATCAGGCGCGAGCTGCCCGATGTCGCGATCGACGTGGTGATGCCGATTCCCGATTCGTCGCGCCCGGCCGCGATGCAGGTCGCGAAGAAGCTCGGCGTCGAGTATCGCGAGGGCTTCTTCAAGAACCGGTACGTGGGTCGTACCTTCATCATGCCGGGTCAGGCGGTGCGCAAGAAGTCGGTGCGCCAGAAGCTGAACGCGATGACCATCGAGTTCAAGGGCAAGAACGTGCTGATCGTCGACGACTCGATCGTGCGCGGCACGACGTCGCACGAAATCGTGCAGATGGCGCGCGATGCGGGCGCGAACAAGGTGATTTTCGCGTCGGCGGCGCCGCCGGTGAAATTCCCGAACGTCTACGGCATCGATATGCCGACGCGTGGCGAACTGGTCGCGCATGGCCGCTCGGACGAGGAAGTCGCGCGCATGATCGGCGCGGATCACCTCGTGTATCAGGACGTGGATGCGCTGAAGCAGGCGGTGCGCGATATCAATCCGGCGCTGAAGGAGTTCGAGGCTTCGTGCTTCGACGGCAACTACGTGACCGGCGACATCACGACCGAGTACCTCGACCGCATCGAAAGCGCGCGTCTCGCGCCGTCGTCGCAATCCGATCGCGATGCCGCGAGCGAAGCGATCGACGGTGGCGGCCCGGCGCGTTCGCAGCTGCATCTGCAACTGTCGGTCGGCTGAGCATTCACCACGACGCGAGCGTGCTAGCATGACTGCTTGCGTCGATTTGATCTCAGCTTGCGGACGCGGGGTGACCCGAAACAGCTAAAGCGCAGGGCGGAAAGCCGTCCTTGCTCCAGCCTCCCCGTACATGAAGCCCGCTTATGCCGACGCATAAGCGGGCTTTTTCGTTTCCGTAGTCACCGAAGCACCCACGAAAGCGTCGCCACCGAAACAGATACCGAACCTTGGAGACCAGAACCAACATGGACGACTCCCCGAACTTCGACTTCGATACGCTGGCCGTCCGCTCGGGCACCGCGCGCAGCGACTTCAACGAGCACTCGGAAGCGATCTTCCTGACCTCGAGCTTCGTGTTCGCGAGCGCCGCGGACGCCGCCGAGCGCTTCAAGAACTCCGAAGACTATTTCACGTACTCGCGCTTCTCGAACCCGACCGTCTCGATGTTCCAGGACCGTCTGGCCGCGCTCGAAGGCGGCGAGGCCTGTATCGCGACGGCGTCGGGCATGGCCGCGATCATGTCGGTCGTGATGTCGACGTTGCAGGCAGGCGATCATCTCGTCAGTTCGCGGGCGCTGTTCGGCTCGACGCTCGGCATGTTCTCGCAGATCTTCAGCAAGTTCGGCATCACGACCACGTTCGTCGATCCGACTGATTTGAACGCGTGGAGCGAAGCGGTGCGTCCCGAAACGAAGATGTTCTTCCTCGAAACGCCTTCCAACCCGCTGACGGAAGTGTCGGATATCGAAGCGATCGGCAAGATCGCGAGGGCCGCGAAGGCGCTGTTCGTCGTCGATAACTGCTTCTGCAGCCCGGCGTTGCAGCAGCCGCTGAAACTCGGCGCGGATGTCGTCATGCATTCGGCGACCAAGTTCCTCGACGGCCAGGGCCGCGTGCTCGGCGGCGCGCTGGTCGGTTCGAAGCAACTCATCATGGAAAAGGTGTTTCCGTTCGTGCGCAGCGCCGGGCCGACGCTGTCCGCGTTCAACGCGTGGGTGCTGTTGAAGGGCTTGGAAACGCTATCGCTGCGCGTCGAAAAGCAGTCAGCGAACGCGCTCGAAATCGCGCGCTGGCTCGAATCGCATCCGGCTGTCAATCGTGTGTTCTATCCGGGGCTCGAATCGCATCCGCAGCATGTGCTCGCGATGCGTCAGCAGAAATCGGGCGGCGCGATCCTGTCGTTCGAATTGAAGGGCGACACACCCGAGCAGATGCGCGCGAACGCATGGCGCGTGATCGACGGCACAAGGGTGTGCTCGATCACCGGCAATCTGGGCGACACGCGCACCACGATCACGCATCCGGCGACGACCACACACGGCCGTATCACGCCCGAAGCGCGCGCGGCGGTGGGCATCAGCGAAGGTTTGATCCGGCTTGCGGTGGGGCTTGAAAGCGCGGGCGATATCCGTGTGGATCTGCAGCGTGGGCTCGAAGGCTGATCGGCAGAGCCCGCGCGCACCCTCAGTGCCGCAACGCGCGCCACTGCCCCGGCGCCAGCCCAAAACGCCGCGTGAACGCGTGCGTGTAAGCGCTCTGATCGCCGAAGCCGATCTCGAGCGCGATATCGGTCAACGAAAGACGCTGATCAGCGAGCAGCGTGATCGACGTGTCGAGCCGCAGCCGCTGCAAATAGCGGTGCGGCGTCTCGCCGAACGCGTCGATGAACAGTTGATGAAAACGTCGCATGCCGAAGCCGCAGTGCGCGGCGAGGTCCGCGATCTTCAGCGGCTCGGACAGATGCGCGCGCAGCCAGCGGTCGATACGCGCGAAATCGAGCCGAACGCCTTCGCTGCGCGCACCGGCAAGTGCGCCGGAATCGGCGATGAGCGCGGCGCCCAGGCGTGCCGCGGCATCCCAATGGAAGCGGCGGTGATCGAAGGCGTTAGCTTGCGCTTCGCCCACGCCGCCTGTCGCGTGCGCGGCAATCGTGTGCACGAGCTGCGCGAGCGATGGATCGACAGCCACGGCTCGGGCGCGTTCGAACAGCCGCTCGGGCACCGCCAGCGACGCCGCCGGCAAATCGAGCACGAGCTGCCGGTTGGTGCCGACACCCGCGTAATCGTGCCGCGCGCCGGCCGGGATCAGCCATGCGGAGCCGGCGTCGATCTGCTGGGCGACGCCGTCCACCGCCATCACCATCGCGCCGTCGAGCCCGAGCACGACCTGGTGGAAGTCGTGCACGTCCGACGCTTCGATCGCGCCATAGCAGCGCAGCGAAACGTTAGGGGTGGCGACGGCGGCGTGGCTCAATGACCAGACTCAGGTGTAACTCAGACGGCGAGCAGTTCGACGTCGAACACGAGCGTCGCGTTCGGCGGAATCACGCCGCCCGCGCCGCGCACGCCGTAGCCGAGTTGCGGCGGAATGGTCAGCTTGCGCTTGCCGCCGACCTTCATGCCTTGCACGCCTTCGTCCCAACCCTTGATGACCATGCCGCCGCCCAGCACGAAGGCGAACGGGTCATTGCGGTCCTTGCTCGAATCGAACTTCTGGCCGTCGGTCAGCCAGCCCGTGTAGTGCACGGTCACGGTCTTGCCGGCCACGGCTTCGGCGCCGGTGCCTTCCACGAGGTCTTCGTACTTCAGGCCGGATTCGGTCGTCACAGTCGACATGCGTTGCTCCTCAGATCAAAACGTAAAACCGACATTGTAGGCGCGTTGACGCCGATCGCCGAGCCTTGCCCGGTTTCGCGTATGGCATGCGGATTGCGTCCCGGTTCGCGGTTCGGCTCGGGCTGGTCGGTCCGAACGGGATGCCTATAATGAGGCTTCGCCCCATCATCCAGCATTGCCTGAGAGGACTTGATCGTGACTACGTCACCCACCGGGACTGCTGGCGCCCAGCCGGCGTCGGCCGGCTTCGTCATCTCCGAACGCAGCGCGCTGCTGCGAGCCGAAACGGCGTTGTTCATGCGCGATCATGTGCTGTCGCTGGTGTCGCACGACCTGCGCGGTCCGTTGAATGCGATTCATAGCTGGGCGTACGTGCTCGAGCGCAAGCTCGACGCGAACGATGCCAACTCGCAGCGCGCGATCACCGGCATTCGCAGCGGCGTCGATCAGCAGGTGAAGCTGCTCGAGACGATCGTCGATGCGACGCGCGCCGAAACGAAATCGCTCGCGCTCACGTACGAACCCTTTCCGCTGCATCCGCTGCTCGACGAAACCGTCGAGGAAGTCCGCGCCGGCCTCGCCCGCGCGCGCGGCGTCGAAGTGCGGCTCGACTCGCAGATCGCCACCGAGCAACTGAACGGCGACCGTGCCCGCCTCGGCGCAGCGCTGTGGCTGATGCTGACGTTCGCCGCCGAAGCGAGCGCGCGCAGCGCCGAGGTCGCACTGGCGGCGCGCGCGGACAACGGCACCTGGCATGCGAGCGTCACGTACGAGCCGAACGACGCCGCGTTGAACGACGCCGCGCTGCCGCACGTGCTCGAAGCGTTCGCGCGCAAGCAGGCTGGCGAGCCGCGCGAGGCGAAGCGGATCGCGTGGGTGTTCGCGTTGTGCAAACGCGTCGCGGAGGCGCACGGCGGAAGCTTCGAGCAAAGCGATACGACGGAAGCCGGCGGCGTCACGGCAAACCCCGCCACGCTGGTGCTGCGCGTGCCGTTCAGCGCGGCGGCGCCGAAATGAGCGTCGCGCGCGAGTGCGTTGGCGCGCGATCGATATTTCATCGAGCTTTCAGTCTCTATACTGACAACTTTTGTTGCCGGAGCCCGTCGCTTTGATCCAGGTTGTCGCTCTTATCGGTGCAATGTTTCTGGTTGCACTCAACGGCTTTTTCGTCGCCGCCGAATTCGGTCTGGTCAAACTGAGGCAGACCCGCGTGCAAAGCCTCGCAACCCAGCATGGCATGCGCGGACGTCTGCTCGCGAAGGTGCATGGACAGCTCGACGCCTATCTGTCGGCGTGTCAGCTCGGCATCACGCTCGCGTCGCTCGGGCTCGGCTGGATCGGCGAGCCTGCGTTCGCACAACTGCTGACGCCGCTTTTCTCCGTGATCGGCGTCGAGTCCGAGCAGCTGATCCACGGCATTTCGCTGTTCTTCGCGTTTTCGTGTATCTCGTTCCTGCATATCGTGGTCGGCGAACTCGCGCCGAAGTCGCTCGCGATCCGCGAGGCGGAGAAGATTTCGCTGTGGGCCGCGACGCCGCTGTACTGTTTCTACTGGGTGATGTACCCGGCCATCTGGGTGCTCAACACCAGTGCGAACACGGTGCTGAAGGCCGCGGGGCTCGATAGCGAGCACGGCCACGACTCGCATTACTCGACCGAGGAACTCAAGCTGATCCTGCGCGGCCGCCGCGCGAACGTCGCGAGCGAACTCGGTTCGTCGACTGGTGCGTACAGCCAGGACGAATGGAACACGATCGCGCACTCGCTCGACTTCTCGCGCATGACCGTATCGGACCTGATGCGGCCGTCGCATGAAATGGTCTGCCTGCGGCGCGATCTGCCGCTGCGCGACAACATGCAGGTGGTCGCGCGGCATCGCTTCAGCCGCTATCCGCTGTTCGAGGACGCATCGGGCGAGCGCGTGGCCGGCATGATCCATCTGAAGGACCTGCTGCTCGCGCGCCAGGCGGGCAGCACGCTCGACGACCTGTCGCGTTACGTGCGCCCCGTGCAGTACGTGAAGCCGGAGATGCCGGCGCTCGAACTGTTCCGGCGCTTTCGCAAGGGCGCGCCGCACTTCGCGCTGGTCGGCCACAAGCACGCGAAGCCGATCGGCTTCCTGACGCTCGACAACCTGCTCGGCGCACTGGTCGGGCAGATCCACGACGAATTCCGTCAGGGCGACGCCGATTGGACCCGCATGGACGACGGCACGCTGATGGGCAAGGGCAGCTTGCCGGTGGTGTCGCTCGAACGCGCGCTAGGTATCGACATCGACGAAGGCAAGGCCGAATCCGTTGGCGGCCTCGTGATCCAGGCGCTCAACGATCTGCCGGGCGAAGGGCAACGCGTCGAGTTCGAAGACTTCGACGTCGTGGTCAAGAAGATGAAGGGACCGCGCATCGTGCTCGTGCGCGTGTATCCGAAGGTGTTCGACGACGAGGGCGGTTGAGGCCCGAGCCGACCCGAAGCCTCAACCCTTTCAGGCCGCCTCAGCTTCGAGGCACCCCATCCTCCACCAGCACCGCGACCGGCATCGTGGCGAGCGCATCGCGCAGATACAGCAGCCCGTGATCGTCGACCTTCGGCGCGGCGGGGCTCAGCCAGTCGAACAGCGCGCGCGCCGACAGGTCGGACGGCATTTCGATGGCCGTATCCGCCCATTGCGCCGGCTCGACGAGCGGTAGCTCGGCATCGCCGAGCAACCCCGCGGCCAACCGGCTGGCAATCACCACGGCCCACGCATTGCCATGCCGCCGCGCGAACGCGATCACACTCGACGCATGCGCGCCGCGCACCGTGAGCGGCAGATACGAGCTCTGACTCAGCAATTCCGGCAGATGCGCGCGCAATGCCAGCACGCGCTGGATCACTGCGAGCTTCACGCGACCGTCGCGCCAGTCGGCGAGAAATTCCGCCGGCGGCGTTTGCGTTTGCGGCAGCCACGCCTCGCGTTGCGCGAAATCGACGGGTCGCCGGTTGTCCGGATCGACGAGGCTGAAGTCCCACAGCTCGGTGCCTTGATAAAGATCAGGGATCCCAGGCGACGCGAGACGCAGCACCGTCTGCTGCAAACTGTTGAGCGCACCCGCGCGACCGATGCGCTCGACGAACGCCGACAACTCCTTCAGGAAGCCATCGCGCCGCTGCGGCGCGAGGATGCCGAACAGGAACTCGCGGCAGCCGGCTTCGTAGGCTTCGTCGGGCGCGAGCCAGCTGGTTTGCAGCTTCGCCTCGCGCAGCGCCTTCAACTGCCATTGCGCGACTCGCTCGGCCAACGCGTTGACGCCGGCTTCGTCGTCGGCGCGCAGTTGCGGCGGCCAGCAGCCCACCAGCGTCTGATACAGCATCGCCTCGGCGGCGGGGCCGGGAGCCCATGCGTCGCCCTTGTCCCGGCTCACGCTGCTGATCGGCGTGCCGTCGAGCGCGCGCCGCTGCGGCGCGTTCAACGTCGACCATGCCCGCAACGTCGCGCCCCACTCGTCGGCGATCTCGCTCAACACCGCGAGCCGCGCGCGCACGTCTTCCCCGCGCTTGTGATCATGTGTGGCGGTCGCGAGCATCGCATGCGGAAAACGTTGCGCGCGCTCGAGATTGCCCGCGTGAAACTGCTCCACCGATAGCGCGAACTCGCCCGGGTCCGAGCCGACTTCGTTGCGCGACAGCAGACGGCCGTAGCGATAGCACGCAGTGTCCTCGATCGCCTTGGCGGCGAGCGGCGCGGTCAGCTGCGAAAACAGCGTTTGCGCGCTGCGCCGCGACGACCCCGCATGCGGAGGCGGCCCGCCGCCTTGCGCCTGCTGCTGCGCCTGCGCGCCGGGCCGCGCGGGCGGCGGGTCTTCGGCGCTGCCGCCGAGCCACGCGCTCACGCGCTCGAGCGCCGCGTGGTCCGAGCGCGGCAGCGAAGCACGCGCGGCGTCGAGCGCCTGCTCGAAATAGACGTTGTCGGCGGCGCTGCGCAGGCCGCCCAGCGGATACATGCGGTACACGGGGAAATGCACGACCAGCTCGGTCAGCACGCGACGCAGCGACGTGTACGTGACGTCGCGCGTGTTCAGCGAATCGCGTGCGATCCGATGCAGCGCGCGCGCCGCGCGGTCCAGTTCCGCCGAAAGGTTTTCCGCGAGAATCTTGCGACGCGCCGCGTGCGCTTCATCGGCGAAGTGCGCGCTGCGGCCGGTGAGCTCGGCCCACGTGCCCGCGAGCGGTTCGGCGCCGGCCGGATCGTGCAGCAGCGCGCCGACGTCGCTCATGAAGTCGTAGCCGGTCGTACCGTCGACGGGCCAGTCGTCGCGCAACGGCTCGCCGCGGCCGAGGATCTTCTCCACCACCACGTACGGTGCGGTGTCGCGCAACTCGGTGAGCCGTTGGCGCAAACGCTGGCAGTATTCGCGCGGCTCGGCGAGCCCGTCGACGTGATCGATCCGCAAGCCGTCGACGAGCCCTTCGCGGTAGAGGCGAAAGATCAGCGCGTGCACCGCCTCGAACACCTCGGGCCGCTCGACGCGCACGCCCGCGAGCGTCGAGATGTCGAAGAAGCGCCGCCAGTTCACTTCGTCGGAGGCGGTGCGCCACCACGCGAGCCGGAAATGCTGCCGCTCGATCAGCCGATGCAGCCGGTCGCGCGTGACCGGATCTTCGGGCGCGTAAGTCTCCAGCACGAACTCGATCGCCGACTGGCCTTCGCGCGCGACGAACTCGCGCAGCGCGTCGCGCGCCTCCGCGGCGCGCGGCTGATCGGCGGGCTGCGTCGTGAGTCCCTGAAAGCGACTGGCGAGCGCGCTCAGATCGGCGCGGTTGGCGCCTTGCAGGATCGCCGCGTAATCGACCGGGCAGACCGGGAACACGTGCGGGCCGTAGCCGATATAAAAGCGTCCGCTGTCGGCCGCGAAATGCAGCCCGATGCGGGCCTCTGCCAGTTCTTCGCCGTACGACGCGCCGAGCGTCGGCAGCAGCACTTTGCCGCGCAGCGCGGGATCGGGCGAATGCCAGTCGACGTCGAAATGACGCGCATACGCGCTATGGCGGCCCCATTCGAGGATGTCGAGCCACCACGCGTTGCTCGAACCGCCGACGCCCATGTGATTCGGCACCACGTCGACGATGAGCCCCATGTCGTGCGCGCGCAGCTTGTCGACGAGGCGCTTCAGACCCGCCTCGCCGCCGTATTCGGCGCTGACCTGGGTGTAGTCGACGGTGTCGTAGCCGTGCAGCGAGCCGGGCTCGGCCGTGGTGATCGGCGACGCGTACAGGTGGCTGATGCCGAGCGCGGCGAAGTATTCGACCCGCCGCGCGGCGTCGTCGAACGTGAAGCCCCGATGGAACTGGAGGCGCAGCGTGGAGCGTGGAACGGTCATGGCGTGTCAGGCTCCGCGGAAGGGTTGGATGAAGGCGCGGCGGCGCGGCGCGCGCCGTCGACGGCCAGCAGGCGGTCGGTGAACACCGGGTCGTCGAACATCGCATCGACGGGCAGCGTCATGCGGCGGCGCCAGTTAGGATGTTCGTCGATCGAGCCCGGCAGGTTCGGCTGCTCGGCGAGCGCGAGCAGGTCTTCGAGCGGAAAGGTGACGAGCGGCCCGGGCGTCGCGGCGACGAACGCGAGCGCTTCGTCGACCGGCGCGTTGTCGGCGTCCGGCGGCGCGACGTCGGGCGCGGCCACGCCTGCTCGCTGGAACGCGAGCCACAAGTCGGCGCGTTGCTGCGCGCGCTCTTCGAGCGCCGCTTCCTCGGGGTCGCGGCCGTCGGCGCGCGCCATCGTTTGGCCGATGCGGTTGCGCCACATGATGTCGCTGCCGCGCCACCAGCCGGCGACGGTCGGCAGATCGTGCGTGGTCGTGGTGCCGACCGCGTAGCGGTCCCAATCGGCCGGCGCCTTGAAGCCGTTGCCGTCGGGCGCGCCTTCGAACCACAGCACGCGAATCCCTTCGATGCCGTGCTCGTCGAGCCGCTCGCGAAAACCGGGCGGCACGGTGCCGAGGTCCTCGCCGATCACGATCGCGCGATGCCGCCACGATTCGAGCGCAATCAGCCGCAGCAGGTCTTCGAGCGGATAGCGCAGATACGCGCCATTGCGCGCGCTCTCGCCTTCGGGCACCAGCCACAGACGCCGCAAGCCGAGAATGTGATCGATGCGGATGCCGCCGGCATGCGCGAACGCGGCGCGCAGCATGTCGATGAATGCGACGAAGCCTTGCGTGCGCATCGCGCGCGGCGAAAACGTAGTGAGTCCCCACGACTGGCCGGCCTGGTTGAAGAGGTCGGGTGGCGCGCCGACCGAGACGCCCCGCAGCATATCGTCCGGATAGGACCACGCGTGACTGCCGGCGCTGTCGCAACCCACCGCGAGATCGGCGATCAGGCCGATCGCCATGCCGGCTTCGCGCGCGGTGTGCTGCGCGTGCAACAAGCCGCGCGATGCCAGCCACTGCAGGAACAGATGAAAGTCGACCTCGTCGCGATGCGCAGCGGCGAATGCCTCGACTTCGGGACTGCGCGGGTCGCGCAACGCATCGGGCCAATTGCGCCAATGGCCGTCGCCGCCTTGCGCGAGCTGCGCGGCATGCAGCGCTTCGAAGCGCGCGTGATCTTCGAGCGCGCGCCCCGCGCGTTCGCAGAAGCCATGAAATTCGAGCGCGCGTGGCGAGTGCTGCGGGCGCTCGTTCGCGCTGAACTGCTCGTACAGCGCGCGCAATGCCGTGAGCTTCAGCGGTGTCGCGTGCGGCCAATCGATCAACGGCAGGTCCTCGTATTTCGATGCCGCATCGCCGGCCTGCGCCGATGCCGCTGCGCACGCGTCCGTGCCGAACACCGCGGCCGGATCGATATGCGTGACGTTGAGCCACAACCGCGACGACGGCGCATACGGGCTGAAGCGCTCGGGCTGCGCGCTGAACATTGCGTGCGTCGGACTGACCGCGAGCGCGTGCGCGCCGCGCTGAGCGCCGTGGCGTGCAAGCTGCGCGAGCGCCGTGTAATCGCCGATGCCGCCGTCGCCGGTGCGACGCAAGCCATACAGCTGCGCGGCGATGCCCCACAGTGGCGGCATGGGCGGCGCGGCTTCGCGTTCGCCTTCCCCGCCGTGCAGCGAGCGCCACGCGTCGGCGACGGTGTAGCAGCGCGGCGGCGCGACCGCGAGCGTCATGCGCTGGTCGTGGATCACGAGCGTGTGATAGCCGGCTTCGTCGATCGGCGCGAGCAGCGCTTCCTCACCTCTCGGCGCGGTGAAGCGGCCGTCGATGATCGCACCGCTCTCCAGCTCGATCCGGTAATGGCTGCCCGACTTCACCGGGGCCGCGGGCAGCGCGATGCCACGCCCGATCACCGCGGTCATCAGCGGCGGTAGCCGGCGGCCCGATAGTTCGGCCTCCAAAGCAGCGGCGCTGTGGCGGATATCCGTGGCATTGCCGCACGGCAGACCCATGCGTTCGAGCAGCGTGCCAAGGGTCTTTTCGGGCACGTGCTGCGTGTTGTGGTGCGCGTCCTGCCACTCCACCTCGAAGCCTGCGCGGGTAGCGAGCGCGGCGAGCCGGTCGTTGGGGCGTCGGGTCGTCACGCGCGCTGCTCCTCGTGCGATGCGATGCGCGCATCGTGGCGGCTCGCGAATTCGTTGATGTCGCCGGTCAGCCACGCGATGCACGCGTGCGCGGGCAGCACCCGCGCGTCGGCCTGCTCGCGCGCGCGCGGCGGCGTTTCGAAAATGATCTTGCCGTGGGGGATGTCGTCGAACGCGACGTTCTGCTGCGACAGATTCAGCGCGATCGACAGCGTCTCGCCATCGCCGAGTCTCCAGCGCGCGACCAGCGCGTTCGCGTCGCCGCCGCCGGCATCGCGCAGCACGGTCGCGCCGCACGCCTTCGTATGCTTCAGTCGCGGCGTGATCAGCTTCGCGCGCACCGCGAGCGCGGACTTGTAGTAATGCATCCAGTCGAGCCGATCCGGTGTCGGCTTCGCATCGGGCGCGGGCGGCGACGAGGCGGCGAAGGTTCCGGCGTCGTTCGGATCGGGAATCTGCGCGCGCCGCTGTTCGTCGCTGAACGCGGCGAAGCGCGCGAATTCACGGCGTCGCCCTTCGCGCACGGCGTCGGCGAGATCGCCGGTGTAATCGGTGAAAAACAGGAACGGTTGCGTCGAGCCGTGTTCCTCGTCCATGAACAGCAGCGGAATTTGCGGCGACAGCAACAGCAACGCGGTCGCGGCGCGCAGCGCGTCATCCGAGGTCAGCTTGCGCAGCCGCTCGCCGAACGCACGGTTGCCGATCTGATCATGATTCTGCAAAAACATCACGAACGACGTGGGCGGCAGATGCGCGCTCGCTTCGCCACGCGGCGCACCGTCGTGCAGCGGCGACGGCTCGCCCTGATACGCGAAGCCTTCGGACAGCACGCGCGCGAGCCGGCGAATCGGCTCGTTCGCATACGCGTGGTAATAGCCTTCGGTTTCGCCGGTCAGCAGCACGTGCAGCGTGTTGTGCGCATCGTCGTTCCATTGCGCGTCGAAGTGCGCGTCGAGCAGGCTCGCGCTGTTGTGCTCGTTTTCGAGCACCAGATGCACGTGGCGGCCATGCTGCACGCGCGCACGGATATGGTCCGACAGCTCGCGCAGCCACTCGGAATTGTCGATCGCATGCACCGCGTCGAAGCGCAGTCCGTCGAAGCGGTACTCGTTGATCCAGTAGACCGCGTTGTCGGTGAAGAAGTCGCTGACTTCGCTGCGCTCGAAGTCGATCGCGGGGCCCCACGGTGTGTTCACGCCTGCGCGGAAAAACGGCTCCGCATAAGTATGCAGATAATTGCCGTCCGGTCCGAAGTGGTTGTAGACGACGTCGAGAAACACCATCAGGCCGAGGCCGTGCGCGGCGTCGATCAGTGCCTTCAGCTCTTCGGGACGGCCGTATGCGGAGTCGGGCGCGTAAGGCAGCACGCCGTCGTAACCCCAGTTGTGACGACCGGGGAAGTCGTTCAGCGGCATCAGCTCGATTGCGGTGACGCCGAGCGCGGCGAGTGCGGGCAGGCGCTTTTGCACGCCCGCATAGCCGCCCATCGCACCGACGTGCAATTCGTACAGCACCGTTTCTTCCCAGGGCCGGCCGTGCCATTCGGTGTGTTCCCAATGGTAGGTGCGCGGGTCGATGACCTCGCTCGGGCCGTGCACGTCCTGTGGCTGGAAGCGCGAGGCTGGATCGGGCACCGTCTGCCCGTCGTCGAGCTGGTACCGATACAGCGTGCCCGCGCCGCTTTCCACGGTGATCTCGAACCAGCCGTTGCCGGTCGGCGCCATGTCGTGCACGCCTTGCGCGTGGCCGTTTTCGACGACCAATTGCACGCTTTTGCACGACGGTGCCCAGAAACGGAACCGCGTACGCGGCCGCGTGCCGCTCGCGCCGATCAACTGCGCGCTGAACGGCAGGCAGTGCGCGTGATGATGCGTGTGAGGATCAATCGGACTTTCAGACATGTCTTCACCATTCGATCTGCCAACGAGCCTGGATAGCAAGGCGCCGCGACGCAAGCAGGCATTGCGTCGCAACATTCTTGCCACCCCGGCTGCGTTGCGATTTGTCCACGCCAAAACTCTCTCGCCGCAGTGCTTCGATTATTGCGAACCATCGTCGTTTGCCGTCTGCGCGCCCGGATCGGGCGGCAGCGCGGTCAATAGCCGCGGCCCGTGCTGCGCGCCGGCCACCCAGCCGGCTTGCCAATCCGCTTCGCCGGTCGGCTGCGCGGCGAGTATCACGAGGCCGTGTGCGGCGACCTCGAGTTCGGTCGTTGCGAGCCGCTGCGGCGCGCGCTCCGGTTCGGCCGTGTCCAACAGCACATGCCATTCCAGGTGCGGCGCGGGAGGAGCGAACTGCAGCGCCTCCTCGTGTGCGTTGAGCATCAATAACAATACTTCGGTTTCGCCATTCAGGCCCGGCCCCGCGCGACGCAAAGTGAACGCGCGTCCCTCCGGGTCCTGCCACGCTTCGATCGTCAGCGGGTCGCCGTGTTCATCGAACCAGCCGACGTCGAACAGGCCGGGCAGCACTTCGCGGTCGCCGAACAGAAAGCGCGTTTCACGCAGCACCGGATGGCGCTTGCGCAGCGCGATTACGCGGGCGACGAACTCGGTCATGCGCTGGCCTTCCGGTGAATCCGCGAGGTCCCAATCGATCCACGATAGATCGTTATCCTGACAATACGCGTTGTTGTTGCCGCGCTGGGTGCGCAGCGCTTCGTCGCCGGCGAGCAGCATCGGCGTGCCGAGCGCGATCATCAGTGTCGCGATCAGCGAGCGCGACACGCGGCGGCGCGTCGCCAGAATCGCGGGGTCGTCGGTCGTGCCTTCGAGGCCCCAGTTGCGACTGCAATTCTCGTTGTGACCGTCGTTGTTGTCTTCCTGGTTGGCTTCGTTGTGCTTCTGCTCGTACGCGGTCACATCGGCCAATGTGTAGCCGTCGTGTGACGTAACGAAGTTGATCGAGGCCCATGGCTTGCGATGCCGCCGGTTGAACAGATCGGCCGAGCCGGTCAGGCGCGCGGCGAGGTCGGGCCGCAGGCCGGCGTCGCCGCGCCAGAAACGTCGCACGGTGTCACGGAAACGGTCGTTCCATTCGCTGAAGCCCGGCGGATGATTGCCTAGCTGATAGCCGCCAGGACCGATGTCCCATGGCTCGGAAATCAGCTTGCGCTGCGACAGCACCGGGTCCTGGCGCAACGCGTCGAACAGGCCCGCGCCCGGATCGAAGCCGTGGCTTTCGCGCCCGAGCGTCACGCCGAGATCGAAACGGAAGCCGTCGATATTGAACGCGGTCGACCAGTAACGCAGCGAATCCATCACCATCTGCATCACGCGCGGATGCGGCAGGTTGACCGTGTTGCCGCAGCCCGTGTCGTTGATGTGGTGACGCTCGTCGCCGGGAATCAGCCGGTAGTAGCTGGCGTTGTCGAGGCCGCGCCATGAGATGGTCGGACCCATCTCGTTGCTTTCGCAGGTGTGGTTGTAGACCACGTCGAGAATCACCTCGATGCCGGCCGCGTGCAGTTGCCGCACGGCGATGCGCATTTCGTCGAGCCGGTGCGTGCTCAGATAGGTCGGCTCCGGTGCGAAAAACGCGGCCGTGTTGTAGCCCCAGTAGTTGCGCAACCCGCGCTCCACGAGGAAGCGGTCGTTCAGAAACGCGTGCACGGGCAGCAGTTCGACCGCGGTCACGCCGAGCTTCAGCAGATGCTCGATGAACTCCGGCGACGCGAGTGCGGCGAACGTGCCGCGTTCGTGCTGGCGCAGATCAGAGCGCAGCATTGACGCGCCGCGCAAGTGCGTTTCGTAGATCACGGTCTCGCCCCACGGCACGTCGGGACGCCTGTCGTGCGACGAGTCGAACGCCTCGTCGATCACGACGCACTTCGGCATCGCGGGCGCGGAATCGCGCCGGTCGATCGAAAGGTCGGCGCGATTCGAATGCACGCGATAGCCGAACAGCGCGTCGGACCAGCGAAACTGTCCGACGAGCTTGCGCGCATACGGGTCGAGCAACAGCTTGTGCGGATTGAAGCGATGCCCGAAATGCGGCTGATACGGCCCATGCGCGCGAAAGCCGTACGCGGTGCCCGGATGCGCGTTCGGCAGATAGCCGTGCCAGATCTCGTCGGTGCATTCGGGCATCGTGAAGCGGCGGATTTCCTTGCGGCCGGTGGTATCGAACAGGCATAGCTCGATTTTCTGCGCGTTCGCCGAGAACACCGCGAAGTTGACCCCCAGCCCATCCCAACTCGCGCCGAGCGGATACGGCGAGCCGGGCAGCAACCGGTCGGGCAACGCATGCGACATGTTTTCCCTTTCCTGTTCTGATTGTCGAGCTAGAGACCGGGTCTGTCTGAGTCTTCACGCAACGGGCGCGCGACGTCTGCCGTCGCGCCGCGCGCCCGTGTTACCGCAGGTTCGTTCAGTCCGCGCGCAATACGATCGTCGCGAGCGGGGGCAAGGTCAGCGCGGCGGAGTGCGGCCTGCCGTGGCTCGTCACATGGTCGGATTGAATCAGGCCGCCGTTGCCCATGTTCGAGCCGCCGTACACGCCCGCATCGGTATTCAGCACTTCCACCCAGCGCCCGCCGCGCGGCATGCCGAGCCGGTAGCCGAGCCGCGGCACCGGCGTCATGTTGCACACCACGACGAACTCCTGGCCCGCGCCGTCGGTGCGCCGATAGGCGAATACGCTGTTGCCGCTGTCGTCGCCGATCAACCATTCGAAGCCGCCCGGTTCGCAGTCGAGCAGATGCAGCGCGGGCTCGTTGCGATACAGATGGTTCAGGTCGCGCACCAGCAACTGCACGCCGTGGTGGCCCGGATCGTCGAGCAGATGCCAGTGCGGCGAGTCGTCATGGTTGAATTCCGCCATCTGGCCGAATTCGCCGCCCATGAACAGCAGCTTCTTGCCCGGATGCGTCCACATGAAACCGAAGTACGCGCGCAGATTCGCGAAACGCTGCCAGCGGTCGCCGGGCATCTTGCCGAGCAGCGAGCCCTTGCCGTGCACCACCTCGTCGTGCGACAGCGGCAGCACGAAGCGCTCGGAATACGCGTACACCATGCCGAACGTCAGGTTGTGGTGGTGATACTGGCGATACACCGGGTCTTCGTGCATGTAGTGCAGCGTGTCGTGCATCCAGCCCATGTTCCATTTGAAGTCGAAGCCGAGACCACCGTCCGCGAGGTGCGCGGTCACACCCGGCCAGGCGGTCGATTCCTCGGCGACCGTGATCGCGCCGGGCGCACCCGGCACATAGCGGACTTCGTGATTCAAGCGCTTCAGGAACGCGATCGATTCGAGATTCTCGCGGCCGCCGTAGATGTTCGGCACCCACTCGCCGGCCGCGCGCGAGTAGTCGCGATACAGCATCGACGCGACCGCGTCCACGCGCAAGCCGTCGACGTGATAACGCTTCAACCACGCGAGCCCCGACGCGATCAGGAACGCGCTGACCTCGTTGCGGCCGAGGTTGAAGATCATCGTGTTCCAGTCCTGGTGATAGCCTTCGCGCGGATCGGAATGCTCGTAGAGCGGCGTGCCGTCGAAATCGATCAGGCCGTGCGCGTCGTTCGGAAAATGCGCGGGCACCCAGTCGAGAATCACGCCGAGCCCCGCTTCGTGCGCGCGATCGACGAAACGCGCGAACTGCTCGGGTTTGCCGAAGCGCGCGGACGGTGCGAACTGCCCGAGCGGCTGATAACCCCACGAGCCGCCGAACGGATGCTCGGCGATCGGCAAAAATTCGACGTGCGTGAAGCCCATGCTCTTCACATAGGGAATCAGCCGTTCGGCGAGTTCTTCCCAGACGAGACCTCGTTGACCTTCCTCCGCGATGCGCAGCCACGACTCCGCGTGCACTTCGTAGATAGTGATCGGCGTGCGCGCGGTCTGCTTGTCGGCGCGCGACTGGATCCACTCGTGATCGGTCCACGGAAACTGCTCGATCTCGTCGACGTGCGCGACGATCGACGCGGTGCCCGGCGGCCTTTCGGTCTGCATCGCACACGGGTCTGCCTTGAGCGGCAGCGGATGGCCGTCGCGCGACAGCAGCTCGTACTTGTAGCGCGTGCCGACGCCCACGCGCGGCACGAACAGTTCCCACACGCCCGCCTGATGACGCAGCCGCATCGGATGACGGCGGCCGTCCCACGCGTTGAAGTCGCCGACCACCGACACCCGCCGTGCATTCGGCGCCCACACCGCAAAGCGCACGCCCGGCACGCCGTCGATGTCGACCGGCCGCGCGCCCAGACATTCGAGCACCGCGTACGGATCGCCGTGCGCGAGACGTTGAAGCGGCTCGTCGCCGAGCACCGGGCCGAACGAATAGGTATCCTCCACTTCCTGCACGACGCCGTGCCAGTCGACCCGCAAGCGGTACGGCATCGCCCGCGTGATACGGCCCGCGAACAGGCCGGGCCGCAGCTGTTCGAGCTCGCCGAGCGTCGCGCCATCGGCGCGCGAAACCACGGTGACGTGCGCGGCATTCGGCAGCAGCGCGCGCACGATCGGGCCGGCATCGGTCTGATGCAGCCCGAGCTGCGAAAACGGATCGGGGTGACGCGCTTCGACGAGCGCGTCGATATCGACGGGTTGAAGGCCTGCTGCCGGATCATGCTCACTCATAGTCGCCCTCGGCCGGGTTAGGCGGCGTTGCGGTGCCAGGCACCCGGGTTGATGGATCGTAGTGCGGCGGCGCGCCGGTATCGCCGAGCAGCCGGCTCGTGAGCGACGCGAGGCCGCGCACCGGCAAGCCGAGCCACGTCGGCCGGTTGGCCGCTTCGTAGCGGATCTCGTAAGCGGCCTTCTCGATCAGGAACAGATCGAGCAGCGCTTCTTCGGATTCGGGCGCGACGAGCGGTGTCGGCGATTGCGCGGCGGCCGCGCGGTATTCCGCGAGAAACGCGCTGGTCGCGTGCGCACGGAAGCGCTCGAACAGCGCGCGCTTGCGGTCGGCGGTCTGTTGCGGCGCGCTTTCGGTGGTCGACTGCGCGGCCGCGCTGGCATACGACAGCGAGCGCATCAGGCCGGCAACGTCACGCAACGGGCTCGATTTCTGACGACGCTCGTCGAGCGAACGCGCGGGCTCGCCTTCGAAGTCGATCAGATAGGCATCGCCCTGCGCGACCAGCACCTGGCCAAGATGGAAGTCGCCGTGGATGCGGGTGCGCAATGCACCCGCGTCGCGCGGTACCAGCTTGCCGACCGCCTCGACGAGCGCGGCGCGGCGATCAATCAGACTTTGCGCGAGCCCCTTCGTGTCCGCGTCGCTCATCTCCGCGATGCGCGGCGCGAGCAGATCGAGCGCGCCAGCGAGCATCGTCTGCGTCGCGTCGACCCACGCCTTCACCTGTTCGGCGGTGGCCGGTTCCGGCGCGAACGCCGGGTCGTCGCTCGGCGTGGCGAGCGCGACGTGCAGCTCGCCGAGCCGGCGGCCGATGATGCCCGCGAGTTCGCCGTAGCCGTCCAGCAGGATCGATTCGTTGGTGCGATCCGGTACGCTCTGCGTTTCGGTGTCGATCGCGATCGCCAGTTCGTCGACCGAGCGGCGCAGATAATCGAGCGACCAGTTCCACGCATCGCCCTGATTGTCGATGAAGCCCTGCAGGATCGCGAGCGTATGCGGCACGCCCTCGGGATCGACGCGCACCACTTCGCCATACAACGGCGCGGTGTTCGCATAGCCGAGCTGCGTCAGATAGCGGCTGATTTCCGCTTCCGGATGGATGCCGCTGACGAGCCGCCGCACGAGCTTCAGCACGGCGGCATCGGCGACGATCAGCGAACTGTTGCTCTGCTCGGCCGCGAGCCAGCGAATCTCGGGCCGCTCGCCTAGACCGTCGAGTTCGGCGAAGCGCTCGGTCGGCAGGAACTTGATCTCGCTCTTCTGCACGGTCGGCACGACCGCGTGTTCGCGCATCTTGCGCAGCACGTTGTGGGCGAAGATCGGCAGCGAGAACGCGTCGGTCAGATGGCCGACGTTGCGGCCGCGCCGCACGCGCGCCAACGCGAGCTGCAGGAACAGCGGCGTGGTGGTCTCGCCGCCCCACGTGATCGCGATCGGCACCACGTAGCGCTCGGTGTGGTCCCCCACGTCCACTTCGATTTCGGTGAACGCGAAGCCGCCGTTCGGAATCGTGGTCAGCGCCGCGAGCCGCACCGCATGCATCTTCTGATCCTTCGACGCGAACCAGCGGCGCCGGCTCAGCCACGACGGCAGCACTTCGGATTCGAGCAGCCGCACGTTTTCGGGGGTCGGCCCGGACTGCCCTTCGCGGATCACGATCGTGACGAACTCGGGCAGCGGCTCGGAATGCGCCTGCGCCCACGTCGGACGCCCGCCGCCTTCGCACAGCATGAACCACAGGAAGCCGTACGGCGGGAACGTCAGCAGATAGGTCAACTGGCCGATCGCGGGGAACACCGAGTCGGCGGTCATCTCGATCGGCACGAAGCCGTTGAATTCGGACAGGTCGAGCTCGACCGCCTGCGGCGCGCGCGACAGATTCGCGACGCACAGGATCGGCGCCTCGCCGGGCATCTCGCGCAGATACGCGAGGATCTTGCGGTTTTCCGGCTTCAGAAAGCGGATCGTGCCGCGTCCGAAAGTCTGCTTCGAGCGCCGCGTCGCGAGCATGCGGCGCGTCCAGTTCAGCAGCGAGTGCGGGTCGCGGCTCTGCGCTTCGACGTTGACCGCGTCGAAGCCGTACAGCGCACCCATCACCGGGGGCAGCACCAGTTGTTCGGGGTCGGCGCGCGAGAAACCGCCGTTGCGATCCGACGACCACTGCATCGGCGTGCGCACGCCGTCGCGGTCGCCGAGGTGGATGTTGTCGCCCATGCCGAGTTCGTCGCCGTAGTAGATGACGGGCGTACCGGGCATCGACAGCAGCAGCGAATTGATCAGTTCGATGCGGCGACGATCGCGCTCCATCAACGGCGCGAGACGGCGGCGAATGCCGAGATTCAGGCGGGCGCGGCGATCGCTCGCATAGGTGTTCCACAGATAGTCGCGCTCGGAATCGGTGACCATCTCGAGGGTCAGCTCGTCATGATTGCGCAGAAAGATCGCCCATTGATTCGAGTTGGGGAGGTCCGGCGTCTGCTTCATGATGTCGGTAATCGGGAAGCGGTCCTCGCTCGCGATCGACATATAGATGCGCGGCATCAGCGGGAAGTGGAACGCCATATGGCATTCGTCCTCGTCGCCGAAGTACTCCTTTACGTCCTCGGGCCACTGATTCGCCTCGGCGAGCAGCATCCGGTTCGGATACTCAGCGTCGATGGTCGCGCGAATCCGCTTCAGGATCTCGTGCGTTTCCGGCAGGTTCTCGTTGTTGGTGCCTTCACGCTCAACCAGGTAGGGCACTGCATCGAGCCGCAGTCCGTCGATGCCCATGTCGAGCCAGAAGCGCATCACCTGCAGCACCTCTTTCAACACCGCCGGGTTGTCGAAGTTCAGATCGGGTTGGTGCGAGTAGAAGCGGTGCCAGTAGTACGCGCCCGCAACCGGATCGTGGGTCCAGTTAGACGGCTCCGAGTCGATGAAGATGATGCGCGTCTCCTGGTACTTCTGGTCGGTATCGGACCACACGTAGTAGTTGCGATAGTTCGAACCGGGCTTCGCGCGCCGCGCGCGCTGGAACCAGGGGTGCTGATCCGACGTGTGGTTGATGACGAGTTCGGTGATCACGCGGATGCCGCGCGCGTGCGCTTCCTGAATGAAGCGCCGCACGTCCGCGAGCTGACCGTAGTCGGGATGCACGTTGCGGTAATCGGCGATGTCGTAGCCGTCGTCGCGGCGTGGCGACGGATAGAACGGCAGCAGCCAGATCGCGTTGATGCCGAGCTCGGCGATGTAGTCGAGCTTGGCCATCAGGCCGGGGAAATCGCCGACGCCGTCGTTGTTCGCATCGAAGAACGACTTGATGTGCACCTGGTAGATGATCGCGTCCTTGTACCACAGCGGATCGTCGCTGAGCATCGCGGGTTTGCCGCGTCGGTGCGTGCGTACCTTCGCCGCGGTGCCGACGGCCGCGGCCGTTTGCGCCTCGTGCGTGGTTTGGGCTGGATCGTCGCGCTTCATGTTCCACCTTCCATCCAGGTTGGGTTGACAGCGTCCGCGGGAGGTACGCTGTCGGGATCGTGGTCGCCGTCCTCGGGACGTTCGGCGGGCAAGCCGCCCAAAGGCGCGATGCGCCAGATCGAGAACGGTTGGCCCGAGCCGAGTTGCACGTGCTGCCAGCGGCCGTTCCATTCGAAGCGTGCGCCGGTCATCTGGTCGACCACTTCGAGCGTGGCGTGATCGTGCAGATGCCAGCGCTGGAGCGTGTCCCACGACAACTCGATGTCCGCGCCCTGTTCGTTGAACGGATCGAGATTGATCGCAACGACTATCACGTTGTCGCGCGACTCGGTCGCCTTCTCGAAGAACAGGATGTGATCGTTGTGCGCGGTGAGGAACGTGAGTCCGAGATGCGTTTGCAACGCCGGATTCGCGCGCCGGATGCGGTTCAGTGCTGTGATCTCGCCGACGATATTGCCGGGCCGGTGCCAGTCCCACGCGCGCAGCTGATACTTTTCGGAGTCCAGATACTCTTCGCTGTTCGGCAGCGCGCTGGCCTCGCACAGTTCGAAGCCGCTATACACGCCCCACAGGCCGGCCAGCGTCGCGGCCAGCGCCGCGCGGATCAGAAAGCCCGTGCGTCCCTGCGATTGCAGATGGCGCGGGTTGATGTCCGGCGTATTGACGAAGAAGTTCGGCCGGTAGAAATCGCGCGCGCCGGTCTGCGTGAGCTCACCCATGTACTCGGTGAAATCGCGCTTCGACTCGCGCCACGTGAAGTACGTGTACGACTGCGAGAAGCCGATCTTGCCGAGCCGGTTCATCATGCGCGGCCGCGTGAACGCTTCGGCGAGGAAGATCGTGTCGGGATGGCGCGCGCGCACGTCGGCGATCATCCATTCCCAGAACGGCAGCGGCTTGGTGTGCGGATTGTCGACACGGAAGATGCGCACGCCCGCGTCGATCCAGAACAGGATCACGTCGCGCAACGCGAGCCACAGGTCGGGCTTCGCGTCGTGCGCATAGAAGTCCGGGTTGACGATGTCCTGATACTTCTTCGGTGGATTCTCGGCATAGCGCAGCGTGCCGTCGGGGCGCCACGCGAACCACGTCGGATGTTCCTTCAGCCACGGGTGATCGGGCGAACACTGGATCGCGAAGTCGAGCGCGATTTCGAGGCCATGCGCATGCGCGGCGGCGAGCATCGCCTTGAAGTCGTCGAGCGTGCCGAGCTGCGGATGCACGGCGGTGTGGCCGCCCTCGGCCGCGCCGATCGCGTACGGACTGCCTACGTCGCCCGGCTGCGCGGTCAGCGTGTTGTTGCGGCCCTTGCGGTTCGCGACTCCGATCGGATGAATCGGCGGGAAGTACAGCACGTCGAAGCCCATGTCGCGGATCCGCGGCAGCTTCGCGCTCACGTCCGCGAACGTTCCGTGGCGCGCTTCGTCGTCGCTCATCGAGCGCGGGAAGATCTCATACCAGCTGGCGAAACAGGCGGCCGTGCGTTCCGCGTCGATCTTGTAGATCACCGGGTCGCGGCTCAGAAACGGGCGATGGCGCGCGGCGGTCATCGCTGTCGCGGTGGCGGGCGCGAGAATCAGCGCGAGCTTCTGTTCAGCGTCGGCCTTCTGGAAGTCGCGCACGATGCGTTCGAGCGGCTCCTTATCGGCATCCTCGGTCGTCTCGACTTCGGCGAGCACGAGCGCGAACAGATGCGCGGCTTCGTCGAGCTCGATCTCGACGGTCTGGTTCGCTTTCAGCTTCTTCTGGATGTGCTCGACGAGCGATGCGAAGTCGTCGCGCCAGGCGATCACGGTGAACTCGTAACGGCCGATCCTCTCGAGCGGAATGCGCGCGCTCCACAAGTCGAGGCCGGCCGGCGACGCGGGCGACATCAGCTGTTCGTGCCACGCGGTTTCGTCGGCCGCGCGCCATAGCACGGCGGCGGCGATCTTGTCGTGACCTTCGGCGAAGATCGCCGCGCGAATTTCCGCGCGCTCGCCGACGCTGCGCTTCGCCGCGAAGTGGCCGTTTTCCACCGAAGGCGACACGCTCTCGATCGCGACGCGCGGCGCGTCGATCGCGTCGAGCACGGTCTTGCGGCCGCTGCGTTTGCTGTTCGCCTTGTCGAGCGGCGGCGCGAGGCGGATCGGCTGGTCCGTGAACGCGCGCAACAGCCGCACCGCACCGGGCGCGAGCGCGAACGGCGCGAGTGTCGCGGGTTCGGTTTGGCCGCGCGCGTCGAGCGGCGCGAAGCGCGTAAAGCTGCCGGGTACGCCCGCGAGGAAGCGCGCGGGATCGACACGCACCGGCGCGCCGAGCTCGGGATTCACGACGATCAGGACTGCTTCGCCGGCGTCGCGCAGATCGGGTGCGTCGGCGCGCAGCAGAACCGCGGCCGATGCGCCGGGGCCGCTCAATGGGCGCAACTCACCGTTCGCGTGCAGGGTCCGCGTGTTGCGCGCGAAGTCGTTGGCCTGGGCGACGGCCGCGCTCAGATCGAAGCGGCGCGACTGCACGGCGCGCGCGAACTGCGCGGCGTCGCCGCGGGTTTGCGACATCGGTTCGGCGATGCCGTATTCGAAGCCCATCGGCATCATCCAGCCGCTGCCCAGTGCAACCGACGTGAACAGCGCGCGTCGATACGCCCGCTCGACGATCGCCGCGTCGTGCATGTCGCTCAGCTCGCCGGCGAGGCGCGTGTCGTACGGCGCTTCGGGAAAGGCGATCGGCGCGCCGACGCGCGCGAGCGCCGCATGTTCCTCGGCCATCCAGCTCGAGCGGAAATCCCACCAGCGCACCGACGAAAACGCGCTGTCGAAGCCGGCTGCTTCGAGACCGGGAAGATCGCCGCGCGAAAGGCCCGGCGTTGCCGCGAGAAAGCGCGCTTGCGGATGCTTCGCGCGCACTTCGTCGCCAAGGTGCCGCCATACGGCGGCCGGCACGCGATGCGGTGAATCGAAACGGAAGCCGCCGACACCCGCCTCGGCGAGCGCGAGCAGTTGCTGGGTCCACCAGACGGTCAGCGAGGCGCTCGTCGCGGGGTCGTCGAAATTCGCGTAGGCAACGTTGTCTTCGCGATGCACGTGGCGCGGATCGAGCCGTGCGAGCTCCGACTCGCGCGCGTGAAACCAGTCCGAATGCTCGGCGTACAGCACGCCGTCGGCGGCCATGCGGTCGATCACCAGATCGACCAGCAGCGTCAGGTTGTTGCGGCGCGCGGCATCGGCGAGCATGCGCACGGCGTCGGGCACCGAGTGCTGTGCCTCGAACACCGGGTGCAGTCGCGCGTGATTGCCGACCACCTGGCCGTGGCCGGCCTGGCCCGGCTCGAACAGCCCGCCGATCAGCGCATGATCGAAGCCGAGCCCGGCCGCGTGAGCGAACTGCGCGGGCCAGGCGTCGAGGGGTCCGACGAGAAGAGAATGAAAAAAATAAATCCGCGGCGCGTACCCGTTTGGAGGTTCCATCGGTCGTTTCCAGAGTTGTCCTGCTGCGGTGTGGATGCAGTTGGCATGCGATCACAGCGCTCATTGGGCTTCCCGAGCCGGATACCGCGCGATGCGTCAGCGGGGCACGTACTGGTCAATGTAGTGCAAAGATCGTCACGCCGCTGGCCAGTCGCGGGTGCTTTGGCGCCAGATGCCGGCCCAGCGAGGCTGGTCGTCACTAGACGCGGAAAGGAGCAAACCGTGTGCCAACGCCGCGGGCCGCCGGGCGCCGCGCAAGCGCGGAAAGGGCGAGGTTACGGGAAGACGGCGGGTGCCAAAGGTGCGCGCGCGCACGGAGCGCGCGCGATTAAGCGGGCATTGTTACGCACGGCGCGGATGGCGCGGCATGTAAAACCGGGCGGCCCGGGGCCGCTTTTACACGGATCAACCGGCGCTGTGCCGATTGCCGTTCAGGCTTGCGCGTGAAGCCGGGATATCGCTCGTGTGGCGGCCGTGTGGCGCGCGCATGGCATTCGCATGAAATTCATCCGGGCATCGCGCCATGACTGCGTCACGAACCCAGCAACCCCGCCGCGATGTTCACGCACAAGCCGAGCACCGCGACGTTGAAGTAGAACGACAGGACCGATTGGGCGAGCGTCGCGCGACGAATCTCGCGCGAGCGCAGCACCACGTCTGAGGTTTGCGACGCGACCGCGATCGTGAACGAGTAGTACAGGAAGTCCCAGTAGTTCGGCAGCAAATGGTGATCGGGAAACTTCAACGCGGTTTCTTGCGTGTCGGTGTCGTAGTAGAGGCGCGCGTAGTGCAGCGTGAAGATCGTCGGAATCAGAAACCATGCGCCGATCAGCGTCAGTCCGGTCAACAGATAGTGCCAGAGGGTCGTTGCGCCGCCCGCGCCCTTGGCCGACGCGAGTTCGAGCACGATCGCCGCGATGCTCGCGACCGTCGCGATGCAGATTGCGACCAGCACGACGCCGGCGTTTTCGTCGTCACGCATCGCGTATTCGCGCACGCTATGTTCGTCGGCGAGGGCCATGTGCACCCAGATCATCAGCAGGTAGCTCCAGACGGCCGTGTCCCAGCCGATCAGTGCGCGTGCCATCGGACTCGTATGAATGGGCACGAGGAACGCGACCACGATGCCGATCGCGAGGCCGATCACCGTGCGGGGCCGATTGCGAAGAACCTGCGGATAGTATTTGATGGTCATGGGACTCGATGAACTACGACAGTGTTGGGCGACCGGTGTCGCGGATTCTACGCGTGCAACGCGGACGATTGTCGAATGGTGGGTCACAAGCTATAGTCTTTCGCAGCGGCCTTGCGCGCCGCTTTCAGTTGAAAGGCGATTGGCAGAAAACGGCAATGAAGGCACCGCGTCCGAGGCGCAACGCGCATCGTCATATCGCTGTCGTTGCGCTCATGCATGCAACACCACACATGCGGCGCGCGTGAATCGCGCGCACGGATACGAGACCGCTGAAGCGGCGTAAGACCAGGTTTGGGGAAGAGCAAACGAAGCGGCACGCGAACGGCATCATGCCCTCGCCGCGCTGCTCGTCGAGAACGACTCATCATCTGGAGCCCCCATGACAGATGTTCCTGAGGATAACGATGCGCATCCCAACGTGACGCATCGGCAAGGAGCGACGTCTTATCGCAGTGCCACTCGTTTCACCGGCTTGTCCCCGTCGTTTTCCGCTGCGCGCAGGGCCTGGGTGCTCGGCTCGTGCGCGGCAGCCGCGGCGCTCGCGTTCGCCGGCGCGAACCGCTCGCTGTCGCTGATCGCGCCAGCCTTCGCCGATACGCCGCCAGCCGGTGGCGGACTCGATGCCTTCCTCGCGCTGTCGCAACACCTCACCGGCCGCAGCAGTTTCGATGCCGTGCTCGGCAAGCGTGTCTACGATGCGCTGTCACATTCCGATAGCCAGTTCACGCAGAACGTCGCCGCGCTGAATACGTGGCTGCAAGGTCACGGCGGCGTGCCGTCCGATACCGTCACGCAGGCGCTGGAGACCGACCAGCCCGCGCTCGCGAAAGCAGTCGGTGCGATCATGCGCGCGTGGTATCTGGGCCTCGTCGGCGAGATGCCGCATGTCCAGGTGATTGCGTATGAAAAGGCGCTGATGTTCGAGCCCGTGCAAGACGTGCTCACGATTCCCTCCTATTGCCGCGACGTGCCGTTCTACTGGACGCAGAAGCCGACGCCCGCGTGAGCCACGCGAGCCCGTCAGCGGGCCGCGTCAGCAGCGCAACGAACACGCCGAACCCGCAAGCGTCGCACGAACAAAGCCCGCAACAGGCAGGGCATCGAAGAGAGAAACGATGGCAAACACACAATCCGCCGATATCGTCGTGGTCGGCTCGGGCGTCGCCGGCAGTCTGGTTGCGCATCAGCTGGCGCTGGCGGGCGCGTCGGTGATCCTGCTCGAAGCGGGGCCGCGCATTCCGCGCTGGCAGATCGTCGAGAACTTCCGCAACTCGCCGGCCAAGTCCGACTTCGCGACGCCATATCCGTCGACGCCTTACGCGCCGCATCCCGAGTACGCGCCCGCGAACAACTATCTGATCCAGAAGGGCGATTATCCGTACAACTCACAATACGTGCGGCTCGTCGGCGGCACCACGTGGCACTGGGCGGCGGCCGCGTGGCGGCTGCTGCCGTCGGACTTCCAGTTGCACAAGCTGTATGGCGTCGGACGCGACTGGCCGTATCCGTACGAAACGCTCGAGCCGTGGTACGTGGCCGCCGAAGTGCAGCTCGGCGTGTCCGGTCCCGATAGTTCGATCGATCTCGGCTCGCCGCGCTCGAAGCCTTATCCGATGCAGCAGCTGCCGCTGTCGTACATGGATCAGCGCTTCAGCGACGTGCTCAACGCGCAGGGCTTCAAGGTCGTGCCCGAACCGGTTGCGCGCAACAGCCGGCCGTACGATGCGCGGCCCACCTGCTGCGGCAACAACAACTGCATGCCGATCTGCCCGATCGCCGCGATGTACAACGGCGTGATCCACGCGGAGAAGGCCGAGCAGGCCGGCGCGAAACTGATTCCCGAAGCGGTCGTGTATCGCGTCGAAGCGGACGACAAAGGGCTCATTACCGCGGTCCACTACAAGGACCCGAACGGCAATAGCACACGCGTGACCGGCAAGCTGTTCGTGCTTGCGGCGAACGGCATCGAAACGCCGAAGCTGATGCTGATGTCGAGCACCGACAAATTCCCGCACGGCGTCGGCAACAGCTCCGATCAGGTCGGCCGCAACCTGATGGACCATCCGGGCACCGGCGTCACGTTTCTCGCCAACGAACCGCTGTGGCCCGGCCGCGGCCCGATGGAAATGACCTCGATCGTGAACTTCCGCGACGGCGCGTTCCGCTCCGATTACGCGTCGAAGAAGCTGCATCTGTCGAATGGCGTGCCGACGATGGGCGTCACCGCCAACCTGCTGAAAAAAGGCCTGACCGGCGCCGAGCTCGACCGGCAGATCCGCGACCGCGCGGCGCGCACGCTGAACATCAACAGCTTCCACGAACATCTGCCGGAGCCGCAGAACCGCATCGTGCCGTCGGCCGATCACAAGGACGCGCTCGGCATTGCGCAGCCTGAGATCTACTACTCGATCAACGACTACGTGAAGAAGAGCGCCGCCGATACGCACGAGCAGTATGCGAAGATCGCGGCGCTGTTCGGCGGCACCGAGGTTTCGTTCGACGACAGCTTCGCGCCCAACAATCACATCATGGGCACGACGATCATGGGCAGCGATGCGGCGAGTTCGGTCGTCGACGCGGACTGCCGCACGCACGATCATTCGAACCTGTTCATCGCGAGCAGCGGCGTGATGCCGACCGCCGCGTCGGTGAACTGCACGCTGACGATCGCGGCATTGTCGCTGAAGCTGGCTGACAAGCTGAAGCGCGAAATCTGAGCGCCGACCGGAGAGCCACAATGATGAAGAACACCTCTCGCGTGCAGCCCGACCCCGCGCTGATGCACGTCACCCCACGCCGCCGCTTTGGCGGCGCCACGCTCGCGGCCGCGTTTTCGCTGTTCGCGCTGTCGATTGCGTGGCACGAGTCGCACGGCCCGGACGCCCACTCCACCGACGAAATGCCGATCACCCAGGCGCGCGCCGACGACGCGGCGCAGGCGTCGGCCGGCGGCCCGGCCATGCTCGCCGGCACGGCCGCGAATGGCCAACTCGTGAAGCGCGGCCAATACCTGACCCGTGCCGCCGATTGCGCGGCCTGCCATACGGCCGACAAGTCGCGCCCATTCGCGGGTGGCCTGCCGATCAGCACGCCGTTCGGGACGATCGTGACGCCGAACATCACGCCCGATCCCGACACCGGCATCGGCCAATGGAGCGACGCCGATTTCATGCGCGCGATGCACGAAGGTATCGGCAAAGGCGGCGAGCGGCTCTATCCGGCGTTTCCGTACACCGCCTACACGCGCGTGACCGATCAGGACGTGCTCGCGATTCGCGCGTATCTGAACACGCTCACACCGATTCACTACACGCCGCCCGCGAACAGTCTCACGTTCCCGTTCAATCAGCGCTGGCTGATGGTGTTCTGGAACATGTTCAACTTCACCGAGGGGCGCTTCGTGCCGGACCCGAAACGGAGCCCCGAATGGAACCGTGGCGCGTATCTGGTCGAAGGGCTCGCGCATTGCGAGGAATGCCATACACCGCGCAATTTCATGCAGGGGCTGAAGTCGAGCGCGCGGTTCTCCGGTGCGGTGCAGGCCGGCTGGCATGCGTTCAATATCACGCCCGACAAGCTGAGCGGCGTCGGCGACTGGCGCGACGACGAACTCGTGTCGTATCTGTCGAACGGCGCGGCGCCGGGCCGCGCGAACGCGGCCGGCCCGATGGGCGAAGTGGTCGCGAACAGCACGCAGTATCTGACGCCGGTCGATCTGCGCTCGATCGTCGAGTACCTGCGCTCGCTGCCGGCCGTGAGCGGCGGCGACGCTCGTCCTCGCCATCAATGGGGCAATCCCGCCAACGACGTCACCGCCATGCGCGGCACCACGATCACCGGCGTGAACGGCGCGCAGCTGTTCGTCGCCAATTGCGCGACCTGTCATAGCTGGACCGGGCAGGGCGTGGGCGCGAGCGCGCCGGGCGCGTATCCGTCGCTGATCCATAACTCGACGGTCGGCGCGAACGACCCGAACAATCTCGCGTTGGTCATTCTGCACGGCGTGAACCGCACGACCGCGCACGCTGACGTGCTGATGCCCGCGTTCGGCGGCCACCTTGACGACGAGCAGATCGCGGCGATCACCAACTACGTGACGAAGCAGTTCGGCAACCCGCAGGCGACGATCACGACCGACCAGGTGGCGAAGCTGCGCACGCTGCAATAGCGTGCGACGCGCGTCGAGCGCGCGGCAGGAGTGACTCGCGCAAACGTGCGCTGCCGATACCGCATACCGCGAATTTGCCGTTTAAGCGTCATATTTGCGTCGGTTGGTGTCTTTCTTGCTCGATGAAGCGTGCGGATACGATAGGCACCCCGCATACGCGGGCGCGTCGGTCGCATTATCATGGTGAGATGAGTGCTACTTCCGCCAACTTCGTTCAGCATCACGACGCCAACGAGGCCGGCCGCGATTTCGTGGTCGGCGATCTGCACGGCTGCGTCGATGCGTTGCGCTACCTGCTGCGGCAGATCGCGTTCGATCCGACGTGCGACCGGCTGTTTTCGGTCGGCGATCTGGTCGATCGCGGCGAGCACTCGGAGCAGGCGCTCGCGCTGCTCGCGAAGCCCTGGTTCTACGCGGTGCTCGGCAATCACGAGGACGCGCTGTGCGCGGTCGCCGACGGCCGCTTGCGGCGGCAGTGGTGGTACGGCATCGGCGGCGCGTGGGCGGCCGCCGTGCCCGACGAACGGCTGCGCTACTACGCCGAGCATCTGCGCACGCTGCCGCTCGTGCGCGTGATCGGTAGCGGCAAGACGCGTTTCAACGTTCTGCATGCCGAATTTTTCGGCTCGGATGCCGAGCTCGACGCGGGCAACTTTTCGGCCGACACACGCCAGCGCTTGCTATGGGGGCGCGAGCTGGCGCTCGGTAACGGCGATCCGCTGCGGCAGCGCGGGCTATCGCTGACCTATTGCGGCCATACGCCGATGCCCGACATCTCGCAGATCGGCTCGCAGGTGTTCATCGATACCGGCGCGTTCGGGCCCGACGGCAAGTTGACGATCGTGCAGCCGCAGGCGCTGCGTCGCTGGTCGATCTCGGTCGAGGCCGCGCGTGCGGAAGGCGCGGCCGAATTGACCTTGCCTTGACCTTGCCTTGAGCGGCCGAAGTCCGCACGCCGCCTCGCCGCTGTTCCGTCATCCGACCTGATTCAGCTCGAACACCATATCGACGCTGGTGCCGTTCCAGTTGTATTCCAGGTATGCCGCGTGATGGCAGTCGCGCAGCAGCATCGTGCGGAACGCGGCGAGGCATTCGCCGGCGCTGTCGCGCACCGACGGATACACGATGCCCGGCGCGCCCGCCGCGCGCACCGCGCGCCCCAGCGCCTGCCCGGCGACGTAGTCATCGGGCGACAGCACCGCGGGATCGAACTCGGGGTCGCGACGCAAGTCGACCACGCTGCCTTGCGCGATCACCGTGTAAAGACGCATCTGCTGGCGCATCGGCGGCTCGGCGGTCGCTTTGAGAAACTGACCGGTGTGAAAGCGCGTTTCGGCGATTGCCGTCGCGCGGGAACGCGCGCAATAGAACACGCCATACGTGCCATCGGAAAAGCGGCTGCCGAGCGGATTCAGATGCGTGAGCGCGGCCATGATAGGCCCGTAGCCCGGGCCGAAACGGCGCTCCTCGCGCGGCACCAGATCGAGTTCGCCGATTTCGGTGCGCAGACGGTCGTTGGTCATCGCTTCGAGCGCGTACAGCGCGTCGAAATCCTCCGGCGACGCGACGCGGTCGAACAGGTTGATGGCCGGGAAGCGCGTCGGAATCACGCGATACGCGGGCGACCAGTCGAGCGCGGCGCTGGTCCAGCGGTCCTGCCATTGCGGTTGTGTCACGCCCAGCCGCCTCGCATTGCGTCGAGATACTGGCGCACGGCTACGAGATCGCTGATGTTGCCCGCCAGCATGCGGTCCAGCGCGCGTTTGCCGCCGAACGGCGGCGCGCTGTTGGGTCGTTTGACCCAGCTGTCGGCGGCGCTCGGCTGCGGCAGCAGAATCTGCAGCGCCTTGTAGATGCCAAGCAGCAGCGACAGTCGCTCCAGCGTGTCGCGGCTCAGACGCGCGGTTTGGGGCATTTTCTTCCAATTGAAGAACGTCGAGCGGCCGGGTGAGCCGAGCAGCACGATCTGCTCGTCGGCGTTCAGGTCCCAGTCGTCCGCGATTTTGAAAAACGCACGCAGACCCGCCGCGGACATTTGCGTCAGCGTGGGTTCCGAAAGCGATCGTCGCGGCGATGCCTCGGGTGAAGAAATTCGGGCAGCGTGAGCCATTGCGGGTAAGTCCCTATGTGTACTTTTTAATGATATTAGTCCAAAAATGGATTTTTGCAAGAGAATATAATCCCGGCTCGTTTTGGCAGTCGTCGATCAGGAGAAGCAGCAGATGCGGGTTCGAGCAGTAGCAGCGGCGCTGGCCGTGTGGTGTGTATCGGAAGCGGCGTTCGCTGCCGGTTATGCAGAAGTGTGGAATCCGCCGGAGGCGAGCGGGCATGTCGCCAGCGGACACGTTACGAAGCAGGCACACTCGCGGAAAAAGACCCAGGCGGTGAAGGTGAAGGCTGGCGCCAAGGGCGGAATCAAGACCAAAGCCGGCGCGCATCCGCAGCAGACGGCGAGCGTCCGGCACGGGGTGCCGCATGTCGCGTCGGCCGGCGCGGGCCACCGCGGGAAACTCGCAGCGCATGGGGACGGCGTGAAACATCTCGCGGCTGGCGGGCACGTGAAAGGCGGCGTGCAGGGCGGTATGAGGGGCGGCATGAAAGTCGCGGCCTCGGGCCAGAACCGGTCGCACGGCGTGGTTGCCGCGCAGGCCGCCAAGCACGCGCAGCCGCATGTGCAACTGGCCCACGCGAAGCCGCCTCAGGGCAAGGTCGTGCACGCCGATTTCCCGGCAACTCGCGGCGCGCGTCCGCGTGTGGACAAGGTTGCGGCGAAGCCGGCGGTTTCCCGTCCGAATCCGATCAGGCCCGCCGTGCAGACTTCGTCGGACGCGTCCGCAAACGTTAGCGACATCGCGCCGATGGGCTCCGTGCCCAATCCGGCGACGGCCAGCAGCGATTCGCTGCCGCCGATCATCCACTAAGGCTGCTTCGGGCGGCGCGGCATGCTGCGGCATCGGTCGTGGCTTCATGCCGCGGCGAGGCCGTTTGCGAGCAGCCGCAGTGTTTCGGCCGAGCGCGGCTCGCGCACCCGCGAATGCAACGTCACGCGCGATTCCGCGAGCGCCGGCAGGCCAAGCCGCGCGCCGACATCGATCAGTCCGCGCGGCGCGACCCGGCGCGCGAGCGGCGACACGGCGAGCCCGGCGGCCACGGCCGCGCCAACCGCCGCGACGCCGCCGCCCACGAACACCTCCTGCCATGCGACTCCCGCCGCCGTCAGCGTGCGCAGCGCGACGTCGCGCACGTTGCACGGCGGGCTCAACAGCGCGAGCGCCAGCGGCTCACCGACGCGCGGCAGCCACGTCGGCGTCGCGAGCCAGCCGAGCGGTTCGCTGAACAGCGTCTGCGCGTCGTCGCGCGGCGGTTCGTCGGCGCCGTAGCGAACGATCGCCGCATCGAGCCGGCGTTCGTCGAACTGCGCGAGCAGCGCCGCCGACGTGCCCATATGCAGCTCGACCACGAGACCCGGATCGTGCGCGTTGAGCCGGCCGAGCAATTGCGGCAGATCGGGTCCCGCGACGTGCTCGCTGAGCCCCAGCACGAGCCGGCGCCGCTCCACCGACAGCGCGCCGAGCGCGCGCTCGTGCGCGTTCAGCAACTCGCGCGCGGCGCTGAGAAACGCGTGGCCGTCGGCGGACAGACGCACGACGCGCGGCGTGCGCTCGAGCAACTGCTTGCCAAGGTGTGCCTCCAGTCGCTTCAACTTCAGGCTGACGGCCGATTGCGTCGTGTCGAGCGCGTCCGCGGCGCGCGTGAAGCTGCGCAGATCGGCGACCAGCACGAAGGCCCGCACCGCATCGAGATCGAGTACTTTCATTTCAGATTGAAATGGATGAAATAGGCATGGATATCTGTTTATTATGACCGAGCCCGCCTAAGCTGTGTTTAACCCAACACCGCAACCCGGAGCCCATCATGCCCCTCACCCGAATCTCCCTGCGCGCCGGCAAGCCGGCCGACTATCGCCACGCGCTGACCGCCGGCATCCAGCGCTCGCTGGTGGACACGTTCAACGTGCCGAAAGACGACATGTTCATGCTGATCACCGAGCACGCGCCCGACAACATGATCTACGACCGGCAGTACCTGAACATCGAGCGCGGCGACGATCTCGTCGTGATCCAGCTGACCGTCAGCAACACGCGCTCGGTCGAGCAGAAGAAGGCGCTGTACCGGCGCATCGTCGATGAACTCGGGAAGTCGCCGGGCGTGCGGCCCGAGGATGTGTTCATCAATCTCGTCGAGGTCGAGAAGGAGAACTGGTCGTTTGGCAATGGGCTTTGCCAGTACTCCCCGTTGTAGCCGTGCATTGAGCTGCCGCGGCCGCCCCGAAAGGGACACCCGGAGCAATGCTGCACGGCGGCGGCTGGAATTCGGCAACGGACTTTGGTGAAACGCCTCGCGCAGGCCGCGAGGCTCAGCGAACGCAACGATGCTGGCCGCACTGAATTCGAGCGGACGCGCTTACACGCCGTTGCCGATCCTGATCACCACTTTGCCGAACGGGCCGCGAGCAAGATGCTCGAACGCCTGTACGGCTTCGTCGAAGCGATAGACGCGATCGATGACCGGCTTGATCTTGTGCGCATTCAGGAACACGTTCATGCGTTCAAAGGAAGTGCGCGGCGCGACGGCGATCCCCCGAATCGTCGTCTGCCGGAAGATCAGCGGCATCAGATCGAGGGCCGTCGTCTGTCCCGTGAGGAAACCGACCTGCGCGATCACGCCTTGCACCCTGGTGGCCGCGACGGACTGGTTGATGCCGTCGCCGCCCGCGACGTCGATCGTCACGTCCGCCCCCAGGCCGCCGGTCAGTTCGAGTACTTTCGCGGACCAGTCCGGATTCGTTTTGTAGTTGATCCCTTCGACCTTGTCGCTATCGAGCAGCGCCTTCACCTTCGCCAGATTCTCGTCCTTGCTCGACGTGACGATGACGCGCGCGCCATGCGCGATGGCGATCTGCGCCGCAAAAATCGACACGCCTCCGGTTCCCTGCACGAGCACCGTTTGCCCCGCCTGGAGCTGGCCGACGTCCGTCAACGCATACCAGGCGGTCAACGCGGCGATCGGCAGGGTCGCGGCTTCCTCGTCGCTCATCGATGCGGGCGCTGCCACCGCACTGTCTTCGTGGATGATCATGTATTCGGCGAGTCCGCCCGGAAGCGGCATGCCGAGGCAATGCGCCGGTTCGTCGGGTCCGGGCGCACCATCGATCCAGTGCGAATACAGCGTTGAGTTCACGCGGTCGCCGAGCTTGAAGCGGGTCACGCCGTCGCCGATGGCGACCACCGTGCCGGCCGCGTCCGATACAGGGATCAGCGGCTTCGGCACGCGCTCGGGCTCATAGATGCCGTCGACGATCGCTTTGTCGCGGAAGTTCAGCGACACCGCGCCGACCTTCACGAGGAGCTCGCCCGGCTGAGGAGTGGGCGTCGCCACCTCGCCGGCTCGCAGGTTATGTAGACCGAAATTGTCGAGAAGCCATGCCTTCATTTCAAACCTCACGTTCACTGGGACGGCGGATGCCATCGTGCTGAGCAGTGTAATTTCGGCGGTGTGGTTGAGTTAGGCGATAAAATTCCGGACATTCCTTCCTCCAGTTCCAGAATCGACGATGAATGATCGTTTTGCCGGAATCCGCGAGTTCGTTGCCGCCGTCGATCGCGGCAGTTTCACCTCTGCAGCCGAGACGCTGGGTATAACCGGGTCGGCGGTCGGCAAGAGCATCTCGCGGCTGGAGACGCGTCTCGGGATGCAACTGCTGCATCGGACGACGCGACGCATCGACCTGACGACGGCGGGCGAAACGTTCCTGCTCACGTGCCGGCGGATCCTCGAAGAGCTCGACCAGACCGAAGCGTTTCTGTCCACCGGTCACGAGCAACCGATCGGCCGCCTGCGCGTCGATCTACCGACGACATTTGGTCGCCGCCACATCGTGCCCGCTCTATTGAGCCTGACGGAGCGCTTTCCGCGCCTGGATCTCGCCATTACGTTCCAGGATCGTGCCGTGGATCTCGTGAGTGAGGGCGTCGACCTGGCGGTGCGTATCGGCACACTCGATGCGTTTCCGGATCTCGTCGCGCGCAAGCTGGGCGAGCAGCGGCTCCTCATTTGCGGCGCGCCCGGGTACCTGGAGCGGCGCGGCGAACCGGTGCGGCGAGACGATTTGCTCGCGCACGACTGCCTGATCGGTTGGCGACGCAGCGCGCGGTCCGGCTGGTTGCTTGCAGGTGCCGGGAACGATAGCGAAGCCTCGTACTTCGATGTGCGAGCGCGCCACGAGTTGACAGACGGCGACACGCTACTGAACGCGTGCATCTCAGGTTGCGGTCTGGCTCAGCTCCCGGGATGGCTCGCGAAAGATGGCTTGCGCACGGGAGCGCTGCGCGAGGTACTACCGAGCCTGTCGACGACGACACCGATTCACGCGATCTGGCAGAAGACGCGACATCTCCAGCCGAAAGTCAAAGCGGCTGTCGATGAGTTGACGCGACTCGCAGCGCTCGAGACGTCGGTGTTCCAACCTTGATTGCCGGGCACGCTCGATGCGCGGCAACGGCCGGCCAGGTCAACGTATGGGCGGTCGAACGTCTGTTTCGCAGGTGGTGCTGCCTGATTGGACCAGGCGAAGGGACCAGGCGAAGGGACCAGGCGAAGGGACCAGGCGAAGTCAGTACGCGCTGAAGCTTTTCGCCCGTGCGATCAGTGCTAGTCCGATAACGGCGATGCCGGAGAAAAACGCGGGCAGCAGGAAAACGTTCGGAAGGCCCAACAACGCGACCCCGAGACCGCCCGCCAAACCGCCCAGCGCCGACGCGAGCGCCGTCGAGCTCATGAAGATCGCCGACGCCGTCGCTACCGCGTTCGGCAGTAAGCGTTGAGCCACGATGATGCCCAGAACCATAAAAATGCCCCAAACGCCGCCCATGAGAATCTGTCCGGCAAACATGCCGGCTGCGGAAGGCCAAAGTGCGAAGCATAGGTTGGCGAACACCCCCAGAGCGGCTGCGACGCACATCAGCCCCGCATTGCCGAGCTTACGACCCAGCCCGAGGCTAAACGGCATGATCAGTAACTCGATGAACGGCTGAATCCCGATGACCGCCCCTCGTACGGCGGGACTGAGCTTCAGGTGTTCCTCCATGTAGACCAGCAGAAAACCGTACTTCACCGGCTCCCCTGCATAGACCAATACAAACAGCCCCGTAAACGTCAGCAAAGGAAGCATGGCGCGAAGACTTGCGTGATTTGCAGGCGCACTAGCCGACTGGTGTTTGAGCTTGACGGTCGGTTTCAGCGTTCCGAGCGGTACGATCTGAAGAAGCATGCAAACAGCGGTCATCCATAGCATGATCCGCAGGCCATAGGCCGCCGCCACCGACGCTCCCAACACAGGCCCGACGATCCAGCCACCGGTAAGCGCCATGCGGATGATGGCAACGACGCTCTCATTCGCGTCATGAGGCTTCTCGTCAAGTTCGTCGTGGACAGCCGCGAAAATTTGCGAAGCGGTCGCGCCGGAGAAAGCGAGTAAGACGATGGCGATGACGAACGGCACCCAGACCGAAGTCGAGAGGGCCACCGCTGCCCACCCCACGAATCCCGCGACAGCACAGACGCGGAAAAGACCAAGTCGATTCCCCGTCCGGTCGGAGTAGCGACCGACGAAATACCCCGCAACCGGAGCCGCGAGACTGGTCAAGTAATAAAACCCCGCCAACTGGAGCGATGCGCCGAGTTCCTTGACCAGAAACAGCACGATCTGCGGTGCTGCCGCAGACACGCCAAGACCCGACAGAAACATCGCAACCGTAGAGCCAAGAAAGAGTCTCGAAGTCACGACCTGCCGCAACGCGGATTGATTGCCGGGTTCGACGGATATCGCGACGGCTTCACTACCTGTTTGGTCAGACATCGGGCAACAAGCTCCGCCGTTAGGAATAAACAGACTCGTGAGTTCACCGCGACGGAACTTCGTCGGCTGCGCATTCGGCGAACAGGACAGCAGATGAGTCGCTGTGTGGAAGCGCTTCCACATTACCGCGTACTATGCGCAAACGACGCTTGCAACGCACTAGGAATTTATCCTGAGTTAGGACCGTGAGAACCCGCGCGAGCCGCGTAAAGCGAGCGCGGTGGTTAGTCCTTACCCCACCGCCAGCGCGGCGGCTCGCCCTTCAGCCAGCACACGGCCACGAGGGCCGCGGTTAATAGCGCGACCAGCAAGGCGAACGTGAGCGGATGACCCACGGGTTGAAACAGGAAAACGACTGCGCCGAGCAACACAAAATACGCGAGCAGCGTCACCCATCCTTGCCAGCGCACGGGAAAGCCCCAACCCCAGCCATAGCGTTTTGCCGGGAACCAGTATTCATGCAAGGGTGACATCGCGCGGTCTCCAGATTCGGGCGCTCGCTCATTGTCGACGATTCACGATCGGCCGGGAGCGTACCCATTGCCGGATCGAAGCGGTGCTTCACGACGGCGCCTTACCGTCGCGTGCATCTTATAAGTGCAAGCGTTGCGTCTTCCACCATCTATGACGCGTGACTATATTTCGTGGACCGACTTCAACCCGAGTTCATCGACAGGAAACGCTCAATGCAATCCCCAACCCGGCAAAAAACCGTGCTTCTGATCGGCGCCTCGCGCGGTCTCGGCTTCGCGATGGTCGAGGAGTACCTGAAACGCGGCTGGCGAGTCATCGCCACCGGCAGGCAGAACTCCACGACCAGACTCCTTCAGCTTGCGAAGACGTCAGATGGAGCACTCGAAGTCGAAACGGTCGACATCACGATTCCCGAACAGGTCGCCGCGTTGCGCAGCCGCGTCGAAGGACGCCCGCTCGACATGCTGTTCGTCAATGCCGGCGTCAAGAACGACGATAGTGAAACGATCGCGGATGTATCGACCGACGAATTCGTGCGCGTGATGGTGACGAACGCGTTGAGCCCGATGCGGGTCGTCGAGACGCTGCAGGAGCTCGTTCGACCGACCGGCACGATCGGCGTGATGTCGTCGGGGCAGGGCAGCGTCGCCAACAACGAGAACGGCAACTACGAGGTCTATCGCGGCAGCAAGGCCGCGCTCAACATGTTCATGCGCAGCTTTGCCGCGCGTCATCGAAGCGATGGCAAAACCTTGCTGCTGATGGCGCCCGGCTGGGTGCGAACCGATATGGGCGGCCCGGACGCGCGTCTGAGCATCGACGAAAGCATCCCGAACCTGGTCAGCACGATCGATGCTTACGAAGGCCGTACCGGTTTGCACTACCTCGATTACCTCGGCCGAGTCGTGCCGTGGTGAGCGGGCAAGCGTAGCGGGCGGCGGCAGAAGAGGGCGTCGCTATAATGATTCGCCGCCCAACCACGTCCCCTCGACCACTGTCCGCCATGACCATCGACCATCCCGATCCTCCCCGCGACGGCCTCGAACTCGGCGGCTCCGTCTGGTTTCAGGCCGGCACGCAGACGCTCGGCGGCGCGGCCCGCATCGCGCTGCTTGCGGCGATCGGCGAGACCGGCTCGATCACTAGCGCGGCGAAGGCGGTCGGCATCAGCTACAAGGGTGCGTGGGATGCCATCGACACGATGAACAACCTCGCCGGCGAGCCGCTGGTCGTGCGTCTGACCGGCGGCAAGGGCGGCGGCGGCACGACTCTGACGCCGCGCGCGATGAAGCTGATCCAGACGTTTCGCGCGGTCGAGCGCGAGCATCGGCGCTTTCTTGAACGCGCGGGCGCGGCGATCGGCGAGGGCTTTGCGACGGATTGGGACCTGATCGGCCGCATCGGCGTGAAGACGAGCGCGCGCAATCAGTTTTACGGCACGGTGTCGGCGATCGAGCGCGGCACCGTCAACGACGAAGTGTCGCTCGCGCTGCCCGGTGGCCACACGATCGTCGCCGTGCTCACGCACGAGAGCACCGAAGCGCTCGGGCTCGCGGTCGGCGTGGCGGCGTTTGCGCTGATCAAGGCGTCGTGGGTCGTGCTATTGATCGCGGCTGACGGCGATGCGCCGTTGAAACTGTCGGCGCGCAATCAGTTGCATGGCATCGTGCAGAGCGTGAAGCGCGGCGCCGTGAACGCGGAAGTGTCGCTTGGGCTCGAAGGCGGCGCGGTGGTGACCGCGGTCGTCACCAATGGCAGTGTCGATACGCTCGGTTTGCACGAAGGCGCGAGCGCGGTCGCGGTGTTCAAGGCGTCGAGCGTGATACTCGGCGTGAAGGATGGAGCGTAGCCGGGCCTGAATGAGTGTTCACAGCGAGGGCGCAAAGCCATCCGCTCAACGAGGCGACGCCTCGCTGCGCGCATACCCGGCGAACGGATGATCCTCACGCACGCGGCCGTCACTGACCTGCACGACCTGATCGCCGAATGCGGCGACGTCGTCGGGATCGTGCGTGATCAGTACCATCGGAATATCGAGCCGCGTTTGCAGGTCCGATAGCTCGCGCCGCATACGCTGGCGCAGCTCGCTATCCAGCGCGGAAAACGGCTCGTCGAGCAACAACAGCCGCGGCTGCGAAACCAGCGCGCGCGCAAGCGCGACGCGCTGCTTCTGCCCACCCGACAGTTGCGCCGGATGATTGCCCGCCACGCCCCTCAACTCGAGCGCGTCGAGCCAGTAATCGACCTGCGCGTGCGCGCCGCGCGCACGTGGATTGAGCCAACCCCGGTGCAGCCCGAAGCCGATGTTCTGCCGCACGTTCAGATGCGGAAACAGCGCGTAGTCCTGAAACAGATACGCGATCTTGCGCGCCTGCGGCTTCTGATCGATGCCGGCCGCGCTATCGAACAAGGTGGTGCCGTGCAGCGTGATGGTCCCTTGATCGGGACGCAGCAAACCTGCGATCGCCTGCAAGGTCAGGCTCTTGCCCGCGCCCGACGGCCCGAACAGCACGAGCCTCTGCGTGCTCGCGCTGAACGCGACGTCGAGCGTGAAGTGCCGCTCGGCGGTCTCGAAGGTCTTGCGGATGGCGACGTCGAGCGGCATGTCAGCGGGCTCTCAGAAGCGTGTGCTGTGGCACGAGTCGACCCGCGAGCAGCAGGATCGTCACGCACGCGACCGAGGTCACGAGCACGAGGAAGTTGGCGGTGCTGTCGTCGCCGGCCTGCACCGCCGAATAGACCGCGACTGAAAGCGTCTGCGTGCGGCCGGGCAGATTGCCCGCGATCATCAGCGTCGCGCCGAACTCGCCGAGCGCGCGTGCGAACGCGAGCAGGCCGCCGGCGAGGATGCCGCGCGCAGCGAGCGGCAGCGTGACGCGGAAAAACACCGCGGCTTCGCTGACGCCGAGCGTGCGCGCCGCGCGCTCCAACTGCGGATCGACGCCTTCAAAGGCGGCGCGCGCCGACTTCAGCACGAGCGGAAACGCGACCACCGTCGATGCGATCACCGCGCCCTGCCACGTAAAGACGAGCTGGATGTCGAAGCGGTCGAGCCACGCGCCGATCACGCCGCGTCGGCCGAGCAACACCAGCAGGTAATAGCCGAGCACCGTGGGCGGCAGCACGAGCGGCAGCATCAGCAGCGAATCGATCACGTCGCGCGCGCCGGAGCGCCAGCGCGACAGCCCGAGCGCGGCCGCGACGCCGAGCACGAGATTGAGCACGGTGGCCCAGCCCGCGACCTTCAGCGATAGCAGCAGCGGAACCCAGGCTTGTTGCATGAGCGTGTGCTCTCCCGTGAATCAGTGCGCCGGCTTGAAGCCGTACTTCGCGAGCACCGCCTGGCCGGCCGGCGACAGCACGAAGTCGATGAATGCCTGCGCGTCGGCCGCGTGACGGCTGCCTTCGACCTGCGCGATCGGATAGGTGATCGGCGTTTGCGTCGGCAGGTTCAGCGCGACCTTGACCTTGTCGGGCATGATCGCGGCGTCGGTGCCGAACACGAAGCCGGCGTCGACTTCGCCGCGCGCGACGTAATCGAGGCTCTGCCGCACGTTCGCCGCGAGCACCGCTTTCGCGCTGACCGCGTCCCACACGCCCGCGGCCTGCAGCGCGCCCTGCGTGTAGCGGCCGACCGGCACCGAAGCCGGATCGCCGAATGCGACGCGCTTGACGTTCGCCGTGGTCAGCGCGTTCAGGTTGGCGGGCGCGAAATGGCTGTCGGACGGCACGATCAGCACCAGCGAGTTGGCGGCGAAGTCGCGCCGCGTGGACGGCGCGATCACCTTTTCGGCGGCGGCCTTGTCCATTGCCTTCTGATCCGCGGATGCGAATACGTCGGCGGGCGCGCCTTTGACGATCTGTTGCATCAGCACGTCGGACGCGCCGAAGTTCAGCAGAACCTTGGTGCCCGGATGTTGCTGCTCGAACGCGTCGCCGACCGCCTTGAACGCATTGGTCAGGCTCGCGGCGGCCGAGACCACCAGTTCATCGGCGTTCGCAGTCGCGCTGACCGCTACGGAGACGGCGGCTGCGACGCACAGCGCGTATTGCTTCAGCCTGGAAGAGAGTGTCATGAAGGACCTGGAGTCGGACGTGGACGAGAAGCAGCGGCTTAAAAACGCTATCGTAATATATGCGCGGTTATAGCGGTGCGCGAAACGGCCGATTCGGCGCAGCGCTTCACGCATGGCGCGAAACGCTACGAAACTGTCGAAGAAAGCTTGAAAACTCGCCGGAAGGAGGGGCGCAGTGCGCTCAGATGTCCGACGCGCGCATCGGCTGGAGCGTATTGCGCGTTTGCGACAGCGGCGCCGCCGACGGCCGAATGTCGCGTACGGACTTCCATTTCGCGCGAATGAACGGCCGGTCGTGGCCGGACACCTTCAACGCGATATGCGTGACCCAGCGCTGCGTGGGCACGTGCACGCCGTGCATCACGATTGCCAGCACCATCATGCTGGCGGCGACCGGCAGCGCCGACAGCCGGCCCGGCTCCGCATTCCACGCGATGCGCACGAACACGAGCGCGGCGAGCGCGCCGACGAGGCAGCCCGTCACGGCTTCGGACGGCGAATGCGCGCTCAGCACGACGCGCGAAAAACCCACCGCCAGGCCGGCGGCAAGCCCCGCCAGCACGCCGAGCAGCCGGATGGCGCGGCGCGCGGGCAATAACATCAGGAATAGCGCGACCGGATAGACGGCCGTGGACAGCATGGAGTGACCGCTGACGCCGGTGAAATCGAGCTCGCGCACGCCGACGCCCCAGCCGAGGAAGGCGATCTTGGTGACGGTTACGAGGCCGATGGCCGCGCCGAGCAGGGCGAGCCAGCAGGCCGCGAGCCGCCACGAGTAGCCGACCGCCAACCACAGCGCGATGGCGAGCGCGAGCGGCAGCGTCAAGCCGGCGCCGCCGAGGCTGGTGATCGAATACCACAGGTGGATCGGTAAATCGGGCATGGCTGGAGCGCGACGCGGGTCGCGTGAAATCGGGTTGGTGAAAATCGGCGCGCGGCCGGCACGAAACGCCGGTGCGGCCCGGATCGACACGTGGGGAGATCAACCGCCAGTATAGTCGGGTGTCGCCAGACGGTCTTGCGGCGCACACTGCTTTCGTACGCCGAGTGTGGGATGCCGAACAGGTATTGAAGTAGGTTTGACGGCAGGCCCCCAGCAAGGTTCGCCGTGACTCAAATCGGCACGAAAAGCGGCGCCGGTGTTCAGCAACGCATGAAAAATGATGTTATTGTGCATTGCACAACTTCATCTGATCCGCTGTTTTTGGGTCTGCATTTGTCCCTTTTGCGAGGTTATCGCCGATGGCAAAAAGCCTGTCGAAAATCTGGCTGCGCGGTTTCAAGCGCCTGCTCGCGATCCAGACCGAACACGCGCAAAAAACCGCCAAGCGAACGCAGTCGCGACCGGTTCGCGCCGCCACCACCAAACCGTCGAGCAAGGTTCATCCACTGAAGCCGACTGCCGCGCTGCGCACGCCGGCGAAGCGCGAAGCGCCGCGCGAGTCGCGCGTGCGCCCGCGCGCAGCCGCGTGGGCGAGCGGCGCGTGGACGCGCTCGTTCCACTCCGCGCCGGCCGCGCCGGGCCGGCTGGTCAATCACCTGCAGTACGGGCTCTATATCCCGTCCGGGCACGCGCACGAGGCGATGCCGCTCGTCGTGATGCTGCACGGCTGCACCCAGTCGATCGACGAATTCGCCGAAGGCACGCGCATGAACCTGCTCGCCGACCGCTACGGGTTCGCCGTCGTGTATCCGGAGCAATCGAAGCACGCGCACTCGCACCGCTGCTGGCATTGGTACGACGCCGGCGAGCACGCGGGCGGCGCGGAAGCGCGCGCGGTCGTGTCGCTGGTGGATGCATTGGTCGAACAGCACGGCTTTGACCGCGAGCGCGTCTACGTGGCGGGGATTTCGGCGGGCGCGGGGCTGGCCGCGCTGCTGGCCGTCAAGTACCCCGCGCATTTCGCCGCAGTCGCGCTGCATTCCGGCCCCGCTTTCGGAGAGGCCCGCTCCGGCATTACTGCAATGGACGTGATGCGACGGGGCGCGCGTCGCGAGCCGGTCGAACTCGTCGACGAAACGACGAACGTCGCGCAGTATCCCGGCATGCCGGCTCTGATCGTCCACGGCGACGCCGACCATGTCGTCACGCCAGTCAATGCGGACCAACTGGCGACCCAGTTCCTGCGCCTGAACCGGCTCATCGACGCAAACGGCGCGCGCAAGGCCGGCGAAACGCGCGAAGACCGCAAAAATGGCGTCGTGATGCGCGATTATCTGCGCGGTGGGCGGCGCGTGGTGCGGCTGTGTCGCGTGCAGGGGCTTGGCCACGCCTGGGCCGGCGGCGACGATGCGCTGCCGTTCCATTCGTCCAAGGGCCCCGACGCGAGCGCCATGCTGTGGGAGTTTTTCCGGCATCAGCGTCGCACGGACGCGGGCCGCATTGCGGAAGGATTGGCGGCGGCGTCGCTCGGGCGGTGACGTCCGAGCAACACCTCGAAAATGACCAGTAGCGCGACGCTAGGGTTTTCCCTATAATAGGGGTTATCCCTTAGGCGTAAACGCCTAGCTTCAATTGCCGAGGTGAACCATGTATCTGATTAGCCGCCTGTTCCTGTTTTTGACCAAGTCGCCGGACCAGCTCGCGAAAGAGCGCGCTGACGCTTATCTCTCCGAAGCGACCGACCTCTACGACCTCGAATTCCGTATGCGCAAGCTCGATCGCGAAGCGAATGTGCGTGCGCCGTCGTGGATGAGCCAGCACTACGGCTAAGCCGACTGCCTGAAACCGGCATCAGGCCGGCAGCAATCGGAACATCGGCGCGTGGTGAGGCGCCGGTGTTTGGGGTTGGCCACCAAGGCTATCGCCCCATATCGCGCAGTCTCCTTCGCTCATCGCGCGGCCTTGGCGTCCGCCTGGCACGCTCCGCTCAAGCAGCCGGATTCAGCTGCCATAACGCGTAGTTCAAGAGCGCCGCATACGTGACCCAAATGACGTACGGCACGAGCAGCACGCCCGCGAGGCGATCGCGTCGCCAGAACACATAAGTCAGCATCACGATCAGCACCAGCAGGATCAGGATGTCGACCAGCCCCGCCTCCGGCCGATGCAGGCCGAAAAATAGCCACATCCACGCAGCATTGAACAGCAGCTGCACGACCCACAGTACGATCGCCGCGGTCAAACCGTCGCGCTTCCACACGCGCCACGCGGAAAACGCCATCAGCACGTAAAGCACGGTCCAGACCGGCGGGAAAACCCAGTTCGGTGGATTGAATGCGGGTTTTTGCAGACCCGCGTACCACGCGTCCGGCAGCGACAGACTCGCGGCCCAGCCGGCCGCCAGGGTCAGGATCAGGAACACGAGCAGCGACGGCAGACGGCGCATCTTTACCCCCTCCAGACGTTCTTATTCAATGATGTGAGCGGGCACTCACTTGCCGTATCGGGCCAGTGTGCGCTCGCGGGCCTGTGCGTGATCGACGATCGGTTCCGGATAATTTCCGCCCAGCACCACGTCGAACTCCGCGAGCCGCTCCGCGCCCGCCAGCCACGGCGCGTGAATCCATTTTGCCGGCAACTTCGCGAGTTGGGGCAGATATCGTTTGATAAAGCGCCCGTCGGGGTCGAATTTTTCGGATTGGGTCACTGGATTGAAAATGCGGAAGTACGGCTGCGCGTCGCAGCCGGTCGAAGCGGCCCACTGCCAGCCGCCGTTGTTTGCCGAGAAATCGAAGTCGTTCAGCAGATCGGCGAAGTAGCGCTCGCCGAGCCGCCAGTCGATGCCGAGATCCTTCGCGAGGAAGCTCGCCGTGACCATACGCAGGCGGTTGTGCATATAGCCGGTCTGGTTCAACTGCAGCATCGCGGCGTCGACGAGCGGATAGCCGGTGCGGCCGTCGCACCACGCGGCGAACGCTGCGTCGGCCGCGCGGCCTTTTTCCCAGCGCAAATGCTCGTATTCCGGCTTGAACGACGCGCCTTTCGCGATGCACGGGTGGTGCGCGAGGACCATGAAGTAGAAATCCCGCCAGATCAGTTCCGACAACCAGGTCGCCGCGCCTGTGCCGTTGGGTTGCAGCGACATTTCGTGCGCGAGACGCGCCAGTGTGCGGATCGACACCGTGCCGAAACGCAGATGCACTGACAGATAGCTCGGACCCTTCACCGCGGGAAAATCGCGCCGATCCGCGTAGCTATCGATGCGCGTCAGGAAATCGTCGAGCAGCCGTTGCGCGCCGCTCATGCCGGTGGGCAGTTGCAAGTCCGTCAGGTTGCTCGGCGCGAAGCCGAGTTGATCGAGCGTGGGCAACTGGCGGTCGAGCTTGCGCGGCGGCGGTGCCAGATGCTTCGTGTAGGTCTCTACCGGGTAAGGCTTCAGGTCGAACGCGCTCAGTTGCTTGAGCCACGCGTTCTTGTACGGCGTGAAGACCGCGAACGGCTTGCCCTGTCCGTTCAGCAGCTCGTCGCGTTCGAAAATCGTCTGGTCCTTGAAGGTTAGCCACTGGCGGCCCGCTTCCTCGAGACGCTCGCCGACGGTGGCGTCGCGCTCGATCGCGACCGGCTCGTAGTCGTGATTCGCGAACACCGCATCGACGCGCAGCTCCGCCGCGAGCTTCGGCACCAGTTCGGCCGGATCGCCGTATAGCACGACGAGGCCGCCGCCGTTCGCGCGCAACGCGTCGTCGAGTTCGGCCAGCGAAGCCAGAATGAAGTCGATGCGGCGATCCTGCACCGGCTCGCCGGGGTGGCGCGTCTGCCAGATATCGACGATCGGCTGCAGGATCGTCGTGTCGAACACGAACACGCACCAGACTCGCTCGCAATGCTTGAGCGCGTAGTACAGCGCGGCATGATCCGTGCTGCGCAGATCGCGGCGGAACCAGACGAGGCCGGAGTCGAAGGTGTCGTGCAGACGGCGGGCGCGTGTCATCGGGAGGGGCAGTCGGGATGAAGGAGGTTGAGGACCGGCGTCGCAGATTGCGTGCCGCGCGCCAAAACAGGCAGCGCCCGGCCCTATTGTGCAGGGTCCGGGCGCTGGCCCCGACGGCACGGGATGGTGCGCTGTGAGCGGTTCTTCGTGGGCATTGCTGATCGGCGCGGCGGCCGACCTGAGCTTAAGCGACGTGCAGGCGAACCGCGACGTTGTCACGCGTGGCGTTCGAGTACGGGCAGACCTGGTGCGCCGCGTCGACCAGTTCCTTCGCTGCGTCCGCAGCGAGACCCGGCAGCGTGATGCGCAGATCGATGTCGAGCGCGAAGCCACCCTTGTCGTTCGGGCCGATGCCGACGTCGGCGGAAACCTGCGTGTCGGCCGGCAGCGCCTGCTTGCGCTGGCCGGCGACGAACTTCATGGCGCTCAGGAAACAGGCCGAATAGCCGGCCGCAAACAGTTGTTCGGGATTCGTGCCCGCTGCGCCGGTACCACCGAGTTCACGCGGCGCGGCCAGCTTCACGTCCAGCGCATTGTCCGACGATACGGCGCGGCCGTCGCGGCCACCGGTGCTCGTTGCGCTTGCCTTGTAGAGGATGTTCATCGTGCAGCTCCTAGTCTGGGGTATCAGGGTTGGCATATTTGCCGCTGGCTGCCGGTCCGCCGGTCTGGCGAAGCGCTAGCGAAGCGGCATGTGAGTAAGATAGCGTACAAATCATTTGTGTACAAATGAATTTTGCGGTGAAACCGGAACTAGTCTTTTTCAGTTATCGCGCTACTGGTCCATGAAGTCGTTGAGCGTCGTGCGCAGGCGCGTGAGGTCGTCGCGCAGCCGCAGCAGAAAGTCCGGCGACTGCTGCGTCGCGCAGAGGATGTCGCCGGGCACGTCGCGCGCCTGACGCTTGAGCGCCTTGCCCGCGCCCGTGAGACGAATGTAGACGAGGCGTTCATCGTCGGTGCCGCGCACGCGCTCGACGAGCCCCTGCGCTTCGAGACGCTTGAGCAGCGGCGTGACCGTCGCCGGATCGAGATTCAGGCGCGCGGCCATGTCCTTGACGGCGACGTCGTCGGTTTCCCACAGCACGAGCATCGCCAGATACTGCGGATATGTGAGCCCGAGGTTTTCGAGCAGCGGCTTGTACGCTTTCGTCATCGCGAGCGACGTCGAGTAGAGCGCGAAGCACAGTTGCTCGTCGAGTGTGAAAGGAAGAGCGGGGCGCTGGGTCATGATCCATCTCGGCTAAAAGAGCGTGCAAATGGATTGCACACAAATCATTGTGCCGCAAATCGATTCAGGATGCGCAGCGTCGGGAATGGTGTTTCGACAGGGACGCCGAGACGATGCGCGCGGGCGCCAGAACGGCTCCCGCGCGGGAACGACGGATCAGGCCGCCGGCGTGGTCGGCAGATCCGGCGTTTGCGGCGTCTGCACGCCGAAGCAGCCGCGATAGGTCGCGTAGAACGAGCAGTACAGCATGGTCGTGACGATCATCGTCGCGGGCATCAGGATCGCGAACGCGAAGTCGGCCGCGCCGAGCGCCTGCATCAGCGTGGACAGCCCGAGCGAAACGACCGTCGCGACCGCGAACCACAGCGCCGCGAACACGATGAAAGCGCCGCGATTGCGCCAGCAACTGACGACGCTGAAGAACATCGCCTTCACGGGCGGTATGTCGTGCCAGGCGACGAGGATCGGCGAAAACCAGAACAGCATCGCGACCGGCACATAGAACGCGAGCGCGGTGATCACCGCGAGCGGGATGTTGCTGTTGGCGATCGTGTTCTCATCCATCGCCGCGCTGCCGAGCATCACCTTCAGCAGCATGCCGCCGTCGGCGAGCGCCGAGCCGGCCAGCACGAGCGCCATCGCAATCACGTACAGCACGCCGAGCACGAGCAGCCGCCGCGCGACCATCGGGCCATACGAATGAAAGCCGTCGACGAGGATGGTTGGAAACACCGGTTTGCCCGCGATCGTGTTGCGGCACGCGGCCATGAAGCCGACCGCGACCCCCGGAATGAACAACAGCGGCAACACGCCGCCGACCACCGGAATCTGCGACACGAGCGTCATCACCAGCAAATAGGTGAAGAACAGCGTCAGGAAGGCGAGCGGATTCTTGCGGAACAGCCAGATGCCCTGGCGGAACCACACGTAGCCGGTTTTCGCGGGGACTTCGATCAGTTGCATGAGGTATGGATGCCAGGATTTGCGACGCCCTGCAGGCGCTCGCGCAGAATGCGTTCGAAATGGCCGGGGTCGTGCGGCTTCAGCAGTTCGGCCGCGCGGGGCAGATGAAAATCATACAGGCGCGAGACCCAGAAGCGGTACGCGCCCGCACGCAGCATGTCGCCCCAGTGATGGTTTTCCTCGACACTGAACGGCCGCACCGTCTGATATGCGCGCAACAGCGCCTCGGTGCGTTCGGTGTCGAGCTTGCCGGTCGCAAGATCGACGCACCAGTCGTTGACCGTCACCGCGACGTCGAACAGCCACTTGTCGCAGCCGGCGAAATAGAAATCGAAGAAACCGCCAAGCCGCACTTCGTGGCCGGTCTCGGGCGCCGCGTGCGCGAACATTGCGTTGTCGCGGAACAGGTCGGCGTGGCACGGGCCCGCGGGCATTGCCGCGTATTCGGCGGAGGCGAAGAACGCTTCCTGATGCGCCAGCTCGGAGGCCAGCAGATCGCGCTGCTCGCCTTCCAGATACGGCAGGATCGTCGGCACGGTTTCGCGCCACCACGGAAGGCTGCGCAGATTCGGCTGATAGCGCGGATAGTCGCGGCCCGCGAGGTGCATGCGCGCGAGCATGTGGCCGACCTCGGCGCAGTGCTCGACGCCCGGCGCGAGCTCGGGCGCGCCTTCGAGCTTCGTCACGATGGTCGCGGGCTTGCCGAGCAGCAAGCCGAACAGCGCTCCGTCGAGGCGCGGCATCGGATCCGGTACCGGCACGCGATGAGCGGCAAGATGCTTCATCAGGTCCAGATAGAACGGCAGTTGTTCAGCTGTCAGCTTTTCGAAAATCGTCAGCACGTATTCGCCGCGCGTCGTCGTCAGAAAGAAGTTGCTGTTTTCAATGCCGGACGAAATGCCGCGAAACTCGACGACATCGCCGAGATCGTAGTGACTCATCCATTCTGCGAGTTGGGATTCGTTGACAGCGGTGAAGACGGCCATGCGGAAACGTCGGATCAGGTTGTTCGGGCTGGCGCGGTGCGGCCAGTGCGAGGTGAGACAAATGAGCGTGGCGAGCGGGCGGCGAGTGCGGAACGGCGAGGTTGTAAGCGTCGCTGCATTCAGCGCAGGTTCATCGCGCGGCGGCTGCGATCGGATCAAGCGGAACGCGGCCGCGCCGCGGCCGCCGTTGACGGCGTGCCGCTTTCGTAACGATCAATAGTGGAGATTCACCGACGGCAAGCGCGTACTGGGCTTGCCGCTGTCGTGGACGGTGGGCGACGTGTCGGGCGATGCGCTCATCTGATAGCGGGTGCCGAAATTCGATTGCACGTTGATTTCGACCGGCTTGCCCTTGTCGCGGAATTCCGTGATTTCGGTGCCGTTCGGGCTCACTTCATGAAAGCTCGGCGTGCGCGGCACGTTGATGTCGACCTTCGAGCTGACCTCCGCTCCCGGACGATTGATCTTTTCCAGGTCCGGCAGACCGGCCCGTTCATTGGCGGACTGGGGCGCGCCGGCGGGCGGCGGTTCGTCGACGGGCTGGGCAGCCATCGCGGCGTTGCCGAAGGCGAGAGCCAGCGCAACAGCGATGGGAAGGAGCGGCTTCATGGTGATTCTCCGATTGGGTGCCCAGATTCTAGCAAATCCGGCCTGACGTACGGGCGCGAAGCCTTATTTTGCGCCGCTTTCGCGCAACATGCGTGCGCTCTCGCGAGCGCTGTTGCAAGCGTCGCAGCTGACATTTGGCAACAGTGGGTTCCGTGGTAATGTCGTCTCATCAAAAAGGGTGAACGATGATGAACAACGATATTAATCAGCGCACGGTGCAGACTCCCGCCAACAGCTTCCCGACCGAAGGCTTCGACGACGCGGCCGAGGCCGTCACCCGCCTCGCCGCGATCTACGAGGCGAACACGTCGTTCCTGCGCGATGCGTTCGCGCGCTATCGCCGCAACGAGCAGTTCGACCATCGCGTGCGCGCCTGCTATCCGTTCGTGCGCGTGCGCACCGAGGTCAACACGCACATCGATTCGCGCCGCTCGTACGGGTTCGTCGCGGGGCCCGGCGTGTTCGAGACGACCGTCACGCGGCCCGACCTGTTCGGCAACTACTATCGCGAGCAGTTGCGGCTGCTGTCGAAGAACCATCACGTGCAGATCGAGGTCGGCGTGTCGGACCAGCCGATTCCGATTCATTTCGCGTTCGCCGAGGGCATCCACCTCGAAGGCGATCTGGATCGCGAGCGCCTGTTCCTGATGCGCGACATCTTCGATACGCCGGACCTCGCGCTGCTCGACGACCGCATCGTCAACGGCACGTACGAGCCGCTGCCGGGCGAGCCGCATCCGCTCGCATTGTTCACGGCGGCGCGCGTCGATTTTTCGCTGCATCGGCTGAAGCACTACACGGCGACGGCGCCGACACATGTGCAGAACTACGTGCTGTACACGAACTACCAGTTCTATATCGACGAATTCGTGAAGCTCGGCCGCGCCATGATGGCCCATACCGACGACGCGGAGTTGCGCGCCTATCGCAGCGAATACACGTCGTTCGTCGAGCCCGGCGACGTCGTCACCTACAACGAGAATCTCGGCGAGCAGGCGCAGGAGGGGACGCAGCCGCCGCGTCTGCCGCAGATGCCCGCGTATCACCTGAAACGCGCGGACGGCAGCGGCATCACGATGGTCAACATTGGCGTCGGGCCGTCGAATGCGAAGACCATCACGGATCACATCGCGGTGCTGCGTCCGCATGCGTGGATCATGCTCGGCCACTGCGCGGGGCTGCGCAACACGCAGCGTCTCGGCGACTACGTGCTCGCGCACGGCTATGTGCGCGAAGACCATGTGCTCGATGCCGACCTGCCGCTGTGGGTGCCGATTCCGGCGCTCGCGGAAGTGCAGGTCGCGCTCGAGCGCGCGGTCGCGCAGGTCACGCAGCTCGATGGCGCCGAGCTCAAGCGCGTGATGCGCACTGGCACCGTGGCGAGCGTCGACAATCGTAACTGGGAGCTGCGCGATCATCGCGAGCCGGTGCAGCGGCTGTCGCAGAGCCGTGCGATCGCGCTCGATATGGAAAGCGCGACGATCGCCGCGAACGGCTTTCGCTTCCGTGTGCCTTACGGCACGCTGCTGTGCGTGTCGGACAAGCCGCTGCACGGCGAACTGAAGCTGCCGGGCATGGCCGACCAGTTCTATCGCGCGCAGGTCGATCAGCATTTGCAGATCGGTGTGAAGGCGATGGAACTGCTGCGGATGAATGGGCTGCATCGCTTGCATAGCCGCAAGCTGCGCAGTTTCGCGGAAGTCGCGTTTCAGTAACTCAGGCCGACATACTGATTGATAAGCGGCCCACCGGCGCCGGATGGGCCGCTTTGCGGATGGCTCGCGAGTGCGAGCGCGAAAATCCTTCGAGGCGACGCTTGCCGGTTCAACCCTGCCCGAACCCGGTCAACCCGATCAGGCTCCCCGCGGCCAGCAGCCACAGCGGATGAATCCGCGTCTTCGTCGCGATCGCGGCCGTGAACGCGGTAATCGCCCACGCTATCGCGGTCGGGTTCGACGCGCGCGCGATCAGCGCCGCGCTCGCCGCGACGAGACCGGCCGTCACCGGCACGAGCCCGAGCTGCGCATAGCGGCGCCACGGGCGGTCCTTGAAGCGGTCCCACGCATGAAGCGCGAGGATCGTCACGAGCGACGACGGCCCGAACTTCGCAATCGACGTGACGAGCATGCCGGCCCACCCGGCCACATGCCAGCCGATCAGCGTGACGATCATCAGGTTCGGGCCGGGCGCGGCTTGAGCGAGCGCGAACAGCGCGCTGAACTCGCTGGCCGGCATCCAGTGATGCACGTCGACCACCTGCCGCTGCATCTCCGGAAGGATCGTATTGCCGCCTCCGAACGCGAGCAGCGACAGCTGACTGAAAATCGCCGCGAGAGAAACGAGTGTGTCGTTCATCGCGCGCTCCTTGCCGCAACATAGATGCTGAGCGGCGTGAGCGCGAGCATGGTCGGCAGCAGCGGCAGTCGCAGCACCGCGATCGCGACGAAGCCGAGCGCGGCGATCAGCGCGGCGAGCGGCTTGTTGCGCAACGGCAGCACGACTTTGATCGCCATCGAGATCAGCAGGCCCGAGGCCGCCGCCGCAAGTCCCGCGAACAGATGGCGCACGTGCGGATCGTTCTGCGAGTGCTCGTACAGCACGCCGAGCCCGATCACCACCAGCGAAGGCCCGGCGATCAAGCCGAGCAAACCGGCCAGCGCGCCGGGCACGCCGCGAAAGCGCATGCCGATCGCGACGGACAGATTGATCACGTTGCCGCCCGGCAGGAATTGACAGAGGCCGAGCAGGTCGGTGAATTCGTCGCTGCTCAGCCAACGGCGTTGTTCGACCAGTGCGCGGCGCGCGAGCGGCAACGCGCCGCCGAATGAAATGAGGCCGAGGCCGAGAAAGCCGCCGAAGATCTCACGCAACGTCGGGGTGGGCGCGAGCGCGGCTTCGGGCGAGGTGAGTTCGTTGTTCATATCGCGAGCTTCGAGTATCAGCTGAGCAGGTTAGCGCCGAACGGCAAACGTGCACAACGATTTGTTCCGCAATCCGGTTGACAGTAAGCGCACTGCAAACTGATCTGCGAAACGAAAGCGGGCAGCCCGAAGGCTGCCCGCCATGTGCGCGACCCGATGTGTACGCAATGCATCGCGCCACGCGTTACGCGTGGCGCGCAGCGTCATGCCATCACAGGTAGAACATCCGGTCTTCGTCCGACTTGACCGGATGTGCTTCGCCTTCCTCGCGGTCTTCGTAGAACTTGAGCACCGCTTCGAGCACCTGGTCGGGATTGTCGATCACCTGCATCAGATCGATGTCGGTCGGGTTGATCAAACCCATCGGGATCAGCGAGCTCTTGAACCACGCGAGCAGACCCTCCCAGAACTCGGCGCCGACCAGAATGATCGGCACGTGGCGCGACTTCTTGGTCTGGATCAGCGTGAGCACTTCGGCCAGTTCGTCGAGCGTGCCGAAGCCGCCGGGCATCACGATCACCGCGTCCGAATTCTTCACGAACGTGACCTTGCGCGTGAAGAAATGGCGGAAGCGCAGCGAGATGTCCTGCCACTGGTTGCCCGACTGCTCGTGCGGCAACTCGATGTTCAGACCGACCGACGGCGCCTTGCCCGCATGCGCGCCCTTGTTGGCCGCTTCCATGATGCCGGGGCCGCCGCCGGAGATCACCGCGAAGCCCGCATCCGACAGTTTGCGCGCGATCTGCGTGGCGAGTTTGTAGTATGGCGAGTTCGGTTTCAGACGCGCCGAACCATAGATGCTGACCGCCGGCCGAATCTCCGACAGGTACTCGGTCGCCTCGATAAACTCTGCCATAATCGTGAACATCTGCCACGATGCGCGGGCTTTCTTGGCCGTTGCGCGCTCTTGATCTGCGAGCGATCGCAGACTCGGAATCACTTTTCTCTTAGTCATAATGCCTGAAGAACGAAGCCTTGAAGGTAAGACCCTGCTGTTGGTCGACGGTTCGAGTTATCTGTACCGGGCCTATCATGCGATGCCTGATCTGCGCGGTCCCGAGGGCGGCCCGACGGGTGCGCTCTACGGGATGATCAACATGCTGCGGCGCATGCGCAAGGAAGTCACAGCAGAGTATAGCGCGTGCGTGTTCGACGCCAAGGGCAAAACGTTTCGCGACGACTGGTATCCGGAATACAAGGCGAATCGTCCGTCGATGCCGGAAGATCTTGCCCGTCAGATCGAGCCGATTCACGTCGCGGTGCGTGCGCTCGGCTGGCCGCTCGTGATGATCGAGCGCGTCGAAGCGGATGACGTGATCGGCACGCTGTGCACCGAGGCGGAAAAGCTCGGCATGAACGTGGTCGTGTCGACCGGCGACAAGGATCTCGCTCAGCTCGTATCGAACCGGGTCACGCTCGTCAATACGATGACCAACGAAACGCTCGATCGCGACGGCGTGGTCGCGAAGTTCGGCGTGCCGCCGGAGCGCATCATCGATTACCTGTCGCTGATCGGCGATACGGTCGACAACGTGCCGGGCGTCGAGAAGTGCGGCCCGAAAACGGCAGTCAAATGGCTGACGCAATATGACTCGCTCGACGGCATCGTCGAGCATGCGAGCGAGATCAAGGGCGCCGTCGGCGAGAATCTTCGCCGCGCGCTGGACTTTTTGCCGATGGCGCGCAAGCTCGTCACGGTCGAGCGTCATTGCGATCTGAATGGCCATATCGAGTCGATCGAGGAAAGTTTGCCGAGCCTTCCCGAGTCGCGCGAAGAGTTGCGCGACGTGTTCACGCGCCACGGCTTCAAGACGTGGCTGCGCGAAGTCGAAATTGCCGATGCGGTCGAAGGTCCGGAAACCGACGTGCCGCCCGCGCTCGCTGTCGATCACGAGCGCCACTACGAGACCGTGCAGACATGGGAGCAACTCGACGCGTGGCTCGATAAGATCAACGCGGCCGAGCTGACCTCGTTCGATACCGAGACCACCTCGCTCGATCCGATGGTCGCGCAGATCGTCGGCTTGTCGCTATCGGTCGAGGCGGGCCGCGCCGCGTACGTGCCGCTCGCGCATCGCGGCCCCGACGCGCCGGAACAGCTGCCGCGCGACGAAGTGCTCGCGAAGCTCAAGCCGTGGCTCGAAAGCGCGGAGCGCAAGAAGGTCGGCCAGCATCTGAAGTACGACGAACAGGTGCTCGCGAATTACGGCATCGAAATGCGCGGCGTCGAGCATGACACGCTGCTCGAATCGTACGTGCTCGAGTCGCATCGCACGCACGACATGGACAGCCTCGCGCTGCGTCATCTCGGCGTGAAGACGATCAAGTACGAAGAGGTCGCGGGCAAGGGCGCGCAGCAGATCGGCTTCGACGAAGTCGCGCTCGACAAAGCCGCCGAATATGCGGCCGAAGACGCCGACATCACGCTGCGTTTGCATCAGGCCTTATATCCGCAGATCGCCGCGGAGAAGTCGCTCGACCATGTGTATCGCGAGATCGAAATACCGACCTCGCGCGTGCTGCGCAAGATGGAGCGCACCGGCGTGCTGATCGACACGGAGAAGTTGCGTCAGCAGAGCAGCGAGATCGCCACGCGCCTGATCGAACTCGAGGGCGAGGCGTACGAATTGGCCGGCGGCGAATTCAACCTCGGATCGCCGAAGCAGATCGGTCAGATTTTCTTCGAGAAGCTCGAACTGCCGGTCATCAAGAAGACGCCGAGCGGCGCGCCGTCCACCGACGAAGAGGTGTTGCAGAAGCTCGCCGAAGACTATCCGCTGCCGAAGATCCTGCTCGAACATCGCGGCCTGTCGAAACTGAAGTCCACCTATACCGACAAGCTGCCGCGCATGGTCAATGCGCAAACCGGCCGCGTGCATACGAACTACGCGCAGGCCGTCGCGGTGACGGGGCGGCTCGCGTCGAACGATCCGAACCTGCAGAACATTCCGGTGCGTACCGGCGAAGGCCGGCGCATTCGCGAGGCGTTCATCGCGCCGCCGGGATACAAGCTCGTGTCCGCCGACTATTCTCAGATCGAATTGCGCATCATGGCGCACATCTCCGGCGACGACTCGCTAATGCGTGCGTTCTCGCAGGGCGAGGACATTCACCGCGCCACTGCGTCGGAAATCTTCAACGTGACGCCGCTCGAAGTGTCGAGCGATCAGCGGCGCGTCGCGAAGGTCATCAACTTCGGGCTCATCTACGGCATGAGCGCGTTCGGCCTCGCGTCGAACCTCGGCATCACGCGCGATGCGGCGAAGATGTATATCGACCGCTACTTCGCGCGCTATCCCGGTGTCGCGCGCTATATGGACGAGACGCGCTTGAGCGCGAAGGCGAAAGGCTACGTGGAAACGGTGTTCGGCCGCCGTCTGTGGCTGCCCGAGATCAACGGCGGCAACGGTCCGCGCCGCCAGGCCGCCGAGCGGGCCGCGATCAACGCGCCGATGCAGGGCACCGCGGCCGACCTCATCAAGATGTCGATGATCGCCGTGCAGAACTGGATCGAAGACTCGAAGATCGGCACGCGCATGATCATGCAGGTACACGACGAACTGATCCTCGAAGTGCCCGACGCTGAGTTGTCCGAAGTCCGCAAGCGCCTACCAGAACTGATGTGCGGGGTCGCCGCACTGAAGGTGCCGCTCGTCGCCGAAGTCGGCGCGGGGCTGAACTGGGAGGAGGCGCATTGACATGCCCGTGACACGCGCACGATAACGTCGTGCGCATGTCACACATGGGTTTTGGCGACTTGTGACTTCCCGGGCGGGTCGGGGACAATCGGTTCAGGACGGCGCATTCGTGCGCAGCGTCGCGACAGATAATTCATCGGCTACACGGAGAAGTGCAATGCATCGATTTATCGTCGTTGGCGGAGGTGCGGGAGGACTGGAACTGGCGACACGCCTTGGCGATCGCTATGGCGCGGGCAAGAAGGGCAGCCCCACGCAGGCTCAGGTCACGCTGGTCGACCGCTATCCGACCCATATCTGGAAGCCGCTGCTGCACGAGGTCGCGGCAGGCAGCATGGACCCGTTCACGCAGGAGCTCGAATACGCTGCGCAGGCGCGCTGGCATGGCTTCGAGTTCCAGCAGGGCGAGCTGACCGGGCTCGACCGCGCGAACCGGCGTATCACGCTCGGCATCGTGCTCGACGACGACGGTGCCGAACTGCTGCCCGAGCGCGAGCTCGAGTACGACACGCTGGTCATCGCGATCGGCAGTACCACGGCCTTCTTCGGCGTCAAGGGCGCGGCCGAATTCTCCATTGCACTCGATACCGTTGGCCAGGCCGAGCGTTTCCGCAAACGCCTGATCGCGGCGTGCATGCGCGCCGAGCATCAGGCGCACGAGCCCGTCGAATCGAGACCGGGACCCGGCACCTGGTCGTCCAGCGAGCCGCGCATTCAGGTGGCGATCGTCGGCGGCGGCGCGACGGGGGTCGAGTTGTCGGCGGAGCTGCGCAATACCGCGCAGGTTTTGTCCGCGTATGGCTTGCACAAGCTCGATCCGCGGCATGACGTCGGCATCGTGTTGATCGAGGCGGGTCCGCGTATTCTGCCCGCGTTGCAGGAGCGCGTTTCCACGGCAACCGCCGAACTGCTGACCAAGCTCGGCGTGAAGCTGATGATCGGCGAGACCGTGGCCGAGGTCGCGCCGGGCTACATCCGTACCGCGAGCGATCACACCGTGCGCGCCGATCTGACCGTGTGGGCGGCGGGCATCAGGGCGCCGGCGGTGCTGGGTCAGCTCGACGGCTTGCCGGTCAACCGGCTCGGTCAACTGCTCGTGCGCCGTACGCTGCAAACCGAAATCGACGACAACGTCTTCGCGCTCGGTGATTGCGCGGCCTGCGAGTGGCCGGGCAACGAGCGCAACGTGCCGCCGCGCGCCCAGGCCGCGCATCAGCAGGCGAGCTTTCTGCTGAAGGCCCTGGCGGCGCGCCTCGACAACAAGCCGCTGCCGGAATTCACCTATCGCGACTTCGGTTCGCTGGTCTCGCTCGGGCACTTCAGCGCGGTCGGCAATCTGATGGGCGGAGTGATCGGCGGCAATATGCTGATCGAAGGGCTGTTCGCGCGCTTCATGTACATGTCGCTGTACCGGCTGCATATCGCTGCGCTGCACGGCTATCCGCGCATGGTGCTCGACACCTTTGCGCACTGGTTGCGCCGTACCACGCTGCCGCGCGTCAAGCTGCACTGACGCGCGCGGACGCTCTCCTCAGTTGAATCTGCAACGGGATACGCGCGAGGCGTATCCTGTTGCCTCTAACAATTCATCGAGGAGCGCCACATGCTGAAGCCTGAAGTCGATTGTCTGGTCCCGCACGTTCCCTTCGACCGCCGCACCTTCATCAAAGCGGCGCTGGGCACCGGTTTCGCGGCGGCGGTGCTGCCGGTCTCGGCGCAGACCATCCATACCGACAGCGACGGCCTCGAAGCAGGAGAAGTGGCGTTCCATTCGGGCGGCACGCTGATCCCGGCTTATCGCGCGCAGCCGAAGGGCAAGACGCATCTGCCGGTGATCCTCGTCGTGCATGAGGCCTTTGGCGTGCACGAGCATATCGCCGACGTCTGCCGGCGCTTCGCGAAACTGGGCTATCTGGCGATCGCGCCGGACCTGTTCGAGCGCGAGGGCGATCCGATGGTCTACACGAGCATCCAGCAACTGAGCGAGCAGATACTGAGCAAGGTACCCGACGAGCAGGCGATGGCCGACCTCGACGCGGCCGCCGCGTGGGCCGGCGAAAACGGCGGCGACCTGAATCGGCTCGGCGTGAACGGCTTCTGCTGGGGCGGGCGCATTTCATGGCTATATGCCGAGCACAATCCGCGCGTGAAGGCGGGCGTCGCCTGGTATGGTCGCGTGACCGGCGCGAAGAACGCGATGACGCCGGCCAATCCGATCGATCTCGTCGCCGACCTGCATGCGCCCGTGCTCGGACTGTATGGGCGTCAGGATTCAAGCATTCCGCAAGACACGCTCGAGCAGATGAAGCAGGCGATCGCGCAAGGTCCGCAGGCGGGGCGCGGCTCGCAGTTCGTCGTGTACGACGACGCGGGCCACGCGTTTTTCGCCGATTACCGGCCGAGCTACAAGAAGGCCGATGCTGAGGATGGCTGGCGTCGCACGCTCGTGTGGTTCAAACAGCACGGCGTGGCTTGAGGCGCTGCTCGAAATCTTCACGGCTCGTTGAGCCAACGATAGATCCGATGAAAAAAAGGCCGTTGCCGCTTTCGAGCGGCAACGGCCTTTTTGCCTGGTTACGACTTGCAGCGGATCGCGCTCAAGGTTGCGCGCCCGTCGCCACCGGCCGTTTCGGATCGGAACTCCATTCGCTCCACGAGCCAGCGTACAACGCTGAACCATGCAGGCCGGCAACCTCCATCGCGAGCGAATTCACGCACGCAGTCACGCCCGAGCCGCATTGCAGCACCACGTGTTCCGGCGGCGTATCGCCGAGCAGCGCGTGGAATTCCTCGCGCAGTGTGTGCGCCGGCTTGAAGCGGCCGTCGGCGGTCAGGTTGTCTTTGAAGAAGCGATTCAGCGCGCCCGGGATATGGCCGCCGACGCGATCGAGCGTCTCGTTTTCGCCTCGATAGCGATCGGCCGCGCGCGCATCGACCACGGTCCGCTCCTTCGAGCCGAGATTGCGCTCGAGCGCCTGCACATCGATGGTCACGGCGAGCGGTGCAGCCGCCTTGAAGTCGCCGGTGTTCTGCGCTGGCACATCCTGCGTCAGCGGTTGGCCGGCCGCTTCCCACGCCTGCAGTCCGCCGTCGAGCAGCGCGACCGCGTCGTGTCCGAGCCAGCGCAACAGCCACCAGACGCGTGCCGCGTACATGCCGCCTTGCGCGTCATAAGCGACGACCTGCTGACCTTGCTTCAGCCCCCGCGACTCCAGCGTTTCGACGAGCCGCGCGCGATCGGGCAGCGGATGCCGGCCGTTCGTGCCGTTCTTCGGCCCGGACAGATCGCGATCGAGATGCAGATAGTGCGCGCCCGGCAGATGGCCGGCCAGCCAGGCTTTCTCTCCCGCGTCGGTATCGGCGAGGTCGAACCGGCAGTCGATCACGAACACGCTGCCCGGCGCGGCCGTGAGCCGTTCGGCAAGATTGGTCGCGGAGATCAGGGTGGTGTAATGAGTGTGGGGCATGAGCGTCTCCTCGATACGGGCGATGGCGGCTGCGGGCCGCGCCATTCACGCGGCTGGCGCATGGCCGGTCTATGTCGGTAGTCTAAACAAAAAAGACGGGTCGAAGCCCGTCTTTCCTTGAGTCGACCGATGCGCCTCGCGGCGCGGCTCAGATCGTGCCGAGTTCGCGCCGCAAAAACTCGTGGAAGTGCTGCATGCCGTCTTCCATCGGGCTCTGATATGGACCGACCTGCGATTCACCGCGCTCCATTAGCGCAAGACGGCCGGCGTCCATGCGCTCGGCGATCTCGTCGTCTTCGCGGGCCGTCTCCATATAGGCGGCGCGCTCTGCTTCGACGAATTCGCGCTCGAACAGCGCGATTTCCTCGGGGTAGTAGAACTCCACCACGTTGGTGGTCTTCTGCGGGCCGCGCGGAATCAGCCACGACACGACCAGCACGTGCGGATACCACTCGATCATGATGCCCGGGTAGTACACCATCCAGATCGCGCCGAACTCGGGCGGATTCCCGTCGCGAAAGCGCAGCACTTCGTCGTGCCACTTGCGATACGTCGGGCTGCCCGGTTGCTCGAGCGCCTTGTGCACCCCGACCGTCTGCACGCTGTACCAGTCGCCGAACTCCCACGTCAGATCGTCGCAATTGACGAAGCTGCCGAGGCCCGGATGGAACGGCGCGACGTGATAGTCCTCCAGATAGACCTCGATGAAGGTCTTCCAGTTGTAGTTGCACTCGTGGACTTCGACGTGATCGAACATGAAGCCCGAGAAGTCGAAGTGGCGCTTGGTGCCGAGGCGTGCGAGATCCTTCGCGACGTCGCGACCCTGGGTCTCGAACAGCAGCCCCTGCCAGTTTTGCAGCGGCGTGGCGCCGAGATTCAGGCACGGGTTGTCGGCGAAATGGGGTGCGCCGAGCAGTTCGCCCTTCAGGTCGTACGTCCAGCGATGCAGCGGGCAGACGATGTTCTGCGTCTGCCCGCGACCGTTGAGCATGATGGCTTGCCGGTGGCGGCACACGTTTGACAGCAAGTCGACTTGCGACTGCTGGTTACGGACGAGTACCCGCCCCTCGCGTTCGCTGGGCAAGGCAAAATAATCCCCTGCTTCGGGCACCATGAGATCGTGGCCGATGTAGCGAGGACCTTTCTTGAAAAGGGTGTCGATTTCGCGCGTAAGAAGCGCTTCGTCAAAGTAAGCCGTGACTGGCAGCTGGCTGTGAACAGACCGCAACTGCAATGCATTGCTCAGATTGGACATTCCCACTCCCGATGAAGACGTGAAAGCAGTGAACAACCCAACCATCGAAGATTCGATTTAGGGAGCCGGCGATTATACCCGTTTCCCTGTGACAGGGGCACTTAAGTCCCTGATTTGGGTTAAAAATGTCAAGAAAGTTCGGCATTTTCGCCGCAGACCTCGCGCTTTTTTTCTGCGAGACTTCAGGGTCGAAGCGGGGCAAAGGTAGGCATCCGCCAGGCTCGAAGCGATGTGGCACGGCGGGGCGCAGGCTGGCGAGCGGATCGAAAATGTCGCTTTTGCCGTAGAATGTCCGACTTGTTTTAATTTTGCGACTATTCATGGCGAAGACCGCATCGAACGATTCCGCCGCCGCGCCAGCCGAAAGCGGCGATAGCGCGCCGCTGCCGGCGAACTACGAGGCCGCGCAGGCGGAGCTGGAAGAGCTCGTCGCGCGCATGGAAGGCGGCAGCCTGAGCCTCGAGGAATCGCTGGCCGCGTACCGTCGCGGGGCGGCACTTGTCGCATTCTGTCAACAGCAGCTCGAAAAGGTCGAGCAGCAGGTGAGGGTCCTCGATGGCGAGACCCTCAAGCCGCTGCCCATGAATACCGCAGGCACAGCCGCGACTGAGAGCGGGGACGACCTATGACATTCGAACAATGGACGCGCTCGGTGCTCGAACGCGTCGAAATGGCTCTGGAACACTATCTGCCGGCCGAGACGACCGAACCCGCCAGGCTGCACGAGGCGATGCGCTATGCGGTGCTCGGCGGCGGCAAGCGGGTGCGGCCGCTGCTGTGCCACGCGGCCGGCGAGCTGACCGGCGCGCGCGCCGATTGCCTCGATGCGGCGGCGGCGGCGCTGGAAATGATCCACGTGTACTCGCTCGTGCACGACGACATGCCGTGCATGGACGACGATGCGCTGCGCCGTGGCAAGCCGACGGTCCACGTTAAGTATGACGAAGCGACCGCGCTGCTGGTAGGCGACGCGCTGCAGTCGCAGGCATTCGTGGCGCTGACGTCCGAGGTGATGGGCGTGGCGCAGCAGGCGTCGCTCGTGCGCGAACTCGCGCTCGCAAGCGGCTCGATCGGCATGTGCGGCGGCCAGGCCATCGACCTGGCTAGCGTCGGCCATACGTTGACCCGCCCGCAGCTCGAGACCATGCATCGCATGAAGACCGGTGCGCTGCTGCGCGCGGCCGTGCGCATGGGCGCATTGGCCGGCGAGACGCCGGACGCGCAGGCTCTGGCCTCGCTCGACGCCTACGCTGCCGCCGTCGGCCTCGCGTTTCAGGTCGTCGACGACATTCTCGACGTTACGACCGACTCCGCAACGCTCGGCAAGACTGCAGGCAAGGACGCGAAGGACGGCAAGCCGACCTACGTGTCGATTATCGGGCTCGACGCGTCGCGCGCGCTCGCGGCGCAACTGCGCAGCGACGCGCACGCCGCGCTTGCACCGTTCGGCGCTCGCGCGCAGCGTCTTGCCGAACTGGCCGACCTGGTGGTGAACCGGGTCAGCTGAACGCGAAAGCCCGCCGCCGCGCACCCTCCATCCCCGGGGTGCCTGTATGAAGTGCGGGCGCGTAAGTTTTCCTACAATGGAACGACGATGTACGACTTGCTGAAAACCATCGACGACCCGGCAGCCCTCCGCCGCCTCGATCGCCGCCAATTGCAACCGCTTGCCGACGAGTTGCGCGCCTTTGTGCTCGACAGCGTATCGCAGACGGGCGGCCATCTCTCGTCCAACCTCGGCACGGTCGAATTGACCATCGCGCTGCATTACGTGTTCGATACGCCGCACGACCGGATCGTCTGGGACGTCGGCCATCAGACCTATCCGCACAAGATCCTGACCGGTCGTCGCGACCAGATGCACACGCTGCGTCAGTTGGGCGGCATCTCGGGCTTCCCGAAACGCGACGAATCGGAATACGACACCTTCGGTACCGCGCACTCGAGCACGTCGATTTCGGCCGCGCTCGGCATGGCGGTCGCGAGCAAGCTGCAGGGCGACAACCGCATGGGCATCGCCGTGATCGGCGACGGCGCGATGACGGCCGGCATGGCCTTCGAGGCCATGAACAACGCGGGCGTCGAAGACGACGTGCCGCTGCTCGTGATCCTCAACGACAACGACATGTCGATCTCGCCGCCGGTCGGCGCGCTCAATCGCCATCTCGCGCGTCTGATGTCGGGTCGTTTCTATGCGGCCGCTCGCGCGGGCGTCGAGCGCGTGCTGCGCGTCGCCCCTCCGGTGCTCGATCTCGCGCGCAAGCTCGAGGAGCACGCGAAGGGCATGATCGTGCCGGCCACGCTGTTCGAGGAATTTGGCTTCAACTACATCGGACCTATCGACGGTCACGATCTCGATTCGTTGATCCCGACGCTGCAAAACATCAAGGAACTGCGCGGGCCGCAATTCCTGCACGTCGTCACGAAGAAAGGTCAGGGCTACAAGCTGGCCGAGGCCGATCCGGTGCTGTACCACGGCCCGGGCAAGTTCAACCCGGCCGAGGGCATCAAGCCGGCCGCGACGCCGTCGAAGAAGACCTACACGCAGGTGTTCGGCGAATGGCTGTGCGACGCGGCCGAACTCGACTCGCGCGTGGTCGGTATCACGCCGGCGATGCGAGAAGGCTCGGGCATGGTCGAGTTTGAAAAGCGTTTCCCGGATCGTTACTTCGATGTCGGCATCGCCGAACAGCACGCGGTGACGTTCGCGGGCGGCCTCGCCGCGGACGGCATGAAGCCGGTCGTCGCGATCTATTCGACATTCCTGCAGCGCGCGTACGACCAGCTGATTCACGACGTCGCGCTGCAAAACCTGCCGGTGGTGTTCGCCATCGATCGCGCGGGTCTCGTCGGCGCGGACGGCGCGACGCACGCGGGCGCGTACGACCTCGCGTTCATGCGTTGCATCCCGAACCTGACCGTGATGGCGCCGTCGGACGAAAACGAGTGCCGGCAGATGCTGTACACCGCGTTGCAGCAGTCGCATCCGACTGCGGTGCGCTATCCGCGCGGCGCGGGCACCGGTGTCGCCACCGTCAAGCAGATGACCGCGTTGCCGCTCGGCAAGGGTGAAGTGCGTCGCGAGACCTCGGCGCCGGCCGGCAAGCGCATCGCGATTCTCGCGTTCGGCACGATGGTCGCGCCGTCGCTCGCGGCGGCCGAGCAACTCGACGCCACTGTCGCGAACATGCGCTTCGTAAAGCCGCTCGACACCGAGCTCGTGCGCAAGCTGGCCGAGACGCACGACGCAATCGTCACCGTCGAGGAAGGCTGCATCATGGGTGGCGCGGGTTCGGCCTGCGTCGAAGCCCTGCTCGCAGGCGGGGTTATGCGCCCCGTACTACAATTGGGCCTCCCCGACCGGTTCATCGATCATGGGGACCCGGCCAAGCTGCTCGCCGCGTGCGGTCTCGACGCCGCGGGTATCGCCCGGTCGATCCGCGAACGCTTCCTCGCGAGCGGCGCGGTCGCCGGCCAGTCGTCGGTGAAGCGCGTCGCGTAAAGCGCTGTCGCCTGTCGTGCCGCCGTAGGCGCGACCCATGTCGCCGTCATGCGACGGCGGCTTCGGCAATCTCCAGTTTGAACCGACGGGCGTTGCGGCCCGTCACCCAACGCCGGCGCAGCCGGCGTTCGCCGTTATGCGCGCTGATCCGCACGGCCGCTGGGCGCTTCGAACTCGCTGCGCGATAGTCGCGGATGCAGCGAGACCTTGGCGCAGCCCGGCGCTTTCCAGAAAGGACAAAAGAATGAATCAGATGAATCCCGCCTTCGTGATGCCCGACGTGCAAAGCACCCCCGACACGCGCCAGATTCCGATCCAGCGAGTCGGCGTGAAGGGCGTGCGTCATCCGTTGACGGTTCGTACGCCCGTCGGCGAGGTGCGGCCGACGGTCGGCACGTGGAATCTCGACGTGCATCTGCCCGCCGAACAGAAGGGCACGCACATGTCGCGCTTCGTCGCGCTGCTCGAGGAGAACAAGGCGCCGCTCGAACCGGCCACGTTCCGCACGATGCTCGCGGCTATGCTCGAAAAGCTCGAGGCCGAGGCGGGTCGCATCGAAGTGTCGTTTCCGTACTTCGTGAACAAGACCGCGCCGGTGTCGGGCGTGCAGAGCCTGCTCGACTATGAAGTCACGCTGACGGGCGAAACTCGCAATGGCGCGACGCGGCTGTTCCTGAAGGTGCTGGTGCCGGTCACGAGCCTGTGCCCGTGCTCGAAAAAGATTTCGCAATACGGCGCGCACAACCAACGCTCGCATGTGACGATCGACGCCGAGCTTAACGGCGACGTCCCAGTGGAAGAGTTGATCCGTATCGCCGAGGAAGAAGCGTCGTGCGAACTGTGGGGCCTGCTCAAGCGTCCGGACGAGAAGTTCGTCACCGAACGCGCGTATGAAAATCCGAAGTTCGTCGAGGACCTCGTGCGCGACGTCGCGCAGCGTCTGAACGCCGATGAGCGCATCGTCGCGTATGTGCTCGAAGCCGAGAATTTCGAGTCGATTCACAACCACAGCGCTTACGCGGTGATCGAGCGGGACAAGCGCCTCGCCTGATACGTTCTACATCGCTCCACACCGTTTCGTTGCGGCAGCATCGAAGCAAAAAAGCCGCTTTAAAAGCGGCTTTTTTATCGTCTTGCGGCGTTGGCTCAGTGCGCGAGCGAAGTCAGATCCCAACGCGGCTTTACGGTGAATGCGTAGTCGTTGCCGGCCTGCTCGGGCCAGCGTTGCAGGCGCAGCGCGCCGGCCAGCGCGATCATCGCGCCGTTGTCAGTGCACAGCGACAGGTCGGGGTAGTGCACGTAGAAATTGCGCCTTTGCGCGGCGGCCGACAGCGCTTCGCGCAACTGCCGGTTCGCTCCGACGCCGCCCGCCACCACCAGCCGGTTCAGCTTCGTGCGCTTGAGCGCCGCGAGTGATTTCGTGGCCAGCACTTCGACGGCCGCATCGACGAAACCGCGCGCGAGATCGGCTTTCGCCTGCTCGCAGATGTTCGCGCCGCCGAGCCGGTTCGCGTGCGTGAGCACGGCGGTCTTCAGGCCGCTGAAGCTGAAATCGAGGTCGCCGGAATGCAGCATCGGGCGCGGCAGCACGACCGCGCCGGGGGTGCCAAACTCGGCCATGCGCGAAACTTCGGGGCCCCCCGGATATCCGAGGCCCAGCAGCTTGGCGGTTTTGTCGAAGGCTTCGCCGGCGGCGTCGTCGAGCGTTTCGCCGAGCGTCTCGTAGACGCCGACGTCCGTCACGCGCATCAATTGCGTATGCCCGCCCGACACCAGCAGCGCGACGAACGGGAACGGCGGTGGCTCGTCGACGAGCAACGGCGACAGCAGATGCCCTTCGAGATGGTGAATGCCGACGGTCGGCTTGTTCCACGCCATCGCCAGCGAATTGGCGACGCTCGCGCCCACCAGCAGCGCGCCCGCGAGCCCAGGCCCTTGCGTGTAAGCGATCGCGTCGATGTCGCCGGGCGCGACGCCGGCGCGCTCCATCACCTCTTCGAGCAGCGGCAGCGCGCGGCGGATATGGTCGCGCGATGCCAGCTCCGGCACAACGCCACCGTACTCCCGATGCATCGCAATCTGCGAATGCAGCGCGTGCGCGAGCAGGCCGCGCTCCGTGTCGTAGAGCGCGAGACCGGTTTCGTCGCAGGAGCTTTCGATGCCGAGAACGAGCATGATGAATCGCTTGAGACGGGCGCGCGCGACGCGCGTCCGAAAGTGAAAGGTAAGCCTCAAAGTATAGCAGCGCGGACCAGCAGGCGCAGGCGGCCGGCAAAGCGCGGGCCAGGGCCCGAGGGCCCGGCAGGTACAATGCGGCCCCATGGAATCCTTCGATATCGCGGTGATCGGCGCGGGCGCGGCCGGCATGATGTGCGCGGCCGTGGCCGGGCAACTCGGCCGGCGCGTGGCGCTGATCGACCACTCGCAACGTCTCGCGGAAAAAATCCGCATTTCCGGCGGTGGCCGCTGCAACTTCACGAATCTGTATGCGGGGCCGGCCAATTATCTGTCGGCGAATCCGCATTTTTGCCGCTCGGCGCTCGCGCGCTATACGCCGCGCGATTTCATGGCGCTGCTGAAGCAGCATCGCGTGACGTGGCATGAGAAGCACAAGGGCCAGCTGTTCTGCGACCAGTCGAGCGACGCTGTCATCGACGTGCTGAAGATCGAGTGCGACGCCGGTGGGATTGCATGGCGCACGCCGCTGTCCGTCGAAGAAGTGCGCCAGGACGCCGAAGGGCGATTCCTGCTCGACACGACGGCCGGCACAATCGCCGTCCGGGCGCTCGTGATTGCGACGGGCGGTCTGTCGATCCCGAAGATCGGCGCGACCGATTTCGCATACCGGATCGCCAAGCAGTTCGGCCATAAGTTGATCGACACGCGCCCCGCGCTGGTGCCGCTGACGTTCGCGCCGGCCGACTGGGAGCCGTTCGCGGCGCTGTCGGGTGTGTCGCTCGAAGTACAGCTGTCGACTGGAAATAAAAAGACCGGCACCGAGTTCACCGAGGATCTGCTGCTCACGCACCGCGGCCTGTCGGGCCCAGGCGTGCTGCAGATCTCGAGCTACTGGCAGCCGGGCGAGCCGATCCACATCAATCTGCTGCCGGAGCGCGACGCCGCGGCCGCCCTCATCGACGCGAAAAACGGCACCAGGCGGCAGATCGCCAATCTGCTCTCGGAATGGGTGCCGCAGCGGCTCGCGCATGCGTGGCTCGACACTCATCAGGTGGCCGCGGAGGCCCGCGTCGCCGATCTGCCGGACAAGACGCTGCGCCGCATCGGTGAAGCGCTGTCGCGCTGGACGCTCACGCCGAACGGCACCGAGGGTTATCGCAAGGCCGAAGTGACGCGCGGCGGTGTCGATACGCGCGGTCTGTCATCGACGACGATGATGAGCGCGCGGGTGCCGGGCCTGTACTTCATCGGCGAGGCGGTCGACGTGACAGGCTGGCTTGGCGGCTACAACTTCCAGTGGGCCTGGGCGTCGGGTGTCGCGGCGGGCGAGGCAGCCGCCGACTATGTCCGGGGGGCTTGACGGCGCAATGGCTTTGTGAGAAAGCTCTGCTATACTCCTGAACCTTTACAAAGTTCCGTTATTGAAAAATGACGACCATCCGCGTAAAAGACAATGAGCCGTTCGAAGTCGCCATGCGCCGTTTCAAGCGCACCATGGAGAAAAACGGCTTACTGACGGAACTTCGCGCTCGCGAGTTTTACGAGAAACCCACAGCTGAACGCAAGCGCAAGAAAGCGGCGGCGGTGAAACGTCATTTCAAGCGTCTGCGTGGCCAGATGCTGCCAAAGAAGCTCTACTGATTCTGATGTTGCCGCACTCCGCTTCGCACGGCGCGGCAGCATCCAAGCCGATGGCGGCACGACAGGTGTCATCACGGCAAACCCGGCCCATCGGGCCAGCCGGCAAGGTCGCATCCACTACGCACATTGCGCCAACCCGCTTGAGGAAGAAGTCCCAAGCGGGTTTTCGTGCTGATGCGCCGGTATCGCCGCCGTCGACCGGCCGGTTTTTCAACTTTTCAACGCAATTCAGGTGAGTGATGAGTCTCAAGGACCGGATCAACGACGAAATGAAAGCTGCCATGCGGGCGCGCGAGACCGAGCGTCTCGGTACGATTCGCCTGCTGCTCGCCGCGATCAAGCAGCGTGAAGTCGATGAGCGGGTCACGCTCGACGATGCCGGCATAACCGCCGTCGTCGACAAGATGATCAAGCAGCGCAAGGATTCGATCAGCCAGTTCGAGGCCGCCGGACGCACGGATCTCGCGGACAAGGAAAAGGCCGAGTTGGCCATTCTTTCCGCGTACATGCCCGAGCAGATGTCCGAAGCGGAAATCGTTGCCGAAGTGCAGGCGGCAGTCGCGCAAACCGGCGCCGCCGGCCCGCAGGACATGGGCAAGGTGATGGGCGTACTGAAGCCGAAGCTGGCCGGCCGGGCCGACATGACCGCGGTCTCGGCACAGGTCAAGGCTGCGCTCGCGAAGTAACTCTGTCGGTTTGTCCGGGTCGCGCGCGCCTCGCGAAGGCGACGCGCGGTGCCCGGTCGCGGTGTCGAGCCCGGACTCCGGGCTTGGATTTTGAAGCTTTCCAGGCAGCGTCATTTACTGTGATCCCACCGTCATTCCTGCAGGACCTGCTCAACCGCGTCGATATCGTCGACGTGGTCGGCCGGTATGTGCAGCTGAAAAAGGGCGGCGCGAACTTCATGGGGCTGTGCCCGTTTCACAACGAGAAGAGCCCCTCGTTTACGGTTAGTCCGACTAAGCAGTTTTATCACTGCTTCGGCTGCGGTGCGCATGGCACGGCCATCGGTTTCCTGATGGAACACGTGGGCGCGTCGTTTCCCGAAGCGGTCAACGAGCTCGCGCAATCGGTGGGTCTTACCGTGCCGAACGAGCCTTCGCCCGGATATGGCGGTGGTGGCGGGGCTGGCGGCTACGCGCCGGCGGCATCGAAGGCCGTCACCACGGCGCTGTCCGATCTCATGCAGACCGCCTGCGACTACTACCGTAAGCAGCTGCGCGGTGCGCCGGGCGCGATCCAGTATCTGAAGAAGCGCGGCCTGACCGGCGAAATCGCGGCCCGCTTCGGTCTCGGCTATGCGCCCGAAGGCTGGCAAAACCTCGAGGCGGCATTCCCGAATTATCGCGACGACGCACTGGTCGAAGCGGGTCTCGTGATCGTCAGTGAAAAGGCCGACGCGCAGGGTCAGAACCGCCGCTACGACCGCTTCCGCGAACGGATCATGTTCCCGATCCGCAACGTCAAAGGGCAGGTGATCGGCTTCGGCGGCCGCGTGCTCGACGGCGGCGAGCCAAAGTATTTGAATTCGCCCGAAACGCCGCTATTTAACAAGGGCAGCGAGCTGTACGGGCTGTTCGAGGCGCGTCTTGCGATTCGAGAGCAGCATTACGTGCTGGTCGTCGAAGGCTATATGGACGTGGTTGCGCTGGCCCAATTGGGCTTCCAGAACGCGGTCGCGACTCTCGGAACCGCTTGCACGCCGATTCATGTGCAGAAACTGATGCGCCAGACCGACACGGTCATCTTCAGTTTCGACGGCGACGCGGCCGGCCGGCGCGCGGCGCGCCGCGCGCTGGATGCGTGCCTGCCGCATGCCGCCGACAACCGGACGATCCGTTTCCTGTTTCTGCCGACCGAGCACGATCCCGACAGTTACGTGCGCGAGTTCGGCACCGAGGCTTTCGCCGAGCAGGTCGAACGGGCGATGCCGCTGTCGCAATTCATGCTCAACGAGGTGCTGACCGGCAAGGAGCTCGATCAGCCCGAAGGCCGGGCCCGCGCGCTGTTCGACGCGAAACCGCTGCTGCAGGCACTGCCGGCCAATGCGCTGCGCGCACAGATCATGCATATGTTCGCGGACCGGCTCGACGTGCCGTTCAGCGAAGTCGCGGCGCTGTGCGAGGTCGACGCGCGGATCGCGGCCGCGGCGCGCGAGGCTCCGGCACGCAAAGACCGGCGCAGCGTCACCGGCATCGAGGAAAAGACGCTGCGCAATCTGGTGATGTATCCGCGCACGGTCGCCATGCTCGACGAGGAGGCCGAAGAGGCGCTGCTCACCGTGACCCGGCACGGCGAATTGTTCGCCGAAGTGACGACGCACGCGCGCGCCCTCGGCGATTCGGCGGCGTTCCAGTTGTTGTCCGATCTCTTGCGAAATGGCGCGAACGCCCCAACTTTCGAGGAAATCTTTCGCAAAATTCTAGACTATGATGAAAACGTCCGGGATTTGCTGCTGAAAGACCCGCAGGACGCGGCCGTCATCGAGGAACGGCGCGAGCAGGAACGAATTGTCGGCGAGGAGCTGAAGGCCGCGATTTTGAAGATGCGATACGACGCTTATTGCGATCGTCTCGAGCAGCTTTCGCGACAGTCCCGGCATACGCCGGAAGAATTTGCCGAGTTTTCGGAGCTCAACCGGAAGCGGGCCGACATGAAGCGTCAACTCGGCCTGTAGCGGAGGGGCCAAAACCTCGGGTGGTATAATCAAAAGTTTCTAGCGGTTTGTTTTTTCAAGGGTTTTCCTTCCTAGCAAAGGCGAAAGGCGATGCGATGGCAAAGACGACAGGCGGAAATCAGGCAACAGGCTCACGCGCCAAAGAGCGCACCGGAAAAGTTACCGAAGCCAAGCTGACTGCATCCGCCAGAAGAACGTCTGCCGTTAGTGTTGCACCGGCTGCCGGGAAGAAGTCGTCGACCACTGCGGCCGCGCAGGCCGCACCGGTTCGGGCGGCGAAAGCTGTAGCACCGCCGGCTGTCAAGCGGGCGGGTATCAGAAGCGCCAGGGAAGCGGCTGCCGTTGAGGACGATTCGGCAGCGCGCGTGACTTCAGTATCCACGGTTCATCCGGCTGTTGTCCAACAGCCGGGGGTCGAGACTACAGCCGGTACGGCGAACTCCATGACGAAAAAGCTGAATGAAGTACCCGTCGATGACGATGCAACCCAGACCGAAGAAACCGCTGCCGCCGCGCCGGGCAAGGTGGAAAAGGTCAAGGCTCGCGACCGTCGTGCCAAGGAAAAAGCGCTGCTGAAGGATGCGTTCGCGTCGTCTCAGCCGGGCACGGTGGAGGAACTCGAAGAGCGTCGCTCGAAGTTGCGCGCGCTGATCAAGCTCGGCAAGGAACGCGGCTTCCTCACGTACGCTGAAATCAACGATCACCTGCCGGACAACTTCACCGAGACCGAGGCGATCGAAGGCATCATCAGCACGTTCAACGACATGGGCGTCGCGGTCTACGAACAGGCCCCAGACGCCGAGACGCTGCTGCTCAACGACAACGCGCCCGCGGCTTCGTCAGACGATGAAGTCGAAGAGGAAGCCGAAGTCGCACTGTCCACCGTCGATTCCGAATTTGGCCGCACCACCGATCCCGTGCGTATGTACATGCGCGAAATGGGCACGGTCGAGCTGCTCACGCGCGAAGGCGAAATCGAAATCGCCAAGCGCATCGAAGACGGCTTGAAGCACATGGTGATGGCCATCTCCGCGTGCCCGACCACGATCGCCGACATCCTCGCGATGGCCGAGCGCGTCGCCAACGACGAGATTCGCATCGACGAACTCGTCGACGGTCTGATCGACGCCGACGCGGAAGACGCCGACGGCTTCTCCGCGCAGGAAGCGGAGGCGATCGAGAACGAAGACGAGGAAGCCGAGGAAGAGGACGAAGAGGACGAGGAAGAAGACGATGGCGCGGCGCAAGCCACCGCCAACGCGGCGCAGCTCGAAGCGCTACGGCGCGCGTCGCTCGAAAAATTCGCATCGATCAGCGAATGGTTCGACAAGATGCGTCGCGCGTTCGAGAAGGAAGGTTACAAGTCCAAGTCCTACCTGAAGGCGCAGGAAACCATCCAGAACGAGCTGATGACGATCCGCTTCACCGCGCGCACCGTCGAGCGTCTGTGCGACACCTTGCGTGCGCAGGTGGATGAAGTGCGCCAGGTCGAGCGTCAGATCCTGCATACGGTCGTCGACAAGTGCGGCATGCCGCGCGCGGAATTCATCGCGCGTTTCCCGGGCAGCGAGACGGACCTCGAATGGGCCGACAAGATCGTCGCCGAGGGGCATGCGTATAGCGCGATCCTCACGCGCAACATTCCGGCGATCCGCGAACAGCAGCAACGTCTGCTCGATCTGCAGGCGCGCGTGGTGCTGCCGCTGAAGGACCTGAAGGAAACCAACCGTCAGATGGCGGCCGGCGAACTGAAGGCGCGCCAGGCAAAGCGCGAGATGACCGAGGCGAACCTGCGTCTCGTGATCTCGATTGCGAAGAAGTACACGAACCGCGGTCTGCAGTTCCTCGACCTGATTCAGGAAGGCAACATCGGTCTGATGAAGGCGGTGGACAAGTTCGAATACCGTCGCGGCTACAAGTTCTCCACGTATGCGACGTGGTGGATTCGCCAGGCCATTACGCGTTCGATCGCCGACCAGGCGCGCACGATCCGGATTCCGGTGCACATGATCGAAACGATCAACAAGATGAACCGCATCTCGCGTCAGATCCTGCAGGAAACCGGTCTCGAGCCGGATCCGGCAACCCTGGCCGAGAAGATGGAAATGCCGGAAGACAAGATCCGCAAGATCATGAAGATCGCGAAGGAGCCGATCTCGATGGAAACGCCGATCGGCGACGACGACGATTCCCATCTGGGCGACTTCATCGAAGACACGAACACGGTCGCCCCGGCGGATGCGGCGTTGCATGCGAGCATGCGCGACGTCGTGAAGGACGTGCTCGACTCGCTGACGCCGCGCGAAGCGAAGGTGTTGCGCATGCGATTCGGTATCGAGATGAGCACCGATCACACGCTCGAAGAAGTCGGCAAGCAGTTCGACGTGACGCGCGAGCGGATTCGTCAGATCGAGGCGAAGGCGCTGCGCAAGCTGCGTCATCCGAGCCGTTCGGACAAGCTGAAGTCGTTCCTCGAGGGGAATTGACCGCGGCGGCCGCGGCTGGCCGCAAATGATGCGATCAAAGGGGCCTCCCGGTCGTTTCGCAGAAGCGAAGCGGTTGCGGAGGCCCCTTTTTCGTGTAGTATGTCGGCCAATCGACGAAACGGGCCCGGCCTTCACGACCGGGTCTTTTTTCTTGGGCTGGACGCCGTGTTGGTTGCAGGCAGTGGACTCATAATCCACCTCCGAAAGGACATCGTGGGTTCGAACCCCACCCGGCCCACCAAAGTATCGAAGAAAGGGTTCCGAATTCCGGAACCCTTTTTGTTTTTTGGGCGACCGCAAGCTGCCTCAACTGGGCGGCCCAGCGCACAGAATGGGCGCCCTCGCGCCAGTACTCTCGTTTCAAGTCGGGACGGAATCTTTTCGCCACAGCGGCATGTCGTTTGCTGTAGGTCGGCTTCCACACCCCATCTAATAACGAGAACTATCATGCGAACCGACCACACCGCTGCTGAGCTAGCCCAGCCACAACCCCTGCCAGGCGCGTCGCTCGACGATGCCAACGAAGCCCTGCCGCAGCCTCCGGTGCGAGCGCTGACGCGGATCGCATTCTGCTTCGCATGGCTATTCGGGCTGGAGCCGTTCCTCGCGGCATCGTCCGATGATGCGGCGGACTCGCGCCTGGGGCGTCACTGAGCCGTCGGGCGTTGCAAATTCCGTTTCGCGTCGGCGTAACTTCTTCAGCGGCGTCGCGGGGGCGATCTGCGACTCGAGGCGCTGGCACGTTCGGGTGGCTGGAAGCGGCGCTCGCCTCGCCGTTCGTCAAGGGCCGCCAGCGAGCCCAGGAATAGCCGTTACGCCTCGAGGGCGGGGAGACCTTTCCACCCCCGCCTGGAGGCCGTCATGCAAACCGACCCAACCACCAATCCCGCAGCGCCTCCTCATGAGCCGCTCGACGAACCCGACGGCGAGCCGCGCCCGTTACCGATGCCGACCCGCTTGCGCCGGATTTCTCACCCGAAGACGAGGGGGCGCTCAAGCGCGTCCCACGAAACTCATAAGGAGCGATCACGCGTAATCAGGGAAACTCCGTGGGAACCCGGGCGCAGCCTCGCCATTAATTGACTTGGGAAGCTTTGTTGATACATGCCGCCCGCTTTCGGCACGGGACTTGTCACGCGGCGGTCGGCGCCGCAATTCATCTCCGGGCAACGTCTGCGCTAAAGGCTTCTTCGAGCCGCGTGCGCATCTAATAAAGAAGTGAGCGAGGTGCTCGATAAATCGAGAACTCAGAAGATCGCCGCAATGGCGGTATCTCAATAGCGAATGCTGATTCGGAACGGAAGGCTAGGACCATTGTGCTGCCTGGTGGCGGCAGCGATCGCTTGCGTCGGCCAATAGAGATTAGGCGAATAAACCGTCTTAATCACTCGACAAGCTAATCGCGTCACGGGAAATGATTAATTGCCGGACGCGCGAGAAAAGACTGCATTAACTCAATTAAGTTCCGGCGATCGAAAAATAAATTTCAAGCGACGCGCAAAACCATCACTTCAACCGTTCGATTACAAAAAATATCGACAGTCTTTTCGTCAATTTGCTCCGACCCGATTACGTCAGGCGTATTAAATCACTGTTGCAAACGCACAACTTTGAATATTGACACGTTGCAAATTCGTTTTGGATGGAGATGGTGATCCGGCACTTGGATCTTGCAATAAACGTTGTAAAAACAAGAAGTTATACCCATCGGCTCCAGCATTGTTGCGAATTTCGAAAAATCCTGTTGCGTGAATTGTCGGCGCCGCTACCAGGGTGTCCCCCTACACTCACGCTTCGCTTCAAGGGTGCCCGGTCGATCCCAACGGTTCGGCCACGCGGGCGGTGGCAGATGCGATGCATCGGCTGCTGAGGCAGGTCCTGCTCCCCGTCTAAATTTTTCGAATTGGAGTTCCCATGAAAAAGAGTCTCATCGTCGTTGCGGCTGCCGCATCGTTCGCTTCGGTTGCTCACGCACAAAGCAGCGTGACCCTGTACGGTCTGCTCGACGCAGGTCTGACGTACACCAGCAACGTTGCAGGCAGCTCCAAGTGGGCAGCAGGTAGCGGCGGCATCAACCAGAGCATGTTCGGCCTGCGTGGCTCGGAAGATCTGGGCAACGGTCTGAAGGCAATTTTCACGTTGGAAAGCGGCTTCAACATCAACAACGGCAAGTTCGCTAACAACAACGGCATGTTCAACCGTCAGGCGTTCGTCGGTCTGTCGAGCTCGCAATTCGGTACGGTCACGCTGGGTCGCCAGTACGACGCATCGCAGGACTACCTCGCGCCGCTGACCGCAACGGGCAGCTGGGGCGGCACGTACTTCGCGCACCCGTTCAACAACGACAACCTGAACACCAACGGTGGTCTGTCGGTCAACAACTCGGTCAAGTACTCGAGCGCTAACTACGCTGGCTTCACGTTCGGCGGCACGTACGGCTTCTCGAACCAGGCTGGCGGCTTCGCAAACAACCGTCAGTACAGCTTGGGCGCCGCGTACCAGTGGCAAGGCCTGCACCTCGGTGCTGCCTACGTTCAGCAAAACAACCCGGCTGCTAACACGAGCGGCGCGTCGGACGGCGTTCTGGCGAACACCTCGGGCGTTCTGACCGGCAACTTCCGTCAGCGTCAGTTCGGCGCAGGCGCTTCGTACGGCTTCGGCCCGGCGCTGGTCGGCGTGGCCTGGACGCAATCGCGCGTCGACAATCTGGTTGGTGCAGCAGCTGGTCAGCGTCAAGGCCATACCAACAACTATGAAATCAACGGCAAGTACAACGTGACCCCGGCGATGGCTCTCGGCATCGCGTACACGTTCACCGACGCAAGCGGCTACGGCATCAACGCCGACGGTAACGACATGAAGACCCGTTACCACCAGATCGGCCTGCAGGCTGACTACTCGCTGTCGCGTCGCACCGACGTCTACGCTCAGGCTGTGTACCAGCACGCAATGGGCGACGGCGGCGTGGCTTCGATCTACAGCGGCGACAACACGGTTCCGACCTCGTCGTCGAAGAACCAGACGGCTGCTACGGTCGGTCTGCGTCACCGCTTCTAAGCTTCAGCAGAAGCTGCCTGTAGTACGAAAAGGTGCCGTTCGCGGCACCTTTTTTTATGCGCGCGGCAGACCGGTAAGCCGGTTTCCGTACGCGAGGCGAAGAAAACGGGCGTCCCTTGGGATGCCCGTTTTGCCATGACGATGTGGAACGATCCAGAAAATCGCCCGCAGACCGAGCGCAACGCCGGTCTGGTTGTCGCGGCCCGGCAGTTCGACCGAGGCCGCGCCCGACATCTAGTCGAAATCGACGGTGTCGTACATCTCGGTGCGCTTCGACCGCGCGTACTCGGCCAGTGCGACGAACGTGCAGCGATCGCCGCTGCCGAGCTGGCCGGAGCCTATCGCCGCGTGGACATGGCGGCGCCCGTCAGCGTCAACGCACGCGTGGCCTGTCACCCATATGACAAAAGTTGACTTTCTCCGAGCCGCGCTTCGAGTAGTCTCGAACGAGCCGACGTATTGACACTACTTTCGAAGCGACGCCAGCACGCGTTTCACGCGTGCCCTTTCACGTATGAATAGTCCATCTTCCAAATCCGTCGCGACGTGGCCAGTCGTTCAGGAACTGACCGACGAGCAATGGCAGCGGGTTGCGCCGCTGTTGCCTGAAACGCTGCACGACGACGGGCCGCGCAGGGGGCGTCCGCCAATCGATATTCGTCACGTTCTCGATAGCGTGATGTGGGTACTCCACACGCGCGCGCCGTGGAGCGCGATGCCCGGGCACTACGTGCCGTACCAGACCGCGCATCGCTACTATCTGCGCTGGAAAAAATCGGGCGTGATGACCGCAATCATGCTCTCGCTGTTCAAGACCGACGACGCTGTCGAAACGCGCGCAACGCGCAAGGGCGGCGTGCGCGCCGGATAGCGCGGGCCGGTGGCGCCGCTAGATCTGTTCTCGCCCGTACGCACCTAGCCGCTCGAGATCGAGCACCTCGATCTGGTTATACGACAGCCGCAAAATCCGCAGCTTCTCGAGGTTCTGCAGCGCCTGATTGATGCGCTGCCGCGACACCCCCGCAAGCAGGCCGACTTCTTCCTGCGAAATCGCCAGTGTGCGGCCCGTGTCCGGATACAGATCCGGGTTGAACAGCTGCGCGAGCGATTGCGCGACGCGCGCGTCCACGTCGAGCAGCCGGCTGTTCTGAATCGACGCGATGAATTCCCCCATGCGGTTGTTCAACTGCCGGATCACGAAGCCCGTGAACGGCAGGCTCGACTCGAGCAGCGCATGGAAGGTCGCGGACGGCACGAACATCACGAGCGACGGCTGGATTGCGGCCACGTCGTACTTGCGCAATTCGCGCTTGATCACGCTGCCTTCGCCGAACCAGCCGCCTGGAGGCACGCCCGACAGCGTGCAGCTGCGGCCCGACGCGTTGTAGATAGCGAGCTTGATGAGTCCCGAGTGCACGCCGATCCAATAGTCGGACGGTTGCTGGCGGCGCGCGATCCACGCGCCGCCTTCAAAGTGCTCGGCGTGCGCGCTGGCGAGCACCATCGCCTGATGATCGGCGGCGAGCGCGCGAAACCACGCGCACGTGACGAACAGCCGCGCGAGGTCGGCGGGCGCGACACGTTGGGGCGAGCGGGTGTCGGCGCGGTCAGAGAGCGGAGCGTCGGTCATCGGCGATAAGCGGCTTAAAGCGGTTCCGGCTGAGCCAGATCAAGGCGGGGCGCGAGCCGCGCCACTCTGTCATTTGAATGACAGACAGTTCATGACGACAATTGTTAGGCTAGGTCCTGATTCTTCCATCAGAACACGATCACAACAATCGGCGGCGCGGCTCGCGCCTCAGGAGACGAAGCAATGACACAGCACATGTTCGACGAAGGCCTCGGGCGGCGCGAGGCCAATTATGTCCCGTTGACGCCGATCGATTTCCTCGTGCGCGCAGCGCAAGTGTATGGCGAGCGGCTCGCGATCGTACACGGGGAGATTCGTCGTAACTGGCGCGAGACGTACGAGCGCGCGCGGCGGCTCGCTAGTGCGCTGCGCGAGGCCGGCATCGGCCGCGGCGACACGGTCGCCGCGTTGCTGCCGAACATCCCGCCGATGGTCGAGGCGCACTTCGGCGTACCAATGGCCGGCGCGGTGCTGAATACGCTGAACACGCGGCTCGACGTCCCGACGCTGCTGTTCATGCTGCGTCACGGTGAAGCGAAGGCGCTGATCGTCGATACCGAGTACGGCGAGTTCGCGCATCGCGCGGCGCTTGAATTTCCGGATCTGCGCGTGATCAGTGTGGCCGATGCGCAACCCGCCGACCCTGCGCAATTCGTTCGCGCGACGGACTACGAGCAGTTCCTGCAAACCGGCGACCCGTCCTTCGCGTGGACCCCACCCGCCGACGAATGGGATGCGATCGCGCTGAACTACACATCGGGCACGACCGGCGACCCGAAGGGCGTCGTCTACCATCACCGTGGCGCATATCTGAACGCGCTGAGCAACATTCTCGAATGGGACATGCCGAAGCACGCTATCTATCTGTGGACGCTGCCGATGTTTCACTGCAACGGCTGGTGCTTTCCATGGACCGTGGCGGCGCGCGCGGGCGTCAACGTCTGTCTGCGCAAGTTCGACGCGAAAACCGTGTTCGAGCTGATTCGCCGCGAGCGCATCACGCACTACTGCGGCGCGCCGATCGTGCAGAGTTCGCTCGCGAATGCGCCGGCCGAATGGCGCGAGGGCATCGCGCATCGCGTGTCGACGATGGTCGCGGGCGCCGCGCCGCCGCCCGCGGTGATCGCGAAGATGAAGCAGATCGGCTTCGATCTGACGCACGTGTACGGGCTCACCGAAACCTACGGGCCGGCGGCCGTCTGCGCGAAGCAGGAGGAATGGGACACACTCGATGATCAGATCAGCGCCGACCTGACTGCGCGCCAGGGCGTGCGTTATCACCTGCAGGCGGCGGTCGCGGTGCTCGATGCGGACACGCTCGCACCGGTGCCGGACGACGGCGAAACGATCGGCGAGATCATGTTCCGCGGCAATATCTGCATGAAGGGCTATCTGAAGAACGAGCGCGCGACCGACGCGGCTTTCAAGGGCGGCTGGTTCCATACCGGCGATCTCGGCGTGCGCACGGCTGATGGCTATATCCGCATCCGGGACCGCAGCAAGGACATCATCATTTCGGGCGGCGAGAACATTTCGAGCATCGAGGTCGAGGACACGCTGTACCGGCATCCGGCGGTGTCGGTGGCGGCGGTGGTCGCGATGGCCGATCCGAAATGGGGCGAGGTGCCGTGCGCATTCATCGAGCTGAAGGAAGGCGCGCAGGCGACCGAGGAAGAAATCATCGCGCACTGCCGGCTGTTTCTCGCCGGCTACAAGTTGCCGAAGGCAGTGCGCTTTGGCGAGTTGCCGAAGACGTCGACGGGGAAGATCCAGAAGTTCGAGTTGCGCGCGCGGATCAAGGCGGAGGGGAAAGGGTAACGCGCCGCGATTAGCGCTGTTTCAGCGTGGCGCGAGTGATGCGCATCGAGACACGACGGTGCGCACCGCTTCGCGTTGCCGTCAAATCCCCACCTTGTGCGCGTTCAGAATCAGCCGCAAGCCCAGCGCGGTCACCGCGCTCGCGGCGATGCGATCGATCCACGCCTTCCAGCGCAGATAGATTTCGCGCGGCCGTTGGCTCGAAAAGCACAGTGCGACGATCGTGTACCAGCCCGCTTCGATCGCGAAGATCGCCGGCGGCAGCGCGAAATAACACCACACCGGCGGATGCTGCGGCAGCAGCGCGGCGAAGATACTGCCGTAGTAGACGGCCGTTTTCGGATTGCTGAGTTGCGTGCTCAAGCCGATCCAGAACGACTTGCGCGGATTGCCTCCGCTGCCGGTTTGGGTTTCGCTGAACGCGAGCGGCTTCGCGGCGCCGCGCCAGATTTTCGACGCCAGATAGACCAGGTAGACGCCGCCGGCCACTTTCAGCCCGACGTAGAGCCATTCGACCGTCGCGAGCAGCGTGTACAGCCCGAGCAGCGCGATGCCGCTAAAAAACACGCCGCCGATACCCATGCCGAGCGCCGTCGCGAGACCGTCGCCGCGCGACAGGCCGATCGCGTTGCGCGCGACGATGACGAAGCTGGGCCCCGGACTCATCGCGCCCAACAGCAGCGCGGCGAGAATCGTGAGGATGGCGGTCGAGGCGGGCATGGTGGAGTCTCCTTGTGTCGGGCAGATGCCAGAAGTCCTGGCGAATACCGAGCCCGCATTGTCCGCCAATCGCGCGGCGGCCGCCACGGATACCGAAAAGTCGGAAGTCCCGCAATCAGTACAATTAGAAAAACTTCTTTGCTGCGACCAAAATGCATCGAATGCTAGAATGACTTTCCATACGCTGAAGTTCCCTCAGTCACAACGAGGCGACACATCAGGCGAAACACGGGCGCAATTCCAGCCACGTCGATTCTTCGAGTAGCCGATTCGCTTGATCTCAGCGCCTCAACTCAGGCGCTTTAATTCAGGGATTTGACAGGTATCGCATTGCAAATGCGGGTTTTCACGCATTTGCAAGGATCGCGTGAATTCGTCGAATTGCTTCCGTTCAAATTGAATTACGCAAGAGCCTCGCGTTGTCATGCGAGTTGCCAGTTTGTCTAATGCCAGCAAGAGCTGCGACACCATTACGTTATGAAAGACCGAGAATCACAACAACGCCTGTTCGAACGCGACGAGAACCTGCGCGAGCGCATGATCGCGTGGATCCGCCGGCGCATGGACGACCACAACATCACACTCGAAGCGCTGGCCGAATCGCTCGAAGCGGATGCGAACGCGGTGGCCGCGGTGCAGTATCGCGACGCGTTCGGTAACACGTGGGACGGCCGCGGCGATAAACCAACGTGGCTCGCGCGCGCGATTCACGCCGGACAAAGCATCGATCATTTCCGCTGCTGAGCGCGCGCAGGCGCGCCGCGAACCGCCCGTGCGAAAAAAAGCCCGCGCAAGGCGGGCTCGATCTTTACTGCTCGGCGTTTCGCGACGAATCGCCCATCACAGGTCGAAAAACACGGTTTCCTGATCGCCCTGCATGTGGATGTCGAAGCGATATACGTTGGCCGTGCCGGCAACGCGGCGCGCGATCAACGTGCCGCGGCGCTCGGCCGGAACCGACGCCAGCACGGCGTCCTGCTCGTTCGTCTGTGCTTCGTCCTCGAAATAGATGCGTGTGAACGTGTGCAGCAGCATGCCGCGCATCGTCAGGATCACCTCGATGTGCGGCGCTTCGTCGGGGTTCGCGCGGCCCGGCTTCACCGTCTCGACGATGAACCGCTTATGCGGATCCGTACCGGTGCCGACACGTGCAAAGCCGTGAAAGCCGGTCTTCAGGATTTCCTCGCGCGATTCCGGATAGTGGCCGTTCGAGTCCACTTGCGACATCTCGATCATCGCGTCGCCGACCACCTTGCCGTCGCCGTCGAACACCTGACCGACGATCGTGATGTGCTCGCCGGCCGCTTCCATGTCCGCCAGAACGTTCGTGAACAGGCTCTTGTAGTCGAAATCGTATTGCTGCGGGCAAAGACCGTAGGCGAAGTACGGACCAACGGTTTGCGAAGGCGTTTGCTGGAAGGTCGTCATGGCTTAGCGCTCCATCGGGGTTTCGTTCGGGCCGCGCAGCACGATGTCGAAATCGTAGCCGAGCGCGTAGGCCTCTTGCGTGGTGTCGAGCGAGAACTTCGAGATCATGCGCTCACGGGCATGCTCGGGCGTGCCTTGATAGATCGGGTCGAACGCGAGCAGCGGATCGCCGGGGAAGTACATCTGCGTGACGAGACGCGAGCCGAAATGGTTGCCGAACAGCGAGAAGTGAATGTGCTGCGGACGCCATGCGTTCGGATGGTTGCCCCACGGGTACGCGCCCGGCTTGATGGTCATGAAGCGATAGCGGCCATCGTTGTCGGTGATGCAGCGGCCCGCGCCGAGGAAGTTCGGGTCGAGCGGCGCGTCGTGCTGGTCGGCCTTGTGCACATAGCGGCCGGCGGCGTTCGCTTGCCACACTTCCACCAGCGTGTTGCGCACCGGGCGGCCGCCTTCGTCGAGCACGCGGCCCGTGACGATGATGCGCTCGCCGAGCGGTTCGCCGTTGCGCGCCGCGTTGCGGGTCAGGTCGTTGTCGAGCGGGTCGAGGTCGTCGGTGCCGTAGACCGGCACGCGCTGGTCGCGCAGCCGTTCCTTCAGCGGAATCAGCGGACGCGTCGGACCGCGTTTGACCGACGAACCGTACGGCGGATAGATATACGCGGGATGGGACGCGAAGTCTCGCGGGGCAAGAATTGAATCTTCCATGAAGTGTCTCCGTTGGAGGAATCGTGGGGGATGCGACGTTATGACTCGCACTTTATACAAAGCCTGCGGTTATGAAAAATGACCTTTTTGCCGGTTTCGTATAACCTTCCGTTATGCAACGCAGTCTCGCGGATAGCCGCGTCAAATTCCGTCATCTTCAGTGCTTTCTGGCCGTCGCGCAGTTCGGCAGCGTCCAGCGGGCGGCGGACAGTCTGTCCATCACGCAGCCGGCGGTGTCGAAGACGGTCGCCGAACTGGAGGCCATTCTCGGCGTGAAACTGTTCGAGCGCGGCCGTCACGGCGCGGTGCCGACGCGCGAGGGGCAGCTTTTCATGCCGCACGCGAGCGCCTGTGTGAGCGCGCTGCGTCAGGGCGTCGATCTGCTCGCGCGCGCCGAAGGCGCGGCCGCCGCGACGCTCGAAGTCGGCGTGCTGCCGACCGTCGCCGCGGTGCTGGTACCGCCCGTGCTGAGACAGTTCGCGACGCAGTGGCCGCGCGTGATCGTGCGCCTCGCGACCGGCGCGAACCCGGAATTGCTCGAACGCCTCAAAGCGGGCTCGATCGAATTTGCGATCGGCCGCCTCGCGGACCCGGAGCGGATGGTCGGCCTGAGCTTCGAGCAACTGTTTACAGAGCCGCTGATCGCGGTCGTGCGGGCCGGGCATCCACTCGCCGAAGGAACGGCGTTGCCGGCTACGTCGCTGGAAGAATTTCCGATCGTGCTGCCGCCGTTCGGCACGCTGATCCGCCAGTCGGCCGAGAGCCTGCTCGGCGCTTGGGGCGTGCCGCCGCTGTCGGCGTTCGTCGAGGTGTTGTCGGTATCGACCGGGCGCGCGCTGACGCTGGAGAACGGCGCGGTGTGGTTCGTGCCGCAAAGCGCGGTCGAATACGAGCTCGCGCACGGCATGCTGGTGCGCCTGCCGTTGCCGTTCGCGGGAACCGGCGAGCCGGTGGGGCTGATTCGCCGCTCGGATACGCAGCCGTCGGCGGTGGGGCGCGCGTTCATCGAGGCGGTGCGCGAGGTCGCGCGGAGCAGAATGGCTGCGGCGTCGGGCAAGGATGCGGGCAAAAGCATCGGTAAAATCGCCGGCAAAACGGCGCGCAAAGGCAGCCCGGGCGACGCGTCGCTCGAGTGATACGGCACCTTGCCGCACGCATGCCCGCGAGCACCGGCCGGCGTGCCGTTCGACGGATGAACCAACCAGTACAAAAGGACGGTTGCGAATGCCCCGCGACCCGGTGTAAAAACACGGTGCGAAAGCCGCTGCAGCCTCTTTTTTCCGCGGCACACCGCGTGCGCGCCACGAGCGGGCACGTACCACGCAGCCATCGCGAACGGCCGGAACGGATTGCGCCGAACCCCGGAAAGACCGACCACCGCATTGAAAGACCGTACAAGGAGATTGCCATGACCAGCGACTTGCCCACTCCAGAGGCCGCACAGCGCGCCGTGTTGGCGCCGGAGCACAATCCGCTCGGCACGGCCGGCCTCGAGTTCGTCGAGTTCGCCGCGCGCGATCCGCAGATGCTCGGTGAGACCTTCACGCACCTCGGCTTCAAGGCGATCGCGCGTCATATCAGCAAGAATGTGACGCTGTATCGCCAGGGGGAGATGAATTTCCTGATCAACGCCGAGCCCGATTCGTTCGCGTCGCGCTACGCGGAGGAATACGGGGTCGGCATCTGCGCGATCGGGATTCGCGTCGCCGACGCGCAGCGCGCGTTCGAACGCGCGGTGGAACTCGGCGCGTGGGAGTTCGAGGGCGAGCGCCTCGGTGCCGGCGAATTGCTGATTCCGGCGATTCAAGGCATCGGCGATTCCCATATCTATTTCGTTGATCGTTGGCGCGGGCGTGGCGGTCAGCGCGGCGGCCTCGGGGATATCTCGATCTTCGACATCGACTTCCGGCCCATCGAAATCGACACGGCCGAAGCCGATCTGAGTCACGCGGGCAGCGGCCTGGTCGCGGTCGATCATCTGACGCAAACCGTCGGCGAAGGTCGCATGCAGGAGTGGATCGACTTCTATCGCGACCTGCTGAATTTCCGCGAGATTCACGAGTTGCACGCGAACTGGCACGTGTCGGCGGAATCGCGTGTGATGGTGTCGCCGTGCGGCGCGATCCGCATACCGCTGTACGAGGAAGGCACGCGCCGGACCAACCTGATGCACGAGTATCTGCCCGATCATCCGGGCGAGGGCGTGCAGCACATCGCGCTTGCCACCGACGACATCTTTGCGTGCGTCGAGCGTCTGCTCGCGGACGGCGTCGAATTCGTCGAGCCGCCGCCGCGCTACTACGATCAGCTCGATGCACGTTTGCCGGGCCACGGGCTCGATGTCGAACGGCTGCGTCGCACGCACGTGCTGGTGGATGGCGAGATCGGCGCGAACGGCGCGCCGCTGCTGTTTTTCCAGACCTTCGTGCGTCGCCGGGCCGGCGAGATCTTCTTCGAGATCGTGCAACGCCAGGGGCATCACGGCTTCGGCGAAGGCAATCTGGCCGCATTGGCGCAGGCGCGCACCGGCAGCTAGGTTTTGCGCGCAGTCGCAGGTGTGATTGATTCGATCACGCAGGCGACTGGCGTTTCCTCACGCCCCCTCGGGCCGCTCCGCCAACTCCGGATAAATCGCGCCGTACGCGGCCGCCTCATGTAGCAGCCACTCGCGGAAACTCGCGAGCGGTTTGCCGTGGCTCAACTCGGTCGGATACACGAGGTAATAAGCGGCATCGGCGACGGCGGGTGCGTCGAACGGAATCACGAGACCGAACTGCTGCAACTGCGTGTCGACGAAAAAGCGCGGCACCAGCGCAATGCCGAGTCCGGCCGCGGCCGCGCTGATCAGCATCGTGTGCAGTTCGTAGCGCACGCCCTGCATCGTGCGGTTGTCGTCGACGCCGAGATTCGCGAACCAGCTCGCCCAGCCATCAGGGCGCGTCGTCGAATGCAGCAGCGGATAGTTGAGCAGTTCGGCGACGTTGCGGACCGGCCGCTTCAGCAGACTCGCCGCGCAGACCGGCACCACTTCCTCGCAGAACAGAAAATCGGCCGACGTACCCGGCCACGTCGGCTTGCCATAGTGAATCGCCGCTTCGAAATGCGTGTCGGCGAACGGGAACGTCGCGGTACGCACGCCCATGTTCACGCGCACATCCGGGTATTGATTGTTGAATGTGGCCATGCGCGGAATCAGCCATTGCGACGCAAAAGTCGGCAACACCGCGAGTTCCAGATAACCGCCGCCGCTGCCGTGCGCGATGATGGACAACGTGTCGCGATCGAGGTGTTCGAGCGAGCGTCGCACCTGCGCGCTGTAGACCTTGCCCGCGCGCGTCAGCACCACGCGTTGCTTGACGCGCACGAATAGCCGCACGCCGAGATTGCTTTCGAGCGTATTGATCTGTCGCGACACCGCGCTTTCGGTAAGGAACAGCTCGCGCGCCGCATGCGTGAAGCTTTCGTGCCGCGCGGCAGCTTCGAACGCGAGCAGCGCGCCCATGTTGGGAATCTTGAACTTTCGCACGTTAATTCCAAAAACGCATCAAGTGGCGATTTTATCTCGCTTTACGGGGGCGCAGCGGATTTTGAATAATCTCGCCCGTTATGAGGCGCTCGTGCGGGCGCTCAACTGATAGCGCGGAGAAGCCTGATGCTCAACCTGAAGAATGCGAACGTCGAACAACTGCTGCAGAAGTTGCTGGGCGCGGAGAAAACCGCGCGCCTGTTTGCGACGCTGAATCATCCGCATGTGTTGAACGAGTGGGAAGGCGGTAGCGTCACGCGTGCCGAACTCGCACAGGCGATGAACATGGCGCTGTTCGACGATCTGCTCGCGCGCTCGGCGAACGGCCGCCGCTATACGGAGGAAACCGTCTCCGCCGGCGGCAGCGTGTACTTCGATCATGGCGCGCTGCGCACCGTGCGCTGGCCGCACAGCGGCGCGTTGCCGCCCGGCGAGGCCGCGTTCGCGCGCATCCTGCGACCGCTTGGCTTTCGGATCAATGGCCGCTATCCGCTCGATCGTCTCGGCATGACCGGCCGCGCGTGGGCACATGAAGACGCACCCGACGAGATCGCGCAGTTCTTCGTCAGCGAACTGCATCCGGAGCGTTTTTCGGCGGCGTTCCAGCAGGCGGTGACGAACGTGATCGGTGCCTCGCGCGATCCGTTGACGCCGCGCGCCCATGGCCTCTTGTGGGAACTCGAACGAGATGGCGTGCTGCCGCTCGATGCGGCGCAGGAGTTGCTGCCGGTGATCGTCGATGCGTTCGCGCGTCAGCACGAGATGCCACGCGAAGCCGATTACGAAGTATTGTTGAAGGAATCGGCGGAAATGGCATGGATCGCGACCGAAGGCAACGCGTTCAATCACGCGACCGACCGCGTCGCGGATGTGTTCGAGCTGTCGGACGAACAGAAGGCGAAGGGTCGGCCGATGAAGCCGGAAGTCGAGCATTCGCGTTCCGGGCGCGTGTTCCAGACCGCGTATCGCGCGGATCTCGTGCAGCGTGAATTTCGCGCGGCCGACGGCAGCATCGTCACACGCGACGTGCCGGGCTCGTTCTACGAATTCATTACGCGCAAGCGCAGTTTCGATCAGGATGCGCGCCGCTGGGAAACGGACCTGCGTTTCGACGCGGGCAACGCCCAGGGCATCTTCCGGATGACCGCAAGCCAGGCGGCCTGAGCGGATTCGGGCGCGCGAGCGCCGGCATCGCAGACGAGGTACGCAGTGGGGACGTCATTGTCATTGGATGAAGAGCGGCGGGTTGGCGTGCAGCGGCGCGTAGTGGGCGAGCGCGGCGCTTCGAATGAACCGCGTGCCGCCACGCCTTTCGCGGCCAGCGCCGCGCTATTGCAGGCGCTCGAACGCGACCTGCGCCAGCATGTGCGCGGCGAAGTGCGATTCGATCAGGGTTCCAAAGCATTGTATGCATCGGATGCGTCTAACTATCGACAAGTCCCGCTTGGTGTGGTGGTGCCCGCCGATGTCGACGATCTGCTCGCGACGCTCGCGGCATGCCGTCGCAACGACGTGCCGTTTCTCCCGCGCGGCGGCGGCACGTCGCAGAACGGTCAGTGCGTGAACGTCGCGGTCGTGGCCGACGCGAGCAAGTATCTGAACCGCGTCGTCTCGATCGATCCGCTCGCGGGTGTTGCGATCGTCGAGCCGGGCGTCGTGTGCGACTCGTTGCGCGATGCCGCCGAACAGCACGGCCTCACGTTCGCGCCCGATCCCGCCACGCATAGTCGCTGCACGCTGGGCGGCATGATCGCGAACAACTCGTGCGGCGCGCATTCGGTAATGGCCGGCAAGACCGTCGAGAATATCGAGGCGCTCGAAATCGCGACCTTCGACGGCGCGCGTTTCTGGGTCGGCCCAACCTCCGAGGAAGAACTCGAACGCATCATCGCGGCGGGTGGTCGTCAAGGCGAAATCTACGCGGCGCTCAGGCAGCTGCGCGATACGTACGCGGAGCGGATTCGCGCGAAATTCCCGCAGATCAAGCGGCGCGTGTCGGGCTTCAATCTCGATCAACTGCTGCCCGAAAACGGCTTCAACGTCGCGCGTGCGCTGGTCGGCAGCGAAGGCACTTGCGCGGTTACGTTGCAGGCGAAAGTGCGTCTCGTGAAGAGTCCCGCGAGGCGCGTGATCGTCGTGGTCGGCTTCACCGACATCTATACGGCGGCGGACGCCGTGCCGCATTTCATGCGCTGCGGGCCGATCGCGGTCGAGGGACTTGACCGCGCGATCATTCGCGGCTTGCAGGCGCGCGGCCTGAAGAAGGATGAGATCGCACTGCTGCCCGAAGGCGATGCGTGGGTCGTGCTCGAATTCGGCGCGGACACGCAGGACGAAGTGCTGCAACAGGCACGCGATGCCGCCGCGTATTTCCGGTCGGGCGCGGCGGGGCCGGAAATCTCGACGATGCTCGTCGAAGATCGCGCCTTGCAGGCGAAGGTGTGGTCGATTCGCGAGACGGGTGCGTCGGCGGTCGCGCTATCGGTGGATCGCGACAAGCCCGATCCGGTAGTCGGCTGGGAAGATGCCGCGGTCGATCCGCTGCGGCTCGGCGACTATCTGCGCGCGTTTCAGGCGCTCGTCGATCGCTATGGCTACGAGACGAGCCTGTACGGCCATTTCGGCGACGGCTGTGTGCACGCGCGCATCACGTTCGATCTGCGCAGCGCGGAAGGTATCGCGACGTGGCGCGGGTTCTTGCGCGAAGCGGCGGAACTGGTGGTCGAATTCGGCGGCTCGCTGTCGGGCGAACACGGCGACGGCCAGGCGAAGGCCGAGTTTCTGCCGATCATGTACGGCCCCGAACTGATGCAGGCGATGGAGCAGTTCAAGACGATCTGGGATCCGGCGAATCGTTTGAATCCGGGCAAGGTCGTGCACGCATACCGCGCCGACGAAAACCTGCGCATGGGGCCCGCATACAAGCCGGTGACGCTGCACACGAAGCTCGCGTTCGCGAGTCAGGAGGGCGACGGCTTTCAGCGTGCGATCGAACGCTGTATCGGCATGGGCAAATGCCGCTCGCTCGACGGCGGCACGATGTGTCCGAGCTATCGCGGCACGCGCGAGGAAAAGTACTCGACGCGCGGGCGTGCGCATCTGTTCTGGGAAATGCTGCAAGGCGACGTGATCGCCGATGGCTGGAACAGCCGCGAAGTGAAAGAAGCGCTCGATACCTGCCTCGCGTGCAAGGGCTGCAAGTCCGATTGCCCGACGCATACGGACATGGCGTCGTATAAGGCGGAATTCCTGTCTCACTACTATGAGAACAATCGTCGGCCGCGTCAGGCGCTGTTCATGGGGCGGATCGGCGAATGGGCACCTTGGGCCGCGCGCTTTGCGCGCGTGACCAACTTTCTGACGACGGCACCTGGTTTGTCCGCGCTCGGCAAGTGGATGGCCGGTGTGGCGCGCACGCGTGCGTTGCCGCGATTCGCCGCTACGACTTACCGACAGAGCGCGTCGTCGCAAGCATCGGCAACACACACGCGCGGCGGCGGCGCGAAGAAGGTGATCCTGTGGGTCGACACGTTCAACGACCACTTCACGCCCGAGATCGCGCGGGCCGCCGCTGATGTGCTGACGCAACTCGGCTGGCACGTCGTGCTGCCGAAGAATCGCTTGTGTTGCGGGCGTCCGCTGTACGACTTCGGCCTGCTCGAACGCGCGCGTGAACTGCTCACGCATATCGTCGACGACCTCGCGGACGAGATCGCCGCCGGCGTGCCGCTGGTCGGTCTGGAGCCTGGCTGTCTATCGGTCTTCAAGGACGAGTTGCTGAAGCAACTCCCCGATCATGCGTTGGCGAAGAGACTGTCCGCGCAAACGTATCTGTTTGCCGATTTCGTCGCGCGTCAGCCGTTCGAGTGGCCGACGCTCGCGGCCGATGTGATCGTGCATGGCCATTGTCATCAGAAGGCGCTGTTCGGCATGCAGGGCGACACGGCGTTGCTGAACAAGCTCGGCGTGAAATGGAAGCTGCTCGATACCGGCTGTTGCGGCATGGCCGGATCGTTCGGCTTCAACGTCGAGCATCATGCGTTGTCGGAAAAGATCGGCGAGGACAAGCTATTTCCGGCTGTGCGCGATGCGATGGCGGCGAATGCGGAAACGATCGTGCTGACCAACGGCTTCAGTTGCCGCGAGCAGATCGAGCACGGCACGGGGCGACACGCACTGCATATCGCGCAACTCGCGCAACGGGCGCTGGCGGCGCGCTGAGTCTGCGCGCGCCGTGCAGGGCGCGCTATTTCTTCGTTGACTCGTTCGCGACAGGCGGCGTGTGCGGAAGGTCCGCATTGGTCGCCATCCACAACACTTCGGCGTCTTCGTCGCTGGTCGACACCGCCGCGTGGCCCGTGCGGCTGTCGAAGTAGAGGCTGTCGCCCGCGTTCAGATGCGTCGGGGCGTACAGCTCCGAATAGAGGCACACGCTGCCGCTGATCACGTAGAGAAACTCCTCGCCTTCGTGGCGGCCCCAGTCGTCGAATGCGTCGAGCGTGTGCGCCGAGATGCGGATGCGAAACGGCAGCATCGCCTTGTGCGCGAGATCGGTGGCGAGCAACTCCATCTGATAGCCGCGATACGCGTGGCGCTGGCCTTCGTTCCTGCGCGTCAGCGCACGCCGGCCGCTCGCGCTGACTTTCGGCGTCGAGCCGAACAGTTCGCCGATTTCGATCTTCAGACCCAGCACGATTTTTTGCAGCACGTCGAACGTGGGGGACATCAGGCCGTTTTCGACTTTCGACAGCGTCGAGCGGGAGACACCGCACAGGCGGCTCGCGGTTTCGAGCGTCAGATCCTGCGCCTGACGGGCGGCGCGCACGCGCCGGCCGAGATCGGTGGAGGACGTGTCGGCGGATTTGGTGAGGTGGGTGTCCATGAGGCTGGCTGATGGTCGGGAAGGCGCTTTCGATCGGGCGAAATGATGTTTCCGATCATAACATTTGGCGCGACAAGTGCCTCTATGAGGCCGTTCAGGCGTTCGCGGGCCTTTCTGATCGGAAACGCCAGCGGCTTCCGACAAGCTCGCCGCGGTGTGCGAACGCCTGTGTACGCAGCCTGCGGGCCGCTTATTTGACGGCTGCAATGCAATCGATCTCGATGTCGAAATGCGCGAACCATGCGGGCACAGCGACGAAAATGCGCGCCGGCGGATCGACCGGAAAATAGCGCTTGTAGATCGCGTTGACCGCGGCGAATTTGTCCACCGACGTGCAATAGACGTTGCACTTGAGCACGTGATCGAGCGACGAGCCGGCCGTCTCCAGACACAGCTTCATCTGCTCGAGCACGAGTTCGGTCTGCCGTTCGATCGGCGCATCGACTATTTCACCGGTCTCGGGATCGAACGGCGGAAAGCCCGACACGTAGACCGTATCGCCGTGGCGCGTGACGGCTGAGGTCGGTGCCTTGACCTTTTCGAGGTAGGTGGACAACGGTTCGACCCGAATGATTTCGCGGGGCATGGTGATCTCCAGTTAATGGCTTTACGCGTGTCGATTGAAAAGCTCATTGAGCTGCGTGCCCGCGGTCGCGCCGGTGAAGTCGAAACGGCCATCGGCCAGCGCCTGAGCGGCGTGCATGAAGCCACCCCAAGCCGCGCGCGCCAGCCCCCCGCCGACGCTGATCCGCCGCACGCCGAGCGCGGCCACGTCCTGCAACGTCAGCGTCGATGTCGAGCCGATCAGCAGATTGACCGGCTTCGGCGCAACGGCGGCGACCACCGCTTCGATCTGCTCGCGCGTCTGGATGCCGGGCGCGTACAGGCAGTCGGCGCCCGCCGCCGCGTAGGCCTTCAGACGTGCGATCGCATCGTCGAGATCGGGCTTGCCGGCGAAGTAATTCTCCGCGCGGCCGACGAGCAGCGTATCGCCGCCGCTCTGATCGATCGCCCGGCGCGCCGCGCTGAGCCGCTGCACTGCGACGTCGATCGGAAACAGCGGCGCGGCGGCGTCGCCGGTGGAGTCCTCGATCGACAGGCCCGCGACGCCCGTTGCCACCGCGAGCGTGACGCTCTCGGCCACTTCTTCCGGATCGCGGCCGAAGCCGTTTTCGAAGTCGGCGTTGACCGGCAGATCGGTCGCGTCGACGATCGCGCGCAGGTGGGCGAGGATCGCTTCGCGCGGCAGCGTGTTGTCCGCATGCCCGGTCGACCACGCAAAACCGGAACTCGTGGTGGCGAGCGCCTTGAAGCCGAGCGTTTGCAGATAACGGGCGCTGCCCGCATCCCACGGATTGGGCAGCACGAAACAGCCGGACGAATGCAGCGCGCGGAAAGCGGCGCGTTTTTCAGCGGCGGTGCGGGGCATCGCATTTCTCCTTGGAGTGAGGGAGCGCGGCTCCCTCGTTGAGGGGAAAACGTCGGGTCAACTGATGCGCGGGCAAATCGGCATTCACCAGGGGAAAGTCTATGTCCGGATCGAAAGCATGGTTGATGAAATTGATGGCGACTTTCGCACGCGTTTCCAATAATTGAAAGTGACGACAGGCGAACAAGCCGGCTCGGTGAGGCGAACGGCCGCGTGGGAAGACGGCATTCGCGATGAGGTCACTTTCCCCAAAGGAGGCACGATATGAACATCGCGACGCAGACGCGCTCGATCGCCGCCGCGTTGGTGCTCACGCTCGTTGGCTGTGCCGCGGGCGGCGGAAATGGCGGCGCGCAAACCCATCTGAGCGCAACGCAATGCCAGGATCTGACCGATCTCAGGAACAAAGCGCCGGCCACGCACCAGCGGAGCATGAGCGAGCTGTCGGCGCTGCAGCAAGCGGGCTACCACCCTGAACGACGCTTCGATCCCGACTATCCGGCGAGTCTCGAGCGCGCGCAGCGGCAGGTGGACATCTGGTATCAGACCGAATGCCCGCAGGCGCGCTCTGGCTGAAATCTGCGGCGGCGTCAGAATCAGCGGTACGTTCCTCGCGCCGAATAAACGCAAAAAGCGAGCGCATGCCTTGAAAACATGCGCTCGCTTTATATTCGATCGAAACGGCGAAAACCGCAAAGATGGAAAAAGACCTGCTAATTCACGAACCTTACCTCCCTACGGAAATTCGCAATACGTTCCGTTCGCGACTCGTTATTGACCGTCCGGATTGACCACCATCGGATGATGGCCCGCTTGCGACGATCCGCCCATCGGCGACCCATACCCAGACGTATCGCCCTGGCCCTTCGCGTTCATCGCGGCGACGCGTGCCTCGGCCGCCTGAATGTCCGCGGGATATTGGGCATCGAGCGCGGTGGCCGGGTTATAGCCGTTCTGTTCGAGTTGCTGCACCTCGGCCTTGACTTCGGCGCGCGTGACCGGCTGTTCCGATTGGGCGAATGCCGCGACCGGCGCGGCGATCACGGCCGCCAACGCAACTGCCTGGATAAGCGATTTCATGATGTTTCCCTCCGTAGTTGTCTATCCGGCACCGCAGTAATACCGGTGCGATATAAGCAGTCTAGAAGGGAGCGAATTTGGGGAAAACCACTAGCCGACTAATTCAGTATTGCCGATAACGGATAGTCGGCGAGCTGTAATCTCGCCGTCGCGGTGTTCGAAAATCAGCGGAAAAGCACCCGTAAATCTGGTCAAACACCTTTGCGCACATCGACGCGATAAGTCGTGATTTGCCGGTAAGTATCGCCGGGTCGCACGATCACTTCGTCCTGGCCGGCCATATTGACCTCGTTCGGAAAGCCGCCCGCCTCGAGGCACAAGCCGGCGTGCCGCTGATAGCGAACGCCGCCGCGTCCCGGATTGCCGTTCAACGCGTTGCCGGTATAAAACTGCAAGCCCTGCTGATCGGTCGTTACGGTCAATTCGCGTCCGCTGCCTGGATCGTAGGCGCAGGCAACTTCGCGCAGCGACGCTGCGTCGCCGTCGTTGCCGTTGATCGAGTTTGCCGGCGCCTCGCGCAGCACGTAGCAATGATCGAAACCGCCCGCGCGCGCGAGTTGCGAGTGCGGCCAGTCGAGCCGTGCGCCGATCGGTGCGCTCTGCCGGAAGTCGAATGCGTTGCCCGCGACGTCGGCGAGCTTGCACGGGATCATCGTCGCGTCGACCTCGAAAAAGCGCTCGGCGTCGATCGACAGCACGTGGCCGCGAATGTCGGTGCCCGCGCGCCCGGTCAGGTTGAAGTACGGATGGCTCGTCAGATTGAGCGGTGTAGGTGCGTCGGTAATCGCTTCGTAGCCGATCGTCAGCGTGCCGTCGTCGTCGAGCGAATAGCGCACCTGCACCGTCACGTTGCCCGGGAAGCCGGCATCGCCTTCGGGCGACTCGAGCCGCATCAGCAACGCGCCGTCGTCCTCGGCGACGTCCCACAACGCGCGATGAAAACCGACCGTGCCGCCATGCAGCAGGTTCGGACCTTCGTTGCGATCGAGCGCGTACTCGATGCCGTCGAGCGAAAAGCGCGCGCCCGCAATGCGATTCGCCCAGCGGCCGATCAGTCCACCCATGTAGGTCGAGGCCGCCACATATTCGGCGGGCGTGTCGTGGCCGAGCAGAATATCGCCGAGCCGGCCGGCGCGATCCGGCGCGTGCCACGAAACCAGCGTCGCGCCGAGGTCGCTGATGGCGACCTTCATGCCGTGCGCGTTACGCAGCGTGTAGAGCCGGACGCGATCGCCGCCGTGCAGTGTGCCCCATGGCTCGGAAGAGAGTTGTGCGATGCTGATCATGTGGTCAGTGCGAAGAAAAAATAGAAAGCATGCTCAGCCAGCGGTTTTGGTCTTCGGCCCCACGCGCTCCTGGTATTCGCGCGGCGTGCAGCCGAGTTCGCGGCGAAACACCGCGTACATGTATTGGAGCGACGTGAAGCCACAACGGATCGCGACTTCCGCGCTCGACGCATCGCGTTTCGCGAGCAGCGACTTCGCGACGTCGAGCTTGTGACGCAGGATCTCCTGGTGCACGGTGCACTGCCGCTCGCGCCGGAAATACTCTTCGAGCGACGAACGCGACACGCCTACATAGTCGGCCACCTGCTCGGTGCGGATCCCCTGGCACGCGTACTGACGAATGAAATGGCGCGCGCGCATCACATACGGACTCGCGAGCGGCTGATGCCGGGTCGATTCGAGCACGTTGATGCCGACCGGCGGCACCAGAATGCGACGCCCCGGAAAACGCGCGCCGTGCAGCATCTGATGCAGGATGTGCGCGGCGGTGCGACCCATTTCCTCGGTGCCCTGGATCACCGACGACAGCGGAATGCGCGTCAGCGTACGCGTGAGCGGATCGTTGTCGATACCGATAATCGCGACTTCCTCGGGCACCGGAATGCCCGCGATCAGACATGCCTGCAGCAAGTGCCGTGCACGCGCGTCGGTGACCGCGATGATGCCGACCGGCTTCGGCAGTTGCCGCAGCCACGTGGTCAGCTGTTCGATCGCCTGGTTCCAGGACGGCGCGCTCGTCGACAGACCGCGATAGATCTCACTATCGATCTGCGCGGCGCTGCGTCCGTCCGCGCTGCGCAGATGCCCGAACGCCAGTTCGCGCTGTTGCGCCCAGCGGTTTTCCTGTGCCTGCGGCAGGCTGTACAAGGCGAAGTTTTCGAGGCCCGCGCCGATCAGATGCGTGTACGCGAGCGACACGAGCTTGCTGTTGTCGGTCGCGATATAGGGTAAATCCGGGGGGTACTGCGTTGGGTCCTCGTACGACGAACCGACGGCGACCACCGGCAGTGGACAGTCGCGCAGGGCTTCGTCGACGGCGGGATCGTCGAAGTCCGCGATGATGCCGTCGCCGTCGAAGCGCTGGATACCCGCGAGCCGGCAGCGAAAGTCTTCTTCGAGGAAGAGATCCCATGCGACCCGGGTCGACAGCAGGTAGTTGCCGATGCCGGTGATGATCTCGCGATCGTAGACCTTGTTCGCGTTGAACAGCAGCGCGATCCGATGGGTTGTCTGAGGTGCTTGCGGACGGGTCATGGCGGTAAGCGGCGGGTGGATCGGTAGATCACACGCCTTTGTCTCCATCGTGTCGGGTGCGTTGGCGGCAACCCCGTTTTTAAGCGTCTGGTTATTCTAGGCGGCGAATCGCGCGACGGCAGTAAACAAACGCGCGGGCGGTAAGAAACATCAAGCCTGCTGTGAAATTTCGCAATTGCGGGCACATCTTGCAAGCGGCAGCATGGCGTCACCTCGTCGGCCAGCAAGGCCAAGCCGCGCGGATTGCGGTGAAGAATGCAAAGAAAACCTTTGATTGGACCCGGGTAAGTGCTTTGCACCAACACCAGCCCGGGCCGACAGGAGACGCCGATGTCCTATTTCGAACACATTCCCGAGATTCGTTATGAAGGCCCGCAATCGGACAACCCGCTTGCGTACCGTCATTACGACAAAACGAGGAAGGTACTCGGCAAGACGCTCGAGGAACATCTGCGTATCGCCGTGTGCTACTGGCATTCGTTCGTGTGGCCCGGCGTCGATATCTTCGGTCAGGGCACGGTCCGGCGGCCGTGGCAGCAACCCGGCGACGCTATGGAGCGGGCGCTACAAAAAGCCGACGCCGCGTTCGAATTCTTCTCGAAGCTCGGCACCCCGTACTACACGTTCCACGATACCGACGTCGCGCCCGAAGGCGCGAGCGTCAAGGAATACAGCGAGAACTTCCTGCGCGTGTCCGACTACCTCGCGCGCAAGCAACAGGATACCGGTATCAAATTGCTGTGGGGCACGGCGAACCTGTTTTCGCATCCGCGTTACGCGGCCGGCGCCGCGACCAATCCGAATCCGGAGGTGTTCGCCTTTGCCGCGACCCAGGTGCGTCATGCGCTCGACGCGACGCTGCGCCTGGGCGGCGAAAACTACGTGCTGTGGGGCGGCCGCGAAGGCTACGACACGCTGCTGAACACCGACCTCGTGCGCGAGCGCGAGCAGTTTGCGCGCTTCCTGCACATGGTGGTCGAGCACAAGCACCAGATCGGTTTCAAGGGCACGCTGCTGATCGAGCCGAAGCCGCAGGAGCCGACCAAGCATCAATACGACTACGACGTCGCGACCGTGCACGGCTTCCTGCTGCAGCACGGTCTCGACAAGGAGATTCGCGTCAACATCGAGGCCAATCACGCGACGCTCGCGGGGCACTCGTTTCATCACGAGATCGCGACCGCGTTCGCGCTCGGGATCTTCGGCAGCGTCGATGCGAATCGCGGCGATCCGCAAAATGGCTGGGATACCGATCAATTTCCCAACAGCGTCGAGGAATTGACGCTGGCCTTCTACGAGATCCTGCGCCACGGCGGTTTCACCACCGGCGGCATGAACTTCGATGCGAAAGTGCGGCGCCAGAGCGTCGATCCGGAAGACCTGTTTTATGGCCACATCGGCGCGATCGACAACCTCGCGCTTGGCCTCGAACGCGCCGCGGTACTGATCGAAAACGAACGCCTCGGGCAGTTCAAGCGGCAACGCTACGCGGGCTGGGATGACGAGTTCGGCCGCAAGATCCTGTCTGGCGACTATTCGCTGTCGACACTCGCGGCAGAAACTGTCGCGCGCGACCTGAACCCCCGGCATGTGAGCGGGCAGCAGGAGCACATGGAAAACATCGTAAATCAGGCGATTTATAGCGGACGTTGAATAAAGATCGCGCGGCCATGTCGACCGCGCGCACCAGCAAGCTGTGGGTTGTCGCTTGTCCGAGTCTGCGGCTCGCAGCGCAGACCGATACGTCCGGTATTCCGGCTATCACTACACAAAGGAGACACAAATGAAATTCGCAATGCGTCGTAACGTCCTGAGTTCGCTGTTGTGCGGAGCGGTACTCGCCAGCCTGTCGCTCGCCGCGCCGCTCGCGCACGCCAGCAAGGATCATCCGGAAATCGGCTTCTGTATCGACGATCTGCGCGTCGAGCGCTGGTCGCGCGATCGCGACTATTTCGTCGCCGCGGCGGAAAAGCTCGGCGCGAAGGTGTCGGTGCAATCGGCCGATGCGAGCGAAGAGCGTCAGATCTCGCAGATCGAAAACCTGATCTCGCGCGGCGTCGACGTGATCGTGATCGTGCCGTTCAACTCGAAGACGCTTGGCAACGTCGTGGCCGAAGCACGCAAAGCGGGCATCAAGGTCGTGTCGTATGACCGCCTGATCCTCGACGCGGATATCGATGCCTACATCTCGTTCGACAACGAGAAGGTCGGCGAAATGCAGGCGCAGGGCGTCTACGACGTGCGTCCGAAGGGCAACTACTTCCTGCTCGGCGGCGCGCCGACCGACAACAACGCGAAGATGCTGCGTCAGGGCCAGTTGAAGGTGCTGCAACCGGCGATCGACAAGGGTGACATCAAGGTGGTCGGCCAGCAGTGGGTGCCGGAGTGGAGCGCATCGACCGCGCTGCGCATCATGGAAGACGCGCTGACCGCGAACAACAACAAGATCGACGCAGTCGTCGCATCGAACGACGGCACCGCCGGCGGCGCGATCCAGGCGCTCGCTGCACAGGGTCTCGCAGGCAAGGTACCGATCTCGGGTCAGGATGCCGACCTCGCGGCTGTGAAGCGCGTGGCGGCCGGCACGCAGACGATGACGGTCTACAAGCCGCTGAAGCTGATCGCGGGCGAAGCGGCGAAGCTGTCGGTCGCGCTGGCCAAGGGCGACAAGCCGGCGTTCAATGCGCAATACGACAACGGCAAGAAGAAGGTCGATACGGTGCTGCTGCAGCCGACCAAGCTGACGAAGGCCAACCTCGACGTCGTCGTGAAGGACGGCTTCTACACGCAAGAGCAACTCGCGAGCAAATAACACAGAGACGGGTGTGATGTGATCGCCACGCTCCCGGGTCATCGCGCCCGGGAGCGTGATCGGACATCGGCCCAACTTGCAGCGAGGCATAGCGAATGACGCAACCTCTTCTGACGATGCGCGGCATCGTCAAGGCTTTTTCCGGCGTAAAGGCACTCGACGGCATCGATCTGACCGTATCGCCGGGCGAATGCGTGGGCCTGTGCGGCGAAAACGGCGCGGGCAAATCGACGCTGATGAAGGTGCTCTCCGGCGTGTATCCGCACGGTACCTGGGATGGCGAAATCACCTGGGAAGGCGAGACGCTGAAGGCCGCGAGCGTACGCGACACCGAACGCGCGGGCATCATCATCATCCACCAGGAATTGATGCTCGTGCCGGAGTTGTCGGTCGCGGAAAACATCTTTCTCGGCAACGAAATCACGCTGCCCGGCGGGCGCATGAATTACGCGGCGATGTACCAGCGCGCCGACGAACTGTTGCGCGAGCTTGGCATCACCGGCATCAACTCGGCGCAGCCGGTGATGAACTACGGCGGGGGCCATCAGCAGCTGATCGAAATCGCGAAGGCGCTGAACAAGCGCGCGAAGCTGCTGATTCTCGACGAACCGTCGTCGTCGCTGACCGCCTCTGAAATCGCGATTCTGCTCGACATCGTGCGTGATCTGAAACGGCGCGGCATTGCCTGCGTGTACATCTCGCACAAGCTCGACGAAGTCGCGGCAGTCTGCGACACGATCAGCGTGATTCGCGACGGCCGCCATGTCGCGACCGAGCCGATGCACGCGCTGACGACCGAGCGGATCATCTCGCTGATGGTCGGCCGCGAGATCAAGAACCTGTTTCCGCGCGAACCGCATCCGATCGGCGACGTGATCTTCGAAGCGCGCAACGTCACCTGTTTCGACGTGACGAATCCACGCCGCAAGCGCGTGGACGACGTGTCGTTCTCGTTGCGGCGCGGCGAAATTCTCGGCGTCGCCGGGCTCGTCGGCGCGGGCCGCACCGAGCTGATGCAGGCGATTTTCGGCGCGTACGCCGGTATCAGCGAGGCGCACGTCCTGCTCGACGGCAAGCCGCTGAAAATCCGCGCGCCGATCGACGCGATTCGCGCCGGCATCGCGATGGTCCCCGAGGACCGCAAACGCCACGGCATCGTGCCGGGCATGAGCGTCGGCCATAACATCACGCTTGCCGTGTTGCAGCGTTTCGCGTCGGGCGGCCGCATCGATTCGGCGGCCGAACTCGACACGATTCACACTGAAATGAAGCGGCTTTCCGTGCGCGCCGCCAATCCGATGCTATCGATTGCAAGTCTGTCGGGCGGCAATCAGCAGAAGGCCGTGCTCACGCGCATGCTGCTGACCAACCCGACCGTGCTGATTCTCGACGAGCCGACACGCGGCGTCGATGTCGGCGCCAAGTACGAGATCTACAAGCTGATCTTCCAACTGGCGCAGAAGGGCATGTCGATCGTGATGGTGTCGTCCGAATTGCCGGAAGTGCTCGGCATCAGCGACCGGGTGCTCGTGATCGGCGAGGGCGAGTTGCGCGGCGACTTCGTCAACGACGGTCTCACCCAGGAAGACATTCTCGGCGCCGCGATCCGCCCGGTGCATCTATCTTCGAACCCAACCGCAGCGAGTGCCGCATGACTCCCGAAGTAACTTCCCAACGCACCGACAACGCCGCGCCGCGAGGCGCCTTCGGCGGCACGCAACGGATCCAGCAATTGTTCGCGCGCTACAAGATTCTCGCGCTGCTGATCGCCGTCGCCGTGATCTGGATTTTCTTTTCGGTGCTCACGCACGGCGCGTTCGTCACGCCGCGCAACCTGTCGAATCTGCTGCGGCAGATGTCGATTACCGGCATGCTCGCGTGCGGCATGGTGTTCGTGATCATCGCCGGTGAAATCGATCTGTCGGTCGGTTCGCTGCTCGGTTTGCTCGGCGGCGTCGCGGCGATTCTCGACGTGAACCGGCACTGGCCGATCGGTGTGACGATTCCGGTCGTGCTGCTGCTCGGCATCGCGGTCGGCGTGTTCAACGGCTGGTGGTCGACGTATCGGCGCGTGCCGTCGTTCATCGTCGGGCTCGGCGGCATGCTCGCGTATCGCGGCATTCTGCTCGGCATTACCGGCGGCTCGACGATCGCGCCGGTGTCGGATAGCTTCGTGTTCGTCGGCCAGGGCTATCTGCCGCGCTTCGCCGGCGACACGCTCGCCGTCGTGCTGTTCGTGCTGCTGGCTTTCCTGACGATCCGCCAGCGCGCGAATCATCAGCGCTATCAGTTGCGCGTCGTGCCGCTCTGGCAGGACATCGCGAAGGTGATCGGCGCGGGCGTGATTCTCGCCGGCTTCGTCGCGATGCTCGACAACTACGGCGGCATTCCGGTGCCGGTGTTGCTGCTGCTTGCGCTGCTCGGCATCTTCACGTGGATCGCGACGCAGACCGTGTTCGGGCGCCGCATCTACGCGGTCGGCTCGAACCTCGAAGCGACGCGCCTGTCGGGTGTCAATACCGACCGCGTGAAGCTCGCGATCTTCGCGCTGATGGGTCTGATGTGCGCGTTCGCTGGCATCGTCAACACGGCGCGGCTTGCGGCCGGTTCGCCGTCGGCGGGCTCGATGGGCGAACTCGATGCGATCGCCGCGTGCTTTATCGGCGGCACGTCGATGCGCGGCGGCTCCGGCACCGTGTACGGCGCGCTGATCGGCGCGCTCGTGATGGCGAGCCTCGACAACGGCATGTCGATGCTCGACGTCGACGCGTACTGGCAGATGATCGTGAAGGGCGGCATCCTGGTGCTGGCCGTGTGGATCGACGTGGTGTCGGGTTCGAACCGCCGTTGATCGGATCGCATGCTCGCCTGAGCTCCTGATCGAATCAGGCGCGAGGTTGGCGGTGTGCCGGCGATGACTGACGCCGGCACACCGCCGCCCGCGCGATCGCAGTTAATGAAATACCCCACGATTTTCCCCCGCCGCTTTCAGTCCCCGCCTTCCCACGCCGCACGGCCGCTCCAGGTTCACGCGCGCATTTAAGACTCACGCTCGCAAATTCGTCTTATTAGTATCCGCAGACAAAGACGGATGCATTGGCGCTGTCGCCGCTTTCCCACCATCGAGCCAGCCGAGCGAGCCATGCCATGTTGACGCGCAGAACCTTTCTGCTGGGCGGCGCCAGTGCGTTGGGCGGCCTGCTGGTCGGCTGGGGCGTGCTGCCGCCACGGCAGCGCCTGATGACGTCGACGCCGCTGCCGACACAAGGCACGCAAATCGCGCTGAACGGCTGGGTCAAGATCGATGCCGACAACCGCGTGACGATCATCGTGCCGAAGGCCGAGATGGGGCAGGGCATCCATACTGGACTCGCGATGCTGCTCGCCGAGGAGCTCGACGCCGACTGGTCGCAGGTGCAAGTCGAAGAGGCGCCGATCGACCGGATCTACAACGCGGTGCAGGCCATCGTCGGCGATCTGCCGTTTCGCCCTGACGACGACAGCTACATCCGGCGCGGCACCGTGTGGATCACGAGCAAGGCGGTGCGTGAGATCGGCACGATGATGACGGGCGGCTCGTCGAGCATGAACGACCTGTGGACGCCGATGCGCGAGGCCGGCGCGTCGGCGCGGGTGATGCTGATCGAGACGGCGGCCGGGCGCTGGGACGTGCCGGTCGGCGAATGCCGCGCGGAAAAGGGCTACGTGCTGCACCCGTGGGGGCATAAGGCGACCTTCGGCGAGTTGTCGTCGATGGCCGCTCGACAGCCGCTGCCGCGCAGCGTCGTCCTGAAGCAGCCGGCCGACTTCAAGCTGATCGGCCAGCCCGTGCGGCGCATCGAAGCCGCGTCGAAAATCGACGGTGCGGCGCGCTTCGGCATCGACGTGCTGCCCAACGGTCTGGTCTATGCGAGCGTCGTGATGTGCCCGACGCTCGGCGGGACGGTCGCGCATTTCGACGCGACGCCCGCGCAAAAAATGCCGGGCTTCATCAAGGCGCTCGCCGTGCCGCCGTTCGCGGGCGGCACCGGCGGCGTGGCCGTGATCGCGGACAACGCGTTTCGCGCGATGAACGCGGTCGAGGCGATCAACGTGAGCTGGCACGACGGCGAGGCCGCGAAGCTGTCGAGCGTGGAGGTCGACCGCCGCCTCGTCGACGCGCTCGACCATACGGACGGTTACGTGTATTACCACACCGGCAACGTCGACAACGCGATGAGCCGGGCGACGCGCAAGATCGAAGCGGTCTATCACGCGCCGTATCTCGCGCATGGCGCGGTTGAACCGCTCAACTGCACGGTGCAGTTCGCCGACGGCGCGGCGACCGTCTGGGTGTCGACGCAAATGCCGCGGCTTGCGCGGCATCATGCGGCGAAAGCGCTCGGCCTCGACGTGGATGCCGTCGATGTGCAGACACAGTTCGCGGGCGGCGCGTTCGGCCGACGCCTCGAACTCGATTTCGTCGCGCAGGCCGCGGCGATCGCGCGCGAGGCCGATGGCCGTCCGGTGCAAACCATCTGGTCGCGCGCGCAGGATTTCACGCACGATTTTTACCGGCCCGCCTGCGTGGCATGGCTTCAGGCCGGCTTCGACGAGCACGGCAAGCTGGTTGCCTGGCACGCGAAGTCGGCGGGCCAGGCGATCGTGCCGGATGCGCTCGCGCGCTACTACGGCGTGCCGCACATCCCGATCGACAAGACCACCTGCGAAGGCGCGTTCGATCAGCCGTACGAGTGGCCGGCCGCGCGCGTGTCGCACAAGATCGTCGAATTGCCGGTGCCGATCGGCTTCTGGCGCTCGGTCGGCCACTCGCATCAGGCGTTCTTCACCGAGAGTTTCACCGACGAAGCCGCCGCCGCCGCCGGCCAGGACCCGATCGCGTTTCGCGCGATGCTGCTCGCGCAACATCCGCGTCATCTGGCGGTCCTGAAGCGTGTCGAGACGTTGTCGGACTGGGGACGTCCGCTCAAACCCGCCGCCGATGGCGCGCGCTGCGCCCGTGGCGTCGCGTTGCACGAGGCGTTCGGCAGCGTCGTCGCGCAGGTCGCGGAGGTGTCGATCGGGCCGAACCGGCAGATTCGCGTGCATCGCGTGGTGTGCGTGATCGATTGCGGTTTGCCGGTGAATCCGAACCTGATTCGTCAGCAGATGGAAGGCGGCATCGTGTTCGGGCTGTCGAGCGCGCTGCAGAACGAGATCACGATCGTCGACGGCCAGGTGCAGCAGAAGAACTTCGTGGACTTTCCGGTCGTGCGGATGAACGTGTGCCCGGCGATCGAAGTCGACATCATGCCGAGCCAGCTGCATCCGCAAGGCGTCGGCGAACCGGGCGTGCCGCCGGTCGCGCCGGCAGTGGCCAATGCGGTGTGCGCGCTGACTGGGCAGCGGTTGCGGACGTTGCCGTTGCGGCTCGCATGACGGACGGTGGATCAGCAAAAGCTTGCGGTGTAGCGCGGCGATTCAGGAGGCGAGCATGGCATTACTGAATATCAACGGACGCAACGTGAAGGTCGATGCCGATCCGGACATGCCGCTGCTATGGGTCCTGCGCTGCGCTCTCGGCATGACCGGCACGAAATTCGGCTGCGGGGTGGGCATCTGCGGCGCGTGCACGATCAATCTCGATGATGCCGCGTGCCTCGCCTGTCAGACGCCGATGTCGACCCTGCAGAAGCAGAAGATCACGACGATCGAAGGTTTGCAGGGACGCGAGGCGCAGGCGTTGAAGGCCGCGTGGATCGAACTCGATGTGGTGCAGTGCGGCTATTGCCAGAGCGCGCAATTGATGGCGGCTTGCGCGCTGCTGAAGCACAAGCCCGAGCCGACCGATGCCGATATCGACGAGGCGATGACGCCGGTGGTATGCCGTTGCGGCACGTATCCGCGGGTGCGGGCGGCGATCCATCAGGCGGCGGCGAAAGTGCGGAACAGCTGAGCCGCTCTCCCGGTGCGCCGCCGGCCCGACTCAATTCGCCAACATTTCCACCACGGCGACCACCGCGGTGAAGATACCAATGCATCCGCCCAACGTGACTACACCCTGCATGAATGGCGACATACGAGACCCCGTAGCGTGAAGTGGTGTCTCGTATTTAACCGAAATCGAAAGCAAAAAGAAAGTTTGTCAAAAATAAATCGTAAGGTTGGCGTTCAGGGCGCTTTCGCCGTCGCGGCCGTCGATGCTCCCGACTTCACGGTCGGCTTGGCCGCCACAGGCGTTGCCTTCAGTTGCGGCGGCGTTTCTCCCGGCGTGGCTTGACCGCCGACTTCCCAGCCGCCGCCGAGCGACAGGAACACATTCACCTGATCGATCGCCACCTGGCCTTCGGCCACCGCGAGCTGCGACTTCGCGGCCGTCAGCGTGCGCGTCGCGTCGAGATCGGCGATGAACGACTCGCGCCCGGCGCGATACAGGCGATGTGTTTCATCCGCCGATTGCGCCGCCGACTTCAGCGCCGCGCGCAGCGATTCGGCGCGTGCGTAATCGGATGCGTAGGTCGCGAGGTTGGTCTCGGTCTCGCGCAGCGCGCTCAGCACCACGCCGTCGAACTTCGCGAGTGCGACCTGGCTCGACGCTTCGGCCTCGCGTACCCGTTGGCGCGCGCCATTGATCGGGAAGTTCCAGCTGATCAGCGGACCGAAGGCCCAGCGCGCCGTCGGCGAGGTGGGAATGTCTTCCAGAATGCCGGTGAAACCCGCCGACGCACCGATGCTGATGCTCGGATAAAGCGCCCCGGTCGCGACGCCGATGCGCGCGGTCGACGCCGCGAGCTGACGCTCGGCTTCGTGCACGTCCGGGCGGCGCCGCAGCAGTCCGGCGCCGTCGCCGATCGGAATCGGCTGGTGGATTTGCGGCAGCCGGTCGCAGGCGAGCACGGCCGGCGACAATTGCGACGGCGCTTGCGCGAGCAGCATCGCGAGCCGGTATTGCGCGATCTGGCGGCGCGCGGTGTAGCGCGGAATATCGGCGTTCAGATTCTCGACCTGGGTCTGGCCGCTCGTGACCGCCGTCTGGTTGCCGCGGCCCGCGTCGCGCAGACGGCGCGACAGATCCACGCGCTGCTTCTGCAACGCGAGCGATTGCTGCGCGATGCGGAGCTCCTCGGCCGCCGAGCATTGCTCGACGTACGAGCGCACCACGTCCGCGACGACGGTGATGCGCGCGAGGTCGCCCGCGGCTTCCACGGCCTCAGTGTCCGCCGCCGCCGCTTCGACGCCGCGGCGCAGCTTGCCGAACAGATCGATTTCGTACGAGACGTTGATGCCCATGTCACCCAGGTTGGCGACCGGCAGTTTCTCGAACAGCAGGAATTGCTCGGCCGATTCCTGCGCGCGCTGGATCCCCACCGACGCGTCGCCCGAGAAACCGCCCTGCGCTTGCGCAACGCCCAGCGCCTCGCGCGAGCGCGCCAGATTCGCGGTCGCGACGCGCAGGTCGGTATTCGATTTCAGCGCCTGGTCGACCAGACCGTTCAGCACCGGATCGTCGTAGAGCTTCCACCAGACGGTCGGCGTGTTGAGGGTCGACGTCAGCCTGGGATCGGCGCCCTCGATCGCTCCGTTCGCGAGCGGCGCATTGACGAGCGCCTGTTTCGGCAGCGTGTAGTTCGGCCCGACGTTGATGCAGCCGTTCAGCGCGACGATGAGCGGCAATAACGGCAGCAGCGGCAGCAGCGGCAAGCGCGGCGCCGGCGAGGACAAGGTACGCACGAACTTCATTGCGACGCGCCCGATGCTGCGTTGGCCGTTGCCGCGGCCGACCCGGCGGACCCGCCCGCCACCGACGAACCTGGCGCCACCGGCGCGGCCGAAGCGGGGACCGTGCCGGATGCACCGCCCGTGCCCGACACGGCTCGGGTCCTGACCGGCGACAGGTCACGCACCGACACCGTCGCGGTCCGGCCCGCGATCAGGCGGAAATCAGCGGGCACTTCGTCGAGCGCGACCCGCACCGGAATGCGCTGCGCGAGCCGCACCCAGCTGAACGCCGGGTTCACGTTCGGCAGCAGATTGGCACTTTGCGTGCGGTCGCGGTCTTCGATACCGGCGACGATGCTCTGCACGTGCCCGCGCAGCGGCTTCGGCTCGCCCATCACGATGATGTCGACCGGCTGGCCGATGTCGATGCCGCGCAGCTTGGTTTCCTCGAAGTAGCCGTCGACGCGGAACGAATGCATGTCGACCACCGCGACCACCGCGCGGCCGGCCGCGACGAATTCGCCAGCGCGCGGCGCGCGGTCGTTCAGATAGCCGTCGACCGGGCTTTTGATCGTCGAGCGCTCGAGATTCAGCTTCGCGGTGTCGATCGCGACGTTCGCGTCGGCGAGCGCGGCTTCGCCCGCGTCGACGCGCGAGCGGCTTTCTTCGAGCACTTCGGCGGCGACGAGGTTGCCGAGCTGACGGTTGCGCGCGTATTCACGGCGCGCCTGATCGAGCGTCGCGCGGCGCTGCTGCGCCGTTGCCTCGGCCTGACGCAACGCCAGCGTGTAGCGGGCCTGATCGATCCTGAACAGCACCTGGCCCTGCTTGACCTGCTGGTTGTCCATGACCTCGACCGATGAAATCAGTCCCGACACGTCGGGCGCGACCTGGATCACGTCGGCGCGTACGTGCCCGTCGCGGGTCCACGGCGCGAACATGTAGTAGTTGACGAGCTTCCACAGCACGAATGCCGCGACCGTCACGACGATCAGGGTCAGCAGGATCTGACCGACGGAGAACCAGGTTTTTTTCACGTTATTAGTCTGTGCGAAACGACGACGACAAGGCCCAGCACCAGCACGTAGATGCCGAGATCGAAGATGGAGCGATGCCAGACGAAGCGGTAAAAGCCGGCGTAATCGAGCACGGTGCGAATGCCGAGGTTGATCAGATACGCGATCAACATCAGGACCAGCACGGACGGTACGAACACGCCGAAGATATCGATTTCACCGATCATCGCGGGAGCTGGAAAAGAGGGGAGCGGGGTGCGGAAACTGGCGCACGAATGGGGACATCACGCGCGGGCCTCCGGTTCGGTCGGCGTCGGTTTCGTGAGGGTCGCCGGAAACAGCGAAAGACGCAAGCCAACCAGCGCGTGCAGCGCATCGCGCAACTGGCGCGCCGAAGTCTGCGAGGTCTCGGTAGGCGCCGCGGCGTTCGCGAGCCCCTGCGCGGTGACGCGCGCGACGGCCACGTCGATCAACGACATCAGACTGTCCGGCACCGGCAAGCGATGGCGTCGATCGACGCAGCTTTCGTAGTATGCATGCACTCCATCGAGAACATGGTCGATCGCGCCGGCCGCTTCGCCGCCGAGCTTGCGTGTGAGGCGGCGCAGATCGAGCGCGTTGAACGCGATGCGCAGATCGCGGAAGCTTTCGATCGACGGATGGCGGTGATCGTCGGTGGCCGCAAGGCGCGGGATCAATTGCATCAGCCGGTCGAGCATGCGCGCGGCGAGATTGCGCGGATCTTGGATGGGTCGCGTGGACGCGGTCAGCGCGACGTCGGCCCAGCTCGAGCGCAGCAGGCGCGCCGCGGCGAGCTCGGCGCCGAACGGGCGCGTCACGCGGGTCCACAGGTACGCGTACAGCAGGCCCGAGAGGCCCGCGAGGTTGGCGTTCATGAAGGTCAGGAAGTTCGCGTCGTACGCGTCCTGAATGCTGATGAAGGTGGCGGTGTTCACCGCGACCAGCACCGTCACCATGTTGAACTGCGGGCGCGGAATCAGCGTGCCGACCAGAATGAACGGCGCCGAGAACAGGATCACCAGCATCGGGAAGTCGTGCACCTGCGGCAGCACGACGAACAGATAGAGGCCCGCGGCCACCACGCTGACGGCAGTCGCGAGGAAGAAGCGGAACACGAACGGCGCGGGCTCGTCGAGCGCGGCGAAGAAGCAGCAGGCGACCGCCGCGAGCGTGACCGCGCTCGCGCCGTCGTTCCAGCCCGAAGTGATCCACAGCACGCACGCGAGCACCACGGCCGCGGCGGCCGACACGGTCGCGAACAGCATCATGCCGCGATCGTAGAAGCGCTCGGTGCCGCCGAGCCGCCAATGACGGAAATGCGGCCGCCACGAACCTTCTTCGCGCGTGATGATGATGCGCAGCGAGCGGCAGTCCTGCCACACGTCGATCACTTGCCCGAGGCGCCACAGCGCATTCGACAGCAGCGCGCCGTCCCAATGCTGGAGCGCGGCGGCGGGCGGGCGCATCGCGGCGATGCGCGCGCGCAGCGCGTTGGCGGTCTCGTCCGCGTGGTAGCCCCCGCGCGGCGCGGGCAGCGGCTGATTGAACCACTTGATGACGTCGGCGATCAGCGTCTGGAGTCCCTCGGGCCAATGTTGGGGGCCGTTGTTGTAGAGCGCTAGCAGCGGATCGGCGAGCGACGACATGATCGGCAGCAGCAACTGCATGCGCCCGCGCAGTTCATGCGCTCGGGCGAGCACGTCGGGCCGCGTGTGATCGTAGGCGAGCTGGCTCAGCAGCAGTTCGAGACCGTTGATCGTGCTCGCGAGCCGTTGCCGCGCGCCGGAAATCGCCGAGCTCGCGATGCGGCCCGACAGCGTTTCGGTCGCGTAGAACGCGGCGTCGCGAAACCATGCGTCGGTGCGCTCGATGATCGTCGGCGCGAGCCGGCTCGGAAACACCGCGCTGCCGACGATGCTCGCGCAGACGATGCCGAGGATGATCTCTTCGGTCCGGCTCACGGCGAGATCGAAGACGGCTGTGGGATTCGTCACCGATGGCAATGCGATGATCGGCATCGTATAGGCAGCGAGCATGAACACGTAGCTGCGCGCGGTGCGGTCCGACACCGCGAGGTAGAGCATCGTGCCGGTCCATGTCGCGACGATCACGCTGAACAGGTATGGCGATTCGACGAACGGCGGCACCAGCAGCACTGCGCCCGACGCGCCGAGCGCGGTGCCCAGCGCACGATAGATTGCCTTCGAGCGGGTCGCGCCGACGAACGGGTTCGACACGATATAGACGGTGGCCATGGCCCAGTACGGCCTCGGCAGTTCGAACGCGAGGCCGATGTAGAGCGCGAGCATGGCCGCGGCGAACGTCTTGACGGAAAACAGCCAGTCGCGGAGAGTGGGATAGACCATAAACCGTTACGCGGAATCGGCGTTGTGCGGCGCGGTGGCTCGCGCGCGGCGCTTGGTGGATTTGCGCGCCTTGACGGTGCCGCGAGATTGGCCGGACGTTTTGGCGGCGCTTTTGCCGCTCGTCCGTTTGACCTGGTTGGCAGGTGCCTCGGGTTTGGCGCTCCCGCGCTTCGCCGACGATGTCCGCTTCGTCGGCGCGTGCCCGGCCGGTTGCGGGCGCGCAGGCTGTGCGCGTTCGCCGTGCGTGTCGCGTTCGCCGCTGGCTGCCTCGGCGCGTTCCGCGGCATCGGTCGTGAATGCGTCGAGCACGCGCAGCGCGGCTTCGAGATCGTCGCGCGACACGCCTTTGAGCGCCTGCGCGCGCAGCGTGACCAGCTCCTCTTCCATCTTCGCGGTGACGGCGCGGCCTTCGTCGGTCAGTACGACGGTCTTCGCGCGGCGGTCTTCGGGGTCTTCGTCGCGACGCATCAGTCCGGCCGCGCACAACTGGTCGAGCAGCCGCACGAGCGATGGCCCCTCGATGCCGATGTGATCGGCGAGCGTGACCTGGCGCACCGCCGAGCCGAGCCGGCTCGCGGTCAGAAGCGGCGTCGCGCACGCTTCGGAGACGTTGAAGGCCGCGAGCACACCATGGCTCGTGCGCCGCCACTTTCTGGCGGCGACGACCAGCGTGCTGCTGACGGTGCGGCGCAGGGCATCGAGATTCGACATGGCCGGTATTGTATTTCCAAAATATTCGTTAGCAAACTATTGAATTGGAAATTGTGGCCGAACCGGAAGAGTCTGCGGCGCGAATGCGACAGCGGCGTTAAATAGGTGGCGAGGAGGCGGTCTGACAGATCCGTTGGGTGCGCGGTGTCCGACGTTTTAATACGTCTTTTGATGCGCTCGATATACCTGATTCACGCGATTCACCTGATTCACGCGACTAGCCCGATCCGCACCGTGCGCGCCAGATCGTCGAGCTGAAACGGCTTGCGCAGGATCGTGCAATGCTTGACTGCGAGATCGGAAATGTTGACGTCCGCATAACCGGTCGCAAGGATCACCGGTAGATCGGCACGAAGCTTGCGGGCCGCGGCGATCACGTCGATGCCGTTCATGCCCGGCATCGCGAAGTCGACCATCAGTAGATCGGGATGATCGTCGATCAGGCGGTCGAGGCCGGCCTGGCCGTCGGGGGCCTCCGTTACCGTGTAGCCGAGCATGCGCAACGATTCAACGAGCATCGCGCGCACTTCGCTGTCGTCCTCGACTACGAGCACGCGCTTGTCGCCGACCGCGTTCGCTTCCGCGTCGGACTCCGCTTTGCTGTGTGCGGCCACCCGCTCGCGCATCGGCAGCCAGATCTGCACGGTGGTGCCCGCGCCTGCTTCGCTGAAGATGCGCGCGGCGCCACCCGCCTGCCTCGCGATGCCATACACCTGGCTCAGGCCGAGCCCCGTGCCCTTGCCGACCGGCTTGGTCGTGAAGAACGGATCGAATACCCGCGATACGACGTCGGGCGGAATGCCCTCACCGTTGTCGGCCACTTCGATCACGACATAGCGGCCGTGCTTCAGCGTCTGGTCGGGCGCGTCGCGCAGGGTCACGTGAATGTCGAGGCGGCCGCCGGCCGGCATCGCGTCGCGCGCGTTGATCGCGAGGTTGAGCACCGCGAGCTCGAGCTGATTCGCGTCGGCCTGGGTCCACATTTCGTTGCGCTCGAAGTCGTTGTCATAGCGGATGCCCGAGCCGAGCGACACCGCGATGATGTCGCGCATGCCTTGCAGCAGCGCGACCACATCGATCGCTTTCAGATCCGGATTACTGTTGCGCGAGAAGGTCAGCAGCTGGCCGGTCAGTTTCGCGCCGCGCTCGGTCGCGCGCTTGACGGTGGCTGCCATGCCGCGCAGGCGCTCGTCACCGCTCATGCGCGCGATCAGCTCCGCGTTGACCATGATCACGTTCAGCAGATTGTTGAAGTCGTGCGCGATGCCGCCAGTCAACTGACCGAGCGCCTCCATCTTCTGCGATTGCACGAGCACGGCCTGCACCTTCGCGCGTTCGTGGATCTCGGCCATCAGCCGGTCATTGGCTGACGCGAGTTCGTGTGTGCGCGCGGCGATGCGGCTTTCCAGCGAATCGTTCAGCTGCTCCAGCGCGTCCTGTGCCTCGATGCGCTCGGCAAGCAGCCGTCGCGATTCATACTGCCGCCTGCGGGCCCGCAACGACGACGCGACCGCCCGCCGCAACGTTTCCGAATTGAGCGGGCGTTCGAGCACCACTACGTTGCCGAGCCGTTCGAGCACTTCGAGCCCGCGCGCGGAGCGATGGCCGATGCTGCGCGCGGCGAGCAGGATGATCGGGAAGTCGGACCATGCGGGCTGCCGTTCGAGCCACGCAAAGAGGCCTGCGCTATGGCCGTTCGCGAGCGCTTCCTCGGTGAGCAGCGCGGTGCCGGCGCCGACGTCGAGCTCGGTGGTGAGCGCGTCGGCGTCGTCGCAGGTCACGCAGGCGCGTGCATCGTTGTGCAGCACAGCGGCGATTACATCGGCGTCGCGGCCGAACGGTGCGAGGATGAGGACACGCTGCTCCATCGCTTACTGTCCCGAGGTATCGATCAGACTGTTCGTCGAGCCGAGCATCGCAGTGCCGCCGCGATACGAGGGCAGGCCCGATAGCACGCCCTCGAAGTCGCGCAGCGCTTCGCCGACCTCGACGCCTGTGGTGCCGAGGCGGAACTGGCGAATCGTGCGCTCATGATCGTTCGCGCGGCTCTTGACGGCGGTCACCGCGGTCAGCACTTCGCCATGGTGCTCGAAATAGCGGAACAGCACGACTACGTCGCTCAGATAACTGATGTCGACCTCGGTCTGCACTTCGCCGATGATGCCGTGCTGTCCGAGCACGAGCATCGTGATCACGCCCTGCTGATTCAGATAGCCGAGCAGTTCGTGCATGTGCAGCAGCAAGTAGCGCTCGCCGGGCATCGCCTGCAGATAGGCGTTCAGGCTGTCGATCGCGACATAGCGCACGTGCTCGGTTTCGACCGCGTTGCGCACGTCGCTCGACAACTCGCCAGGCGAGATTTCCGCGGGATCGATCTGGCGCAGTGTCAGCAGACCGCTGTCGACATGACGCGCGAGATCCATGCCGAGCGTCGCGCAGCGCGTGATCAGCGTGCTGAGCGTTTCGTCGAACACGTAGTACGCGCAACGCTCGCCGCGTTCGAGCGCGGCAAGCAGGCACGATACGACGGTGGTCGTTTTGCCGACCCCCGATGGGCCGATGATCAGCGAATTGGTGCCGGGAACGAGGCCACCGCCGAGCAGCGCGTCGAGGCCGGGTGTGCCGGTGCTCAACGGGCTCGTGCCGAATTCGGTGTGATGCTCGGCGGCGACGAGGCGCGGATAGACTCGCAGACCGCCGGTGTTCAGCGTGAAGTCGTGATAGCCCTCGCGGAACCTGATGCCGCGCATCTTCGCGATGCGCAGACGGCGACGGTTGCCGCCGTAGTCGTGGGCAATGTTGTCGAGGCTGATCACGCCGTGCACGATGCTGTGAAGCTGAATGCCGGAGGCGCTGGCCGATGTGTCATCGAGCAGCAGCACCGTGCATTCGCGCGTCGAGAAGTGATGCTTGAGCGCGAGAATCTGCCGACGGTAGCGCAATGGATTCTCCGCCAGCAGACGCAGTTCGGACAGGCTGTCGAGCACGACGCGCGCAGGCTTCAGTTCGTCGACGTGCTCGATCACGTTGCGCACGCTTTCGCCGAGTTCGACTTCGGCCGGGTGCAGCACGGTCTGCTCGTATTGCGGTTCGAGCCCTTCTTCTGGCAGCTGTTCGAGTATCGTGAAACGGCTCAGATCCCAGCCGTGGCTCGCGCCGATCGCGAGCAATTCGGCACGGGTTTCGGACAGCGTGACGTAAAGGCCGGTCTGCCCTTCGTCGAGGCCCTTGAGTAAGAATTGCAACGCCAGCGTGGTTTTACCCGTGCCTGGCTCACCCTCCACGAGGTACATGCGGTTCGGCGTGAGACCGCCGCCGAGGATGTGGTCGATTCCATCGACGCCCCGACGATAGGCGAGCGGGGGCAGGGGCGGCGGTAGTGGTCGACATGATGTTTGAAATGACGTCGGCAGTGGCTTCGAGGGGAAGGGGCGCGATGTCGCGGCCGATATGGCGCCACGCAATTTATATGCCGACTTGTCGCTTGAGAGCGCGGTGCTTGCGCGCATGGGCATGAAGCGTGCTGTTGAAGGTGGCTCGCTGCGAGCTTTTTCAGCAGAACTCCGGAAGCTTCAGGCACAAGATGAAAACCATTCGACTCTCCGCTATCGCGCTCACCGCGGCGGCGCTCGTCGCCCTGCTGCCGGTCAGCGCATCCGCCGACGACAGCCCCCGACCTTGCGGTGCGCTCAAACGGATCGTGGCCGCGGCGCCGGACGGCTTCGCCTCGCTAACGCCCGACGACGGCAAAGGCGTCGCGCAACCCTATGGCGACGACGCGCAATGTTCAGCCGCGCATCGCAGTTTCCAGTGCACGTGGACGCCGCATCAGACGGCGGGCTCCAACGCGGATGCATTGGAAGCGGTCGCGGCCGACGTCGCGTCGTGCCTGCCCGATGCGACGCACGATCAGAATTCGCCTGGACGTCAGCACTTTTATCTCGGCGCGAAGGATCGACGCACGGAAATCACCCTGACGCCCGAGGGGGCCAACCGGTTGCGGCTCGTGGTGTCGGGCAGGTAAGCGGCGGTTCCGTTCAGGCGGTGGCGGACGGCCACCATGACCAGCCGCGTCGCGAGTGGCGTAATTCGACGACCGACAGCGGCGCGATCTCGATGTGACAGAACACGCTGGGCGATGCGCCGAGGCCATGCACGATGGCCGCTCGCAGGACTGCCGCGTGGGTGATTGCGACGATGCTTCGACCGTGCGCAACGGCTGCGGAGCTTGCTTCGTTGACTGCGTTGCATGAACGCACGTCCGCCTGTTGCGCGTCGAGCCACTCTCCAACCCGCCTCACGAGTTGCGCGAACGATTCCCCGCCGGGCGGTACAGCGTCGGGCTCGCGCGTCCAGACGGCGAGCTCGCGGGGCGTTGCGTCGGCAATGTCCGCGAGACGCTGGCCGCGCCATTTGCCATAGTCGATATCCGCCAATGGGTCGGCAGGCGTTGCGTTCAGGCCGAGCGCGGCGGCCGTTTCGCGCGCGCTGGCGGCAGGGCTGGTGAACACGGCGGCGTCGGCGGGAAGCGCGAGACTTGCGCGCGCAGCCTCGGCTTCGGCGCGGCCGCGCGGGTCGAGCGGATCGTCGGCTGGGAAGCGGCCCGCGCGCTGCGCGGCCGTTGCCGCATGGCTCACCAGTAATAGTCGCGTATCCATGCTTTGCCTTGGCGGTCCATTTGCATTTGCCTGCGTGGCTTCATCGGCTCGGCTCGCTGCAAGCGTTGCGCGTTCCATGTTGCGAGGCAGCCATCGCCGTCACGGAAGCCGCAGTTTAGCGCGTAGAATAGCGGCACTGCGAAGCACGGAAGCCGGTGAGAGCCCGGCGCGGTCGCGCCACTGTAATCGGCCTTGCAATCCACAAGAGCCGAAAGCCAGACCTGAGCTTCGCATCATTCCTCTGCAATCGACTTTCGGGGCGCGTTACCCCAGGAGATGTCCATCATGACCGAAGCTGTTTTCGATCGCGCCGCGCAACCGGCGGCCCAGCCCACTCCCATTCCTTTGCGTGAACTGCTGCCGTGGGTAGTGTTCGGCGGCTTGCTGCTGTTGCTCGCGCTTTACTTCGTTGGTGCGGAACAGGGCGCGACGTCGCTCGTGCCCGGCATGTACGTGCATGAGTTCGTGCACGACGGCCGCCATCTGCTCGGCTTTCCCTGCCACTAACGAGGTTCGACATGGTAGGTAAATTGTTGGTGCGCGGGATGCTCGCGGGCATCGTCGCGGGCTTGCTCACGTTCGCGTTCGCGCGAATCGTCGGCGAACCGCAGGTCGATCAGGCCATTTCATTCGAAGAGAAGGCGGCTGCCGCACGCGGCGAGGCGCCCGAGCCCGAAATCGTCAGCCGTCAGACGCAGGCTGGCCTCGGTCTGCTGACCGGCGTGGTCGCATACGGCGTGGCCTTCGGCGGCCTGTTCTCGCTGGTGTTTGCCTATGCATATGGACGGGCGGGTGCGTTGAGCGTACGTGCACTGTCCGCGTGGCTTGCGCTTGGTGCGTTCATCGCGCTCGTGATCGTGCCGAATATCAAGTATCCGGCCAATCCGCCGTCGGTCGGTGATCCGGAGACGATCGGCACGCGCACGGGCCTGTTCTTTCTGATGATCGCGATCTCGCTCGCGACGATGGTGTTTTCGCTGAAGGTGCGACGCCGTGCGGCGGCGAAGCTGGGGGCATGGAACGGCTCGATTGTCGCGGGGCTCGTGTTCGTCGTGATCATCGCGGCCGTGCAACTGTCGATGCCGGTCATCAATGAAGTGCCGGCCGCCTTCCCGGCTGTGCTGCTGTGGAAGTTCCGCGTCGCGGCGATCGGCATGCAGGTGGTCATGTGGACGACGATCGGGCTGCTGTTCGGCGCGATGGTCGAGCGCAGCGCCTTTATGCATACGAATGCGCGGGTGACGATGAAGTCCGCCTGAATAGGACGGTGGCGCGCGGCCGGCAAGCGGCCGCGCTTCGCGCGCAATGCGTGAGATTGGTTTTGCATCAAGCACTTGGCGCGGTTGTGGAGCAGTTATCCACAGCCTTGCAAACATTTTCTGTGGAAAAGCCGCTGGGCGGCTTTTCGCAACTCCGTTCTTCTCTCCCCCCGTTCGGCGCGGCGACCAGTCGGATTCTATTGGATGCCTAACTAATTTGTGCTGCGTGCGGCGCTGCTTATTTTTTAAGCTCCTAAACTTTTTAAAATAATTTGTGAGAAGGGTATTGACGGAGCGCGGACCGCTCTCCATAATCTCGTTTCTCTGCTGCAGACGCAGCGACGCAAACGAAGCGGTGCCGGGTGGTTGTAGTTCAGGCGCTGCGGGTTGGGCGGATCGATCTTTAAAAACTAACAGCCGATAAGTGTGGGCGCTTGATGCGGAATGCGGCGGCGGATTCTCCGGAATCTGCTGCAAGGCAAAAGTATCAGAAGCCTCACACAGTATTAGAGGAAGGTTTATCTGTCGAAAGACGGATCAATCATCGTCAGTACGTTGAGTGAGCGACCGGTCTCGAGAGAGACCGAAAACAGTAACAGGTTTGAACTGAAGAGTTTGATCCTGGCTCAGATTGAACGCTGGCGGCATGCCTTACACATGCAAGTCGAACGGCAGCACGGGAGCAATCCTGGTGGCGAGTGGCGAACGGGTGAGTAATACATCGGAACGTGTCCTGGAGTGGGGGATAGCCCGGCGAAAGCCGGATTAATACCGCATACGCTCTATGGAGGAAAGCGGGGGATCTTCGGACCTCGCGCTCAAGGGGCGGCCGATGGCAGATTAGGTAGTTGGTGGGGTAAAGGCCTACCAAGCCGACGATCTGTAGCTGGTCTGAGAGGACGACCAGCCACACTGGGACTGAGACACGGCCCAGACTCCTACGGGAGGCAGCAGTGGGGAATTTTGGACAATGGGCGCAAGCCTGATCCAGCAATGCCGCGTGTGTGAAGAAGGCCTTCGGGTTGTAAAGCACTTTTGTCCGGAAAGAAAACCTCGTGGCTAATATCCGTGAGGGATGACGGTACCGGAAGAATAAGCACCGGCTAACTACGTGCCAGCAGCCGCGGTAATACGTAGGGTGCGAGCGTTAATCGGAATTACTGGGCGTAAAGCGTGCGCAGGCGGTGATGTAAGACCGATGTGAAATCCCCGGGCTTAACCTGGGAACTGCATTGGTGACTGCATCGCTCGAGTATGGCAGAGGGGGGTAGAATTCCACGTGTAGCAGTGAAATGCGTAGAGATGTGGAGGAATACCGATGGCGAAGGCAGCCCCCTGGGTCAATACTGACGCTCATGCACGAAAGCGTGGGGAGCAAACAGGATTAGATACCCTGGTAGTCCACGCCCTAAACGATGTCAACTGGTTGTCGGGCCTTCATTGGCTTGGTAACGTAGCTAACGCGTGAAGTTGACCGCCTGGGGAGTACGGTCGCAAGATTAAAACTCAAAGGAATTGACGGGGACCCGCACAAGCGGTGGATGATGTGGATTAATTCGATGCAACGCGAAAAACCTTACCTACCCTTGACATGTATGGAATCCTGCTGAGAGGTGGGAGTGCCCGAAAGGGAGCCATAACACAGGTGCTGCATGGCTGTCGTCAGCTCGTGTCGTGAGATGTTGGGTTAAGTCCCGCAACGAGCGCAACCCTTGTCCCTAGTTGCTACGCAAGAGCACTCCAGGGAGACTGCCGGTGACAAACCGGAGGAAGGTGGGGATGACGTCAAGTCCTCATGGCCCTTATGGGTAGGGCTTCACACGTCATACAATGGTCGGAACAGAGGGTTGCCAAGCCGCGAGGTGGAGCCAATCCCAGAAAACCGATCGTAGTCCGGATCGCACTCTGCAACTCGAGTGCGTGAAGCTGGAATCGCTAGTAATCGCGGATCAGCATGCCGCGGTGAATACGTTCCCGGGTCTTGTACACACCGCCCGTCACACCATGGGAGTGGGTTTTACCAGAAGTGGCTAGTCTAACCGCAAGGAGGACGGTCACCACGGTAGGATTCATGACTGGGGTGAAGTCGTAACAAGGTAGCCGTATCGGAAGGTGCGGCTGGATCACCTCCTTTCCAGAGCTTGCATTGCTGCGCAAGCGCTCACGCTTATCGGCTGTGGTTAGTAGAAGCAACGCAGACAGGCTCAGGGGTCTGTAGCTCAGTCGGTTAGAGCACCGTCTTGATAAGGCGGGGGTCGATGGTTCGAATCCATCCAGACCCACCATCCTTGTCTGTGGTGCAGGCTGGGGCACCCGTGAGTGCTGTATGACCGGGGGATTAGCTCAGCTGGGAGAGCACCTGCTTTGCAAGCAGGGGGTCGTCGGTTCGATCCCGTCATCCTCCACCAATCCTCAATGCCAAGGGTTCAGCACGAAGTGGGATGCTGAGTACTTTGCATTGGCGATTGAGCCAGTCAGAGCGGTACACAGTTTGACTGTGATATCGGCTGTCGTTCTTTAACAATCAGGAAGAAGTAGTAAAGAGATTCACGAAAGCGTACTTAGAGATGGGTGCGTGAGTAGGTGAATCAGGGTTGTGATTGTATCGATGTATTTTTAAGTGATCGAAAGATTGCTTTGGAATACGGCGCAACACGAATACTCAACCTGTAGCGGAAGTGATCTGCGGTGAGCAATCATTGAGAGACACACCCGTTATAGGGTCAAGCGAACAAGTGCATGTGGTGGATGCCTTGGCGATCACAGGCGATGAAGGACGCGGTAGCCTGCGAAAAGCTCCGGGGAGCTGGCAAACAAGCTTTGATCCGGAGATGTCCGAATGGGGAAACCCACTCCTAATGGAGTATCCATGACTGAATACATAGGTCATGTGAAGCGAACGCGGTGAACTGAAACATCTAAGTAACCGCAGGAAAAGAAATCAACCGAGATTCCCAAAGTAGTGGCGAGCGAAATGGGATCAGCCTGTACTCTTTATTCTCATTGTTAGTCGAACGCTCTGGAAAGTGCGGCCATAGCAGGTGATAGCCCTGTAGACGAAAACAGCGAGGAAGAACTAGGTGTACGACAAGTAGGGCGGGACACGTGAAATCCTGTCTGAAGATGGGGGGACCATCCTCCAAGGCTAAATACTCGTGATCGACCGATAGTGAACCAGTACCGTGAGGGAAAGGCGAAAAGAACCCCGGGAGGGGAGTGAAATAGATCCTGAAACCGCATGCATACAAACAGTCGGAGCCTCGCAAGGGGTGACGGCGTACCTTTTGTATAATGGGTCAGCGACTTACATTCAGTGGCAAGCTTAACCGATTAGGGCAGGCGTAGCGAAAGCGAGTCCGAACAGGGCGTTCAGTCGCTGGGTGTAGACCCGAAACCAGGTGATCTATCCATGGCCAGGTTGAAGGCACGGTAACACGTGCTGGAGGACCGAACCCACTAACGTTGAAAAGTTAGGGGATGAGCTGTGGATAGGGGTGAAAGGCTAAACAAACCTGGAAATAGCTGGTTCTCTCCGAAAACTATTTAGGTAGTGCCTCGTGTATCACCTTCGGGGGTAGAGCACTGTCATGGTTGTGGGGTCCATTGCGGATTACTACGCCATAGCAAACTCCGAATACCGAAGAGTGCAATCACGGGAGACAGACATCGGGTGCTAACGTCCGGTGTCAAGAGGGAAACAACCCAGACCGCCAGCTAAGGTCCCCAAATATGACTAAGTGGGAAACGAAGTGGGAAGGCTAAAACAGTCAGGAGGTTGGCTTAGAAGCAGCCACCCTTTAAAGAAAGCGTAATAGCTCACTGATCGAGTCGTCCTGCGCGGAAGATGTAACGGGGCTAAGTCATATACCGAAGCTGCGGATGCGTGCTTTGCACGCATGGTAGGAGAGCGTTCCGTAAGCCTGCGAAGGTGCACTGGAAAGTGTGCTGGAGGTATCGGAAGTGCGAATGCTGACATGAGTAGCGATAAAGGGGGTGAAAGGCCCCCTCGCCGTAAGCCCAAGGTTTCCTACGCAACGTTCATCGGCGTAGGGTGAGTCGGCCCCTAAGGCGAGGCAGAAATGCGTAGCTGATGGGAAGCAGATTAATATTTCTGCACCATTGTGAAATGCGATGGGGGGACGGATCGCGGAAGGTTGTCCGGGTGTTGGAAGTCCCGGTCGCTGCATTGAAGAGGGTGCTTTGGCAAATCCGGGCACAGGACTCAAGGGTGTGGCGCGAGCTTCTTCGGAAGCGAAGCAACTGGAAGGGGTTCCAGGAAAAGCCTCTAAGCTTCAGTTTCACAGTGACCGTACCGCAAACCGACACAGGTGGGCGAGATGAGTATTCTAAGGCGCTTGAGAGAACTCGGGAGAAGGAACTCGGCAAATTGGTACCGTAACTTCGGGATAAGGTACGCCCTTGTAGCTTGACTGGCCTGCGCCAGGAGGGTGAAAGGGTTGCAATAAACTGGTGGCTGCGACTGTTTAATAAAAACACAGCACTCTGCAAACACGAAAGTGGACGTATAGGGTGTGACGCCTGCCCGGTGCCGGAAGATTAAATGATGGGGTGCAAGCTCTTGATTGAAGTCCCGGTAAACGGCGGCCGTAACTATAACGGTCCTAAGGTAGCGAAATTCCTTGTCGGGTAAGTTCCGACCTGCACGAATGGCGTAACGATGGCCACACTGTCTCCTCCCGAGACTCAGCGAAGTTGAAGTGTTTGTGATGATGCAATCTCCCCGCGGCTAGACGGAAAGACCCCATGAACCTTTACTGTAGCTTTGCATTGGACTTTGAACCGGTCTGTGTAGGATAGGTGGGAGGCTATGAAGCGTGGACGCCAGTCTGCGTGGAGCCGTCCTTGAAATACCACCCTGATCTGTTTGAGGTTCTAACCTTGGCCCGTAATCCGGGTCGGGGACAGTGCATGGTAGGCAGTTTGACTGGGGCGGTCTCCTCCCAAAGTGTAACGGAGGAGTACGAAGGTACGCTAGGTACGGTCGGAAATCGTGCTGATAGTGCAATGGCATAAGCGTGCTTGACTGTGAGACTGACAAGTCGAACAGGTGCGAAAGCAGGTCATAGTGATCCGGTGGTTCTGTATGGAAGGGCCATCGCTCAACGGATAAAAGGTACTCTGGGGATAACAGGCTGATACCGCCCAAGAGTTCATATCGACGGCGGTGTTTGGCACCTCGATGTCGGCTCATCTCATCCTGGGGCTGTAGCCGGTCCCAAGGGTATGGCTGTTCGCCATTTAAAGAGGTACGTGAGCTGGGTTTAAAACGTCGTGAGACAGTTTGGTCCCTATCTGCCGTGGGCGCTGGATATTTGAAGGGGGCTGCTCCTAGTACGAGAGGACCGGAGTGGACGAACCTCTGGTGTACCGGTTGTCACGCCAGTGGCATCGCCGGGTAGCTATGTTCGGAAGAGATAACCGCTGAAAGCATCTAAGCGGGAAACTCGCCTTAAGATGAGATATCCCCGGGGCTTCGAGCCCCTTGAAGGGTCGTTCAAGACCAGGACGTTGATAGGTCAGGTGTGCACGTACAGTAATGTACTGAGCTAACTGATACTAATTGCCCGTAAGGCTTGATCCTATAACCGGTGTGTTTTACCCCCAGCAGGGGGAGCGACACGCACACGGTTGAGATCGGTGTTGTGCCAGAAACAACGCAACCCCCCACACACGAATCCTTTACGCTTCTTCCCGATTGGCTGTGGCGCATACCATTGCGACGCAGCAACCCGTCATGCCTGATGACCATAGCGAGTCGGTCCCACCCCTTCCCATCCCGAACAGGACCGTGAAACGACTCTACGCCGATGATAGTGCGGATTGCCCGTGTGAAAGTAGGTAATCGTCAGGCTCCTCCCAAGCCAGAAACCCCACCCACCGCGGTGGGGTTTCTGCGTTTACGCGGCCGAAATCGGAAGAGATGACTCTTTCGTGACAATTGGGCCGCAGCAATTCGACAATACGACGCCGGAAAGTGCGCGCGTCAACTTTCTTTCCTCGACGCGATGCGTCGCACGCTGACGCGCCTGCAGCGCATGCTGGCACCCGAGCCGGGCGCGATTTTCCGCTTGCTGCCGAGGCCGCCTCGCTGGCTTCATGCCGAAGACGTGCAGGATCTGCGTGAATCGACGGAGGAGTTCTCGGTCGTGCTTTCGGATGTGTCGGGATTGATCGAGCGGGTCAGATTGCAGCAGGAAGAAATCACCTCACGCGTCGAGGAGCAGAACAACCGCACGCTTTTCACGCTGACGCTCGTCACGGTGCTGATGATGCCAATCAATATCGTCGCAGGTTTCTTCGGCATGAACGTCGGCGGCATTGCGCTCGCCGAGAACAAGCATGGCTTCTGGCTGATGGTGCTGCTGGTCGCCGGCTTTACCGGGTTGACAGGCTGGTGGGCGTTTCGCCGCAGAAGGGAGCGCTAGAACGCGCGGCAGACCCGGCCCGCATTCTACGAGGCCAAACCCGCCGGCGTGATTGAAACCTGAAGATGCCCGTCTCCGAATACGCGTCGCAACGATTCGAAGAGGGCAAGAACTCGTCGATCAGTCGAGTGCGTTATTCGAGTGCGGCGGCCGGCCCAAAGAACTCATAACGGCTCTGCGATTCCGGCACGCCGATAGCCTTCAGGCCTTTCTTGATCGCCTTCATGAACGCAACGGGCCCGAGGAAATACACGTCGACGTCGCGCGTTTCCGGCAGCCACTTCTTCAGATTCGCTTCGTCGACGTAGCCGACTGCGTGCGCGTCGGCATCGCCATCACGGCGTTGCTCGTAGCAATAGAAGCGCTTCAGTTGCGGATGGCGTGCGGCCAATGCATCGATTGCGCCGCGGAATGCATGCACGCCACCATGACGGGCCGCGTGAATGAAGTGCACCGGACGATTGGTCTTCAGCGCGGCTTGCAGCATCGCCATCGTCGGCGTGATACCGACACCGCCGCTGATCAGCACCAACGGCTTTTCGCCGGGTTGCAGCGTAAATTCGCCGGCCGGCGCGAACAGATCGAGGGTGTCGTTTTCCTTGATCTGCTCGTGCAGATACTTCGACACGGTGCCAGTCGGTTCACGCTTCACGCTGATGCGATATTCGCGGCCATCGCTCATTGCGGACAGCGAATAGTTGCGGCGCACTTCTTCGCCATTGATCATCAGACGCACGCCGATATATTGCCCCGGCTGAAACGCGAGCAACTCGCCGCCGTCATCGGGACGCAGATAAAACGACGTGATTTCGTCGCTTTCCTGCACTTTGCGCGCGACGCGAAACAGCCGCGTGCCGCGCCAGCCGCCGGGCGCTGCTTCGCTTTCGGCGTAGATTTTTTCTTCGAGGCCGATCAGCAGATCGGCGAGTTGTTGATACGCGGCGGCCCACGCTTCGATCACGGCATCGGTTGCGACCTCCGCACCGAGTACTTCGCGAATCGCGCGCAGCAGGCAGCTGCCGACGATCGGATAGTGCTCGGGCTGCACGTTCAGCGACACGTGCTTGTTGATGATCTGCGCGACGAGCCCGCCCAGTTGCTCCAGCTGATCGATATGGCGCGCGTACATCAGCACGCCGTTGGCCAACGCGCGCGGTTGCGCGCCGCTCGCCTGATTGGCTTGATTGAACATCGGGCGCACTTCCGGGTGCTCGCTGAGCATCAGATTGTAGAAGTGCGTGGTGAGCGCCTCACCGCCGCTTTCCAGGAGCGGCACGGTTGCTTTGATGATGGCGCGGTGTTCGGCGGATAGCATGTTTTAATTTCCTGATGAGAGTCTGTGTGAGCGTCTGTCTATCAGCGATTGTCGCAGCCGGTTTCGGCAGACTGCCTCTACTATCCACGAATCGTGCCAGGTATAAAATGCATTTAGATCAACGATCTGGCAATTAACATGGTTCATTCGACACTAGTCGAAAAGACTCGACCCGCAGTCGATCTGACTACCGAGGCTGTCCTCGACGTTCTGACCCCGCTGATTCTCGACCTGTCGCGCGAGCTGTCCGAGCGCGAGCGTTATCGGCGGCTTCTCAGTGCGCTGCGCTCTCTGTTTCCGGGCGACGCCGCCGCGCTGCTACGCCTCGAAGGCGATACGCTGGTGCCGCTCGCGATCGACGGCTTGAGCAGCGATACGCTCGGGCGGCGTTTTCGCGTCGCCGAGCATCCGCGCTTTCAGGAGCTGCTGGCCCAGCCGGGGCCGACGCGCTTCGCCGCCGACTCCGATCTACCCGACCCCTACGACGGCCTCGTGCAAGGCATGGCGGCCGGACACCTTGAAGTGCACGACTGCCTGGGGTGCCCGCTGTTCATCCGCGGCGAGCCCTGGGGTCTGCTCACGCTCGACGCACTCGACCCGGCGCGCTTCGACACACTCGACATGGCCTCGCTGCAGGCGTTTCTCGGCCTCGCGGCCGCGACCGTGAGTGTCGTCGAACGCATCGACGCGTTGGCACGCAATGGCGAGGAGGCGCAGCGCCGCGCGGAAGCGTATCGGCTGGCGAGCAGCGAGAGCCGGCGCGAACTGATCGGCAGCAGCGACGCGCATCGCCGCATGGTGAAGGAAATCGAGGTGGTGGCCGCCAGCGATCTGACCGTGCTCGTGACCGGCGAAACCGGCGTTGGCAAGGAACTGGTCGCGAATGCGATCCATGCGCTGTCGCCGCGCGCGAACAAGCCGCTGATCAGCCTGAACTGCGCAGCGTTGCCCGATACGCTCGTCGAGAGCGAACTGTTCGGGCACGTGCGTGGCGCGTTTTCGGGGGCGTCGGCGGATCGGCGTGGCAAGTTCGAACTCGCGGACGGCGGCACCATTTTCCTCGACGAGGTCGGCGAGTTGCCGCTCGCGGTGCAGGCGAAGCTGTTGCGCGTGCTGCAGAATGGCCAGTTGCAGCGCATCGGCTCGGACCGCGAACACAGAGTCGACGTGCGGCTGATCGCCGCCACCAATCGCGATCTTGCCGAAGAAGTGCGCGCGGGCCGCTTTCGCGCCGACCTCTATCATCGTCTCAGCGTCTATCCGCTACGCGTGCCGCCGTTGCGCGAGCGTGGCCGCGACGTGCTGCTGCTGGCGGGCTTTTTCCTCGAAGACAATCGCTCGCGGCTCGGCTTGCTGAGTCTGCGTCTCGCGACTGACGCGCAGGCCGCGCTGCTGCACTACTCGTGGCCCGGCAATGTGCGCGAACTCGAGCATCTGATCGGACGCAGTGCGCTGAAGGCGTTGGCGGCCAGTCGTGAGCGCCGCCGTATTCTGACGTTGACGGCCGCGGATCTGGCGTTGTCCGACGCACAGGATGCTGAAGCAAATCAAACCGCCACGCAAAGTGAGGAAAGCGAGACCAAAGACTTTCGCAGCGCGGTCACCGAGTTCGAACGCAATCTCGTTCTCGAAGCGCTGGTCCGCAATAGGCAGAACTGGGCAGCGGTCGCGCGCGAGTTGGGGCTGGACCGGGCGAATCTGAATCGGTTGGCCAAACGACTGGGGCTCAAATAAGCGAGCAGGTGAAGGGGCATCGTCGCGGCGCGGCAAAAACGAGCAGGTCAAGCCCTATCGAATCGCTGATCGCGCTGAAAACAGATTGTCAGCGCTGCGCGCCGGGCCTAACGTCTTAATCAAAACCAAAGGCCCGCTTCGGAAATTCGAACTTCGCGGAACACAGCGCGTCGGTCATAGTGGGACCCATCACGGACCAACACCTGAATCTGGAGACTCCGCCATGTCCGCTGCCCCAGAGAAACTCGACGACTGGCTCGACAAGCAGGCGGTGACCGAAGACGACATCACCGCGTTTCCATTAACGGCGCTCGCCGCTACGCTCGATCGCGAGGAAAGCGGTAACACCGTGCCGCCGTTGTGGCACTGGCTGTACTTTCTGCCGGTCGCGCCGCTATCCGAAGTCGGTCCCGACGGTCATCCGAAGCGCGGCGGTTTTCTGCCGCCCGTGCCGCTGCCGCGACGCATGTGGGCTGGCGGCCGGCTTACGTTTCATGCTCCGCTGAAAGTCGGCGAGCATGCGCGACGCACGTCGACTATCGCCAATATCGAGGACAAGACCGGCCGCTCGGGCCGCCTCGTGTTCGTCACCGTGCAACATACGATCGAAGTCGATGACGAGTTGAAGCTCGAAGAGGAGCACGACATCGTCTATCGCGACGCGCCGCAGCAGGGTGCGCGGCCGCAGCAGCCGGCGCCCGCGCCCGAAGGCGAAACGTGGCGCCGCACGATCGACGCCGATGCCGTAATGCTGTTCCGCTACTCGGCGCTCACTTTCAACGGCCATCGCATTCACTACGACCATCCGTATGTCACGCAGGTCGAAGGTTATCCGGGGCTCGTCGTGCATGGCCCGCTGATCGCGACGCTGCTCGTCGATCTCGTGCGCCGCGAACTGCCGCAAGCGACGCTGCAAAGCTTCGCGTTCCGCGCGCTTCGCCCCACGTTCGCGGATCAGCCGTTTACGGTGTGTGGCAAACCGTCCGTCGACGGCAAGACCATCGACCTGTGGGCGAAGGATCACGAAGGTTATCTGACCATGCGCGCGACCGCCGCGCTCGCCTGAAATCCACGAGACTCGACAATGCAAATCACGCAACACGATTCGTTCCAGGACATTCGCGAGGCCGTGCGCGATCTGTGTCAGCAGTTTTCCGGCGAGTACTTTCGCAAGATCGACGAAGCACGCGGCTATCCGGAAGAGTTCGTCGACGCGCTGACGAAGGCCGGCTGGCTCGCCGCGCTGATTCCGCAAGACTTCGGCGGCTCGGGGCTCGGGCTCACGGAAGCGTCGGTGATCATGGAAGAGATCAATCGCGCGGGCGGCAACTCGGGCGCGTGTCACGGGCAGATGTACAACATGGGCACGCTGTTGCGGCACGGTTCGGAAGAACAGAAGCGCAAGTATCTGCCGAAGATCGCGAACGGCGACTTGCGTTTGCAATCGATGGGCGTGACCGAGCCGACCACCGGCACCGATACGACGAAGATCAAGACTACCGCCGAGCGGCGCGGTGACCGTTACGTGATCAACGGTCAGAAGGTGTGGATCTCGCGCGTGCAGCACTCGGACCTGATGATCCTGCTTGCCCGCACCACGCCGCTCGCGGACGTGAAGAGGAAATCAGAGGGCATGTCGATCTTCATCGTCGATCTGCGCGAAGCGATCGGTCATGGCCTGACCGTGCAGCCGATTCTGAACATGGTCAATCACGAGACCAACGAGCTCTTTTTCGACAACCTCGAAATTCCGGCCGAGAATCTGATCGGCGAGGAAGGGCAAGGCTTCAAATACATTCTCGATGGACTCAACGCAGAGCGCACGCTGATCGCCGCGGAATGCATCGGCGACGGCTACTGGTTCGTCGATAAAGTCACCGAATACGCGAAGGAGCGCGTCGTGTTCGGCCGGCCGATCGGACAGAACCAGGGCGTGCAGTTTCCGATCGCGCGCTCGTTCATCAACGTCGAGGCCGCGAGCCTGATGCGCTTCGAAGCAGCCCGTCGTTTCGACGCGCATCAACCGTGCGGCGCGCAGGCGAATATGGCGAAGCTGCTCGCGGCGGATGCGTCGTGGGAAGCGGCCAATGCGTGCCTGCAATTTCACGGCGGCTTCGGCTTCGCGTGCGAATACGACGTCGAGCGCAAGTTTCGCGAAACGCGTCTGTATCAGGTCGCGCCGATTTCGACCAATCTGATCCTCTCGTACGTGGCCGAGCATATCCTCGGGCTGCCGCGTTCGTTCTGACCCGCTGGCGGACATCATGAGACCTCTCGACGGTATCAAGGTCATCACACTCGAGCACGCGATTGCCGCGCCGTTCTGCACACGTCAACTGGCCGATCTCGGCGCGCGCGTGATCAAGATCGAACGGCCCGGCGTCGGCGATTTCGCGCGCGGGTATGACGAACGCGTGCATGGACTGTCATCGCATTTCGTGTGGACCAATCGGTCGAAGGAAAGTCTTTCGCTCGATCTGAAGCAGCCCGCGGCGGCGGAGATTCTCGATGCGCTGGTGGCCGATGCCGACGTGCTGGTGCAGAACCTCGCGCCAGGCGCCGCCGAACGGCTCGGCCTGGGCTACGGCACGTTGAGCGACAAGCATCCAAAGTTGATCGTCTGCGATATCTCCGGCTACGGCGCGGACGGTCCGTATCGCGACAAGAAAGCGTACGACCTGCTGATTCAAAGCGAGTCCGGCTTTCTGTCGATCACCGGTTCACCCAACGCGCCAGCGAAGGCGGGCTGCTCGATCGCGGATATCGCGGCGGGCATGTACGCGTATTCGAACATCCTGAGCGCGCTGTTGCAGCGTGGACGCACAGGGCGCGGATGCCGTATCGACGTGTCGATGCTCGAAAGCATGGTCGAGTGGATGGGCTATCCGCTCTACTACGCGATCGACGGTCAGCCACAGCCCGCGCTCGCGGGTGCCGCGCATGCGACGATCTATCCTTACGGCCCGTTTCCCGCTGGCGACGGCAAGACGGTCATGCTTGGCTTGCAGAACGAACGCGAATGGAAGCTGTTCTGCGAGCGCGTGCTCGCACAGCCTGAGTTGGCAACCGACGAACGCTTCGCATCGAATTCGAAGCGTACTGCGGCGCGCGACGCGCTGCGCGAGGTGATCGTCGTGGCGTTCGCGAAGCAGAGCGCCGCGCAGGTGATCGAGCGACTCGATGAGGCCGGCATCGCGAACGCGCAGATGAATACGCTCGCCGACGTGTGGGCGCATCCGCAACTGAAGGCGCGCGAGTGCTGGCAGGAAGTCGGCACGGCAGCGGGCACCATACCGGCATTGCGGCCGCCCGGCTTGCCTTCCGACATCGCGCCCCGGATGGACCCGGTACCCACTCTTGGTCAACATACCGAATCAATTCTGCGTGAGCTTGGTTACGACAATGCTCGTATCGACGCGCTGCGCGCGGCCGGCACGATCTGATCAGTAGACCTGCTTTGCTTCGCACCGGCACGCATGTGATGCAGCATGACGAGCCGGCATTCCGAACGAATCCGATGCAACCTGGCACAACACCGCGCACGACACTCATGAGCGACCATCCCAGTCTCACACTTGCCACTTTCGCCGCACAACTCGACTTCGACAGCATTCCGCACGAGGTCGTCGAGCGTACCGTCAACCTGTACGTCGATTGGCTGGGCTCGGCGCTGGCCGGCAAAGGCGCGCGCCCGGTCGAGACGATCGCGCGGTTCGCACGCGCGGCAGCCGGTGCGACGAACGAGGGCCGCTGCGAGGTGCTGATCGACCGCAGCGGCACCACGCCGTATTTCGCCGCGATGATCAACGGCGCGGCATCGCACTTCGCTGAACAGGACGACGTGCACAATGGCTCGGTGTTTCATCCGGCGACCGTGGTGTTTCCGGTTGCGCTCGCGTTGGCACAAGCAAAGCGAGCGTCGGGGCGCGACTTCATCGCGGCGGCGGTGGCGGGCTATGAGGTCGGCATTCGCATCGGCGAATTTCTCGGGCGCTCGCACTACAAGGTGTTTCACACCACGGGCACGGTCGGCACGGTCGCGGCCGCGGCAACTGCGGGACGGTTGTTGGGTTTATCGCCGTCGCAGATGCTCGATGCGTTCGGCTCGGCGGGCACGCAGGCGAGCGGCCTGTGGGAATTTCTGCGCGACGCCGCCGACTCGAAGCAACTGCATACCGCGATGGCCGCCGCGAATGGCCTGATGGCCGCGCAACTTGCCGCCGACGGCTTCAAGGGCGCGACGCACATTCTCGAAGGCGCGCAGGGCATGGCCGCGGGTATGTCGAGCGACGCCGATCCGGCGCGCCTCGTCGATCGGCTCGGCAGCCGCTGGGCGACCGCGGAGACGTCGTTCAAGTATCACGCGGCGTGCCGCCATACGCATCCGGCCGCCGATGCGCTGCTCGCCGTCGTGCAGGCGCATGGTCTCGCGCCGGGAGACATCGCGAAGGTGGTCGCGCACGTGCATCAAGGCGCGATCGATGTACTCGGTGCCGTGGTCACGCCGCGTACCGTGCATCAGGCGAAGTTCAACATGGGCACGGTACTCGGGCTCGTCGCGCATCACGGCTATGCGGGCGTGACCGAATTCGAGCAGGGCTTCGACGCGAGCGAGATCGCCGTGTTTCGCGACAAGGTCACGATGGTGCTCGACGCTGAAGTCGACTCCGCGTATCCCGCACGCTGGATAGGCAAGGTCACGGTGGCGACGACCGACGGCCGCGTGTTCGATGGGCGTGTCGATGAACCGAAAGGCGATCCGGGGAATACGTTGTCGCGCGATGAGATCGCGACGAAGCTGCATCGGCTGGCGGCGTTTTCGGGTGCGGCTACTGAAGGTGAGGCGGTGCAATTGCTTCGCCGCGCGTGGCGGGTTGCCGAAGAGACGCGGATTGGTTCGGTATTCGATGCAACTTCGCGCACGACGGTGGCGGCATGAGCGCGTTGCCCCGCTCGTATCTGTTCGTGCCTGGGAACCGGCCCGAGCGGTTCGACAAGGCCTATGCGGCCGGCGCGGACGCGGTGATTCTCGATCTGGAAGACGCGGTGCCGCCGGATCAGAAGGTGCCGGCGCGTGCGGCGGTGGTAGCCGCAGTGTCGGCTAACGCATCGCGGGCCGCGTGGGTACGCATCAATGGCTCGGATACCCGCTGGTTTCCAGATGACGTTGCTGCGCTCGTTGGGCAGGCCGGAGTCGCGGGAATCGTGCTGCCAAAAGCTGAGACACGCGAACAGATCTGCGCGGTGCTCGCTAACGCGCATCCGGCGTTGAGCGTGTTGCCGATCGTCGAGACTGCGCGTGGGTTCGCGAATCTTGCGGAACTATGTGGCTCACCGCGCGTGCTGCGTATCGTGTTCGGCACGCTGGATTTTCAGGTCGATCTCGGTATCGATGGGGATGGCGAGGAGTTGCATCTGTTTCGCTCGCAGATCGTGCTTGCGTCGAGACTCGCTGAAATTGGTGCGCCGGTGGATGGCGTGTCGACGACCATTATCGATGCTGATGCGGTGCAAGCCGATGCGCGGCGCGGGCGGCGGTTTGGATTCGGCGGCAAGCTTTGCATTCATCCGAAGCAGATCGAGGCGGTGCATCGCGCGTATGCGTGGAGCGACGCCGAGGTGGAGTGGGCACGGCGGGTGCTTGCGGCTGTCGAGGCGAGCGATGGCGCCGCCGTTGCAGTGGATGGGAAAATGGTCGATATGCCGGTGATCCTGCGGGCGCGGAGGGTTTTGGGCTGAAAGACGGCACGACAGCCGAAAATCCCGAGGACGACTGGAACACCGCTGGATTTCTACATATCGAGGGAGCGCGTGTGATCAGGGTATCAACGTATCCCTCCGACTGAAGCCACTCACTTGCCGGTCATTCGAACGACGTACCAGCGAGCACCTCACTCAAGGGAATACCCCCCCATCACCGCACTTGAATAGTTGACTGGTCACATGCTAGATTAAATTGTTATCGGTAACAGTCCGTTCCCCTCAGCACGTCACAAAATACCCCTTCCGATGAGCACTATTCAAAATCCAGTACTGCGCGGCTTCAATCCGGATCCTTGCGTATGTCGTGGCAAGGATGCCTGGTACATCGCGGTTTCAACGTTTGAATGGTATCCGGGCGTTCTCATTTACGAATCGAAAGACTTCGTCAACTGGGAACTCAAGGCCACGCCTCTGGATAGGCTATCGCAATTGAACCTGATCGGGGAGCAGCCGTCCGCAGGGATATGGGCGCCCGCTCTGTCCTATCACGACGGCCTTTACTGGCTCGTCTATACCGACACCAAGGCATGGAAAGGCGAGCAGAAGATCTCCCCGCTGCGTGACATGCACAACTACCTCGTGACCGCCCCGGACATCACCGGCCCCTGGTCGGAGCCCGTGCATCTCGTGTCCGGCGGATACGATCCGTCGCTGTTCCACGACGAATCGGGCAAAAAGTGGCTGGCCTATATCCGGCGCGATTTCAGAGGGATCCACGAAGACCTTTTCGTCGGAATCGTTCTGCGGGAATACTCGGTGCAGGAGGAAAAGCTGATCGGCGAAGAGCGCGTCATCTATAAGGGCGCCAACCTGAAGACCGATTACTTCATGAAATGTCAGATCTACGAGGCTCCGCATTTGCTGAAGAAGGGAGGCTGGTACTACCTGATCACAGCGGAGGGCGGCACAGGCTATACGCATGCAACGTGTGTATCCAGGTCTCGCGATATTTTCGGTCCATACGAGCTTCATCCCGACACGCCGATGCTCACGTCGCGCGACGCAAATGGACGGATCCAGCGGACCGGCCACGGCAATCTTGTCGAAGGTCCGCACGGGCAGTGGTACATGACGTATCTCGGATCGAGACCGATCGATGCGCACACGAAGCGCTCGCCGCTAGGCCGCGAGACCTGCATCGCAGCGATCGAATGGCAGGCCGACTGGCCCCGCCTCGCTAGTGGTGGCGTGATCCCGGCCGAATCTTTCGTGATCGACTCGCACATCGAGCAAAGCCTCGACAGCAGTTGGGCGGTCGATTTCGAACAATGTGCCGCGTTGCCGCTGGAACTGCAGAGTCTGCGAATCCCTATCAGCGACGAGTGGTGCAATCTTCACGAACATCCGGGCCATCTGCGGATAAGGGGGCAAGAGTCGCCGACTTCGCGGTTCCATCAAAGCTTGCTGGCCTGTCGCATCCGCGACTGGCAGTTCGAAGTCGAAACGGCGCTGGAATTTTCGCCCAAGTCGTATCTGCACATGGCAGGGCTCATGGCACGTTACGACGAGAACACCTTCTACTATCTGTTCGTCACGCGCGACGACGACGGCACAAAAATCCTGTCCTACATGGAAATGGATGCCGGCAGCTTCGCCTACAGCAATCGACTCGCGACGCTGCCCGAGGCCACCGGGATCGACCTGCGGATGCGCGTCGTGGACGCGAAACTGCGCTTCTTCTATCGCATGACGGATGGTGACTGGAAGGACCTCGGACTGGAAAAGGATTTCACGAAACTCAGCGACGAATATGCAACCCCAATCGGCTTCACGGGGGCTTTCACGGGTATCACCGTCAACGACATGCTCGGTTTTCGCGAGCCTGCCGATTTCAAGTCGTTCTCGTACCGCCAACTGGCCGGCTAGGACGCGGATTTCGTTTCATCGCTGTCGATCGATAATAAGGAAGACCTCATGCGCTTTCGTTGGAGACATCGCTATCTCGTGCTGCTGATTCTGTTCGCGATCTATCTGCTCTGTTATATGGACAGAATGATCATGGCAGCGGCTATTCCATTTATTGCGTCGGAGTTTCATCTGTCGGCGATGGAAATGGGAGGAATCCTCAGTGCGTTCTTCTTCAGCTACGCGCTATGTCAGATCCCGGCAGGCCTGCTTGCGGACAGATTCGGCCCGCGGCTAATGACCACGATCGGGATTGCGTGGTGGACGGTTTTCACCGCGCTTACTGGACTGTGCAATTCGCTCGGTTTGATGCTGGTGGTGCGGGTCGCGTTCGGCGTCGGCGAAGCGCTCTTTCCTCCGGCCGCATTCAAGGCACTGTCGGCATGGTTCCCAAAGCGCGAAGTGGGACGGGCGACCGGGCTGATGATGACCACCAATGCTCTGGGACCTGCACTGGCGCCGCTGTTCGTGGCCGCCGTGATGGCCGCGTGGGGATGGCGCGCGATCTTCACGAGCCTGTTCATACCCGGTATCGCGATGGCGATATTCGGCTGGATCTATATCCGAAACAGCCCAAAGGACAGCAAGCACGTTTCGGATATCGAACTGGAGGAAATCGGTACCAGCGAAAAAACATCGTCTGCTTCCGCCGGCAAGGCGGATTTCGCTGGATTGGTGAAAACTCCGCTGGTCTGGTGGTGCTTCGTCACCTTGTTCGTTTTTAGCATTGCCTCGTGGGGCATCATGAGCTGGTTCCCGACATATCTGCTGAAAGCGCGCGGCCTTTCGACGGCCCGAATGGGCATTATGGCGTCGGTGCCATTTCTCGTCGGCACGATTGCCTACTGCATCACCGGCTTTCTTTCCGACAAGTTCTTCCGCAATCGTCGCGAATTGCTGGTCGTCCTCGGCTGCATCGTGGCCGCCATCTTTGCTTATATGACGGCCCATGCCGAGACCGTGGAAACGGCGGTTTTCTATCAGACGATCGGCTATTTCTTCTCGACCATGGCCGGCTGTTCGTTGTACACCATCCCGAACGTCGCGCTGCCGAACAAGGTCGTCGGGTCGGCAATCGGCTTTGTCAATGCAGCGGGTCAGCTGGCAGGATTTCTTTCCCCGCTGATCGTCGGTTACATCCTGACCAGGACGAACAACGACTTCAATGTCGTCTTCCACCTCTTCGTCGGCTGCTTCTTGCTGGCGTCGGTTTCCGCATGGTTCATCAATACGAGGACGGACCGCAGCGACACTGCCGCGTTGACCGGCGGCGCAGAAGTAACCGCGCAGAACCAGGCAGCTGGATAAATGGAGCGATGGGGCCTGAGCCGGTGATAATTCCGGCTCAGTCACCTGCTTTGATTCGCCCGACCATGAAATCGAGGATCGAAAATTATTCCAGTGGGATTAGCGTATTTGCCGCGGTAGTCGACGCCGGCACGTTTGCGGCTGCGTCGGAAGTGATCGGAATGTCACCGCCTGGCGTGAGCCGAGCCATTGCAAGGCTCGAAAAGAGGCTGAAGATCCGGCTCTTCAACCGGACCACACGTTCCGTATCGCTGACGGAGGAGGGCCGCCGCTTTTACGAGCAGGTGATGCCGCACCTCGCGGGGCTGGAGGAGGCCGCCGTGGCCGCGGCCGGCGGCGCATCGGCGGTGCGGGGGAAGTTGCGGGTCAACCTCGATCCGGTTTGTTACCGGGCGATCCTCGGGCAGCAACTCGACCAGTTCATGGATGCGCATCCTGAGCTCGAAATCGAGTTCATCGCGCGCGATCATCTCGGCGATCTGGTTCTCGAGGGATTTGATCTCGCGCTGCGGTTCGGCGAGCCGAGGATATCGACGCTGGTCGCACGCAAGCTGCTCGACACGGCCGTGGTGACGGTCGCCGCCCCTTCGTACATCGCACGACGCGGCCGCCCGGCAAAGCCGGAAGATCTCGAAGGCCCGACTCACCGATGCCTGGAATTCCGTAATCCGGAGACAGGCAAGCCGTTCCCCTGGGAATTCCATCGCAAACGCAAGCACATCGTGATTGCCCCGCGGGGACGATTGACGGTGAACGATCCTGGTGCGCTGCTCAACGCGTGCCTCGCTGGATCCGGCGTCGCGCAGATGCTTCTTCTCGGTGCCGAGCATCTGATTGATGAAGGGCGGCTGATCAATCTCTTTCCCGACTGGCCTGACGAACGCTATCCCCTCTACGCCTGCTACCCGTCACGGCATCACATGCCGGCCAAGACGCGAGCCTTTCTGGACTTCGTCGTCGAGTTGGCGAACGCTCACTAGCGAGCACTTCGTCGCCAATATCGTGTCCGTAACTGTTGTTGATCTTCTTGAAGTAATCGAGATCGAGGTTTCAACGGGCAGCGCCGAGTGAAGAGCTTCTTTTCCATTCCCTTAATCAAACCAGAACACGCACCTCCAAAAAACCCAATTCCCACTCCACGTCACCTGTCGCAATCTCGAAGCCAACGGCCCAGCACGATTCAACAGCGGCCGTTCAGCGCTCTGCTCCGAGTCGCCGCATCCAACGGATGCAGCCTCGCAGAACTGTTCCGCGCACGCGGCTCTCGCCCGCGCGCAGCTTAAAAAGACAGGAGACACAATTTGTCAGCCCCCATCAACTCCGGCGCACGCCTCGACCGCCTGCCGATCACCCGTTTCCACTGGAACATCCTCGGCCTGATCGGCGCGGGCGCTTTCCTCGACGCCTTCGACATCTATCTCGCCAACGGCGCCCTCGCGGCGATGGTCAAAACCGGTTTCACCGATCTGCGCCTCGGCTCTTTCTTCATCTCCGCAACCTTCATGGGCATGATGATCGGCGCTGGCCTGTCGGGCTATCTCGGCGACCGCTTCGGCCGACGCTACTCATATCAAGCCAATCTCGCGATCTTCGGCATCGCATCGCTCGCCGCCTGCTTCGCGCCGGACATCTACTGGCTGATCCTGCTGCGCTTCATCATGGGCATCGGCCTCGGCGCTGAACTCGTGGTCGCGGCCGGCACGCTGTGCGAATTCGTGCCACCCGCGACACGCGGCCGCTGGACCGCGTTGCTAGCGCTGATCATCAACTCCGGTCTGCTCGGTGCGACCGCAATCGGCTATTGGGTGATTCCGCATCTCGGCTGGCGCTACATGTTCGCGATCGCGGGTGTCGGTGCGCTGATCGTGTGGTTTCTGCGGCATCGGATGCCGGAGTCGCCGCGCTGGCTTGAAACGGTCGGCCGGCTCGAAGAGGCTGAGGCGACCGTCGCGGCGATCGAGCGACAGGTCGAGGCGCGCGTCGGCAAGCTGCCGCCGGTCGCGCGCGTGGTCAGTCACGAGGTGCCGGCCGCACCGTTCTCGGCGTTGTTCGCGCGCGGCATGATCGGCCGCACGCTGGTCGCCGCGCTGACCTGCATGGCGATCAACATGTCGCTGTACGGTTTCGTCGCGTGGCTGCCGACGTTCTTCGTCAAGGAGGGCCTGACCATCGTGCAGTCGCTCGGTTTCGTGTTGCTGATGTCGTTCGGCGCGCCGGCCGGCGCTGTCGTCGGTTATCTCGTCACGGACCGCCTCGGGCGGCGCAACGGCATCGTGCTGTTCTCGCTCGCAACGATCGTGCTCGGCTTCATTTACGTCCAGATGCGCGCGCCGGTGCCGATCGCGGTCGTCGGCTTCGCGCTCGTCACGGCGATCTACACGGTCTGCACACTCGGTCTGTTCGGCTACATCCCCGAGCTGTTTCCGACCGCGCATCGCTTGCGCGGCACCGGCGTGGCCGGTACGTGCGGCCGCGCGGCGTCGATGTCGACACCCTATGTCGCGCTGTTGCTGTACACGCAATTCGGGGTGACGGGTGTGCTGACGATGGTCGGTGGCGTACTGTTGTTGCTGAGCATCGCGATTCTCGCGCTGCGCATCGAAACGAGTCAGCAGACGCTCGAAGAGATTTCGCCCGATGCCGAGCTGATGCCGCAAGCTGAGATGATGCAAGAGTCGGCTTAGGCAATACGCGCATGAAGGCGGTCCGTCGATTCGGATCTTTCCCCGGCTAAATTTCACCGCGTCCGGTTAAGATGAAAGTTTGCTTTGCGCGTGCTTCGCCAGCAGCTTTCATCATGCACTTCGATTTCGTCGATTTACGCCTGCTCCTGCACATCGCCGACACGCGCAATCTCGCGCGTGCCGCGGAGCGTTCGCACCTGTCTGCGCCGGCCGCCAGCAACCGGGTCAAGAATCTCGAGGAGCAGCTTGGCGTCAAGCTGCTCTATCGAACCAGCCAGGGTGTGACGCCGACTCCCGCTGGTGAGGCCTTCGTACACCACGCGCGGCTCGTGCTCGAACGCGTCGAGCATCTGGCAGGCGACATGCAGGAGTACGGCGAAGGCATCAAGGGCCACGTGCGCATCTGGGCCAACACGACCGCGATCAGCGAGTTCATGCCGGCGGTGCTGAGCCGGTTCCTGCGCGATCACCCGGACGTGAACATCGATCTGCGCGAAGTGTTGAGCGGCGAGATCGTCAAGGGCGTCGCCGACAGCGCGACCGATATCGGCATCGTCGCGGGCAATGTGCATGCCGAGCATCTGCAGATGCTGCCGTATCGCGACGATCGGCTCGTGCTGGTTACGTCGTACGAGCATCCGCTCGCAAGGCAGGCGTCGGTCGATTTTTCGCAGGTGTTGAACGCGAACTTCGTGAGCCTGCCGACGTCGAGCGCGATTCACGCGTTCATCATGAGCGCCGCCGATGCGCTCGGCGCGCGTCTCAAACTTCGCATCCAGGTCGGCAACTTCGAGGCCGCGTGCAGGATGATCGAGGCGGGTGTCGGAATCGGCATCGTGCCGGAGTCGGTCGCGCTGCGGCACATCAAGACGATGCAGATCGCGATCGTCGGCCTGAACGATCCGTGGGCCGAGCGCAAGCTGAAGATCTGCGTGCGCAGTCTGAAGGACTTGCCGCCGTTCGCGCGCGTGCTGGTCGACCGGTTGATGGCGGTGGCGGAGGGGGACGGCGCGCCAGATGCTTGACGCGCGGCCGTGGGACACCCGCCCCATGTCCGACGAAGTTTCCTTCTGGAAACACCGCAGCCTTTTGTCAACCGGTATTTCACTCCCCAGCATCTCCTTGCCGGCATAGAAACCCGCGTGTATAGTTTCCGAACTTACTCTTGTTTCGTATCGGAAATTAAAGGGGTTCACATGGACGCGTCCACCATCCTTGCCGATCTCGGCATTGCCCAAGCCGCGCAAGCCGGCGATATCGTGGTTCATTCGCCGATCACCGGCGAGCTCATCGGCCGTGTGGCCAGCCAGACGGCGGCTGAGGTCGACACGGCGCTCGCTCGGGCCAAAGACGCGTTCGCCGTGTGGCGCAACGTGCCGGCGCCGCGCCGCGGCGAGCTGGTGCGGCTGCTCGGCAATCGGCTGCGCGAACAGAAGCAGGCGCTCGGCAGCCTCGTCTCGCTGGAGACCGGCAAGATCCTTCAGGAAGGCATGGGCGAAGTGCAGGAAATGATCGACATCTGCGATTTCGCGGTCGGTTTGTCCCGTCAACTGTACGGTTTGACGATCGCGTCCGAGCGCCCGGGTCATCGGATGGCGGAGTCGTGGCATCCGCTCGGCACCTGCGTCGTGATCTCGGCGTTCAATTTCCCGGTGGCGGTGTGGTCGTGGAATGCGGCGCTCGCGCTGGTGTGCGGTAACGCGGTGATCTGGAAGCCGTCGGAAAAGACGCCGCTGTCGGCGCTGGCCGTGAACAGGATTCTCGAAGACGCGCTGAAGGAATTCGGCGACGCGCCGGCTGGCCTGAGCGCATTGATCATCGGCGGCCGCGACGTTGGCGAAAAGCTCGTGGCCGATCCGCGCGCGTCGATCGTCAGCGCGACGGGCAGCACGGAAATGGGTCGCAAGGTCGGTGTCGAAGTGGCGAAGCGCTTCGGCCGCTCGCTGCTCGAACTCGGCGGCAATAACGCCGGCATCGTCACGCAGACGGCCGACCATGAACTCGCGATGCGCGGCATCCTGTTCTCGGCGGTCGGCACGGCCGGTCAGCGTTGCACGTCGCTGCGGCGTCTGTTCGTGCACGACAGCGTGTACGAGAAGACCGTCGAACGTCTGAAGCAGCTGTATAGCCGCGTGCCGATCGGCAATCCGCTCGAAAAGGGCACGCTGATGGGGCCATTGATCGACCGTCAATCGTTCGACCGCATGCAGGAAGCGCTGCAGCAGGCGAAGGCCGAGGGCGGCAAGGTGTTCGGCGGCGAGCGAGTCGAGGTGAAGGGTTATGAGGGCGGCTACTACGTGCGTCCGGCCATCGTCGAGATGCCGTCGCAAACGTCGGTCGTGCTGAAGGAAACCTTCGCGCCGATTCTGTACGTGCTGCGCTATGCCGACTTCGCCGATGCGCTCGAGGCGAACAATGCGGCGCATCACGGTTTGTCGTCGTGCGTGTTCACGAGCGACCTGCGCGAAGCGGAACGCTTCGTGTCCGCGTCGGGCAGCGACTGCGGCATCGCGAACGTCAACATCGGACCGAGCGGTGCCGAGATCGGCGGCGCGTTTGGCGGCGAGAAGGAAACGGGCGGCGGTCGTGAGTCGGGTTCGGATGCGTGGAAGGCTTATATGCGTCGCGCGACCAATACCGTGAACTACTCGTCGGCGCTGCCGCTTGCGCAAGGCATCGACTTCAATCTCGACTGAGCGCGCGCAAGTGTGACGTTGTGAGCGATGGCGGCGCATTGCGCTCGATGCGGATGCGCCGCGCTCGCCGTGACGCGCGCAGGCAACCGCGCGTTCCTGATAGCAATCCGTTTGCGCCGCCCGGCGTTCCGGAGCGGCCACGTTACTCGTGGAGTAAGACGTGAGTTCGAAAGTCGTGATCGTCGGCGGTGGGGTGATCGGCAGTTCGATTGCGTATTTCTTGCGGCTGTCCGATCCGACAGTCGGCGTCACGGTAATCGAGCGCGATCCGACCTATGCGCGTTCGTCGTCGGCGTTGTCGGCGGCGTCGATCCGGCAGCAGTTTTCGACGCCGCTTTCCATTCAGATGTCGCTGTTCGGCATCGAGTTTCTGCGCTCGATCGGCGAGCGGCTCGAAGTCGACGGCACGCGGCCCTCGATCGATCTGCACGAAGGCGGCTACCTGTTTCTCGCGACATCAGCCGGTGAAGCGACGCTGCGCGAGAATCACGCGCTGCAAAAAAGCCTCGGCGCGGATATTAGTCTGCTCGACGCGCGAGGCTTGCAAACGCGCTGCCCCTGGCTCAATACCGACGACCTCGTTGCCGGCGCTTTTGGCGAAAGCGGCGAAGGCTGGTTCGACGGCTACGGTCTCGTGCAGGCGCTGCGCAAGAAAGCGCAGGCGCTCGGCGCGCGCTACGTCGCGGCCGACGTCACCGCGCTACATCGCGACGGCAACCGCGTCACGCAGGTACAGACCGCCGACGGCGAGACCTATGCTTGCGACGTCGTCGTCAACGCGGCCGGCGCGTGGTCGCGCAAGGTCGCGCAGATGATCGGCATCGACCTGCCGGTTTATGCGCGGCGGCGCAGTATCTTCAACGTCACGTCGCCGGCCAGACTCGAACGCTGTCCGCTGCTGATCGATCCGAGCGGCGTGTACTTCCGGCCCGAAGGGAATTCGTATATTTGCGGCACGTCGCCATCGGCCGATAACGACCCCGACGATCTACCGCTCGACGAAGTCGATCACGCGCTATTCGACGATGTGATCTGGCCGACGCTTGCCAATCGCGTGCCGCAATTCGAGGCGCTGCGAGTGCAAAACTGCTGGTCCGGCTATTACGAATACAACGTGCTCGATCAGAACGCGATCATTGGCCATCATCCGGATGTCGACAACTGCATCTTCGCGAACGGCTTCAGCGGCCACGGTTTGCAGCAGGGGCCGGCAACCGGGCGCGGCATCAGCGAATTGATTCTGCATGGCCGCTATGCGACGCTCGATCTCAGTTCACTGAGCTTTGCGCGCGTGCTCGAAAACCGGCCGATCATCGAAAAGAACGTGGTGTAGCGCCTTTTATGGGCCTGAAGCGGGGTCATGCGTAAAACGCAATAAGTAGTGCATAGATATCGTTTGCCGCAGTTCCCGCCGTTGGCCACAATCGACGCCGATCGTCTTCGACATCTGAATCGATATCACACGAAAGGCAGGCGGCCGACATCATGTTCTCATTCAATCCCGCATTCGAAGCCCCGAGCGGTTCGCCGATCCGCGAACTGTTCAAATACCTCGCGCAGCCCGGCATGATCTCTTTCGCCGGCGGTTATCCGGCGAGCGATCTGTTCGACCGCGAAGGACTCGATGCCGCGGCCGCGCGCGCGTCGCAGCAGCCGACGCTGTGTCTGCAATACGGCCCGACCGATGGCATCGCGATCCTCAAGGAACAACTCGCGCTGCTGATGACACGGCGCGGCGCGCCATGCGCGCCCCCAGACCTGCTGGTGACGACCGGTTCGCAACAAGGCTTCGATCTGCTGCTGCGGGTGATGGTCGCGCCCGGCGACATCGTGCTCGTCGAGCAGCCCGCGTATCCGGCCACCTTGCAGGCGCTGAAGCTCCAACAGGCCGACGTCGTCACGGTGCCCGTCGATCAGCACGGCCTCGACGTTGCGAAACTCGCCGCAGTGCTCGAATCGGACACGTTGCGCAGCGCTCCCAAGCTGCTGTACACGGTGCCGACGTTCGCGAATCCGACCGGCGCGACGTTGTCGCTCGAGCGTCGAATCGCATTGTTGAAACTGGCGGCGCGTTATCGGTTCGTGATCGTCGAAGACGATCCATATGGCGATCTGCGGTTCGATGGCACGGCAGTGCCTTCGCTTTTCGCATTGAGCGAGCAAGTGCCCGGTTCGCGCGACTGGGTCGTGCATTTTTCGAGTCTGTCGAAGATCGTCGCGCCAGGATTGCGTGTCGGCTGGATGGTCGCGCACGCGGAGATCGTGCGGCGTTGCGTGGTCGCCAAGCAGACCGTCGATCTATGCAGCGCACCGTGGACCCAGGCGATCGCCGCCGAGTACCTCGCAAGCGGCGCGTTGGAGCGGCATCTGCCGCGCATTGTCGATGCGTATGCCATGAAATGCCGCGCGCTATGCGATGCGCTCGACACGCATCTCGCGCAGCACATCGCTTTCCATCGTCCGGCGGGTGGCATGTTCGTGTGGGCGCGCCTGAACGCGGCGTGCGATGCATCCGACTATCTGCGCATGTGCATCGAACAGAACGTGATGTTCGTGCCGGGCGTCGCGTTTTACAAGGACGCGGTCGATAGGGCGGCGCTGCGACTGTCGTTTGCCGCGCCGGGTGTGGAGCAGATTGAAACCGGCGTGCATCGTATGAAGCGGGCGCTCGAGCAGTATCTCGAGGGGAAATAAAAACTTTGATCGCGTCGATGCAATCAGTTGAATGCATCGGATTACCCGGCGAGTATCTAATGCTTAGCCGGGTTTTTTAATCCAAATGCCAAAAATTGCGGCGATTTTACAGAATTCACCGCATTCCTCATTAATTGCGAATTGCGTTGCGGGTGAATTGCGTTGCGTGCGAATGCGCAATCGTTTTCCTTCACACATGCCGTTCTACTTGGCCGGTCGTGACGAGCCGCAGGCGAGGCTGCGCGGGGTTGTCGCGTCGGACGGTGCGCGCGCGAGCGGGCCGTCAAATGATCGCCTCCAATGAAATCGCAATTGCCCGACTTAATTTCTGGATTATGCAATTTGTATAAATTCGCGCGTTGCTAAATCTCGTAATGAAAATGGCCGATTTATATGCGGAAATGCCGTTTATAAAGATTGGAACCCGTGTAATTATCGTGATTGCCGGCCGGCTTCCGTTTTGCGTGATTCTCTGAGCGTTTGAAAGACAGGTTTTGCATGGGCTCGCGCCACGCGAGCCGGCCTTCGCACGGGAAAGCACCGTCGCCCGTCGCGATCGCACACGCATGCCGCATACAAGTGCCGCACGAGGATGCGTGAGCGGGCCACAAAAACGTTAATGAGGAAAAGAGGGCAACGCAATGAATTCACTCGACGAGAAGCGGCCGCTGCTGATCTACGACGGCACGCTCGGCGACCTCTATGGCATCTTTTTCAGAAACATTCTGCTGCAAATCGTGACGCTCGGCATTTACCGCTTCTGGGCGCGCACAAACAATCGCCGCTATGTCTGGTCGCACATGCGGTTTCAGGACGAGCGCTTCGAGTACACGGGCACCGGCGGCGAGCTATTCAAGGGTTTTCTATTCGCGATCGTGGTCGTGTTCAGCGCGGCGTTCGCGGCTGGAGCGCTGAGCGTGGTCTTGCGCATGCTGACGAAAAGCGCGGCGCTCGGTTCGCTGCCTGTTATCGCGTTGTATCTGCTGATCGTCGTGCTCGCGGCGGCCGCGTTTTTCGGCGCGCAACGCTATCGGCTGAGTCGCACTCAGTGGTGCGGTATTCGCGGCGGCATGACCGGCTCGACGCTCGGCTACGGCGTGCGCGCGTTGCTGTATGCGCTGTTGTGCGTTCTCACGCTCGGCCAGATGATGCCATGGGCATCGATGCGTCTGACGGAACGCCGCATCAACGCGAGCCGCTTCGGTAGTCTGGCGTTTCGCTTCGAGGGGCGCGCATGGTTCGTCTACGGCCTGTTCCTCGTCACGTTCGTCGGCGTGGTTGTGTTGTTCGCGGTGCTGTTCATGGTGTTTCTGAAGGGCACCCTCGCATCGATGCATGCCGGCCTCATGTCGGGGGCGGGTATGGCGCCGTCGCGGGCCGCGCTTGGATCGCTGTTCTTGTTCTATGCGCTGTTCTCCATCGGCACGATGTTGATCCGCAGCTTCTATATCGCGGCGCTGACGCGCCATGTGATGGGCAATACATCGCTCGGCTCGCAATTGCATTTCGGCAGCAACGTGAGCGTCGTGCGTCTGCTTGGTTTGCAGTGCGGCAATCTCGCGATCATCGTGTTCACGCTAGGCTTCGGCGCGCCGATCGTGCTGCATCGGCTGATGCGCTTTGCCGCCGACACGCTGCAGGTTTCCGGCTACCTCGATCCGCACATGCTGGGGCAGAGCACGGTGGCCATGCCTTTGACCGGCGAGGGCATGCTGAATCTGCTCGACCATGGTGGCGCCTTCTGAGACTGGCGTCGCTTCGCCTGCACCGCGTGGCGCGCGTTACTTCGACGGCCGTAGCGCGGTCGCTCCGGCGACGCTGCGTGGACATCTTTTCGCTGCCGGACGGCTCGTGAAGTTGTCGTATAGCCTCGGATGGGGCACGTTGCCGACGCGACTGGCATCGCCCATCTGCAGACTAGCGGCCTGCGCAGCGACGGGCTCGTCGCCCGGCGAAAGCGCGTTGAGCGCGCAACAGCGAACGGGGCGGTTCGCACCTTGTGCAGAAAGCGATCGGGCACACGACTCATTCAAGGCGCGAGCGCGAAACGCAATCAGCTCAATGAGTTAGCGCAGTCATGCGCAGGTTGTCCACAAGCTTGTTCCCAAAATCTGTGGACAATCGCGCAGAAGCGAAACTGAGAACTCGCGCGTGCGAAGAGTGACGGGAAGGTACAGCACAAAGCAAACAGCGGGACTCACCGTTGACCGGTTCATCCCGCTGCTTGTGTACGACGGTGTGACCGGCTTGCCGCGCAGTGCGCACGGCAAGCGTGGCCAACGCTTATCGGTCGAGGAACGACTTCAGACGGTCCGCGCGGCTCGGATGCATGAGCTTGCGCATCGCCTTGCTCTCGATCTGACGGATCCGCTCGCGCGTCACGTCGAACTGCTTGCCCACTTCTTCAAGCGTGTGATCCGACTTCGTGTTGATGCCGTAGCGCATGCGCAGAACCTTCGCTTCGCGCGGCGACAGCGAGTCGAGCGCGTCGTCGATCGCGGCACGCAGGTCGGCCTGCATCGCGGCATCCGCCGGCGACGACACGCCAGCGTCTTCGATCATGTCGCCCAGCGTCGCATCGCCGTCGTCGCCGACCGGCGTTTCCAGCGACACCGGCTGCTTCGCGATCTTCAGAATGCCGCGGACCTTCTCTTCGGACAGTTCCATCCGCTCCGCGAGCACCGCCGGATGCGCTTCCTGGCCGGTCTGCTGCAGGATTTCGCGCGAAATACGGTTCAGCTTGTTGATCGTTTCGATCATGTGCACCGGCACGCGGATCGTGCGCGCCTGATCCGCGAGCGAACGCGTGACGGCTTGACGGACCCACCACGTCGCGTACGTCGAAAACTTCCAGCCACGACGGTATTCGAACTTGTCCACGGCCTTCATCAGACCGATGTTGCCTTCCTGGATCAGGTCGAGGAACAGCATGCCGCGGTTCACGTACTTCTTCGCGATCGAGATCACGAGACGCAGGTTCGCCTCGATCATCTCGCTCTTGGCCTTGCGCATCTTCGATTCAGCCGCGACCATCTTGCGGTTGATCTCTTTCAGATGCTTGAGCGGCAACGACACCGTCGCTTCGATGTCGATCAGCTTCTGCTGTTCGGACTGGATGGCCGGCAGATGACGCTCGAGTGCCGCGCCGTACGTCGAAGCGCCAGTGCGCGCGGCACGCTCGGTCCAACCGAGGTCGGCCTCGCTACCCGCGAACGTCTCGATGAACTTCTCGCGCGGCATGCCGGCCTTCGAGACGACGATCTGCAAAATGTTGCGTTCGATCGCGCGCACTTGCGCGACCTGGTGCTGCACGTCGCCGCACAGGCGGTCGATCGTACGTGCGGTGAAGCGGATCTTCGCGAGGTGCTGCTGGATGTCTTCGCGTGCGCGCAGATAGGCCTTGGAGGTGACGTCGCCGCGCGTGTGCGCCGCGTTCATCTCGTCGGACAGAATGCCGACCTGGGCGAAAATTTCGAGGCAGTCGCTCGTGAGCTGCTTCAGGCGAGCTTCGTCCGCCGCCGACGAATCGGCCGGGCCGTCGTCTTCTTCTTCGTCTTCGTCGCTTTCCTCGTCGGCATCGCTCTCTTCGTCGGCATCCGCATCGGCGCTCGCGACTTCTTCGGCGGCGCCCGTCTCTTCATTCAGACCGTCGACGAGTTCGTCGATGCGCAGCTCGCCATCGGCGACCTGCTGCGCGCTCGCGAGGATCGCGGAGATGGCGAGCGGGCACGCGGCGATCGCCTGCACCATTTCGTGCAGGCCGTCTTCGATGCGCTTCGCGATCGCGATTTCGCCTGCGCGGGTCAGCAGCTCGGTCGCGCCCATTTCGCGCATGTACATACGCACGGGGTCGGTGGTGCGGCCGAACTCGGAGTCGACGGTCGACAGCGCAACCTCGGTTTCTTCGTCCGCCTGGTCGTCCGACACCACGGCCGGGGAGTTCGAGTTGAGCAGCAGCGTTTCCGCGTCCGGCGCCTGCTCGTAGACCTGCACGCCCATGTCGCTGAACGCGCTGACGATGCTGTCGATCGCCGCGGTTGCGGTGAAGTTGTCGGGCAGGTGGTCGTTGATCTGCGCGTGGGTCAGGTAGCCTTGCTCTTTACCCAGCTGGATCAATGCGCGCATCAGGCGCTGGCGCTCTTCGGCTTGTTGCGGGGGCAGATCGGCTGCCACGGGGATCGCTTTGCCGGCGCCCTTGCCTTTGGCCGAGCGGCCGGACGGAACTTTGGCAGTGAAGGCGGCGGTTTCGTGTTGCGAATCTTCGCGATCAAAAGGGTTCACGTAATTTCCTCTAGAGGCTTCGCTATGAGACGCAAGACGCTACCGTCAGGCGTATCGAGCAGGGCTCAGCATCACCTGATGTGACTCAACGCGGTTGTTGGGCTGTGCTCTGGGGAGCAAAAAAGATGAGCCCGCTAGGAAGCGGGCCGATGGACATGCGAAATTTTGCGCGGCTCGCATTATATACGAGCTTGGGGGTTCGCGCTCATGGGTGCACATCAAATCATCGTCGCTGTTGTCGCATGCATGCGTGAGGCTACGCTGGTGCGTAGCCCGTGCGCATGCGCGCGGCCCCACATATATAGGGGCGTGTTGGTTCTTGCGCAAGGGGCTCCGCGTCGTTTTGCTATATGTGGGTCGCATCCTCGCAGGCTGTCCCCGAAAACAAATTCGCAGAAGGGGCTTGACGTGTTGTCGATCGCTCTCCATAATCTCGTTTCTCTGCTGCAGACGCAGCGACGCAAACGAAGCGGTGCCGGGTGGTGGTGGTTAAGGCGCTGCGGGTTGGGCGGATCGATCTTTAAAAACTAACAGCCGATAAGTGTGGGCGCTTGATGCGGAATGCGGCGGCGGATTCTCCGGAATCTGCTGCAAGGCAAAAGTATCAGAAGCCTCACACAGTATTAGAGGAAGGTTTATCTGTCGAAAGACGGATCAATCATCGTCAGTACGTTGAGTGAGCGACCGGTCTCGAGAGAGACCGAAAACAGTAACAGGTTTGAACTGAAGAGTTTGATCCTGGCTCAGATTGAACGCTGGCGGCATGCCTTACACATGCAAGTCGAACGGCAGCACGGGAGCAATCCTGGTGGCGAGTGGCGAACGGGTGAGTAATACATCGGAACGTGTCCTGGAGTGGGGGATAGCCCGGCGAAAGCCGGATTAATACCGCATACGCTCTATGGAGGAAAGCGGGGGATCTTCGGACCTCGCGCTCAAGGGGCGGCCGATGGCAGATTAGGTAGTTGGTGGGGTAAAGGCCTACCAAGCCGACGATCTGTAGCTGGTCTGAGAGGACGACCAGCCACACTGGGACTGAGACACGGCCCAGACTCCTACGGGAGGCAGCAGTGGGGAATTTTGGACAATGGGCGCAAGCCTGATCCAGCAATGCCGCGTGTGTGAAGAAGGCCTTCGGGTTGTAAAGCACTTTTGTCCGGAAAGAAAACCTCGTGGCTAATATCCGTGAGGGATGACGGTACCGGAAGAATAAGCACCGGCTAACTACGTGCCAGCAGCCGCGGTAATACGTAGGGTGCGAGCGTTAATCGGAATTACTGGGCGTAAAGCGTGCGCAGGCGGTGATGTAAGACCGATGTGAAATCCCCGGGCTTAACCTGGGAACTGCATTGGTGACTGCATCGCTCGAGTATGGCAGAGGGGGGTAGAATTCCACGTGTAGCAGTGAAATGCGTAGAGATGTGGAGGAATACCGATGGCGAAGGCAGCCCCCTGGGTCAATACTGACGCTCATGCACGAAAGCGTGGGGAGCAAACAGGATTAGATACCCTGGTAGTCCACGCCCTAAACGATGTCAACTGGTTGTCGGGCCTTCATTGGCTTGGTAACGTAGCTAACGCGTGAAGTTGACCGCCTGGGGAGTACGGTCGCAAGATTAAAACTCAAAGGAATTGACGGGGACCCGCACAAGCGGTGGATGATGTGGATTAATTCGATGCAACGCGAAAAACCTTACCTACCCTTGACATGTATGGAATCCTGCTGAGAGGTGGGAGTGCCCGAAAGGGAGCCATAACACAGGTGCTGCATGGCTGTCGTCAGCTCGTGTCGTGAGATGTTGGGTTAAGTCCCGCAACGAGCGCAACCCTTGTCCCTAGTTGCTACGCAAGAGCACTCCAGGGAGACTGCCGGTGACAAACCGGAGGAAGGTGGGGATGACGTCAAGTCCTCATGGCCCTTATGGGTAGGGCTTCACACGTCATACAATGGTCGGAACAGAGGGTTGCCAAGCCGCGAGGTGGAGCCAATCCCAGAAAACCGATCGTAGTCCGGATCGCACTCTGCAACTCGAGTGCGTGAAGCTGGAATCGCTAGTAATCGCGGATCAGCATGCCGCGGTGAATACGTTCCCGGGTCTTGTACACACCGCCCGTCACACCATGGGAGTGGGTTTTACCAGAAGTGGCTAGTCTAACCGCAAGGAGGACGGTCACCACGGTAGGATTCATGACTGGGGTGAAGTCGTAACAAGGTAGCCGTATCGGAAGGTGCGGCTGGATCACCTCCTTTCCAGAGCTTGCATTGCTGCGCAAGCGCTCACGCTTATCGGCTGTGGTTAGTAGAAGCAACGCAGACAGGCTCAGGGGTCTGTAGCTCAGTCGGTTAGAGCACCGTCTTGATAAGGCGGGGGTCGATGGTTCGAATCCATCCAGACCCACCATCCTTTGCGATGATCGTTAGTGCTTTAGCACTTACGAGCATCTCACCCCCGAAGGGGGTTAAGCGAATGAGCTAAGTTTGCGTGGCTATGAGAGGGGGATTAGCTCAGCTGGGAGAGCACCTGCTTTGCAAGCAGGGGGTCGTCGGTTCGATCCCGTCATCCTCCACCAATCCTCAATGCCAAGGGTTCAGCATGAAGTGGGATGCTGAGTACTTTGCATTGGCGATTGAGCCAGTCAGAGCGATATGAGGCAACTCATAATCGGCTGTCGTTCTTTAACAATCAGGAAGAAGTAGTAAAGAGATTCACGAAAGCGTACTTAGAGATGGGTGCGTGAGTAGGTGAATCAGGGTTGTGATTGTATCGATGTATTTTTAAGTGATCGAAAGATTGCTTTGGAATACGGCGCAACACGAATACTCAACCTGTAGCGGGTGCGTCTTGAGACACACCTGTTATAGGGTCAAGCGAACAAGTGCATGTGGTGGATGCCTTGGCGATCACAGGCGATGAAGGACGCGGTAGCCTGCGAAAAGCTCCGGGGAGCTGGCAAACAAGCTTTGATCCGGAGATGTCCGAATGGGGAAACCCACTCCTAATGGAGTATCCATGACTGAATACATAGGTCATGTGAAGCGAACGCGGTGAACTGAAACATCTAAGTAACCGCAGGAAAAGAAATCAACCGAGATTCCCAAAGTAGTGGCGAGCGAAATGGGATCAGCCTGTACTCTTTATTCTCATTGTTAGTCGAACGCTCTGGAAAGTGCGGCCATAGCAGGTGATAGCCCTGTAGACGAAAACAGCGAGGAAGAACTAGGTGTACGACAAGTAGGGCGGGACACGTGAAATCCTGTCTGAAGATGGGGGGACCATCCTCCAAGGCTAAATACTCGTGATCGACCGATAGTGAACCAGTACCGTGAGGGAAAGGCGAAAAGAACCCCGGGAGGGGAGTGAAATAGATCCTGAAACCGCATGCATACAAACAGTCGGAGCCTCGCAAGGGGTGACGGCGTACCTTTTGTATAATGGGTCAGCGACTTACATTCAGTGGCAAGCTTAACCGATTAGGGCAGGCGTAGCGAAAGCGAGTCCGAACAGGGCGTTCAGTCGCTGGGTGTAGACCCGAAACCAGGTGATCTATCCATGGCCAGGTTGAAGGCACGGTAACACGTGCTGGAGGACCGAACCCACTAACGTTGAAAAGTTAGGGGATGAGCTGTGGATAGGGGTGAAAGGCTAAACAAACCTGGAAATAGCTGGTTCTCTCCGAAAACTATTTAGGTAGTGCCTCGTGTATCACCTTCGGGGGTAGAGCACTGTCATGGTTGTGGGGTCCATTGCGGATTACTACGCCATAGCAAACTCCGAATACCGAAGAGTGCAATCACGGGAGACAGACATCGGGTGCTAACGTCCGGTGTCAAGAGGGAAACAACCCAGACCGCCAGCTAAGGTCCCCAAATATGACTAAGTGGGAAACGAAGTGGGAAGGCTAAAACAGTCAGGAGGTTGGCTTAGAAGCAGCCACCCTTTAAAGAAAGCGTAATAGCTCACTGATCGAGTCGTCCTGCGCGGAAGATGTAACGGGGCTAAGTCATATACCGAAGCTGCGGATGCGTGCTTTGCACGCATGGTAGGAGAGCGTTCCGTAAGCCTGCGAAGGTGCACTGGAAAGTGTGCTGGAGGTATCGGAAGTGCGAATGCTGACATGAGTAGCGATAAAGGGGGTGAAAGGCCCCCTCGCCGTAAGCCCAAGGTTTCCTACGCAACGTTCATCGGCGTAGGGTGAGTCGGCCCCTAAGGCGAGGCAGAAATGCGTAGCTGATGGGAAGCAGATTAATATTTCTGCACCATTGTGAAATGCGATGGGGGGACGGATCGCGGAAGGTTGTCCGGGTGTTGGAAGTCCCGGTCGCTGCATTGAAGAGGGTGCTTTGGCAAATCCGGGCACAGGACTCAAGGGTGTGGCGCGAGCTTCTTCGGAAGCGAAGCAACTGGAAGGGGTTCCAGGAAAAGCCTCTAAGCTTCAGTTTCACAGTGACCGTACCGCAAACCGACACAGGTGGGCGAGATGAGTATTCTAAGGCGCTTGAGAGAACTCGGGAGAAGGAACTCGGCAAATTGGTACCGTAACTTCGGGATAAGGTACGCCCTTGTAGCTTGACTGGCCTGCGCCAGGAGGGTGAAAGGGTTGCAATAAACTGGTGGCTGCGACTGTTTAATAAAAACACAGCACTCTGCAAACACGAAAGTGGACGTATAGGGTGTGACGCCTGCCCGGTGCCGGAAGATTAAATGATGGGGTGCAAGCTCTTGATTGAAGTCCCGGTAAACGGCGGCCGTAACTATAACGGTCCTAAGGTAGCGAAATTCCTTGTCGGGTAAGTTCCGACCTGCACGAATGGCGTAACGATGGCCACACTGTCTCCTCCCGAGACTCAGCGAAGTTGAAGTGTTTGTGATGATGCAATCTCCCCGCGGCTAGACGGAAAGACCCCATGAACCTTTACTGTAGCTTTGCATTGGACTTTGAACCGGTCTGTGTAGGATAGGTGGGAGGCTATGAAGCGTGGACGCCAGTCTGCGTGGAGCCGTCCTTGAAATACCACCCTGATCTGTTTGAGGTTCTAACCTTGGCCCGTAATCCGGGTCGGGGACAGTGCATGGTAGGCAGTTTGACTGGGGCGGTCTCCTCCCAAAGTGTAACGGAGGAGTACGAAGGTACGCTAGGTACGGTCGGAAATCGTGCTGATAGTGCAATGGCATAAGCGTGCTTGACTGTGAGACTGACAAGTCGAACAGGTGCGAAAGCAGGTCATAGTGATCCGGTGGTTCTGTATGGAAGGGCCATCGCTCAACGGATAAAAGGTACTCTGGGGATAACAGGCTGATACCGCCCAAGAGTTCATATCGACGGCGGTGTTTGGCACCTCGATGTCGGCTCATCTCATCCTGGGGCTGTAGCCGGTCCCAAGGGTATGGCTGTTCGCCATTTAAAGAGGTACGTGAGCTGGGTTTAAAACGTCGTGAGACAGTTTGGTCCCTATCTGCCGTGGGCGCTGGATATTTGAAGGGGGCTGCTCCTAGTACGAGAGGACCGGAGTGGACGAACCTCTGGTGTACCGGTTGTCACGCCAGTGGCATCGCCGGGTAGCTATGTTCGGAAGAGATAACCGCTGAAAGCATCTAAGCGGGAAACTCGCCTTAAGATGAGATATCCCCGGGGCTTCGAGCCCCTTGAAGGGTCGTTCAAGACCAGGACGTTGATAGGTCAGGTGTGCACGTACAGTAATGTACTGAGCTAACTGATACTAATTGCCCGTAAGGCTTGATCCTATAACCGGTGTGTTTTACCCCCAGCAGGGGGAGCGACACGCGCACGGTTGAGATCGGTGTTGTGCCAGAAACAACGCAACCCCCCACACACGAATCCTTTACGCTTCTTCCCGATTGGCTGTGGCGCATACCATTGCGACGCAGCAACCCGTCATGCCTGATGACCATAGCGAGTCGGTCCCACCCCTTCCCATCCCGAACAGGACCGTGAAACGACTCCACGCCGATGATAGTGCGGATTGCCCGTGTGAAAGTAGGTAATCGTCAGGCTCCTCACCCAGTCAGAAACCCCACCCACCGCGGTGGGGTTTCTGCGTTTACGCGGCCGAAAGCACGCGCTTCACTACTTTCCGATCCGCAACGCATCCGCGTAACCCGTCGGTTTCCCCGTCGGGTTCTGACACATTCGTCCAAAATCCGTGTCCTTTGGGCTCAGGCGAATAGCACTTCCTCCAAAAGAAACGCTAAGCCCGCTTACGCGCCGGCGCCCGGTCGGATCCACCTGCGATAAAGCGGTCGAGCCGTTCACTGGCCTCCGTAATCGCCCAAAGCGGAGCGCGATGCAACTGCCGATCGTAACTCGTTGCGATCGATGCAAAGAGGTCGAATCCCGCTTCGTCCAGCTTCCATTCATCGCGTTCCCGACCTGCGTCGAACACCAACGCCGACGCGCGGTCCGCAGCGTGGAGTTCTTCCTGGCTCATCGAGCCGAAGCCGGCATCGGCGAGGTAGCTGGTCAGCAGCATGATCTGCGTGAGCGTCTGTGCATCGCTCTTCGTGCCGGCGCCGCGGCGCAGCGCGTCGAGCGACAGATGAACTCGCAACGCGAGATCGTCGGCGATCTGGCGCGCGATGGGCAACAGCATGGCCTTGGCATGTCGCGCGCGGGCAGCGCCAGTATTGCGGAAGGGAATCGGTTGTGCCATGGAGATCCGAGGGGTTTGCCTGAGCACATGCAATAACGGCGCGCTTCGCAAAAGGTTGAGCCTTCATTGCGTTTTACCCGCTTCCTTCGACGAAAACGTTTGCTGGCAACCACTTGTGCGCAGATTGCCGGTACGTCGCGGCGTGCGTAGTTGGGCGAATTTGCACTGTGCATCACCCGCGATGCGCCCTTCGCTCCCCGCGAATCCAACGGCTTCACCTCCTATGCATGCCCACGGAAATGCGTCGCCGCGTTGCCGCCTCGCGCACGTCCGGCCGTCTGCCTTGGCCAAACCTCTCGATCATGACCATTGGAACAACGCCTACCGGCAAGCCGGAACCGATCAAGTTCGGCCGGCAAAGGCCATCCAGATGACTTCGACGCGAGGAAGCATCGTTGCAAGCTCATTCACCCAACATTGTCTCGACCTCAGGCCGATTTGCGGAACGACGGCGCATGGCTGTGGGACAGTTTCCTGCAGCTCGCGCGAATCGGTGCGACCGACGCAGACGGTGCCTGCCGTCCAGCGCTGATCGAACCCGACCGCCAGGCGCGCGAGCAGTTCATCGCATGGGCGAGAGAGGATCGGCTGCACGGCACGGGTCGACGCGATGGGCAATATCTTCGCGTGGCGGACGAAGCGGCGATCATCTTCGTGCCGTGCAAGGACGGCATCATCCACAACGAAATCGAGGACGCGGGCCGATCATCTGGAAGCCGGCTGCAATGTGCTGCCGCAGGTGATACTGAACGCGCCGTCGAGCACGGGGAGCACATGCACGAAGATCCTGATCGCACGAATGAATCACGAGACCGACACGTTCTCGCCGGTAAAGACTCCGTTGGCCGCATTCGGCCGCAACGGCCCCAGCTACGGCCGCGCCGTGTTCGACGAGAACAAGAGCATGCAAACGGCGATGGCCGCGTTCATCGACGCCGCCGAGCGCATGCACGCGGAAATCGTGACGCCGATTTCCGCAATGGCGAATCCGTGCGGGCCGGTCGACGCCGCCGCCTACGATGCGATCTGCGACACGATCCTGACAGCCGCAAAAGGGCTGCGACGCGATGATGCTCGATCTGCACGGCGCGATGGTCGCCGGGAACTCGACCGAAGGCGAAGCCGATCTGCTCGCCCGAGTGCGCGAGTCGTTGCCGCACGCGCCGATCGCGATTGCGCTCGATCTGCATGGCAACGTGACACAGCAGATGATCGACAACGCCGACATCATCGTCAGTTTCAAAACCTATCCGCAAGTCGACATGTACGAGACTGGCGCGCACGCCGCGCGCTTGCTGTTCGACATGATCGAGGGCCGCGCGAAGCCGGTAATCGCGTGGCGTCAGCTGCCGCTGCTCACGCACACGCTGCGCAGCGCGTGCGCCGATGGCGCGATGAAACGCGCGATCGATGCCGCGCGCGCCGCTTGCCGAATCGGTCGCGCAGGCGGCGTCGCTGGCGCTCGGGGCCGACAAGCCGGTGCCGCTGCTCGATCACGGCGACAATTGCCTGTCGGGCGGCACGTGCGACACGATGGATCTGCTCGAGCAAGCGCTTAAGCAGGGCCTCGAAGGCATCGTCAGCGGACCCTTGTGCGACCCGCAGGCGATCGCCGCATTGACGGCCTCGGGTGTCGGTAGCTCGGTCACGCTACCGATCGGCAACAAGCTCACCAACGATGCTTTGCCCTCGCGTTCGCCGCTTGCCGTGAACGGCATCGTGCGCGCGCTGACCGACGGCGAATACGTGATCAGCGGCCCGACCTACACCGGCCAGCGCGGCTACATGGGACGCGCGGCGGTGCTCGACACCGGCACGGTGAAACTCGTCGTGACCGAACGCACGCACGAGCCGTGGGATCTCGGCGTGTTCGAGAGCGTCGGTATCGATCCGCGCCGCGCGCGTTTTCTGCTGCTCAAATCACGCATGTATTGCCGGCCGGTCTTCGGGCCGATCGCGGCGGCACTCGTCGAATGCGATAGCCGCGGCGTCACGAGTTTGGACTATGGTCTGTTCAGTTTCGAGCACGTGAATCGGCCGGTTTATCTATCCATTGGACTCCCATACCGAATGGCCCGCGACGAACTGATCGACGCGCATGCGTTTCGATAAATCGCGGCAAGGGCTTGTGCAGTCCGCAATGAGTCTCTATAATTCGCGCCTCTAAAGGCTCGTAGCTCAGTTGGTTAGAGCACCACCTTGACATGGTGGGGGTCGTTGGTTCGAATCCAATCGAGCCTACCAACGCATCTGTGACGTAGACGAAAGCGGTTCCGCTTTCGTCTACGGTCCGGTCAAATCCATCCAGTCGTTCCCGCAGTTTCGCCGTCCGGCACCACATCCCGTTCGTTTTCGTCGTCTGCTTGCAGTTCGAGGCTTTCGCACATTCGTACACGCTTTCACGCTATCGCGTCGTCGTTCGACGATGCGCGGTACAGTTAAACCTTCCGCTTTCGCCGCCGACCCGACTGCCTTTCGCATCGCATCGTTCGATCATGCGCTGCCGGCAGCATCCAACGGAGCTGACGCAATGAAGAAGCTCATCAACGATGTGTCCACCGTGGTCCCCGATATGCTCGACGGGCTCGTCGTGCTCAATCCCCAACTCTCGCTGTTGCAGGGCGGCACGATCGTGTTGCGCGCCGATGCCGAGGCCGTGGCCGCGCGTGGCGAGGTCGCGCTGATCTCGGGCGGCGGCTCGGGCCACGAGCCCGCGCACGGCGGCTACGTGGGTCATGGCATGCTGAGCGCGGCGGTGGCCGGGGAGGTCTTCACCTCGCCCTCCACCGATGCCGTGCTCGATGCAATACGCGCGGTGGCCGGCCCCGCGGGCGTGTTGCTGATCGTCAAGAACTATACGGGCGACCGCTTCAACTTCGGCCTCGCGGCCGAGATCGCGCGCGCCGAGGGCATCCCGGTCGAGATGATGATCGTCGCCGACGACGTCGCGCTGAGCGCGAGCGGCGATCACGCGGGCCGGCGCGGACTCGCGGGCACGGTGCTGGTTCACAAGATCGCAGGCGCGGCTGCCGCGCGCGGCTTGCCGTTGGCCGAGGTCGCCCGGATCGCCCGCGAGGCGGCCGCGTCGCTCGGCACGATGGGCGTCGCGCTGACGCCGTGCACCGTGCCGGCCGCGGGCAAGCCGGGCTTCGAGCTGGGCGACGGCGAAATCGAATGGGGCCTCGGCATTCATGGCGAACCCGGAGTGGCGCGCGGAGCGCTGGAGCCGGCCGACACGATCGTCGGCAAGCTGCTTGTGAAGATCGTCGACGATCTCGCGTTGCAGGCCGGCGCGCGCGTCGCGCTGCTCGTCAACAATCTGGGCGGCACGCCGTCGAGCGAACTCAACGTGGTGGCTGGCGCAGCGCTGCGCCAGCTCGACGCCCGCGGCATCGAAGTCGCGCGCGCGTGGGCCGGTACGTTCCTGAGCGCGCTCGAAATGGCCGGCGTGTCGCTGACGCTGCTGCGTGTCGATGACGAACGGCTGAGCCTGCTCGACGCCGCCTCGCATACGAGCGCATGGCCTGCGCTGAGCGGGCGCGTCGCGCAGGTCGCAGTGCGTGCGGCGCCAGCCGCGCCGCAAAGCGCGAGTGGCGCGACGCTCGCGCGTGACGCGACGCTGCGTCGCGCGATCGAAGCGGTCTGCGAGTGTTTGCTGGCAGCCGAGCCGACCTTGACCGAGATGGACCAGCGCGTCGGCGACGGCGACCTCGGCATCAGCCTCGCGCGTGGCGCACGCGCGGTGCAGCTCGAACTCGATTCATACGCTTCCGCCACCACGCCAGGCGCGGTGTTGCGCGGCATGTCGGCGACATTGCGGCGCGTGGTGGGCGGCACATCGGGTCCGCTATACGCGGTGATGCTGCTGCGCGCGGCGGCCGCGCTCGAAAAGTCGGACGCGAACACGGCACGACAATGGGCGACGGCGTTCTGTGCCGGTATCGATGGATTGATGGAACTGGGGGGCGCGAAGCCGGGCGATCGCACGATGGTCGATGCGCTGAAGCCCGCCGCCGACGCGCTCCATGACGCGCTGGCTCAGGGAGCGTCGACGCATGCCGCGTTGCAAGCCGCCGCCGATGCGGCAAGCGAGGGCACATCGCGCACCGCATCGATGCCTCCGCGCCGCGGGCGCTCGAGCTATGTCGGCGAGCGCGCGCTCGGTCACGCGGACCCCGGCGCGCATGCGGTGGCGTTATGGCTCGCGGCGATTCGCGACGCGCTGGCCGATTAGGCGCAAGCGGACGCTACCGCGATGGCATGGGCCCAAGCGCGCTTTCACTGACGTGAAAAACAACGCCGCCTTCAGGGCCGCAGCAGATCGAACCCGGCGAAGGCCACGACGCCGCTCAGCGCGATCAGCGCCACCGAGTGCTGTCCAACGTATAGCAGTCCAGCGGCGGACCAACACGTTAAGGCGAATGCGGCAATACGTTTCATGCTTCCTTCTTCTACGACTCGAACTCAGCAAGCGATTCAAAAGCCCAGCGCAACGGCCAGTAAACCGCTGACGACACCACACACCGCCACCGCACAGGTCACCACCGTCAGCACGCGCCTCGGAAACGACCGCGCGAGCATCGCGAGCGACGGCACGCTGACGAGCGGCAGCGTCATCAGCAGCGCGCCGGCGGGGCCTGCGGCCATGCCGAACGACAGCATCGCCTGAATGATCGGCACTTCGCCCGCGGTCGGAATCACGAACAGCGTGCCGGCGATCGACAGCGCGATGATCCACAGCAGGCTATTGTCGATGTGCGGGCCGATGTGCGGAAACAGCCACGCGCGCGCCGCGCCGAGGATCAGCACGAGCACGATGTATTCCGGCACGAGCCGCAGCGTCATGCGCCCGAGAATCGTGACCCAGCGCGAGAACGCGGTGCCCGGATCGTCGGTGCGGACCAGTTGCGCGACCGCCTCCTGCGACGCTTGCGCTTCCTGCGGCGTGACCATGCGGTTCACGACGTAGCCGAGGCCGAACACCATCAAGATGCCGAGCGCGAGGCGCAGGCCCATCCACTGCCAGCCGAGCACGAAGCCCATGAAGATCAGCGTCGCGGGATTCAGTGCGGTGTTACCGAGCCAGAACGCAATCGCCGCGCCCGGCGCCGCTTCGCGCGCGCGCAGGCCCGCGACGACCGGTGCCGCGCAGCAGGTGCACATCATGCCCGGCAACGACATCAGGCCGCCTTTGACGACGCTGTTGAAGTCGGCGCGGCCGAGCGCGCGCGCGACCCACTGCGGCGGAATCAGCGCCTGCACCGCGGAGCCGAGCAGCAGGCCGAGCACCATCGCCTGCCAGATCGCCTTGCCATACGCGAGCGCGTAGTCGATCGCGGCCTGCCAGGAGGCGGCCGGTGCGCTCGCGGACGTACCCATCAGGATCGACTTGCCGATCGAATGCTGGCTCGCGGCGACGAACGCGCGGTTGTAGTACGGAAACCACTTCACATAGAAGAGGCCGACGACGGCGATCAGCAGGAACACGATCCAGCCAAGCGTGACGCGGGGTTGCCGAAGGGTTGATTGCATGATCGTTATTGAGTGTCGTTATGGGTCAACCGATGACGAGCGTGCGGCTAGTGCGGCGGCTATCGAGCTGCGCAACCAGCGTTTTCGCCTGCTCGACGACGTCGGTGTCGTTCGGGCGGAAATCGAGTTGCATCGCGTTCGGCAACTGGTCGAAATGCTGGCCGCTGCTGCGCGCATACGCGGGGTCGTAATGCCGTTCGATCAACTCCCGCGCGAGTTCGGCGCGCCGGTTGTCGTCGATTAGTTGCAACCAGCCCGCGACCCGCTCGCGGCTGTGCAGGCCGATCAGCCGTTCCAGCTGTCCCTTCAGGTAGTCGGGATGATCGAACAGGTGCGCGTAATCCTGCAGCAGAAATGCCGCGCGATCCTCGGGGCTCGAGTGCACCTCGACGCACGCGCCGCGATGAAACGTTTCGAGCAGCGCGAGCGGCAGCGTGACGGAGCCGATGCGCCGGCTTTCGGCCTCGACGAACACCGGCCGGTTCACGTCGAGCTCGCGCAGCGCCGAGACGAGCAACGTGTCGAAACGCTTTTGCGACGGCTGCGACACCCCGGCATACGCGCCGAGCAGCGAGCCGCGATGCGAGGCGAGCGCCTCGAGGTCGAGCGTTTGCGCGCCGGCCTCATGCAGCGCGGACAGCAGCCGGGTCTTGCCGCTGCCGGTCGGGCCGACGAGCGCGATATAGGCGAAACGGCGCGGCAGGGATTCGAGCCTTTCCAGCGTGGCGCGCCGGTAGCTCTTGTAGCCGCCGTCGAGTTGCCGCGCCGACCAGCCGATCATGTTGAACAGCGTCGTGACCGAGCCCGAGCGCTTGCCGCCGCGCCAGCAGTAGATCAGCGGACGCCAGTTGCGCGGCCGGTCGGCGAAGGTGGTTTCCAGATGACGCGCGATATTGCGCGCGACGAGCGCCGCGCCGATCCGTGTGCCCTCGAACGGCGACACCTGCTTGTAGGTGGTGCCGACCAGCACGCGTTCTTCGTTGCTCAGCACCGGCGCGTTGGTCGCGCCCGGAATATGATCTTCCTCGAACTCGAGCGGCGTGCGAACGTCGACGATTTCATCGAAATCACCGGCTTTATCGAGGCTGACTAGAAGGCTTTTCAAGGGAGTAGGGACAAAACGAACCGCGGGAAGACTGAAATTATCGCATGGGCGGCTCGTTCAGGCCGGTTGTGCGTCCTTTCCGCCGTTCTCCAGCGGAGTCCTTCAGCCGCCCTTCTCAGACCACCTCGACCCGCGCTTCCCCGCTCACCATCTCGCCGATCACCCGCGCGTCGGCGAAGCCATCGGCGCGGAATAGCGCGAGCACCTCGTCGACCGCTGCGGGCGCGCACGACACAAGCAGGCCGCCCGACGTCTGCGGATCGGTCAACAACGCGCGGCCGGCGGCCGGCAGCGTGGCGGGCAGCACCACGTCGTGGCCGTACGCATCCCAGTTGCGGCCCGATGCGCCGGTGAAAATGCCGGCTTCCGCAAGGCTCTCGACGTTCGGCAGCCAAGGCAGGTCCGCATAGCGCACGCGCGCGGTCAGCTTCGAGCCGCGCGCAAGTTCCAGCGTGTGGCCGAGCAGGCCGAAGCCGGTGATGTCGGTCAGCGCATGCACGCCGTCGAGCCGTGCCAGCTCGGCGCCCGGCCGGTTCAGCTTGGTGGTCGCGCCGATCATGGCCGCGTAGCCGGCCTCGTCGAGCCGGTCCTTCTTCAGCGCCGCGGACAGAATGCCGACGCCGAGCGGCTTGCCGAGGATCAGCACGTCGCCGGCCTGACCACCCGCATTGCGCTTGACGCGCTTCGGATCGACGATGCCCAGCGCGACGAGGCCGTATATCGGCTCGACCGAATCGATCGAATGGCCGCCCGCGAGCGGGATGCCCGCTTCCGCGCAGACCGATTCGCCGCCCTTCAGCACGGCCGCGATCACGTCGTGCGGCAGCACGTTGATCGGCATGCCGACGATCGCGAGCGCCATGATCGGCTTGCCGCCCATCGCGTAGACGTCGGAGATCGCATTGGTCGCGGCGATGCGGCCGAAGTCGAACGGATCGTCGACGATTGGCATGAAGAAATCGGTGGTCGCGACGATCGCCTGGTCTTCGTTGAGCTTGTAGACGGCGGCGTCGTCGGCGGTGTCGTTGCCGACCAGCAGGTCGGGGAAGAACGGCAGCGGCGCGCTGCGCTTGAGCAGATCGGCGAGCAGGCCGGGCGCGATCTTGCAGCCGCAGCCGCCGCCGTGCGACAGGCTCGTAAGGCGGGGCGACTGGCTTGCTTGGACTTGGGTCATGAGGGCGGGGAGTTCGGGTTCGTCGAATGAACGCATTATGAGGGTACTTTTCACACTGCGCAGCGTCGGCGCGGGTGCAAACCGGCCTTATGCCGAACCCCTATATCCCAACAACAAATGGCCGCGTAAATAATACTAATACCAAAGGCAATGCGAACGGCGAGTGCGTGCGGTCGAAACGCATTCTTCACGCGATAACGCGATTCCGCAGTGCCGCGCGAATTGATCCGCGATGACAATTAGCAAACCAGTTATCGCGCGAGCCCAGAACCTTATTTATTGCTGCCCGCACCGGTCCCATACAAGCCATTGTTAAATCCGCCGGCGCCGTCGGGGTTTCGTCCCTGGCCGGAGCTATTGCCGCGCGCATTGCCTTGCCCGCTGTCTTTCGACTGAGGTTTTTGCGATTCGTGAACCGCCGATGCGGCCGGTTCGGGCGTCGATCCCATCGCGGACGAGCGGTTTTCCATTTGAGAAGAGCCGTTCGGCTGGGGAATCTGCGCGAGGCTGGGCGGGCTCGCGAGCAGCAGCGCGGCGCCGGCGAGCGCGAGCGCGAGCGCGAGCGAGGCCGCGCGACAGCGGAAAGTCGGGTAGTTCATAGGAGCGCAAAAATCCGTCGATAAGGTCAATTCGATTCACCATTCGCGGATGCAGCATGAACGGTGCCCGGCAGCGGGAATAAATCGTGCAGGCAGCGTGCGGGCGTTTCATTCAACTGACTATCGCATGTCTTATTTTGCCGGGTGGCGAATGCACCACGATCCCGCTGCATGTCGCGAAACCGGCACCTATAATCAATTTGTCTCCAAAAGAGCCGAGGGCATTCAATGACGCAAATGACCCGGCGACAATTCCTGAAGATCTCTGGCACGACGCTTGCCGGATCGAGCCTGGCCCTGTTGGGCTACTCGCCGACACCCGCACTGGCCGAAGTCCGTCAGTACAAATTGTCGCGTACAACCGAAACCCGCAATACCTGCCCGTACTGCTCGGTGGGCTGCGGCATCCTGATGTACGGCCTTGGCGACAATGCCAAGAATGCGAAGACGAGCATCATCCACATCGAGGGCGACCCCGACCATCCGGTCAATCGCGGCACGCTGTGTCCGAAGGGCGCGAGCCTGATCGACTTCATCCATAGCCCGAGCCGGCTGCGCTATCCCGAGTACCGGGCGGCCGGGGCGAACGAGTGGAAGCGCATCTCGTGGGAAGACGCGCTAGACCGCATCGCGAAGCTGATGAAGGAAGACCGCGACGCGAACTTCGTCGAGACGACCGCGGACGGCAAGAAGGTCAACCGCTGGCTGACTACCGGGATGCTCGCGGCGTCGGCCAGCAGTAACGAGGTGGGTTACCTGACGCACAAGACTGCTCGCAGTCTTGGCATGCTCGGATTCGACAATCAGGCGCGTGTCTGACATGGCCCGACGGTGGCAGGTCTTGCCCCGACGTTTGGCCGTGGAGCGATGACGAACCATTGGGTCGACATCAGAAACGCGGACTTGATTCTCGTCATGGGCGGCAATTCGGCCGAGGCCCACCCATGCGGTTTCAAATGGGTCACCGAAGCCAAGGCGCACCGCAAGGCGCGCCTGATCGTGGTCGACCCGCGCTTTAATCGCACGGCGTCGGTCGCGGACTACTACGTGCCGATCCGCACCGCCTCGGACATCGTATTCCTCGGCGGGGTGATCAATTATCTGCTGACGAACGACAAGATCCAGCACGAGTACGTGAAGAACTACACGGACGTGTCGTTTATCGTCCGCGAGGATTTCGCGTTCAACGACGGCCTGTTTTCCGGTTACAACGCCGACAAGCGCAGCTACGACAAGACCTCGTGGAATTACGAGCGCGGCGACGACGGCTTCGCCAAGGTCGACCCGACGCTGCAGGACCCGCGCTGCGTCTATCAGCTGATGAAGAAGCATTACTCGCGCTACACGCCCGAGCAGGTCGAAAAAATCTGCGGCACGCCGAAGGACAAGTTTCTGCACGTGTGCGAGATGCTCGCGGCGACGTCGGTGCCGGGCCGCGCGACCACGATCATGTACGCGCTTGGCTGGACGCAGCACTCGACCGGCTCGCAGATCATCCGCACCGCCGCGATGGTACAGCTGCTGCTCGGCAACATCGGCATCGCGGGTGGCGGCATGAACGCGCTGCGCGGTCACTCGAACATCCAGGGCCTGACGGACCTCGGCCTGATGTCGAACCTGTTGCCTGGTTACATGACGCTGCCGACGGAAGCGGAGCAGGACTTCGACGCCTACATCACGAAACGCACACAGCAGCCGCTGCGGCCGAACCAGCTGAGCTACTGGCGCAACTATCGAGCGTTCCACGTGAGCTTCATGAAGTCGTGGTGGGGCGACAAGGCCACCGCCGAGAACAACTTCGCTTTCGATTATCTGCCGAAGCTCGACAAGTCCTACGACCTGCTGCAAGTCTTCGAGCTGATGAGTCAGGGCAAGATGACCGGCTACATCGCGCAGGGCTTCAACCCGCTTGCCGCCGCGCCGTACAAGTCGAAGAACGGCGCGGCTCTGGCCAAGCTGAAGTGGCTCGTGGTCATGGATCCGCTCGCGACCGAAACGTCGGAGTTCTGGAAGAACCACGGTCCGTTCAACGACGTCGACAGCGCATCGATCCAGACGGAGGTTTACCGTCTGCCGACCACCTGCTTCGCCGAGGAACGCGGCTCGCTCGTCAGTTCGAGCCGGGTGCTGCAATGGCACTGGCAAGGCGCGGACGGCCCGGGCGAAGCGAAGAGCGACCTCGAGATCATGGCTGGGCTGTGGCTGCGGATTCGCGAGGCTTATCGCAAGGACGGCGGCAAGTATCCCGATCCGATCCTGAACATGAGCTGGCCGTACGCGAAACCGGACAGCCCGACACCCGAAGAACTCGCGATGGAGTTCAACGGCCGCGCACTCGCGGACGTGACTGATCCGAAGGACCCGACCAAGGTGCTCGCGAAGAAAGGCGAGCAGCTCGCGAGTTTCGCACTGTTGCGCGACGACGGCTCGACCTCGAGCGGTTGCTGGATTTTCTGCGGCGCGTGGACCCAGGCGGGCAATCAGATGGGCCGCCGCGACAACTCGGACCCGACCGGCATCGGCAACACGCTGAACTGGGCGTGGGCATGGCCGGTGAACCGGCGGATTCTGTACAACCGCGCGTCGTGCGATCTCAACGGCAAACCGTTCGATCCGACACGTAAGCTGATCGCGTGGAACGGCAGCACGTGGTCGGGTGCCGACATTCCGGATTTCAAGGTCGACGAGCCGCCTGAGAACGGCATGAATCCATTCATCATGAATCCGGAAGGCGTCGCGCGTTTCTTTGCGCGCGACGCGATGGTCGAAGGGCCGTTCCCCGAGCACTATGAACCGTTCGAGACGCCGCTCGGCTACAACCCGCTGCATCCGGACAACAAGCTGGTCGTCAGCAACCCGGCGGCACGCGTGTTCCCGGGCGATAAGGCCACGTTCGGCACGCACGAGAACTTCCCGCATACGGCGACCAGCTATCGTCTGACCGAGCATTTCCACTACTGGACCAAGCACGTAAAGCTGAACTCGATCATCCAGCCCGAGCAGTTCGTCGAGATCGGCGAAGACCTCGCCAAGGAGATAGGTGTGGTGGCCGGCGACCGGGTCAAGGTGAGCTCGAACCGCGGGTACCTGATAGCCGTCGCGGTCGTGACGAAGCGCATCAAACCGCTGATGATCGAAGGCAAGAAGGTGCAGACCGTCGGGCTGCCGATTCATTGGGGCTTCATGGGGCTCGCAAAGCCAGGCTATCTCGTCAATACGCTGACGCCCCCGGTGGGCGACGGGAATTCGCAGACACCGGAAACCAAGTCGTTCCTCGTCAAGGTCGAAAAGGCATAAGGTAAAAGAGATGGCACTGCAATCACTTGACATCAGACGCGTCTCGGCCACGACCACGCAGCCGCCGGTGGCTCGCGAACCCGCAACCGGCCAGGTGGCGAAGCTCATCGACGTGTCGAAGTGCATCGGCTGCAAGGCGTGTCAGACGGCCTGCATGGAGTGGAACGATCTGCGCGACGAAATCGGCGTGAACGTGGGCGTCTACGACAATCCGCCCGACTTGACCCCGCAGTCGTGGACCGTCATGCGGTTTGCGGAGTACGAGAACTCAGCCGGCGATATCGAATGGCTGATCCGCAAGGACGGTTGCATGCACTGTGAGGACCCGGGCTGTCTGAAGGCCTGTCCGTCGCCGGGCGCGATCGTGCAGTACACGAACGGCATCGTGGATTTTCACCAGGAGAACTGCATCGGCTGTGGCTTCTGCATCGCCGGCTGCCCGTTCGACATACCACGTATGTCGAGGCAGGATCGCCGCGTGTACAAGTGCACGCTGTGTTCGGACCGCGTCGCGGTCGGCCAGGAGCCGGCCTGCGTGAAGACCTGCCCGACCGGCGCGATCATGTTCGGCACCAAGGAGGATATGAAGCAGCAGGCCGAGGATCGCATCGTCGATCTGAAGGAGCGCGGTTTTCAGAATGCTGGCTTGTATAACCCGGACAAGGTCGGCGGCACGCACGTGATGTACGTTCTGCATCACGCCGATCGCCCGTCGCTCTATCACGGCCTGCCGGACGATCCGCGCATTAGTCCGCTGGTGTCGTTGTGGAAGGGGATCGCAAAGCCGATCGGACTCGCCATCATGGGGATCGCCGCGCTCGCGGGCTTCTTCCACTACACGCGCGTCGGCCCGAACGAGGTGTCCGAGGCCGACGAAGCCGCAGCCGTCAGGGAAGCCGACGAAGCACGCCGTTCGCGGGAGGGTACGCAATGAACCACTCTGAGCACACCGACTTCACGGACGTGAAGGGCAATCGCCTGATCGTGCGCTATACGCCGAACGAGCGCACGAATCACTGGATCACCGCGATCTGTTTCATCCTGCTCGCGTTGTCCGGTCTCGCGTTGTTTCATCCGTCGATGGCGTTTCTGTACTTCGTGCTCGGCGGCGGCCAATGGACACGGATTTTGCACCCGTTCATCGGCTGCGTGATGTTTATCTCGTTCCTGATTCTTGCGTTGCGCTTCTGGCATCACAACTATCTGGACCAGGCGGACATCCAGTGGATGAAGCAGATGGGCGACGTGCTGAACAATCGCGAGGAACGCCTGCCCGCGATCGGCAGGTACAACGCCGGGCAGAAGCTGCTGTTCTTCCTGATGGTGATCTGTATGCTGCTGCTGTTGCTGAGCGGCATCGTGATCTGGCGGCGCTACTTCTCGTTCTATTTTCCGATGGACCTGATCCGGCTGTCGGCGCTCGTGCATGCCCTGGCGGCGTTCCTGCTGATCGTCGGCATCATCGTGCATATCTATGCGGCGCTGTGGGTCAAGGGCTCCGTGGGCGCGATGACGCGCGGCACCGTCACCTATGGCTGGGCGCGCAAGCATCATCCGAACTGGTTCAGGGAAATCATCGGCAAGTAAAGCAAGCTCGATCGGCGCTGCCCCAGCGTGTTTCGATGCGCCGCACGCAGCGCCCCGCGCACCGGGCCGCCGCGCGTCGTCGATGACGGGCGGCGGCTCTTCCGTTTTCAGAGGTCGATATCTTGGTTCAACGCATCCTCGAAGCCGCCGACATCGAGTCGCTCGATCCCACGGCAATCCCCCGCATCCGCATGCCGGAGCGGCTCGCGGTGTTCGCGCCGCGCGCCGCGCGCCTGCGCCAGCTCGCCTCGCGCAGCAATCCGATCGCCGGCTACCTGCGTTTGATGGCGGCGCTTGCCGATGCGCAGCAGGCGGTGCTCGCGCACTTCAAGGCGCAGCCGCCGAGCGCCGAGCTGATCGCGAGCGCGCAGCAGTATTCGATGCCGCTGATTCCAGCGCTGTCCGGCGCGCGCGATCCGGCGTGGCGCGACGTGCTGCTGCAACTGCTCGACAAGCTCGAAGCCGCGGGCCCGTTGACGCCGCCGCTCGTGGCGTTGTTCGCGCGCCTGCGCTCGCTCGACGTCGCCGCGCTCGAAGCGCAGGCCGACGCGATCTTCGCGCAGCGCTTCGCCGACGTCGATCCGGCGAGCGCGCCGTTCATCATGGCCGCGCTGCAGGTCGTGTGGACCGACCTCGCCGCCGACCTCGACAAGCGCGCGGTACCGTACCTCGACACGCCGGGCCTGTGCCCGGTGTGCGGCTCGCATCCGGTGGCGAGCACGGTGCGCATCGGCGGCGCGTACGACAACTATCGCTATCTGCAATGCGGGCTGTGCGCGACCGAATGGCATATGGTCCGCACCAAATGCTCGAACTGCGATTCGACCAAAGGGATCGCGTATCACGTGGTCGGCTCGCCCGACGCCGACGCGGCCACGCGTGAAGCCGAAGCGAAAAACGCCGCGCTGAAGGCGGAGTCGTGCGACGAATGCCATACTTACCGCAAGATCGGCATCCAGGCGAAGGACTACGAGTTCGATCCGTTCGCGGACGACCTCGCGAGCCTCACGCTCGATCTGCTGATGGGCGCGGAAGGTTACCGGCGCGCGTCGCCGCATCCATGGCTGTGGCCGGAGCAGACGGCCCGCGGGACGCAAGCGGAGGACGACGAGTCCGCCTGACGGCGAGCCGACCTCGACGCAAGTTCAAAACGACATAAGGATTGCTCGTGAGCGATGTGAGCAACTCGGAATTGCGCGCGCTGATGGCGCGGGTGCCGTCGGTGGACAAGGTGATGGCGTCGGCGGAATTCGCGCCGCTCATCGGTGAATACGGCCGCACCCAGGTGCTCAACGCGCTGCGCGACGCGCTCGACGCGTGGCGGATCAGCGCGCAATCGGGCGATGCGGCGGCCAACCCGGCGCTGAGCGCACTCGATACCGCGCAACTGCACGCGACGGTCGCCGCGGCGCTGCTCGCGCGCAACGCTTCGCGGCTGCGCAGCGTGTTCAATCTGACCGGCACCGTGCTGCACACGAACCTCGGTCGTGCGCTGCTGCCCGACGAATCGGTGCGAGCCGTGATCAGCGCGCTCACGCAACCGGCCAACCTCGAGTTCGATCTCGCCACCGGCTCGCGCGGCGACCGCGACGACCTGATCGACGATCTGATCTGCGAGCTGAGCGGCGCCGAAGCGGCGACCATCGTCAACAACAACGCGGCCGCGGTGCTGCTCACGCTGTCCGCGCTCGCGGCGAAGAAGGAAGTGGTGGTGTCGCGCGGCGAGCTCGTCGAAATCGGCGGCGCGTTTCGCATTCCCGACATCATGAGCCGCGCGGGCGCGAAACTGCGCGAAGTCGGCACGACCAACCGCACCCATCTGAGGGACTACGAACAGGCGATCAACGCGCGCACCGCGCTGCTGATGAAAGTTCACGCGAGCAACTATGCGATCAGCGGCTTCACCAAGGAAGTCGGCATCGAAGAGATCGCGCCGCTCGCGCATGCGCGCGGACTCGCGCTCGCCGTCGACCTCGGCAGCGGCACGCTCGTCGATCTCGCCGAATGGGGCTTGCCGCGCGAGCCGACCGTGCGCGAGACCGTCGCGGCCGGCGCCGATGTCGTCACCTTCAGCGGCGACAAGCTGCTCGGCGGTCCGCAGGCCGGCTTGATCGTCGGCCGGCGCGATCTGATCGCGAAGATCAAGAAGCATCCGCTCAAGCGCGCGCTGCGCGTCGGCAAGCTGACGCTTGCAGCGCTGGAGCCGGTGCTGCAGCTGTATCGCGCCCCGGAGAAGCTGGCCGAGCGGTTGACCACGCTGCGGCTGCTCACGCGACCCGCCGATGACATTCACGGCGCCGCGCAGCGCGTGTTGCCGGCGCTGCAGCAGGCGATCGACCCGCGCTATACCGTGGCGGCGGAGCCGATGTTCAGCCAGATCGGCAGCGGCGCATTGCCGGTCGACGTGCTGCCTAGCTATGGCCTCGTCGTGCGCATGACCGACGGCAAGCGCGGCGGCCGTCATCTGCTCGCGCTCGAAAAGCAGTTGCGCGAGATGGCGCGGCCGGTGCTCGGCCGGATCGCGGACGACGCGTTGCGGCTCGATCTGCGCTGCCTCGAAGCCGCCGACGAAACGCAATTGATCGCACAGCTAAGCGCGCAACCGGAAAGCAACTGAAGGGCAGGCACGCATGATCGTCGGTACAGCGGGGCATATCGACCACGGCAAAACGAGCCTCGTGAAGGCACTCACCGGCGTCGACACGGACCGTCTCGCGGAAGAAAAAGCGCGCGGCATTTCGATCGAGCTCGGCTACGCATACGTGCCGCTCGACAACGGCGACGTGCTCGGTCTGATCGACGTGCCGGGCCACGAAAAGCTCGTGCATACGATGACCGCGGGCGCGAGCGGCATCGACTTCGCGCTGCTCGTGATCGCCGCCGACGATGGCGTGATGCCGCAAACCCGCGAGCATCTGGCGATCGTCGAACTGCTCGGTATCCGTCGCGGCGCGATTGCGCTGACGAAGGTCGATCGCGTCGACGAGCAGCGCCTGCGCGAAGTGCATGACGAAGTGAGCGCGTTCGTCGGCGCTAGCGTGCTGCGTGACGCGCCCGTGTTCGATACCTGCGCGACGCGCGCGGGCGATGTCGGTGTTGCGGCGCTGAATACGCATCTGCGCGAACAGGCCGCGGCATGGCGCATGAAGCGTGACGACGGTCTGTTCCGCCTCGCCGTCGATCGCGTGTTCACGCTCGCGGGGCAGGGCACGATCGTGACCGGGACCGTGGTGGCAGGCAGCGTGAGCATCGGCGACACGATGCTGCTCGCGCCGAAGAATCAGCCGGTGCGCGTGCGCAGCATTCACGCGCAGAATCGCCCCGCCGAAACGGGTCGCGCGGGTCAGCGCTGCGCGCTGAATCTGGCGGGTATCGAGAAGAGCGCGATCGAGCGCGGCGACTGGATCGTCGATCCGCGACTGTCGCGAGCGAGCGAACGCATCGACGTGATGCTGACGCTGCTCGCGGACACGCCGCACGCGCTCGAACATTGGGTGCCGCTGCACGTGCATCTCGGCACGCAGCATCAGGTTGCGCATGCCGCGCTGCTCGAAGGCGATACGCTCGCGCCGGGTCAGCACGCGCGCGTGCAACTCGTGTTCGAGCGACCGCTGTGCGCGGCGCCGGGCGATCGCTTCGTCGTGCGTAACGCGCAGGCCAATCGCACGGTGGGCGGCGGGCACGTGCTCGATCCGTTCGCTTCGGCGCGCAAGCGGCGCTCCCTGGAACGGTTCGGCTGGCTCGACGCGATTCAGACGCTGCTCGACACCGGTTCACTCGACGCACTGTTCGCGTGCGCGCCGCACGGGTTGTCGCGGGCGTTGCTGGAGCGCTTGACGGGAATGCCGGCGGCCGCGCTCGCATTGCCGAGCGGGACACGCACGATCGAAGTGCCGGGCCATGACGCGCTGCTGGTCACGGACGCCACATGGCGCGCGCTCGCCGGGCGGCTGACGAGTGCGCTCGCGCAATACCACGAGCGCTCGCCCGATGAACTCGGCCCGGACGTGTCGCGCTTGCGGCGCATCGCGGCGCCACTGGTCGACGACACGCTGTGGCGTGCGCTGGTCGACGATGCGGCGGCGCGCGGCGAGCTCGTCAAACATGGACCGTGGCTGCATTTGCCCGGCCACACGGTGACGCTCGACGCCGCCGATCAGGCGCTTGCGGCAACGCTGCTGCCTGACATCGAGGCGGGGCGTTTCGATCCGCCGTGGGTGCGCGACCTGGCGAACGCGCACGGTGTGCCGGAGGAGCGTGTGCGTCAGTTGCTGCGCAAGCTCGCGCGTCAGGGCGAGCTGTTCCAGGTCGTGCATGATCTGTTCTATCACCAGCAGGTGATTCGCGAGCTTGCGTCGATCGCGGCGAGCGAGGCGCGGAAAAACGCCGGCACCGTGGCGGCCGCGCCGTTTCGCGACGCGACCGGACTCGGCCGAAAACGCGCGATCCAGCTTTTGGAGTTCTTCGACCGGGTTGGGTATACTCGCTTCCACCGTGGCCTGCACCTCGTGCGCACGGATAGTCGCTGGCTCGATCTGCCTTGATCTGGCTGGTGTTCCGTTTCTATTGGCCACGCGTCATTCGATCACCGTAGGAAGGCATCCGTATCCGGTGGTGCGGCTGGGCTTCAAACCCAGTAGGGGGTGTCAGACGCTCCCTGGTAGGTTCGACTCCTGCTGCCTTCCGCCCGATAAGCTTTCCCGGGTATTCCTGCAAGTTCCGAAAACGTACTGTAGAGCGCTGATTTCAAAGCGTTTTATGGGTAACGACGTGCTTGCTGCTTCCGTTGCGATCTCGCACAATTTCTCCATGAAGTATGGGTAGGAAGATGGAAAAGTGGGTAGGAGGACGTCATGGCGGGACGACAACTGCACCGGCTAAGCGCATTGCGGATTGCGAAGGAGGTGACCCCGGGTCACCACGCCGACGGCGGTGGCCTCTATTTGCAGATTGCAGTGAGCGGCGCGCGATCGTGGGTATTCCGGTTCAAACTCAATGGACGTGTTCGTGAGATGGGCCTCGGTCCGGTTTCGCGGGTTACGCTTGGCGAGGCGCGAAAACTGGCCGCTGGCTACCGGGAAATGGTTGGGGACCAGATTGATCCCATCTTCGCGCGGCGTGAGCAGCAGCGCCGGCAGTTGCTTGAAATCCAGGCGAATACCAATGTGACGTTCCGTGAGGCAGCCGAGGCGTACGTGGGCGCGCGGGAACCTACGTGGCGCAACTCCAAGCACGCCCAGCAATGGGGCAACACGCTCAGTGCCTACGCTTATCCAGTGATCGGCGAGGTCCCGGTGCGCGACATCGACACGGCGATGATCATGCGGATTCTCCAGCCGATCTGGACGAAAAAGGCGGAGACCGCGCGCCGCGTGCGTGGCCGCATCAAGGCCATTCTCGACGCTGAAGCAGTATTGGGTCACCGCACTGGGAGCAATCCTGCGAGGTACATAGACCATCTTCAAATCGTGTTGCCGCGGACGAAGAAGCGCTCGCAGGTAAAGCACCATCCCGCGCTGCCCTGGGAAGAACTACCCGCGTTTATCCGCGAGCTGGAACTGCACCCACGGCGTGCGGCGCGGGCGCTGCATCTGCTGATCCTTACGGCGACCCGCACGAACGAAGTCCGCTTTGCAAGACCTGAAGAATTCGATCTGGACAACCGCATCTGGTCAATTCCTGGCGAGCGGACGAAAAGTGGCCGGCCACTTCGGGTGCCACTTTGTGAGCGGGCCATCGACATTGTCCGCAGCGCACTTCCCAAGGCGAAATACGGCTATCTGTTCCCCGGTTTCAAGGAAGGACGCCCATTGTCGAACATGGCGATGCTGGCTCTTCTGAAGCGTATGTCGTGGGTGGGTATCACGGTCCATGGATTCCGGTCGACGTTCCGCGATTGGGCGGCCGAATGCACGGAATATCCGGATTCGCTCGCAGAAGAAGCGCTGGCTCACATCATCACTTCGCGGACGGTGGCGGCATACAGGCGTCGCGATCAGCTTGAACGACGCCGCCGGATGATGGATGACTGGGGAAAATATTGCAGCAAAGAGCAGGAGGACGTCGTGCCAGAGGCGCCGACTTCACCGCAGGCGTTCGCTGCATAGTTGCTTTTTCTGAGGGCGCGGAGCATCGCGCGAAATAGGACAGAATTGGTAACTTCATTGGTACCTGCCTGTCTTGGCTTTGATAGCAGACGCTGGGCGTTCAATTCGAAGGATCATTGGCGCCCAAAACCGGCGGTAGCCTATCCTGCGATACCTTGTTTTTCATGTTGTTTCTGGTGCCGAGTGTGACTGCCGTACACGCGATGCTCAAGCGATGGACAACACGAATGCGCTTCCGTGTAGTCAGGGGGCGTTGCGCGTTGAAGGTGGCGTTGCAAACGAGCAAGCGTCGTGCGCATTGTTGATTGATCACAAGCGTGTCAGATGAACTGACGAGTGGAGATCCTTACAGCGCGCGACAAGCACAGAGTGTGTCCGCCGCGTCATCTCGTGTAGAGCAGGTGACGCGTGTTCCTGAACCGTTGTTGCATCGCTGTTAACGCCTGCGCAGGCCGGATAGGCCTGCCGGAAAGTGAAGTTGCATTCCTGAGATACGACAGACGAGTATCGCGTTCGTGTGCGGGTGACATCGAACGCGCGCCGGTTGTCCTTCAATGCGAGTCGGCAGGTACATGATGTTCAGTGCCGTGGGTGCCGTGTTTGCGAATGGCGTGAGCATTTTTGACTCCATGTGCGTCGATGGGAAATCAGATAACAGCAGAAAATATATTTTCTGTTCCGCCATATTCCTCCGTATTCCGATTCATTCTATCCGTGCCGAAAAGCCCATCTTATGGGTGTTGACGAAGCGTAATCGCCTGCGCAAGATGCAATCAAGGTCGTGTGTTGGAGCGAGTCATGCCTGTTGTCAGGAGCTTCAGACGTTGTCAATGGGAGGCGCTCGGACGCAGGCTGGATGCGCTGCCGGAAAAGGTGAAAGACGATCAGCCGCTCAAGGTAGGAGAGGGTGTCAAATCCATACGGACACAAATCAGTGCGGCGCGGGAGAGGGGTTACACACTGAACGAACTGATTGAACAGGCTGTGCAGGAAGGCATCGACGTGACTCTCAATTCCCTGAGATATGCGATGCGGCAGGCGGAGGGAAAGGGGCGAGTTCGACCTGGCAGCCGGAATACGGTCCGAAACCAAACGACAACACCCGCGCGAGGCAGCAAATCGGCGCGGGCCGGTACGGCGCACGATAATCCGCTGCGCACTGGATCGGAGCAAAAGGGGAATGGCGATGTAAAAACGGTAGGGCAACCGGTACAGGGCTTCCTCGGATTTCCGATCAGACCGGATACCGAAGACTTGTAGAGGTCTCCGACAGCAATGGAAAATCCTCCCATCCATATGGTTGGTGGCAGCAAGGGAGGCGTCGGCAAGAGCTTCCTGACGCTAGCGCTGGTTGATGACCTTCGACGGGCGGAAGTCAATGTGGTCCTGATCGAAACGGACACGTCGAACCCCGATGTCATGAAGGCGGTCCACGACGAAATGGAATGCGCATCATGTGATCTGGACGATGTGGGCGGCTGGATTGACTTCGTCAATTTTTTTGCGATGTGCAATCGAGCGCGCAGGCGAGTATTCCGCCATACTGCGCGACGCCCGTCTGGCTCTGCGCTGCCGTGTTGACAACAACGGCCGTGTCTCGGTTTCGCGGATGAACTGCGCAGCCAGCGCCTGTCGATCCGACAGGCGGCGGATACTATGCATATTGGCGAAAGGGCGGAATTGTTGCGCTGGCGTGCGCTTTACAGCGCGATGTTTGCGAGGGTGACGTCCCATGCATAGCAGACGGGCGATGCTACCAAACGTGCTAGCTTGTCTGTTTCTCGATGTTGCGGGTAGGTCGCCCGACAACGCCAGATTCTTTCAGCACTAGAGCCGGATAGGCATCCTGAAGGAACTGAGTGGAATAGGGCAGCGAGGAACTTCTGCCCTCGGGCGCCTGGCGCATGGCATCGGCGAGCATCCACAGCGCGCGATTGAGCTTCACGTTCTGGTCGATGCCGGTGATGGGACGGGTGGACATGGAGCGACCGGTGCGCGAGCGTCCCTGCAGGCCGCCCTGCGTGAGGTTTTCCTGGACGCGGTTGAAGACCGTCCAGAGATCGTTGCGCCGATCCTCGAACCGGCGTGGGGCGAGCAATTGACTCTCCGTGATCGGAGCCGGCGCCTCTGCGTCGGTCGGGTCGTAGCGCAGGGCGAGCGCGGAGCGGGCGAACACATGCTGTTGGTCGCGGGTCAGTTCGATGGCGCGCATGCTGTCCTTCTGCTCGTGGATCAGGTCAAAGCCGTCCAGCACATCGAATGCGCCGTTGATGACGTTCTGAATCACGTTGCCTTTGTGCGGTACGCGGATTTCAGCGATGTTGTCGCCCGCAACCATGCCGTTCTGGCAAACAAACCGGAATGTGCCCGCGAGCATCTGGTAACTGCTTGTGCCGTCGTGCGAGTTCAGCAGCACGATTTCGTCGGCTTCATCGCCTATGATCTGATCGACGTGGCGAAGTCGGAGCATGTGTTTCGTGTACTCGCGCTTGCCCTGATCGCGCACGCGGGTCTGGCAGACCATGAACGGCTGGAAACCTTCGTTGCGCAGGCCGCGCAGCACGTCGATGGTCGGAATGTAGGTGTAGCGTTTCGAGCGGCTTTCATGCTTGCCGTCTGCGAGGATTGACGGGGCAACGCGGTGAATCTGGTCGTCTGAAAGAGGCGAGTCAGCGCGCAGCATGGGGGAGCCGTAATGGAAAGAGGAAGCGAGTTGCATGGCAGTCTCCACAGTCAAGGTTGAGGACCTGAACCGGGCGAAGGGATAGGCCGTACCGTTGTGGATGGACACTTCCCGGTGGAACTCGGGGTTGGCTTTGCTGCCGCCAGGCTTCCGGGTTCCCGCCCGTGTGACTCAAGGAGTCGATGGCGGGCGGGTGTCAAGGAAAAAGGCGAGGGAGGGGTGCGGGCAACACGGTCCCTCGCCCCTTGATGCCCGCCCGCTATCGGCTACGGTCGCGGGTCAAGGGCGAGAAGCTGGCAGCCGGGAGCATGCCTGCCTCGGGTTTGACCGGGCAGGGGGCGCTGCAAGCGCGGGGGGCGACATGTCCCAGCGAGTCTGCGCAACGCGATTGAGGAAGCTGTCGCGACGTGGAATGGTTCGCCCGAGGAAAGGGGGGCGCAGAGCCGTGATCACGCCTGGCTGCTGCCGCCCAGGGGCGGTCTGAAGGTCTGACGTCGGTTCAGTCCGTGCAAACGGTCATTGGATCGCAAAAGACGAGCGTTACTTGATCGGCCATAGCCGACGCTCGCCATTCGGCCGCCATGCGTCTGCCGCTCGCCGCTTTACTGTCATTCGCGATACGGTGCATTCGAATGTCGGCTGCCCGGAACTGCGAACAAGACTTGACGACCCCTCAACGGTCGGTCGTCACCAAGCGCTTGCGATGGCCGCTTGGGGAGTACGACTGCCGTTCAATCAGTCTGGTTGGCCGTCGGGTCCACACATGCCGCCAGCGGTCACACCGACACGACAATGCTTCCTGACTTCCTAGGATTTGTCGTCGGTATAGCTGTCTCGCGGAGGGTAAACGCCGGCGAGGCGGGCGATCAGGATCGCGACGAACAAGCTGCCGGTGATCTGTTCCACCATGCACATGCCGCGTGCCGGGCGCGTGAGTGGCGTGATGTCGCCGAAGCCTGTGCTCGTGAGGACGGTTATGCTGAAGTAAAGCGCGTCGGCATACACGAGCCGACCCGGCTGCCCGACGATCATGTACGACTGCGGATAGAAGAATCCGATGGTCGCGTAGATATACGCCCAGAGGTCACCGATCAACAGATACGCCGCCGCGGCGCCAAACAGCTTGTCCGCCGTCATGATCTTCGGCTGGAACACGTAGCGGAGAAGATACACAACAGTGATGAAGTAGAGTGAGGCGCTGAACATCCAGGATATGGCAAGGCTCGTCTCGTCGTCGCGCCACAGGCCAAGGTACTGGAACCACACGGCCGGAATGGCAAGTAACAGCACGATCACGAACGGCAGGGTCGTACGGCCGACTGCTGCCACGGTCGCTATTACGAGGAACATATTTACGACGTTCAGGATGAGGCGGCCGCTGTCGCTCGGGGGGACAAACGATACCGCGCCGATGAGCGTGACCAGCACGACAAACAGCCAGAAGCAGCGCTGGTAGAAAATGCGAGACAGCGCTTCGCGCGTGGTACGGATGGCCATGGTGATCTCTTCCCTGGTTCGCGTATGTCGCAGCCAGGCAGGCCGGGCCGCGTGTGACGGGGGCATAAAGCGGCCGCGCACCCCGCCGCTGCCGCCTACGTCTGGCAGATGTCGACCCCGAGGGGGCCCTCGGTGCGCTTAAAAGCGGCCGTTTAGAGGGCGGCGTCAGCTCGGCGAATGGACATCTGGCAGTCAACGTGCGATCGCAGTCCGGATATCTCTTTGGCAAATTTCCAAGAGGCTATTAGCGCGAGCCTCGCCGTTTCCGCTCACTGAGCCATGTAGCCCGTGCTGGTAGATACTGGACAAGGCTTGCGACGCTCTCTACCAGACGGTCGTATAACCGGACGGATTCCTCGACGTTCATTTTATGACTTCGCAATCTTTCAATCCGGGCCGCTTGAGCATGCATGAGTTCGATACCCCTGCAAATGCGGACAGCGCACTCGGTATCGCTGTACGGGCCGAGCGAAGCAATCGCCAAAGCAGGATTCCAACCCTCGTCCGGAGAGGAGTAGGCGGGCGGCGGCGGCGGGTGTTGTGATGCCCTCGGCGGGGAGGTGCTCGCCCAACTGAGATTCCCCACAAGCTTCAGAAGCTGCTCGACAACCACGGGCTTGCGCAATGTGAACTGCGCCAAGCCCGTGACCGGTGGTTCGGCGCCAGACATCAGGACCACGGGGAGCGTGTAAAACCTCGGCAATGTCTTCAGAATTCTCACCGCGTCGGGCCCTTCCAGCTGAGGCATGTTGACATCGGAGATAATGACATCTGGCCTTATTTCAACGGCCGCTCGCAGCGCCGCCGGGCCGTCCTGAATGCTTGCAACATCGTGCCCGCCCGATACAAGAACGGCTTCGAGAGCCTCTCTGATTGCTGCGTCATCGTCTACCAGCAGGACCTTGCACATTTCCGGTTCCATCACTTTACGTGAACGCTGCAATGCGCGTTCCTGTCGTCGGATGAAGGACATGTCGCCGCTCCTTTGCGTGTGGAAAGGCGATCGGTCCCTCGAAAACTGTTTGCAGGCAACGGGCTTTTCCTTGCTGCATCTACGCGGCGGAGCCGATGGTTTGCCATTCGCTTTCGCCAGCGGCGGGACTTTGCATCAGAATCGCAGCTTTGGCATCGCGCATGCTATCGCTTCAGTAGACGATTTCGAATGATTGGGACGCTGATGGATGGCAGCGAGTGTGAATATGAAGACTGCAGAGCGCTGGTGGTAACCCTGGGTAGCAGGATCGCCCGTCACGGGTGTACCAACTGGCCCAGTATCAAAGCGGAGATCAAGGCGCTGATTGACCTCGTGGAGGCGGTCGGTATGCGCGACCCACGATTTCTCAAGACCCTCCATACAGCGCGCCCGCTCCTCGCGCTGAGGCGCCAGGCGGAGGCGCTGGATCATGTGGATTTGTTGCTTTCGGCTGTCAAGCAAAATCGGAACCGGCGTCGCCCGTGGGGGTAAGATCTTGACATGTGTATGAATTCGGCGCTTTTCGACTGAGGGGAGGCGCTCATGGACCTACAGACGGAAGTTGAGCACCTCTGGCTGGCGGACGAGCATGTTGCATTGGCCCGGCGTTGTGCAGAACAACAGCGGCAGATCGTGTCGCGGCTGTGCATGCATAGCCTCGATGTCACCGAGGCTCGCCGGTTGCTGGAAACCATGCAGGACACGGTGGCGGTCGCCTGCGAACACCGTGCACTTATTTTGCGCATCGTCGCCCAGCTCCTGTCAAAAGACATTGGCGGCGACGAGCGGCTAATCGCTTTGGCGGATTCGAAAGATATTTCGCGTCAAGGCTCCGCTGTCGTAGTCATCTGAAGTGCCTACGAATATCCGGATCGGCGCATCGACGAGCTTCCCGAAATCGGCGCCCGACACGTGGTTGAAGCGCCAGCAGATCGGGTACAAAGCCGCGGCGGCCCGAAGATGAGTACTGTCGCCGAGAAGCGCATCACTTTGCTGGTACGTCATCATCAGCATCGTTTCGCCGCCGCCCATCGAGCTATCCATGATTCCGATCCGGGATGAGTCGATTTCGGGGCGCCTCGCCAGCAGACGATAGGCGCCAGCAAAGTCCGACAATTTGGCATCAACGCTCTGGGGACGGCTGGACGCCTCTCCGGGCAGATCGCGTCTGCCCCACTGATCAATTTCGAGCGTCGCGATCCCGACGCGATTGAGCGCCGCTGCATTTACGTTCCATGCAGGATGATCACTGCCGGAAGCGGGCCTTTCACGTTCAGGGGTAGTCATGTTCTGAGCGACGACTGTCCCTCCGACTCCAGCCGTTCACGCTCGGCGGTATCAGCCTCTACATTGTCATCTGCAGCCGGATTTTCACTCGCACCTTCGGTCGCCGGTCGCATCCATCCTGCAAGGATCAGATGTCATTGCTCAGTGTGCCAGTCGCTGGCCAATTGCAGGGCAGCAAGCAACTGGTCCAGGGTATAGGGTTTGCGCAAAGACGTCCACTTGAACTCGAACTGCTCCGAGGCTGGAACCGGATTTCCCGACGCGAAGATAACTCCAAGTTCGGTGTGAATCGAAAGCGCGCGACGCGCGAGTTCGATGCCTGACATGTCGGGCATGACGATGTCGGTGAATAGAACGTCAAAATCGTTGCTTTCCAGAATCATGAGCGCCTCGGCCGCGGTTTGGGCACGATGCGGGGTTATCCCTTCGAGCATCAGTAGCTCAGCTACCGCATCAAGCGACGCAGCGTCGTCATCGACCATCAGAACGCGCAAACCTGGCGGTGTCATGACCGATTCGGCGCCATTTCGGTGGCTAGCGGTAGGGACTGCCTGGATCGCTTCGCTATCACAATCGACAAGCACCTGCCGCACCTTCAGTGCAAGCTGCTCACGACTGTACGGCTTGCTGAGCAACTGGACGCCCGGATCGAGCCGGCCACCATGCACGATCGCATTTTGCGTGTAGCCTGATGTGTAGAGCACCTTGAGCGCAGGCAATATCTGAACGGCCCGGCGAGCCAGCTCCGGAGTGCGCACTGCTCCCGGCATGACCACGTCGGTAAAGAGCAGATCGATATGCGCGCCGCTCTCGATGACAGTGAGCGCCTGCTCGGCGTTGTTGGCCTTGAGCACTACATAGCCGAGACCGGTCAGAACTTCGACAACCGTCGAGCGGACTGTTGGATCGTCCTCCACAACAAGGATCGTCTCGTTGCCGTGCTTCAGTTGGGCCGCCGTGCCCTGTCGGGTTTCGAGCGGCGTGCCGGTGGAGCGGGGCAGATACACCTTGACAGTCGTCCCTTCGCCGACCTCGCTGTAGAGCTGAATATGGCCGCCGCTCTGTTTGACAAAGCCGTAGGCCATGCTCAAACCAAGCCCCGTGCCCTGACCCACTGCTTTCGTACTGAAAAACGGATCAAAGGCGCGCTCCATTACCTCCCGGCTCATTCCGGTTCCAGTGTCTGTGACCGCCAGCATCACATACTGTCCATGGGCGACGTCTGGAAGCGACGATACGTATTCGTCATCAAGCGTTGCATTGGCGAGTTCAAGAGTGAGCTTGCCGCCATCGGGCATTGCGTCCCGGGCATTGATCGCCAGATTCAGGATTACATTCTCGAACTGGTGCGGATCGACGATGGTATTCCACAGGCCGCCGGCGACCATGGACTCGACCTCGATCGTCTCGCCCAGTGCCCGCCGCAGGAGGTCGTCGAGACTGTGGAGCTGACGCGCGGGGTTGATAACTACGGGCGCGAGAGGTTGCTGACGACCGAAGGCGAGCAGCTGGGACGCGAGCTTCGCTCCGCGGTCGACGGCGTCGAGCGCGTTGCCCAGACGCTCGGCGCTCCAGGCGTCGCCGCCATACCTGCTTTGAAGCAGTTCCAGATTGCCGCGCATGACCTGCAGGACGTTATTGAAGTCGTGCGCCACGCCGCCTGTCAGTTTGCCCAGTGCTTCCATTCTCTGTGCCTGAACCAGTGCTGCAGTCGTTTGCTCAAGCAGTTCGCTTGCGCGCCGTCGTTCAGTGATGTCGCGCGTGATTTTTGCAAATCCCACCAGTTCATTATCTTCGTAGATGGCGTCGATGACGACGTGTGCGAAGAAGCGGCTCCCGCCCCGCCGCACGCGCCAGCCCTCGGCCTCGAACCGCCCCTCGCGTCTCGCCGTTTCGAGGCCACGAGAGGGAACGCCCGCTGCGACGTCCTCAGGCGTGTAAAACCGGGAAAAATGGGAGCCGATAATCTCGCTTTCGGTGTACCCCTTGATCCGCCGGGCCCCGGCGTTCCAACTGGTGATGTGTCCATCCGGCGACAGCATGAAGATGGCATAGTCGGTTACGCCCTGAACCAGGAGGCGAAAGCTCCGTTCGCTCTTCAGCACCGCGTCGTGGGCGGCCTTCTTGTCACTGACGTCGGAGATCAACTCGCTGAACCCGACAAGCTGCTGATTGCCATCGCGTAGCGCGGTCAGGACAACGTTCGCCCAGAATGGCGCTCCGTCCTTGCGCATGCGCCAGCCCTCAGCGACAGACCGCCCCGCATCGCAGGCTGCTTTAAGCGCCGCCTCCGGCGCCCCTGAGGCACGATCCGCCTCCGTGTAAAAGCGGGAGAATGGCTGCCCTATAATTTCCTGCGCTTCATACCCCTGGATGCGTTCACCACCGGGATTCCACGTCAGGACAATGCCTTGAGGCGAGAGCGCGCAGATCGCGTAATCGGAGGTGGATTCCGCCCATAGCCTGAGCCAGACGGAGCCGATCTCGGAAGCCGCAGTCTCTTTCATGTGATTACCGGTAAATGCCAAGCCGTTGCGGCGAATGAGAGAGGTCAGCAATTTTCGGGCCCATCCAGGACTGATAGTTCCGGCATGACCCGAGGCTCCGCCATATGGGGAAGCGCGCGGCGGTCGACACGGAGCACTTCCTTTGGTCAGTCATGCGAGGGTCGGCATGAAGCCATGCGCGCGGTTTCTTAGAACCCCTAAATCCATCGGCAGACTATTGCCGATGCGATTGAGCGCGACCTTCGGTCATCATCGAGCCGACGGTGAGCGAAATGTTGTTCCGTAGCGCCTTAATGTTCCACGCCCTCGTTTTCTCACCACTCAAGATTTGCCGAACGCCACCGCGATCGAACGCCGGACAGAATGCGTGCTGGATGGCCGAAGCATCTCGAAAAGCCACCATTAACCTTGCATCCGCACGCGTGGCCATAGTGGGTCGGGAGAACGCCTTCGCGGACAGCGAGCGCGACATTCTCGGTTGTAGAGATCCGAAGGGCGGAAGAGCGACCTGAAGCTGCCTCACGATCGAAGAGGATCGAATGGCGGCAATGGCCGAGTCGAACGCATAGGCTATCCGGCAGCTTTCTGCACCGAAGCGGTCTTGAGGATGGTTGTCCTGCAACAGCGACGCCGGCTCAGGTCCGCCGGTTCTGTCCCGTGACAACCGCGCTGGAGTGCGGCCGCACGAATCCCGATGTAGCATCGTTTCGCGCGGCCAGAACCAGCTGCGCTAAATTTCGGTCTGCTCCGAAATCTCAAGTGCGTCGTCGACTTCGATGCCCAGGTACCTGATTGTGCTCTCAATCTTGCTATGGCCGAGCAGCAACTGCACCGCCCTGAGGTTCTTGGTGCGTTTGTAAATCAAAGTAGCCTTTGGTTCGGCGCATCGAGTGCGTGCCGTACGCAGTCGGATCTAGCTCCGCTGCATCCGCCCGTCGACGTATGATCCGGGCATATTGCCGAGTCGAAAGATGCGGGGACTGCCAATAGTCGACTTGGGAACAGGTACTGCTCCGACTTCAGGCCAGTCTTCTCAAGCCACGCGCCGACCGCCTTCCGGGTCGACTCGGTCAATTCAAACTGGACAGGGCGCTGCGTCTTTCGCTGGATGACTTGCGCCCGCGGCCTCACAAGATCACAACCACGCAGTTTGTTGTCGATTGCAAGGTTGAACAGGGCGAGATCGCGGACAACATGCGCGTTCTGAAGGTAGATGCGGATGGCCCAGACGTCTTTGGGCCTCAGCGGCGGCTTCTGGCCGACCAACTTGCCCTTGTTCCATGCCTCACGGGATTGTTCGGGTTTCATCACAATCTCCCACAGGGTACCCGACCTTGGTACCCCCTCTGATCGGATCTGCCCACGGTTCACACACGGCCCGGCCAGGAATTGCCTTTCATCGATCTTACGAAGACTAAACCCGGGCGGCCGGTCCGCGACCGAATGCTGCTCGATGAACTACAGGTAAATTTCGGCCATTGCTGCCGCTCAGACCTCTCCGCTCGTGAGGCGGGTCCAGGTTGCTCTTCTGCCGTTCGGACCGCGCCAATCTCGAACGTCACGTTTATAGCCAGCGAATGCGAACTTTCGACCCACCTCGGCCGCCTCAGGTTGTCGGGATATCAATGGCTGCTTGCGGGAGTACAACAGCCGCGGCATCTCCCCACGATTGCGGACGCATGGTCAGCCTTTTCCGGAAGCGCCTCACTTTACTCGGCATAGTTGACCGACCGTCTGGACCGCGCGAATTAAACGAGCATTGGCGACGCCCTGACGCATACAAATTGCTTTCATCATTCTGTACAGTTGAATTATCAACCCATGCAAATGCTCATCACTTGGCAACGCCACCATCATTTAATAATACATATTACATAAGAACAATTCTTGGCAGCGCCGCGAACTTCTCGTAATAGGAAATATTGAATGAAGGCCCTCGTCGTTGACGACAATGAGTCTGTCGCGGACAGTCTCGCTTTCCTGCTGGACTGCTATGGCCACCATGCTGCTGTGGCCTACGATGGAAAAACTGCGCTCAGGCTCCTTCATACAAGCGCTTTTGAAATTACTTTCCTTGACGAGAACCTGCCCGACATAAAAGGCAGCGCTGTCGCACGGTCGCTGAGGGAAACGCCGATTCGCTCCGGGGCTTTTCTCGTCTCGATCACGGGAGACGCTGACAGTCAGGGAGACATCGCCTTGCTCTTCGATGCCTGTCTGCAGAAGCCGTTCTCTTGCGAGGCACTCATCCAGGTCATCGAAGACGCTCGCTGCAGCAGCGATTCGACTACTCGCCAGGGCACCTAGACTAACTGTTGTCGACGGAAGCGCACACAACTTATAGCCGGAGGATCAATAGCAAGCCTGTTCCGGTGACTGGACTAACGCAAAATAAGCGAGGAAGTTACGAGCGACCGGCGGCGTCGCGCCGCCTGCGCGGCGCCAATCGGACCCATGGAGATGCGCTATGGAAAAGCTTATGAAAAGCTGCTCGACGCTTGCTGCGTTGGCGCTCCTTCTGACTGGCTATGCCGCCGCCAGCGCACCACACAGGGGGCCACATCTGACCGCGACCGAGTGCCATGACCTGGCTGCGACTAAAAGCAGCGCACCTCGGACAAGGTCACAACATCGAAGCGAGCTTTCGGCTCTGAGCAAAGCGGGCTACAACCCATCGCCATGGCACGACGATCCAGACTACCCCGCGGATCTACACGCCGCGCAGCGCCTGGTCGACCATTGGTTCGAAACGGAGTGCAAGCAGTCTCAACCCAAGTGAGAAGCGCGCCGGAGCCACTACGGGCCTCCTCAGCTTAGCGCGCAGCAAGCCGCGTCGCATTGCAGCGCTGATACCTTGGAGCGTGGTCTGCAGACCGCCCCACGGGTCGCCATTTCGACGAATGCACTTTGTGCGCCGCGTTTTTTCCGTCCACGAGCCCGCTTTACGGATATTGCCCAGTTCGCGCGACCAGATCGCAACCAACAGCAGCTGGGCTTTGCAGGAATCGGGCAGTTTTGAGCAGAACATGTTTATTTGAATCAGGACATTCTGAGGACATGGTCGGCGCGATTTCCGCAAGCCATCCGTCGCACCATCAAACCCGCCTTCGAGCGGGTTTTTATTGCCCGATCGTTTCTCTGCGGCTCGGCTCACCACGTCTGGGTGCCCCAGGAGCCCTTTCTGCGTCCGCATGTTGCAGGTGGTTAATATGTCAGCCTCAACCTATGAACCGGAGAAAGGGATGTCGGGCAGTACAGTTGTCAGAGGCAGCCACACATACCGAGTCCCTACCATCGGCGTGGCGGAGGGACGATACACGTTCGAGATCGTTCATATTGACCGTTCTGGAGACGTTCCCTGTGAAAGGCGCTACCAGCCTGGAATCGCCTACGAGACGGAAAATACTGCGATGGAAGATGGCCTCTACGTGGCCGAAGAGTTGGCTCAGAAACACACAGAGTGACATGCTGGAATCCTGCCCTTCACTCGGTGACGGACAGACATCGACGTGGCGAGCTAGAACCGCTCGTGAGATGCGGGTAGCGTGTTGATACCACAAGGGATTCCAGCGACTTCAGCGCGAGCTTTTCCGCACGGACATGCGGGACGTCAGGAAGCTGGGCCCAAAAAATGGCGCCCAGTCGACGGTGCGCCGTTCAAGTGGACTACCCGACTTGCCGGGAACACACACGCACCCAGCAAACAAAGTGTAGGCAGCGCGTCCCTTCTGCGTCACGCACCGCGAGTAGTGAAATTCCGCCAGTCCACCGCACGCCGCTATGTGCGGCGCATCAATTGGGGGGGGTGCTTGCAATTTTCGGGTTCGCCGGCTCTAATAATCGCGGGACGCGGACAGCGTTTCCGAGTGTGGATAAGCGTGTTTGTCGGCCCTTAGCGGGCCGATTTTTTTTGAACGTTACCGGCTGTCGCGCTCGGTTCAGATACGGAGTCGGGGTCGCTTTCGCGTAGGAATGTCCGGCAAGGGTCTGCCTGGCAAGTCGGAAGCCGCTCGCGGACTGTTCTTCGGAATTCGAATGTCACGGACCCTCAACGGTCGGTCGTCACCTAGCGCTTGCGATGGCCGCTTGCAAGGTACAACCGCCCTTCAATTTGTTTCCTAACAACAGGGTATCCGCGCAGCCAGCGCGGAATCTCTTAAGTAGCCAATGAAACCGAGGCAAGCGGGGATAGTCCGTTCAGAATCAGAAAAAGTTGAGCATCCACAGTGGACGGCGCGAAGAGAAGACAAATAAGCCATCAAGCGCTCGCCGCAATTTTGTCTGATTTTTTCGCCACGTGACCTAAGCTGATAAAGGTGAGCGAGGGTCGAATCCATGCTTGTCAGACGAGTGGTGACCTGCGTGCTTCTGCTTGCCGCGATACTGGCGGCGGGTTGCCAAGATAGCGGTAACGGTCTCGGCAACGGCACGGCCTTGGTGGCGCCGGCCGGGTTAACCGAACGCGATGTAGCAGTTGTCTATGCGCAAGGCACTGAAATCATTCCCAATACGCTCAGCGGTATTAGCAGCGGCAGCAGCAGCGGCCCCATCATGCAGTGCAGCGTGTCGCCGCCTCTGCCCGCGGGGCTATCGCTCAACCCGCAGACCTGCGCAATCAGCGGCACGCCAAACGGCGTTTCTCCCGACACCATTTATACGATCGCCGCCAGCAATGCGGCGGGTAGCGAGTCCATCAGGGTCGAGATCGAGGTCAAGCCCGAAGCGGTCGCCCCGGAAAGCCTGAGCTACTTGAACGCCGCTGTGATCTATACGACCAACGCACCGATCATTCCCAACACACCGATCGCTACCGGCGGAGAAATCACCCTTTACAGCATCTCGCCGGCCCTGCCCGCGGGGCTTCAGTTCGATCCGCACACAGGTATCATTTCCGGCACACCCACGGCGGTAAGCCCACCGGCCGTCTACACGGTAACCGGCAGCAAAAGCGTCGATTCTCTCGAGACCCAGCTCACGATCGAGGTGCACGCTGTAACTCAGCCGCCGGCGAGCCTAAGCTATTGGGACGTGGCTCCCGTGTATGTCGTAGGTCACCCAATCTCCTACGACGAGCCACTGTCTACTGGCGACGAGATCACCTTGTTCTCCGTGTCGCCAGCGTTACCCGCCGGATTAAGCCTGAATCCGCAGACGGGCGCGATCAGCGGGACGCCGACCGCGGCGCAGCCGCCGACGACCTATACGATTACCGGCAGCAACAGCGCGGGCAGCGTCACGGTGCAGATCGTCATCGGCGTCGACGAGCCGGTGACGGGAGCGTGGACAGCTGCTAGCTCAATGAATCAGGCACGGTTCCGGCACACGGCCACACTCCTGCCCAATGGCCAGGTTCTCGTCGCTGGGGGAGTGAGAAAGCAGGCCACTGCCTCCGCCGAACTATACGATCCGGTTGCCAACACCTGGACATCGACCGGCGCCCTGAGGCAGGCGCGCCAATCCCACTCGGCGACGCTGCTCGCCGACGGCCGCGTGCTAGTGGCGGGTGGCTTCAAAACAGGCGTGGGCAGTGAACAGTCGTCGGCGGAGTTGTACGATCCGACCTCGGCGAGCTGGTCGTCCACCGGCAGCATGAGCGATGCACGTGATTTGCACACGGCCACGCTATTACCCAACGGCCTCGTGCTCGTAGCGGGCGGCGAGGGTAAGGGAGGCGCCCTGTCGTCGGCCGAGTTGTACAACCCGGCGACGGGAAACTGGTCGTCAACAGGCAGCATGGCACAAGCGCGCTTTTCCCATACTGCCACGCTGTTGGCCAACGGCCTCGTCCTCGTCGTGGGCGGGACGAGCGATTCAGGCATCCTTTCTTCGGCGGAACTCTACAATCCGGCAACCGGGACCTGGTCGCCCACGGGTAGCATGAGTCAGGTGCGCACCGACTTCGCCACCGCGTTGCTACTTGACAGAACGATGCTGGCGATAGCGGGAACCGACGGAAACACCGAGCTGTCGTCAGCCGAACGATACAACACCGCCACAGGCACATGGACACCGACCGGCAGCCTGATCCATGCGCGCGACTTCCTGACTGCCACGTTGCTGCCCAATGGCCAGGTGCTTGCCGCTGCCGGGCTGGCAGCCGGGAGCGATCTTTACTCTGATGAGCTCTACGATCCCACTACGGGCACCTGGACGCCGACAGCCAGCATGAGCCTGGCGCGCGAGCAGCATACGGCGACGCTGCTAGCTGACGGTAGCGTGCTCATAGCCGGGGGAGTCGGTCGCGGAATATTCGCTCACGCCGAACTTTTCCACTGATACGAGGACGCAGATCGCGACTTGTGGTGGCAATAGATACTCAGTGCGCGATGTCGACCCACACTACACTGCTCCCAGACGGGCGCGTGCTCGCGGCGGGAGGATATGGTCGTCGCTCCCTGACTTCATCTGAGCTGTTCCATTGAACGCGCACCATCGGCGCGGATGCCCCGGCAACGGTGGCGGCAGAGGTCTAGAAACCGAGAGGCGGTAGGTGTCCAAGTCGGCATAGTAGACTCCAGCCGCTCACACGGCATCGAGGGTGTCAATGAAAATCCGCAAGCTAACGATAGCGTTTCTTTTGGGGCTCGCGTCTTCTATGGCATGCCCGTAGTGATCAATGGCCACGGCCTTCATTACAGCAATCTCGACCGGCAGATCACGGATCGCGTTATCGCTGATGCATCGATGCATCGACCAATCCGATGTACTCCATCGTCCGTAGCGCACCGGTGGCCCCCGGACACCGCCCCTTTATCAGTGTCCTCCTGTCCCATACAGCCCTGTCACAGGGGATCATTGTGATGACTCTACAAGTTCTTTTCAATGATAAGAGCTTGCGGTTCGGCGGTTATCTCGGTAGCGGCATCGCGTTCTGCACAGTTGCCGACCAATCGCAATGCGTACTCGATGCAGGAACGGTCCTACAGACGGCCTTCAACTTCTACCTTGAGAAGACGGGTAAGCGCCCGGGCAAGACATCTTGAACAGGCGCGTTTGCCAGATGGTGCGCACCGAACGCGCGGGTGGTGTTTGCCGGCTGTCACCCCATGGATGGTCAGGAGACCTTCAAGCGGCTGGATTGTTGGACTGTTCGGTGACTGCTTGTGGGCCGGAAGTACGCGTTCAGCCACCTCGCCGGCAAGCTGCCCTTGAAGACTCCTGGATAGCGTCAAGCAGGAAGTCCGGTTTACCGACAAACATCTTGGCCGGTCGGCCGAGGTGATTGTCGCTGCGTCAGGGGGTCATGGTTGTCGCTCCGTTCGGGGTGTCAGTGGGTAATTGACGGCGGCGCTCTTTCTGTTTGTCGCTGGCTGTGCGGCGCCGATAGCTTTCGACATTCAGCTCAAAGATGGTCGAGTGATGGACGAGCCGGTCGATGGCGGCCACCGTCATGCCGGGGTCCGGGAAGACGTCGTTCCAGCCGGAGAACGGCTGGTTGGCCGTTATCAGAAGACTTTTCCGCTCATACCTCTCGGCGATCAACTCGAACAGCACGCTGGTTTCGGCCTGGTCTTTCCTCACGTACGACAGATCATCGAGGATGATCAGGTCGAACCGGTCAAGCTTCGCCAGCGCCGAAGGCAGCTGCAGACTCTGGCGCGCGACCTGGAGCTTCTGCACGATTTCGCCGGTGCGCGTGAACAATACGCGATAGCCGGCGTCGATTAACGCATGGCCGATGGCGGACCCCAAGTGACTTTTCCCGCTGCCGGGCGAACCCACTACACACTGCCCATCATCATTGCGATGATGTGATCATCCGCTATCCGTTTCACCCTCGCTGCGGTGAACGGATAACCGTCATCGGGATGAACAATTACCGGGGCGAGTCGTATCTGACTATCAGGCAGCCCGATGGCACTCTGACGCATCTTCCGCCGTGGATGGCAGGCGAGGATGCTGCCCGCATGTCTGTCGTCGTCCAGCCGGAGTTGCCTCATGCGGTGCTGATCGAACTTCTGCGCCTGGTCGACACGGCGTTATCGTGCTTTGCGGCGGTAACACCTGAGGGAGGCAAAGATGCGCAACCAGATGACGAGGCAGAAGGATCTGTTCGAGGAAACTGTGCCGGAGGCGTTAGTATCAGAGGAGATGCAAGCCGAGCTGGTGACGCAACTGGCGCTGCTGATGTTCGCGTTGATCGACGTCATCGAAGCGGAGGCGCGTGATGAGCAAGATCGGCGCTGAACACCTTTCCCGTCGTGCATACGTGTACGTCCGTCAGTCAACGCTGGATCAGGTCCACCACAATCGCGAGAGCCAGTTGCGCCAATACGGGCTTGCCGATCGCGCACGCGGACTTGGCTGGCCAGATGCGACGGTTATCGATGACGACCTGGGTCGCTCCGGCTCTGGCAATCATCGTCCCGGATTCGAGCGCCTATTGGTGGCACTGTGCAGCGGCGAAGTGGGTGCCGTATTCTGCATCGAAGCCTCGCGTCTTGCGCGCAATGGTCGTGACTGGCACACGCTTCTGGAATTCTGCCGTCTTGTAGGATGCCTGCTGATTGACGAAGATGGAATTTACGATCCGAGACAGCCTAACGATCGCCTCCTGTTAGGCATGAAGGGCACGCTTTCCGAGATGGAGCTTTCGACGTTTCGCCAACGCTCACAGGCGGCTCTTGATCAGAAAGCCAAACGCGGTGAACTGTTCACGTCGGTGCCAATCGGTTATGTGCGTGCACAAGGAAATCGTATCGAGAAGGATCCTGATACCCGCGTCCGGGAAGCGCTCGATCTGGCGTTCCGGAAGTTTCGCGAGTTTGGTAGCGTCAGGCAGGTCCTCCTATGGATTCGACAGGAATGCATTGAGCTACCCGCGGTGAACTACGGCCCGGACGGTCGCCACATTGTATGGAAGCTTCCCGTCTATAACACCCTTCTGCACATCCTGACGAATCCGACTTATGGCGGCGCATACGCGTTTGGCAAGACCCGGACTATTGCTCGCATTGTGAACGGACGCAAGCGAGTGTTTGCGGGCAACCCCCTTCAGCGCGAGGAATGGCAGGCCTTGATCATCGAGCACCACGCGGGCTACATTAGCTGGGACGAGTACGAGGCGAACCGCAAATTGATTACCAATAACGCGAACATGAAGGGCAGCATGGTCCGCGGCGCTGTCAAGCGCGGGAGCTCGCTTCTGGCGGGACTGCTTCGTTGCGGTCACTGCGGGCGCAAGCTGCACGTTGCGTATTCCGGCACCAAAGGCACCGTCGCGCGGTACAACTGTCAGGGCAGCATGATCAATCATGGTGGCCCTCGCTGCATTTCGTTTGGTGCGGTTCGTGTTGATCAACGCGTTACTGAAGAAGTTTTGCGCCAACTTCAACCGTTAGGTATTCGTGCATCACTCGAGGCCATTGAACGTACACGAACAGAGCAGGACGAACGCGTGCGGCACAAGGAGCTGGCACTTGAACAGGCGCGGTATGAAGCTGCGCGAGCACGTCGGCAATACGATGCGATTGATCCTGAGAACCGGCTGGTTGCGGCGGAACTTGAGCGACGGTGGAATGAAACGCTGAAGACGCAGGTGCAAATACAGACCGAACTCGACCTCCTGCGCGAACAGTCATCGAGGGCGCTGAGTGCGGGCGCGCGTGATGAACTTCTGCGACTCGGTGAAGACCTGCCCCGGCTATGGCACCACCCGGCCAGTTCGGTCGAGATCAAGAAACGCATTCTTAGGACGGTCGTCAAGGAGATCGTTGCCACAAAGCAGGACGACACGATTCGTGCACTCGTGCATTGGCAAGGAGGCGATCACACCGAGATCGTGTTCGAGAAGAACCACACAGGTGAGCATCGCTGGGCCACCGATGTCGCAACGATAGACATCGTTCGCGCGTTGGCGAGAACGTTGGCAGATCAAGGCGTAGCGGCGGTCATCAATCGACTAGGCAAACGGACGGCGAAGGGCCACACCTGGACCGCCGCGCGAATCTGCACGCTGCGGAAGGACCATCGAATCCCTGCATATCGCGAAGGCGAACGGCAGGAGCGCCGCGAACTGACGGTTACAGAAGTAGCCACCCTGCTGGGTATCAGTGCGCCAACCGTCATCCGCCTGATTCGAGTCGGGAGGTTGCCGGCGTCACAGGCTTGTCTGGGTGCGCCATGGATCATCCAGCAGGTGGACGTCGACAATTATCTGGAGCGACGAGCTGCGGACCGTCCGCAATCAGATAACTCAAATCAATTATCCATTGATCTTCAATGACATAGGGAGGTGAGCATTATGTCTCGTGCCCGGGTGGACCGAACATCAGGATCGTGGCGCCTTTCTCAAGCCACGAATCGCCGGTGGCCAGCGCCATCACATGCGCCTTCGAGACCATCGGCACAACGCCGAAGTCGAAGGTGGCGAGCGTCTTGGTCAGATCCAGATGTGACTCGGTACGGTGACGCTCGATTCTTCGTTTGGCCCGCTCGGCGAGTTCATGTTCGAGCAATGCGCCGAGTAACCGGGACGCCTGCCAGCTTTCCTTGTCCGAGCGTTCAGCGAAGTCCGGCCATAATCGACTGATCGTTGGCAGGCGCAATTCGTTGAGCATCAGCGCGATACGGCCAGCATCGTAGGCGGTGTTCATGCGAGCACCTCCTCATCGAGCAACGTGTCATAGAGCGCGGCGGACGGCATCTCGACGACAACCACCGGACACTCGGCCTGGCGCGGCGCGAACTCAGCGAACAGCGCCTTCAGATCGGGCAGTTCACCGAGTTCCAGCAATGCGTCGAGTCTCTGCGCCAGTTGCGCCTCGACGCCGTGGTTTCCTGCCAGCTCAAGCAAGCCCACGATGGTCTTGCATGCGCTGCGCGGCGTCAGCGCCTCCTCCAGGCGCTCCCAGGTCCGTCGGTAGGCCTCACGCGGAAACAGATCGTCACGGAACGCGAGACCCCTGAAGGCCTGCGGCTTGCGTTTGAGCGAGTCGATGAAGTGCCGGTAGTCGATGCCGCGACCGCGCCGTTTGCTCGTGTGCGTGGCTCTCGCCGTGCTGTGCACGAGCGCGCCGGACAGATAGCAATCGAGCCGGTCACTGTAGAGGCGTACCTTCAGGCGATGACCGATCAGCCGCGACGGGGCGCTGTACAGGACGCAACGCACGGTGAACGTGCCGCAGCGTGTCACGCGTGCTTCCTCCTCGGCGAAGTCGGTGGTACGGTGCTCAGGCAGATCCAGCAGGTGTTCGCGCTCGATCTGGAACGCTGCAGCATTGCGCCGGTTGCGGCGCATCACCACCCCGCGCACGAACTCGTCGTACGCGGCCCGGTCCGCGAAATCGCGGTGACCGCGCAACTCCAGAGCCTGATCGACCTGATCCTTCAGATAGCGATGCGAGGATTCGACGCTGCCATTCTCATGACCCATGCCACGGTTGTTGCGCGTGCCTTCCATCCCGTAATGTTCGAGCAGTGCCGCATAGCGAACCGTGAAGTCTTCCTCTTCCTGCAGGTTTCTGAAGGCTGCCGACAGACTGTCGGAGCGGTGTTCGCGCGGGCAGCCGCCGGCCTGCCACAGCGCATTCTGCAATCCCGTTGCGAGCGCCTGGAAGCTCTCCCCGCCATCGACCACACTGGCGTACTCCCAGCGCGAGAACGCCAGCACGAAGTGATAAAGCAGGTGGTTAAACGGGACGCCGCCGATCGTTACACACAGCTTGTCCATGTGTGTGAAGTCCGATAGGCCTCGCGCGCCCGGCTGATACGTTTGAGGGAAGAATACTTCCTGGTTCGGCCCTTCGAGCGCGCGCCACTGGCTGACATGCCGCTCAAACGTGCGACGCATGCTGTCGGGAAAGCGCTCGGGATGGTCCTCCTGCAATTTGCGCAGCAGGGTGATCGCCTTCAGCCTTGGCGACGAGCGCAACAATGGGACGACTTCGATCTCCCACACGTCGGCGAACGGATCAGGGCGCGAGCGCCAGTAGCGCCGGGGCTGCTGTGACGGTAGTCCGGCTTCACGTTCGACGCGTCGCGCCGTGCGCTCGCTTATGCCCGACTTCGCTGCAGCGAGCTTCTGTGGATGAAGTTTGCGGTGGTTCATGTAGAGGCGGACCTGTTGGTCGGTAATGCGGGTTCCAGACATGGGCTGACCGCCTCTTTTTAGATTCAGTCAGCCATCCTAGACCTCGCCGACCCGGCGCCGCCGGCAGTTCGTCGTCTGCGGCGGCTACGCCGCCTCCGACTCCTCACTACCGGCCAAGATGAATGTCGGTACACCGGACGAAATCATTGTCGCCCCCCAAAGACTCCAACGCACCGCGACAGCGAATGTGTGGCTTACTGCATAATGGCATGTATTTCCGGGAGCCTTCAGCCCGTTTCTCAATGTTTCCATCGCGCGGGTTTCGTGTGTCACGAGAGCCTGGTCAGTTGCTTGGCGACCAGCGTGCTGCCGTGGACGGCGCGCCGCACGACTGGTTCGAGACGGCCACTATCAGTCGTCTATTGGACCGGCAGATAACGTTCCACCAGTCTTGCCCAAAAGGCGGAGCCGACGACCAGGTTCTCGTCATTGAAGTCGTAGGTTGCACTATGCAGGGTGTTCCCGCCATCTGTCGGGCCATTCCCGATCCGTAGGAATGCTCCTGGACACGCCTGCAGCATGTACGCAAAGTCCTCGCTGCCCATTAATGGGTCCATCTGTTCCGTCACCCGATCCTCGCCGACCAGCTCTTTCGCGACCTCTATCGCCAGTTCTGTTTCCGCGTCGGTATTCGTCACCACCGGGTAGCCTTCAACATAGTCGACAACTGCGCTGAGGCCATAACTGTCAGCCTGCGCATGCACGAGCCTGGTGATCCTTTCTTTCAGCTTCCTACGGACATCCGCGTCGAACGATCGAACGCTGATGCTCAACTCGACCTCGCCCGGAATCACATTGGGGGCTGTTCCTCCTGCTATCTTTCCAATGGTTACGACCGCGGATTGGGTCGGATCGATGTTGCGGGACACGATGGTCTGCAAGGCCATCACGATGCTGCCTGCCGCGACGATCGGGTCGTTGGCCAGATGGGGACGCGCAGCGTGCCCACCGTTGCCCACAATTTTCACGAAGACGCGGTCGCCCGCCGCCATGAAGTTTCCCTTGCGGAACATGAACGTGCCCGTTGGAGCGCCCGGATGGTTGTGCATGGCGAACACGGCGTCACAGGGGAACCGCGTGAAGAGCCCTTGCTCCACCATTCTCTTGGCCCCGCTGTCGTAGCCGCGCTCCTCTGCCGGTTGGAAGATCAGATGCACGGTGCCGTCGAATCGCCCGCGTTGTGCGAGGTGTCGGGCTGCGCCGAGCAGCATTGCGGTATGCCCGTCGTGACCGCACGCATGCATCCGCCCCGGGTGGAGGCTCTTGTGGCTGAACGTATTGAGCTCTTCGATCGGCAGTCCGTCCATATCGGCGCGGATTCCGATACGACGTTTGCCCGAGCCCAGTCGCAATGTTCCGACCAATCCGGTGCCGGCAATGCCAGTCTCGACCGAGTAACCGTACTCCCTCAGGCGACTTGCCACGATCTGCGCAGTCTGTGCTTCCTCGAATGCCAGTTCAGGGCAGCAATGCAGCGTATAACGGAGCTTGCGCATCTCGTCGGCATGCGGTTGCAGGTCGGAGATGGAAGTGAGGTCAGGTAATAGCATGTTCGATCCAGAAGGTAGCGGCTGACTAGAATGGGCCCCAATGCATCGCGACGCCCACCGCAATGGCAGCGATCGAGATGACCAACCAGGCAATCAGCAAAGGCAAGATGAAACGCATCCACTTGAAATAGGGAATGCCAGATGTCGCAAGGACAGCCATCAGGACACCGGAAGTCGGGTTGAAGCAGTTGATGAAACCTTCGCCGAGCAGCACCGCCTGTACCGTTACCTGTCGGGTCAGGTGCAGCGTGTCACCAAGCGGTGCGAAGATCGGCACGAGCGCGGCCGATTCGCCCGATCCGGACGAGATTCCGACGTGAATCAATGCCGCGCTCAGGAACATGCTGATCGCGGCTGACGTGGAATCGAGCGGGGCGAGCCAGCCGGTCAGCATGTTGACGATCGGGTCCAGAATCTTCCCTTCACTCAGGACGATCGAGATCGCCCGCGCCATACCCACGACGAGCGCGCCCTTGACGAGCCCGCTACAACCGTAAAGCAACGTGTCCGCAAGCTTGCCAGGGCGAATGCCACTCACGATCCCGGTGGCAATCGCCATCACGAGAAACATCGCGATCATTTCGGTCTCGGCCCAATGCCATGTCGCTGAACCATAGACAAAGACCGACAGGCAGACGAGCACGATACCGACTACAGTCAATTGGCGTGCGTCGGGGCGTCGTTGAGACGAGGAACGCAGAGTCACGCCTTGGCCCGGTGCCGGAGCGCATACCGCCAAACCACTCTTCCGATATGCTCCGATCCGAACAACGAGAAAAGCAATCGTAGCGAGCAGGAAGGCGACGTAGATGCACACCCTGAACGTCATGCCGGAAAACATCGGCAGGCCAGCGAGGCGTTGTGACAGTCCGGTCGTCACCGGGTTGAGGAGGCCCGTGTTGAAGCCGGCATACGTGCCCAGATAGATCAGGCCGGCCCCGATCTCTTTCGACAGTCCCATCGACTCCGCAAGCATCAGTCCGAGCGGGACGAAAGCCACGACCGAGTTCGTCACCACGCCAAATGTGCCGAGCAGCGAAAAGATCACGCAGAGGACGATAACGGTGACGTGTGCCCGCATCCCTTCGCGATGCGCGACCATGGCGAGCATGCTGCGGACGGCGCCGGTCGCTTCCAGCACCGCGAGCGAACCGCCGGTGAACAGGATAAGAAAGATGATCGGTGCAGACGTGATCATCCCTTGGGCCAGTGCAACAAATATTTCACCAGGCATCACACCGCGCTGCGTGACCGGTTTCAGGCTGTTCGGAACAACAAAGCTGATACCGTTGCTAACGGTCCGGGAAAACTCGCCCGGTGGCACGGCCCAAGTGGCGGCCACGGCCACCGCCAGCATCACGAAGAGCAGCACATAAGGGTTGATCGGCTCCTTGCCTCCCGCCAGATGGGACGGCGGCCCCTTTTGCTCCGCGCCTCCGACTAGTTGACTGGCTTCGTTCATGATGCTCCTCCATCAATGCGCTTGAGTTGTAAGTCACTCTTGTCTCCACCCGGCCTGGTGATGGCTGCATCCCTGACCGGCTCTGCGCGCAGTATCAGCGAAAACCGGCATGGAAAGTTGCTCGGTGAGCTGCGAAAATGTTGCACCGAATGCAACAGCGGAGCTGCTTTGGAAACCTACGAACGGAGCTTCTCGGAGCGCACACTGCAGTACCTCGTCGCGATAGCGAACTACGGCGGCATGCGTCAGGCCGCGCTTGGCCTGGATGTGAACGTTTCGACGATTAGCCGGCAGGTCGCGCTGGCCGAGCGCGAGCTTCGGCTTTCGCTCGTGACACGTCGCGGCCGAAGAATGGAGTTGACCGAAGCGGGTCAGATGGCGGTCGACTATTTTCGCGACTGCGAACGCAATGCACGCCGATTCCGTGCACAGCTCGACGAATACCGCAGCCTGCGGCGCGGGCAGGTCACAATTGCCGCAGGTGAGGGAATCGTGACGAGTCTGGTTGAGGTCGCGCTGAAGCCGTTCCTCGACAAATACCCCAGCATCGTCGTGGAGTTGCGCACCGGTCCGCTTCCCCAATTGATCTCGATGATCCGCGAGGATGTGGTCGATATTTGCGTGTCCATCGGCGCCTCGACCGACCCGACATTGAACGCGCGCAGGTTTCAAAGCGAGCCTTTGTGCGCGATCTTTTCGGTCGACCATCCGATGTCGTCGCGCAAATCGGCAAAGATGGAGGAACTCGCCAACGAACGTCTGGTTTTCATGCCCGCAGAGTTCGGCCTGCAGGCCCATGTCAACGCGATCCTCGCCGATATTGGGCGCACATACGTGCCGGCATTCCGTTGCGATCGGTTTTCGACGGCAGCGGCGCTTGCAGCACAGAACCTGGCGGTTGCTTTCATGACACGCGGGGCAGCGCGGGAGAGGATTGCATCCGGACAGGTCAAGGCCGTGCCGATCGATCACCCGATCGCCCGTACGTTTGATCGCTATGTGATCACGCGGGCCGGACGACGACTTGGGCCGGCCGCGAACTATCTCCTGCGGGAAATTATCAGTCTGATGTCGACTGTGTAGTGACAGACGTTGCACAGGTCGCGTTCAGGACGTTCGCGCTTTCGCATATTGTGCGATCGACATAGCGTGGCGGATGGCTGTTGTTTCCAGTAAGCGATCATCTTGTTCGCGCTGGCTCGAACGTCCCTTGAGGGTCGGGAAGGTGAGTTCGCTGATCGAGAAAGCGGCCTTTCGGTTACCCAGTCAAATCTCGGCGGCAATCCGCCACATTGCTGACGTAACGATAGCCCCGCCCAAACGGCGGCAATGGCCGAAATTTGCCTGTAGGTCCTCGGGCAGCATTCAGTTGATCACCAGCCGTCCGAGCGGAAGGCCTCGTTGGATCGCTAAAAGGCAACGCCTGGCCGGGCCGGTGTGAACCCCGGTCAATTCCACCCAATGCGGGCCTCGAGGTCGCGTACCACAATCGAACTCCCATCATCCCTGTGGGAGACTATGATGAAGACCGAACAACCCCGTGAGGCATGGAACAAAGGCAAGCTGGTCGGCCAGAAGCCACCGTTGAGGCCGAAAGACGTCTGGGCCATCCGGATCTACCTTCAGAATGCTCATGCCGTCCGCGATCTCGCCCTGTTCAACCTTGCAATCGACAGCAAACTGCGTGGTTGTGATCTTGTCAGTCTGCGAGTCCGCGATGTGATGCACGGCAATCAGGTCCTGGCGAGGACGCAAGTCATTCAACGAAAGACACAACGCCCTGTCCAGTTTGAATTGACCGAGTCGACCCGGAAGGCGGTCGACGCGTGGCTTGAGAAGGCTGCCCTGAAGTCGGAGCAGTACCTCTTCCCAAGTCGGCTATTGGCGTTCCCGCATCTTTCAACCCGGCAATATGCCCGGATGATTCGTCGATGGGCCGATGCCGCGGGGCTTGATCCGACAGCGTACGGTACCGATTCGATGCGACGCACGAAGGCGACCCTGATTTACAAACGCACAAAGAATCTCAGGGCAGTGCAGTTGCTGCTCGGCCATAGCAAGATTGAGAGCACAATCAGATACTTGGGCATAGAAGTCGACGACGCGCTTGAGATTTCGGAGCAGACTGAAATCTAGCGTAGCCGGTTCCGGCTGAGCGAAACGATGCAACATCTAGGTTTGTGCGGATGCCTTCCAGCCCGGCACTCATGGGGCAAACGCGGCGACTCGTGCTGGCGGTCGCCGCGCTGGACAACCATCCTCGAGGCCGCTTCGGGCGGGTGACCTGCCGGACAGCCTATGCGTTCGACTCGGCCATAGTTGACGTTCAGGTGCCGCTGCCCGTGGGGCAGCCTCAAGACACTGTCCTGCCGTTCCCATTTCGGTAGCCACGAATGCCAGACGCCGTTCTCAGCGAACGCGTGCTCCCGACCCTCAAGAGACACTCACGCCAACTCGCACGATTGTCCGCTCACTGACGAACTAGAGCCATTCTAAGGGGCTAACCAGCTTGATTACCGACCCTGTCACAGTGATGATGTTCATCAAATCGAGAGCGATGGATACCACTTTGATATCCGTAGTCGTCGGGCGGGATTCAACTGGTGGACGCAATAGTTTGGTTAAACCGCTCGGCTCGCTTCAGTGTCTTCCTTGGACGTTCAGGCGTCTCGCCATGGCGTTGAGTTTGGCCTGTGAATACACCGACAGGTCGGTACCTTTCGGGAAGTACTGCCTCAGCAGTCCGTTCGTGTTCTCATTCGATCCACGCTGCCAGGGATGTTGCGGGTCGCAGAAGTAGACGGCGATGTCAGTGAGTTCACGCACTTTGGTCACGTCACCGGATAATGCCGTCGATTGTAACGTTGACGACCGCGCGCCCTCTTGTAACCGGACCGCTTGTGCCGATGAGATCGCCATGCGTGAGTTGCGCGCTACCAGACGCGGACACATGTGCTTCTACGATCACTTTGTCGAAGTCAGATAGCTTTCTCTCGGGCATCATGGCCATCGAATCGTCAAGGCGCAGCGTCGACGGTAACTGATCCACTCGCACCCGCTGTACGGCCAACGGCACGCGCGAGCCATCTTCGGCGAGTGCGTAGACAAAGACCTGTTCATCCCGCCGCGTGCGTGCCGAAAGGGACGGGCTCAATCTTATGTGCACTTCGAGCACGGTCGGTCGCCCCTTTCCCGACAATTCCGCTGCCGAGGCCTGCACCGGATTTGCCGCCATTGCCTCGGCGTCGATATTCCTCTGCGCCTCAAGCGCCATCGCCGAGCCTGGATCCGCTATATCTTTCAGGCGCTGCCAATAGTGGATCGCGAGCGAGTAGTTCTGGCTGTCGTGCGCCGCAGACGCGGCCAGTGCCAAGGCCTTCGGATGATCGGGATCCACTGCAAGCGCGGCGTCGATGCTTTGCAATGCTTCACCGTTCAGATCACCACCGCGGGCCGTTGCCAATGCATCAGCGTAGTCGGCAAGCAGATCCGCGTCGCGTGGTTTCAACACCAGCGCACGGCGATAGGCGACCACGGCATCGTCCGCACGATCCAGGACGACATACGAACGGGCAAGCATGGCCCAACCTTCAGCGTCGTCGGGTTGTTGACGCAGCCGTGTCACCAGTTGGCTGACGACAACCTCAAGCGAGCCTTGCGTCGCAACGTGATCATCCAGTTGCGATGTGCCGCCCGATTCGACGGCCACAGCGGCCGGATCGCCCAGCCGCATGTACAGCACCGTCGCGGCGGAAGGCAGCAGCGCAAGTATCAACGCGGCCATCCCGGCCCGCCCGAGCACGTCTGCGATCCCGCCACCCGGCCCAACTGAAGTGCTGTCGCCTGTTTCGTCCACAAGGCGGCGCTCCAGTTCGACGCGGGCGTCGTCGAGACAATCAGCGGACAACTGCCGGGCCGCGACTTCCCGCTCCAGTTCATCGAAATTCGCGCGATAGATGGCCACTGGCACGCCGTGACCGTTGCGCAACGGCTCGCAGCGACGTAACAGCGGTGCCATCACGCACACGGCGGAAACCGTGATCATCGTTGCGGCAATCAGCCAGAAGGTAATCATCGCGGCGCGCCTTCCTTGCGGTCCGCAAGCAATGTTTCCGCATGCCGCCGTTCATCCGGACTGAGCATTCGAGGACGCACATTGCGAGAGTGCCGGATGCTGAGAACCAGAACGACGGCTCCTGCAGCAAGCGTCATGAACGGTCCAAACCAGAGTGCCCAGGTAACGGGCTTGACGGGTGGCTGGTAGAGCACGAAGTCGCCATAGCGGCGGACCATGTACGCCCGAATCTGTTCGTCACTGGCGCCATTGCGGACCTGCTCGCGAATCTGGTCGCGCAGATCGGCGGCCAGTTCGGCATTCGAATCAGCGAGGCTCTGGTTCTGGCAAACGAGGCACCGGAAGCTCTCGGCCAGATGCCGCACACGCGCGTCGTACTGCCGGTCGTCGGCGGATTGTGCCAATGCACATGCCACCGACACAACTAGCAGCAGCGCGGCCACAGCCTGAGTCACCACGCCGTACGCGCGACTAGCCATGGCCTGCCTCGCGTTGAAGTCTGCCGATGAGCGGAACAATCACCGTGTCGACCGAAGAACGCGTTAGCGGGCCAGGTAGGCGGTATCGCACGATCTCCGAGCGGTCGATGACGAACGTTTCCGGCACCCCATAGACCCCGTAGTCGATGGCCGTCTCTCCCGTTCGATCGACAATCGACGCGGTGTATGGATCGCCCGCTTCCTTGAGCCATCGAGTCGCGTTCTGGGGATCGTCCTTGTAGTTCAAGCCCAGAACAGGCGCGATGCGACGCGCCGCGAAATCGGCCAGCACGGGCAGCTCGTCACGGCACGGCTCGCACCATGACGCCCATACGTTGAGAATCCAGACCTGACCAAGCATGGCGCGGGATGACATCGATTCACCCGACGCATCAAGTCGCGGGAGATTGAAATCGGGCTATCTCCGATCAACCTGAGACGCACGAACCGCTCGACTATCAGCATGCCATTGAAACGCTTCCGGATGAATGTCTGATGTTCCTGCTCGGCAGCCGTTATTGCGAAACCGATCTGCTCTCCGACATTGCGTGGAATCTGTTTTCCGGTACGCTTCCGGGGAGCCGCCGAGTGCAGGCGATTTGCGACTACGTGCATCATCACATCACGTTTGGATACGAATTTGCACGGCCGACCAAGACCGCTTTTCAGGCGTGGCAGGAACGCAAGGGCGTGTGTCGCGACTTCGCGCATCTGGCCGTGGCGTTGTGCCGCGCGATGAATATTCCGGCGCGCTATTGCACGGGATACATCAGCGATGTCGGCGTGCCGCCGCCGTCGAGTCCGATGGATTTTGCAGCCTGGTTCGAAGCCTACGTTGGCGGCTCATGGCAGACCTTCGATCCGCGCAACAACGCGCCGCGTACTGGACGTGTGCTGATGGCGCGCGGCCGCGATGCTGCCGATGTTGCGATCAGCAACACATTTGGTCCCACGAAGCTCGTCAAATTCGATGTCCACTGCGCGCCCGAGTGAGTTCGCGCGGCTTTCGGACTACGTCGCTCCGCTTCCAGCACTGCAATCATGGACGCAGGTGGCGCCAGGCCGGATCGCGTTCAACGGCGTCCGATAGAATAAGAAAGCCCCCCTCGTACTGAACCACGTTATCGCCAACAGTTAGTCTCAACAAACGCAGCGACATCTGCGGTGATTGGCATATCCATCCCAACAGCCGGGTGGCCATAGCGTTCGAGGCGGCCGCCGGGATCTAGTGTCTGGGCCCCTTCATTCCTTCCGCTTCCATGGCAGCATTGCGCTCCTCGCTTGCCTCGATGGGTTCCATCGTTTCGTCTACAGACGCTGTCGCGCGTTCCGCGGCTGACCTCGTTTCGTTGACATCTGCACCAACCCCTGCGTCGTCCTCACCCGGGGGCTCGAGCATGTCTTTAAGTACGGCTTCCAGCTCTGGCGTATTCCACGGTGCGCCACGCTGCTTTTTCCCTTTTATATAGTGCCTGACTTCCGCATCCTGCTCGGGAGTCAATGGAAGGCCGTGAAAGGTGCTTTGGGGGGTAGAGTCAAGCATGGTACTGCTCCCGGAATTTGACCTATTTCAAGTGTAGTCCTGTTTTGTACGGATATCGCCGACTATCGGTCGGTTCATCGAGCAATCTTCCGCGTGCCCCCGTGTCCGGCAAGTGGACGGCCTGCGTTGCCGAGCGCTGCACGGGTAGCAAAGAAGCGCGCAGCAGCACTGAACACGAAAACGAATCCTCCTTGATTCGGCCAATTCGCGGGGCGCTGGGCCTGGCATTTTGAAGGCGCATTGCCGAAAGCAGCCACAAGGAGGATCCCACGATGCAGGGCATCAGGCGCACAGGCCAAAACAATCACCCGCTGTAGGTAGGCCCCCTATGACCGCTGAATGGTACGGGCGAGGAAGCAAAGATGGGGATCAGTCGACTGGGCCAAGTAATACGTCGATTGCCGCTTGACCGGCGATTTCAGCTATCAGGTAAGCCCATCGTTCGGTAAAGGGGCCGTTGCGCAGTGGGATGCGGCCTCCTCGCGCGCCAAGCACTTCGAGGTTTGTGCTGCCTTTGATCTGAAAAATCACGTCAAACGTGTCCTGAGTAGCCGGAGTCAGTTCGACATGAATCTCGAAGCTACGATACGCGATCATTCGGTGCATGAAAGCCTCCGTCTGGTCATCTGAGCCTAACATAAACAACCTTGAACGGCTCACGCAGCTATTGGCCTTGATAGTTAGGACTCTTTGGGAGAGTTCGACGCCATTGTAGGCCCGGTGGGTCCTGAGGTATCAGACTGACGCAGTGGAAGTCGTTTGAGCACTCGCGCGGACGCTTTAACCGGGTGGCATCGTCGCGTTTCAGGAACACGATACGACGATGGCCCCCGCAGCTCTGGACCCATTTCCCTTGCACCGGCAGGCGACGCGCTGGATTCAACAAATGATCGAGCGGGAAGGTGCCGACCTGCATATCGGATTCAACCTTCACCGCAGCTTTACGCAAGCGGGGCTGGACGTTGAAGTAGTTCGCGCCGAGTGTGTGTTGCACACCTGACCGTCCTGACGGCCTGGGCCATATTGTCCACGCATGTCTACCGCGCATTGTCACCCACAATGTTGCGACTGGGGACGAGATCGACATCGCGACGCTTCAGGCACGGCTTGACGCTGAACGCGCCGGTTCCACAGGAATCGACGTTGGTGACATGGCGTTCGGGGCGTGGGCGCGCAAAACTCTGGAAACCTGAGGCTGGCGAGTTCGCCAACATGTGTCTGCTTCGGCCGGCTCTTATGGTGCCGGATGCGGCCGTTCAACCACTAGCCTCATTCCAGAAAATCTGCCTGGTCATTTTATCCGTTCGAGCAGCCACAGAAGCGGGCCTGGTGCTGCGCCCTTCTGGCAGTAGGCGTCGAAGCCGCCGGCTACGGCCTTGGAGGGAACCGTGGATTCGTCCTGAGCGCTAAAAGCCACAATAACAAGGTCTTGGGTTGTAACGTCGTGGCGAAGAAGTTGCGCGACCGCGTAGCCATCCATGCCCGGCATGTTGATGTCCAGTACAACAATGTCCGGAATCTGTGCGGCGACCGTCAGCAGCGCCGCTGGCCCGTCCAGAACGCACCGCGCGTCATAGCCCGCCAGTGACAGTGCTGCGGTGAGCGCTTCTGCGCCCGGGACGATAGTCGTCCACGACTAGCAGCCGGTACTTGGCGCGCGTCGCCACGTGCTGCACGGTGCGCGCCGTCCAGCGTATTGTGTCAGGAGAGGTTTTCATTGCGAAGATATGCCTTGCGGTTAGCTCGCAGCTGGAATGCTCGCTGCCATGACAGCTGTCGTTGCGCATGCCGCCCGCAATGGCAGAGGATTAGAACCTGAGCGCAATCTTCATGCCCAACGAACCAACGAACCAACGAACCAACGAACCAACGAACCAACGAACCAACGAACCAACGAACCAACGAACCAACGAACCAACGAACCAACGAACCAACGAACCAACGAACCAACGAACCAACGAACCAACGAATGAGACCCAGCGTTCCACAGCCGGCTCGAAACTGCGTGGTCACTGGTGGTCCTCGAACGCCTGCCGGACGCGCTGCATCGTCTCGACGCGCGGGTGTCGACCGTGCAACGCACCGGACGTGCCTCGCGCTGGCGATAATAGTTCGCGACGCAGATCGGCTCTGCGCGTAGTATGAGTCTGTTGCCTGACATTCGCGCTTGCCACGAACTCGGTGATACGGTCGACGTACATGTCGTCGTGAAGGCACGTTGGGTTTCTGCGCGAATATGGTCGTGGGATAGGCCGGTTGCCAAAAACCTCCCGGCATTGTGGTGCATCTGCGCGGCGACATAGAGGTATCTATGGCAGACGATGTTCATCTGTATAGGGGACTGGAAGTTCGTCCGCTTGTTTTTCCGCACGTGGCAACACGGCCCGGTTTCGCCCACGACTACGATGAAGGCTTCGACGCGGCAGTCCGGATAAAGGAGCCCGACGGCGACACGGTCGAGGCAAGAAGTCGCGTCTTTCAACTGCACGTCGAAAAGCCGTTTCTGTGTAGTGGCGACGCAAGGCGCGCTCAACTATTTACGGCGAACTACTTATCGACGAATGCCCCAAGGGCAAGACCATTTGGGATGGCGAGTAGCGTAGCGGTTCTTTCCGCTCGCGTAGGAAGATGCTATGTCGTGCTCATCCGGCCGCGTACACGTTATCCCTTGACTTACAGCTCCAGTCCGTGCGATTGCCCGAACTCGCGTCAGCGGGTCTGATCGGCAGCGCTTGGGGCGTGGGTCGAATCCGGTCTCGTGCGCGTTGTTCAACGGGTGCGGCCAACTCCGCAGCATGCGGTGAGGAGAAACAGATGGACGTTTACCTGCCCGTTTTTCGTGTTGATCCCACGCCACGTCGGGCCGACGGTGAATATATCGCCCATGCGCGAATCAGTAGTAGCGGCGACGACGGGCGTGAGTACGACGTCCATCTGAGCGGAGATCTGGCCGGCTTTGACGCGCGCGAAGATGCCGTTCGATTTGCCACCCATTGGGCCGCAGAATGGCTCGAGGCCCATCGCAGTTTGTGGCAGCGGCCGCCTGGTGACAGCCCTGTAAAACGAACATGACTTCTCGTGACCATGGGGAACTTACATGGCGAACGCTGATGCGCTCTCGACACTGGCCGAATATCTCGAACTTTCGCTCGATACGAGCGGCAGCGTCATCATGATGCAAGGCTGCGACGAACGTTGTGCGATGTATGTTGGCAATGCCGCAGAAGATCAGGAGCACTGGCAGTATTCCGGCGTGATACCCGCGCTCCTTGCATGTGACATACTCAAAATGACCCATTCTGGTTCTAACCGAATGGAAATCGACGGTCAGAGATACCGGTTCGTCCGAAGTTTCACGCACTTCGAGGACCGCGGGGCGATTGTTTTTTCTCCCGCGTAAGGCTGATTTTCCCCGCATTTCCGGGACAGCATATCGCCGTCGCACGGTTGGGCGCCGCTCCTGAAGCCAAACGTGCGACCAAGGGGATGCCTGACGCGCTCTAATCGCCGGACTACCCATAATATGGGTATGCTTTAACGCCCCTGTGACACTGATTTTGGCTTGGAACTGGACATGCGACTTGCTCACCGATATGTGGTCTGACGCTTGATAAAAAACGGCGGTTCACTACAGGGACGGGTGGTACGTTGATTCGATTCCAACGCTTCTTGTCCTCTCTCACCCCTGTCGTCCGTCGTGGGTTCGCGGACGGCGCTCGATTTTCATCTACTGTCTGGTTAGCTCTTTCCCCTTTCCAGGCGAAGCGATATTCCGTCTCTGGACGCCGAGTCCGCTAGCTGCGCTGCCACGATGGTTGTTCAATCCCGACCTCTGCGGTGCGCTGTTCATCGCCATTTCGTTTGCGGCAATCGCCCACTTGCCACACACCGGGCGGTTCCCGGCTCCTTTCCGTCATGGCCTACACCTTTGGGCTTCATCATGAGCCAGCACGTCAGAACCTACAGAGGGTTGGAGATTTGTCCCCTCGTCTATCCCCACATTCCTCGGGGTGCCGTTGGATCATAATACGACTACGACGCCGGCTTCGACGCTGCTGTCAGGATATGCCGCCGAGACACCAACGACACACTGACGGCCAGCCGCGTATTTCGGGTTCCACATCGTGCGCCGTTTGGCGAGGCGGGCGGGGCGCGCAAGGCATCGAGCAACTATGCGGAGCAGCTGATTTATGGACAGGTCGACGGGCAGACGGTCCGCGATCCTGAGCGGGCCGCAACAGGAGACGCAAATGGAGCAACGTAAGCTTGGGGCGGAGAACTATGAGGTCGCCGCTTCGTTTCGCCGGACGATGGGTGGCACTGTTCCAAGCCTGAAGGTGATCCGCCTTTCCGACAAGCGGGTCATTTATCCATTTCTCGGGTGCCCAGACATGCCCCTATGCGAGGATCCAGAGAGCGCGAAGAACTTCGCCGAGGTCTACGGCTTGCAACTCGTCAACGGCGATATTGCGGTTCCGGAATAATCTATTACGATCGCTGCGGCCTACGCTCAGCGGGCTGCATTCACGTGTGGCCACACAGGTTTGAGATATGGACTCACGATCTGCCGGTGGTCCGGCACGCTGTTGTCGCGTCTTCGTTCGGCTTGAAATTCCATGGAAAGGGGCAGTTTCTGGCTGACGCACGAACGCGTCGGGGAACGAGCGAAGTCCCTGTTGTCATGACAGACAACGGCACATTGAATACACACGACGACGGACTGCACTGAACGCTGCTCGGCATCAATTCGTCGCGCTTCGACATCGGTGCGTGCGACACTGACCATGACGAGGCGCCTGGCCTGAACTGCGCGTGGTACGCAGACATCCTGATGAAGCTCGCCGAACGCTAACGCCCGACGGGGTGGCGACATGCACGAAATTCCTTACTGTCTGGTTCTTCGCGCCGGACACGAATCGTATTTTTTGGACCGGGAGTTCGTGCTGATCCGCCGCCAGGCGAGTCGCATGATGAACTTTTTCGTGCGAGCACGGGAAACCAATGTCGATCGAAGACGCGCGCTGGGATCGCTTTTCCCGGGTGTGCGGGTTCTCGTCCGACGAACTGAAGTTTTTGTGCTCTTACTCATTGATGGAAGCCGGGGAGACCGGACATCAACTTGCGTTGCTCGCCCACCTTTAGCGTTCTGACACGATCGGGGGATGAGGGCACTCGTCTATGCGCTGCTTACCACCCAGACGTGGCCCTGTGCCTTGGCGCGCGCGGCCTCGACGGCCGCTCCACTGCCCGCCACCTCTGTCTAACCTGCGTGTCATGCCAGGCAACGGGGCAGTCAGGCAGGGCCGGATCGCTTCGTCTGCAGAACGGGGCACCTACTGAAAGAGTTACAAGATAAATATTGACGCAGGTCCACCCGGCGGATACCGTGTTGCTTGAAGTTCAAGAAGTTCGATTGCTGTTCATCAATTGCTCGCTCCTCAGCGGTATTCGTTGTCCTCTCCCTCCTTGAAGCTTCACACGCTCTTTGATAGAGCAATTCTTCGTTTTTTTCTCAAGGATTCTTCATGGATACCGGCACCGTTAAGTGGTTCAACGACAGCAAAGGCTTTGGCTTCATCACCCCGGACAAGGGCGGCGACGACCTGTTCGCTCACTTCTCCGAAATCAGGGGCGACGGCTTCAAGACGCTGGCTGAAAATCAGAAGGTGAGCTTCGAAACGAAGCAAGGTCCGAAGGGGCTGCAAGCGGCTAACATCAAGCCGATGTAAAGTTGAAGGGCCCGGCCTCCCACGACGGATGCCGGGTTGCAGCGACACCCTCGCGGAGCTTTGTCTCCCTCAGTTGGCGCGATCGCTCCCGATTGGCATCTGTTTATTGATGCAGCTTGCCAAGCGCCACACGCCTCGTTGCGCCTCATTCTCCCCCTCGGGCTTCAACGCCATTCTTTGCTTTTGGACTGCTTCATCATTCGGCCCGAATGGCTTTGAATTCACGCACCCGCGCACTTTTCGCACGGCACGTGCGCACTCAAATATCATCAAAATTAAAATGCAAAACAAACAAATTCAACAATACAACGGCTATGCCGTCCAATCGTCGACGCATCGTTTGCCCGACGGTAGCTTTTCATCTAACCTGCTGCTCGAACGCATCGAAAGCGCACGCGCCGAAGGCCGCTATTGGTTCTATTCGCTCGATTACTTCAAGAGTGAAGAGCAGGCGTTGCAGCACTCGACCCAGTGGGCACGTAACTGGGTCGACACGCGCGGTTAAAGACGACGCCGCCCGGTTCGTCGGCACGCATGGCTGACAACACCCCGTCCTTCTGGCCCCGCCGACAGTGGGGGCACATGGCGCCCTTCGGTTACGATGCAGGACTGGTTCGCTTCGCATAGCACCGAAAAGACGCGTGTTGGTGAGTCGCGAATCTTCCTTTGACTGATAGTCAAGTGAGGCCGGCTGTCAACGCCGATTAGAAACTGACGGGGCTGCGGCTAAAATCTTGGACTGGTTTATGGTGCAATTCCGAGACTTTCCCGGTATTCGAGCGGGCTGAGAGAGCCGAGTGAGACCTTGATCTGCTTTGCGATATACCAGCGAATGTAAGAGTCAACTACCTCAATGAATTGCTCAACGGTCAGAGAACGATACAACACGTCGGTCGAGTGGGCGCTTAAGGGGATCGCGCCGCGCCGGATCCACGCGTCAGGTGCGTTCGGTGGTGGGCTTCTCGTTCGAGGTGCGCGCGCAGTGCTCGGATCAGTCCAGTGTGTTGGAGCGAACGACGGAAACGCCGCATCGCATCTTCGACGGGCTCATCAGGTTTGGGGATAACAATGGCCAGATCGTTCGTGGATGTGAACTGAAGGCAAAAGGGATGGCCCATTCGCGAGCGCATCATCCACTACGATTGAGCGGCGAATCGTTCACATGTCAGCGACCGAGGCACCTTCCACCTTTCCGTCGACAATGTCCTCGCCTTGCTTGCATGCAGCTCGTCGGGCGATACCGAAGTCCGAAAACGCGTGCTGCCTTTCCAGCTTGAAAACACGGGAAGCACCGGTGGCGCCCGTCATGTCTGGACGGGAAATGCGCACTGCGACGTCATAACCTTCCGCATAGCGTGAATGTCCGTCGAAGTGTCCGAATGTGCGCGCGAAAACGAGGGGATGAAGTTCAAAACCCTTGTAGAGGAGACGCGGTTGTATGGACATCGTCGTTCCTTAACCTCGACAAGGGATAGCTCACTATACTCGCGTATTTCTGAGGGCCCGAGTTTTTATTGCGCATTGATTTGACGAATGTTCGAGACGGCACATGGCCAGCCGCTGCTACCGTCAGACGCGGCCTCAAATCGACAGATGCAGCCCTTTGCAGGACCGGTCGATTTCGATTTCGAACCCGCGCAGACTGTTACCAGAAATGCCTTGACCGTGTTCGGCGTTGTGCGTATGTTACATATTGAAGCTCAAGAAGCTCGATTGCTGCTCATCAATCAACCGCCATTCGCGCGGCACTAGTTGTCCTCTCCCTCCTTGAACCTTCTTTTCCGTTCCTTCGCAGGAACAGTCGCGGATATTTTCAGGGAATTTGTATGGACACCGGTACCGTCAAGTGGTTCGACGACGACAAGGGCTTCGGCTTCATTACGCCTGACGCAGGCGGTGACGATCTGTTTGCCCACTTCTCGGAAGTGCACGGCGAAGGCTTCAAGACTCTCGTCGAAACACAGAAGGTCAGCTACGAGACAAAGCGCAGCGACAAGGGTATGCAGGCGGTCAACATCACGCCTCTCTGATTTCTCTGCCCTGGCGTCCTGCGAGATTGCGCGAACCTGCCGTCGCGGCATTCCGTACGTGTCATCTCCACGCTACATGCACCCGGTTGCGGTCGTCGTCTACGACGTCGATGGCATCGGACATCGGATGCATGTTGTGGGGCACGGCGACTACGCGTCTCAATTTCAAAGGGGGTGGCGACCCATCATGACAGACCACCGACAAGATCTGCTGTGTCTGCTGCGAAGCGCTTATGCGTTGGCCCAGAATGTTGAACAATTGCTAAGGCGGTGCATCGATCGGCACGCAAGGCATGTCGGACTCGTCGCCCAGATCGATGCGTTTCTAACACAAACACTCGACGAGCAACGCATGCTGCGTGAGTGCCTGCATCGGATTGAGGATGGTGAGCACACGCCGCGATTATTGGCGAATGGAGGAGTCACAGAGATCCAGCGGCCGTCAGGTCAATCGGAAGACGATGCGCTTCGCGATCTGTCCCACGTTCGCGCGCTAGTACTTGCAGAAATCGATCTCTACCATTCGGGGATTGCAACCGCGGAGGCGAGCGGTTTCTTCGAAACCAGGTTCGTCTGCGAGGGTATCTTGACGCAGAAAGCTCTGATGACCGAGTGGTTGTCGCTAGACATGCCTTCGTACACCCGCATCGTGGATGGACTAGCCTACGCTCCGACCGTACGTTAGTCCTGCGGAAATCGGCCCGGAGGCGCGTAGCGTGGAAAGCCAGTTAGGAATCCGGTGTTTTGCATGCCGGAGGCATTTTCCGCCGCGCGCCTCTCCGTTCTCGGGCCCACCGTCTCTGAGGGGAGGTGCCTTCCTCCCTGAGATTGGCTGCTGCCTCAGGTGAGTCTGAACATCAAGTGACCATGCAATCTTCAATACTGGCTGCGTCAAGCAGCGACAGGAGTACACAATGACAATAACCTCTCGCCTATATCGAGGCCTCGAGATCTATCTGCTCATTTATCCGCATCACGCGACCCAGACCGGATTCGGCCATAACTATGAAGAAGGCTTCGAGGCGTCGGTTCGAATCTGCGAACCAGACACTGTGACAGATGACTGCCGGAGTCGCGTTTTCCGTGTACCGCGAACGCGCCCATTCGAGAACACCGGCGATGCACGACGGGCGTCTGCTGTCTATGCTGAGCAGGTGATCGACAATGCGGCATCAGACGGGACATTCTGGGACCACCAGTAAGAGAGGTTCGGCAATGGACAATATCGGACCGGGCAAAAGCGGCGTGGACCTACGGGATGGGAACAGTGCCGCGTGAATACTGAAATGCACCGAGCGCTGGAGCGCTTGACCAGGAGTTTCCATGCACTTTAATTCGACGACCTTTAAGATTGACCCCACGCCCCGACGGGCCGACGGCGAATATATGGCCCATGCGAAGATAAGCTGCCGCGTCGCCAACGGCGAGGAATCCAACATACTCATGAGTGGCGATCTCGCCGCTTTTGATGTACGAGCTGACGCCATCCTGTTTGCGAAGGAATGGGCAATCGCGTGGCTAGATGCACGATACGGTTGACCGAACGCGGGTTGGTGTCCAGGTTTTGAGCCTTACCCTGCGAGGGACTGAAGCGACATGGAGAACCATGGTCGGTCGCATTCCCTTCAGGCCTGCTCGCTGAAAATGCCTGCCAGATTAATTTTCCTCGCGTGGCGAATAGATTCCGGCATATCAACAACGAGAAGCATGCGTGTCGCGGCTATGAAATCGCGGATCCAGGCAGTCACGCGATCGAGTTCATGAAAGCGAACGGGGACTACCCGCAGGCTTTGGAACGCGCTTCACTGGACACAACGTCATGCGACATTCACGCTAAGGCTCACGCGAGTTCACCAGCAAGTCCAACGTTGCACATCCGGGCGAACAGTGCCTCGAACCCGAATAATCACGCCAGTTCGTCGAGGGATTGCATTTGTGGCGGACCGGTGTTAGTGTGAACAGGAAGCTCAAGAAGTCCGATTGCTGTCCATCAATAATTCCGTTGCCGCAGCGGTATTCGTTGTCCTCTCCCTCCTTGATCCTTCCTGCTCCGTCCGGAGCGTTACTTTCTATGCGTTCATTTTTCAAGGATTCTCATGGATACCGGTACCGTCAAATGGTTCAACGACTCAAAGGGCTTTGGCTTCATTACCCCTGACAGCGGCGGCGATGACCTTTTCGCCCATTTCTCGGAAATTCGCGGCGATGGTTTCAAGACCCTCGCCGAGGGCCAGAAAGTCAGCTTCGAAACGAAGCGCGGTCCCAAAGGCCTGCAGGCTGCCAACATTACACCTGCTTAAGGCACATCGCGGGGTCGTGACCCGACCCCGATGTGATTTCTCCGCGGAGCCCGCTCCCACGCGCTGGCATTTGCCAATCGCATGATTTCGTTCCTGCGCAAACGAGCGCCATCCTGATGGCCGCCATGTCATCGTCGTACGCTTTCCATGCGTGACGGACGTCCTTTTCGCTCGACCATTTCGTCAGCGAAGCTGACGCAGTCCAATACCCGTCACTGGGCGCACCACTGGATCGACACGCGCGGGTGATGTTCGTCGATGTTCACCTCCAGATTCAACATGGGCTGCGCACATTTGCAGTCCTACTGAATGGCCGCAACATGGCACTCATGCCCGCGCTGGAATCGGTACGATGACCGCCTTACACGAGCGGTACCATGACTAAATGAGCTAAGTAAAAGTCAAATCCAGGAGTAAGGTGGACGTGGGCGCGTACCGGCGCCCTTGTTGGTTTTTCTCCCCCGGGTGACCCGGGGGGCTTTTTCGTGTCGCCACTTCCGGGTTCGGAGCGGTTTCACTTGGCCTGACATCGATTTCAAAGCCTGGCAAGCAACTCGAGCTGATGCAGCGTTTCTCGTCCCGCGATTAGTGAGTACATGCACAAGTAGTTGCGCTCATCGTTCGAAAATTCACGTGTTCTCGAGAAAGCATCCCATGCTACGCCGACGAGCGATCGGGCGACGCCACACCTCCGGGCAAATGCCATGAGCAATTGGCTCGCGCCCCGGCGAATCAGCTCGCGATCGCTATCGAGGACGTAGCAATCATGCCCGGCCCTCAAGACCAGGTAGTACGGAGTCGCGCGCATTTTTTCGGTCCCGAGCGGTGATGGGGTTGCAGATCGCACTGCCACGAGTCTTCGCGACGCCGCGCTTCCCGCAATTGGCAAGACGGACTGCGGACGGCTCCATACCAGTCGTAGCGTTTTTCGGATCATCTCATTGCCCACTCTGGTGAACTGTCTTTGCCGGTCGCGTCGCAGAGAATTTGTGGGCCGTTTACGTCGAAGATGCCGAGCGGGTCCCAAAACGAGGACGGCCATTGGGTACCGAACTCATACTACGCGCGATCGAGTTCTTGCGGAGCGGATATTTCAGTATCGGCTCGATAGTCATAGCGATCCGGCTTCACAGGAAAACGATAGGTGAGGTTGACCCGCTCACCGGAGCTCGTCGCGGCAGTTTCCTCAATCGCGTTCTGCGCAGACACGTGGGGACACGTCGCGTCGCCCGAGCTGCCGCGCGTCCCTGCCCGGTGAAACCCAAGGCAGGCATGCATCCTCACGATATCGATAGCGGTATCCGTGCAGAAGTCGTATTCGAATGCTAAGTGTTCGAGATGGTTACAACGGGAGCGCACGTCGATGCTCCGATGCGGTCTGGCCAAAGCTGATAACTGCTGACAGGATTTCTCGGTATCGCCGACGGTATCATTGCTATCCGGCCAGGCGTAATGCCCGTCTCAAGGATCCCGGTCACCAATTGACGATCTGAGTCGGGTTTTGGAAATCCGCCACAGCGACTCGATCGGACGCGCCAAGTGTGCCCTTTAATGATCTGTTGTGGCTATTGATCTTGCAGTGTGGGTAGGATCATGGGTGCGCCGTGTTCAGGCAGGGTGGGAGTCAAACCTGGCGACGGATTGGGGCAAACTGGCGGAGTCTGCTGCCTTCCGCCACAAGGGTTTTCGGGATTTCGGTGCGCCGAAAATTTTCCGATGCGATCTTGCGTAGATACTTCGTAGAGACGTCTAGCGCGTTCGCAGCCTCTTGCAAACAATGCACGTAGCCTCCCGCAACGAGCTCCTCTAGACGCTCTAGAAGTTCTTGGGGCTCGTTTGTCTTCGCGCCTTCGCGGCTGTGTTCAATTGAGCGGCAGACGGCCCTCTTCGGAAGAGGTCGCCAAACCAGCCTCGAGGTTCGAACGGCTCTTGCGCTTCGACACCAGTCTGTCGACCGAATCACCATGGCGCGCGAGGCGACCATAAAACATGCAATTGCTCGTTCTGTAAAATGCCGTTCGACCGTCTCTGAAAGAATATGGTCGAGACGATTTATAGAACTGCTGAAACGAGGAGACGTCATTGAGCAACGAGGGCGTTGCAGCGGTCGAAAAAGCTTTGTCCCTGCTCGATTGCTTCCAGCCAGGCAAGGAATCATTGTCTTTGGCAGTGCTCGCGAAGGCGACGGGAATACCCGTTACCACTGTCTATCGGCTAATGAACTCGCTTGAGCGTATGAGTTACGTCGTTCGGTCAGGTGAAGGTGTCTATTCTCTCGGACATCGACTGCACTATCTTGGCAAGCTCTACGAGCAGTCGTCTCGCTTGTCGGCTGTAGTAGAGCCAGTCTTGCACGACCTTGCGACGGCAACAGGCGCAAGCGCGTCCTACTCGGTCGTCGAGCGCGGCAAATGGCTTTGTCTGTTCAGGGTCGACCCGACGGAGGGTTTGCGTATCACGCGAGTTCCCGGAGATTTGCGAGACTTCGACAACACGCCCACCAGCGACGTACTCCGCTACTGGGGACTCGGAGAGCCGGTCTTTGATCGCTTTCCGGCTCTCCCGATATTCAAGTCCGGTGCGCGCGATTTGCACACCGCCGCATCCGCGATGCCGATCTTTGGCGCCGGCGATCAGTTCCTGGCCGCCTTGACGTTGTCGGGCGCGGCATCGAGTCTGAAAGCGGCCCGTACCGACGGCTCGTGCGTTGCACGTCACATAGGTGCCGCGATGGATCTTTCGCGCCGGCTCGGCGCCAGCGCGGCGTTATGCAAGCGCATCTACATCCAGCCAACGAGCGACTCGTCGACCTGAATGCCGTTTTCGCCAAAGCGGCCGTCAGGTGCCGTAGACGTTCTCGCAGAACGCAGCGCTAGCCCCCAGCTTTCGGGATAAATCAGCGGCCGCATCCAGTTGCGGTCGATCCAACTCGCCTGAAGTGTGTGCTGCGCTGAGACGTGAGGCTGGACCGGAAAGCGTGAGCGCCGCCATGAACTTGTCGCCGGCACCGAAAACCGGCACCGCGAACGCAGCTGTATGCACGTCGCGCGCGCCCGCGGTGAAGATCGGCAGTACCGGCGGCTTGTCATAGATGGGTTCGCCAAGTCCCCAGAAACGGATCACCTGGCTGATGGCCGTGTCGTCGAGCGGCAGCGTTGTTCCCGCAAGCCGCGTTTCACGCAGACCCTCGGACGGCTCGGCCCGGAACAGGCAAAGCCGCTGCCCATTGTCGTGAACGTAGTACGATGCGCTTTCTCTCGTGAGCGCGGCCAGCGCGTGCAGCGCCGGTTCCACCACCGTGGACAGATGGAACGACTGCTCGTACAGCTTGCCCAGGTACAGCACGCGATGTCCGAGCGAATAGTTGCCCGACTGCACACGCACGACATAACCCATGCGCTCCAGCGAGTTCATCAGTCTGTAGACCGTCGTCTTGTGCATGCCGGACGCTTGCGCGAGCATCGCGAGCGACTGCGACTCGGCTCCCGGCTTGAAACAGTCCAGCAGCGAAAGCGCCTTCTCGACTGCAACTACTCCTTCGTTTCCCATTTCTCTTCCCCCTCATTCGCTTCCCTGAATTGTACACAGTAAAACGACGGTTTATACCGTAAAAGGGTAAACGCCAGTGGTTTCGCGCGCCCTTGCTGACTATAGTGATTTCACACAGTACACCACTGTTGTACAGAGTAAAACTCACGAACTGAGGTGAAATCCATGAGCACTACGTCCGCAGGCACGTCCTCCATCAATCGCAATATCGAACGCGTGTCGCCGGAACTGGTCGACGCAGCAGCCCGATTTCAGGCAGCCATCCTTGCCGACGTCGCAGGTCGTCGCGGTACGCTGCATGGCCGGGTCAAGCCGCTGTCGCCGACGATGAAAGTCGCGGGTCCGGCCGTCACGGTCGAAGTGCGTCCGGGCGACAACCTCGCCATCCACGCCGCGCTGGCCATCGCGAAGCCGGGCGACGTGATCGTCGTTGACGGCAAGGGTGACATCTCCTGCGCGCTGCTTGGCGAAATCATGGCGACGCAGGCCAAGGCGAGCGGTATCGCGGGCATCGTCATCGACGGCGCCGTGCGCGACGCGCACGAGCTTGCCAATGGCGACTACCCGATTTTCGCGGCCGGCCTCAATCCCGCCGGTCCGACCAAAAGTGTCGCGGGACGGGTCAATGCGCCGATCTCGGCCGGCGGTACCGCCGTCAATCCGGGCGATCTCGTTGTTGCCGATGTAGACGGTGTGGTCATCGTTGCGCGCAACGATGTCGCTCGCATCGTCGATCTTGCACAGAAAAAGCTCGACATGGAAACCGCACGTATCGCGGCGATTCACAAAGGCGATGTGCGCCCGGGCTGGGTCGAGAAAGAGCTGCGTGCAGCAGGCATGCTGGCCGAAGGCGAGGCGCTGTGATGCAGACGGCAACGCGCAAACCCGTCGTCCTCGTGACGGCCGCTGATCTCGCTCCGCAAGCGCTCGACATGCTCACCCAGTTCGACGTCGTGTTCGCGGGCAAGCAGCCCACGGAAGACGACATCGTCGCGCTGTGTGCCCAGCACAAGCCTGTTGCGATCATCGTTCGATACGGCAAGGTCAACGCCCGGATCATGGACGCCGCCGAAAACCTGCAAGTGATTTCGAAGCACGGCAGCGGCATCGACGTGATCGATCAGGCGGCCGCGGCCGCGCTTGGCATCGCAGTGCGTGCAGCCGTTGGTGCCAACGCCGCCGCGGTGGCGGAGCACGCCTGGGCGCTGATTCTCGCGTGCGCCAAATCCGTGCCGCAGCTCGATGCACGGATGCGCGAAGGTCACTGGGACAAATCCACGCATAAGTCCGTCGAATTGGACGGACGCACCCTCGGGCTCGTTGGACTGGGTGCGATCGGCCGACGCGTGGCAGCGATCGGCGCCGCCTTCGGCATGAACGTGCTCGCGTTCGATCCGTATGCGAAACAAGCGCCGGCTGGCGTGAAGCTGGTGTCGCTCGACGAGTTGTACACAGCGTCCGACATCGTGTCGCTGCATTGCCCGCTGACCGCGGAGAACCGCCAGATGCTGAACCGCGACACGCTCGCGCGCTTCAAGCGCGGCGCAATCCTCGTCAACACGGCGCGTGGCGGTCTGATCGACGAAGCCGCGCTCGCCGAGGCACTCGCAAGTGGCCAGTTGCGTTGCGCGGGTCTCGACAGTTTTGACGTCGAACCGATGACGAACCCGCATCCGTTCCAGCAAATCCCGAACGCCATCCTGTCGCCGCATATCGGCGGCGTGAGCGATGCAGCGTACGTGAACATGGGCCAGGGCGCCGCCGCCAATGTTCTCGCGGTCGTCGAGGAACGCACCCGCAACGCAGCCTGAATTCCGTAAGAGAAGGTCCATCATGTTCTATCTCAGCTCGCCCGAAGTACGCACAGCCGAAGTCTTCACGCGTATGCCGGAGAAATTCCGCAAGCCCGAAGTCCGGACCGATTGGGCACGCGCCAATCGCGGCGGACTCGCCACGGACTCGTTTCTCGAGGGCCCTGTATGGGATCCGGAGGGTTATCTGTTCGTGACAGACATCCCGCACGGCCGCGTATTCCGGATTTCGCCTTCGGGCGAGTGGGAGCTCGTCGTGCAATACGACGGCGAGCCGAACGGGATGAAGCGCTTCGACGGTTCGCACCTGCTCATCACCGACTATCGCAACGGCCTGATGCTGCTCGACATCGTGCGTGGCGAAGTGCGTCCGTTTCTCGAGCGGCGAAATTCCGAGCGCTTCAGAGGCGTGAACGATCTCACGTTTGATTCGAACGGCAACCTGTACTTTACCGATCAGGGACAGACGGGGTTGCACGATCCGACGGGCCGCGTCTACCGGCTGTCGGCTGACGGCAGGCTCGACATGCTGCTCGGCAATTGCCCAAGCCCCAACGGACTCGTGCTGTCGCCCGACGAGAAGGTCCTGTTCGTTGCCATGACGCGCGGCAACTGCGTATGGCGCGTGCCGCTTCAGGCCGACGGTTCGGTCAGCAAGGTCGGGCAGTTCTTCACGTCTTACGGCCCAAGCGGTCCGGACGGACTGACCATCGATACGCAGGGGCGCCTGTTCGTCGCGAACCCGGGGCTCGGTCGCGCATGGGTGCTGAACCATCGCGCCGAGCCCGTCGAAGTCCTGACGAGCCCGGAAGGCGCTTCGCTCACGAATCTCTGTTTCGGCGGCGCGGACATGAAGACGCTGTTCATGACCGAGTCCGTTTCGGGAACGGTTCTCAGATCCGAAATGACGATTGCCGGGCCGCTTCCCAGGCTGGCGAAGCAGGGCGTCTGAGGCGAGGCGGGCGGCACCGCTGCCCGCATGACATCAATGCATTGCGCCGGCAGAAGCGCGATGGAGGAGCAAACATGACCATGTCGCAGACCTTGCGCGCCGACAGCGCCACGCGGTACACGAACGCGCAGCCCGTTGCCGGTATTTCGAGCGCGGAATACGCAGCCAGCGAGCGCACGCTCGCCAAGGCATTCCGGCGCATCCTGCCGTTCATCTTCATCTGCTACGTCGTCAGCTACCTGGACCGAACCAATGTCGGGTTCGCCGCGCTGACGATGAACAAGGAACTGGGCCTGACAGCCGAGCAGTTCGGCTTCGGTGCAGGGCTTTTCTTCGTCGGGTATTTCCTCTTCGAGATTCCCAGCAACCTGATCATGCAGAAGGTCGGGGCTCGCGTGTGGATCGCACGCATCATGATCACGTGGGGTCTTCTCTCGATGGCGACAGCGTTCGTTGTCGGTCCGAAGAGCTTTGCCGCCGCCCGGTTTCTACTCGGTCTCGCCGAGGCTGGTTTCACGCCCGGCATCTACCTCTATTTCACTCACTGGTTTCCTGGCAAGTGGCGCGCGAAGGTAACGGCCGCGTTTCTCGTCGGCATTCCCGTCGCGAACATGATCGGTTCGCCGGTTTCAGGCGCGCTGCTCGAATTCGGCGGTTTGCACGGGCTGCGCAGCTGGCAGTGGTTGCTGCTGATCGAGGGCGTACCGGCTGTGCTACTCGGCATCGCCTGTCTGTTCGTGCTGGCCGACCGTCCCGAAAAAGCAAAGTGGCTGAGCGACGACGAGAAGTCGTCGCTGGCAAAGCGGCTCGCGCTCGAACAGGGCAACATCGGCGCGCGTCACGGCAGCAACCTGCGCGATGCGATGACCAACTGGCGCGTATTCGTGCTCGCGTTCGTCAACTTCTGCGGCATCGTGGGATCGCTCGGCGTCGGTCTGTGGATGCCGCAAATCATCAAGCAGTTCGGCGTCGGGCACGCGGTCGTCGGGTGGCTCACGGCAATTCCGTATGCAATCGGCGCGGTCGTGATGCTCTGGTGGGCGCGCGTCGCCAATCGCTCGCCGAACCGCATTCCGTATGTGGCGGGCGCGCTGGTCGTGGCGGCCGTAGCACTGGGCGCGAGCACGCTCTTTGACCTGCCGGCTTTCAAGCTGATCGCACTGTGCTTCACGGTGAGCGGCATTCTCGCTTTCCAGGCGACGTACTGGGCCATTCCGTCCGGATTCCTCACAGGGCGAGCCGCTGCCGGCGGTCTCGCGCTGATCGTCTCGGTTGGCAATCTCGGCGGCTTCGTTGGTCCGTCGATGATCGGCGCGCTCAAGCAGTTCTCGGGCGGCTTCACCGTGCCGCTGCTCGCGGTCTCGGGTGTGCTTCTGCTCGGAGCGCTGACCATCGCGTGGCTCGGCGATCCAGGCGCTGACGCAGGCGAAGCGCCTTCGGCCCACAAGGTGTGATCCACGCTCTTAAAAACCAATTCATAAACACCGTTTGGAGACTCCATGCTGTTAAAAAAAGCCAGCCAGAACCTCAACACCAACTCCTGCTCGATGCTCGGAGCACTCGCAGCCGCAGGCGTAAGTCTTTCCTGCGGCGCCGCGTATGCGCAAAGCAGCGTCACGCTGTACGGCATAGCGGACGTTGGTGTTGAGCACATCAACAATACGAGTGCTGGCGGCGCACAAACGCGCGTCGTGTCGGGGAACCTGTCCGGTTCGCGCTGGGGACTGAAGGGCGTCGAAGACCTCGGCGGCGGAATGAAGGCCATTTTCCAGTTGGAAAACGGCTTCAACATCAATGACGGCACGACCGCCCAATCGACCAAAGGTCTCGGTGCGAACGCGGCTACGACTACTCGACTGTTCGGTCGGCAGGCGTGGGTCGGTCTTTCCTATCAAGGCCAGCAGCTAACGTTCGGGCGGCAGAACTCGCTGCTCTACGAACAGGCGGTTGCGTTCGACCCGATGGGCGCTTCGTCGCGATACTCGGTGCTGTCGCTCGACTACGCGATGGCCGCGCGCATCGACAACTCGGCGAAGTACACCGGCGTGTTTGGACCGGTGACGGCACAGGCGATGTACAGCACGCGCTACGACACGGGCTACGGCACCGAAGTGCCGGGCGCGCAACTCACCGGGCGTTTCTTCAGCGGCGCGCTGACCTTCGCGCGAGGCCCGCTCGCGGCGAGCCTTTCGTACGAGCAGCGCAACAGCAACACCGTTGCGACGAACACCAGCACCGAGCGCCGCGCGACGGCCGCTGCGTCGTATGTGATCGGACCTGTTAAAGGCTTCGCGGGTTATCGCTATCTGCGTGCGTCGAATGCGTTCCTGCCTGCGAATCCGATCCGCGTCGCGAATGGCGCCGATGCGAGCGCAGCCAATCTCTACTGGGCGGGCGCGCAATACTCGGTTACGCCGGCGTTCTTACTCACTGCAACGGCCTATTACCAGGACGTCCATTCGACCGGCGCCGACCCGTGGCTCGCGGTGCTCTGCGCGGACTATCTTCTGTCGAAGCGCACCGACGTCTACGCGACGGCGGGCTTCGCGCGCAACAAAGACGGCTCGGCGCTCGGCGTGAATGGCTACGGCACGGTCGCGCCCGGTTACAACCAGACGGGCGTGGTCATCGGCATGCGTCAGAAGTTTTAAGAGGCGAACGTCATGCAGATCGTCCATGCGCCTCATTTGCCCGTCCGGCCCGAGTGGCTCGCACTTCGCGATGAGCCAGTGCTCGAACCGGCGCTCGCCATCGTCGATGCGCATCATCACCTGTGGGACCGCCAGACCGGGCGGTATCTCGCCGATGAGTTCGGCAAGGATGTGGCAAGCGGGCATCGGGTCGTGTCGACGGTCTATGTGCAATGCCGCTCGATGTTGCGACAGGGCGGCGCGGACGCGATGAAGCCCGTCGGCGAAGTGGAGTTTGCCAACGGCGTCGCCGCGATGTTCGCGAGCGGGGCGTATGGACCGGCGCGCTGCTGCGAGGCAATCGTCGGCGGCGCGGATCTGACTCTGGGTACCGAACTCGATGCCGTGCTCGAGGCCATGCTGCAGATATCCGGCGGGCGCTTGCGGGGCATTCGCAATCCGCTCGCGTGGCATGCGAGTCCCGAGGTGAGTTCGAGCCCAGTAACGCCGCCGCGTGAGCTAATGGCGAATCCGGCTTTCCAGCAGGGGGTCAGGGCGCTTGGCCGTTTCGGTCTGTCGCTCGACGCGTGGGTCTATCACACACAGCTCGACGATCTGTATGAACTCGCACGTGCCGCGGATCACGTGAGCGTCGTCATCGACCATTTTGGCGGTCCGCTGGGCGTCGGACCGCATGCAGGTCAACGTGCAGAAGTACACGCGCAGTGGAGGCAGGGACTCACGCGCCTCGCCAGCCTGCCCAACACGCGCATCAAGCTCGGCGGCGCTGGCATGAACGTGTTCGGATTCGACTTCGCCTCGCGCGAGCTACCGCCTTCGTCCGAGGAACTGGCCGAGGCCTGGCGGCCATATTTCGACGACTGCGTCGAACTGTTTGGCGTGGATCGCTGCATGTTCGAAAGCAACTTCCCCGTCGACAAAGGGATGTTCAGCTACGGCGTGCTTTGGAACGCCTTCAAAAGACTCGCGTCTGCAATGTCCACCGACGAAAAGGCCGCGCTGTTCAGCCGGACCGCGGTGGCCACTTATCGCCTCGCGATTGCCGGAGGCAACACATGAAGACGAGCGCAACAGTTGCGGCTCCCGATTTCCAGACCGACGGCGAGGGAAAGGGACTCAGAAACATCACGGGCACCGAGTGGCGCTCGCTATCGCTAGCGGGTCTCGGCTGGACGTTCGAGAGCTACGATTCGTTCCTGCTTTCGCTTCTCCTGCCGACGCTCGCCCTGCAGTTCGGGTTGAGCAAGGCGCAACTCGGGCTGTTCACGAGCATCACGGCAGCCGGGCAGATCATCGGCGGCATTCTGTTCGGCTATGTGTCGGACCGGTTGGGACGCGTGCGCACCGCATTGCTCTGCGTCGGCATTTATTCGCTGTTCTCTGGCCTGATTGCGTTTGCACCGAACGAGCAGTGGTTCGCAACGTTGCGATTCTTTGGTGCGTTGGGCATGGGCGGCACCTGGACGGCGGGCGCCGCGCTGGTTGCCGAGACGTGGCACGCGAGCCGACGCGGCAAGGGCGGGGCGCTGATGCAGATGGGGCTGCCCATCGGCGCGATTCTGGCCATCACCCTCTCAGGCATCGTCAGTGGCGTGAACGATGGGCTTGGCGGAAACAGCTGGCGTCTGCTTTTTCTCATCGGTGCGTCGCCATTCTTCATCCTCTTCTGGGTCGCAAGAAAAACGCCCGAATCCCCTATCTGGCTGGAGCGCAAGCAGGCAAAGCCGTCGCTTCGCAGCATGGACGCGGCAAGCAGCGACAAGCTCAATGTGCGTGGACTGCTAACGGCGTTCGGCTTCATCTTCTTCCTGCAGTACCTGTACTGGGGCGTCTTTACGTGGACACCGACGTTTCTCGTCACGGTAAAGCATCTCGACTTCGTGCATAGCCTGAAGTTTGTGCTTTCCCTGCAGTTCGGCGCGATCACCGGCTTTCTGCTGTTTTCGGCGTTCGTCGACCGGCTCGGCAGACGACCGATGTTCCTTGCCTATCTGCTGGTCGGGGCTGCCGCCGTGGGTGTGTACATCGTGTCATCGGAACCGCTGCTGCTGATGGTCGCGATCTTTCTGACCGGCTTTAGCGTGAACGGCATTTTCGCCGGAGCAGGACCGTTCCTCGCGGAGATCATCGGCAACACGGCGTCGCGAGGGTTTCTGATGGGTCTCGCGTATAACGGTGGCCGTCTTGGCGGCTTTATCGCGCCGTTGATCATCGGTGCGCTGGCGTCGACGTCGGGTGGATTCGTGCTGGGACTCGCGACGACCATCGTCGCATTCATCGCCGCTGCCGTGGTGGTGCTTTTCGCGCCCGAAACTCGCGGCAAGGCACTCTCATGACGGTGGCTGCACAACCCGGCTTCGTTGGCAGACTGTTTCCAGCGCTTGCCGAGGCATCGCTGCGACGGTATCTGAGCGGGCAGGTCGCGTCCGTGCTCGGGAGTTGGACGCAAAACGTCACGCTGAACCTGCTCGTGTATCACCTGTCGGGCTCGGCGGCAATTCTCGCGCTGCTCAATTTTTTGCTGTACGGACCGCAGCTGATCGTCGCGCCGGTGGCCGGCTCGCGCATCAGTTCGGCCAACGCGAAGCGCGCGACGCTGTGCGTGCTTACGACCTCTCTGGCACTGACGGGCAGTCTCTTCACGTTGTCGCTGTTCGGCGTGCTCGGGGTGAAGCTGATACTCGCGCATGCGCTTGCCATCGGCGTGTCGAGCGCGGTTGAGACACCCGCGCGCCAGGTCTTGCTGCTTACGAGTCTCGAGGATCCGACGCATACGTCGAATGCCGTCGCGATGAATACGATGGTCTACAACGTTGGCCGCATGGTCGGCCCGACGATCGCGGGCTTCGTCTATCCGACGCTCGGGCCCAGAACATCGTTTGTGATTTACGCATTGGCGCTGTGCTTCATGGCGACATGCGTGCGTTCGATCAGAACCGCCACGGCAACACGGTCTGCGCGCGCCGAGAGCAGCCTGCGCGACGCGGTCGGCTACGTCATGTCCGATGCGTTCTCCGCGCGCTATCTGCCGATTCTCGCGTGTATCGGCCTGTTCGCCGGCAGCTATCAGACTCTCGTGCCGCTGCTCGCGGACAAGGGGTTTCACGACGCGGCACGCTTCACCGGTGTGTTCTTCGCGTGCGCCGGTGCGGGCTCGTTGAGCGCGGCGGTGTTGCTCTCTTCGGCGATCGGCCCGTCGGCGTCGCAACGATGTATCGCGTGGGCGCCATGGACGGCGGTCCTGGCGCTCGCGATGCTCGCCGCGACGACGGCCGCAGCGGCGTCGGTACCGGCGTTCTACGTACTCGGCTTGAGCCTCACCTTCGCGGCCACGTCGACCAACGCGACGATCCAGCGCCAGTGCCCTGAACACGTGCGCGGCGGTCTCGTCGGCATGTATGGAATGGCCTACAACGGCACGATGCCGTTCGGCTACCTGCTCGTGGGCACCGCTTCGGAAGCGCTGGGCGTGCGTCACACGTTCGCGGCAATGGCGGCGGTGCTCGCGAGCGGCGTGATGGCGGTCATTGCCTGGCAGCGATTCAATAATCAGCGCTCAGGCGCACAATAGATGGAGACGACAATGCAATCTGGAATGATGGACACAGCCGCGATCGAGCGCCGGACACTACGAAAGGTCGTGTGGCGGCTCATTCCCTTTCTGATGATCTGCTATCTGCTTGCCTTTATCGATCGGGGCAACGTGGGAATGGCTGCATTGCAGATGAACCACGACCTCGAAATGTCGGCGAGGGTGTTCGGTTTCGGCAGCAGCTTGTTCTTCGTCTCGTACTTCTTTTGCGAAGTGCCGAGCAACCTCGCGCTGCAGAAGTATGGCGCGCGAATCTGGATCGCCCGGATCATGGTCACGTGGGGCATCGTCTCCGCGGCGACGGCGCTCGTGCACAATGCGACGAGCTTCTACGTGCTTCGATTCCTGCTTGGCGCCGCTGAGGCCGGTTTCTTTCCGGGTGTGCTGCTGTATCTGTCGTACTGGATTCCTCCCTCGCATCGGGCGCGCATCGTAGCGACCTTCATGGTCGCCATTCCAGCCGCAAGCTTCATCGGTTCGCCGATCTCGGCGCTGTTACTGCAGATGGACGGCATCTGGGGACTGCGCGGCTGGCAGTGGCTGTTCATCATGGAAGGCGTTCCTACGGTGCTGCTCGGCATCGCATGTTTCTTTCTGCTGACCAACAAACCGGAGGAAGCGAAGTGGCTCGCGGACGATGAGCGGACGTGGCTCGTGAGCGAACTCGCCGCAGGAAAGAAAGCACCCAGGAAAGTGCCCTCATTGCCGCTCGCTCAGCTGTTCCGCAACCGCTATGTGCTGTGCCTTGCGCTCGTCGATACCTGCGCCTCGGCGGCGGGCAGCACGCTGTCCGTCTGGCAGCCGCAGCTGCTCAAATCGTTTGGGCTGACCGTGATGCAGACGGGCCTGCTCAATTCCGTTCCGTACGCGGTTGCTTCGATTCTGATGGTCTACTGGGGGCGACGCTCGGATCGTCTCGGCGAACGTCGCTGGCACACGGTCGTGCCGATGCTGCTGATCGGTGTAGGCCTGTTCGCAACGTCGTTGAGCGGGTCTCTGTTGCCGACCGTCGGCATGCTCTGTGCGGTGCTTGTCGGCGCATATTCGTTCAAGGGGCCGTTCTGGGCACTGGCCACCGACATGCTGTCGAGTAGCGCGGTGGCAGCGGGGCTTGCGACAGTCAATGCGGTTGCCAACCTGCTCGGCGGTGGACTGATGGTCAACGTCTATGGATGGGTGAAGGAAGCAACGGGCAGCTATGCGCTGGCGTTGATGCCGCTCGCCATCCTCACGCTTGTGAGCGTCGCGACTCTGTTGCTGCTGACGCGCAGCGGTTCGGCAAAGCGTCTCGCTGGCAAGACGGAGACCATCTGAGCATGAGGACCACGACAAGACGCGAGTTCCTCCAGTTCGCCGGTGCCGCGCTGATGTCCGCGGCGCTGCCGAAGCTGGCAGATGCCGAAGAAACATGGTCGAGCGGCACGGAACGGCCGGCGTTCATATTGCCGGAAGGCGCCATCGACTGTCACATGCATATCTACGACGATCGGTTCCCGGTAGCACCGGGCACGACGCTGCGCCCGCCGAATGCGACGGTTGCACAGTACCGGCTCCTGCAGAAGCGCCTTGGCGTGAAGCGCAACGTCGTCGTCACGCCGTCTACGTATGGAACGGATAACCGCTGCACGCTGGAAGCCATCAGGCAGTTCGGCGACAACGCGCGCGGCGTTGCCGTCATCGACAGTTCGGTGAGCGATGCGGAACTGAAGCAGCTGGATGGGGGCGGCATCCGGGCGATTCGCTTCAACCTGAGTTATCCTGGAGCGACGACTCTCGACATGCTTGCGCCGCTCGCCGCGCGCATTGCGACTCTCGGCTGGCATATCGAACTGGTGGTGCAGGGTGCGCGGCTGCCAGAGCTCGAGCGTCATCTGTCGGCTCTGCCTTGCCAGCTTGTCATCGACCATATTGCACATGTTCCGCAGCCCGGCGGGCTGTCGTCGGACGCATTGCGCACCGCGCGACGCCTGATTGAACAAGGCAATACGTGGGTCACGTTGTCAGGCCCGTATGTCGACAGCAAGACGGGCGCGACCGCGTATGAAGACGTTGCACCCGTCGCGAAAGCGCTGATCGACACTGCGCCGGAGCGGATGCTCTGGGGAACCGACTGGCCTCACCCGACGCAGAAGGCCGACAAGCCGGATGATGCAAGCCTGATGGACACCATCGTGGGTTGGATCGGGCGGCCGGACTGGCAGCATCTGATATTCGTCACCAACCCGACGAAGTTGTACGGGTTTGCCTAGCGCAGAGCATTGCCCCGACGCAAGGCGATCAATATCGACACGCTCTCCTGGTCGCGGATACGCGGTGTTTGAGCGACCGTCAGACTGTCGTTGCCTCCAGCATGACGGCGCGTCGCTTCGGAGCATCCGCTCGAGTGATATCCGACCTCGACGTTCGGTATCTGTCGTCCCTCATCATGTTCGGCCAGCATCGGCCGGCAAATGCTGTGGCAAAACTATATGGTGGGCAGACTGCGCTAACCGGTCCCGAAGGAAGTCGATGAAACGCTGCGTCTTCGCAGGTAGCAAACGGGTTTCTGTGATCGCTTGGACAGGCGTCGGTGCACCACGCCAGGCAGGCATGATCCGACACAACGTTCCTTTCGCCACTTCATCGGCGACGATTTCCTCGGGCAACAGAACGATACCCATATCGTACGTCGCGAGACGCCGGATCATGCCGACGCTGTTCAGCGTGAACCGTCCGCCAACCGACACCGTGGCGGTTCGCTTTCCGTCGTGCAAGGTCCATGATCCCGCCTTGAGGATGCCAATGCATTCGTGTCGCTCCAGATCGGCAGGCTCAAGCGGTGCGCCCGACTGCTCCAGGTAGCCGGGTGAGGCATAGAGGTAAGGCGTAAGCAACGTCAGCGTACGCGCGATCAATTGCGAATCCGCCGACTCTCCCATACGAATGGCCACATCGAAAGGCTCGCTGACCAGATCGACGCGCCGCGGGGTGAAGTCGAAGTCGAAGGTGATCCCCGGATAGAGGCGCGCGAACTCGACGATCAAAGGCGTCAGCCAGGTTACTGCAAAATCCACCGGCAGCGAAGCACGCAATACGCCGCTCGGCTGGGCAACCATCTCCCCAAGCTGCTCATGTGCAAGGCGCGCTTCGTCGACGATGCGCTTGCATCGCTCGAAATAGATCTGGCCGGCTTCCGTCAGTTCGACCTTACGCGTCGTACGGTGAAGCAGGCGCAGCCCGATCGCCTTTTCCAGTGCGCTGATGCGGCGCGAGAGCGTCGAGCTTGGCATATCCATCGCTGCTGCCGCGCCGCGAAAGCCTTTGGCTTTTACGACCTCAACGAACAACGCCATGTCGTTCAGCAATTCCACCTGATTGCTCCATCAGTGGACCAGTGTTATCCAGATTACCGGATTTATCCCGATCATGAAACAGTCCAGAATGTCCTCATCGATCAATGAGGAACCCAGCATGAACCGGAACAAGAGCGTGGAATGGCAGCGTCTTGATGGATCAGCACTCGACGTCGTCGGGAAGCAGGTGGCCGTGGTTGGAGGTACCGGAGGGATAGGACGCGCCCTCAGTCGCCGTCTCGCGTCACTCGGCGCAGATGTCATCGTCGTGGGACAGACCTTCCGCGATGCGGGCGTGCCCCGGCTCAGTTTCATCCAGGCCGATCTGAGCCTGATGAGCGAAGCGCAACGTGTTGCAGACGAACTGCCAGCCGAAACGCTCGACCTCGTGATTTTCACGACAGGCATCTTCGCGGCGCGGCAACGTCAGGAAACAACGGAAGGTATCGAACGCGATCTGGCTGTCAGCTACCTGAACCGGCTGGTCATCCTGCGTGCTATTGCGCCACGACTTGGCGCGCAACGACACGATGCTTCTGCCAGGCCGCGCGTGTTCCTGATGGGCTACCCCGGTACCGGCCAGATCGGCAACGCTGACGATCTCAACGCAGAGCAGTCGTACAAGGCCATGGCGGCTCACATGAACACCGTCGCAGGTAACGAAATGCTGGTGCTCGATGCGGCCAGGCGGTATCCGCACGCGACGTTCTTTGGCCTGAACCCGGGACTGATCAAGACGAACATTCGCGACAACTTTTTGGGCAAGGATTCTTTGAAATCGCGGGTCATGGAATCGCTTATCGGGCTACTGATGCCGACCGCCGATGTATACGCCGAGCGGATTACACCGCTGCTCCTGACGCCCGACATCGCGAGCCATAGCGGAGCCATGTTCAACAGCAAGGGGCAGGCCATTGTGCCGTCGGCCGGGCTGACTCGACAGCACATCGCCCGATTCATGTCCGCATCCGAGGCGCTACTGGATCGCGCCGGTATTTATGCCACCGCTGCGTAGGCTAACGGACTGATTGCTTTCTACCCATTACATTCAAGGAATTCATCATGAGCAAAATATTCGATTCGGTTCGTGTTGGTCGTTACACCCTGCAAAATCGCCTTGTCATGGCACCGATGACACGCTCGCGCGCCCAGTTCGACGGGTCGCCCGGCGTGCTCGCTGCCGAGTATTACGCCCAGCGCGCCAGCATTGGCCTGATCGTTACCGAAGGGACGCAGCCCTCGGCCGATGGCCAGGGTTACCTGACCACGCCGGGCATCTATACCGACGCGCATGTCGCGGAGTGGAAGGAGACGACTGATGCTGTGCATGTGAAGGGTGGACACCTGTTCATCCAACTGATGCACGCTGGCCGCATGTCCCATCCAGACAACACTCCGCACCACCGTCAGGGCGTCGCACCTTCGGCCATCGCGCCGGGTGCGCAGATGTTCACGGCAAAGGGGATGCTGGATATTCCTGTGCCTCGCGCCCTGAGTACGGAAGAAGTGCGTCAGACTGTCCAGGATTTCCGTCATGCAGCTCGTCAGGCGATCGAAGCCGGCGCTGATGGTGTCGAAATCCACGGTGCGAACGCCTATCTGATTCAGCAGTTCTTCGCGCCGAGCGCCAACACACGGACGGACGAGTACGGCGGCAGCATCGAGGATCGCGCCCGCTTGGCCATCGAAATCGCCGCTGCGATTGCCGAGGAGATCGGCGCGGACAGGACAGCAATCCGCCTGTCGCCCGGCACGACGCTGTGGGGCATTGAAGAAGGCAACGAAGGGCCGGACCTGTACCGATATCTGGCTGCGGAGCTCGACAAGCTGGGATTGGCGTATCTGCACATCATGCATCAGGGCAATGAACCCCTGCTGGCTGACATGCGCAGGCTCTGGACGGGCACGTTGATCGTGAACCGCCCTGGCCGTTCGCGCGATCAGGTCGGCGCTGATGTTGACTCGGGTCTGGCCGATCTCGAAGCCTATGGCCAGATGGTTCTGGCAAACCCGGATTTCGTCGCACGCCTGAAGATCAACGCACCGATGAACGAGGCCAGCCGAAACGGCTTCTTCGGTGGCGCGGCGGTAGGTTACACCGACTACCCCACGCTGAGTGACACTGAGGCCGCATGAGGGCATCACCATGTCCGTCACTGTTTCGCTCCAGCGCGCCAACCACGGCGGTCACTTTCGGGCCCATGCCCTGCGGGGCGCGGCCAAGCTGATCGACCCCTTCCTGGGGGTTGATCACGCGTGGATGAGCGCACCGACCTTTCCGCCGCATTCGCATGCGGGCTTCTCGGCCGTGTCTTACGTGTTCCTCGACTCGGAAACCGGCATCGACAACCGGGATTCACGTGGGACCCGCAACCTGATCCGTCCTGGCGGCCTGCACTGGGCGACGGCCGGAAGTGGCATCGTGCACGAGGAAAACCCGGCCGAGCCTGGCAAGACCGTGCATTCGCTGCAGATCTTCGTGAACCTCGCTAGCGAACAGCATGGTATCGCGCCCTTTGCGTTGAGCCTGGAGCCTCAGGAGATACCTGTCGTGCAGTTGCCGGGTGTCAAGGTGCGTGTGCCCGTTGGGGCCTTCGCCGGTGCACGTTCCCCGCTGAGCCCACCCACCGAAGTGACGATGCTCGACATTTCGCTCGAGCAAGGCGCCGAGCTAGCCGTTCCGGTCGAGGCAGGTTGCGGGGTGTTCGTCATGCCGGTCTTCGGTACGGCGCTGGTTGACGGCCGTAGTTTTGGCCATGACGACCTGAAGCTCCCCGTCTTCCCTGCGCAGACCTCGCCTCACGTCATTACGCTTCAGCCGCATCACGGCAGCGCCAAGGTCGTGCTGTTCGCCGGCCGGCCGCTCCATCCCAACGCAACGTGACTGTGAAGGAGTTTCACCATGCCTTTCCTGCGCATCGACATGGCCGCCACAGTCATCGCACGCCAGCTTGCCGTGTCGGCCATCGAGGAATGCGGGGGCGTCGCCATCGTGTCTTGAATATCATCCCTGACTCCCCCCATCCTAATTGCTCACGGCGTCTCAAGTGCCGACTTTGAATGTCTGACCCAAAGGCCCGATTGCGGCCGACCCGATAGTGATCTCAACGTCACTGAGCATGCGCCAGTTTTCCGGAACGACTCTCAGGTTCTCCCCGCGAACGGTTACTGCCGTGCTCAAATGGATATCGCGACTAGAACTGCCGACCATCACATCAAACACACCCGGCTCAACAACGCGATCGCCTTGATCGTTGGTGAAATTAAACATATCGACGGGAATACGGACCTCTACCTTTCCCGCTTCACCCGAACGCAGCTCGACGCGTGCGAACCCCTTCAATTCCCGCACCGGACGAACCAGAGACGCAACCCTGTCGCGCACGTACACCTGGGCGACCTCCGTGCCTGCCTGATCCCCGACATTCCGTACGCAGAATTGCAGTTCAACTGTTCCGTCCTCAATCGACACCTCATGCTGCTTCAGCGCCAACTCACCATACTCGAACTTCGTGTAGCTCAAGCCAAAACCGAACGGAAACCGTGAGCCAAAGTGATAGGCAATCGGCGTGCCGGCACTCTTCAGCTTGTGGTTGTAGAAATAAGGCACTGCCCCCGCACTCCTAGGCACCGAGAGTGGCAGACGACCGGAGAAGTTCTTCCGGCCTGTCAACAGGTCGGTCAGTGCTTGCGCGCCACCTTCACCCGGTGCGAACGCCATGACCTCAGCCGCAATTCTGTCTTCCAGACCGCCCAGGTTGTATGGCCGGCCACCCGTTAGCACCACCACCGTCGGGGTGCCGGTGGCGACGACCGCTTCAAGCAGTGCCTGCTGCACGCCCGGCAAATCGAGGCTATCAGTATCCGATCCTTCCCCGACTGTACCCGACTGGAACAGGCCGGCAAGGTCTCCCACAAATACGACGGCAACGTCCGCGCTCGCCGCGGCCTCAACGGCGTCGCGAATCTGGTCGGTATCCTGGCTAATGAGGGACGTGCGATTTTCGTTGATGGCATCGCCCATTTCAACGTCGCCCGGATAGACAGGTGCACCTTGGCTCCGCTCCGTGATCACATCACAGCCCTTTGCGTAGACCACGCTGTGGTCACCGAAATGGGCACGCAGTGCCTGCAACGGCGTCGGCATTGGCGCACCAGCATTTTCGCCGGCATTGATCAGGTGAACGGGGAAGCTATAACCTGCGAGCAACGCCAGAGGATCATCTGCCGTCGGCCCAATCACTGCGAGCTTTTCCATCTTGCCGGAACCGAGCGGCAGCGTGCCGTCATTGCCAAGAAGAACAGCGGACTCCACCGCCACCTCGTATGCGACCCGTGATGCAGCCTCACCGCGCAGCTCCACTTTTTCCGGGTCGGTGTACGGGTGCTCGAACAGTCCAAGGCGGAACTTTGTCGCAAGGACGCGGGCGACAATCGAGTCGATAGTCGCTTGCGTAACCTCGCCACGCTCCAGTGCCTCCTTGAGATGCAACGCGCACTCGTGACCCGGCAACTCGACATCGAGTCCGGCATTAAACGACTGTGCGGCAGCAGTTGCGGCATCCTCCGCAACTCCGTGATGCGTGTAAAGCAGGTTCACTCCGGCATAGTCGGCCACCACCAGCCCGTCGAATCCCCACTTCTCGCGCAAGATGGTCGTCAGGAGAGTCCGGTCCACGTGGCACGGAACCCCGTCGATATCGTGATAGGCCGGCATCACGGAACCCGCGTTTGCCAGCTTCACGGCCATCTCGAATGGCAACAGGAAAATATCGTTGAACTCGCGCGGTCCGATATGGACCGGCGCATGGTTCCGTCCGCCTTCACTCGCTGAATGCCCGGCAAAATGCTTGAGCGTCGCGAGAACATCCCGTTGCGGTCCCTGAAGCCCCTGCACATATCGGTACCCCATCACGCCGACAAGATACGGATCTTCACCGAGGGTCTCTTCGGTGCGCCCCCAGCGCGGATCCCGCGAGACGTCGAGAACAGGCGCCAGGCCCTGGTGACAGCCAATCGAGCGCGCCTGCTGACCGATAACTTTCCCAACTTCTTCGACAAGATCAGGATTCCACGTTGCAGCGTAATTGAGCGGTGCCGGAAAAAGCGTCGCATCCTTGATCATCAGGCCGACCAGACACTCTTCGTGCGACATAACCGGAATACCCAACCGGGTTTCCTCGATCATCTGCCGCTGCAGTTCATTGAGAGCACGTACGCCCTCCCTGGGGTCGACCGTGTGAGTGCCCAACGGACGCGTTATTTGGCCCAGGCCGTGCCGCAACAACGTGTCAATTGAAATGCCTGTCGTACGCTGCGCAAAATCCGCTATCCGCCATTGATGGTTCCCGTCCGAGGAAAGTTTCAGCCACGCCGCATGCAACTGGGCAATTTTCTCGTCGAGTGTCATTCGCGCGAGAAGATCTGCCACCCGATCCTCGGTCGTGGCCGCCGCGTTCCGGTAAAGCGGAACGTTGGTTACGTCATTGTTCAACATAAAGATTCCTTTTCTGTGTATCAGTTCAAAGCCGGACCATGGCGTGCACGGGCTCCTGAAGCGGAGTGCTCATGCCGCGACCGAATCGACAGTTGAATTGGTTGCAGCACGCGCCAGGAAGTCCATCAAAAAACGAGCGGGAGTAATGCGAAAATGATCCATATTCCGCAGAGAGATGGAAGCCTCCTGAGCGACGTCAAGAAAATACACTCGGGCGCTTTGATGAGAAAAAGCCTGAACCATCGCGGCCCCGATTCCCGTCCCTCCACCGGTGACGACCACGGTTCTGTCTTTTAGGCTTGGATAGATTGCGTACGCCATATTTATTCCGATTGATACGGGTGTGTGTCGGCCCCGACTCTGTTTCACCACGGACCGGGGTCGGCAAGTCAAGACGCGTAAGGTTAGGCGGACAGAGGAAGCAAACGCTCCAACGCAAGATCCTGCTCATCAAACACGTGACAGCGCTCGGGCGCCGCCGAAAGCGCGACTGGCTGATCGAAAGAGACACCGCCCTCGCCAGGCAGCTTGGCGATCAGCGTCGATGTGTGTTGGTCACCGGCCGAAACGTGAACATAGCTGTGCTCGCCCATTCTCTCGACGAGCCGGACTCTGCAGCGAATAGCATTCCCATCGTCGGGTCGTGCCGCGAGGGCGAGATGTTCGGGCCGAATGCCTACGCTCACGTTCGCCCCCACGCTCACCCTGTCGCCGCGCACTGCTGCAACCACCACGTCGCCAGTGCACAACTGAACTGCTACGCCGCTATTTGAAATTGACAGAACCGTACCCGGAACGAAGTTCATTTTTGGCGAGCCGATGAACCCCGCGACAAAGCGGCTCTTCGGTCGGTGGTACAGATCCAGAGGCGCACCGACCTGCGCAATGCTGCCGTGCCGCTCCATGTCCGCGCCGGCATGCAGCAGCACGATCTTGTCGGCAAGCGCCATGGCCTCGGTCTGGTCGTGCGTCACATAGATTGCACTTGCGCTATTGAACTCCCTGTGCAACCGCGCGATCTCCGTTCGTGTCTGAACCCGAAGCGCAGCATCAAGGTTCGACAGGGGTTCGTCGAACAGGAAAACGCCTGGCTCGCGGACAATCGCGCGCCCGATGGCAACGCGTTGACGCTGTCCGCCCGAAAGTGCTGCAGGCTTTCGATCCAGGTATTTATCGAGTTGCAGGGACTGAGCGGCGTTTCGCACCTTGCGGTCGATAACTGCCTTGTCGAGCTTTGCCTGACGCAGACCAAATGCCATGTTTTCATATACGCTCATGTGCGGATACAGCGCATAATTCTGGAAGACCATCGCCACACGACGCTGCGACGGATGAACTTCGTTCATGATCTGTCCGCCAATGCTGAGCTCGCCGGCTGAGATTTCCTCCAGACCCGCGACCATGCGCAGTAACGTGGACTTTCCACACCCGGACGGTCCGAGGAATACACAGAATTCGTTCGCGCCGATTTGAAGATTCACGTTGCGAATAACCGGTGAATTTCCCGCGTAAGCCTTCTCAACTCCGGACAGGGATATGCTTGCCATGATTCACTCACTCCAGAATATCAACACCTTGTCTGCCATCGGATCAACGCAATCTGATTAGCAGTACGGACTTAACAAAACAGATTTACCGACAAATTTGGGAGGCCAAGCCGATCAACCTTTCAGTGCGCCCGCCATCATGCCCTTGATGATCCGTTCCTGGCCGAACGCGTATGTCAGGATGAGCGGCAGCGAGGTCAGCGTCACCACTGCGAGCATCGCGGGGATGTCAGACGCGTACTGGCCCTGGAAGTCCCACAGTGCGAGCGGCAATGTCCGATGGGCGGGAGTCGACGTCAGCACGTTGGCAAAGATGAATTCATTCCAGAGCGCAATCCCGTTGTAAATCGCAACGGTCGCAAGACCAGGACCGGACAGAGGAAAGTAGATCTTCCAGAGAATCCTGAATGTCCCGCAACCGTCAAGCTGTGCCGCTTCCTCCAGTTCACGCGGAATCTGACGCATGAACTCTGTCAGAATGAAAATCGAAACAGGAAGACTCATCGCCACATACGGCCCGATGAGAGCGAAGTTCGTATCGTAAAGACCAATATTGCGGGTCAACAGATAAACAGGAACGAGCGTGGCGTGCAGCGGTACGATCATCCCGGCCATCACCAGTCCGAACAGCACCTTGTTGAAACGGAATTGCATTCGTGCGAAGGCATACGCAGCCATCGCGCTGAACAGGATGATCAGTGCAACCGCGAGGCCGACGACGAAGCAGCTATTTCCAAGGTACGTGAGGAATGAGCCTCGCAGGACCTCAACATAGTTCCCGACGTCGAGGCGAGACGGTAGTGCCCAGACCGAGTTCGCATAGGTCTCTTCCTGCGTTTTGAGGCTCGTGGAAATGACGAACAGGAACGGGACGGTCGTCACCGCGAGCCAGACGATCCCCAGCAGGGCGACCACCGGATTGATCCCTTTTCCCCTTTGCAGGCTTTTTGGCTGCTTCACATTACACCTCCGTTGCGAACCGGCTGCTTAGGCGCATCGCCAGCGCCGCGACCACCGAGACAATGAGGAACATGGCCGAGGCAATCGCACTGCCATAACCCAGCTGGAACGAACTAAATACGGTGCGATACATATACGTGGCCATCAACTCCGAAGAACTCTCCGGCCCACCTCCCGTCATGACGAAAATCAGGTCGAAATAGCGCAGCGAGCCGATCATCGACAGCAATACGCCGGTTCGAATGGTTCCCTGGAGATGGGGCAGCTTGATACGCCAGAAAATGGTCCACTCCGACGCGCCGTCAAGGCAGGCCGCCTCCGCAAGTTCCTGGGGAAGCGATGACAGGCCGGCGAGGAAAAGGATCATGTAGAACGGAATGTTCTGCCAGCAGATAACCGCGATTGTCGCAGCGAGCGCATAGCGCGTATCACCGAGCCAGTCCTGCGCCCAGCCGTCCAACCCGATTGCGTGCAACGCCGCATTCAGGGGACCGAAGTTCGGATCATAGACATTCTTGAAAAGCACGCCAATTGCCACACTGGACATCAGCAAGGGCAGGAAGTACAGGATTTTCAACGTGCGGGAGCCGCGACCGGCTTTTTCGAGCAGCACGGCAAGCGCCAGCGCAATCGGCAACTGGAAGACAATCGAGAAGACTGCCAGCAACAGATTATTTCTGAGGGCCTTCCAGAAAATGTCGTCGTGTGCGAGATGCGTCCAATTAGCCAAGCCGGCGAAATGCGCGGTATTCCCCAGACCGTCCCAGTCGAGCATCGACAGGTGGAAGCTCGATATGAGCGGATAGGCGAGAAAGACCGAGAGGAAAACGACCGATGGCGCCAGGAGAACCGGAAGTACCGTCCAGCCCGGTTTCATGCGCTTGGTCATTCCTGATACACGCGGGATTGCAATATTCACAAATGTCTCCTGGCCAGTTGCGTCGTCATCAGGCCGTCATGCTCTGGTTATCGTCCAAGGTCCGCTTTGGCACCTGCTTCCATCTGCTGCGCAGCGGCTTCCGGGGTCAATGACAACCCGAACAATGCCTGGGTCGTGTCCTTGTGAAGTTCTCCCAGCTTCGGGGGAAGCTCCTGGTCATACCAAAGCTGTACGTTCGGTGCCTGCGCAACGAGCTGCTGCAGTCGCTTCAGGAACGGATCCGTCAGGGCCACATCCTTGATGGGCGGGACGCGGTAATCGGCAACGCGCTCCTGCATCGATGCATCGTCGGTCATGAACTTGATCAGCCGGAAGGCGGCATCGTGGTCGGCACACTGCGCAGAAATGCTCGTGAAGCTGTCGCCCACAGTACCAATGACAGCGCGCGGATCGCCTTTACCGCCAGGTACGCTCGGGAACGGGAAGAAGTCGAGCTTCTTGTAGAAGGCCGGGTTTTCTTTCTGGATGGTCGAGGCCTCCCACCCGCCCATCAGCTCCATCGCCGCTCGCCCCGAGTACAGCAGGCGTCGCGATGCACCGATGTCGTAGTCGAGCCCGTTGTACCCCTGGGCAAATGCGCCTGCCTTGACCAGTTGCTGAATGTATTTGCCCGCCTCAACGAAGACGGGATCATTGAAGCTTCCGCCCGGGGAGCGGTCGACCGCCTTGCGGAATACGTCGGGACCGCCAAGACGGTCGACGAGGTACATGTAGTACATCGATCCCGTCCACTTGTTCTTGTTCGCCAGAGCAAAAGGCGCGATGCCATGCGCCTGCATCACCTTGACCACGTTCATCAAATCACCCCAGGTTGTGGGCGGGCTGAGGTTGTATTGCCTGAAGAGGTCCTTGTTGTAAAAGATAACGGCGGCAGAAACGTTTTCCGTCGGAATCCCATAGATCTTGTTGTCGTAGGTCACGGCTTTCCATGCCGTTGGTAGAAAGCGGTCACGGAAAGCAGGATCCTTTTCCAGATATGGTGTCAGATCGACGACTTGCCCGGCCTTGACGTACTCACGCAGTGGTCCGCCCCCCCAGGTATCAAACACACAGGGTGGCTGCCCTGCGCCGAACGCGACCTTAAGCTTCGTCTTATAGGCATCGTTCAGAATGTGCGAGTCCTGCACCTCGTAGCCAGGATTCTGCTTCTCAAACCGGACAGCGGCGTCCCGCACAACCTTGGGGCCGCTACCGTCCGTCTGATGATCCCACTCCGCGATCATCTTCGAAGACTGCGCATACCCCGTCGCAGCCCATGTCGCTGCCGCAGCCCACAAAACCGCCGCGATGCCTCGAACCCCCATATGCCTGCCGCGTGAAGCCTGCTTCATCTTTGTCTCCTAAGGTGCGAAGAATGAGTTTCGTGATATTTACCGGTAGCGTTACCGGTACGGAATACTAGTTCGGGGATAGCAGACCTACCATGAGGGTTAACCCCTCAGTCGCGCAATACGCCCATATCGAGGGCGCTGATGGTTCATTGGTGGGTTCGAGGACGGCCGGAGTTGAATGTGATGGATGAAACACGGGTAGCGGCGCTGAGGGTACGACCGCTAATGTGCTGATAAAATACCGGTAGAAATGATGATTGCGTGCCGAGACTAACGGTTCTATACCGGTGGCAGCCGCTTCGTCTGAAGTACTTGTCTCCGCCTAGAAGTTTTCGGGATTTCATACAGCTATGGCCAAGCAGAACCCCACCCTTGCAGACGTTGCAAAGATCGCTGGCGTGTCGCCGATGACCGCATCACGGGCACTCAACGACCGCCCCGATGTGTCACCGGAAAAGCGGGATCTGGTGTTAAGGGTTGCAGCGGATATTGGCTATGTTGCCAATCGCAGTGCGCAAAAGCTTTCCGGCGGTAGCAATGGAATTATTGGAATCATCACCCCCATGCTGGACAATCAGTTTGCAAGCGAACTGATTCTGGGTGTTGGTCGGGCTGCCCGAGCTGTTGGCTATGAGACGCTGGTCTATACGATCTTTGATGAAGACCGGCACGCCCACCGTAGTCTGATCAGCCTGCTTCAGCAGTTTGCCGACGGGGTCGTCGCCATCCTGCCGCGAGACTCGGCATACTTTGAGACGCTCGCCGCAGCCCACGTGCCCGTCGTGTTCATTGATCAACGTGGATCGCTGTCGAATTTTCCTTCAATCTCCGTCGACAGCTATGGCGGAGCGGTCCTCGCTGTCGAACATCTCGCGGGACTCGGCCACAAGCGCATCGCTTTCATCTCAGGTGACGAATCAATTGAGGGGGTAAAGGATCGCCGCAGGGCTTATCTGGACACGCTTGAGCGCCTCGGTCTAGCCTGCGAAACCGAGCTGCTGGAAAGAGGCGACCTATCCCAGCTAAAGGCTTTCGAAGCGGCGTCCCGTCTGCTGAACCTAGCCAATCCTCCGACCGCAATCTTTGCAGCCAACGACCTCAGTGCGTTTGGCGTCATTGCTGCGGTACGTGAAGCGGGCTTGCGGGTACCCGATGACGTGTCGGTTATCGGGTTCGACGACATCCCTATGGCGGTCCAGGTCCACCCCCCGTTGACGACAATTCGCCAACCGTTCCAGCAGATGGCCCGTGCTGCGGTCAACACGCTACTCGCGAACATCAAGGGCAGCGAAAACTCGACGGTGCGGATGACAGCGCCGGCAGAACTGGTTGTCCGAGACTCCACTGGCCCAGCACCAGAAACGCGTAAAAAACACGGGGCGCGAGGGGTAGCCCACGCGCGCGGCAATCGCGCCCAAATGTAGTGCTTGATTCGCCCGGAAGGACATGCTTGTTGAACTCGGTGCTGTCGTGCGCGACCTCGTTCGCGAATAGAAGCAAGTTCAAAACGTGAAGGACCATGGCGCTTCGCGGGCAACATGGGCGATCTGTCAGATCCCGTTGGCCTCCGCGCCGCACTGAAGGGTATAGACGGCGTACTCCACAACGGCCCTGTCTTCGGTCCGGTCGGGCGACGCTGCGCGACGTTACCAATGAGCCGGACGCTGCGGAGCGGAGCGCTGCAAGAGCACACAACTCTGCCCGGTCGAGCGCGCAACAGCAGCGGACTGATAACCCCGATTTCCAGTTCCCGCGATAAACAGACAGGAATGCGAGCGCCGTGAAAACGCGCCGACCTCGGAGTGCCCCCGAAATTGCAGCATTCTGCAGCACTTCAAGGATTTCTACCCGATAGCTCCTGGCCCGCGGCAGCGAACGGAAGTTCCTGTTGCAGGGAGCGGCCGGTTCCAGATACTGGTTCGCATCAGCATAAGGACATTCAAACGTCCAATGGCCCTCGCGTGCAGTCGTCGGAGTTGCGGCGGTTTGCAGGACTGCTCATGGTCGAAGACTCGTTCGCATTCTGTGAACGCCGACATTCACCAACGCGTGGTTGCCAACGACAGCAAAGCGACCTTCAGCAGCCGCATAGCGCCTGACCGGCGACCGGCCGCTTCGGCGGAGCAACGCTTCAACGTTTCAAAGTGAATGGCGTGTGCCTGAGTGGAAGTGACGGCTGAAAGTCTGAGCGATCGCTCGAACGACTGACGCTTCCCGGTCGACCACTGCCGATGGTCGCGCCTGACTTCTGTTGACGGGTGTGCCGTCGAAGCGGGCAGGCGAACTTCAAAACGACCCATCCTTGACCTCTGCATCGGCGTGATTCTCTCGCGGTCGATGGCAGCTATGCCAGAGCCGCGATACCGAGTCCACGCGGACAAGAAGGACTTGACAATAGGAGTATATGCTTCTATCTTGTCTATAAGAGAGCATATGCTCTCACTTCCGACAGGAGCGAAGCGATGAACCAGGCTGAGATACTTGTGAGCGGTGCGACCGGACGGACCGGAGGTATCGCTATCGATGAACTGCTCAAGATGGGCAGACGCGTGCGCGCATATGTGCGCACAGATGACGATCGGGCGGCAGCCCTGAGGCAGCGCGGAGTCGATATCGCCGTCGGCGACTTCACCGACATCAATGACATCCGTGCGGCGTTGGAAGGAATCCGGTCGGCCTATTTTCTTCATCCGATCGCGCCTGGAATCATCGGAGCTGCCGCCTATTTCGCGCAGGCCGCGAAGGAGGCCGGCGTCAAGGCGATCGTCAACATGTCGCAGATTTCCGCGCACCGGGACTCCAGGAGTCACGCGGCGCAGGATCACTGGGTTTCCGAGCGCGTCTTTGATTGGTCAGGCGTTCCGACTACGCATCTGCGCCCCACGTTCTTTGCCGATTGGCTCGTCTATCCGCATTTCGCGAAGGAGATCTGGGCCAGGAAGAAGATTGAATTTCCCTTTGACAACGGTCGTCACGCACCCATCGCGTCCGATGACCAGGGGCGGGTGATCGCGCATGTGCTGGCCAATCCTAAAGACCACGAGGGCAAGATCTACACGCTCCATGGCCCCGTCGAAATGAACCATACCGAGATCGCGGCGGCGATGAGCGAGGCACTCGGAGCCCGGATCGAATACGCGCCAAACTCGATCGAGGAGTTTCGGCTCAAGATGGAAAATCTCTACAAGTTTCCGCCATTCCTCACGCAGCATCTGGTCGAGGTAGCCCAGAACTACCGTGATGGCGTCTTCTCGGGCACCAACGATGTCATCGAGAAAATAACCGGAAAGCCCCCACTCTCAGTCCAGCAGTTCGTCGCTCAAAATCGGGTCGCATTCGCGTAAGCACGGCCTCAAACGAGTCGAGGTTTAAAAATGTCCCCCACTCAAACTGAGCGTCACCCGTTTCTGGACGATTTGACAGCTGACGCAGAGTTGGTCAGTTCGGTATTGCGCGGCCCCGTTACAGGACGCCACGAAATCCGGCTGGCAGTCAACGCCGTCGGAACGTTCTATGCCTCGCAGACGCCCACGTTTGTACAGACTGTCGGTTCGCGGCTCGTTCTCGAGTACGACGCCGTTCTGACAAGCGGCGAGAAGCTTAGCGCCGCTGTTGTAATCGACCACAACCAGGAGGGGTCGGTGCCGCGCGTTAGCGTGCGGATGAGCCCGCTTGGCGCTGTGCTGACGCTCGCCGCCCATCTGCGCGAAGCACTTTCAGAGCAGTTTCCGGAAAGCCTTTTTCTTTGAACCACGCGGCCGCCAGCCAGCGGCGGAAGTTGCATCGTCCGGGGCACGCGGCTTTAAAAAGGGAACTTGTCATGGATATCAGGAACGCCACGGTCTTTATCACGGGCGCCAATCGCGGCTTGGGCCTGGCTTTTGCGCGAGAGGCACTTCGCCGCGGGGCAACGAAGGTTTACGCGGGCATGCGCAACACGAACAGCTTTGAAGAGCCGGGCATCGTGCCGGTCAGGATCGATGTTACCGATGCGGCGTCGATCGCCGCAGCCGCGAAACTCGCGGCGGATACAACTCTTCTGATTAACAATGCGGGCATCGCCGCTCTGATCGACGGGCCTCTGGCGGATGACGTCGAAGCCCAATCCGCTCGCATGTTCGATACCAACTACTACGGCGTGGTGCGCGTCACGAAGGCCTTCGAGCCGATATTGGTGGTCGGGCCAGATGCCGCAATCATTAACGTGCTTTCTGACATCGTTTGGCTTCCGCGTCCCTATCTGGCACCGTATGCTGCGTCAAAAGCGGCAGCATGGAGTTACACGAATCAGCTTCGGTTTCATCTGCATGAACGTGGCGTGCAGGTTCTCGGGCTGCACGTCGGGTTCGTGGATACCGACCTGACCAACGGCATTGATGTGCCCAAGGCCAGCCCGGAGGACGTGGTGCGGCAGACCTATGACGCCCTCGCCGCCGGCAAGAGCGAGATTATGGCCGACAAAGGAACAGCGATACTGAAGAGCACGCTTGCCGCTGAGGTCCCCGGCTACATCACTCCGCCGGCGGGGTTTTGAACGACGCCTGTCACCAGAGCGGGTTCGCTGCCAGCTTTTTCTCTGAAGCGGCGACCGTACCTTCGCGCGTGCGGGTAGCATTCTGACAATCAACAGAACTCATGAGTGGAAACCGATGTTGCCGTTCAACCAGCCGCTTGGGATCGATCAATGCAACTGTTTTGCTGTTCGGAAAGCAAGCAGGCAGATCTCCCGCCTCTATGATAGTCACCTCGAGCCGACGGGCTTGCGCATCACGCAATTCCTCACCCTGGCAGCACTGGACGAGGTGGGAAGTGCCGCGGTCAACGCCCTTGCCGAACGGCTCGATATCGAACGAACGGCAATGGGAAAGATGGTTGGCTTCCTTGAACGCGATGGCTTCGTCACGATCAGGCAGTCGCCCACTGACGGTCGAAGTCGTCTTGTCGAGCTAACCGAAGAAGGTCGGCGCCTGCACAAAAGAGCGGCGCCGCTTTGGCAGGCAGCGCAGCGGGAGTTCGAGCAACTGAACGGCGTAGAGAATGTCACGGCGCTACGCGAGGGGCTGAGAGGAGTGATTGTCGGGGACGTGACGGTACGCTCCCCCGAGGACTGAGACTCCACAAGGATTGCCGGGAACGCCCGAGACCACCGCTGGCCGGGACGACAGGACAGCGCGCGAACGTCTAGCCGCATCCGCCATCGTTTAACGTCCATTGAGCGTCGTTCGTTCAACGCCAGCTGTGACCGAGTCAAACGCATGGGCTTGTCGGCAGGTTTTTTGGACGAAGCGGCCTTTACATGCTTGTCCTGCTACGGAGACGCTGACACAAGTCCGACGGTTTTGCACCAAAAGAGCCGCGCTGGAGAGTGGCCGCACGAATCCCGATGTAGCATCGGTTCGCGCGGCCAGAACTAGCCGCTAGATTTCAGTCTGCTCCGAAATCTCAAGCGCGTCGTCGATTTCGATGCCCAGGTACCTGATCGTGCTTTCAATCTTGCTATGGCCAAGCAGCAACCGCACCGCCCGGAGGTTCTTGGTGCGTTTGTAAATCAGAGTTGCCTTGGTCCCCCGCATCGAATGCGTGCCGTACGCTGTCGGATCAAGCCCCGCGGCATCTGCCCATCGACGTATCATCCGGGCGTATTGGCGACTTGAAAGATGCGGGGACGCCAATCGGCGACTTGGGAAGAGGTACTGCTCCGACCTCAGGGCAGCCTTCTCGAGCCACGCGCCGACCGCCTTCCGGGTCGAGCAAAGTGAACCGGCCGCGTCAGAAAGCCGACGTGGCCATGGCAATCACGAATGAATGCGTCACGGCGCAACTGCTGGTGCGTTCGCAGGCTTTTGACCGGCTGCCTTCCGCTGGGCATTCTGCAGGTTCTGCGGATAGTTGGTTTGATTTCCGGCCGGGTTATACCCGTTCTTTTCCAGCTTGCTGAGTTCGGCATTTTTCTTCTCGCGCCGCGCCTTCCGCTCGGCCTTCTTTTGCGCCTTCATCTCTTCCTTCGACGTGACGCTATCTGACGCGGCGGCATCTGTCGCCGCTGCATAAGCTTGGAACGTCGGACTCAATGTGAGGCTCAAAGCCATACCCGCTGATGCAGCAAGACTGGAAAATTGCTTGAGGTTCATACGTATCTCCGTGTTGAAGCGTTATACGAAGCGAGACCGTCAGCGCTTACTTTGTCACCAGGTTCGTGAAGACAAATCATCTCTTCGCAAGGGAACGCTCGAACCGTAATCGATGCGGCGTCGACAGCGATACGGGGGTTAACCGCGAGGAGTGTCGCAGCATAACTCCGAAAGTCACTTGGGCATTGGGGCCACGCCTCATTTTCCCTATTTTCATGAAAGAGATTCCCCGTTCCGCTCTTTGTTCGAGCGAATTGGGAATTTACACTCGGCCCGAAATACCCAACGCGGTTTAGCAGGCGTGTCTCGGAGAATAACTCCCCGTACGCCGAACCCTTGTGCTTGGGCTGCTCTTCGAGTTTCACATACCCAACGTGCCTGCGTCGGCCACGCGGTGTCAGCCCGGGTGAGGTAGGTGACGAGGCCTGCGTAAGAGCAGCCGTCAGCGACAAACGACCCACAACGTCGTCAATAGAAAAGAATCTGTGTAGTACAACTAAAGTGATGGAGACTCCGATGAAAAAGATTGTATTCAGCGTGTTCGCACTGTCGGCAACGGCAACAGCGATGGCTCAGAGCAGCGTTACGTTGTACGGTATCGTGGACAACGGCATCGTGTACGAAACGAACCAGCCGAAAGGGCACGTCTTCGCAGGACAAAGTGGAGGGTGGGCGCAATCCAGATTCGGCCTGAAAGGGGCCGAGGACCTCGGTGGCGGAACGCACGCAATCTTTCAGCTGGAATCCAGACTCAATACGATGAATGGAAGTGTTGCGAACGGAAGCTTCTTCGAGGGGCAAGCGACCGTGGGTCTGCAGAACGACACCTGGGGGCAAATCAAACTCGGCAACATGGGTTCTGCTGAAATCAGCCAGTATTCGGGCGATGTCGACCCCCAGCAAACGAAGAGGTACTCGATTGGCACGCTGGTACGAGGCCGAATCTTTTCGCAGGCAGCGAACGGCGTTGAATATCTCTCGCCGACGATTGCCGGTTTCACCCTGCAAGGTCAATATGACCTGACGAACTCCACGAAGTGGAACTCGGGCAATCCCGGAAGTGCCCCTGGTCAACTTGGCACTACCACTGGACTCGGAAGCTCGCAGGGCCGCGCGGATGGCATCAAACTCTCATACACGAACAAAGGCCTTTTCTGGCAAGCGACTTATGACGAGGTCCGCGACGGCAACGGCAATTTCAGTAACGTGTATCTCGCTTCCCGCTCGATTCTCACGGGCCTAACGTATGCATTTGGCCCTGTGACCGCTTATCTTGGATACCAGCATTTGAGCGCGCCCGACGCGTCGAATTTGGGTTATTTTGACACGGCGACTGCCCCAGCCCTGCCGGGAGGAGTGAGCTTGCCGACATCAGTCAATCATGAATGGATTGGCGCAATCTGGCAGACAACGCCGGCGCTCGCTATCACGGGTGCCGTCTATCACGCAAACGCGAACAACGGCAACGGCAACGCGACGATGTACACGCTCGGGGCAAACTACTCGCTGTCCAAGCGAACGCTCCTTTACACTGAATTGGCTTACCTTCACAACAGTTCGACATCCAACCTCGGTCTCGATAGCGGCGTGTACGGCCCGAACCTTAACGACGACCCGGTCAACGGAAACCCGTCCAGCACCAATCCCAACTTTGGGAAGAGCCAGTTTGGCGTGATGGCAGGCCTGGCAACAAGGTTCTGAGGTCTTCCAGGGAGCCCGGGATTGGTGCCATCCCGGGCCTTTCAACGAAATTAAGGAAAGCCCGCCTTAGTAACGCAAGCGGGCGAGCAGTCAAGTCAATCGCGGAAGCGACTGGCAATGTAATCCGGAATGTTTTCCGGCGTCACAACCATGACCGAAGAAGACGGCGAAACCGACGAGGCCGGCAAAAGTTTGTGATAGTGCATGATGTGATGGCAGGCGGAGCGCATGTCCTGCCGCAGGTCATGATGCAGGATGACCTGTATCTTGCCCTTCCTTAGAAGGCGCACGTTATCCCGGTCCAGGTCATGTCCTATGAAGAGGGTGGGCGTTTGCTGCTGCGCCTCAAGCGCGCGGAGTATCGCGACGTTACCGCCGCCCATAGAGTACACAGCAGCGATGCCCGTATCGCCGTCCAGAGCGTTTCGCACTCGTTCTTCGGTGGGCAAATCGAGACCGTGCCCACCACTTGCATCAACCAGTTTGAGCTGAGGGTGATGTTTGCGCAGTGCTCGACGAAAGCTTATCTCGCGCTCTTCCTCGCCCCGGAATTGCTCGTCGCTCATGGTTATCAACACATTCGCCGGTTTCGGTCCCAGCCATAACCCAAGGAGGTAGGCGGCTGTTGCCCCAGCTACGCGATTGTCGAGTCCCGCGTAGGCGATGCGACCAGACAGCGGAATGTCGGTGACCAAGGTGACGACCGGGATGCCGGCGCGCTGCAGTTCTGCGACCGCATCTGCAATCTCGGGTACATCCCGAGCCTTCAAGAAGACACCGTGACTTCCCCTTCGGGCAATCGACCGAAGTGCTTCCACTACCTCGGTGGTCGTCATCGTCTCCTGCAACAGGAAGCGCGGTCTGACAACCGCCGGATGCAACAAGGCGAGTTCTCCATCGAGCGCGTACTTGATTTCATCACCGAACCGCGATGGTGCCTCGACAATCACGTCGACGATGAGCTTTCGTCCAGTGTTTGCCAGATTCAACTCCTGCGTCTCAAGCTCCTTGATGGCTTGCTCGACCTTCCGGCGCGTGTGCTCCCGAACGTTGGCACGCTCGTTTAGAACCCTATCGACTGTGGCGACGCCGAGTCCCGCCTGGAGGGCAATCTCCTTAATCAAAAACCGGTGAGCCACTCTGACCCTCCATCGTCGATAGATTTTTGATGTAATTTTGAGACTTCGAAAAGCTCGTTGCGATATATCCTACATCGAAACGGGAGGCGCGGATGGACTATCCACAAGCAGACTATCTCACTGAGCGTGATACCTGGTTTGAAGAAGGCGACTGCAAGTTGAGCGATTTCGTGACCGAACTCGGCGCGGGACCAGACACGGCGCTCCGCTACGCAGCGACCTCTGTCTTGGGTATTCCTTCATACGAATGTGGTGCTATCGAACATGTGCTCTGGTCTCGTAGCGAAAGGAGACACCTGCTGTCCGAGTGGGCCAGTGTCTTGCGCGATGGTGCTGGAGTCTTTGTACTCAAGAATGCGTTTGCAGACGTGAGGGTCGTGGATGAGGCGACGGCTGTCTTCGAATCCATCATCGCGGCCGAAAAGAAATCCGGTCAGAGGGCGGACCACTTCGCCAAAGCCGGTGCGAACGACCGTATCTGGAACGCGCAGGAAAAACTCTGCTTGAGGGCTCCAGAGGTATTTGTTCGCTACTTCTCGAACCCGTGGCTACCGGCAGCAGCCGAGGCATGGCTTGGGCCCGGTTTCCAGGTGACGTCTCAGGTAAACGTCGTGCGGCCCGGAGGGCAGGCGCAGCAAGCTCATCGCGACTACCACCTGGGTTTCCAAGCGGCAGAAGTGGCGGCGTCCTATCCAGCACACGTACACCGGATGTCCGCCTTCCTCACGCTGCAAGGAGCCGTCGCACACTGCGACATGCCTGTTGAAAGTGGCCCGACCAAACTTCTGCCAGGTTCACAACGCTATGCCCCAGGCTATGTGGCCTGGCGCAGACCCGACTTTCGCGAGTATTTCGAGAACCACTTTGTCCAGGTTCCGCTTGCTAAGGGCGATGCCATCTTCTTCAATCCGGCGCTATTTCACGCGGCCGGTACCAACCGGACTAGCGACGTTCAACGCATGGCGAATTTGCTCCAAATCTCGTCGGCTTATGGTCGGGCGATGGAGGTCGTCGACCGCGCTCAGATGTGCGAAGTCCTCTATCCAGTCTTGTTGGCCAAGTTTAGAGCCTCCGACATCACGCGCGTCCATGCCCTGTCAGTGATTGCCTCGTGCGCCGAAGGCTACTCGTTCCCGACGAACCTGGACCGAGACCCGCCAACTAACGGCCTTGCGCCAGAGAGCCAAAGTCACATGATGGTTCGCGCGCTCGACGAGAACTTGGAGCCGGTTGAACTCGGCCGAACGCTCGCACAACATGCGTGGCGCAGGCAAACTGGGTTTTCAAACTAATTGATAGATTATTGATAGATTAAAAGCTGCAAAAGATAGATTCCCAGAACTATCATGATGCCAAGCGCGATGTGAAACTTTTCAAGAAGGTCGTGCGTGTACCCGCGCTCGGTTGCGTGCGGGCGAAGACAACGCGTCACGGTGCAAGGGCATGGACCAGTTCAAGGAACTCCAGCTGTTCGTCGAAGTGGCCGAGACGGGCAGCATTAGCCGAGCTGCGGAATCGGTCGAGCTTTCTATCTCGGCGGCGAGCCGATATTTGATTTCGTTGGAGGCGAGGCTCGGTGTCCAACTGGTACGGAGGACCACGCGTAATCTTTATTTGACTGAAGCGGGTGCTGAGTTTCACCGGCGCTGCAAGTCTATCCTCAGTGAACTGGGCGAAGCGGAAGCTGTTATCAGGGAGGCAGTTGTCCGCCCGAGCGGGGTGCTACGCGTCACAGCGTCATTGTCGTTCTGCATGTTGCACATTGCGCCGATGCTGCCTGAATTTACGGCGCGCTATCCCGACATCGCCGTCGATGTGGTTGCAGCCAATCGTTACTATGACATTATCGAGAATGGTATCGACGTCGCGATTCGAACGAAGGTCCTTGAGCCAGACAGCAACATCACAATCAGAAGACTGGCATCGACGCGTCGCATACTTGCTGCTTCGCCTCGTTATATTGAGGCGAACGGCAGCCCTCGCTTCCCAGCCGAGCTTGCGAAGCATAGGGTTCTGAACTATCAACTTGCTGACAACCCACGCGAACTCTCTTTCACCCGTGGCAGAGAGAGCGTAGTTGTCAAAGTGAAGCCATTGGTTGAGTCGAATGACGGGCAAATCTTGCGCGTCGCTGCGCTCAACCATATGGGCATTCTCGTCCAGCCTAAATACATCGTCTACGACGACATCAAGGCCGGCCGCCTTGTCCCAGTTCTCGATGATTGGGACCTTCCCCGGCTGACCATGAACATCGCATTTCAGACCCGCGCGCACCTGCCCGTTAAGGTGCGCCTATTCATCGACGCCCTTGTCGAGCGGTTCCAACAGAACGACTACGAACGCCATTGGACAGCCTGAGCCTACGGGCGACAGGCGCGCGTCAACGCGTCTTCCCGCTCAGCGCGAAAGACTTTCCCTTTTCAGCTCTGTTTTACCAGCAAAGGCGAATATAGACTGCTCTCAAAGGTAGAGACAAGATTGACGGAGACACACAATGCAAAGCGCTTCCCCCGCAGTTCGGTCCACATCGCCGTATTTTGATGAGGCACGCTCGGCCGAGGTCGTCAACGCTCGTATGAGCGATGATGCTGATAGTCGCCTTCGGCAGGTCATGGCGGTACTGGTCACGCATCTACATGCTGCCATCAAGGAAATCGAGCCAACGCACGACGAGTGGTTTGCCGCCATTCGCTTTCTTACCGAGACCGGTCAGATGTGCAGCGACTGGCGCCAAGAGTACATCCTTCTCTCGGACATTCTCGGAGTCTCGATGCTGGTCGATGCAATCAACCATCGTCGTCCGAGCGGTGCTACACCGAACACGATTCTGGGTCCTTTCTACGTTGCCAACGCGCCGGAGTATCCGAACGGCGAGAACATCTGCCTGGATGGAAAGGGAGAACCCATGGTTGTAGAAGGTCGCGTCGTGGATATCAAGGGAAACCCGATTCCAGATGCAAAGCTTGAAGTCTGGCAGACCAACGACGACGGCTTCTATGACGTGCAGCAAAAGGGCATTCAGCCTGACTCGAATCTGCGCGGGGTCTTTACCTCGGATGCTGACGGCCGTTACTGGTTCAAGTCAGTCAAGCCGCGCCACTATCCGATTCCCTCGGATGGTCCGGTCGGAAAGCTCCTGGGCGCAATGGGGCGGCACCCCAATCGTGCTGCTCACTTGCACTTCATCGTCACTGCCCCGGGCCATGACGCGGTCGTCACTCATATTTTCACACCCGACTGCCCGTATCTATCAGAAGACGCAGTATTTGGCGTGAAGCGCGAACTCATTGCTGAATTCAACAAGATTGACGACCCGAACGCGGCGAAGCGGGTTGGGTTCTCGTCGCCATTCTGGTCGGTGTCGTGGGACTTCACTCTCGCGACCTCGACTAAGCCCATCAGGGCCATCCCATAGTCGGTCGGCACGCAGGAGCGTGTGTTTTGAGTACCAGATGACATTGAGACAAACAGGAGTACTACACATGAGCACGAAGAAAGAATTGCTGGCTGCTTACTGGACCCTGGCCGGCGACGTTTATCCGTGTGCGGCGAACGAAATCAGCCCGTTCCCGCTGCGCGACCGCTGCGAAGCAGCGATGCGCGCCGGCTGGAGTGGTATCGGGCTCATTCTCGATGACCTCGAGTACAGCATCGAGAAGTACGGGCTGTCCGGCATCAAGAGCATTCTGGACGATACCGGTATGAAGTACTTCGAGCTCGAAATACTCATGGACTGGTACGTTGATGGCGAAGCACGCGCTAAGTCAGACCACTGCCGGACCCGGTTCATCGAACTGGGTGGGGAACTGGGCATGCGCAATCTAAAAATCGGCGCGAGCCCTTTCGATAAAAACCCGGCCGACTTTGCCCGCATGACCGACGAATTCGGAAGGCTTTGCCAAGACGTCGCGACGGTTGGCGCGACGGTCGCAATCGAATTCATGCCTTTTTCCCCCATCCGAAACGTCGCGGAGGCGCTGAAAGTCGCGGAAGGCGCAAATCAGCCTAACGGTGGACTGATGGTCGACCACTGGCACGTCGCACGCGCAAACACGCCGTACAGCGAGGTCGCCCAAATCCCCGCGCGCTTCATCAAGGGTGTAGAGATGGACGATGTTGGCGCACAGGTTAAGGGCTCGCTATTCGACGATTCGACCTTCAACCGTCAGCTGTGCGGCGACGGTGCAGGCGACTGCGTTGCTTTCGTCAATGCGCTAGAGAAAGCCGGCTGTACGCTCCCGTACTACGGAGTCGAACTCATCTCTGAGGTCCATCGGAAATTTCCGCTCGACGAAATGGCAAAGCGCGCGTACGACACGACCGTCGCGCAATTTTCGGCCTCGCCGACGACGGCCGCATGAGGCCATTCACTTTTCAACGAAAAAGTATTTCTGGAGACTCAAAATGATTCGAATCGCCGTACTCGGTGCTGGCCGAATTGGCCGCATTCACGCTGCCAATGTGGCCGCGAGCCCGAACGCAAAGCTGGTCGTGGTGGCGGACCCGGTTGAAAGCGCAGCGCAGTCGCTGGCTACTCGTCTCGGCTGTGAAGCCTCGACGGACCCTGCAGGTGTTCTCGAGCGGAATGACATTGATGCGGTTGTCATCGGCACGCCGACAGACACCCACATCACGTTCATGCTTGAGGCCGTCAAGCGCGGCAAGGCAGTCTTGTGCGAAAAGCCGATTGACCTTGACATGGAAAAATCGCTCGCCGCAGCGAACGAGGTCGAACGCCAGGGTGGTCGCGTCATGCTCGCGTTCAATCGCCGCTTCGACCCCACGTCGCAAGCCTTCCGCAAGGCGATTGACGCGGGCGACGTCGGCGAGGTGCGCCAGGTCATCATCTCGAGCCGGGACCCGGGCATGCCTCCCCGCGACTATGTCGAGCACTCGGGCGGCATCTTCCGCGACATGGTCATCCACGACCTGGATATGGCTCGCTGGCTGCTCGGTGAGGAGCCCGTCGAAGTCATGGCCATGGCTAGCCGCCTCATCGACGAGTCGCTGGAGAAGCTGACGGACTTCGATACGGTGATGGTTCAGCTGCGCACCGCGTCAGGCAAGCAATGCCATATCAACTGCTGCCGCGAGGCCGTCTATGGCTACGACCAGCGCATGGAAGTGTCCGGTTCCAAGGGCATGCTCCTGCAAGAGAATCTCCGCCCGTCGACGATTCGTCGCTGGTCGAAGGAAGTCACGGACGCGCGCGAGCCACTGCTGAATTTCTTCCTTGAGCGCTATGTAGAGGCTTATAAGGCGGAGCTCGAAGCATTCGTCGACGCTCTGAACACAAATTCGCCGCTGCCCACCTCCGTTCAGGACGGGCTGAAAGCACTGCGCCTGGCGGATGCTGCACTCGAGTCCGCTCTGTCGGGCAAGGTAGTCAAGGTGTAACCAGGAATCCGGAGGAGATAAGTCATGACGCGAAAGATTGGTCCGAACGAAACGCTTGGCGTGGCATGTCTTGGCATCACTCACCCGCACACTTCCGGGCGAGTCAAGGCCATCCAGCGTCGTACCGATGCGAAGATGCTCGGTGCGTGGGATACGAGTCCGCTGCTCACGCCGTTCGTCGACGCGCTTGGTCTCCAAGCGCGTTCGAAGGAGGACATTCTGGCGGACGAGAATGTTCATGTGGTGCTCGTCCATTCCAAGAGCGAGAAGATGGCCGACCTGACTATCGAGGCACTCGAAGCTGGGAAGGCGGTGCTATGCGAAAAGCCCGCTGGCCGCAGCTCAGCAGACGCAAAACGCATCGCCGATGCGGTCGAACGTACTGGTGGTCTCTTTCAGGTCGGATACTGCTGGCGCTTCGCTCCCTCAGTCGACGCTATGCAAGCCGCGCTCAAAAGTGGTCGGCTCGGAAAGGTCGTTCAGGTACGGGCGCACGCCGGCTGTTCGCACGACGAGGCGGGCACTCCACACATGACGCAACCTGGCGACATTGGCGGTGCCGTCTTTGTTATCGGTTGCCATCTCATCGACCGCATCCTTCTGCACTTCGGGCTGCCGCGCTCTGTGAACGCACGTATCACGAAGTTCCCGAATTTCCATGGCGACGAATCGCGTGAAGACGCGGCGGGTGCGGTTCTCAACTACGAAGACAAGATTGTCACCGTCGATTTCATGTCCTGGGACGTTCTGCCTTGGACCGAAAGCTGGGACATTACCGCGTACGGGACGGAAGGCATCATGTCGTCGCGCTCGCTGCCGGCGAGCTACAAGATTTATGACGCCGGTAAAGGTGAGCATCCGGAAGGCTGGACGGAGTGGCAAGAGACCAGCTTTCCGGAAATCTGGGCGACGAAAAAGACGGAATATTCGCCCGACATCGCTGAAATTGGCAATCCAGTGTACTTTGACCGCGAGTCGAACGCGTTCTTCGGCGCATTGCGCAACGGTACGCCGTCGGTTGTCCCCGCCACCCAGGCATACAACATCAGCCGTGTCATCGAGGCCATGTTCGCCTCTTCCAAAGAAGCAGGGGTAGAGGTCTTTATCGGTTAAGGATTCGGAGGGCCGACGCGCTTGCGCGTCAGCCGAAGAATTCACACTTCATAAACTGAGCACGTAAATACGCATTCCTAAATAGGAGACGATGTCATGAAGATTCTGAAGAGTGTCGCGGTTATTCTGGCTGCGTCGGCAGCCTTCGCTGCAATGTCCGGTGCAGCTACCGCTCAAGATAAAGGTGTGGTCGGAATATCGTTGCCTGACAAGACCGAATCTCGCTGGATTACCGACGGGAAGAGCATGGTCGACGCGCTGAAGGCAAAAGGGTACTCGTCAGACCTCCAGTACGCAAACTACGACGTTCCGACACAGGTGAACCAGGTCGAGAACATGCTTGCGAAGGGTGTCAAGGCATTGGTTATTGCGCCTATCGACGGCAAGACATTCTCTGACGCGCTGGCGCTCGCCCAGAAAAAGGGCATCAAGGTCATCTCCTACGACCGTCTGATTAGCCAGACGAAGGACGTCGACTATTACGCGACCTTCGACAATTACGGCGTGGGCGTCCTGCAAGCACAAAGCATCGTCAACGCCTGGCAGAAAGCCGGCAGCAAGACGCCATTCAACATCGAAATCTTTGGCGGCTCTTCCGACGACAACAATGCTCACATGGTCTATGCAGGCGGTATGTCGGTCCTGAAGCCTTACATCGACAGCGGTAAGTTCGTGATTCGCAGCAAACAGGTCGCGTTTGAGAAGGTTGCAACGCGCAACTGGGATGGTGCGACGGCTCAGGCACGGATGGACAATCTGCTGAGCGCCTTTTACGGAAAGGACCACCTCGACGCGGTGTGGGCCCCGAATGATGCGTTGGCAGTTGGCATCATCTCATCTCTGAAGGGCGTGGGATACGGTTCGGGGCAGCAAGCGATGCCTATCATCACGGGACAGGATGCAGACATTCAGAACGTGAAGAACATCGTTCGCGGTGACCAGGCGTCAACCGTGTTCAAGGACACCCGCAAGCTCGCCAGCGTCGCCGCCGACATGGTCGACGATGCGTTGACCGGCAAGCAGGTGCCTGTCAATGACACGAAGAGCTACAACAACGGCGCGAAGATTGTTCCCACGTACCTCGTGAAACCTATTCTCGTTGACAAGGGCAACTACCAGGCGGAACTCGTGACGAGCGGGTATTACACGCAGGCACAAATCAAGTAAGGCATCTGGACGTAGGCGATGCGGGGCTTCCCGGTGGAGCTTCGCGTCGCGCAGGCACGCTTGCGGCGTGACCAATCGGAGGAATGTGAGCATGGATACCATTCTGGAGATGCGCGGGATTCAGAAAAGCTTTGGCCCGGTCAAAGCTCTGAACAACGTGAATCTGAAGGTACGTAAAGGCGAGATTCACGCCATATGTGGGGAGAACGGCGCAGGTAAGTCGACGCTGATGAAAATCCTCAGCGGCGTCTATCCGCATGGCACTTACGTAGGCGATGTGCTCTACGACGGTCAGGAGCGTGCGTTCGCCGACATTTCCGACAGCGAAGAGGTCGGGATCATCATCATTCATCAAGAGCTCGCCCTCGTGCCGATGCTCTCGATTACCGAGAACATCTTTCTTGGAAACGAGCAATCCAAGCGCGGAGTCATCGATTGGCAGGTCTCCCGCGCTAAAGCAAAGCAACTTCTGGAGAAGGTGGGCCTTACCGATTCTCCGGATACGCCTGTCGGGACGCTTGGCATTGGGAAGCAGCAACTTGTCGAGATTGCCAAGGCGTTGTCCAAAGAGGTTCGTCTCCTGATTCTTGATGAGCCCACCGCAAGCCTGAATGAGAAAGATAGCGACACGCTGCTCAACCTTCTTCTCGAGTTGAAGTCGCGAGGCGTGACATCAATCATTATTTCGCACAAGCTCAATGAAATATCGCGTGTTGCAGACGGCATTACCGTCATTCGTGACGGGTCGACCGCCGACGTGCTCGATTGCGGCACGGAAAGTGTGAGCGAGGACCGCATCATCAAGGCGATGGTAGGCCGGGAGATGTCCGACCGCTATCCGCCGCGCACGCCGAACATCGGCGAAATCATTTTCGAGGTCAAAGACTGGCGCGTCCAGCATCCCACCCAACGTGAGCGTGCCGTCATCAAAGGCGTCAACCTTAAGGCTCGCAAGGGTGAAATCGTCGGTATCGCAGGCTTGATGGGTTCCGGGCGCACTGAGCTCGCGATGAGTGTCTTCGGTCGCACATATGGCCAGGACATCACCGGTCAGGTACTGATGCACGGAAAAAAGGTGGACACCTCATCGGTCCAGAAAGCTATTAAAGCGGGCATCGCCTACGTGACCGAAGACCGGAAAGGCAACGGCCTGCTGCTCGATGACAGCATCAAGCGAAACATCACGCTGGCGAATCTTTCTGGGGTGTCAAAACTCGGTGTCGTCAACGAGCACGAGGAAATTTCGGTCGCGACGGATTTCCTCCAGAAACTGCGGATTCGTGCCCAAGGCGTAACCCACATCGTCGGAAACCTGTCAGGCGGCAATCAGCAAAAAGTCTTTATATCCAAATGGCTGTTTTCTGAGCCGGAAGTGCTCATTCTCGACGAGCCCACCCGAGGCATCGATGTGGGTGCGAAGTACGAGATTTACAGCATCATCAATCAAGCAGTCGCGGCGGGTAAGTGTGTGGTCATGATTTCGTCTGAAATGCCCGAGTTGCTTGGCATGTGCGACCGCATCTACGTCATGAACGAAGGTCGGTTCGTCGGGCAATTAACCGCACAAGAAGCTTCGCAGGAAAACATCATGCGAGCGATTATGCGAAATGGAGACATTGAAAATGCGTAAGGCACTCATTCCGGTAGCCGCCGAAGGCACCGAGGTCAAAAAAACTGAAGTATTCGGAATGGTCAAGCATATCGGCAGCGAATATGGTCTGCTCCTGTCGCTTGTGATCATTATGGTGTTCTTCCAGGTCGCGACGAGTGGCGTGCTGATGCAGCCACTCAATTTGACCAACCTGGTGCTTCAAAACAGCTACATCGTCATCATGGCACTAGGGATGCTCATGGTGATTGTGTCGGGTCACATCGACCTGTCCGTCGGCTCGACGGCAGGTTTGGTGGGAGCGCTGGCAGCAGTATTGATGGTGCAGTATGACGTCAACTACGTGTGGGCCACTATCATCTGTATTGCAACGGGCGCACTGATTGGCGCAGTGCAAGGTTATTGGATTGCATTCTGGCGCATGCTGTCGTTCATCGTTACTTTGGCCGGCATGCTTGTCTTCCGTGGCATGACAAACCTCGTGCTTCAGGGGCAGTCCATTGGTCCGTTCCCTGAGGGCTTCGGCGCGGTGAGTTCCGGCTTCATTCCGGATTTCTTTCACGGACAGGCACTTCACATCACCTCCATCGTTCTCGGCGTGTTCGTTGGTGCGCTGTTCTTTGTGATTGAACTTCGCCAACGCGCTGGCGCTGCGAAGCATGGCGTTGAAAGAGGCTCGTTTGCGATGTTCGTCACCAAGAACGTCGTGCTCACGGTGCTCATCGTGGGGTTCTGCTATTTGCTCGCGTCCTATCGCGGTCTGCCGACGGTGCTGGTCATCATGGGTGTGCTGATTGGCGTCTATACCTTCATCATGAACCGCACGACAATTGGTCGTCGAATCTACGCGGTTGGTGGTAATGCAAAGGCCGCGCGGTTGTCGGGCGTTAGTGTTCCTGCGGTGAGTTTCCTGACTTTCGTGAACATGGGTGTTCTTGCGGCTTTGGCGGGGCTGATTTTTGCCGCACGTCTGAACAGTGGAACACCAAAAGCGGGAACGGGCTTCGAGCTCGACGTCATCGCGGCATGCTTTATTGGCGGTGCATCGGCCTCTGGCGGTGTAGGAAAGGTCGTCGGCGCGGTCGTGGGCGCTTTCATCATGGGCGTGATGAACAATGGGATGTCCATCATGGGCATCGGCGTCGACTATCAGCAGGTCATCAAGGGCATTGTGTTGCTCGCAGCCGTGTTCGTCGATGTGTACAACAAGAACAAGGCGTAATTACTCCTTCTTCGGCAGACCAGATTTAGAAGTTAGCGGGGGCGGGCGTGTAGCAAAGCCCCTGCTGACATGCATACTTGAGTCATGAGATTGCACCTCGAACATTTTGCCTGTTATTAAGCGGTACTACTGGAAATAACTATGGTCAAGCATATCGTAATGTGGAATGTTCGCGGCGAGACGCCTGAGCAGAAGAAGGAATCTGCGAGACTCGTGAAGTCCGCGTTCGAGAGTCTCAATGGGAAGATTCCAGGGCTAACGAAGCTCGAGGTCGGGCTGGATGTCAGTGCCGTGGACTATGCGTGCGACGTCGTCTTGTACACGGAATTCGAGAGTCAGGAATCGCTCGACGCGTATGCCTCGCACCCTGAACATCTGCGTGTGAAGCAGGTTGTGGGCGATATTCGTATCGCCCGGCATCAGGTCGACTACATCTGAGCCAGTTTTGTCTTTGACGGCACAGGGAGCCATCTCATGTACGAGTTCACATATACAACGCAAGCGTCAAGAGTCGTGTTTGGCGCTGGAAGCATGAATCTGATTCAGCAGGAGGTCGCGACGTTGGGGGCCCGGCGGGCGTTGATTCTTTGTACGCCCGAGCAGAAGGCCCAGGCCGAGGTGGTCTCGTCCCTTCTGGGACCTTCCAGCGCAGGAGTCTTTGATGGTGCCCAGATGCATGTCCCCATCGAGAACGCACGCCGCGCACGCGAGCATGCAAAGAGTATCGGCGCTGACTGCGCGGTGGCCATAGGCGGTGGTTCCACCATTGGGCTTGGAAAGGCGATTGCGCTCGAGTCGTCGCTGCCAATCATAGCGATACCGACGACGTATGCCGGGTCCGAAATGACCCCAATCTACGGAATAACGGAAGGCGGCCTGAAGAAGACGGGCCGCGACGCCAAAGTTATCCCAAAGACAGTCCTGTACGACCCGGAACTCACGGTCGGGCTGCCAGTCAAGCTATCGATTGTGAGCGGCTTGAATGCCATCGCCCATGCTGCGGAAGGACTGTATGCGAAGGATGGTAATCCTGTAATGTCACTGATGGCAGAGGAGGGCATCCGGTCTCTCGCCAATGGTCTCCGTGGCGTGAAGGAGAATGGTAAGGACAAGGAGGCACGCAGTGAGTGTCTCTATGGGGCATGGTTGTGTGGAATGGTGCTCGGCAACGTTGGCATGGCCCTGCATCACAAGCTTTGCCACACGCTGGGCGGGACGTTTAATCTGCCTCATGCTGAGACGCATGCAATCGTTTTGCCACATGCCCTCGCGTACAACAGCACTGTTGCAGACGAAGCGATGGAGCGAATCGCCAGGGCACTCAATGTGAAATCAGCACCTGACGGACTCTATGAGCTGAATGGAGAACTGGGTGTGCCTCGAGGCCTCCGGGAGATTGGCCTGAGCGAAAGCGACCTGGACTACGCCTGCGAGGTGGCTCTATCGAATCCCTACTGGAACCCGCGACCAATAGAGCAAAGGCCGCTTAGGGCGCTTCTGCAGCGCGCTTGGGAAGGCGCACGTCCATCCGCATAACTGCCGAACGAATTAAATCTCCGAGGCGCTATTTTTTCTCTTGGATGGCATGGCGCTCATGAGAAGGGCCGTTACGGGGAACTCGACTGACAAAACTGCCGTGCCCGGACCGACCAACCATCGTCAGCTGAGGGGCGCTAACGAAATCATCCTGGCCGAAATCTGACTACAGTCGGGGATTTATCGAGCCGCGCTGCACCCGGTACGCTATGCTCCGCAGCGTGTTGCGCCTCGAAATCGGCGAAGAGCCTGCATACCGCGTCCGGGTCTCCGCAAGCATGGAGCTGCTCGCGAAAACGGTGGTCGCAAAAGCGCTCCGCCACTTCGGCCAGCAAATGCAGATGTGTCATGTTCGCCCACTCCGGAACGAACAGCACGACCATGTCGGACACGGGCTTGCCATCCGGAGCATCGAAGGAAATGGGCGCGACCGGGCGCGCGTACAGCACCAGCGCTTCTTGCAGTCCTTTGATTTGACCATGAGGGACGGCCACCCCCTGGCCAAGCGCGGTCGAGCCTAACGCTTCGCGCGCGGCAAGACCTGAGATCACGGACGCCGCCTCCAGGCCATAACGATGCGCGAGAAATTCGCCAAGTTGCGAGAAGAGCGATGGGCGATCAGCCGCGTCGACGCCGAGCAGAACATGATCCGCAATCAGTCGATGAGCGATCGTATCCTTGTCACGGGATCCGTCATCGCGTGGTCCACGTGGACCGAGGGGCGCAAAGGCATGCGACCTCCCCGGATGTATCAGCTTGCGCCAGGCATCAGTCGGCGCCTCCGGCACCACCACCAATTGCGCAATTTCTGCCTTTGGTGCGAGATCGGTCACGCATTGCATCGCACCCTTCAGCGCCGTCCGGGGCAAGAAAAGCACGAGGCGCACGCGGTCTGTTCCATGCAGCGGCGTCACGCGGATCGTCCACGGTTGACCCGCACAGTCTCGGATCAGCGCCCGACGCAGCGGCGTCGCATGTTGCGCATCGAGTGTGACACGCATGACGACTTCACGGTCCGTCGCTGGCTTTGCGCCGTGCTGAGGTGCAGGCGCGCCTTTGCGCGCGCCGAAAATCGTTCCCAGGCCTGTCAGAGTGTGCTTCATTCGATGCCCCGTATTCGTGTTGATCGCAATCGGCTTCGAGAACGCAGTCAAGCGGGTGGGCCATAGCGCCGGCGAAGGTCGAGATTGACTTCGAGCACGTTGACGAGCGGTTCGCCGACGAGCCCTCCAAACGGCGCGTGCGCGGTATCGCGCAACATCGCGCCGATTTCCGCGCGCACCGTGGCGGGATCGCGCTTCGTGTCCTTGCTCCACGCTGCCGCCACGCGATCGAGCTGATACATCGCATTGGCCAGCGTGATGTCCGGATCGAGTCCTGATCCGGAGGTGGTGACGAAATCACCCGGCACGTTCTGCAGAGCGACATCCGGATGATCCTGCCGCCACATATCGAAGAACATCGACTGAATGTCCGTGCCATCCTTCATCGGTTCGATGGTAGTCACACTCTTGCCATCGCTGCCCGTGCGGGTCACGGCCAAAGGGAACATGCCGGGATGCTCACTCGAGAACGACTCGAAGAACGGCACCGCGAGATCCGGCGCCTTCGGTTGCGGCGTGGCCGGGTTCGCTGAGATCCACTGCTTCACCACCTGCGCATGTTGCTTCGCCCAGTCGTCTACGTACTTCGCGTGCGACGGGTCAGCGTTGACCCACGCCTGCGCGAGACTGTTATGCGCATCGGCCCACTGCGCGACGATATGCGGCTTGCCGCCGGCCTGATCCGCCTGGAACCAGGCTTCGACGTCGGGCGCGACGAGCTGCCCCGCCTTCGGCCCTTGCGCATAGCGCGCAATCGGACCGAGCACGCGCGCAACCCGGTCGCGCAGCGCGTAGTTCGCAGCACCCAACGTCGATGAGCCCGAGGCCGAGCCATCGTACGAGACCGCCGATGGCCGCGGCTGGAAATACTCATCCTTCGTGAATGGCTGGGCGATCAGCAGCGAGCCGACCGGCTTCCCGTCCGGTCCATCCACGATGCTGCCGTTCGCCTGAAACCGGAACGCCGTTTGGCCGATGACCCACAGGATGCCGGGATAGATGCCGCACACCAGCACCACCGCGAATCCCAGCAGCCAGATACTCTTCGAAACATAGCGCAGCATGGTCTTCCCCTTCGAGTCCGATCGCGCACGTCACGCAACGAGCCGCAACGCGACCATCACGACATCGATCAGCTTGATCCCGACGAACGGCACGATCACGCCACCGAGACCCCAGATCAGCAGATTGCGGCGCAGCAGCGCGTCCGCACCGAGCGCCCGGTACTTCACGCCCTTCAGTGCGACAGGAATCAGCAACGGAATGATCAGTGCATTGAAAATCACCGCCGACAGGATGGCCGAGGTCGGCGAATGCAGATGCATCACATCCATCACGCCGAGCCACGGCAGCGTACCGGCAAAGAGCGCTGGGACGATCGCGAAGTATTTCGCCACGTCGTTGGCAATCGAAAACGTGGTCAGCGCGCCGCGCGTCATCAGCAACTGTTTGCCGATCTCGATCACCTCGATCAGCTTGGTCGGATCGCTGTCGAGATCGACCATGTTGCCGGCTTCTTTGGCCGCCTGCGTGCCCGAGTTCATCGCGAGACCGACGTCGGCCTGAGCGAGCGCCGGCGCATCGTTGGTGCCGTCACCCATCATCGCGACGAGCTTGCCCTCACCCTGTTCCTTGCGCAAATAGGTGAGCTTCGCTTCCGGCGTAGCCTGAGCGATGAACTCGTCGACGCCCGCGAGCCGCGCAATGGTCGCGGCCGTCAATTCGTTATCGCCAGTCACCATCACCGTATGCAGCCCCATCTTGCGCAAGTGCTGGATGCGTTCACGAATGCCGGGCTTGAGGACATCTTCGAGGAGCACGACGCCCGCAATCTCGTTGCCGTTGGCGACGACGATCGGCGTCGCCCCCTGCTCGCCGGCCTGCCGCAGGATCGCATCGAGGCCGTAGGGCACCTCGCCCCCACGCTCGCGCACCCAGGCGACGATCGCGTCGGGCGCGCCCTTGCGCAACATGCGCCCGTCAGGCATGTCGATACCGCTCATGCGGCTCTGTGCGCTGAAGGGAATCAGCGTCGGCTCGTCGCCCGTGTGGTCAGTAGCGTGGACCTTCATGTACGGCGCAAGCGGCGACGAGATGGAGACGATGCTCTTGCCTTCCGGCGTTTGATCTCCGTACGATGCCAGCGCGGCAAGCCGCTTCAGCTCGCCTTCGTCGGCGGCTCCTACAGGCATGAAGGCCGTCGCGCGGCGGTTGCCGATCGTGATCGTGCCCGTCTTGTCGAGCACGACGGTGTCGATATCACCTGCGACTTCCACGGCCTTGCCGCTCTTCGCGATGATGTTCGCGCGCAATGCGCGGTCCATGCCCGCAATGCCGATCGCCGCGAGCAGTGCGCCGATCGTCGTCGGAATCAGACAGACGAGCAGCGCGACGAGCGTGGGAACATCCGTGCCGAGGCTGTGCAGCGGCTCCGACAGGCCCAGGTAGCTGGTCATGTACTGCTCGGCATTGAGCGCCATCGGCCACAGCGGCACGACGACAATCAGAAAGATCAGCGTGAAGGCTGACAACACGAGCGCCAACGCGATTTCGTTCGGCGTGCGTTGCCGCACCGCGCCTTCGACCAGCGCGATCATCCGGTCGAGGAAGGTCTCGCCGGGATCGGCCGACACTCGCACCGTGATCTCATCGGACAGCACGGTCGTGCCGCCCGTCACGCCCGAGCGGTCGCCGCCCGCGTCGCGGATCACCGGTGCCGATTCGCCCGTAATGGCGGATTCGTCGACAGAGGCCGTGCCTTCGATGACCTCGCCGTCGCCCGGTATCACCTCGCCGGCCCGTACGACGACGACATCGCCGCGCTGCAGCTTGATCGAAGACACGGTTTCGACCGTGCCGTCGGAGCGCAGACGGTTGGCCACCGTATCGTGCCGGGCGCGCCGCAATGCGTCGGCTTGTGCCTTGCCGCGCTCCTCGGCAATCGCGGTCGCGAAGTTCGCAAAGATGACAGTGAGCAGCAGCCATGCGAACAGCGCGATGAAATAGGTCAGCGGTGCCACGCTGTGCGCGATACCGAACGCGATCTCGAGGATGAAAACAAAAGTCAGCACCGCGCCGATCTCGACGACGAACATCACCGGGTTCTTCCACTGGATGTCCGGCCTCAATGCGATCAGCGACTGTTTGAACGCCATGGCCAGCAGTTCGCGGTTGAACAGCTGATCGGTCGGCTTGCGAGGCGGCCGTGGGCCACTCGCAATGGGCGGCACCGCCTGCGGCGCAACATGGGTCGAGTTCATGATGAACGTTCCTTTTATGCTGTCGTGATCTGCGTGCGCTATCCGCCGAACGGGATCGGTCCGAGATGATTGGCGAGCGGTCCGAGCGCCGCGGCCGGCAGGAACAGCAACGCGCCGACGATGACGATCGTGCCGAGCAGCAGGAAGCCGAATGTCACGGTGTTGTCGCGCATCGTGCCAAGCGTGGCCGGCGCGACCTTCTTGCGCCCAAGGAAGGCGGCCATCGCGATCGGCGCGACGATCGGCAGGTAGCGCGAAAACAGCATGACGAGGCCCGTCGCTGTATCCCACTGCACCGCAGTAGGCGCGGCGGGGTTCGGACTGGCGTTGAACCCGTAGGTGGTCGCCAGGCCGTCCATCGCAGAGCCGTTGTTCGCGGACGAGGACGAGAACTGATAGACGATTTCGGTGAAGCCATGCGCGCCCGGATTCGCTTCGGCCTTCGTGCCCAGATCGGTCGCCGAGAAAAGCCCCGTCGGACCGAGAATCAGGATCGGGTGCACCAGCAGCGCGATCATCGCGAGCTTCATTTCGCGCGCGCCGACCTTGCGCCCGAGATACTCCGGCGTGCGTCCCACCATCTGCCCGGCGAGGAACACGCCGACGATCAGGAACAGCAGCAGATTGATCATGCCGACACCTTTGCCGCCGAACACGCAGTTCAGCCACATGCCGATCAGCGGCGAGAGCCCGGCGAGCGGATTCAGACTGTCATGCTCGGCGTTGACCGCGCCGCACGTCACATCTGTCGTGATCGCCGCGAACGTCGCCCCGGCCGATGTGCCGAAGCGCAGCTCCTTGCCTTCGAGGTTGCCGAGATGCTGCTCGACGGGCAGCCCCGCCACGGGCGGTATCGTCAGCGTCCGGTTCGTGCCGGCCAGCGTGTAGGTTCGCGCAACCGCATGCGCCGTGAACGCAGGGTTGGGCTGCAGCGTGTCCCAGTAGATTGCCCAGCCGATCAGGCCGATCATCATCGCCAGCATCACGCAGTAGATCACGACCGCATGACGCAGCCGCGCGAGCATCCGTCCGTACATCAGCACCAGCGAGAACGGAAAGATCATCATCGCGAGCGTCGTCACGAAGTTCGACAACGCCGTCGGGTTTTCATAGGGCTGGGCGCTGTTCATGCCGTAAAAGCCGCCGCCGTTGGTCCCGAGCATCTTGATCGGAATCACGGCCGCCACCGGACCGACGATAAGTGTCTGCTGCTTTGGCTGGCCGTTGTCCGCCGTGCCCATCGCCGCAGGCTCGAGCGTCGTCACCTGTTCGGCACTGGCGAACGTCATCGGCATGCCTTCGTGGATGAAGATCGTCCCCACGATGAGCGCAATCGGCACGAACATGTAGACCACCACGCGCCACATGTCGACGAAGAAATTGCCAATTAGATGTTCTCCGCGCAGTGCGCGGATGATCGCGGCCAGCGCGCACAGCCCCACGGCCGCCGACAGGAACATGTTCGGCAGGATGAAGAAGATCTGGCTGAAGTTCGAGAAATGCTGATCGCCTGAGTAGTGCTGCAGGTTGGTGTTGGTCATGAACGAGATGACCGTGTTGAAGATCGTCGATGGCGCAAGCATGCCGCGGCCCAGCGGATTGAGCGGCATCAGCGGTTGCAGCGACAGCACCACGAAGCCGAATACGAACAGCGCGACATTGAAGATAAGCAGTGCCACGGTGTACTGCTTCCAGTCCTGCGCGCCGCTGTCGAGCTTCGCTTCGAACCAGCGCAAAAAGCGCGGCGCCCGGTAGTGGCCGTCCATGATCCACGTCATGTAACGGCTCAGCGGTATCGACACGGCAATCGCCGTGACGAGAATTATGAGCGGCAGGGTCCACATGGGCCACCCCCACGGAAGCGGAATAAAAGGTCGTGCGTGACGTGTGCGCCGGTCAGAACCACTCAGGTCGGATCAGTGCAACGAACAGGTACACGAACGTCAATGCGGATATCGCAGCAGCAAGCCAGGCCATGACGGTTCCCTCAGATACGATCGCACGCGTCGACAAACAGCAGACACAGCACGAGGCCCACGAGCCCGAGCCCGAACATGAGCGGCAGCCAGACCAGCAGGTTCATGGCAAGACTCCTTGTCAAGGTCAGAGTTTTCATTGCAGTACACATCCCCACCGTGCCACGCACGGTGTGCCTGCCTGTCCCGGCGGGTTCGCTACAGGTATAGATCGGCGGGAATAAAAAAGCTGTAAATCCGGCGGGCAGCGAGCATATAGAAGACATAGACGTGGCGCCTCGCCACTCTTTACGAGATTTTTTCTTGTGGCACGCGGAGGCCGTCTCTAGACTGCGAATAAATCACAACGTCTGGAGCGATGTCATGTCGGGGTCACGCACAACGAGCGCAAAACACATGTCCCTCACCCACCTCAAACGGGGCATTCGCAATGTGGTGCTCAGACGCTTCGATCCGTCGCGCGACTCGTACGAGCAACTCACGACGATGCTGCATCGCTCGTTCGCGCGCCTCGGCACGATGGGGCTGAATTGCACCTGCGTGGATCAGGATGTGACCGTGACGCAGCGCAGAGCGCAGGCGGGCGACTGCTTCGTCGTGGTCAGCGACGGCAATATTGTCGGCACCGTGACGCTCTACACGCGAGATGGCGAATCGGCCTGCGAACACTATCATCACGGCAATGTCGCGACGATCCGTCAGCTCGCTATCGATCCGTCATGGCAGAACCGTGGCATCGGCAAATCCCTGCTGGCGTTCGCCGAACACTGGGCGGCGACGCGCGGCTACACGGAGCTCGCCCTCGACACCCCGTATCCGGCAGCGCACCTGGTCGCCTTCTATCGCGCTCAGGGATTTCGCATCGTCGACGTCATGCGCTTCGCCGGAAAGGTCTACGACAGTGCGATATTGAGCAAGGCGCCCGTCGTCGCAAGGACACTGGCGGCATGGACGCATCAGATCGCGCTGCCCAGCGCACGCTTTGTCCGCTTTGCTGCGTGATTCACAACGACATGCACGAACCACCCCGCCAGAACGACGGTTCCGGACACAAAGACCCGCAGAATGACGCCCGCCTGAAGGCGGCGATGCGCGCGCGCGGCTGGCTGAAGCTTGTGCTCGTGACCATCGCGGCGAACCAGGTGCTGAGCACCGCCTTCGTGTATCTCGCGCAGCAGATCGATCCCAGGCTGACGATGGTCCACACGCTGGTATTCAGTTGTGTGACATGCGGGCTCGTCGGCCACTGGCTGCAGGCCGATGCATATCGCGCGTGGCGCAACGCACTGGAAAAGGGCTACCTCCGCAAACGGTGCGCCGCAGACGAGGACATCCTGAGCATTGCGGACAACTGTCCAGGACGCTGGCTCGTCGTGCTTCACATCGAACTGAATCCGCAACTTGCAAATCGCTTCTGAGCACGTCGTACACGGCTCATTCGTTGGCGCGACGGCGCGTTGACGAGATTTTTATGCGCCACGCCACAGTCTTTCCATCGCATTGACGTTTCATGACCTGAAATACAAATGAAACGCCGCTTCTGATGCACGGCGGCTGCGGGAGGGGGCATGATTGCCAGCGTCGGCTTTCAGATTGGTCTGTTCATGGCCGTCCTGATCGCACTCGTGAAGCCACTGGGGCTGTACATGGCGCGCGCGGCCGACGGCAAGGCACCCCTGCTTTCCCGGTTTGGGCGGCCGGTCGAGAGGCTGATCTATCGCGCCGCCGGTATCGATCCAGACGCCGAGATGGGCTGGAAGACCTACGCGATTGCGCTGCTTCTCGTGAACGCCGTGGGCCTGTTGTTCCTCTATGCGCTGCAGCGCGTGCAGCAGTGGCTGCCGCTGAATCCCCAGGCGCTACCGGCCGTGAGCCCGGATTCGGCATTCAACACGGCTGTCAGCTTCGTGACGAATACGAGCTGGCAGGGCTACTCGGGTGAAACGACCCTGAGCTACCTGAGCCAGATGCTCGGAATTACCGTACAAAGCTTCCTCTCCGCCGCGAGCGGCATGGCCGTGATGTTTGCGCTGATGCGAGGGCTCGCGAGGCGTGGCGCGCAGACAGTCGGCAATCTGTGGGTAGATCTGACCCGCTCCACACTCTATGTCCTGTTGCCGCTTTCCGCCGCGTTCGCGGTGGCGTTCATGGGGCAAGGCGTGATCCAGAATTTCGACACGTACCGCGAAGTTCACACACTGCAGGCCGTCACATGGCAACAGCCGAAACTGGATGCACAGGGGCAACCCATGCACGACGCCGCGGGCAACGTGGTACAGCAGTCCATGAGCTCGCAACAGCAACTGCTGCCCATGGGTCCCGTTGCCTCACAGGAGTCGATCAAGCTGTTGAGCGGTGATGGCGGCGGATTCTTCAACGCAAATTCCGCGCATCCGTATGAAAACCCCACGCCGCTCACCAACTTTCTGCAGATGCTTGCAATACTGCTCATTCCGGCCGCGCTGTGCTACACATTTGGTGTGGTAGTCGGTGACCGACGGCAAGGCTGGGCACTGCTGGCCGCGATGACGGCAATGTTTGTGGTCGCCGCTACGATCACGATTCATGCGGAGCAGCATGGCGTGACGCACCTCCCCACTGGGGGAGCCGGAGCGGCACAGAGTGCCATCGCGCCGGGCGGCAACATGGAAGGCAAGGAGACACGCTTCGGCGTAGTGACGTCGGCGCTTTACGCGACTGTGACGACGAGCGGAGGCGACGGCGCGGTCAATGCAATGCACGACTCGTTCACACCAGTTGGCGGACTCGTGCCGATGGTGCTGATGCAGACGGGTGAAGTCGTGTTCGGCGGACCGGGCTCGGGTCTTTTCAGCATGATCATCTATGCGATCCTGGCCGTCTTCATCGCTGGACTGATGATCGGCCGCGCACCGGAATATCTCGGCAAGAAAATCGACGCATTCGAGATGAAGATGGCCGCCGTGGCGCTTCTCGCGACGCCGCTGCTGGTGCTCGTCGGCACCGCGATTTCCGTGCTGGTACCGGCGGGAGTCGCGGGCATTGCCAATCCCGGAGCGCATGGATTCAGTGAAATTCTTTATGCGTTTTCTTCAGCGGCGAACAACAATGGCAGTGCATTCGCGGGCCTGTCCGCCAATACGCCGTACTACAACTGGATGCTCGCCATCGCGATGTGGTTCGGCCGGTTCGCCGTGATCGTCCCGGTGCTGGCCATTGCCGGCTCGCTCGCGGGCAAACTACGGCGCGCGGCAGGCGCGGGCACGCTGCCGACGCACACCGGCCTCTTCGTCGGGCTGCTGGTTGGCACGGTCGTCATGGTTGCCTCGCTGACTTACCTGCCGGCGCTCGCGCTGGGACCCATCGTGGAGCAGTTGAGCCTGGCGCTTGGCCGATAGCCTATGGACTCGCGTCTAGCGCGTGCCATATCCAATGACATGCGCCGTCCAATTATGACGTTCATATGTATTCACTAGAGAACGTTACGCGACGGCGTGGCCGGAGATAACTCAAAGTCGATTGCCCGGCGCATGGAGTCACAGATCAGTCGCAATAGTGCGCGATTGACCAGGATCAATGTCGGCCACCACGTGCTTCGTAGCATTGAGCAGGACGTATCGAACCGATAGACAGCAGTTTCGATTTCCAGGCTTTTCGATGAGGTGACGTGCAGTTACGTTTTCCAGTTGTTCGTTAAGCGGCTCACTTACTCGTGCCCCGGCAGTTTGCAACCAGGAAAATCGCCGACGCAAGAACTCCGGATTGGCGGTTTTTCGAATTTACACATTTTTTACTTCGCCTCGCCTAGTTTTGACAGTGGCAGTTCTCGCTGCCTTCCGGCTGTGCCGGGTCAGTTACGGAGAACGAAGATGGACGTGATCTACATCGCCGGCATTGTTGCCTTCTACGGACTTTGCGTCGCGCTTGCCCACGGGTGCGAAAAACTGCACCGCCGCGCGTCAGGAGGCCGGCCATGAACGCATGGATGATCTGGCTCGCGTCTGCTGCGACGCTACTGCTGCTGGTCTACCTCGTGTATGCGCTGCTGCGTGCGGAGGATCTCGAATGAACGCTCATAACAGCCTGTACCTGGCACTCTTCATCGTGGTGCTGATCGCGGTCGCAATCCCGCTTGGCCGCTACATGACCGCCGTGCTCGACGGCTCGTCGGTCGTTGTACGCAAAGTTGGGCGACCGGTTGAACAACTTCTTTACCGGCTTGCGGGGGTTGATCCTGACGCTGAAATGTCGTGGAAAGAGTACGCATTCGCGGTACTGCTTTTCAATGCGCTGGGCGCCGTCGCGGTGTACGGCTTCCTGAGGCTGCAACAATGGCTGCCGGCCAACCCTCAGGGTTTTGGCCCGATGACGCCGGACGCCGCCTTCAACACGGCAGTGAGCTTCACGACCAATACGAACTGGCAAAACTACACGCCGGAATCCACGGTCAGCTACCTGACCCAGATGGCGGCGCTCACCGTGCAGAACTTCCTGTCCGCGGCGACGGGTATTGCGGTGGCCATCGCTCTGATACGAGGTTTTGCCCGTCACACCGTGAAGACGATTGGTAACTTCTGGGTCGATGTGACGCGCACCACGCTGTTTATCCTCATACCCATTTCCTTCGTGATCGCGCTGGTTTTCATCAGCCAGGGGGCGATCCAGAATTTCAGGTCGTACGTCGATGTGCCAACGCTTCAGGTCACGACGTATCAGGTGCCGAAGACCGACGCTCAGGGCAATCCCGTCAAGGACGCGAAGGGCAATCCCGTCATGCAGGACGTCAAGGCCGACAAACAGACTATTGCCATGGGGCCGCTGGCGTCGCAGGAAGCGATCAAGATGCTCGGCACCAACGGCGGCGGGTTCTTCAATGCAAATTCCGCTCATCCGTATGAGAACCCCACGCCGCTGGCCAATTTTGTTCAGATGGTGGGGATGCTGTGCATCGGCGCAACCTTATGCATCGTTTTTGGCAGAACGGTCGGCGACCCGCGGCAGGGTTATGCGGTACTTGCCGCGATGACGATCGCGTTCGCGATCGCGTGCTGGGGCGAGATCGCCTTTGAACAGGCCGGTAATCCGCTGCTCACGTCGTTGCATGTCGATCAGGGCTCTTCTGCGATGCAGCCAGGCGGGAACATGGAGGGCAAGGAAACGCGCTTTGGCATTGCTGATTCCGGCATCTTCACCGTTGCGACTACCTCCGCGTCGTGCGGCGCGGTCAACAACGCGCACGATTCGCTGACGCCAATGGGCGGCTTCGTGCCGCTGCTGATGATGCAACTGGGCGAAGTGGTCTATGGCGGCGTGGGGTCGGGCCTCTACGGGATGCTCGTCTTTGCCCTGCTGGGCGTATTCATCGCCGGGCTGATGATCGGGAGAACGCCCGAATACATCGGAAAGAAGATCGAGTCCTATGAGATGAAGATGGTGTCGATTGCGGTACTCGTCATGCCGATGATCGTGCTGGTCGGTACGTCGATCGGTGTGCTGTCTCCGCTCGGGACTGCCGGCATCGCCAATCCGGGTGCACATGGATTCTCGGAGATCCTCTACGCATTCACGTCGGCCACCAACAACAACGGTAGCGCGTTCGCGGGACTCTCTGTCAATACACCGTTCTATAACGTGCTGCTGGCTATCGCGATGTGGCTGGGCCGGTTCGTTCCGGTTGTCGCGGTGCTCGCGATTGCCGGATCCCTGGCAGAAAAGAAGCGCATCGCGACCACGGAGGGTACGCTGCCCACGCATGGACCGCTGTTCGTCGTGCTGCTGCTCGGCGCCGTGTTGCTCATCGGCGCGCTCACCTTCGTTCCCGCCCTGGCACTGGGCCCGGTTGTCGAACATCTGTCGATGATTTCAGGTCACTGAATTCGAGGAAAGCATGACCACTTCCATTGAACCGCCTGTCCATCGTCCCGACAATCTTGGCCAGGCACGTACCGCGGCACGATCGATGTTCGATCCGGTGCTTGTGAAACCCGCGATTGTCGATTCGTTCAGAAAGCTAACGCCGCGCACGCAGTTGCGCAATCCCGTGATGTTCTGCGTGTACGTGGGCAGCATTCTCACGACCATCCTCTGGTTTGCCGCGCTCAGCGGGCAGGCCGAAGCGCCTGCCGGATTTATCCTCGCCATTACGTTGTGGCTGTGGTTCACGGTGCTGTTTGCAAACTTCGCTGAGGCGCTTGCGGAAGGACGCTCGAAAGCGCAAGCGGCGTCGCTGCGAAGCGCGAAGCACAACGTGATGGCCAAGAAACTCAACGAGCCGCATCCGAAAGCCGCCGTGCGCGTCATGGCATCGACCGATCTGCGCAAGGGCGATGTTGTGCTGGTCGAGACCGGAGATACGATTCCGGCCGACGGCGACGTCATCGAGGGTGTCGCGTCAGTCGACGAGTCGGCCATCACGGGCGAATCCGCGCCCGTCATCCGTGAGTCGGGCGGCGACTTTTCATCGGTCACGGGCGGCACGCGCGTGCTGTCGGACTGGATCGTCGTGCGTGTCTCGGTCAACCCCGGTGAAGCCTTCCTCGACCGGATGATCGCCATGGTCGAAGGCGCCAAGCGGCAGAAGACCCCGAACGAGATCGCGCTGACGATCCTGCTGGTTGCGCTCACGCTCGTGCTGCTGTTCGCCACCGCGACGCTGCTGCCGTTCTCGATGTTCTCGGTCGAAGCCGCGAAAGCGGGTCACGTGGTGACGATTACCGCACTTGTCGCGCTGCTTGTCTGCCTGATCCCAACCACCATTGGCGGTTTGTTGTCGGCAATCGGTGTGGCGGGGATGAGCCGGATGATGCAGGCAAATGTGATCGCGACGTCGGGGCGTGCGGTCGAGGCTGCGGGCGACGTCGATGTCCTGCTGCTCGACAAGACCGGCACGATCACGCTCGGCAACCGCCAGGCGTCCGCCTTCGTACCGGCACCCGGTGTGTCGGAGCACGATCTCGCTGATGCCGCGCAACTCGCCTCGCTTGCGGACGAAACACCGGAAGGCCGTAGCATCGCCGTGCTGGCGAAACAGCGTTTCAATATCCGCGAGCGCGACATGGCGTCGCTGCACGCGACGTTCCTCGCCTTTACCGCGCAAACGCGCATGAGCGGAGTCGACCTGCCGAACCGGGAAATCCGCAAGGGCGCATCCGAGGCCGTGAAACAGTATGTCGAGGCGCACGGTGGCCGCTATCCCGCGGAAGTGAACACCGCGGTGACCGATATTGCACGGCGCGGCAGCACGCCGCTGGTTGTCGCCGACAAGCCGGGGGCTCACGACAGCCCGGATAGCGGTCCGGCACGCGTACTTGGTGTGATCGAACTGAAGGATATCGTCAAGGGCGGTATCAAGGAACGCTTTGCGGAACTCCGCAAGATGGGCATCAAGACCGTGATGATCACCGGTGACAACCGGCTGACGGCTGCGGCGATCGCAGCTGAAGCCGGCGTGGACGACTTCCTTGCCGAAGCAACGCCCGAGGCCAAGCTGAAGATGATTCGGAACCACCAGGGCGAAGGACGGCTCGTTGCGATGACGGGTGACGGCACCAACGACGCCCCCGCGCTCGCGCAGGCCGATGTCGCGGTGGCGATGAATTCCGGCACCCAGGCAGCCAAGGAGGCCGGCAACATGGTCGATCTCGACTCGAATCCGACCAAGCTGATCGAGATCGTCGAGATCGGCAAACAGATGCTGATGACGCGCGGATCACTGACGACGTTCTCCATCGCCAATGACGTCGCGAAGTACTTCGCGATCATTCCGGCCGCATTCGCTTCGACCTACCCGCAACTGCGCGTACTCGATGTCATGCATCTTGCGTCCCCGTCGTCGGCGATCCTGTCAGCGGTGATTTTCAACGCGCTGATCATCGTGTTCCTGATCCCGCTTGCGCTCAAGGGCGTCAGATATCGTGCGCTGGGTGCCGCGGCGCTGCTACGGCGCAACCTGCTGATCTATGGACTGGGCGGTATCTTGCTGCCTTTTCCGTTCATCAAGCTGATCGACATGGTACTGGCCGCGTTTGGATGGGTCTGACGCGTCCGGAGAAACGGTGACTGCCTGACACCCCGCATTCTGATCCGGCTGAATGGAAAGAACGGTTGAGTACACGATCATGAAGAATTCATTGCGCCCCGTGCTGGTTCTCTTTGTGTTACTGACGGTGATCACGGGCATCGTCTATCCGCTTGTTGTAACGGCGGTCGGCCACGTGCTGTTTCCGCATCAGACCAGCGGCAGCTTCATCGAGAAAGACGGCAAGACCGTCGGCTCGGAAATCATCGGCCAGCAGTTCGATGCGCCCTATTACTTCTGGGGGCGGTTGTCGGCCACGACGCCGAACCCGTACAACGCGCAAAACTCAGGCGGCTCGAACCTCAGCGCCACCAACCCGGCGCTCGCCGATGAAGTGAAGGGGCGGCTCGCGGCGCTCCACGACGTCGATCCGTCGAACACAGCGCCTGTGCCTGTCGATCTGGTCACGTCATCGGGCAGCGGCCTGGATCCGGATATTTCACCGGCTGCCGCCGCCTATCAGGCGGCTCGCGTTGCGAAGGCGCGCGGGCTGCCGCAGCAGCAGGTCGATGCACTGATCGCACAGAACACGTCGGGACGGCAACTTGGCGTATTCGGCGAGCGTCGCGTGAACGTGCTGAAACTCAACCTCGCGCTCGATGAGCTCAAGCCGATGCATTGAATGACGGGATGACCCGCAGGGGGTGCGATGAACCGGCCCGATCCCGACGAACTGCTGGACCGCATCCAGCGCGATGAGGAAAAAAGCCAGCGCGGCCGGCTCAAGGTGTTCTTTGGCGCATCGGCCGGAGTCGGCAAGACGTTTGCGATGTTGCAGGCCGCCAGATACCGCAAGGAGGAAGGCGTCGATGTCGTCGTCGGAATCGTCGAGACACATGGGCGCAAGGAGACGCTCGCGCTGATCGAGGGGCTGGAGCTCATTGCACCCGCGCGGATCGAATATCGCGGACGAGTGCTTGCCGAGTTCGATCTCGATGCCGCGCTTGCACGCAAGCCGCAGCTGATTCTCGTCGACGAGCTGGCGCATTCGAATGTCCAGGGCAGCCGGCATCTGAAGCGCTGGCAGGATGTGCAGGAACTGCTCGACGCCGGCATCGACGTCTACACGACTGTCAACGTCCAGCATCTGGAGAGCCTGAACGACGTGATTGGGCAGATCACCGGTATCCGGGTGTGGGAAACGGTACCAGACCGCGTATTCGATCTCGCCGACGAGGTGACCCTGGTCGACCTGCCTCCGGAGGAACTGCTCGATCGCCTGCGGGACGGCAAGGTCTATATGCCGCAACAGGCGGAGCGTGCCGTCCGCAATTTCTTTCGCAAGGGCAATCTGATCGCGTTGCGCGAACTGGCGTTGCGCCGCACGGCCGACCGTGTCGATGCGCAGATGCGCGAGTATCGCGCCGACCAGTCGATCGAGCGTATCTGGCAGGCGCGCGAGCGCATTATCGTATGCGTCGGTGCAGGTCTGGAAAGCAGCAATCTCGTACGCGCGGCAGCTCGCCTCGCATCGAACCTGAAGGCCGACTGGCTGGCCGTCTATGTCGAGACGCCCAAACTTCAGCGGCTGCCCGACGCAATACGCGGACGTACGCTCGACGCGCTCAAGCTTGCCGCCGAACTGGGCGCAGAAACCGTTACGTTGCAGGGCGAGCAGGTCGCCCAAACGCTGATTGCCTATGCGCGCATGCGCAATGTGTCGAAGCTTGTCGTGGGAACGGTCGAGTTGCGTGCATGGCGCGGATGGCTAGGATGGTCGACGGCCGACCGTCTGATCCGCGCAGCCCGGGACATCGATGTCACGCTCATCAATTCAGGTACGGTGCGCGAAGCCGCGGCGTCTCGCGGCGTGGCAGGCAGCTTTGCCGCACCGGGTGAGGATCGGCACGCCTTCCCGGTCGCTTCATACGTGTACGCAGTTGCGATCTGTGCGGTGATTACGGCTCTCGCCAGTATGTTCGCGGACCGCATCTCGCTGGCCAATCTCGTCATGCTGTATCTGCTCGGGACGGTCTTCGCGGCTGCGCGCCTCGGCCGAGGACCCGGCGTGCTGCTTTCGTTTCTTGGCGTGGCAGCATTTGATTTTTTCTTCGTGCCGCCGCGGCTTTCGTTTTCCGTATCGGACACACAATATCTGCTGACGTTCGCGGTGATGCTCGCGACATCGCTGACGATCAGTGATCTAACGTCCAGTCTGCGCAGACAGGCTCGTATTGCGACGATGCGCGAGCGCCGGACCGATGCCATGTTCGCGATGACGCGCGAGCTTGGCGCAGCCCTGACGACCGACCAGATTCTGGAGATCGGTACGCGACATCTCGTCGAAGTATTCCAGGTGCGCGTTGCCATCCTGTTGCCCGATAGTGCCGAAAAGGTGCGGCAGAAGGTGGAAAACCCAGACCCGGCGGTGACGCTGGCCAAAGAGGAACTCGATTGCGATATCGGGCAATGGGTTTATGACCAGCAAAAGCCAGCCGGCCACGGAACGGAGACGCTGCCCGCGGCCGCGGCGCTGTACCTCCCGCTGCGCGCGCCGATGCGCACACGTGGCGTCCTCGCACTGCTATCTCCGCGGATGGCGGAGCTTGCAATACCGGAACAGCGCCGCATGCTCGACACGTTTGCGGCCCAGATCGCGCTCGCTCTCGAGCGGGTTCACTATGTCGAGATTGCACAGGACGCGCTGATCAGCATGGAATCAGAACGTCTGCGCAATTCCCTGCTGTCGGCAATCTCGCATGATTTGCGTACCCCGTTGACCGCGATCGTCGGCTTCGCCTCCTTGCTGGCCGAACCGGGCCACGCTGAGCGGGCCGAACCGCGGGCCAGCAGTGAACTCGCCGAGGGGATCTATGACGAGGCGATGCGCATGACGGGCATCGTGACCAATCTGCTCGACATGGTCCGTCTGCAGGAGGGCAGCATGCGACTGAATCGCCAATGGTCTTCGGTTGAAGAGTTGATCGGCGCCGCACTGGCAGCTTCACGTCGTCTGCTCTCCGGGCGCAAGATATCGACACATGTACCGCACGATGCGCCGCTGGTCCGGCTCGACGCAGTGCTGGTGGAACGACTGCTCGCCAACCTGCTCGACAATGCCGCAAAGTACACGCCCGCTGGTTCACCCCTCGCCATCAATGCAGCCGTCGTCGAGGAGCACGACCACCGCTACGTGAAAGTCACGGTCGAAGACAGCGGACCGGGCCTGTCTCCAGGCATGGAATCCCGCGTATTCGACAAGTTCACACGCGGCGAGAAAGAGTCGGCTTTGCCCGGCATAGGACTGGGTCTTGCCATTTGCCGCGCGATCGTCGATGCGCATGGAGGAACGATCGGCGCAACAAACCGCACCGATCCGAACGGAATCGTACTCGGCGCCTGCTTCTGGTTCATGTTGCCGGCCGATGAGACGCCGCCGGCAGAAACTGGCGCCGCCGCCGAAGTCCTTAGTGAAGGCCCGTCACAGGAGCAACCGCAGAACATATCCGGCCATGCCGTGAATCGCATTCCTGCGCCATGAGAGATCCGACCGTTACCGTTCTCCTGATTGTGGGCGACAGGCATTTGCGCCGCTATGTGCGAACCTCGCTGGAACGCGAGGCGATGCGCGTTCTGGACGCCGGCACAGGGCAGCAGGGCATAGCCATGACGGCGAGCGTCCGACCAGATCTGGTTATCGTCGATCCCAGACTGGAGGATCTCGACGGGATCGACGTCATCCGTCAACTGCGTGAATGGTCCGACGTGCCGATCATCGTCCTTTCGGATCATGCTGGCGATGGAGAAAAGGTCGCAGCGCTCGACGTCGGGGCGGACGATTATCTGACGAAACCGTTCAGCATGGCCGAGCTGGAAGCACGTATTCGTGCCCTGCTGCGCAGATATAACCGGTGCGTGGTCGCGGAATCAGCCAAGGTATCGTTTGGATCAGTTACGGTCGACCTGGAAGCAAGGCTGGTACAGTGCGGCCATGAGGGCGTCCATTTGACGCCGGTCGAGTACCGGCTGCTCGTTGCACTCGTTCGTCACGCCGGTCTCGTGATGACGCATGACGAACTCCTGCAGGAAGTCTGGGGGCCGGCTCATGCTCAAAGTCTGCATTATCTGCGGATCTACATGGCTCACCTTCGGCAAAAGCTCGAGCGTAACCCCGCCAGACCCGAGCACCTCGTGACTGAGACGGGGATCGGATATCGCCTGATCGTGTGAGCGGCGGCGCGTGCCATGAGAGGAACATATGCTGACCATATTCATCTTATTGATGACATTTTTACGCATAGGCCGCGTGCTTTTATGGCGCTCGGGTGATGCGCGTGCTTCAATCAGGTTAGTAACGCTGGATGCGTGGATTGGAGGCCTGCTTTGCTGAAACTGCTGATTCCCGTGCTAGGTGCCAAAGAGGCAACCGAAGCGGCTCGACACGGAGCGTTCCTGTTTGCCGAGAAATGCGTGTCAGAGGTGGAAGTCGTCGAAGTACTCGATGACCTGGCACAAGGCCGCGCAGGCGCATTTCATTCGCGCTCCATGTTGCATAGATCCGAGAAGGAGCGGGCGCGGGATGCGCTGATTCAAACCTGTGCGGTCCTCGACGATGCTGGTGTGCCATACACCTGGAAGCGTGTTTTCGGCCCCCCCGAGCGCACCATCGCGCAGTACGCGGTCAAAGATCATGCCGATATCGTGGTGGTCGACGCGAGCCATCTTGGCTTTTTTCACAGATGGAGCGTGCTCGCGAAGCTGTGGCGCTGGTCTTCTGTGCCAGTGACGATGCTGCACTGACCCGATACTGGATTCATGGGTCCCTACATGACTCGCAATCGTCGCAGAAGTGCTGTCATCGTCGTGCCCTGAACGAAGACTGAGAAAGCCACCACAGCAAAGCACACGGTCACGATTTCTTCGCGACGAGGCACGTCGGGTGGTAGTCCCATCGCGAGAGCCAGTGCCAGAGCGCCACGAAGTCCTCCCCAGAACAGTATGTGTTGATGTCGCATCTCTATTCGCAGCGACGAGCGAGAGAAAAGCACGCAACACGGGTACACCGCTACGGCGCGCGACAGCATCACGACCACCACGGCGATGCCGATCGATACCCATACCGTGTCGTACGTCCGACGCGCCTGCTGAATTCCAATGAACAGAAAAATGAACGAATTCGCGGCGAACACCGTGTACTCGAGTACCGTCTCGACGGCTTTTCGCCCTCTCACCGTCATCGGATCGACCGCGTTGCGTTGGCCCATCACGAGGCCCGCTATCAGTGTCGCCAATACGCCGGACAAGTGAAGGTTTTCAGCCAGTAGAAACGAGCCATAGGCCGCGATCATGGCGAACGTAATCTCGACGAGGTGATCGTCGGCGCGGTGAACCAGCGACAGCACGACGTTGCCGATCAGCAAACCGCAAAACACCGACCCAAGAATGACCACGGCCGAAATCTTCAGCACGCCGAGCAGGTCAACGTGCGCGCCGGCAACGAACGCCAGCGCAATCCGGAAAGCCGCTGCTGCGCTCCCGTCGTTGAAGAGGCTTTCCGCCTCCATCAGATGCCTAAAACGGCCCACCACACCGGCGTCCTTGAACGTTGCAAGCACGGACACCGGGTCCGTGGCGGCAATCAACGCACCGAACAGCAAGCCGCTGATCCATTCCCAATGCAACAGGTAGTGCATGCCTACCGCGGTCACGCCGGCCGACAGGAGGACCCCGAGGATGGCCAGGGTCTGGACCACGGCGAAATCCCTGCGTACTTCGCCCCACCGCATGTGAAATGCCGCCTCGAAAATGAGCGGTGGCAACAGTACGTTGTAGATGAAATCCTTGTTCAGCGGAATGTCGGGAAATCTGGATGAAGCCAGAAAGGAGAGGGTGATTCCGGCCATTACCAGACCGACGCTATACGGCATGTGCAAGCGCCGCACGAGCATTGCCACCAACGCCGAAACGAGCAATAGCAGTTCGAAGAGCCCAACGTTAAAGTCCATTCGAACGGCTCCGATAAAGGAAGTATGAGAGCTGTGTCACTGCGTCGTTGGGGCGATGGCATCCGCTCGGTCGCAGGGAAGCAGCCGGTTCCCTGCGGGCATTCATCATAGTGTGGATATCTTCGGCAAGGTAATAAGCGTCGACATCCGCCAGAGTAGCATTGCAAGTCATTGGCACCGTTGTCGACCCGTTACCTTTCAATTTGCTCCGAACGTCATCTACATCGGCAACAACATTTAATTAACGGCACCTGGAATTGGTGGGTAATCTCCCGTTGCTCGCGAGGGCAGCGTTCAGGTCCTGCACTCTCCAGGATCAGGTGTCCTGGCAGGTATTTTGTGCTTGTGCTAGTCGTAATCGGCGCGCGCAGGCAACATGGACACTCGCTTGAACGCCGGATGAGATTTCAGCCGGCTTCTCTCGGAGTGAGAGTTCCATGAGCAACATGCACACCCTGCAGGCTTCACCGTCTTCGCATCGCGCGACTGGAACGGCAGCACTCGCACTCTCCGCGCTCGGCATCGTGTTCGGCGACCTCGGCACGAGCCCGCTGTACGCATTGCAGGCAGCTTTCGGTGGCTCGCTCGGCGTTGCGCCGACCCACGCCAACGTGATCGGCGTCGTCTCGCTATTGCTGTGGTCGCTGCTCCTGATGGTCAGCGGCAAGTACGTGCTGGTGCTGATGCAAGCCGACAACCGCGGCGAGGGTGGACTCCTTGCGCTTCTCGCGCTGCTGGTCGGTGAGCGCACCGGCCGCGTGACGCGGGCCGGCGCGTTGCGCTGGGTGTTCATGGCGATGTTCGGCACCGCGATGCTGTATGGCGACGGCGTCATCACACCCGCGATCTCGGTGCTGAGCGCGATTGAAGGGATCGAAGTGGCGACGCCCGCCTTCGCGCATTACACGGTTTCGGTAGTCTCGCACCTTAACCGATTTCACATCGCCATTTGCACTGGAACCCTTTGACTCGCCGCAGAACTCCTGCAGGTGGGCGCCTTCGTCGCCTTCAAAAGAAGATCTCATAGAAACCAACGCAAATAAGCAGAACGCCGCCGAGTACGCCGGTAAATCTTCCCATCCAGCGCACCCCCAATTTACCGAAGTAAATGCCGAGCCAGATGGTGATGATGCTGACGACAAATACCGCCGCGGTCATTGCGTAGACATTCAGGCCCAACATTCCGGCGCCGACGCCGTTGGGAATATTGTTGATGGTTAGGGCGAAGGCTAACGCCAGGGCCTCTTTCCGGTCGATATGGCCGGAGAAGTCCCAGTCGGCAACAATCGGATTGTCGAGTATCTGGACGATATGCCGAGAACCGTATTTGGAACCCCCGGTTTTGACGATCGGTTCTGCTTGCGAAGGCTCTCGCACGCGGTGCATAAGGCTTTCCTGGAGGACTACCCAGAGCCCCGCCACGACGATGATGCCCCCTCCCAGTAAACCAGCGACTCCCTTGCTTACGAAAAGGTAAACGCTTTTCCCGAGAATGATGGACAGAAAGGTACCGGTGGCAGTGACAACCGCGATCAGGAGGTTGGAGGCGATGGGGATGTTGATCTTCCTGACGCCGTAAGAGGTGCCCACACCGATATTGTCGAGGTTGCTCGAGACCGCAATCAACAGAATGGGAAAAACTGAAGTGAATAGGACAGCCTGGTTCATGTTGTGGCGCTTTGTAAAACCCGGGACGCGCTGTCGCATAGACAGTTTTACCGTTCACTGGAGTGTGCCATGAATTCACGCGAGTTTTTGGGAGATTCTGAAAATACCCAATACTCCCTGTCGGAAAGATCAGCCGCCGCGTCACGAAGCCGATCGAAACGAATGGAAATAAGCGACGCTGAACATGGGGGTGCTGACTGGACAGGGTCACCGTCGCAATGATCGACGGTGGTATGCCTCCTGCCCGCAGAACATGGTGTCGAGGGACCCGATCGCTGCATCGATCGGGTCCTCGCCAATTCAGGATCCCAAACGATCAGAACGTGATGACCGTGCGCAGTCCGGCCACGGCTTCGTTGCCAATGCGTGCACCTCTGTTGTTCGGATCAGGGATGCCGCCACCGGGATGGAAGATGTACTGGAGTTCGCCCTGCAGCATCCACCACGGCGCAACCTGATACTGGTACGTCGCCTCGATTACCGTCTCCGCTGAACGCACCGGGTAACCCGGCGTCTGGAAAGCGCCCTTGGAGATCCCACCGGAGAAGTTGCCGTATAGCTCGCTTGTTTCCTGTGCGTCGTTTTGTGTGGGCGTGCCAGGGGAGATCATTTTGCTTTCTTCTGGGAAACGAACTGATGAATGAGCGACGCCGACGCAGGAAGGTGTTCGGCGTCAACTCACCGCAGGGCGGCAGTTTTGTGGAGTCGTAGTCGCGATAGCCCGCTCAGGCGGGCCATGAGGTACTGCCAGGGTTTCGTTTTGAAGTCGTCCAGAGGGCCGCGACCGAGGAGTCGCGTTGCACTGCCTGGTCTGGGCGGGCGCTCGTGTGCCGCCAGAGCTGGGCTGGTCCGTCAAGTTCGTGGCGCGGTACGACGGCCAGCGTCGGACGCAGGTAAGCGCGTGAGACGCGGAGAAAGCGTTCGATTTGCATGATTCAACTCCCGTCGAGCCCGGCCATGCCGGGCAACGTTCGATAAGCGACACGCCGTCGGCGCAATCAAGCGCTGTCGGTGTTCTTAAGCAAAAAAGGGAGCGAGCTACAGATAGACCGCACAGGCAGTCCAGAAGAAGCGCGCTGACCCGTCAATCGGAGTCAGCGGCAGGAAGGAAAGTCCGGCGTCGCTAACGCGCGATTGCAGCCTGGGTGCCGGCACAGGCCGGCGGACAAGATCGACTACTAGAGCTTGCGTCCACGAAGGACTCTCCTGTTGGTAAGACAGGGCGGATTCTATGCGCGCCGTCTGTGAACGTGCAAGCAGAAATTGCCTTGCAGTGCTTCGTAGCTTGAAAAGGGATACCGAATGCGCACTCGCGGGCAGCAGTCTCTGCTGAAACGAAGAGGTATGCGGATGATTTGTATCCACTGGCGGTAACGGATTCGAAAGAAAAATCTTCAAAATATTCGTTGACTCGGCTTGCGCGCCATCACTAGAATTCGCCTGTTTCCACGAAAGGGGCATATGCCTTGGACAGTTGCAGTAGTCGACCTTCGAACAGTTTTTCTGCCTGACCGGCACGACGCCCGCCTGGATTCTTCCCTAGCCGCCGTCCTGCCAGCAGGCAGACGGTGCGCGCCGCAGTAGCTCCCGCAGTTTCTCACCCGCGCATCACTTCGATTGGCCGCCGTCGCTTGACGCGTGCGTTGTAACGCACATTCGTCGATGCGACCCGGCGCGTCGAGCCTTTGGCTCGCGGCGCCGCTTGTTCACGCCGTTTTCGCGCACCGAATGTCGCGCGGAGCCGGTGTGCGGTTACCCACGTCCGTTCAACGCGAATCGGACCCAAACGACAGAGGAGTTCACGATGCCCGACCCTGAGCCCAGTTCCTGCACAACTCGCCTTGCGTTCTCGCAGAACGCAGGCCGCTTTGCCTGACATCTGGCCGCGCACGTTCCTCCCACACGCCCGAGCATTTCGACCCGCGTGAAGTGAAACGAAGGCACGCCTGATCGATGGCGCCACGTTTCAAGCATCTGGAGGAATCACCATGCGCTTCGCTCTGCTCGTTTCGCAACTCCCGCACGTCGAAGAAGCTCGCACGCACTACAACGGCATGCTCGCGCTCGACGCCCGTTCGCACGCATCCGCCGGCGTAGCCGCCGCCATCTGGACGGCGCTAAAAAAGCTCGCTCGCTGACACGGCCCGGCGTGGCCGACTGCCTGCCCACTGCGCCAACACCGACAGGAGGCAGGGCGGCGCCACGCCTCAATCATCGATTTCAAGCCGCACTGCTAAGGAATAACTAAAAATGTCAACCACTCCCGCAAACATCACGCAACGTCGGAGTGCTGTGCTCGACGACGCGCACGTCGGCGATATCAAAGGCGCCTTCGGCACGATCGCCCACCACGACATCGCCCCGCGCAGCAACTGGATGGCGCGTCTGCGCACGCTACTGGCCATCCTGGGCCCCGGCCTCATCGTCATGGTCGGCGACAACGACGCCGGCGCGTTCGGCACGTACACGCAAGCTGGCCAGAATTACGGCACGTCACTGCTCTGGACGCTCGCCCTCCTGATCCCGGTTCTCTACGTAAACCAGGAAATGGTCCTGCGCCTCGGTGCCGTGACCGGCGTCGGTCACGCACGCCTTATCTTCGAACGCTTCGGCAAGTTCTGGGGTGCCTTCAGCGTCATCGATCTTTTCCTGCTCAATGCGCTCACGATCGTCACCGAGTTCATCGGCATTACGTTTGCGCTCGACTTTCTCGGCGTCTCGAAAGTGCTCGGCGTTTGCATCGCGGCAGTCCTGACGATGGCCGCGGTCAGTACTGGCGATTTCCGGCGCTTCGAACGCTTCGCGATCGTGCTGTGCCTGTTGAGCCTCCTGCTGATCCCGGTGCTTGTCTCGATACACCCGCCTGTCGGCGTCATCGCGCGGGACTTCCTCGTGCCCACCTGGCCGAAGAATTCGAAGCTCTCCGACGTGATGCTGCTCGTCATCGGCATCGTCGGCACGACCGTCGCACCGTGGCAGCTGTTCTTCCAGCAGAGCTATGTGATCGACAAGCGCATCACGCCGCGCTTCATGAAGTACGAAAAGGCTGACCTCTGGATCGGCATCGCATTCGTGATCGTCGGCGCCGTGGCGATGATGGCCTTCACGGCTGCGCTCTTTGACGGCAAACCCGAGTTCGGCAACTTCACCGACGCGGGTGGCGTGATTGCGGGTCTCCACAAATACGTCGGCCAGACGTCGGCTACGATCTTCGCCGTCGCGCTCCTCGACGCGTCGATCATCGGTGCTGCCGCTGTTTCGCTCTCGACAGCCTACGCGATCGGCGATGTGTTCAAGGTCAAACACTCACTGCATCGTAGCGTGCTCGACGCGAAGGGCTTCTATCTCGTCTACTTCGGCATCATTGCGCTCGCTGCCGCCCTCGTGCTGATGCCGGGCAGCCCGCTTGGCCTGTTGACCGAAGCTGTGCAGACGCTTGCCGGCGTGCTGCTGCCGAGCGCAACCGTGTTCCTGCTGCTGTTGTGCAATGACAAGGCAGTGCTGGGCCCGTGGGTGAACTCGAAGAAGTTGAACGTGTTCACAGGCGCTGTCATCGCCGTGCTCGTCGTCCTGTCGATCATCCTGACGGCGGCCACCGTGTATCCCGACATCAGCGGTGCGGCGATCGTCAAGATTCTCGCGGGCGGATGCGGGCTTGCCGTTGCCGTGTACGCCGCAGTAGAAGTCTCGCGCAAGGCCCGCGGCACAGGTGCCGCCGACGCCGCGCCGGCAATAAACAAGCCGGCTCAGAAGGCATTACGCAACACGTGGCGCATGCCGGCGCTCGAAGACCTGCCGGCGCCGCAGCACCTGACGCCGTCGGCTCGTGTGTGGATGGGCGTGCTTCGCACCTATCTCGTCGTCGCGGTGGGTCTCGTTATCGTGAAGGTCGTGCAGATGGCCATTCACTAAAGCTCAAAGGGCAGGCGCAGGTCTGCCCCTCCGTGCAAACGCACGATGGGCGACTTATGCGCAAGCGCATGCAGCTCGTAAATAACGGACCCTGCATGGCGTTTCAGGCCACTCGGTGGGTGCGTACTGCGCCGGCGCGTCTTCGCTCTCGTAGGTCAGGCAATCGGGTTCGCGATTGTTATCAGCGGCGTCGCCAGCCATAATCGCTGTCGACCTATTGGGCGGCAGGTATAAATAGCCAGAACCATGTGCGTGTGGCCCGAAGCGATGCGAGCGTGCGCGGGCGCCTCGAGTAAGTCGTTCCATGAAGCTCACGCGTGCTCGTTAGTCGGACTAACGCCGCCAGCGGCTTTCAGGCACCCTCTAGGCGCATAAGGAGGAATTGTGTCGATGTCTCTGGAGGCGACGCTCATAGCGCCCAGCACAAGTGCCGGCAGTACGCGGGTTTTGCGAGAAGGCAGTGAAGGGCAGCCGCGGACATGATTTATTGAATGTTGATTGGTGGAGCGGACGCCACCCGGTGTACCGGGGAGGCCAGCGGACGGCTCGCTGAACCCGCGCGTTCAGCGAAATGCACATTCCGGCAGAAAGAGTCTGGGATAACTTGAAGGTACGAGTCACCTGAGATTCCAGATTCCCCAGATCGCAATGGCTGTGCCGATTGCTATAACGCCGCCGAAAAGTACGTAAGTCTCCACGGATACCCCCAGGGAATGTTAAACGCAGCCACGCTATCGAGCGCATGGGCTAGCGATCCTACGCGATGGTCCTTTCAGTTTCGCTACAGTTCATGGAGCATCTGCCTCGTTTCTGCGCGCGACCACGATGCGAGCTGAAGTGAAACGATGGTTCGTTGCCACGGTTCGTCGTTAGATGAGGGATGCAGTGAGCGTTCCATTTCGGATGGACGCTCTTATTGTGAATTGCTTGAGCCAACAACGCCCTTAATAAGGGGATAAAAACTCCTGAAGCGTTGATCTCGCCAACTCCGGGCCTTTCTCAAGCAGCGATGTCACTTGAGCGGGGCGTCGTTCGGACCACAGTCGGAGCGACGTCCAGGCATGGCAGCGTCTCGGTTAGAAGGCTCGTCGAATGCGCTCTAATCGACGATGGTCGGGGAGGCCTTTCGACGCGACCCGTGTGGCTGCGATCGATCCCCGTCGCATAGGCAAGCGCCTCCTGCGAGACGCCATACTCCTGCCGGCGAGCGAGTGACCTGTCGATATAGCGACGCCCACACGAATCAAGGGAAACGCCACCTCCCGTGCACGCCGCCGCACTGATCGCGTGGATGAACAGGTGGAAACCAGACTCGCTCTATCAACTGTCCACAACGTCTAACGCGCGGCTTGCAGACAAATTCCATGGCCCTCGAAAACCCGCAATCGGTTGACGACAAAAAAATACCTCCTGCGCCGAGAGTTGCTGACACAACCTAAACATCAAGCCATGGACGCCATATCCTGGCGACGTGGCAAGACGAAAATCATTAACTAATTATGGGCGGCGTTTTTCTTTCGCGCGTGAGGGGAATTTTTCAGCTTCACATGCAGACCACCCCAGACCATGGTTTCCGGAATGGTGCGTGACAGCAAATCGGCAAGGAAGTCCGGGCGTCCCATTGGGGGGGGGCGGCTCCAGACGCAGTGACCATCGATCAAGCTGGAACATTCAATTCTATTCGTTTCAATATGTACAGCAACCCTTCCGTTGTTTAGAACCCAACACCTACCGTCATCGCCTGGCTGGTTTGCTCTGGATGTGCAACGATGGCCGTGCAACTCACACCTGTCTGACGACTCTAGACAACCCAACGGGGAGAGGGTAGATGAGAGAAAACGCCGAGACGCTATTCGTCGCTTCTGAGGATATTGCAACAGCGTTGAACCTTCTGGAGAGCATTGAGGTCGAGGTCGGATTCGATAGCGATGATCCGGAGAGCATCGAGCAGGCAATTATCGCCGTCGAGGAGGCGATCAATACTCGCCTCAGGGATCATCGCGGCGATGCACGTGTTGAATCGGCGATCCTTCGCGTTAAGTTCGACTTCCGGTGCGCGATCCTTGATCAAGCCTCGTCCGATGAGGCCGACGATGAGGGCATCCGCAGCGTCCAGACCTTGCATTGATGATGTCGGGCCGGTGTAACGCAGGACAGGATGCTGGTTGCCTTGGTGACGCCGTCAGGCAGACTCATCGTGGCAACGCAGACGAAGAATGCCCAGGCGTAGTTGGCCATGTTGATGCTGTGTCCGGAGCACAGTTGCCACACGACATAAAAGCCGATGCCCACAAAGAACGTGCCGGGAATAACTGTGCCAATCAGGGCGATACGGCGCGAACCGCTGGCAACCATGCGCGGGAGCTGTCCTGCCGCGGGCGCGGGGGTGCCCGCTGGCAAGGTGGCTTCCTCGGAAAGCGCGAGCGCCAGACTCCGCTTTGGCGCTCGCAATACCTTGATTTCGGCAACTAGGCTAGTGGACAACAACTCCAGTATGGGTAGCACCATGGGTAGGCAGCGGCCCGTAATGGAGGGAGTCGCACCAGGCGGTGCAATCCGGGGGGGCAATTGGCGTCTGCTGCCTTCCGCCCGGCAAGCTCTCCGGGGCGTTCCTATATCTTCTTCCGAAGGTGCTCAAGGGGAAGAGATCCACCTACGCCTTCATCGATCGCTTCGTTCGACAGCGCTGGCGTCATGCAAATCATCGAGATCGCGTCCCCGTGTTTCCGGCAGGTAGAAGGTGGTGATCACGCCAATCAGACTCAGAATCGCCACGTAGGCGGCCAAAGGAATCCACGAAAGGATCGTTCCGTCTCTCCCACCCCAATGGCTCGTCGCCCACGCTATGATCGACGCGCCGACGAGCGGCGCCACCCCGCCCGCAATCACAGCCGACAACTCGCGTCCGACAGCCACGCCGGCATATCGATGCTGCGCGCCGAAGAGTTCGGGAAGAAGCGCACCCTGCGTTGCGAACATACCCCAGACGCCGGCGAGCGCGACACACAGCATCGTGATGCTCGCGGTTGGACTGCCCAGGCTCAGCACCCACCAGGTCGGAAACGCGAGCAGCAATTGATAGAGCGCGAAGGCGCGATAGACGGGTACTCGTCCGAAGCGGTCGCTGAGCATCCCCGCCACCGGAATGATGATCGCGCCCGATGCACCCGCCAACAGCAGCGCAATGGGACCGATCTGCCCTTTCAGGCCCGTCGCCGTGGCGATGTAGCTGATGGCGAGAGATTGATAGATCGACGAGCCGCCGTTTTCCGCCATGCGCAGGCCGATCACCTTCAGCACCATCGGCTTCGAGTGCCGCATCAGGTGCGTCAATGGGCTGTCCTTCACCTGCTGACGCGCTTCGAGCTTCGCGAACGATGGCGACTCCTTGAGCCGCAGGCGAATCCAGATCGCGATCCCGACGATCAGCACGCTCAATAGAAACGGCACGCGCCACAGCCACGATTGCGAAAGATCCTCTACGCGCACGAGCACGAAGTAGATCGTCGCCGCCATCACGGTGCCCAGCAGCACGCCCATGAACGGCAGCGCCGCAAAGTAGCCGCGGCGTTTCGCGGGTGCGTACTCCGCCATCAGCACGGCAGCGCCCGCTTGCTCCGCGCCGGCGCCGAGCCCCTGCAAAAGACGGCAGGCGACCAATAGAATCGGCGCCCAGATGCCGGCGCGCGCGTAAGTGGGCAGCACACCGATCATCGTGCTGGCAATGCCCATCAGGAGAATCGTCGCCGTCAGCACGAACTTGCGGCCGTAACGATCTCCCAGCGCGCCGAATACGATCCCGCCGACAGGCCGGATCGCAAAGCCGAGGAAGTAGGCACCGAAGCTCGCGATCAGACCCATCGCGGGATCGCTCGACGGAAAGAACAACGGCCCGAATATCAACGCGGACGCCAGGTTGTACAGCGCGAAGTCGTAGTACTCGAGCGCGCTGCCGAGCGAGGCGGCCCACGCAGCCCGATACAGGTCGGCCGTCGTCACGTCCTGGCGGCTCGCGTTTTCGTTGGCCGTCGCCGGAGATGCGCTGGCGACGGGATCGACGGCCGGGTTGACCGCAATGCTGTGCTGGTGCTTCATTTCGTCTCCTTCAGATCTCGATGCCGCGGCCATACGGTGCAGCCGGTGCGGATCATCATCTTTCCAATCGACCGGGCCTCCTCTGACGTGAGGCTCCAGACGCGCTCACGCGCTACGCTTCGCTTGTCGCGCACTCGCGTGCTTCGGTTGCTTCGACCCTTGCGATCTCGTCGAGCAGTGCGGCACTCATCACGTCGAGCGGCGCCGGCTTGCCCGTATAGAGTTCAATCTGTCCGCAGAACTGATGCAGCAGCATGCGTGTTCCGTTGACGACACGGCACCCGGCCGCAGCCGCATCGCGAATCAATTTGGTGTGCACGGGCAGGAACGCTGCGTCCATCACGAACAGATGCGGCTGAAGCTGCCGCGCCGCCAACGGATTGACGTGCGGCGCGCGAAAGCCCGCCGCTGTCGCGTTGACCACGCCGTCGAAATCGCCAGCGTCGAAGTCGGCAAGACTGCCGCCGAATTCGATGCCGAAGTCGCGAGCGAGTGCGTCGCCGCGCGACGCCGTTCGGTTGAACACCGTCACCTCCGCACCCGCGCGTTTCGCGCCCCACCCGATCGCGCGCGCGGCACCGCCCGCGCCGAGCAGCGCGACGCGCTGGCCCGCAAGCCGCGTTACCTCTTCCAGTGCGCGCACGGCTCCGGTGCAGTCCGTGTTGTAGCCTGTCAGATAGCCGTCGCGGTTGTCGATCGTATTGACCGCGCCGATCTCGCGCGCGGTCTCATCGAGCGCGTCGAGGTGTGCGATGACCGTCTGCTTGTGAGGCATCGTCACGTTCATGCCGCGTATGCCGAGCGTGCGTATCGACTGTACGGCGAGCGCCGCGTCGTCCACGCCGAAGCTCACGAACGTGTAGTCGATGCCGAGCGCGCGATAGGCTGCGTTATGCACCTTTACGTTGAACGTGAACGGCTGGCCCGCCAATGAGCCGCACAGGGTGGGAATCGAATGAGGCATGCTGGGTCTTCCGTCAGATATTGGACAGGTCGAATGCCGAAACAGGCGCGGCGCCGTCGAGCACGCGCAGCAGGTTTTCGGTCGCGAGTTCCGCCATGGCACGACGCGTTTCATGCGTGGCCGAGCCGATGTGAGGCAGCGCAGTCACCTTCGGATGGTTGCGAAGCGGCGAATCGTGCGCCAGCGGTTCGACGGCAAATACGTCGAGCCCGGCTGCGCGCAAGTGGTCACTGTCGAGCGCCGCGAGGAGCGCGTCTTCGCGCACGATCGCGCCGCGTGAGCCGTTGACGAATATCGCGCCCGGCTTCATAGCCGAGAACGCCGTTGCGTCCATCAGTCCACGTGTTTCGTCGCAGAGCGGCAACGTCAACGCGACGATGTCGGCGCGCGCCAGCACTTCGTCGAACGACGCACGCTGTGCGTGGCCGGCAAGAGCGGCGGGCACGGACACGTCGAACGGATCATGAAAGATCACGGGCATGTCGAAGCCGAGCGCGGCACGCCGTGCCACGGCCTGGCCGATGCGTCCGAAGCCCAGCACACCGAGCGTCTTGCCGTGCACATCCCAGCCGAACAGGTCCTCGCCGATGTTGCGCGTCCAGCGGCCTTCGCGTACGTGATTCGACAGTTCGACCAGCCGCCGCGACGTCGCCATGACGAGCGCGAACACCGTGTCGGCCGTCGTTTCCGTCAGCACACCCGGCGTGTGGCACAGCGTGATGCCGCGTTGTTTCAGGAAGGGCAACTCGTAGTTGTCCACGCCAACCGAGATGCTCGATATGACGCGCAGGCTATTCGCTTCGCGAAGCTCGGAGGCGCCCAGCTTATAGCTCGAACCGATCAGGCCGCATGCGTCGTGCAGCGCATCGCGAAAGCGGGGCAACTCGTCGGCGCGCCGCGGATCGGCGACGATCACGTCGTAACGTTCAGCGATGCGTCCGAGCAGATCGTCGGGGATCTTGCGAAATACGACTACGTGCTTGCGTGCGGCGCTCATTGCGCGTCCTCCACTGAAAAATGCATGATCGATGTCTCCGATTCCGGTCGTCTATCGTTGTCGTCAGTCAATGTCATCCAGGCGCGCATGTCAGACCACGCTGGTGAGGCCACCGTCGACGAAGAGCGTCTGGCCGTTCACGAAGCTCGATGCGTCCGATGCGAGAAACACGGCGGCTCCGCACAATTCGTCGACGTTGCCCCAGCGTCCGGCCGGCGTCCGCTTGCACAGCCATGCCGAGAAATCCGGGTCGTCGACGAGGGCGCGATTCAGATCCGTCGCAAAGTAGCCCGGAGCGATCGCATTGACCTGTATGCCGTGGCGTGCCCAGTCGGCGCACATCCCTTTGGTCAACATGCGCACCGCACCCTTCGAAGCGGCATACGGCGCGATGGTTGGCCTGGCCAGTTCGCTCTGCACCGAGCAGATGTTGATGATCTTGCCGCGCCCTCGACGCAGCATGTGACGCACGACGGCCTGCGAGACGTGAAACACGCCGTCGAGGTTCACCCTCATCAGTTCGTTCCAGTCCTGCGCTGCGAACGACTCGAGCGACGCCCGGCGCTGAATGCCCGCATTGTTCACGAGAATGTCGATGGGGCCCGTTTGTGACTCCAGCGCGTCGATCGCGGCCGAGACGTCGTCCGCACGCGTGACATCGAAAAGCGCCGCCGCTGCATCCAGCCGTTCTTCACGCAGCAGGCTCTGTGCGGTTCGAGCGCTGGCCTCGTCACGCGCGTTGATCACGACAGCCGCACCTGCGCGAGCAAGACCGCGTGCAAGCGCGAGCCCAATGCCGCGGCTGGATCCGGTGATCAGTGCGCGCCGGCCGGACAGATCGAACAGGTTGAGTGATTGATTCGTCATTGCGTGTGCGGCGCCTGGCATCATCGGATTCGCGCCGTTCCTCCATAAGACGTAGTTCACAGCAAAGGCAGACGGCGCGCCAATAGTCTTTCATGACGCTGTTATCATGAATCGTGATTACGGCGACAAAGCTGACACCGCGCGCGACCTCGCAATCCGAATGGACGTTGGAGATCACCATGGAGCTGAAACATCTGCGCGCCTTCGTTGCGCTGGCGGAAGAGTTGCATTTCGGGCGTGCGGCTGAACGGCTGTGCATCGTGCAGCCGGCGCTCAGCATGCAGATCAAGTCGCTCGAAGAGGAGTTGCAGGTTCGTCTGTTCGGGCGGGACCGCCACAAAGTCGCGCTGTCGGAGACGGGCGCGCTATTCCTGCCCGAAGCCCGCGCGACGCTTCATCAGGCACAGCGCGCTGAGCAAACCGCGCGTCTTTCGTCCCAAGGTGAAATCGGCACGCTGCGCGTTGCGTTCGTATCGTCCGTGCTACCGGAGTTGCTGCCCAATCTCATACGCGCGATGCACGCGCGCTATCCGCGCATCACGCTGGAACTGAAGGACATGCCGACGCCCGACCAGATTGCAGCGCTGCACGACAACAAGCTCGACTTCGGTCTGATACGCCTACCCGTGCAAGCCGCAGGAGTTGAAACCCGCGTGGTGCTGGAAGAGTCTTTCGTCGTGGCCGTACCTGCACGTCATCCGCTTTCCCGATTGAAGCGGATACACCCGACGGATCTTCGCGAGCGCCCCGTCTTCATGCTTGCGCGCCGCTATGCGCCGGGCTTTTACGACGATATTCTCGTCGCCTTCAAACAGCAGGGCGTGACCCTTCAGATCGAGAGGGAACTCGGTGAGTTCACGACTATGCTCGCACTGATTGCGGCGGGGCTGGGAATCGGGGTGATTCCCGCGCAAGCGGCGATAGCGCTGCCGCCGAGAGTCACCGCAAGGCCGCTCGACCTTCGCGATCACCATACGGGTATTGGCATTGCGTACACGCAACTCGACAGCGCGACGAAGCGTGCATTCGTCGACGTGGTCGATCGAAGCATCGTCAGCGCAACGGCATGAGCGGGCCGAGCGCGTGAGAAAGGTCACACGCGACGTCGTTGGATAAAAAAACACCAACCCGGATGGGTTGGTGTTTTGCTTGGGGTACTACTGGTATCAGAACTGATTCATCGTGTTGTCTTTACCCGCCGCTTTCAGGGCCGATTCGCCGCTGAAATACTCCTTGTGGTCGTCGCCGATGTCCGAGCCGGACATGTTCTGGTGCTTGACGCAGGCAATGCCCTGACGGATTTCCTTGCGCTGTACGCCAGCCACATAACCCAGCATGCCCTGGTCGCCGAAGTACTCCTTGGCCAGGTTGTCGGTCGACAGCGCCGCGGTGTGGTAAGTCGGCAGCGTAATCAGGTGGTGGAAGATACCTGCTTCGCGCGAAGCGTCAGCCTGGAAGGTGCGAATTTTTTCGTCGGCGGCGATCGCCAGTTCGGTCTGGTCGTATTCCGCGCTCATCAGCTGGTTGCGCTCGTATGCCGACACATCCTTGCCTGCGGCCTTCATCGCGTCATATGCCTGCTGCCGGAAGTTCAAGGTCCAGTTGAACGACGGGCTGTTGTTGTACACCAGCTTGGCGTTCGGGATGACTTTGCGAATCTCGTTGACCATGCCGGCGATCTGGGCGATATGCGGCTTTTCGGTTTCGATCCACAGCAGGTCGGCGCCGTTTTGCAGCGAGGTGATGCAATCCAGTACGCAGCGTGCTTCGCCTGAGCCAGCGCGGAACTGGAACAGGTTGCTAGGCAGGCGCTTGGGACGCAGCAGCTTGCCATCGCGCTTGATGACGACGTCGCCATTGCCCAGTGCGTCGGCCGAAATTTCGTCGCAATCGAGGAACGAGTTGTATTGGTCGCCCAGGTCGCCCGGAGCGTTGGTCACGGCGATCTGCTTGGTCAGGCCGGCGCCCAGCGAGTCGGTGCGGCACACGATGATGCCGTCGTCCACGCCAAGTTCCAGGAACGCGTATCGGATCGCGCGGACTTTGGCCAGGAAGTCCTCGTGCGGTACGGTGACCTTGCCGTCCTGGTGGCCGCACTGCTTCTCGTCGGACACCTGGTTTTCGATCTGAATGCAGCACGCGCCCGCTTCGATGAATTGCTTGGCCAGCAGGTAGGTTGCTTCGGCGTTGCCAAAGCCCGCGTCGATGTCGGCAATGATGGGCACGACGTGGGTGACGTGGTTGTCGATCTTTTCCTGGATGGCGGCCTTCGCAGAGCCTTCGGCCGCGTCGAGCTGACGGAACAGGCCGCCCAGTTCGCGGGCGTCGGCCTGGCGCAAGAAGGTGTACAGCTCACGGATCAACGCGCTGACGGAGGTTTTTTCGTGCATCGACTGGTCTGGCAGCGGGCCGAACTCGGAGCGCAGCGCGGCCACCATCCAGCCGGACAGGTAAAGATAGCGGCGCTCGGTGCTGTTGAAGTGCTTCTTGATGGAGATCATCTTCTGCTGGCCGATGAAGCCGTGCCAGCAGCCGAGCGACTGGGTGTACTTCGACGGGTCGGCATCGTACGCGGCCATGTCGGCGCGCATGATCTTCGCGGTGTACTTCGCGATGTCCAGGCCCGTTTTGAACTTGTTCTGGGCGCGCATGCGTGCGGCAGATTCCGGATTGATGGCATTCCACGCGCTGCCTTGTTTCTCCTTCAAACCAGCAACTGCCTTGATGTCGTCTTGATATTGGGCCATGAGTATCTCCTTGAGAGCAAAGCGCGATTGAGTAGATCGTTCAGCGTGCCCCTGCGTATTTCGAGCGCACTGCATGACTAAATGGTAGCGCCGCTCGGATGCGTTTCGGCAAAGTCTTATATAAGACATAAGACATAATTTTTGCTTATTTTTCAATGAGATAGGTGACAGTTTTTGCGATGTAAAACAGGGTTTCAAGCGACAAAAAGATGGTGCTGAAGAAATTCGAAGTGAATCCCGCAATGTGAAACGCGCTTTCGGGTGTTGGAGGCAGGGCAAGCACGCATGTTCGAGCAAGGGATTGCTGGCCTCACAGGCGCGCCAGCAGATTCTGTGGCCGCGTATTGCCGTGATCGGCGACGTCCTGGCGGGGGCCAGGAGCCGTCATGAGGCCAACACGTTCAAGGTAGAGTCGATCGCATCGCCGAGCGTGTCGAACGCAGGACCGATGTCTTCATCGGGTACGCACGCGTAACCGAGCAGCAAGCCCGACGAGTCGAGTGACGGCTGCGCGTAATAACCCGACAGCGGCCGCACGATGATATTGCGCTCCAGCGCGGCGGCCGCCACCAGACGATCGTCGCTGCCTGCGGGCAATTGCATGACCAGGTGCAAGCCGGCGTCGCCTCCCACCGCCGGCAGTGCATCACCGTAACGTCGTGACGCTGCGTCGAGCACAATCTGCCGACGCTGCCCGTAGAGCGTGCGCATCTTGCGGATGTGCGACGCGAAGTGCCCCTCGGCGATGAACTCCGCGAGCATCGCCTGCTGCAGCAACTGTCCCTCGCGATACAACTCGGCGCTCGCGGTGGCGAAGCTCTCTGCCAGCGCTTCCGGCACGACCAGATAGCCGATCCGCAAACCAGGAAACAGCGTCTTGCTGAAGCTGCCTACGTAAATCACCTGGCCCGACATATCGAGCCCTTGCAGCGACGCCAGTGGGCGGCTGCCATAGCGGAATTCGCTGTCGTAGTCGTCCTCGATGATCCAGCATTTGTGCTGCCGGGCGTACTCGAGCAACATGCGGCGGCGCGCGAGGCTCATCACCATGCCGAGCGGATACTGATGCGACGGCGTGACGAGCATCAGTTTCGGAGGCTGCGCGAGATCGTCGGGCGAAGGATTGATACCTTCGGCGTCGACCGCGATCGGCCGCGTTTGCAGGCCGGACACGTGCAGCACACTGCGCACGCCCCAATAACAGGGGTCTTCGGTCCAGATCACATCGCCTGGATCGGACAGTAGCCGCACGGCCAGATCAACCGATTGGTGAATCCCGGTCGTGATGATGATCTGCTCGGGCGTGCAGCGCACTGAGCGCGAGGTGCGCAGATAGTCGGCCAGCGCGTGCCGCAGCGAGGCCAGGCCTCCGCCCGGCGCATACGTGAGCAGGTCTGGACGAAGCCGGCGCCAGTACTTGTTGTGCAGCCGGCTCCATTCACGCGCGGGAAACTTCGTGACGTCCGGCACGCCCGGCATGAACGCGCCCCACTGACGCTTCGACACGCCTGCGCCGGCGATCAGCCGCGCGCCGCGCGCGGAGAGCACACGGGTTGCCGGAAGCGGCAATGGCGTGCGATGTGCGCCGGATGACTCCACATCGAGCGCACCGACGATCTCGTCCGGCGCGCTGTCGGCAACGAAAGTGCCGCGCCCGGTCGCTGAACTCACGTAGCCTTCGAGCACCAGCTGCTCATACACCTGCGTGACGGTGTTGCGCCCGATACCCAACTCCTGTGCGAGCAACCGCGACGATGGCACCTTGCTGCCCGCCGGCAATTCCCGCGACAGGATCGCCTGCTGCAGCAGCCGATGCAACTGGCGATAGATCGGCTGGCCGTTGCCCCGGTCGAGGCGCTGCGCCAGCCAGTCCGACAAAACGCTCCTGCGCACGATTGGCTCCTACATTCTTATCAAAATGGCTCTGAAAGTGCGAGCCAAATCTCATTATAGTCGCTGCATGTGCCACGCCGTGGGCGCGGCATCCGTCAAAAACCGGGAGCGAAGGAGACGTCGATGAACAATGCTGAACTGAAGAGCCGCAAGGACGCCGCCACGCCGCGCGGCGTCGGGGTCATGTGCGATTTCTATGCCGCGCGCGCCGAGAACGCGGAGCTGTGGGACGTCGAAGGCCGCCGCTTTATCGACTTTGCCGCTGGCATCGCGGTGTGCAATACGGGGCACCGCCATCCCAGGATCGTCGCCGCGATCCGTGACCAGCTCGATCATTTCACCCACACGGCGTACCAGATCGTTCCGTATGCGTCGTATGTCGAACTGGCCGAGAAGATCAATCAGCGTGCGCCGGGCGACTATCCGAAGAAGACCGCCTTCTTCACGACCGGCGCCGAAGCCGTCGAAAACGCGATCAAGATTGCGCGCGCCGCGACCGGTCGTCCGGGCGTGATCGCCTTCACCGGCGGCTTCCACGGCCGCACGCTGATGGGCATGGCGCTGACCGGGAAGGTTGCGCCGTACAAGATTGGCTTCGGCCCGTTCCCATCGGACGTGTTCCATGCGCCGTTCCCGAATCCGTTGCACGGCGTGACCACGGAAGATTCGCTGAAGCACATCGAGTACCTGTTCAAGGCCGACATCGATCCTAAGCGTGTGGCCGCGATCATCTTTGAACCGGTTCAGGGCGAAGGCGGCTTCTATCAGGCGCCCATCGAGTTCGTGCGCGCATTGCGCAAACTGTGCAACGAGCACGGCATCCTGCTGATCGCCGACGAAGTGCAAACGGGCTTCGCCCGCACCGGCAAGCTCTTTGCGATGCATCACTACGATGTGGTACCCGATCTGATGACGATGGCCAAGAGCCTCGCTGGCGGCATGCCGCTGTCGGGCGTGGTCGGCCGGGCCGACGTCATGGATGCGGCGGCGCCCGGCGGCCTCGGGGGTACCTACGCCGGCAACCCGCTGGCGCTGGCCGCAGCGCATGCCGTACTCGACATCATCGACGAGGAAAACCTGTGCGACCGGGCCACCGTTCTTGGCAACCGAATCAAGGCCAAGCTCGCGGCACTGCAAAGCGAAGTCACTCAAATCGCCGATGTGCGTGGTCCCGGCGGTATGGTGGCCGTCGAGTTCTGCAAGGCGGGCGGCTCGGAGCCGGACGTCGATTTCACGAAGCGCGTGCAGGCACGCGCGCTCGAACGCGGTTTGCTGCTGCTCGTGTGTGGGGTCTATTCCAATGTGGTGCGCTTCCTGTTCCCGCTCACGATCCAGGACGCCGTGTTCGACGAAGCCATGGCGATTCTGGAAGTGGCAATCAAGGACAGCGTCGCGGTCGCGGCATGAAATCCGCTGACCCGCGCCGGATGCCTTGACGCGTGCGGCGCGACCCGACACGCACGATCGAACTCGAAGAGCTCAAACACATGACTACGTTGACGCTGAAAGATCCGACTCTCCTCAAGGCCCGTGCGTTTATCGCGGGCGAATGGCAACACGCCGACGACGGCGCGACCTTCGACGTGCGCAATCCCGCGACCGGCGAAACCATCGCCACGGTGCCGCGCATGGGAGCGGCCGAAACGCGCCGCGCCATCGACTCGGCAAATGTCGCGTGGCCGGCATGGCGCGCGACCACTGCGAAGCAACGTGCGGCGATTCTGCGCAAATGGCACGATCTGATGCAGGAAAACGCCGACGATCTGGCGAAGATCCTGACCACCGAACAAGGCAAGCCGCTCGCCGAGGCCAAAGGCGAGATCCAGTACGCGGCGTCTTTTCTCGAATGGTTCGCTGAAGAAGGCAAGCGCATTTACGGTGACACCATTCCTACGCCGGCGGGCGACAAGCGCATTGTCGTCACGAAAGAGCCGGTCGGCGTATGCGCGGCGATCACGCCGTGGAATTTCCCGGCCGCGATGATCACGCGCAAAGTCGGTCCCGCGCTGGCCGCGGGCTGCACGATTATCGTCAAACCGGCGGGAGCGACACCGTTGTCCGCCCTCGCGATGGCCGTGCTGGCCGAACGCGCAGGCGTGCCACGCGGCGTTTTCAGCGTCGTGACGGGCGAGTCGAACGCGATCGGCTCCGAACTGACCGGCAATCCGGTCGTGCGCAAGCTGTCGTTCACCGGATCGACGCCGCTTGGCCGCCAGTTGATGGCGCAGTGCGCGCCGACGGTGAAGAAGGTGTCGCTCGAACTCGGTGGCAATGCGCCGTTTATCGTGTTCGACGATGCGGATCTCGACGCGGCTGTCGCCGGCGCCATTGCCTCGAAATATCGCAATAGCGGGCAGACCTGCGTCTGCACCAACCGCTTCTACGTGCACGACAAGGTATACGACCTGTTTGCCGACAAGCTGCGGGTCGCTGTGGGCCAACTGAAGGTGGGCAACGGCACGGAAGAGGGGGTCACGCAAGGTCCGTTGATCAACGAAGCCGCGGTGCTGAAGGTCGAATCGCATATCGAAGACGCGCTCGCCAAGGGCGCGCGCATCGTCACCGGTGGCAAGCGTCACATGCTCGGTCAAAGTTTTTTCGAGCCGACCGTGCTCGCGGATGTCACGCAGTCCATGAAGGTCGCGAGCGACGAAACATTCGGACCGCTCGCACCGCTGTTCCGCTTCTCCTCGGACGAGGAAGTGATCAGGATGGCGAACGACACGGAGTTCGGCCTCGCATCGTATTTCTATAGCCGCGATATCGGCCGTGTCTGGCGCATCGCCGAGGCGTTGGAGTACGGCATGGTCGGCATCAACACCGGCCTGATCTCGAACGAAGTGGCGCCTTTCGGCGGCGTCAAGCAATCGGGCCTGGGACGTGAAGGCTCGCACTACGGTATCGACGACTACGTGGTCATCAAGTACATGTGCGTCGGGGGGATCTGAGCGCTGCGCACTGGGTATTCAATGCGCGATTGTTGCACCGGCCGTCGCGCAGCAGTGATGCCGGACGCCAGGCGGCGCGCCGGCATTGATGATCGCGTTACGATTCGTCGTTTGCGGGAAGGTGCGCCGTCGTCAAATCTTCGAGGAAAGCCGTGACGATTGGGTTTTGGCGGCCACGCGCCTGGGTGACCACGTGAAACGTCACTTCGTAACGGAGCACTTCGGGGTTAAGAGCGGCAAGCAGGCCCTGTTTTACGTAGGGATCCGCAAAATGCCGCGGCAGGTATCCGAGGTGATGACCCGAGAGAATCAGCAGCGATACGGCTTCCATGTTGTCAGCTTGCGCAGTGACCTTGCCCGGCGTGGTGGAGAGTTGCACCTCGGGCAGGGGATAGGTGCGCCAGGCCCACTCGAAATCCGCGACCGTCGAGGCATCTAGCCGACCGGACCGCTCGAACAGCGGATGGCCCCGGCCGCAATAGGCGATCTGCTGCTCGCTGAAGAGCGGCGCATAGTCGAGCGTGGGCACCCGGTGCCAGAAATAGCCGACCGCGATCTGGATCTGCCCGCTTAGCAGGTGCTCTTCCAACTCCCCAGGCGACCTGACCGAAATAGAGAAGCGCACCGCTTCGTCGCGTTCCCTGAAAGAGGCGATTGCCTGACTGATACGCGCATTCTGGCTAACGGGCGTGTGCCCGATAAGACCGATGTTCAAGGTGCCGACCAGCTTCCTGTCCATGTTCCGCGCGTTGCTGCTGAACTCATCCACCGCTTCGAACAGTTTTTTGCCAAGTTCGTAAAAGCGCTCCCCGCGCGAAGTGAGCCGGAATCCGCTTCGGCCGCGCTCACACAGCCGATAGCCAAGCCGGGTCTCGAGCGTCGATAACTGCGTGCTGATGGTCGGCTGACCGACGTTCAAGGTCGTTTGCGCAACGCTAATTCCGCCGGCGTCTACCACGGCAAGGAAGACGCGGATCAAGCGCAGGTCCAGATCGGTCAAGCTTCCTAACACGCTCCCTCCACCGCACGCAGGGATACATTGCAAGTTATCAATGTGAACATTCCGAATTCGAGATTCATTTCTGACTTTTGAACGCTTACAAATGTACGTGTGCCGAGATTCAATGATACGGCAGTCTAAATGAAAGCGGAGACTTAACATGTCAGATAGCTATTTTCATCCCTTGGGCGGGAACGAGATGCCGCGCTGCGGCGGCATTGCGACGATGATGCGTCTACCGAACCTTGCGTCGGCCGAAGGTCTCGATGCGTGCTTTGTTGGCGTGCCGTTCGACCTCGGTACCTCGAACCGCACCGGTGCGCGCTTCGGGCCGCGCCAGATTCGCAGCGAGTCGGTGCTACTGCGTCCGTACAACATGGCGACGCGCGCCGCGCCATTCGATTCGCTGCGCGTGGCCGACATCGGCGACGTGGCGATCAATCCGTACAACCTGCTCGATTCGATCACGCGCATCGAAACCGCGTATGACGAAATCCTCAAGCACGGTGCCAAGCCGATTTCGCTGGGCGGGGACCACACCATCGCGCTGCCGATCCTGCGCGCGATGCATCGCAAGTACGGCAAGGTCGGACTGATTCACGTCGACGCCCACGCGGACGTCAACGACACGATGATGGGAGAGAAGATCGCGCATGGCACGCCGTTTCGCCGCGCGGTGGAAGAAGGACTGGTGGATTGCGAGCGCGTCGTGCAGATTGGTCTGCGCGGCACGGGCTACGCGGCCGAAGACTTCGACTGGTGCCGCAACCAGGGTTTTCGCGTCGTACAGGCAGAGGAATGCTGGAACCGCTCGCTCGCACCGCTGATGGAAGAGGTGCGACAGCGCGTCGATGGCGGCCCTGTCTATTTGACCTTCGATATCGACGGGATCGATCCCGCGTATGCGCCGGGGACCGGCACGCCGGAGATTGCGGGGCTGACGGTGCCACAGGCACTGGAGATCATTCGCGGCTGCTGGGGTTTGAACCTGGTCGGAGCGGATCTCGTCGAAGTGGCGCCGCCTTACGATCCATTCGGCACGACCGCATTGCTCGGTGCGAATCTCGCCTACGAGATGCTGTGTGTTCTGCCTGGTGTGAAGCGTCGTGACTAACCGTGGTGTTAGTCGGCCTGCGATGTATCGATGAGTATCACAACAACCAACGTGGGCCTTTTCAAACTGGAAACCCAATAAAAATAACTGTTTTCGCATTCGCTACGACGGTCTTCGAAGTTGCGCCGATCTCCTTGCGTCGTCATGAGAATTTGTAATTAACGATGCACTGAAATTCGCCAAAAGTCCTTGAATTTAGGCGGATATGAGATCGGGTTTTCCCTCTGATATGAGAATGGTTCATGCCGATCATGAAAAATTATCGGTTGTTCGGCGCGCATCCAGCAACGAGAATTCATTCAACGGAAGAGCGCGACGACTACGTTCAGCTCGCAGGTCGAATCGCGTAGGTGATTACGGGCAAATGCAGTAAATGCCGGACGAGATCTCGATTTTTATACGGACACCTGAATGCAGGGTTCAAACCAACCGGGAGCGTGAAGACTAATGAATTTTCCCGAAACCACACACCTCCTCGGTGAGGTCTGCGCCAGCACAATAGCGTCCCCAGCGACGCCAGATCGAACCTGTGGCGAGGCGCTCGTTATGTTGCTTGAGGGGTATGGCGTTCAGTGCGTATTTGGCATCCCGGGTGTGCATACGGTCGAGCTATATCGCGGTCTTGCTGCTTCTTCGATCCGGCATGTGACGCCGCGCCACGAACAGGGTGCGGGTTTTATGGCGGACGGTTATGCACGGGTCACGGGCAAGCCTGGCGTGTGCTTCATCATCACGGGTCCCGGTATGACCAATATCGCAACGGCGATGGCGCAGGCCTATGCCGATTCGATTCCGATGTTGGTGATTTCCAGTGTGAACGAACGACGGCAACTGGCTAGCGGAGACGGGCGTCTTCACGAATTGCCTTCGCAGCGCGAAGTATTCGCGGGATTTACCGCGTTCTCGCATACGCTGCTCGATGCCGCTGAACTCCCCCAGGTTCTCTCGCGCGCTTTCGCCGTGTTCGAGAGTGCCCGGCCGCGGCCGGTGCATATCGAGATTCCGCTCGACGTAATCGTCGCGTCCGCGAGCGGAATGGCGCTGACGCCGGCGGCATTGCCGGACAGGCCGACCGGCAGCGCCGGCGCGCTCGACGCTGCCGCGGACCTGCTTGCCGAAGCCCGGCGGCCGTTGATTCTGGCTGGCGGTGGAGCGGTGGAAGCCTCGGCCGAGCTGTGCGAGTTGGCCGAGCGGTTGCAGGCGCCGGTCGCTCTCACGATCAACGCGAAAGGCCTTTTGCCTTGCGGTCATCCGCTGTCGCTCGGTTCAACCCAATCGCTGCCGCAGACGCGGGCCATGGTCCGGGAAGCCGATGTGGTACTTGCTGTCGGGACCGAGCTGGGTGAAACCGACTACGACGTCGTTTTCGATGGTGGCTTCTCTATCGGTGGCCGACTCATTCGCATCGATATCGACGCGCAACAGGTGATGCGAAATTTTCGTCCTGAAGCAGCGATAGTTGCCGATGCGAAGCACGCACTCGGCAGCCTGTCGGCGCGCCTGCGCGAGCGGCCGTTGCCGTCGCGGCAAGCTGACTGGGGTGCGGTGCGGGTCTCGGCCGTGCGTGCCGCCATCGCGGCCAGCTACGATGCGCCGATGCGATCGCAAAAGCAATTCGTTGAGACGATCGTCAGCGCGTTGCCCGACGTGATCATCGCAGGAGACTCGACGAGCCCGGTCTATGCCGGCAACTTCGTGCATGACGCCCCCGCGCCGCGTTCCTGGTTCAATTCCTCGACAGGTTACGGCACGCTGGGCTATGGCCTGCCAGCTGCCATCGGTGCGAAGCTTGCTGCGCCACGACGACCGGTAGTCTGCCTGATCGGCGATGGCGGTTTGCAGTTCACCATGCCGGAGCTGGCTAGTGCAGTCGAGGCTCGTGTGCCGGTGATCGTGCTGCTGTGGAACAACTTCGGTTATGGCGAAATCCGCAAATACATGGTTCGGCGCGACATCACACCGGTCGGCGTGGATATCTACACACCGGACTTCATTGCGCTGGCGCGTGGTTTCGGATGCGCGGCGAGCCGGGTGGGTGAGCCGGGGAGCCTCCTGACGGAATTGCAGCAGGCCGCGTCGCGTAGCGTCCCAACCGTCATCGAGATCGACGAGGCAACCTGGTTCGAGCAGGTGTCGGCATGAATACGCAAATGCCCTTGCGATGCGGCGAGCTGCTGAGTACTCAGCTCTATATCGATGGCTGCTGGTGCAATAGCGAAGGCGGCGGTTCCTTGCCGGTGGTCAATCCGTCCACGGAAGAGTTCATTGCCGAAGTTCAAGCGGGTGACGCACGGGACGTTGAACGCGCGGTCCAGGCTGCGGCCCGCGCATTCAGCGGCTGGAAGAATACGACCGGTGCAGCCCGCGCTGCCTATCTGCGTGCGATCGCCCGTGGTGTGGAGGCACGTCGTGAATCTCTCGCTGCGCTCCAATCGCTCAACAATGGTAAGCCGCTTGCGGAAGCGGAGATCGACATCGGTGATGTCGTCGCGACCTTTGACTACTACGCTGAACTGGCCGGGCAACTCGACGAGACTGGCGAAGCCGAAGTTGTCATTCCCAGCGCGGATCATCGCGCGGTGATTCGCCGCGAGCCGGCAGGAGTCGCGGCACTGATCGTGCCGTGGAATTTCCCGATGGTCACGACCGCATGGAAGCTCGCGCCTGCTCTCGCGTCGGGTTGCACGGTCGTGCTTAAGCCATCTGAAGTTACACCGCTGCCTGAGCTGCAATTGGCCGCGATCGTTGCCGAGGTTGGCCTGCCGCCGGGCGTGTTCAACGTCGTCACCGGAACGGGTGCCGATGTCGGCGCACCGCTGACTGCGCATCCGCGCGTCGCGAAGGTGTCCTTCACCGGGAGCACGGCCGTCGGAGAGCAGGTCATGAAGACCGCCGCTGAAACGATCAAGGGCGTGAGTCTTGAGCTTGGCGGCAAGTCGTCAATCGTGGTGTTCGCCGATGCGGATCTCGATCTTGCTGTTGACCTGGTGGCGGGCGGCGCCTTCTTCAATGCAGGCCAGATGTGTTCGGCAACCTCGCGGGTGCTCGTCGAGCGGACGATCGCCGAAGCGCTCATTGCGCGCCTTGCCGAGCGCGCGACTCAAATGGTAGTTGGCGACCCGTTTTCGCCGGGTGTGCAGATGGGGCCCCTCACTAGCCGCGCGCAATTCGAGCGGGTGCAACGCTTTATTGAGCGGGGTAAGGCCGATGGCGCACGTCTGTTGGTTGGGGGCGAAGTACCGGCCGGTCCGGGCTACTTCGTGAAGCCGACGATATTCGTCGATGTTCCAACCGATAGCGCCGTTTGGCGCGAGGAAATTTTCGGTCCGGTGCTGTGCGTGCGCAGCTTCGACGCTGAAGAAGATGCGATTGAAGCCGCCAACGATACTGATTTCGGGCTGGTCGCGACAGTTGTCACACGCGATGCAGTGCGCGGTAAGCGAGTCGCCGATGCGTTGGCTGCTGGAGTCGTCTGGATCAATACGCCGCAATTGATTTTTCCGCAGACCTCGTGGGGCGGCTACAAGCAGAGCAGCATAGGGCGCGAACTTGGTCCGTTCGGACTCGCAGCGTTTCAGGAAATCAAACAGGTTCTGACAGTGAGTTAGTACTGCGGATGAATATGCATGAGCTTGCATCATGGCGCACATGCGGAGATATCGATTGTTGGCGGGTTTTGACGTACCTAGAGTGTAGTTGCGCAACACACCATCGATCGCCGGATAGCAATTGATCGACGATCGTGTTGTTCAGACAGGAGACGACCATGCAAGAGATCAAACGGGGTAGAAGGCAGGCCATCAAGACGATCGGTACGGCGCTCGCGGCATCCGCGCTGCCGATGCCGTTTCTGAATCTGCGTGCGCAGGAGCACAACTTCAGCGGCAAGACGCTGCGCATCCTGACGTGGTCGGACGATACCGGCACGGCCGCGCTGCGCAACATCGCCGCGACCTTCACCGCCAAGACCGGCGCGAAAGTGATTGCCGATCGCGCCGACGGCACCTCCGGCATGGTCGCCAAGGTCAAGGCGTCGGGCGATCGTCCGACCTACGACGTGATCACGCTCGCGGGTGTGGGCGCATCCGGTCTCGCGGACGCGGGCCTGCTGATGAAGCCCGACCTGGACCGCCTGCCGAACCTCAAGGAAGTCGCGCCGCAATACCGTACCGGCGCGAACGGTTTCGGCGTCGGCTATCTGCTGTGGTCCGACGGTCTCATCTACAACACCACGACCATCAAGACGCCGCCTTCGTCGTACGAGGCGCTGTGGGACCCGAAATACGCCGGCCGCGTGTTCCTGCCGCCGCCCGAGTGGGCCGAAGCGGTCGATCTCGCGATCATCGCCGCGAAGATGAACGGCGGCTCGCAGCAGAACATCGAACCCGGTTTCAAAAAGCTCGCGCTACTGAAAGACCACGTGATGACGCTCGGCGAGAACCCGAACCAGGTGGCCGACCTGTTCCGCACGGGCTCGCTCGATATCGGCGGCATCTACTCGCCGGCGTTTTTCCCGGACCAGATCCGCAAGCCCGAGTACAGGATGGGCGTGACCTACGGCATGAAGGAAGGCTTCGCGACGCAGCTGATGTTCACGGTGATTCCGAAAGCGCATCCGGGCGACACCGACCTGATCCACGCGTTCATCAATCATTCGCTCGATGCCGGCGTGCAGGGGCGCATGGCCGCCGACGTGCTGAACGGCCCGGTCAATTCGAAGGCGATGATTCCGGCCGAAAGCCGCGCGTTCGTGCCGAGCCCGCAGCAGATCGCCGAGAAGGCCGTGCTGCATGACGACAAGGCGCTCGCCGCCGTGCAGCCGGCGTGGATCAAGCGCTACACCGAAATCTTCTCGGCATGAACACGATGCTCGCCCTGCCGGTGCAGTACGACGGTGCGGGCGGCGTGAGCCTGCCGGGCGGACGGCGAATCGCGGTGACGCATCCGGCGCGCGGTTCCGACGCTGCAGGCGATATCCGCCTGCTGACCCGTCCCGAAGACGTTCATGTGAAGGCACATTAAAACGACCGCGGGCCTAACAGCCTGGCTGGCACCCATCCATCAAGGAGACAACCATGACTGCAGTACCCCATTCACGACTGATGCAACGGCTTTTCGCGAGCGCGACTTTTGCGCTGTCGCTAATTGGCGCTACCGCTTTGGCCACGTTCGCGCCGATCGCTCACGCTGATGCTCTCGACACGATTGCCAAAACTGGTGTCGTGCGAGTCGGCGTTTTCGAGGACTATCCGCCGTTCGGTTCGATCGGCCCGGACATGAAGCCGGTAGGCTATGACATCGAAATGGCGGACGTGCTGGGCAAAGCACTCAACGCAAAGGTGGAACTCGTGCAGGTCACGGGCGACAATCGGATGGCCTATCTCGCCGACCACAAGGCAGACATGCTGCTGTCGGTCGGCCAGACTCCGGAGCGCGCGAAAGTCATCGATTTCTCGGCACCTTACGCGCCGTACTATCTCGCAGTTTTTGGCCCGAAGAACCTGACGGTGAAGGGGGCGGCCGATCTCGCGGGCAAGACGATCGCGGTCGCTCGCGGCACGCTGGAGGATCTCAGCGTCAGCAAGGTTGCTCCCCCCACGGCCACGATCAAACGTTTCGACGACCCGAACGGCGCGATATCGGCTTTCCTGTCCGGGCAGGCGCAATTGCTGGTCGTTGGCAACGATGTTGGGGCAACGATCATGGCTCGTCATCCGGCGATCGATCCGGAGCAGAAGTTTTCGCTGTTCAGCTCACCGGATCATGTTGGTCTGAACAAGAATGAGCCACGTTTGCTGAAGAAGGTCGACGAGGCAATTGCGCAGGCCAGGAAAGATGGCACGCTGAACTCGATGTCGCAGAAGTGGCTGAAAGCACCGCTGCCGGCCAACCTGTGAGAGCACGATGAGTTACGCGTTCGACTTCAGAGATCTGCACGAATACGCAGGCATTCTCGCGCACGGCGTCGAAGTGACGCTGGGCCTCACCGCGGCGTCAACGTTGCTCGGCGGCGCCCTCGGCGTCGCCGGTGCGGCTGCCAGCGCGGCGGGCCCGCGCTGGTTGCGATCGCTCGTCTGGCTATATGTCGAGTTCATCCGCAATACCCCGTTTCTGGTGCAGCTGTTCTTTGTCTTCTTCGGGCTGCCCAGTCTCGGCGTGCATATCGACGAAATGCAGGCCGCGGTCCTCGCCATGACAGTCAACCTGGGGGCGTACGCCACCGAGATCGTTCGCGCCGGTGTCGATTCGGTTCCGCGCGGACAAGTACACGCGGCATATGCGCTTGGTCTGCCTGGGAAGCAGGTGTTCCGGCACATTGTCATGCCACAGGCGCTAGCCAACGTGTTTCCTGCTTTGCTAGGCCAGGTGCTGATCGTGATGCTCGGCTCGGCCGTGGTGTCGCAGATTTCAGTGCAGGATTTGACCTACGCGGCCAACTTTATCCAGTCGCGCAATTTCCGGTCCTTTGAGATCTACCTCGTCATCACGGCGATATATCTTGGCTTGGCAATCGCGTTGCGACGTGTGCTGAACCGATTCGGATCAGGGCTTTTTTCAGGGCGTACTCGATGATTGAATTCTCACTTTGGGATGTCGCCCGCAACCTGATCATCGCATCGCGTTGGACCGTCTTGCTGTCGCTGATCGCATTCGTCGGTGGCAGCGCGATAGGGATGATCCTGCTCGCGATGCGGATCTCGCAGAACCGCATACTGCAGCGCAGCGTAGTTTTGTACGTCGAATTGTTTCAGGGCACGCCGTTACTGATGCAGTTGTTCATCGGCTTTTTCGGGTTGCCATTGCTGGGCATTGATGTGTCGCCGTGGGCCGCAGCATCCGTAACATTGACGCTATACACCAGTGCCTATCTGATCGATATCTGGCGTGGCTGCGTTGAAGCGGTGCCGCGTGGTCAATGGTCGGCGGGTGCAAGTCTTGGTTTGACCTATGTGCAACAACTACGTTACGTCATCTGGCCTCAGGCGCTGCGCATTGCGGTCGCGCCGACAGTCGGATTTCTCGTTCAGGTTGTGAAGAGCACCGCGCTGACTTCGATCATCGGTTTCACGGAGTTGACGAAGACCGGCTCGATGATCACCAATGCGGTGTTTCAGCCGTTCCCGATCTACGGAATGGTCGCACTGATTTACTTTGCGATGTGCTTCCCGTTGACGTGGTACGCGCGTTTGCTGGAAGCCAGGCATCAGCTCGGACGCCAACGCTGATGTGAGCGGCGCGTGATGTTTTCCACACACCGGCAGAACCAGTCGATTTGTTTGCGGTCGCTTGCGGCCCGTTCTGCCTGTCTAATGTTTCCAGAAGCAGGTGTTTTTATGATTTCTATCAGCAATGTTTCGAAGTGGTACGGTCAATTCAGGGTATTGACCGACTGCACCACTGATATCAGGAAAGGTGAGGTGGTGGTGGTCTGCGGTCCATCGGGTTCCGGGAAATCCACGCTGATCAAGACCGTTAATGGCCTCGAGCCATTCCAGCAAGGTGGGATCACGATCAATGGTGATTCGGTTGGCGATCCAAAGACTAACCTGTCTAAATTGCGCTCAAAGGTTGGGATGGTGTTCCAGCACTTCGAATTGTTTCCGCATATGTCGATCGTTGACAACTTGAGCCTTGCGCAGATCAAAGTGTTGGGCCGTTCGAAGGACGAGGCAACCTCGAAAGGTCTGAAGCTCCTGGATCGGGTCGGCCTGCGAACCCATTCCGACAAATATCCTTCCCAGCTGTCGGGCGGACAGCAACAACGGGTTGCGATTGCACGTGCTTTGTCGATGGATCCGATCGCCATGCTGTTTGACGAACCAACTTCCGCACTCGACCCGGAAATGATCAACGAAGTGCTCGACGTGATGGTCGAACTCGCGCAGGACGGAATGACGATGATGTGCGTCACGCACGAAATGGGATTTGCGAAGAAAGTCGCAAATCGTGTGATCTTCATGGACCATGGGCGCATCGTAGAGGACGACGCAAAGGATGCGTTCTTCGAGAATCCGAAATCGGATCGTGCGAAGGATTTTCTGGCCAAGATTCTGCATTAGTTGACCGCGTCGTGTCTGTCTGCTGTGCCTGTGATCTCCTCTCCTTTCAGTAAGGCTTCAGCACGCTGATCTTAGGATCGGCGGCGCGGAACAGGCATGGCAACAATGCCGATGGCCGGCCGTCGACGGTCATGCTAGGATTTCTCGCAAACAACTTCGGAGACCGCTATGCCGTTCATCTGCGAAAACGTTGAATGTCGCGCCGTGCTGGCCCGCGGCCAGGTCAGATCCCGTCGCGAGGACGAGGGGTGGTGCTTTTACTGTCCAGACTGCAACGCGAGGAACGAGTTGAAAGATATTGGCGTTGCGGGCGGTCCTGTTGAGTTGGTTCAGCCGGAGAGATCTGACCTCCCGCACAAAGTGATTGCAACCGCTCGACCACTGGAAGACGGCACGTACACGGCAAATTTGCGCGTACAAAGGGCACTCGGTACGAAGGGGACTTACGCGGCCGAAGAACGTTGGGAGCAGCTCGGTGTATTCCTTAACGCACACGAGGCCGTCGCACATGCGAAGTCCATTGCGGCAGACTGGCTGGACCGGAAGGCATAGTCCCGCGTAGAACGCCGGATTTCAGTTGTGCCCGCGGTGCGGATCTTTGCGGCATCCCATGACCGTAGATCCGCACGGCAACCATATGGTGCACGGTGATGTGAAAGTGCCGGTTCAGCTTTCGGTACGCTCAATAATCGACCTCAACGGAGCTGGTCCACTCTCAAGTGCTCTGCCAGACGCGATGTCCCTGTTTTGAATCCATGCAACATGACTCACGAAGGCTCGACGTGCACGAGCTTGACAAACAATCTGGCTGCTTCGTTGCCATGGGCCAGAGCGCGCAGTGCAAGCGAGAGCGCTAGCTGCGCGTCGTGGGCGACTACACTACGGTCCTGATCGAAGAGCTTGACGGCGTGGCGCATATGTTGCGCCGCTTGCTCGTGAAGCTCCGCTGCCGTTGCGTGAAGCTTTGCCGCGTTTGCGCTGATTGAAGCAGAGCCGGTCGATGCAGGCGTTATCGGCGGGGTATTGGTGCTGTGTGCACCAGCGTCGTGTGCCTCATCGATCGCGTGCAACGTGTGGCCATGGGCCATCATCGCCTCGTGTGCAGCGTGGGCATAGTCTCGACCAGCCTCGAAATGCCGCGACGCCTGATGGTGATATCGCGCCGCGTGCTCATGATGTGACGCCGCGGCTTCAAGATGTACTTTTTTGCTGTGCTTCGTGTTCATTCCGGCTCCTGTACGCCTGTAGTACTTAATTCGATGGCGACCGATTCGAAGACGCTGTGGCGGGTCGGAAAACCACTGGATCCGAATTTACACGCACTTGCGCTCTTGGTGTCGAAGTCTTGCCAGGTTTGACTGTCCACCCGTCGCGCATCGTGCGGATCTCGCGTCTCCCGGCGTTGAGCATGGGTTCGAAGGGGATCCAAGACCCATGTTTTTGCTGCTCTCGATGGTGGCCTCAAAGTTGGCGAAGGCGTTCCGTCCGCAGCCTTTGCAAAACTATTGCGATCCGTTCCGCCGGGTCCCTAAATGTTGCCTGCGGGAGCGCGACCCCAGCGAGTCGTAGATTGGCGCACAGCCCAGCATCATCGGCACGATCATCGCCGCGAAGCACGTCGTGAGCATCGGCAATAGAAGGGTAAAGCTCCCTGTCATTTCGGTCACCATGACTATGGCGGTAACCGGCGCGCGCACGACCGCCGCAAAAAAGCCGGCCATGGCAACGACCGCGAATGCAACCGGATCGATCGGGAGTGCAGGAAGCAAGTGGGCAACAACGATGCCGAAGACAAGTCCCAACTGTGCACCCAGTACCAGCATCGGCGCGAACAGTCCGCCGGGCGTCCCTGCGGCGTATGAGATGGGACCCAGAGCAAAGCGGACCAGAAAGACGGGCGCGATGGCGGAAATTGTGCCGACTCCCGTGAGGGCTCGCTGTGTGATCGGGTCGCCGCCGCCGACCAGATCCGGTTGGTACCACGCCAGAAGACCGATCGCGCCGCCGACAATTGCGGCACCCGCCTCGACCGGCCAGCGCGCGAGCCTATCTGATGCGGCGAGCGCCCAGAGTATTGCCTGGCAATAGGCAACGCCAACGAGCCCGACAACCAGGCCAAGAATCAGATGGGCCGGCACCGTACCAAAGTCTGGGTACGACAGGCTGGCTAACTGGAAGTCTGGGGCGTTGCCATGTATGACACGCGCAATGGAGATTGCGCCGGCCGATGCGCCCAGCGCGGCGGCGGCCACGCGCGTTTCGAATCGACGCATCAGTTCCTCGAGCACGAAGACGGAGCCGGCGATCGGCGCGTTGAACGCGGTGGCAAGTCCGGCGCCGGCCCCTGCCGCAAACAGGACCGCGCAGTCGGATTCGTTGCGGCGAAAACGCACTCCGAGCCAATGCGCGATCGAGGCGCCCATCTGGACGGTTGGACCTTCACGGCCCAATGCCAGGCCCGCGCCAATGGCGAGCACGCCTCCGATGAATTTCACCGGAACAAGTATCAGGGCCCCTGCGGGAAGTTCGCGATTCAGGACGGCTTCAACGTGGGGGATACCGCTGCCGCCCGCATGGGGCGCAAAGCGCCTGACGAGCCAGGCCGCAAGCGCGGTGGCGGCTGAGGCGCCCACGACTACGAAAGCAATGCCCACAGCGTGTTGTGTGTGCGCCCACGCGAGAAAAAGATTGCGCAATCTGTCGGCCTGTTCCAGGCAGAGGCGAAAAAGCGCGCCCAACGCGCCGCAAGCCATACCTGTGATCAGGGAAACGACGGCCAACGCGCACAGTCCGATAAGCTTTTCTTCAGATTCTTCGCCGCTCATGTTGGCCTGCGTGAAGTGAAGGATTCCGTTTCGAAAGGAGCATGCGGCGTGGTCGCGCGGCAGCGCAAGCTGGGCACCGATCGCGTCCAGCGAAGTAGACCATCGGCCGGCAACCACGACTCGCCGCATGTCCCGAACGGTCGATGCTCCCGCGTGGAGGCGGGTCATTCAATGATGATCAAAGAGTTTGATCTCGCCACTCTTATACATCTTCCGTACCTTTTCGTGTGGCCGTCACGGCGAGAGCGGAACCAGGAAGAAGGACACAGATAGCGCTGCGATGCATGTTGCTCCCCTCGATGAAATTACGCTACAGCAAGCAGCAAGGAACGGCGTGTCGTCGGCACGCACGGTTCGGACTCGTGGTCGGCGTCCAACGCGGCAATCGTGGGCTCCCAGCCTCGCGCCAGGGCGCCTACCGGGCGAGATAGTCATGGACCACCGTGCCCAGACCCAGTGTCAGATCGGACACGATGTGCACGCCGGAGATCACTTCGCGCACCGGAAGCGCGGCAACCGGTGCGAGCGCGTGATGGAACAGTTCAATCGCGGCGGGTCCCTCCCAGGCACCTTTTATCGTGATGTCTTCGCAGAAATAGCGGACCAGTTCACAGATTCGAACCCGTCCATCCACATGAGGAATGATCTTGAGCAGGTAATTCGGCGCGGATAGCGAGGCGAGAATATTGTCATGCGGCAGCGCACGATGCTTATATCCCATCGTGGCAACCGCGATTGGGATTTGACCGTAACGCAAAACCCCGCGAATCGTATCCTTTTCGACGCAAAGTACCGGCGACGCGAGTTTCTTGGGGAAACCCCAGATTTCCCGGCCGCCGGCAATGGGCGACATGTCGTCCAGGTACATCGCATGGACGTAGCCGCCGACCTGCCCCTGGAACCGCACCGGGATGACCTGCCCGCTTTCCGTGTAATCGCCGAACCCGGTCGAATTGGGCATCCTGATGAACTCGAACTTCACGATTGGATCGGTCATCTCCAGCGGGGCGGGAATCATTTCGGCGAGCACCTCCGGATCGGTGCGATACGTGACAATGAGGAACTCCCGATCGACGAAGCGATAGGGGCCCGGCGGAAACGCCGGGCTGGTGAGCGGCATCGCGAAAGCCCGCTCCAGCACTTCCGATTCGGTCATGGTGTGTTCTCCTGGCACTGTGGAGTGAGATCGATTACCTTGATGTCGTGAGCGAGTTCCACCGCGTGACGCCACGCCTGACGCTCAATCGCGCTGCGCACGTCACCGAGCCCGCCCTCCCAGAGTTCGGTTACGGTTGCCCGCGAAAACTCGTAGTCCTTGAAGTCCGAAGATCGCGTGTTGTGATGGTTGGTAAAGCGCACGAGGGCGACCTCGCCCCGCGTACTTATCGCCGTTAGCCGCTGCACATCGGGATCCGACTGGAGTTCCGGCGGAATCTTGTCGAGCATGCGGCGCAGTGATGCACGCAATTCCTCCTGTTCGTTCAGGCGTGCTCCGCTAAAGCGCATCTTGCTTGCATACTGAAGGTCCTTTAAGCGTTCCTGGACCTGGCGCAGGTTTTCAGGCAGCCTGCCGGTACCGCTGAAGACGTCGACCTGGACGACGACGCCGCTTTCCCGGTAAGCCTCGTCGACCACGTACCACAGGGGCGTGTTGGATGAGATTCCGCCGTCCCAATACCATTGGCCGTCAACGTTCACGGGCGGGAAGCCCGGTGGCAACGCTCCGCTGGCCATAATGTGTTCCGGAGCAATTCGGGTCTTCATACTGTCGAAATACACGGAATCGCCTGTGCATACATTGACGGCGCCTAATGAAAGGCGCACACGCTTGCTATTGATCAGATCGAAGTCGACCAACTCCTCGAGTGTGGCTTTGAGCGGTTGCGTGTCGTAAAAGCTGATGGCGCCGAGGCTGCCTTCAGGCGCCATGAACGGCGGCGGAATGCGTGGGGAGAAGAAGCCCGGAACGCCCATCATCACCGCGGACGCGGCGCCCATGGCATTGAAGAATGGCCGCATCGGATCCAGTGATGCAGGTGGGATGAACGACGCGATTGACGAGGAACGCTCCCAGAACTCGCGGAGCTTGCGCACTCTCTGTTCCGCAGGATTACCTGCGATCAGTGACGCGTTGATTGCCCCGATAGACACCCCCGAGATCCAGTTGGGTTCCAGTCCCGCCTCGGCCAGCCCTTCGTAGACGCCCGCCTGATACGCTCCCAACGCGCCGCCTCCCTGCAAGACGAGAATTCTGTTGGCGAATCTGCCCCAATCTACGGGAGCCTTCGAAGTGGGTGCCTTGGTCCGTGGGTTCATTGCGTTTCGCCCGTTGTCAGATGAATGGTTCGCAAACACGCCTGTATCCGTCGATCGCACGGGCGCAGGCGCCGGCATGAAGCGTAGGTCGGCGGCTCTTTGCAGGACCGACATTGGGAACGGCCATCAGCGATGGCTTTCCACTGAATCAGATTTGCGCAGGTGATGGGAAGCAATGCGAGTGACAAGGCCGCACAGGACGAGATAGGGCACGATCGCGAGAACGAACGCCACGAAAGCCACGCCTGCCGGATACACCTTGTGAATGACGATGATCCGAAAAACGATGTCGAGAATCATCGCGAGGATGAACACTCTTCCAACACTTCTCCACCCGTAGCGGGCCATGTCCATCCGATGGCCCGGGTCTGTCATCAGTGCCCAGAAATACGGTGGCTTGCCGAGTTTCGCATCTCTCAACCCGGACAAAACCGCCAGCACGGTCGCCATGGTCGGCTGAAGCACGAGACGAAACCTGAACGGCCCAGTCACCCGATCCGTCATCACATAGAGCACGCGCATAAAGTAGTCGTGGATAAAGACAAGCATGTCGCCCTCCAGTCGTCATAGCGCGGCAGCAGAACCAGCTTCGGCCATACGCCGAACTGGATAGCACTGCCTGAGCGAGCATCTCGTACCGACTTAATAACCTTTAGGCTGGCTTGTTCAATGCTTCAAAGCAGCCGGAAAACGATGCCGAGAAAGGCAAACGACCCCATGACAGCCATGATGAGCGCTATGACGAATGTAGGTCGCCAGATGCTGAAATGGTGATACTGATTGATATCAACCAGCGTCCTCCAGTACTCGATGGTGCCCAGCACCATCGAAGCGGTTCCCATGCCGGTGAGAAACAGTCCCACACGTACTGGGCTATGCGGATGGGACGTGTGAACACCTGCGTCCTGGACGCTTTCCAGAATCTTGTAGATGGTGAAACCGAAGCTGATCATCGAGAGAGAGGTTCGAATCCACGCCATCAGCGAGCGATCGGCGGCCATCAGCGTGCGCCGGGCCGCGAGATCCGTGCGGTCCAGCGCGAGTTCGTTCGCTGAACGTACCTGTGCGGTTTCCAAGTCAGTCTCCCAATCGCTGCGCCGTCCGGAACCAGAAGGGGAAATCACCGGAGCGGCCGACGGGTCGTCCACGGTGAAGCCGAAATACGCGACCAGGTTTATTCGGCCACACTTGAGAAGTACTCGAACGATTGCTAACCGACCACGACAGAAGGAGAGGAGAACGACGCATTCGGTCCGCCGAAGGGAACCGTCGTATCGGCGTCGCTTTTAGTCTAGTGCAACCCCGCGCCTACAGCGAGCGCTTTTCTGGTGATGGAGACGTTCGGAAAGCCAGAGTTGGCGGCAGGACATAGATTCTCATTTCGCTGCAACCGGACCAACCGGACCGGTGCCGCTACATGCCGGGCCCGGCATCCTCCAACATAACGAGGGTCCTAAAGAAATTGGGCTTGCCCCGATGCCATATGCTATAACAACCAGCAGGGTCGAAGTCGTGAATACCTCTTCGAGGAGCGATTCATGTTTGGCCGCGCCTCGATCCGAAACCTGTTGGTAGGTGGTGTTGGAAAGCCGACCTTGCCCAAGGCAACCTCCAGAATTTTTCAGCAGCCGCCTGGAGAGCGACGTGACAGATTCGAAGCTGCTGGCAGAGGCGGAAACAATCAGGCCTACTGATCGGACTACCGGTGCTGATATCCCGCAGGATGCGCCACTGTGTTTTCATCTTCTTGTGAAGCCGAGTGGCTCTACCTGCAACATCGACTGCCAATACGGTTTTTGCCTTTCCAGGGACGCACTCTATCCGGGTGGCCATCACCGGATGTCCGAAGCGACGCTCGAGACTGGCGTTCGCCAGTTGCTGGAGTCACATCGCACACCTCATGTGACAGTTGCGTGGCAGGGCGGAGACCCGACTCTGATGCGGCTCGATTTTTTTCGCAAAGCCGTTTCGCTGGTCGAAGAGTACCGCAAGCCCGGACGAGAACTCGAACACGTACTGGGACTGGGTGATTTCACACGCCTATCTGCTATACGCGATGCAGGCGGTCGTCGCGGGGCAAATTGAAGAGTTCAAGATATTTCCGCCACGCCAGAAACCGGCCGCGTTCAATCTGGATGCGGTGTTACGGCAACTGGAGGAGGCAGGCGGGAGCAAGGGGCACTGATTCACGAGTCGAGAACAAAGAAGACACTCGCCCATGAGAGTGTCTTCGTTGAACTTCGATTCGCCAGTTGCGGCAGGAGGGGAGCACGGTCTCCCGTCTGAATGTATCGAGGAAGGCGCACATAGCGGCGGCGTGACGGCTTGAAGGCTTATACGAAGCACGCCCCGACTGGAGCGAGAGCGATGGCCTGTCACGGACCGGGAAGCAGGGGACGACCGATGCCAGAGAAAGGTACTGAACGATTTGCGATCGTGAGGCTCGTCGTGATTGCGGTCGCGGGATTGTTCGGCATGAACGATGCCTTGCGGGCCGCAAATCTGGCCTTCCTGCACGACACGCCAGTGGCGTACATGACACAGGGCGATCTGGCTTCGATCGAGCATGCGATCGACGAAGTGCTCGACACGAAGCCTGACGGTCAGGCCAGCAAGTGGAATTCGGGAACACGAAACGGTGTGCCGGTCGCTGCAGTCCTGACACCCGAGTCCACCCATCCGCAAGGCCAGCTGACATGCAGAACGGTTTTCGTGAAGCTTGAAGCCAAGGGGCAGGCGATGCTCCTGCGTCCACTCTATTGCCGGCAGGGCAAGGGCGAGTGGCAATTGCAGAAGCGCAACTGAGTATCGACAGCGTTATGTTTCCCGCTTTCGTCGCAGGGAATCGCCGCACGCCGCCTTGCAAAGGGAAGCAATCTTCATCCAATCATTTCGCAGTCTGCGCAGATCGGCCGTTCAGAATTGAGTCCGGTACCCGACGATGCATTTAATGAAGTGGATAAGAGGCGAAGGGCGTTCCTTGCTTCGATGCTCAAAACAGGCACGCCGCACAGGGATGCAATATGACGCGTCGACCGAATGGAGGGCGGTCCTCGGTGAGGGGATCAAATGCGACGAAATTGGCGGAAAATGAACCGGGAGTGTGCGACGGGCGTCGTCCTGCTCGCGTGCGCTTCGTCTGGCGAAGCACGCAAGGGTCGCTGGGGAATCATCGTCGCGTACGGTTCTGATGTGAGCACGGCGCGGAATCCCGGTATCGAACAATTTGGTGAAAGCTGGAGGGCCCGATCGTGAACCGGTTATGGCGATACATACGACACGGCTTGTTGGTTTGCGCCGTATTTGCTACGAGTGTGGCAATGCTGACTATCGCGCCCGCATACCCAGTCTGGGCTCAGGGGGCAGTGAAACTGACAGCCCAGCAACTCGATTCGCTGACCGCGCCGATTGCACTTTATCCCGACGCACTGCTCGCGCAGGTGCTGATGGCGGCGACCTTTCCACAGCAGGTGCAGGAAGCGGCAGCCTGGTCGAAGTCGAACTCCAAAATGCAGGGCGATGTCGCCGTGAAGGCAGTCGCCTCGCAACCGTGGGACCCGAGCGTGCAGTCGCTCGTCGCGTTTCCACAGGTGCTGGCGACCATGGCATCGAAGCCGGACTGGGTAAGCCAGCTCGGCGATGCATTTCTCGCACAGTCCGGCGATGTGATGGACTCCGTGCAACGATTGCGCAAGCAGGCGCAGCAGGCTGGGAACCTGAAGTCGAATGACCAGCAGCACGTGATCGTCGCCCAGAACACCATCCAGATCCAGCCGGCGAACCCGCAGGTGGTCTATGTGCCGGCCTATAACCCCGCCTATGTCTACGGACCTTGGCTCTATCCCGCGTTTCCACCCGTGTACCTGCCGCCGCCGCCCGGATATGCGATCGCGAACGGCTTTGCCGCCGGCCTCGCGTTCGGTGCCGGCGTTGCGGTCACCAGCGCGCTATGGGGCGGGTTTGACTGGGGGAATCACAGCGTCAACGTGAACGTCAACAACTTCAACAATCTCAACGTCAATCACCGGATCAATGCGACGGGCAACACGACGACCTGGAACCGGAACGCTTCGTTCGACCAACACACGTCCAGTTTTAACAGTGCGGATCACAATGCCTTCCGCGGGTACGACGGCTCACGGGAGCAGGCCATGCAGACGCTGGACCAGCGGACCGGCCAAAATCTCGGTGGCTCAGCCAGTCAGCGCTTTCAGGACATGCACCAGCCCGGCGGCGGTGGAGATTTGCGTAACAGCGCTGACTATGCCAATCGCGATAGTGCATTGCGTGGCGCGGGCGATGGCGACGCGGAACGTCAGGACATGCAGCGAGGCCAGATGAGCCACGATGAATTTGCGAGCCACAACTTCAGCGATGATCGATCTGGTGGGGGCGGCTTTGGCGGCGACGACCGGTTTGGCGGTGGCGACCGCTTTGGTGGCGGAGGATTCGGGGGCGGGGACCGGTTTGGCGGAGGCGGGTTCGGAGGCGGTCGTTTTCGCCGGTAGAAGTGGAAATCGAGGAGAGTGCCTGATGAACTGCAACCCCATACCTCGCAACAAGATCGTGCGCCCCGTTACGGGGCACAGTCGGAAGCTCCTCATAGGTCAACTGGGTGCTGCTCTCGTCCTGCTTGCCAGCGCGTCGGGCGCTCAGGCACAGGCTGTCTACCCAACGCCGGAGGCGACGGCCAGTGCGTTTGTCGATGCGCTTTCGAGTAACGATCCGCAAGCGTTGCGGCACGTGTTAGGCAGTGACTACCTGCGCTTCATTCCGGCGAAAAGCGTCGACAAGGACGACCTTTACGACTTCCTCGGCGCGTGGTCGCAGAAGCACGAGATCGTCAGCGATTCTGGACAGGAAGGAGGGCATCAGGTGGCGCACCTGGCGGTTGGTGACAGCGGCTGGCTGTTGCCGATCCCGATCATCAAGACTGACAAAGGCTGGCGTTTCGATCCGCGGGCCGGCCGGGAGGAAATTCTGACACGCCGGGTCGGACGCAACGAGCGTGCGGCCATGCTGACCTCGCTGGCCTATCTCGATGCGCAGCAGGAGTATCATCAGCAGATGAGTCACTACGCGCAGCGCTTCGTGAGTACCCCGGGGCAACGGGACGGCTTATACTGGTCCCCGAAGCCTGGCGAGCAGCAAAGTCCGCTGGGGCCGCTCGCGGCGGTCATGTCGCAATCAAGCGAGATCGCCAAGGATGGTTATCACGGGTATCACTACAAGATCCTGACAGCACAGGGCCCTCATGCCAAAGGCGGCGCCCGGAACTATCTGCAGGACGGTGTGCTACTGAACGGCTATGCGCTGGTCGCGTGGCCCGTCGACTACGCTTCCACGGGTGTGATGAGCTTCATGGTCAATCAGGAGGGCCAAATTTACGAGAAGGATCTGGGACCGCAGGGCGCCCATATTGCTCGTACGCTCGCAAAGTTTGATCCGGACAGCTCGTGGTCGATGGTTCGGCCTTGAGCGAACCCGACGTTCTTGTGAAGACGCTAATACGCCTGGTTACGGCTGCTCCCCGGTCGTTCGCCGAGGAACGTAGACGAACGGCCGCTACCGAGTTCAACGAACGCGATCAATCTCCAGTTTTCGGAAGACGGCCGACCTTCACGGTTTTGTGACTTTCAGACAGGGCTACAGAGCAGACCATGGACACGATCTACTCGATTTCTGACGGTTCCCGATTTTCTCTCGTCCTCATCAAGCCGACCCATTACGACGACGACGGCTACCCGATCCAGTGGCTCCGTTCGGTCATGCCTTCCAATACCCTCGCCTGTATGTATGCGCTCGCCGATGACGCGCGAAAGCGAAACCTGCTGGGCCCGGGTGTCCATTTCGAAATCGAAACATGCGACGAAACCAACCAGCGGGTGTGGCCGGAGCGCGTCATTCGTGACCTGAAGGCAAAGGGCGGCAGATCGATGATTGGTCTGGTCGGTGTCCAGTCGAACCAGTACCCGCGCGCACTCGACCTCGCCCGCCAGTTCCGTGCCGCGGGCTTGCCGGTTGCGATCGGCGGCTTTCATGTTTCCGGCTGCATCTCCATGCTGCCCGAGATGCCCGCCGAGCTTAAGGAAGCGCAAGCAATGGGGGTGGCGCTCTTCGCTGGGGAGGCCGAGGAGCGGCGTTTTGATGAGGTCCTACTCGACGCGTGGAATGGTGCAATGAAGCCCTTGTATAACTTCATGGACTCATTACCCTCGCTCGAAGGTGCTCCCCAGCCCTTCTTGCCGCGCAAGCATATCGAACGCACAGCAGGTACCTATACCTCGGTTGACCTCGGTCGCGGTTGCCCGTATCAGTGCTCGTTTTGTACCATCATCAACGTGCAGGGACACAAGAGCCGCTTTCGCACCCCTGACGATCTCGAAAGGATCATCCGCCAGAACGCAACGCAGGGCATCGACCGGTTCTTCATCACCGATGATAATTTTGCCCGCAACCACGACTGGGAAATCCTTCTCGACCGCGTCATCGAACTTCGGGAAAAGCAAGGCATTCACTGCGGCTTCACGATCCAGGTCGACACGCTCTGTCACAAGATTCCAAACTTCATCGAGAAGGCAACGCGCGCGGGTGTGCGTCGCGTGTTCATTGGGCTTGAGAATATCAATCCCGAGAATCTGATCGCGGCCAAGAAGCGGCAGAACAAGATCACCGAATACCGCGCCATGCTGCAGAAGTGGCGCGCCCACGGCGCGATTACCTACGCCGGCTATATCATCGGATTCCCGGCGGACACGAAAGAATCGATCCTGCGCGACATCGAGATCATCAAGCGTGAATTGCCGATCGACATTCTCGAATTCTTCATGCTCACCCCGCTTCCGGGCTCCGAGGACCATCAAACGATGGTAAGGAACGGTGAATGGATGGACCCGGACATCAACAAATACGACACCAACCACCGGGTCACGCACCACCCGAAAATGTCGGACGCTGAATGGGAAGAAGCGTATCGGTGCGCCTGGAGCGCGTTTTACTCGTACGAGCACATCCGCACGATCGTCAAGCGGGCAGCGCAGATCCCGAACGGCCGACCGAAGACGATCATGCGCACCATCGCCTGGTTCAGACTGATGATCGAACACGAGGGTGTGCATCCGCTCGAAGGGGGAGCCCTGAGAATGAAACACCGCCGTGACCGCCGTTGGGGGCTACCGGTCGAATCGCCGCTTCGCTTCTATCCGCGCTACTGGAGTGAGACCGCTGTCAAGTTGACAAAATATCTGCGCTTCTACCTCAGGACAGAGGCTACCCTCAGGGAAGTCATGAAGGCAACGGAACGCTACGCCTACACGGATATCGCCATCACGCCGCTGCAGGAAGAGGAGTTCGAGCAGCTTGGACTCTTTCACGCCACGAGCGGCGGCGAGGCAGCGCTGGCTGTTCACCACCGGCGTATTGCCATCCGGTCATCGGGCCCGTCTGCTGCGTGATAGCGTTGACAGCATAAAAATCCATGACGGATCACAGCTTGACGTTTCTGTCCGTGCACACCCGCTGGTGCTCACTCAATGGGCAGCGACAAACGTCGTCCCGTCTGTGAATCCAATCTCACCTGGCTTGACCTTCAACGAAATCATCCTGCCGTCCCGGAGGACCTGAAGATCGCGTGAGTCACCCAATGCCTCTCGGGTCAGACGCGACAGCGTGTCGGGGGTATCGATCCGGATGCCTGCATAGATCATTACAACATCCCCCTGCCGCAGCAGTTTCTCGCTTTCCGTACCGGGCCTGACCTTCATCACGGTCTCCCGATACTCGACCACTTCGCCATTCCTGCCTATGTAATGCACACCTGTGGTGTTGCCCTTGTCATCGAAGCTGAAGACGCCCGTGATCTGGGCGTGTCCGTCGAGGTCCATGTACTGGGTCGAATCCATTCGCCCCATCTTATCGTATGCAAATACCATTTCGCAGTACCGGGCATAGGTGGCATCGAGACACACTGGCTTGCCGGCTGGGTCGAAAAACGTCACGGCCGTCAGTTGGTCATGCTTATCATATTGCATGCGCTTAGCCGCGTAGCCCCGGGTAGTCAGGGCAGGTTTCCCGTCGGGGCCGTCATAGACCGATTCGATCTTGTTGTTGCGACTGTCGAATTTATTACGCACGATGGCAAAGCCATCGGACTGCACAAGTAAATTGCCATTCGCATCATAAAACGCGACTTCAATCAGATTGTTGCTGCGATCGTATTTGCTGTGTTGGGAGGCAAAGCCGGTAGGCTGGAGCAACGGCTTGGCGTCTATCCCGAAGTATGCCCGCTCTACTTCGTTGTCGCGCTCGTCGTACGCGTAGCGGATCATTGCATAGCCGTCTGACTGGAGCGTCAGCTTCCCGTCAGCACCGTAATACGCTTCTTCCGTCAGATTCGCGCCATCATACTTCTTACGCATCATGGCATAGCCGAAGGGCTGCTGAATCAGCTTTCCATTGGTGTCGAAGAAGTCCTGGCCGGTGAGGTTGTCGAACGGGTCGAAAGTCTGGCGCGCGACGGCATAGGCGTTGGGCATAACCACCAGGTGCCCTTGTGGGTCTCTGGCTGCGTCTTCCACTACATTCCCGTGCGCGTCGTATTTTCTGGTTTTGATGCCGAAACCCAGAGCCGAAAGAGTCGGCTTCATGTCTTGTCCTAAACAGATTTCTTCAAGAATATTTCTGTGGGCGTCGAGCGTTTGCCGATGGCCCCAGCATCCATTACCGTCCGCCGTGCGTTGCCCGTTTGCATCAAGGTAGTCTCGCGTAACGTTGAATCCGCTCGCATCGAAGCTGGCGCGTGCGAGCACAATCCCGTTATCGGCAAATGGCTTGCCGTTCGCGTCGAAGTAGGCTTCCTCGATGATCCTGTCGCGGTCGTCGTATTTGCGCCGGAAACTCGCCTGCCCCGATGCGACCGGTTGATGATTCGGGCCGAAGAGGTCTTGCTCGACAAGGTTGTCCCGGGCATCGTAATGCCTTTGTTGGATTGCATACCGTCCCTCGATCAATATTGGCTTGCTGTCCGGGCCAAAGAAGCGCAATTCGGTGATGCGGTTGCGATCGTCATACGTCTGCTCGACCGTGGCATATCCTCCATTACCGATGGTCCGCTCACCATGTTCGTCGAACAATTCTTTTTTGATCGGATTGCGGCGATCGTCATAGGTCGTCACGATCTTCGCATAGCCGGTCTGATTCAGTAAGACCGGTCGATCGAGCGTGTCGAAATAGGCAACTTCAGTCAAATTATCGCGATCATCGTAAGTCTCGCGGATTTTGGCGTAGCGGTGCTCACCCACCAGCGGTGCACCTTTCCGGTCAAGGAACACCACGGATGTAATTTCTCCGCGGTTGTCGTAATCGTAGGCCAGTCCATATGCAGCAGAATTCAGTGGGATTTCACCAAATGTCGAACCTTTCGTGCGCGCTGGCTTGTCCTGATTATCAAATGTCATTTCGCGGACCGGCTTGCCGCTCTCGTTGTATTGCCACGTTCGCCGATGTACGCCAACCATGTCGTAAGCCGCGGATCCATCGGCATTGATGTACCAGAGTGACGCTACGTTGCCATTCTTGTCGTAGCTGATTCTCGCGCCCTGCTGCCCTCCAGTGCCAGAAACTGGTTTGCCGTGAACATCGAAAAACCGCATCTCCATGGGCCGGTTCCGGTCGAACGACATGGTCATCGCATGTACCAGAAAAGCGGCATTGTAGGCCGGGCTCCCGTCCACGTCGAAGTAGGAGAATTCCACCGGCTCACCCTGTGCGTATCGTTTCCTTTCTTCGTGATAGTTTTCACCTTTGCACCTTACCGGCCTTCCGTCAATGCCGAAGTAACGTCTTGAAATCTCATTGCCGTTCGCGTCATACGCCATCCGGATCAGATGGTAGCCATCCTTCGAGAGAACGGGCCGGCCAGACTGATCGAAGAATGCGATCTGCACAGGGTTACCGAGCGCGTCGTGCTTATACATTTTAACGGCGACGCCGTTGGCGTCATTCACGATTGCCGCTCCGTTTCCGAGCATGGTCATTCTGAGCTTAAGGCCGTTCGCGTCGTATTCCTTGACGACCCCATAAACATTGTCTGGTCCGGGTTCGGGACGTCTTAGACCTCCCGCGTAGGTAAAATACCGCTCGCTCCTTTCGATCCCGTCGCGTTCCTTGTTGCTCTTGTCGGCGATGTAGTCAAACTCGACACTATGCAGCCTGGTGTTCTTCTGCACTTTCAGCGAGCCATCCGGTCCGACGTAATAGGCCTGTTGACGTGTCCTGTCGATCTGCGGTGGAATTGCCATCCCCCAGACCAGTTTGCCGTCACGGTTCAGAGCCTTTTCATATATCAGGTTCTTGCCATCGGCATCGACCACATAGACCCACTCGCACTCCTGCAGGCTCTTCTGACTGGTCAAGAAATTACCTTGGGATTCTTGATCAAGAGGTTGCACGATTCCATTGTCCGGCTCGCAGTCGCCGAAGCTGTTGACCGCCTCAATGCGCAGGACCCTGCCGGAACGTCCACGTGTGACAACTTTGAGTGACCACGGGCGTTGTCGCACCTGCGCATCAGTCAAGCGCCCGTAGCCCACGGGTATGCCCCAATGCGAGACGATCGTGTTGTAGTAGGCCGTGTACTCCCATGCCGTGTCATACAAATGGTGCAGGTAGACCGCCATGCCCCCCGATGCTGCGACAAACAACGTTACGAGCCCGTACACCATCCACCGATAGCGCCGATAGCGGCGCATTTGCGCACGCTGGGCCGATTCTTTCGCCGCCACGTCGGCCCGCTGCTTCGCCTCACTTGCCCGCAGGAATGCCATTGCCTCATCGAAGTCGCCCCCGTAGCGGCGCGCCCACGTCGCCGTGGGCCTTTCCCGTGCTTCCCACGCGAGCGCGACTTCGAGATCCGGCGTGCTCCAGAGCGCGGCCTCTCCCTTGCGCCACCGTCGAGCCGTCTGCTCAAGCAGCCGATACCTCTCGGCAGATTGCGCTTCCTTTTCCGACCAGTCGCGCAGGCTTACCCATTGGCGGATCAGACTTTCATGACAGATATCGAGCATGCTGTCCGCAGTGATCGCCCCTTCGGGTGCGATCAGCAAACACCGGTCGGTACGGGCAAACGCTTGCGCAACCGCGATAACCTCATCCGTGCTGGTGTTGGCGATCTGCGCGATCTCGTGCACGCGCGCAGGCGCGCGCACGTCGCGGGGTCCGCTTGCAGAGCCGGAAAGCCTCCGGAACATGACCTGCATGATGCGCTGCTGCTCAGGCGTCAACTCCGCAACGATTTCGTCCGCGTGATTGGAGAGTGCCATGCGCACACCACCAATCGCATCACAATCATCGACCGTTAGACGGGGAGCCTCGATACCGGAGCGCGCCTTCCGGTCCCACATGCAGGCTAGCGCATGCTGAAGAAGCGGCAACTGGTCAGCATCCGTGCCAAAGTCGTTGAGCAGCCGGTTCAGGAGCTTCGGATCGATCTGTCCGCCGAATACGCGAGCGGGTCCGTCGATGGCGAGTTCCAGTTCGTCGCGGGTGAGCCGCGGCGTGAGATATTGGCTGTCGCTGACGGCTTCGGCTAGCCCCCGAAACGCGGCACACTCGCCCAGATAGTCCGAGCGCATGGTGACCACGACATAGATCGGACACTCGCGCTGTGTAGCGCTCGCGAGCAGGAGCGCGACAAACGCTTCGGCTTCATCGGAAGGTCGCGACTCACTATAGCGGAACGTCTCCTCAAACTGATCGACTAGCACGAGGAGCGCCTGATCACGCAGCGCATCGGCGCTCTGAACGACCTCGACGAGGCCGAGCGGACCGCGCCGCAAGCTGGCCTCAACAAATGCCGCGGATTCCTCCGCGGGGCGCGCGGATCCAAACAGGTTGGCGTCCGATACCGCGCGTGTCAGTTGCCTGAGCGGCCGCTCGCCGGGACGCAGTGCGATAATCCGCCATCTCGATCCGACTTGCGCCATGAATCCGGCGTTGAGCGCAGGAAGCAATCCCGCTCTCACGAGGGACGACTTGCCACATCCCGACGAACCGATGACCGCAAGAAAGCGATTGACGGCAAGGCGTGTGATCAGAAGATCGATCTGCTTTTCGCGCCCGAAGAAGACATCAGACTCGTCGTAGCGGAATGGACGCAAGCCCGGATACGGACTGCTGCTGAACTCGATGACCGTGGCCATGATCAGACTCCGCCTGTCACGCGTTGCAGGAAAGCCGCGAATGCGGTCGCGTTCAAGCCGGTCCGACCATCGAGGGTAATCAGGTTGGGCAGTGCAACCGCGATCTCTTTCTTCTGTTCCGGGGGGCCCAGATAGATGGCCATCGCGGCCAGCGCGCGCTCACGCTGGCTCAGTATCTTGCGTCCCTGCCGAAGCTGATCTCGCACCCACGATGGTTCGGTCGCGCCGTACACGAGGATCAGGCCATCACAATCCTTGAGGTTTTCTTCCAGGTCCTTCCGCACCTCTTCGGGACTGCCTTCCCTGAGCGGCCAGAAGCACTCCACGCCATTCTGCGCCAGGACTTCGGCAACCCGTTGAGCGACCTCGAGATCGTCGCGGTCCGCATTAACGAATACCGTAACGCCGGGTGGCTTCGTCTTCGGCTCTACGGGTTTGCGCCGAGTCAGTTCGACCACCGCGCTTTTGAAGTCTTCGAAGCTGCAGGAGCGTGCGTCCTCCAGCAAGGCACGATGCACGGCATCGCTCACGTCCGCGGGATCGTCGCGAGGGTCACGCCATTGCAAGACTGGTTTGCCGCTTGCGTGCGCCAGATCGCTCTGTAGTACCGGATACCGGCGCTCTCCGCCGAATTCCGGCTTGCGCCCATGCGCCTTCCCGAGCAGCTGAACATAAACGGATGCGCGCTGGAGATCGGCATTCATCGCGGCGCAGAAGGCGGCTTCGCTCATGTCCGGGTACCACTTCTGTGGCAAGCGCTCGATACCGGCCTGACTCAGGTACCCGTTCAGTTCATCTTCACGATCTTCAAGATCGTCGGTTGAACGCGCGATGAAGACCGTATCGAAAAGATTGGCAGCGCCCGTTTCGATGGTTGTATTGGCCACCTCGAGGGCCTGCAGCTTCTTGACCAGTTGACCGCTCAAATCGATGAGCCGCTCGTGATACCGGCGCTCCTGTACGTCGATGAGGCCTAGCGGGCGGGCGAAACCGCCGGCCCCCGAATCTTGCACCCAGAACGGAAAACCTTTGAGGTCACGAAACTCATCCGGCATCTCACTGCGGGCGGTCTCCCAGGCGTCAACGACAAAGACGCGTTGCTCTGCGATACGGTCGGCCGCGACACTGAGAAACGCATTGCGCTCCTTGCTGCACCATTGGGATTGCAGATAGCCTCGCGACATGATAACGAGCAGCGTAGCCGATCGTTGAATCGCGCCGATGATGGCGGGGGTGACCGGGTCATTGCCCGCGAGTTCGTGATCCTTCCAGACACGAAGAGGACGGCCCAGCCGCGACGATGCGTACAGCGCCAGGTTTTCAGCAAGCGCGCTGATCCACGGCCGGTCGCCCCTGTCGTCCAGGTGGGCGTAACTGATGAACACGTCATGGTCATATTTGGCTAGAACCGTCATTGTCGTGTCCCCATCGTGACCGATCGCCCTCTTTACGGTAGATCGACGCCAGGTTCCGGGGGCCAGGCGAGACGGCAGCCGGAACGCTTCATCGGCACCACGCGACATCCGACATCCGCCGTTCTCGCCCAGAACCCCGGATCGAGCGCGATCAGTTAAGATCCCATGCCATTCTGAAAGACGATCGTGCCGGAAGTTTTTTTACGTGCGACAGCATTCTGTACATCATAGGATGAAGAAGCGCGGTTTAGGGCCACCAGCTTGCTGGACTGCCAACCGCAACTTGAGCTACGTAACCGCACCATTCAGTCAGTTTTTTACTCGAAGCAGACAGGGTTGAGTCAAAGACCCACTGGGATCGCCGCGAAGCTCGACGTCGCGCAGATCAGCGTCATCACGGCAAGACAACGCGGTTTCTGACTCGCGGCAGGTTCTGGCCGAGCGGTCCTCCAGACTCGGGCGGATTTCGATACCATACGTAGCAACGCAGCAGGCGGACGGGGTGCGATGAATCGAAGTCGCTGATCCGTCGGAACGTTCCGACAAGTCGCCCGCCGAATTGCCGGGCCACCATCAAGGTGCAACAAGCAGCGTGGGGATCACACATGAAACTCCAGTGCTCAAGTCTCTTCCAGCAATCGGCCTATGTCGCCGGCTCATGGGTTGATGACACGGATCTTCCCAGGATTGCGGTCACGAATCCGGCAACGGGGGAAACGCTAGGTTCCGTACCGCAAGTCACGATGGACCACGTGGACGATGCCATCACATCGAGTGCGGCCGCATTTCAGGAGTGGCGAGACTGGAGCAGCCGTGAACGCGCTTCCGTCCTGAAGGAGTGGGCGGCACTGGTCCTCTCTCATCGTGAGGACCTGGCAATGATCCTGTGCCTGGAACAAGGCAAGCCTCTGCACGAAGCCCGCTCAGAGATTTCGCAAGCCGCGAACTACCTCGAGTGGTTTGGTGAAGAAGCGCGCCGGATCTACGGCGACAACATTCCTGCGCCCCGTCGTAATCAGCGTATCAGGGTGCTGCATCAGCCCATCGGAGTGTGCGGCGCCCTCACGTCCTGGACGTTCCCGTCGTCGATGGTCGCGAGGCGACTGGGAGCGGCACTCGCTGCAGGCTGCAGCGTAATACATCATCCCGACCCAAAGACTCCATTCTCGGCGCTTGCGCTATGCCTGCTTGGCGAAAGCGCAGGGGTGCCCAGAGGCGTGCTATCGGTACTCACAGGCGCAGGCGATTCAATCGGCCTCGCGCTCGCGTCGAGCCCGAAAGTCAGAAAAATCTCTTTTACGGGAGCCGTTGAAGATGGCAAGCGTTTGATGGCCATGTGCTCTTCAACGGTCAAGAAAGTGTCGCTTGAACTGGGAGCGAACTGTGCGTTCATTGTGTTCAATGACGCGGACGTCGATCTGGCTGTCAAAGGAGCGCTCGATGCGCGTTTCAGGCACTCCGGGCAGGCAGCCATGTGCGCGAATCGATTCTTCGTGCACGAAGATGTTTACGAAAGCTTCGTTTCCAAACTCGTGTCCAGAGTAGCCGCATTGAAAGTGAGCGACGGCCTCTCCGAAGGTGCTCAGATCGGTCCACTCATCAATGATGACGCAGTGACACGCATCGAAAATCTCGTTAGCGACGCGGTGCGCTCGGGCGCGTCGATTGCGACTGGCGGGGCGCGTTTGTCTCCCGGATCAAACTTTTTCCGACCCACTGTGCTGACCGATGTCGAGCCCGAGATGAGCGTTTGCGGGGACGAAGTTCTAGCGCCGATTGCGAATGTGCTTCGTTTTACCGACGAGGCGCAAGTGATCGATCAAGCGAACAATACGCGGACCGGCCTTGCCGCCTATTTCTATACCTCGGAAATTAGCCGCGCCTTCCGTGTGATGGAGGCTCTCGAGACCGGCGTGGTCGGCGTCAATGACAGTCTTGTGTTCAACGAGGTAGCACCGTTTGGTGGCATCAAGGAATCGGGCATGGGGCGTGAGGGAGCGCATTCCGGAATCGAGGCATATCTCGAAGCAAAATACGTTTGCTTCGGAAATCTTTGACCCACTCGCCGACGCGGACGCTGGAGCGAGTGACTGGAGCCGCAACCGCCGCGAACGTCAGGGAGCGGGTGCGCCAAGTTTGAGCGTGCCCGTCACGAATTCGCGGACGACCTGCCTGGCATTGTTCGCTGCCTTTTAGTCGTACGCGAGGGTCGGTCCATACTGGACGCAGGGATCGCTGTATGTGAAAAGCTGACCAGTTGCTGCGTCCACGATTTGCCCGTTCTGTGCTTCGCTCAGTTGACAGCTTCTTATGGTCTGCCCCTTGGCTAGGACGATTGGCTTCGCCGCGCCTTTCCAGTCAAACATGTCCTAGGCGCCCGAATACTCGATCATCTTGATGTCTTTCCCCTTGGCTCGTAGTCTTTCGACGTATGCGCGGCAAGACGCGACAGGAGCATAGTCGTCCGCGCTGCCATGAAAGACACGCACGGGTTTGTCGTCGAAATCGTCTTCGGCTCTATAGGTCGTGTTGCAGTTCGGATAGAACGCGATGTACCCGGCGAAGCTCTTGCCGGAAGTCGAGCCATGCAATTGCTGAAACCGTTTGAGGCCAGCATATAGCGCTGGCTGTCCGCCGCGTGATACGCCCATCAGTTCTGGCCCGGGTATCGGCCGTTCCGTTGCTGATTCGGCCACGACCACAGGCTCGCTGATCTCGTGGAACAGTTGCGGGGCGTACATGGCAGCGACACCTTGTGTGCCTGCACTCAGCTTCGCGCCCTATGTTCTATTATGCGAAGTAAGTCCGCTAATGACGGTGGCGATCGCCTACGCGGCTATTCGCATGCCGCGCGTGCCTCAACGGCAGCCGGACCGCCAACTTCAGCCAGGAAAACTCCAAACAGAATCGAGGCGTCGTTCCCGCGAGTCGTGAGGCGTCCTCGCACGTGGCCAGGCACCCGGCTCGCGATGCGTTTCCAAACCATATTGCAAGCGTTCTTCCGTCCGACGGGCCGGGCACGCACTCTAACCGGCAGTCGGCAATACTGTAAGGAGCAGTCACGATGAAAATGCAACGAAACGCTCCCCGGATCGCGTCGACCCTGCTCGTCTCGGCGTTCACACTCGTTCAGGCAGGCGTCGCAGTGGCGCAGACGGCAACTCCGCAGGCCGCCAGCGAGATCCATCCGACCGGCATGCCGGCCACGCAGCAGCAGGGCGACATATCGTTCGTGTCCGGCGGAGTCGGTCGCGACGAGTCGACCGCGCTGCGACAGGCGCGCAGGCAGTGGCCGCTGTCTCTGCAGTTCACCGGTCCCGGTGCAAGCTATGTGGCCGACGTCCAGGTGCGGATTGCCAAAGCTGGCGGTACGACCGTGCTCGATACCACGTCGAAGGGGCCGTACATGCTCGTGCGGTTGCCTCAAGGGCGCTACACGGTCAGCGCCACTTACAGCGGCGTGACCAGAAAGCAGACCCTGAACGTCCACGGCAATGGCAGTGCACGCGCGACGTTCGCGTTTCCGTCCACCCACAACTGAGCGCGGTCGCGACGCCCGCGCCGAAGATTGCGTGCGTCGCGTTCGTTTGTGAACGTGCGTGGACTGAACCGATGGCTTTGTCTTCGACGCTTGCGTGAATAGCGGACATGACGGGACTCGGTCTCAACGGCGTCTACCAGGGCGCTCATTCCCTGTGAAGAACTGATCGAATGCCTGCACGTAACGTAAGGTGTCGTTCCGGTGCCTGCGTCGGTTAAAAAAATGCGAAAAAAATAGACCTCCCTTCAAATCACGGCACTTGCATGCGTTTTCATTTTATCCATCGGTACCGTGTCGATCGTGATTCACCCAGCACCTGGCAAGCAGTGTGTTCTAGAGTTGTTGGAAGTCGACCACGACTTCCAATCCTCAAGGCTGTAAGCATTACCTGAAGACCGTTGCTATGTTAGAGGTGACACATATCGATTCGCACTTCCAATTGACGCGCACAAGATCTTCGTCTACACAATGGAAAGGGATATCTGATATTTCATCAATCATCTCTTCTCTAATTTAAGTATCTGATGAGTTTGCGATGCAGAGTCTCACTATGCAATGAAAGACTTATGCCAGATGCGAAATACTCAGCGCTGTGTTGTCTGACAGCCGGCCTGCGCGTCGCCGAGTTCACACGAGTCCGACGCCTCAGTCGTCTCTGACTAAACGTTCGATCGTCAACGTGCGACTCTGAAACTCACGAGGACACAAGCGCGCTCAGCGGAAAGCCGAGTTTGGCTTACCGGTTCGATCAACTGAAAGAGGCTCGCCCTGGGCCGGGAAAAGAGCGAACTATGGCGTCTCCATTAAGCTATGACGTCTTCGTGAGCTACGCGCACAACGACGACACTCCTCTTCCGGGAATGTCGCGCGGATGGGTCACGACCTTTTTCGGGAACCTCGAGCGTGAATTACAGATCAAGTCTGGCGACAAACAGTTGCCCGTCTTCCACGACTCGATACTGCTCGCCAATCAGCAAGTCACACCGACGCTGCTGGAAGCTGTCGGTGCCAGCCGCACTCTCGTCCTGTTTCTCTCGCCCAGTTACCTGAAATCCAGCTGGTGTCAGCAAGAACTGATCAGTTTCCTCAGTGCCCGCCCTTCGAGTCGAAACAAGGAAAGCGTGTTCATTGTCGAGATCGAACCGGTCGCTCGTGAACTATGGCATCCACGGTTACGCGAGCTAACGCAGCTAAAGCTGTACTCCATGGAAGGAGACAGGTCCGTACGCATGGGCTACCCGTCGCCGAAGGTCGAGGAAGGCACGCCCTACTGGAGTCGGATCAACGAGCTTGCGCACCTGATCGTCAAGCAACTCGCGGCAAGCGGCGGCACGTCGGGATCCCTCTATCCCGCCGCTCCCGCGCTGGCCGGCGTGCGCCCCCTCGTCTGGGTGGCGGAGCCGACTGAAGATCTCTTTGAAGAATGGAATCAGTTGGTATCGGCTTTGCGTCAGGCCGGCTACGACGTCGCTCCTGCCAGCCCGGAATCCTACGACAGGAGTTCGCGGCAGGCGTTCGAAAGCGCAGTGAGTCGAGATCTCGCCGCTGCGAAGCTGTTCGTTCAGGTGCTAGGACGCAGCGGCGGTAGGCGCCCAACCGCCAGCGACCCGTCCTGGACATCCATCCAGGCAGCCCTCGCGGCTCAAGCCTCGATAGCCGGAGCGCCGCCGTTCCTGCAATGGCGAAGCGCGGAGATCGACCCCATACAGGTCGCGGACGAAAAGCAGCAGGCGCTCCTGATGGACGCCATCGCCAGCGGTCTCGAAGAGTTTCGCAAGCTCGTCGTCACGACCGCTGACAAGGTCGCGGAACAAATGGCGCAGCCGGTATCAGTCGCACCCGTCGCTGACCGGGGAGGCGGGGACCGCCTGGGCGAGTCTCTCGCGATCTGCGTGAGTTCGATCGAGGAAGACGAGAGCCTCAGCTCCAGTGTGGCGACCATGATCGAATCGCTCGGACATAGCGCGCTCGTGTCGTCGACCAGCCACAGGAATGGCACCGCAGGGATCCCGTCGCTTCAGGCCCTGAACAACGTAATCGGAGAAAGCGAGGGGGTGGTGATCATCTACGGGAAGGCCACGCTCGACTGGGTCAACTCGCAGTACATGTACGCGAGAAAGGTTCTGAATCGTCGCCAGGTCGTGTGGGGCGCCGTGCTCGACTTTCCGCCCGCCGACAAACCCCCGCCCAAGGTATACGACCGAAACCTGCTGCTGCTCGATTGCCGCGAAGGTGTAACGCGCGATCAGATCGCCAGCTTTGTCGACGCACTCGGGAGACCGAAGCATGTTTGACATTGGCCTCGGTCTCGTTACGCATCCGTATCCCGGGCTACGGCCGTTCCAGTTGTGGGAGGCGGAAATATTCTTCGGCCGGGAGGCGCATACCAATCGTCTCCTTGAGATTCTCGGCCAGCGGCATTTTCTAGCGGTCATCGGTCCATCAGGCTCGGGCAAGTCCAGTCTCGTTCGCGCAGGTTTGCTGCCGGCGCTTCCGGTGAGCGGGATCGGCCATAGCACCGAATGGCGCATGGCCATCATGCGCCCCGGCGATCGCCCCATACAGAGCCTCGCGAGAACTTTGCTCGGCGATGAGGTGATCGGCCACGAACTGAGCGGCATTCCACGATCGTATGCCGCCAGCAACCGGAAGACCCCCCCGCGTGACATCGGCGCGGTACAGGCCGAATTGCGGCGTGGTCCGCGCGGTCTGCTCGAACTGGTCAGCGAGGCACGCAAGCATTCGGATCCGGACCTTCCCCCTTTCAACCTTCTCGTGTTGGTGGATCAATTCGAGGAACTGTTCACCTATGCCGAAGCCGGTTGCGCGCAAAACGACGAGTCGGAAGCGTTCGTGAATCTGCTCTTGACCGCGCGCTCGGAAAAGGCCGCCGGCATTTACGTCGCCCTGACGATGCGCACCGATTTTCTCGGCAATTGCGTGCGCTTTCTTGACTTGCCGGAAGCGATTAATCGCGCCCAATATCTCACTCCGCGCTTGGACCGGGATCAGATGCGCGAGGCCATTGTCGGCCCCGCACAGATGTTCGGTGGTGACGTCAAAGAAGGCATTGTCACCGAGATAATCAATACCGTCGGCAGCGATATGGATCAGCTTCCGATCATGCAGCACGCGCTGGCGCAGATGTGGGAACACGCGTCGAAGCGCGAGACCGGCAGCACGCAGATCGGCCGAGCCGATTTCGACGCGGAGGAAGTCGGTGGCGTGCGCGGAGCCCTTTCGCTTCATGCCGATCGGGTTCTCAAGTCACTTTCCCCGGAAGACCGACAGGCGGCGGAGTGGCTCTTTCGCGCCATCACCGAACAGCGCGAGGGCGAGGGCGGAGGTCAGGCTGTGCGGCGCCCGCAGGCGCTCGAACTGATCGGCCAATGGTCGGGGCATGACTGGAAAGACTTCAAACCGGTTATCGCGGCGTTCGCACACGAGAACGTCAACTTCCTGACTTACGATCGGGATCCTGACCGATCGGAAACGGAAGACGATCTGCGCCCGGACACGGTGATCGACATTTCGCACGAGGCGCTCATTCGCCAGTGGACGACATTGAAGGAATGGGTCCAGAAAGAGGCGCGGCTCGGATTGGAGTATCGGCGGCTACGAGAACGAGCGAAGGGGGCACACCTGCGCGGCGCCGATCTCGCACGCGCAGAGGAATGGAAAGGTACGGCGACTGCACCAGCGACATCGGCGAACGCACAGGCGGCTGCGTGGCATCCCAACGCGCAATGGGCCAGCCGCTACACCTTGCCGGGTTCCGACCCGGTAGCCGAGTTCAACGATGTCTCAGACTACATCGACAGAAGCTCCGCTGTGGTTCAACGGGAAAAGGACAAGGAAAAGCGAACCCGTCACCGGCTCTACTTTCTCATGATCGGTTGTCTGTTGTTCGCGGTGCTAGCGGGCCTTTCTTCGCGGGATAGCAGGCGCAGCCGTCTTGAGTCGACAGCCCAGCTTCTATGGCGACCGATCAACATGAGCAGCAGCCAGGTCACGGCCGAAGTGGCGAACGGCTTGATCACGCTGGCTCGCGAAAAAGACGAGCAAAAGCGGGAGTTTCTCTCCCGCGCATTCAACGACGATGAACTGGCGCGCAGCTATACCCGCGGCATCACCCCGATCCTCGCTTCCGCGCTAGGAATATCGGTCGCGCGGCGCGACTGGCTGATCGGGTATCTAAACGAATTCGACGCACAAAAGTACCCTCCGCGGGCGCAGGCAAAATCGATGACGCAAGTCGAGTTGGGCTCTGCAGCCTCGCCCGCCGAAATCACGGACACGCTCGTGCAGACACAGGACACCACTGGAATGAGCGAGCCCGGTAGCTGGCTGGACACTGCGATACACAACCTCGATGACACGCAGGCCGAGGTCTTGTCCAACAGGATCGTCGATGCACTCCCTGACAAGTTGTTCAACCCTCCGTTGCTTCTGGGGCTGCAGGCCGTACTACCCCGAGTCGACGCGGCACAAACCCAAAACCTCGCTTTTCGCACTCTCGCGAAGCTACGCCACGACGAGTTCACACCCTATGTCGCATTCCTGTCTGTCGCCAAGCAACTGAATCACGATCAGGCAGCCATCCTGACCGGGAATATTCTCGGCGTCATGCGAGAATCTGACAGCGAGTTTCTCCCCCGCGCACTGGCGGCCGTTGCCGAAAAGCTGGATGAGGTTCAATCGGAGGCGTTGATTCAGGAGATCACTGGCGGCATCTCTGACGCGCGCTCGACACTTCCCAATCCCCGCATGAGTGATGCTTTCGCCCGTTTGCTGGATAACGTCAGCACCGTTCGCGGACGAGAGTTTGCCGCCAAGTTCGTGGCGCTCTCAGGAGCAGCGCAGCACTCGCCTGCGGAATTCAGCGCGCTCGCGCCCTGGCTGACGGCGGTGGCGCCGTATCTTGATCCGGACCAGGCCAACGCAGTGGTCGCTCGCTATCTTAGGCTAGTTCAAGATCCTAAGACGCCTCACGAACAGTTCGACCAGCTTGCAAAAGGTTTGCACGACCTTGCTTCAGAGCTTCCGGAGCAGTTCATTGAGGCGCAAGACCAGATCGTCAAGTCGGCCGTTCAAACTCATGACCTGAAAATAGTCGCTGCGTTGCTACCCGATCTCGACCCAGCGAAACGGCCTTTGACCGACAAGCAGCAACTGATGCTCCGCGATCAGATCATGCGCGCTTTCGGACGGCAGATCGATGCTGACATGCTGACAGCGATGTTCGTGGATCTCACGCCAGTGGCATCGAAACTGACCGTGACGCAGGCCGGCATGGTGGCCGATCGGATCATAGCGTCACGGACGAGCGCCCAGGTCAATGCTGATCTGAGCTCCGCCAGATTCGTGAAGGAGCTCGGACCGGATCAGACCCGACTGGTTGCCGAAAAACTCATCACTGCTGGCGCGAAGGAGAACGGGCCCGCCGCGGTTGCTCACTATCTGGTGTTTCTCGTTCCCGGACTGAACAACGCACGCGCCACATCCTCTGCGGACAGTTGCATCGACATCCTTGTGACATATCTGAAAAAGAATGAACCGTTCTACAGTTTAGAACTCCGCGAACTGACTGGCAACATTACTGCGGCTCAGGTGACCCGGATCATCAACAACTACTTCCAGAGAACCAGTGGTGAATCGGCGCGGATCGGCCTGAGCGGTTATAGCCTCGTGCGGGCAGGTGAGGACTTGTCCGGCCTTGTTCGCGGACTGGATCAACAGCAACGGATGTTGGTCGTTCCCACAATTTTGAACGCGATCTCATCGGACACTGGCGCGACGAGCTTGCGTGCACTGGCACCGAGCATCGCCCGCGTGGCGAATCAGTTGAACGACGACCAGACGGTCACGGTCGTTAAAAGTTTCATCTCTGCTTTCAAGATTCTGAACGCGCCGGACCATACACTCATGCAGCAACTCACCACAACAGTTATGGAGTTACGCGACCCTCAGGCGGAAAAAGCATGGGATGAGATCTTCAGTGCCGTGCGTGATAACAAAGAAGGGCTCATCGCGCTGTCGTTGCACGGATCGATGCGCGAACTGGCGCAAAGAATCCGGATGAATGACACGCGAGCTAAGGAGATGATCGAGCTGAGCCGATATCCGTTCGTGCCGCGCGAGACCTTCGCCGAAGTCGTACGGAAAGCCTACGCTAATCAGGGCGCACCGACTGCCGACAAGGGCTACTGGGAATACTTGAAGTGGGCGGAGGATCGCTTTCCGGACACCCGAGACTGCCAGGATCTGGGCAACATGATGCGGCGTGCGATATGTGAGCTGCAGGCCGCCCGTTGATGCCGAGCACCAACCGCTACGATCATTGATCAGGACCGCCGAGGCGGTCTCGGCCGTCGCGAGATTGTTATCCGACGCACGAGCGAACACACGCGTCGCGCGCCACATCACCGCGCGCAGAGTACACGCAAAGAGCAGCATCGCAGCGTACGCTTCAAGATTCGCGCCGACATCAACTGCGCCACCAGGAATGTCTTCAACACTGCGTCCGCCAGGTCCACTCATGAACGCGTATCGGCTTGAAAGCGATCAATTCGTGTCGTAAGCGACTTGAATTGATGAACTCCACAAAGCCCATCGCTGAACGGACCGCATACAATCGTACCGAACACACTGAAAGTTGAACGACAATGCGCATCCTTGTGATCGAAGACGAGCCGAAAACGGGCGCCTACCTGAAGAAGGGCTTCGAGGAATCGGGCTACGCGGTGGACGTCGCGGCGGACGGCGCGGAAGGCCTGATCCTCGCGAAGGAAGCGGCGTACGACGTGATCGTGCTCGACGTGATGCTGCCTTCCATCGACGGCTGGACGGTGCTCAAGACACTACGCGCCACGCAAACCACGCCCGTGCTGTTCCTCACCGCGCGCGACGACATCAGCGACCGCGTCAAGGGCCTGGAGCTGGGCGGCGATGACTACCTCGTCAAGCCATTCGCGTTCGTCGAACTGCTCGCGCGCGTGCGCACGCTCGCCAGACGCGGTCCGCCGCGCGAGAGCGACGTGCTGTCGCTTGGCGATCTCGAAGTCGACGTCACACGCCGGCGCGTGAAGCGCGGTGCCACGCGCATCGATCTCACGCCGAAGGAATTCTCGCTGCTGCAACTGCTCGTGCGCCGCCAGGGCGAAGTGCTCACGCGCACGCAGATTGCCTCGTACGTGTGGGACATGAACTTCGACAGCGACACGAACGTGGTGGAAGTCGCCATTCGCCGCCTGCGCGCCAAAGTGGACGACGAATTTCCCATCAAGCTGATCCACACCGTGCGCGGCGTGGGCTACGTGGCCGAAATCAAAGAGCCCGCCTGATGGCCGCGCGTTCGCTGACCGCCACCCTTGCGCTGAGTTTCGCCGGCACGACGCTGGCCGTGTTCGCGCTGGTAGGCAGCACGCTCTATTTCACGCTCGATCGCGAGGTCAAGCGGCAGGACGATCTCGACATCGTGCTGATCGCGCGGCATACGCGGCGCCTCGCGGAGGAACTGCACAGCGCGCAGGACGTGCGGGAGCACGCGGAGAGGCTGACGAGTCAGGTGCTCGGCCATGCGGCGCTATCCATGAAAATACTCGACGCGGGCGGCACGCAGCTGATCGAGCACAACACGCAAGGCATCGCCGATGCGGGATTTGCGCAAGCCGCGCTCGCGCGGCGTCTCGGCTCGGCGCAACGCATTACCGAAGGCGACGTGGTCGAATGGCACAACGCGCGCGGCGTTCCGGTGCGCGGACTCGCCACGCAAGCGGCGCTCACCGACGGCACGCCGGTGACCATCGTCATCGCGCGCGACATGACCGACCGCTGGCTGCTGCTCGACCGCTATCGCGAGCGGCTCTACGCGTTCGGTTTCGCGGGCATGCTGCTCGCGTTCCTGATGAGCTGGCTGCTGGTGCGCGAGTCGCTGCGTCCGCTGCGCGAGATGGCGGCGCGGGCCGCCACGGTCACGGTCGACCGGCTCGATACGCCCATCGAAATCGAGCGTGCGCCGAGCGAGCTGCAAGCACTGACGAAATCGCTGAACGCGATGCTCGACCGTCTGCACGGCGGCTTCGAGCGCATGTCGCAATACACGGCCGATCTCGCGCACGACATGCGCACGCCGCTCGGCAACCTGCGCGGCGCGACCGAAGTCGCGTTGACGCGCGTGCGCAGCACGGCCGAATACGAGGCGTTGCTCGAATCGAATCTGGAAGAGTGCGAACGGCTTTCGCGCATGATCGAGAGCGTGATATTCCTTGCGCGCGCGGAGCACCCGCAGTTCATGACGACGCTCGGAGAGTTCGATGCCGAGGAGGCGCTCGCGCAGATCGCCGATTATTTCGAAGGTCTCGCGGAGGACGCGGGCGTGCGGATTCGCGTCGACGGGCAAGGTCGCCTGCGCGCGGATAAGGAGCTGTTCAGGCGCGCCGTCGGAAACCTGCTTGCCAATGCGTTGCGCTATACGCCGCGCGGCGGCGAGATCACGATGAGCGTTCGCCAGACGCAAACGACGGTCGAGGTCACGGTGACGAATCCGGGTGCCCCGATCGACGCCGAGTTATTGGAGCGCATCTTCGACCGCTTCTATCGCGCCGACGCCTCGCGGCGCAACGAATCGCGCACGGGCGCTTCGGCCGGGCTGGGGCTCGCCATCGTGCGCACGATCATGGCGCTGCACGGCGGCTCGGCGCGCGCGGAAAGCGATGCGGCGGGCACGCGATTCATCCTGACGTTCGCGCGTCTTTAGGCGTCGTACCCGGGTCGGCCAAAGCCGCGCGATCCCATCCGCCACCCAGCGCCTCGAGCAGATGCACGCTCGCATCGAGCCGTCGACCGGCGATCTGCTGTTCGTTGCGCTCGTTCGTGAGCGCAATGGTCTGAGCCGTCACCACGTCGAGATAGTCCACCGCGCCTGCCTGGTAGCGATTGGTCGTCAGCTTGAGCGAGAGTTGCGCGGCGGCCGTTGCGCGTTGCTGGCTTTCGGCTTCGTCGGCTAGCGTGTTCAGCGCGCTCAGGTTGTCTTCGACCTGCTGGAACGCCGTGAGCACGGTCTGCCGGTAGCCGGCCACCGCCGCGTCGTATTGCGCGTTGGCGCCTTTGAGCGTGGCATGGCGACGGCCGCCGTCGAAGATCGTGCCCGCGAGTTGCGAGCCGAGCGACCAGAACAGGCTCGGCGCGCTCAGCCACGGCGCGAAGAACGTGCTTTCGAGGCCGGCCGAAGCGGAGAGTGTGAGCTCCGGATAGAAGGCGGCATGCGCCTCGCCGATTCTTGCGTTCGCGGCCGCCACGCGCCGCTCGGCCGCGGCGATGTCGGGGCGCCGTTCGAGCAGCGCCGCGGGCATGCCCGCCGGAATCGGCGGCACGACGACCGGCTCGACCTGGGCAGGCAGCGCGAACGACGAGGCGGGCACGCCGATCAGCGTCGCGATCGCGTGCTGGCGTTGCGCGCGTTGCACGTCGACGTCGCTGTCGGCCGTGCGCGCGCTTTCGAGCTGCGTTTGCGCCTGAGCGACGGCGGAGGCGTCGATGGCGCCGTCGGCGAGTTGCTGCTGCACGATGCGCAGCGCGGCGGCGTAGGCCGTAACGGTGTCATCGAGCAGTCGTTTCTGGCGATCCAGCGTGCGCAGATCGAAGTAGTCCGTAGCAAGCTGGGTCGCGACCGAGAGGCGCACCGACTCGAGATCGGCTGCGCTGGCCTGCGCGTTGGCGTGCGCCTCGACGGTGGCGTCCTTCACCCGTCCGAAGAGGTCCGGCTCCCAGCTAGCCGTAACGCCCGTCGAATAGTCGGGAACCGTCTGGCCCGCGAGCGAATGGTCGATCAGATTCTGCGAGGTGCGGTAACGCTGCGCCGCCACGCCGGCCGTGACGGTGGGCGCATAGCCCGCGCGCTGGTAATCGACCATCGCGCGCGCGGCTTCGAGGTTGGCGACGGCCTGACGCACGGTCTGGTTCGACACGTCGACGCGCGCTTCGAGCGTATCGAGTTCGCTATCGCCGAACAGCGTCCACCAGGGGCCGCGCGGGTTCGCATCGGCGGGCGAAGCCACCGCCCAGCCGGAGGCGGCGGATTGCGTCGCAAAGTGCGTGGGCACTTCGACCGAGGGCACGCTGTAATGCGGCAACGTCGTGCACGCGGCGAGCGAGGCTACCGCGCATGCGGCGACGATTCTGCGCAGTGACGTGACAGGGCTGTCGAACATGATGGATCTCATCGCCTAAGCCTTGCTGTCCGGGGCGGCCGTTGTCGCCACGCGCACGCTTTGGCCGTCGGCGATCGCGTCGCCGGGGTTGTCGATCACGCGCTCGCTCGCTGCGAGTCCCGTTGCGACCTCGACGTAGGTGCCGAAGTCGCGGCCTATGGTGACCTTGCGAAGCCGCACCTTGTCGTGAGCGTCAACCACCGCGACCGTCACGCCATCCGGGCGAAACAGCAGCGCGCTCACGGGCAGTTCGAGCGCGGGCATCGCCGTGGTGAGCGCGAGATGCACCTGCGCGTAGGCGCCGGGCATCAATGCGCCGTCGTGATTGTCCACATCGACTTCCACGCGCAACGTGCGGCTCACCGGGTCGATCACGTTCGAACTGCGTGCAATGCTCGCCTCGAAGCGGCGGCCCGGATACTGTTGCGTCGTGACCGACACCGCCGTGCCGGGTGCGACGAGGCTCGCGTCGTCCTGCGGAACGTCGACGTAGACGCGCAGCCGGTCGGTCTGGGCAATGTGGAACAGCTCGCCCGGCATCGTGGCGAGCCCCGGTGTGCCGCCCGCCGTGACGAGCGCGCCCACCTGCACGTTGCGCGCCGTGATGACGCCGTCGAAGGGTGCCGTCACCAGCTGGTACGAAACCAGTTCCTGCAGGCGCGCCACGTTGGCCTGCGCCGCCTGGAGCGTGGCGAGTCTGGCGGCGGCGTCGCTCGTTTTCGCCTGCGCGTCCTGCTGCGACACCGATTGCGTCTGCAGCATCGTTTGCCAGCGCTGTGCCGTGCTGCTCGCGAAGCGATAGTTCGCTTCGGCCGTCGCTTCGTCGGCGCGCGCCTGTTGGAGCTGCGCGTCGAGTTCGGGAGTGTCGATCCGGGCGAGCGTCTGGCCGGCCTTCACGTGCGCGCCGATATCCGCGTACCAGTGCTGGACATAGCCACTCGTGCGCGCGTAGATCGACGCGTCGGCCCAGGAGGTGACCGAGCCGGGGAGCAGCAGGTCTTGCGTCGTCGGCGCGCGCGTAGCGGTGACCGTCGAGACGATCAGCTCTCGTTGCGCTGCGACCTGATGTGCCTGCGTCGTACGGGCTTCGAGGCGCGGTACGATGCCGGCGGCGAGCAACACCACGGCGACGCAGGCGAGGCCGATGGCGAGCCCGGGACGACGCGCCGCGGATCCGGCGCGCGCATATTGCTGTGCCGTGGCGTCGCGAGCCTCGGGCGGAATAGGCGGGTTCATCTGAAATCCTTATTCAACGTAAGTGGTTGCGGCGGCGCGCGCATCGTCTGTGGCGTCGCGCGCGGCGCGGCGCTTCGCGAGCCAGCCGTGCACCATGCCGAAGATCACCGGCACGAACACGAGCGTCGAAAGCGTGCCGATCGCGAGACCGCCGATCACGGCGCGCCCGAGCGGCGCGTTCTGCTCGCCGCCGTCACCGAGGCCGAGCGCCATCGGCAGCATGCCGATCAGCATCGCGAGCGCCGTCATCAGCACAGGCCGAAAGCGACTGAAGCCAGCGTCCAGCGCCGCGGCGAGCGGCGCCATGCCGGCGGCGAGCGACTCGCGCGCCGTGTTGATGACGAGAATGCTGTTGGCCGTCGCGATGCCCACGCAGAGGATCGTGCCCGTCAGCGCCGGCACGCTAAGGGTGGTTTGCGTGACGAACAGCATCCATGCGATGCCGGCCAGCGACCCCGGCAGGCCGCTCACGATGATCAGCGGATCGAGCCACGACTGGAAGTTCACGACCATCAGCAGGTAGACGAGCGCGATCGCGAACACGAGGCCTGCGGCGAGGCCGCTGAACGACGCGTTCATCGATTGCACCTGGCCGCGCATCACGATCGACGAGCCCGGCGGCAACTGCGCCCGCGCGGCATCCACGAGGCGGTTCACGTCCGACGCGACGCCGCCCAGGTCGCGCCCTTGCGTCGACGCGAAAATGTCGAGCACGGGCTGCACGTTGTAGTGCGACACGACCGCTTGCTGCGAACTGCGCGACACGGTTCCGAGCGTGCCCAGCTGGTTCTGCGGATTGACCGACACGGTTTGCGTGGTCACCGGAATATTGGCGAGCGTTTGCAGCGAATGGACGTCGTATTGCGGCACCTCGGTCATCAGCGGATAGCTGACGCCATTCTTCGGATCGAGCCAGAAGTTCGGCGAGGTTTGCGAGCTGCCGGACAACGCGATGAGCAGGTTCTGGGCAACGTCGCGCTGCGTGAGGCCGGCTTGCATGGCCTTGGTGCGGTCGACGTTCACGTTGATCGTGGGCTCGTCGCCGGGCTGCTGGATGCGCGCGTCGACGAGCCCGCGCACGCCGCGCATTTCATCGAGCAGGTGGTTCGCGACTTGCCGGTTCTGCGCGAGCTGGTTGCCGACGATCTGCACGTCGATCGGCGCGGGCAGGCCGAAGTTCAGGATCTGACTGACGATGTCGGCGGGCAGGAACGCGAAGCTCACGCCGGGAAACGCCGCGTCGAGCACATTGCGCAGCTTCGCGACGTATTGCGCGGTGGGCTCGTGCTTCGGCGCGAGCGTGACGAGGATGTCCGAGTCTTCGGGGCCGATCGGATCCGAGGAATCGTAAGTGAGGTTGATGCCGCTCACCGGCACGCCGATGTTATCGAGGACCGAGGCCTGTTCGGCGGCCGGAATGACGCTGCGGATTTTTGCTTCGACCTGATCGGTGATGCGGGCCGTTTCCTCGATGCGCGTACCCGTCGGCGCACGCAAGTGCAACCGGATCTCGCCGGTATCGACTGCCGGGAAGAAGTCGCGCCCAGTGAACGGCAACAACACGAGCGAGCCGAGACAGAGCGCGAGCCACAGCACGACGAAGCGACGGCGCTGCGCGATGGCGGCCTGCAAAATCGCCCGGTAGCGGCTGCGCAGGGACTCGAAGCGCTTCTCGAAGCCGCCCTGGAAGCGCGTCATCGCACCGCTTATACCGCGTGCGGGTACGGTGTTCCGTGAGCGCGCGCGCAGCAGATACATCGCGAGCGTGGGAATCAGCGTGCGCGAGAAGAAGTACGAGGCGCACATGGCGAACACCACGGCCTCGGCCATCGGCACGAACAGATAACGCGCGACACCGGAAAGCAGAAACATCGGCACAAACACGATGCAGATCGACAGGGTCGAGACGAAGGTCGGCACCGCGATCTCGCCGGAGCCGTTGAGGATCGCGTCGTGCAGCGGGGCGCCGCGTTCCAGATGATGCGTGATGTTCTCGATCGCAACGGTGGCGTCGTCGACGAGTATGCCGACGGCGAGCGCGAGCCCGCCGAGCGTCATGATGTTGATGGTTTCGCCGAGCGCCGCAAGTGCGATGAGCGAGGTGAGCACGGCCAGCGGAATCGTCACGGCAATGATGAGCGTGGCGCGCCAGCTGCCGAGAAAGAGCAGGATCATCGCGGCGGTAAGGCACGCGGCAATGAGCGCCTCGCGCACCACGCCCGTAATCGCCGACTTCACGAACACCGACTGATCGCCGAGCGGCGTGATCTTCAGCGCGTGCGGCAAGCCCGCGGCGATCTTCGGCAGCATCGCCTTGACCTGGTCGATGATCGTCAGGGTCGAGGCGCTGCCGGTTTTCTCCACGGTGAGGAGTGCGGCACGCTTGCCGTCGGCGCGCACGATATTGGTTTGCGGCGCGTAAGCGTCGATCACGTGTGCGACATCGCGCACGTACACCACACCGCCGTTCACGGTCTTGATGGGCAGATCGTTGAGCGCGGCCACCGTTTGCGTGCTGCCGTTCATCTCGACGTTGTACTCGCGCGAGCCGATTTTCGCGGTGCCCCCCGGCAAGATCAGGTTCTGCGCGTTGACGGCATTCACGACGTCTACCGGCGCGAGCCCCTTCGCCTGCAGCGCCTTCGGGTCCAGCTGCACCATGATCTGCCGGATCTTGCCGCCGTAGGGCAGCGGCACCGCCGCGCCTTGCACCGTGGCGAGCTGCGTGCGGATGAAGCTGTTGCCGAGGTCATAAAGCGACTGCTCGGGCAAAGTCGTGCTCGACAGGCCCAGTTGCAGCACGGGCACCGTCGAGGCGTTGTACGTGATGATGTTCGGCGGCAGCGTGCCCGGCGGCAGGACGCGCAGAATCGACGCGGAATTCGAGGCCGCCTCGGCGATCGCGCGGTTGATGTCCGCGCCCGGATGAAAGAACACCTTCACGACCGACACGCCGTTGAGCGACTGCGATTCGATGTGCTCGATGTCGTCCACGTCCGAGGTGAGGGCACGCTCGTAGTTCGACGTGATCCGATGCGCCATGTCCTCGGCGGAGAAGCCGTTGTAGCTCCAGACGATGCTGACCACCGGAATGTTGATGTTCGGAAATATGTCGGTGGGCGTGCGCATGACGGCGAGCGGGCCGAGGATGAAGAGCAGCACGGCGAGCACGATGAACGTGTACGGCCGCCTGAGAGCCAGTTTGACGATCCACATGACTTGTCCGGGTTGAGGCAGGGAGAGCCGCGCTCGAGGCGGCAAGGTTGGCGCAAGTATCGGGATTGCGCGCTTACCCGGTGCTGACCTCGACATTACGGATTTGACATCTATGGACGTGACGCCCAGATAACGAACTCGTAATCAACAGGTCAGCTTTGGGTCAGCGCCGCGAGACCAGAATGCAGCCAATCCTTCGCGACATCGCCGAGGGCGGCTGAGGCGGCATCACTTCCGATGCGGCGGCCATTCATTGAGAGGTGAACATCATGAAAGCACTCGTTTCCGCAATGCTCGTTGCCTGCGCGCTGGCCGCACCGGTTGCCGCGTTCGCACAGACCGCCGACGCGCCGGTGACGCACGCCCAGGTAGTGGCGGATGCCGTTCGTCTGGAGCAGGCGGGTTATCGGCCTTCGGCTTCGGAATACAACTATCCCGCTGACATTCAACATGCCGAGGGCATCGTCGCGCAGCAGCAGGCTCAACAGGCGGTGCCGGGAAGCGCCTCGGTTGGTGGCGTGTCGATGAAGGGCAGTTCGGATTCGGGTGCGCCGGCCGTGGCCTCCGCTGGCGGGCGTTCGATTTATGCGGGGCATTGAGCGCGAGCACGGCAGGTCTCGCGACGAGGCCTGTTGCGGCTTTTTCGCATTTGACAGTGGCGGTGCGCTCTCATGCGTGCCGCCGATGTCGGGTGAGGCGCAGGCGCGTCTACCCGGCTGCGATCGCGATGGCGATCTGCACGAAGAGCACCTTGACGATGGTCATCGACGGAAAAATCATCGCGTACATCACGTCGGGCTGATCCGTCGGCGCGATGCGGTTGGCGAAGGCGAGAATCGCGGGATTGCCGGTCGCGCCGCAGATCACGCCGACCGACGTGTCGAAAGACAGTTTGAATACCCACAGGCAGCACACGGCCGTGACGCCGACGAGCACCAGCAGCGTGATCACGCCAAAAAGCAGCAGCAGCGGTCCGGCGGTGCCGACGGTCTCGACGAACTTCGGTCCGCAAGAGAGGCCCACCTGCGCGAGAAAGATCGTGAGCCCGAGATTGCGCAGCACGAGATTCGCCGAAAGCGGCATCACCCAGACGAACGGTCCGTTGCGGCGCGCCTTGCCGAGACACAGCGCGACCAGCAGCAACGCCGCGAGACCCATGCTGAACGCGCCGAGGCCGGGCATGCGCAGCGGGATCGCGCCGACCAGCAGCCCCGCTGCCGCGCCGATGCCCAGACAGATGAAACTGAGGTCGGCCGTGCCCTTGATCGAATCGCCGAAGAACGCGCGGACCGTCGCCCGATGCGCGCTATTGACGAGCAGGCCGACGCGGTCGCCTGCTTCGAGAATGAGCTCTGGCGTCGACAATAGATCGGCGTCACCGCGCCGCACGTGCGCGATCGCGCAGTTCACGCCATCCGGAAAGCGTAGATTGCCGAGCGCCGTGCCGACGACCGACGGACTCGACGCGAACACGCGCATATAGTCCAGGTCTTCCCGATGACTCGTCATACGCCCAGGCTGTAGCTCGCCGCATAGCGCCGTTGCTTCGTCGAGCAGGCGGCGCTCGGTGGCGGTGGCAAGCAGGACGTCGTCGGCGCGCAGCGTGAAGTCGTCGGTGGGCAGCTGATTGTGATGCGCGCGCCGCACGGCCGCTATCGCTACGCCGGTAGGCAAGCGTGTAGATAGTTCCGACAGCCTGAGACCGAACAGACTGGCGTTGCGCAGCGCGATTTCCGCAGTCTCCAGCAATTTCGCGGGCGGCTTGGGTATCCTGGCTTTGAGCGTCGCGTTCAGCAGATAGAGGAATAGAATCGGCCCGGCCACGCCGAACGGATAGGTGACGCTATAAGCCACGGCGGCATTGCTGCTCTTCATCGACGCGATGGCAACCTGCAGGCTCGCCGTGCTCGTGCCGCTGCCGGCGAACATCCCGAGCGCGTCGGCTAGCGTGATGCCGAAATGGATCAGGGCGCACGCGACGAGACCCGAAGCGATGACACCCAGAAATGCGGCCGTATTGGCCTTCGCGCCTTCCCGGCTCGTAAGTCCGCGAAAGAACTGCGCGCCGTACTGAATGCCGATGCCATAAAGAAACAGCAGCAGACCGAGCGTGCCCAGCAACGCCGGCGGCGCGGATTTCGGCGCGAACGCGCCGAGCGCCAGTCCGACGAACAGCACGGCCCCGGAGCCCAGCGCCACACCCTTGATATTGATTTCGCCGATCAGGTAGCCGAGCGCAATGGTCAGAAAAAGCGCGATCAGCGGCTGATTTTCGAGGAAGGTTCTGACTGCTTCCATGCCGCCCCCTATAAGTAGACAAAGCAACGCGACTTCGCGCATCCACGAGGCAGGTATCGCGTTCGATGCGCTATTCATCAACCGGAACAAGGTCCCGCGAACCTGAACGCGACCCGGCGCGTGGCCCGGCGCGTGGCCCGGATCGCGGCCCGGATCGCGCCATGCGGACGCGTCGAGCCCATCTAGCTGCGAGGCGGTGCAGCGCGCGGCACGTGTCGACGATACCTGCCTGCTCCTATCGCATTGCGCCTGCGAGATTTCCCGCGCCAAGACCCACGATCAGATCGACCGCGCCGTTCTTCAACGCTTGCGTTGCGACCACGCCCGCCGCTTTCAATGCGGCCGCGTCGATGCGCGACGCGTCCGATAGCTCGACTCGCAATCGAGTGGCCGCCAGCGCGTCGAGCTTCCTGATGTTGGCCGCGCCGCCCAGCGCCGCACGAATCTTTTCCGCCTGCTCCGATTCTTGCGGCGGGCTTTGCGCCGCGCTTTGCACCGAGGCGGCCGCAGTCGCTGGCGCCGTCGCCGCCGCGCCTTCCACGTGAGGCGCGCCGGCCGCCGGCAGATCCGCGTCGGCGCCCGCTGTCTTCAGATAGTCCTGCATGTCGGTTTTCATGTTCTCCGACAATGGCCCGAAGATCGCCTGCACGCCGTTGCCCACGCGCACCACACCCGCGGCACCGAGTGCCTTGAGCTTGTGTTCGTCGACGCGCGCCGGGTCTTTCACGGAGATGCGCAGCCGCGTGATGCACGCGTCGAGACTCGTGATATTGGAGCGGCCGCCAAAGGCGAGCACGAGTTCGCGCGATCGTCCGCCCGCGCCGCTCGCGACAACCGGCGCCGTGTCCGCGGTGTCGTCTTCGCGGCCGGGTGTCTTGAGGTTGAAGCGCGTGATCACGAAGCGGAACACGCCGTAATAGATCACCGCGTAGATCGGACCGAGAATGAACACGTACCACGCGTGCGTGGCCTTGCCGCCGATCAGGTTGAACATCAGAAAGTCGATGCCGCCTTGCGAGAACGTGAAGCCCATGCGCATGCCGAGTGTGTTCGCGACGAACTGCGCCGATGCCGCGAGGCATGCGTGAATCAGGTAAAGCACCGGCGCGACGAACAGGAAGGCGAATTCGATCGGCTCGGTGATGCCGGTGAGGAAAGAAGTCAGCGCGGCCGACACCATCATGCCGCCAACGGCCACCTTCTTCTCCGGCTTCGCGCAATGCCAGATCGCGATCGCCGCGGCCGGCAGGCCGAACATCTTGAACAGGAACGCGCCTGCCAGGATGCCCGCGGTTCGGTCGCCCGCGAAATAACGGGTGATGTCGCCGTGAACCGTCTTGCCGGTAGTCGGGTCGAGGTAGCTGCCCATTTCGAAGAAGAATGGCACGTTCCAGATGTGATGCAGACCGAACGGAATCAGCAGACGTTCGACGAAACCATAGACCGTCGCGGCGGTGCGCGGGTCCGAAACCGCGGCCCAGTGAGAGAAGGCCTTGATCGCGCTGCCGATCGGCGGCCACACGAAGGACAGGATCGCGCCGAGCACGATCGAGCCGATCGCGGTCACGATCGGCACGAAGCGCTTGCCGGCGAAGAAGCCGAGATACGGCGGCAACGTGATCCGGTAGTAGCGGTTGAACATCCATGCCGCCAGACCACCGGCGAGGATGCCGCCGAACACGCCGGTCTGGATCGACGGTATGCCCATGATCGTGTCGGGTTCGATGCCCTGTATCTTGGCGATTACGCCCAAGGTGGCCGTCATCACCAGATACCCGATGGTTGCGGCGATGCCCGAGACGCCATCGTTCTCGGTGAAGCCGAGAGCGACGCCGATCGCGAAGATCAGCGGCAGGTTGCCGAAGATCACGTCGCCCGCATTCTTCATCAGCGCGAGCACGACGGCCGGCACGTAACCGTGAAAGTCGGTGGCGCCGAGACCGAGCAGCAGGCCGGCCACGGGGAGCACGGCGACGGGCAGCATCAGCGATTTGCCGATCTTCTGCAAAACTCCGAAGGCATGCGAGAACATGGCTGATCTCCTGTTGATCCGCTCAGTCGGCAAAGCGCGACAGATGCGCGCGGACTTCCGCGGCGGTGCCCAGACGCAGCACCTCCGCGGCGAGCTGCTTGGCTTCCTCGGTCGTCACGCGCGCAAGCTGGGCCTTGATCGAACCGACCGCGGGAATGCTCACGGAAAGCTCGTCGATGCCAAGGCCGACGAGCACCGGCACCGCCATCGCATCCGATGCGATGCCGCCGCAAATGCCGACCCATTTGCCGTGCTGGTGCGCACCGTCGACCGTCATGCCGATCAGACGCAGCACCGCCGGGTGCAGCGCGTCGGCCTGCTTGGCGAGCTGCGGATGGCCACGGTCCATCGCTAGTGTGTATTGCGTGAGGTCGTTCGTGCCGATCGAGAAGAAGTCGACTTCACGTGCGAGCGGCTCGGCGATCAGCGCGGCCGCGGGGACTTCGATCATGACGCCCACCTTCACGCTCGCCGCGCGATCGCCGGCCTCTTCGAGCAGGATCTTGCGCGCCGCGCGCACTTCCTCGACCGTGGCGATCATCGGGAACATCACGTGCAGATTGCCGAGCGGCGCCGCGCGCAGGATCGCGCGCAACTGCGTGCGGAAGATGTCGGGACGCTCCAGGCTCACGCGCACACCGCGCAGACCGAGAAACGGATTGTCTTCCTTCGGCAGCGGCAGATACGCGAGCGGTTTGTCGCCGCCGACGTCGAGCGTGCGGACCACGAGCGTCCGCTCGCGGCCGAGCGCTTCGGCGACGGCGCAATATTCGGTGGCCTGTTCGTCTTCGGTTGGTGCGGTGTCGCGCGCGTCGAACAGGAACTCCGAGCGCAACAGACCCACGCCTTCGGCGCCGGCCGCGACCGCGTCGCGCGCTTCCTGCGCATTGCGGATATTCGCGACGACTTCGACGCGGTGGCCGTCGGCCGTCATCGCGAGCTTGCTTGCCGCGAGCTTTTCGACTTCCCGTTTGGCGGCCTGGCGGCTGATGCGTTCGCGCGCCTTGTCGAGTTCCTCCGCGTTCGGGTTGCGCCGCAAGCTGCCGCGCGAACCGTCGAGCACGACGGGCGTGCCGTCCGCGAGTTGCAGCGCGCGCGCGTCGATACCGCAGATCGCCGGAATGCCGAGCGAACGCGCGAGGATCGCGACGTGGCTGGTCGCGCCGCCGGTCGTCGTGCAAAAGCCGAGCACCTTGCTGCGATCGAGCGACGTGGTGTCGGACGGCGAGAGTTCCTCGGCAATCAGGATCGACTCTTCCGGCACGTCGATCTGCGCCTGCTTCACGCCGGCGAGCAGCGCGAGCACCCGGCGGCCGACGTCGCGGATATCGCCGGCGCGTTCGCGCAGCAGCGGATTGTCGAGCCTTTCGAGCATGCTTGCCTGGTTCTGGAATGCTTCGCGCCACGCGAAACCCGCACCCTTTCCCGCGCTGATGCTGCCGATCGCCGCGTCGTTCAGATCAGGATCGTCCAGCAGTTCGAGATGCGCGTCGAGAATCTGCGCTTTCGACGGATCGGTGAGCGTCGCCTTGAGCGCCTCGATCTGCTGACGCGCCTGATGCTGGGCCGCTTCGAGTTGTGCCCGTTCGCGTTGCGGCGACTCGCCCGTTTCGTTCACCTCGATGACCTGCTGGCGGAACTGCACGATCTTGCCGACCGAAAGCCCGGGCGAAGCGGATACGCCGATGAATTCGTCGGTGTCGGCGGGAGCCGCCTCGTTCGGTGCCGGCACCGGCGCGGCCGGTGCGGTTGGCGCGGCCGCGGCGGGAGCGGGCGCATCGCCCGGCTTTTCGCCCGAGCCCTCGGCGAGCAGACGCGCGACCGCGCTGGCCGCCTCTGCCGCGTCGGGACCGCGGGCCTCGACGCGCAGCTTGTCGCCGAACTTCGTTGCGAGCCCCATGAGCGCGACGACGGACTTGGCATTACCGCTGGCGTCGCCGCGCAGCAGCCGAACCTCGGACTTGTATTTCTTCGCTTCGACCGCGACGACCGCGGCGGGCCGTGCGTGCAGGCCCGCCGGATTCGGCAACGTGATCTCGCCGGAGAGGATCGCACCGGTGGCGCTGGCCGTATCCTTGTCCTCGATGCCGCCGACTAGCTCGACGTACAGCGCGACGTCGGTGCCGGCGACGACGAGCCCTTTCGCGGGAACGTAGCGCGTGACGAGATCGCCATTGGCGATCACCATTTGCGTGAGTAGGCTGGCCGCTTTTGCGCCGACCACGATTGGATCGAAGCGGATCAGCGGCGTGCCCACTGCGACGGTGTCGCCTTCCTTGACCAACGGCATGAAGCCCTCGCCGCGCAGCAACACGGTGTCGAGCCCAATGTGCAGCAGCACTTGCAGACCGTTGTCGCCGGTGATCGTGGTGGCGTGAGCCGAGCTATGGAGTTGCGTGACCGTGCCGGCAAGCGGCGATAGCAGTTCATCCGAAGTCGGATCGATCGACACGCCATCGCCGACCATCTTCTGCGCGAACACCGGATCGGGCACGGTGTCGAGAGGAACCAGTACGCCCGAGAGTGGCGCCATCAACTCGATGCGCAGAGGACGCTGAGGAGCTTTCATCGCCACGACTCCTTGTACATTGACGCTCGCCCGAGGTGGTTCGATGCGAGCCGCATGAGCGCGGCATTCAAACCCGCGGTCGGCACCATTGCCGCTTACGTCGCTCACCCCTATGCGAGCGGCGCACGTCACGAAAGCATCGGTGACAGAAACTCAGGAAAGCAAAACAAGGTCGCGCTCCTCACCCGTATGCGCACTGATTCTGTCCGCGCGCGACATCCCGGCTCCCGCGATGGTTGCCGGCGACACAGCTTCGACCCGGGGTGAAAGGGCAGACATCGGGCGCGCTGCGACGGCGCGGTTTGGGTCTGCGGGTCGCCTCGCGCTCGTGGACGACCTTTGCACCGTGGCCGCGAAAAAGGGATCTGAAGCGCGCTCTGAAAAGGAGCATATGTTACTGAGCGCAGATTGCAAGACGAGACGATTTCGCGCCTGAACTCCTGAAATTGCCGATTTCTCGGCAGGAGATGGGCGCTGTCGTTACCGATTGGGCTGTGACGCCTTCTTTTAGTCTGTGTTTTATCCGCTTAGCGAAGGCGAGCCCTTATTGCCTTTGCCATCGGTCACTCGCGCGAATAGCAATTCAGTCACGCCGCTGCCTCTCCCGCCCACGCATTGTTCAGCCACGCCTTCTAGTCTTTTCAGCGGACGACTCTTTTTCCAAAGTGAGACCCCACCTAAAGTGTCAGACTTCATCCTGGCATCAAGGCCATCATGCAAATCGACACACCTACCACCGCAGCATCCCTGGAAGGAGATTCAACGTCCGCGGCCCAATGGCTATCCGTCATAGCTGTGGCGGTGAGCGCATTCGCGTTCGTCACGGCCGAGTTTTTACCTGTGGGGCTGTTGCCGCAAATCGCGCATGACCTTGGCGTGTCGACCGGTGTCGCCGGTTTGATGGTCACCACGCCGGGCGTGATGGCCGCAATATCGGCGCCGACGCTGATAGTCAGCGCGGGGCGCATGGACCGCCGCTACGTCTTTCTGCTTCTCACCGCGGTACTGCTGATCGCGAACGTCGTGTGCGCCATCGCACCGAACCTCGCGATCATGCTCGTGGGACGGGCTCTGCTCGGCGGCGCGCTGGGCGGCTTCTGGACCCTGGCGACGGCGGCGGCTCCCCGACTCGTGCAGGCGAAGGACGCGGCCAAAGCGACCGCGACCATTCTGACCGGCGTCACCTGCGCGACCGTGATCGGCGTGCCGCTCGGCACGTTCATCGCGTCGTTTGCCTCGTGGCGCATGGCGTTCGCTGCCACTGCGGGCCTCGTGTCGCTCGCCTTGCTGGCGCAGGCGTTCCTCGTGCCTTCGTTACCGTCGGCATCGGCGTTGCGGATCGCCGATTTCAAAACGCTGCTTGGCCGGCCTCATACGAGACTGAGCATGGTGATGGTCGCGCTCGTGTTCGGCGCGCATTTCTCGACCTACACGTACATTGCTCCGCTGCTCGAACATGACTTCTCGCTGAGCGCCATCACGCTGCTGCTGTTCGGATTCGGTCTGATCGGCTTCTTCTCCAACGCGTTGACGTCGATGGTGATTTCGGAGCATCTGAAGAAATCGGTTGCCGCGATGGTGCTGCTGCTATTGGGTGCAATGTCGTCGATGTTGCTGCTCGAACATTCGCCGATCGGCGAGACGGCGGGAATGCTGCTTTGGGGAATCGCGTTCGGCGCGCTTCCGCTTTGCTTTAGCGTCTGGATTCAACGCGGCACGACAGACTTGCCCGAAGCGGGGTCGGCGATGTTCGTCAGCATCATCCAGGTGGCGATCGCCGTGGGCTCGGCAGTGGGGGGCACGATTGTCGACCGTGCGGGGGTTCACGCCGACTTCACGCTGGGACTCGGGCTCGCGCTGCTGGGCCTCGTGGCGCTGCAACGGCTTGCCATGCTGGAACGGCCGGTTAGCGTGTCTTCCCTCGATTGCGCCTGCGATGCATCGGCTGACTGACACGTCGAGGCAGTACGGTGCGTGACTGAACCGCACCGCACCGCACCGCACCGCATTAACCAGCCACGGCGACGCCGCGCAAATCCCTCACACGGTCGCCTTCACGACTCTGGGCTGAAACGGAGCAGTGCGCGGCAGGTCGCCAGCGGCCTCGTCGCGCGCGGCGCTGGTCGAAAGATAACGCAGACAGCACACGCGCAAAAACGACGCGAAATTCAACGGTTCTTCGCCGCGCAAGGCGAACAGTTCGTCATGGAGCTTCACCGCGAACTGGGTCGTCGTCATGTTCTCGCGATTGGCGATTTCCTGGAGTACATCCCAGAAGAGATTTTCGAGCCTTACCGTGGTCACGGCGCCATGAATGCGCAGAGCGCGCGTACGCGACTCGTAGAGGATTGGATCAGCGTTGACATAGACATTGCACATTCGATCAGCCTCCCTCGCAAGTGATGACGTAGCGGGGTGCGCCCTGCACCCCGCTACGCGAACCAACTAGATGACGCGCCGGTTCATCTGCCGGGCGATATAGTCGGCCTGGCGGATCGCCAGCGTCACGATGGTCAGCGTGGGATTCTCGCCCGCGCCCGTCGTGAACTGGCTGCCATCCGATACGAACAGGTTCGGAATGTCGTGCGTCTGCCCGAAGCGATTGCACACGCCGTCCTGCGGCCGGGCACTCATGCGCGCAGTGCCGAGATTGTGCGTGGACGGATAAGGCGGCACGCGATACACCGTCTTCGCGCCCGCCGCGTCGTACACGGCCGTGCCCTGTTTGAAGCCGTGTTCACGCATGGCCTGATCGTTCGGGTGGTCGTCGAAATGAACATTGGCGACCGGCAAGCCGTATTGATCCTTGACGTCGTGATTCAGAGTAACACGGTTGGTCGCGCGCGGCATGTCCTCGCCGACGATCCACATGCCGGCCGTGTAAGCGTACGCATCCATCGCCTGCGTGAAATCGGGGCCCCACGCGCCGGGGTTCAGGAACGCTGCGTAGAACGGCAAGCCGAGCGAGACCGTTTCCATGTGATAGCCGCCCGCGAAGCCGCGCTTCGGATCGAAGCGCGCTTCGTCCTCGATGATGCCGGCCATCGTAGTGCCCTTGAACATCTCGACCTTGTTCTCGAACACGGCATAGACGGAGCCCGTCGTGTGGCGCATGTAATTGCGTCCCACCTGATCCGACGAATTGGCGAGCCCGTTCGGATAGCGGCTCGACGCCGATGCGAGCAACAAGCGCGGCGTTTCGATCGAGTTGCCCGCCACCGCCACGACGCGCGCCTTCTGGCGTTGCAGCTTGCCGCTTTCGTCGTAGTAAAGCACGGCGTTCACCTTGCCTTTCGCATCGTGCTCGATACGAGCGACGTGCGAGTGCGGCCGCAATTCCATATGTCCCGTCGCCTGTGCCTTCGGGATTTCGGTGTACAGCGTGGACCACTTCGCGCCGAACCGGCAGCCCTGAAAGCAGAAGCCGCGTTGATAACAGTGGCTGCGATCGTCGCGAATCACGCTGTTGATCGCCATGTGCCCCGTGTTGCATTCGCGATAGCCCACCTTGGTCGCGCCGGCGAACATCACCTTGAAGTTGTTGTTGCCCGGCAGGCCCGGCCAGCCGTTCGTGCGCGTCACGCCCATCTTCTTTTCGGCGCGGTCGTAATAAGGATCGAGATCCTCGCGCGTCACGGGCCAGTCGAGCAGCGTCGCACCGTCGATCGCGCCATAGGTCGTGCGCGCCTTGAATTCGTACGGCTTGAAGCGCAGGCTCGCGCCCGCCCAGTGCGTGGTCGTGCCACCGACCGTCTTGCAGATCCACGCGGGGAGATTGGGGAAATCGTGCGCGACGCGCCAACTGCCCGAGGTCGTGCGCGGGTCGAGCCAGGAGAGCAGTTTGAAAGCGTCCCATTCTTCCGTTTTGAAGTCGGACTGCGTGTTGTGCCCGCCCGCCTCGAGCACGACCACGTCGACGCCCTTCTGGGCGAGTTCGTTCGCAAGCGTGCCGCCGCCCGCTCCCGATCCGATGATCACGACGACGTTGCTATCGTTGAGCGAAAAGCGCTTGCTGCTTTGTGAGGTTGCCATGTTGGGTCTCCCGATGTCACGCCGCCGGAACCGGGCCGCTGTCCTGCTCGGGCGGATTGGGCAGCCAGGCGAGATTGTTGAAGCCCTTGAAGAGATAACCGCCGTCGCCCTCGCTCGCGCCATAGCCGAAGTGCTGGTACGCGAGCGTGTTGCTGTAGAGCGAGACCACCGCCGTGCCGCGCACCGTTTGGAAGAACGGCGTGTCTGTGATAGCGGCGACGTCGCGCGCCTGCGCGTCGGCCGGCTGCCTGGTCCAGTCTCCGCCGGGCGCTTTCTGGTCGAGCGCCGCCACGCCGTCGGCCAGTTGCTTGCCCACGGCCGCATTACTCTGCGCCTTGGCATCGAGGTCTTTCACCACGAGCGCATAGACTGCGTCGTCGAGTGTCTTGTGCGGATAGAGCTGCTTCGTCATGGCGAGCAGCACGGCGCCCTGATGCGTGTCGAGATGTTGGAGTTCGAGCGCCCAGACGCGGCTAGGTGCGAATAGCGCGAGTGAGGAAGATACCGCGAGCGTGCCGATCAGAATGCCCGTGCCCTTCAGCCATTCCCGGCGCGTTAGCGCGATGCGCGCGCGCGTCTCACTTGCCGCTCGCTTGTCGAGGGCAATATCAATGGTCTTGCCAGTCATCGTCGTCTCCTACCATGTTGGCGCGCGGACTGTGGGCATCCTTGCGCGCGGGCGAGTGCCGGACTAACGATAGTGTCCGTGCTTCTCCAGCACCTCGATCTTGTAGCTGTCCGGGTCCTCGATAAAGAAGTAGCGCGCGAGCAGTTCGCCCGTGTCGTTCTTGAACTCGCGCAGATCCTTCGGCGCGAAGCCGAGACCGAGCAGGCGTTCACGCTCGGCGCGCGCATCGTCGACCGCAACCGCGACGTGGCCATAGCCGTCGCCATGCGTGTATGGCGTCTCGTGGCCCTTGTTCCATGTCAGTTCGATTTCGGCATCGGCTTCGGCATTGCGCAGATAGACGAGCGAGAAGTCGTCGAAATCGAGCCGATGGCTCGGCGTCATGCCGAGCACGGTCTCATAGAAGGCGAGCGAGCGATCGAGATCGCGCACGCGGATCATCGTGTGAATGAGCTTGGCCACGTCGTACTCCTTCAATGCGTGATGCGCGTACCGAGCAGTGTAAGGAACTGCGCGAGCCAGTTCGCGTGCGAGGTCCACGCGGGCGCGGTGACGAAATTCTCGTCGGTGATGGCGTCGGGCCAGTCGAGCGCCACGTACTCTGCGCCCGCGAGTTTGACTTCGGGCGCGCAGGCGGGATAAGCCGAGATGCGCCGGCCTTCGATCACGCCCGCCGCGACCAGCAATTGCGCACCGTGGCAGACGGCGGCAATCGGCTTCTTCGCTTCGGCGAATTGGCGCACCCAGCCGACTATCTTGTCGTTGAGCCGCAAGTATTCGGGGGCGCGGCCGCCGGGAACGAGCAGCGCGTCGTATTGAGCGGGATTCACCGATGCGAAATCCGCATTCAGCGTGAAGTTGTGGCCGCGCTTTTCCGTGTAGGTCTGATCTCCTTCGAAGTCGTGGATCGCGGTGCGAATCGCGTCGCCCGCGCGCTTGTCGGGCGCAACGACGTCCACCTTATGCCCGACCGCCGCAAGCGCCTGGAACGGCACCATCAGTTCGTAGTCTTCAACGAAATCGCCGGCGATGATCAGAATGCGTTTCGACATGGTTTGTATCCTCTCGAATCGGGTGGGGAATGGCGGGTGGACGTGCAATTGCGGCGCGCGTAAGGTGGCGGCCGTTGTGAAGCAATATAGCGAGCGACGCGCTGGGGGAGGTAATACGCGGCTAAATGCCGACCAGGGATTTCACCGAGTCGGAACCTGCGTGTGACGATGCCGTCGAATGAGTTCGCCTTCGGCGAATGCCGCCAATGCGGCAGCCGCGGCCGCCGTTGCTGGCATCACCGTGGCGGACGGATAGGTGCGCAAATCTTGAACCGCTCACACCGGGGTTAGCGTGTGGCTTTGAGTGTGCAGGTGAACGGGACTCAGCCCGAATGCGGCGGCGCGCAGGACTCACGCACGATCAAGGTCGCCGTGCATTCGACGCTCTTCGCCTCCTCTTCGCCACTGAGCTGCGCGATCAGCAGTTCAGCCGCGCGTTTGCCGATTTCCGCGCTGGGTACACGAACGGTCGTAATAGGAATGGGCAACTCGGCCATCACTTCGAAGTCGTCGAAACCGATCAGGCTGAGCTTGCCCGGGACATCATAGCCCGCGGCCATCGCTTCGAGCATCGCGCCCGTTGCGAACGATCCGTTGCCGCAGACGATCGCGGTAGGCGGAGCGATCGGTGCCGCCATGATCTGGCCGAACAGCCGCCGTCCTTCGTGCACGCCCCAATAGCCCTCGGCGACGTGCGCCGGATGGATCGCGATGCCGTGTTCGGCCAGCGCATCGCGAACGCCGTCGCGGCGCGCGGCGGCGCGGTCGTTGGTATCGGCGTTCTGCGCGATCATCGCGATGCGTCGATGGCCGAGGCCGAGCAGATAATTGGTTGCGTCGTAGAACGCGCGGTAGTTGTCGACACCCACGCAGATCGAGCGTTGCTTCGCGGCGAACGTGAAGGTGCTCACGCACGGCACGCCGCGTTGTTCCAGCAACGGGTAGAGGTCGGAGTGGTGACCTTCGCCGACCACAGCGATTGCATCGACGCCACGCTCGAGCATCTTGCGAACCTGCCGGTACTCGCGATCGAGGTCGTATTCCGAGCAGCCGAGCAGCAGCGTATAGCCACGCTCTTCCAGTTCGTCCTGCAGCACCTGAATTGCGGTGGCGAAGTGCTCATTGGCCAGCGTGGGCACCACGGCGCCCACGGTGCCCGTGCGTTGCGTGGCGAGCGCGCGCGCGGCCGCGTGAGGTACCCAGCCCAGATGATCGATGGCGATCTGGATGCGCTCGCGCACGCTCGGCGACACGATCTCGGGCGAATTGATGAAGCGCGAGACGGTGGCCTTCGATACGCATGCAAGCTCCGCCACGTCGCGTAGCGTTGCGGTACCCGGCCGGCCTGCATCGGATGATGCCGGCGGCAGGTCAGTTCGGGTGGGGCGCGCGGCCTTTGCCATATCGATTGCCGTAGTGTTTTCCGCATCGATTATACCGGCCGGTCCTTTGGGCAGACGGTTGGGCAAACGCATCGCCATGACCGCGCGCGGGCGCGCCGGGCGCCCGTTTCGCCGCATTATTTCGACGCGAGCTTTTTCGCCCACTTCATCAGATGACGTCCCGCCGCGACGACTTCGCCGCGCTGGTTCACGACCTCCATGTCCGCGGTGCTGCGGCGTTTCTCCTCGTCGATTTCGGTGACCTTGTAGATCACCGTGACGGTGTCGCCGAGCAGCACCGGACGGATGAAGCGAATCCGGTCGTAGCCCGCCGACACGGGGAATTCGTCGAGATCCGTGCGATGGATCACATGCGCGATGCTGATCGTCGATGCCGTCGACATATAGCCGACCAGCAACGCGCCGTGGGCGATGCGCGTTCCAATCGCCGACTTTTCCTGCATGTACTGCTCGTTGATGTGGGTGTCGCTGAAGTCCCCGGTCAATCCGGCGAACAGCGTCACGTCGGCTTCGCCGACGGTCTTGGCGAATCTGAATTCCTGTCCGATCTCCACGCCTTTGATGGCCATGCTCGTGCTCCTGATGGGTATGTGTGAAACCGGTTACAAAATGGCCGGTTACGTGCAATGTACTCGAAAAAATGGGCTTCTGTAGCGTAATTAGTGGTTTTCCCTGGAGCTTGGTGAAACCGTTTTGCATCTTTCGTGAAACCGGTTACATTCAAGTGACTGGTTACACGCATGCAGACCACCGCAACGCGGCCGGTTCAACTCAACGAGGCAGGAAACGCGACATGCACATCATTTCAACGACCGAAGCGGCTTCGCTGGTGCGAGACGAGGACGCTGTTCTGATCAGCGGCTCAGGCGGCGGCCATGCGGTGCCCGAGGCCTTGCTGGCCGCGGTGGGAGCACGCTTCGCCGACGCGGGACAGCCGCGCAATCTCACCTCGATCAGCGTGGTCGGCGTAGGTGACCGGGCGGCACTCGGCGCGAGTCATCTCGCGCATGAAGGACTGCTGCGGAGGGCGATCACGAGCGCGCTGGTCGATTCACCGGGCCTCGTCACACTCGCCGCCCAAAACAGCATCGAGGCCTACACGTTTCCGCAAGGCGTGCTGTCGCAACTGATGCGCGAGATGGCGGGCGGCCGTCCCGGTCTGATCACGAAGACGGGGCTGCACACGTTCGTCGATCCCCGTCAGCAGGGGGCGAGACAGAGCCCGAGGACGCCCGCGGAGTTCGTCGAGTTGATCGAACTCGACGGCGAAGAGTGGTTGCGCTTCAAGCCGGTGCCGATCAACGTCGCGTTTCTGCGCGGCACGACGGCCGACGAAGACGGCAACATCACGATGGAACAGGAGGCCGTGCTCGGCGAAATGCTAGCGATGGCGCAGGCAACGCGTCGCGCGGGCGGCATCGTGGTCGTGCAGGTCAAGCGCATGGCCACGCGCAATACATTGCCGCCGAAGCAGGTGAAGATTCCGGGCATCCTCGTCGATTTCGTCGTCGTCGTGCCCGAACAGCGGCAGACCTATGCGACGGATTACGACCCGAGCTACGCGGGCGAACTGCGGGTGCCGCTGTCGGAAATCAGGCCGCTGCCGTTCGGGCCGCGCAAGGTCATCGTGCGGCGCGCGGCGCTGGAACTGTATCCGGGCGCGGTCTGCAACCTCGGTGCGGGCGTGTCGACGGGACTGTCGACCGTTGCCGCCGAGGAGGGCCTGCTCGACAAGGTGGTGCTGACCAACGAGCAAGGACTGATCGGCGGCGCGCCGATCACGGGCCGCGACTCGGGCGGCGCGCAGAATTTCGCCGCGATGATCGAGCAGCCTTCCCAGTTCGACTTCTATGACGGCGGCGGTCTCGATCTCGCGTTTCTGTCGTTCGCTGAAGTCGACGCGCAGGGCAACGTGAACATCAGCCGTTTCGGCGACAAGATCATCGGCGTCGGCGGCTTCATCAACATCAGCCAGAACGCGAAGTGCGTGATTTTCAGCGGCACGTTGACGGCCGGCGGACTGGATATCGGCTGGGAAGCGGGGCAGACCTTCATTCGCGAGGAGGGCCGTCACAAGAAGTTCGTGCGCAAGCTCGAACAGGTCTGCTACAACGCGACGTTCGCGCGTGAGCGCGGACAAACCGCGCTCTATATCACCGAGCGCGCGGTGTTCAGGATCGGCGCGCAGGGGCTCGAACTGATCGAAGTCGCGCCCGCTGTCGATGTCGAACGCGACGTCTTCGCGCAGATGGAATTTCGCCCGCACGTGTCGCCGGATCTGAAGGCGATGGATGCGCGTCTGTTCGATCCCGCGCCGCTCGGCATTCGTGACGAAGTGCTCGCGCGTGCGCGCCGGTTTCGCTCCGAGCGCATTGCGCAGTGGTACACGGAGACGCAGTCATGACGATCGACGGCGCTACCCGGCTCTTTGCGATCGTCGGCGATCCGGTCGTGCAGGTTCGCTCGCCTTCGGTCTATACGGCGTGTTTCGCGCAAGCCGGCCTCAATGCGGTGCTGGTCGCGGCGCAGGCTAGCCGCGAGAACTTCGATACCGCGATGCGCGGCCTGATGTCGCTCGGCAATCTCGACGGCCTGCTCATTACGTCGCCGCATAAGGCGGCCGCGCTCGGCTTTGCGAGCCGTGTGTCGACGCGGGCGCGTGTCGTCGGTGCGGTCAATGCGTTGCGTCGTGAACCGGATGGAAGCTGGACCGGCGACATGTTCGATGGCGTCGGCTTCGCGCACGCGGCGCAGCGGCTTGCACCGATCGCGGACAAACGCGTGTTGCTGTTCGGTTGCGGCGGAGCGGGCGCGGCAATCGCCGCGGAGCTTGCCGCGCAAGGCGCGCGCTCGATCTCGCTGGTCGATCCGGAGGTGAATCGCGCGCAGCGGTTACTTGCCGCGTTGACCGAGCACTTTCCTCATTGCACCGTCGCGCCCGCTGGCAATGGCGAGCAATACGATTGCGTCGTCAATGCTTCGGTGGTCGGCATGAACGAGGGTGATGGCTTGCCGGGCGACCCCGGGCCACTCGGCGCGCAAAGCCTCGTCGGCGACGTCGTCTTGCGTCCGCCCGCGCAGCCCACGGCGCTAGTCGCGCTCGCGCGGTCTGCAGGCGCGCGCATCGTAACGGGACAGGACATGCACGCAGGCCAGGTCGAAGCGATCCTGAACTTCTTCACGCCTACGCATGACCGCGCTTCACTGAACCAGGGAGAACGCTGATGGCCCTGCTTGGCAACGCAGCGGTGCTGATCTGGAACGACGTGATCGAATCGGCACGCGATGCGTTCTATCGATGGCACGACAAGGAACACATACCCGAGCGGCTCGCGTTGCCGGGCTTCGCGCGAGGCCGGCGTTACCGCGGCAGCGGCGTGACCGAATGGCTGACGATCTACGAAGCTGACGACGTCGCCGTTCTGACGAGCCCGGCCTATCTGGAGCGGCTCAACAACCCGACGCCCGCGACCCGCGAGACGGTGCAGGCGTTTCGCAACACCGCGCGCTCGATCTGCAAGGTCGAGCGAAGCACGGGGTCGAGTACCGGTGGTCATGTGATGACGATGACACTGCCCGCCGGCTTCGACGCCGTTTCGCTGTTCGACGGCAAGTCACCGCGCATCACTGCGGACACCGGCGTGCTCGCCGCCCACCTGTTCATCGCGGACGAGGCCGCCAGCAACATCGATACACGCGAAGCTCGCGAGCGCGCGTTCGTGGTGCCGCCACGTGTGTTGCTGGTCGAGACATCGACGCTCGAAGTCGCGCGCCAGCAACTGAATGGCTTGCTGGCGGGAATCGCCGCGCGCGAGCGCCAGGCTGTCGGCGCTCGCGCCGGTGTGTACACGCTCGAAATCAGCCGGCTTGCGAGCCGCAATCACGCCACTTGATAAAGGAACGTTCATGAAGCTATTGAGGTTTGGACCCGCCGGCCACGAAAAACCCGGTCTGCTGGATGCGCACGGCAACTTGCGGGATGCGTCGTCCGTGGTCGACGACTACTCGCCCGCGTTCTTTGCGCAGGGCGGGATCGATACGCTACTGCGCACCGATCCCGCGAGTCTTCCCGTGGTGCCCGGCACCCCCCGGCTCGGGTCGTGCATCGCGCAGCCTGGCAACTTCATCGCGATAGGTCTCAACTACGTCCAGCACGCGATCGAGACCAACGCGCCGATCCCCGAGGAGCCGATCATTTTCAACAAGGCGCCGTCGTGCATTTCCGGACCTGACGATCCGGTGATTCTGCCGCGCGGCTCCGTCAAGTGCGATTGGGAAGTCGAGATCGCGCTGGTGATCGGCAAGCGCGCGCTGTATGTGCCGGAGGAACGCGCGCTTGATCATGTCGCGGGCTATTGCGTGTGCAACGACGTTTCCGAGCGCGAAATGCAGCTCGAACACGGCGGCCAGTGGGTGAAAGGCAAGATGTTCCCGAGCTTCGGCCCGCTGGGCCCGTGGCTCGTGACGCCCGACGAACTCGGCGACGTGCAGAACCTCGCTCTGTGGCTCGAACTGAACGGCAAGCGGATTCAGAACTCCTCGACGTCGGACATGATCTTCCGTCTCGCCACGATCGTGTCCTATGTCAGCCGTCACGTGCTGCTGCAACCGGGCGACGTGATTACCACGGGCACGCCACCCGGCGTCGGTCTAGGCATGAAGCCGGAGCGCTACCTGAAGCCTGGAGACGTGATGGAACTCGGCGTCGAAGGACTCGGCACGCAAAAGCAGACCGTCATCGCGTTCGACGATTCGTCGCTCGCGAGACGCTGATCGATCGCGAGGTTCCCGCAGACATCGACACAGCCCCCGAGCCATTCGACGCAAAACAACCAGGAGACACGGAATGGGCAATCCGACAGACATGCGCGGCGCACAGTTCGACTGTAGCGCCTGCAAGGAGACGCAATGAAAGCTACCGACATCGCAAGCGAAGGGTCACGTGCCGTGCCCTGGTACCGGGAAATAAGCTGGCCGCAATGGCGCGTGCTGATCGCCGCATGGGGCGTATGGGTGATGGATGCCGTCGACTTTCTCGCCATCACCTTCGTTCTGGCGGACATCGCGAAAGAGTTCAACGTACCGCTCAGCACGGCGTCGTTGCTGCTGTTCGCCACCTACGGGGTGCGCTGGATCGGCGGTCTGATGTTCGGCAGTCTCAGCGACCGCATCGGCCGGAAGATCCCGCTCGTCATCACGCTTGCCTGGTTCACCGGCGGCGCGGTGTTGACCGGCCTGTCGTGGAGCTTCGTTTCGCTTGCGGCGTTCCGGCTGCTGCTCGGCTTCGGCATGGCGCCGGGGTTCTCGCTCGGTGCAACGATGGTGGCCGAGTCCTGGCCCGAGCGTCATCGCGCGATCGGCATTGGTATTCTCGATACGGGTTGGGGGCTGGGTGCGATCGGCGCGGCGATTGCGTACGACCTCGTGTATCCGCACTTCGGATGGCGCGGCATGTTCTTCGTCGGCGTCATTCCCGCTCTGCTGCTCGCGGTATTCATTCTCGCTTGCGTGCCTGAATCGCAGGCGTTTCGCGAGGGCGGCAAGAAGCTGCGCGTGGGACTGCGCGATAACCCGGCGGTCGTGCTGTTCAGGCGCTATCCGCGCAGGGTGGGTTATCTCGCGCTGCTGATGATCGTGTTGTGCTTCGGATCGTGGCCGTTTCAGGGACTCTTCCCAACCTATCTGAAGTCCCTGTCGTTCGATCCGTTGACGATCACGTGGCTGACCATGACCTCCGCGACGGGCCAGGTATTCGGTTTCTTCGCGTCGGGCTTCATCGCGGAGCGGCTAGGCCGGCGTGCCGGCATCAGCACGATGCTCGTTGCCGGTTCGCTGTGTGTGGTCGGGCTCGTCTATAGCGTCAATCAGTTCCTGCTCGCGGAGTGCCTTGCGTTTCTGAGCGGCTTCTTCCTCGTTGGATCGTCGGGCATCTGGGGCACGATATTGACCGAGAACCTGCCGCGCGACGTGCGCGCCTCGGGCGTCGGCTTTCTCTACAACGTCGGCGTGGTGGGCGGCGGTATTGCGCCGTATATCGTGCTGTCGACCGTCAAGGCGGCCAACATGACGATCGCACTCGGCATCGCGGTTTTCACCGTGGTTGCGGCACTGGCGGCCATCGTAATTCTGCGCTCGGTCAGGGAAACCAAGGGCATGCGACTCAGCGAGATCGACGCGGGCGGCCATTGAGCTTTCCTGTTTCGATCAGGTGAAAGCAAAAGAGTCGCGCTCTATTCGAGCGCGACTCTTTCTTATTGGGGAGATCAATTCAACCGCGCAGATTCGACACACATCGCTGCAGCACCTTGCGTAGTGTATCGACCGGGATTTCCGTCACGCCGTCCAGCATGGACGCTTCGAGCGTGTCGATCGCCGAATCGCATTCCTTTAGCACCCGACGCCCCTCGTCGGTCAGAAACAGATGAATCAGTCGACCATGGGTGGGATGCCCAGCGCGTCCGACCCAGCCGTTGGCCTCCATCGTCTTGACGACCTCGTTGGCCGACTGTGGCGTGATGAACGAGCGTTCGGCGAGTTTCGCGTTGGTCATCGCGCCGCTGGCGCTGATCACGGAGAGCGCGGTGAATTGAGGCAAGGTCAGCCCGAATTCGCCCAGCACATCGATAAAACTGCGTTTCAGCAAGCGGTCCAACTGGCCGACCACATAGGAAACGCGGGCGGGTGGCGCACCGGTTTTCGTTGAACCGGCCTGTTTGGCAACGGGCGTTCGCCCTTTCTCCATTGTCTTGATCATTATCAGGTTGCCTTAGGTGTTTCTACCAGGCATATCATATTCTACTTTCAATATCAGGCATCCTGAGACTAGACTCCTCATCAATTCCGGGGGCGCTGTGGGAAGGATTCTGATAAGTGGCGCAAGACCATTGTCAGAATTCTTCTTCTTCCCATGGCCGCTTCGTCGAAGAACGCAGCGTAGCTCGCCACCGGCAATTCAATCAAAGGTGAAGGAGACGTCATGTCGAGTATTGCTAACCGGTCGAGTGCCGCGAGTTCTAGTACTGCATTAACGTTGGCGCTGTGCTTTCTCGTCGCGGTATTGGAGGGTGTCGACCTGCAGTCCACCGGCGTTGCTGCGCCTCGAATGGCGCACGAGTTCGGCTTGTCGGTCAGCCAGTTGGGGATCGCTTTCAGCGCCGGCATGTTCGGGCTTTTGCCGGGCGCGATGATCGGCGGCAGACTCGCCGACAGGATCGGGCGCAAGCGCGTTCTGATGATCTCGATGGCGGTTTTCGGCATCTTCTCGATTGCAACCGCGCAAGTCTGGAGTTTCGAAAGTCTGCTGATTGCTCGCGTGCTGACGGGCATCGGCCTCGGCGGCGCGATGCCGAACCTGATTGCGTTGTCTTCCGAAGCGGTCGATTCGCGTCATCGCAACACGGCGGTCAGCGTCATGTATTGCGGTATGCCGCTCGGCGGCGCGCTTGCCGCGTTGATCGCCGTGCTGAGCGCGGGTGCTGCCGCGTGGCGTCATATCTTCTACGTGGGCGGAGCCGGGCCGCTGATCATCATTCCGTTGCTGATGGTGTTGCTGCCTGAGTCGCGCGAATTCGCCACCGAATCGCAGGAATTCACTACGGCGGACAAGCCGCTTCTGTCGACGCGCGAAGTCCTGTTCGGCGAGGGGCGCGCAGCGGCGACGATCGGTATCTGGATCAGCTTCTTCTGCACGCTGATCGTTCTGTACTTCCTGCTGAACTGGTTGCCTTCGTTGACCGTGGGGCGCGGCATGAGCCGTTCGCAGGCCGGGGTCGCGCAGATCTTCTTCAACGTCGGCAGTGTGATCGGCGTGCTGGGCATCGGTCTGCTGATGGACCGCTGCAGGCAAGGCCTGTCAGTCGCGGCGATCTATGCGTGCATCGTCGGTGCATTGGTTGCGCTTTCGCAGGTTGCCAGCATCGAGACGCTCTCCGTTGCCGTGCTGTTTGCCGGGATGGGTGTGGTCGGCGCACAGTCGATGCTGTATTCGCTGTCCGCCGCCAGCTATCCGACCAGCGTACGTGGTACCGGTGTCGGCGCCGCGGTGGCGGTGGGGCGCGTCGGCTCGATTGTCGGACCCGTTGCCGCCGGGCAATTGCTGTCGATGGGAAAAAGCTCGGCCCTCGTGATCGGCGCGAGCGTGCCGGTGACGATCATCGCCGCGATTACTGCATTGCTCGTCATCCGCTCGAACGCCGCGAAACGCTAACTATTCGTTGATGGTCCCAGCTGGCCCGGCGTTCTCGCGCCGGGCCGTTTTTCATGCGTCATTCGTGATTCGTCATGCCTCGGCCCGCAGGCCAAGCAACCTGATGGCGTTCTCTTTCAGAACGAGCGGTTTCACTTCGGGCTTGATGTCGAGCGTGTCGAAGTCTTCGAGCCAGCGGTCCGGACGGATCAGCGGGAAGTCGGACGCGAACAGCACCTTGTTGCGCAACAGCGTGTTCGCGTACTTGACCAACTCGGGCGAGAAGTACTTCGGCGACCAGCCCGACAGATCGATATACACGTTCGGCTTGTGCAGCGCGATCGACAGCGCCTGCTCCTGCCACGGCCAGGAGGGATGCGCGATCACGATCTTCATGTCGGGAAAGTCGGCGGCGACATCGTCGAGGTAGATCGGCTCCGAGTACTTGAGGCGCAAGCCACCGCCGCCGCGCATGCCCGAGCCCATGCCCGAGTGCCCACTGTGAAAAACCGCCGGCAACCCGTACTCGGCGATCACTTCGTATAGCGGGTATGCCATGCGATCGTTGGCGAAAAAGCCCTGCATCGTGGGGTGAAACTTGAAACCGCGCACGCCGTGCTCGTCGATCAGCCGCCGTGCTTCACGTGCGCCGAACCTGCCTTTGTGCGGATCGATGCTGGCGAACGCGATCATGATGTCGGCGTTGTTCTGCGCGAACTCCGCGACCTCTTCGTTCGAAATGCGCCGGCGCCCGATATTCGCTTCGCAGTCGACGGTAAACATCACGAAGCCGATATTGCGTTCCCGATAGTGTTCGATCGTTTCGGGAATGGTGGGGCGGCGCCCTTGTTTGAGTACGGTGCCGAAGTATTTGTCGGCGGCTTCGTCGAATTCTTTTGCGAACAGGTCCGGGGGTTGGCAGCATGACACTTCGGCGTGCACGTGGGTGTCGATGGCCTTGAGTTGATCGATGTTCAATGAAGTCTCCTAGATGTAGTTGAAGCTGATGCGTCAGGCTGCGCGCAGATTGCGCACGCAGGTCAGCAGCAGGTGTTGCGGCATCTGTGAAGCGTGCGTATCGATTTCGCCAAGCATCGATTGCTCGACTCTGTCAGCGGCATCGTTTCAGACGCTGACGGCTTTCTCGTGATCGTCGGCGTAGGGGTTAGGGGTTTGTACCAAGACGGCCATATTGTACTTTACTTATCAGGGTGCCTGATATTAAATTGAGCTCAAGCCGCGAGGGCGGCATCGATACGGAGAAGCAGATGAGTTACGAAGGACGCTGGAAAACGGTGAAGGTCGCGGTGGAAGGCGGAATCGCCTGGGTCACGTTCAATCGTCCGGACAAGCGCAACGCGATGAGCCCGACGCTGAACAAGGAAATGATCGACGTTCTCGAGACGCTCGAACTCGACGCCGAAGCCCAGGTACTCGTGCTGACCGGCGAAGGTGCTGCGTGGACGGCGGGCATGGACCTGAAGGAATATTTCCGCGAAGTGGACGCGGGTCCGGACGTGCTGCAGGAGCGGATTCGCCGCGATGCGAGCCGTTGGCAATGGCAATTGCTGCGAATGTACTCGAAGCCGACGATCGCAATGGTCAACGGCTGGTGCTTCGGCGGCGGCTTCTCGCCGCTCGTCGCCTGCGATCTGGCGATCGCCGCGGACGAAGCCGTGTTCGGCCTGTCCGAAATCAACTGGGGCATCCCGCCGGGCAACCTCGTCAGCAAGGCGATGGCCGATACGGTCGGGCATCGCGAAGCGCTGTACTACATCATGACGGGCGACACCTTCACGGGACCGCAAGCCGCGAAGATGGGTCTCGTGAACAAGAGCGTGCCGCTCGCGCAACTGCGCGACGAAACGATCGCGCTCGCGGCGAAACTGCTGAACAAGAATCCGGTCGTGCTGCGCAATGCGAAGCACGGCTTCAAGCGTTCGCGCGAACTCACGTGGGAGCAGAACGAAGACTATCTGTACGCGAAGCTGGATCAGGCGAACTATCGCGATCCGGAGGGCGGCCGCGAACAGGGCCTCAAGCAGTTCCTCGACGACAAGAGCATCAAGCCGGGCTTGCAGACCTACAAGCGCTAAGCGGCGCAATCCAGCGGGACGACCGAGGAGACGAATACATGCATCAAACGAACCTGTTGATTGGCGGCGCGAAACGTGCCGCGTCGAACGGCAAGACCTTCGAGCGCATCAATCCCGCGACGGGCGCGGTTGCCACTCGCGCCGCCGCGGCCACCGTAGAGGATGCCGATGCGGCGGTCGCCGCCGCGGCGCGCGCGTTCCCGGCATGGGCGGCGCTCACGCCCACGGAGCGCCGCAAACGCCTGCTCGCCGCCGCCGACCGCATGGACGCGCGCACGGCCGAGTTCATCGCGATCGGCGCGGCCGAAACGGGCGCGATGGCGAACTGGTACGGCTTTAACGTGATGCTCGCGGCCAACATGCTGCGCGAGGCCGCGGCGATGACGACGCAGATCGACGGCGCGGTGATTCCTTCCGATGTTCCGGGCAGCCTCGCCATGGCCGTGCGCCAGCCGTGCGGCGTCGTGCTCGGCATGGCGCCGTGGAACGCGCCCGTGATTCTCGCGACGCGTGCGCTCGCGATGCCGCTCGCGTGCGGCAACACGGTCGTGCTGAAGGCATCGGAGGGCTGTCCCGGCGTGCATGCGCTGATCGGCGAAGTGCTGAACGAAGCGGGTCTTGGCGAAGGCGTCGTCAACGTGCTCACGCATGCGCCGGAAGACGCGCCGGCGATCGTCGAGCGTCTGGTCGCGAATCCCGCGGTGAAGCGTGTGAATTTCACCGGGTCGACGCGGGTCGGCCGCATCGTCGCCGAGTTGTCGGCGCGCCATCTGAAACCCGCGCTGCTCGAACTGGGCGGCAAGGCGCCGGTGCTCGTGCTCGACGACGCGGATCTCGACGCCGCCGTCGAAGGCATCGCGTTCGGTGCGTTCTTCAATCAAGGGCAGATCTGCATGTCGACGGAACGCGTGATCGTAGATCGGAAGGTTGCCGATGCGTTCGTCGACAAGCTCGTCACGAAAGCGCTCACGCTGAGGGCCGGCGATCCGACCCAGCCGGGCTCGATCCTCGGCACGCTGGAGAGCGAAGCCGCCGCGCGGCGCATTCGCGCGCTCGTCGAAGACGCCCGCGAAAAGGGTGCGAAGCTGCCGCTCGGGTGCGAGGTGAACGGCGCAATCATGCAGCCGGTGATCGTCGAGAACGTTACCCGCGAGATGAAGCTCTATGCCGACGAATCGTTCGGCCCGGTGGTGACGGTGCAGCGCGTGGACGGCGATGAAGAGGCGCTGGCGATCGCCAACGATAGCGAGTACGGCTTGTCGGCCGCCGTGTTCAGCCGCGATATTGCGCGCGCGATGAGCGTGGCGAGACGCATCGAGTCGGGGATCTGCCACATCAACGGCCCGACCGTGCACGACGAGGCGCAGATGCCGTTCGGCGGCGTGAAGGCGAGCGGGTATGGACGCTTCGGCAGCAAGGCGTCGATTCCCGAGTTCACCGAGTTGCGGTGGATCACGGTGCAGACGAGTCCGCGTCATTATCCGATCTAGGCGTTGGCTCGCGGCCGCAGCGAATGCGGCCAACCCATATTGCATGACATAGCGACGCCGTTTCTCCGCGCCCCCTGGGCGCGCGAGGAATGGACCACATAGGAGACAGGTTTTGGAATCGGAGCACAGCCACGCAAGCGCCCTGCCGACCGGATACCGGAGCGTCGCCATCGGAGCGCCTTCATCGCGAATCGAGAAACGCGGCGACTGCTGGTACCTCGAGACACTCGAGCCTCTGGGCCCGTTTCCGGAGCGCTTTACCGACCGCTTGCTGAGCGGCGCACGTACGCATCCCGAGCGGCTGCTCGTCGCGCGACGCGATGCGAGCGGCGAGTGGCAGGGCATCACGTATGCGCAGATGCTCGAGCGCGTGCGGGCGATCGGCCAGGCGCTGCTCGATCGCGACCTCAGCGCGGACCGTCCGTTGGTGATCCTGTCGGGCAACAGCGTCGAACACATGCAGCTCGCGCTCGGCGCGATGTGGGCGGGTATCGCTTATGCGCCCGTGTCACCGGCCTATTCGTTGATGTCGGGCGATTTCGGGAAGCTGCGCCATGTCCTCGAACTGCTCAAGCCGGGCCTCGTCTACGCGGACGATATCGGCGCATACACAGCGGCGCTCGATGCCGCGCTCGGCAGCGACGTCGAACGCATCAGCGCGGCGCCCACGCCACACGGTTCGAGCGTAACGCGCTTCGACGCATTGCTCGACACGGCTGCGCGCGACGTCGATGCGGCCAACGCCCGCGTGAATGGCGACACGATCGCGAAGTTCCTGTTCACGTCCGGTTCGACGAACCTGCCGAAAGCCGTGCCGACCACGCATCGCATGTTGGGCGCGAACCAGCAGATGCTGCTCGAAACGTTTCCTCAGTTCGGCATCGAGCCGCCGGTCCTGGTCGACTGGCTGCCGTGGAATCACACGTTCGGCGGCAGCCACAACGTCGGTATCGTGCTGTACAACGGCGGCACGCTCTATATCGACGACGGCAAACCGGTGGCCGGCAAATTCGACGAGACGCTGCGCAATCTGCGCGACGTCGCGCCGACCATCTACTTCAACGTGCCGAAGGGTTGGGAAGAACTGACCATCGCGCTGGAAAAGGATGCGGCGCTGCGCGAGCGGTTTTTCTCGCGCGTGAAGATGTATTTCTTCGCGGGAGCCAGTCTTTCGCAGGCGGCGTGGGAGCGTCTCGAGCGCGTGACGCTCGCGCATTGCGGAGAGCGCATCCGCATCATGGCCGGGCTCGGCATGACCGAGACCGCGCCATCGTGTCTGTTCACGACCGGACCGGTATCGTGCGCCGGCTATATCGGCTTGCCGCCGCCGGGGTGTCAGGCCAAGGTTGCACCCGTCGATGACAAATTCGAAGCGCGCTTTCGCGGCCCTCACGTGATGGGCGGTTACTGGCGCGCATCGCCGGCGCTTCAGAGCAGCGTGTTCGACGACGAAGGCTACTACCGCACTGGCGACGCCGTGCGTTTCGTCGACCCGCAACGTCCCGAACTGGGCCTGATGTTCGATGGCCGCATCGCGGAAGACTTCAAGCTGGCCTCGGGAACCTTCGTCAGCGTTGGGCCGATGCGCGCGCGCATCATCAGCGAAGGGGCTCCCTACGTTCAGGATGCCGTTATTACGGGGATGAATCGTGACGAAGTCGGCGTGATGATTTTTCCGCGACTCGACGCGTGTCGCGCTTTGGCGGGTTCGCCCGCGGATGCGAGCGCCGATGACGTGCTCAACACGGCGGCCGTACGCGATTTTTTCAGCGGGCTCGTGGCGCGGCTGAACCGGAGCGCGACAGGCAGTGCCTCGTTCATTGCCCGCCTGCACCTGCTGAGTGCGCCGCCGTCGCTCGATCTCGGCGAGATTACCGACAAAGGCTCGATCAATCAGCGCGCGGTGCTCCAGCACCGCGCCGCGCTGGTAGAAGCACTGCACGAAGCCGACGCCGCCGACACGACGGTGATCCATGCGCGCAAAGGCAGCTAGTCCGGGGACGGGAAGAAATGACGTTGACTTATAAGGCGCCGCTGCGCGACATGCGCTTCGTGATGGACGAGTGGCTCGACGCCGCTTCATGGTGGCGTGACGTACCCGACTGGCAAGACCTCGATTCGCAGACGGCGCAGCAGGTGCTGGAGGAAGCGGCGCGATTCGTCGAGGAGCGTGTCGCGCCGCTCAACGCGAGCGGCGATCTCGAAGGATGTCGTTTCGATGCAGGCAAGGTGACGACGCCCGCGGGCTTTCGCGAGTCGTACGCGGAATTCGTCGAAGCGGGGTGGCCGACGCTGTCGCTCGACACCGAGCTTGGCGGACAGGGCCTGCCGCAGCTTCTCGACGTTGCGCTGCAGGAAATGCTCGCGGGCGCCAACCACGCGTGGCTGATGTCGCCGGGGCTCACGCACGGCGCGACTGCATGCTTGCAGACGCATGGCAGCGAACGCGTGAAAACAGAATTGCTGCCGAAAGTCGCGAGCGGGGAGTGGCTATCGACGATGTGTCTGACCGAGCCTGAGGCTGGCAGCGATGTCGGCCTGATCCGCTCGCGTGCGACAGAAGCGGTCGACACCGACGGGTATTTCATCGACGGCAGCAAGATCTTTATCAGCGGCGGCGCGCACGATCTGACGGAGAACATCGTTCATCTGGTGCTCGCTCGTTTGCCCGATGCGCCGCCGGGTACGAAAGGGTTGTCGCTGTTCGTCGTGCCGGATTGGCTCGAAGCCGGCGACGGCGGGCGCTCGCGCAATGGTGTCCATTGCGAAGGCATCGAAAAGAAAATGGGCCTGAAGGGCAGCCCGACTTGCACGATGCGCTTCGAACGCGCATTCGGCTGGCTCGTCGGTGAGCCGCATCGCGGCCTCGCCTGCCTGTTCGTGATGATGAATGCGGCGCGCCTGCAGGTCGCGATGCAAGGCCTCGGGCATGCGCACACCGCGTGGCAACGCGCGCATGCTTATGCGCAGGAGCGCGCGCAGATGCGCGCGGTCAGCGTGCCGCCCGGCGTGACCGTCGCGCCGGGGCAGGCCGCGCCAATAGCGTTTCATCCGGCCATGCGACGGATTTTGATGGAACTGCGGGCGATCGTTGAAGGCGAGCGCGCGATCGGTTACTGGACCGCGCATTGGCTCGACATCGCCGCACATCATGCCGATGCCGCCACGCGGGAACAGGCGGCTCAACTGGCATCGCTGCTCACGCCGGTTGCGAAGGCGTTTTTTACGGCCAACGGTTTCGACGCCGCCTCCAATGCGCTGCAGGTGTTCGGCGGCTACGGATACATCCACGAATACGGCATCGAACAGACGTTGCGCGATAGCCGGGTGTCGATGTTGTACGAAGGCACCAACGAAATACAGGCGATCGATCTGCTGATCCGGAAGGTGCTGCCGGACGGCGCGGGAGCCCTCGATGTGCTGCTTCGCCACCTGCGCGCGGAAGCGCGCTTGTGCCGGAAGTCCGATCCGCTGGTTGGTTCCGCCGGCGCAAGGCTCGAAGAGCTCGCGCAGAAAGTGGAGAGCACGACACGGGCGATCAGGGCACGCCAGGCGCAAGACCCGGAGACGGCATACCGGGTCGCCGACGACTATCTCGCGATGCTTGGCTGGATGCTGCTGGCGTTCGCGTGGGCGCGCGCGCTGCGAATTGCAACGCCGCAATGCGAGGCGGAAGCGTTCTATGTGGAGAAGCGGGAGACGGGCCGCTTCTTCTTCGACTATCCGCTCGCGGCTTTCGCTTATCGCCGCAGCCTCGTTGAAGCCGGTTGCGAGGAAACGCTGCCGCACGTTTGAAAGTACCAGTGTGCCGTCACGTCGCGCGGCATCAAGGCCTCAGGGCCGCGTATCTGTCTTCACCCATTCCTGATTCTACCCATTGCGTAGCGCCGCGGATGTCTGGGCTTCTCTGCCCGTTGACATCTAGTGATTACCCGAAATTGCTAAATCAGGTAGCCTGATAGTAACCTGAACATTCGATGTTGATGTGAACGGCAACCGAGGAAAGCTTTCGAAATCCTCTAATTAGTAAGCAAAACTACATATAGGTTTCTGGAGACTGGAGATGCAAAAGAAGATCGTCGCGGCTGCGGCCATGAGTCTTATTACGTCGGCCTCATACGCGCAGAGCAGCGTGACATTGAGCGGTCTGATCGACGCTGGTGTGTCGTACGTCAGCAATCAGAACGGGCACAGCAACTTCAAGTTCGATGACGGCATTGCGGTGCCCAACCTGCTGATCTTTACCGGCTCGGAGGATCTGGGTGGCGGGACGCACGCGATCTTCGATCTGCGAAATCAGTTTTCCCTCGGGACCGGCAGCTTCATGCCCGGCCAAAGCCTCTTTAGCCGTACCGCATTCGTCGGCCTGGACAATGCGTCGTATGGTCGGCTGACACTGGGTAATCAGTATGACTTCATGACCGACTCGTTGTTCTTCGGTATGAACGATGCGGCAATCTTCACGGGCGGACTGTATGGGTTCCGCAACGGGCCGTTCGCTGGCCTCGCGCTGCCGAACAATCCGACTGGCGCTTTCGACTGGGACCGGATGGCGGGCGAACGCGTCACGAACTCGGTGAAATACGAGTCGCCGTCGTTCAACGGTTTTTCGGCGGGCGCGATGTATGGCTTCGGTGGCGTCGCGGGCTCGATCGGCTCGAATAACGCAACCAGCTTTGGGCTGAACTATGCCGGTAAGCAGTTCGGCGCGAACGCCGCCTATACGAACGTGAAATCCGACGTGGCCGGGGCGCAGGTGAGCGTGCGCAATTGGGGTGTGGGTGCGCACGCGAAGTTTGGCGCGTTCACCGCGAATGCGCTATTCACGACCGTCCACAATAGTCTGAATGGCGCTTCGATCTGGGAAGCACAGGCTGGCGGGCTATATAACGTGCTCCCCGATCTGGCCGTGGGTGCGTCTTATATGTACATGAAGGGCAACGACGTTCTGGAGAATCAACACGCGCACCAGATTGCGGCTCAGGTCAGCTATCTGCTGTCGAAGCGCACGACCGTCTACGCAAGCGGCATCTATCAGCGCGCGGCAAGCGGCGGCCAGGCGCTGATCAACGGCGTGTTCGACGGCGCGTCGAGCAGTCCTACGCAAGCGATCGCGCGCGTCGGCCTCGAGACGAAGTTCTGATCGGCGGTTGACGGCCCGAGGCGGTAAACGCTGACCTTGATCAATACCTCTCGGCCACGTATTTAAACGGATAGTCTGGTTCCTTATAACCGTCCGCCTTTTGCCGTTTCGGTAGTGAGACCTTCTTGCGGGCAGGCTGCTTGTACGGAATCCTCTGAAGCATGTCGCTGATGATGTTCAGCCGCGCGCGCCGCTTGTCGTTCGAATTCGCTATGTACCACGAAGCATAGTCGGTGTCCGATGCCGCCAGCATCTCATCGCGGGCACGCGAGTAGTCGTACCATCGGCTATAGGATTTCAGGTCCATGTCGGTCAGTTTCCAGAGCTTGCGACCGTCGTGGATACGTGACTCGAGCCGGCGGGTCTGCTCCTCGGGGCTGACCTCCAGCCAGTATTTGAGCAGGATGACGCCGGATTCGACGATGGCCCGCTCGACCAGCGGCACGGCCCTGAAGAACGTCTGCACGTCCTGCTCGGAGCAGAATCCCATCACACGCTCGACGCCCGCGCGGTTGTACCAGCTGCGGTCGAAAATGACGATTTCGCCCGCGGCCGGCAAATGCGGCACGTAGCGCTGCATATACATCTGGCTTTTTTCGCGTTCGCTCGGTGCGGGCAGCGCGACCACGCGGAACACGCGCGGACTGACGCGCTCGGTCATCGCCTTGATCGTGCCGCCTTTGCCGGCGCCGTCACGTCCCTCGAAGACGATGCAGATCTTGCTTCCCGTTTGCACGACCCATTCCTGCAGCTTGACGAGCTCGACATGCAGATCGAAAAGCGCCTTGCGATACTCCTTGTACGACAGCGACTTGTCTTGCTCGGGCTGTGCGTTTTCCGACTTCGTTCTGGCCATATTCCTCTCCCTAGCGCGAACTGTTCCAGGGTACCACGCAATGCTCCACTCCCAAGGTAGAGCGTGACGCGAAGCAGGGCCATACGACCTTGGTCCAATATCGTCGGCACAGGGCGCGCTGTACGCTGTGGGCGTCTGCTCGCGCGTGCCCGATCCGGATGTCCGTCGCCGCACCCGCATCCGTATGCCAGCAAAGCGCGCGGGTTCGATCGACGCCATCGCCACGGGAGGCCTCATGGATGTCACCGGTCACACGGAGCGGGACAGCGGGGGCGATAGGGAGCCGGTTCTCGACGTCGTCGATCGAGTGTGCGAGTTATGTTTCGGCCTCTTTATGGCGCTGACGTTCGTCGGCACCGTCTCGGCGGTGGGCGCGGGTGCGGACGCGGGGCACAAGATGTTCTTCACCGCGCTGGGCTGCAATCTTGCATGGGGTCTCGCGGACGCGGTGATGTACCTCGTGCGCACGCTGGTGTCTCGTGGCAGACGTGTGACAGTTGCGCATTCCGTGCGAAGCGAGCTGGATGCGGCCGCGGGCGTTCGGGCGCTTCGCGATGCGATGGCGGGGTGGCTCAAACCGTTGGTCGGCGATAAGGAGCTCGAGTCCATCCGCAGCCGTGTTGCCGCGCGGCCGGATCTGCCGCAGCGAGCAGTATTCGTGCGCGACGATTTCATCGGCGCCGTGGCTATCTTCGTGCTGGTGGTTTGCTCGACGTTCCCGGTCGCGTTGCCCTTCATATTGATCGCGAACGTCCCGACGGCGTTGATAGTCTCCCGTGTATTGACCATTGCGATGTTATTCGGCAGCGGCGTGGCGCTGGGCCATTACGCGGGATTTCGCGGCTGGCAAGCCGGCCTTGCGATGGCGGCGGTCGGCGTGCTGCTGACCATGGCGATCATCGCGCTCGGCGGGTGATCGATGTCGGGCGGGCCCGGTCCGCCAGCTTCGCCGGATTCGCGTTTCGCGCATCGTCGGCATCCCGCTAACTGTAAGACCAAGGTCCGATTCCGCATCGGATCCAGCGTGACATCATGTATCTGCGCGCGTTGCAGTCGTCGCTCCGGTTGTCGAGGAGTCGACGCTTCCAATGCTCGCGGCGTGCGGCCGGAAGATCGACGCGCGGTGATGGCATTGAGGGTTCCTTGGGCGGCTATGCCGCTTCACGGCAGAGAAAAAAGATCGAGGCTTCCAGGTATCAGGACTGGCGACTCGGATCGTAACCAGAACGGAGTCGATAGTGAACAGACGGAACTTTGTGCATACGCTCGCGCTTACGACCATGGCTGCGAGTCTGGCTTTGGCGGGTTGCACGACGACCGGAAGCAGTGGCGAGAGTCCCGCTACCGACGCCGCCAAACGGCAACAGATCGACGCGGGCGTGGATGGTGCAATCTCAAAATTGTACGATACGGTCAAAGGCTCGCGCGAACTCGTAGGGAAGGCGCAGGGCGTGCTGGTGTTCCCTGCGGTGAAGAAGGCGGCGTTCATCGTCGGTGGCTCGTACGGTGAAGGCGCGTTGCGTGTCGGTGGAGCGTCGGTTGGCTATTACAGCACCGCAGCGGCTTCCTTCGGATTGCAGGCCGGCGCGGATTCGAGTGCCGTGTTCTTCCTGTTCATGACGCAGGATGCGCTCACGAAATTCCGCAGTTCAGCGGGCTGGTCGGCGGGTGCCGATGCGTCGGTTTCGCTCCTGAAAGTCGGCGCTAACGGCACGATCGATACCTCGTCGATAAACTCCGAGGTCATCGCGGTGGTGTTGACCAATGCGGGCTTGATGGCCGACGTGTCGGTGGCCGGCACCAAGGTTACGCGCATGAATCTGTAGCAGGGCGCCGCAAGCGGCGGCATTGGATCGTCATTGCGCTGTCAAACGGCGGCGCATCGCCGCTCTTTGCGGCGTGCTTCCGCATTCGTATTGACGCGCACCTCGTTCATCGCGTGATGTCGCGGCTTCGTTACAGCGATGCCGCGGGTCGCGCTTCACATGCTTTGGCGTCGCGACGCCAGGCGCATCGCTTTTGGCGGATTCCCCCCGCCCGGCTTCCCTATCATCCCTCCCATTGTCCCTACGAAACGCTGCACGCCAGAGTCGTGTGTATTCAACACCGGTATAAAAGGCGCAGCGAAACACGCGCTCTCGCCGCGGCGCCGCGGTTACTCATCTGCCTGGCATAAATCTATCTTTTGAGTATTCCTTGAACGCTAATGATTCGCAGTGAAAATGACGTGCGATAAAAGCGTTGGGTGTGTAAAAATAAACCAGTTCACTGAGGAATTAATGCAATCAGGCAATATGAATCGGTATACCTTATGTGTTTGCGATTCACGATGCACGAAAGCTCCAGGAACATGACATTCGGTTGAAAGCGGTGTCGCGCCGGACGTCGCGGCCATAGTGCGAATCCGCCACTGGCAGCGGAATATTGCGGCTCGATACTGTGACGGTGTACGTTTGCTAACGTTCTCCAGAGTGCGAAGGGGCGGCGGAGAGACTGCCTGCGCAGCAATAATTAATTGCCTAACGAGGATTGCCGCTATTGGCCGAGGCTGTGTCAAAACGCGCGACTTTGACGTCGAGCGCGAAAGTCGACTCACCAGAACGCTCTGTATCGGCTTCGCGGCACTTCGGCAAGGGCAAAGCGACACCCGAAAACCGGGTAGTTTCGAGTTTTGACACAACCTCGGCCGGTTGATGGCGGACAATGCAGAAAGCTATTGAGTAGTTTCCCGGGTAAGCGGCACAAATTACGGTCATCGGTCGGTAATTGATTCTGGATAGCCTATACTGAGTTCCAGCCACCAGACGTGCGAAGTACGGATTGTGAAGTCAATTATGCGGTTCGAAGCCCAAAGATAAAGACGTCGCAGTTGTACGGAATCCGTTCGCACTGGACCCGGAGGTGCCAATGATTAATCTGTTCGAGCATGGCAGACAGCTGGCGATCGGGGTAGCGGGAATTCTTACGGCGCTGTCCGCGCAACCGCGCCAACGCAGCCCATCACAGATCGACACTGCGCGTAACGACGGCCCTCCACTATCCGGGCACGACCCTTCCAGACAGTCTTCACCCAGGCATCACCGGTTTCAGCGCGCTCGCGGTATTCCCGGCGTGTCGAGCCGACCGAGTACCCGCGAATTTTACGAGCCGCCGCACACGTTGCCGGCACGGCGGCGTTGTGTCGACGCGTGCACATCGTGGCTGCGAGGCGAGGGCGATCGCGGTACGCGGTACATGCTCGACGCGAGAATGCCGCTGCGCGAGATGCTCGAAATGATGCCGGTCCCGATCGTCACCGTCGATCAGCGCGACCAGATCATCTTCGCGAACGCGCACGCGGCGAAACTGTTCGACTACACGAGGGAAGAGCTGATCGGCGCGCCGGCCGCCAAGCTGTTTCCGATCGACGGCATCGACGCCGATCGTTCGGGTCCGGGCAATCATGGCGCGAAGCAGCAAATCCCCGGCGTCACGACCACGCAGATTCTGATCGCGCGGCGGCGCGACGGCGGCGGCTTTCACGCGGAAGCGGAAACCACGCGATGCCGCGTGCACAATCAGGAATTGCGGATCACCGCGATATCGGATTGCAGTGCCTGCGGCGAAGTCGATGGAAATACGAGGGATCTCGCGCATATCGCGCGGGTTTCTTCATTGGGCGAGCTGGCCGGGTCGCTCGCGCACGAGTTGAAGCAGCCGCTTACCGCGATCCTGTTCAATGCGCAAGCCGCACGCAAATTCATGGATTCGGGGACGGCCAACGTAGTGGAGCTGCGCGAGGCGCTCGAAGACATCGTGGCCGACAATTGCCGCGCGAACGACGTGCTGCAGAAGATTCGCGCGCTGGTCCGCAAAGGCGATGTCGAGTTGCAGTTGCTGGACGTCGGCAACGTCGTGCGCGACATCGCGATGCTCGTGCACAGCGACGCGTTGACGCGCAGCGTGCGCACGAGCTTCGACATCCCGGAGAATCTGGCGGTGATCTGCGGCGACAAGGTTCAGCTTCAGCAGGTGATCCTGAACCTGCTGCTCAATGCGTTCGACGCAGTCAAGGATTGCCCCGCCGCGGACCGTCTCGTCGACACGACGGTGCGTGAGGAAGCGGGCGGACTGATACGGATAACGGTAAAAGACCGCGGCCAGGGCCTTGACACCGACAGCATGGAAAGGATTTTCCGGCCATTTTTCACTACCAAACCGCAGGGGCTCGGACTGGGTCTTTCGATCAGCCGCACGATCGTCACGGCGCACCGCGGCCGGCTGTGGGCGGAAAACAACGAGGGCAAAGGGGCATCGTTTCACGTCACGCTTCCCGTCGCGACCGATATCCGACAGACACGCGTGCCCTGATCACCATGAACCAGACCAACACTCGCGTCTTCATCGTCGACGACGACGACAGCGTGCGCAGCGCGCTCGGCCGCCTGCTGCGCGCCTCCGGCTACCAGGTCGAATGCTTCGATAGTCCTGGGGCGTTTCTCGAACGGGCCGATTTGACCAGCATGCCGGCCTGCCTCGTGCTCGATCTGCAGATGCCGGGCATGACGGGACTCGAAGTGCAGCGCAAGCTCGATCAGCTGCTGCCGATCGTCTTTCTGACCGGGCACGGCGACATCAGCTCGAGCGTCGACGCGATGAAGGGCGGCGCGGTCGACTTTCTGCCCAAGCCGGTGCCCGACTCGCTGTTGCTCGCGGCGGTGGATCGCGCGCTCGCGCGTGCGTGTGCGGAAAGCAGACGGCGTCACGAACGCGAGGAAATCGAAGAGCGGATGCGGCACCTGACGCGCCGCGAACGCGAAGTCATGGAGCTCGTCGTGACCGGCCGCCTGAACAAACAGGTTGCGAGTGATCTGGGCGCGGCCGAAAAAACCATCAAGATTCATCGGGCCCGCGTGATGGAGAAGATGAAGGCCCGATCGATCGTCGAACTCGTTCATCTGGTGCGAAAGGGCGGCGTTTGTATCGCCGACGAAGAATAATCGCCTGAATCCGCCACCAACTCCCGCGTTGCGCCGCCACTCTGCGCGGTGCTGGCCGACACCGCTAGTGGACCAAAGTCTTATATCTCATCGGGCTTTCAACCATTACGCTAAGGCATCAGTGGTCCCCTTTCCGGAGCGACCGCGCGTGCGCGCTGTCATATGGTCAACCCTAACCAATTCGTTGCGGTGGTCGACGATGACGAGTCGGTGTGCCGAGCCATCAAGCGTTTGCTGCATTCCGAAGGTATCAGGGCGGAGACGTTTTGCAGCGGCGACGAGTTCTTGAATGCGCTTGTGGCGATTCCGTCGTATCGGCCCGCCTGCGTGATTCTGGATGTCCAGATGCCGGGAAGCAACGGCCTGGAAGTCCAGCGTCAGCTCGCGCAGATGGGCGTGCCGGTCATCGTGATTACCGCCTACGACGATCTCTCCGTTCGTCAGGCCGCGCTTGCGGCGGGAGCGGCTGCGTATCTACGCAAGCCGTTCACGAGCGCGATCCTGTTCAAGGCGGTGGAGATGGCCATCAACGGTCCGCCGACACCGTGAGGACGCGACTTCGCGCCGGACGATATGAGACCAAGGTCCGATTGCCGCCGTTTCACCGGGCCACCAAACTGAATTCAGCCAACGCGTAGAACCGGACGCCGGCTGCTCCGCACTGCACGCGAGACCAGACAACTCGGGGCGCGTGCATGCGTTTGCGCGCGTTGTGCTGCGTGGAGTGCGAAAGCGTTCAAGGAAAAAAGCGGGAGCGCACGTGATGAAATCAAGCTCGGTTTGTCTTGCGATTCTTCTCGGCACCGTTGCGACGCAGGTCGGCGCGGCGGACTTCGACGGCAGCAAGCGGCTGATGTGCGCGACGATCGACGCGCACGCCTGTGATCCGGGCATCGCCTGCACGCGCGCGTTACCAGCGGATCTCGGTCTGCCCAAATTCCTGACGCTCGACTTCGACAAACGCGTAGTGGTGGGTCCCGCGCGCACGACGCCGATGCTGTCGGTCAACAAGGACGCGGATCAGGTCATCATCCTTGGCAACGAGTTGGGCTTTGGCTGGACGCTGGTCGTCGATTCGGCGGACGGCGACATGACGCTGACCATCGCGAACAGAAACGATGCCTTCGTGCTGTTCGGCAATTGCACGCCCTTGTGATCTGGCGGAACTCGCGATGAAAACCGTCCCCGTCTCCCGTACTTCGCCGCGGCCAGAAGCTCGCGGCGCTTTCACGCTGCCCGTCGTCGTCGCGATGCTGGCGCTGCTGACATCCCTCGCCGGCTGCAAGAAGGCAGAGGGGCCGCCCAAGCTCGGCGCGCCGGAAGTCACGGTGATGCAGGTCGTTGCTCAGGACACACCGGTCTCACTCGAGTTCACCGCACAGACGCAAAGTTCGCGTGAAGTCGAGATTCGTGCGCGTGTGGACGGCTTTCTCGACCGGCGGTTGTACTCCGAAGGCGACAAGATAAAGGCCGGCCAGGTGATGTTCCTGATGGACCCGAAGCCGTTTCAGGCCGCGCTGCAGACGGCGCGGGGGCAGCTTGCGGCGCAGCAGGCGCGGCTCACGGTCGCGCAGCAGAATCTTGCGCGGGTCAAGCCGCTTGCGGCGCAGCAGGCATTGAGCCAGAAGGACCTCGACGACGCCATCGGCAATGAGAAGCAGGCCCAGGCCGCGGTGATTTCCGCGCAAGGGCAGGTGGAGACGGCGGAGCTCAACCTCGGCTACACGACGATCAAGTCGCCACTGAGCGGTGTCGCGAGCTATGCGAGACAGCAGGACGGCAGTTACCTGATCGCCAATGCCTCCGGGCTCCTTACCTATGTCTACCAGATCGACCCGATCTGGGTGAATTTCAGCGTTTCCGAAAACGAAATGCTCCACTTTCAGGACGACATTTCGGCAGGCAAGCTGCGCTTCCCGCCAAACAGCGAGTTCGTCGTGACATTGATACTCGCCGACGGCACGGAATTTCCGCAGCAGGGCACCATCAGCTTTGCGAATCCGGCGTTCAGCACCGACACGGGCACGTTCCTCGTGCGGGCCGTGCTCGCGAATCCGAAGGGTACGTTGCGCCCCGGGCAGTTCGTGCGCGCGCGCGTGTCGGGCGCCTCGCGGCCGAATGCGATCCTCGTGCCGCAACGGGCAGTGCTGCAGGGCGCGAAGAGCCACTTCGTCTGGGTCCTGGACAGTGAGTCGAAGGCGAAGCAGCGAGTGGTCGAAGTCGGCGACTGGAGCGGCGACAACTGGTTCATCAACGATGGCCTGAAGGCTGGCGAGCGCATCGTGGTCGATGGCGCGATCCGTGTCATACCCGACGTGGCGCTCAAGATTACCAGCACGCTCCCTTCCACGCAGAGCGGCGGCACGCCGATCGTCGAAAAAGGCGGCGCGTCGGCGCCGCAGGTAAGCGAGGGCGGCCGGGCGATGGCTCCGGCCGCGGCCAGCGGCGCATCGCAGTAAGGGGCGACTCGATGAACATCTCGCGTTATTGTATCGACCGGCCCATCTTCGCCACCGTCATCTCGATCGTGATCACGCTCGGCGGCGCGTTGACGCTGTTCTCACTGCCCATCGCGCAGTATCCGGACGTCACACCGCCGCAGATCACGGTCTCCGCGACCTACCCGGGCGCGAGCGCCGACGTCGTGTCGAACAACGTGGCAGCGCCGATCGAGCAGCAGGTCAACGGCGCGGACAACATGATCTACATGTATTCGTCCGGCTCGTCGACCGGCAACTACACGCTCAATGCGTTCTTCCAGATCGGCACCAATCCGGAACTGGCGCAGGTCGACGTGCAGAACCGCGTGAACCTCGCGCTGCCGCAATTGCCGCAGCAGGTTCAGTCGCAGGGCGTGCAGGTCCAGAAGAAGTCGAACGCATTCATGATGGTGATCGCGATCTACTCGCCGGACCAGCGATTCGATCCGACCTATATCGCGAACTATGCGAACGTCTACGTGCTCGACACGATCAAGCGGATTTCGGGCGCGAACCAGTCGTCGATCTTCGGTACTCCGGATTACGCGATGCGGATCTGGTTGAAGCCCGATCGCATGGCGCAGCTGAGCATCACCGCCGGCGACGTGCAGAACGCCGTGCGCGCGCAGAACGAGCAATTCGCGGTCGGCACCGTCGGCCAGTCGCCCACCGGCAACCCGGTCGAGCAGTCGTTCGCGGTGACGACCACCGGACGGCTCGCGACGCCCGCCGATTTCGACAACATCATCATCCGCGCAGCGAGCAACGGCGCGGCGATCGTCCGCCTGAAAGACATCGGCCGGGCCGAACTGGGTCAGAAGAGCTATTCGAACCGCACCACCTTCCAGGGGAAGCCCGCGACGGTCATCGCGGTCTACCAGCAGCCGGGCGCGAATGCGCTCGACGTCTCGAAGCAGGTACACGCGACGCTCGCGGAGCTCAAGAAGTCGTTTCCTGAAGGGCTCGACTATCAGATTGCGTTGGACACGACGGATTTCACACGTGCGTCGATCGCCGACGTGATCCATACGTTCTTCGAGGCGCTCGTGCTGGTGGTGATCGTCGTGTTCGTGTTCCTGCAGAGCCTGCGCGCGACGATCATTCCGGTGCTGGCGGTACCGGTGTCGATCGTCGGCACGGCGATGGGGATGGCGGCGCTCGGTTTTTCGATCAACATGCTGACCTTGTTCGGGATGGTGCTCGCGATCGGCATCGTCGTGGACGACGCGATCGTCGTGATCGAAAACGTCGAGCGCAACATGACCGTCTTCAAGCTCAGTCCGAAAGACGCGGCCAAGAAGGCGATGGACGAAGTGTCGGGCCCGGTCGTCGCGATCGTGCTCGTCATGTGCGCGGTGTTCGTGCCGGTTGCGTTCCTGAGCGGGATCACCGGGCAGTTATACAAGCAGTTCGCGATCACGATTGCGATCTCCGTGGTGCTCTCGGGCATCGTGGCGCTCACGCTGTCTCCGGCGCTTGCCGCGATTCTGCTCAAGCCCACGCACCATGAGAAAAAGGGCTTCTTCAAGTGGTTCGACCGTCAGTTCGAGCGGATGACGGCCGGCTACGGGCGCGCCGTCCAGTTCATCATCAGGCGTTACGTGTTGGGGCTCATCGTTTTCGGTGTCGTGATCGCGCTCGCGGTCATGATGGGTAAATCGATCCCCGGCGCCTTTCTGCCGCCCGAGGACCAGGGCTATCTGCTTGGCGCGATCATCATGCCCGACGCGGCGAGTCTCGACCGTACCTCTGACGTGGGCGACAAGGTCACCGACTATTTCATGAAGCAGGACGCGGTCAGCAGCATTACGATCGTGAACGGCTTCAGCCTGCTCGACAGTCAGAACAAGAATAACGCGGGTACGTTCTTCGTCGGCCTGAAAGGTTTCGACGAACGGTACAAGTTCTCGAACATCCGGGAGCAAAACGCGCGAGCAGTACTGATCAAGGCTTACGAGACGTTCTCGAAGATTCAGGAGGGCCTTGTCGTACCGGTGAATCCGCCGGCCATTCCGGGCCTGGGTACGACGGGCGGCACCGAGATGTGGATCGAAAGCCACGGCGACGGCTCTATCCAGCAGCTCGCGGGAGTCGTGCAGGACTTCATGACGAAGGCGAAGGCGCGCCCCGAACTTACCGGCGTGACCACGACGTTCAACGCGAGCTCGCAGCAGTTGCTCGTGAACGTCGACCGCGACCAGGCGGAGACGCTCGGCGTGCCGGTCGAAGAGGTGTACAGCGCGATGCAGACGATGTTCGGCTCGCTTTACGTGTCGCAGTTCAACAAGGACGCGCGGCTCTGGCAGGTGATCGTTCAGGCCGATCCGCGCTACCGGCTCACGCCCACCGACCTCGACCAGATCTACGTGCGCAGCCGCTCGAACAACATGGTGCCGATCAAGGCGGTGATGACTTACAAGTACGTCACGGGGGCCGACCTGATCACGCGCTTCAACAACTTCCCGGCGGTGAAGATTACGGCGAACGCGGCGCCGGGCTACAGCTCGGGCCAGGTGATCTCGACCTTGCAGGAGCTCGCCGCGCAGATGCCACCGGGCTACGCCGTCGGGTGGAGCGGCGAGGCGTTCGAAGAGATCAAGTCGGGCTCGACCGGCGGCCTCGTGTTCGGGTTCGGGATCATCATGGTGTTCCTGATTCTCGCCGCGCAATACGAGAAGTGGTCGCTGCCGTTCGGCGTGCTGATGGCGGTGCCATTCGCCCTGTTCGGCGCGCTGTTCGCGATTCTGCTGCGCGGCCTGAACAACGACGTGTACTTCCAGATCGGGCTGACCATGCTGGTCGCGCTCGCCGCAAAGAACGCGATTCTGATCTTCGAGTTCGCGGTGCTGAACCGGGAACAAGGCAAGACGCCGTACGACGCGGCGCTGGTCGCCGCGGAAGAGCGCCTGCGGCCGATCGTGATGACCTCGCTCGCGTTCATCCTCGGCTGCGTGCCGCTCGCCATCGCGGTAGGCGCCTCGCAGAACAGCCGCCATTCGATCGGCACAGGCGTGATCGGCGGGATGCTGGGTGCGACCGCGATCGCCGTGTTCTTCATTCCGATGTTCTACTGGGGGATCGAGTCGCTCGGCTCGCGCAAGGGTGGCGGCAAGCAAACCCCCGCGCCGGGCGGCGGAACGCCGCCGCCCGCTTCTGGCGGCTCCGGCTCGCCGACCACCACGCCGTCCGCGCGGCATGAGGACGACTGACATGCGAGCCGCTGCCATCGCGCGCGTGGCCGCGCCAGTCCTGCTCACCGGGTTGCTGAACGGCTGTCTGCTCGGCCCCAACTACGAGCGGCCCAAAGTGGACGTGCCGGCAACGTACCGCTTCGCGTACCCGGATGTCGCCGACGTCGCCAACACCACGTGGTGGCAGCAGTTCGACGACCCGGTGCTGAACGACCTGGTGAAGACCGCGCTCGAGAACAACCTCAACGTGAAGCAGGCGGCCGCGCGTGTCGACGAGTTCATGGGTCAGTTCGTGAGCACGCGTTCGGCACTGTTCCCGCAGGCGAGTGCCGGTTTCAGCGCGGCGCGTGAGCGCGCGTCGCAGAACGGCCCGACGCCGATACCGGCCGGCGTCTCGCCGGTCTTCAACGAGTTCCAGCCGAATCTGTCGGCCTTCTGGACCATCGACCTGTTCGGCCAGGTGCGGCGTGAAACCGAGGCGGCACGTGCAAACACGAATGCGGCCGAACAGAGCCGCCGCGCGACGATCCTGACGCTCGTCGCATCGGTCGCATCGTCCTATATCACGCTGCGCAGCCTCGACGCGCAGCTCCAGATCGCCCAGGACACGACGGTGAGCCGCGCCGATTCCGTGCATGTGTTCACGCTGCGCCAGCAGTTCGGACAGACTTCGGATATGGAGCTTGCCCAGAGCCAGTCCGACTATGCGGCGACCAAGGCGACCATCCCGCAATTCGAGCAGCAGATCGCGCAGCAGGAAGACGCGATCGCGGTGCTGCTCGGCAGCAATCCGGAGCCGATCCTGCGCGGCCGCGCTTTGGTGGATCTCTCCACGCCAGCCGTGCCTGAGGGCATGCCGTCGGACCTGCTTGAACGCCGGCCTGACCTGCTGCAGGCTGAGCAGAATCTGGTCGCGCAAAATGCGCTGATCGGCGCGGCGCGCGCGTTGTATTTCCCGCAAATCTCACTCTCGGGGATGTTCGGCTCGGTGAGCACGCAGTTCTCCAGTCTCTTCACTGGACCGGCGCGGGTCTGGGCGTTCGCCGGCTCGGCAACGATGCCGCTCTTTACGGGCGGCAACATCTACGGTCAGAACAAGCAGGCCGACGCGCGTCAGCAGGAGGCGCTATTCGCCTACGAAAATGCGATAAGGCTTGCGTTCCAGCAGGTCGACGACGCGCTGATCTCGGTGCAAAAGTCACGCGAGCAGTTAGAGATCCAGAACGATCAGGTCGCCTACCTGCGCAAGTATCTGAGGCTCGCGCGGCTGCGCTACGAGGGCGGCTATACGAGCTACCTGGAAGTGCTGGATGCCGAGCGCAACCTGTTCAACGCGGAACTGCAGCAAACCCAGACCCGGGCCGCGACGCTGACGAACCTCGTCAACCTGTACATGGCGATGGGCGGCGGCTGGGTGACCGAGGCGGAAAAAATGACGGTGCCTGCACCCGCGTCGCAACCGGCGGCGATGGCGCCGGTCTCGCAAAACGCGCCCGCGCCGGGTGGACCGCCGGGTGAAGTGGAGGCGAGATGACGCGCAACGAGCTGATCGCGTGCGAAGAGTGCGACCTGCTTCAGCTCGGCGCGCCGCCCGCGCCCGGCAATGCGTTGCGCTGCCAGCGCTGCCGCGCGGAGCTCAGACGCGGACGCTCGAACGGGCCCGAGTATGCGCTTGCCTTCACGTGCGCATCCGCCGTGCTGATCGTGATCTCGAACCTGTTTCCAATCGTCGGTCTGTCGCTGAACGGCCACGTCGTGAATACGACGCTCGCGGGCGCGGTGCGCATGCTGTACGAATTCGGCACGTGGCCGCTCGCGATTCTGGTCGGCCTCACGACGATCGTCACGCCGGTGCTGCAGACCCTGGCGATGCTCTGGCTGCTGGTGCCGCTGCATTTCGGTCGCGTGCCGTGGCGCCCGGCCGAGGGCTTTCGCCTGTTTCAGCTCGCGCGGCCGTGGGGCATGACCGAGGTGCTGATCCTCGGTCTGCTGGTCGCGCTCGTCAAACTCGCGCATATCGCGAAGGTGGTGCCCGGTACCGCGCTGTGGTCGTTCATCGCGCTGATGCTGCTGCTCGCGGCCGCGGCGGCGACCTTCGATCCGCGCGAGGTGTGGACGCGCATCACGGAGCGAGGCGGCGCCCGGGCATTTCAATTGCCGACCCTGCGCCTGCGCCGCAATGCCATCACGGCCGCGGCCTACGGGCTCGTGCTGTGCGAAGAATGCGGCCTGCTGCTCAAGCAGCCCGGCGGCGCCGGCAAGCATGTCTGCCCTCGCTGCAAGGCACGGTTGCATCAGCGCAAGCCCGCCAGCCTGTCGCGGACCTGGGCGTATCTGGTCGCAGCGATGGTGCTCTACATCCCGGCAAACGTGTTGCCCGTGATGGACACGAGCTCGCTGTTCGGCTCGCAGAAGGACACGATCCTGAGCGGCGTGGTCTATCTGTGGGTGTCCGGTTCGTGGCCGCTGGCGCTGCTGGTGTTCATCGCGAGCATCGCCGTGCCGATGCTGAAGATTCTCGGCCTCGGGTATCTCGTGGCGTCGACGCAGTTTCGTTCGCAATGGCTGCCGGGTCAGCGCACGCGGATCTATCGCGTGATCGAGCTGGTCGGGCGCTGGTCGATGCTCGATATCTATGTGATCACGATGCTGGTCGCGCTGGTGCAGTTTCAGGCACTGGCGACGATCAAGGCGGGGCCGGCGTCGATCGCATTCGGTGCGGTCGTCGTGCTGACCTTGCTCGCCGCGATGTCGTTCGATCCGCGCCTGATGTGGGACGCAATGGAGACGGAACGTGTCCACTCCGACTGAAGAGCCCGAACTGCCCGCCGCCGAGCCGGTGCCGCGCTCGCGCTGGAGGATGCAACTGGTCTGGCTCGTGCCGATCGTCGCGGTACTGATCGGCGGCTGGCTCGCGGTGAAGGCGGTGATGGAGCGCGGGGAGCAGATCACAATCACTTTCAAGACGGGCGACGGTCTCGAAGCGGGCAAGACGAAGCTCAAGTTCAAGGACGTCGATATCGGCGTGGTCGAAGCAGTGTCGCTGTCGCGGGACCACAAGCGCGTGGTGGCCAAGGCCGAGGTGACGCGCGACGTCGCGGACCTGCTCGTCGACAACACGCGTTTCTGGGTCGTGCGTCCGCGCATTTCGGGCGGCACGGTGTCGGGTCTCGGCACGCTGCTGTCGGGCTCGTATATCGACGTCGACGTCGGCAATTCGCCGACAGCGCGCCGCAGTTTCGTCGGCCTCGAGGAGCCGCCCGTGATCGCGAGCGACGTGCCGGGGCACGAGTACACGTTGCGCGGAGTCGGACTCGGCTCGCTCGACGTGGGCACGCCCGTCTTCTTCCGCAGAATTCAGGTGGGTCAGGTCGCGTCGTATCAGTTGGACCCGGACGGCCGCGGCGTCACCGTGAAGGTGTTCGTCAATGCGCCTTACGACAAGTTCGTCAAAACCGACACGCGCTTCTGGCACGCCAGCGGTGTCGACATGTCGTTCGACAGCGGCGGCTTGCGCCTCGAAACGCAGTCGATCGTGTCGATCATCATCGGCGGGATTGCGTTCGAATCGCCGCCCGACTCGCAAGTAGAGACGAACGCCGATAACGGCGCCTCATTCGAGCTTTACACGACGCGCGCCGAGGCAATGAAGAAGCAGGATCGCATCGTCATCAAATACGTGGTGAATTTCACGGATTCGGTACGCGGTCTGACGGTTGGCGCGCCGGTCGATTTCCGCGGCCTCGAAATCGGCGAAGTGACGGCCATCTACACGCGCTTTGATCGGGAAACGCGCCGCTTCAGCATTCCGGTCGAGATCAATCTCTATCCGGAGCGCTTCACGTCGCGCTATCAGAGCGACGGTGCTGGCGGACACCTCACCGACGACCCGCGCGGTCTCGCGAACTACCTGGTCGAGCATGGCTTCCGCTTCCAGTTGAGAAGCGGCAATATTCTGACCGGCCAGCAGTATCTCGCACTCGACTATTTCCCCGACGCGCCGAAGGCGTCGATCGACTGGAGCAAGACACCGCCCGAAATACCCGCGGTCCCGCGCGCGCTGCAATCGCTGCAGGACTCGGTCACGCGGCTGATGGCCAAGCTCAACAACGTACCGCTCGACGATATCGGCAAGGACGTGCGCTCGACACTGCGCACGACCAACGCGATGCTCAACCAGCTCAACACGCAGGTCGTGCCGAAAGCGCACGACACGCTGCAGTCCGCGCAAACCACGCTCGATTCCGCGAACGCCGCGCTGCAGCCGGATTCGTCGCTGCAGCAATCGACGGAAGACGCGATGCGTGAATTGACCCGCACCGCGGCCTCGCTGCGCACGCTGGCCGACTATCTGGAACAGCATCCGGAATCGCTGGTGCGCGGCAAGTCGGAGAACAAGAAACCATGACAGATGCGACGGTCCCGCGCCCGATAGGCCGCCCCACAGTCCGCTGCACGGCCTGCCTGATGATCGCGCTCGCGGGCGCAATGCTCGGCGGCTGCAAGTCGCCACCGACGAACTTCTACACGCTGAGCCCTGATCAGTCGCTGAGCGCCACGGGCGCGAGCCGGCCGATCGCGGCGGTAATCGGTCCGGTCACGATCCCCGGGGTGGTGGATCGGCCGCAGATCGTCACGCGGATCGGTGACAACGAGGTCGCCGTCAACGAATTCGACCGCTGGGCGCAGCCGCTCGGTGGCGACATCGGCCGCGTGATCGCGGCCGACCTCGGCGTGCTGCTGAACTCGCCGGAGATTTCGGTGTTCGATGCGGTGCGCGATCCGGCCGTGATGTGGCGCGTGCGGATCGACGTGATGCGCTTCGAGTCGGTGCCGGGGCGCGACGTCACCGTCGACGTGCTGTGGGCCGTGCGGCCGCCACCCGGCAAGGGCCAGGTCGTCACCGGCCGCTCGGTCGCGCGCGAGACCGTGTCCGGGCCCGGCTTCGAACCGCTGATCGCCGCGCACGATCGCGCGCTCGCCTCGGTCAGTCGCGACATCGCCGCCGCGGTGCAGGCGAACCCGCCTCAGTGACGCGCTCAGTGACGCGCTCAGTGAGGCGCTCAGTGAGGCGCTCAGTGAGGCGCTCAGTGAGGCGCTCAGTGAGGCGCTCAGTGAGGCGCTCAGTGAGGCGTCGTATTGCGCCATGTCAACGCGCACCACGCCCTAACCCGTGCGCTGCACCGGGTCGCGCGCATAATAAGACCATGGTCCGATTGCCGCGGGCCGGCGTCAACTCCACGATTCATTCGATGCACGGCGCGCGCCTTCGCAGCGATCGTGACGCGCACCTTTCAGGAGTCTCCCGATGGACGCTGAAACGTTGTTGTCACAAAGCCAGGACATTGCCTCGAAAATCACCCACGTGCTGCAAAAGCGCACGCAAATCGCCCAGCGACATCTGAACGAACGGGTCGCCGAAACGTTCAAGCTCGATCACGATGGCGCCCCGACCACGAGCGCGATGCCGGCGCCTTTCGATCCGTTCAGCGCGTGGCAATACACGGTGGATGCTGCGCAGCGCTCGCTGCTGTTCTGGGACACGCTGTACCGGCGCGGCAACGAGTTCGTCCAGCGCAGCGCCAGCGGTCCCACGCCGGTGCTGCATTTCGACTACGACACGGTGCTGGACGGCCGCACGTTCGAGAGGCCAGTCAACTATGCGCTGCTGCAACTTCGTCCGCTCGAAGGGGTGGGCGTCGACGTGCGCAAGCGCCCGTATCTGATCATCGATCCGCGCGCGGGGCACGGCCCCGGCATCGGCGGCTTCAAGGACGATTCGCAGGCGGGCATCGCGCTGCGCGCGGGTTATCCCGTCTACTTCGTGGCGTTCTTTCGCGACCCCGAGCCCGGTCAGACGCTGCTCGACGTGTGCAATGCCGAGCAGATATTCGTGCGCAAGGTGCGCGCGCTGCATCCCGACAGTCCGAAGCCCGCGATCATCGGCAATTGCCAGGGCGGCTGGGCGGCGATGATGCTCGCCAGTTCCGACCCCGACGAAACCGGCCCGATCGTCATCAACGGTGCGCCGATGTCGTACTGGAGCGCGGCCTGGAGCGAAGGCGAGGGCGACAACCCGATGCGCTACGCGGGCGGCATGCTGGGCGGCTCGTGGCTCGCGTCGTACGCGGCGGATCTCGGCAACGGCAAGTTCGACGGCGCGTATCTGGTGGAGAACTTCGAGAACCTGAACCCCGCCAACACGTTCTGGGACAAGTACTACCACCTGTTCTCGAACGTCGACACCGAGCCGCCGCGCTTTCTGGAATTCGAGCGCTGGTGGGGCAGCTACTACCTGATGAATCGCGAGGAGATCGAATGGATCACGCGCAACCTGTTCGTCGGCAACAAGCTGTGGTCGGGCGGCGTGACGAACAGCAGCGGTCAGGCTTTCGATCTGCGTCAGATCCGCTCGCCGATCGTCCTGTTCGCGTCGATGGGCGACAACATCACGCCGCCTCAACAGGCGTTCAACTGGGTGGCGGACCTGTACGGCAGCACCGAGGAGATCAAGTCGCGCGGCCAGGTGATCGTCGGTCTGACGCATGAAAACATCGGACATCTAGGCATTTTCGTGTCCGGGAAAGTCGCGAAGAAGGAGCACAGGCAGATCGTCTCCGTGCTCGAGACCATCGAAACGTTTCCGCCTGGACTCTACGGCATGACCATCAACGAGGCGAGGAACGCGGCCGGAGAGATCGAATACGAAGTGGAGTTTCATGAGCGGCGGCTCGAAGAGATTTCCGCGCACTTCAACCGCTTCGCCCGCATCGACGAAAAGCCGTTTGAAGCGGTCGCGGCGTTGTCCAACGTGAATCAGCGCATGTATGAACTGCTCGCGCAGCCGTTCGTGCAGGCGATGTCGAACGAAACGAGCGCCCGCCTGCTGCGGCAGTTTCACCCGCTGCGCTGGCAGCGCTGGGCCGTGTCCGGGATGAACCCGTGGCTTGGCTGGTTGCCGGCGGCCGCGCAGTCGGTTCGCGAGAATCGCCAGCGGGCCGGCGCGGATAACCCGTGGAGCAAGCTCGAACACAATGGCTCGCAAATGATCAGCGCGTCGCTCGACTATTACCGCGCGATGCGCGACGCGGCGACCGAGGCCAGTTTCTTCAGCGTGTACGCGAATCTGTATGCGACCTATCTGAGCAAGCCCGCCGCCGACGGCGCGCCCGCGCAAGCCGGCGCGATCGATCCGCGCGAGCTGCCGTTCGTGCGCACGGCGTTACAGGCGATCGGCGACGGCGGCTACACGGAGGCGCTGGCTCGCGCGGCTTTTCTGTTGTCGCAAAGAGGTACTTCGTTGCCGCTCGCGCGCTACGAGCTGCGCAAGGAGATCGCCGAAAGCTACGCGGAGTATCTGCCCGACATCAGCACCGATCACTGGCGGCGCATCCGGGGCGAACAGGAAATCATCGTCAGCTTCGAACCGGACGAGGCGATTGCCACGCTGCCGAAGCTGCTTTCCCACAGCGAGGACCGCGAGCGCTTTCTGCAACTGCTCGACAAGCTGATGGTCGACGAGCGCGTGTTGAACTCGGCGCCCGACGCCGCGCAGAAGGAGGCGTTCGCACGCATTCGCGAGGTGCTGGGTGCGCGCACTGGCCGCAAGCGCAACGCGCGTTTGCCTGACCCCACTCGCACGTGAGCGACCGGCGCGAGGCGCGGCCGGGCGCAAGCGTGACGCAACCGGTTGCACGGCGCCCGTATGCACGGCGCCCGTATGCACGGCGCCCGTATGCACGGCGCCCGTATGCACGGCGCCCGCATGCACGGCGCCCGTATGCACGGCGCCCGCATGCACGGCGTCGATAAGCACCGTAAGTAAGCACGGCGCGCCACGTGTCACGAACCCAACGCGTCGTACACACGAGGAATATGCCCATGGAAAAGCACGCGAAGTATCAGCGTCTGATCGAATACTGTCAGACGCTGCCGGCGATGCCGACAGCGGTCGCGCACCCGTGCGACCAGAGTTCGCTCAAGGGCGCGGTCGAAGCAGCCGGGATGGGACTGATCGCGCCGGTGCTGGTCGGGCCGCGCGAGCGCATCGAAGCGATTGCCGCGGAACACGGCATCGATATCTCGGACTTCACGATCGTCGATGCACCGCATAGCCATGCCGCCGCCGCGGCAGCCGTGCAACTGGTGCGCGAAGGCAAGGCGGAAGCGGTGATGAAAGGCAGCTTGCACACGGACGAGCTGATGGCCGAGGTGATTCGCCGTGACACCGGCCTGCGCACCGAGCGGCGCATCAGCCATTGCTTCGTGATGGACGTGCCCGCGTACGAGAACGCGCTGATCATCACCGACGCCGCGATCAACATCGCGCCGACGCTCGAAGAGAAGGTCGACATTCTGCAGAACGCGATCAATCTCGGGCACGCGCTGAAATTCGACGAAGTCCGCGTGGCGATCCTGTCCGCGACCGAGAGCGTCAATCCGAAGATTCCATCGACGGTGGAAGCGGCGGCGCTATGCAAGATGGTGGATCGCGGGCAGATCACCGGCGCGCTCGTCGACGGTCCGCTTGCACTCGACAACGCGATCAGCATCGAAGCCATGCGCATCAAACAGATCGAGTCGCGGGTCGCCGGCCGCGCCAACGTATTGATGGTGCCGGACCTCGAAGCGGGCAACATGCTCGCGAAAAGCCTGTCGTTTCTGGCCGGCGCGGACGCGGCGGGCATCGTGCTCGGCGCGCGCGTGCCGATCATTCTCACGAGCCGCGCGGATTCGCTGTCGTCGCGTCTCGCGTCGTGCGCGGTCGCCGCGCTGGTGGCAAAGGCGCGGCGTGAGGCCGGCAAGGTGAGCGGGTGACGTCATGGCGGATGTGATCCTCGTATTGAACGCAGGTTCGTCGAGCCTCAAGTTCAGAGCCTTCGACGCGCAACACGCGCAACTCGAGCTCGTTCTGCGCGGCCAGATCGAAGCGCTTTACACGAATCCGCGTTTTCGGGCGACAGATCGCGACGGCAATGTCAGCTCGCACGAATGGGGCGACGGCCATCGCCTCGGCCATCAGGGCGCAATCGAATATCTGGGCGGTTTTTTGCGTGACCACGGCAGCGGCAATCAACTGAAGGCGGTCGGGCATCGCGTCGTGCACGGCGGGCAGCGCTTTACCGGCCCCGTGCTTGTTAACTCCGAGGTGCTCGATCAGCTGGACAGCCTGAGCCCGCTCGCGCCGCTGCATCAGCCGCATAACCTGGCCCCGATCCGGATCCTCGCGCAGCTGCGTCCCGATCTGCCGCAGGTCGCGTGCTTCGACACCACCTTTCATCGTACGCAGACCGAGACCGCGCAGGCCTATGCGCTGCCCGCGTCGATTACCGACCACGGCGTGCGGCGCTACGGTTTTCACGGGCTCTCGTACGAGTACATCGCGAGCGTGCTGCCGGAGATCGCGCCGGCCGCGGCGGCGGGACGCACCGTGGTCGCGCATCTGGGCAACGGCGCGAGCATGTGCGCGATGGTCGCGGGCAAGAGCGTGGCCAGCACGATGGGCTTCACGGCGGTGGAAGGTCTGCCGATGGGCACGCGTTGCGGCAGCCTCGACCCCGGCGTGATTCTCTATCTGCTCGACGAGTTGAAGATGGACACGCAGTCGATCGCGGACCTCGTCTACAAGGGCTCGGGGCTGCTCGGCATGTCGGGCATCTCGGGCGACATGCGCGTGCTGCTCGACAGCGACGACCCGCGCGCCCGCTTTGCCATCGACGTCTACACCTACCGCATCGGGCGCGAACTCGGCAGTCTCGCCGCGGCGATGCAAGGGATCGACGCGCTGGTGCTGACGGCCGGCATCGGCGAGCACGCCGTCGAGATCCGCGAGCGCATCGTGCGCGACGCGGCCTGGCTCGGGGCCGAACTCGACGAGGCGGCCAATCGGGCGGATGGCCCGCTGATCACCCGCGCTTCGAGCAAGCTGCCGGTCTGGGTCGTGCCCACCGACGAGGAACTGATGATCGCCCGCCATACGCGCGCTGTCGCGCCATAGAGGAGTTTCACCATGACGATCGAGCCACCGCGTTTGATTCTGGAAGGAGCGAAGGCCCTCGTGACCGGCGTCGCCAACGAGCATTCGATTGCCTACGGATGCGCGAAGGCGTTTCACGAACTCGGCGCGAGCGTCGCGCTCACCTATGCGAACGACAACGCGATGCCTTACGTGGAACCGCTCGCCAAAGCGCTCGACGCCGAGATCTTCATGCCGCTCGACGTAACGGGCGAGGACGAGATGGAGGCCGTGTTCGATCGGATCGAGAAGACGTGGGGGCGCCTCGATATTCTCGTTCACGCCGTTGCATGGGCGCCGAAAGCGGATCTGCAGGGCGGCTTGCTGCGATCGTCGCGCGAAGGTTTCCTGAGCGCGATGGACATCTCCTGCCATTCATTCGTGCGGATGGCGCGCCTTGCCGCGCCGCTGATGAAAGACGGCGGCACCATGCTGACGATGAGCTACTACGGCGCGAACAAGGTCGTGCCGAACTACAACCTGATGGGTCCCGTCAAGGCGGCGCTCGAAGCCTGCGCGCGCTATCTGGCGTTCGAGCTGGGACCGCAGGGCATTCGCGTGCACGCGATTTCGCCCGGGCCGCTGAAAACCCGCGCCGCTTCGGGCCTGAAGGATTTCGAGCTGTTGCTCAACGAGGCCGTGCAGCGCGCGCCGCTCGGCGAACTCGTCGACATCATGGACGTCGGCTATACCTGTGCGTTTCTGGCCACGCCGTATGCACGGCGGGTGTCCGGTTCCACCTTGTATATCGACGGCGGATTGAACATCGTGGGATAGGAGTAAGCATCATGGCTGAACTATTTCTTGGAAACGTCGAGGAAAGCGTCTCCGACGAAGAGATCGGCGAGTTCCTGATTCGCTACGGGTTTCCGCGCTACAGCTCGATCCAGCGCGTGCATGGCACGGGCTCGCGGCCCGGCGCGGTGGTCGCTTTCGACGACGTCAGCCCGGACGGATTGCGCGTACTGCAAAACCGCGTCCATAACCTGTTCTGGAAGAACCACACGATCGTCGCGCAGTTGCTGCCGGAGCGCGACGAAACGTGACGGGCGACAGGAGCCGGAGATGGGTCTGCTGTCGCGCTGGCTGACCAGGCGCACCGCTGCCGAAGAGAGCGACGATCAGCAGACGAAGGAAATCGTCGAGCGCATCGCCGGACTCTGTCCGTCGTTGCGGCTCGCGCGCGACTATGAGTCGCGCCTGCGGCCCGCCGTGCAACACACGACCGCCTATCTGGACCGGCTCGCCGATGAAGTGCCGCCCGCGCGCGAAGCGAGCGCGGCCGTATGGGCGACCGACCCGTATATTCATGCCTTCTTCGCCACCGCTGATGACGTGTGCGGGCCCTTTAACCGCTCGCAGGCGCTGAACGCTTTCTTCGGTGACCATGCGCTGGCCGATGAAGTGTTCGCGGTGCTCGGTATGGCCATCGACGAGCGGCATGTGTTCGGCGTCGGGCAACAGGGCGAGACGACGCATACCGACCTCGCGCAGACGACCATCAACTTCAGCGATCACCAGGTGCGCGTATGCGGCGAATCGGAAGCCGCGTTGCGGCGCGAAATCGCGTTGCGGATCGTCGATCAGCTGGTGCTCGAAGGCCTCGGCAAGATCGAGGCCGACACCTCGCGGCAGGACGAGCTGCAACGCGAAAAGGCGCTGCTGAAAACGCGCCTGACGATTCTCGAACGGCAAGGGGCGGGGGTGCGCTCGCTGCTCGGTAGCGACGCATCGTCGAATTACGCGGAAGTGGCGAAGCTGCAGGCGCAGATCGAAGAGAACGATCAGGCTCTGGCGAAGCTGGGTTTGAGGACCGAGGCGCTGGAGCGCCATCTCGACGTGATGTGCGGGGTCCTGCAGGCGCCGGAGGCGCATTTCTACGTGCGCAGAAACACGTACCGGCTCGACCGGATGAACGTCGTCGTGGAACCGGGAGAGACGCGGCCCGCGCACGAAATCGAGTTTCGCCTTGCGCATCTGCCGGCGAGTCCCAATGCGATGCTGCGGGTCTTCTCGACGGTGCGGTTTCGACGCGCGGACTTTAGGCCTGCGCTCAGCGACCTCGCGCAAGCGCATCGCCTGATCTGACGCGAGCCATGCCCGCTACTTGGCGGCGACCGGCTCCACGGAGATGGCCACGGCCTCGGTATAGACCGCTTGTATCTGGTCGCCTTTTTTGATCCGCTTCAGCTGTTCGGGGTCCTGCACGACCAGATCCACCGTATTGCCTTGCGGGCCTTTCAGCGTGACCACGCCGCTCTGGTGATTGACCGCGATGACGTTAGCCATGATCGTGACCTGGCGCGAGGCCGAGCCGCCGGGTTTCGCACCCTCCGGCGCGCGTTCGAGCGTCTGCGTTTCGTTGGCGGTCAGCGGAGCGTTGGTTTTTTTCAGCATCATGGTCAGAGCCTGCGAATACTCGACATTGACCACGTCGCCGACCTTGAGTTGATCGAAGTTGCGCGCCTCCTCGCCGACCACGAGCTCAACGACCTTGCCCTTCGAATCCTTGAGCATGACGGTGCGCGTTGCGGGCTCGATGCTGACGATCGTCGCGGTCTTTTTGACGGTGCTCGATGCGGTGACTTTGCCGGGCTCACTCTTGACCGTGACCGGTGCGTCCGTCTGGGCGAATCCCGTATTCGCGAGACACACGAGCGCCGCCGCGATGATCAGTTTGCGGTTAGTCATGCTGCTCTCCTTGTGCGATCAATTGACCGTGTAGCCGCGGCCTGACATGCAGGCGGCGAAAGCGCGATTGAACGTGTCCATCGCGCCCTGGGTTTGCGCCTGCGAATTTGCCGCGGCCGCGCGCCGGTTCTGCCGCGCGCGCGATCCGCCGACCATCGTGCCGGTCGCGGCGCCGATCGCCGCGCCCTTGCCCGCGTCGCCCGCGATCGCGCCGATGACCGCGCCGCCGGCCGCGCCGCGCGCGGCGCCCTGCACGCGCTCGCCGCCTCCCACCGCGGGTCCGGAAGGCGGGGGCGGGGCATTGGCGACCTGGGTCGGATCGATGCCGGTATTGTTCTTCGCCCACGCATAGCAGGCGCCTTCGTCCTGCTGCTGTTGCTGCGGGCTTTGCCCTTTGGCCGGATAGGCGATCGGCCGCGATTGCGCCATGCCTTCCAGCGATAGCGACATGGTCAACGCGGCGATAACGGCATATTTCGTCGACTTATTCACGACAGCTCCTTGCGTGACTACACGCGGGTGAGAGTCGCCGGCTGCCTGTTCGCTCAGGCGGAATGGCGCAACCGGCACCCGTGAATGGAAATTCTGGTGGGACCGGTTGCCGCGCGGTGATCGCGCAGCAATGGCAGGTTCGCTTTCATCATGGTGTCGCGGACCTGTCGCGCGCAATGGGACCAAGGTCGTATTTGCAATCTCGTCCGCGATTTCCAAAATTGTATTCATGCACCAGGTGTAGCTCGTTTCCATTGCTTCGGATCACTGTCTGTCAAAGATAGGGCTCTCGAGCGCTGCGTCGCCACGCAGCCCGGGGTCGCTGACGAAGCGCAAGGGGACCATCGATGGACCGCGAATCGCGTGCTCGGGCACGCATCATCCCGTTTGCAACGGCGGTCGACAGGCGCAAGCACACGCTCACGTTCTGCGACCAACCGAGGCGCGCGCGACGCGTCAGCCATGTGCTGGGCGCCGCCCTTCTGGCGTGCTGCGGCGCGTTTTCCACTGCGGTAACGCTGGCGCAGGCGCCGGCCGCGAACGCCCCGGCGAACGCCGCTGCGAGCGGCGCCCCGATCCCTGCAGCGACGCTCGACCAGCTCGTCGGACCGATCGCGCTGTATCCGGACGACCTGATCGCGATCATCCTTCCTTCCGCAACCTATCCCGTGGAGATCGTGCAGGCCGACCGTTTTCTCGATCAGTACAAGAACGACAAGTCGCTGAAGCTCAACGACTCCTGGCACGACCCGGTGAAGGCGCTGCTGAATTACCCCGTGATCGTCAAGAAGATGAGTACCGATCTCGACTGGACGATCGCTCTCGGCGAAGCCGTTGTGACCGATCAGGGCGCGGTGCTCGAAGCGATTCAGCGCTTCAGGCGGCAAACCCAGTCGGCGGGACATCTGAAATCCGATGACAAGCAGGTCGTGGTCGTCGAGAAAGAAGTGATCAAGATCCAGCCGGCCGACCCGCAGGTGATCTATGTCCCGCAGTACAACCCGCAGACCGTCGTCGTGGCCAGTGCGCCCGTGACCTATGCCTACGCGCCCGCGCCGTATCCGGCCTACTACTATCCGTACGCGCCCGGCGCCGCGCTCGCGACGGGGCTGATCTGGGGCGCGGCGATTACCGCTGCCTGGAGCGGCGGGCACTATGTCGCGCATTACGGGGGCGGCGGCAACAACAATATCAACATCAACCGCGAAAGAAACGTCGAGCGCGGCGATAGAACCGTTAACCGGGGCGATAGAAACGTCGAGCGCGGCAACATCAACACCGGCGACATCAACCGCGGCGGCGGCCGCGGGCAGGGCGGAGGCACGTCCGCGTGGACCCCGGACAAGAAGCCGGGCCAGGTCAGCGGCGTCGCGGACCGCTCGGCGCGCACGCAACGGGTCGGCGATCCGCCGTCGCGAGGCGGCGGTGCGGGTGCCGGCGGTGGCGCAGGCGCTGGCGGCGGCAACTTCGGAGGTCGAGGCGGGGGCGGCGCGGGCGGTGGCGGCGCAAACTTCGCCGGTGGTGGCGCGGGAGGCGGTGGCGGCGCCAACTTCGGCGGTGGCGGCGGTGGCGCGCAAGGGCGGCCGCAGCCGTCCCAGCGTCCGACGGCGTCGGCAGGCACCCGCGACGTCAACCAGCGCGCGGCGCCTTCGCGCGGCGGCGATGCGTTCAGCGGCTACGGCTCGGCGCGCACCACGCAAGCCAACAGCGCGCGCGGTGCGGCGAGCCGCCAATCGGCGGGTAGCAGTGGGTTCTCCGGCGGCGGCGGGCGTGGCGGCGGTGGTGGTGGTGGATTCTCGCCGCGGGCCGGCGGCGGTGGCGGCCGCGGCGGCGGACGGCGATAAGGAGCAGCCATGAGCGGGCAGAGCATCCCCGGAAAGCGCGCACGCGACGATTCGCGGCGACGTGTGGCCACAGCGCGCCGGCTTTGCGCGTTGGTGTTCGCGCTGTCGGTTCCGTTGGCCGCGCTCGCCGATGCGCAGCGCACCTTCGCCACCCCGGAAGACGCGGTCGCCGCGCTGTCCAGCGCACTGAAGACCGACGACGAAGCGTCGCTCGTCGCCATCTTCGGCGAAAAACACAAGAGCCTCGTGGTATCGCCGGACCAGGCGGAGAACGAGGCGAACTGGGCCAAGGCGAGCAGCGAGCTCGAGGCCTATCACGTGCTCGACGACAGGGGACCGAACCGGCGGATTCTGCTGGTCGGCGACGAGGCGTGGCCAATGCCGATACCGATCGTGAAAGAGGGCGGCAGCTGGCGATTCGCCACCGAAGAGGGCGAAGAAGAACTGATCAATCGACGGATCGGCTCCAACGAACTCGAAGCGATCAAGGTGCTGAGTGCTTACATCGACGCGCAGCGCGAATACGCGTCGCGCGACCGCAACCACGACGGCCTGCACGAGTACGCGCAGAAGCTGGCCAGCACGCCGGGCAAGCAGGACGGCCTCTATTGGCACACCGACGAAGACAGCGGCGAAGAAGAAAGTCCGTTCGGCCCGCTCGTCGCCGCCAGCTCCGAATATCTGAAAGGCCACGCGGTGGGTGATCCCTACCGGGGCTACCAGTTCCACATTCTGACGCGGCAGGGCAAGAGCGCGCCGGGCGGCGCGTTCAGCTACGTGATCAACGGCCACATGATCGCGGGCTTCGCGATGGTCGCTTACCCGGCGCAGTACGGCAAGAGCGGCGTGATGACGTTCGTGGTCAGCAACAACGGCGTGATCTATCAGAAGGACCGTGGCCCGCATGCGCCGCTTGTGACCGAGTTCGATCCGGATCGCACGTGGCAGCGCGTCAAGGATTCGCCCTAAGCCGCTCCGGGTTGGCTGAGGCCATCGCCGCACGGCACGCCCGCGCTTCCGTCAGGTCCGCTTTCGTACTCGAGGCGCTACGTTGAACAATCCACCCAGCGTCACCGGCCTCGAGTCGTCCGCGGCGCCCGCGCGCGGGTGGCGCGCCGCGTTTCCTCCCGCGCAGTGGCTGCGAAGCTATCAGCCCCGATGGCTCGCGAAGGACGCGGTCGCCGGCGTGACGCTGGCGGCCTATGGCATTCCGGTATCGCTCGCGTATGCGTCGCTCGCCGGCTTGCCGCCGCAATACGGCATCTACGGCTATCTGGTCGGCGGGCTCTGTTACGCGTTGTTCGGCTCGTCGCGCCAGCTCGCGATCGGCCCGACCTCGGCGATCTCGATGCTGGTCGGCGTCACGGTCGCGACGATGGCCGGCGGCGACCCGGCGCGCTGGGCTTCGATCGCGGCGCTCACGTCCGTGCTGATCGCCTGCATGTGTGTGATCGGCTGGCTGCTGCGCCTGAGTTCGCTCGTCAGCTTCATCAGCGAGACGATCCTGCTCGGCTTCAAGGCGGGCGCCGCGCTGACGATCGCGATGACGCAGTTGCCGAAGCTGTTCGGCGTGAAAGGCGGCGGCGAATTTTTCTTCGAACGGATCGCCGTGCTGTGGGGGCAGCTTCCGCTCACCAACGTCAGCGTGCTCGCTTTCGGCCTCGTTTGCATCGCGTTGCTGCTGCTCGGCGAAAAGTTTCTGCCGGGGCGTCCGGTGGCGCTCGGCGTCGTCGCTGCGTCGATCGTCGTGTTGTCCGTCACGCCGCTGGCGAGCCGCGGCTTCACGCTGGTGGGCGCGCTGCCTCAGGGCTTGCCTGAATTGCGTCTGCCGGGGCTGCGGCTGCGCGATGTCGACGGCATCGTTCCGCTCGCGTTCGCGTGCCTGTTGCTGGCCTATGTCGAGAGCGTGTCGGCCGCGCGCGCGCTCGCGCAGGCGCATGGCTACGAGATCGACGCCCGCCAGGAATTGCTGGGCCTCGGCGCGGCCAATCTGGCTGCCGGATTGTTCCAGGCCTTTCCGGTCGCGGGCGGGCTGTCGCAATCGTCGGTGAACGACAAGGCCGGCGCGAAAAGCGCGCTTGCGCTGGTATTCGCGTCGCTCGCGATCGGCTTCTGCCTGCTGTTCCTCACCGGACTACTGGCGAATCTGCCCAACGTCGTGCTGGCGGCGATCGTGCTCGTGGCCGTGAAGGGCCTCGTCGATGTCGGCGAATTGCGTCATGTGTGGCGCGTGAGCCGCTTCGAATTCGCGATTTCGATGGTGGCGTTCGCGGCGGTGCTGTTGTTGGGCATCCTGAAGGGCGTCATCGTCGCCGTGCTGGTGTCGATGCTGCTGATCATCCGCCGCGCCGCGCATCCGCATGTCGCGATGCTCGGGCGAATTCCCGGCACGCGCAATTTCTCCGATCTCGAACGTCATGCCGAGAACGAGACGATTGCGCATGTGCTGGCGGTACGTGTCGAGGCATCGCTGCTCTACTTCAACGTCGAGCACGTGCGCGAGACGATCTGGCGCATGATCCACGCGGCACCCGAGCCGGTCCAACTGGTGATCTGCGATCTGTCCGCGTCGCCGCTCGTCGATCTGGCGGGGGCGCGCATGCTCGAAGCGATGCACGGCGCGCTCGAGGCCGCGGGCACCGCGATGAAGGTCGTCGGCGCGCACGCGGACGTGCGTGACATGCTGCGCGCCGAGGGGCTCGAAACGCGTGTCGGCCACATCGGCCGGCGCGGCTCGGTGGCCGACGTCGTCGACGCATTCCAGCAAAACCGCGATCTCACGGACGACGCGGACCGCGGATGATATCGAGGAGAAACTCATGCCACGTCAACCTCGTCCCGACGCGTGCGCGCTCACACCCGACGCCGCGCATACGCTCGCGATCACGCAGTGGTTTGCAGCGGTGGCGCTGCTCGCCAGCCCCGTTTTATGCCATGCAACGAACCTGAACTTTGTGAAAGACACGCCCGTCAAGTACATGCACGACGCCGACCGTCAAGCGCTCAACGACGCGGCGCAAAAGGCGCTCGATACAAAAGGGGATGGCGAATCGTACGAGTGGAGCAACGCGGGTACCGGCAATTCTGTTTCGATCAGAGGCACGGTGACGCCGCAGGATACGACGAAGGACGGCGATCGCACCTGCCGGACCGCGACGCTGACCGCGGTCGCCAAAGGACGGACCCAAACCTGGACGCCGATCGTCTGCAAAACCGGCGATGGGCCGTGGGAGGTTCTCGAGACGTGAGCACGTGCGCGACGCTTGATACGCCTCTCGACATCGAGACGCCGCGACACCGCGACACCGCCCAAGTTGCACGAGTACGTACCATTTGCCCTGTTGATGCATAATTTGCCGAGCGTTTCGCGGCTCATGCACAAGGCAAACACATGGAACATTCATACGCTAACGACGACACCGGCAATCTGATCCTGCTCGAACACGTCAACCTGAAAATCCCCAACCAGATTCTCGCGACCGCTTTCTACGTCACCGGCCTTGGGCTCACGCGCGATCCGTTCGTGATGACCGGTGTCGAGAATATGTGGATCAACATCGGCCGCTCGCAGATTCACTTGCCGCATGGTGCGGCGCAACGTCTACGCGGCAGTGTCGGTCTCGTGGTGGGCCAGCGCGAAGCGCTCGTCAAGCGTCTGCGCTCGGTCGAGCCGTTGCTCGCCGGCACCGCGTTCGGCTGGACGGAGCGCGAAGGCAGTGTCGAAGTGACGTGTCCTTGGGGCAACCGCTACGAGTGTCTCGATCCGCCCGGTCGATCCGCGTCGGCTCCGTGGTCGGAAATCGATCTGGGCATCGCGTTCGTGAAAATGGATGTGCCGGTCGGCAGCGCGTTGCCTATCGCGCGCTTTTACCGCGACATGTTCGACGCGACCGTCGACATCGAAGAGAAGCATGGACTGCACCGCGCGATCATCGACATCGGCACGCATCAGCAACTGCTCTACGCGGAAACGACCGAGCCCATTCCTGAATACGACGGACACCACATCGCCATTTACACCGCCGCTTTTTCGGGGCCGTTCGCGCGGCTCTCGGAAAAAGGCCTCGTATATGGCGAGGAGCCGCACCAGTACCGGTTTGCGGACCTGGTCGATCTGTCGTCCGGAGAGCGTTGCTTCAGGCTCGAACACGAAGTGCGCAGCCTGCATCATCCGCTGTACGCGCGAGCGCTGGTGAACCGGAATCCGGAACAGACCAACCGGAACTATCTGCAGGGTGCCGATTCGCGCGGCGGCCGGTTCTGATCGGCTCGATGAGCGGCCGCAACCCGAAGCGAGCTCACGCGATGTCGCCCGGCACACTGCCGATCTGCCGTTCCAACTGTTCGGCGCGCCGGTAGACGGCCCGCATCAGCAGCATCGCGTTGCGCGTCGGCGGCGAGAACTTCGAGTAGACGAAAGTCGACGTCATCTCGAGGTTCTCCGCCAGCGGACGCATGACGCAATCTTCCCCGGCCGCTGCGAATTCATCGACGATCGCGAGTCCGAGTCCACCGCGTACTAGCGCAAGCGCCTGATCGGCGCGCGTCACGTCGACGACCGAAGTCAGTTCGACGTCGGCTTGCTGGCAGGCGCGCACGACCATCGTGCCGAACGGAATGTCGCGCCTGAAAAGAATCATCGGCTCGGCGGTCAGATCGGCGAGCGCAATGCTCGTGCGTTCGGCGAGCGGGTGATCGGGCGGCAGGACGCAGACCATCCGTCCGCGCATGAACGGCACCACTTCGAGATGCTCGTGCTCGATCGGCATCGAGGTGATCGCGACGTCCACCGTTTTGCTCAGAACTTCCAACGGCATTTCGGCCATCAGCGTCGTATGCCAGTCGACCCGCAGCCCCGGCAGCTTGCGCTTCAGCTCGACGATGGCCGGCGCGACGATCGCCGTCGCGAGCGACGGACTGCACGCGACGCGCAAAAGGCTCGCCGGGCCGAGCGCGAGCGCGCGTGCGAATTCATCGACCCGCAACGCCGATTGATAGACCTGCTCGACCTCGCGAAACAGCGCCTGCGCTTCGGCCGTCGGAATCAGGCGGCCTTTGGCGCGCTCGAACAGCCGCAAACCCAAGGTGGTTTCCGTGTGCGACACGAGCTTGCTGACGGCCGGCTGCGACACGTACAGCATTCTGGCGGCCGCGTTGATCGAGCCCGTCAGCATCACCGCGCGAAAAACTTCCATTTGCCGCAGCTTGAAACGCATCCTTGCCTCCGACTCCTGATCGCACCGAGTGATTAACCAAAAGTTATAGGATAGCTCAACCTCGGCATACGACAGCGGGACGGTTACTCCCTAGTATTTCCATCGAAGACCGCACGCCGGCCGCCAAGCCCGAAGGCCGGCGGCGCGGACGAAATCAACGATGGAGACGCGATGAACTCAACCCAGACCCCGCGGACCTTTTCCGCGCAAGCCGGCGCGCCCGCCAACGCCGCCGCGCCCGCCGCCGCACGCACACGGGCGCGCTTCGGCATCCTCGCGCTGCTCGCGATCGGCACGATGATCAACTATCTCGATCGCAGCGTGGCGGGCATTGCCGCGCCGGGCATGAGCCACGATCTGGGCCTGACGCCGGCACTGATGGGCGTGATCTTTTCCGCTTTTTCTTGGACCTACACCGCTTCGCAGATTCCGGGCGGCGTGCTGCTCGATCGCGTCGGCACCCGCTGGACTTATTTCTTCGCGTTGACGCTGTGGTCGATGTTCACGGGGCTGCAAGGACTCGCGACCGGCTTCGTGTCGCTACTGATCATGCGGCTTCTGATCGGCGCGGCCGAAGCGCCGTGTTTTCCGACCAACAGCCGCGTCGTCGCGGTGTGGTTCCCGCAAAGCGAGCGGGCTCGGGCGACCGGCATCTACACGTTCGCCGAGTACGTGGGCCTCGCTTTCCTGAGCCCGCTGCTGTTCTGGCTCGAACAGCGCTACGGTTGGCGCGCGCTGTTCGGCATGGTCGGCGCGGTGGGCGTCGCGTTCGGCGCGGTCTGGCTGCTGCGCTTTCGCGAGCCGCATGAATCGAAAGCGGCGAACCCCGCTGAGCTCGATTACATCGCGAGCGGCGGCGGGGTGGTCGATGGCAAGCGGGATTCGACGCGCTTTCGTTGGGCCGATATCGGCGCGCTGCTGCGTCGCCGCAGCATGCTCGGCATCTGCATCGGCCAGTTCGCCTGCAATTCGACCAATGTGTTTTTCCTTACGTGGTTTCCCACCTATCTCGTCACCGAGCGGCACATGCCGTGGCTGAAGGTCGGCATGGTCGCGGTGCTGCCGTTCATTGCCGCCTCGGTCGGCACGCTGAGCGGCGGCTGGATTTCCGATGCGATGCTCCGCCGCGGCATCTCGCTGAACTGGTCGCGCAAGCTGCCGGTGATCAGCGGCCTGCTCGCCGCCTCGAGCATCGCGCTCGCGAACTACGTCGATTCGACCGCGGCCGTGATCGCGATCCTGTGTGTCGCGTACTTCGCGCAGGGCATGTCGGCACTGGCGTGGATGATCGTGTCCGATATCGCGCCGAAGGGTCTGCTTGGGCTTAGCGGCGGCATCTTCAATCTGTTCGCGAACGCGGCCGGCATCGTCACGCCGCTCGTGATCGGGTTGATCGTCGGCGCGACCGGTTCATTCGTCTATGCGCTCGCGTTCATTTCGGCGGTCACGCTGGTCGGTGCGCTGTCCTATGTGTTCGTGGTCGGCGACATCAAGCGGATCGTGCTGACCAACGCCGAATCGTCCCTCTGAACTTCTCTGTCTGAAACCTCACAAGGAAATGTTTGCCATGAGTCACTCTTTCGACGGCCAGGTCGCGATCGTCACCGGCGCGGCGCGCGGCATCGGGCTCGCCATCGCCCGTCAACTGAAGGCGGACGGCGCCCGCGTCGCGCTGTGGGACCTCGATGTCGGCGGCTGCGATGCGAAGCGTCTGGGCTTCGAGCCGGATCATCTGCAGTCGGTCGATGTTTCGTCATACGAGGCGGTCGAGCGCGCATTCGGAGCGACCGTCGCGGCGCTCGGGCAGGTCGATATTCTCGTCAACAACGCGGGCATCAACGGGCCGGTGGTGCCGAGCTGGGAGTATCCGGTGGAGGCTTGGCAGCGTGTGCTCGAAGTCGATCTGAACAGCGTGTTCTACAGCTGCCGCGTCGCGGTTCCGCACATGCGCGCGCGTGGCGGCGGCCGGATTCTGAATGTCGCGTCGATTGCGGGCAAGGAAGGCGTGCAGTTCATTTCCGCGTACTCGGCGGCGAAAGCAGGCGTCATTGCTTTCACCAAATCGGCCGCGAAGGAACTCGCGCGCGACAACGTGCTGATCAACTGCGTGGCGCCCGCGATGGTGGAGACGGAGTTGTTCCGCGAAATGTCGTCCGAGCATATCGAGGCGAGCAAGGCGAAGATTCCGCTCGGCCGCTTCCTGCAGGTCGAGGAAGTCGGCAGGATGGCGAGCTGGATCGTCAGTCCCGCATGCAGCTTCACGACGGGCTTCACGTTCGACCTGACGGGCGGGAGGGCCACGTATTGAAACCCGCTCAACAGATGCCGCGCCCGCTTGCCGTCGCGCACCTGACTGCGCTCGACATCGCGCCGGTGCAGTGGGTGCGGCTCGCCGCGCGCGCAGGCTTCAACGGCGTCGGCTTGCGCATGCATCCGGCCACGCCCGGCGGTGTAGCCTATCCGTTGATGGCGGGCAGCGCGGCGCACCGCGAACTGCGCGATGCGATGGCGGGCGAGGGCATTGCCGTGTGCGACGTCGAGTTCATCCCGGTCGTGCCGACGCTCGATGCCGCATCGTTCGTGCCGTTGTTCGAGGCAGCGGCCGCGCTCGGCGCGCGCTGCGTGAGCGTGTCCGGCGACGACCCCGACGCAGTGCGTCTGGCCACCAACCTCGCCGCGCTCGCCGAGCTGGCGGAACCGTTCGGATTGCGCATCGATCTGGAATTCATGCGCTGGCGTCATGTGGGCACGCTCGCGCAGGCGCGAGCCGCGCTCGAACGCGCCGCGCATCCTAATCTCGCGCTGCTGGTCGATGCGCTGCATCTGTCGCGCGCGGGCGGCACGCCGAAAGAGGTAGCCGCGCTGCCGTCCGAATCGATCGGCTTCGTTCAGCTGTGCGACGCGCTAGCCACGCTGCCCACGGACGACGATGAAGCGATCCTCGAAGCGCGCACCGCGCGGCTCGCGCCCGGCGACGGCGTATTGCCGCTCGAAGCACTGCTGCGCGCCGTGGCGCCCGAGGTCGTGCTCAGCGTCGAAATGCCGATGCCGTCGCTGCCTGCACAGGCGCGGCTCGAGCTGGCTTATCAGGGCGCGCGGCGCGTCGTCGATCGTGCGGCTGTCGCGGGCAGTGCAGCGCCCGTCTATTAAGTGGAAAAACTCATGAGCGTATTCGACGAAGACAAGATCGACTGCCATTGCCACGTGTTCGATCCGGTCCGCTTTCCGTATCGCGACGACACCGCTTATCGGCCGGCGCAGCAGGAGATCGGCACCGCCGCGCAGTTCGTGCGCGTGATGGATGCGTATGGCGTGCGCCACGCGCTGCTGGTCGGCCCGACGAGCGGCTATCGCAGCGACAACCGCTGCCTGCTCGATGCGCTCGAAACCTACGCGGCGCGTTTTCGCGGCATTGCGGTGGTCGATAACGACATCGGCCGTGGCGAACTGGTCGCGTTACAGCGGGCGGGGGTGATAGGCGTCGCGTTCAATCCGGCGATGGAGGGCGTCGAACTCGTGCTCGAAGCGGGCGAGTTGTTCGGTATCCTGGCCGATCTCGGCATGGTCGCGCAGATCCAGGTCGCCGGCGACCAGATGACGGCGCTCGGTCCCTGGCTCGCACGGCAGCCGGCCGCGATCGTCGTCGATCACTGCGGCCGCCCCAATCTCGCGGACGGCGTCGCGCAGGCCGGCTTCGACTCGCTGCTGCGGCTCGCGGATAGCGGCCGGGCCAGCGTCAAGCTGTCGGGCTGGCAGAAGTATTCGCGTGCCCCGCATCCGTACGAGGACACCTGGCCGTACGCGCAGGCGCTGTTGCGCGCGTTCGGGCCCGAGCACTGCGTATGGGGTTCCGACTGGCCGTTTCTGCGCGCGCCGGAGCGGCTCGACTACGGTCCGCTGCTGACGATGTTCGAGACGATCGTTCCCGACGCGACACTGCGTCGGCAGATCCAGTGGGAAACGCCGCGCCGGCTATTCGGTTTCGACGCGTAGCCCGCTCGCCGCGACCTGGGTGAAAGCGATGACCGGCGCGGCGATGAGCGGCCACAATGGTGCAGACTCATCAATTCCCACTCCTTAACGATTTGCTCTAGAAAATCCGGAACACATCGCCTACCCTTAATCGAGCCGGCTTTCCGCGAGCCCGTGCATCACTTCTCCCCACTGCGCGAAGCCGACCCGTCCTGACAAAGCTAACAACGATTCGAAGTCGTACGCTTGCGTTGTCTGCGAGGGTTGCGCCACCGTGTTCTTTCACGCTGTCGTCCGCGTGGATCCCATGTCGCACTCCTGCGCTGCAATTCATCGGAACAATAAAAAGCTAGGAGACGCTCATGCCATTCAATCGTGTTCAAGGAATTATCGGCCTGCCGCTGCTCGCCATTGCTTTCGGCTTGCCCGCGGCTCATGCCGCCGACGAAGTCCAGAACAGCTCGACCACCACCGCTGCGCCGATGCCCTCGACGCTTCAGCCCGTAAGCCAGGATCAGCTCGATCGCGCCGGCAGTACGACGGCGGCCTGGCTGCATCCGAACGGGTCGTACGCGCAGACGCGCTATTACCCCGGCTCGCAGATCAACAAGACGAACGTCGCGAAGCTCAGACCGGTGTTCATCTTTCAGACGGCCGTCCACGAGTCAATGGAAACGGCGCCGATCGTGAAGGACGGTGTGATGTTCCTGACCACGTCGTTCAATCACGTGTACGCGATCGATGCGACGACCGGCAAGGAGTACTGGCATTACAAGCACAAGATGGGTCCGGTCACGACGTTCTGTTGCGGGCCCAACAACCGTGGCGTAGCGATCTCCGGTGACCGGCTCTATATGGGCACACTAGATTCCAAACTCGTCGCGCTCGACGCCAAAACCGGCAACGTGCTGTGGCAAACCAAGATCGCCGATCCCGACGAGGGCTACTCGGAAACGATGGCGCCGACGGTCGTCGACGGCAAGGTGCTGATCGGCACGAACGGCGGAGAGTACGGCATTCGCGGCTTCGTGAAGGCGTTCGACGCGAATTCCGGCCAGTTGCTGTGGACCTTCTACACGATTCCTGACAGCGGCCAGGAAGGCGTATGGGCCACCAAGGACGCGACCGGCCGCGACGAGAAGCGCGACATCGCCGCGGAGAAGAAGCAACTGGCCGACAAGGGCGGCGACTTCTACAAGACGCTCGGCGGCGGCGTCTGGATGACGCCGGCGGTCGACCGGAAAACGCACACGGTGTTCTTCGTGGTCGGCAATCCGTCGCCGGACCTGTATGGCGCGATCCGGCCGGGAGACAACCTGTATACGGATTCGCTCGTCGCGATCGATCTCGACACCGGCAAGTACAAATGGCATTACCAGTATGTGCCGCACGATGTCTGGGACCTCGACGCGGTGAGCCCGCCGATCCTGATCGACGTGCGCGACAACGACGGCAAGATGATCCCCGGCGTCGTGCATGCGGGCAAGACCGGTCACGTGTACGTGCATGATCGCGCCACCGGCCGTCTGATCCGCTTCTCGCAGGCGATGATTCCGCAGGAGGACATGTGGACCCTGCCGACCGCGGCCGGCGCGCGCATGCTGCCGGGCGCGAACGGCGGCGTCGAGTGGTCGCCGATCGCGTTCGATCCGCAAACGCGCCTCGTCTACGCGGCCAACCTGCATCAACCGATGACGTACCAGGTCGAGGACGCCGCCTATCCGGGCGGCAGCAAGCTGTGGCTCGGCGGCGCGTTCAAGGTGATTGCGTCAGAGCAGCAATGGGGCAAGCTGTCGGCCGTCAACGTCGACACCGGCAAGGTCGCGTGGGACTACAAGACCGACCAGCCGCTGATCGGCGGCGTACTCGCGACGGCGGGCGGCCTCGTGTTCAACGGCGAAGGCAACGGCCTGTTCCGCGCGTTCGATGCCGCCAGCGGCAAGAAGCTGTGGGAGTTCCAGTGCGGCGCGGGCGTCAACGCGCCGGCCGTGTCGTACACGGTGAACGGCAAGCAATACGTGGCGGTCGCGGCGGGCGGCAATACGCAGCTCGACTTCAAGCGCGGCGATAGCGTCGTCGTGTTCGCGGTGCCATGAGGGGGCCGGTGCTGCGGGGAGCGCGGGGGGTGGCCCGTGCTGCGTGGGTGGCGCTGCTGTGCGGCGGGTTGATCGCCGCACGGCTGCCGACGGGCGCGCACGCCGATGCCGAGGCGGGCAAGCCGAAAGCGCAGGCGTGCATGACCTGTCATGGGCCGATGGGCAATTCGACCAATCCGGACTATCCGATTCTGGCCGGGCAAAATGCGCGCTATCTGTATCTGGAACTGAAGGACTTCAAGCTGGGACGGCGCAGCCATCCGCCCATGTCGCCGATGGCGTCGGATTTATCGAGCGAGGACATGCAGGACATCGCCGACTACTTCGCCGCGCAGGATCTCGTGCCGGTGCGGTTCAACGCCGATGGCGCGAGCATCGAAGCGGGCAGCAAGAAGGCTGCCGAGGTGCTGTGCACGATGTGCCATCAAGGCGGCTTTTCCGGGCAGAACGAGATTCCGCGCGTCGCGGGTCAGCAGTATCAGTACATCGTCAAGCAATTGCAGGACTTTCGCTCGCACACGCGCACCAACGATGCGGGCAACATGGCCAGCGTGACGCGCAATCTGACCGACGACGACATTCATCATCTGGCCGCCTACATCAACAATCTGCAGTAGCACGGGGAACCCACCATGACAGACATGTTCACTCGGCCGTTGGCGGCCGCCGTTCTGCTCGCCACCGCATTCGGCGCCTGCGTGCCGGCGCTCGCGCAGGACCAGGGCGAAATCAACCGCCAACTGCTCGCGGCCGCGAAGGACGACGATCAGCAGTCGGTCGCCGCGGCGCTGCAGCGCGGCGCGTCGGTCGACGCGATGAACCGGATCGGCGACACCGCGCTCGTCACCGCGTGCAAGAAGGGCGACACGGCGATGGCGCGCACGCTGATCGAGCGCGGCGCGAACGTGCAGCATGCGAACGCGCCGGGCGACACGCCGTTGATGGCCGCTGCCTTCGGCGGCTTCGACGAAATCGTTGCGCTGCTGCTCGCGCATGGCGCCGATCCGCTCGCGACCGATCGCGTCGGCAAGACCGCGATGGAATACGCGGCGGGCCAGGGGCAAACGAAGGTCGTCGGTCAATTGCTCGACGCCGGCGTCGACGTGAACCGGGCCTACAAGAACGATCTGACCGCGCTGATGTGGGCGGCCGGCTACGATCGCGCGGACACCGCCCAGCTGTTGCTCGCACGCGGCGCGAGCCGGTCGCTGAAGGACAACCGGGGGATGACGGCGAGAGATATCGCGGTGCAGACGAAGTCGGATCGGGTGGCGGGGTTGCTGTCGGCGAGTTAGGCGCTCGACGCGGGCGCGGGCACTACTTCGCGCTCGCGTCGACGCTCTCGTTTGCATCGAGGTCCGGCCGCGCTTGCGCGAGAATCGCCGGCAATGCCTCGAACGAATCGATCAGCGTATCTCCGCGCGGCAGGTCGGCGCCGCTCGCGCAGCCATAGCCATAGCTGACGATAAAAACCGGCAGACCGGCCGCACGCGCGGCCGCGACATCGACCGATGAATCGCCGACCAGCACGCAACGTTCGGGCTCGACGTCGAGCAACCGGCACGCGTGCCAAAGCGGCTCGGGCGACGGCTTCATGCTCGCCACGGTGTCGCCCGCGACCAGCACGTCCAGATGAGCGGCAAGCCCGGTCTTTTCGAGCAGCGCTGCCGCCAGTGCCTGCGGCTTGTTGGTCACGCACGCGCAGCGGTAGCCGTGCTGCCGCAACGCGCGCAACCCGGCCATCACGCCAGGAAATACCCGACCCAGCGTCGCGTTGGTCACCTCATAGTGCCGCTCGAACACGGCCTGCGCGTGCTCCAGTTCGACGTGCTCGCCCGTGCCCGCCGCGTCCAGCGAGCGTCGCACGAGCCTGCGCACGCCATTGCCGATGAAGCCGGTCACCGTGTCCAACGGTAGTGGCGCGGCGCCGATGTCCTTCAGCATCAGGGCGACGGCCGCGACGATGTCCGGCGCGGTATCGACCATCGTGCCATCGAGATCGATCAGGACTGCGTGGTAGTCGCGGTTCATCGCCACGACGCGCTCGCATTCGCGCTCGCCTGGTCCGCGTTCAGTGCGCCGCGCGTAGCCGTATCGGGACGCCGCGCGGCGTCTTCATGCCAGCGGCGCAGTGTCGCCAGATCGACCCAGCGATGCCATTCGCCGCGCACCATCGCAACGATCGGCGTGTGCGGATCGCCCAGATGAGGCAACACGGCCAGCGCGCCGTCGAAGTCCTCGTGAGCGGTAAAAGCGCTCGGCGTGACGACGACCGGCACGCGCGCGGCGTGCGCCGCCAGCAGGCCGTTGCGCGAGTCCTCGAAGGCGAGACAGGCGGTGGGCTGCAAGCCGAGCTGTTGGAGCACGTGGCGATAGACGTCGGGGGCTGGTTTTTTCGCCACCGTGGTGCCGGCGTCGCCGATCGCCGCGAAGCGATGGCGCCAGCTCGCGCCGAAATGCGTCTGCAGCAACGCATCGAGGTTGGCGGGTGTCGTGGTCGTCGCGATCGCCACGCGCAGACCAGCCTCGTTCGCTTCGTCGATCAGACGCGCGATGCCGGGCCGCAGCGGCACGCCGCGCTCGCGCATGCGCTCGGTGTAGTGGCGGGTTTTCAGCGCATGCAGCGCATCGACGATTTCCCGTGCGCGCGGGCCCCCGGCTTCTTCGCACTCGACCGTGCGCCAGTAATGCAGCAGACGCTCCTTGCCGCCCGCCACCTTCAGCAGACTCGAATAGAGCGCTTCGTCCCAGCACCAGTCGAGGCCCGCTTCCGCAAACGCGGCGTTGAATGCGTGCAGATGAGCGGTCTCGGTGTCGGCGAGCGTGCCGTCGACGTCGAAGATAAGGGCTTGCATCGTGCGGTCCTCGCGAGGGTGGGTGCCGTTCAGACACGCACCACGATAGCCGAGCCGTCCGCCGATTCAAATTCAGAGATTCTTTCGCCGCCGATAAGCCTTGCTTTATGTGGCGGCAAGCACGCCGGGCCACGTCATTTGCCCAACTGCGGGTCGGTCACGAAGCCCATCTTCGTCAGCCCGCCGCGCTGCGCCGCCGACATCACCATCGCCACCCGCTCATACGGCACCTTGCGATCGGCGCGCAGATGCAACTCCGGCTGCGGGGTCGCGAGGGCGGCCTGGGCGATGCGCGCGCGCAAGCCGTCGTCGCTCACGGGCTGACCGTCCCACAGCAGCGTGCCGTCCGCCTGCACCGCGACGTCCACGTGCGCGGGCTTGACCGCTTCGGGCTGGCTGCTCGCGTGCGGCAGATCGATCCTGACCGCGTGTTGCAGCGCCGGAATGGTGACGAGAAAAATGATCAGCAGGACCAGCATCACGTCGACGAGCGGCGTCATGTTGATCTCGTTCATCAGACCTTGATCGTCGTCGTCGGAGAAAGGGCTCATTGCCATTCGAGGTCTCCGTCGCGGCTGGCGTTCGTCGCGTTCGTCGCATTCGTGCCGCGTGGGACCACGCGCATCTGCGGCCCGGCGCTCGACGGCAACTGCGAGCCGGTCACGAAGTATGCGTGCAAGCCGTGCGCGAAGCGCTTCAGGCGCGCGACGATCGAGCGGTTCGCGCGCGTCAGTCCGTTGTAGCCGAGCACGGCGGGAATCGCGACGAACAGGCCGAACGCCGTCATGATCAGCGACTCGCCGACCGGGCCAGCGACATGATCGATCGAAGTCTGACCGGTCTCGCCGATCACGATCAGCGCATGGTAGATGCCCCATACCGTGCCGAACAGCCCGACGAAAGGCGCGGTGCTGCCGATCGACGCGAGGATCGCGAGGCCGCTTTGCAGACGCGCGATCGTTTCGTCCATCGTGTCCTGCAGACGCCGGGTGATCCAGTCGGACACGTCGATGCGGTCGTGCAGATGCTGCTGCGTCTGCCGATGATGCGTCGCGGCTTCATGGCCCGCCAGCGCGAGCGCGAGCAGCGGGTTGTCGTGCGCGCTCGATGCCGGGTGGCCGAGGCTGCGCAGTCCGTCGTCGAAACGGTCCGCGCTCCAGAAGCGCGCGTCGCTCTGGCTGGTCACGCGCCTGAGGCGCATCAGCTGCCACAGCTTCACGATGATCACCGTCCACGACAGCACCGACATGATCACGAGCACGCACAGAATGCCGCGCGTGACGATATCGCCCGAGTCCCAGACGTTTGCGAGTCCGTAATGTTGCATAGCGAGTTCCTTCGTTTGGTGTCCGTGGTCTGTTGCGTGGTTCGGTTACTCGGTCAGGCCGAACACGAACGATTGCGAGTACGCGGCGCGCACCGGCGTGCCGTTTTCGGTGTACGGCTGACAGGCGCCCGCATGCACGGCGGCGAGCGCGGCTTCGTCGAGGCGCGAGGAGCCGCTGCTGGTTTGCAGGTGAGCCGTTTCGATATGCCCGCTCAGCCCGACGACGAAACGCACGACGGCCGTGCCATGCTCGCCGCGCCGCTTCGCGACGTCGGGATAGTCGGGCTTCGGAATCGAGCAGTCGACATGCGACACATTGCGCGGCTCGGTCGACGCCGGCACGGCCGGCTGGGCGGCGGCCGCTGCCGTCTCGGGCACGGCGAGCTGCGGTGCGGGCGCTGGCACGGCCGCTTGCGTGACCGGCTGCGCGGTGCTTTCGCGGGTCGCGGACGGCGTCGGCACAGGCTTTTCCACGCTGCGCGGCACCTGTACGCGCGGCTGAGGCACCGGTTTGACGCGCGCGACGGGGCGCGCGACGGGCGGCGTCGGCGCTGGCGGAACGACGGCGGCGGGCGGGGGCGGCGCGGGCGGTGAAACGATCGGTGCGGGCGGCTCGGGGCTCAGCAGCAACGCGGTGATCGTGCGCGGCTCGAGCGGACGCTCGACCGTCCTGTTGCGCGCGTTCAACGCGATGGCGAGCAGCACCAGATGCGCGACGATCACGGCGCCCAGCACGATCGCCGCGCGACGGTAACCGGCCGCGGGATGCAGCGCACTTGCAGGGTTCAACATGGCAACTTGCAGCATCATCGCCACCTCCGAAGTCATTGTCCCCCGCCGACCCTGCTTTTCAAACCCGCGACGGCCGGCGCGGCGCAATTCGGGAAAATCTCCCGCCTGATCCGCGTTGTCAAACAAGCGCCCGGTGGGCTACCTTGAAACGATGACGCGAACCATCGCGGCGCGCGATATCAACCCGGAGTACAACGATGCTGGAGACACGGATTTCCCCCCGACCGCCACGCCGTTCCCTCGCGCTGGCCTGCGCGTTCGTGCTGGCCGCGAGCGCCGCGCATGCGGCGGCCGCGCCGCTCGCCTACGTGACGAGCGAGAAGGCCGGCGTCGGCGTGATCGATCTCGACCAGATGACGCTCGCGCAGACCTTTCCGGTCGGCGCGGACGGCCCGCGCGGCCTGAGCCTCAATGCCGACGGCACGCGTCTGCTGGTCGCCAACAAGAACACAAACGATCTCGCGGTGATCGACACCGCCACGGGCAAGGTCGTCAAACGCGTGAAGATCGGCAAAAACCCTGAATACGTGCGGGTGCGCAACGGCTACGCGTACGTGACCTACGAGCCCGGCGAGGACGGCGGACCGCCGGGAGGCAAACCGGAAGCGAAGGGGGACGATAAGCCCGACGCGAAGGCAGACAACAAGCCCGCGGCGACCGCGGGCGGCAAGCCCGGCGCGGACGACGACGACGCGAACAAGCCGCCCGCCGAAATCGCGATCATCGATATGAAGAACTGGCACGTGATCCGCTCGGTTACGAGCGGCCACGAAACCGAAGGCATCGAATTCTCGCGCGACGGACAGATGATGCTCGTCACCAACGAGGGCGACGATACGGTATCGGTCTACCACGCGCGCACCGGCGCGCCGATCCGGACCGTGAAGCTCGCGCCGGGTGGCCGGCCGCGCGGCATCCGGCTGTCGCCCGACGGCAAGCACTACGTGGTCACGCTGGAGTCGCTCAGCAAGTTCGTCGTGATCGACGCGCACACGTTCGAGGTGCTCAAGACCGTCGACACCAAACTTGGGCCCTATGGTGTCGCGTTCGGTCCGAACGGTCAGCGGCTGTTCGTGGCCGCCGCGCGCGATAAGGTGGTGCAGGTATTCGACGGCCACACCTATGAACATGTCGCCGATGTGCCGGTCGGCCAGCGCTGCTGGCATTTCAGCTTCACGCCGGACGGCTCGAAGCTGATGGTTGCGTGCGGGCGCTCCGACGCGGTCTACGTGCTCGACGCGAAGAGCTATCAGCCGCTCAAGCAGATCGGCGATCTGCCGCTCGCGTGGGGCATCGTCACGTATCCGCATAGCGACGGCTCGATCGAATCGCATTGAGCGAAGCTGGCGAATTCGCGCAGCGCGGCGCCTCCCCGGCGCCGCGCCTCGATGACGTGCGCCCCGCTAATCGCCATTACTTCCACGCATACCTCATCCCCACCCAGAACCCCCTCGGCGCACCCGGTCCGACGAACTGCTCGTTGACCGGGGCCGCACCGTTGAACGTGTTGCCGGGTCCGGTAAAGAAGTTTTCCCCGAGCGCGCCGAAGCTCGCATAGCGTTTGTCGAGCAGGTTCGACACCGAGGCGAACACCTGCAGCTGTTTCGTCACCTGGTAGCTGGTGTCCATATCGATCAGCAGATAGCCGGAGATCTTGCCGTTCACGTCCTGGTTGTTTTCGTCGCCCTGCGCGTAGATGCTGCCGCGCCATGTCAGGTTCGTGCTGATCCGCCATTTCGGGGTGGCCGCGTAATCGAGCCGCAGCTTGACGGTGGTCGCCGGAATGCTCGGGATGTGGTCGCCGGGGTGAATGGTGATGTTGCCGTTCGCGTCGGCGCTCGAGTTGCTCGGGCTGCTTTCGACCCACGTCGACTGATAGGTCGCGTTGACGTAGCTATAGCTGCCGGTCACGGTGAACGGACCATATTTCGTCTGCCCGGCCAGTTCGACGCCTTGCCGGCGCGTGCGCCCGACGTTCTGGAAAAAGCCCTGCGAACTGCCCGCGCCGTTGCTGCTGATGAACTGGATGTCGTTGTCGAGCGTCGTGCTGTAGGCAGCCGCGCTCCACGTCGTGTTGCCGCCGATCCTGCCGCGCGCGCCGACTTCATAGGTCTTCGAAATGACCGGCTGCAACGACGGATCGGAGATGAAGTCGTTCGGCAGCGAACACGGCGCGTTCGGGTCGGCGCAGGCGAGCTCGATCGCGGTCGGCGAGCGCATGCCCTCGTTGTAGGTCGCATAGGCGGTGAACGTCGGCGTCGGATTCCAGTTGATGCCAATGGCCGGATTGAAGCGCGAGAACGTATGGTGGCCGTCGAGCTGCGGCTGCGTGCCGGTTTCGTCGCCGATCGTCGCATCGGCCCAGTTGTAGCGGCCCGACAGCGTCAGCGCCCACTGCGGCGTCAGCGACAGCGTGTCCGTCAGGTAGAGGCCGTAGTTGGTGTTGTGCGTGTTCGCGTCGGTCTGCTGCACGAAATTGCCGATGCCGACCGTCGCGCGCGAATCGGTGAACATCGCGTCCTGCGACGACTGCGTGAAGCGCGAATCGGCCGCATCGACAGCCATACCCGCGATGAACTGGTTCTTCATGCCGCCGAGCTTGCCGAGCAGTGTTAGCTGCAGACTCGCGCCGTAGCTGTCGGTTGACACGGTCGACTGCACGTTGGTCGCCTGCAACGTGTCGACGCTGCCGTCGGGGTTGATCGTGCCGAAGTCGTTGTTGACGTTGCTGCTGGTGTTGGTGTTGCGAAAGTGCCGGTAGTACGCGTTGCCGCTCAGCTCGACGTTGTCGTTGAAGTAATGATCGCCCGACAGCGTCAGGTAGCCGACGCTGTTCTGATTCTGATCGGGATACGTGTACGGTTGCTTGGGGTTATTGAACCACGACTTCGGAATGGTTTGCGTGCCGTGCAGATCGTTGTCCGCGCCGCCGGCCGACAACGACAGTGTCGTGTCGGCGTCGGTATAGCGCAGCTTGCCGAACACCTGGCGGATGCGGCTCTCGTTCTGCTCGGCCCAGCCGTTGTCGTTCGCGGCGTTGGCGGTGAAGTAGTAGTCGAGATTCTGGCCGATCGTGCTGCCCTGTTCGATCTGCGCGGCCTTGCGTCCCCACGAGCCGCCCTGTATTTCGGCCTCGCCGACCGGGTTGTCCTTGCCGTTTTTCGTCGTGACCGCGATCGCGCCGCCCAGCGTGTTGAAGCCGAAGGTCGGATTGGAGCCGGGGATCAGCTGGATCGTGTCGATCGCCTGTTGCGGCAGCAGGTCCCAGTTGACGACGTCGCCGAACGGTTCGTTCACCCGCACGCCGTCGACGAACACCGACAAACCCTGCGGCGTGCCCAGCAGCGGCGACGCGGTAAAGCCGCGATAGAACAGGTTCATCTGATACGGGTTGCCCTGCGCGTCGGAGATCGTGACGCTCGGCAGATTCGCCGCGAGATAGTCGCTGAGCGTCTGGCGGTTCTGCTGTTCGAGATCCGTCGCGTGCACCGTCTGCACGTTGGCCGGCACCAGGTTGAGCGGCGTGCCGATGCCGAGCAGCGGCGTGGTGCCGACGATGACGATCGGCGCAAGCGTCGTGGTGGGTGTCGTGACGCTGTTGGCGTTGTCGTCGGCTGCCTTGGAAGCGGCAGCGGAAGACGCCGGCGCCGGCGCCGACGCCGCAGCCGGCGGCTCGGCCTGCGCCCACACGCTGGTGGACAGACCGGCGAGCGCGCCGCCGACGCAGAAGGTAATACCGGCGCGCCGCTGAAGCCGGCGTTTGCGGCGTGCTGGTGATCGCATGCTCATCGTTGTTGTCTCCTGCCGGCTCGATGCGTGCGCGTGGCGCGCGTTGTTTGACGTTGGTGTAAAGCTTCGCATACGCGTCTGTAAGCCGCGCGGGAGCTTTTCCCGATCTGCCAGGGAAGCGTTCCCAAAACCCGTGCGAAAAGCCGCTGCGCGCGTCGGCGCTGAGTAGAATGCAAACGTCATGTCAAGCGAACCGATCCATTCCTCTTCCGCTGGCCGAGCGCCGCCGCCGTCGTCGTTGATATGGCGCGACCTCGGCTGGGTCGTCGCCGCGACCGTGCTCGCGGCGGTGCTCGGCGCGACCTTCGATCTCAGCGAGAAGATCTACCGGTTCACGCGCGGCATGGAGCGCTTCCAGCTCGACGAGTTGCCGGGCGCGCTGTTCGTGCTGTCGATCGCGTTGGCGTGGTTCGCGTGGCGCCGCTATCGCGAAGCGCGCCGCGAAGCGCGTCATCGCCGCATGCTCGAAGAGGAAGCCGAACGGCTGCTCGCCGACAACCGGCGCCTCGCCAGTCAGGCGCTGCAGGCGCAGGAACAGGAGCGCCGCCATATGGCGCGCGAACTGCACGACGAGCTGGGTCAATACCTGAACGCGATCTCGCTGGACGCCGCGCGCATCCGCGATCTATCGGGCGAGCGCGAGCCGGAGATTCATCGCATCGCGCTTGGGCTGATACAGAGCGCGACCCATGTGTACCGCGAGATCGGCGGCATGATCCGCCGCCTGCGGCCGATCGGTCTCGACGAATTCGGCTTGCCGAGCGCGCTCGAACATTGCGTCGAAGGCTGGCGCGAGCGCTTGCCCGAAGCGTCTTTCTCGATGACGATTGAAGGCGATTTCAGCGGCCTCAGCGATGCGTTGACGATCACGCTGTACCGGCTCGTGCAGGAAGGGCTGACGAATGTGTCGAAGTTCGCGCGCCGCTCGCGCGTCGAACTGTTCATGGTGCGCGCGCCGCGTGAAGACCACGGCACGCAGATCGACGAGATCGTCGTCACGATGGCCGACGACGGCCCCGGCACCGATCTGACCAAGCCACGCAGCGGGCTCGGACTGATCGGCATGCGCGAGCGCGTCGAGGCGCTCGGCGGCGAATTTCACGTCGCGAGCGAGCCGCAAGGTGGTTTTCTGTTCTGCGCGCGCGTGCCCGCTCACGCGGGACTGGCCGAGCCCGTGAACTGAAGTCCGAGGCGGCTCGCCATCTGCGCGAGCTGCACGCCGTTGTCGGCGCCGAACTTCTGCCGGATCACCGATTGATGGTTGGCCACCGTCTTCTGACTCAGGCCCAGCTTTTCGGCGATGCTCGGCAGCGTATAGCCCTGCACGAGCAGCCGCAGCACCTCGAACTCGCGCGCCGACAACTGCCGCCCCGGCGGCCCTTCGTTGAACGCGGTGCGCAGCGCGAGCGCCTGCGAGATGTCCGGGCTCAGATAGCCGGCGCGCCGCGCAATCGAGCGCACCGCTTCGACCAGCACGTCGGGCGCGCTCGCCTTGGTCACGTAGCCGAGCGCGCCCGCGTCGAGCGCGCGCCGCACGAAGATCGATTCCTCATGCACGCTGAAGATCAGCACCCGCGCATCCGGCTCGCGCGCCAGCATGCGCCGCATCGCTTCGATGCCGCTCGCGCCCGGCAGCGACACGTCCATCACGACCACGTCGGGCCGCAGCGCGCAAAAACGCTGGTAGGCCTGCGCGGCGTCGCCCGCTTCGCCGCACACCGCGACGTCGGCGTTCAGTTCGAGCAGACGCCGGTAGCCTTCGCGCACGACCGCATGGTCGTCGACGAGCAGAACCGAGATGGTGTCGGCACTCATGATTGGGCTCCGGGCGATGCTCGGTTATCGCCACCGGCGTCGGGCTCGCGGGCAGCCGCCGCGAGCTTGCGCGAGTTGGCGTCGTTGCGGAACAGGATCGGCTGTTCGCGTGCTGCTGCTGTCGCCTCGTGTTCCGATGCGGCGTTCCGCACGATCTTGACCACGGTTTCGTGAAACGGCGATTTGTCGCACACGGGGTCGGCGTTGGCGGGGTCGCCGGTCAGCAGAAAGGCCTGGCAGCGGCAGCCGCCGAGGTCGCGTTCCTTTTCGTCGCAACTGCGGCATGGCTCCTTCATCCACTGCAAGCCGCGAAAGCGGTTGAACGCGTCGCTGTCGTACCAGATCTCGCGTAACGCCATGTCCTTCACGTTCGGCAGCGTGAGGCCGGGCAGACCGCGCGCCGCGTGACACGGCAGCGCGGCGCCGTCGGGCGCGATGCCGAGGAACACCGCCCCCCAGCCGTTCATGCAGCGCTTCGGGCGACGCTCGAAGTAGTCCGGTACGACGAAGAAGATCTTGCAGCGCTCGCCATGCGTGCGGCGATAGCGCGCGACCACCGCTTCGGCTTCTTCGAGCTGCTCGCGCGTCGGCATCAATTGAGCCTGGTTCTCACGTGCCCAGCCGTAGTACTGCGTGTTCGCGAGCTCCAGATACTCGGCGCCCAACGCGAGCGCCATGTCGATGATCTTGTCGACGTGCGGCAGGTTGTAGCGATGCAGCACGCAGTTCATCACCATTGGAAAGCCGTGCCGTTTGAGCGCGGCGGCGACGCGTTGCTTCAGCTCGAACGTGCGCGTGCTGCTCAGGAAGTCGTTCAACTGCTGCGTCGAATCCTGGAACGACAGCTGGATGTGATCGAGCCCGGCGGCTTTCAGATCGCCGAGGCGCTGATCGGTCAGACCGACGCCCGAGGTGATCAGGTTCGTGTAAAAGCCGAGCCGGTGCGCTTCTTCGACGAGGATTTCGACATCGTCGCGCACCAGCGGCTCGCCGCCAGAAAAGCCCAGCTGCACCGCGCCGAGCGCGCGCGCCTCGCGCAGCACGTCGAGCCATTGCGCGGTGGTCAGTTCGCGGTTGTGATCGGTGTAGTCGAGCGGGTTGTAGCAGAACGCGCAATGCAGCGGACAACGATAGGTCAGCTCCGCGAGCAGCCACAGCGGCGGCGGCACCGCGGCGGCCGCGCTGTCCTGCGGCTGCGCGCCGGCTTCAGAGCCTGGTTGGGAAAGATCGGTCATCACGCTACTCCAGCCAGCCGCGCCCACGCGCGTCGACGATGAAGGCCCGCACCTCGCTGCCGATGCCGGTCGTATTGAACGCCTGTTCCAGCTCGGCGATCAGCGTGTCGATGTCGCGCGTGCCGTCGCAGCGCTTGAGGATTTCTCCGGCGCTTTGATTGAGCTTCACCATGCCCTCCGGATACAGCAGCACATGCGCGTTCTGCGCGGGCTCCCATTGCAGGCGGAATGGCTTCGCGATCGCGAGCGGCGTGGCGGGTTCTGCACGTGTCGAGTCGTTCATTGCGCAAACGCCTTCTCGATCGCGTCGAGCATGGTCCACAGAATGTCGAGCTTGAACTGCAGGATGTCGAGCGCTCGCTCCTGCTGATCGCGTCGCGTGAAATGCGCGAGCGTGACTTCGAGCCCGTGCTGCACGTCGCGCTGCGCGAGCGAGATGCGCGAACGGAAATACGCGAGACCCTCGGGTTCGATCCACGGATAGTGCTCGGGCCAGCTCGCGAGCCGGTCGCGGTGCACTTGCGGCGCGAACATCTCGGTCAGCGACGAGCACACCGCTTCCTGCCACGGCGCGCGGCGCGCGAAATTCACATAGGCATCGACGGCGAAGCGAACGCCCGGCGTCACGTGTTCGAGCGACCACAGTTCGTCTCGCGTGAGGCCGACCGCGTCCGCGAGACGCGCCCAGGTTTCGATGCCGCCTTCCGCGCCGCCGTAGCCGTCGTGATCGAGAATGCGCTGCACCCAACGGCGGCGCGTGTCGCGGTCCGGACAGTTCGACAGCACGGCCGCATCCTTCAGCGGAATGTTGATCTGATAGTAGAAGCGGTTGGCGACCCAGCCGCGAATCTGCTCGCGCGAGCAGCCCCCGCTATTCATCTTCACGTTGAACGGATGGTGGATGTGATAGGCGGTGCCCTTCGCGCGCAACTGCGCCTCGAATTCCTCACGGCTCCAGGCGGGTCGGTCGATGCCCCTGGTTCCCGTGGTACTTGCGTCGCGTGTTGGTGTCGTGTCCTGAATGTCTTTCGCGTTCATGCCGTCTCCGTTTTATCGTCGTTCACAGCCGCGCCTTGCTACCGCATCTGTCCGTACTCTTCACTGCGCACTTCAAAGCTCGAAGCTCATTCCGTCGTATGCGACCTCGATCCCATGCTCGCCCAGCATGCGCCGCTCGGGGCCGTCTTCGATCAGGATCGGATTCGTATTGTTGATATGGATCAGCACTTTGCGCTTCGCGCCGAGCGAATCGAGCGTTTCGATCATGCCGCCCGCGCCGCTCTGCGGCAGATGGCCCATATCCGCCGAGGTCTTCTTCGACAGGCCGAGGCGGATCATTTCGTCGCCGGTCCACAGCGTGCCGTCGACCAGCAGCAGATCGGCCTCGCGCATCGCCGCGAGCACGTGCGGCTCGATCGCGCCGAGCCCCGGCGCGTAGAACACCCGCCGGCCCGATTGCAGGTTCGTCAGCACGAGCCCGATGTTGTCGCCCCGCTCCGGCGCGTTGCGATGCGGCGAGTACGGCGGTGCTTTGCTCGACAGCGGCAGCGCGTCGATGCGGATGCCGGGCAGCGCGTCGACCGCGAGCGGCGCACCGTCGAGCGCGATGCGGCGATGCTCGACACCGCAGTAGTGCGACAGGATCGGCGCGACCGGAAAGCCGGAGCGCAGGTCTTGCCAGACCGCATCGGTCGCGTACAGCGGCAGCGGCGTGTCGCGTTCGCGCAGCATCAGCAGGCCGGTCACGTGGTCGATCTGCGCGTCGATCACGAGCACCGCGGCGATGCCGCTGTCGCGCGCGCGCCGTGCCGGCTGAAGCTCGGGGTGCGCGGCGATCTGCGCGAGCAGATCGGGCGAGGCATTGACGAGCAGCCAGTCCTCGCCGTTCGCGCTGACCGCGATCGACGACTGCGTGCGGCGCGTCGCCTTCACCGTGCCGCGACGCACGCCGTCGCAATTGCGGCAATTGCAGTTCCATTGCGGGAAGCCGCCGCCCGCGGACGAGCCGAGTACCTTGATCTTCATGCCGCGCGACGCATGTTGGAGCGCCCCTCGTCGTCAGTGGGAATAAACATCGCGGCGAGCGCGTGCGCGACGCGTGCGTGCAGCGCGGGGTCGCTCGCCAGATGACCCGCCGCGCTCACGCACTCGACGCGCGCCGAAGGCGCCGCGCGCGACAGCCGCCGCAGATTGCCGCGCGGACACACCGGATCGCGCGCGCCGTGCACGGCCGTGATCGGCACACCGGCCGCGGCCGCGCGGCGCGCGAGCGACAGCAAACGCGTTTCGCCGAGCCAGCAGCGATGCGCGAGGTAGTGCGCCTGAATCCGGTATTTGCCGATCAGCTTGCGGGTGTGGCGTTGGGAGTCGTGTGCGTTGCGCGGTTCTCCGCGTCGTCGGGCGGCACCTCGCGGTGATGTGCTCGCGAGTACCGCGTTTTCATAGCCGCGCCACGCCAGCGCGACAGCACGTTGCCGTGCTTCGTTCGCGCCGTATTGCAATGTGTCGCCACAACGCGCGGCCAGCGTCGCGGGTCGCTTGCAGTGTGCAGCGGAGTGCAGTGTCGACCACGCACGCGGCGCACGCTTGCGCGACGAAATGAACAAACCGCGCACTTCGCGTGCGGAAGTCAGGAACAGGCCGCGCAGCACGACGCCCGTCACCGACTGCGGAAATTGCCCCGCGTACGCGAGCGCGAGCGCCGCGCCCCACGAGCCGCCGAGCACGCCCCAACGCGCGAAGCCGAGCCGCGCGCGAATCGCTTCGAGATCGGCGATCAGATAGTCGGTGCGGTTGTGGCGCACGCTGCAGTGCGGCGTCGAGGCACCGGTGCCGCGCTGATCGATCAGCACGACGCGAAAGCGCCGCAGATCGAAGAGCCGCAGCGCGCCGGGCTGACTGCCGCTGCCGGGGCCGCCATGCAGCACCGCGACCGGCACGCCGTCGCGCGCGCCGGCTAGCGCGTACCACACGCGATGGCCATCGCGCGTGCGCAGCGTATGGACTTCGAGCGCGGCGGCCGCGGCTGTTTGCGAGTGTTGCGGTGTGCTGCGTGTCGTCATGGCAGCATCCTCGCGAGCAGGTTGTCGCGATCGATCCACTGATGCTTGAACGCGCCCGCCACGTGCAGCACGATCAGCGCGATCAACGCGTAGCCGATCGCCTGGTGAAGGCCGAAGAACAACCCGCGCAGATGCGCGTCGTCCCAACCCCACTTCGGCAGCAGGATGCCCCAGAAGCGCGTGCCGTAGCTGTTGAACGACGAGCCGAGATATCCGGCAAGCGGCATCGCCACCATGCCGACATATAAAAGACCCTGCGTAGTGCGCGCGGCGGCGCGTTGCCACGGTGGCATCGGCGGCGGCGGAGGCCGGTAAAGGACCCGCCGCGCGACGATGCGCAAAAGCACCAGCAGGAAAACCGTCAGTCCGAGCGACTTGTGCAGGTTGATCAGCGTCGCTTTGACAGGCAAGCCCTTCGGCAGTCCGACCATATAGAGGCCAAGCGCGAGCAGTCCGACGATGCCGAGCGCGATCAGCCAGTGCAGCGCGATCAGCAGCCCCGCATAGCGCGGTCCGCCGGCGCTGGCGTGCGCGTTGACGTCGATATCAGGCTTCGCGTTTGGAGAATCCGCTGTCGTCATGCCCTGTCTCCATGCAACATCGTTGCGGGACGTTTCTTCTTTTCCGAACACCGTTTCAGTCCTGGCTGACATAGCTGCCTCAGCCGGCGATCAGTATTTCGCCGCGACCGTCGACCGCGAGGTCGCCCGTAAAGCGGACCGGCAGACGGTCCGCGCGCCACTGCGAAAACGGCGCGATTTCGGTCGCGAGATTGCGTATGAGCAATGACCAGAATACGTCGAATCCGTGGCCGCCGCCCGTGAATGTCAAGGGCGGCAGGGGCTCGGGCCGTTGCGCGAGCAGTAGCGTTCCGCGCCTCATTGCATAGGCATAATGCGCGCCCAATTGCCCCGCCACCCCGACGGTCCCCGCCACCAGCCGCGACGCCGCGAAGTCGCCCGCGTTGCCGCCGACCAGCACGAGGCCGCGGCGCATCCGGTCGGCGAGCCGCGCGCCCGCGTTGCCGTGGATCGTCAGCGTGCCGCCGCTCATGCCTTCCATGTCGCCCGTCAGCGCGCCGGCGGCGAAGTCACCGCTGTCGCCGCGCACCGCCACGCGTCCGCCGCGCAGTTCGCAAGCGGTGAAGTGCCCCGCGTCGCCGTCGATTTGAAGCAAGCCGCCGCTCATCCTGAAGCCGCTGTAGTCGCCGACCGAGCCGCGCGCGACGAGCCGCCCGCCGTCCATCTGCGCGCCGAGCCGGTCGAGCCACCGCCCGGCACCGTCGATCAGCAGCGTGGCCAGCTCGTCACCGGACTCAGGCGCGTCATCGCGCGAAACCTCGAACACGTCGCCGACCGCGCAGCGCTCATTGCCGCCCGGCAGCATGATGCGCGCGATCTCGGCCACGCTCATGCCGGCCAGCGCCGCCGGCGACAGCGCGGTCGCATCGACGCGAAAACCGGGCGGCGTCTTCACGCGCAACGTGGTCGTGCTCATGCGTGACTCCCGTCGAGTCCCGCCGCCAGCTCGCGCAAATGAAAGTGGTACGGCCCGAGCTTGCCGCCGTAGTTGCCCGCCGAAATGCGCAGCACGCCGGCCGCGCGGCCGAGTCCGGCGGCCGCGCCGATACCCGCGGTCATCGCCGCGCCGACGTCGGCGTCGGTCAGGCCGTCGATGACGATCTCCAGCACGCAGCCCACCTCGGCGCTCAACTCGCTGCGCGCCGCGAGACCGATCAGGCTGGGGCAGAACGCGTCGTTGGTGGACGCGGTCGCGCCCGCATACTTCGAGCCGATCTTCGAGCCCGAGCGCACGATGCCGCCGGGAAACGGCATGATCACGTTCGGCAGCCGGCGCATCGCGGCGACGGCTGCTTCGGCGGCGGCGAGCGCGGCGTCGAGATCGCGCGCGAGCAGCAGCAGGTTGCCGCCGCCGACGGCCTTGACCGTCGCCGCCGTGTCTTCGCAGACGAACTCGCCGTCCATCACCGGCACGCGCCAGTAACGCGTGGGTCCGTTGCCCGTGTCGATCATCTTCGCGATCTGCCAGCCGTCGCCGAAAAAGCGCAGTCCGCTGCCGAGCGGCGCCCGGTCCGACAGCGGCGCGCGGCTCGTGGCCGGATCGATGCCGCCGTAGACGGCCGTGCTCGGGCAGGTGAGCACGCACTGGCCGACGCGCCGCCCGATCTGCTTGGCGAGCTCCTTTGACGACACCGCGAACAGCAGCACCGCGACGCCGGGCCGGCCATCGGGCGTTGCATCGGGCGCGAGCGCGCGCTCGATGCCCGCCTCGCAGCCGCAGCCGATCACCGAGGTCGCGAAGCCGGTCAGCGAGTTCGCCGCGTGCATCGCCCATGTCGGCGTGTGCGCGGTGATCACGAGCCGGGTCGCCTTCATCGGAAAGGCTTCGGCGAAGGTCGCGTCGATCGCGGTGCCGTTGATTTCGAGCGGGGCGGGAGCGTTCATCGTGGCCGCGTCAGGTTCGACATTCGACGGGCAACAGCCGTCCGCCGCGGCAGCAGCGGCAGGCTTCGTCGTTGCTGATCGCGGCGTGCGCGAAGTTGCTCGCGAGATTCGCGTCGCTATACGCGCGCAGCGTTTTCTCGATACCGCGATCGAACTCCGGCGCGACGAAATGGATGCCGCCCGTCGGCGTCGCGACCAGCGTGCCGTCGCGCGCGACCAGCTCGCCGTCCTTGAACACATAGGCGGGTGACGTGAACATCCGCTCGCGGTCCGGCTCGTCGCGATAGACCGCGATGTCCGCCGCCGCGCCCGCGCCGAGGTGGCCGCGATCGCGCAGACCGAGCAGACGCGCGGGACCGGCGCGCGTGATGATCGCGATCTCGTACAGCGAGAATTCGCGCTTGAGCTCCGGCAGCGCGCTGGCGACCTGCGCTTCGGGATGCAGCTTCGCAAGCTGCTCATCGCGAAACGGCTTGTCCATCAGCAGGCGGATCAGATGCGGATAGCTCGTGAACGGGCCGCCGTTCGGATGATCGGTGGTCATCGCGACGCGCCACGGGTCGTCGACCAGCAGAAAAATTTCGAGGCCGATGATCCATTGCAGCGCGTTCACGTAGCTCTGCTCGCGATAGCGGAACGGCACGATGCCGCAACCCGCGTCGCACTCGATGTCGCCCACTATCCACTTGTGCGGCCGCGCGAGCGGCGCGTTGCGGAACTGCATCATCGTGTCACCCGAGGCCGTGACGGTCTGTCCGAAGATGATCTGGCCGACGTCGATCGATACGTTCGAGCGCGCGTTCACGGCTTCGGCAATCTGCCGCGCGCCCGACGAAAACTTGCGCGACCCTTCGGTGCCATAGCTGTGAAACTGGATATGCGTCAGATGGATCGGCAGGCCGTCGGCGGCGTCCATCGTCGCGATCGTCGACGCGAGGTTGCCGGGCACGCCGAGGTTGCTCGTGTGCACGTGCAGCGGATGCGGCACGCGCAGTTCGGTCAGCGCGCGCGTCAGCGTGCGCAGCACGTCGCGCGGCGTGATGCCGTAGTGCGCGTGCGCTTCGTCGACGTCGAGCGAGCGCTGGTTGAACTTGAACGCCGAGATGCCGCCGGGGTTCACCACCTTGACGCCGAGCGCCTTGCTCGCGTCGATGGTCCAGCCGACATAGTCGCGCAGACGTTCGAAATCGTCGCGCGCGGCCAGCATCCGCAGGAACAGCTCGTCGTTGCCGAGCATCACGTACGCGCCGTGATCGATGATCGGCGTGTCGCCCATTTCGAGGTGCGTGTGGCGCGCGTTCGACGGCATCATCGCCGGCTCGAATGCGGCCGTGTAGCCCATTTCGGCGTAGCGGTAGCCGGTCGCGAGCGTGCCCGGCGCGCAGACGCCGCACGAAGGCAGACGCAGGTAGCGGCCGTTGTCGTCGCGCGCCGCTTCGTAGGCGGGCTCGCGCGGCGCACCGGCGCCCGGTGCGTCGGCGCGATGGTCCTCGGGCAGCAGCAGCCGCGACAGATTGGTCTTGCCGCCGCCGATATGCGAATGCAGATCGATGCCGCCCGCCATCACGATCATGCCGGTCGCGTCGTATTCACGATCGGCGGGCGTGGTCGCCGGCACGTCGACGATGCGGCCGTCGCGGAACGTCAGATCGCGGCGCTCGCCGTTGACGTTGTTGGCAGGGTCGAACAGCGTGCCGCCCTTGAGCCGGACGAGGGTCATGGCTGGTCCTCGCGCGGATTCAGTTGGTCGCTGAGTCGCTCGTTCAGCTTCGCGGCAATCGACGCCACCGACTCCAGTGCAGCACTACGCGCAGCGGTGAGCGGCATCACGACCGTCCCGTCGACGCGAAACAGATGCCCGCCGCTGTCGATGCCCGGTGTCGCGACGGGCACGAACACGGTATTCGCGCCGCGGGCCTTCGCGGCATCCGCGAGCGCCGGATGGCTGAGCACGATCAGCGGAAGGGCGGGATCCAGTGATGCGGGCCATGCGTGCGGCGCAAAGCTCGCGATCCACAGCAGCGCATCGACTTCGCGTTCGGCGAGCAGCCGCGCCGTGCGGTAGCGGTACGGATCGTGATCGAGCGGCGCGCTGCCGGTGACGCGCGCCGGCATCGACACACGCGTGCGCAGCGGCAAGCCGGACAGCCAGGTGACGGTCTGATTGACCGTCAACGCGCCGTCGTCGCCGCCGAGCGGGAGGCACGCCGCGCGCGTCTTGCGATTCACGGCCTTGACGATCCGGTTCAGCGCTTCGATCAGCAGCGCCGCGTGCGGAGCGGGCAGTGCGGCCGGTTCGTAGACGACCACCGTGTAGCCCGCTTTGGCGATGCGGGCTTGCAAGGACGCTAGCGCGGTTGCCGCGTCCGCACCGCTGCCGTTGCCGTGGCTCAGCACGGCCGCGTCACGTCCTTCGGCGAGCGCCGACCACAGCGCGAGCGTGTCGTACGGATCGGCATCCGCCAGCAGCGTGTCGATGCGCGTTTGCGCAAAGCCCGCCGCGGCCGGGTCCGCTTCGCAGCCGACGAAGACCAGCTCGCGCGCGAGTTCGGTGCCCGCCAGCGCCCGCGTGAAAAAACGCGGGTAGCGCCGCGAGGGCTGACAGCCGAAAAACACCAGCAGGTCGGCGCGCGCACGCACTTCGGAAAGCGTCGTGAAGAACGAGCCGCGGTCCTGCAACGCGAGCGTCGCGGGTGTCAGCGCATCGCCGTGCAGATGATCGAGGATCGCACCGCAGGCTGCGGCGAGCGGATACAGCGCGCGGGCGCCCGCGACGTCGGTGGCGAGGCCGCCGAATAGCGGGCGACGCGCGTTCGCAAGCAACTGCGCGGCGCTCGTGAGCGCGGCATCGAGGTCCACTTCGTTGCCGTCGACCACGCATCCGCAGCGCGCGTCCGTCGCGCCGTAATGGGCGAGCGCGCGAGCGAGCCGCGAACATTCGGTGTCCGGTACATCGAGCGTGCCGTCGTCGTGGCTAGCCGCGACCAGGTCGTCACACAGCAGGGGGCAGAACGGACAGATCCAGTCGCGTGTCAGCGCCGCGGCGCGCGCGGCGCTCGGGCTGGAGGGCGACGGATCGATGGAGGGGCTATGCATGGGGCAGGTTTTAGCAAGCTCCATGCCGATTTTGGACCCCGCGTCGGCGAGCGGGCACCGCGCTGAAGCGAGCCGCGCGTACGGTCGTGCTGCTTTGCGTTCAGCGGATGAATCCGCGTGACGCGCATGCGGCAAGCGTGCCTGATCGTGCGTCGGCGCGCGCGTTCAAAGCCCCGCTGCGCCATACAAAATGTGTGCCGTTCTGGAGCAGAGTGTCACACGCAAACTGTCCGGCTTGTGTTCCGTTTACTGACAGCGCTGTCACGGAGCGTGGCATGGAAATTGTATGGAAGGCCTACGCGGAATCGGAATGCGCGCAGTCGAGCTGTCGATCGTGCAGCGCGGACGCCACCAGCCATGCGCTTGCGCCAGTGGCGGCCGCGGCGGCCAGATCGTCGCGATTGCGGATGCCGCCCGCGCCGATCAGCGTGGTGTGCGCGGCGGCTTGCGCGCGCAGGCGTTCGAACGTCGCGAGATCGGGGCCGGCGTAGCTGCCGACCTGATCGAGCGTCATCGCGATCACGCGCGACGGCCACCACGCCGACGAGCGATCGAGCGTGGTCGCGGCGAGCAGTTCGCCCGCGCGATGATCGAGCGACAGGATCGGCGCGAGGCCGGCGCGCTGAGCCGTGTCCAGTGCGTGGAGGTCGCACAGCGTCTCCGAGCCGAAGACCGGCACGAGGCTCGCATGGTGGGAACCGCCAGCAGGGTGGTCGTGCTGGGCAATTGCAGCGTCGATGCGCTCGAACAGCGCGCGCATCGACGCATAGTCCGCGAAGCCCGCGTCGAGCCATAGCTCGATGCCGGGCAGCGCGACGCGCAACGCGGCGAGCGTGGACGCATGCGCGTCGCGTTGCAGGATGGCGCCGAGATCGGCGATATAGAGCGTGCGTGCGCCGCTGGTTTCGAGCAGCGCACGGGCGGTGGCAAGTGGGTCGCTCGTCGCGACGAGGCGGGACTGGATGGGCCGATAGGCGCTCCGCTCGCCGCGCACCGCGCGCACGACCTGACCGTCGAGCAGATCGAGAACAGGTATCACCTGCATAGGGGCGCTTTCCTTTGACCAAGATCTTTGTCTACGAGTATCTCACCGGCGGGGGCATCGACCCCGAGCTCGCCGCCGCGGGCAGTCTCGCCGATTTGAGCGCGCTGATCGTCGAAGGACGCGTGATGCGCGACGCGCTGGTCGCCGCGCTGCGTGAACTGGACGGCGTGCACGTTAGCTTCGCGACCTCGCGCTTCGAAACGCCGGGCGCGGGCGCCGCCCATTGTATGGCGGCGCCCGGCGAATCGATGACGGCCTTCGTCGCGCGCGCGGCGCGCCAGCACGATTACGCGTGGATCGTCGCGCCGGAATGCGACGGCCTGCTGCTGCGCTTTCACGATGCGGTCGGCACCGCGCGCTGGCTCGGCTGCGCGAAGGAAGCGATCCGCGTCGCGTCGAGCAAGAGCGCGACCGCGGCGTGTCTCGCCGCGCATGGGATTGCGACGACACCGGCGCTGGAGCCGGGCGACACGACGGCGCAAAACACGGCGCAACATGCGGCGCAGCATGCGGGCCGCTGGGTCGTCAAACCGGACGACGGCGCGGGCGGCCTCGACACGATCGTGTACGAGCGCTTCGCCGATGCCTGTGCCGAATACGACGCGCGCGCGGCCGCCGGGCGCAATCCGGTGCTGCAGGCGTGGGTGGACGGCGAGCCGTTGAGCCTGTCGCTGATCTGCCGCGGCGACGCCACCAAGCTCCTCAGCATCAACCGTCAGCAGATCGGGCTGAGTGGCGGCGACGCGTCGGGTGAGGTTGCGCGGATCGTCGAGTTCGACGGCGTGCTGGTCGATCAGATCGACCAGCACAGCGACATGGGCCGCGCGCTCGACACGCTCGCGCATCGCGTCGCGCGCGCGATCCCGGGTTTGCGCGGCTTCGTCGGCATCGACGTCGTATGGCATCCGCACCGCGGCCCGGTCGTGATCGAAGTCAATCCACGGTTGACGGTCGCTTATGCGGGGCTGTCGGCGGCGCGCGGCAGCGGCCTGACGCGCGCGCTGCTGGCCGCGCATGGCGTGCGCATCGAGCGCTGCGGCGCGCCGCGCGCCAATTCGCCGACGCTCGAGGTGCGCCCTTGAGCCCCGCCCGCTCGAGGCCGGCGGCGCGGTTCGGCTGGGATGTCGGCGGCGCGCATGTGAAGGTGTCGCTCGTGGACGGCGGTGGCGCCGTGCTCGACGTCGTGCAATGGGCGTGTCCGCTGTGGCAGGGCTTCGACCATCTGCATCGCACGATCGACCTCGTTTTCGAGCGCTGGCCGCAGGCCCGCACGGACGCCGCGCAGCATGCGGTGACGATGACCGGTGAAATGGTCGACCTGTTCGCGGATCGCGCTGAAGGCGTGCGCGCGATCGTAGCCGCGCTCGCGCAGCGGCTCGGTTCATCACTGCGTTTCTATGCCGGCGACGCGGGCTGGCTCGCCGCCGACGACTGCGCGGCCGGCTGGCGTCACGTCGCATCGGCGAACTGGCTCGCGACCGCGAACTGGGTCGCTACCTGCATGACGAATGCGTTGCTCGTCGACATCGGCAGCACCACCACCGACATCATTCCGATCGTCGACGGCCGCGTCGTCGCGCGTGCCGCGACCGACGCGGGCCGGCTTGCGAGCGGCGAGCTCGTGTATCACGGCGTCGTGCGCACGCCGTTGTGCGGCGTCGCGCATCGGATCGAATTCGGCGGCGCCACCCTCAACGTGATGAACGAATGGTTTGCGACGACCGCCGACGTCTACCGGCTGACGGGCGAACTCGACCCGCTGCACGACGTGCAGCCGAGCGCCGACCAGGGGCCGAAGACGAAGGTGGCGAGCCGCGCGCGGCTCGCGCGGATGATCGGGCACGACGCGCGCGACGCGTCGGACCTCGAATGGCTGCACTTTGCGCAGCGCTGGCGCGCGCTGCAGCTGCGCGAAATCGGCGCGAATCTGATGCGGGTGGTTGCCGCGCAGCCGGCGCTCGTTGCCGCGCCGCTGGTGGGCGCCGGCTGCGGCCGGTTCCTCGTCGCCGCTTTGGCGCGCGATGAGGCGCGCGGCTATATCGACTTCGGCGCGTTGGCGGGCGTGCCCGATGCCTGTGCGGCATGGGCGGCGACCTGCGCGCCGAGCGTGGCGGTCGCGCTGCTGGCGGCGCGCGAACCGGCAGCCGAGCGGCGAGGCGCGCGTGGCGTCGCCGCGCGCGCGGCATGAATTGATACGCGCACCTGCGCGAACACGTGGCGCGCCAGCGCACGAGCAGCGCAAAGAAGCAGAGTGTTGACGATTGGACGAGCGGGACAAGTTCGGTGATGAACATGGTTGCGCAACGACGCGACCCGGCCGGGCACTCAACTGGACGCGAGGGCAACAGTCATGTGGGTGGTCAAGATCGGAGGCAGCCTGAGTCACGACCCGGCACTGCGCCACTGGCTCAGCGAGCTATGCGAAGTCGGCGGCGGACGCGTCGTGATCGTGCCCGGCGGCGGCGATTTCGCGGACAAGGTGCGGCAGTACCAGGGCGAATGGAATTTCGACGATCTGGCCGCGCACAACATGTGTCTGCTCGCGATGACGCAATACGCGCTGCTGATGCAGGGCGTCTCGCCCGAACTGGTGATCGCGTCGAGCGAGGCGAAGATTCGCCGCACGTTGCGCGACGGCCATGTCGCCGTATGGGTGCCGACCGCGCTGATGCGCGACACGCCCGACGCGATGAGCAACTGGGACACGACCTCGGACAGCCTCGCCGCCTGGCTATCGACGATGCTCAACGCGGAGCGGCTGGTGGTCGTCAAATCCTGTCCGATCGCCGTCGACGATCCGCTCGAAACGCTGGCCGCGTCGGGGGTGGTCGACCGCAAGTTCGTCGACTACGTGAACGATGCGAACTATGTGGTCGAACTGCTCGACAAGAGCAATGTCGCGCTGATGCGCGACCGTTTGCTGAATATTCCGGTGATGTGAGCGCCGGCTAGAGCCGCGTCGCGCTCGTCGAACCCGGCAACGGCGCGCCGCCATCGACGCGGCTGTCTCCAGCCGGCCGATGCAACGCGGCCGCCCATTGCGCGACGCGCTCGGGATCGAGCCGCGAGCGGCGCCCGTCGGCGCATAGCGCGGTGCGAAAACCGGCCACGTCGGGCGCCAGCGCGCGGATCTGCGGCAGCTGCGCCCAGCCGAGCGAGCCCGCGATGCCCACCATCGCGCCGCGCTGGCGCGCGAGCCGCAACCAGCGCGCGAGCGAGTCGGCGTCGACGTGGTCGAACAGCGTGCCGCCGTCCTTGCTCGCGGTATCGAACATCAGGCCCGCAAAGCCGAGCGTCGCGGTATGGCTGACCAGCTCGTCGTCCATGCCGCCGTCGCACAGCAGCACCGGCACGACGGTGGCCGGCAGACTCGCGAGCTGCTCGATGCAGCGGCGCGCGGCCGGTCCGCGCGCGACGCCGACCTTCACGTAGTCGACGCCGGCGTCGCTGACGTCGATCACGCGCGCGGCGATCTCGTCGAACGCATCGGCCGGCACGTCGCCGATCGCCGCGCTGATCGGCTTGACCGGGTAGCGCGCGCGCAGCTGTCGCGCGATGTTCGTGATGGCGCCGATCGGCAGGCTGCCGAGCGCGCCGTCGTTCGGTTCCTTCAGGTCGATCAGCTCGGCGCCGGCGCGTGCGGCGTCGAATGCTTCGTCATCCGAGCGGACGCTCGCGAGCAATGCGGTCATCGGGGTTCTCCGCGGCAAACGGGTTTATTGATGGACGGACGTGGCGGCGTGATCGGCCGCTCCTTCCAGACTCGCGCGGTAGCGCGCGATCGCGGCGACGAGCCAGTCCCATGCGGTGCGCTCGTTGTCGCCGGCGGTTTTGTCGATCGCGATCTGCAAATACGCCATTTCACGATCGACCTTGTCGGCCGGCAGCATGAAGAGCCGGCTCACCAGAATCGCGCCTTCCACGACCGCCGACTGGGCGCGGTTGAAGCCCAGGAACGGCGCGTGGTTTTCGCGGTGCACGCATTTCATCACCAGCACGGGGCGCTCGGCGTGGTCGCGCAGCTCGTCGAGTTCGAGCTCGGCATGGGCCAGCGATTCGGTCAGACGCACGCTCGCGACGCGGCACGCGGCCACGGTCGGCCAATCGGTCGCGCAGTGGGTGACACAGCCCGCGAAGATGCGCACGTCGGTGGTGAAATTCAGCACGGCCGCGCGCGTCGCCACGATGTTATCGAGCGTGACCGACGGACGGAAAGGCGAAAGGATGATGCGCTCGCCCTCGTAGCGCGCACCCATCGGCGCGATATGAGGACGGCCATCGCACGCTGCCGTGGTGACGATCGTTTCGTGGATCATGGTTGGGAACGTGTGTCCCGACAGCGCCGGAAGGCCGGCCGTCAGCAGAGGTCAAACACAAACGGGAACCGCAAAGGGGCCGCGGCGTGCGGCCCGATTGCGGGCTTAACGCGTAGCGACATACATCACGATTTCAAAACCGAGGCGTACGTCGGTGTAGCTCGGAGTCGTCCATTGCATACGTGCTTCCTCCTTCGGTTGAAACTGCGGTTGGAACTGCGGTTCGAACTGCTCTGAGCCGCCGGCCCGGCGAAATTTCATGCCCGGTGTCGACGGCAGCCCGCATCACGCAATCTCCATGCCTGTGCGTGTGCCGGCCGGCCAGGCGGGCGTGCATTCGAGAGCTAATACAGCGCTCAGCGAATTGCGCCACGCCATGGCGCTCGCGCGGGTTGCCAGACGCAAGCGGCCGCGCGGTGTGGCGAAAACGAAGCAAAGTGTTCCATCGCGTTTTCGCTGATCCGATTGCGCTGTCACGCCGTGCCCGCCTCACTCACCGACCCATTCTGCTCCCATTGCCGTTTCATGGCGTGAAAAAGAAACTAACGATGTGATAGCGATAATCGATCCGTTAAGTCTGCCAAATAAAATCGTGAATTCACCTTGGGCGTGTCCGTGCCTACAGTGCAACTCAAGCGCTTCGTTCTTCCGGCAGTGCGCTTGCCACCTTCGAGGACACGTCATGAACGATTTCAGTCAACCGCCGATCCAGCCCGAACGTCAAGCGCGCGATCCGCACAATCCGCGCGAGCGGTACGCGGCAGGCGTGATGAAATACCGCGAGATGGGTTACTGGCAACCGGATTACGAACCGAAAGAGACCGACGTGATCGCGCTCTTTCGCATCACGCCGCAACCCGGTGTCGAACCCGAGGAAGCGGCGGCCGCGGTAGCTGGCGAATCGTCGACCGCGACGTGGACGGTGGTGTGGACCGACCGCTTGACCGCCTGCGACATGTATCGCGCGAAGGCGTACCGCGTCGAGCCGGTGCCGGTGTCGCGCGCCGACGAGCCGCAGTACTTCGCGTATATCGCTTACGAGCTCGATCTGTTCGAAGAGGGCTCGGTCGCGAACCTGACCGCGTCGATCATCGGCAACGTGTTCGGCTTCAAGCCGCTAAAAGCACTGCGGCTCGAAGACATGCGCATTCCCGTCGCCTATCTGAAGACCTTCCAGGGGCCGCCGACCGGCATCGTCGTCGAGCGCGAACGGCTCGACAAATATGGGCGGCCGCTGCTCGGCGCGACCGTGAAGCCGAAGCTCGGTCTGTCGGGCAAGAACTATGGACGGGTGGTCTACGAAGGCCTGCGCGGCGGCCTCGATTTCCTGAAGGACGACGAGAACATCAACTCGCAGGCGTTCATGCATTGGCGCGACCGCTTCCTGTTCGCGATGGAAGCGGTGAGCCGCGCGCAGGCCGAAACCGGCGAGGTGAAAGGTCACTACATGAACGTGACGGCCGGCACGATGGAGGACATGTACGAGCGCGCCGAATTCGCGAAGGAGCTCGGCTCGTGCATCGTGATGATCGACCTCGTGATCGGCTGGACCGCGATCCAGTCGATGTCGCGCTGGGCCCGCAAGCACGACATGATCCTGCACCTGCATCGCGCGGGGCACGGCACGTACACGCGGCAACGCAATCACGGCATCTCATTTCGCGTGATCGCCAAATGGCTGCGCATGGCGGGCGTCGATCATGCGCATGCGGGCACCGCGGTCGGCAAGCTCGAAGGCGATCCGCTGTCGGTGCAGGGCTACTACAACGTGTGCCGCGACGCGCACAACGCGGTCGACCTGTCGCGCGGCCTGTTCTTCGATCAACCGTGGGCCGGCTTGCGCAAGGTGATGCCGGTCGCCTCGGGCGGGATTCACGCGGGACAGATGCATCAGCTGCTCGACCTGTTCGGCGACGACGCGATCCTGCAGTTCGGCGGCGGCACGATCGGCCATCCGGCCGGCATCCAGGCCGGCGCCACCGCGAACCGCGTCGCGCTCGAAGCGATGGTCAAAGCGCGCAACGAGGGCCGCGACATTCTGCAGGAAGGGCCCGACGTGCTCGAAGCCGCCGCGCGCTGGTGCACGCCGCTCAAGCAGGCGCTCGACACGTGGCGCGACGTGACCTTCAACTACGCGTCGACCGATACGCCCGATTTCGCCGCCACGCCGACGGCGGCCTAGCCGTCAACTGAACCGGGCTTTTCCCGCGAGCGCTTCACGAGCGCATCCGCAACGCGGTGCCACGGCACCGCGCGGGGCATCGTTGACGCCGTTCTGAACGCGACATCAATCAACGAGGTTCGTCATGCGTATCACTCAAGGAACGTTTTCATTTCTGCCCGAGCTGACCGACGAGGAAATCGGCCTGCAGATCGACTACGCGCTGCGCCAGGGCTGGGCCTGTTCGGTCGAATTCACCGACGACCCGCATCCGCGCAACACGTACTGGGAAATGTGGGGCCTGCCGATGTTCGACCTGCACGACGCCGCTGGCGTATTGCAGGAGGTCAGGGCTTGCCGCGAGGCGCGGCCGCAGCACTACATCAAGGTCAATGCGTTCGATTCGGTGCGCACCTTCGAGACGATGCGCCTGTCGTTCATCGTCAACCGGCCGGACGTGGAGCCGGGCTTCCGGCTGCTGCGCCAGGACGCGCGGGGGCGCACGCAGCGCTACAGCATGACGGGCTATGCGAGCGAGCAGCCGGCGGGCGAGCGTTATGGCGCGTCGGGCTGACCCGCCGATCACGCAATCAGGCACACGACAACCGGCAGCAAGGAGGAACAATGACAGACGCCGCCATCGTGGACGCACTCCCCGCGTCCATCGCGCACAGCGAGGCCGCCGCGCCCCACATCGACCTCGCGGCGCTGTACCGCGACTCGGGCATCGGCGACGTGCTCGGCGAACTCGATCGCGACCTGGTCGGGCTCGCGCCCGTTAAGACGCGCATTCGCGAGGTCGCCGCGCATCTGCTGGTTGAACGTGCGCGGGCTTCGCTGGGTATCGCGGGCGGCGCGCCGACCTTGCACATGTGTTTTTCCGGCAACCCCGGCACCGGCAAGACGACGGTCGCGCTGCGCATGGCCGAGGTGCTGCACCGGCTCGGCTACATCCGCCGCAATCATCTGGTGTCGGTCACGCGCGACGATCTGGTCGGCCAGTACATCGGTCACACCGCGCCGAAAACGCGCGACGTGCTCAAGCGCGCGATGGGCGGCGTGCTGTTCATCGACGAAGCGTACTACCTGTATCGCCCGGAGAACGAGCGCGACTACGGGCAGGAAGCGATCGAGATCCTGCTGCAGACGATGGAGAACCAGCGCAGCGACCTGGTCGTGATTCTGGCCGGTTACGCGTCGCGGATGGAAGTGTTCTTCGAGAGCAATCCGGGTTTCCGCTCGCGCATCGCGCATCACATCACGTTTCCCGATTACGAGGAAACCGAACTGCTCGAAATCGCCGAGCGCATGCTCGGCACCATGCACTACCGCTTCGATGCCGCGTCGCGCCGCGCGTTCGCCGACTATCTCGCGCGCCGCATCCGTCAACCGAATTTCGCCAACGCGCGCTCGGTGCGCAATGCGCTCGATCGCGCGCGGCTACGCCAGGCGAATCGCCTGTTCGCGAGCGCCTTGCAAGGCGGCGAGCCGATCGACGCCGCCACGCTGACGCTGATCGACGCCGCCGACGTGCGCGCGAGCCGCGTGTTCGACGAGCCGCCGCCGTCCTCGTCATTGCCTTCCACCGCGCGCGCCGTCACGGCGCCGCCGGGCTGAATCACGACACCATCCAGGGAGAACGCCATGCAGGACGGACGCACGACACTTTCGAAGTTCCTGATCGACACGCTCGATCGCCCGCCGTGTACGGAAAGCACGCGGGACACGGCAGGACTCTCCGCGCTGCTGATCGACGTGGCGGCCGCCATCAAATCGATCTCGGCGATGCTGACCAAGGGTGCGCTCGGCGGCAACTACGGCTCCGCGCAAACCGTCAACACGCATGGCGAGGAGCAGAAGAAGCTCGACGTCTCGACCAACGACATCTTCCTGCAGCAATGCGAGTGGGATGGCTTGCTGGCCGCGATGGTGTCCGAGGAAATGGAGCACGTGTACGCGATTCCGCCGGACTATCCGCGCGGCGAGTATCTGCTTGCGTTCGATCCGCTCGACGGCTCGTCGAATATCGACATCAACGGCGTGGTCGGCTCGATCTTCTCGGTGCTGCGCACGCGCGATCCGAAGGAGGATGCGACGAGCGAAGCCGCGTTCCTGCGGCCCGGCTGCGAACAGCTCGCGGCCGGCTACGCCGTGTATGGACCGTCGACGATGCTGGTGCTGTCGGTCGGCAACGGCACGCACGGTTTCACGCTCGAGCGCGATATCGGCAACTTCGTGCTCACGCACTCGAACATCCGGATTCCGGAGGAAACCGGCGAGTTCGCGATCAACGCATCGAACGAACGCTTCTGGGAGCCGCCCGTGCGCCGCTACGTGCAGGAATGCAAGGACGGCCGCAGCGGTTGCCGCGCGCGCGACTTCAACATGCGCTGGATCGCGTCGATGGTCGCGGAAGTGCATCGCATCCTGATGCGCGGCGGCGTTTTCATGTACCCGCGCGATTCGAAAACGCCGGCGATGGAAGGGCGCTTACGCCTGCTCTACGAAGCGAACCCGATGAGCTTTCTGGTCGAGCAGGCGGGTGGCCTCGCGATCACCGGCCGCGAGCGCATTCTCGACGTCGCGCCGCGCGCGCTGCATGGCCGCGTGCCGGTGATTCTCGGCTCGAAGAACGAGGTCGAGCGCATTGCGCGCTATCACGGCGAATACGATCGCGGCGAGGACAAACCGTTCACGTCGCCGCTGTTCGGCACGCGCTCGCTGTTCCTGCCGGATTTCACGGCGTGATGAGCGACTGACCGCAGGTGCGTACGGCGCAAGGCGTGCGACGCCCGGCGTGTGCGACGCCCGGCACGAAGAACACAGTCATCCGGAGACAAACGCAATGTCAGTCAAACATCCGATCATCGCGGTGACCGGCTCGAGCGGCGCGGGCACCACCACCGTCATGAAGAGCTTCATGCATATCTTCAGACGCGAGCACATCAATGCGCAGATCGTCGAAGGCGACGCGTTCCATCGCTACGACCGCAACGGCATGCGCGCGGCGATGCAGGAGCGCGAACGCGACGGCGTGCCGAATTTCAGCCACTTCGGGCCGGAAGCGAACCTGCTCGAAGAACTCGAAACGCTGTTCACGCGTTACGGCGAAAACGGCAGCGGGCAGTTTCGCCACTACGTGCACGACGCGGCCGAAGAGCTGCTCTACAAGCAGGACGGTGGCACCTTCACGCCGTGGGAGGAGGTCGAGTCCGGCACCGACCTGATGTTCTACGAAGGGCTGCACGGCGCGGCGGTGACCGACAAGGTCGATATCGCGCGGCATGCGGATCTGCTGATTGGTGTCGTGCCGATCATCAACCTCGAGTGGATCCAGAAGCTGCACCGCGATCAGACGATGCGCGGCTATACGCACGAAGCGGTGGTCGACACGATCCTGCGGCGCATGCCCGACTACGTGAACTACATCTGCCCGCAGTTCTCGCGCACGCATGTGAATTTCCAGCGCGTGCCGACCGTGGACACGTCGAATCCGTTCACCGCCCGCGAGATTCCGCAGCCCGACGAAAGCTTCGTCGTGATCCGCTTCGCGCGGCCGAAGGGCATCGACTTCCAGTATCTGCTGACGATGCTGCACGACTCGTTCATGTCGCGCCCGAACGTGATCGTCGTGCCGGGCGGCAAAATGGGACTCGCGATGCAGTTGATCTTCACGCCGATGATCCTGCAACTGATCGACCGCCGCTCGCGCGCCTGACGTTTTTACGAAGCGCACCCGGCGCATGCCGGGGCTTATTTCGCAAGGAGAGATTCGATGAGTGCAGTCGCGCAACCGCTTGACGCACCCGCCACGCGCTCGATGGCCGACGCGCTGCGCATGCTCGCGATCGATGCGGTGGAAGCCGCGAAGTCGGGACATCCGGGCATGCCGCTCGGCATGGCCGAGATCGCGGTCGCGTTGTGGGACCGGCATCTGAAGCACAACCCGCGCAATCCCGCGTGGCCCGACCGCGACCGTTTCGTGCTGTCGAACGGACATGGTTCGATGCTGCTGTACGGACTGTTGCATCTGACGGGCTACGACTTGGCCGTCGACGAATTGAAGCGCTTTCGCCAGTTGCACAGCAAAACGCCGGGGCATCCTGAAGTGGGCGTCACACCAGGTGTTGAAACGACCACCGGGCCGCTCGGCCAGGGGCTGGCGAACGGCGTCGGCATGGCGCTCGCCGAGGCATTGCTCGCGCGCGAGTTCAATCGGCCCGGGCATCGGATCGTCGATCACCGCACCTACGTGTTCGTCGGCGACGGCTGCCTGATGGAGGGCATCTCGCACGAAGCGGCGTCGCTCGCGGGCACGCTGAAGCTCGACAAGCTGACGGTGCTGTACGACGACAACGGCATCTCGATCGACGGCCACGTCGCGCAATGGTTCGCCGACGACACGCCCGCGCGCTTCGTGGCCTACGGCTGGCATGTGGTGCGCGAGGTGGACGGCCACGACGTCGACGCGGTCGATCGTGCGTTGCACGCGGCGCGCGCCACCGGCCGGCCGACGCTGATCTGCTGCCGCACGGTGATCGGCCAGGGCGCGCCGTCGAAGGCAGGCACGCACGACGTGCATGGCGCACCGCTCGGCGCCGATGAGGTGGAACGCACACGCCGCGCTCTCGGCTGGCCGCATCCGCCGTTCGAGATTCCCGACGAAATCCGCGCGAGCTTCGACGCGAGCGAGCGCGGTGCCGCCGCCGAAGCCGAGTGGCGCGAGCGTTTCGATGTGTATCGTCAGCACTATCCGATGGAGGCCGCCGAATTCGAACGCCGCGTGCAGGGCAGCCTGCCCGGGCATTGGCACGACACGGTTCGCGCGCTGCTGCGTGCGGCCGACTGCGCGGCCGAATCGATCGCGACGCGCAAGGCTTCGCAAAAGGCGATCGCCGCGCTCGCGCGCAGTCTGCCGGAACTGCTCGGCGGCTCGGCCGACCTGACCGGTTCGAACCTGACGGACTGGCCGGGCGCGCTCGACGTGCGCAGCGATGAAAACTCACTACGCGGCGGCAACTACGTGCACTACGGCGTGCGCGAGTTCGGCATGAGCGCGGTGATGAACGGCATCGCGCTGCATCGCGGCTACCTGCCGTTCGGCGGCACGTTCCTGACGTTCTCCGACTATGCGCGCAACGCGCTGCGCATGGCCGCGCTGATGAAGACGCGCTCGATCTTCGTGTTCACGCACGACTCGATCGGCCTCGGCGAAGACGGACCCACGCATCAGGCGGTCGAGCACGCGGCGAGCCTCAGGCTGATTCCGGGGCTCGACGTCTGGCGTCCGTGCGACACCGTCGAGACCGCGCAGGCGTGGGTCGGCGCGGTCGAACGGGATGGGCCGTCGTGTCTGTTGCTGAGCCGGCAGAACCTGCGCTTCGTCACGCGAACCGCGGAGCAGATCGCCGCGATCGCGCGTGGCGCGTATGTGTTGCGCGACTGGCCAGAGGAAGACGGGCAGCTGCAACCGGCGCGTGTCGTTCTGATCGCCACCGGCTCGGAAGTTTCTCTTGCTCTCGATGCAATCGCGCCGCTCGCAGCCGTCGGCATCGCCGCGCGCGTCGTGTCGATGCCATCCACCACGACGTTCGACCAGCAACCGCGCGCGTGGCGCGACGCCGTGCTGCCGCCGGGTGTGCCGCGCGTCGCGATCGAGGCGGGCGTGCGCGCGTTCTGGCGGCAATACGTCGGGCTCGACGGCGGCGTCGTCGGCATCGATACGTTCGGCGAATCGGCCCCGGCCGCCGCGTTGTTCGAGCATTTCAGGCTGAACGCGCAGGCGGTGATCGACGAAGCGCGCCGTGTGCTCGACCGGGCGCGTTGAGCGCGGCCGCCCGAGCCTGAGGAGATTTCATTTCATATCGAGGAGCACGCAATGGCCTTCATCACCCTGCGGCAACTGCTGGATCACGCGGCCGAACACGACTACGGCGTGCCCGCGTTCAACGTCAACAACATGGAGCAGATTCACGCGATCATGCGCGCGGCCGAGGCCACGGATAGCCCGGTAATCCTGCAGGCGTCGGCCGGTGCGCGCAAGTACGCGGGCGAGCCGTACCTGCGTCATCTGGTGCTCGCCGCGCTCGAAGCGCACCCGGACATTCCGCTCGTGCTGCATCAGGACCACGGCGCGAGCCCCGCGGTGTGTCAGCAGGCGATCCGCTCGGGCTTCACGTCGGTGATGATGGACGGCTCGCTGCTGCCCGACCAGAAAACCCCCGCCGCCTACGACTACAACGTCGACGTGAGCCGGCGCGTGGTGGACGCCGCGCATGCGGTCGGCGTGTCGGTGGAGGGCGAACTGGGCTGTCTCGGCTCGCTCGAAACCGGCACCGCGGGTGAAGAGGACGGCGTCGGCGCAGCAGGCAAGCTGACGCGCGAGCACCTGCTGACCGACCCGGACGAAGCGCGGCGCTTCGTCGACGCGACTGGCGTCGATGCGCTCGCGATCGCGATCGGCACTTCGCACGGCGCGTACAAGTTCAGCCGCGAGCCGACCGGCGACATCCTCGCGATCGACCGGATCGCCGACATCCATGCGCGGATTCCGAATACGCATCTGGTGATGCACGGCTCGTCGTCGGTGCCGCAGGAATGGCTCGCGGTGATCCGCGAGTACGGCGGCGAGATTCCGACCACCTACGGCGTGCCCGTCGACGAAATCCGCCGCGGCATCGCGCACGGCGTGCGCAAGGTCAATATCGACACCGACATCCGTCTCGCGATGAGCGGTGCGATGCGCAGGTCGCTCGCCAACGCGCGCTCGGAGTTCGATCCGCGCGCGGCACTGAAGGCCGCCACGGCGGCGGCGAGCGCGATCTGCGTCGAGCGCTTCGAGGCGTTCGGTTGCGCGGGGCAGGCGGCGCGCATAAAGCCGCTGCCGCTCGACACGATGGCGACCCGCTACCACTAACGCCACTGGCACGGAGAACGCAATGCGCGAATTCCTGATTGCTCCGTCGCTGCTGTCGGCGGATTTTGCCCGGCTCGCCGACGAGATTCGCGACGTGACGGCGGCCGGCGCGGACTGGATTCATCTCGATGTGATGGACAACCACTACGTGCCGAACCTGACGGTCGGCCCGCTCGTGTGCTCGGCGATCCGGCCGTACACGTCGCTGCCGTTCGACGTGCATCTGATGACCACGCCGGTCGATCCGCTGGTGTCGGGGTTTGCCGAGGCCGGCGCGAACCTGATCAGTTTTCATCCGGAGGCGACGCTGCACGTGCATCGGACCATCGAGCTGATCCGCTCGCACGGCGCGCGCGCGGGGCTCGCGCTGAATCCGGCCACGCCGCTCGCGGTGCTCGATCACGTGCTGGAGATGCTCGATGTCGTGCTGGTGATGTCGGTGAATCCGGGCTTCGGCGGCCAGGCGTTCATCGGCGAAACGCTCGACAAGCTGCGGCTCTTGCGCGAGCGCGTCGACACGACGATGCAGCGCACCGGGCGGCCGTTGCTGATCGAAGTGGACGGCGGCGTGAAGGCGTCGAACATCGCGCGGATCGCGGAGGCGGGCGCGGACGTGTTCGTTGCCGGGTCGGCCGTATTCGGCGCGAGCGATCGCGCGCAGGCGATTCGCGGCATGCGTGACCAACTGGCTACGGTCGACGAGCACGCACAGGTAGCCGCCATGCACTGACGGCGCTGCGCTTTCAGCGCTTCTTCATCGTCTCGCCCGGCGCACACCACGCGCTCAAATCTTCTTCCGGCCGGTCGACCGCGCAGCCCCAGTCGAGCGGCTGGTCCTGATCGAAGCGCTTGCCGAGCCGCCATGCGATCTCGGCGCGTGCAAGTTGCACGCCCATATAGAACGCGTGGCCGCCGTCGGTTTCGAGATTCAACTGCGGGTACAGCGCGAACGGATCGTCGCCGCGTCGATGGCCGTCGCGGTTGTACACGTGAATGCCGTCGGCGCTGATCTGCACGCGGAAATTCGGATCGCGCACGCCGCGCGCGAATTCGTCGATTTCCTCGGCGCTGTACGGAAACGGGCGTTTCGCGTGGACCGTCGCGAGTTCGCTGCTGATGCCCTTCGGCAGCACCTGCGCATCGCGCGCGGCATGCATCACGCGGCGCGCGACATCGGCTTCGCGCAGCGCGCGCCGCGCATGCAGACTCACCGACGTCGTCAGCACCGCGCTTACGCGCAATTCGGCCGCCATGCCGAGCAGCACCGCGTTGATGCCGCTCGTGTCGGCCTCGGTCAATTCGGTTACGTTGCCGATGCCCATCATGATCGCGATGTCCGGATAGCGCTCGCGCAAACGCACATAGCGCGCAATCGACGCGGCCAGCCCGAACGGAATCGGGTCGAGAATCGGATCGGCGAGAAACGCGCGGCCGCGTGCTGTCAGCGCTTCAATCGCGCTGTCGAGCGAGGCTGCGTCGGCTGGTTCGCGCGCGACGAGGATCGGCGTCGCTGGCACTTCATCGGCGATCCACAGCGTGTCGAGGTTCAGGCTCATCAGATAGTCGGCGCCCGCGCGGCCGCCGCGCAGCAACTCGTCGTCGCGCATCGAATCGACGCTGACGCGATAGCCTTCGGCCTTCAGCCGTCGCACCGCGTCTTCGAGATGCGCAAACGGCGTGTCCGGCAGACAGCCTATGTCGATCACGTCCGCGCCCTGGGCCGCGTACTCGCGCGCCCTTGCGGCGATGCCGTCGAGGTCGAGCCGCGGCGCGTCGACGATCTCCGCGAAAATCTCGGTGTCGTAGCGGCTCAGATCGAGTGGCTTCGCTTTGCGCCCGAAAAACTGCGGCAAGTCCTTGACCTCCTCGGGCCCGCGTTCGAACGGCACGCCGTAGTGCGCGCTCAGCGCGTCGAGATCGCCGCGGCAGCGGCCCGGCACGATCACGCGCTGCGCGGCGAGCGGCGCGCTCACGCGACGCTGGATCAGCTCGGCGGTCATCAACGCGGCGACCTGCAGGCCGATTTCGCGTACCTCCCAGCTGAACGGCGTCGGCGCCATGCCGTCGAGCACGCGCCGCAGGCTCGGTTCGGCAAGCCGGCCGGTCAGGAAGAGGAGGTGGTCCATGCGAGAGCGAGGGTCGCGAGGCGTTGGGCGAGCGCCGCTTCGAGTTCGTCGAGCGAGCGCACGAGCGTCGTGTATTCGAAGCGCGCCAGACGCTCGACGTTATCGAGTTCGATCGCCCTTGGCCGCAGTTCGACCCATTCGTCCGGGCTATGCGTGATCACGCTCGGTTCGGTGTCGCATGCAAAGACGATGCCGGGGATGCATTGCTTGCCGGCCTGCGCGTACATGTTGGTCGGCAGCGTATCGGAGATGCCGTACGCGCATTTGGCGACCGTGTTGCTGGTGGCGGGCGCGATCACGACCGTGTGATAGACGCCGTGATACAGCATGCCGACCGGCACGCCGCTCGCGCTGTTGTCGCGCAGCACGCGAAACTGTTCGCGCAGCTTGTCGAGCGACCAGCCATAGAGCGGCAGCACTTCCTCGGCAGCCGCGGACAGAAACAGATCGACGCGCGGCAAGCGCCGCGCGAGCGCGATCGATTCTTCGAGCATGTGACCAGAGCCGGTCACGCACCACGCGAAGCGCGCATCCGGCTTGAAGTCGGCGAGATCGCGGGCGGCTTGGTGCGCTGACTCGTTGGGGGACGACTGGGTCATGCGTCGAGATCGAGCGGCATGCCGTCCGGCGGCGAGCCTTCGTGCGACAGCCGGATGTGCAGCCGGCGCATCTTGCGGTACAGCGTGTTGCGGCTGATGCCGAGCGCTTTCGCGACGTTGCTGACGTTCCAGCGATGCTCGTCGAGCAGCGACAGCACCGTGTCGCGCTCGTTCAGCTGGATCGCGTTCAGCGAAGAAATGTCGGCCTCGTCGGCGAGATGCGCGTCCATGTCCGCGTTCGCAAGGCGCAGCGCGGTCGGCATGTCGACTGCCGAGGTGCGTTGCGTGACCTCGGGCGGCAGATGCTCGCAGCGGATCGGCTCACCGTCGGACAGCGCGATGGCCATCTGCAACACGTGACGCAGCTGACGGATGTTGCCGGGCCACGCATAGGTGAGCAGCGCGTGTTCGGCTTCCGGCGTCAGATCGGGCGGATCGTCGGTTTCGTTGGCGAGCAGATGATGGATCAGCGGCAGCTTGTCGACGCGCTCGCGCAGCGCCGGCAGATTCAGCTCGACACCTTTGAGCCGGTAGTACAGGTCCTCGCGGAACTGGCCGCTCTGCACGAGTTCGAGCAGATTGCGGTGGCTCGCGCTGATCAGCTGGAAATTGACCTTGACGGTGGTCTCGGCGCCGAGCGGCGTGACCTCGTGTTCCTCGATCACGCGCAGCAGGCGCGCCTGCAGCACGAGCGGCATGTCGCCGATCTCGTCGAGAAACAGCGTGCCGCCGTTGGCCTGCACGATCTTGCCGCGCCGTCCTTCGCGCTGCGCACCGGTAAACGCGCCCGCGCGATAGCCGAACAGCTCGCTCTCGATCAGGTTCTCCGGCAGCGACGCGCAGTTGACCGGCACGAACGGACCATCGGCGTGCGGGCTGATGCTATGCAGCGCCTGCGCGAAGACTTCCTTGCCGGTGCCGGTCTGGCCGCGTAGCACGATTGGAATCTTGCGCTGGATCACGCGCGCCGCCAGTTGGATCTGCGAGGCCATGCGCGGGTCGCCGAATTCGAGGTGGGCGATCTCGTCGAGCTTCGGCACCGGCGCGTGCTTCTCTTGTTTCTCGTGTTTTTCGGGGGTGTCGCCGCGCAGGGCGGAGCCGCTGACGAGCACGCGCGTCACGCGCCCGGTCGCGTTCTGCGGCGTCTGCGCGACGAGGAAAAAGCGGTTCGTCGCATTCGCGCTGTAGACGGTGACCGGATGGAACGAGCCGCGAATGCTACGCGCGATCATGTCTTCGAGCGACGCGTTGAACGCTTCTTCGATGCGCCGGCCGCGCAGCTCGCTCAACGAGCGGAAGCCGAGCTGGAACAGCGCGCTGCGATTCGCGGCGAGCACGGTGCTGTCGTCGCCGACCGCGAGCTTGCCGCCGTGCAGCGTGCCGACGAATTCCGGGCGGCTGTGGAAATGGATCATGTGGGCGTGCCGGTAGCGCGCATCGAGCAACCGGTTCTCGATCATCTGCCGCGACATGCCGACGAGCACCAGCGAGTGCTGCTGCAGCAGCTTCGAGCGGCTCGTGACGTCGAGCACGCCGGCGATTTCGCCGCCGTCGTCGAAGATCGGCGCGGCCGAGCAGGTGAGCGACGTATAGCGCGGATAGAAATGCTCGTGCTGACAGACGGCGATGCAGTCGCGCTCCGCGAGACAGGTGCCCATGCCGTTGGTGCCGGCTTCGCGTTCGCTCCACAGCGCGCCGACGCGAAAGCCGTCGCCGGCGACCGCCTCGGCGAACGGCACGGACGACACCTGATGCACGATCACGCCGCCCGAATCGACGAGCACGACCGCGAGTTCGGGGTCGGCCAGTTGCTGATAGAGCGTGGTCATCTCGAGCTTCGAACACGCGATCAGATCGCCGAGCGCCTCACGGCGGGCGCTGAGTTCGTACTCGGTCAGAACCGGTGGTGGGACGAAACGCCCGGGATCCAGCTGGAATTCGTTGATGCAGCGCGTCCACGATTGAGCGACGCATTCGCTTGTCGGCCGCGTGGTCAACTGATGGTTGACGACGTTCAGAACTTCCCGGACGTGCGTATTGCTGTCAGCGAGCAACGACATGGGATTTGTCTCCGTTGCGTCATTTCGGAAGCGTGACTGCTTCGCACGCCGCGAATGCCGCTTTATCAAGCCTGTCTGCCCTTGGTGCGGCGTAATCTCGGTTCGCCTGCGCCCACGCGACCGGCCCTGCTACCAGGCGGGTATTTAAAACTGTACGCCCGATGCCAGATTGGTTCAACAGAAAGTCACACGGGTTTACCTCACCGTGCCCGAAATTTGCTTTTCTCGATGCGCGATGCGTTAAACGGTTTGCATGTTGCATGCCTGTGGCAGCTTCGGCACAGAGTGTGCCGCGGGTCGTTCAGTTCTACTGTTCTACTGTTCTACTGTTCTATTGTTCCGCTCTTCATCACAGGTTATTCAATCTTGGGCCGCGCCGCGGCGGAGACCATCATGGATCGAATCGATACTGTTCGCCTTGCCGCATTTTCCAGCCTCGGCGCCAATTCCTCGGATACCGGCGGACTGCCCGAGCGCCTCGACATCGTATTCATCGAGAACTTCATCGGCCAGACGGTCATCGGTATCGATAGCAGCGAGATGCATGTTGCGCAACCGGTGCGTGTGAATCTGGCCATCGGCGTGCCCGCGATCCGCGCGTGCACGACGGACCGAATCGAAGATACGGTCAACTACGCGGCCGTGCGCGAGGCGCTGCTCGCGCTATTCGCATCGCATCGCGTGCGGCTGCTGGAGGCACTCGCCGAGACGATCGCGCAACTGCTGATCGCCGACTTCGGCGCGCACTGGGTGCGCGTGTCGCTCGCGAAGCCGGCCAAATTCGCCGATCTTGCGGCCGTCGGCGTGCAGATCGAGCGGCGTCGCGGCGATGGCTCGGCGGCCGCCGTGGGCCTCGCGCGTTACGCGTCGCTGGGCGAGGGGCTGGTGCCGAATTGAGGGGGGCGCCTAGCCGGGGGCGCCTAGCTGGGCACGCCTAGTGGGGGGCGCCTAGCCGGGCAGCCTAGTGGGGCACGCCCAGCCGAGCACGTCTAGCGGGAAGCGCCGCCCCGGCCGCGCCGCACACCCGGCGCGTTTCAGACAACGGTCATTTCGCCACGGTCGAGGTTTTCTGCGGACCTAGTCCGCACGCCTGATACGCGCTCGTTTGCAGCGTGCGGAACCGCTTGGTTTCCGCCTTCGCGTGATCAACGCGGAATTCCGCGCCGCCTTCGCCGCCTAGCGTCGCGTACTTCGAGAAGGTCGACTGGTCGACGAACTCGTCGTACGGCAACGATGCGGCCATCTTGTCGATCACGCACGAACACTTGTAGACGTTCGCGAAATCGTGGCCGTTATCGTCCATGCAACTGAGCACGTATTCGACGCGGCCTTCGGTCGGATAGTTGTAGCCGCCGTCCGCCCACGCGAGCGGCGCGGCGAGCACGAGCGAGGTAAAGGCGAGAAGCGCGCGACATCTGTTGTTCATTGAATGCCTCTGCGAGAGCATTGAACCTGCTTCACGAACCGCTATTCGAGGTGCATGCCTTGCGGCCGCGAGGCGACGGGATGCGCGAGGAGGCGGGGCCGGCCATGACGCCGCGAATCGCATGGCGATAAGCATCGCGGACGACACCGCTGAGGGCGCCGCGTCTCCTGCGCTGGCACGCGCCGTCAGTTCGGAGCGAACGGATGCGCGACGGTGCCTTTCTTCGATACTACTTCAGCCGCGCTCGGTTCGCCGCTGACCGCGCGCTTGAGCGCCTCGCGGGTCGCCTGATAGTTGAACTGCTGGATCTTCTTGTCGTCCTCGGCCTGCCAGTGGATGAAGACGCCGACGCAGACGAACAGATCGTCGGCCTCGTCTGCGGGAATCGTGCCGTCCTCGACGCTGTCGGCCACCGCGAGCGCGACCGCGTGCTGCGCCGGGCCGAACATCTGCACCGCCTGCTTGGCGCCTTTGATCGTCACCTTGTTGAACAGGATCGTATTGGGCTTCGTGATGAGATTGGGCGCGACGACGGCGAGTAGCGAAGTGAAGCCGTCCTTGTTGTTGGTGAGGGCGTTGCAGAACGCGGTCTCCGCAGCCGAACCTCGCGGTCCGATCAGCAAGTCGATGTGCGCGACCTCGTTGCCGTCGCCGACGAGCGACTCACCGATCATGACGCGGTTGATCTTGGCCATTCTGTTCCTCCAATGAGTAGGTATGGACCTGCTGACGAGGCGCCGCCCGCGATCGTCCAGACAAGCATCGCGAGAGCGGTGCGGATGCACGGCGGTACTAACTAACAGGTTCCGTGCCAGTTGCGGCTGCGAGCGTGCCCACGCGCCTCGCGGGCGCGTATCCAGTCCATACGATTCAGGGTTAACCGCTCCCTTCGACACAGCGCGCGATGAACAGCGTGGCTACCGCGAGGTCCGCACTGGTGCCGGGATTGATCGCGCGCGCCTTCAATTCGTCATCCCAGGCATCGAGTTGTGCATCGCTTGCCGGGCGGCGCGGGGCGGCTCGGGTCTGGCGCCAGCGCGCGTGCTGTTCGCGTGCCACCAGCGTGACACTCTGCGCCAGCGGGAGCCCGTGCTTGCGCACAATGTGAGAGTCGGGCCAGCCGCCGAGGAACGCGAGAAACACGTTGAGCATCGCGATTTCGTTAGCGATTTGGTTAGCAATTTCGGGCGCGGCGTCGCGCGCCCGCGCCGAAGCTTCCCGGTACGCCGCGAGGCCGGTGTCGAACAGGTCCGCGAAACCGTTCGCGTACTGCCGCGCGATGCTGTCGCGCTCGCTGGCGAGCCGCATCGCGTCGCGCAGGCCGATCGTCGGCGGCGCGTGGACCGATTGCTCGGGCGCGTCGCCGAGGCCGCCCGGATTGGCGAGCGCGATCGCGCGGTAGGCCAATCGCGCGTCTTCGACGTCGAGCCGGCTCAGCACATCGCCGGCGGCGGCGCGCCACGCTTCCTCCGACACCGGCCGAGCGCCGGCTTCGTCGAGGGCTGCGGCGAGCGGCGCGACCAGCAGCACGATGCCAAGATTCGTATTGCAGCCGACGGCCGCGCGCGTGCGCGTGACTGCGTCGAGAATGCGCTGTCCGACTCGGGCGCCGCGTGCGAATAGCGCATCAAGCGACGCGTCCGCGCTGGCCAGGAACTGTGCCGCCTGCATGCCGTGGCCGGGGCTTCGGATACTGACGTTGCCGGGTTTCGGCGTGGTGACGTCGAGCGCGCAGGCTTCGAGGAAAGCCGCGCGCGCTCGCTCGACGGGAATCGCAGGAGCGTCGGGCATGGCGGTCAAGCCCGGCGCCGCGGAGACTGCTTCGGCAACCCGTCGCTAATGGCTGGCTCGCCTTGCTCGTTCGCACGCCGCTGTGCCGCGAGCTTGCGATCGAGCAGATCGTCGACCAGCGCGGCCGCGACGTCGAGCGGCACGACCGACTGCAAGCCGCGCCACGCGGCCACGCCGTTGACTTCAAGCACGAGCGGCAGCGCGGCGGGGTTGGCGGGGTCAGGATTCGGGATCAGGTCGACGCCCGCATAGTCGAGCCCGAGCGCGGCGGTTGCGCGCACTGCCGTCTGCGCGAGCGGAACCGTCAGTTCGGCGGGCTCGCAGCGTGCCCCTTGCGCGACGTTGTGAATCCAGCCCTTGCCGCCGCTGCGCCGCATCGCCGCAACCGCCTTGCCGCCGATCACCAGCACGCGCCAGTCGAAACCGGGCCGCTCGCCAGCGACGAAGCGCTGCAAATAAGCGACCTGCCGGTAACGTGCAAGCGACGGCAACGGCGCAAGCAAGCCGCCGCGCGCACCGAGCCGTCTGAGCCCGTGGCCTTGCGAACCGAACAGCGGCTTGAGCACGACCTGACGGCCGGCGGCCGCTTCGCGCATCAGTACGCGTTGCGCGAACGCGGCGGATTCGCCGGCCCACGTCGCCGGTGTCGGCACGCCGGCGCGATGCAGCAGGAAGCTCGTCATCGATTTGTCGACGCTGCGCTCGATCGCGCGCGCGTCGTTGTAGACCGGCACGCCCGACTCGCGCAGCGCGTGCAGGATGCCCAGGCGCAGCGTCACCTGCTCGAAGGTGCCGCCGGCGATGCCGCGCACGAACACCGCGTCTGGCAGCGTGCGGCCGAAGCCCGGGATCACGAGGCCGTGCGGCAGCCACGTGGTGTCGATGCGGCAATCCGCGAGATCGACGCAGCGCGCATCGGCGCCGCGCGCGCGGAACGCTCTTTTCAGCCGGCCGGTGTGCCAGCCGGTTTCGTCGGTCATGATCGCGATGCGCACGCCTGGCGTAGTCATCATTGCGCGACGGACTCGCCGCCCCACTGTTTGCGCAGCAGGGCGGCGTCGAGGCGGCCGCCATGATAGGTCGTGCCGCTTTCGAGGCTGCTGACCCACACTTCGGCGGGCGCGAACAGCGCGGGATCGATCTGATAGAAGTCGAAGTTGACGGCGGTGAACACGTCCGCGAACGGCCGGCCGTAGTCGCGCGAATTGGCGGAGGGCAGGCTGTCGGCGAGACGTTGCGCGATCTCGTCGTGCTGGACGGTCAGATGCACGCGGCCGCCGTACAGGATCGCGTCGTTGGTGCGGCCCATCGCCTGAATGCCGTCGGGCGCGGGCGGCGGCAGCGGCGCCGAGCCCGTGCCCGCGACGATCTCGTCGAGCGGCACGCCGAGCACGTGCACCTTGTGCAGCGCAACTTCGACGACGCGAGCCACCACCTGTACCGTTCCCGCGACAGAGTGTGTCGGCGTGACGATCAGCGTCAGGTGCTCGGGCGCGAGGCCGCAATCGCGCAGCACCTTGTCGATCACGACCTGCGGCGGCAGGCGATCCACTTCGAGCACCAGCGCACCGCGTTCGTGGCGGTCCCGATAGCCGAGTTCGTCGAACAGCGGCTCCTTGACCGCGAGCGCGCGGGCGGGCCCCGAGCCGAGCGAAAAGAACTTCTTGCCGCCGGTCTGCTCCTTGGTGGCCGACAGACTCCAGCCCGCGTACTGGCTGCCGAGACAGGCGAGCACCGGCGAGGAGGTGCTGACCTCGAGCATCGTCGGCCACAGCGGCGTGGCGTCGAAGTTCGCCCGCACCGCGACGCGGCCGAGACCGCCCATGCAGATCCGCGCGATCAGCACGCCCGCGTCGAGACTGCCGCGCGCGTCGACGCCGGCATCCGCGATCACCGTGCCGTCGGCCGTGCGCGTGAGCGCCACGCCGAGGTGCGCCGCCTGCTCGACGAGCCGTGCGACGAGGCGCTCTGAAAGCGCGTTCACACTCGGCAGCGCGGCGGGCGGGGAAGTCTCAGCTGTGGGCGTGGAGGCAGGCATGGTCGGGTTCATCGCAGGTTTCGATTCGTTGGACGACGCGTTCGTGCTGCGCGTCGAGCGCGCCGCGCACCGCGTCCGCCGACGCCGCGCGCACGTGCAGCGTGCAGACCGGCTGCGCTACGTCGATGCGGGTGCCCGGCGTCGGCACGTCGCGGCATTGCGGATCGCGCAGGCAGGCGTCGGAGAACGCCGCCGACACGTTGAACGGCCGCTGCGCGAACAGCACCCGCTGGCCGGCGCGCCAGCGCGGGGCGCGGGCGAGCGCGAGGCTCGCCGCCGACGGCGCGTGTGCGTGCCGACACGCGTCGAGGTGGCAGGCGAGCAGGCCGGCTGGCCATGCATCGGGCGACGCGGTTTCGTAGAGCGCCAGCGTCGACGAAGGGCGCGCGTTGATTTCGAGCACTTCGAACGTGGTGCCGTCGGACAGGAAGTCGCAGCTGTTGATGCCGACCAGACCGGTGCGTGCGCACAGCGCGTCGAGCGCAAGCTGCGCGTGCGCGACGAGCGTCGGCGGCAAGTCGATGGGTCCGATCGAGCCCGCATGCACGAAGCGCAGATCGCCGGTCGCGCAGGTGAGTTGCTCGGCGAAACCGATCAGATGCGCGCGGCCGCGCACGCCGATGAAAAGCGCCGACAGCGAGCGGCCCTGACCGATGCGCTGGAAGTAGCCGTGCGCGCAGTCGCTCGTTGAACCGACCGCGTCGGCCGCCCGGATATGCGTACCGCCGCAGCCATCCGCCCGCTTGAACAGCCAGCCCTCGGGCGTGGCGGGCGGCTCGAACGACACGGCCGGATGCGCGATCCGCAACGCGTCGAGCAGCGCGAAGAAGCGCCGCGGCTCGCGCACGGCCGCGATCGTCCCGGCACCGTTGCCGAGAAAGCGCGGCAATCCGGGCTCCCGGCACAAGTCAGGCATCAAAGGTTCGAGCCCGCTGCCGCCGATCCAGCCAAGCAAACCCGGCAGGTGCGCGACACGCGCAAGCGCATCGACGAGCCGCGCCCGATCGATTGCGAGCGCGCCATCACCCCGGCCGATGTCGAACCACAGTTCGGCGGCCTCGCGTGTGTCGCGGTCGCCGAAGATATCGAGCGCGGCGACGTGCAGGCTGGCGCGCGCCGCGGACTGCGCGAGCCAGCGCGCGGACAAGCCGGCGAGCGCGACAAACGGCGCATGCGTGAGCGGCCGGTGCGGTTTCATGATGGCGGCTCTCAGCCGAGACCGGCCGCGACCGCGCGGGCCTCGTCGTAGGCTTGCGGGAAGCCTAGGTAGACCGGCTTGCCGCCCGTGCGCATGCGCATGAACAGGCGATGCTCGACCTGATACTTGACGTTGCCGATCGCCAGCGCGCCGATGCCGACCGCGCCCGCGTTCGGCACGCCGTCGATCGGCTTGCCGTCGTTCATCACGTTCACGCCGGCGATGCCTTCGGGTGGCACCGCGTTGACGTCGGCGGCGACGAGCAGGCGTTTCGCATGCGCGAGGTCGTCGCTGCCGACCACCTGCACGCCCGCGAGCGCGGTCGCGAGCACGATTTCCGCGTCGGCGAGCGCGCCGCGCAACTCGTCGGGTGTCGTGGTGCCGATGCCGTTGGTGAAGATGCCGAAGCGCTGGTTGAGTTCGGCCGAGGCGCTGAGCGCTCGATTGCGGTCGGTGTGGCTCGCGATCGTCACGTCGGCGCCGCGCGACGCGGCGATCGCCGCCGCGATGCGCCCGACCGCGCCGGTGCCGCCGAGAATCAGCACGCGCTTGCCGCCCAGCTCGACGCCGTGCTGTTTGCCCAGGTGCCGCTCGACCAGCGCGACGAGCGCGGCCGCGGTCGTGTACGAGCCGCTCGGGTCGGCGAACACCGAGACTTCGAACGGCGGGACCATCGCTTTGCGCGCGGTGTCGAGCATGTCGGCGGCCTGCATCACGTCGCGTCCGCCGATGAAGATGCCGGTGCGCGACACCCCTTTCGGGCCGCGCGAGAAGATCGCGTCCTGCGTCAGATTCGCGACCATCCCCGCTTCGACGTTGCAGTACGGCACGATGACCTGATAGCCGGCGTCGGCGGCCATGTTGACGTCGAACGGACTCATCTGCGGCGTGGCCGTGAGCATGTGCAGGATGTAGGGCCTTTCAATGGTTTCTGACATGGCGGGGCTCGTTTTAGTGGCAATCCTGGGGACGGCGCGAGGTCAGGCCGCGCCGCGCGTGGCCGCGCCTTTTGCAAGCGGCGGCCTGAGCAGGGCCGCGCATCATGCGGCGTCGATGTGCGGCGCGTGCGTCTCGGCGCCGCCGATCGCCGCGCCGCTATTGCGGCCCGCGACGACGCTGCATTCGATATGCGGCAGCGCGCTCGCGACGGCGCGTGCGGTCTCGAGCGCGCGCTCGGCCTCGCGCGCGCTCGCGAGCACCGCGAAGCCCGTCGGGCCCCACGAGGTCTGGCCGATGCCGGCGGTGCGTTCGGCGGCGACCGCGCGCAACACGCGCTCGACGTCGGGGCTCGCGAACACGCCACCTTGCGCGCTCGCGAAATATTCTCCGATGGTCTGCTGCAGCTCGGTCAGGCCGTGCGCGAACGGCGCGAAGTTATGTTCGGCGGCGCCGGGCAGAATCTGCATCAGCACCAGATGGCACAGATGCGCGGCGAGCTGCCGCGGAAACGGCGCGAGCGACGCGAGCGCGCCGCGTTCCTCGGCACCGTGCAAGCCCTCGCGGCTGTTGTCGCTGACGAGCAGCACGCGCCACTGTTGCGGAAACGGCTGGCGCGACAGCAGCGGCGGCATGCTCTGGCGCAGATCGCCGGGCGGCCCGCCATCGAGCAGCAGGCCGCCGTGCTCGAAGCCGAGTATGCCGATGCCGGAGCGCGCGCCGCGCCCGAGCAGGCTGGCGAGCTCGGCGCTCGTCGCCGGCTGGCCGACGAGGTGTGCGAACGCGGTGCCCACGGCGAGCGCCAGTTGCGTGCCGGAACCGAGGCCCGTGTGCGCGCGCGGCGCCTCCAGCACGTCGATCGCGAGTGTCGCCGGTCCATAGGCAGCCTGCAGCCGCGCAAGACTCATCGCGATCCGCCCGCGCTCGGCCTCGCTCGCCACGCCGCCAATCTGCTCGCGTTCGGCGAGCCGTGCTTCGATCCGCGTGCCGTGCGTATCGATGACGAGCCCCAGGCTACCGAACGCACGCCCGAGCGACGCGTTCGGATCGAGAAAGCCCAGATGCAGCCGCGCGGGCGCATCGATCGTAATGGGGGCGCGTGGCGGCAGGCGACGAAGCTGAAGCGGCATCTCGAGTGTCCTCAGTTGTCCTTGCGGGTGCGAGCGACTGCGTTTGGCCGCGGAGCGTCCGCGAGCGTCGCGTCGCATCGCGTCGCGGGTTCCAGCGACAGTGCGCCCGGCGACCTCAAGCGAAAGCCGTACCAGGCGCGCGGAACGGCTCCCGCCGCGGGTTCGGCCCGCCGACACCACTCAACGGGCGGGTCGCGCGCGACGCGATTTCGCCGCTGCATGGACGCTGTGTGACGCCGAAGGCGCACTGTGTCACGCGCTGTTTCATCCGGCGCCAGCCGGCCGCGTCAACTGCCTTGCGCGGATTTGGGCGCGTCGTACTTGATGTAGCGGAAGCGCTGATCGTCGGCCGGCGTGCCTTCGAGCGGGCCGTCCTCGAGGCCAGGCTGCCAGTGGACCACCGATTCGATCTTGGTCGCGAGCGCGAAGTCCTTGTCGGTGATGCCTTTCGCGCTGTGCGTTTTCAGCTTGACGGTCACGAACGCGTACGAGACCGTCAGATCCGGGTGGTGCCATGCGGCTTCCGCAAGATGGCCCACGGTGTTGACCACCATCAGCGTTCCCTTCCAGCCCTCGGTGCGGTATTTGCGCCGCAGCCAGCCATCTTCCAGATACCAGTGCTGTAGCGGACCGACGAGGCGCTGCTGGATCTCTTCGTCGGTATAGACGTGCTCGGTGTTTGCCATGGCGGTTGCTCCTCGAATACGCGAATCGTTCGCCGAACGAAGCATCGTTGCTGGTGACAGGCCCGTGCTGCGGCGCGTGATTCGCAATGGACACGATTCGTATCACGCAAGTGACACAGTATGTGCCGCATCGCGTGACGCAACCCTTTCAGCTTACCGCCATGCAAGCTTCGGCGTGCAACGCCCGAGCGCCGCGACAGGTCGCGCGAGCAGGGTCGCCGGGCCCGGGAGGGCAATGGCGGCAGCGTTATCGCTATTCCGGCATGGAATATGCGTCGGCCGTTCATGCGTCGCGAAGCCTGACATCGAATCGGGATAGGGCGTTAATCGTTACCTGCACTCGAGAAGGCGCGCACGATGCGATGAGGTAGCGTGGGTCATTCGTGAGTTGAACAGCAGGACAATTCTGGAGGAGACATGAACTTACGCACTGTAGTTCTTGGGCTCGCGATCCTCGCATCCGCAGCCTTTGGTTCTCTGGCTGCGCAGGCCGATTCGCAGCTCGACGGACTGATGAAAAACCCATCCAACTGGGCGGCCCAGGCGGGCGACTATGCGAATCACCGCTACAGCCCGCTCAAGCAGATCAACGCGAACAACGTCGGCAAACTGCAGGTCGCATGGACCATGTCGACCGGCGTGCTACGCGGCCATGAAGGCGCGCCGCTCGTGATCGGCGACACGATGTATATCCACTCCCCGTTTCCTAACAAGGTGATCGCGGTCAACCTGAAGGATCAGACGTTCCTCTGGCAGTATCTACCCAAGCAGGACGAGCAGGTCGTCTCCGTGATGTGCTGCGACACCGTCAATCGCGGTCTCGCTTACGGCGACGGCAAGATTTTCCTGCAGCAGGCCGACACCAAGCTGGTCGCGCTGAACGCGAAGACGGGCGAGGTGGTGTGGACCGCGCAGAACGGCAATCCGAAAGCCGGCGAAACCAACACCAACGCGCCGCACGTATTCGGCGACAAGGTACTGACCGGCATCTCGGGCGGCGAGTTCGGCGTGCGTGGGCGTCTGATCGCATACGACATCAAGACCGGCAAACCGGTCTGGACCGCGTACAGCACGGGCCCCGACAACGAAATGCTGCTCGACCCGCAAAAGACGATGACGTACACCAACGGCCAGATGGTGCCGGTGGGCGCGGATTCGTCGCTGAAGTCGTGGAAGGGCGACCAGTGGAAGCTGGGAGGCGGCACCACGTGGGGCTGGTATGCGTGGGACCCGAAACTCAACCTTGTCTACTACGGTACCGGCAATCCGGGCACATGGAACCCGACGCAACGTCCGGGCGACAACAAATGGTCGATGTCGATCTTCGCGCGCGACCTGAATACCGGCACGGCCAAATGGGTCTACCAGATGACCCCGCACGACGAATGGGACTATGACGGCGTCAATGAAATGATCCTGTCCGATCTGACGATCAACGGCAAGAAGGTGCCCGCGATCGTGCACTTCGACCGTAACGGCTTCGGCTATACGTTGAACCGCGAAACCGGCCAACTGCTGGTCGCACAGAAGTACGACCCGGCGGTGAACTGGGCCGACCGTGTCGATCTGCAAAGCGGCCTGCCGATTCGCAACGCGGCGTACTCGACGCAGGCAGCCGGGTCCGATCACAACGTGAAGGGCATCTGCCCGGCAGCGCTCGGTTCGAAGGACCAGCAACCGGCGGCGTTCGATCCGAACTCGAATCTGTTCCTCGTGCCGACCAACCACGTCTGTATGGACTACGAGCCGTTCGATGTCGACTACGTGTCGGGACAGCCGTATGTCGGCGCCACGCTGTCGATGTATCCGGGCCCGAACGAGAACAACGCGATGGGCAACTTCATCGCGTGGGATGCGAGCAAGGGCAAGATCGTCTACTCGAAGCCGGAGAAGTTCTCGGTATGGTCGGGTGTGCTGGCGACCGGCGGCGGCATCGCGTTCTACGGCACGCTGGAAGGCTACCTGAAGGCGGTTCGTATCTCGGACGGCAAGGAACTGTGGCGCTTCAAGACGCCGTCGGGAATCATCGGCAACGTCTTCACGTATGAGTATCAGGGCAAGCAGTACGTCGGCGTGTACTCGGGCATCGGCGGCTGGGCCGGCATCGGCATGGCGGCAGGTCTCGAGAAGCCGACCGAAGGTCTGGGCGCGGTCGGCGGCTACAAGGATCTCGCCAAGTACACCGCGCTGGGCGGCACGCTGTTCGTGTTCGCGATTCCTAACGAAAAGAGCTGAACCAACGGCTGAAATGAACGGCTGAACGAGCGGGGCGGCCTCTGCAGGCACGGTCGCCCCATCAGCCTCGTCAAGCCGGTGAATCACCCTCAACCGCGCCCGTATGGTGGATGCGTTGATGAAGCGCATCGGGGAGCGGCTTATTTCCAGATGGAGACATGTGCATGAAAGGCCGATCTATCCTGTTGCTCACCGTGTTGCCCGCAGCGCTGGTCGTGTTGCCCGTCGGATACGCGCAGAACAATCCTTCGATTGCGCAGGTCGCGTACAAGGTAGTCGACGGCGACAAGGTCGACACTAATACGCTGCTGGGCTGGAAGACGTGGCGCGCGCTCGCCTGCGAACGCTGCCACGGCGCGCAGCAGCAGGGCATGGTCGGGCCGTCGCTGATCGATGCGTTCAAGACGCTGGATAAGACCGAGTTTCATCGCACGGTGTTCGGCGGCCGGGTGGAGAAGGGCATGCCCGATTTCAGCTCGAGCCAGATGATGCAGAAGAACTGGGAAAATCTCTACGCGTATCTGAAAGGACGCTCCGATGGACAGATCAAGCCGGGCGATCTGCATGCCATCGACTCGAATTAACGCCGCGCCGTCATTCTTCCGGAGGCTCACGATGCGTGTTAAGAGAAGCATGTCCGTGCATGTCAGCGTGATCGCCGCCGCGTTGTGCGGCGCCGCGCTCGCGAGCGCCGCGGTCCGGGCGGACGGCCCCGCGCTGCCGAACAACGACGGCGCGGACGGCGTGCTCAGGGTGTGCGCGGACCCGAACAACATGCCGTTGTCCAACGACAAGGGCGAGGGCTACGAGAACCGCATCGCGGCCCAGATGGCGAGCGACTTCGGCTACAAGCTCGAATACACGTACTTTCCGCAGCGCATGGGTTTCGTGCGCCACACCTTGCGGGAGAAGGCCGAGGGCAGCGACCGTTATCGCTGCGACCTGATCATCGGCGTGCCGAAAGGCTATGACATGACGTCGACGACGCAGCCCTATCTGCGCTCGACTTACGCGATGGTGCTGCCGAACCGGCCCGAGTTCGCGAGCATCAAGACCCCCGACGACCTGTTGAAGCTGCCGCCCGATCAACTGCACAAGCTGCGCTTCGGCATCTTTTCGCAAACCCCGGCGGTGGACTGGCTGCTCGGCCACAACCTGATCGACCAGGCGGTGTCGTACCAGGTGCAAAGCGGCGATCCCGGCGTGTACCCCGGTCAGATGATCGAACACGATCTGCACGAGGGCAACGTCGACGTGGTGTTCCTGTGGGGGCCGATTGCCGGCTACTTCGCAAAGCGCGCCGGCGACTCGGTCAGGCTCGTGCCGTTCCAGCCGACACCCGGCATCCGCTTCGACTACACGATTTCGATGGGCGTGCGCTACGGCGAGAAGGACTGGAAGGACAAGGTGGATCAATGGATCGGCGCGAATCACGACAAGATCGACAGCATCCTCGCGACCTACCAGGTGCCGATGCTCAAACCGGTCGACGTGCCGGCAGTGAAGCCTGGCGACACCTCGCAATGACGCGCGTGCGCGGCGCGTGGCTGCGCGCGGCACGCGCCGCGCTGATCGGAACGCTGTGGGCGCTGTGCCTCGCGCCGTTTGCCGCGCGTGCGGCGAGTCCGGCGTCGGCGCCGGGCGGCGAAGAAATCACGCCGGCCGAGCGGCTGATCTTTCTGACCGATCATCTGCACGGCGTCGCCGCGCAGACCGAACTCGACTACGCGCTGATCGATTCGGAGCAGCCGTCGCGCAGCGCCGATGTCGTCAAGGTGCTGGTGCTGAGCGAGAGCAACGCGAAAGGCGATGCGCAGGTGTCCGACCACAGCGGCAGCGTGAACCTGCCGATCGGCGGCCTGCAGTGCAATCCGGCGATCATCTATTTTCTCGAACACGACATCGCGGAGATGCAGGGGCTCACCGGCGGGCAGCGCCGCTATTTCCAGCAGCGTCTGCGGCTCGCGCTCGCCGCGGGGCCGCAGATCGAGAGCGTGCCTAGCGAGATCGGCGGCAAGTCGCTCAGCGCGCGGCGCATCGTCGTGCAGCCGTATCTGAACGATCCGAACGCGGCGCGCTTCGCGCAATACACGGGCAAGCGCTACACGTTCCTGCTCGCCGACGGCGTGCCGGGCCAGGTCGTGCAGATCCGCACCGACGTGCCGGGCCCCAACAACGACTTTGCGCATCCGGCGCATACGGAGTCGTTGAGTTTTCAATCCGCGCTGAACAAGTTGCCGTCGGGCAAGGCGCCGGCGAAGCCGTCGAATGCGCCGCGGGCGAGCCGTTGAGTTGCTGGGAGCTCCAATGCAGAACGCGAGCTTCGCGACGAACCGGGTCAAGCTGAATTTCGTTCGCACGCTGACCCTGCGGCAGTTGCAGATCTTCGTCGTCGCGAGCCGCTATACGAGTTTCGCGCGCGCGGCCGAGGAACTGCATCTGACTCAGCCGGCGGTGTCGATGCAGATTCATCAGCTCGAAGACGCGGTCGGCCTGCGGCTGTTCGAGCGCGTCGCGCGCAAGCTCACGCTGACCGAAGCGGGCGAGGTGCTGACCCATCACGCGAGCCGCATTCTCGGTGAAATCAAGGACACGGAAGACGCGATGATGTCGCTGAAGCAGGCCGACAGCGGCTCGATCAACGTCGGCATCGTCAGCTCGGCGACTTACTTCGCGCCGAAACTGCTGGCGATGTACTCGCACCTGTACCCGAAGGTCGACGTGCACTTCTCGGTCGGCAATCGCGACGCGTTGCTGCGTCTGTTGCAGGACAACGCGATCGATCTCGCGATCATGGGGCGCCCGCCGCCCGAACTCGATACCACGGCCGAGCCGCTCGCGAATCATCCCCAGGTGGTGATCGCGCCGGTGCATCATCCGCTGTGCGGCGCGCGCCGCTTCGATCTGCAGGAGTTGCGCAACGACACATTCCTGCTGCGCGAGCCGGGCTCGGGTACGCGCATGGCCGCCGAGGCGATGTTCCGGCAGCATCTGTTCACACCCGTGAAAACCGTCACGCTCGGCAGTAACGAAACGATCAAGCAGGCGGTGATGGCGGGCATGGGCGTGAGTCTGATCTCGCTGCATACGTTGCAGCTGGAGTTGCGCACCGGCGAGATTGCGCTGCTCGACGTGAACGGCACGCCGATCGAACGCACGTGGCAGATCGTGCATCTGCGCTCGAAGCAGCTTTCGCCGACCAGCATGATGTTCCGGCAGTTTCTGCTCGAGCATGCGGCGGTGCATCTGGAGCAGGAATATGCGCAGTTTGCGGGGGTGTTTGCGAAACCGTCGGTCGGCGCGGAGCGGTAGCGTCATGCGTGCCCGGCTTTCGCTTCGCATCGCCGCGTTCGTGCGTCGCGCGGCTGTGCTGTGCGCGACCGTGTTCTGCGTGGGCTTTGCCGGTTTCTTCGTGATGGGCATCGTGGCGGCGCGCGCCCAGCCGGTGACGATCGCGGTGCTGAACTGCGGCCTGATCGACGATAACGCCGCCTACAACGATGCCGAAACCAACCGCGCGCAAGCGGCACGCATCGAGATGGTCAGCGATACGGTGCGCGCGCAGCTCGATGCGAGCGAGCGTTACCGCGTCGCCGACAACGCCCGCGCGTCCGATCTGATCGCGCGGCTCGGCGCCGCGCAAGACCTGACGACCTGCGAGGGCTGCGCGCGGCAGGTTGGCCGTTCGCTGGGCGTCGAGCAGGTGGGCGTCTGCTGGGTGCAGAAAGTCAGCAACCTGATTCTCAATCTGAACCTGCGTGTAGAAGACGTCGCGAGCGGCAAGACGTTGTTCCAGCGCTCGGTCGACATCCGCGGCAATACCGATCTGTCGTGGCGGCGCGGTGCGATGGCGCTCGTCGGCTTGCTGGTGAACGGCGCGTCTTAGACATCTTCGATGGCACAGTCTGTACCCGGCCGCCGTGACAGGCTGCCAACTTTTCGCATTCGATTTAACTGCTGGATCCTGTGCGCGCGATCGGCATAAACCGTGCTTGAACGGAAGGCTGGCGAGTCTTGAAGCGCGTCGACGTTCGAGCGTCGCGCAAATAAACGCCGGCCACCACGGAAGGGGATCGCAGCGATGGATTCTGGCGAGCAGCTTCAGGACTGGCGCTCTCACGCCCAGCAGATCGAAAACGAAGTCGCGAGAGTCGTCGTCGGACAGCAGCAAACGCTGAGGCTCATCAACGTCGCGCTGTTCGCGCGCGGCCACGTGCTGCTCGAAGGCGGCGTCGGAGTCGGCAAGACGACCGTGTTGCGAGCATTCGCGCGCGTGGTCGGCGGCGACTTCGAGCGCGTCGAAGGCACGATCGATCTGATGCCGGGCGACCTCGTCTACCACACCTACGTCGATGCCGACGGCAAGCCGCGCATCGAGCCGGGCCCGCTCTTGCGCCACGGCGAACAACTGACCACCTTCTTCTTCAACGAGATCAATCGCGCGCGCCCGCAGGTGCAATCGCTGCTGCTGCGCGCGATGGCCGAGCGTTCCGTGTGGGCGTTCGGCCGCGAGCACCGCTTTCCTCATATGACCGTGTACGCCGACCGCAACAAGGTCGAGAAGGAAGAGACCTTCGAGCTCGCGTCGGCGGCGCGCGACCGCTTCCTGTTCGAGCTGAACATGCCGACGCCGACCGACGAGGAAGCGCGCCGAAGCCTCGTCTTCGACACGAGGTTCCATGACGTCGACGGCCTGCTCGCGCAACTGACACCGTCGATCGTGCCGTGGGAACAGTTGAACCGGATCGGCGCGGCGATCCAGCAGGGTGTGCAGGCGAGCGAGACGATCGAGCGCTACGTGCACGACATCTGGCAGGCGACCGAAACGCCGGCGCACTTCGGCATCGCGCTCGACGGCGTCGACATGCAGCAGCTGATTCTCGCGGGCGCGAGTCCGCGCGGCATGAGCGCGCTGTTGCGGGCCGCGCGCGTGGTCGCCTGGCTCGCGGGACGCACGCATCTGATTCCGGAGGATATCCACGAAGTGCTTTTGCCGGCGCTGGGTCATCGCGTGTTCTTCACGCCGATCTACGAGCTGCGCCGTCAGGAGCTGGCCGAAGCGCTGATCGCGCGGATCGTCGCGAACGTCGCCGTGCCTCGCTGAACGCCGGCGCGCGCACCACGATGAACGGCATCGCCGAATTCCACTATCGCCTGCCGATGCGCGCGGCCGGCGCGCGGCCCGGCTCGCATCCGGGCTCGAGCTTCGGCTCGGGCCAGCAGTTCGCGATGCACGGCCGGCTGTTCGACTATCCGGATCCGCGTCGTCTCGACCTGCGGGCGAGCTTGCGCTCGGCGCGCGACGAGTGGCTCGTGCGCGTGCATTTGCAGCGCGTCGCGGTGCCGGTGATCGTGATCGTCGATGTGTCGGCGTCGATGCAATTTGGCACCCGCAGAACGAAGCTGGAGGTTGCCGCTGATTTCGTCGAAGCGCTCGGCCATAGCGCGTTCCGGGTCGGCGACCGGCTCGGCATGCTGGCCTTCGACAGCGGCGAACGCGACGACCTGTTCATGCCGGCGCGCACGGGGCGGGGCACCGGCTCGCTGCTCGCGAGCATGCTGCGCGAATGCGCGGGTGACAGGGCTGGGCGTGCGGCTGATCGTCGGGCCGAACGTCACGGTGAACGTGAGGCCCGAAGCCAGCCCGATCGCCAGCCCGAACGCCAGCCCGAACGCCACGCCGGTCACGCGGCCGTCGAAGGATTGCGGCGTTGCGCGATCCGTCTCGCCGGACGCCAGGCGCTCGTGTTCGTCGTGTCCGATTTCCACTGGCCGCTGGCGCGACTGTCGCCGGTACTCGACATGCTGGTGCATGCGTGCGTGGTGCCGATGGTGGTGTGGGACGCGGCCGAGATCACGCCGCCGCACCACGCGTCGCTGCTGGCCGTCAACGATGCGGAGACCGGCGAGGAGCGTCGCGTGTGGCTCTCCCGCGGCGTGCGCGAGCGTTGGCGTGAAGGCGTCGCGCGCCGTCGCGACGAACTCGCCGCGGTGTTCGGCGTGCGCGGCATTCGGCCGTTCTATGTCGAAGGCGCGTTCGATCCGGAAGCGATGTCGCGCTACTTTCTGGAGGTGACGGCATGAGCGCGCGCGGTGGGCGCGGTGGCGTCGCGCGTCGAGCGGCGATGCCGGTGCTGATCGCGTCGCTATGCGGCGGCGCGTGCGCGATGGCCAGCGCCGCCGTGGTGACCCCGCTCGTTCAGGAGCCGCGCGCGTTCGGCTACGTGCTCGGCGATGTGCTGACGCAGCGCGTGCTGCTGGAGGCCGACGGTCGCGACATCGGCGCGGTTGCGGCGCCTTCGATCGGACGCACGGGCGTGTGGCTCGAACGCCGGCCCGTGACGCTCGAAACCGATGCCAATGGCCGCAAGTGGATGGTGATCGCGTACCAGGTCGTCAACGCGCCGCAGACGCTCACGCAGATCACGTTGCCCGCGTTGACGTTGACGTCGGCGGCGGGCACGCAATTGCAGATCGCCGAATGGCCGGCGAGCATCGGACCGTTGACGCCGCAAACGGCGTTCGCCGCAGGGGACCTGCAGCCGCTGCGGCCCGATCGTCAGGCCCCGATGCTGGGGACGGCCGGCTGGCGTCGGCAGATCGCGTGGGCGCTCGGCCTGCTGCTCGCGACGCTGCTCGTGTGGGCAAGCTGGTGGTGGGCGCGCAACCAGCGCGAGTCGGCGCGGCTACCGTTCGCGCGTGCATGGCGGCAGATGCAGCGGTTGCCGGAGGCGCCCGCCGCTTCATCGAGCGATGCGTGGGTGTGCCTGCATCGCGCGCTGAACGAAACCGCCGGCCAGGTCGTGCATGCGGCTTCGCTATCCGCGTTGCTGGCGCGCGCGCCGTATCTGCAACCGCTGCGCGAGCAGCTCGAACGTTTCTATCAGGCGTCGGCCGAGCGTTTCTTCACGCCGGCGCCGCATGCCGTCGAGTATCAGGGCGAGCTTTCGTTGCACGCGCTGTGCCGTGCGTTGTATCGGGCGGAAAGGCGCCATCAGCGATGACCATGAACCTCGATTTCGCCTTTCCGTGGATGCTGGTGCTGCTGCCGCTCGCCGCGCTGCCGCTGCTGCGGCGGCGCAGCGACACGCTGGTGTTTTCGAGCGTCGCGTGGCTGCCCGCCGACGATCTCGGGCGCGCGGCCGGCTGGCTCGCACGCGGTAGCGCCGTGCTGGCGATCGCGGCGCTCGTCGTCGGGCTGGCCGGGCCGGGGCGCTCGCAGTTGCAGGTGCTGCGCACCGGCAGCGGCGCGCAGATCCTGATCCTGATGGACCGCAGCCAGAGCATGGACGAGCCGATGGGCAGCAAGGGCGTCGAGGCGCCGCGCGGCGACTCCAAGAACCTCGTGGCGCGCGCCGCGTTGACGCGCTTCGTCGAGCAGCGGCCGAACGACCGGCTCGCGTTCATGATGTTCGGCACCAACCCCGTGCTGGCGATGCCGTTCACGTACAACCATCGCATGATCGAGGCCGCGGTTGCGGCCACGGCGATCGGTCGCGGCATGCCGGACACCGAGCTCGATCGTGGCATGCTCGCGGCGATCGCGCAGTTCGACGGGCGTTTGTCGTCGGGCCGCCGCGCGATCGTGCTCGTCTCCGATGGCGGCGCGTTGCTCACCGAAGCGATGCAACGGCGCATCGAGGCAGGACTGCAACGCGACGGGATCGCGCTGTACTTCATCTATTTGCGCAGCAGCGTCTTCAGTCCCGATCTGAACGCGACGCTGCCCGTCAGTGGCGCCTCGGCCGAAGCCCTACTGCATCGCTTCTTTCTGACGCTCAGGACGCCTTACAGGTTGTTTCAGGCCGAAGACCCGAAGGGGATGATGGCGGCGATCGCGGAGATCAACCGGCAGCAGAACAAGACGACGACGTTCATTGAGCATCTGCCTCGCCAGGACCTGAGTCCGTACTGTTTCGCGCTCGCGCTGTTCTGTTCGGCGCTGCTGGTACTGCTGCACCAGTTGCAGGTCAGGAGCTGGGCATGAAGCGCACACTGATCCACACGCTGTTCGGCACCGTGGCGATCTGCTGCGCCGCGTGGGCCGGCTATGGCTTCGTTCGTCTGCAGCACGCGGAGCGCGTCGATCAGGCGATTGTCTCGACCAATGCCGCTGCGCGCGGCCAGCCCGCCGACGACGACGCGCGCGAGGTTCAACTGGCCCGCGCGATAGCGCTGTCGAAAGCGGGCGCCTACGACGCGGCGGCGCGGCTCTACAACGGTCTGATCCCGGAGGGCAGCCCGCCGGATGAAGTCGGCCGCGCGGCGCTGTTCGATCTCGGCAACCTGTACCTGCGCGAAGGCAGCGGCGACACGGCGCAGACGGTCCGGTCCCTGCCGATGATCGGCGAGGCCAAGGCGCGCTACCGGCTCGCGCTGCGCGCGGCGCCCGACGATTGGGACGCGCGCTACAACCTCGAGCGCGCGTTGTGGCTTGCGCCGGAAACGCCGTCCGCGCTCGCCGGGCCCGATGTGAAAGAGCAGCACAACGTCACCGTGCGCGACGCGCAGAGTCAGGACTTGCCATGAGCGGCGTTCGGCGCGAGCGCGGCTTCGGATGGTTGCGTCACGCGTTGACGCCGCTCGCGCTCGTCGCGTTGATCGCGGCGGTCGCGATGCCGGACGTCACTTTGCCGCGCAACACGTTTAACTACATCGTGACGTTCGACATCACGCAAAGCATGGATGTCGAGGACGTGGTGCTCGACGGCGTCCCGGTCAGCCGGCTCAAGTTCGCGCAGGCCACGATGCGTGACGCGCTCGGGCGCTTGCCGTGCGGCTCGAAGGTGGGCTGGAGCGTGTTCACGGGGCAGCGGGTGTTGCTGCTGATGGCGCCGGTCGAAGTCTGCGGCAACTACGACGCGCTGCTGGTGTCGCTCGACGGCATCGACGGGCGCATGCGCTGGACCAACTGGAGCCGCATTGCCGAGGGCGGTGTGTATTCGGCGGTGCGCGTCGCGCAGCAGGTGCGCGGCGCGGCCATCGCGTTCGTCACCGATGGCCAGGAGGCGCCGCCGGTGACGCGCCCGCTGATGGAAGGCATCAATGCAGCGCGCATCAGGGGCTGGCTCATCGGCGTCGGCGGCGACCAGCCAGCGGCCATTCCGAAGACCGACGCCGACGGCAACCGGCTCGGCTACTGGCAGGCCGACGACGTGATCCAGGTGCCGTCTACGCCCGGCTCGGGTGTGGCGGCGCCAACGCACGAGGAGCTGTCGGAATTGCGCGGCGAGTACCTGGCGTCGGTGGCTGGGCAGACTGGCCTCGACTATCGGCGCCTGCTGAATGTAACGTCGTTCGGCGATGCGCTGCTCGATGCACGCTTCGCCCATCGCGAACCCGTGCCGACCGATCTGCGCTGGTGTCCAGCGCTGCTTGCATTGCTGCTGCTCGTCGCGCGCTTCATGCCCGACGCCGTTCTCGCATGGCCGCGCGCCTGGCGAAAGCGCATTCAAACGATCGTTTTGCTGATCGTGCCGGCATTCAATGGCCGGCCAACACGGGTCGACTGACGACCGCTAGCGCGAACGTTGACGCTGCAACGGTTGAAGGTGCAGGTATCCGCTCGAACTGAGTGGTTGCATGTGAAACCTCGCAGGAATTGCCGGGATCGGCCGACTCGCGTGGCTTGCGCCAGAAGCTTCTGCCGGCCTTCGATGGCTGAGAGCGTTTCCAGGAATCATTCTCAATCGTTCCACTTCGGCCTCGACTCCAGCGTTGAGCCGCGATAGCGCACGCGATCGCCAGACACGCGGCTTACCTCACACATTGACCTACCGCTACGCAAATGACTGACTACAATGTCTGAATGCAAGCGACGCTGCAAAGCGCTCGGTTCGACTGGAGCGCTGTGTCATATGACGTTTCAATTCCTTCACTGGAGGCATGCCGATGACGTGCCAAAACGAGAGGATTGTCGGGGTGGTACTCGTCGTGATGAGCGGCTACGCGTTTGCGGACGGCCCCCTCGGCGAAGTGCCGCAAGCGATGATGGTCGCCAACATCGTCGCGTCACCCGTCGAAGTCGTGCCGCCCATTCCCGAGCCTCGGCGCTACTTCGAGCAGCAGCGGCAGCAGCACTATGCGATGGAGTATCAGGGAGATCGAGGCAAGCCGCTCCATCCGCAAATGGAGAATTACTATAGCGTGGACGTGACGCGCGATGTCCGGCTCGGTACCTCGAAGGCACTGGCGTCGTCCGGACCGGAGTTCGCACCGGCGTCCGAACCAGGCGCAAAGGCGGCCGTGCAGGATGCTGCGAATCCTCTGGGTCTGGGTGCATCTACCGCGCCGCAATTGTCCATCGTTCAGCTGAACGGTTCATCGTTGTCGATTGGTCAGTCACCGCAGCGACGCTTGTCCTTGACGGTCGACGATTGGGTGTTCTCCGGCACCGCGCGCGTCGCGGTTCTGCATTCTCACGATACGGGTGCGACGCTGATCGTCAAACGTCGCTACTGAGTGATGTCGAGCGGGTGCGCCGGCCGCGCATGTCACGTCGACGAAAAGCGCTCGCGGTACATCTGCGGCGCCACCCGCAGCTGACGCACGAAGCTGCAGCGCATCGTTTCCTCGCTGCCGAATCCACATCGCGCCGCGATCCGTTTGATCGACCAGGAGGTCTCGCTCAGCAAGCGCTGCGCCGCTTCGATGCGCAACTGCTCGACCGCGCGGGCGGGCGTGCGGCCCGTTTGCGCCTTGTAGTGGCGCATGAAGCTGCGCTCGCTCATGTGAAGCCGTGCCGCGAGCGCGGGCACCGACAGGTCGGATGCGAGATGCGACGTCATCCATGCATGCAATTCGCCGAAACGGTCGTCGGCATGTTGCAGCGATAGCGTCGTGCTGAACTGCGACTGACCGCCCGGCCGCTTCAGAAACACGACGAGCTCGCGCGCGACGTCGAGCGCCAACGCGCGCCCATGATCTTCTTCGAGCATCGCCAGCGCGAGGTCGATGCCGGCGGTGACGCCCGCCGACGTCCAGATATCGCCGTCGCGAATGAAGATCGGATCGGCTTCGACTTGCAGTTGCGGATACGCCTGCGCGAGTTCGTCGCAACGCCCCCAATGCGTGGCGACGCGCCGGCCGTCGAGCAGTCCTGCCTCGGCGAGCAGGAACGCGCCCGAGCAGACCGAGGCGACGCGTCTGCACTGCGGCGCGTGGCGTTGCGTCCAGCGGATCAGACGCTGATCGGCCGAGGCCTCGCGAATTCCCCAGCCGCCCGGAACGATCAGCGTATCGACCGGTGCCTTCGCCGAGCGTAGCGAACCGGCAAGCACCGCTAGTCCCGACGACGAAGTGACGGGCCCGGCAACGGCCGCCATGACGCGTGGCGCGTAGAGTTGCTCGAGACCGCGCTGCGCGACGAGTTCATTGGCGGACGCGAATACCTGCAGCGGACCGCTGACGTCGAGCAGTTGCATGTTAGGGAAGGCGAGCAGCACGATGGAGCGGGGAGCGCTAGACATGTGGTGTGTAGTGTCGTTGCTGCGAAAAGGTATGGCAGAGGTATGGCAGAGGTATGGCAGAAATCAAGGGGACAATGGCAGTCTTGCCAAAGACTACGCGCATAGAATCGATCCGTCCACCTGGAAGAAATGGCAGATGGCGTGTTTCGATTTCCTCTTTGATAAGGCATCCCTATGAACCTGCAAATCGGTTTTCTGGTGTTTCCGAAAGTACAGCAGCTCGATCTGACCGGCCCGCACGACGTGCTCGCGTCGTTGCCGGGCGCCACGATGCATCTGGTCTGGAAGACACGGGAGCCCTTGGTGTCGAGCAACGGGCTCGTGCTGACGCCGAGCGCGACCTACGAAAGCTGCCCGCCGCTCGACGTAATCTGCGTGCCGGGCGGAAGCGGAGTGACCGACCTGTTGCAGGACGAGCAGACGATCGAGTTCGTTCGCCGGCAGGCCGCGAGCGCGCGCTACGTGACGTCGGTTTGCACCGGCGCGTTGCTGCTTGGCGCGGCCGGTTTGCTGCGCGGGCGTCGCGCGACGACTCACTGGGCGTTTCACTCGCTGCTGGAACCGCTCGGCGCGATACCGACGCATGCGCGTGTGGTTCGCGACGGCAATCTGATCACGGGCGGCGGCGTGACGGCGGGCATCGATTTCGGCCTGACCGTGGCTGCTGAACTGGCGGGCGTCGATGAGGCGCAGGCGATCCAGCTCGAACTCGAATACGCGCCAGCGCCGCCGTTCGACGCGGGCGATCCGGCGCTGGCGCCGCAAGCGGTGGTGGAACTGGTCCGGGAACGGTCGGCCGAAGGCCTCGCCGCGCGGCGTCGGGTAGTGATGGAGATCGCGCAAAGGCAGGCCGGGTAGTCGCGAGCCTTGCCTGCGGGGGCGGGCATTCCATTAAACTGTGTGGCTCTACCTGTTTGCGCTTGTCGGATCCATGCGATGAAGTATTGCGAATTTTCCCGGGGGCACGCCTCATGCGCGTAGGCAAGCCCGTCAAGGCACTGCCGCAGCCGTCTTGCGACTACTGCGGCAGCCGCGCGCTGCTCGCGCGTTACGGCGAAGAGTCCTACCCGTATCGCAGCGATCAGGGGCCGCTGTGGATCTGCACTTCATGTCAGGCGTGGATCGGTGTTTATTCGCGCAGCAAACACAACCTGCCGCTCGGCCGCCTCGCCGACGCGACGTTGCGCGAGGCGAAGAGCAAGCTGCACGATGCGCTCGAACCGCTCGTCGCCGGGAAGGTGCGCCGCGATGGCGTCAATGCGTTCGAAGCCCGCGCGAAAGCGATCCGGTGGGTCGCAACCGAGCTTGGCTTCGATCCTGTTCCGGCGAGCATTCACGCGTTCACACCGGAGCAGTGCGAACAGGCGCTGCATTATGTCGAGGCTTTTGTCGAGGCTCGGCGTACCCGATAGCGCGGCGTGCGCCAGCGATCGGCTTCCTTTCATTCCCCTCAACACCCCTCCCGTCGGCTTTTCCCGCGTCTCTGCGCCCTCACCAAAAAGTGCCATCGAATCTCTCTTTTGTGTAGGGACGCCTCTCCCGTCCTCCCATATTCTTACGCCATCGAGACGACACGTCCCGCGCTGCAAACCTTGTCCCGCAGCCCGCGACGATCAATCCACAGGAGAGGATGTTGACCAAGAAAGTCCCGCTCAAGATCGCGATCGCTGAGCATCCGCATACGTCGGCCATCCGTAACGGATCCATTCTCATCGAGGGCGTCGACGCCGAGTTCGTCACCGTCAAGCCGCAAATCGGCGCGTTCCGTCGCATGGTGCGCGACGTCGAATTCGACGTTTGCGAACTCGCCCCGACCACCTACATCATCGCGCGTGCTTATGGCGCGCCGTTCGTCGGCTTGCCGATCTTCGTCGTGCGGCGTTTCCATCACGCCGGTCTGCTGGTGCGTCCTGACGCGGGCATCAACACGCCGAAGGACCTCGAAGGCAAGAAGGTTGGCGTGCGTGCGTATTCGGTCACGACCGGCGTGTGGACGCGTCAGGTGCTGATCGACGAGTTCGGGCTCGATTCGTCGAAGGTGACGTGGGTCGTCGACGACGAAGAACACGTGACGCAATTGAAGCTGCCGTCGAACGTCGTGCATGCGCCGCAAGGTAGCTCGCTCGCGCAGATGATGGCATCGGGCGAACTGTCCGCCGGCTTTGCGGCCGCCGCGGGCATCGGCCGCACCGGCGCGCCGACGGGCGGCTGGCAGGAAGTCGAGGCCGACTATCCGGATCTGCTGCCGAACGCGACCGAACTCGAAACCGAATACTACGCACGCACCGGCGTCTATCCGATGCACGGCACGATCGTCGTCAAGGACTCGGTGCTCGCCGAGCATCCGTGGATTGCAAAGTCGCTGTTCGATGCGTTCGCGCAGGCGAAGAAGGAATGGCTCGAGCGTCTCGATGCCGGCGAAGCGACCAGCGCGAGCGACAAGAAGTATCTCGAACTGTGCAAGATCGTTGGTCACGATCCGCTGCCGTACGGTCTGCCGGAAAACCTGAAGACGATCGAAACGCTCGAAGCGACCGCGTTCAAGCAGGGCCTCACGCCGCGCCGCATGTCGATCGATGAGTTGTTCGTCGACCCGCTGGCGCGCTGAGCCACCCGATTGCTTGCTGGGCGCTAACCGCCGACCCGACGATTCGAACGGAGACACCATGATTATCGATTGCCACGGTCATTTCACGACCGTCCCGGCTTCCTTTCGCGCCTGGCGCGCCAAACAGGTCGAGTTCGCGAACGACCCGGCCAACGCGCCCTCGCGTGACGGCGCCCTGGTCAGCGACGACGAGATTCGCGAAGCGATCGGCAACGGTCAGCTCAAACTGCAGCGCGAGCGGGGGAGCGACCTGACGCTGTTCTCGCCGATCGCCGGGCTGATGAGCCACCACCTCGGCAACGAGCGCACGAGCCTCGAGTGGGCCGAAGTGTCCAACGACCTCGTGTACCGAGTGACCGAGCTTTACCCGGACAACTTCGCACCGGTCTGCCAGTTGCCGCAATCGCCGGGCGTCGCGCCCGCGAATTCGATCGCCGAATTGCGCCGCTGCGTCGAGCAGCTCGGCTTCGTCGGCTGCAACCTGAATCCGGACCCGAGCGGCGGCTACTGGACCGGCAAGCCGGTGACCGATCGCGAGTGGTATCCGCTGTACGAAGCGCTCGTCGATCTCGACGTGCCGGCGATGATCCACGTCGCCGCGTCGTGCAACCCGTGTTTCCACGGCACCGGCGCGCACTATCTGAATGCGGACACGTCGGTGTTCATGCAGATCCTGCAGTCCGATCTGTTCAAGGATTTCCCGACGTTGCGGCTCGTGATTCCGCACGGCGGCGGCGCGGTGCCGTATCACTGGGGCCGTTATCGCGGCATGTCGCTCGAAATGCGCGAGCGTCCGCTGGAAGGCTTGCTGAACAATATCTTTTTCGACTCGTGCGTGTATCACCAGCCGGGCGTCGAGCTGCTGACGAAGGTGATCCCCGCCGACAACGTGCTGTTCGGCTCGGAGATGATCGGCGCGGTGCGCGGCAAAGATCCTTCGACCGGTCATTACTTCGACGACACCAAGCGCTATATCGACGGCTGCGCGGCATTGAGCGACGAGGATCGCCACAAGATCTTCGAAGGCAACGCGCGGCGGGTCTATCCGCGTCTCGATGCGCGCCTGAAAGCGCGCGGCAAGTAACGGCGCGAGCCGCATGTAACGAGCAAGATACCGAGGCATTCATGACTTCCTCAATCGTTGATATTCACCCGCACATCATTTCCGACGACGAAAACCGTTACGCGCCCGCGCCGCTGTTCGGCAAGCGCTCGGACTGGTCCAAGGAACGGCCGACCACGGTCGAGACGCTGATCGCATCGATGGACGCGGCAGGCGTCGCCAAAGCAGCGGTGGTCCATTCGTCGACGACATATGGTTTCGACAATAGCTACGTGGTCGACGGCTGCGCGCAATACGCGGACCGCCTGGTCGCGGTCGGTTCGGTCGATGTGCTGGACCCCGACGCGCCGGCGCGCATCCGCGCATGGGTCGAGCGCGGCCTCGCGGGCCTGCGTCTGTTCACCGGCGGCAGCACGAAGGAGTTCGACCCGAGCGAGCTGGACGACCCGCGGTCGTTTCCCGCCTGGGAGCTGTGCGGCGAGCTCGGCTTGCCGATGTGCATCCAGACCGGCCCGATCGGCTTCCCGCAAGTCACCGCGCTCGCGCGGCGCTTCCCGAACGTGCGCATCATCCTCGATCACCTCGGCCGCCCCGAGGTCGCTGACGGCGTACCCTATGCGAAGGCGCAGAGCCTGTTCGATCTCGCGTCGCTCGCGAACATCTATCTGAAGCTGACGCCGCGCATTTTCGGCGACGTGAAGATAGAGCGGGCGAGCGCCGAGACGTTCTTCCCGCGTGTGGTCGAAGCATTCGGCGCGCAACGGATGGCGTGGGGCTCGAACTATCCGACCTCGCCGGGCACGCTCGCGGAAATTCTCGCGACCGCACAGGCCGGTCTCGCATCGCTCAGCGATGAAGACCGCGAGTGGATCTTCAGCAAGACCGCGCGGCAGCTTTATCCGGCGCTCGCCTGAAGTTCGGCGGTATCCGGGGCGGCCGCCGCGAACGCGAACGGCAACATGGTTCGCGGCGGCCTGCACGCAGCATTCAATCAAACTGAAGAGAACGAACTGATGGAGACAGGCAAACCTGAACGACGAGGAATCGCGAGCCGCTGGGCCGTGCTCGCGCTTCTTGCGATCGGTGTGCTGATTTCGTTTGTCGATCGCACCAGCATTTCGTCGACGCTGGCGGACGCGAACTTCATTCGGCACTTCGCGCTGACGGATGTCGATCGCGGCTGGATCAACGCGGCGTTCTTCTGGTCGTATGGCCTGTTTCAGGTGCCGATGGGTTGGGTCGCCGACCGCTACGGCGTCAAATGGCCGTATGCGATCAGCTTCGCGCTGTGGTGCATCGCCACGACGTTGATGGGTCTCGTGACCACACTCGGCGCACTCGTGCTGATGCGTCTGATCATCGGCGTAGCCGAGGCGATCGTGATTCCCGCAAGCTATCGATGGATTCGCAATAACTTCGACGAACGGCAGAACGGCCTCGCCGTCGGCCTGCTGGCAATGGGCAACAAGTTCGGCCCGGCGCTCGGTGCGCCGATCGCAGCCTGGTTCATCGTCACGTACTCGTGGAAGCTGATGTTCATCGTGACCGGTCTCGCCGGGTTGCTATGGCTCGCGCCCTGGCTGGTGCTGGTGCGCAACGACCTGCCTTCCAGGGCGGACCTGTCGCTGGCGAACCGCCGCGCTCGCACGGTGAGCTTCGCCAACATCCTGTCGAGCCCGGTCGTGTGGGGCGGCATGATCACGAACTTCTGCTACGGCTACTTCACGTTCTACTGCATGACGTGGATGCCGGCATATCTGGTCGAGCAACGCGGTCTGTCGATTTCGCGCTCGGGACTCTTCACGTTCTTCAGTTTCGCTGGAATCGCGATCGTCGCGGCTCTCGCGGGGTCCGCTGCCGATCTGATCATCGCCCGGGGCAAGGATCCGATCCTGGTCCGCAAGGTCTTCACGGTGACCGGGTTCGTTGGCGGCTGCAGCGTATTGCTCGGCGCGTACGCACCGACGCTGCAGATGGCCCTGTTCTGGAATGTGTTGTCGCTGTCGCTGCTGGGCTTCGTCACCGCGAACAATCTGGTGCTGTCGCGCCTGACGTTGATTCCGAAGCAGGCGATCGGGCTGGTCACCGGGGTTCAGCAACTCGCGACCAGTCTCGCGGGCGGTGTGGCGGCGAGTCTGTCGGGGTGGCTGCTGCACGTCAGCGGAAGCTACACGGTGCCGATGATGGTGATCCTCGGATTCCTGATAGTCGGCGCGATGGCGACGATCGTCCTGTATCGCCCTGAATGGTCGCCCAAGGTGACCGACGCACCGGGCACGTTGCGACAGGCCTGAATACCCACAGCACGGCCGGCATAGGGCGGCCTGGACAAATTAATTCACTGAGAAACACACATGGCGAAGATCGTATTCGGGATGGCGGTGCCGCACAGCGGCATGCTGGGCCAGGCGCCGGAAGACTGGCTCAAGAACGGGGAGCGTGACCGCAACAACCCGGAACTGTGGTATCGCAATCGCACGTGGACATACCCCGAGCTCGAAGCGCATCGGGAAGCCGCGTTCGAGAAGTACCTGACGCTCGAAGAGCGGACCGTGCGCGCCGCGCGTTGCCGTAGCGCGCTCGACACGATGGCGGCCGCGTATCGCGAAGCGAACATCGACGTCGCGATCATTCTCGGCAAGGATCAGAAAGAGATTTTCACCGACTTCTCGCCGTCGATCGCGATCTATAGCGGCGCGCAAGTGCACAACGGTCCGCCGCAGCGTTCGGTCTACGCGCCCGATCATCACGTGACGCACGACTGCCATCCGAAGCTCGCGACCTATCTGATCGAGTATTTCCAGAACGAAGGCTTCGATCTGACCGATCTGTTCGCGTGGCCCGACAACGTGTGGATGAAACCGCTGCCCGAATACCCGGTGGTGCCGCACGCGTACAGCTTCGTGTATCACCAGATCATGGGCGACAACCCGCCACCGCACGTGCCGGTCATCATGAACTGCTTCTATCCGCCTACGCAGCCGTCGATGTCGCGTTGCATCGAATTCGGCCGTGTGCTGCGCGACGCGATCAAGGCATGGCCCGACGACGTACGGGTGGGCATTTTCGCGTCGGGCGGCCTGTCGCACTTCGTCAACGACGAAGAGTTCGATCACCGCATCATGAAGATGCTGGCGGACTACGACTACGACGGCCTCGCGGCGGTGGACAACCGGTCGTATCAGTCCGGCACGTCGGAAATCAAGCTGTACGTCAGCGTGATGAAGGCGGTGCAGGAGACCGGCGCCGAAATGACGCTGGTCGACTACGTGCCGTGCTGGCGCACGCCCGCGGGCACCGGCGAAGGCATGGGCTTCATGTACTGGAAAGCCGCCGACTGATCCAGCTTCACCCGCTAATTCACGAGTTCACGAGAGAGCAAGACCATGAGCGATAACCGTCTCAACGGCATCATTCGCGCGTTCGAATCAGGCAAGCCCGCATTCACCGCATTTTCGAAGCTCGACAAGCAAACCGCGATCGAGATGAGCGACGCACCCTATGACGGCATCGTGTTCGAAATGGAGCACAACCCGTACGACGTGTCGGCACTTGGCGACGCGTTGCAGTACATGCTCAACCGCAAGGCGATCGTCGAATCCGCTTCGGTCGCGCCGCGCGTGACGCCGATCGCGCGGATTCCGGCCAATGGCGCCGAGATGAACCAGGCGTTCGCGAAGCAGGTGCTCGACCGCGGTGTTTATGGCGTGGTGTGGCCGCACGTTGCGACGGTCGAGCAGGCTTATAACGCGGTCGCATCGTGCCGCTATGCGCGGCCTAAGAGCGCGCCGCTGTATGAGCCGAAGGGCGTGCGCGGCGACGGTCCCGCGACCGCGGCGCGCTACTGGGGCTTGAGCATGGCCGACTACTACCGGAAGGCCGACGTGTGGCCGCTCGCGCCGGAAGGAGAAATTCTCGTCGGGCTGATGTGCGAAAGCACCGAGGCGATCGAAAATCTCGACGACATTCTGTCGAACGTGCCGGGCATCGGTTTCATTCTGATCGGCGAGGGCGACCTGAGTCAGGAGCTCGGTCATCCGCGCGATTACGAACATCCGATCGTGGCCGACGCGATGCGCAAGATCGTCGACACCTGCCGTAAGCACGACGTGGTGGTCGGCAATCCGCACGTGAACGCGAAGAATCACAAGCGGCTGATCGAAGAGGGCTACCGCTTCCTGATGTCGGCGCCGACGCGCAGCTATGGCGTGGTCGGCTCGGCGCGCGAGATGGCGGGGTATTGAATGAACGGAGCCGAAAGCCTCGTCGATACGCTGACCGGTCATGGCGTCGACATCTGTTTCGCGAATCCGGGCACCTCGGAGATGCACTTTCTGAAGGCGCTCGAAAATCCGCGCATGCGCAGCGTGCTGTGTCTTTTCGAAGGCGTGTGCACGGGTGCCGCTGACGGCTATTACCGGATGAAGGACACGCCCGCGTCGACGCTGCTGCATCTCGGCCCGGGTCTCGCGAATGGACTGGCCAATATTCACAATGCCAAACGCGCATCGTCGGGCATGGTCAATATCGTCGGCGAGCATTCGGCCGCGCATCTGAAATACGATCCGCCGTTGATGTCCGATATCGAAGGCCTTGCCCGGCCGCTCAGTCACTGGGTGCGCCGCGTCGAATCGCCCCGCGCGGTCGTATGGGACGTCGCGGCGGCGGTGAGCAAAGCGCGCGAGTATCCGGGGCAAATCGCCACGCTGATCCTGCCCGGCGATGCGTCGTGGCAGGACGCGGGCGAACCTGCCCCGCTGCCGGCGTTGGCGCTCGCGCAGCCGAAAGCGCCGGACGCCGCGCGCATCGATCACATCGCGAAGGTGCTGCGCTCGGGCGAGCCGACGCTGATCGTGCTGGCCGGTCGCTCGACGCGCGGCCGCGCTCTCGAACTCGCGGGCAAGCTGAAGGCGGCGAGCGGCTGCCGTCTCGCGACGCAGTTCTTCAGCGCGCGGATTGAACGCGGCGCGGGACGGGTGACGCTCGAACGGATTCCGTACGCGGTGAACGCGGCGGTCGATTACCTGCAGGGCTTTCGCCACATCATCACGGTCGAGACGACCGAGCCGGTCGCGTTCTTCAGTTACCCGGACAAACCGAGCCTGCTCAAGTCCGCCGGCACGAGCGTGCATGCGCTCGCGGAAGTCGGCGAGGACGGCACGGCCGCACTCGACATGCTGGTCGAGGCACTCGGCGCGACGCTCACGCAGCCCGTGCGGCAGCAGCGCGCGGACACCAGCGCGCCCAGCGGCGCGCTGAACCCCGCGAGCATCGCGCAGGCGCTTGCCGCCGCGTTGCCGGAAGACTGCATCCTCGTCGACGAATCGCTCACCACCGGCCGCGAAACGATGGGTCTGACCGTCGGCGCCGCGCGTCACGACCTGATCAACAACATGGGCGGCTCGATCGGCTACGGCACGCCGGTGGCGACCGGCGCGGCGCTGGCGTGCCCCGAACGCCGCGTGTTCTGCATGGTCGGCGACGGCAGCGCGATGTACACGATCCAGTCGCTGTGGACCCAGGCGCGCGAAGGTCTGAACATCACGACGATCATCTTCGCCAACAACAGCTACGCGATTCTGAAGGCCGAGTACGCGAACATGGGCGCCGGCGCGCCGGGCGAGCGCGCGCTTGCGATGATCGATATCGATCGTCCGCGCATCGACTGGCTCGCGATGGCGAAGAGCATGGGAGTGCCCGCCGTCGCCGTCGATACCGCCGAAGGATTTCACAAGGCCATGGCCGATTCCGTGCATGCGGCCGGCCCGTGTCTCATCGAAGTGAGACTGTAATTTCGTTCAAGCATAAGGACCGACATTCATGACGACGACGCAAACGGCGGTGCCGACGCTGCGCACCAATCTGGCCGTCTATCCGGTGACGAAGGCGTTGAGAGACGGGCGCGTGCGCTCGGATCTCGTCACGCTCGACTTCTGCGGACCGACGCCCGCGCACAATGGCTTCAAGGCGATGGTGCGCGAAAGCCAGTTCGACGCGGGTGAGCTCGCGATCGTCACGTTCCTGCAGGCCAAGGCCTACGGCAAGCCCTATGTGCTGCTGCCGACGCCGATCTCCGGCCGCTTCCAGCATCATTGCGCGGGCTTCAATATCGACTTCGGGCATCTCGATCCGAAGGACGTCGAAGGCAAGAAGGTCGGCGTGCGGACCTATACGCAGACCACCGCGCTGTGGATTCGCGGCATTCTGCGCCACGAATACGGCGTCGATCTCGACAAGGTCACGTGGATGACGCTCGGCGACGGCCACCTCGCCGAGTATCGCGATCCGAACAACTGCGTGCGCTTGCCCGCCGGTTCGTCGATCCCAGACATGATGATGAACGGCGAGCTTACCGCCGCGCTGCTCGGCGAAGACATGCCGAAGGACGAGCGCGTGCGCACGCTGGTTCCCGATGCGCAGAACGCGGCAAAGGCATGGTTCGCGCGCGAAGGCGTGGTGCCGGTCAATCACATGTTCGTCGTGCACCAGGATCTGTCGAAGAAGCGGCCGGACGTCGTGCGCGAGTTGTACCGGATGATCGTCGAGAGCCGCGCGCAAACCGAGGGCGGCCCTCCCGCCGTGTTTCCGCCGATCGGCCTCGAACAGAACCGCAAGGGGCTGCAACTGGCGATCGACTGGGCGCTCGATCAGAAGATCCTGCCGCATCGTTTGTCGGTCGATGAGTTGTTCGACGATGTGACGGGCAGCCTCGGCTAATGATGGTGTCCGCCGGCTCGAATACCGGTCCGGCGGTTTCGAGGTTGCTGTGATGATTTGAAAAAACGGAGACTAGTATTGTGCGTGCCTCGCTTCAGATAAAAAAGAAAATCCTGTCCGGCCTGACCATTGCCGCCATCGCCGCTTTCGTACCGGGAGCGGGAGCGGGAGCCGCGACGGCGACCAGGGGCGACCTGCTGATCTACCGCATCGGCCCCACGACCTCGGAACTCTATGTCGCCAATGCCGACGGCAGCGACGAACACCGGCTGATTCAGTCCGATGGTTTCGACTATCACGGTTCGTTTTCGCCGGACGGCAATTGGATCGTGTTCACCTCGGAGCGCGATGGTCTCGGTCACGCGAGCCTCTACCGGGTGCGAGTCGATGGCACCGGATTGCAGCGCCTGACCGACTCGATCGGCATTAGCGATGCCGCGGTCTTCAATCCGGCCGATCCGGATCTGATCGCGTTCGTTTCGTCGCGTCGTGACAAGGATACGTGGGGCACCACGAACATCTGGACGCTCAACATGAAGACCGGCGCGCTGCATAACGTGACGGGCGAAATCAGGTTCGACCCGAACAAGCCGCACAGTTTCTTCCGGCCTTCCTGGTCGCCGGATGGCAAGTGGATCGCGCTGTCGTCCGATATCGGGACCGACTGGCGAGGCCACAACCTGCCGGTCGGCTGGGAGCGCACGCAGGAAAGCAGCATCTACGAGATCCATCCGGACGGCACGGGTTTCAGGCAGATCACCGCGCGTCCCGGCTATGCCGAGGGCTCGCCATCGTGGTCCGCGGACGGCAAGCGCGTGGCGTTCTATGAAACCCCGGTCGAATCGACCTGGGGCGCGCACCGTCCCGAGGCGATCGGCAAGGTCAGCACGCAGATCGTGCAGGTCGATGTGGCCACCGGCGAGCGCACGGATCTGACGAACACGCCGGGATTCAAGGTGTTCCCTCAATACGTAGGCGCGACGAACGTCGCCTATCATGTCAAGAACGGTCCTCAGGAAGGCTTCCATACGACGGACGGTCAGTCGCATGCCACGGCGGGAAGCGGCATCCGCTCGCCGCATTACTCGGCCGACGGCAAGAAGGTCGTCTACGAGAAGGTGGTGTACGGCAAGCCGTTCCATCCGAACGGCACGGCACTCTTCAGTTTCGATCCGCAATGGAACTACCGCTTCGTCGATGTATTCCCGCAGCTTTCGCGTGACGGCAAGTCGCTCGTGTACACGGAGAAGGCGGTCGGCTCGTCGATCGTGGTGTCGAATACCGACTTCAGCGACGCGCGTCATATTTACGATCCGGTCACCAGCGGCCTCGATCCGAAGATGATCCAGATGGGTCTGGCAGGTGCGTTCCAGCCGACCTGGTCGCCGGACAAGCAGTGGGTGGCCTTCGGCGTGGGCGGCTGGTTCTTCACGCGCGCTCATATGCCGGGGCAGATCATGCGCATCAAGGCCGACGGCAGCATGAACGGCAAGCCGGAGATCCTGACCGACGGCAAGGAAAACGCGGGCTTCCCGAGCTATTCGCCGGACGGTACGAAGCTCGTCTACCGCGTGTGGAGCGATAACGACAAGGGTCTGCGGATTCTCGACCTCCGAACGCAGAAGACCACGATCCTGACCACCGAGCCGGACAACTTGCCCGGCTGGTCGCCGGATGGCAAGAAGATCGTCTTCACGCGCAAGGAGGTCAACCCGAGCGACCCCAACAAGTTCCATTTCGACGTGTACACGATCAATCCGGACGGCACGGACGTGCAGCGCGTGACCCCGCAGGGTTCGAACCAGGCGCACGCAACCTGGACGTGGGACGGCCGCATTGCGTACAGCTCGGGCGAGTATGGCTTCCGCGATGAGCTGTCGCTGTACGACGACACGTTCCAGCCCGATGGACAGAACTGGGTGATGAACGCGGACGGTAGCGACCGGCATGCGATTACCGACACGATCTGGGAAGACTCGATGCCGCTTTATATTCCAAAGCAGTAAGCGGAGCGTGTGAAAAAGGCGCTGTGTTTCGACACAGCGCCTTTTCTTTTCTGGTTGAAAGCTGCGTTTATTCGCCTGCGTCCCTCCGCATTCCAGCGAGGTCTCGGAACGCAATTCGCGCGGACACATCATTCGTCCCGTTGACTGTCGGTACCCGATTGGGTCGCAGCAAAGAAACGCACGATCCGCGCCCTATCCGGCCAGCGCGGCGACGATCGCGATGCCGACAAACCAGCCTCGCTCGAAGCTCGTCAACGCAAACCTGCACACGCAATGTTGGCCCGAGAGCAACGCGGACAGCCTCGCTCGATCGACAAAGCAAATCGGCAGGCAGAGTGCGAGCAGCACGAAAATGGTTCACGAGGTTGCGGCAGTGCACGGTTCCCTTTGTCCCATGGTTCTTCTTGTTGCGAATTCGATTCGGGTCGGGAAAGACGGATGAAAAAGCGAACCGCGAAACGAACATCGGCGGCCCGCTATGCTGGGCCGCCGATGCTTTGTTCATTCAACCGGAGCTGCTGGTCAGAAGTGAATTTCAGCCACGAACATGGGGACGGAGGTTTGGGTCGTCCCGGGCTGCGCGGAGGCTGGCGTCCCGTACATGTTGTGCCAGTATTCGTAGCCGAGACCCGTGTACACAGTGCGCGGATGACCAGCAAACGATCCGACGTCCACCAGCAGATAGGCGCGGGTCAGGAACTCCGTGGTTGTCTGAACGCCGAAGCCATCTTTGCCTTTAGGTCCGGTGAGACTTGCGAAGCCTTTGAAGACCAGCGGAACCGGACCGAGTCGGAACGGGTAGAGCCAGGAACTCTCGAGGTGCACGGCCGGATTGAAATTCACGTCCACATTCGCGATGCCGTTGTGGTTACTTTCCGTGCGAACGCCGAGCGTCACGTTCCAGAAGCCATTCGGAATGGAAAACTCGATGGTGGGCCCGGCAACGAACATGCGGGCTCGCTCGGCAAAGGAATCGTTCTTCGCACCGAACTCATAGCCGACGGTCAGGCCGAAGTCGCGGATGAATCCGTAGGAAAACGATTTGCCGAACACCTTGCTGGCACTGAGCGAGACCCGGCCAACGCTGTAGACCTCCTGCGCGCCACCGGAGCCCGGTGTCGGATAACCGTAGGCGTTGGTCGGACCCGCTTCCGGATTCGCCATGCTGGAGACCAGGTAGTCGACGTTGAACGCATAGCTACCGTATTTGAAGCCGCCCACGGTCGTCAGATAGCCGATGTTCTGCGTGATCTTGGCGGGTGCCCCGGATTCGGTGCGCACGCCGGGATAGTAGAAATTGGAACCCACGCGATAGCCGATATACGTGTCATTCCACGAGGTAGGTGGGGCGAACAGGCTCGGCGGCGGTGACAGCGGCGCGGTCACGGTGCTGGCCTGGGACAGCGTGACCGGTGCTGCGTTCAGATCCGATGCGGCGCCGTTACTGTTCGTCTGAGCAACTTGTACCGCTTGAGTGTCCCCTTGTGCGCTCGGCGATGTATCCGCAGCATGCGCGGCAGCCGTGAAGCAGCCGAAGACGGCAATACCTAACAGCGGCATGCCGATGCCCGTGGTTTTTTTCATGTCTCTTCCATATTTGTTGATACGCAAGATGTGGTCGATTCTCGACTCTCGATTTTTTCGCACCGTCGACGCTTGACTCCGATAGTCAACGCAGTGATATCTGCCGCGGTCGTATGGAATGTATGCGATGCCCGCGTGAATGCCTTTACACAAAAATGAGATTCGCTGGCACTTTTTAATCAGAACGGACCGGATTCGGGTAAATCTCAGGTCGCGGTTGATCCGAACGTATCGAACGACTCCACCTCCATGACCGGCGCTCGCGTGCGTCGCTGGAAAAAATGCCAGTGAATCTGATTTTTGTGTAAGGACGCCCTGCGGGGCATCCAATATTCTTGGCCTCGGCAGCGGGCTCATCGCTGCTTCGCTCGTGAACGTCGACTTCGAGGATCCCCTTCGATCTGTGGAACAGGTGGCGTGTCAGGCCGCAACGATACGCTCGATCCATTGCGTGACGTTTCGATTAGCAGGACCAATGAAATAGCTGTGAATAAGAGCATCGGCGTTCCGATGCGTATAAGAATGGAGATATCGCATGAAGAGGTTTATCACTCTCGCATCCGGCGCAGTCTTGTCTTGTGCGTCCGTTTCCCCCGCGTTTGCGCAGTCATCGGTCACGCTCTATGGCGTGCTCGACAATGGTCTCGCCTATCAGAGTTCGAGCGGCAAAAATTCGGCGACTCGAGCGGTACCGGGCGGACTCTACGCGACGCGCTACGGCTTTAAGGGCAGCGAGGATATCGGCGGCGGCCTGCACGTCAATTTCCAGTTGGAGCAGGCTTTCTCAGGTCAGACGGGTGCAGCGACGGATCCGACCAAGGCGTTCAATCGCCTTGCGTTCGTCGGGCTGTCCGGTGGTTTCGGAGAGGTGCGCTTCGGCTTGCAGAACTCGCCGCAATACGACGTGCTGCAGGCGGCGATGGATCCGTCATGGGTCAAAAGCGTTGCTTCGCCGATGAATAATTTCAACGCATTGATCATCCGCGCGAACAACGGTATTTCGTACTACACGCCGACGTTTGGCGGGCTGAACGCCAAGTTCATGGTGGCATTGCGCGACCCAGCGACGGGTGGAGGCAACGGCATCGGGTTCTACAACGCGGTCGTCCAGTACGTCAACGGGCCGTTGAATGTGGCGGCCGGCTATGAAAGAGGCGACGAACCCGCCATCGGCGCGGGCGGAAGCTATGCGCTGGCAGGCGGTGCTGCCGCTGGTCCTGGCGCGGTACTGAACGTGTTCAACGCGGGTGCTTCGTATGCAATCGGCGCCAATCGCATCTGGCTGGCCTATCACACGGAGAACCTGACCAATACGCCGAAGTACATGCAGCACGACGTCTACCAGATATCCGACTCGTATCAGTTCGACCCGTTTTCGCTGCTATCGCTGATGTACGGTTACTTGCACGACCGCACCGGCAAGGGCAACAATGCGCAGCAATTGGGCTTGCTTTTCGAGTACTCGCTGTCCAAATCGACCGAGCTCTATACGGCGGCCGGCTTTATCCAGAACCGGAACCAGGCGGCATACACGCTGTCCGGGACGGCGTATTCCGGCCTTGCGATCACTCCGGGCACTGACACGCGCGGCATCGGAGTGGGCCTCGTACATAAGTTCTGAGGCGACCGGCGGAAACCCCGCCGCCTTTGTGCAAAACCCGCTCAGGCGCGCCAGACTCGGAACGGCACCGGTTTTACCGGCGTTGCGGCCGCGCCTGGTGCCGATGTGCGCGGTGTACTACTGATGTGCTGGTGGAAATGGTTGGAAAAAAACACCAGGTTCCGCCGGCCATTCGACAGTGCTAGGATGTGCGCCGAGGCCGGGGCGGCTTCCTTTGCGGTCAGGGTAAATACCTCCTCGCGTTTGCTGACGATCGAGAAGCGTACCGGAGAAGCCTCGGCACCCATTACAAGCACTGCATGCCGAGCGCCGCAGCGGTTCTTCTGTTGCGTGTCGGCGGCCGCCGATTTGCCGCAGCGGGACTCGATTGCCATGAGGGCCGCGAGCGCGAGCGAATCGGCCGTCAAGGAGACTGTATGACACACAGCGCCGCGGCGAAACATCAGCCTGGAGCGATCGCGAAGGCGAAACGGACCACCGTGCCGAAGGTCCGCTTGTACGTCGAGCGCCCCGAGGTCAAGAACTGGTTCGTACACGTCGGGCATGTAACCGACCGCGGCCGCTGGCGCACCGAGCCGCATGCGCATCCCGCTTACGGTCAGGTAATTTTCGTGCGCAGCGGGCGCGGCGTGATGAATCTGGAAGGCGAGAGCGTACCGTTCGAGGGCCCTTGCGCATTGCTGCTGCCGACCGAATGCGTGCACGGTCTCGACTACGAAGTCGACGCGGACCGCTGGGTAGTGACGATCGAGGTCGCCTATCTGACGCAGGTCAACTCGAAGCTGCGCGAGTTCATCGCGCTGTGGGAGACACCGCGGGTGATTCCACTCACCGGTCCCGCCGATGCCGGCATGGAGTTCTACAGCCTCATCGATAGCCTGAAACAGGAAGCCGAATCGGATGCGGTCGGGCACGTGGTAGGCACCGAAGCGTTGTTGACCACGCTGCTGCTGAGGCTCGCGCGCGCCACGCCGCTCGGGCAGGGCGCGAACGAAAGCGCGACGCGCAACGACATGCGCCAGGTGGACCGCTTCCGCAAGCTGATCGAAGAACACTACCGCGAGAATCTGACGCTGCAGGACTACGCGTCGATGATGGCCATATCGCTCGTGCAATTGCGCGCTGCCTGCGCGTCCGCGTCCGAGCAGAGTCCGACCAAGATGATTCACGCGCGCATCATTGCCGAGGCCAAGCGCAATCTGATTTTCGGCGACATGTCGGTCGAGCAGATCGCGTTCGGGCTCGGCTTCGCGGACGCCGCGTACTTCACGCGATTCTTCCGCAGGGAAGTGGGCCAGGCGCCGAGCCAGTTCCGCGTCGCGGCGCGGCAGCAGCCGAACCGTTAGCGTGTGGCCACGCGACCCGGCACCAAGGTAGTTTTCATTAAGTCCAGGCGAATCGGCTTTTTGTGCAGGGACGGCGAGCGGCGATTCGACTACGCTTGAGCCGATTGCTCACATTGCCTGTCTTCTTACGTTCATCGAATATGACCCGGTTGTTCCCGCAGAATCGCGCCGCGTACCACGCGCTGACGGCCGCGTGCACCGCGTTGACGTTGTCGGCGGGCATGGTCGGCGCGCCGCTGTATGCCGCTACGTTGCCGGAGTCCGCACCGACCGAACTCGTTTATATCGGCACGCTGCACCAGCAGATCAGCGCGCTGCGTTTCGATACCTCGACCGGCGCACTCACGGCGCTCGGACCTGTTGCAGAGGGGCCGAAATCGACGTGGGTCGCGGCATCGCCGCATGCGCCGGTGCTCTATGCCGTCGACGACGACAGCACCAAAGAAGGCAGCATCACCGCCTACGCGGTCGACCGCGCGAACGGTTCGCTGAGCGCGCTCGGCACGGTGCCGACAGGCGGCCGCGGCACCACCTTCCTGCGCTTCGACACAGCGTCGATGACCTTGCTCGGCGCGAATTACAACAGCGGCTCGGTGTCGAGCGTCGCGGTCGATGCCGACGGCAGCGTCGGGCCGCTCGTGTCGACGCTCGCGGAAACCGGCTCCGGCCCGAACCGACGCCAGGCGAGCGCGCATGCGCACGGTATCGCCATCGATCCATCCGGGCGTTATGCGCTCGTTGCCGATCTGGGCGCCGACCGTGTGTTCGTCTATCGTTTCGATCGCGCGACGCATGCGCTGTCGCAAGACGATGCCACGCGCGCGGCCACCTTCGTCGCGCCGCCGGGCAGCGGTCCGCGTCACCTCGAATTCTCCGCGAACGGACAGTTCGTTTATCTGCTGACCGAGCTGAGCGCGCAAGTGATGGTGTTTCGCTGGGATGCCGCGCAAGGCACGCTGACGCACGTGCAATCGCTGCCGATCGGCACCGACGGATTCGACGGCGTGAAAAGCGGCGCCGAGATCGCGCCAGGTCGTGACGGGCGTTTCGTGTATGTCGAGAATCGCGGGGAGAACTCGCTGGTCGTCTATCGCGTGAATGCGGACACGGGCGAACTTTCGCTCGTGCAGCGCATTGCCTCGGGCGGCGACAAGCCGTGGGGCTTCGGCATCGACGGGTCCGGCCGATGGCTGCTCGTCGCGAATCAGCGCAGCGGCAAGGTCAGCGTTTTCAGCATCGATGCGGCATCGGGCAGGCTGACGGACACTGGGCAATCGGCTGATGTGACCGACCCGTCGAGCGTTGCGTTCGTCAGGTAGCCCGCTACATCTCCAGCAACACATCGCGCAGCGTATTCAACGACGCATCGCGCGGATTTCTGGGCCGCTGCAATGTGATTGGCAGTTCGCGCGCGATCCGGCTCGGGCCACCGGCGCCCGCGGAGGACAACAGCAGCACGCGGTCGGACAGACTCAGCGCTTCGTCGAGATCGTGCGTGACGAGCAGCACCGTCGTGCCGCGCGCGTGTTTCAACGCGAGCAATAACTGCTGCAGTCGCGCGCGCGTGATCGCATCGACGGCGCTGAACGGCTCGTCGAGCAGCAACAGTTCGGGTTCGTCGAACAGACCTCGGGCGAGCGCGACGCGCTGAGCCATGCCGCCGGACAGTTGCTTCGGCAGCGCATCGCGCACGCCTGCGAGGCCCACCTCGGCGAGCAGCGGGTCGACGCGCGGATCGTCTCCCGCATGCGACCCCGCGGCAAACGCGATGTTGTCCGCCACGCTGAGCCATGGCAGCAGGCGCGGCTCCTGAAAGATCATGCCGACACGCGGCGACGGCGCGAGCAACGGTACGCCGTCGATCAGCACGGCACCCGTGGCCGCGCGGTCCAGCCCCGCAACCGCGCGCAGCAACGTGCTTTTGCCGCAGCCGCTAGGACCGACCAGGCCGACTATTTCGCCGCGCGACAGCGCGAACGACACCTGCTCGAACACTTTGCGCTCGCCAAAGCGCCGCGTGAGTCCACGTACTTCGAGCAATGGAGCGAGTGCCCGATTCATCGCGTGGGCTCCGACACTTCATGCGCATCGCGCCACGACAGCGCCCGTACCTCGATCGCTTTCAGCATGCCGTCGCTCAGTTTGCCGAGCAGCGCGAGCAGCAGGATCGCGCCGAATACCAGATCCGGGCGGCCGGTTTCGCGGCCATCGCTGAGCAGATAGCCGAGCCCGCGCGTCGCCGCGATCAGTTCGGCGGCGACCATGAACATCCACGCGAGGCTCAGTCCGGTGCGTAGTCCGGTAAAAATCTGCGGCATCGACGCGGGCAGCAGAATGCGCGTGAACAACCCGCGCCGGCTCAGCCGGTTCAGCTCGCCGAATTCAATCAGCTTGCGCTCGACGCCGCGGATGCCCGCCACCACGCTCAATTGCACCGGGAAAAACGCGCCGATCGCGATCAGCGTGATCTTCGGTGCTTCGTCGATCCCCATCCATAACAGCAGGATCGGCACCCACGCGAGTGACGGAATCGCCTGCAAGGCCTGAAACCCCGGGTCGAGCAATGCATCGACGCGCCGGCTGAGGCCCATCGCCGCGCCGACCAGCAGCGCGAGCGCGGCGCCGATCGCAAAGCCGCCATACACACGGATCACGCTCGCGCCGATATGCCGCGCGAGGTGCGCGGCGCCGAGATCCCATAGCGTCCGCGCGATCGCGCTCGGCGCGGGGACCAGATGCATCGGCAGGATCGACGCGCGCACGAGCACCTCGATGACAGCCAGAAAGACGATTGGCAACGCAACGCCAGCATGGCGCCACGGCCGCAACCGGTCGTGCGCGCGTGGCGGTCGCTTAAGTTCGCTACATGACGGGCACGGCGAATCGCGCCGTGCCAGCGTGAAATGATTCCTCGTGGTGCTCATCGGCGTGCTCAGGTCTGGTGTGGGCGTTTCATTTCGCGCCGTTGCTCGCTGTCGCAATCACCGGTTGGGCGACTTTGGAGTCGACCAGCGCATCGATGATCGCGTTCAGATCGGTGCCGCTCTTCACGAGTTGTTCGTCGACCAGGATTGGCGCGGCGGCTTTGAGTGCGGCAATCTGCCGGGCGCCCGGCTGAGGCTGGCTGAAGTCGTTACGGCTCAACTGCAGCCTCGCGACCGGCAGCGATACCCTGGATTCCTCGGCGACGATTTTCGCGGTGTCGTCGGGGTGAGCGGCGATCCAGACGCGGGCCTTTTCATAGACTTTCAGCACCCGCGCGAGCGCGTCCGGATGTTCGCGGATAAAGTCTTCGCGTGCGTTCAGAAAGCCCCATGTGTTGAAGTCGACGTTGCGGTACAACAGGCGCGCGCCATCGTCGATCTGCGCGGCCGCCATGTGTGGATCGAGTCCGGCCCACGCGTCGACCTGGCCGTTCGCGAGCGCGGTGCGACCATCGGGATGCTGCAGATTGACGATCTCGACATCGTCGCGCGACAGGCCCGCCGTATGCAGTGCGCGCAATGTGAACAGGAACGGATCGGTGCCCTTGGTGGCCGCGATCTTCTTGCCCCTAAGATCGGTGAGTGATTTGACCGGCGAGTCCTTGCGCACGACGAGCGCGGTCCACTCGGGCCGCGAAAAGATATACACCGCACGAATCGGATTGCCGTTCGCCTTGCCGAGCACGGCGGCGAGTCCCGCGGTCGAACCGATGTCAATTGCGCCGCTGTTCAGATATTCGAGCGCGCGGTTGCTGCCGAGGCTCAGCACCCACTTCACCTGGGTGTGGTTGGCGGCGAATTCCTGTTCGAGCCAGCCGTTGCGCTTGATCACGAGGCTTTCCGGCGAATAGTACGCATAGTCCAGCTTCAGCTCGTCGAGCGGCGCGGCGTGGGCTACGTAGGCCGCGCCGAAGATACCGATTGCGAGCGCTGCCGCGACCGTCTTCAGCCAACCGCGCCGGCCGCGATTGCGTTCGCCGTCGGATGTGATTGCGTTGCGCGCTGTCGCGAAGAATGAAAAGCCCCGGGCCGGTGTCATCGATTGTCCTTGTAGTCGCGTGTGGTGGTCGTCCAATGTAAGCAGAGCCGCGACGCAAGCGAACCAATAAATGCTCACAATCAAAGCAGCTTTGGCGCTATGGCGGATAGAGCCGGCGCGCGCCGGAGAAAGGCAGGCAGTAAGCACATACCGCATATCCGATTCACCGCTTAGCTCGCGACGATTTATTGGTTCGCCATTGCGGTGCGCGTTGCTACAGTCTGCGCGTCGTCGCAGTGAGACAGTCGTGAATCACGTCGTACGCAAAACATCCAATACCAAGGCCAAACCATGAAAATCAAATTCGTTGGCGCAGCAGTCATGGGGTTGCTGCTCGCGATCTCCGGCGTCGCACACGCCGATCGTCTCGACGACATCAAGAAAGCGGGCGTGCTGCGCGTCGCCACGTTCGACAGCAACGCCCCGTTCGGTTTCGTCGATCCGAAGACCAATCAGATCGTCGGGCTCGACGTCGACTATGCGCGCGCGGTCGCCAACAAGCTCGGCGTGAAGCTCGAAATCCAGCCGACCAATCCGGCGAATCGCATCGCCTTCCTGAAGTCGGGCAAGGTCGACCTCGTATTTGCGAACTTCACGATTACCGACGAGCGCAGGAAGGAAGTCGATTTCAGCACGCCGTACTTCGCATCGGGCACGCAGTTCATCGCGAAGAAGGGCGTGCTGAAGTCGCCGCAGCAGTTGAACAGTCTGCGCGTGGGCGCCGACAAGGGCACGACGAACGAGCAGCAGGTGCGCGCGCAGTTCCCCAACGCCACGATCGTCGCTTACGACGACACGCCGTTCGCGTTCGCCGCGCTACGCGCCGGCAACGTGCAGGCGATCACGCAGGACGGCCCGAAGCTTGTCGCGCTGCTCGCGAACGTGCCCGATAAGGCGAACTATGAGATCGCGCCGTTCACGATCTCGAACGACTATGAAGGCGTCGGCGTGCCGAAGGGCGAGACGCGTCTTCTGAGCGTCGTCGACGATACGCTGAAGGGCCTCGAAGCGGATGGCAGCGCCGCGAAGATTTACGACCACTGGTTCGGACCGGAGAGCCGCGCGCCGTTGCCGCGTCTGTTCAGGATCGGCGATTCGCAGAAGAGTTGATCCGTCGGTAACTTTAGAGCCGGCCTGCCGTGTGAAAGCGGCGGGCCGCTTGTCATTGCGAAACGAAATCGGCGCTTGAGTAGAAGGGCGGAATGAACGGCTGGCTAGAACCGAAGTACCTTGGTTGGATCGCGCATGGCTTTGTGATGACGCTAGTGTTGTCGGCTTGCGCGGGCGCGGCGGCGACGCTCGCCGGTTTCGGGCTCGCGCTTGCGCGCAATGCACGCAACGGCATGCTCGCGCGTACGGCCGCGCTATATGTGCTGGCGTTTCGCAATTCGCCGTTGCTCGTCCAATTGCTGTTCTGGTATTTCGGCGCGGCGACGTTATTGCCGCAGCCGTGCATGGAATGGCTCAATGCGTCGCACACCGTTTCGCTGTTTGGCTGGACGCTCGCGTGGCCGTCGTTCGAATTCGTCGCGGGCTGGGTCGGGCTCACTTGCTATACGACCGCGTTCATCAGCGAAGAATTTCGAGCAGGCATGCGCGGCGTCAAGGACGCACAGCATCAGGCCGCCGCGGCGCTGGGCCTCACGCCGCTCGCCTCGTTCCGGTATGTGATCCTGCCACAGGCGATTCGGATCGCGACCCCGCCGCTTGCTGGGCAATACATGAATCTCGTGAAGAACTCGTCGCTGGCGATGACGATCGGGCTCGCGGAGTTGTCGTACGTATCGCGGCAGGTCGATACGGAAACGTTCAAGACTTTTCAGGCATTCGGCGCGGCGACCGTGCTCTATATCGTGATCATCGCAGTTATCGAAGCGGCGCTGCTAGTGTGGAAGCGCGGCGGCGTCCGGCGGATCGGCGCCCGAACCGATAGCGCCCGGGTCTGGCAAGGAGGGCATGGATGAGCGCGCTCGAATGGCTGCCGTCGTTGCGCTATCTGCTGCTCGGCACGTTCCCCGATGGGCCGCTGGGCGGCGCGGCGCTGACGGTCGTGATGTCGACCGTCTCGGCCTTACTGTCGGCTCTTTTTGGTCTGGCTGGTGGCATTGCGTTGTCGATGACGCGCGGTGCCGCGCATCTCGCGCTGACTGCCGTGGTCGGCTTCTTTCGAGCTATTCCCGTGCTGATGCTGATCTTCTGGACCTTCTTCCTGATGCCGATGCTGCTGCACATCGACGTGCCCGGACTCGCCACCGTGGTTAGCGCGCTCGCGCTGATCGGCGGCGCGTATCTGTCGCATTCGGTGCAGGCGGGTATCGCGGCCGTCGGCTCAGGGCAGGCGCAAGCGGCGGCGTCGCTCGGCATGACGCGCTGGCAAGCGCTACGGTACGTGCAATTGCCGCAAGCGATACGGATCATGATGCCGTCGTTCGTCAATCAGTGGGTCACGCTGATCAAGGACACCTCGCTCGCTTATATCGTCGGGGTGCCCGAGTTTACGTTTCTCGCGAATCAGGTCAATAATCGGCTGATGGTGTACCCGGTGCAGATATTCCTGTTCGTCGGGGTCGTTTATCTGCTGCTGTGCTCCACGCTGCAGTACGGTGCGACGTGGCTGGTGAAGCGTCGCCTTCGTGCAGGCCATTGCGCGACGAGCGACGATACGAAGATCAAATGGCAATTTCCATTTGGCGTCTAGCTGCAACGGCTAGAAGGCCGTTACTTGCGCGAGCGAAGCAATGAGTTCAATGGTCACGCCGAGCAACCCGATTCGCTGCGAAATCAATCTGGATGCTCAGGGCAAGCATGCGGGCTATCTGCGGCTGCCGCATTCCGTGCATCGGTCCGCGTATGGCTGGCTGCCAATTCCGATCGCCTCGATACGCAATGGCGGCGGTCCGGTCGTGCTGATCATGGCAGGCAATCACGGCGACGAATACGAAGGGCAGATCCTCGTGTCGACGCTGATCCGCGAAATCGACGCGGCTCAGGTTGCCGGTCAACTGATCCTGTTGCCGCAAGCAAACGCGCCGGCGGCCGAGGCCGGACTGCGCACGTCGCCGCTCGATGACGGCAATCTCAACCGCACGTTTCCAGGCGATCCGCAAGGTTCGCCGACGCAGCTGATCGCACATTACATCGAGCACGTGCTGCTCGCGCGCGCGAACTATTTGATCGATCTTCATTCCGGCGGCAGCTCGCTGCTTTATCGCGGCAACAACATGCTCGCGATCGATCCGCGCGACGACGGCGAGAAAAAGCGACTGCAACACGCGTTACGCGCGTTCGGATTGCCGAACGCCTTTCTGCATGCGGAAAACCCGGTGCATGCGGCGACGGCCGCGCGGCGGCAAGGGGCCTTGTCGATCACGGCGGAGTTGGGAGGCGGCGGTACCGTCGATGCCGCGCTGCTGCGCGAGGCCCGTCACGGCCTGTTGCATTTTCTCGGCGCGATCGGCGCTTTGACTGGCCCGCTCGTGCCCGAGGCGCCGCCTGCCGACACGCGTTTTCTGCGCGTGGCGGGCGCGCGTCACTACGTGTACGCATACGACAACGGTCTGTTCGAGCCGCTAGTTGAACTCGGTGAGAGAGTGGTCGCAGGGCAACCCGCGGCCCGCATTCATTTCCCTGATACGCCGCTGAAAGAGCCGGTGACCTGCCATTTCGCGAGCAACGGTGAAGTCGTCTGCAAGCGGGTGCCCGCGCTCGTCAGGCGAGGCGATTGTCTGTTCCATCTCGCGGAGGAAGTGGCCAGCTGAAGCGACGATACCAGGCACTCGCTGTTCCGTTTCGACATTCGTCACACTGTGATATTGGCATTGCTACACGTAATCACAGCGCCATTCATCACGATCACAGCCCATCGCGATACCAGATAAAGATAGCGAAATTGCTTGGTTAGCGGCAACGCGGCTGCAAGCTATCGTATGAGCTCCTGAATATCCGACGACCTCGTGTCGATCGTTCATGAGCACTCTCGTCGTTGACACCACGCCACTGGATCCCCGCGCGCAGCCACTGCTCGACGCGCTGCGGCGCGAATACGCGACACGCTACGAAGATTATCGAAGGGACGGTGGCGCGGCCGCCGCGCAAGAGATTGCGCGCTATCCGGCCGAACTGTTCGCACCGCCTCAAGGCGCGTTCATTCTGCTGATCCGCGACGGCGCGACGATCGGCGGCGGTGCGTTCAAGCGCTATGACGCGCGCACGGCCGAACTCAAACGCATCTGGACGCGCGACGATCTGCGCCGCCAGGGACTCGCGCGACAGGTCGTAGAGGAACTGGAAGCGCGCGCTCTCGCGCAGGGCTACTCGCGCCTCTATCTGACCACCGGCTTCAAACAGCCGGAAGCATGGGCGCTTTACGAACGCACCGGCTATACGAAGCTGTTCGATACCGCATTGCCTCCCGAAGTTCACGTGCACCTTCGCTTCGGCAAGAACCTGCTCGCGCCGCATCGCATCGACACGCTCGACGACCTGCGCGCGAACGACGCCGATCTGACCGTCCGCTAAACGCTCACTCCTATCTCCTCACACTACTACGGACACTTCATGAAAACAGGTCTGCAATTATCGTCGCTCGTGCTGGCAGCCACGTTCTATTTCAGCGCCAACGCGCTTGCCGCGACGGGCTTCGATCTGAGTCCCGACCAGCACGGCCGTATCCGTGCCGAACAGGACGCGGTCGCGGCGAAGGCGGTTCCCGCAAACTTTCCGTTCGTCGCGAAAGACGAACTGACCGTCGGCATCGTCGTCGCGCATCCGCCGATCAGCACCTATGCGACCGATGCGAAGACCGTGGTCGGCTTCGACCCCGATCTCGCGCAACTCGTCGCGGACAGTCTCGGGCGCAAGCTCAACGTCGTGATCCTCGCGTGGCCGGACTGGCCGCTCGCGCTTGCGTCCGGCAAGGTCGACGCGGTGATTTCGAACGTGACCGTGACCGAAGAGCGCAAGGCCAAGTTCGACTTCTCGACCTATCGGCGCGACGAGGTCGGTTTCTTCGTCAAGACCGACAGCCCGATCAAATCGATCCGCGAACCCCGGGATGTCGCGGGCCTGCGCGTGATCACCGACGCCGGCACGAACCAGGAAAAGATCCTGCTGGAATGGGACAAGCAGAACGTCGCGCATGGATTGAAGCCGATCGAGGTGCAGTACTACGACGACGATGCGGTCAAATCGGTTGCGTTGCAATCGGGGCGGGCCGACGCGATCTTCAGCGTCAACGCCGCGCTGCTTTACGACGCAGCTACGCATGGCAAGACGCGCCAGGTCGGCACGGTCAGCGGCGGCTGGCCGCGCACCGCCGAGGTCGCGGTGACGACGCGCCGAGGCAGCGGTCTCGCCGCGCCGGTGACGATCGCCCTGAACGATCTGATCGGCAAAGGCCAGTATCGCGCGGTGCTCGAGCGCTGGAATCTCGGCTCGGAAGCGATCGACAAGGCCGCGACCAATCCGCCGGGACTGCCGAAATCCTGAGTGCGTCAGCGCTTTTCATCTTTCAACGTCGATCTGCCAACCCATGACCTTTTCGCTTTCGCTGCTGGATAAAAGCCCGATTGCCACGGGCGCGAGCGCGGCCGACGCGCTGCGCTTCACGGTGTCGCTCGCGAAGCGCGCCGAAGCGCTCGGCTTCAAACGCTTCTGGATCGCCGAGCATCACGGCGCACCGGGCCTCGCGAGCTCGGCGCCGGAGATCGTCGTCTCGCACGTGCTCGCGCATACGTCGCGGATTCGCGTCGGCTCGGGCGGTGTGATGTTGCAGCACTACAGCCCGTTCAAGGTCGCGGAGACGTTCAGGCTGCTCGCGGCGCTTGCGCCCGGACGCGTCGATCTCGGTATCGGTAAGGCGCCGGGTGGACTGCCGCAGACCACGCGCGCGCTGCAATGGCTGCACGACAAGAAGAACAAGCCCGGCTTCAACCTGCAGCTCGCGCAACTCGATGCGTTTCTCGGTGCGGGCGTCGAAGAGGACCATGCGCTTGCGGGCGCGCTTGCGTTTCCCGCTCCGCCCTTGCTGCCTGAGCGCATTCTGCTCGGTGGCAGTCCCGATAGCGCGGCACTCGCGGCACGGCAGGGCTGGCAGTTCTGCTATGCCGGTCACTTCAACGGTGACGAGGCGAACATCGAGCGCACCGTGCAGACGTATCGCGATGCCAGCGGTCGCGCGCCGTTGCTTGCACTCTACGCGGTGGCCGCGGCGACGCGCGACGAGGCGCAACGCCTCACCGGTCCGTTGCGCATCTTCAGGCTGCAGCTTGCCAGCGGCCAAAGCCTGAATCTGGCGACGGCCGATGCCGCAGAAGAGTACGCGCGCCAGGCGGGCGCGAGCGGCTACACGATCGAAGAGCGCCATCCGCATGTCGTCAAGGGCACGGCCGGCGATGTACGCGATCAACTCGACGCGTTGAGCCGGCGCTACGGCATCGACGAATTCGTCATCGATTCGCCGCTGCAACACTATCCTGCGCGCCTGCGCTCGGTCGAACTGCTCGGCAGCACGATCGAGCCGGCCTACGCGTGATCTCTCCAACCAACCCTCAACGATCGGCGGACTACCCGATGAGCCATCGCAAACTGAATTTCGGCATCATGCTGCAAGGCGCCGGCAGCCATATGAATTCGTGGAAGCATCCGGCCGGACCCGCCGATGCGAGCGTGAACCTCAACTTCTTCGTCGACACGGTGCGCAAAGCCGAGGCACACGGCATCGCGTTCGCGTTCGTCGCCGATGGTCTGTACATCAACGAGAAATCGATTCCGCACTTTCTGAACCGCTTCGAGCCGATCTCGATCCTGTCGGCGCTCGCGACGGTCACCTCGAAGATCGGGCTCGCGGGCACCGTGTCGACGTCGTACAGCGATCCGTTCACGGTCGCGCGCCAGTTCGCTTCGCTCGATCTGATCAGTGGCGGGCGCGCCGGCTGGAACGTCGTCACGACGCCGCTCGAAGGGACCGCGAAGAACTACGGCGGCTCGCACCCCGAGCATGCGCTGCGCTACGAGATCGCCGACGAGTATCTGAGCGTCGCGCAAGGCTTGTGGGATAGCTGGGACGACGATGCGTTCGTGCGCGACCGCGAACGCGGCGTGTTCTTCGAGCGCGACCGGTTGCATACGCTCGATCACGAGGGCAAGTTCTTCCAGGTGGCGGGACCGCTCAATATCCAGCGCTCGGCGCAGGGTCAGCCAGTGATTTTCCAGGCGGGCTCGTCCGATGCCGGCATCGCGCTCGCCGGGAAATACGCGGACGCGGTATTCACGCATTCGGTGTCGATCGAGGAAACGCGCGCGTTCGCGCAGCGTGTGAAAGGCAGCGCGCTCGAGCATGGCAGAAGCCGCGACGACGTGAAGATCTTCCCCGGCATCAGCCCGATCGTCGGTGCGACGCCCGAAGAAGCGGAAGCGAAATACCGCGCGATTCGCGAGCTATTGACGATCGACGAGGCGCTTGCGTATCTGGGCCGCTATTTCGATCATCACGACTTCACGCAGTATCCGCTCGACGAGCCGTTTCCCGAGCTAGGGGAGATCGGCCGTAACAGCTTCCGTTCGACCACCGACCGGATCAAGGCGCAAGCCCGCAAGAAGGGCTCGACGTTGCGCGAGGTCGCGCTCGAAGTCGCGACGCCGCGCACGCATTTTCTCGGCACGCCCGCGCAGATCTCGGACGAGCTGATCCGCTGGCTCGACGCCGGCGCAGCCGACGGTTTCATCCTCGGCTTCGCGGTGCAGGCGCAGGGGCTCGACGATTTCGTGCGCTACGTGGTGCCCGAACTCGAACGACGCGGGCGCTACGAGCGCACGCTGACGGGCGCGACGCTGCGCGATCATCTCGGCTTGCCGCGCAAGGCGAGCCGTTATGCGTCGTCGGCGGCGGGCGTAGACAACCCGATCGAGCCGGCCGCCGTGGCCGACGCGGCCTGACTGCGCGGAGCAGACGACGATGAACGACACCGCTGAACTCGCGAATCCGCAACTCGCCGCCGCGCACGCCGACGCGTTGCGCGAGCGCGCCGACTATCGCATCGTGCCCGCGAAGAACCGCGCGCGCCTCGCCGGCACCGTGGCGGCCGTGGTGCTGATCGGCATCGTGCTCGAATCGGTATTGGGCAATCCGCGCTGGGGCTGGAATGTTTTCGCCGAATGGTTTCTGTCCGAGCCGGTGTTGTCCGGGCTCGGCCGCACGCTGCTGTTGACCGCGCTGGGCGCGGCGTTCGGCTTCGCGCTCGGCATCCCGATCGCGCTTGCGCGCGTGTCGCGTTCGCCGTTGCTCGCGGGCTGCGCGTGGGCATTCGTGTGGCTGTTCCGCTCGATTCCGCTGATCGTGCTGCTGCTGATCCTGAACAATCTCGGCTATCTGTACGAGACCGTCCATCTCGGCGTGCCGTTCACGAGCCTCGTCGTTCTCGAGGTGCCGACCACCGAGCTGATCAGCCCGTTCCTCGCCGCGGTGCTCGGCCTGACGCTCAATCACGCGGCGTTCTCGGCCGAAGTGATTCGCGGCGGCATTCAGTCGGTCGATCATGGTCAACTCGAAGCGGCCGCCGCGCTCGGCTTGCCGCGTGAGCGCCAGGTCTCGCGCATCGTGCTGCCGCAGGCGATGCGCGCGATCCTGCCCACCGCGTTCAACGATCTGATTGCGCTCGCGAAGGGCTCGTCGATGGTCTATGTGCTCGCGATGCCGGAGCTGTTCTACACGGTGCAGATCATCTATCGACGCAACCTCGAAGTGATCCCTCTGCTGATGGTCGCGACGGTCTGGTATCTGATCATTCTGAGCGTGTTGTCGGCGATACAGGTTTATGTGGAGCGGCACTTCTCGCGCGGCGTCAGGCGTACCGCCGTGCCGTCCGCTTTCGGCGCGCTGCTGAAAAGTGTGGGCATTGCGCGCGACGGCAACGATGCGCGCGTCGACCCGCTCAAAGACGTAGACGACAAGGCACGGGCCCGCGCGCCCCTGGATCAACGCTGGGCCGATCAACGCGATGGCGCACGCATCGCGATCCAACAGGTATCGAAGAGCTTCGGCACGCTGAAGGTGCTCGACAACGTATCGCTGACGATGCGCCCCGGCAGCGTCACCGTAATTCTCGGCCAATCGGGTTCTGGAAAATCGACGCTGCTGCGCACGATCAATCATCTTGAGCGTGTGGACGGCGGTCTGATCGATATCGACGGCGAGCTGATCGGCTATCGACGCGATGGCGATACGCTATACGAGCTCAACGAGAGAGAGATTCTGCGACGCCGCGTCGAAGTCGGCATGGTGTTTCAGAGCTTCAATCTGTTTGCGCATCTGACCGTGCTCGAAAACATCATCGAGGCCCCGGTTGCGTTGGGACGTCTGTCGCGCGCGGAAGCGCAGAGTCTTGCACTGAGTCTGCTCGCGCGCGTCGGTCTCGAAGCGAAGGCGCATGCGTGGCCGCGTCAGTTGTCGGGCGGGCAGCAGCAGCGCGTGGCGATTGCGCGCGCGCTGGCGCTGAAGCCGAAGGTGCTGCTGTTCGACGAGCCGACCTCGGCGCTCGATCCCGAACTCGTCAATGAAGTGCTCGACGTGATCAAGGCCCTCGCGCGTTCCGGCACGACGATGGTGATCGTCACGCATGAAATCGGCTTTGCGCGCGAAGTGGCGGACACGATCGTGTTCATGGACCGCGGACGCGTAATCGAGTCGGGGCCGCCCGCGCAAGTATTGAACGAACCGCGCCATGCGCGCACGCGCGAGTTTCTGTCGCGCGTCCTGTGAATGCAGCCTGAACCTGATCAATGTCCAATCGACGTCAATTCATTCTCACCGCTACGGCGCTCGGCGCGCTGCTCGTGCGCAACGCGCTCGACGTGACACACGCGGCGCAGGCGCCGCACGGCACGGTGGATCTGAGCCCCGAGCAATCGGGCCGGATTCGCGTGCCGAAGAATCCGGATGCGGTCGCAGCTATCGGCAACCGCTACCGCTTCGCGAACGACGGCTGCTTCACGGTCGCGATTTCGCCGCACCTGCCGCCGACCGCGACCTACGCGACCGATGCGCGTACCGTCGTCGGCTCCGATGCCGACTACGCACAGTTGATCGCCGATTCGCTCGGCCTGAAACTGAACCTCCTGCCGATCGCGTGGGCCGACTGGCCGCTCGGCCTGAGCTCGGGTAAGTACGATGCGGTGATCTCGAACGTCGGCGTGACCGAGCAGCGCAAGGAGAAGTTCGATTTCACGACGTACCGGCAAGGGCTGCACGGCTTCTATGTGAAAACCGCGAGTCCGATCAGGAAGATCGCGCAGCCGCAGGATATTGCCGGGCTTCGGCTCATTACGAACTCGGGTACGAACCAGGAGAAGATCATCCTCGAATGGAACCGGCAGAACCTCGCGAAGGGTTTGAAGCCGGTGGAATTTCAGTACTTCGACGATGACGCCGCGAGCCGCATCGCGCTGCTATCCGGACGCGCCGACGTCGTATTCAATCCGAACGCGCCGCTTGCCTACGATGCGGCCACCACCGGCGCGATCCGCGAGGTGGGCACGCTGAACGCAGGCTGGCCGGCGCGCGCCGATGTGGCGATGGCCACGCGCAAGGGCAGCGGCTTGATGGATGCGCTGACGGTCGCGACGAACGGACTGATCTCGAATGGCACCTATCGGCGATCGCTCGCGCACTGGGGCATCGAGTCGGAAGCGTTGGCGCGCTCCGAAAGCAACCCGCCGGGTCTGCCGAAGTTCTGATGCGTTGAAAGCCCGCGGCAAAGCAGTGCGCCACAGCGCGCGACGCGTTGCAGCATCGGGTTTATTACTCCAGCAGATAACCGTATCGGATTTGCTTGGTTGGCATCGCGCGCACGGGCCGGTACATTCGTCGCACTCACCGCGCCGTTAGGCGCCCGCTGAATAGTTTCGACGAAGAGATGCCTGTGACGACCACCGCCGCTGCTTCTGCCGCTTCCGCTACCCCGCCGCAACCATTCGAGATCCGCCCGTTCGATGCGCCGCTCGGTGCCGAAGTGCTCGGCCTCGATCTCGGCCAGCCGCTCGGCGACGACGATTTCGCGCGCATCCACCGCGCGCATCTGGACCATCACGTCCTTGTGTTTCGCGACCAGCGCATCACGCCGGACCAGCAGATCGCGTTCAGCCGCCGCTTCGGTCCGCTGCAGATTCACGTGCTGCATCAGTTCGGTCTGGCAGGTTTCCCCGAGGTGCTGGTCGTGTCGAACGTGATCGAGAACGGCAAGCCGATCGGTCTCGGCGACGCCGGCCACTACTGGCACTCCGACCTGTCGTACAAGGAAAAACCGAGCCTCGGCTCGTTGCTGCACGCGCAGGAGTTGCCGGCCGAAGGCGGCGACACGCTGTTCGCGAACATGCATCTGGCGTGGGATACGTTGCCCGCGCATCTGCGCGGCGCAGTGGCAGGACGCAGCGCGGAGCACACCTATCTGGCCAAATACGCGGAACTGCAAAAACGCAGCCCGTGGCGGCCGAATCTGTCGGCCGAACAGATCGCGCAGGTGAAGCCGGTCGTGCATCCGATCGTGCGCACGCATCCGGAGACGGGGCGCAAGGCGCTGTTCGTCAGCGAGCACTTCACGACGCGCGTAATCGGTTTGCCTGAAGACGAGAGCAAGGCTTTACTCGACGAACTCTTCGCGCACAGCGTGAGGCCCGAGCATCTGTATCGGCATCGATGGGCCGGGCACGACATGGTGTTCTGGGACAACCGCTCGTTGATGCATCTCGCCGCCGGCACGCCCGACCACCTGCGCCGCAAGCTGTATCGCACGACGATCGAGGGCGACGTTCCGTTCTGAGCACCACGCTTTCCATCACAACCACACCTATCACACCGCACGCCCGTTGGAGTTTCAATGCTGAGCCGATTTCGCCCGACCGCCGCACGGCCGTCGTTCGTCCGCCGTTTGACGGCACTATTGCTGAGCCTGTCGATCGGTGCCGCGGGCGTCGCCGTCACGGCTCCCGCGCGCGCCGAGGGCGAGATTCGAGTGGCCGAGCAGTTCGGCATCGTGTATCTGCTGTTGAACGTGGCGCGCGATCAGCATTTCATCGAAAGCGAAGGGCGCAAGCAGGGCCTCGACATCAAGGTCGATTGGGTCAAGCTCTCGGGCGGCGCGGCGGTCAACGATGCGTTGCTGTCGGGCGCGGTCGATATCGCCGGCGCGGGCGTCGGCCCGCTGCTGACGATCTGGGATCGCACGCATGGCAAGCAGAACGTGAAGGGCGTCGCGTCGCTCGGCAATCTGCCGTACTACCTTGTGAGCAACAACCCGGACGTCAAGACGATCGCGGACTTCACGCAGAAGGACCGCATTGCGCTGCCGGCGGTCAACGTATCGGTGCAATCGCGCGTGCTGCAATACGCTGCGGCGAAGCGCTGGGGCGACAAGGAATACGACCGGCTCGACAAGTTCACCCAGGCGTTGCCGCATCCGGACGCGGCTGCGGCGATCATCGCGGGCCGCACCGAAATCACCGGGCATTTCGGCAATCCGCCGTTCCAGGAGCAGGAACTGGCCGGCAATCCAAAAGCGCATATCGTGCTCAATTCGTACGATGTACTCGGCGGCCCGAGTTCGGCGACGGTCCTCTATGCGACCGAAAAATTCCGCCACGACAATCCGAAGACGTATCGCGCGTTCGTCGATGCGCTCGCCGATGCGGCGAAGTACATCAATGCGAATCCGCAGGGCGCGGCCGATATCTATATCCGCACCAATCAGTCGAAGATCGATCGCAACCTGCTCGTGAAGATCATCACGAACCCGCAGGTGCAGTTCAAGATCGTGCCGCAGAACACGTTCGGGCTCGCGCAGTTCATGTATCGAGTCGGCGCGATCAGGAATGAGCCGTCATCGTGGAAAGATTATTTCTTCGACGATCAGGCGACGGCGGCGGGGAGCTGAGCATGACGTCCTGCGTTTTCATGGCGCTGAGCGGTACGCGGCAACACTCGTTGGCTGATTCGATTCACTCGCAGGGAGCGCTCTGATGGTGGCCAATCCTACGCTTCTGTTTCCCGATGACGCCGCGCGCAACGCCGCGGCAACGAGCGGCAAGCTGCTCGCGGTCGAGAACGTGACCCTCGAATACCGCACGCGCGAGCGGATCGTGCGCGCGACTCACGACGTCAGCTTCGACGTCTACGGCGGCGACCGTTTCGTGCTGCTCGGGCCGTCGGGGTGCGGCAAGTCGACGTTGCTGAAGGCGGTGGCCGGTTTCATCGAGCCGAGCGCGGGCAGCATTTCGCTCGATGCTCAACGCGTGCGCGGACCGGGCGCCGATCGGATCGTCGTGTTTCAGGAGTTCGACCAGTTGCCGCCGTGGAAGACGGTGGTGCAGAACGTCGTGTTTCCGCTGCGGGTCGCGAAGAAGCTGTCGAAACTCGAAGCGCACGAACGCGCGCTGCATTACCTCGACAAGGTCGGGCTCGCCGCGTTTGCGAATGCGTATCCGCATACTTTGTCGGGAGGCATGAAGCAGCGCGTCGCGATCGCGCGAGCGCTCGCGATGCAGCCGCGCGTGCTGCTGATGGACGAACCGTTCGCGGCGCTCGACGCGCTGACGCGCCGCAAGATGCAGGAAGAACTGCTGCGGCTATGGGAAGAAGTGAACTTCACGCTGCTGTTCGTCACGCATTCGATTGAAGAGGCGCTGGTGGTCGGCAACCGGATTCTGCTGCTGTCGCCGCATCCGGGCCGAGTGCGCGCGGAGCTGAACAGCCATCAATATTCACAGGACAGCTTCGGCCGCGCCGATTTTCAGCGCAGCGTCGCGCGGATTCATCAGCTGCTGTTCGAACAGACGGAGGCCGTGCAATGAGTACGCCCGCCACGTTGCCGCCGCCGGTCCGCGACGAATATGAACGCGCGCTCGAAGCGCCCGGCGAACTCACGAGCGAAGCGCCGTTGCCCATCGCGAGGCGGATCTTCGCGCACGGCTGGTTGCGCAAGACACTGATCGCACTCGTGCTGATCGCCGCGTGGGAAATCGCCGCGCGTACGATCAACAACGATCTGCTGCTGCCGACCTTCGGCGCAACCTTGAGCGCGTTCGTGCAAGGCGTATGGTCCGGCGAACTGCTCGCGAAGACGGCGGTATCGATGTCGGTGCTGCTGCGCGGCTATCTGCTCGGCGCCGCGTTTGCGTTCGTGCTGACATCGCTCGCGGTATCGACGCGTGTGGGCCGCGATCTGCTGTCGATGCTGACCGCGATGTTCAACCCGCTGCCGTCCATCGCGCTGCTGCCGCTCGCGTTGCTGTGGTTTGGGCTCGGCACCGGCAGCCTGCTGTTCGTGCTCGTGCATGCGGTGCTGTGGCCGCTCGCGCTCAATACTTATTCGGGCTTCCTGTCGGTGCCCGCGACGCTGAAGATGACCGGACGCAATTATGGTCTGACGGGCCTGCGTCATGTGTTGCTGATCCTCGTGCCGGCGGCGCTGCCGTCGATCCTGGCCGGGCTGCGCGTAGGCTGGGCGTTTGCATGGCGCACATTGATCGCCGCGGAACTCGTGTTCGGCGCGAGTTCGGGCAGCGGCGGACTCGGCTGGTACATCTTCCAGAATCGCAACGAGCTGTATACGGATCGCGTTTTCGCGGGGCTCGCCGCGGTGATCGTGATCGGTCTGCTGGTCGAGCATCTCGTGTTCGATACGCTCGAACGCGTGACCGTGCGGCGCTGGGGCGTGCAGCAGTAAGGCGGCTCGTCGGCTCGCATGCGCGGTCCGTGGCGTCTGCGGGAGCGCTGGCGGCTCGGCTCGCTGGTCCTGCTGGGTCGCACCTGCGTTCGCGGACAAATTTCCGGTTGCGTCCGCCGCTGTCGTGAACTACAAATTTAAAGTTACGCTGGCTCGATTTTTGGCGGGCCGCGCTTCCGTTCAGAACCGTTCAGAACGACAGGGAGAGTGCCGTCATGGGAATGCGCCCCGATCCTACCTTTCATGCATCGCCGAAGCTCGCGATGGATGCGCCGCCGGAAGAATTCGCGTACACGGTGCTGCTCAGTCCGGATGCCTCGCAGCCCGACGCGCTCGCCGTGATCGACGTGAAGCCCGGTTCGCCGACCTATAGCCAGGTGGTCCACACGGTGCCGGTGCCGAACAAGGGTGACGAGTTCCATCACTTCGGCTGGAACGCGTGCTCGTCCTCGTTGTCACCGTTGACGGGCCACGCGTTTCTGGAGCGACGCTATCTGATCATTCCGGGCATGCGCTCGTCGCGCATCTACATCGTCGATACCAAACCGCATCCGACTCAGGCGAAGATTCACAAGATCATCGAGCCGGAGGAGATCTTCCGCAAGACCGGCTATTCGCGTCCGCACACCGTGCATTGCGGACCGGAGGGCATCTACGTGAGCACGCTCGGCGGTGGCGGCAAGGACGGCACCGATGGGCCGCCCGGAATCTTCATCATGGACTGCCAAACATTCGAGGTGCTGGGCCGTTGGGAAATCGAGCGCGGCGAGCAGGAAAAGCATTACGACTTCTGGTGGAATCTGCCACGCAATTACATGGTGTCGACCGAATGGGCGTTGCCGCCGCAATTCGAAAACGGCATCGTGCCGGAAGACCTGCTCGCGAACAGATACGGCCACCGTGTGCACTTCTGGGATTTGCGCGCAAGGCGCAACGTGCAGACGATCGATCTCGGCGCGAACCATCAGATGGGGCTCGAAGTGCGGCCCGCGCACGATCCGAGGCGTGAGTACGGCTTTATCGGCGTCGTGGTCGACACCACGAATCTGGAAGGATCGGTCTGGACCTGGTGGCGCGAAGGCGGCCACTTTCACATCGAGAAGACCGCGACCATTCCGCCGGAGCCCGCGCACGCCGACGAATTGCCGCCGTTGCTGAAAGGGTTCGGCGCGGTGCCGCCGCTTGTCACCGACATCGATCTTTCGATCGACGATAAATTCCTCTACGTGTCCTGCTGGGGCACCGGCGAGATGCGCCAGTACGACGTGACCGAGCCGCGCAAGCCGAAATTGACGGGCTCGGTGCGCATCGGTGGAATCGAACGGTGCACGCAGCATTCGAACGGCAAGTCTTTCGCCGGCGGTCCGCAGATGGTCGAGATCAGCCGCGACGGCAAGCGCGTCTACTGGACCAACTCGCTGTACTCGACGTGGGACGACCAGTTCTATCCGGATGGCGTGCCCGGCGTGCAAGTAATGGCGCATGCCGATCCGAATGGCGGTCTCAAGCTCGCCGAAGATTACTTCGTCGAGTTTCCCGCCGGCTATCGCGCGCACCAGATCCGCCTGGAGGGCGGCGACTGTTCGACCGATTCGTTCTGCTATCCCTCGGTGGGCGTTTGAGCGGCGTGGTGTCTCCGCAAGCGGCACTGTGGCTGGCCGTCGTCGCGAGCGGCGTGTATCACGGACTCAATCCGGCGATGGGCTGGCCGCTCGCGGTGTCGAACGCGCTGATGCAGCGGCGCTCGCCGGCGCTGGTCGTGGCGCTGCTTTATCTCGCGGCGGGACACGCGCTCGCCATTCTGCTGATGATGCTGCCGTTCGCGATGCTCGCGAGCGTGCTTGCATGGCAGCGTCAGATGCAGATCGGTGCGAGCCTGCTCGTGATCGGCTTCGGGCTGGTGTTGCTGATGCGGCGGCGTCATCCGCGCGTGCTGGCGAGAATTCCGCCGTCGCGGCTCGCGTTGTGGTCGTTTGCGGTGGCGATCGCGCATGGTGCCGGCTTGATGCTGGTGCCGATCTACCTCGGTCTATGCCGCGCTGAAGAGATGGACGCAGCGCACAAAGCAGCGCAGACGCTGATCGAAACGAGTCTGCGCATGGCGCTGTCGGTCTCCGCAGTGCATGCGGCTGCGATGACGGCGGCCGGCGGCGTGCTCGCGTGGCTCGTTTATCGCTACCTCGGGCTCAGGTTCGTGTCGCGCAGCTGGTTCAATCTCGATGCGGTGTGGGCGTCGAGTCTGATTCTGGTGGGGGGCGTGTCGCTGGCGTTGAATGCGGCGGCAGCGGGTGTTTCCGGGTGATCTCGGCGAAGCCGATGCGGCAGTGGGTACAGCGTGTGCTGCGCAACTTCGGTGCCGGAACGCCGCGAAGATTCCGAAGAATAGCGAGAAATAAGCGGCTCGAGCACGCGCGGTCGCAGCCATGACCGACAGGCCGCAGAAAAAAAGCGCACGGATGGCGACTCGCAATCGCAGCGACGGCCAAGGCGCCGGAACGGCTCGCGAAAGGCCACGTGCGCGGCAAGATCGTGGTAGAGGTCGCGCCGCGGCAAGAAGCGTGCGCCGTCTGCTAGTTCGAATTCGCGTCGTCGCTCGCACTGCGCAGCGGCGCGCGGCTCTGATCGTTATTCAGATGAACGAACTTTCTCAACAGCCTCAATAGCTCTCGCGCATCCTCGTCTCCCATCCCGTCGAGCAGGCCGTGATTGAGCGCGTTGACGCCGGGAATCAATTCATCGAGCAACTGCTCTCCAGCCGGCGTCAGCAATAGACGACGCTGACGGCGCGGCAGAACTTCGCGCAGGATCCAGCCTTTGGCTTCGAGCCGCACCGCGATATCGGCAGTGGTCGAGGTGTCGAGGCCGACCCGTTGCGCGAGCGTGACCTGATCGAGCCCGGGCAACTCCTGCAGCATTCTGAGCACCGCATACTGCACGGGCGTGACTTCGCGCCCGATCAGATCATGAAACATGGACACGGAAATCTGATGCGCGCGTCGAATCAGATGGCCGGGCTGGTCGTACAGATCGATGCTGATCGCGGAAGTGCTGGTATCGGTTGATGTGACCATATTAGTTCTGAAGACCTCGCGCCTTTTCGTTGCAAATGGAATTGGCGAACAGCCTTTGTGTTACCGGATTGAAAGTTCGTCTAGGGGAAAACCTTCATTTAATCATTAAAGGCACATTGAGTACACTGAATCTCATTGAGTAGACTGAATGAAGTGCGCGGACAAACAACAAGGAGTGAGACTGACATGTTTCCCAGGAATGCGTGGTACGTCGCATGTATGCCCGATGAAGTCGCGGATCAGCCGCTCGGTCGGCAGATCTGTGGCGAGCCGATGGTGTTCTATCGCAACGCCGAAGGCACCGTGGTGGCGCTCGAAGACTTCTGTCCGCATCGCGGCGCGCCGCTGTCGCTCGGTTTCGTGCGCGACGGCACGCTCGTGTGCGGCTATCACGGCCTCGAAATGGGCTGTCAGGGCAAGGCGACCGGCATGCCGGGGCAACGCGTCAACGGCTTTCCATCCATTCGCAGCTATCCGGTGATCGAGCGCTACGGCTTCGTCTGGGTATGGCCCGGCGATGCGGCGCAGGCGGATCCCGCCAGGCTGCATCATCTGGAATGGGCCGAGAGCTCCGAATGGGCGTATGGCGGCGGCCTTTATCACATCCGCTGCGATTACCGGCTGATGATCGACAACCTGATGGATCTGACGCACGAGACTTATGTGCACGCGAACAGCATCGGGCAAAAGGAAATCGACGAAGCCGCGCCGAAAACCGTGGCCGAGGGCGATACCGTGCGCACGAGTCGCTTCATGGAAAACGTCGCGGCGCCGCCGTTCTGGAAAATGGCCTTGCGCGGCAACGGTCTCGCCGACGACGTGCCCGTCGATCGCTGGCAGATCTGCCATTTCACGCCGCCGAGTCACGTGCTGATCGAAGTGGGCGTCGCGCATGCCGGGCATGGCGGCTATCACGCGCCGGCTGACAAGAAGGCGTCGTCGATCGTGGTGGATTTCATCACGCCGGAAACGGAAACGTCGATCTGGTATTTCTGGGGCATGGCGCGCAATTTCCGTCCCGACGATGCCGAGCTGACCGCAAGCATCCGCGAAGGGCAGGGCAAGATTTTCAGCGAAGATCTGGAGATGCTCGAGCGTCAGCAGCAGAACCTGTTGCGCTGGCCCGAGCGCAATCTGCTGAAGCTCAATATCGATGCGGGCGGCGTGATGTCGCGACGCGTGATCGATCGGCTCGTCGCGCACGAACGCGCGCAGACGGGCGCGCCAGCGGCTGAAGTGACACGCGTGATTCCGGTGCGGACGGCAACATGAATCATCCCGTGCTGAATGTGGTGGTCGCGCGCCGGCGCGACGAAGCGCTCGGTATCGCGAGCTTCGAACTGGCGAGCGAAAACGGTCAGGCGTTGCCCGCTTTCGACGCCGGCTCGCACGTCGACGTGCATTTGCCCAACGGGCTCGTGCGTCAGTACTCGTTGTGCAACGATCCGCGCGAAACCCATCGCTATCTGATAGCGGTGCTGCGCGACGAAGCGGGACGCGGCGGATCGAAGGCGGTTCACGATCTGGTCCGCGAAGGCGAGCGCTTGCAGATCAGTGTGCCGCGCAATCATTTCGCGCTCGCTGACGATGCAGCACATCATCTGCTGCTCGCGGGCGGGATCGGCGTCACGCCGATCGTTTGCATGGCGGAGCGGCTTGCCGCCACGGGCGCTTCGTTCGAGATGCACTACTGCACGCGCTCGAAGGAACGCACGGCGTTCGTCGAGCGTCTGGCGCAGGCGGGCTTTGCGAAGTCGGTGCAGCTTCATCACGACGACCATCCGGGTGGCACGACGTTCGATATCGAACAGACGCTGAGCGACGCGCCGGCCGGCACGCATCTTTATGTGTGCGGTCCGCGCGGCTTCATGGACTTCGTGCTCGCGACCGCGCGTGCGAAAGGCTGGCCTGAAAACAGGTTGCACTACGAGTTCTTCGGCGCGGCCGCGAATCAGGCGGTGACGGGCGGCAGCTTCCAGGTGCGCATCGCGAGCAGCGGCGCGACGATCGACGTGCCGCCGGAATGCACAGTGGTGCAGGCGCTGGCCGCGCATGGCGTCGAAGTGATCACGTCGTGCGAGCAGGGCGTATGCGGTACCTGTCTGACGCGAGTGTTGTCGGGCGAGCCGGATCACCAGGATTCCTATCTGACCGACGAAGAACGCGCGGCGAACGATCAGTTCCTGCCGTGCTGCTCGCGCGCGAAATCGCCGCTGCTGGTGCTCGATCTTTGATCTGTGATCCTTGATCTTTGATTGACGACGGGCGTGTCGCCCGTCGTGCCGCCTATTGGGCGCCTATTGCGCGTTCCCCCCCAGAATCCGACGAACTTACCGTGCGCACACTCAACACCGGATCGTGCGCAATCGCTTCTTCCGAGAACGGCATCATCGTCCAGCGTTGGGCCGCGTAATCGCGTGTTCCGTCGGCATGGTGCGGCGACGCCGGATCGTCGGATTCGGACGGTGCAAGCAGCGTGCGCGCGACCACCTGATCGCCGGCGAACGACACGATCTGCAGATACGTGTCGCCCATTGGCTTCACGTTCATCGAGTAGCCGCTCGCATCGAATGGATGCGCGGCACACGCCGAGGTGAAATAGCCCCCCGCATCGCAGCCTCCGAAGAGCGCAATGCGCTCGTCGTTGCGTTGCACGTAGAGCGCCGTGCTGCGCGGCGCATCGATCGCGATGCCGGCTCGTTGCAGCGCCGCGAGCGCGTCATGCAGCGCGGCGGCGAGCTTCGCCGGATCGGCCGCAATGCCCGCGGGCGTGGTCAACGGCTTCGCGGGATCGAACGGCACCGCGTATAGCTGCGCGGGCGGAATCGTCAGCAGACGGCGCCACAACTCGTCCCACAAAGTTGCACCCACCGCGCCGGCCGCGGCCGTATCGTCCCATGCGGCGAGGACTTTGCACGCCGCGCGCTGTTGGTCGGCGTTCGGATCGGCCGGCAGGACCGCGGGCGCGTCGTTGCCGCACAGACGGTCGAGCACCGGCTGCTTGAACAACAACGCCGACATCGAGCGGCTGTCGAGCGCCGCGCGGCCGAGCGCATCGGCGGACACGCCATGCGGATCGTTCTGCAATTGCGCCGCGATCGTATGACCGAGGCGTGTGCGCAGCGTCTGCGGCGTGCCGGTCGCGCCGATGATCTTCGCGTAGCCCGTCATCGGTTCGGCCGGATTGCTGAGCCAGTAGCTGTCGTTGAAATTGCCGACATAGTCGCGCCGAAGCAGCGACGGCATTCGCGCGACCGGCAACGCATGATGCTGTACCGCCGCGGGATCGTCGCGCCAGTCGCAGTCGCTGCGCGAACCGTCGAGGACCGGCACGCCCGGCATGATTTGCGCCAGTGCCCGGCCGACCGGTGGCGTGCAGCGCTGCGCGAGTTCGTCGGGCACGTCCGGGATCGCGCCCATATCTGCGTACCACACGCGCGGATCGTCGCGGCCGATCGCGAGCGTGTTGACCCACGGCACGGCCGCGTTCTTCTTCTGGATGCGGATGAAATCGTCGAGCGAGCTCGCCTGATTCCATTCGAGGAAGTTTTCGTACACGCGGAAGTTGTCGGTGTTGATATCGCGCAGCGCGAACGCCTGCTGCGCATTCCACGCGAGCGCGGGCGACATCGTGCCGAGATTGACGAGCGGGCCGAAGCGCGAGCGATACAACGTGCGCGACACGGTATGCATCGAACCGTCGGCGGCGCGTACCTGGACGTTCACGCGCGACGGCGTCATCGCTTCGGTCTTGCCGTCGACCTGATACCGGGTCGGCGCGCCGGGTTCGAGCGTCAGCTTGAAGAGGCCGAAACGCTTCGCGGTGGATACGGTATGGGTCCACGCGATGTTGTCGTTGAAGCCGATGATGATCAGCGGCACGCCAAGAAACGACACGCCGGCGACGTTCAGCTTGCCGGGAATAGTGAGTTGAGCCTGGTAGAAACGATCGGGACCGGTCCAGAACCAGTGCGGATTGCCGAGCAGCAACGCGCTGCCGGTGTGCGTCGCGTCCGCGCCGAACGCGAGGGCGTTGCTGCCGATGCCCGCATGGCCGCCGAATTCGGCAAGCGGTGCGTCGACGTGGATGTCGCCGTGCAACCCGCTCTGCGGCGGCACCGGCATGGCCAGCGGCGGTTGCGCGGTCGCTATTGCATTGATGAAGCGCGCCTCGCCACCAGCCAGATTCGCCGCGACCTGACGCCGGTAGATGTCCGCGTTGCTGATCTTGCCGAGCCACGGCGCCGCGCGGCAGGCCGCATGCGCGCCCGGAAAGTCGCCGTGCGCGAGATCGGCGACGTAGCGGTTATAGCCGGCGACGAAGCCGTCGATCAGCGCGCGTATGTCGTCGGTCTGGCTTTTGCGGTAGCGCGCGACGGTCGCATCGTCGACGATGAAACGGAAGAAGAAATCCGAGTTGAGATTGTCGGGCTGGCCGAACGTCGCTCCTAATGCGGGGCGCGCGTCGGCGCCGAAGAAGCGCGAGCGTTCGCCGCGATAGGTGGCGAAGCTCTCGGCCATCGTGCATAAATTGTCTTGCGCCTGCGCGTAGCCGTAACCGTAGCCGAGGCTGCCCCAGTCGTCGGCTTTGATGTGCGGGATGCCGAGCGCGGTGCGGCGAATCTCGGCGCGATAGGGGCCGGCGTGCGCGACGTTGTCGGTGTCCGGGTTCGCGCAGCCTGGCAGCGTGGCGGCGATGGGCAGGGCGACCAGCAGGGCGGCGAGGCGGCGGAGCAAGGGGACGTTCGAACGCATGGTTCTTTTGTGGTGGGCGGACGTTGAGCGGCAATGGCTGTGGCGCAACCGCGAGCTTAGCGGGTAATGGAAGGCGGGTCACCGCGGGCAACGCTTGCGGTTGTGCATCGCTGCCGGCTCTGACCGGCGCGTCGAGGCGCGGCCGCGTCGAGCGCGTCACTGGTGCGATTGCTGGTCGTAGGAGGAGGCAGTCCGCATAACCGCGGCGGGAACGGAGCCGCGCAAGATGCCGTCTTTTGCGGACCAGCTGACGGCCACCGAAATGGCCTGCGTACTGACCTTCGTTCGGACCATATGGGGAAATACGGCCGGACCGGTCACCCGAAACGATGTGTCGAGCGTGCGCGGGGGATTGCACAAGTACACGCCAACGCGCTTAGTCAAGCGGTGTTCCCGTTGCCGTCGCAGTGCCCGTTGGCGGTGCTGAACAGCGTCTTCAGCTTCGCGTTGACCGCGATCAACTCCTGCACCGGCGCCGCCGCGAGTTGCTGATCGAAGAGCGTGAGGACCTGACCGAGCAGCGCGTAGGCGTCGTGATCGATGGCGCAGATGCCGTTTTCGAGTCCCGCCTGCCGGCAGCGCAGAATCACGCCCTCCGCGTCGCGAAACAACTCGGGTACGGCCGAGCCATAGCCGCGCTGATTCAGCAGCATCGCCATGTAAATGGCCTGTGCCATGCTGCCGACATGATATTGATTGGCGACGCCGCTGCGTAATGCCTCGAGCGTCATGTGATAGTCGAGCGAGATTTCGCCCGCCTTGGCAGGCACGATCGGGCGCAGCATCGCCTTCGGGCGGGTGCGCGGCGACTTCGCGGGTGCAGCGCGAGTAGCGCTCGCTTTTCTGGCCATAAGCTCACTGAGGCGGCCGGCTCACGCCGGGCCGCGACACCATCACGGAACCTGACAACGTCCATTACGGAAAACGGCTGCGCCGCGTAGCACGCGGCGCCGTTCCCGTTAGCCCATATGCAGACCGCCGTTCAGCGAGAAATCCGCCCCGGTCGCAAAGCCCGCCTGATCCGACGCGATCCACGCGACGATCGACGCAATCTCATCCGGCGTACCGAGACGCCGTACCGGAATCGTCGCGACGATTTTCTCCAGCACCTCCGGACGGATGGCCTTGACCATGTCGGTGCCGATGTAGCCCGGCGACACGGTGTTGACCGTCACGTTCTTGGTGGCCACTTCCTGCGCGAGCGACATCGTGAAGCCGTGAATGCCGGCCTTGGCCGTGGAGTAGTTGGTCTGGCCGAACTGGCCTTTCTGGCCGTTGACCGACGAGATGTTGATGATGCGCCCAAAGCCTCGGTCGACCATGCCCTCGATGACCTGTTTGGTCACGTTGAACAGGCTCGTCAGATTGGTGTCGATCACCGTTTGCCAGTCTTCGAACGTCATCTTGCGGAACATGCCGTCGCGCGTGATACCCGCGTTGTTGACGAGCACGTCGACTTCACCGACGTCTTTCCTGACCTTCTCGAACGCTTTCGCGGTCGATTCCCAATCCGCGACGTTGCCTTCGGACGCGATGAAGTTGAAGCCGAGCGCTTTCTGATCTTCGAGCCATTTGGCTTTGCGCGCCGAGTTCGGGCCGCAGCCCGCGACGACGGTGTAGTTCTCTTTGTGCAAGCGCTGGCAGATTGCGGTTCCGATACCACCCATGCCGCCGGTTACGTACGCAATACGATTTGCCATAAGTCCTCCTTCTTGTTTGGGGTGAGTTGAAGCAAGTCGATTGGAGGATGGACCTATTATTGGCAGCCGCCAACGGCCGGGACGATGGGCATTTTCACCTAGGGGTTAACTGCCAAATCAGCGGCGGAAATCGTTGTTTGACGGGGCAATGATTTCCGTTGCTTGCAGAATGAATGCTTTGCGAACTTCGGAGGTGCTCGATACCGCCGCTCGCCTGCCGTCCTTGCCTGCGCGCCATCTTCCTCTTACCCTTAGCGTTGGCCTTAAGTACCTGCCCCGGACACAGTCCGGCGGATTGCCCGCACGGCCATCGATCCGGGGCGCGAAGCCGTCTCTCGCTGCCGCGTCTTTTCGTGTGATCATCAGAGGCACATCAGGATGACTGATTATCTTGCTGACATCGATCCCGCCAGGTTGAATATCCTTGGGATCTTCGGGCTGTTGATTGGCGGGCTCGCGCTGTTTCTTCTCGGTCTGGAGTTCCTGACTGGCGGCCTGAAGGCGATCGCGGGATCGAAACTGCAGTCGCTGATCGGCGTGCTGACCGCGAGCCGGTTTCGCGGCGTGATAGCGGGCGCCGTCGTCACCGCGCTGCTGAACTCTTCGACCATCACGACGGTGCTGATGGTCGGCTTCGTGTCCGCCGGCCTGATGACGCTGGCCCAGGCGGTGCCGATGATCATGGGCGCGAACATCGGCTCGACGATCACCGCGCAGATCATCGCCTTCGACGTTTCGCGTCTGACGCCATACATGCTGGCGATCGGCTTCGTGCTGCACGCGTTTGCCCCGCGCGAGCTGCTGCGGCAGATCGGCAGCGTCGTGATGGGGCTAGGGCTGCTGTTCATGGGCATCCAGCTGATGGGCGAGTCCACGCATCCGCTGCGGACTTACCAGCCGTTCATCGACGCGATGCAGGATATGCGCAATCCGCTTTTCGGCGTCATCGTGGGAGCGGTCTTCACCGCGGTCGTGCAAAGTTCGGCGGCGACGCTCGCGGTCGTGATCGCGTTGAGCGGCCAGGGCTTGATGCCGCTCGAAGCCGCCATCACGCTGATTCTCGGTGCGAATGTCGGCACCTGCGGCACCGCATTGCTCGCGTCGATCGGCAAGCCGCCGGAGGCCGTGCAGGTCGGCGTCGTGCATCTGATCTTCAATGTGCTCGGCGTCGTGATCGCGCTGTTCCTGATTCCGCAGATGGCGGAGTTCGTGCGCTGGATATCGCCGTCGCATCCGGAACTGGACGGCCTCGCGCGCCTCGCGGCCGAGGCGCCGCGCCAGGTAGCCAATGTGCATACACTGTTCAGCGTGGCGAACACGCTGCTGCTGATCTGGTTTACCGGTCCGATCGCGCGGTTCGCGCAGCTGGTCGTGCCGAAGCGCCCGCAGGCCGCCAGACCCGCGGGCGATCCGCAGTATCTCGACGACTCGTTGCTGGATGTGCCGGCGCTCGGTCTGCAACGCGTGCGTATCGAGCTGACCCGGCTCGGCGCGCAGGTGCTCGAAGTCGTGCAACGCGGCTCCCAGATGGTGTCGACGGGCACGATGGAAGAGATCAATCAGATGCTCGATCAGGACAAGGAGAGCGACCGGCTCTCCTTCGAGATTCTTCAATATATCGGCCGCCTGTCGCAGGGGGAGCACTCGGAGGACGAAGGTCAGCAGATGGTCGGCTATACGCAGGTCGCGAGCCACCTCGAGAGCATCAGCGGCATTGTCGGCACGACGTTGATGACGGTCGCGCAGCAGCGAATGACGCAGCAGATCGACCTGCTGCGCCTGCGCGATGCGGCGACCACGCAGTTTTCCGAGGCGGTGATCCGCAATCTCGAGCAGGCGATCCGCACGATCGAGGCGCCCGATCCGGAGGAAGTCGCGCAGGTCATCGACGCGAAAGCCGGCATCGATAAACTCTCCGCGACCGCGCGTCAGGTCGTGCTCGCGAAGCTTCAGCTGGCGGACAAGGCGGACGTGGTCACGTTCCGGCTCGCCATGGATCTGATCGAGCAGGGCCGGCAGATCGCGCAGTTCGCGCGGGCCATTGCGAAAAACGTGGGGGCGCTTCAATAGACTCGATGGCGCGAGAGGCGCGTTCGGCGATCGCCATATTCGCGCGGAACTGATCGCCAGCACACGGAGGTTCGGCCTGCACGAGCGCTAGACTTGCGGCGTGTCATCCTCGTGACACTCTTTCAAAGAGAGTGGGATTGCCCGCCTTTGCTGTGCGGGCTTTTTTCGTGGCGCGCGGGTTGTGGTATCAGTACTCAAGCGGCGGCCGTCGTGAGTCGATTGTGCGATCTCCCACAGTGGCTTGCACAATAAGCAACGCCCGAAACGATTTAACACACGCCGCGTCCATAATTTGATAGCCTTAGTCGCAGCAGAGCATTGAACTCAAGGAGGGCTTCACCATGATGAGGTGGCTTGCTAACTGGGCTTCACAACATGCTCCTACTCCCGAGAAACAGGCCGAACGCGCGCTCAACAACTTGCGCATGGAACTGTTTCAGGCCGAACAGCTCGTGCTCGATGCACAGCTGCGTGCCGATTACTATCGGGCTCGCCTGACCTTCCTCGAAGAAGTCACGAGAAAGGGAATCGAACAGGTATCGGACGAACGCAAGGCTCCTCTAGAGCCTCCCCAGCCGTTGCGGCCGGGACTCAAGCTCACCGCGGCGCAATAGCCGCGCGTATTCCATCGCAATGTGTTCGGTCACCCGCGTCTCGCTACGTGGGGTGACGGCATTGGTGCTGTCGGGGGGCGCGTGCGGTGCGCGTTCCTGGGGGTAGATTGCGCGAGCATTGATTGTTGCGTGGAGAAGTTTCGGGTTGCCCGGTTTCGTGCTTCGACCGGGCAATCTCGTCTGAGCGATTGAATGTTGCTGCGCGACTTCTAATGCGCTTCGCTTGCCGCGAAACGCTTGCTTCGTCCTGCTTAACTTGCCAGATCGGGCGGCAGCTTGCCGCCGTTTGCCGCGAGCGCCTGCATGACCTGCTTGTGCAGCCAGATGTTCATGCTCGCCGAGTCGTTCATGTCTCCGCTGTACTTCAATTCTTGCGCAAGCTGCTTGCGGTGTTCGAGACTGCTGTCGACGCCGAGCGCCTTCATCGTGTCGACGATCGAAGTACGCCAGTTCAACGTCTGTCCACTTTCGCTGACGAGTTGATCCATCACGGCGCCCACGTCGACGTCGGTCAGCGGTGCGGGTGCGGCGGGAGCGTCGGGCGTCGCGGCTTGCGCGGCGGCCGGGTCGGGGGTGGGTTCCGTCGCGGGGGGAGGTTGGTCCGGCTTCGCTTTGCCGAACAGCTTGTGCACGATGTCACCAAAAATACTCATTTCCGAAATCTCCGCGGTTGAATGACGAATGCGAGTGGGGGCGCTCGCAGGACATGCGCCCACTATGCTACGCGATCTACCTCGGTGAAAAACGTAATATTTTGTCAGCCCGTCGTCATTCGGCGTGCGCGCGGTCGAACTGCCATACGGCGGGGAAGTCCATCAGTTTGCACATTTCGGAGAACGGGTACAGGGTGTTTTCCGCGTGCGTGGTGCCGCGCTGCGCCTTGATCTGGCCGTAGATGTCCCGCAACGCTTTCGCGACCGCGAGAAAGCCGGAGGCCGGATAAATCGCAATCGAAAAACCGAGCTTCTGCAATTCGGCCGGCGTCATTTGCGGAGTACGGCCGCCTTCGACGATGTTCACGAGCAGCGGTGTATCGAACGTGCGTGCGATCGTTTCCAATTCTTCGACCGATTCCGGCGATTCGATGAACAACACATCGGCACCCGCATTGGCGAACGCTTCACCGCGCCGCAACGCTTCGTCGAGTCCGAGCGATGTGCGCGCATCGGTGCGCGCGACGATCTGGAAGTTCGCATCTTCGCGCGTCTCGACCGCGACCTTGATCTTCTTCACCATGTCGTCGAGCGCAATCACTTTGCGGCCTGGCGTGTGGCCGCATTTCTTCGGAAACTCCTGGTCCTCGAGCTGGATGCCCGCGGCGCCGGCGCGCTCGTAGCCGCGTACCGTGTGCGCGACGTTCAGCAGGCCGCCGTAGCCGGTGTCGCCGTCGCAGATCAAAGGCGTGTTGGTGGCGCCGCAAAACGCGCTGACACGATCGACCATGTCGGTATAAGTCGCGAGGCCCGCATCGGGCAGGCCGAGATAGGACGCGACCGTGCCGAAGCCCGTCATGTACAGGCAATCGAATTGCATCGAGTCGGCCATCTTCGCGGAGATCAGATCGAAGATGCCGGGCGCGGTGACGATTTCCGGGCGGGCGAGACGTGCCTTCAATTGTTGACGTTTGTGCTGTGCGTTCATGCTATTTCCGTTTGCTGACGATGAATGTGTGCCGATTCGAGGTCGGATCATCGGCGCGGTTCACGCGCGACCGTTGCGCCGGCGAGCGCGGTGTCGGGGTCGAGCGTGGGGGGCGGCGCGATGTCTTCGAGCGAGCGCTGATTCGTTTCGATGCCGAACACCGCGAGAATCGCGGCCATCGCGACGAGCACGCCGACGATCACCGACAGCACGTCGCGCACGCCGCCCGTCGCATACAGGACGACTACCAGCTGCGGCGCGAGAATACCGGCGATGCGGCCCGCGCAACCGGCAATACCGTTCGCGCGCATGCGGTTTTCGGTGGCGAACAGCTCGGGGATGTAGGTGGCGATGCCGAGCGCGACCATCAGATACGTGAGCGTGAAAAGCAGGAAGCCGAGCACGGTGGCGGTCGCGACGCTCGTCGAGTGTCCGTACAGCCAGCCGACCGCGGCGGCGATCACCGCGACCGCAATGAGCCCATTTTTACGGCCTATCCGATCCGCAACCAGCACTCCCAGGAAGGCGCCGGCGGGACCGCCGAGCGACATCAGCGTCGTATAACCGAGCGACGACGCCATGCCCAGGCCCTGCTTGATCAGGAAGGTCGGCACCCAGACGATGAAGCCGTAGATCACGACGTTCACGCCGATCTGCACGCAGATCGCGAGCAGCATGCGGCGAATCTGCGGACCTTTGAACAAATCGAAGAGCGTCGTGGAGCGCGGAGCGGCAGAGGCCGATTCGAACGCAGGCGTGAAGGGCGGCAGCGGCTGACCCTTTGCCGATTCGGCTTCCGCCGCGCGAAGAATCGCATCGGCTTCGGCATAGCGGCCCTTCGATTCGAGCCAGCGCGGCGACTCTGGCATCTTCTTGCGAATCACCCAGACGATCATCGCGCCGACGCCGACGATCGCAAACATCGCGCGCCAGCCGATCGACGGGATGATCAGGTAGCCGATGAAGGTCGAGAAGAACAGCGCGGAGTTCGTGATCAGCGACAGATACGCGGACCACTTGCCGCGCACGGCCGGCGGAATGAACTCGCCGACCGATCCATAACCGACGACGATTTCCGCGCCGAGCCCGAGACCCATGAAGAAACGGCAGACGATCAGCCACGTCATGTTCGGCGCGAGCGCACCGGCGATCGACGCGAGACTGAAGATCGCGAGATTGAATTGGTAGGTGAACTTACGGCCCTTTGCATCGCCCAGCAAACCGGCCGTGAACGCACCCAATAACATGCCGACGAATGTCGACGACAGAAACGCCGCATTCAATTGCATCGTCGACCAGCCGCTCTTCGCGAGCGCGCCGAGCACGCCGCCGGCAAGGTAGATATCGAACGAATCGAGAAACATGCCTCCGCCGATCAGCCAGAGGATGCGCCGGTGAAAAGCGGAGAGGGGCAGTCTGTCCAGTCTCGGACCAGCGTTCACGGTGCTCGGCATTTCACGTCTCCTGCGTCGTTATGGGACGGCTATTCGTGCGTTGCGTCGATACGTGGTGCTGCGATGTTCGGCTGTGATGCGTGCGGACCAGAGGCTGATGGTCAATTGCTGATGGCTACGACGAGGGGTGTTCCCTTTGATAGCGGTCGAGCACCGCCTTCTCGGCGGCGAGGATATGACAACGGGTGATCGCCTCGGCCCACGCGGCATTGCGATTCTCGAGCGCCTGCACGATTTCGAAGTGCTGGCGTGCGCTGCTCGCGCGGTGTTCGTCGTTGTATGAGTCGAACGTCCACTTGATCAGCGGCGTTTCCTTCATCGACGTCAGCGAACGATCGAGGCGTGCATTGCCCGCCGCGGCCGTGATGATCGAATGGAATTCGCCGTTGGCGGCGAACCATGCTTCGGTCGTTTCGGGTGTGGACGCTTGCCGCGTGATGGCCGACATCTGTTCGGCGAGTATGCGCAACCGTTCGATTTCGGCGGCGCCGATTTTCATTGCGGCGCGCCCGGCGAGAAATGGCTCGATCAGAAGTCGCGCTTCGAAGATCTCGCGCGCGTCCTGCAGCGACCATGCCTTGACCCGCACGCCATAGTTCGGGCGGATCTCGACCCAGCCCTCGGCGCCGAGACGGCGCAGCGCTTCGCGCACCGGTGTGCGGCTCACGCCGAGGCTTTTGGCGAGCTGTTCTTCGCGCAGATACTGGCCCGCGCCAAAGCGGTTCTCGGCAAGCGACTGCTTGATCGCGAGATAGACGTCATCCGGAGATCGCGCCGACGGGGCCTGCATTGTATGCAAAATGCTCTCCTTCACAGCCGGACGAGTGAAAATCGACCGATTGACGGATACATTGTATGCAAAGTGGCGTTGCGCGGGCTCGGGGGTTTCCCTGGGCGATGAGGCGTGGTACCCGCCGCAAAAAGAAAATGGCCTGAAGGGCGAAGCCGCCCTTCAGGCCATTCACGAATACTTCTGGGATCAGAAGTGTGTGTTCAAACCGACCCGTGCGATAGCCTGGGTCTGGCCGCTCGATGCGCCGTTCGCGCTGTTCATGCCGTTGATCTGCGCGAAGCCGCCCGAGCTTGCGCGTTGATACAGACCCATCGCATAGACGCTCGTACGTTTGGACAGCGAGTATTCGACGATCGCCGCGACCTGGTGCGCGTGATTATTGTCGACGACCGAATTGCCCTTCATATACATATACGACGCGCCGGTGGCGAGTGCCGGCGTGAACCGGTACTGCGCGCCGACCGAACCTTCATAGACCGAGCCGCCGTTCGCCGAGTTGTGCACGGTGGTGAAGAGCGCGTTGGTGAACCACGAGCCGAAGCGGTAGTGCGCGCCGAGACCCCAGTTGCGCACGCTGACCTGCGGCGAACCCGCGGTGTAGTACTTCACGTTCGTATAGGCGGCATTGGCGCCGAACGAATTCGCCGCGTAGTTGAGCCCGAAGCTGGTCGAATTGCCCGCGCCAACGGATCCCGTGACATTGCCGAAGCCATACATCGCGCCCGCGCTGAATCCACCGAACACAGGCGTCAGGTATTTGACGGAGTTATTGAGGCTCACGCCGGCCATGCGGTCCCAGTCGAAGGCGCCGGTCGGATTCTGCGGCAGAGCGAGTTTCTGGAACGGCCCCGCGCGGAATGCATAGAAGTGGCCGGAGACGTTGGCAGGGTCATTCCCGCCGGCGTACAGCGAGTCCGTCATGAAGTCGTACTGATTACCGAGCGTGAACTTGCCGAGGCGATCGTCGACGAGACCCATGTACGAAAGACGGCTGAACAGGCTCGAATTAGGCATGAACTGCCCGTTGTTCAGCTGGTACTGGTTCACGAGCTCGAAGATGGCCTTGGTGCCGCCGCCGAGATCTTCCACGCCTCTCATGCCCCACAGGTTCGGGCCATTGACGCCGTCGTCCATCTTGACGTTGTGATTGCCACCCTGGTTACTCACATACGTAACACCGGTATCCATCAGGCCGAACAGCGTGACGCTGCTTTGCGCAAGCGCTGCCGTCGACATCAAGGTACCCGCGAGAATGGCGAGCGCGATTTGCGTCTTCTTCATCGAAATGATCTCCTTTTATATTTAGTCATGCCAAGCGAAGTCGTATAGCTGTGCCGTATTGGCGAATCACAAGGACCCAGGCGGGTCCTCGTGATGCGAAACAGGTCGGGCACTGGTGAACGGGGCTCAATATAGTCGGCGCGATGGTCCGGAGGAAGTGGCGCGGCTGGCCCGAAAAGCACAACTGATCGATGACCAGGCTGTCAGAAATCGCGGGGTTTACGCGAACTGCCGAGGCGGCGTGCTGACTGCGTCGTTTCAGGGGGTGAGATGTAGTTCGTTGAAAAATAAGCGCTTTGTGTTTTTCTCGCGGCGACGCCACGTTTTATTGTCGTAACGCAAGAGAATGAAAAATGTAAGAATTGGAGGTATCTCGACATTGCGTCGATAAACAAAACAGAAAGCTCATGGCATTGATTCGCAACGCGATTGGAAACGGCGTTGGGTTCACGCCACAACATGGCAATAGGCGAGATTGACGTCCCGTTGTTCTCTGTGAGAATACGCGCGCGATGCCGGGATTGTCGTTGCGCCATGCATAGAAGCAGTACTTTTCGAGTCTCTGCTCGTCATTACTTCCCGGAGGTCGTTCGAGTCTCATCGTGCCACCGAACTACCGGGTTCTTCCGCGCAAGATCTAACCACGTCCAATCAGCTTCCGTAATGCATTGCGACGCCCTTGGAAATTCAAGGCGACTCATTGCCGCGCAATGCATTTCAATTTGTTTCTTTTCACATCTAAAAAACTTATTGCATGTGGTCGTGCGAGATCTCGGTGCGCGGTTGAGCCGGCTTGCGCGGCTATCTGAAACTCCTTGTGCCATCGGCTCGAGCGTGGCTTCGGGGGTCTTCGGGTTGGACGCGCGAGGGTATCGGAGAGCCGTCGATATCGCTGATCCTTGTGGTTAACCCGCGATTACTTGTGATTCACCGTCTGGCTAACGTCGCGTCAAAACCCGGCGAGCCTACGCGCGACCGCGTGGTCATTGCCGAAAGAACGAAGACGTTTCTGAAAGCCGAAGTACTAAGAGAGGAGATGTGAATCGATGAAGGTGAATAACACTTGCGTCACTCGACGCGGATGCGTGATGCGCACCGCGAGCACACGCACCGGTCCAATAGTGGACCGCGACAACCACGCAGGAGAACAAGCATGAAAACACTGCAATCCCTGAAGTTACTGTCGCGTATCAAGGCGCGCAGCGTTTCGCTGCTGACGTTCGTCGGCGTTTGCGCGACGGCCGCGATCGTCGCCGCATGCGGTGGCGGCAGCGGTGGCGGCACGCTCACGTACACGCCGCTGTCGGTCGTGCAACCGGTCGTCGATTGCTCGAAGCTCGCGTCGATCGATATCACGGACATCGGCGGCGCCGGTAGTTCGATTACCTCGGCGACCGTGACCAACGCAACGGTCAACGGCGCGACGGTTGCGTTCTGCACGGTGAAGGGCACGCTCGCTCCGTCGAACACGTTCGAGGTTGCGCTGCCGGTCAGCTCGTGGACGCAACGTTTCGCGGAACTCGGTTGCGGCGGTTTGTGCGGCAACCTGAGCGATCCGACGCAGCAAAGCTCGTTCAGCTTCTCGTATCAGTGCCCGCTCGTGCAGCAAGGCGGCTTCGTGACGGCGGCGACCGACATGGGTCACTCGGGCCAGGATTCGAGCTGGACCACGGACCCGCAAAAGCAGGCCGACTTCGCGTATCGCGGCCAGCACATCACGACGCTCGCCGCGAAAAAGCTGATCAAGGCCTACTACGGACAGACGCAGAAGTACTCGTACTTCATCGGCTGCTCTGACGGTGGCCGCGAGGCGCTGATGGCTGCGCAACGTTACCCGACCGACTACAACGGTATCGTCGCGGGTGCGCCGGCTGCGCACTTCCAGATCCAGAACTCGCTGTATCACGGCTGGAGCGTGAAGTCGCAAAGCACGACCGGCACCAGCGCGGGCAATGCGACTCTGTATGCCGACAAGGCGACGCTGCTGCACAAAGCGGTTGCTGCGGCATGCGGCGGTGGCAGCGGTGCGGCCGACGGCCTGATCGCCGATCCGCGTACCTGCCATTTCGACCCGGCGACGATCCAGTGCGCGAGCGGCGCGACGAGCACCAGCAACTGCCTGACCGCTGCTGAAGTCACGACTGCGAAGGCCATCTACAGCGGTCCGACCGATGCGACGACCGGCGAGTACATGCTGGCGGGTTCGCCGCAGTATGGTTCGGAAGCGAACTGGATCGGCGTCGAAGTGCCGTCGTCGAACTCGACGGACGCACCGGTTTCGGTGACGAAGCTGTTCAGCTATTCGATCGTGACGGGCGCGTACAACCTGATCTTCACGGGCTCGCCGACGATGCCGACCATCGACACCTTCGGCTATCAGGACGCCAGCTTCTACCCGACTTATCTGAAGGCGAATCATCCGTTCATCGATGCGACGAGCCCGGACCTTTCCGCGTTCAATGCTGCCGGCGGCAAGCTGATCCTGTGGCACGGCTGGGCTGACCAGCACATCTCGCCGCTGTTCACGATCCAGTACTACGAGGCGATGCAGAACACGATGGGCGCGTCGAGCGTCGACCAGTTCGCGCGTCTGTATCTGGTGCCGGGCGTCGGTCACTGCGGCGGCGGCGAAGGCAACCCGAATATCGACCTCGTGTCGAAGATCACCAACTGGGTCGAAGAAGCCAAGGTGCCGACTTCCGTGATGACGTATCAGACGGATTCGTCGAACAACGTGACCGCCTCGCGGCCGGTCTATCCGTACCCGGCGGTCGCGAAGTTCACTGGCTCGGGCGACTGGCACGACGGCGCGAACTACACGCAAGGCGCGCCGCTCTATACGGCAGCCTCGCGTACGTGGGCCGGCTCGAGCTTCTACACGCCTTATACGGCGGCGACGCGCGGTGTTGCGGCGCCCTGAGCCGCTAGCGCGCAGCGGTAATTGACTACGTGCCGGTCCCGCAAGGGCCGGCTCGTCCCGAAGCGGAATGGCCGTTGCACGGTCATTCCGCTTTCTTCTTTTGTGCCTTTTTTGCAGTGCGAATTCGCTATCAGCGCTGGGCATCCTCGTTGAACGGGAAAGGTGGGCCGTCTCGCGGCCGTTGTATGCGAGTTCGTTCCCGCGTCATCTGTTCTATTTATGAGGATGCACGCGAACAGGCATTCGACGAGCCCGCTTCGAAGGGCCTGGGGCCTGGCTTGAGCGCTTATCCGACGGGGCTTTGCGCGAATCGGCGCAGCTTCGCGGGTGCTATGCGGAACGGTGAGAAAGCGGATACTCGCTTCGAGCATATGGTTAACCCGCGCTTTGGCCCGCGAAGGACGAAACGTACCTTCACGCCAGTCGCTTGAGTAAGGCGTGTAGGGGCCCATCGCCACGATGGATACGGAGTCGACGTACTTTGCGAAGCAACCCGCTTCGAGCGCGCGATGAGACCAATGAAGGAGACAGGAGAGTTTTGATGAGTACTACCAGCGGTAACCGGATTGACATCAAGAAGTTCATCGATGAACGGCCGATTTCGCCCTACCAGTGGCTATTGGTCGTGCTGTGTTTTCTGATCGTGACCGCCGACGGCATGGACGTCGCGATCATGGGTTTCGTCGCGCCGTCCATCATTCACGATTGGGCGATTTCGCGCCCTCAATTCGGGCTCGTGATGAGCGCGGCGCCGATCGGTCTCGTGATTGGCGCATTGTTCGCGGGTCCGGCGTCGGACCGCATCGGCCGCAAGTGGGTGCTGATTACCTCGGTGTTTCTGTTCGGCGTGTTCACGATCGCAACTGCGTTCACGCAATCGCCGTTTTCGATGGCGGCACTGCGTCTGTTGAGCGGTATCGGCCTCGGCGCCGCAATGCCAAACTCGACGACGCTGCTGTCCGAGTACGCACCGCAACGCAAGCGCGCGCTGCTGATCACCGTGATGTTCACGGGCTTCAATCTCGGCTCGGCCTTGATCGGCTTCGCGGCCGGCTGGCTGATTCCGGTTCACGGCTGGCGCTCGGTGCTGATTTTCGGCGGTGCACTGCCGCTCGTGCTGATCCCGTTCCAGATCTGGCTGTTGCCTGAGTCGGCCCGTTTGCTTGCGGTGCGCGGCGCGCCTGCGCAGCGTATCGGCAAGGTGCTCGGCCGGGTGTGCGGCGTGCACTTTGCAGGCAATGAAGTGTTCGTGTCGAACGAACCGCCGCTGCCGACGCGCAAGCCGATCGGCGTGCTGTTCTCGCAAGGCTATGGCTCGATGACGCTCGCGCTGTGGGTCACGTATTTCATGGGCCTGCTCGTGATCTATCTGCTGACGGGCTGGCTGCCGACGCTGATGAAGGATGCGGGTCTGTCGGTCACGACCGCGGCCAACGTCACGGCGATGTTCCAGATCGGCGGCACGATCGGCGCGATCCTGGTCGGCTGGATCATGGACAAGGCACGTCCGGCGCCGGTCATCAGCGCCGCGTATATCGGCGGCGCACTGTGCGTGCTCGGACTCGGCTACATCGGCGCGCTGTCTTCGTCGCTCGCACTGCTGGTGTTTCTCGCGGGCTTCTGCATGAGCGGCGCGCAAACCGGTCTGAACGCATTTGCGCCCGGCCGCTACCCGACCGTCGCGCGTGCGACCGGTGTGAGCTGGATGCTCGGCATGGGCCGCTTCGGCAGCATCTTCGGCTCGGCGATCGGCGGCGCGCTGCTCGGCCTCGGCTGGCAGTTCGGCGCGATCCTCGCGATGCTCGCAATCCCTGCTACGCTCGCCGCTATCGCCATCCTGGTGAGCCAGCGGGTGGGCGGCGCCGAAACGGTGGCGCAGCCGAATACCGCGCATTGACGCATGCGGGAACGCGGCGCGCGAGCGTTTCACGCGCGCCGCTGGTCAATCTCATTTACTGAGTTCATCTACTGAGGAATCACGGTGATCATCGACATTCACGGCCACTACACCACCGCGCCCAAGGCGTTGGAGACGTGGCGTAACCGCCAGATCGCAGGCATCAAGAGTCCGTCCGAGATGCCGAAGGTGGCGGAATTGCAGATCAGCGACGACGAGCTGTGCGAGTCGATCGAAAACAACCAGTTGAAACTGATGCGTGAGCGCGGCCTCGATCTGACGATCTTCAGTCCGCGCGCGAGCTTCATGGCGCACCACATCGGCGACTTCGAAATCTCGAGCACGTGGGCCGCGATCTGCAACGAACTGTGCTATCGCGTGAGCCAGCTGTTTCCCGAGAACTTCGTGCCGGCCGCGATGTTGCCGCAAAGTCCGGGTGTCGATCCGGCCACCTGTATTCCTGAACTCGTCAAATGCGTCGAGCAGTACGGCAATGTCGCGATCAACCTGAATCCCGATCCGTCGGGCGGCCACTGGACCAGCCCGCCGCTGTCGGACCGCTCGTGGTATCCGATCTACGAGAAGATGGTCGAGTACGACATTCCCGCGATGATCCATGTGAGCACGAGTTGCAACGCGTGCTTCCACACCACCGGTTCGCACTACCTGAATGCGGATACCACCGCGTTCATGCAATGCCTGACCTCGGACCTGTTCCGCGATTTCCCGACGCTGCGTTTCGTGATCCCGCACGGCGGCGGCGCGGTGCCGTATCACTGGGGGCGTTTCCGCGGTCTCGCGCAGGAGCTGAAAAAGCCCCTATTGAAGGACCACCTGCTGAACAATGTGTTCTTCGACACCTGTGTCTATCATCAGCCGGGTATCGATCTGCTCACACGCGTGATTCCCGTGGACAACATCCTGTTCGCTAGCGAGATGATCGGCGCGGTGCGCGGCATCGATCCGGAAACCGGTCACTATTTCGACGACACGAAGCGCTACGTCGAAGCCGCGGACATGAACCCGGAGCAGCGCTACAAGATCTACGAAGGCAACGCGCGGCGCGTTTATCCGCGTCTCGATAGCTTGCTGAAAACGAAGGGGCTGTAATCATGTATGAAATCGGAGTCGTCTATCGCAACATCCAGCGCGCGGATGCGGACGTGGCCGCGAAACTCGGCGCGCTGGGCTCGGCCACCGTGCACGAAGCCATGGGGCGCGTCGGTCTGCTGAAGCCTTATATGCGTCCGATCTATACCGGCGCGCGCGCGAGCGGCACGGCCGTCACGGTGCTGCTGCAACCGGGCGACAACTGGATGCTGCACGTCGCGGCCGAACAGATCCGGCCGGGCGACGTGGTCGTCGCGGGCGTCACCGCGGACAGCACCGACGGTTACTTCGGCGACCTGCTCGCCACGAGCTTCAAGGCGCGCGGCGCGCATGCGCTGATCATCGACGCCGGCGTGCGCGACGTCAGCGTGCTGACGGAGATGAACTTCCCGGTCTGGAGCAAGGCGATCTCCGCGAAGGGCACGGTCAAGGCGACGCTCGGCTCGGTGAACATTCCGGTCGTGTGCGCCGGCGCACTGGTCTCGCCGGGCGACGTCGTCGTCGCCGATGACGATGGTGTGGTCGTGGTGCCGTCGGCTATCGCGCAAGCGGTGCTCGACAAGGCCGCGGCGCGCGAGGCCAACGAAGCCGAGAAGCGCGCGAAACTCGCCTCCGGCGTGCTCGGTCTCGACATGTACAACATGCGCGGGCCGCTCGAGCAGGCCGGCCTGCGTTACAAGGACTGACAGGCGTGGTCTCAGAGTTCAATGCCCATGTGGCGCTCGCGCCGATCACCGGCATCTCGTCGATGGCCACACGCCAGCTGCTGGCCGAACTCGCCGCATCGTACGAGCGACGCACGGGGCAGGGTGTCGCGATCGAATCGGTCGGCGGCGTCGATGCCGCGCGCCGGGTCGAGGATGACGAAGTATTTGACATCGTCGTGCTTGCCGCGGACGCGATCGAGCGGCTCGTCGTGACGGGCTGCGTCGAGGCGGCGAGCCGCGTCGCGTTGGCGCGTTCGGGGATCGCGGTCGCGGTCGCGGCCGGACAAACGCACCCGGACATCGCGACCGCAGCGGCGCTGCGCGACGCGGTTCTCGGTGCGCGCAGCATCGGTTACTCGACGGGGCCGAGCGGTACTTATCTGCTGAAGCTGTTCGAACGCTGGGGTATTGCCGGGCAGATTGCGCCGCGCCTCGTGAAGGCGCCGCCCGGTGTGCCGGTCGGCACGCTCGTCGCGCGCGGAGAAGTCGCGCTCGGCTTCCAGCAGGCGAGCGAGTTGATTCACGTGCCGGGCATCGACGTGCTCGGCGAGCTTCCGGCCGCCGTCCAGTCCGCCACGACTTTCACCGCCGCGATCTGCACGGTGGCGCGCCAGCGTAAAGCGGCACAAGCGTTGCTTGCGTTTCTGGCCTCGCGCGAGGCCGACGGCGCAAAGCTGCAAAACGGCATGTCGCCCGCTTGAGGGCTGCTGGCGCTCGCCGACCCCTCCTCTTCGAGCGACTGCAGCGGGCACGCACGCGCTGTTTATCGAAGCGCTCCGTTCGATGATCGCGGGATCCGAACGCGACGAATGAAAGCGCGTTCAAACCAGCAGCTTGCCCCACTCGTAATCGATACGGTCCGGCGTGAAGGGCAGCACGCCCGCGCCGGGCGTAAATGTAAGTTCACCGAAATAAACGAGGCCATCCGGCGCATACAGGTCGACGCGCACATAGTCGAAGTCTTCGCACAGGCGGGTCGCGACATCGAGCACAGCCTGTAGGTGCGGCGGGCGCGGAGCGGGTGCCGCGCTGCGCTTGTAGTCGCCGATTGCGATATCGAGGTGATTCCAGTCGATGTCGTACACGTCGCCGTGCGTCGCGCTACCGAAGCGGTCGGAGATCACGAGGATATAGATGATCGGCCCCTCAGGCCGGCCACCAAAGCAGTGCATCTTGAAATCCGCCGGAATCTTCCCGCGCTGATCGAGCAGCAACTGCTCGAAGAACACGCGCGGCTCGATCATTCCGTAGTGCCGTTCGCGACCCACGTAATAGAACTGGGTGCGCAGCCATTGGTCGGCGAGTTTCTTCAGCTTCTCGAACGAGGTCTCCGATTTGTTTCTCACCACTTCGACGAAGCTGCTGCCGTGATTGGCTTTCATCACGAAAGCATCGGGCAGCGCGTCGAACACCTCAGGCGTGAATGCATCGGGCGCTGCGATCAGCGGTATCAAATGCTTGTCGCCGATTTTCCTGGCAATATACTCGCGCACCCGCAGCTTGTCGGTCAGCTCGACGAAGCGCGGATCAGGGTGAAGATTGCGCTGCAGGATCTTCTCATTGAACGTCACCGGATGAATCAGGTTCGGATAGCGGCCAATGCATTTGTGATGTAACAGGCTTACAAAAACGGTGTCCGGCAATAGGGTTTTCGCCGCTTCCTTGATCTTTCTTGCCGTAGATGGCGATTGCCCGTTCGCTGAATGCGCACCGGCGTGCGAACCCGGCCGCTCGCCGGACGGACCCAAGGCGCTGTCACCGGACTGTCGGGAGGCCGTTTTTTTCGGCGCGACAGGCGCGTCTTGCGCGGCCAGCCCCGCGGATTTGATGATCGTCATGTTTTAATCCCGTGGCGGTCGAGACGACGAGGCGTCCTCGGAGTAACAGGGAAATTGCAATCAAAGCGTCCTCGGTTTAACCGGGAATTGAAATCAAAGCGTCAGCGGTGCCTGCCGCAGCATCTCGGTTGCGGCGCTCCAGCTTTCCTCCGGCGTCAGCCAACGTTCATCCGCATCCACGTGCTGTTGCGCACGGAATTGGGTCGGCGACATCCCATAGCGTTCCTTGAATAGCCGCCCGAGCCGATTGCCATCGCCCATTCCGCAACGGCGCGCAATCTTGTCGACCGGCAAATCGGTGTTCTTCAGCATCGAGCGAACGATCTCGAAGCGTGTGCGCAGCAGATATTCGAGCGGCGTCATGCCGAACTCGCATTTGAAGCGGCGCTGGAAGTTGCGCTTGCTCATTGCCACCGATTCGGCCGCCTGCGCGACCGAAATAGCCTTGCTGTAGTTCTCCTTGATCCAGCGCGCCGATTCACGAATCTTCTCCGTCGTCGTCGTGATGTTGACGTCGTCGAGCTCCGAACGGCTTTTCTCGGCGTAGCCGGTCTGCAGGATGCGGCCGATCTTGCGGGCCGTGTCGGTATTGATGTCGCGCTCGATCTGCGCGAGTGCCAGATCGGTCGGCGTCACGTTGCTTTGCGTGCGTGCGGCATCACCACTGTCGTCGAACAGAAAAATCGGCACGATCGATTGCAGCGGATCGTTGCAGACGACCGCGAGATTCGCACCCTGTTGCATGCCGAACGATGCGATCGATCCTTGCAGGGAGATCCACGACAGGAAGCGGTCGTTCGATTCGGCGACTTCGGTGACGTCGCGGCACGCGACGAAGAACGCGTGAAAATCAGCGAGGCAGTACCGTTCGAGGCCTTGCGTCCAGATCGATATGCCGGAGGAGCTGGTCACCAGACCGCCACCGTCGGACACCACCGTAAACCGGTATGGCGCCTCTTCGCCAGCCGTTCTCTTGAACTCATTGGCAAGCCGAAACGCGTCGCCAATCGCGCCGGTACTTGCCATCGAACAATCCTGAAAGACGAATAGACCAATGTGCTTCATCACGCGAGCTTCTCCAGTCAGGAAAATCTACGCATTGAGATTAGCGCAACGATTTGGGTGAGACGAGCTTGGCCGGCATGCGTGGGTGTTTTGGCGTAATCGTCAGGATCCCAGAAATTATTACCTCGCTATTGGCCAACATGCGTGCTACTAATTAACGTTGCGCGGCATTTTTTTCCCCATCAATTAGCGCGATTCTTGCAAGCGAGACGAGCATAGATCGGCGGAATGCGCCGAGTGGCATGGTTTCGGCGCGATTTGCGTGATAACGACATCATTCCTTGCACATCAACCCTGCAAATCGTGTTCTGTCGCGATGTACGGCGCCGCCCGTATAACTCTGTTACAGCAATTGCAGATCGCAACAAGCCTTTCCGGCTTCTGTTTCATTTGTAAAAGGCTCCGCATTATCGGCCAATAGCACCCTACTTTGGGCCGCCGGCGAATGCCTCGATCCTTTGCGGACTATGCTTCACCGCAACATCGAGAGAGAAATTGTCAATCGCGGATTACGTGAATGGCGGGCTTCGCATTCCCTGCTTCGTGAGAAGAACAATCGGCAACGCTGCGGTGGATAAGCAATAGGTGTGTAGCTTTCCGTGCTTCGAGAGGTCCCGAACACGGCTCCCCGACCTAACCCGACACAGCACGTCGCTTCGCCGTGCTGCCAGCCAATCGAGGGCCTATCTGGCCGGCGGCATGAATAGTGACGTGGCGACGCAAAGCGATCGTCGATCGTTTTGTTTCATCAACCTGCAAGGATCAGACCGGTGGATTACTATCCGCAAAACTCGCTCTATCCCGCTGTTGATACCGAGCGCAGACAACTCAGTGCCAGCGGGATGCTCACGCTAATGCGCGACCACATCTGGGAGATCGTGGTGACGACGGTCGTCGTCCTCACGCTCGCGGTCGCGTATCTTCTGATTGCCACACCCATCTATTCCGCCGACGTAATCATTCGTGTGGACCCACCCGAGCCAAATGCGCTCGGACTCGCGTTGCAGAACCAGGAACTGCTGCCGCCGCCGACTCCATCGGCGGTCACCGAAATGGCGGTCATGGAAAGCCGCTCGGTTTTGCAGCCGGTCATCGACCAGTTCCGTTTCGACATTTCGATAAAGCCCCACAAGCTGCCGGTGCTCGGCGACATCGCCGAAAAATTCGCGACGCCGGGACAACCTTCCGCGCCGTGGCTTGGTCTGAAATCGTTTGCATGGGGCGGCGAGCGCGTGCAGATTGCGTCGCTCGACGTGCCGCGCGAACTCGAGGAAGAGAAGCTGACTCTGACCGCGCTCGATAATGGCGGCTTCGAATTGCACGGGCCGTCCGGCGAGTTGCTGGCGAGTGGTACGGTCGGCATGCCGCTCAAGCAGAACGGCGTGTCGATGCTCGTGAAGGAACTGGATGCGCGGCCGGGCACGAAATTCGAAGTGGTCCGCTGGAACGAGCTGGATGCGATCAAACGCTTCGAGAATCTCGTCAAGATCGGTGACAAGGTCAAAGACTCGGGGCTGATGCAAATCCAGTACCGCGACAAGAGCCCGGACAAGGCCGCGGCCGTCGCCAATGCATTGGGGCAGCAATACCTCACATCCGCGGTGGCGAGCCGGCAAGCAAACGACACACAGACGCTGGCGTTTATTAACGGCGAGCTCCCGCGCCTACTCGCCGATCTGCGAAAAAGCGAGGAAGCGCTGAAGAACTTCCGCTCGAGCTCGCAATCGATGCAGCCGACCAACGAGGCGCAAGCCTACTTGCAGGGCGGCCTCGATCTGGACAAGCAGATCGCGACGTTGCAATTGCAGCGCACGCAAATGATCGAGCGCTTTACGCCGCAGAGCCGCTGGGTGCAGAACATCGACGAGCAGCTGGCGCAATTGAATGCAGCGAAAGCGAAATTCTCCGACCATTTCAACGGCATGCCGGCGTCGGAACGCGCGAGCGTCGATCTGATCCGCGCGCAGAAGGTCGCGGAAACGGTGTATCTCGGCATGGTGCAGAAGGCCGAGCAATTGCAGGTGCGCCGCGCCAGCACGACCGGTGGCGCGCACATTCTCGACCAGGCGATCAGGCCGCATATGCCGGTCATGCCGCAGCCGATTCTGGTGCTCGGCGGCGGGCTGGTGCTCGGTATCGTGTCCGGCGTCGTGCTGGTCTTCATGCGCCGCCATGTGATGGTCGGCGTGACGGATCCGCGCTACGTCGAGCGTCAGATGAGCGTGCCGGTATTCGGCGAGGTTCTGTTCAGCCATCAGCAACTGCTGCTCGATCGCGATGCGACCGCGGGGCGCAAAGCGCTGCCGGCGGCGGCCGGGCGCGCCCATCCGCCAATGCAGAAGAGTCTGCACGACATTCAGCTCGATTCCGGCATTGAGAACAGGATTCTTGCCGCGCGCTTTCCGCACGACACGTCGGTCGAAGCGCTGCGCAGCGTACGGACCGCCGTCACGCGCGATCTCGCGCATGCGCGCAACAACATCGTGATGATCATCGGGCCCACGCCGTCCGCCGGCAAGAGCTTCGTCGCCGCGAATCTGGCGATCCTGCACGCGGAAGTCGGTTCGCGCGTGGTACTGATCGATGCCGATATGCGGCGCGGCCATCTCGCCTCGCTATTCAACGAGAGCAATCGGGGCGGCCTTTCGGAAGTACTGGCGGAGCGCATGCCGCTGCGTAATGCGTTGCGCTCGACCCGCATCGACGGATTGACGTTCCTGTCGTGCGGCGCGCGCCCGGAGAACCCCGCCGCGCTGCTGATGAAGCCGCGCCTGAAGGACCTGCTCGAACGGCTGTCGGGCCAGTTCGATCTGGTGATCATCGATACGCCGCCGTTCCTCGCGGTCACCGATGCATCGATCATCGCGAACGAGGCGGGCGCGTCTCTGCTCGTGCTGCGCTCGGGCATGCAAAGCGAGGAGGAGATCGCCGACACGGTCAAGAAGGTGGAGCGCGCGGAAGGGCGCATTGCGGGTGCGGTGTTCAACGGTATTCCGCTGCGTCGAAGCACGAAGAATTACGGCTACGAAACGAACTATGCCAGCGATTTCGGCGAAAACGACATCGCGCCGCCAGCGCCGCGAGGCACCTGAGCGGGTGGAGACCTCAACGCGGTAAGGCGGGTTCGCGATGGCGCAAAACGGAGAATCAGATGGCCTTTGCAATCAACGGAAAGTTTACTTCGCAGTCCGTCACGGGGGTTCAGCGCGTTGCGTACGAGCTGACGAGGGCCATGCAGATGCGCGCCGCGCCGGGTGACAAACCCGAAGTGTTCGTGCCGCAAAACGCGGTCGAACCTGGCGCGCAGCTCGAACCGCAACGGCGCTTTCCGTGGCTGCGCGGCACGCTGTGGGAGCAGATCACGCTGCCGATCGCCGCACGCGGCCTCACGCTGCTGAGTCTGTGCAATACGAATCCGCTGTTCAAGCACGGTCAGATCGTGATGGTTCACGACATGGCCGTCTATGACGTGCCGGAAGGGTTCTCGAGGAAATTCCGGCTCTGGTATCGCATCTGTTTCACGCTATTGCCGCGCACGCATCCTATCGTTCTGACGGTGTCGACGTTTTCGAAGGCGCGTATCTGCCATCACCTGAAAATCGACGAATCACGTGTGAAAGTGGTGACGCCCGGCGCGGATCATCTCGACCGGATCGTTGCCGACCCGTCGGTGCTGCAACGGCTCGGATTGAAGCAGGACACTTATTGCGTGATCGTCGGCAGTCTCGACCCGCGCAAGAATCTGCGGGGCGTGCTTGCTGCGATCGCGCGGCTCGGGCATCTGAGCGATGTCAAATTCGTCATCGTGGGTAAAAAGAATCCGCGCATCTTCAGTAACGCAGGCGTCGAGCATCCAGTGCATTCGCGACAGATCGTGTGGGCTGGCTTCGTGTCGGACGGGGAGCTGAAGGCGCTGTACGAGAGTGCGGGATGCCTCGTGTTTCCGTCGTTGTACGAAGGTTTCGGTCTGCCGCCTCTGGAAGCCATGTATTGCGGCTGTCCGGTGATCGCGTCCGCGCGCACCTCGATACCGGAGGCCTGCGGCCATGCCGCGATGTACTGCGAGGCGACTTCCGCGGACGACATCGCGGCAAAGATCTCGAAGATGATGGGCGACGCCGGGCTTCGCCAAAGTTACCGCGTGGCGGGGCGAGCGCATGCGCGCGAGTTTCGCTGGGAGCGCGCGGCGCAACAGGTACTCGAACTCCTCGATGTCCGGACCGGCGAGCGACTGGCCGAACTGACGCCGCGCGCGTCCGCGAGCTAGCGATGGGTGGGCATTCCATCGGCGGGCTGCAGGCGCTGCGCTCGCACGCGGTACAGGCCGATTTCATCGCCGCTGTCGGATTTCGCGGTGCGTTATATCGTGAACCCGCATGCGCGCCGTGGCGTCGCAGGACGCTGAGGCGAAGGAGGAAGGCATGGATAGACGAACGAGCGCCAATCTGATCGTATTTGTCTACGTCGGCTATTTCATGAGGTACGTGTACCTCATGATCGTCGTGCCGTTCTATGGCCGGGTGCTTGGCGTGGCCGAGTACGGCCGGGTACTCGCGTCGATGTCGTTGATGAACGTGATCTGGATGCTCGTCGGCTTCGGCTTCACTTTCGTCGGGATACGCGAGGCGGCGAAAGCGCAGTCGCCGCAGGAATGCAATGCGATCTATTCGCTACAGGTCAGCGCGCGGCTGGTATTCGCCGTGATCGGCGCGGGCATCGGCATCATTGCGACGTTCTGTTCACCGTTATTGTCGGAGCGGCCCCTGATCGGTCTGCTCGCGACCTTGCTCGGCATCGTGTCGGCATGCAATCTCGGCTGGCTGTTTCAGGGTCGGCAGCAGATTCGCACGCCGATCATGATCGAAGTATTCGGCTTCGCGCTGAGCCTCGTGCTGGTGCTGACGCTCGTCAGAGGACCGAACGACGCCGTATGGGTGTTGGCGAGTCTGCTGATTGCGGGAATCGCGTCTTCGTTTATTTCCTATGGTTTGACGACATGGCAGATCGGTTGGCCGCGTCTGGCGTTTGCCGGCGTCCTGCCGCTCGTGCGCAGGTCGGCGATGCTGTTCTGCTATTCGTCCGGCTCCGTCGTGCTGACGGCATCGTCGACGTATTTGCTGACCTTGTTCTCGACACCGGCGCAGGTCGGCTATTTTGGTGCGGCCGAGCGTTTCGCGACGATCGGACTGAGCCTGATGTCCCCCGCGGCGCAGGTCTTTATTCCGACGATAACCCGCCAGCTCGCGCAGGGCGACACGGCCGGCGCGCACGTCACGACGCGGCGCGGCGCGATCTTGCTGATGGGTTATGGCGCACTCGTGTTGTGCGGCGCGTTGACGCTTTCGCCTTTCGTGTTGCCTCTGATTCTCGGCGCCGCGTTCGAGCCGAGCGTGCACGTGATGCAGATATTTGCATGGATGTTCCCGTTCGCGGCCTTCAATGACTTCGTCGCGCTCTACGTATTCGTGCCGCGCAGGAAAGACCGGGTGCTCGCGATCGTCGGCGTCGCATCAGCGCTGCTCAACCTCACCACGGCGCTGATTCTCGCGCCGCGGTTCGGCGCGATTGGCATGGCGTCTGCTCGCGTGATCGGGGAGGCGTCGTCATCGGTGGCGCTGCTCAGCGTGTTGATTCGCCTCGAGCTGGTCGGGGTGTTGCCCGGCGCGGAGCGGGCGCTCGACCGGGTAAGGGTGGCGTGTGGGCTTCGTACGCAGGCGGGCGGCGCAAAAGATGATTGAAGTGGCGCGTGGGTGTGCGGGAGTTTGGTTGGATTGTCACAGGAGGTCGAAGTGAAAGTCGCTATTGTTCACGATTGGCTGGTAGTGTCCGGCGGCGCCGAGAAAGTATTGAAGAACATCATCGAGTGCTTCCCGGATGCGGACATCTTTTCGATTGTCGATTTTCTCGAAGACCGCGAATGCGTGAAGGGGAAGTCCGTCAACACGTCGTTCATCCAGAAGATGCCATTTGCGCGAAGACGATACCGCGCCTATCTACCGTTGATGCCGATTGCGATCGAGCAGGTGGATCTGTCCGCCTACGATCTCGTTATTTCGAGCTCGCACGCGGTCGCGAAAGGCGTGTTGACCGGGCCGAATCAGGTGCATATCAGCTACATTCATTCGCCGATCCGCTACGCGTGGGATCTGCAACATCAGTACCTGCGCGAATCCCATCTCGACACGGGACTGCGCTCGGCGTTGGCCCGCGTGCTGCTTCATTACATTCGCAGCTGGGATTCGCGCTCCGCGAACGGGGTAGATCATCTCGTCGCGAATTCTCAGTTCATTGCGCGGCGAATCAGAAAGGCCTATCAGCGCGATGCGACGGTGATCTATCCGCCGGTCGATCTGGCGAAGATGTCCATTGGTACGGAGAAAGAAGATTTCTACGTGACAGCTTCGCGTATGGTGCCTTACAAGCGTATCGATCTGATCGTTCAGGCCTTTTCGCAAACGCCCGAGCGCAAGCTGGTCGTGATCGGCGATGGTCCCGAGATGAAGAAGATCAAATCGGTGGCCGGCGAGAACGTGCAGATTCTGGGGCATCAGCCGTCCGACGTGCTGGTCGATCATTTACGGCGCGCACGCGCATTCGTGTTCGCGGCGGAAGAAGATTTCGGCATCTCCGTGGTGGAAGCGCAGGCATGCGGCACGCCGGTCATCGCCTTCGGCCGCGGCGGTGCGCTTGAATCGGTGGTGGGATTGCCGCTCGAGCGGCCCACTGGAGTTTTCTTCGGTGAGCAAAGCACTGCGTCCCTGCTCGAAGCTGTGAGCCGCTTCGAGAGCAACGCAGCCTTATTCGACGCGCGCGTGTGCCGCAAGAATGCCGAGCGCTTTTCGTCGGAGAACTTCAAGAAGGCGCTGATGGGCTTCGTCGAAGCGCGACTCCCGTATGCGTGCGTCGAACAGTTTCTTCCCTATGCGCCGAGTCAGTCTCTGCCGGTCGAAGAACGTCATCTTGCCGACGTGACACCCTGAGTCGGGCGCCGGGGCACGGGCTGTGCAGCTCGCGCGCCCACGATGCCCGCGTTGCGCGCTCCGCGCGTGCCGGGCCTGAATACGGTGGCCGTCAGCGGACGCGCGGCTAGCAGCAGCGAGATCACCAGAGAAAGAATCAGTACGTTCGACGGCGAGACCAGCCGATGCTCGGTAGCCGACATCACCAGCAGGCAGACCGACGAAATCTCGACGAAGCGGAACGCCGCGAACTGGCGGCCCCCCTCGACCAACGCGGCATACGCCGCCCCCTGTTTGCTCCATTCGACCAGTTTCCAGAAGAACGCGAGGATCAGCGTCAGGCCCACTACGCCGAGCTCAGCGAGGATATTCAGGTACGAGTTGTGAGCGTGCGAGTCGCTGTGCTCGATCACCACGTTGGACGGCACCGCGAACAGATGGAAGTACGAGACGAGGCTGCCGATATGATCGTCGAAGGAGCCGAAGCCGAGACCGACGAGCGGGCTTTGCACGAAATACGCGAGCGCTCGTGGCCACAACCACTCGTAACGAATGTTGAGGTTGGCGACCTTGGCGTCATTGGAGTGAATCGCGAACGAATAGCCCATGTAGTCGACGTTTGGCTCGGTATGGTAGATCGCGATGGCGAGCGAGGCGAGCAGCATCACGGCGATCAGCGTGCCGAGAACCCAGCGTTTGCGGCCAAGGTACAGATAGGGCAGCACGGCCGCCGCGCCGAGCAGCGAGCCGCGGCTATAGGTCGAAAACAGCATCAGCGCATTGCACACGAGCAGCGCGATCAGCAACTTGCTGCGTTTCTGCAGGTAGCAGGCTACGCCGAGACAGAACAGCATCGCCAGGAAGCCACCGGCTGCGTTACGGGCAATGAAGTAGCTGCCGAAACTGTCGTTTGCGTGAACGAAGATGCTGAAAAGCCCGTTTTCCGCGATGTAGTAAGCGTACATCGGCAGGTTGATGGCGACCGCGAAAATGAACAGCGCACGCAGTACCTTGTTCAGATCCCAGCGGTGCGCATACACGCAACCGGCAAAAATGGGCAGATAGGAGATGAAAAAATTGCCGTCGCGCCGATAGAAATCGAAATCGAGGAACGACTGCGGATCATAGAGCAGCGTCGAGATGATCGCGAGCACCGTGAAAGCCGTAAGCGGCGTGATGAACGCGGGATAATTGCGGCCGTAAAAGCGCCATGCCAGCAATAGCATCGGGACAAAGCCGATCGCACAGATGGGCACGAAATTCGTGACCGTCATGAAAAGTGCGAGTAGCGAAATATAGGCCATTGCAACTCCAGAAAAGCCGATGGCGCGCCGATTGGGGTGGTACCCATGCGCTGGACGATGGCGAGATTGGGAACAGCGGAAAACTCGCAGTGTGGCCGCACTATCACACCGCTGTTTCTATTTGACATGAATGCCACGGGACGTTCATTAAACGGTAGCACGTGTTGCGGTTTATTTCCAATCGTGCGCCCTGCAATAGAAGTGCAAGCTCGTTCGCAAGCTTGCTAAATCCAGTCCGCGAGCGCCGCCAAAACTTCCGCGCTTCGCGCCAGATGGGCTGCGTGGCAACGTGTCCTCACTATGATGAATTCATCGGGGCACGATGTCGACCAGATCCAATGGACGTCGTTGCCGCATTCGTTCTTTCGTTTCAATCGTTTTCCGGTCGTCGTTCTCGAGCAGACCACTGCGATCCGGCCAGTAGTCAGTTTCCGTACTTCCCGATCGAGCCGGATTCTCCGTCGGCGGATGCATTTTTTCACAGCGAACTGAACTACTGGTCTGGTCCGTTCGATGCGGACGCCCTGTCAATAAATCACATCAAACGGTATTTGCGTGGATCGCGACACGCCGTGTTATGCGGTGTCGTGCAGAAAGACGCGTTCCCGAGCCGGTTTCAATGCGAAGGAGTTAGCGATGGGAAAGGTTACCGCGGCAGACGCCGCGACGGATGTCGAAACGATACGACAGGATTCTGCCGAGGCGGAGCTTCCGACGCTCGTGCAGGTGATTCTCGCCGGTGGTTCCGGCACCCGGTTGTGGCCGGTGTCGCGCGAACAGTTTCCCAAGCAACTGATCGATGTGATCGGCAATCAGACCTTGCTGCAGGCGACCATGGGGCGCATGGCGGGTTTTGATCGCGCATGGAACGTCGCGGCCGATCCCGTGATCGTTTGCGGCACTGAGCATTATTTCGCAACTTACGAACAGGCTCGCGAGATCGGCGTGAACGCGCGGATCGTGGTCGAACCCGGGCGTCGCGATACGGCGCCGGCACTCACGCTTGCCGCGCTTGCGGCATGCCCGGAAGAGGAAGACGCGATCCTGGTCGCGATGCCCGCCGACCATGCGATCGGGAATCTCGAAGCGCTTCATCACGCGCTCGACATCGCCGCGAGGCACGCGCGCGACGGCGCGATCGTCACGCTTGGCGTGCCGCCCGTACGGCCCGACACGGGCTTCGGTTATATCCGCCTCGGCGACGCATTGCCCGATGGCGCGCGCCGCATCGAGCGTTTCGTCGAGAAGCCCGCGGCGGAGCTCGCTGCCCAGTACGTCGCGTCGGGCAGTTACTGGTGGAATAGCGGCATCTTCGTCGTGCGGGCGTCGGTGTGGCTATCCGCGATCCGGCAGTTTCAGCCTGAGATGCATGCGGCCTGCGTGCAGGCGTACCGCGACGCGAAGAAGACTGAAGAATGCATCATGCCGGACGCCGACGGGTTTCTGGGTTCGCCGTCCGACTCGATCGACTACGCGGTGATGGAACAGCTTGGCAAACCGGAGTCGGCGTTTTACGGCGTGGTGGTGCCGCTGGAAGCGGGCTGGTCCGATCTCGGCTCGTGGGATGCGGTCTGGCAAGCGATGGAGAAGGACGAGTGCGGCAACGCGGCCAGCGGCCGCGTGCTGTTCGAAGGGGCGACCGCGACTTACGCTCGCTCGCAAGGAGGCAGGCTTCTTGCCTGCGTCGGCACCGACAACATGATCGTGATCGAAACCGATGACGCGGTACTGGTCGCGGATCGCTCGCATGTGCAGGACATTAAGGGACTCGTATCGCGGATCAGACGCGAGAACTCTCCGGAAGCGGATGCGCACAGAAAAGTCCGCCGCCCGTGGGGCTTTTACGACTCGATCGATCACGGAGAGCGCTTTCAGGTGAAGCGCATCGTGGTGATGCCGGGCGGGCGTTTGTCGTTGCAGATGCATCACCATCGCGCCGAGCATTGGGTCGTGGTGTGCGGAACCGCACTCGTCACGCGCGGAGAGGAACAGTTTCTGCTCGGTGAAAACGAATCGACCTATATCCCGTTGGGCGTTCACCATCGGCTCGAAAATCCGGGTCGGGTACCGCTGCAGATCATCGAGGTGCAGTCGGGCACTTATCTCGGCGAAGACGATATCGTTCGTTTCGACGACCAATACGGGCGTTGTGGCTGATGCGACGGAGTCGACCTGAGACGAGCTATGAGGGGGCTGTGATGCGATTGCTGACTGGTCTACTGGCGAGAACGTTCGACGTCGCGATGATCGTGGCCGGGGCCTGCGCGGCCTCCCAGATCCGCTTCGACGGCGGCTCGCAACGGAGCTTCTATTTCGCGTTCGTCGCTTTTGCCGCGGCGTTCGCCCTCGCGGTTTTTCCGGCGCTCGGGGTGTACGAATCGTGGCGCGGCCGCTCGAAAAGAGTGCTCGTGAGCCAGGTGGCGCTTGGCTGGCTGGTGGTACAGGTCTGCGCGATGGCGCTGATGTTCTCGCTGCACCGGATCGACTTCGTGTCGCGGCTATGGTTCGTGTACTGGACCGGCATCTCGGGTGCGGCGATGATGGCCGGCCGCCTGGTCACGCATGTGCTGCTCGGCCGCATGCGTCATGCGGGGATGAACTTGCAGCAGGTCGCGGTGGCGGCGTGCGGCGATCATTGCGACGAGATCATCCGGAAGATCGAGACATCACCCGCGGCCGGCTTTCGCGCGAATGCGTTGTATAACCTGCACCCTGGCTGCTGCATTCCGCCGCGCCCGTCGGTGCAGGTGTTCGAAGAACAGGGCGCGTTCGCTCGCTACGTGCGCGAACAGCAGATCGGCGAAGTGTGGCTGGCACTGCCGCTCACCGAGGAGCGCGCGATTCTCAAGCTGGTGTCGGAGTTTCGCAACGACCTGATCAATGTGCGCTTCATGCCCGACGTGCGCTCGCTTGCATTGTTCGAAGGCAGCATGACCGAGTTGCTCGGCTTGCCGACGATCAATCTCGCCGCGTCGCCGCTGCCGCCGAAGGCGTTGGTGCAGAAAGACCTGTTCGACCGTCTGTTCGCGCTCGTCGCGTTGATCGCGATCGCGCCGATACTGCTGGGCTGCGCGATCGCGGTCAAACTGAGCTCGCGCGGGCCGGTGTTCTTCAGGCAGCGCCGCAAAGGCGCCGACGGCCGCGTCTTTACGATCTACAAGTTCCGCACCATGCGCTTGCACGAGCAGAAGCCGGGCATTCTCGAACAGGCCCACCGCGACGATCCACGCATCACGAGCGTCGGCGCGTTCCTGCGCCGCACGAGTCTCGACGAACTGCCGCAGTTCTTCAACGTGCTGCGCGGCGATATGTCGGTGGTGGGGCCACGTCCGCATGCGCTCGAACACGACGATCTCTATCAGAACATCGTGTCGGGCTATATCCATCGTTACCGGATCAAGCCCGGCATTACCGGCTGGGCGCAGATCAACGGGTATCGCGGCGAGACCGATCGCCTCGAAAAGATGGAAGGCCGCGTCGCACACGATCTCTATTACCTTCGCAACTGGTCGTTCTGGCTCGATATGAAGATCATTTTCGCCACGGTTTTCAAGGGGCTTCATCATCCGAACGCGTACTGAGCATGATGCTATCCGGTGTTGAAGACGTGCCACCAGTCTGACCAGACAGGACGAAAAACGCAGCAGGAGACGCGACGTGAGCGAACAGTTATGGTGCGTCCACATCGAAGGACTGAACGACTTCATTGCCGTCGATTCGGAGGAATCGGCGCGGCACGAGGCGTCGGAGATCAATGCGTATATCGATCGTGCCGACAGAAGCTCGCGTGCCGCGCAATTGCGCGCGGTGGTGGTCGAATGGCCGTTCAGCGCGGACGGTCACGCGAGAGCGCTCGATAGCGACCGGCACGATCTGCAGCGTATGCCGCACAGACGGCAGGGCGTGACGCAGTCCGGCGGCGCGCTGTCGAATTTTGCGCGGCGCGTCAGAGAGCTGCTGAACGTCGCGCGCGCGGACAAGGACGGTGCCTGAACCGCGGCGCGGCCAGCGCAAAAACGCGTTATGCGGGCAGCGGCACGTCCTCGATCAGATCCGCGTTCAGCGCGCGAATCCTGCGATCGACGAAGTAACCGCCCCCTTCGACATAGCGTAAGTACAGGCGCCCGCAGGTCGAGCACTGCCACACGCCGCAGCGGTTGTACGGGAAATAGCGCGGCGCGATCGGGGCGTCTGCCGACCAGTAGGTCGTTTTGTTGGGCAGATATTCGCTGAAGGTCGGCTCGGGATCGTCTTCCGGCATCAGCGTGCCGATCTCCTCGAACAACGTTTCGTCGAGCGACAGCGGTTGCGAGTGCCAGCCGTCGAGCGGCGTGCGCGTGCATGAGCAAGGCGCGGCGGCGGGCCGCTGCGCCGCGCGCGCGAGCTCGAGAAGGGTTGCAGCGTTCAGGTAGTGCGCCATGTGGCCGATAGCAAGGGGTTCATGAGCCGTTCATCATCCGGTCGCGTTGCACGTTGACCCAGCCGCGCTCGAACGTGCCATTGGCAATCGACGCGAGCGCCGCCGCTTCCCTCGCGTGCTGACGCCGCGCGCCTTCGATCACCGCGTCGACGTCGGCCGGCGCAATGGCGAGCAGACCGTCTTCATCGCCGACGATGATATCGCCCGGATGCACGACCATGCCGCCCACCGTGACCGGCACGTTGATTTCGCCGGGGCCGTTCTTGTACGGGCCGCGATGCGTGACGCCGCGCGCATACACCGGAAAGTCGTGTTGCCGCAGCGCGCCGACGTCGCGAATCGCACCGTCGATCACGAGACCGCGCACGCCGAGGCTTTCCGCGTACGTCGCCATGATCTCTCCCATCAGCGCCTGCGTGAGATCGCCTGCGCCATCGATCACGAGCACGTCGCCGGGGCGGCAGAATTCGAACGCGCGATGAATCGCGAGATTGTCGCCGGGGCGCGTGTGGATCGTCAATGCGGTGCCGACCAATGGCTTCGGCCGATGATACGGCCGCAAGCCGATCGCGCCGCTCGCGCGCGCCATGTTGTCGCTGAGCAAGGACACCGCGAGTTCGCCCAACGCGTTGAGCGTGGCTGCGCTCGCTTGCGGCGCGCACGGATATTCACGCCATCCCACTGGATTCATACGGTTGCTCCTCGTGCCGCGAATTGTCGATCGAGTTGACGCGACAGCCGTGGATAGACGCTGCGCGCATTGTCTTCGTAGATACGTTGGCGGTCCGCTTCGCTGAGCCATTCGATCCCGTCGATGTAGCGGCGGGTGTCGTCGTAGTAGTGGCCGGTGCGCGGATCGATGCCTTGCACCGCGCCGATCGTCTCCGACGCGAACAGAATGTTCTCGACCGGAATGACCTTCGCGAGCAGTTCGGCGCCGGGCTGGTGATAGACGCAGGTGTCGAAGAACACGTTCTTCAGCAGATGCTCTTCGATGAGCGGCCGCTTCATGTCCTGCGCGAGTCCGCGATAACGCCCCCAGTGATACGGCACGGCCCCGCCGCCGTGCGGAATGATGAAGCGCAGCGTGGGGAAGTCCGCGAACAGATCGCCCTGCAACAACTGCATGAATGCGGAGGTGTCGCCATTGATGTAGTGCGCGCCGGTTGCATGGAAGTTCGGATTGCACGACGACGAGACGTGAATCATCGCCGGCACGTCGAGTTCGACCATCGCTTCGTACAGCGGATACCAGCTGCGATCCGTGAGCGGCTGGCCGCTCCAGTGTCCGCCGGACGGATCGGGATTCAGGTTGCAGCCGATAAAGCCGAGTTCCTCGACACAGCGGCGCAACTCGTCGATGCAGTTGGCCGGCGCCACGCCGGGTGCTTGCGGCAATTGGCAGACGCCGACGAAGTTGCGCGGAAACAGCTCGCATACGCGATGCACGAGATCGTTGCATTCGGCAGACCATTGCGCGTTCGCTTCGGCGCCGGCGAGATGATGGCCCATGCCGGCCGCACGGGGCGAGAAGATCGTCAGATCCGTGCCGCGTTCGCGCTGTACGCGCAATTGGCCGCTTTCGATGCTGTCGCGAATCTCGTCGTCGCTGATGAAAGGCCGTGGCGGCGGCGCAAGGCCGTCGCGCAGCGCGTCGATCTGGTGCTTGCGCCAGGCTTCGTGCTGCGGCGGGGAGGTCGTGTAATGACCGTGACAGTCGATAATCATGGGTGCAATGATCCTCTGCGATGACATGGAGTTTTAGCGAACGGGCACGCTCAGGCGCGCGGTGCGGCATCGCCGGTCGCGAACTCGGCGGTTTCCTGTTCAGCGGGCGTCACGCGCATCGCGAGCGCGATGATCGTGGCGATGACGAGGAACGCGGCGATCGTCAGCAACGCCAGCTTGAAGTTGCCGGTGGCGCTGCGCACCAGCCCGATGCTCCACGGCCCGACGAGGCCGCCGAACTGCGCGATCGTGTTGATCAGCGCGATGGTCGCGGCGCCAGCCGCGCCGGTCCTGAACGACGACGCGAGACTCCAGAACAGCGGATTGCCCGCATAAATGAACAGGCCGGTTACACACAGCAGCAGATAGGCGAGCACCGGGCTCGGCGCGTACGCACTGCCGGCAATCGCGAGTGCGCTCATGCCGTACACGAAAGCGAGGTGCTTCTTGCGGTCGCCGGTGCGGTCGGAACTGCGGCTGATCAGATAGGTGCCGAGCACGCCCAGCAGCGGCGGCGCGGCCGACAGAAAGCCCACCTCGATGTTGCTCAACTCGCCGAGGCTCTTGACGATCTGCGGCAGCCACAGAAACAGCCCATAGATACCCACCAGCGCACAGCCGAACAGACAGGCGAGACTCCATACGCGGATATCGCTCGCGACGCGCAGCAGCGGAAAATGCCGGTTGCCGCCGACGGCTTCGCGCTCGGCGGCGAGCGTCGATTCGAGCCAGTTCTTTTCGTCGCTGGTGAGCCAGTCCGCGTCGGCCGGACGTTCGGTCAGGATGCGCAGCGTCAGCAGACCCAGCAGCATCGCCGGCAGGCCTTCGAGAATGAACATCCATTGCCAGCCGGCGAGGCCCAGAATGCCGTTCGCGTAGGTCATCAGCATGGTCGAGATCGGACCGCCGAGCACCGCGGAAAACGAGCCCGCGACGATATAGCCGCCGACCGCACGCGCCCGGTAGCGCACCGGAAACCACTTGGTCAGATACACGGCAATGCCGGGCAGAAAGCCTGCTTCCATCACGCCGAGCAGAAAGCGCAGCACGTAGAAGCTCGTATCGTTGAACACGAAGGCGGTGGCGGCGGCGACCGCGCCCCACGTCAGCAGAATGCGCGCGATCCAGATACGCGCGCCGACACGATGCAGGATCAAATTACTCGGTACTTCGAGCAGCATATAGCCGACGAAGAAAATACTACCGGCGAAACCGAACACGGCTGGGCTGAAGCCCAGCTGCTTGTTCATATCGAGCGCGGCGAAGCCGATATTGATCCGGTCGAGATAGTTGATGAACATCATCGCAAAGAGCATCGGCATCAGGCGCCGGTACACCTTGCGCATCGTCGTGGTTTCGTCGAATGCGGTCATGCTGTCTCCAGTTGGCCCAGGTTCGCGCTTCAGCGCTTACTCGGGTTCCATGCAACGCTATCGCCCGGAGTGTGTCTTGTGACACCTGCCCCGAGCCCATGCCGCATGGCGGGGACCATGCGGCGCCGGGCGTGGCCGTCGTTGCGTTTTGTCGTGTGCGCGCCTGATACAGCGGCCAGTCAATGATAGGAACGCACGGGCGAGGAGTCCAAGACCGCTTGCTTATGCTTGTATTAGCTTTTTCTTATAGTGCTAGTCGGTCAGCGGCGGCGGCAGGCAGCCGAGGAAAGCGTGCAAATGCGGCGACGCGTCGTCGGTGCGGAAGGTGGCGGCGAGCGTCGTGCGATAGGACGAGCCCGGTCCGGACAGATGGCGAAACACCACGTCCGAGCGGCCATGCCGCGCCACCGATTCGCCGACGATCGTGACGCCGAGCCCCGCCGCGACGAGCGCAATGGCCGTCTGGATTTCATACGCCTCGTGGGCGATCATCGGCGTCACACCGGCATCGCGATACAGCGATTGCACCGAGTGTTTGAACTGCGCGTTCTGATGCTTGGGATAAAGAATCAACGGCGTATCGGCGAGATCGGCGATGCGCAGGGTCTTGCGCGCGGCGAGCGGATGACCCGCTTCGAGCGCGACGACCACACGCTCGCGCAGCAGCGTGCGCGACGTGCAGCCTTCCACTGTCAACGGTTGCCGGCCGATGCCGATATGGATGCGCATGTCGCGCAGCGCGTCCGTCTGCTCTTCGGTCAGCATTTCGAACAGCTTCAGTTCGACCTGCGGATACGCCTTGTGGAATTTCTTCAGCGCGGGCGGCAGTACGCTGTACATCGACGATCGCGTGAAACCGATGCTGAGCCAGCCGCGCCGGCCGACGCCGATCTCCTGCGCGGCGAGCGTCATCTGTTCCAGCGAGCCGAGGATCTGGCGCGCCTCGGTGCACAGATAATGGCCGGCCTCGGTCAGAATCAACGGCCGCCGCGCGCGGTCCACCAGTTGCGTGCCGAGCCGTTCCTCGAGCGAGCGGATCTGCTGGCTCAGCGCGGGCTGCGCGATGTGCAGCCGCTCCGCGGCGCGGCTGAAGTTGAGTTCCTCCGCGAGAATGACGAAGCACTGTAGAGCCCTGAGGTTCATGTCGGTGGTCCTGGCTGGGGAAAGCAAAGCATACCGCGCAGTGCTCGGCCAGCGATAACCGCCAGTGATCGCTGTATCCAAACAATTCATTAGTCAACTATCACCCGGCTTCTGATAATGTGCGCACAAAACAGGTCATAGCGGACGCCAACGTCGGAGCATCGGGGTGGGCTCACGCAACAATCCGGAGGAGACGATGCTGCGACCCAAGGTTAGCCGGGCGGTTCTCGCGCTCATGTGCGCGATGTCGTTCATCATGTATCTCGATCGCGTCAACCTGTCGGCGGCGGCCGGCCTGATTCGCGACGATCTGCACCTGAGCAATACCAACCTCGGCCTCGTGTTCGCCGCATTCGCGTACACGTACGCGCTGTGCCAGGTGATCGGCGGCTGGGTCAGCGACCGCTTCGGCGCGAAGCGCACCCTCATCGCCTCCGCGAGCATCTGGATCGTCGCGACGGTCGCGACCGGTCTCGCCGGCGGGCTCGTGTCGCTGTTCGCCTCGCGTCTGCTGCTCGGCATAGGCGAAGGCGCCGCGCTGCCCGCGCAGGCGCGGGCGCTCACCAACTGGTTCCCGCCGAACAAACGCGGCTTCGTGCAGGGCATCACGCATTCGTTCTCGCGGCTCGGCAACGCGATCACTCCACCGCTGATTGCGCTGCTGGTCGCGTATTCGTCGTGGCGCGGATCGTTTCTCGCGGTGGGCGCGCTGACCTTCGTGTGGGTCGTTGTCTACGCCTGGTATTTCACCGACGATCCGCGCAAGCATCGCCATATGACGGCGGAGCAGGAAACGCAATTGCCGCCGGTGCGTCAGGCTGGGGCCGAAGCGACGCGTGAGCCCACCCCGTGGCGGCGTCTGCTCAAACGCATCGCACCCACGATGCTCGTCTACTTCTGCTACGGCTGGACCGGCTGGCTGTTCTTCACCTGGCTACCCACCTTCTTCATGCACGGACGCGGCCTCGATCTGAAAAGCTCGGCGATGTTCTCCGCGGGGGTGTTTCTGTCCGGCGTGGTCGGCAATACCGCGGGCGGCGTGCTCAGCGACCGCCTGCTGAAGCGTACCCGCAACGTCGTCGCGGCGCGCCGCAACGTGATCATCTGCGCGTTTCTCGGCGCGCTGATTTTCCTCGCACCAGTGATGGTCGTGAAGTCGCTGCCGGTCATGGCCGCGTGCATGAGCCTGTCGTTCTTCTTCCTCGAAATGACGATCGGGCCGATCTGGGCCGTGCCGATGGACATCACGCCGCGGCACGTCGGGGTCGCGAGCGGACTCGTCAACGCGGGCTCGGCGATTGCGGGGATTTTCACGCCGATCGTGTTCGGCCTGATCGTGGACCGCACGGGTAGCTGGACGCTGCCGTTCGCGGGCTCGCTCGGACTGCTCGCGCTCGGCATCGTCGCGACGTTCTTCATGCGGCCGGATATTCAGCTCGACGCGGCTGGCGCTCAATCCGAGCTCGCGGACCTCGACGCGGGCGCCGATTTGCGCTTCGCCGAAAACCTCACGCCGCGCGAATCGAATCGATGACCAGTTGCATGGCCGGCGTGACGCGCCGGTTTCTGCGCAAAATCAGCCCATACGGCGCGAGCCGGCCGCGCAACGGCGTCGCGATCGCGGCGATCGCATCGAGCGCGACGTAGTACTGCGCGACCGAACTCGGCAGCACGGCGAGCATGTCCGAATCGCGCAGCAACGACAGCGTGGTCAGAATCGACGAGGTCTCGACCGTGCTGACCGGCGGCGCGACGCGCGACTCGCGAAACGTTTGATCGATGACCTGGCGCATCGGGCTCGGATGCGGCTGGATGATCCACGGATAGCGCGCGAGGTCCGCGAGCTTCGGCCGCGCGTTCGCCTGTTTGCCCGCCAGCACGGCCGGATGATCGGGTCGCACGACGATCGACAGCGCCTCTTCCGCCAACGTCTCGAAGCTCAGGTCGAGCGCCGGAAAACCATCGGGAATGCGGCCGATCACGATGTCGAGCTGATCCTGTTGCAGCGACTGCACGAGCACGTCGCTGGTGTCGATCATGACCGCCATCTGCAGGCGCGGATGCGCCTCCTTCAGCTTGACGATCGTATGAGTCAGCAATTCGGGCGACGGCGCCATCACCGCGCCGATGCGCACCTTGCCGATGTCGCCGGCCTCGATGCCGGCCAGCTCCTCGCGCAACTCGTCGAGATCCTCGAACACTACCCGCGCATAGCGCATGACGGCCTCGCCGAAGATCGTCGGCTCCATGCCACGCGCATGGCGCACGAACAGCGATACCCCGAGCGTGTCTTCGAGTTCCTGCAAGGCTTTGGTGGCGGCGGGCTGGGTCATCGCGAGATCGTCGGCGGCGCGCCGCAGCGATTCCGTTTCCGACAGCGCGACCATCAATTGCAGATGACGCAGGCGCAAGCGTTTGCGAATGGTGGAGGCGGGCGGGATCATGAGCGATAACTTTAGCGAATCGGCCGATGCGAATTATTCAGTGGTCAGTTATCGGATAGTTTCGCACACTAGCGCTTATCGAACGACGCCAATCGCAACGCTGTTCGGGTTGACAAGACAAAACTGGAGACGACGCATGACGATCACCGCGAGCCCCGCGCTCGACAGCGCGATTACCAAAGCGCGCACGAGGCTGTTGCCTTTTCTGATCCTGATGTATGTGCTGGCCTTCATCGACCGCGCGAACGTCGGCTTCGCGAAGAACGTGCTGCAGGCTGACACCGGCTTGAGCGATGCGGCGTTCGCGTTCGGCGCCGGCATTTTCTTCGTCGGCTACGCGGTGTTCGAAGTGCCGAGCAACCTGCTGATGTACCGCTTCGGCGCGCGCGTCTGGATGAGCCGCATCATGGTTACGTGGGGCATCGTGTCCGCGTGCACGGCCTTCGTCGACAGCGCCACCAGCTTTTATGTGCTGCGCACGCTGCTCGGCATCGCCGAAGCCGGTTTCTTTCCCGGCATCATCCTGTTCCTGTCGAACTGGTTTCCCGCGAAAACGCGCTCGCAAACGATGGGCATGTTCTATTTCGGCTTCCCGCTCGCGCTGCTGCTCGGCAGCCCGCTCTCGGGTCTGCTGCTCGATGCGGGAAATCCGTTCGGCATGCATCCGTGGCAATGGCTGTTCGTCGTCGAGGGGCTCGCGGCGTCGGTGGTGGGTGTCGTCGCTTACTTCTATCTGACCGACCGGCCCGTGCAGGCGCGCTGGCTCGATGCCGAAGAGCGCGACGCGCTCGATCAGGCGCTGCGCCAGGAAGACCGTCAGAAGCTCGCGCATGGCCCGTCGTCGGTGCTCGCGGCACTGCGCGATTCGCGCGTGCTGTTCTGCGGCCTGATCTACTTCGCGGTGCAGATGAGCGTGTACGGCGTGGTGTTCTATCTGCCGACGCGCATCGCCGGGCTCGCGAGCGGCGGCCATGTCGGCGTCGAGGTCGGACTGCTGACCGCGATTCCGTGGATCGCGGCGATCGTCGGCACGTTCTGCGTGACGCGCTACGCCGACCGTCACGGTCATCACCGTATCTGGGCCGCGGCGATGCTCGCGCTCGCGGCGTTCGGCATCGCCGCATCGGCGATGACCTCGTCGGTCGCACTGGCGATTGCCGCGTTCTGTTTCGCCGCCATCGGCTTCGTCTGCGTGCAGCCGCTGTTCTGGACTCTGCCGACCAACTACCTCGGCGGCGCCGCGGCCGCGGGCGGCATCGCGTTGATCAATTCGATCGGCAATCTCGGCGGCTTCGTTGCACCGAATCTGAAGGGGCTGGCCGAGCGTGCGCTCGGCTCGTCGCAGGCGGGCATGTTCTCGCTCGCCGTGGTCGGACTGATCGGCGCGTTGCTGCTGCTGACGTTCCGCTTCACGTCCGCCTCCGCCTCCCCATCCGCCTCTCATCGCAACGGCCCGCTCGGCGAACGCACGGGCCACTGACTCACCGACTCTCTGAAGGAAATCGTCGAACATGAAAATCAAGCATATCCGTACGCGTGTTTTCGAGTGGAAAGGCAAAGTCGTCCCGCCGCAAGCGCATTTCTGCACGAACGCGGTCGATATTCTGTACGAGCGTGGCGATGCGATGGGCTCGTTCCGTTTTCACGGCTGGCTCGTCGTCGAAATCGAATGTGACGACGGCACCGTGGGCATCGGCAATTGCGCGCTCGCGCCGCGCATCGCGAAGCAGATCATCGACGAATACCTCGCTCCGATCGCGATCGGCGAAGATCCGTTCGACAACGAATACATCTGGCAGAAGATGTACCGCCGCACGCTCGCGTGGGGCCGCAAGGGCATCGGCATGGCGGCGATCTCCGCGATCGATATCGCGCTGTGGGACATCATGGGCAAGGCCGTGAAAAAGCCGGTGTTCAAGCTGCTGGGCGGCCGCACGAAAGAGAAGATCTGGTGCTATGCGTCGAAGCTGTACAACAACGACGATCGCGACGCGTTCCTCGGCGAAGCGCAAGGCTATCTGGACAGCGGCTTCACCGCGATGAAGATGCGCTTCGGCTACGGTCCGAAAGACGGCCCGAAAGGTATGGCGAAGAACATCGAACAGGTGCGCCTGTTGCGCGAACTGGTCGGCGACGAAGTCGACATCATGCTCGAATGCTATATGGGCTGGACGCTCGAATACGCGCGCAGAATGCTGCCGCGCCTCGCCGAATTCAATCCGCGCTGGATCGAGGAGCCGGTGATCGGTGATGACGTGGAAGGCTATCAGGAGTTGAAGAAGATGAACCTGATGCCGGTGTCGGGTGGCGAGCACGAGTTCACCAGCTATGGCTTCAAGGATCTGCTCGAACGCCGCGCGATCGACGTGATCCAGTACGACACGAACCGCGTCGGCGGCATCACGGCGGCGCGCAAGATCAATGCGATGGCCGAAGCGTGGTCGGTGCCGGTGATTCCGCATGCGGGGCAGATGCACAACTATCACCTGACGATGGCGAGCACCGCGAGCCCGATGTCGGAGTTCTTCCCGGTGTTCGACGTCGAAGTAGGCAACGAATTGTTCTACTACATCTTCGAAGGCGAGCCGCAGCCGGAAAATGGCTATCTGCAACTGTCGGACGACGTGCCGGGTCTTGGCATCAAGTTGAGCGACAAGTATCTTGCCGATTTCAACATCGTCGAATGAATGGACAAGCCTGAGGAAAGCATATGAAGCCACGCATCGCAGTACTTCTCGGCGACCCCGCCGGCATCGGTCCCGAGCTGATCGCGCGTCTGTTCGCGCAGCAGGCGAACCGGGCGCGCGCGGAGTTGCTGATCATCGGCGACCGGCGCGAGCTGGAGACTGGCATGAAGATCGCGCAGCAGCGCTTCGACTACGACGTGATCGAAGATGAGCGCGCCGCATTTCGACGCGAGGGTGTGCCGTCGCTGATCGACTATCGTTTGCCAGGCGAGCAGCCTTTCGAGCGCGCGGTGGCGACCGAACGCGGCGGCCGCTATAGTCTCGCCGCGTTCAGGCAAGCGCTCGCGCTGACGCAGACCAACGTCACGCAAGGCATGCTGTTCGCGCCGGTCAACAAGACCTCACTGCATCTGGCCGGCATGGAAACCGGCGACGAGATGGAGTGGTTCGCGAAGCAGCTCGGCTATACGGGCAGCTTCTGCGAATTCAACGTGCTCGACGAGCTATGGACCTCGCGCGTGACTTCGCACATGGCGTTGAAGGACGTCAGCGCGAAGCTGACTGAGGAGCGCATCGTCGGCGCGGTGCAACTGATTCACGACGGCCTGAAGCGCGCGGGTCATCCTCAGCCGCGAATCGCGGTGTGCGGTTTCAATCCGCACAACGGCGACAACGGCGCGTTCGGCCGCGAGGAGATCGACGTGATCGCGCCGGCCGTCGAGGCTGCGCGCAAGCTTGGCTACGACGCGCAAGGTCCGTTTCCGGCCGACACGATCTTCGTGCGCGCGCGCGACCAGAAGGCCTTCGACGGCGTCGTCACGATGTATCACGATCAAGGCCAGATCGCGATGAAGCTGATGGGGTTCTGGCGCGGCGTGACCGTGCATGGCGGCTTGCCGATTCCGATCGCGACGCCCGCGCACGGCACCGCGTTCGACATCCACGGGCAGGGCAAGGCTGATGTCGGCGCGACACAGAAGGCGTTCGACATCGTCACGCAGATGGCGACGGAGCGCGTGAGCTAGCGCGAACGATGCGCGCGGAACGCTTCAGCCGCTTCAGCGCTTCCTGCGCTGCCCGGTCGAAGCGCGCACCACGAGCTCCGGCGGCGGCCCAAGCACCATCGACGGCTGCCGCTCCGGCGTCTGGATCAACCGGATCAGACTCTGGATGGATAGCTCCGCGACAGCCGCGGTCTGAATCGCGACCGTGGTCAGCGCGGGATGCACCTGATGCGCGAGCTGAATGTCGGTGATGCCGATCACCGACACGTCGTCGGGCACCGAGCGGCCGAGCGTGATCAACGCCTGGATCGCGCCGATCGCGAGCAGGTCGTTGGTCGCGAAGATCGCGCTCAGTTGCGGGCGGTTCGCCATCAGTTCCATGCAGGCGGCGAAGCCGGCGTCGATCGAGTCGCGAATCTGCAGCACCGCGGCCGCGTCGGCCTCGATGCCGGCCGCGCGCATTGCCGCCCGAAAGCCGTTCGAACGCGCGTCCTGCAAACCGCCGCAGCCGTCGCCGATCAACAGGCCGATCTCGCGATGGCCGAGTCCGAGCAGGTGCCCCGCGGCCAGTTCGCCCGCGCGCGCGAAGTCGACCGCGATGCACGGCAGCGCGGGCGGCGACTCGGGGCGCTCCCACATGGAGAGGAGGATCGGCGCGTTATGGATCGCCGACTCGCACAGTTCGTTGAACGTAACGTCCGTATTCATCACGAGCACGCCGTCGGCGAGCGTGCCGGCAATCTGGTTCAGATATGCACGGCTGATTTCGGCGTCGTCGTCGGTATTGCAGACCATCAGAAAATAGCCGCTCTTGCGCGCCGCGCGCTCGGCGGCGAGCACGAACTCCGGGTAGAACGGGTTCGAGATGTTCGACAGCATCAGCGCGAGCGTCGACGAACGGCCTTCGGCGAGCGCGCGCGCATTCAGGTTCGGCCGATAGCCGAGTTCGGCGATGGCCTGCAACACGCGCTCGGCCGTTTCAGGGCGGACTTTCTCGCGATTGCGCAGCACGTTGGAGACGGTGGCGGCGGTAACCTGCGCGCGTTTCGCGACTTCGGACAACGTGACCATGTCGGGTTATCCCATATTTAGGGAGGTCAATTCAAATGTTGCAATCGGGCTGCGACATTGCTAACTTTCTCGGAAACGTAACGGAGACACCCACCATGACTTTTTCCGTCGAACTCAAATTTAAGCGATTAAATGTGGCCAGCACAAGGCCCGGGCGTTTTATTTCGACGAAAATTTAAGCGGTTAAATCAAGACGGAGACAGCATGGCGACGATTTGCTTGAGCGATGTGCAAAAGGCCTACGGTGACCATCCGCCGGTGATCCGGCGTGTGAATCTGGAGATCGCGCAGCATGAGTTCTGTGTGTTCCTTGGACCCTCGGGCTGCGGCAAGTCGACCTTACTCCGGATGATCGCCGGTCTCGAAGACTTGAGCGAAGGCGAGCTTCATATCGCCGGGCGACTCGTCAACGACGTGCCGGCCGCCGAGCGCGGCGTCGCGATGGTGTTCCAGAGCTACGCGCTGTTTCCGCACATGACCGTGTTCGACAACATGGCGTTCGGTCTGAAGCTCGCGAAGCAGCCGAAGGACGTGATCGAGCGCAAGGTGCGCGAAGCCGCGCGGATTCTGCAACTGGATAGCCTGCTCGAACGTCATCCGAAAGCGCTGTCGGGCGGCCAGCGGCAGCGCGTCGCGATCGGCCGCGCGATCGTGCGCGAGCCGGGCGTGTTTCTGTTCGACGAGCCGCTCTCGAATCTCGATGCCGCGCTGCGTGGCCAGACGCGCGTCGAGATAGCGCGTCTGCATCAGCGTTTCGCGAACGCCAGCGTGGTCTACGTGACGCACGATCAGGTCGAAGCGATGACGCTCGCCGATCGCATCGTGCTGCTGCACGCGGGCGCGGATGCCGAGCGCTTCGGCAGCATCGCGCAAAGCGGTGCGCCGCTCGAGCTGTATCACCACCCGAAGTCGCGCTTCGTCGCGGGCTTTATCGGCTCGCCGCGCATGAACTTCTTCGATGCGATCGTCGAATCGACCGAGCCAGGGCGCGTGACGGTTGCATTGGCGGCCGGTGCGGAAAAGCTCGTCGCGCACGTCGATGGAGAACGACTGCAACGTGGCCAGCGCGTCACGCTCGGCGTGCGACCCGAGCATCTGCGGCTCGACGGCGACGAGCAGTTCATTCAGTGCGCGACCGTGCTGTCGGAACGGCTCGGCGAGCACAGCTATATCCACGCTGACCACGCGGGCGGCACGCTGATCGCGAAGGCGCCCGGCGATACCCCGCTCGGCGCGGGCGAACGCCTCCGCGTTCACGTGCCGCCCGCTGCCTGTCATCTGTTCGACGAACAGGGACTCGCGCTGCGGCGTAGCACGTTCGAACCGGAACGCGCGGCCGCCTGATCAAACATCGACGACGAACCCCGGACCGAACGGTTCGTCTTGCTGAATTCCGCCATAGAGCGGGTTACATCGCCGGCCACGCTGCGTAGCCGGTCAACAAGGTAGACAAGGAGACATAGATGATTGCTCTTCGCCTTCGCCGTCTTGCACAGGTGTCGATCGCCGCCGCCGTGGTGGCGGGCGCGCTCGGCAGCGCCGTGGTCGACGCGGCCACGCTGAACGTCAACGTATCGGCGCGCGGTAATCAGCGCTCGACCTGGCAGGACGCCTTCGATCAGTTCAAGAAAGCCAATCCCGACATCGATCTGAAAGTCACCTATGTGACCGAGGAAGCGTACAAGGTGCAAATGGGCGGCTGGCTCGCCACCGATCCGCCTGACATCGTGTCGTGGCACGACGGCGAGCGGATGGCCTACTACGCGCAACGCGGTCTGCTCGAAGATCTGAGTTCGGACTGGGCGAAGAACGGCTGGTCGCAGCAGTACGCGTCGGTCAAGGAGGCTTCGACGTACAAGGGCAAGCAGTATGCGGCGCCGCTCGGTTATGACGCGTACGGCTTCTTCTATCGCAAGGATCTGTTCGAGAAGGCCGGCATCAAGAGCGAGCCGAAGACGTGGGACGAACTGCTCGAAGCGAACAAAAAGCTGAAGGCGATCGGCGTCGCGCCGATCGCGGTGGCCGCGCGCGATAGCTGGACGCTGGCCGCCTGGTTCGACTATCTCGATCTGCGCATCAACGGCAACGAGTTCCACCAGAAGCTGATGGCCGGCGAGATTCCGTACACCGATCCGCGCGTGAAGAAGGTCTACACGACGTGGAAGACGTTGCTCGACAATCACGACTTCATCGAGAACGCGCTGTCGTACGACGTCGATTCGATCGGGCCGATCCTGAACAACGGCAAGGCCGCGATGATGCTGATGGGCACCTTCTTCTCGGCGAGCTTCCCGCCGTCGATCAAGGATCAGATCGGCTTCTTCCGTTTCCCGGTGATCGACCCGAACGTGCCGATGGCCGAGGACGGCCCCGTCAACGTGCTGCTGATTCCGGCGAAGGCGAAGAACAAGGCCGACGCGCGCAAGCTGCTCGCGTTCATGGAGACGCCGAAGATCAACGCCGAACTTGCGAAGGGCTGGGGAACGTTGCCGTCGAACAGCCAGGCGGCGGCGCCCGAAGACGCGATTTCGAAGGTCGGCTTCCAGACGCTCGCGAACACGAAGGGCGGCATCGCGCAGTTCTACGATCGCGATATGCAAAAGGAAATGGCGGACGAAGGCATGAAGGGCATGCAGCAGTTCTACAGCGATCCTTCGCAACTCGACAGCGTGCTCGCTCATCTCGAAGCGACCCGCAAGCGAATCTATCAGAAGTAAGTCCCGCCGCGCCGGCCGCCTGAGCGCGGCCGGCTTCCGGGTCCCGCTTCCGGGGCAATTCCGCCTTCGATTTCCAACGAGGCCGTTCCATGTCTCATACCGCAGCGCGCCGCCTGCCCGCGGCGCGGCACCGTCGCGTCTCTACGACGCGCCGTCATCAGCATCGCGCCGCGTTTTTCTTTCTGCTGCCGGGCTGTGCGTTGTTCACGCTGTGCGTGATCTATCCGATCATCAGCAGCATTTCGCTGAGCTTCTACAACTGGGACGGCATGACGCCGAAGACCTTCGCGGGTCTCGCCAATTACGTCGAGCTGTTCCAGTCCGATACGTTCTATACGGCGCTGAAGAACAACCTGATCTGGCTTGCGCTGTTTCTGCTCGCGCCGCCTCTAGGTCTGCTGTTCGCGCTGTATCTGAACCAGCACGTGCGCGGCATGCGCGTCGTGAAGTCGCTGTTTTTCGCGCCGTTCGTGCTGTCCGGTGTCGTGGTCGGCCTCGTGTTCAGCTGGTTCTACGATCCGACCTTCGGGCTGCTGCGGTTGATAGTAGGTCGTGGCATTCCGGTGCTCGGCGATCCGCACACGGTCACGTTCGGCATCATCTTCGCCGCGCTGTGGCCGCAGGCGCCGTTCTGCATGATCCTCTATCTGACCGGACTCACCGGCATCAATCCCGAAGTGGTCGAGGCCGCGCGCATGGAAGGCGCGCAAGGGCTGCGGCTGCTGTGGCACGTGATCCTGCCGCAACTGCGGCCCGCCACCTTCATGGCGGTGGTGCTGACCGTGATCGGCGCACTGCGCAGCTTCGATCTGATCGCGGTGATGAGTGGCGGCGGTCCGTTCGACAGTTCCACCGTGCTCGCTTATTTCATGTACGACCAGGCGATCAAGTACTACCGCGAAGGTTATTCCGCGGCGATTGCGGTCGTGCTGTTCGCGATCATGCTCGTCTATATCGTGTTCCATCTGCGCCGCATGCTGCGCGAGGAACGCTGATTCTCTGAACGTCAGGAGTACCAGCTCATGTATCCGCTTCCCGTCGAACGCTGGAAACCGCTGAATCGCACGCTTTACAAAGCCTCGCTCCCGCTCGCGCTGTTCATCTGGCTGCTGCCGATGCTGGCCGTGCTGCTGACCTCGATCCGCTCGACGGACGAGTTGTCGCGGGGCGACTACTGGACCTGGCCGAAACAATTCGCGCTACTGGAGAACTACGGCACCGCGCTCACGCAAACGCCGATGCTGCACTACTTCGCCAACAGTGTGCTGATCACGGTGCCGTCGGTGATCGGCGCGATCGTGCTGGCGTCGATGGCGGGCTTCGCGTTGGCGACCTATCGCTTTCCGGGCAACACGGCCGTGCTGTTCGCGTTCGTCGCCGGCAACTTCGTGCCGATCCAGATCCTGATGATCCCGGTGCGCGACATGGCGCTGAAGTTCGGTCTGTTCAACACCGTATGGGCGCTGGTGATCTTTCACGTGTCGTTCCAGACCGGCTTTTGCACCTTGTTTCTGCGCAACTTCATCAAGCAGCTGCCGTTCGAGATGATCGAGGCCGCGCGCGTCGAAGGCGCGGGCGAGTGGACGATCTATCTGCGCATCGTGCTGCCGCTGATCCGCCCCGCGCTCGCCGCGCTCGCGATTCTCGTGTTCACGTTCGTGTGGAACGACTACTTCTGGGCGCTGTGCCTGACGCAAGGCGACGATGTCGCGCCGATCACGGTGGGCGTCGCCTCGCTGAAGGGGCAATGGACGACCGCGTGGAACCTGGTCGCAGCGGGCTCGGTACTGGCCGCCTTGCCTTCGGTGCTGATGTTCTTCGCGATGCAAAGGCATTTCGTCGCCGGGCTGACCTTCGGGGCAAGCAAGGGATAAACGGCGCTTGAAACACGATTGAAACGACGGCTCGACGTCAACTCACCACGAGACTTTCACATGCAACTTGGTGTCTGCTACTACCCGGAACAATGGCCGCGCGCGATGTGGGCCGACGATGCGCAACGTATGGTCGAACTCGGCATCACGCATGTGCGGATCGCCGAATTCGCGTGGAGCCGCATGGAGCCGCGCGCCGGCGAATACGACTGGCAATGGCTCGACGAAGCCGTCGAGACGCTCGCCAAAGCGGGCCTGAAACTCGTGCTCGGCACGCCGACCGCTTCGCCGCCGAAGTGGCTCGTCGACGCGCATCCGGACGTCTTGCCGGTGCGCGCGGACGGCACGCGCTGGAATTTCGGCTCGCGGCGTCACTACGATATTTCGAGCGACACGTACCGGCGCGAATGCGTGCGCATCGTCACCGCGATGGCGAAGCGCTATGGGCGGCATGCGTCGATCGTCGCGTGGCAGACCGATAACGAACTCGGCTGCCATGACACGGTGCCGAGCTATTCGGCCGCCGCGTTGCAGCGCTTTCACGCGTGGCTGCAGCGGCGCTACGCAACGATCGGCGGGCTGAACGATGCGTGGGGCAACGTGTTCTGGAGCATGGAGTACCCGTCGTTCGACGCGATCGGCCTGCCGACGCTGACGCCCACCGACGCCAATCCGATCCATCTGCTCGACTTCCGCCGCTTCATGTCGGACGAGGTAGCGAGTTTTCATCGCGAGCAGATCGACGTGTTGCGCGAGCATGCGCCGAACGCGGATCTGCTGCACAACTTCATGGGCTTTTTCACGACCTTCGATCACTATCGTTTCGCCGCCGACAACGCGATCGACGTCGCCGCATGGGACAGCTATCCGATCGCGCGCACCGAATCGATCGCGTTGCCGCAGGAGCAGAAGGCGCGCTTCGCGCGGACCGGGCATCCCGATGTGTCCGCGTTCGATCACGACCGCTACCGCGGCATCGGCGGCGGCCGCTTCTGGGTGATGGAGCAGCAGGCCGGTCCGGTGAACTGGGCATCGTGGAATCCGGTGCCGGCGCCGGGTATGGTGCGGCTGTGGGCCTACGAGGCGTTCGCGCATGGCGCGGAACTGGTGTCGTATTTCCGCTGGCGGCAGTGCCCGTATGCGCAGGAGCAGATGCATTCCGGGCTCAATCTGCCGAACAACGAACTGTCGCCGGGCGGTCTCGAGGTGCAACGGGCAGCGCGTGAAATCGCGGGCAGTACGCCGCTGGCGACGCTCGCCGCGCCGGCGCGCGCGGCCACCGCGCTGGTATTCGACTACGAGACGCAGTGGATGTTCGAGATCCAGCGTCACGGCAAGGGCTTCGACTATCAGACGCTCGCGTTCGACTACTACGAGTCGCTGCGCGAACTCGGTCTCGATGTCGATATCGTGTCGAGCCGCGGCGATCTTTCCGGTTACCAGCTAGTCGTGGTGCCGAGTCTGGCGGTGATCGACGCTGCGCTCGTTGAGCAGATCTCGCGTTCGAACGCGCAATGGGTATTCGGCCCGCGCAGCGGCTCGAAAACCGATGCGTTCGCGATCCCCGGCAATCTGCCGCCCGGCGCGTTGCAGCGCGTGCTGCCGATCCAGGTGCTCGAAGTCGAAACGCTGCGCTCGACGCTTGCTCCCGCGCTGTCGATCGGCGGCGCCGAGGGTCACGCGCTGCATTGGCGCGAACACGTGCGCGCCAATGGCGAGACGCGCATTGCCGCGCGCTTCGACGACGCATGGCCCGCGCTGCTGACGCACGGCAACGTGCGCTATGTGGCCGGCTGGTTGTCGCACGACCTGCATCGCACGGTGTTGCGGCAGGCGGCGCACGACGCGGGCCTCGATACGCAGGTGCTCGCCGACGGACTGCGGCTGCGCCGGCGCGGCGACCTGACCTTCGCATTCAATTTCGGCCCGCAACCGGTGCAGGCGCCGGCGCCGCGCGATGCGACGTTCGTGCTCGGCGAGCCGCGCCTGAATACAGGCGACGTTTGCGTGTGGAAAGACGCGTGAAGTGGTGTGTTTTGACGTCAGGAAGTCAACAAAGAAGGAAGCGGTAACAGCAGTCTGAAACTCGCAGTTCGAAACTCGAAGGTTGCAACACGGACGCATCAAACCAGGACCAGGCGGCCCATCAGGAGCCGCCATTCAATCGATGGAGGATGACGGATGAACCGAAGAGAAATGCTGGGATGGCTCGCGGGCGCCGCTGCGGCGGCGGGTGTCGGCGCGACGGTGGGCGCGCCCGCTATTGCCGCCGAGCCCGGGCAGTCGGCTGGAAACGCTGGCGCGCAGAATGCCGCCGGGCTTGCGAACCGCTTCGCGATGGGCGCGGACGTCTCGACGTTGCTCGAACTCGAAGCGAACGGTGCGAAGTATTACGAACATGGCGAGGCACACGACTGCCTGCAGATTCTGAAGCGTCACGGCGTCGATTCGATCCGTATCAAGGTGTGGAACGATCCTGGCAATCCCGACTTCTTTCCGGCGAATCAGAGTCCCGCGGCCGGCTGGAACAATGCCGAGCACGTGCGCGTCCTCGCGCGCCGCGCCGCCGCGCTCGGTCTGCGCATCCTGATCGACTTCCACTACAGCGACTGGTGGGCCGATCCGGGCAAGCAGTACCCGCCGCACGACTGGGCCGGCAAGGACATCACCGAGACCTGCTCGCTGCTGTCGGCGTATACGTCGAACGTGTTGCGGATGCTCGCGCGCGACGGCGTGCATCCCGAGTGGGTGCAGATCGGCAATGAGATCACCGGCGGCATGCTGTGGCCGCTCGGCAAGTACGACCAGCTCGATAACCTCGCGGCGCTGCTGACGGCCGGGCACGACGCGGTCAAATCGGTGGACGGGCGCATCAAGGTGATGCTGCATATCGACAGCGGCGGCAACAACGCAACGAGCCGCTGGTGGTTCGACGCCATGACGCAGCGTGGCGTCACGTTCGACGTGATCGGCCTGTCGTATTACCCGCAATGGCAGGGCTCGTTCAGCGACCTGCAGGGCAACGTGAACGACCTCGCGACGCGTTACGACAAGGACGTGATCGTCGTCGAGACCGCCTATCCGTGGACGACCAGCGACGGCGATTCGGAGCCGAACTCGATGACCAACGTCGGCACCTCGACCTACCCGCAGACGCCCGCCGGCCAGGCGCAGTTCCTCGGCGCGGTGACCGACATCGTGAAGGCGATCCCCGACGGACACGGCAAGGGCGTGTTCTGGTGGGAGCCCGAGTGGATTCCGACGCCGAACGTCGGCTGGAAAGTCGGCGCCGGCGATCAGTGGGACAACAACACGCTGTTCGATTTCCACGGCAATGCGTTGTCGTCGCTGGATGCGTTCCGGCGGCGCTAGCGCCTGGCGCCCGGCGCATCGCGTGTGACGCGCGGCTGAAGGCGCAGCGCGACGCGCGCGGGGCACGCCGGCATCACTTTGCCGGCGCTGCCTGCCCGTTGTGGTGGTTCACGCAGTCCGAGGTGATTGCCATGCTCGCCTGATCGGGCGTCATGTGCGGCGCGTCGGGGCTGTAGATCTTTTCGATGATCGCGTCGACGGCCGCGCGGTCGGCCGGGTCTTTGTAGTAGTGGGCGGCCTGATCGAGCGCCTGAGCTTTGGTCTTCTTGTGGGCGCGCCACGACGCGACCTGGCCGGCGATATCGCCGAGCGCGAAGCATTGACCGCTGACGGTCTGCGCGATGGCCTGGGCGGCCGGCTGTGCGATGCACAGCGCGACGAGCGCGGATACGACTACGCGTTTCATTACCGGAATCCTGAGTTGGGACGGCGGCGGCGCGGAAGCGGCGGTGGTCGCCGCGCCGGGCCGCGCGCGGAAAAATTGTTGCGTAGTGTATCGGGAAGTGGACGGGGGCGCTTTTTACCGCCCCTGCCTGCGTTGGCGCCTTACTTGATGAAGCTGAGTTGCTCGCTGATCTTGTCGAGGATTGGTTTCTTCCTGTCGTTAAAGACGGCCTTGTTCTGCTGTATCAGGTTGTTGCCCTTGGTGTCGATCGAGATGATCAAAGGACCAAACTCCTTGACGCGGTTTATCCAAAGGGTCTCCGGCATGCCGAGATCCTGCCACTCTGCACCTTCGATCTCTTCGACCAGTGTTGCGGCCAGCACCGCGCAGCCGCCAGGAAAAATCGCGTGGACAGCCTTGTGCTCCTGGCAACCTGCTGCCGTTTCTTCGCCCATGCCGCCCTTGCCAACGATGAGTTTGACCCCGGTTTGCTCGATGAACTGACGCTCGAATTTTTCCATCCGCATGCTGGTCGTGGGACCGATGGAAACCATCTCGAAGCTGTCATCGTCTTTCTTGCGGACGATCGGGCCTGCATGGAAGATTGCGCCGCCTTCGAGGTCGACGGGCAGTTGCCGACCCTGTTCGATGAGTCTGCGATGCGCTACGTCACGACAGGTCACGAGCCGGCCGGTCAGATAGACGACGTCGCCGATGTTGAGATCTTCAAGATCTTCGCTCTTGATGGGGGTGGTCAAAATCTTCTTCACAGTACCACTCCTTCGTGGGACAGGATTTCATAGGAAGTGTCGGCGTTAATGCGAATCTTGCCGCGCCGGTGTGCCCAGCAACCGGTATTGATGGCGACACCGATGGTCGAGGGATGGCGCGCGGAGGACTCGATGTTGACGCCCATGACGCTGTTGTTGCCGGTCAGACCTTGCGGACCGATGCCGACCTCGTTGAGGCCGTCCTCGAGCAGTTGCTCCATCAGTGCGGCCCGAGGGTTCTCGCTCTTCGAATCAACCGGGCGCAGGATCGCCAGCTTGGAAAGGCGGGCCGCCGTCTCGACCGAGGTCGAAACACCGACCCCGACCAGAAGAGGGGGACACGCGTTGACGCCGCGTTCCGTGATGACGTCCATCACGAATTCCGCCACACCTTCATAACCCTGACCCGGCATCAGCACCTTCGCAGCTCCCGGCAGGGTGCAGCCACCGCCGGCCATATAGACGTCGATGGTGCAGCTATCCTTTTCAGGAACGATGCGCCAGTCGAGCCAGGGAATTTGCGTGCCCGTATTGGTGCCGGTGTTTTTCTCGTCGAACGTCTCGACGGCGTTGTGACGCAGCGGACCCATTCTGGTCGCTCCCGCGGTGGCTTCGCGCAGGATCTCTTCCAGTTCGCCGAGCAGCGGAAAGTTCGCACCTGCCTCGACGAAATACTGGATGACGCCAGTGTCCTGACAGCTAGGGCGATTCAGTTTATCGGCCGCTTCCTGGTTGCCGTCCATGGAGTCGTAGATCGACCTGGCGAGCGGGTTGGTTTCGAGCGTGCGCAATTCCGCGAGCTTTGCCTTCACATCCTTGGGCAGACGCTTGCCAATGTAGGCGGTGAATTTCGCCATGGTGTCCGTCACGGATTGAACGGCAGTTTCCTTGTCCATCTTGAACTCCTCTTGAAACGAATTGGGATTGGGGACGAGCGTTGGTCGCATCAGTGCGCGGCAGCATTGCCGGACGTGACCGTGGATTTGTTCGATCGGCCGAGCAGAAGCGTCAGAACAGCGGAGAGCACGAGCAGGCCTGCGACGAAATACAAGCCGCCCGCGAAGCTTCCAGTCTGATCCTTGATCCACCCGATCATCGCGGGTCCGACGAAGCCGCCGAGATTGCCGATCGAGTTGATCGTAGCGATGCCTGCCGCGGCTGCGGCACCAGAGAGGAACGTCGTCGGCATGGTCCAGAGAGGGGGCTTGGCGCAACTGATTCCGATGTTGACTAGCGTCAACGAGGCAATCAGTCCGACGACGCTATTGGAGATCGCTGCTACCGTCAGACCGACGATTGCCGCTACACACGCCAGCACGACATGCCAGGTACGTTCACCGGTACGGTCGGAATGACGGGACCAGAAGACCATCGCAACGACCGACACGATTGGCGGTATCGCATTGAGCAGGCCAACGGTCATCGAGGAGACTCCGAGCTGTTTGATGATCTGCGGAGCCCATATGCCGAGGGTGTACAAGCCAGCGGAGGTGCCGAAGTAGATCATCGACAAGGCAAGCACACGGGGATTGGTGAGGCCGCTCGTGATGCTGTGCCTGGCGGAGGTAGCCCTGCTGGCGGCCTCCTGATTCATGACGTTGACCAGCCAGTCTCGCTCATCCTCCTGCAACCACTTCGCCTTTTCAGGTTTGTCGGTCATATAGAAGAAGACGACGACACCGAGGATGACCGCGGGTACGGCCTCGAGCAGGAACAGCCACTGCCAGCCGTGCAGGCCCATGACGCCGTTCATTTCGAGCAACGCGGCGGAAAGCGGCGAGCCGATTGCCGTCGAAATGGGGGCTGCGGCCATGAAGAAAGCGACCACGCCAGCGCGGCGTCGGGCGGGGAACCAATAGCCGAGATACAGGATGATGCCGGGGAAGAAGCCCGCCTCTGCCGCGCCGAGGAGAAAACGGACGATGTAGAAGCTGGTTGGCCCTTTGACGAAGGCCATACACGCTGAAATGATGCCCCAGGTGAGCATCACGCGGGCAATCCACAGCCGGGCACCCACCTTGTGCAGAATGATGTTGGAGGGCACTTCGCAGATGAAGTAACCCCAGAAAAAGATCCCGGCACCGAACCCGAGCATGGAGGAGGTGAACCCCAGATCCGCTTTCATCGTCAGCGCGGCGAAGCCGATGTTGACCCGGTCGACGTATGCGATGAAATACAACAGCATGATGAACGGCACGATGCGCCAACTCACCTTGCGCAAGGTGCGTTTTTCAAGTTCCAAGTCCATTGAATGTCTCCGTTATCCTCTGACCAACCGATGTCTGGGCCGTCTGACGCGGCTTCAGTGTCTTTCCCGAGGGTTCGAAGCGGTGCGTTCGTCGGGTAGGCACAGCGAAGGTTAATCCTGTGGAATTTCGTGTGAATCGACGTACACTTAATTCATCATTGCGAAAAATTCACGAATGAACACAGACTCGGAGTTGAGCTTTTTCTGCCTGGTGGTGAAACAGGGCAGCCTGGCTGCGGCCGCGCGTGAAATGAACCTGACGCCGCCGGCGGTCTCGCGCCGGCTCTCGGCCATGGAAAACCGACTGGGGGTGCGCCTCTTGAATCGCACTACCCGGCGCATCAGCATGACCAGCGAAGGTGAGGTTTATTTCGCGAATGCGCGCCGCATCCTGAGTGACATCGACGACATGGAGCGTCTCGTATCGAGCAGCCGCGAAGCGCCGAAGGGATTGTTGCGGGTCAATGCTCCGCTCGGATTCGGCCGGTCCTATATTGGGCCGTCCGTCTCGGTCTTCAGCCACACCTATCCCGATGTGGAAGTGCAACTGCATCTCAGCGACCGACCCGTCAGCCTGCCGGACGAAAACATCGATATATCCGTGCGCTTTGGTGAGATGCCGGACTCACGCCTGATCGCCAAGAAGATTGCCGCCAATCGCCGCCTGCTGGTTTCCTCGCCGGGGTATCTGCGCAGAGCGGGCCAGCCAGTCCATCCACATGACCTGACCCATCATGATTGCATCGTGCTGCGACAGAACGATGCGGCTTACGGCAACTGGCGCCTGAGCCGGGGCGGGCGCACCGAGACGGTGAAGGTGCATGGAAAATTGAGCACCAACGATGGCGAGGTCGCGCTGAACTGGACGCTTGAAGGGCACGGCATATTGATGCGCGCAGAATGGGACGTTGCCAAATATCTGCGTAGCGGGCGGCTGGTGCAGGTTCTGGCCGACTACGACACGCCGCCCGCCGATATCTACGCGGTTTATCCGGAGCGCCTCAACCTGTCGGCCAAGGTAGCGTGCTTTGTCGAACACCTGCGCAACTATTTGGGGGAGCATGCTGACGCCCCGTCTCCAAATAGTTTGAATTGGTGAGCCACCGGCGCATTCGTGCGTCAAACTTAACGATACCTTAAGTTTTGCGGCGGTTCTGAAGGTCAGGGCGCGAGTAGAGTCTCGTCAAACACAACCTTTGGAGGACGGAGACATGAAGACCTATCGCATCGCGACCATTCCTGGCGACGGTATCGGCAAGGAAGTGGTTCCCGCCGGCCAGAGAGTGCTCGAAGCACTCGCCGGCACTACCCAGTCGTTCAGATTCGAGTTCGAAAACTTCGGCTGGGGCGCCGACTATTACCGCGAGCATGGCGTGATGATGCCCGAGGACGGGCTCGATGCCATCCGCACCAAGGACGCGATCCTGTTCGGCTCTGCGGGCGATCCGGATGTTCCTGACCACATCACGCTGTGGGGCCTGCGCCTTAAAATCTGCCAGGGCCTCGACCAGTATGCGAACGTTCGGCCGACGCGCATCCTGCCAGGTATCGACGCGCCGCTCAAGCGCTGCAAGCCAGAAGATCTGAACTGGGTGATCGTGCGCGAGAACTCGGAGGGCGAATACTCCGGCGTGGGCGGCCGCGTGCATCAGGGGCATCCGATCGAGGCCGCAACCGATGTGTCGATCCTGACGCGAGCCGGTGTCGAGCGCATTTTGCGATTCGCCTTCCGTCTCGCGCAGACCCGCCCACGCAAACTGCTGACGGTCATTACGAAAAGCAACGCGCAACGTCACGCAATGGTGATGTGGGACGAGATCGCCAGCGAAATTGCGACGGAATTCCCGGACGTCGAGTGGGACAAGGAACTGGTGGACGCGTCCACCGCCCGCATGGTCAACCGGCCGGAGTCGCTCGATACCATCGTCGCAACCAATCTGCACGCCGACATCCTCAGCGATCTGGCAGCCGCACTCGCCGGCAGCCTGGGCATTGCGCCGACTGGCAACATCGACCCGGAACGTCGCTATCCTTCGATGTTCGAACCGATTCACGGCTCCGCATTCGACATCATGGGCAAAGGCCTCGCGAATCCGGTCGGCACGTTCTGGTCGGTCGTGATGCTCCTTGAACATCTCGGCGAGTTCGACGCGGCCAGGCGCGTCATGCAGGCGATCGAAGCCGTGACCTCCGACAAGTCACTGCATACGCGCGATCTCGGCGGTAAGGCGACGACGGCGCAAGTGACGGATGCCGTTTGCGCGTTGGTCGGCGAGAAGTCCGCCAACGCAGCCTGAACCGACGCAAGTCGTCTTCTCACAAGTACGCCCGCGCAGAAGGCGGGCGTGTCTGGCGCAAGAGAAAGAAGTGACGGTTTTTTTCAGGCTTGGGATAACTCGGTCGTCACGGGCCGACGCTCTCCAACGTCAAGGATTTTCGTGCCATCTTCATCGCCGCCCAACCCGGCGAACTTTCAGGGAGTAGATAAGGATGCGTCGCACTCGAAATGCCAAGGTCGTGGCTACGCTGGGTCCCGCGAGTACCAGCCACGAAACCATCGAATCGCTCTATCGCGCGGGCGCCGACGTGTTCCGGCTGAACTTCAGCCACGGCACGCACGACGATCATCAACGTCGGCTGGAAGCCATCCGTATCATCGAAAAGCGTGCGGGTCGGCCCATCGGCGTACTGCTCGATCTTCAAGGTCCGAAGCTGCGGATCGGCACCTTTGCAAACGGCCCGATCACACTTGAAAAAGGCGCGTCGTTCCGGCTCGATCTCGATGTCGAGAAACCAGGCAACGGCACGCGGGTCGCGCTGCCGCATCCTGAGATTTTCGCGGCACTCAAGGCTCACACGAACCTGTTGCTCGACGATGGCCGCGTTCAGCTCCGCGTCGAGCGGTGCGGAAACGACTTTGCAGATACGACCGTTATGGTTGGCGGGCCGCTTTCCGAGCGCAAGGGCGTCAACGTTCCCGATGTCGTGCTGCCGCTCTCGGCCATGACTGACAAGGATCGCCGCGATCTGGAGTTCGGCCTTACGCTCGGTATCGACTGGCTGGCGCTGTCTTTCGTGCAGCGTGTCGAAGACATCCGCGAGGTTCGAAAGATCGTCGGAGACCGGGTCGGCATCGTCGCCAAGCTGGAGAAGCCGGCTGCGATCGGCAGTCTCGATGCGATCGTCGAGGAAGCGGACGCTGTGATGGTCGCCCGTGGCGACCTGGGCGTCGAGATGCCGGCGGAGCAGGTCCCCGCGATCCAGAAGCGCATCGTTCGCGCATGCCGCAAGGCCGGCAAGCCAGTGATCGTCGCCACGCAGATGCTGGAGTCGATGGTGTCGGCGCCGGTTCCGACGCGCGCCGAGGCCTCGGACGTGGCCACCGCAATCTATGACGGCGCGGACGCGGTGATGCTGTCAGCCGAATCTGCGAGCGGCAGGTATCCCGTTGAAGCGGTGCGCATGATGGACCTGATCATCGCTCAGACCGAGCGCGATCCGTACTATCGCGAAGTGATCTCCGCCTCGCACGCCGCGCCGCGCCCGAACACGTCCGATGCGATCGGCTACGCGATGCGCCACGTGACGAATCTGCTTGATGCCGCGGCCACGGTCGCCTACACGTGTTCCGGCTACTCGGCGTTGCGCATGGCGCGTGAGCGGCCGGGTGCGCCGATCATCGGCATGACGCCGCACATCGGTACGGCGCGTCGTCTTGCGCTGGTCTGGGGCGTGCATCCGGTCGTGTGCAAGGAAGTGGTCGACATGCTTGAAGTGAGCGAGCTCGCCTGCGAGACCGCGCGCGAGGAAGGCTTCGGCGCGAAGGGCGAGACGGTGGTCATCTCCGCGGGTATGCCGTTCGGCACGCCCGGCACGACGAATCTTCTGCGCATTGCACAGATCGAGTGAGGCATCACTCGCGGCAATTTCGATGGCTCGCCAAGCCGGATATGCGTCGGTTGTTTCGCACCGACCAGGCGACAGCGGGGACACGACTATCGCGGATCTAAGTGTGGTTGCCTAAATTGGATGGCCGCTTGACTCTCACGAAGAGGCATTGAGCCTTCCGGGCGTTGAGCGACCGAGGTAGGTCGGGAGTACGCACTGCGGACTGGTCGCTTCCGGGAAGCGGAATTCCACTCGCCGCTTTCCGGCTATGAACTTGAAGAGCGGACTGACGCAAACTGAACCATTGCGGGCTGTCGGGACAGGAAGTTGAATGACCGATCTTCGGAGTACAACGGCCGTTTCGTGTTGTTACCAGGAATGCAGAGGCCCGGGCTGGGCATCCCTGTCGCTCAAGGCCGCGGCGGCCGCGGATCGGTGCGGATGGCGCCGTCGGCACGGCCGAGAAAGTACCGGTAAATATCGTCAATGTGCTCGGCAATCAAGGAGTTGTCGCGATACGCGGGCATCCCACGAGACAGGTCACCGTCAAGGACCATCCGGACAAACATTTCACGGCTCCGCGTGCGTGCGTAATCGACGATTGAAGGTGCGGCCAACCCCTCATAATCCTTGCCATGGCAGCGGGCGCAGTCGACGGTGCGCAGGACACGCCAGGCGCTAACGATGGCGTCATCGGTCAGTGGCCCACCAGCATGCTCGGCGTTCACATCGGCATGGGTCGGCTTTGCAACCGCAATCATGACTAAGACTACAACCGCGCAGCGCCTTGACAACAGTCGCGCGCTATTGTGGTTGTCCATTGCATTGTCCTTTACCGGTGCTACGATCCGGCGTTGCGTCGACTCTGCGCGACTAAGGGGCTCCGCCTCACGCGGCGCTATTTTGTTTGGTCGGCGATACGGCCGACGAACTTCCAGCCTTGGTCGCGTATCCAGACGTATGTATAACCGGTCGGACCGTCGATCATTACCGTTAGTGGACGGATTGCGATAGCGTCTTCCTGTTGTGGCGCCGCCGTTGGCGTAACTCGTCCTTCGGTCCGCTCGAGACTGGCATCGCGGTCGTCAAACTTCCAACCGTCGTCGTGGACGTAGGTGAGCCGGAGCGTGCCACCACCAGGGGACTGAACCAGCAACGTAAGCGGTGAATGCGTGATAGCCGTTTCCTGTTCAGGTTTTGCTGGAGCATTACGCGTCGCTACAGCTTCCACCTGAACGGCATCCGGACTGTCGCCCGTGGTGGCCGCCAGAGTGACCCGGCCAAAGGTCCCAAGCGTCACGGTCGTAAGCGCCGCAAGGAGCAACCGTGCGGCAGTATCTGAGCCTTTCATTGCGCTACCTCTGCTAGTGAACTGAGGGCCGGGCGCTTCCCATGCGCCCCGGCCGCCCCGGTAATTAACGAACGGAGTCTCCGCGCCCAGATAGTCTCCACAACTCACCCCATCGGCGGTCCGCTTCGAGATCGCATACCTCAGCGGTCAAATCTCCATCGTGTGCATGCGGCGTTCGAGCTCATCGATGTCGACGGCGGACGCGAGATACACGTCGCGGCAACTGTTTTCATCTCGGTCAAGCGCCTTTCTCAACAACGGCTATGGATAGATGAGCAGGATGAACACAGCGTCCTCCGGTCGACCTGGTCTATTGCGTATCGGCCCAAACGGCGCGCGACACATGCGGCCGAGGCATACATTCGGCGCGGGACATCCGAGTTCGATTGATGCGCGGTTCGTGCTACGGCTGGACGCTGCTTAACGCAGGGTCCATGCCAGATTGCGGCAAGCTTGTCTGGCGCGGGTTTCAGCGTGATCGGGGGGATGTGGATTGGCGAAATGTCGTTGTATGGCCGACGAAATTCGAATGAAAGTCGGGCCGTGCCAAACATGTGTTCTACATGGTGTCGCGCTGTACGACTCGCGTTCAGGTAAGCGCGAGATTCCACGCGTTCAGCCAAACAAAAAAGCCGCCCTGCGAATCGCAGGGCGGCTTTTCGGGTCGGTAGTTGCTCGAACCGTTACCGGTTCGCTAGCGGGCACATCTCATTGCACGCTCAATGTCCGAACGACTCCGTCTTCGACGCACCGGCTTCCGCCGCTTGCGGCCGGGCCGCCTGCTTGATCAGCAGCGCGACGCACGACAGCAGACCCGCCACCGCGATCGTCGCGAAGATACCGGCGAACGAGAAGTGACGGCGCGTCAACTCGGCCACGAGGAACGAGCCCGCGATGCCGCCGAAGCGGCCGACGCCGAGCATCCACGCGACGCCCGAGCCGCGGCCCACGGTCGGGTAGAACGCGGCGGCGAGCGCCGGCATCGACGATTGCGCGGTGTTCATCAGCACGCCGGCGATGAACACGATCGCCACGAGCGCGCCGACGTTGCCGGCCGCCTGGCCAATGAAGTACACGCTGACGGCGGTCAGTGCATAGCAGGCCGCGATGACGCGGTTCGCGTTGAAGCGGTCCATCAGCACGCCGGCCAGCACCGCGCCGACGCCGCCGAGCGGGAACAGCGCGGAGATCAGCGTCGCGCGTTGCGGCGTGAGACCGGCGTCCTTCAGCAGGATCGGCATCCAGTTGATCGATGCGTAGAAGATCACGAGGCCCATGAAGTACGCGAGCCACAGCATCACCGAACCGACGATGTACGAGCGCGACAGCACGACGCCGAGACCCTTGCCGCCGGTTTGCGGCGCGGTTTCGGTCATCGTGAAACCGGCGGCCTGCACCGCGTCGCCGGAAATGCGCGCGAGGGCGGCGCGAATCCGCTCGGCCGGCTTGTTGTTCGCGACCATGTAGCGGACCGACTCCGGCATTTTGGTGGCCAACAACACCAACAGCACCAGCGGCGTGACGCCGCCGAGGATCAGCACACTGCGCCAACCCACGTGCGGAATCATCCATGCGGCGAGGAAACCGCCGAACGCGGCGCCGAGCGGGAAGCCGCAGAACATCAGGTTGATCACCGTGGCGCGGCGGTTGTCCGGGCAGTACTCGCCCATCATCGTGACCGCGTTCGGCATGGCGGCGCCGAGGCCGACGCCGGTGATGAAGCGCAGGATGGTCAACTGGTCGATGCCGGTCGAGAACGCCGACGCGAGGCAGGCGAGGCCGAACAGCAGCACCGAGCCGACCAGCATCGAGCGACGTCCGAGGCGGTCGGACAGCGGACCCGAGCCGAGCGCGCCGCAAGCAAGGCCAAACAGCGCGGCGCTCAGCACCGGCGCGAGCGCGGGCTTGTCGATACCCCATTCGGTGATCAGCGAAGGCGCGATGAAGCCAATCGCAGCAGTGTCGAAACCGTCCAGCAGGACGATGACGAAGCACATGAAAAAAATCAGCCACTGGAACGGCGAAAACGGATGCTCGTTGATGAAAGTTTGAACGTTCACAGCGGGGCTGCGGTTCATGATGGTCTCCTGACAGCGAAAGGCCCGACACGGCGAGCTATTCTTCTTTAAGACTGTACGCCGTCTGGCAACGGCGCACGATGCCTGCGCGGGGCCAACTGGCCGTGCTTCGGCAATGAATCATACCCGGACGGATCGGCTTGACGGAGCCGCGTCGGGGGAACGGATTTGTTCGTATATAGAACGGTGATTCTTTACACGAACGCGCGCCACTGTAAGGAACGAAGGCGAACGGGTCAACGGGGGAATACCCGAGCTACGCGGTGGTGGGCGCGCCGAGGTCGACGCGCCGAATCTAACGGCAAACGGCAAATCGTTGCGAACCGTCAACCCGTCACGCCAGGATTGGCCACCGTCCGCTCGATTCGCCCCAGCCGCACGACCGTGACACCGGGGCGCAACTGGCGCAGCGACGGCATCACCAGCATGCAGTTGTCGTAGGGCGTGCGTACCGCTTCGCCGTTCGACCAGCCGATCACGGCGCCCGCCTCGGCGAAAACCTCGAGGCCGGTGTACGCCGCGGCGAAGCTGAAGTCCATGCTGGTCGCGACGACCGGCTGCGTCACCCGCACGATGTTCTGCTCGGGCGGCAACGGCGCGAGCCACCCCGGCGGCAGATCCGTCTCGTCGATCACGCCGGCCAGCAGCAGGAAGCGCGCGGTCGTATCGCGCGCGACCGCCACCGCACTGCGCTCCCAATGCTGGCCGCATTCGATCAGCAGCGCGTTCTTCGGGCTCGCGGCATCGCCGAACCCTTCGTAGTCGCGCATGCGGCGGCCTTCGGGATGCCCTTCGTCGCAGATCACCGTGGCGGGCGTGCCGAGCCGCACCGCGAGGTCGATGCCTTTTTCCAGCGGTCCCGCGACGATCAGCGGCTTGCAGCGCTCGTGCATCGAATGCAGGTCGAGCAGCGCGTCGACCGTGTCGATGACAGGGCGCATCGCACGCGCGCGCTTCAGTTCGCTCGACGTGCGCGACGTGTCGTCGAGCACCGCCGCGGTCCACACGCGGTTGAAGTCCTGATCGACGAAGCGCGCGGCATCCGGATTCGCGGGATCGAAGCGCCGGTACGCGGCGACGTTCGCGAACGACAGCGTGAGCTGCCCGCGCCGCGGCCGCAGCGCGTGGCGCAGCAGTTCGTCGACGACGATCGCGCCGCACACTTCGTTGCCGTGCGTGAGCGCGTTGATCATCACGTGCGGGCCGGGCACACCCGAATCGAACGTGTGGACGTATGCAATGCCCGATGACGATTGCTCATGCTGCGCGATATCGGGGAATTCGACTTCGATCGGATAGGCTTCTCGGCTCATAGCGGCATCCTTGGTGAATGGCATTGATAATCTTTTCGTAAGACATTGTTGTGCTCAGCGCCTTGCGGAAAAGATAGTAAATGTTCTTCCGATATGTGCGTGCAAAGGCCATTGCCGCCCGGCGCGTCGTTCAGCTCACGCCAGTTTCGCCGCAATCGCGTTGCCGACTTCGCTCGTGCTTGCCTTGCCGCCGAGGTCGCCGGTGTGCGGACCGTCCTCCTGGGGATTGGGGTTGGGGATTCGGTGGTCTACCGTCCTGCATTCAGCTTGCGCCACAACGTCGTCTTGCTGATGCCCAACGCGGCGCAAGCGGCATCGCGATCGCCTTCGTGAGCCGCGAGCACCGCGCGGATTTCGTCGGCCTCGACATGACGGCTGCGCTCGCGCAGCGTCAGCGCGGCCGGCTTCGCGCGCGCGACGGGCTCGACGATTTCCGGCGCGATCGCGCGCAGCATGTCGCGCGTGACGAGCGCCGCGCTTGCATCCGTATCCGCATCGCTATCCGCGAGTTCAACCACGATCCGCTCGATCACGTTCTGCAACTCGCGCACATTGCCGGGCCACGCATAGCGCCGCAACGCCGCGCCCAAACCATCGAGCATGCGCGCGGCGGTCTGCGCGTCGGGCACCCGCGCCGCCAGCCTCGGCTCGCGCGCGGCCGCCTGGCGCAATAGTTCGGCGGCGAGCGGCAGCAGGTCGTTTGGCCGTTCGCGCAGCGGCGGCAGCGCGATGCTGAGGATGTTGAGCCGGTAGTACAGATCGGCGCGGAAACCGCCGGCCGCGACGGCGTCGGTCAGCGCGCGATGCGTCGCCGCGACGACGCGGATATCGACGCGCATCGGCTCCGTCGATCCGAGCCGCACCACCTCGCGCTCCTGCAACACGCGTAACAGGCGGCTCTGCAACGGCAGCGGCATCTCGCCGATCTCGTCGAGAAACAGCGTGCCGCGATGCGCGACCTCGATCAGCCCCGCCTTGCCGCCCTTGCGCGCGCCGGTGAACGCGCCTTCTTCGTAACCGAACAGCTCGCTTTCGAGCAGCGCCTCCGGAAACGCGCCGCAATTGATCGCGACGAACGCGAAGTCGCGCCGCGCGCTCAGCTGATGCATGCTCTGCGCGACCATCTCCTTGCCGGTGCCGCTCTCGCCGAGAATCAGCACGGTCGCGTCCGACCTCGCATAACGCGCGACGAGCGCGCGCACCCGTTCGATCGATTCCGACGCGCCGACGATATCGTCGAGCCGGTAGCGTGCGGTGAACTGCTGCACCCGTTGACGCGCGCGCAGCGTGCGATCGAGCCGCTCGACCGCGCGCGATTCCTGAAACGTCAGCACGATGCCCGGCGCCGCACCGCTGCTCGCGAGCGGCCCGCGATGCACGACATAGCTCGCGCCGCGCACCGTGCAGAAGCTGTCGCCCTCCGCGTCCGGCAGACTGCCCGCCAGGTCGGGCGCAAGTTCGAGCAGCGCGCGGCCGACGGCCTTCGCGGCATCGATGCCGAGCACGCTCGCGAGCCGCTGGTTCATCAGTTCGACGCGGCCTTGCGCATCGAGCGCGACCACGCCGTCGCGCAGATGCTGCAGCAGCGTGTCGAGCCGCTGACGTCGCACGGTTTCGCGGCGCGTCGCCTGCGCGACTTCGAGCGCGGTGTCGAAGCCGGCGCGCACCGACGCGCGCGAGTACAGAAACACCGCGCCCATCCCCGCGTTGGCGGCGAGATCGGTCACCATGCCTGGGCCGACCACGACGTCGATGCCGCGATCGCTGAGATCGAGCACGACGCTCTCGGCGTCCTGCGCGGACTGATACGACGCGAACGTGACGTCGAGCGCGTACGCGGCGGCGAAGCGGCGCACTTCGTCGGGCGTGTCGCCGTGCGTGACCAGCGCAACGCGCGCGCCTTCGCGACGCGCGCGGGCGAGCGCATGCATCACGTCGTAGCCGGTCGGGCTGATGCGCACGACCGGCACCGACACGCGCGTCTTCAGATACGCGCCATTCGAGCCGCCCGCGAGCACGACGTCGGGACGCGCGGCGCCTGCGCCTTCGATTTCGCGCACCGCGTCTTCGAAGGCGTGCGACACGATGCGAACATCCGCGCGGTCCACGTATTCGCCGGCGATATCGAAGAACAGATCGCGCAGGCGGCTGATGCTGAGCGCCCAGACGCGCGGACGCTGCGGCGGTTCGTAAAGAGGCGTGCTCAAGGTGGGTGGCTCGAGGCGGGTTGGTCCGGAATCTCCATTATGCGAGCATTCATTGCCAATTTGAAATCCGCAGTTTCATTAATGAAATGTGGCGTGAAGCGGGCCGCTTGAATCGTTTCGCGAGACCACCGCCAAATCAGGCACTTAGCCGGCGGCGCGCGGGCTGGCCCGTTCTTTGCATACAAGGCAGCCCAGTCGAAGCAATGATCCAAATTCCAACCGTTTCCGGAGACACTCCATGAGCGAAGCAGACAACAGCACGCCGAACGCAGGCGCTTTCAAGCCGAAAAAATCCGTTGCGCTGTCCGGCGTGACCGCGGGCAACACCGCGCTGTGCACGGTCGGCAAGACCGGCAACGATCTGCACTATCGCGGCTACGACATTCTCGACCTCGCCGGCGCGTGCGAATTCGAAGAAATCGCTTATCTGCTGGTTCACGGCAAGCTGCCGACCCAGGCTGAACTGAGCGCCTACAAAACGAAGCTGAAGTCGATGCGCGGCCTGCCCGCCAACGTGAAGGCCGCGCTCGAATGGATTCCCGCCGCCGCGCATCCGATGGACGTGATGCGCACCGGCGTGTCGGTGCTCGGCACCGTGCTGCCCGAGAAGGACGATCACAACCTGCCCGGCGCGCGCGATATCGCCGACAAGCTGATGGCCTCGCTCGGCTCGATGCTGCTGTACTGGTATCACTACTCGCACAACGGCAAGCGCATCGAGGTCGAAACCGACGACGATTCGATCGGCGGCCACTTCCTGCATCTGCTGCATGGCGTCGAGCCGTCGAAAGCGTGGGTCGACGCGATGCACGTGTCGCTGAACCTGTACGCGGAGCACGAGTTCAACGCGTCGACGTTCACGGGACGCGTGATCGCGGGCACGGGCTCGGACATCTACTCGGCGATCACCGGCGCGATCGGCGCGCTGCGCGGCCCGAAACACGGCGGCGCCAACGAAGTCGCATTCGAAATCCAGTCGCGCTACCAGACGCCCGATGAAGCGGAAGCCGACATCCGCCGCCGCGTCGAGAACAAGGAAGTCGTGATCGGCTTCGGCCATCCGGTGTACACGATTTCCGACCCGCGCAACAAGGTCATCAAGGAAGTCGCGAAAAACCTGTCGAAAGACGCCGGCAACATGAAGCTGTTCTCGATCGCCGAGCGCCTCGAATCGGTGATGGCGGACGCGAAGAAGATGTTTCCGAACCTCGACTGGTTCAGCGCGGTGTCGTATCACATGATGGGCGTGCCGACCGCGATGTTCACGCCGCTGTTCGTGATCTCGCGCACGGCGGGATGGAGCGCGCACATCATCGAGCAGCGCGTCGACAACAAGATCATCCGCCCGAGCGCGAATTACACCGGTCCGGACGATCTGCCGTTCGTACCGCTGGCGAAGCGCGTTTGAGGTGAGCCTGGAGCGGCGCGCATCGCGCGGCCGCTCCGCTGCGAGCATCGAACGATCGCAATTCAGCAACCCGTCAGCAGCGAGCTAAACTACTTGCACTGTCCGTCCGGCCGCGCGAGCGAAGCGCCGCCGGACGCCGCCGGTCTCCCGTCCGGCGGCTGATAACCGTCCTGTCCCTACGTCATGAATACTGCCAACCGCAAACGCCTTCCGGGCACCGAACTCGACTTCTTCGATACGCGTGCCGCGGTCGACGCGATCGAACCCGGCGCCTACGACAAGCTGCCGTATACGTCGCGCGTGCTCGCCGAAAACCTGGTGCGCCGCTGCGATCCGGTGACGCTGAGCGCTTCGCTGAAACAGATCATCGAGCGCAAACGCGAGCTCGATTTTCCGTGGTTCCCGGCGCGCGTCGTGTGCCACGACATTCTCGGTCAGACCGCGCTCGTCGATCTGGCGGGTCTGCGCGATGCGATCGCCGCGCAAGGCGGCGATCCGGCGCTCGTGAATCCGGTGGTGCCGACGCAGCTCGTCGTCGATCATTCGCTGGCCGTGGAGTGCGGCGGTTTCGATCCGGACGCGTTCGCGAAGAATCGCGCGATCGAAGATCGTCGTAACGAAGACCGCTTCGATTTCATCAACTGGACCAAGCGCGCGTTTCGCAACGTCGACGTGATTCCGCCGGGCAACGGCATCCTGCATCAGATCAACCTCGAGCGCATGAGCCCGGTCGTGCAGGTGAAGGACGGCGTGGCGTTTCCCGACACGCTGGTCGGCACCGACTCGCATACGCCGATGGTCGATGCGCTCGGCGTGATCGCGATCGGCGTCGGCGGCCTCGAAGCGGAAAGCGTGATGCTCGGCCGCGCGTCGTACATGCGCTTGCCGGATATCGTCGGCGTGGAGCTCTCCGGCAAGCCGGGCGAGGGTATTACCGCGACCGACGTGGTGCTGTCGTTGACCGAATTCCTGCGCAAGCAGAAGGTGGTCGGCGCGTACCTCGAATTCTATGGCGAGGGCGCGGCGAACCTGACGTTGGGCGATCGCGCGACGATCGCGAACATGGCGCCCGAGTTCGGCGCGACCGCCGCGATGTTCTACATCGACGAGCAGACGATCCGCTATCTGAAGCTGACGGGCCGCGACGACGAACTCGTCAACCTCGTCGAAACGTATGCGAAGCACACCGGCTTGTGGGCCGATACGCTCGAGCATGCCGAGTACGAGCGGGTGCTGAAGTTCGATCTGTCGAGCGTGGTGCGCACGCTCGCGGGACCGTCGAATCCGCATCGCCGCTTGCCGGTGTCGGAGCTGGCCGCGCGTGGCGTTAGCGGCAAGGTCGAGAACGAGCCCGGTCTGATGCCGGACGGCGCGGTGATCATCGCCGCTATCACGAGCTGCACCAACACCAACAATCCGCGCAACATGATCGCGGCGGGCCTCGTTGCGCGCAATGCGAACCGGCGCGGACTCGTGCGCAAGCCGTGGGTCAAGAGCTCGCTCGCACCGGGCTCGAAGGCCGTCACGCTGTATCTGGAAGAGGCGGGGCTGCTGCCTGAACTCGAACAGCTCGGTTTCGGCGTGGTCGCGTACGCGTGCACGTCGTGCAACGGCATGTCCGGGGCGTTGGACCCGGTGATCCAGAAGGAAGTGATCGAGCGCGATCTGTATGCGACCGCCGTGCTGTCGGGCAACCGCAACTTCGACGGCCGCATCCATCCGTACGCGAAGCAGGCGTTTCTCGCGTCGCCGCCGCTCGTCGTCGCGTATGCGATCGCAGGAACGATCCGCTTCGACATCGAGAAGGACGTGCTCGGCGTCGATGCCGACGGTCATGCGGTCACGCTGAAGGACCTGTGGCCGTCGGATGCGGAGATCGATGCGATCGTTGCCGCGAGCGTAAAACCGGAGCAGTTCCGCAAGGTCTATGAGCCGATGTTCGCGCTCTCCGCCGATACCGGCCCGAAGGCTGACCCGTTGTACGACTGGCGCGAGCAGAGCACCTATATCCGCCGTCCGCCGTATTGGGAAGGCGCGCTCGCCGGAGAACGCACGCTGAAGGGCATGCGAGCGCTGGCCGTGCTCGGCGACAACATTACGACTGACCACCTGTCGCCGTCGAACGCGATTCTGCCGGACAGCGCGGCCGGCGAATACCTGACGAAAATGGGCCTGCCCGAAGAGGACTTCAACTCGTACGCGACGCACCGGGGCGATCACCTGACCGCGCAGCGCGCGACCTTCGCGAACCCGACGCTGAAGAACGAGATGGTGATCGTGGACGGCCAGGTGAAGGCCGGTTCGCTCGCGCGCATCGAGCCCGAGGGCAAGGTCACGCGCATGTGGGAGGCGATCGAGACGTACATGGAGCGCAAACAGCCGCTGATCGTGATCGCGGGTGCCGACTATGGCCAGGGGTCGTCGCGCGACTGGGCCGCGAAGGGCGTGCGGCTGGCGGGTACCGAGGCGATCGTCGCGGAAGGCTTCGAGCGGATTCACCGCACGAACCTCGTCGGCATGGGCGTGTTGCCGCTCGAATTCAAGCCCGGTGTGAATCGCCTGACGCTCGGCATCGACGGCACCGAGACCTTCGACGTGATCGGCGAGCGCAAGCCGCGCGCCGATCTGACGCTGGTGATTCATCGTCGCAACGGCGAGCGCGTCGAAGTGCCGGTGACGTGCCGGCTCGATACGGCCGAAGAAGTGTCGATCTACGAAGCCGGCGGCGTGCTGCAGCGTTTCGCGCAGGACTTTCTCGAGTCGACCAGAGCCGCGGCTTGATGGCTTGAAGCGCGTTTTGTACTGAACGTCACAGCACAGGGCGATGCGGCTTGATACGCCGCATCGCCCTTCATCCAAAGAACAGGTCACCTCAGGACACTTTCATGCACTTACCCCAGATCAGGATTGCGGCCACCTACATGCGCGGCGGCACCAGCAAGGGCGTGTTTTTCCGTCTGCAGGATCTGCCCGAGGCCGCGCAACGACCGGGCGCCGCGCGCGACGCGCTGCTGATGCGCGTGATCGGCAGCCCCGACCCGTACGGCAAGCAGATCGACGGCATGGGCGGCGCGACATCGAGCACCAGCAAAACCGTGATCATTTCGCGCAGTAGCCGGGCCGATCACGACGTCGACTATCTGTTCGGTCAGGTGTCGATCGACAACGCGTTCGTAGACTGGAGCGGCAATTGCGGCAACCTGTCGGCCGCGGTCGGACCGTTCGCGATCAGCGCGGGCCTCGTCGACGCGAGCCGCGTGCCGCGTGACGGCGTCGCGATCGTGCGGATCTGGCAGGCCAACATCGGCAAGACGATCATCGCGCACGTACCGATGACCGATGGCGCGGTGCAGGAGACTGGCGACTTCGAGCTCGACGGCGTGACCTTCCCGGCCGCCGAAGTGCCGCTCGAATTCATGGACCCGGCCGCCGACGAAGAAGGCGCGGGCGGCGCGATGTTCCCGACCGGCAACCTCGTCGACGACCTGGAAGTGCCCGGCGTCGGCACGTTGAAGGCGACGATGATCAACGCGGGCATTCCGACGATCTTCGTCGACGCCGAAGCGATCGGCTACAAGGGTACCGAGTTGCAGGACGCGATCAATAGCGACGCGAAGGCGCTCGCGATGTTCGAGACGATTCGCGCGCACGGTGCGCTGCGCATGGGGCTGATCAAACATCTGGACGAGATCGCGACGCGCCAGCACACGCCGAAGGTCGCGTTCGTCGCGAAGCCGGTCGATTACGTGGCGTCGAGCGGTAAGCCGGTGCGTGCGGGCGACGTCGATCTGCTGGTGCGCGCGATGTCGATGGGCAAGCTGCATCACGCGATGATGGGCACCGCGGCGGTCGCGATCGGCACCGCGGCGGCGATCGCGGGCACGCTCGTCAATCAGGCGGCGGGCGGCGGCGAGCGCGAATCGGTGCGTTTCGGGCATCCGTCGGGCACGTTGCGCGTCGGCGCGCAGGCGAGTCTGAAGGACGGCGAGTGGGTCGTCACGAAGGCGATCATGAGCCGCAGCGCGCGCGTGTTGATGGAGGGGTGGGTCCGGGTGCCGCAGCAGGGCTGAGGCGGCGTCGATGTCGGCCGACGTCAGCGGCACGGAAGGCTATGCGGAGCACGCCGAGGCGCTGATCGAACGATGGCGCACGCTGTCGTTCACCGACCGGCATCGGCCTATTCTCGACTGGATACCGCAGGCGCCGTCGCGCATCGTCGATATTGGCGCGGGCATCGGTACCGATGCAGCCGCGCTCGCGGCGTTGGGGCATACGGTGCTCGCCGTCGAACCGGTCGACGCGCTGCGCAACGCGGCGCGCGAGATGTATCCGTCGGCGCGCATCGAATGGCTCGACGATAGCCTGCCCGATCTCGCTCTGGTGATAGCCAGGCGCACCGCTTTCGACGTGGTCATGCTCACTGCCGTCTGGATGCATCTCGATGCGCGGCAGCGCGAACGCGCGATGCCGCGCGTGGCGTCGTTGCTGCGCGACGGCGGCATGTTGATCATGTCGCTGCGGCACGGACCGGTTCCCGCCGGTCGCCGCATGTTCGACGTCACACCTGAGGAAACCATCCGGCTGGCGAGCGAGCAAGGCCTGCGACTCGTGAGCGAATTGCGTACGTCATCGGTTCAGCAGGCCAACCGCGATAGCGGCGTCACGTGGACGCGGCTCGTGTTCCGCTAACTCCCCGACCCAGGCGCGGCATATGCGCCGCGTTCGCCGCTGCGAACCGACGCGTCGTCTACAATGGCCGCACGAAACGGGCCGCTCCCAACAACCACTCCCAGCGGCCGACTCAGACCCGACGCAGAGGAGGCACGATGCAGAACAGGCTGGACGCCGACGCGACGAATTCCGCCGACGCGGCGCGCGACGCCGCACGCGCGAAACGCGCGGTGCTCGTGATCGCGATTGCGCAATTGCTCGGTACATCGTTGTGGTTCAGCGCGAACGGCGCGATGCGCGATCTGCAGATCGCGTGGCAACTGAGCGCGTCCGGTATCGGCTGGCTGACGAACGCGGTGCAGGCCGGCTTTATCGTCGGGACCTTGCTGTCGGCGACCACCGGACTTGCGGATCGTGTGTCGGCGAGCAAGGTGTTCGCCGTCTGCGGCGTGCTCGGCGCGGCCTTGAACGCGCTGTTCGCGCTGTGCAGCAGCGGGCTCGCGTCGGCCCTCGTGTTTCGCTTCGGCGTAGGCGTCGCGCTCGCCGGCATCTATCCGCTCGGCATGAAGCTGCTCGTCACGTGGGACCCGCGCCGCGCCGCGCAGACGCTCGCGTTGCTCGTCGCGATGCTGACGCTCGGCACGGCGTCGGTGCATGCGATTCGCGCGTTGCTGTCGAGCGTGCCGTGGCAAACCGTGGTGCTCACTTCGTCGGGGCTCGCGGTGATCGGCGCGCTGCTGGTGTTCGTGCTCGGCGAGGGACCGCACGCGCGGCGCGCGGGCAACCGTCGCTTCGGTTTGTCGGCCGGTGTCGGGCAGGTCGTGCGCATCAGCGAGTTTCGCTCGGCCGCGCTCGGCTATTTCGGTCACATGTGGGAGTTGTACGCATTCTGGACGCTGACACCGCTCTTCGTGCAGCGCGCGTTCGCGAGCGGCGCGCCGGCGGCGCCGGGCAGCGTCGCGTCGTGGTCGTTCCTGATCATCGCGATCGGCGCGCTCGGCTGCCTGTTCGGCGGGAAGCTCAGCCAGTCGGTCGGCAGCGCGCGTACCGCCGCTCTCGCACTGACGATATCGGGCACGTTGTGCGCGATTTATCCGCTGACCACGGGGTTCGGCACGGCCGCGCAGCTTGCGCTGCTACTCGTGTGGGGCATCAGCGTGATCGCCGATTCGCCGCAGTTTTCGGCGCTGTCAGTGAAGGCCTGTCCCGCCGACAAGATCGGCGGCGCGCTGACGCTGCAGAACAGCTTCGGCTTTTTCCTGTCCGCCTGCTCGATCCTGTGGTCGACGAGCGTATTTCACACGCTCGATGTGCGCGTCGCATGGCTGCTGCTGCCTGGGCCGATCATCGGTCTGATCGCGATGACGCCGCTTTTGCGCAAGCAGCCACGCTGGTGATGCCGGCGGCGCGTTACTTGCCGCCGTGCTTTTCCTGCCAGCGCTGCATGAACGCGATCTCGTCATGCTGCGCCTTGATGATGTTGCGCGCGAGCCGTTTGATCTCCGGATCCTTGCCGTATTTCAACTCCGCCTGTGCCATTTCGATCGCGCCCTGGTGATGCGGGATCATGTGCGCGACGAAATCGCGGTCGGCGTCGCCGGTGTATTCGGGGGCGCTCATGTCATGCATCATGCGCTCGTCGGCGGCCTTGAAGGCCTGCGTCGATGCGCCCGCATCCGTCTGCGCCGAAGCCGGCATGTTCATGCCGGGCATGCCCTGATGTTGCGCGTGAGCGGGCAGAGCCGCCGCCGCGAATGCAAAACCGCCGAACACACAGAGAGCGCGCAACGCGCGAAGGTTTGTCATCTTGGTTTTCCGTTGTCGAAGAGAGAGAGGCGATGCGATCCGCGCGATTCTAGCGGTCACGTCGGACATCGTGGAGCTTCCTACCGTGGGAAGGTCAAGCGAGGGTATGGAAATGCACGCCTATAATGAAACGCGACCGGATTAACGCTCCACCATCATTGGCAGCATCACTCACTCAACGAGGCTGACAGCATGTACATCGCGATGAACCGCTTCAAAGTGGCGCCCGGCTCCGAGGACGCGTTCGAACATCTGTGGACCACGCGCGACACCCATCTGAAAGAGGTGCCGGGCTTCGTCGAATTCCATTTGCTGAAGGGACCGCGCAAAGACGATCACGTGCTCTATTCGAGCCATACGATCTGGCGTGACCATGCATCGTTCGAGGCATGGACGAAGTCCGACGCGTTTCGCGCCGCACATCGCAGTGCCGGCAACGAAAACCGCGTGCTGTATCTCGGCCACCCGGAATTCGAAGGCTTCGAAGTCATCCAGACCGTCAAATAGTGCAGCGCTCGCGCGGCGCGCGGTTGCGCGCCTCTCACCAAGGAACGAAAACATGAAAGCCGTCAGAATCGGTTCGCCCTCCAGCGTCGATAGCCTGCAGGTCGTCGATCTTCCCGATCCGGGGCAGCCAGGAGACGGGCAGATTCGCGTGCGGATTCGCGCGAGTTCGCTGAACTACCACGACTACGGCGTCGTCTGCGGCAATCTGCCGGCCGAAGCGGGCCGCATTCCGATGGCCGATGGAGCGGGCGTCGTCGAAGCGGTCGGCGCGGGCGTGCGCGAATTCAAGGCCGGCGATCACGTCGTGTCGTGCTTCTTCCCGCATTGGGAAAACGGCTCGCCCGTGATCGGCGATTTTTCGACGACCCCCGGCGACGGCGTCGACGGTTACGCGCGCGAAGTCGTCGTGCTGCCGAGCCACTACTTCACGCACACGCCGGCCGGCTACAGCCACGCCGAGGCGGCGACGCTGACCACGGCGGGGCTGACCGCCTGGCGCGCGCTGGTCGTCGATGGTCAGTTGAAGGCGGGCAGCAGCGTACTCGTGCTCGGCACCGGCGGTGTGTCGATCTTCGCGTTGCAGATGGCGAAGGCGATGGGAGCGTCGGTGATCGCGACGTCGTCGTCGAATGCGAAGCTTGCGAAGCTGCGCGAACTCGGCGCCGACCATACGATCAACTATCGCGACAATCCCGAGTGGGGCAAAGAGGTGCGTCACCTGACCAACGGGCGCGGCGTCGATCACGTGATCGAGGTGGGTGGTCCCGGCACGCTGCCGCAGTCGATCATCGCCTGCCGCATCGGCGGGCATATCGCGCTGATCGGTGTGCTGACCGGCCGCGCGGGTCCGGTGCCGACCGGGCATCTGATGGCGCGGCAACAGCGTCTGCAAGGGCTGATCGTCGGCAGCCGGCAGGATCAGATCGATATGATGCGCGCGCTGGAGACGACCGGCATCAAGCCGGTGATCGACAGCACGTTCGAGCTGGACAAGCTCGCCGACGCGTTCCGGCACGAGGCATCGGGCGCGCACTTCGGCAAGATTTGCGTGGCGATCTGAGCAGCGATGATGCGCGGGTGATCGCTGCGCGAGCAGCGACTTGCAAAGCGTTTTGCATGGCCCGCACCGTGGTTCCAACTCAACTCAAGCGCGCCTCGCGAGGTCCGCGAAACTGACGCTCGTCGCCTCGCAGGCTTGCGTGAACCCTTCGTCGTAACTCGAGAAAAACACCGTGCGCGTCGTGCCGAGCGTTCTGAACAGCTCGGCGAGCACCGCGCGCGCCGACGCGTCGAGTCCGCCGGCTGGTTCGTCGGCGATCAGCACGCGGGTTTCGCCGAGCGCGGACGCCGTCAGAAACACCTTTTTGCGGCTGCCATACGACATCTGCTCGAAGCGTTTGTCCAGATGCGGCGCGAGGCCGAAGCGTTCGGCGAGCGCGAGCACGTCGTCGGTGAGCGCGGTGTGCCGCGCCGAGGCGACTTCGCACAGATAGTCGCGGCCGGTTTGATCGGGCCAATTCATGCTGTCTTCGGGCACGTACGTGAGCAACGCACGAGCGGCCTGCGGCGCGGCGCGCAGCGAATGGCCGCCGAGCCATACGTCGCCGGTATCGGCTTCGAGCGCGCCGGCGAGGATGGCGAGCAACGTCGATTTGCCGCTGCCGGATTCATCGTTTAACGCGACGCATCCTGACGTCGCGTCGAAGTGCAGTCCTTCGAACAGGACGCGGTCGCTATAGCGCTTGCTGAGGTTGTCGAATCGAAGCATGGGTTGGCGCGCAACGGGTGTTGTGAACGCGGCGCAGGGTCGCGCCGCATCTCATGTATGCCGTGCGGGGTTTTCAGCACGGCAATTTCGCGCCAGTGTAGCAGCGCGCGCCCGCTTCTTTCGAGCCGTTACGCCAGGACCGACGTCTCCAGCAAAAACTCCACCATTCGGTCGCACACGCGTTCGAACATCTGCGTGCCCGTCACGGTCGGGCAACCGCGCGCGCGTGCCGCTTCGATCAGCGGCGTAAGCGGTGGTTTGGTTACGACGTCGCCGACGAATGTCGTGGCCGCCAGGCGTGCGACGTCGATCGGCAACGGATCGCCCGCGCGCATGCCGAGCGGCGACGCGTTGACGACCACGTCGTACCGAGTCAGGTCCGGTTCGCCCGCCGCGCCGCGTGCCGTGCCTCGGCCGAGCGCGTTGAGCCGTGCGGTCAGCGAGCCGGTGCGTTCGATGTCGTTGTCGCGCACGTCGAGCGAGCCGACGCCGCGCTGCATCAACGCATGGCCGATCGCCGAGCCCGCGCCGCCCGCGCCGACCAGCAGCGCGCGTTTGCCCTGTAGCTCACAGCCCGCGGCGACGAGCGCCGCGACGAAGCCGGTGCCGTCGAACATACCGCCGTGCCAGCTGCCGTCGGCATTGCGGCGCAGCGTGTTGACCGCGCCGAGGAACGCGGCTTCTTCGGCAAGCGTCGCGCAATAGCTCGCGGCGCTGAATTTGTGCGGCACGGTAATGATCACGCCGTCGACGTTGCGCATCGGCGCGATGCCCGCGAAAAACGCCGGCAGATCGGCGGGCGCGACGTGCGCGGGCACCACCAGCGCATCGCGGCCGGCCGCGCGCAACGCGGCGGTCACGCCCGACGGCGAGCGCACCTGCGCAATCGGATCGCCGACGATGAAATACACGCGCGTCGCGCCGCTCAGACCCGCGTCGAGCGACGCCGCGAACGAAGAGGTGTCAGCCTGCTGCATAGTCGAATCTCCTGAAGTAGATGCCCGTTTGCATCGTGCCCGATGCGGGGCGTGAGGTGTTGCCTGTTGTCGAGTGTGTTCAGAAAGCTTTGCTTTTTCTCAATACTGGAATAGTATTCCAATAACAAAGCAAATTCTAGATCCTGCGAAAAATCCGGAATTGCCATGGCAGCCGGACGCAACGCACGAGCACACAAGGAGCAGCAGATGGTGGAGACACTGAGCGGTTTGAAGGAGGACGAAAGGTTCGACGTCGTGGTGATCGGCGCGGGCGGGGCGGGCATGTCGGCGGCGCTGTTCGCCGCGATTGACGGCGCGCGCGTGCTGCTGGTCGAAAGCACCGAATACGTGGGCGGCACGACCGCCTACTCGGCCGGCACCACATGGATACCAAACTCGCCGCACGGCCCGTCAATCAATCCCGACGACAGCAGCGCCAACGTCGAGGGCTTTTTGCGCCGCGCGGTCGGCGAGCGCAGCAGCGAGGCGTTGCGTCGCGCGTTCCTGCAGGCGGGGCCGCGGGCGGTCGCGCAGATCGAGGCGAATTCGCACGTCAAGTATCGGGCGCGGCCGTTTCATCCGGACTATCTGTCGGAGCTCGAAGGCTCGACGCTGCGCGGCCGCGCGCTCGAACCGCTCGCCTTCGACGGCCGCCAGCTCGGCCGTCACTTCGCGCTGATCCGTCCGCCGATTCCGGAGTTCACGGTGCTCGGCGGCATGATGGTCGATCGCGACGACGTCGGGCATCTGCTGAATATGACGAAGTCGTTCAAGTCCTTGCGTCATGCGGTGAAATTGCTCGCGCGGCATGCGCGCGACCGCCTCAGCTGGCCGCGCGGCACGCGTCTCGTGATGGGCAATGCATTGATAGGCCGGCTGCTCTCTTCGTTGCTCGAGCGCGACGTCACGGTGCTCGTGAGCACGAAGCTCGAAGCGTTGCGCACCAACGCGAGCGGCGCGATCGACGGCATCACGCTGAGCCATAACGGGCAGCGTCGGCAAATCTCGGTCACAGGCGGCGTGATTCTCGCGAGCGGCGGTTTCAACCGTCATCCGCAACGGCGGCGCGCGATGCTGCCGGGCGCGGAGCTCGCGTGGTGCCCGGGCGCGCCGGGCCATACCGGCAGCGCGCAGGATCTCGCGCTCATGGCGGGCGCGCGATACGGCGAGGGCGCGCTCAGCAACGCGTTCTGGGCGCCGGTGTCGATACGTCAGCGCGCGGACGGTACGACCGCGGTGTTCCCGCACTTCATCATGGATCGCGGCAAGCCCGGCATGATCGTCGTCAATCAGAAGGGACGGCGCTTTCTGAACGAAAACACCTCATACCACCTGTTCGGTATCGCGATGCAGGACGCGCATCGCACGACGCCGTCGGTGCCCGCGTTTCTGGTCACCGACGCGGATGGCCTGCGCAAATACGGGCTCGGCATGGTACGGCCGGGCGGCAAGGGCCTCGCGCCGTTTCTCGCGGACGGCTATCTGACGCAAGCCGCGACGCTCGGCGAACTCGCGGCCAGGCTCGGCATCGACGCGGCCGGTCTCGCCGACAGCGTCGCGCGGATCAACGACTACGCGAAAACCGGCGTCGATCCGGAGTTCCAGCGCGGCACGACCGACTATCAGCGCGCCAACGGCGACGCCAACTGGCCGGGCCCGAATCCCTGCCTTGGTCCGATCGGGCGCGCGCCGTTTTACGCGGTGCGACTGTACCCGGGTGATATCGGCGCCGCGACCGGCCTCGTCAGCGACGACAAGGCCCGCGTGCTGAATCGCGACGACCGGCCGATCGGCGGCCTGTACGCGTGCGGCAACGACATGCAATCGGTGATGGGCGGGGTCTACCCGGCGCCCGGCATCACGCTTGGACCGGGGCTCGCGTTCGCGTATCTGGCGGCGCGCGATGCGGCGGTGCGCGCCAAAGCCGCGCGCGGCGATACGGCGTCGGTCGTGGCGCGCGAAACAACTCAGGCCGCCAACGAAAAGATCGTCTGACGAACCAGGGGCAAGCCTGGTTTGAACTAAGTTAAAAAGTGGAATAGTATTCAACAAATGCAGCAACCCGGATTTTTCAACCGACGAAGCGAATGGCGATGAAGCGCGAACCGATCCTCGAATGCGATGTACTGGTGCTGGGTTCCGGCGCGGCGGGACTTTCCGCCGCGGTGACGGCAGCCACCCAAGGCCTGCGTGTGATGGTGGCCGAGAAGGCCGACGTGTTCGGCGGCACGAGCGCATGGTCGGGCGGCTGGATGTGGATTCCGCGCAATCCTCTCGCGGCGCGCGCGGGCATCGTCGAGGAATCCGAAGCATCGCGCACCTATCTGCGCAACGAGCTTGGCGCGCACTACGATCCGGAAAAGGTCGACGCTCTGCTCGATCACGGTCCGGAGATGATCGAGTTTTTCGAGCGCGAGACGGCGGTGCGTTTCATCGACGGCAACCGCATTCCCGACTTTCATACGACGCCGGGCGCGATGACGGGCGGCCGCTCGATCTGCGCGATGCCGTTCGACGGCCGCGAACTCGGTCCGTTGATCGACCGCCTGCGTCCCGCGCTCGACGTGGTGACGCTGAAGGGCATGGCGATCGCGTCCGGCCAGGATCTCGCGCATTTCTTCAACGCGACGCGTTCGCCGCGCTCGGCCATGTATGTGCTGCGCCGGCTCGCGGCGTTCGCGCGGGACAAGCTTCTCCATGGCCGCTCGATGCATCTGGTCAACGGCAATGCGTTGGTCGCGCGTCTGCTGAAATCGGCGCAGGACCGCGCGGTCGATTTGCGCACCAACGCGAAAGCGGTGGCATTGCTGCGCGAAGGCGACGCTGCGACCGGGCGCATCATCGGTGCGCGCGTCGAGATCGACGGTGTCGCTCATGAGGTGCACGCGGCGCGCGGCGTCGTGCTCGCGTGCGGCGGTTATCCGCATGACGTCGCGCGCCGCGCTCAAACCTTCGCTTATACGCCTTCAGGGCGCGAGCACTGGTCAGCCGCGCCGCTGACCAATACCGGCGACGGCATCCGCCTCGGCGAAGCGGTCGGCGCGCACTTCGACGCGTCGCTGGAAACGCCGGCGGCGTGGGCGCCGGTGTCGCTGGTGCCGCGCAAAAGCGGCGAGGCCGCGGTCGCGTTTCCGCATCTGATCGAGCGCGCGAAGCCGGGTGTGATTGCGCTCACGCGCGCGGGTCGGCGCTTCGTCAACGAGGCGTCGTCGTATCACGACTTCATCAATGCGCTGATCGGCACGACGCCGGCGGGCGAGGAGGTCTGCGCATGGCTGATCTGCGACCACCGCTTCCAGCGCCGTTACGGGCTCGGCTTTTCGAAGCCGTTTCCGTTTCCGACCGCGCCGTATCGCCGCTCCGGTTATCTGCAATGTGCGGATAGCCTCGCCGAATTGGCTGCGCAATGCGGCATCGATCCGCAAGGTCTTCAAACGACTGTCGCCGCCTACAACAGCTACGCAAAAGACGGCTTCGATCCGCAGTTCCACAAGGGCTCGACGCCGTACAACCGCGTGCAGGGCGACGCACGGCACGAGCCGAACCCCTGCAACGCGCCGCTCGAACATGGTCCGTTCTATGCCGTGAAGCTGCTGCCCGGCAGCCTCGGCACGTTCGCCGGGCTCGCCACCGATGCCGCCGCGCGCGTGCTCGACGACGCGGGCCAGCCGGTGTCGGGTCTCTACGCGGTCGGCAACGACAGCGCGAGCATGATGGGCGGCTGCTATCCGAGTGGCGGCATCACGCTCGGACCCGCGATGACCTTCGGGTATCTGGCGGGGCTGTCGCTGGCAGCCGGGAAGCAGGCCGACGACACGGCCCGTGCCGCGCGCACCGAACCCACTCCGAATTCTTCCATCCCGTCACAAGGACGCATCTGATGAACCTCTACGACCTCGTCACGCTCACCGTGAAAATCGGCACCAACGCGCAGGTGTTCGAAAGCATCCAGTCGCATGGCGACGCGCCCGGCTCGAAGCTGCTCGGCTGCTGGTACTCCGATATCGGCACGCTGGGGCAGGTGCTGGTGCTGCGCGGCTTCGATTCCGAAGCGGCGCTGATCGCCGAACGCAAGCGTATGCTGCTCGAAGGCAATCCGTTCGGCTGCGGCGAATCCGTCACCGACGTGAAGATCGACAGCTATGCGCTGTTTCCGTTTCTGCCGCCGATCGAGCCTGCGGCTCACGGCGGCATCTACGAGATGCGCGTGTACGGCACGAAGCTCGCGAGCTTGCAGCACACCATCGACGCCTGGGAAAAGGCGGTACCCGAGCGCACGAGGCGCTCGCCGCTCATCGGCGCGATGTATGCGCTCGACGGCGCTGTGCCGCGTTTCCTGAACATCTGGCCGTATGCGAGCGTCGACGAACGTTCGCGGATTCGCGCCGAAGCGGTGAAGGACGGCATCTGGCCGCCGAAGGGTGGCCCCGCCCATCTGACGACGATGGAATCGACGATCTGTATGCCGGCGCCGTTCTCGCCGCTGCGCTGAGCGCGATACCCAATTCGAGGAAACGACATGACCCAGCAAAACCCGCGCGCGCTGTCGCTATCGGCGTTGACCGTGCTCGAACTGAGCCCGCCGCAGATGGTCGAGTGCGCCGCGCAAGCCGGCTACGACTACGTCGGCCTGCGTCTCGTACCCGCCACCGATCACGAAGTGCGCCACGACATCATCAACCCGGGCGCGTTGAAGCGCGAGACGCTTGCGCGTGTGCGCGACACCGGCGTCAAGGTGCTCGACGTCGAGATTCTGCGCCTGAAGCCCGACACCGATGTGAACGCATGGCTGCCGATGCTCGACACCGCCGCCGAACTTGGCGCGCGCTACGTGCTGGTCGCGGGCAACGATCCCGACGAAGCGCGTACCGCCGAGCGGCTCGCACAACTGTGCGAGCTGGCCGAACCGCGCGGCCTCGCGCCATCGCTCGAACCGATGCCGTGGACCGACGTGAAGGACGTTACGCAGGGCGCGCGCATCGTCAAGGCGGCCGCGCGGCGCAACACCGGGCTGATCGTCGATCCGATCCACTTCGATCGCGCGGGGACCTCGACGGACACGTTGCGCGCGTTGCCGCGCGAGTACTTCGGCTACGTGCAGTTCTGCGATGCACCGGCCGAACGGCCGACCGATCTCGACACGCTGCTGTATCAGGCGCGTTGCGAGCGCATGATTCCGGGCGAGGGCGGCCTCGATCTCGCCGGCATCCTGCGTGCGCTGCCCGACGATCTGCCGATCAGCCTCGAAGTGCCGATGCAGCAATGGGCGCAAACCGCGCCCGCGCTCGAACGGGCGCGCAGGCTGCGCGAGGCGACACTCGCTCTGCTCGAGCGGACTTACACGGCGGCGCCGTCATCTATCACGTCATGATGTAACCGCACACCGCAGTTCACCCCCGGCTGGTCCTTCACGAAAAGCGCACGGCAAAGAGGCGCGAGGGACCGGCTTGCCCAATCGATCACGATAAAAGATCAGGAGACAGCAGGCATGGAACCTTCAAGCAAGGCGCCGCGGCACGGCACGTCCGCGTCGCGCGCACTCGACGTACAGCAGTGGCTCGACGAGCGCCGCATCGGGCGCTTTCAGATTCTCGTATTGCTGATGTGCATGTTCATCGTCACGCTCGATGGGCTCGATACCGTGATGGTCGGCTTTATCGCGCCGGCGTTGTCGAGCGCGTGGGCGATTCCGCGCGATGCGCTCGGCCCCGTGATGAGCGGCGGCCTGCTCGGCCTCGCATTCGGCGCGCTGTGCGCGGGACCGCTCGCGGATCGCTTCGGCCGTAAGACGGTGATGACCTGCGCGGTGCTGTTCTTCGGCGTGTGGAGTTTCGGCTCCGCGTTCGCGACGAACATCGGCGAGCTGACCGTGCTGCGTTTTCTGACCGGCCTCGGGCTCGGCGCATCGATGCCGAACGCCGCGACGTTGATGGCCGAATACGCGCCGCAGCGCTGCCGCGCATTGATGGTGACGACCGTGTTCTGCGGCTTTACGCTCGGCGCGGCCGGCGGCGGCTTCGTCAGCGCATGGCTGATCGCCGCGCACGGCTGGCACTCGGTGCTGATTCTCGGCGGCGTGCTGCCGGTGCTGTACGTGCCGTTGATGATTCGCTGGCTGCCCGAATCGGCGCGCTATCTTGCACTGAAGGACGCGCGGCGCGCGCGGCTCGTCGCGGTGTTGAACCGCATCGAGCGCGGTGTCGCCGATCAATCGACGCGCTTCGTCGCGCCCGCCGTCGCGCAGCAGGCGCCGAACAGCGAGCGCAGCCCGGTGCGGCTGATCCTGTCGCGCGGTTACGCGTTCGGCACCGTGATGCTGTGGATCTGCTATTTCGCGGGGCTGCTGACTGTCTACCTGCTCGGTAGCTGGCTACCGACGCTGATTCGCGGTGCGGGCTTCACGCTCGGCGAGGCGGCGCTGGTTGGCGCGCTGTTCCAGGCGGGCGGCACGATCGGCTCGCTCGCGATCGGCTGGTTGATGGACCGCTTCAACGCGCACCGCGCGCTCGGCGCGACCGTGTTCGCGGGCGGCGTGCTCGCGTGGGCGATGGGTCTGCCGGGCCACGGCATCACGGCGATGGCCGTGCTCGCGTTCTTGATGGGCTACTGCATGAACGGCTCCAACACCGGGTTCTGCGCACTGGCGGCAAGCTCGTATCCGACGCGGATGCGTGCGACCGGCACCAGCTGGATGCTGGGCATTGGCCGCTTCGGCGGGATCGCGGGCGCGATGCTCGGCGCCGGCATGCTGCACGCGAACTGGGGCTTCAGCCAGGTGTTCACGTCGCTGGCTTTGCCCGCGGCGGTCGGCGCCGCGGCGGTGCTGCTCAAGGGCGCGCGGCATCGCGGGCCGCTGCTGCGCGTGAGCGCGGGCATCGGGCATTGATCGCACCGGAACCAGTGCCCGCCGTGCCCTTGAATTCCGATGTGGAATCATGTTCTCATGTGGGATTCGAATCGAATGAGAGTGGATCATGGCGGGGAATCTCGAGCGGGCGCTGGCCATCATCGAATTGCTGGCGAAGCAGGGCGGCAGCATGCAGCTGGCCACGATTGCCGATACGCTGAACATCCCGCGCAGCGGCACGCATCGGCTGCTCGCCGAGCTGAGCGACGAAGGCTACGTGCGTCAGGATGAGCATGGCGAGTACGTGCTTGCGCTGAAGCTGGTGTCGCTCGGGCTGATGTGGCTGTCCACTGCCGGCGTGCTCGATATATCGCAGCCGGTGCTGGATCGGCTCGCGAGCGCGTCGGGCGAACTGGCGCGCCTGGGCGTGATCGAGGACGATCACATTACCTTCGTCGGCAAGGCGCAGGGCGCGCGCTCCGGGCTGCGCTACGACCCGGACATGGGTAGCAGCCCGCCGCTGCACTGCACCGCGAGCGGCCAGGCGTGGCTCGCCACCATGAGCGACGAGGAAGCGCTCGAACTCGTGTCGCGCCAGGGCGGCATCGGCAAGGCGGGGCCGCTCGGACCGAAGGCGCCGAAGACGATCCAGCAGTTTCTGCAGGACCTGGCCGGCGCGCGCAAGCGCGGCTACGGCATCGCGAGCGAAACCTACGAGGCGGGCATGACGTCGATGGCGGCCGCGATCCGTCATCCGGTGACGGGGCTGGTGGTCGGCACCGTCAGCCTCGCGGGTCCGACCAGCCGCCTGCCGGACGCACGGCTGAAGGAACTTGCGCCGGCGCTGCTCGAAGCCGTGTCGGACATGAGCGCGGCCGCGCTCAGCTCGCCGTATTTCAAGCGCACGCCGCGCGTCGCGCCGCCGGTGGCGGTCGTCCGGGCGGTCGAGCCGAAGCGCAAGGGGCGGCCGCGCGCGGCCTGAGCGGTTGTTCGAGTGGTGGCACGACTGTTCGCCTGAGCGGCGCGAGCCGCCTGAACCGCTTGCGTCGCGGCGAGGCGGCTGCGCTTTCGAGGGCGCCAGCCGCGTCTACACCATCTCCATCAGCCGCAACTCCAGCGCGCGAGCCCGCAGGTCTTGCGGACTCATGTCGAACGCGCGCCGGAACGCGCGCGTAAAGTCCGACGCGCTGACAAATCCCAGCCCATACGCGATTTCAGTGACCTGAAGGTGCGGGAAGCGGACGAGCTCGTCCGCCGCTTCGCGCAGCCGCCGATGGCGGATATACGCAGCGAGCCCTCCCTCGTGCTCGAACCAGCGATAGATCGTCGCGCGTTTCAGATGCAGCGCCTGCACGATGTGGTCCGGCGTCAGGTCGCTCTGATGCAGGTTCGCGTCTATATAGCGGCGTACCTGCGCCATCAACGCTGACTGCAACGCCGCGCGGTCGGCGCCGGTCAGGCGCGCCTCTTTGCGGAACGCGGCGATCAGCAGTTGCCTGCCGGTCTGCAGGGCGTCGATCGCGGCAGCGGCATCGAGCGCGGCGACCTCATGCGCGAGTGCCGCGAGATGGCCCAGCGCGAGCCCGGCAAGCGGCGCTTCGTTACGCACGATGCGGCCATGAATCCCGACGCCGTCGCGCAACTGCTCGTCGACGAGCGACGCCGGAACGAACAGGCTCAGCACCCGGCACTCGGGCCGCTCGACGCGAAACGGCTGGTTCATATCGAGCGCGACGAGGCCCGCCACCGAGCCCGGCTCGCTGCGCTTCTTGCGCATGCCCGTGATGTACCCGACCTCGCCCTCGAGAAACAGATGGAATACGTAATCGCGCCGCTGGTCGGTCGAGATGCGCGCGACCGAGCGCTCCAGCAGCATCGCCTCGGTGCGACAGTCGGTCAACACCATGCCGCCGACCGCGTACAGATCGATTTCCCCGCGAAAACCGTTGGCGATCTGCTCCCGCGACGGTGGCGCGTCGATCACATGGCCGACCCGCTGACGCCACGCGAGAAACTGCTCGCCCGGTGCGAGTGCGTGCGTGCTGAAACGATTCGTCGACACGACCGTGCGTGAATCGGCCGCGGCGCGCGCGGCGTGGTGGGACGGTGACGGGCGCTGGCTCATGAAATGACTGCGATTGAAAGCATGGATGGGTTGACAGAGCAAGGCGGGGCGATAGCAGCAGCATTTCTCGCGCCCCGCGCCCCATTTTGAGACGTACGGTCAAGCCGCGCCAGAAAGCTGCGTTATCGTCACATGATTAAATTGCAGATCGCTTGCGATTGTAGCGGTCGACGCGGCGGAATCATCAGGCCAACAGGCAGCACACGGGGGTAGCGAAGATGAGCCTTACCAGCAGGCAACCGGCCGTGCAAAGCGGCGGGCGGCTTCCGGCCAGTGTCGCGGATGGCCAGTTGACGCATCTCGAGAGTGTGCTCAGCTATGTGGCGCGCGAGGACGCGGCGCGGCCCGATGAGTTCGACCACGTCTATTGGGAACAGCGCATTCGCGCGCTCGAAGAGACGCATGAGCTGATCGCGAGTCAGCGCACGCGCATCGCCAGGCTGCGGGGCATGTTGGATGTGACGGCGCGTACTGGCGTCGCGCGGCGCACGGCCGCTTGATTTATCGGGGTGGTCCGCGAGGACCAGCAGTAGTGCAGCGCAGGAGAGAACCGCCGATGCCGTCTGGTATCGGCGCAAAAATAAGCAGGAACCTGAGAGAAAGTGGCGATGACGCGAACGGGCCCGCAGAGGCCCGTCGCTCATCCGCCCGATCTTCGTCGAGCGAGCGTGGCGTTCGCCTTCCTGCCCGCGATCCGTTTCCATTCCCCTGATTTCAAAACCCCGACTTAATCGCGAGCTATTTTCACATCATTTAAGCCGCGTCGAAATCCCCACTTTTTGCAGTAAATCTGACTGATTTTAATTGGGGTGCGGTTAGATATAGACATTTAAAAACACGCGTCGCTTTTTACGCTGATAAACTGTGCGCCGGAGCCAATGCGGCGACGCCTTTCGCGCGTTCGCCGCGTCCCCCTTCCGGCGTGTCGACGGCCGGATAGACGGCACAAATAGGCCTTTTCCGCGAATTTGACAGACGCGTCCCCCCGGCATACTGCCTTCGGCCAACGCGACTCACCGGGACGCACATAGCGTCGTCCTTCTGGATTGTCCATTACGCCACGTCCGTGTGGCGCTTCACCTCAGCCGATTTTCCCGAAGACTCCGAATTCCGATTTCGACAGGTAATTTTGACAGACAGCTTGATTAAGTAAGGGCTTGTTCAAGTCCGCATTTTGGAAATGACTCATGAAGCCGGGAAATAATTCGCTTGGGAAAAGACGCGCACGCAAAATCGTGGTGGCGGCTGTGGCGGTGCTGCTCGCGGTACTGGTCGGCTGGGGCGGCTGGTATTTCCAGCATCGCGCCGAGCCGCAAGCGCCCGCGCTGAGCGGCATCGCGAGCCAGATGCGTCACGATGCCTCCGCGTGGACGCATGCGGAGAAAGACGCGTCGACGATGCTGCGCGACATTCACGACACCAACGTCGCGGCGATCGGCGTGAGTCCCAACGCGATTCTGGTGTCGCTGCGTGACGGCTCGAAGTATTTCGTCACCGACCACAACGCGACCTTCTCGCACGCGCTGCTGCTGGGCGAGCGCTCCGACGCCGCCGCGTATCAGCTCGTATGGCTGCCCGACGTCGACATCCACAGCGACGGCGCGCGCTGGACCCAACTGTTCGAGCAGTTCCGCGACGCGCTGAGCGTGCTGCTGCCGCTCGCGCTGATCGGCGGCATGGCGTGGTTCATGCGGCGCGAGATGAAGGGCGGCGCGAGGCTGCTCAGCGAAACGCCGACGCTGCGTTTCGACGACGTGATCGGCGCGAACGAGGCGAAGGCCGCGCTCGCCGACATTCGCGGTTACCTGTCCGATCCGAAGCAGTTTTCGTCGCTGGGCGTGCGCGCGCCGTGCGGCATCCTGATGGTCGGCGCGCCCGGCGTCGGCAAGACGCGGCTCGCTCAGGCGCTGGCCGGCGAATGCGGCGCGAACTTCATTTCGATCACGGGCAGCTATTTCAGCGCGAAGTACTACGGCGTCGGCATCCAGAAGGTGCGGCACCTGTTCGAACTCGCGCGCAAGAACGCGCCGACGGTCATCTTCATCGACGAAGCGGACGGCCTCGCGAAACGCACCGACACCGGCGGTGGTCCGGTCGAAGCCGAAAGCAACCGGATCATCAACCAGCTGCTTGCGGAGATGGACGGCTTTGAATCGAACGAGGGCGTGATCGTCGTCGCCGCGACCAACCATCCCGACAATCTCGACGAAGCATTGCGCCGCCCCGGCCGTTTCGACCGCACGGTGCAGGTGCGTCTGCCGGATCGCGAAGACCGCGCCAAGATTTTCCGCTTCTACGCGCAGCGGCTCAAATCGAAAGCGGCGGATATCGACTACGACCAGCTCGCGCGCTTGACGACCGGACTGTCGCCGGCCACCGTCGCGATGGTCGTGAATCAGGCGGGGCTGATCGCGCGCAAAGCGGGCGACAACGAAATCGCCGCGAAGCATTTCATGGAAGCGATCAAGATCGCGCGCATCGGCGACGTGAGCGGCGCCGAGCGAGCCCTCACCGAGGACGAGCGCAAGCGCATCGCGGTGCATGAGGCGGGCCACGGCCTCGTCGCCGCGCTGCTTGGCACCGGCGTGCTCGAAGAAGTGACGATCCTGCCGCGTGGCGGCGCGCTCGGCGTCGCGCTCATCACAAAGGCGCAGGACAAGCACCTGTACCGCGAAACGGAAATCCGCAACGAAATCCAGGTGCTGCTCGGCGGACGCAACGCGGAAATTCTGATGTTCTCCGAAGCATCGAGCGGCGCCGCGTCGGACTTGCAGGAGGCCTCGCGTATCAGCCTCGACATGGTGTCGAAGTTCGGCTTCAACAGCGACGGCGATCTGTTCAGTCTCGCCGCGCTGCCGTCGCAGTACGCGGGCCTGCAAATGAAGAGCGCAATCGAGCATGCGAACGTGCTGCTCAAGGAACTCAACGAACTTTGCTACGGCCTGCTGCACGCGTACGAGCCGGTGCTGCGTGACATTTCAGAGCAGTTGCTCGAGCACGAGACCGTGCCCGGAGACACCGTCTATCGGCTCATCGCCGAGCACAAGGGCACGCTCAAGATCGTGCATGAGCCCGAGGCGGCTTGACGGACGTTCCGAAGCGCTACGCGAAGTCGGACGGTCCCGGATCGGGTACGCCCGGGGGCGGGTCGGTATCGCCCAACGGGTCGCCGCTGTGCTGGCCGGGTTTTTTCGGGTCGGGTGCGGGGGTTTCACCCTTTTTCGGCAGGGGCTGATCGAGGCCCGGTTCGGGCGGCGTGGGGATGGCATCGCCGATGGGCTTCGAGACCTCGGCGGGCGGCATGCCGGGATCCTCATCCGCCGGGCGCTCAGGCTCGTTCGGGAAGTTCGCGGTATTCGACACAGTGCTCTCCAGTTGCTGAAGGTAAGCCTTCGAGCAGCAATGCGCGTGCCACGGCCCCCTGGCGGGCGTTTGAAGCGTCGGCTCGCGTCAGAGCGAAGGTGCGCCGAACAGCGCCTGAACCACGCCCGATTTCCAGATCATCTGCGCGGCGGCGGCCAGCACGAATAGCAGCACCACGACGCGGAACACCGCGGGCGGCAGACGGTCGCGCAACGGCCGCACGAGCAGAATGCCCGCGATCACGGGCACGCTCGCGCAGGCCGAGATCGCCAGATCGGTCCAGCTCGCATGCGCGCCGCCGCTGAACGCGGCGACCAGCGTGATGATCGACACGACCAGAATGATCGCGATCTGCTTCGTGAATGCTCTGCCGGTTGCGCCGGTCGCGATCAGATACATCGCGAGCAACGGGCCTGGCACCGACGCGATGCTTTCCATCAGCGCGGCGCCGAAGCCGAGCACGAGACCCGCCGGCTTCGCCCAGCTCGGCGACAACGTGAGCCGTGGCGCGGCGAGCAGCAGCAAGGCCGCGATCATCAGCAGTGCGCCGGCCGCCGCCTGGGCGCGATGCGGCGCCAGCGAGATCAGCACCGACACGCCGACGATGTTGCCGAGTACGGTGCCGACGAGCGGTGCCGCGATGCGCTTCATCGTCGGCAGCAGCTCGCCGCCTTCGAGCGCCTGCGGAATATTGCCCAGGATGATCGGCATCGACAGCAGCAGGACGGCCGCCTTGATCGGTAGAAAGTGGCTGAGAATCGGCATCGCGACGAGCGGCACGCCGATGCTGACCACGCCCTTCACCATGCCGCCGAACAGCAGTGCGGCCACGATGCCGGCGAGCGCATAGAGATCGAGCGTTTGCAGGCTGGTCCCGAGGATGCCGGTGGCGAAAGCGAAATGAGACATGGTCGAGGTTGGCGAATCGGTGTGGCGAGCGGCATTGCGAGAGAATGCCGCGCGTATCGTGTTCTTCTATCGTTTGGCCGGTTCGGTCCCGAGGATGCGTCAGGCGGGGAGCGGCCGGATGGTGAGGCCGAATGATAGCGTGATTGGACAAGCCCGATGTATCGGCAACTCGATCCGATCTTTCAGGCGACGTCGGAGGCGACGTTCTTCGTCGCTTTCAATACCGGTTCGCCCCGCGTCTTCACCCGCAAAATCGGCGCCTCGATCAACCGCCACGATAGCCATGCAATGCCAACGGAGATCGCAAACGACGCGACGATTCCGATCATATGTGCCCACATCGGCACGATGCCACCGAACAATGCTTCGGCATGACGATTACGCGTCAGGTCGGGGATCAGGTTGTGATACAGATAGAAGCCGTAACTGATACGCCCAAGACCGACGAGCCAACGCGTCTGTAGCAGACTCATCACGGCAGCATTGCGGCAACACGCAATCGAAGCCACCAGCGCCGCAATCCCGATCCCGTACGTGGCGCTGATTGCGGTAAACAGCAAGGGATCGTCGAGCATGTTCCACCGCGGTTCGGCCGCGCACAAACCGATCACGACCAGACTCAGCGTGAACAGCGTCAGGCCATGACCGAGCAAGGCGCGCACGCGGCCGCGATCGTCCGCGATCGCGAGGCCAGCGATGCCGCCCAACGCGAGCAACCAGACATTGCTCAACGGATGCGTATAGATCGTGATCTCATCCCAATGCGCGGCCCGCATCGCGAACAGCGCAGCGAGGCCGAGGACCACGATCGCCCAACACGCCGCTCGATGTCGCCGCGTCGCGAGCAGCAGTAACAGCGGCGCAACCACGACATAGAACTGCTCCTCGATCGCGAGACTCCACAAGTGCGAATAGCGGCCCGGCCAGTAGCGCAGTACCGAGCCGATCCAGAAGTTCGACAGATACGCGAAGTGAAACGGCATGCCGCCCGCGAGTTCCGGATTCGCGAGGCCGAATGCCATCAGCACGCACATCGCGACGAGCATCAGGTAATAGATCGGAAAGATGCGCACCGTGCGACGAAACAGAAAGCGCCCGAGTTCGGCGCCGAAACGGCTGTCGCCCGCTTCGATTCGCGCGCGCTGCGACGACAGGATGCCGATGATCAGAAAGCCGCTCAGCGCAAAGAAGATCCACACGCCGAGATGCCCGATCTCGCCGATGTCGCCGAATAGTCGATGCTGCAGAAACACCATCAGCACGGCGATTGCGCGCAACCCATCGAATCCGGCAATTCTGTTTTTCATAAACCTCTATTCGCAAAGCGGCGGAAAAGCACGAAAACATCGTACGGGGAAAAAATGCGAAAAAAATCGCAGCACGTGCTCGACGATTTATTTTCGAGGCTCGCGTCCGCTCATCAGTACAGGTGTCGCTGTTTCGCGCATGAAAAGCCGCAAAACTTTCCGCTCGGTCGATAAAAGCGCACCGAGTATTACCAGTCGCCAACGACTTCATTTCAGATTTCCGTTTGTGAAAGCGAACATTAAAGGCGGCGTGTTAGCGCATTCGTTCGCGGCATAAGGCGAGGTGTGCGAACGATTGAGTCTTTGGTGTTTTGCCGAAGTTGGGGCCGCTAATGGGTGGCCGTTTGCGTTCTTGCGCGTCTTCGACGCGCATTCTTCGAGAAGACGAATGGAAATTCCTGGCCGCGGTCGTGGACGATCGGTCGAAGTCGATTTCTTTCGCGGTGTCGTGCTGATCGTCATCGTGCTCGATCACATTCCCGGCAGCACGTTATCCCATCTGATGCTGCACGCGTACGCATTGTGCGATTCGGCCGAGGTATTCGTGTTTCTCGGCGGCTATGCATCGGCGGCGGCGTATACCGCGGTGCTTGCGCATCGCGGTGAGCATGCGGCGCAGTTGCGCTTCTTCAAACGCTGCTGGGAGATCTATCGCGCGTATCTGTTGACGGCGATGCTGACGCTCGTGTCCGGCGCGATTCTCGCGCTGCTCGATCTGAACCGGCCGATGGTAGAAATGAGCGGGTGGCCGCCTTTCGCGTTGCAGCCCTGGCGTCAGGCCTTCGATATCGCGCTGTTACGCCGGCAACCGTATCTGTCCAGCGTGCTGCCGATGTACGTGCTGTTCGCGCTATGTGTGCCCGTGATGGTGCCGCTCGCACGCCGCTCGGCATCGCGCGCGCTTGCCGTGAGCCTCGCGGTGTGGGTCGTTGCGCGGCCGCTTGCCGCGTTATTCAGCATTGACGATGTCGCCGACTGGGCTTTTAATCCGTTTGCGTGGCAGTTGATGTTCGTGCTCGGCATGCTGTGCCGCGTTCGGCCGATCAGCGAGCGCTTTCATGCGAGCCACGCCGCGCAGTGGTTCACGCGCGTCACGGTGGTCGCGGTGCTTGCCTTCGCGATCGTCAAACTTTTCGTGCTGACGCAGCCGTTGCCCGGCACGCACAAGCAGAACCTTTCCGTGGAACGTGTGATCAATTTCATCGCCATCGCGTGGGTCGCCGCCCAGTTCGTGCGGATGGGCAGCATCGGGTGGCTCGCGCGGCGGCTGCCCGCCGTCGTGACGGTAGGGCGCACCGGGCTCGTGTGCTTCGTCACCGGCACGCTGGTGTCGTTGATCGTCGATACAGCGACGCCGCACACCTTTCACGGTTTCCGCGCTGTGCTGGTCGGGCTCGGCGGCGACCTCGCGGCGATCGGCGCGCTGCTGATGATCGCGCGCGGCTGGAGCGGCTGGAAGGGGCAGCACGCCGGCGCGCAGGCCAAGGGCGCGGGTTGCGGATGACGCGCAGCGGGCGCCGCGGGCGCATCACGACCCCGATGCGTACTACGCGCACGACTCGCACGATTCGCACGACTCGCACGACGGGCAGGCTGGTTGGACTCGCAACCGTGATGAGCGTCGTCGTGCTCGCGTGGCTTGCGATGCATCGCACGGCCGCGCTGGCCAAAGAAACACCGTTCGCGATGCACTGCGCGGAGTTCGCGGGCGCGGTGCTGTCGCCCGAACTGATCGAGATGCCAACGGCCGGCGCGCTGATCGAAAGCGCGGCAATGATCGGCGCGACTGCGCCGGGCAATCAGCAAGGCGGCGAGTATTGCCGCATCACGGGCCGCATCAAGGCACTGAATCCGACCACGCCCGACATCCGCTTCGATCTGAATCTGCCGCGTCGCTGGAATGGCCGCGCGTTGCAGATCGGCGGCGGCGGGTACAACGGTGTGGTCGTCAGCGGCACTGGCGTGATGCCGTTCTCGCCGGATCGCGCGCCGCTCGCGCAAGGCTATGCGACGTTCGGTGACGACTCGGGGCATGTCGGCGATTCGTCGCTCGCGGAGTTTGGCCTCGTCGATGAAGCGGTGACGAATTTCGGCTACGCGCATCTGAAGAAAACCCACGATGTCGCGCTCGCGTTGATCGCGCGCGCGTACGGCCGGCCGCCGCAGCGCATGTACTTTGCCGGCGGCTCGACGGGCGGGCGTGAAGGCTACACGGTGATGCAGCGCTTCCCCGACGACTACGACGGCGTGATCGCCAACTCGCCCGCGCTGAATTTTTCGGGCGTGCGCCTGATCGGCGTGAAGCTCGGCCAGGCCGAGTACGGCACGGCGGACGGCTTCGTGCCGCCGGCGCTGCTCGAACGTGTCTACCAACGCACGCTCGAGGTGTGCGACCGGCTCGACGGCGCGGCGGACGGCATCGTCAGCGACGTTCAGGCGTGTCGCGCGCACGAAGCGCAAATCATCGATTCGCTGCGCTGCGCGCTGCGCCCTTCATCGCACGATTCGTCGCACGACGCGTGTCTGACCGACGCGCAACTGGCCACCTTGCTGGTGATGCGCGATGGGCTGTCGCTGCCATATCGGCTCGCGTGGGACGTGAACGGCTATCGTGGCTACAACGTGTTCCAGGGCACCCAACTGACCGGCGTGCTCGGGCTCGCGCATCAAGCGCGGCGTCAGCCGGTGCCGACGTTCTATGCGAACGGCTATCTGTTCACGCAAGGCGACGGCTATCTGCGCTACTTCGTTGCGCGCGATGCGGACTTCGATTCGTTGACGTTCGATCCGCAACGGCCCGGCAAATATCGAGCGCAACTGATCGCGCTGTCGGGCACGATCGGCGCGATGAATCCGGACCTGTCGCGCTATATCGCACACGGCGGCAAGTTGATCACGCTGCAGGGCCTTGCCGACGAAGTGATCAGCCCGAACCAGACGATCGCGTATCACGACGCGCTGGTCGCGCGTTTCGGCAAGGACGAGGTCGATCGTTTCGCGCGGCTCTACATGGTGCCGGGGTTTCAGCATGGCAACGGCGTGTTCATTCCCTCGGTCGATCTGCTCGGCGCGCTCGACGCGTGGGTCACGCGCGGCGTCGCACCCGAAACGCTGACGGCCACCGATCTCGCCGCGGCGACGAATGGACGCTCGCGGCCGCTGTGTCGCTATCCCGGCTTTCCGCGCTATGTCGGCAAAGGCAATGTAAATCTGGCGACCAGTTTTGTCTGTGCGCAGCCTTGAGGTTCGAGTCGTCGCAGCGCTTGCGATGAAGAGCGCGTCGCGCACGAAGCCAACGCCGCGCTCCAGCTGGCCGCGCACTTAGAGCCGCAGATCGTGCTGCTCGACCTCGACCTCGACCGCGACCTGCCCGGCATGGACGGCTTCCAGCTCGCACAGGAGATGCGCCGCCTCCCGCCCACCGGCGACGCGCTGCTGATCGCGGTGACCGGCTATGGCCAGGCCACCGACCGGCAGCGTTCGCGCGAGGCCGGTTTCGATCATCATCTGGTGAAGCCGGTGTCGGTCGAGGAAATCCAGCACGTGATCGCGAGCCGCTTCCCGGGCGCGCAACGCGGCGCGTCGGCGTAACAGGCCGTCCGCGAGGCCGTCCGCGAGGCCGCCCGCGCGGGTTGGGCGCGCCCGGACGGCCGCGCCGCGCCTCGGTCTGCGTCTCAATCCCGTGCCAATCCATCAGTAAGCCGAACTATCTTGCGCCGCAGCGAAATCGCCCCGGCGCGTTCCCGTGCGCTGCACGCTTTCGCACTTTCCATTACATTGCGGATGCGGCGCACCCGTTCGCGCCGATTTCTCTCATTCAACAGCGGTGTCTGCCATCATCGAGTCCATGCAGCCAATCGTTTCGGTCACGAATCTGTCGAAAACCTATGCCAGCGGTTTTCAGGCACTGAAGAACATCAATCTGGCGATCAACCGTGGGGAAATCTTCGCGCTGCTCGGGCCGAACGGCGCGGGCAAGACCACGCTGATCAGCATCGTCTGCGGCATCGTCAACGCGAGCGAAGGCAGCGTGACGGTGGACGGCCACGAGATCGGCGCCAACTATCGCGCGGCCCGCTCGCTGATCGGCCTCGTGCCGCAGGAGCTGACCACCGACGCGTTCGAAACCGTCTGGGCAACCGTGTCGTTCAGCCGCGGCCTGTTCGGCAAGCCGAAGAACCCCGCTCACATCGAGAAAGTGCTGCGCGACCTGTCGCTATGGGAGAAGCGCAACAACAAGATCATCACGCTATCGGGCGGCATGAAGCGGCGCGTGCTGATCGCGAAGGCGCTGTCGCACGAGCCGCGCGTGCTGTTTCTCGACGAACCGACCGCCGGCGTCGACGTCGAGCTGCGGCGCGACATGTGGAAGCTCGTGCGCTCGCTCGCGGCGAGCGGCGTGACGATCATCCTGACCACGCATTACATCGACGAAGCCGAGGAGATGGCCGACCGCATCGGCGTGATCAACGCGGGCGAAATCATGCTCGTCGAAGAGAAGACCGAGCTGATGCGCAAGCTCGGCACGAAGCAGTTGACGCTGCAACTGGAGAGCCCGCTCGACGCGGTGCCGGCGGCGCTCGCCGGCTACGGGCTCGCCGTCGCGAACGGCGGCAACGAGCTGACCTACACCTATGAAGGCGAGGGCGGTCGCACGGACATCATCGCGCTGCTGAAATCGCTCGACGACGCCGGCATCCGCTTCAAGGACCTGCACACCACGCAGAGTTCGCTCGAAGACATTTTCGTCAGCCTGCTGCGGGGGAACCCATGAACATCTACGCAATGCGCGCGATCTACAAGTTCGAAATGGCGCGCACGTGGCGCACGCTGATGCAAAGCATCATCGCGCCGGTAATTTCCACGTCGCTTTACTTCGTCGTGTTCGGCTCGGCGATCGGTTCGCGTATCAAGGAAGTGGAGGGTATCAGCTATGGCGCGTTCATCGTGCCGGGGCTGATCATGCTGTCGCTGCTGTCGCAAAGCATCGCCAACGCGTCGTTCGGAATTTACTTTCCGCGTTTCACCGGCACGATCTACGAGCTTCTGTCGGCGCCCGTGTCGTATCTGGAGATCGTCGTCAGCTACGTGGGCGCGGCGGCCACCAAGTCGATCCTGCTCGGGCTTATCATTCTGGCGACCGCCGCGCTGTTCGTGCCGCTGCAGATCATGCATCCGTTATGGATGGTGCTGTTTCTGGTGCTGACGGCCGTCACGTTCAGTCTGCTCGGCTTCATCATCGGCATCTGGGCCGATAGCTTCGAGAAGCTGCAACTGGTGCCGCTGCTGATCGTCACGCCGCTCACGTTCCTCGGCGGCGCCTTCTACTCGGTGAACATGCTGCCGCCGTTCTGGCACGGCGTCACGCTGTTCAATCCGATCGTGTATCTGGTCAGCGGATTCCGCTGGAGCTTCTACGAGTTAGGCGACGTCGACGTCGCCCTGAGTCTCGGCATGACACTGCTGTTTCTCGCGGTGTTCCTCGTGATCGTCGGCTGGATCTTCAGGACCGGCTATCGACTGAAAAGTTGATAGGAGAGGGCGCGGCGGCGAAAAGCCGTCGCGCCCTCTTCATCGTCACGGGGCGATGTCAACTACGACAGATACGCCTGCGCGACATTGATCAACTGCACGCGGTTGCGCACGTTGAACAGCTGCCGCAAGCGCCGCAGATGATAGTCGACGTTATGCGGCGACAGCCCGAGGAAATACGCGATCTCCTTGTCGCGCTGCCCCTGCACGACCGCCTTCAGCACCGCATGCTGCAGCTTGCTCAGCGCGACGCGCTGTTGCTGCGCGGGAGCGATGCCGATCACGCTTTTCGCGTGCGTCCAGATGAACTCGTGAATCGAGTGCGCAAACATCAACGTTTCCGCGACGATCGATTCGGTCATCCAGCGCGGGTTGCCGATCTCCGAGTTGAAGCACAGGCTCGCGCTCAGCTCCGGCTCGGGCAGCGGCATCTGCGTGAGAATGCCGCTCTTGCGCCCGGTCGCCTCCAGCATGTCGATCAAAGCGCCGAGCCGCTCGCTGCGCAACTGCGCGCGCGGCAGGTCGGCGCGCAGATCGGCCGTATTCCACAGAAACGGCATGCCGGTCGGCGACGCGAGCGCGACGCGCGGGTCGAGCTCGAAATAGCGCTCGCGGAAATAGCGCGTGAGCCATGCCTGCGACTCGTAGCTCGTCAATACGAACATCGTCTTGTGATGCGACGACGTGCGCGTGGCGGTATAGCTGAACGAATCGAAGCCCAACTGCCTGATGCGCTGACGCACGAACTCCATCCGGTCCTGAGCGCTGCCGAACCGTCCGAGCGGACTGATCAGCGGCGCGGCGCGCCGCGCCGCGGGCGACGGCGTGCCGATCTCCTCCTCGGTGAACAGAGTCAGAAAACCACTGCGCCCCGCACCGTTGGCGGCGCGAGGAGACATCTTCACTGCTTCAGCCGCGTGGGCTGAGTTCGCGGCGTGCCGCACGCCGGCCGGGTAAGCCGGTTGGGCGGATGCCGCTCTAGGGTGTGCTGCCGACGCGTGCCCGGCTTCGCCTTGCGGCGAGCCGGTCAGCCATTGCGGCAGCGTATCGCATTCATGTTCCATGAAACGGTAGCTCCGGCGTTCTAAACGCGTGAAAGACGACAACCTCAATGATTAGCGATTTCGTGAAATGTCGGTAGCCGGTTCCTTGCTATCATTTTTGTGATCTTGCGCTGACAGTGGACCGGCAATACGGGTACGGCGGCGCTTCTCCTTCCATACGGCACCTCCTTTGAAGGGATGTGATGGCACGAATTCCCAAGCTCACGACCACGCTCGCCTACGACCGCTACATGGCCGGCCAGCGACTCGTGTCGAGCGTGGATCGCGAGTGGCGGCATCTGGTGCTGCGCTCGTATCTCGAGCCGGTGCGGCAAGACCTGCTCGAAGCGCCGGGCTTGCGCGACTTCACGCTGATGACGCTCGCGAGCGGCGCCGAGCATCTCGAACGCAACCTCGGCGGATCCTGGGAAAGCGCCGATATGCGCGTGAACGACCTGTGGTTCGTGCCGCCCGCGCCGATCTCGTGGCGCTGGCATTCGATCAGCGACGAGCCGTTGTCTACGTTGCACGTGCACATCGAGCGGGGTTTGATCGACAACGTCGCGCAACAGATGGGGCTCGACGCGTCGCGTGAGCTGTCGCTCGGCGACGCGATGCGCTTCAACGATCCGCTGATCGCCGCGATGCTTGCCGCGCTGCATCGCGCCGCCCGCGATCCGGCCGATTCGCGTCTGTATGTCGATACGCTGGTGCACGCGCTCGCCGCGCACCTGCTGCAGCACTATTCGAGCGGCAACGACGCGCGGCGCGGCAGCCCGACGCGGCCCGAACGGCTGGTGCCGCGCCGGATCCGGCGAGTGACCGACTACATCCGCGCCAATCTCGCCGAGGATCTGGCGATCGCCGAACTGGCCGGGCAGGCCGGCCTAAGCAGTTTTCATTTTGCTCGGGTGTTTCGCCGCGAGACCGGGGAGACGCCGCATCAGTTCGTCACGCGCTTGCGGCTCGAGGAAGCGGCGAGGCTGCTGCGCGCCACGGATCGAACCGTGCTGCAAATCGCGCTCGAGGTTGGCTTCGAGAATGCCAGTCATTTCTCGGTGCAGTTCAAACGTGGCTATGGCGCGACGCCGCTCGCCTACCGGTTGCGCGGTTGAGATGCGCGCCGGCTGCTGCCTGCGCCAGCCGTGACGGCAAGCGTTTCTGCAGTCGGAATCACGCACCTGCGCAGTGTGCGTTGCATTGCGCAGCTTGCAAACTACGAACTTTCGTGGCGGCGCGCGGTGCAAACTGGCATGGTATGCCGCGCAAGGCTTTGCGGCTCGGCCGGTCGCCCGCGATGGCCAGTGGTCTAACTGGCCTGACCGCGGTGGCACCAACTGTATCTGTCGAAGCCTTGCATCGGACGACAGAATCGAAGCGCCTTTCAACCTCACACATCGGATAACGCGCCATGACCCGACTCAAAATGACCGCCTGCGGCCACACCTTCATCGCCGAAACGCATCCCGATGCGCCGCAGACCGTGGCGGCGTTCCTGAAGCTGCTGCCGTACCGGCAGAAGCTGATTCACGTGCGCTGGAGCGGCGAGGGCTGCTGGGTGCCGCTCGGCGAGTTCAAGCTCGAGAACGACGGCGTCGCGGTCGGCTTCGAGAATCACACCAGCCATCCATCGGTCGGCGACATCCTGTTCTATCCGGGCGGCTATAGCGAGACCGAGATCATCCTCGCGTATGGCTCGTGCTGCTTCGCGAGCAAGATGGGGCAACTCGCGGGCAATCATTTTCTGACGATCGTCGAAGGCAAGGAAAAACTGCGCGAACTCGGCACCAAGGTGCTGTGGGAAGGCGCGCAGGAGGTGGTGTTCGAGAGGCTTTGAGCGGCGGCATTTCCTCGCTGGGCATGCGTGATGCTTGTTCGAAGAGCCGCGTGCGATCGGGCACCGACCGCGCACCTGAGGCACTCGACACCGTCTGGACCGCCCGGCGAGGAGGAGCAAATGCGAGGCATAAATGACAAGATCCGCGCTGTAGTTTTTGCCATCACGACCGTGTTGCTCTCCGCTTGCGGCGGGGGCGGTAACGGCAGCAGCGGATCGAGTAGCGGCGGCAGCACGTCGGCCGAGCCGGCGGGCGGTGTCAAGCTGCAGGTGGTTTCGTTCGGCGACAGCCTGTCGGACGTCGGGACTTATGCGCCGCTCGCGGGCGCGGTGGGCGGCGGGCGTTTCACGACCAATCCCGGCCAGGTGTGGACCCAGGACGTCGCGCAATACTACGGCGATACGCTCAGCGCCGCGTTCACGATCGATATCACGCATAAGCTGAGTGCGCAGAGCGGCTTCGGTTATGCGGAAGGCGGCTCGACCGTGGCGACGCCGGCCAACCAGTACGACTACCTGGGCGACGTCATCGGCGACATCGAAATGCCGGTCAATCAGCAGCTATCGAGCTATCTGAGCGCTCACGGCAGCTTCAATGCCAATCAGCTCGTGCTCGTGTGGGCGGGCGCGAACGATGTGCTTCGCGCTGGCAACCTGCCCGCCGCGGCGCCGATCGTGCAGGCGGCGGCCACGACGCTCGCCCAACTCGTCGGGCAGATCGTGCAGAACGGCGGCGCTCATGTGGTGGTGGTCAATCTGCCGAATATCGGGCTGGCGCCGAAGGGGCTCGCTTCGGCCGATGGCGGCGCGAACCTCACGCAGTTGTCGCAGCTTTTCAACCAGACGTTGAATACCGCGCTACAAACCGGTGGGCTGCAGTCGAAGGTGATCGAGGTCGATTCGTACACGTGGACGAATCAGGTGATCGCAAACTTTCAGGCGAACGGTTTTACCGTGTCGAATACGGGGCAGGCCTGCGATCCGAAGAAAACGCCCGATGACACGTCATTGCTATGTTCGCCGGCGACCTATGTGAGCGCCAATGCGGATCAGACCTACATGTTCGCCGACGATCTGCATCCGACGACCCATATGCATGCTTTGTTCGCGCAGTTCGTCGAGCAGCAGATCGCGCATAGTGGGTTGGGGCGCTGAGGGGGATACCCGGGCGCTGCGTGCTATTCGCACCCCGGCTCTGAACAGGGCCGGGGTGCGCGCCACGTCACATCGTCATTTGAACAGCTTCATCGCTTGCGTCAGCGTATTGATGACCCCCCAGGCGAGCGGAATCATCACGTACAGCCAGAACACCACGAGCATCACCTTGTTGGTCGGATGTGCGGTTTGAACGGTCGACATATGGATCTCCTCACGCGCCCTTGGCGACTTGTGCATCGGTCATGTGGTGCTTCTCGTCCACACGCTTGACCAGCAGGTTGCAGATAAAGCCGATCACGAGCAGCACGGCCATGATGTGCACGGTCATCGTGTACGCGTCCGCCTTGGCCACACCGTTCGCGACTTCATACGCGCGGATGTAATTGACGAGCACCGGACCCGCGACACCCGCCGCGGCCCACGCCGTCAACAGACGTCCATGAATGCCGCCGACGAACGCCGTACCGAACATGTCGGCGAGATAAGCCGGCACCGTCGCGAAGCCGCCGCCGTACATCGACAGGATGATGCAGTAGGTCAGCACGAACAGCGCGATCTGGCCGTTCGCGGCAAACGTGGGCACCAGGTAGTAGAGCACCGCGCCGAGCACGAAGAAGATGGCGTAAGTGTTCTTGCGGCCGATCCAGTCCGATGCCGACGACCACACGAAACGTCCACCCATGTTGAACAGCGACAGCAAGCCGACAAAGCCGGCCGCGGCCGACGCCGTCACGGTGTTCTTGAAGCTCTCCTGGATCATCACCGAGGCCTGGCCGAGAACGCCGATCCCAGCCGTCACGTTCAGGAACAGCACGAGCCAGATCAGGTAGAACTGCGGGGTCTTCAACGCCTGATCAATATGCACGTGGTTGCGCGAGATCAGGCGGTGCTGCGTGACTTCGGGCGCAGTCCAGCCGGCGGGTTTCCAGTCCGTCGGCGGCACGCGGATCGCGAGCGCGCCGATCGTCATCGAAATGAAGTACACGATGCCGAGCACGACGAAGGTTTCGGCGACGCCGACGCTCGTCGCGCTTTGAAAGTGCTTCATCAGCGCGACCGACAACGGCGCGGCGATCATCGCGCCGCCGCCGAAGCCCATGATCGCCATGCCGGTCGCCATGCCGCGGCGGTCCGGAAACCAGCGGATCAGCGTCGACACCGGCGACACGTAACCGAGCCCCAGCCCGATCCCGCCGATCACGCCGTAACCGAGATACAGCAGCACGATCTGATGCAGATACACGCCGAGCGCGGACACGAGGAAGCCGCCGCCGAAACAGCACGCCGCCGTGAACATGGTGCGGCGCGGACCGACGTGTTCGAGCCATTTGCCCGCGAATGCCGCCGACAAACCGAGGAACACGATCGCCAGCGAAAAGATCCAGCCTAGCGCGGTCAGCGACCAGTCATCGGGCGCGGACTGCGTGATGCCGATCACTTTGGTCAGCGGTCCGTTGAATACCGAGAACGCATAGGCCTGACCGATGCACAGATGCACGGCCAGCGCTGCGGGAGGCACCATCCAGCGCGAAAAGCCGGGCTGTGCGATGGTGGCCTGCTTGGAAAAGAACGGGGCTGAACCGCGTTGGCTGCCCGGCTCGCTGATGCTGCTCATAAGTGGGTCTCCTTACAGTTGTTCTGTTTATCGGCGCTTCGTGCATTTACCTGAGGCGGCGGAGTGTAACTTGCGCAGACCGGTCCGTCGTCGCTATATGTATTTTTATTTCATATGATTCGGTCCCGCGCACCCGGAATCGTGCCTGGCTCGACAATAGGACGTGGACGATGGCTTCGCAATATGAAGCGCGCGGACATAAGGTGTGATCCTGGTCGAACGCGGGTTGTTCTTCACACGATCGAGCACCTCGTGGGAAGCGCCGGGCTCATTGCTTCGAACTTCCGACTAGAGGCACTATACAAAGCCAGCAATAAACAAGCCGCGCACGACGCGCGGACACAAAAAAACGGGCCGGCGCGGCTTCTTCGCCGCGTCGGCCCGTCGTGTATGGACGGCGAATCCCGCTGGTGTCAATCGATCTTGCGTCCGGTCTTCATGCGTGCCGCGACGAGCACCGAAATCAGACAGCCGATCGCCAGATATGCCGCCACCGGATGCCACGAGCCGCCGGCGAAGCTGACCAGCGCGACCGCGATGAACGGCGTGAAGCCGCCGCCGACCACGCTCGCCACCTGATAGCCGACGCCCGCGCCGCTATAGCGGTACTCGGTGCCGAACAGCTCGGTGAACATCGGCTGCTGCACGCTGACGACCATGTCGTGCGCGATGTTCGCGAGCAGCACCGCGAACACGACGATCCAGACCGTCGAACGCGCTTCGAGCGCGAGGAAGAACGGCACCGCGCTGAACACGCCGACCAGCGCGCCGATCATATAGATGCGACGGCGGCCGAAGCGATCCGCGAGCCACGCGAAGCACGGAATCGTCACGCAGCTGAGCGCGCCGACGACGAAGCCGATCGTCAGGAAGAACTCGCGCGGCATGTGCAGGTTCGCGGTCGAGTAGCTCAGCGCGAACGCGGTCACGATGTACATCGTGAACAGCTCGGCGAGCCGCAGCGCGATGATCAGCAGGAAGGCCTTCGGATGACGCAGCAGCGCTTCGACGATCGGCAGGCGCACGCGGCGCTCGCCATGCTGGCCAACTTTTTCGACGAACTCCTGCGATTCCTCCATGCTCGAGCGGATCCACAACGCGATCAGCACCAGCACGACGCTGAACAGGAACGGCAGACGCCAGCCCCAGCTAAGGAACGCGGCGTTATCCATCGAGCGGCTGATCAGCGCGACGAGTCCTGTCGACAATACGAGCCCGACGCCGTAGCCGACCTGCACGCCGCTGCTGTAGAAGGCCTTCTTTTTCGCGGGCGCGCTTTCGACGGCCATCAACGCCGCGCCGCCCCATTCGCCGCCGACCGCGAAGCCCTGGATCGCGCGCAGCGTGACGAGCAGCACCGGCGCCAGCCAGCCGATCGTCGAAAACGCCGGCAGCAGACCGATCGCGGCCGTCGACAGACCCATCATCATCACGGTGAGCACGAGCATGCGCTTGCGTCCGAGCCGGTCGCCGTAGTGGCCGAACACGAAGCCGCCGAGCGGGCGGAACAGGAAGCCGACGCCGAAGGTCGCGAACGCGGCGAGCGTGCCCATCGCCGGGCCGACGTTCGGGAAGAACTCGGCGTTGAACACGAGCGCGGCGACGATGCCGTACAGCAGGAAGTCGTACCAGTCGACCACGGCGCCGATAAAGCTGCCGAGCGCGGCCTTGCGAGCCTGACTGCGCGCATTGCGGTGAGTGGCCACGGTGGCCTGCGGGTGGGTGGTGCTCATCGAGTCTCCTTCAATGTGGCGGGTGCTTTAGCCGATCGCGCCGCGCCGGCTGGGCATTCGACGCGGTCGATCCGCGGCAGGATGTCCGGAAGATTAATGACGCGAGCGGGATTTCACAATCCGCGAGACGGTGAAAATGCGCGATCATCGCACGCAGATGCGCGAATAGCGCGCGTTTTGCGTGTTTACACCGAGCGCGTTCGGCGATCATCGCGAGCAATGTCGTGGGTGAACCCACGCAGCCCGCGGCGTGCTAACGTGAAAGTAATCTTGAAAACAACAGGTATTGATATACTACATACCGAATATTGAAAAATGCGGCGTTGCAGCATATGATTGAGGAATTCATCTCCTCAATCGTTCGGAGTTACACGTGGAATTCGTGCCTCTCGCGCTGTTCGCCGTTGCCGTCGTAGGGTTGGGCTGTGCCGCCACCGTTCTGCTGACCGACTGGATTCCCGAATCGGTCGCGGCGCTTGCATCGCAACATGGCCGCTTCGTGGGTCTGGGCGAGCAGCGCGGCAAAACGGCGGCGCCGAATCGCGCGCGTGTTCAAGCAGAGGCGATGAATGTCGTCAGAACTTCCAACTGAGACAGTGGCCACCCCGTTGACCCTGTCGTTGCAGCCCATCGGCGCGAGCGCGAGCTTGCGCGATCAGGCGTATGCGATGCTGCGTCAGGCCATCGCCGACGCGGATATCTACCAGAATCGCGAAGAAATCCGTCTCGACGAGCGCGTGCTCAGCGAATCGCTCGGCGTGAGCCGCACGCCGGTGCGCGAGGCGATGACGCTGCTCGAGCAGGAGGGTTTCCTGCGCATGGTGCCGCGGCGCGGCATCTACATCGTGCGCAAGAGCAAGCGCGAAATCGTCGAGATGATCCAGATGTGGGCCGCGCTCGAAAGCATGGCCGCGCGGCTCGCAACGCTGCATGCGACCGACGAGGAAATCGGCCGCCTGCGCCATATGTTCGACAATTTCCGCGACTCGACGCCGGCCGAGCATATCGCCGAGTATTCGGACGCGAACATCGCGTTTCATCAGGCGATCGTCGAGCTGTCGAAGTCGCAGATCATTCTCGACACGATCAAGAACATCTTCATCCACGTGCGCGCGATCCGGCGCATGACCATCTCGCAGAGCGACCGGGCCGCGCGCTCGATCGTCGATCATCTGCGCATCATCGAGGCGCTCGAGAAGCGCGATACCGAACTCGCCGAGCGGCTCACTCGCCAGCATTCGCTCGATCTCGCGGCGTTCGTCGAAGCCAATTGCGATTTCCTCGATTGATGGCGGCGTAGACGCCTGATTGCCTGCTGATTTCGAAAAGCCCGCGGTGTGCAAGCACCGCGGGCTTTTTTGCGCGCGCGCGGCCCGCGGGGTGCTGTGCTCGCGCGTCGGCGAATAGAAGAAAACGAGGTCGCCGCCGCGCTGCGGGATAAACCGTGCTTGACGGTCTCAAAAATATGGTATGTGATATATCAACAATGACCGTCGCGCGCTGCGACTCGGTGTTTTCCCTTGAAACAACTGCCGCAAAGCCTTGCAGATTCGGCGCAAAGCTGCGACTGGCAAGCTCGAGCAGCACGAACTTCGCGCCGTTTACGTCTCGAAATTGGCCTTGAATGAATGTGATATATCACATACGGTATCTTCGAAGCCGTGAGACGTCGGTGCAGCCGGACGTATATCGAAGCGCAAGCGTCCGTCGATAACCCGTTGCACATCCGATAGATGAGGAGATGACCATGTCTGCAGTTGTTTCATCCCTGAGTCCGGCCACGGCCACCGCCACCACGACCGCCGACGACACCCTCAAGCAGAAGACCCGCGACGCGGGCGTCGTGTCGGGCGGCCATCTGGTCGCGAAGGCGCTGAAAAACGAGGGGGTCGACACGATCTTCACGCTGTGCGGCGGTCACATCATCGATATCTACGACGGCTGCGTCGACGAAGGCATCCGCATCATCGACGTGCGCCACGAGCAGGTCGCCGCGCATGCGGCCGACGGCTACGCGCGCCAGACCGGCAAGCTCGGCTGCGTGGTCACGACCGCCGGCCCCGGCTGCACGAACGCGGTGACGGGCATCGCCACCGCGTTCCGCTCGGAAAGCCCGATCCTGCACATCGGCGGGCAGGGCGCGCTGACGCAACACAAGATGGGTTCGCTGCAGGACCTGCCGCACGTCGACATCATGGCGCCGATCACGAAGTTCGCCGCGAGCGTGTCGAGCACCGAGCGCGTCGCCGACATGATCTCGATGGCCGCGCGCGAATGCTTCAACGGCGCGCCCGGTCCCGCCTACCTGGAGATTCCACGCGACGTGCTCGACCGCGAAGTCGACGCGACGCGCGCGATCGTGCCGCAGCCGGGCCGCTATCGCGCGTCGACGAAATCGATCGGCGATCCGCGCGACATCGAGAAACTCGCTGACCTGCTCGTCGATGCGCAACGCCCCGCGATCCTGTACGGCCAGCAGGTGTGGACCGCGCGCGGTCACGAGGAAGCGATCGCGCTGCTGCGCGGCATCGAGATTCCCGGCTATTTCAACGGCGCGAGCCGCGGACTGCTGCCGCCGGGCGATCCGCATCATTTCGATCGCACGCGTTCGCAGGCGTTCGCGAATGCCGACCTGCTGATCGTGGTCGGCACGCCGTTCGATTTCCGCATGGGTTACGGCCGACGCATCAGCAAGGAATTGACGCTGGTGCAGATCGATATGGACTACCGAACCGTCGGCAAGAATCGCGATATCGACCTTGGCCTCGTTGGCGATCCAGGCGCGATTCTCGCCGCGGTGCTGCAAGCCGCGAGCGGCCGTATCAAGGACGACAAGCGTCAGGCGCGCCGCAAATGGATGGCGCAGTTGCGCGACGCCGAGATCACCGCGACCGAGAAACTGATGCCGCTGTTCCGCTCGAACAGCACGCCGATTCATCCATATCGCGTCGCCTACGAACTCAACGAATTCCTGTCAGACGACACCGTCTATATCGGCGACGGCGGCGACGTCGTGACGATCTCCGCGCAAGCGGTGCGCCCGCGCCGCCCCGGCCAGTGGATGGACCCCGGCGCGCTCGGCTCGCTCGGCGTCGGCACCGGCTTCGCGCTCGCGGCGAAGCTCGCGCATCCGCACAAGGAAGTGCTCTGCTACTACGGCGACGGCTCGTTCGGCATGACCGCGTTCGACATGGAAACCGCGAACCGCTTCGGCGCGCCGTATCTTGCGGTGATCGGCAACAACTCCGCGATGAACCAGATCCGCTATGGCCAACTTGCCAAGTACGGCGAGGAGCGCGGCAACGTCGGCAATCTCCTCGGCGACGTGCCGTTCAGCAAATTCGCCGAAATGCTCGGCGGCTATGGCGAGGAAGTGCGCGATCCCGCGCAGATCGCAAGCGCGCTACAACGCGCGCGCGAAGCGATTCATCGCACCGGCCGCTCGGCGGTGGTCAACATCTGGGTCGACCCGCGCGAATACGCACCGGGCACGAAGAACCAGACCATGTACAAATAACCTTCATCGTTCAGGAGATACGACATGGCCAAGGCACTCGACGGTGTGCGCATCCTCGATTTCACGCATGTGCAATCGGGGCCGACCTGCACGCAATTGCTCGCATGGTTCGGCGCGGACGTGATCAAGGTGGAGCGGGCAGGCGCGGGCGACATCACGCGTGAGCAACTGCGCGATATTCCCGACGTGGATAGCCTGTACTTCACGATGCTCAATCACAACAAGCGCTCGGTCACGATCGACACCAAGCATCCGGAAGGCAAGCAGGTGCTCGAAACGTTGATCCAGAAATGCGACGTACTGGTCGAAAACTTCGCGCCGGGCGCGCTCGACCGGATGGGCTTCACGTGGGAGCGGATTCAGGAATTGAATCCGCGCATGATCGTCGCATCGGTGAAGGGCTTCGGTCCCGGTCCTTACGAGGACTGCAAAGTCTATGAAAACGTCGCGCAATGCGCGGGCGGCGCGGCGTCGACCACCGGCTTCGACGACGGGCCGCCAGTGGTGACCGGTGCGCAGATCGGCGATAGCGGCACGGGGTTGCATCTCGCGCTCGGCATCGTCACCGCGCTCTATCAACGCACGCATACCGGACGCGGCCAGCGCGTGCTCGCGGCGATGCAGGACGGCGTGCTCAATCTGTGCCGCGTCAAACTGCGCGACCAGCAGCGGCTCGACCGCACCGGCGTGATGAAAGAGTATCCGCAATACCCGAACGGCACGTTCGGCGAGGCGGTGCCGCGCGCGGGCAATGCGTCGGGCGGCGGGCAGCCGGGTTGGATTCTGAAGTGCAAGGGCTGGGAGACCGACCCCAACGCGTATATCTACTTCATCACACAGGCGCCCGTGTGGGCGAAGATCTGCAACGTGATCGGCAAGGAGGAGTGGGCCACGGACCCCGACTATGCGACGCCGCCCGCGCGCCTACCGCGACTGAAGGAGATCTTCGCCGAAATCGAACGCTGGACGATGACCAAGACCAAGTTCGAGGCGATGCAGATCCTGAACAAATACGACATTCCGTGCGGCCCGATCCTGTCGATGAAGGAAATCTCCGAGGAGCCGTCGCTGCGCAAAACCGGCACGATCGTCGAAGTCGATCATCCGCAGCGCGGCAAGTATCTGACGGTGGGCAATCCGATCAAGCTGTCCGACAGTCCGACCGACGTTAGACGCTCGCCGCTGCTTGGCGAACATACCGACGAGGTGATGGCCGAGCTCGGTTATTCGGCCGAGCAGATCACCGCGCTGCGCACGGCTGGCGCGATCTAGGAGCGAGGCATGCAAACGTGGATGCGGTTCATGTCGGGCGACGGCGGCATCGTGTTCGGCCGTGTCGAAGGCGCCTATCTGCACGAGTACGAAAGTCTCGCGCAGCCGGTGCCGACCGGCGCGGTACTGTCGCTGCGCGCATTGACGCCGTTGGCGCCATGCGCGCCGGGCAAGATCGTCGCGTTGTGGAATAACTATCACGCGCTCGCGGCGAAGCTCGACAAACCCGTGCCCACGCATCCGCTGTTTCTGATGAAGCCCGCGGAGTCGGTGATCGGCGCGGGCGAGCCGATCCGCCGGCCGCGTCATTACGCGGGCAAGATCGTCTACGAAGGCGAGCTCGGCATCGTGATCGGCCAGCGCTGCCGCGATGTGGATGTGCAGCAGGCGGAGGCGGCGATCTTCGGCTACACGCTCGTCAACGACGTCACCGCCGCCGATCTGCTCAACGAGAATCCGCATTTTCCGCAGTGGTGTCGCGCGAAGAGCTTCGATACTTTCTGTTGCCTGGGTCCGGTCATCGTCTCGGGTTTCGACTGGCGGGCGGCGCGTCTTTCGACGACGCTCGACGGCGTCGAGCGCCAGAACTATCCGCTCGCTGATATGGTTTTCTCGCCGGCCGAGCAGGTGAGCCTGATTTCGCAGGACCTGACGCTCGAACCTGGCGACGTGATTGCGTGTGGCACCTCGGTGGGCGTGGGGTCGATCAAGGACGGTGCAACGGTGTCGATCACGATCGATGGGATCGGCACGCTGACCAATACCTTGAGCGTGGCCGAGCGCGACGAGCCACAGCGATTGGGCGATGCCGCGAACGTAGGTTGACGAGGGCAGGCGTCGCCGCTCGTGCCTTTTCATCGCATCACGGAGGATCACGCATGCTGCAAGCCTGTGGGAGTGCCGTGTGGATGGACCTGTTGTTGCTGCTCGTCGTGACCGTCACCGCTGCGTCGATTGCGGCGCTGACGTTAGCGTTGGCCGCGCTCTTGCGACGGTTCGGCCGGCATTCGGTGCATCGACGCGCGTGTGTGCGCGAACGCGATCCGACACGCAGGTCAAGGCTCGTTGCATTGCTTGGCAGCGGCCTTGGTTTGACGGTCGCGTCGATAGGCTTTGCGCGCTACCTGTCGGCAGCGGCGCGCGAGAACACTGAACGCATCGAACTATTTGCAGCCGTGTTGATCGGCACGCTGCTCTTCGCGATCTCCGCGATTGCGTTCTGCAAGCTGCGCGGCGCATTGCAATCCGAGGCGGTCGCGCGGCCGGGTCATCGCGTCGTCATTCTGTTTGCGCTGCTGTTATGCGGATGGCTCGGTTATAACTTCGTCACTGAACAGGCACAGCCATTCGGACTCGCGGCATTGCTCGCGACGGGCGGGCTGGCGTTGGCAATGGGCGTGCATCTGATGCTGAGTCGCGAGTACTCGGACGATTTCGCTCGAGCGGCGAATCGCGACGGTTGCGTACCACGCATGCACTCCTTTGCCGCGCGTTGCGATGGCCTGGCGATCGGCAAGCCGGGCCTGCTCGCGAACATCGAGTGGCATGGCGGGGAAGAGCAGAGGTGGGCGCTTCGCGATGTCGCGCCGGCGATGATGCGCGTGAGCGCTTGTGCGGATCGTCGCGATGGGCGTGACGGTAGACGTGGCAATGGCCGCTACCGCGACTGCTCACGCAAATGCACGCCCCAGCGGCCGCTTCATTTCACTACGCGCCGCTAATCGATGACGCGCGCGCCGCTAATAGACCCGATCGCCAATAGCGAAGACGGCGGGACGATGATCCCGCCGCCCGAGTTTTTTTCAATGCTTCTATTCACCAACCACCGCGGCGAATTCGCTGTAGTACTGCGTCTTCCTATGCAGAATCAGTTGCGCGAGAAAATCGGCATCGTACGCGCGATGCAGATGGCTGTGATAACGCTCGATATAAGCGGTGATTCTCGCCTGCTCGCCATTGAACTCTTTGAGCATGTCGAGCGTCCCACGATCCCAACGAAACCGCAGCCCCAGATCGCTGAACGCGGCATTGTAGGCGCTCAGATGCGCATCGTCGCGATGGTCTTCGTGATCCGCCGCCGCTGTGCGAGCGTTGCGCGTACTGATACGGGATTCAACCGGAGCGTGGTTCATGATCGGCCTCCTCGGCTCGCAAGTGAAGGAACTCGCTTGCAGCATAGAAGTCGCGATCGATTTGCAATAGTTAAAGTTTTATTGGCTTTCCATAGCCTACGGCTTATGTACGCTCAGTTCCTTCACGCGCGTGATCTTTTCGATCAGATCGGCGCCTTCCTCCATCAGGAAGCGTTTGAAGGCGACGGCAACCGGCGGCAGACGCTTGTTCTTCCGATGCACGACGTACCAGTTGAGCATGACCGGAAAGCTCTCGACGTCGAGCACGACCAGATGACCCAGTTGCAATTCGAGGCTGATCGTATGGGCGGACAGAAACGCGATGCCCATTCCGGCAATGACCGCCTGCTTGATCGTTTCGGTGCTCTTGATCTCCATCGCGATCTTCAGATTGGACAGACGGCCTGCAAAACCCTCTTCCATCGAATTCCATGTATCCGAGCCGCGTTCGCGCACGATGAACGCCTCGTTCGCGAGTTGACTGAAGCGGATATTGCGCTTGTGCGCAAGCGGATGAGTGGGCGCCGCCACGATCACGTATGGATGCGGCGCGAACGGTTCATTGGTCGCGTCGGTTTCGTGCGGCGGACGTACCATGACCGCGAGGTCGGTCTGATTGGTCGCCAGTTGATGCAGCAGTTCTTCGCGGTTGTGCACCGCGAGATTCAGATCCACACCCGAATAGCGACGTGTGAATTCGGCGAGAAGGCGCGGAAAGAAATAGTCGCCGGCACTGATCACGGCGACATTCAGCTTGCCGCCGGAAACACCCTTCAGCTGACTCATCGCTTCGTCGACTTCATGGAACTGCTGCATGATCGCGCGGCTGTAGTGGAGCATTTCGGTGCCGGCCGGCGTCAGGTAGATCTTCTTGCCGAGTTGCTCGAACAGAGGCAGCCCCGCATGTTCCTCGAGTTGCCGGACCTGGGTGGAGACGGCCGGCTGAGTCAGATGCAATTCCTCGGCGGCGCGCGAAAAACTGAGGTGGCGCGCCACCGTTTCAAAGACCTTCAGTTGCCGCAGAGTTGCATTGCGCATCGTCATGGTCGATGTATAAGGAAACGTGAATCCACATAATAACAAACTTTAATTATGAGTAATTCAGCAATGACCCTAGCATGAAACGTATAACAAGCCGAATAGCCGCTCCTGCAATACGCGGGTTAACGCATAGATATGTGGTATGGCGGACTCAATAGTGGGAAATAAGCTGCAATGCTTACCGTCTCAAGCGTGGTTTCTGGTCGGAATAGAGCAAGAACTTTCATCGAAAAAGAAGTTCGGGGGAGTTGCGGAAAAGCACGAAAAGCATCGACTTCGAGATTTCCCGAATAGCGAAGTTCTCAGGCCATAACGATAAGGCGGTACGCATCCAGCACGGCGCGTAAGCCGGCTGCACTAAATAAATAGTGGAGACAAGGCTCATGGACGATATCACCCGGCAATCGACGGCCCGCATGTCCTGGCGTAACCGATGGGGGCAACTCGTCATCGGCATGGTGTGCATGGCGCTGGTGGCGAATCTGCAATATGCATGGACGTTATTCGTGGCCCCCATGCATGCGCGGCATAACTGGAGCGAGGCGTCGATCCAGCTCGCATTCTCGATCTTCATTCTGACCGAGACATGGCTCGTGCCGTTCGAGGGCTGGCTGGTCGATCGATTCGGGCCGCGCCCGGTGGTGGCAGCCGGCGCCGTATGTGCGGGTTTATCGTGGATACTCAATTCGTATGCGACGACGCTGGGCATGTTGTATTTCGCCGCAGTGATCGGCGGGATAGGCGCGGGCGGTGTGTATGGAACATGTGTCGGCAACGCGCTCAAATGGTTTCCCGACCGGCGTGGTCTCGCCGCGGGTTTGACGGCCGCGGGCTTTGGCGCCGGCGCGGCGCTGACGGTGATCCCGATTGCGAACATGATTGCGCGCCGCGGCTATGAAGAGACGTTCCTGTTCTTCGGCATCGTGCAAGGCGTCAGCATTCTGCTGCTCGCAATGCTATTGACGCGGCCGATCTTGCGTCAGCAAGGGGTACGCAAGAGCCGCTTCGCGGTGTCGAAAGTCGATTTCACCTCGCGCCAGATGATCCGATCGCCAGTGTTCTGGGTGATCTATGTGTCGTTCGTCGCGGTCGCGGCGGGCGGTTTGATGGCGACCGCGCAGATCGGCCCGATCGCGAAAGACTGGGGCATAGCGCGCATTCCGATGTCGGTCTTCGGCATGACGTTGCCGCTGTTGACCCTTACGCTGTCGATCGACAATATCTTCAACGGCTTGACGCGTCCGCTGTGCGGCTTCATCTCCGACAAGATCGGCCGTGAAAACACGATGTTCGTGATCTTCATCGGCGAGGGGCTCGCGTTGCTCGGCATGATGCAGTTCGGCAGCAATCCTTATGCGTTCATGGTGTTCGCCGCGCTGATCTTCCTGTTCTGGGGCGAGATCTTCTCGATCTTCCCGGCGATTTGCGCCGATACGTTCGGCAGCAAGTACGCGGCCGCCAATGCCGGCACGTTGTACACCGCGAAGGGCACGGCTTCGTTGCTGGTGCCGATCGCGTCGGTACTCGCGGCCACCGGCGGCTGGAACCTCGTGTTCATCGTCGCCGCGGTCGTCACGATCGCAGCCGGCATTTCCGCGAAGTTCATCCTCGAGCCGATGCGCGCGCGTTGGATCGAATCGCACAATCAACCTCAGGGCGCGCTGGCCGTTGCGGCCCATGGCAACGGCAACGCGTCGCGAATGAGTCACTGGCCCGAACAGAGCGGCGAATAACGTGAGCGTCGCGCGCCCGGAATCGACGCCATGAATGTTTCGCTGCAGCAGCTCAAGGTATTCGTCGCGGTCGCGCGCGAGCGGAGTTTCACCCGTGCTGCGCGCGAGTTCGATCTGACACAGTCGGCTGTGAGCCGTTGCGTGCGTGAGCTGGAAGACGCGGTCGAATTGAAGCTGTTCGATCGCACGACACGGCAGGTCGAACTGACGAATGCGGGGGCGAGTCTGGAGAGAAGAATTGGCCGTCTGCTGGACGAAATCGAATTGACGCTGCTCGAAGAGCGGGCTGCTTATGACGGACACACGGGCGTCGTCTTATTCGCGAGCAATCCGGTGTTGTCATCCAGCTGGGTGCCGCGGGCTTTATCGCAGTGCGCGTCGGTCTTTCCCGAGCTGGTCGTGTCGGTCAAGGATCAGCCTCAAAGCAGCGTGCTGGCCAGTGTCGAGCAGGGCGAGGTGGATTTCGGCGCAGTTTGCGTGACCGCACCCGTCGATAGTTCTGTATTGCATGCTCAGGTTCTTTTCACCACGCCACTGCATGTGGTGCTTCCAATCACCCATCCGCTGGCGCGGCACGACAGCATCGGATGGCACGCATTGCGCGAATGTCCGCTGATCACGCTGAATGCCGATGCTGGCGTGCGCGCCGCGCTCGAACCGGTACTCGCCGCGAACGAATTGACACGCCGGCCGTTGCAGGAACTCGGACACGTCGCGGCGGTAGCGCGCATGGTCGAATTGGGCCTTGGGGTCGGCGTCTTGCCTGTCGATGCGTATTGGCCTTCACCTGGCGCTTCGTTGGTGAGTCGTCCGCTGATGCCCGAAACGACATTGACGACCGTGCTCGTGCACCGCAGGAATCGCTCGCTTCGTCCCAATGCGGCTGCTGCGTGGGCGCAGTTCGTCGCGTCGACGACCGATCATTCCCGGATCGCGCACGCAGTACCGGCCGATGCGGCGGCGCAATCTTTCAACTTGCGATCCGTGCGGGAAAGCCTGTTGCCAGAACCTTAGATAGGGGGCGACCGAAAAGCTCGCGCAATGCGCGGAATTCGATCGATGCGCCACCCGTCAGCCACATCACGTCCTACTCAAGGAGCTTCATGATGGAAATCCAGACCGACCTCAGGCACCATGATCTGCTGATCGACGGCAAGCGCGTGCCGCCAGGCACCGGGGAATATTCCGTCGATATCAACCCCGCGACCGAAGAGCAGATTGCACTGGTCGCGCAGGGCAGCGCCGCCGACGTCGATGCGGCGGTGCGCGCCGCGCGCGGCGCGTTGAAAGTATGGAATTCGATTCGGGCCGCTGAACGCGGCCGCATCCTGCAGCGCCTCGCTGGCCTGATGCGCGAGAACATGGAAGAACTCGCCGCGCTCGAAAGCCTCGACGGCGGCAAGCCGATTGCCGCGGTGATGCGTCAGGACGTGCCCGCCGCGATCGATACCGTCGAGTACTACGCAGGCTGGTGCGACAAGATCAACGGCCAGGTGGTGCCGACACGTCCCGATGCATTGACCTATACGTTGCGCGAGCCGGTCGGCGTGGTCGCCGCAATCGTGCCGTGGAATTTCCCGCTGATGATCGGCATGTGGAAGATCGCGCCCGCGCTCGCATGCGGTTGCACGCTGATCGTCAAGCCTGCCGAGATCACACCGCTCACGGCGTTGCGCATCGGCGAACTGGCGCTCGAAGCTGGCGTGCCGCCGGGCGTGCTCAATATCGTCACCGGAAAGGGCAGTGTGGTGGGCGACGCGCTGGTGTCGCATCCTGGCATCGACAAGGTCACGTTCACCGGTTCGCCTTCGGTTGGACGGGGCATTCTGCAGGGCGCGGCGGGCAACTTCAAACGCGTGACGCTGGAGCTCGGCGGCAAGTCGGCCAACGTGATCTTTGCCGACGCGAATCTCGAGAATGCGGTGCGAGCCGCGGCGTCCGGCATATTCTTCAATACGGGCCAGGTGTGTTCCGCTGGCTCGCGGATACTCGCGCATCGCGACGTGTACGACGAAGTGGTCGAGCGTCTTGCCACGCGCGCGAAGTCGATCAAGGTCGGCGATCCGTCGCTGCGCGAAACGTCGATGGGACCGCTGATTTCGGCCGCGCAGATGAAGACCGTATTGAGTTATGTCGACACAGGACGCTCGGAAGGCGCATCGCTCGTGACCGGCGGCGCGCGGGTCGGCGATCGCGGCTTTTTCGTCGAGCCCACCGTGTTCGCGAATGTCGAGCACGAAATGCGCATTTCGCAGGAGGAGATCTTCGGTCCAGTGGCGAGCGTAATCCGGTTCGACGACGAAGCGGACGCGATCAGGATCGCCAACGGCACGTCGTATAGTCTCGCGGCCGGGGTGTGGAGCGCGGACCTGAGCCGCGTGCATCGCGTGGCGCGCGATCTGAAGGCGGGCACGGTGTGGATCAATACCTACGGCTATACCGACGTGCGTTTGCCTTGGGGTGGTGCCGGCGATTCGGGTTTCGGTCGCGAGCATGGCGATGTTGCGATCGAGAACTTCACGGAACCGAAGGCGGTGTGGGTGGCGATCGATCAATAGCCGCCAATGAGAAAAAGGATCGGATGCATGGCAGCCGATCCTTTTATTCATGTTGCAAGACGAAACAGGAGCTTGCCAGTACCTTCTCAATTGCCCTGCAAAGCCATCTTCTCGCGCAGTTTGATCAGCGCCAGCACGACGTCGATCGTCGGCGTCGGTTCCGCAACGAGTCGGCCCATTTCCTGCACGACGGTCAATAAAGGGTCGATTTCCATCGGCCGGCGGTTCTCCAGATCGACGAGCGTCGATGTCTTGTGCGCACCGACCGCACCCGCGCCATCAATCCGCTTTTCCACATCGACGCGAAAATGCACGCCGAATTGATCCGCGATGCGCTTTGCTTCGAGCATCATCGTGCGTGAGACCGCGCGCGTGCCCGGGTCGCTCGTGAGTACATCGAGCGTTGCATGCGTCAATGCGCTAATCGGGTTGAAGCACAGGTTGCCCCACAGCTTGAGCCAGATCTCGTCGCGAATGTTGTCGCGAATCGGGGCTTCGAATCCGGCTGCCTGCATGATCTCGTGCAATTGCTGAATGCGCGGGGTACGCTCGCCACTCGGTTCGCCAATCGGAAACTTCTTGCCGTACACGTGTTTGATCACACCCGGTTCGACGATTTCCGCGGCCGGATAGAGTACACAGCCAATCGCGCGTTCGGGTCCGAGCTTGGTCCATTGCGAACCGTCGGGGTCGACACTCGTGAGGCGAGTGCCGGCAAAGCGTCCCCCATGCTGATAGAAGTACCAATAGGGAATGCCGTTGACGCCGGTAACGATCGCCGTGTGCTTGCCGAGCAGCGGCTGGATCGTATCGACCACGCCAGGCAATGAATGCGCTTTCAGCGTGACGATGACGAAATCCTGGACGCCGAGTTCGCGTGGATCGGACGTGCAACGCACCGGCGCGCTAAAGGTTTCGCCGTCCATGATGAGGCGCGCGCCGTGTTCACGCATAGCCGCCAGATGCGGACCGCGCGCAATGAAGCTGACGTCCGCGCCGGCGCGTGCCAGTTGCACGCCCATCAAACCGCCAATCGCTCCCGCTCCGAAGATGCAGATCTTCATGATGTCGCTCCGTGACGATGAAAAAGCCGTTCGCCCAATGCCGCATTGCACTGCTTCGCGGCCGGTCACGGTTCGAGCATAAGGTGGAGCGACGAATGCTGATAGTTAAAGTTTCTCGGTCGATGTATTAGCTATTCGTTATGAAAGACCGCGAGGCAAATGCGGCTTTGACTGCCTGAAAGCTTCGCTACATTACCCGCGCCGAACCAGCAGAAAACTCACGCCGATCGCCGCGAGAAATCCACCGCAGCAGCGATTGAACCAGCGGCGGATCTTCGCGCGCATCAGCCACTTGCCGAGATACATGCCGGCCCACGAATACACTGCAATCGCGACCCATTCGAGTACCAGAAAGCTTGCGCCGAGCGCGGCGAATTGCGGCAGTATCGGCTGCGCGACGTCGACGAATTGCGGCAGGAACGCCGTAAAAACCAGAATCGCCTTAGGATTGCCCGCCGCGACGAAAAACTCGTGCCGTGAAATGCGCGTGAGCGCGGCCTCTTCGGCTTGCGACGTATCGATAGCGGGTGCGTCGCTGCGCCACAACTGGATCGCGAGCCAGATCAGATACGCGGCGCCCGCGAGCTTGATCGCGAGGAAGATCCACTCGGACGCATGCAGCACGACGGCGAGGCCGGTCGCGGCGAGCGCGAGCATCATCGCGAAGGCGAGCAGCCGGCCGCTGCCGCCGACGAATGCCTTCATGAAGCCATGACGCGCGGCCACGTTGATCGAAAGCAGGTTATTGGGCCCGGGTGCGAGGTTGATGGCGAAGCAGGCGGGCAAAAAGAACAGCCAGGCAGTGAGGGACATGACGGTTTGCATTCCGAACGGGAGGTCACGTGGCATCGCGGCGGATCACGCGCGGTGCGTTACCGGGATTGTAGCGAAATCCCGCCGCGCCTCGGCCGGCCGTGTGCTCAGTTCACCGCCTTGATAAAACCGGGATCGCCGATCAACGTATCGACGCTGAGCTTGACCGTGTCTTCGATCGCGATCGTATTGCTGGTGAATTTTGGCGACTTCTGCTTCACGGTACGCGTGGTCGTGTACATGACTTTCTGGGTCGCCGCATCGACGACCACGTAGTGCATCCTGAGCGTCCACAGCGCCGGCGAGCGCGTATCGTCCACCGTGAACGTTTCGATGCTGCCGCTGAGCACGCGTTTGTTGTCGTCGATACGGAAACCGGCCACTCGCAGGCTATTCGCGACGCCATTGCGCACGACGAGGTTGATGTCTTCCTTCAGCACGAGCCCGGTCATGCCGGTGTTTTCGATGCGGTTCGGGGAGATGTGACCTTCGCGCGCGGGCAGATACGCGAACTCGTTCGCGGGGGCGACGCTGAGCGAGCCGGTGCCGTGGGTTTTCGCGTGCGTCGCGCTGGCGCTGCTGTTCAGCCCGAACCATGACCACGAGCACGCGGACAGCAGCATGGGCAGCAGTACGGCGCCGCAGCCCTTGAGCACGACGAATCTCAACGGCGAACGGGTAGCAGCCATGCGGGAGAGAGCGGCGGTCGAAGTCAGAGGAGTTGCCCTTTCAAGTGGAGTCATCCCGGTGGAGAACAGCATGGTAGCAGCGAACCGGACCGTCGAACCCTCAAACGGGCTCTGGGCGGTTCCGGGCCCGCTGAGCCCGGCCATCATAACGGGCCGCGCTAGCGAGCGATATCGGGGCTACGCCCGAAGGACGCTCGAGCCGGGCTTGCGCGCATGACGATAACCGTTGCAGATGAGAACAATGTGAAACCCGATCGCTCGCACCGCACGTCCGAGCCGTTGTCGGAATTCTCCCGCGTCAGGCTCGGACTGGAGCCGCTCAGAAAAAGCCGGCCTTTCCCTGCGTGATATCGATCAGCGTTGCCTTGGCGTCGTCGAGTGCATTGGCGGGCACGCGCATCGTCATCTTCACCAGCATGCTGTAGGCGCTGTCCACGAGCGGATAGCCTTCGATGTCCATCCATCGACGGACTTTGGCCTCATCGGCGTAACTGACTTCGACGCCCAGCGAGACCTGGGCAATCTTTTCGACGCGCGGCGCGTCGAGCAGCGCGGACGCGATCGCATCGGTGTATGCGCGCACCAGACCGCCCGCACCTAGCTTCACGCCGCCGTAGTAGCGCACGACGGCGGCGAGCACGCCATCCAGATCGTGATGCCGCACCACTTCGAGGATCGGCCGGCCCGCGGTGCCGGAAGGCTCGCCGTCGTCGGACATGCCGGATTGGCCGCCCGCGAGCAGTGCCCAGCACACATGCGTCGCGGCCGGATGTTCGTCGCGCAGACGCTGAAGTTCGGCCATCGCGGCATCGCGATCGGCGACCGGGATCGCGTACGCGATGAAGCGGCTCTTGCGAATCTCGAGTTCCGCGCTCAGCGGCGCGGGCAGGGTATAGGTGGGCAAGGCGGGACTTCGGTGGATGAAAAGAGGCACGCGGTACGCGGTGCGATGTCCGTCATGGTAACGGATCGTCCGGGCCAGCGAAGCGCTGAGAGCAGGTTCGCGGGTTCGTCTACAATGGTCCGCTGAACGCGCATCCAGAGGTTCGATCCCGCGCGTCGCAAGGAGACGACATGCTTGACCTATCCACGTTGGGGACTTTCGTTGCCGTCGTGCTCGGACTCTTTCTGATTCCAGGGCCGGCCGTGTTGCTGGTTTTGACGCGCACCATGCACGGCGGGCGCAAGGTCGGCATTCTGACCGGCCTCGGTATCGCAGCCGGCGATTTCGTGCACACGCTGGGCGCCGCGGTTGGCCTCTCCGCGCTGCTGATGACGTCCGCGCTGGCCTTCAATGCGGTGAAATTCGTCGGTGCCGCGTATCTCGTCTATCTGGGTATTCGCGCGTTGCGCGAAAAGCAGGCGAGTGCGCATCTGCCGGTCGTCGCGCCGGTGTCGGGTTCGAAGGCGTTCTTGCAGGCGATTCCCGCCGAAGTGCTGAACCCGAAGACCGCGCTGTTTTTCCTCGCGTTTCTGCCGCAATTCGTGCGCCCCGAACACGGCTCGACGTTTCTGCAGTTCGCGACGCTCGGGCTGATTTTCGTTGCCATGAGCGCGCTTTATACGACGCTGATCGTGCTGACGATGCGACCGTTGGGCAAACTCGTGAAGCGTTTGACGTGGTTGACGCGCTGGCAGAACAAGATCATCGGCGTACTGTTCATTTCGCTCGGCCTGCGCGTGGCGGTGCAGACACGCTGAGTCTCGAAGCGCGAGTTCAGGACAGCGCGAGCAGGATTAGCGACGCAACGACGATGATGAAAAGACAGGTCGCGATCAACATGTCGTACGGATCCCTCATGGTGTGGCCGGCAAGCGCGCAAGGAGAAAGCGGCGATCATAGGCAGAACCGCTCGATGCGACTGTTAAGCATTGCAAGGCTGCGATGCAGTGGCGCGCGATTCAGGAGGCGGTGATGAATGAAGATGCAGCTTCGACAGCGCCCGCAATCGAGTTCTGGTTCGACTTCGGCAGCAACTACAGCTATCTGAGCATGATGCGCATCGAAGCGTTGGCGGCGGCGCGCAATGTGACGATCGTCTGGCGGCCGTTTCTGCTCGGCCCGGTATTTCGCCAGCTCGGTTTCGACAACTCGCCCTTTGTGTTGCAGAAAGAAAAAGGCGCGTACGTGTGGAAAGACATGGAGCGTCAGTGTCGCAAATACGGCATTGCGCTCACGCGTCCCAGCACGTTTCCGCGCGCGGCGCTTCTCGCGATGCGCGTCGCGTTGCTGGGTGCGAACGAGCCGTGGATCGGTGCCTGGAGCCGCAAGATCATGCAGTTGAATTTCATCGACGACCGCGACATCGGTTCGATCGACGTCGTCAGTGACGCGCTCGACTCGATCGGCTTGCCCGTGCAGAGCGTGATCGACGCCGCGCAAAGCGACGCGAACAAGCTGCGTTTGCGCGAGCAGACCGAACTGGCCATCAACAAGGGGATCTTCGGTGCGCCGACGTTTTTCGTCGGCGGTGAGATGTTCTGGGGTAACGACAGGCTGGAGGACGCGTTGGACTACTGCGACGCGATCGCGGCGCGCCAATGAACGTCAAACCTGGCGCTCAATCAGCCTGCTGACAGAAGCGCCGGCCCGGCACGTGAGAGACCACGGCCTGGGCGATTTCGAGTGGAGTGCTTTCGGCGGGAACGACGCGACGGCTCGATTCGGGCGCGTGCTTCATCGTCCATTCGACGAGCCGGTATGAACGGCCCCAGGGCGGTTGCAGCGGATCGGAGACCTTGCAGGAATGAATCTGACGAGTCCAGTCATGGCCGGGCATCGTACGCAGGTGTTCGACTACCATCTCTTCAACCATGATTTCCCTCCGTCTTCTTGTGCGCGTGACTGTTTGCGGCCGCGTTTCTGGCACCCCTCAAGAAAAAGCGCCGCCGATGTTCTGGCGGCTCAACAGGGGATGTACTACATACTTGCAGGCAACAATTAAGCGAGCCTTAAGAACCGGAATCATTACGCAAACGGATCTCGCCGCGTGTAAGCGAGTGCAAGCGAATGCAAGCGCAAGCCGACAATAATGGGCACGAACGCCCGCGTGCCGACCAACACGTCGCGTGCCGGGCCTCAAGACCTCGGCGCAGCGGCCGTTATCAGTAGAGTTGGGGCGTCGACCCCGCTTCGCCTTCGGGCCCGCCTTGCTGATACCGTGACGAATCTCGCCCAAACGCCGCTCTCCGAGCGCCTTCGCTCGCTCGTCGACACCGTGCAGCACAACGAGCGCACCTTGCGCCGCTTCCAGAGCGTCGAGTTGCGTCTGATTGGGGCGCAGGATTTCGCGTCATTTCTCGATACCTTGTTCAGTCATCTGCCGCGGGAGTTCGCTCTCGCGAACGTCGTGCTGTGGCTCAACGACCGCGCGCCGATGCTGCTCGAACTGCTCGAGCCGGGTAACCTGAACGCGCTTGACTACGCGCAGTTGAAGACATCGCACGACGGCGGTCTCGCCGCGCGACGCCTGTGCGAGGACAATCGGCCGTGGCTGGGCCGTCCCGGCGAACTCGACGACGACACGCGCCGCGCGTTCTTCGGCGCCGCTCTGGACCACGTGCCGGCCAGTGCGATCGTGCTGCCGCTCGCTGCGGGCACGAGCGTCAGCGGCTATCTTTGCCTCGGCAGCGACGACCCCGCGCGCTTCGGCGCGGGCATGGCCACCGATATTCTCGAGCGCTTCGCGAGCATCGTCGCCGCGAGTCTCGACAACGTCGCGCATCGCGAGCGGCTCAAGCAACTCGGCATGACCGACTCGCTGACCGGCCTCGCGAATCGCCGCTATTTCGACGAACGGCTGCGCGAGGAGTTGATGCGCGCGGTCCGTTATCACGCACCGGTCGCATGTCTTTTCATCGATATCGACGGCTTCAAGCGCATCAACGATAGCCATGGCCATCAGACCGGCGACCGCGCGCTCGCGGCGGTGGCGGCCTGTGTGCGACAGCAGGTGCGGCTTGGCGACACCGTCGCGCGATATGGCGGCGAGGAGTTCGCCGCGCTGCTGCAAGGCGATCGCAGCGACGCGCTGACCGTCGCCGAACGCGTGCGGCTGGCGGTCGAGAATCTCGACGTGCGCGACGAGCGCGGCGAGCGCATTGCGTTGACCGTGTCGATCGGCGTGGCCGCGCGCGTGGTCGCTGGCAGCTCGGCCGACGCGATGTCGCTCGGTCAGGCGATGATGGACGAGGCCGATCGCGCGATGTATCAGGCCAAGCGCAACGGCCGCAATCGTATCGAGGCCCAGATCGATGCTCTCGATGAGCAGGGCTGATCGACCGTAACCAACACTAACTACGCGTCACACCCCTGCCGCATCCGGCGGCACCCCAAGCAACTGCAACGCACCGCCCATCACACCGCTGAACACCGGTCCGGCGACCGTGCCGCCATAGAACGCCTTGCCGGCCGGGTCGTCGATCATCACGGCGACGATCAGGCGCGGATCGCTCATCGGCGCCATGCCGACGAACAGCGCGCGATAGCGGTTCTTCGCGTAGCCCGCGCCGATCTGCTTGCGCGCGGTGCCGGTCTTGCCGCCGACACGATAGCCGGCGACGGTCGCGGCGCGTCCGGTGCCGCCTTCTCCCGTGGCCATTTCGAGCATGTTGCGGATCGCGCGCGCGGTGCCCGGCGTCGTGACCAGCTCGCTGCGATCGCCGAACGACGCGGGGTCGTCCGCATCGAGCGGCTCGCGCAGGAGGCTTACGCGCTGCAGCGCGCCGTCGCCGGCATAGGCGGTGTAGACCTGCGCGATCTGCAGCAGCGAGACCGACAGCCCGTAGCCGTACGCCATCGTGGCCTGCTCGATCGGGCGCCAGCGCTTATACGGCCGCAGCTTGCCGGCGGCCACGCCCGGGAAGGGCAGCTCCGGCTTCATGCCGAGCCCGTATTGCCGGTACTTGGTCCAGATCGTCTCGGCCGGCAGGTTCAGCGCGAGCTTCGCGAGCGCGATGTTGCTCGACTTCTGCACCGCCTCGGCGACCGTCATCGCGCCGTGATTCGACGTGTCGTGAATCACGGCCGGCCCGATCCGATACCAGCCCGGCGCCGTATCGATGATGCTCTGCGGCCGCACCTTGCCTTCGTCGATCGCGAGCGCGACGACGAGCGGCTTGATCGTCGAGCCCGGTTCGAACGTATCGATCACCGCGCGGTTGCGCAGCTGCCGGCCGGACAGGCGCGTGCGATCGTTCGGATCGAAGCTCGGGTAGTTGGCGAGCGCGAGGATCTCGCCGTTGCGCGCATCGAGCACGACCACGCTGCCCGCTTCGGCGTGGTGCTGCGCGATCGCGGCTTTGAGTTGCGTGTGCGCGAGTTGCTGGATGCGCCGGTCGATCGTCAGCTGGATGGTCGCGCCGTTGCGCGCGGGCACGAGCGGCCGGGTCTCCGAGATCACGCGGCCGAGCCGGTCGCGGATCACTTCGCGTTGGCCGGGCACGCCTTGCAGCTGCGCGTCGGCGGCGAGCTCGACGCCTTCCTGGCCGTTGTCCTCGATGTCGGTGAAGCCGACCACGTGCGCGGCCGACTCGCCCTCGGGATAAAAGCGCTTGGAATCGGCGATCTGCGTGATGCCGGCGAGCCCGAGGCGCGACAGATGCGCGGCCGTGTCGGCATCGACCTGGCGCTTGAGCAGCACGAAGCTGCGCTCGCCGGCGAGGCGTCGACGCAGTTCCGCGAGCGGCAGATCGAGCAGCTTCGCGAGCGGCGCGTACCCGCTTTCGCCGACGAGCTTCGGCGTGGCCCAGATTTCGTAGGTGGCGAGGCTGACCGCGAGCATCGAACCATTGCGATCGACGATCCGGCCGCGTGTCGCATCGAGTTCGAGCAGGCGCTGATAGCGCTTCTGCCCCTGGTCGACGTAGAAGTCCCGATTCACGACCTGCACCCAGAACGCGCGGGCCGCGAGCGTCGCGAACGCGCCGAACACGAGCAGCACGATGAACCTGGAGCGCCACGCGGGCAGTCGCGCGTCGAGCAGCGGGTTCTTCGCGGCTGATGCGTAGGGATCTTGCGATGGTGGTTTTTTCTGGCGGATCATGGCGGCGGGCAGCGGACGTTACGTACCTTCGATTGCACGAGGCCGCCAGAAAAACGAGGCTGGCGGCAAGGACTGTCGCTAGGCCGATTGTAAATAAAACGTAATTTAAATGCGAGGATCGTGAAAGCTGACGCGTTCAGGTTGGAGCAATGACGAATCGAGCGGAAGCTCAAATGCGAAAAGCCGCGCGGACTTGCAAAATCCGCGCGGCTGATTCGTTCGATTGATGCGTCGACACCGACGCGGCGTGTTGAAGAGGCGCTCCCCGCCTGTGGAGCGCCTCCTTTTTTGCGCGCCCGTCGCGGGCGCGGTGAAGCAGCGTCAGGCCGGCAACGCGAAACTCGCAATCGCGTCGCGCAACCCGCCGACCTGGTCCTTCAGCGAATGTGCGGCGGCCGCGGCCTGTTCGACGAGTGCCGCATTCTGCTGCGTGACCTGATCCATCTCGCCGACCGCGCGATTGACCTGCTCGATGCCCGCGCTCTGCTCGCGCGACGCGTGGCTGATCTCTTCGAGAATCTCGTTGACGCGGCGCACCGACTGCACGATCTCGCCCATCGTCGCGCCCGCGTTGGCGACCAGCGACGCGCCGGTCTCGACGGTGTCGGTCGAGGTTTCGATCAGCGCCTTGATCTCCTTGGCGGCCGTCGCCGAGCGCTGCGCGAGGCTGCGCACTTCGGCCGCGACCACCGCGAAGCCCCGACCCTGTTCGCCGGCGCGGGCCGCCTCGACGGCGGCATTCAGCGCGAGGATGTTGGTCTGGAACGCGATGCCGTCGATCACGCCGATGATGTCGCCAATCTGCCGCGAGCTCGCGGTGATCTCGCCCATCGTGCGCACCACGTCGTCGACGACACGGCTGCCGCGCGTCGCGACGTTCGCGGCGTCGCTCGCGAGTTGCGCGGCCTGGGTTGCGCTGTCCGCGTTCTGCTTCACGTTGACCGTCATCTGATCCATGCTCGATGCGGTTTGCACGAGCGCCGCCGCCTGTTCTTCGGTGCGCTGCGACAGGTCGGTGTTGCCCGCCGCGATTTCGTTCGCGCCGACGTTGATGTTCTCGGTGCCCTGGCGCACGCGCGAGACCGTGTCGACGAGTCCCGCCTGCATCGTGCGCAGCGCATGCAACAGGCTGCCGTTGTCGTTCGTATCGATCGGCACCGGCGTCGCGAGATTGCCTTGCGCCATCAGCCGGGCGTGCCTGACCGCCACTTCCAGATCGCCGCCGAGCGAGCGGCGGATGCTGCGCAGCACGGCCAGCATCACGACGGTGGAGAGCGCGCCGAGCGCCACCGTGATCGCGAGCCAGCGCAGCAGGTTGCGGTAAAACGCGCTTTGCACGTCGTCCATGTACATGCCGGTCACGAGGTACCAGTCCCACGGCGCGAAGTGCATCGAGTAGCTGGTCTTCGCGACCGGTTGCTCGCTGCCCGGTTTGGCCCACAGATAATCGACGAAGCCGCCGCCGTCGTGATTGCCCGCGTTGACGATATCGACGAACAGATGATTGCCGGCCGGATCGGTGAACTGCGCGAGGTTCTTGCCGTTCAGTTCGGGCTTGATCGGATGCATCAGCATGACCGGCTGCGAGTCGTTGATCGACAGGTAGCCGTCCTTGCCGTAGCGCATCGCGCCAAGCGTCGCGAGCGCCTGCTTTTTCGCGTCGTCCTCGGACAGCGCATGCTGCTGCGCGAGCGTGTAGTAGTGGGCGGCGACGTGGTTCGCCTCTTCGATCAGCGAGCGCAATTGTTCGCGCCGGTCCGAGATCATCGACGCGCGGTTCTGCCACGCACCGAACGCGCCGATCAGGATCAGGCCGACCCACAGAACGGCAATCATCGACGCCAGTTTTCGGTTCAGAGTCATAGCGATGGGAATAGGCTTTTGGCCAGTAAGGTCCATTGAATTGCGGTCGGAGGCCGCTCGCTGTGTTTACGGCGCGAAATCGCATTGATCGAGGCAGGGGAAACCCGCTGTTCGACATCGCCAATCGTCTGAGTAATAAGCGGATTTATCGAGTGTTTTAGGCGCGTGATAAGCGCACAACTCGAAAAAAGACTTTTCGAATTATTCGGGAATCTGAATTAATCGGCGATTTTCCGTAAATCGTGGTGATTGAGAAATTCGCACGAAAATCGACATAAAAATCGCCAGCGTCGAGCACCCGACAAGCTGCCGGGCCAAAACCAGCAAAATTCACATCGACATCACACAAAACGCGGGGCAGGGAGGGCTATCGGCGCAGCTGTTCCCGATCTCGACGCTGGGCAACATCCACGCGGCCGACATCGACTGCCTGCTGCAGGGCTCCGGCGACTTGATACGCTGATGCCGCCCGGCGCGCCGTGCCGCAACCGCGCGGCTGCGCTACACCGGATCTTTGTCCGGCGGCCCGTCAGGCCGCTGCGGCTCCTCGACATGATGGCCCGGCGACGGCGGCACCAGCGGGTCGGCTTCCGGGTCGCGGTTCGGATCGGCGTTCGGGTCGGGAATCGGGCTGGTGTGCATGTCGTAGCTCATTGCGTCACCCTTGCGGTTGAAATGCGCGGGTCCGGCGTGGGAGGTCGTTACCGCCGATCCCCGCCGCGTCGGCTATCTGTCTTCAAGCGTAGGCGCTCGGCGCGCTTCCTGCTCGCTACTTTTTGCTATCTCCTCGCGCGTTTGCGACCGACGTTGAGCTCCCAGTAGCGCTCGGGCGCGAACACGTCGTCGTAATTGCCGGCGCCGAACGCGCGCAACTGGCTCGTGTAAGCGTTGACCGCTTCGCGTTTCAGGTCCGCGCGGCGCTGCACGTCGATCGTGTGGCCCGCGCTCGGCATGGCCGGCGTCGCGACGATGCCGCGCTGCGCGAGATCGGCGAGCCGCGACTGCACCGCGCCCGGCGTGAGCCGGTGAATCGCTTCCTCGTAAGCGAACCAGTTCAGATGCGTGAGCCGCGGCAAGATTTCGCAGCACGCTTCGAACACCCGCGCGTGATCTTCGTGATGCAGGCCGAGCGGCATCAGCAGCGTGTTCGCGGTCGTGCGGTAGATCGTTTCCTCCAGCGCCGCCGCCATCTGGCTGATCGACGGCGAATCGGCGTACTGGCTGTCGCGAAACGGCATGCGCAGCGGGATCGCGTCGAGCACTTCGAGCGCGAGGTTGTCTTCGATCGTGCGTTCGCGGACCGCTTCATGGGCGTTCGCGAAACCCGCTTTTTGGTCCCACTCGGTGTGCATGTCGTGTTCGGGCGGCGCGGCGAACACGGTGCAGACGGCGGCGTCGGGATGGGCGGCGAGCAAGGCGCCGCAGCTGAAGACGGCGTCGTCGAAATGGGGCGAGACGATGAAAAGGCGTGGAGTGGTTTCGCTCATGGGCTTGCGGGTGGGAGTTCGAGGCGGGGCGGATGAGGCGTCGAGGCTGCCCGTCGTCACGGCGCCGCGTGCGAAAAAAATGCGGCGTCACCTCAGCTTAGGCGCAATCGGCGTGGCTTGCGCGCGAAACTTGCGATGCGCAAATCGCATGCCTGAAAGGGAGCGGATCGCGTCCTCGATCTGATCACCCCGCGACGCTCGCCGCTTTGCGGCCCGTCGCGCGCTGTCGTCACGGCCCTTGAAGCGCGGGTTTATTGCGTACTTCGCGAATTCTCCGCACACTGTCCTTGCGCCTCCCCCGTTCAGGGGATGGTCGCCCCTCGCGACCGCGCCGATCATTTGCTGATCGGGAAGACCCCGCGGGACGAGACTGTCGGCCACGCAGCAATGAAGCCCTGCTTGCCCGCGACCCATCCAGTTCAGGACTCAAGGAGACTCAGATGCGGGACAACGCCACGGCCGCCGCGCCCTCGGCCTACGCTTATCCATTGCTGATCAAGCAACTGCTGCACACGCCGTTGGTTCAGGCGCAGGACCAGGAAATCGTGTACCGCGGCCAGCTCCGCATGACCTATACGACGCTGCGCGAACGCATCGCGCGGCTCGCGAATGGGCTCTCCCGGCTCGGTGCGCGGCACGGCAGCACCGTTGCGGTGATGGACTGGGACAGTCATCGTTACCTTGAATGCTACTTCGCGGTGCCGATGATGGGTGCCGTGCTGCAGACGGTCAACGTGCGCCTGTCGCCCGATGAGATCGCATACACGATCAACCATGCCGGCGCGCAGATCCTGCTCGTCAACAGCGACTTTCTGCCGCTCGTCGAGTCGATCAAGGGACAGCTCGAAACGGTGCGGACCTTCGTGTGGATCGACGAGGAAGGCAGCGAAGTCGCTGCGCACTCGATTCCGTTCTCGGCGGAATACGAAGCGATGCTCGAAGAAAGTTCGGATCGCTATGAGTTCCCCGACTTCGACGAGAACACGCGCGCGACGACCTTTTACACGACCGGCACGACCGGCCTGCCCAAGGGCGTCTACTTTTCGCATCGCCAGCTGGTGCTGCACACCATCACCGGGATGGCGGCGTTGGCGAGCCCCGAAGCCGGGCAACGCTTTCACCGCGGCGATGTCTACATGCCGCTCACGCCGATGTTTCACGTGCACGCCTGGGGCATGCCCTACATCGCCACCATGCTCGGCGTGAAGCAGGTCTATCCGGGCCGCTATATGCCGGACCGGCTCGTGAAGCTGGTGCGCGACGAAGGCGTGACGTTCTCGCATTGCGTGAGCACGATCCTGCACATGATGCTCGGCTGTGAACAGGCGCGTTCCGTCGACTTGAGCAAGTGGAAGATCGTGATCGGCGGCGGCGCGCTCACGCACGGACTGGCGCGCGCCGCGCTCGAGCGCGGCATCGACATCTTCGCCGGCTACGGCATGTCCGAAACGTGTCCGTTGCTGAGTCTCGCGCAACTGCCGCCGGGCGCCGAGGCGCTGGACGCGGAAGAGCAACTGCGCCTGCGTTGCACGACCGGACTGCCGGTCCCGCTCGTCGATCTGCGCATCGTCGATGAAAACATGGAGGAGGCGGCCCACGACGGCAGCGCGTATGGAGAAATCGTGGTGCGCGCGCCCTGGCTGACGCAAGGCTATCTGAACAATCCCGAGGCGTCCGTGCAACTGTGGAGCGGCGGATATCTGCACACGCAGGACATCGCGACGATCGCCCCGACCGGCAGCATCCAGATCACCGACCGTCTGAAGGACGTGATCAAGTCAGGCGGCGAATGGATTTCGTCGCTGGAAATCGAGAGTCTGATCTCGCTGTACCCGGGCGTATCGGAAGTCGCGGTCATCGGCATTCGCGACGAGAAATGGGGCGAGCGGCCGGTCGCGCTGGTGGTGCCCTGCGAAGGCGCCGCGCTCAGCGAGGACGACATCAAGCGTCACGTGCTGACGTTCAGTGAGTCGGGACGGATCTCGAAGTATGCGGTGCCGCAGATCGTCAGGTTCGTCGACGCGCTCGAAAAGACCAGCGTCGGCAAGCTGAACAAGAAGTGGCTGCGCGCGCAGTTCGCCTGATAGCGCGACGGCCTCACTAGCCGTTGCGCAGCAGTCCCAGCGCTTGCGCGCGCGACACGGCATGCGCGCGCTTGTCGACCTCGAGCTTCACGAAAATGCTCTTCACGTGCGACTTGACCGTCTCGGGCGCAATGCCGAGACTGCGCGCGATTTCCTTGTTCGACTGTCCCTGCGCGATCAGCCCGATGATTTCGCTCTCCCGCGCGCTCAGCGCTTCGCGCTCGGCTTCGCGCCCGGCATCGTGCTGGGTGTGGCTGTCGGGCTGATAAAGCGCACGCCAGCCGTCGCAAAGACGGTCGATGTACTGCGCCGCGTCCTTCGTTCGCACGGCGCTTCCCGCGACGCTGCGCGTCTCGTCGCGCAGCGCTTGCAGCAGCATTCCGATCTCGGCGCCCTGGTCGAGAATCGACTGATAGATGCCGGCGGGCGCGGCGACCTTGACGACCTCGCCGAACACCTCGATCGCCTCGCTCACCTGGCCCGCGCTCATCCACGCGAGCGCGAGCGTGGTGCGCAAGCGCAGCGCGAGGTAGTCGCCGTGACGGCTTTGCGCGCTGCGCCGCGCGGCGCTCAGGTGGTCGACGGCCTCGCGCGTGTGGCCTCGCGCCATCGCCACGCAGCCAGCGGCAAGTGCGCGATAGTCGTCGATTTCCGCCGGCACGGGTGTCGACGAATGCGGGTCGCTCGCCGCGACTCCGTCGAGTTGACGAACGCATGCGGCGGCTTCGGTCATTCTTCCTTCGGCGATGAGCAGCCGCGTGCGCTCGACGAGCCCCGCGGCAATCAGACGCTGCCAGCCTCGCCGATGGCCGAGGTCCAGCGCGTGGTCGAGCAGCGCATAGGCATGCGCGGGGTTCGAGCGCGCCATTGCGATGCGGATCAGCACACGATATGCGATCAGCACGCTATCGAGCAGCACGGCCGCATCGACGATCGGCATCAGATCGAGCAGTAGCGCTTCAGCTTCGTCGAGGCGGCCCTGCTCGTAGCGGATCTGCGCGAGCATCGGCGCACATAGCGCGGCGGAGATCGACTGCGGGCCCGAGTAGCGCTCGGCCAGATGCATCGACCTGATGAAATACCGCTCGGCCAGCATGAAGTGCATCTGCTGCATTTCCGCGTGTCCGAGCAGGCACAGCCGGTACGTGGAGGAGAACACGTTGCGCTGATCGTCATCGATCGAATTGGGAATCCACGGGGTCGCATACAGCGCTTCGAGCCGGCCCGCTTTCCAGTGCGCGAAGCGCACGACGTTGGACAGCACGTTGGCGGTCCACGCATCGGCCGACGGATTCTCGAGACAGGCCTGCGCGATCGGCAGCGCGCGTTGCGGGTCGTCCTGCAATGCCGCGAGCACCGCCCGGATGGCCTGACACTCCCAGCGCATGCGCGCGGTTTTGGCGCCCGTGTCGATTGCGGTGTCGCGCTCTAGCGCATCGAGCATCGTCAGCGCGTCGTCGAAGCGCAGTGCCAGCGCCATGCCCCACGCGAGCGCGAGCCTGACCTGCATCTGCCCGTGCATCAGATGCGCGGGGAACTGGCGCTGCCAGCCGAGCAGCGTCAGCAGATCGCCTTTCGTGACGAGCGACATCGCGCAGCGGCCCATCAGCGCGATCGCGTCGTCGGTCGCGCTCGCCGCGATCGCGTGGCGCACCGCGTCCGTCCATTGTTCCTGCTGCGTGTACCACCGACACGCGCGGCGATGTACGTCGGCGACTTCGTGACGATAGCGGGATTCGAGCCGCTGGCACAGGTAGTCGCGCATCAGATGGTGATAGCGGAACGCGTGTCCTTCGACGTCCAGCGGTTCCAGCAGAAGCTGACGCGCGGCGATCGCCTCCAGCATGCGCTGGCTGTCCTCGACGCCCGTCACCGCCTCGCACAGCGATGCGTTGAGCCGGTCGAGTATCGAGGTACGCAACATGAAGTCGACCATCTCCGCCGGCAGATGTTTGAGCATGTCTTCGAGGTAGGCGGCGAATGGCCGCGACGCGCCCGATGGCGTGTCGGCTTCGGCGCCGGGCGGACGTTCGTCGCGTGCCAGCACCGAGGCCGAAATGCGCAGCGCCGCGGCCCAGCCCTCGGTGCTCGCGAATAGCGACTTGACGGTGGACAGACCCAGGCCCGGACATTCACGTTCGATGAAGCACTGCGTTTCGTCGAAGCTGAAGCGCAGCGCCGCCGCGTCGATTTCGAGCAGTTGGTTGCTGGCCCGCAAGCGCGCGAGCGGCAGCGCGGAATCGACCCGCGTGCAGACCACCAGGTGCACACGCGACGGCATGTGCTCGATGAAGAACGCGACGACGTCGTGGATGACGGGCAGGCTGATCAGGTGATAGTCGTCGACGAACAGATAGACCTCGTCGTCGACTTCGACGAGTTCGTTGATCAGCGTTGCCACGATCGACTGCGCCGGCACGAGGGATGCCTCGGCCGTCAGGCCGATCGCCGACGCGCCGACGTCGCCGCACGCGTGTCGCAACGCCTGCGCGAGATAGTGCAGGAAGCGGGCTGGCTCGTCGTCGTCCGGGTCGAGCGACAGCCACGCCACGTGCGCGCCGCCGGCGCGCAGCCGCGCGAGCCACGCGAGTGCGAGCGAGGTCTTGCCGAAGCCCGCGGGCGCCTTGATGACGATGAGCCGTTTGTGTTCGGCCTGGGCCGTCAGCTCGAGCAGTCGCGGCCGCTCGATCAACCCGGATGGCAAGCGCGGCGGCACGAGCTTGGTGGCCAGAAGCAGGGAGGGTTTGCCTCGCGATGTCACGTCGATTATTTGCATTGGCGGCTCCGCAGGCCCGGGGCGACCCTGGCGGTCCCCCGCGCATGCGAGCGCGGTCCCTTCTGCGGCGGATCTTGCACAGCGCCACGCCGAGTCACTATGGATTCCATCGCGGAGATCGAAGCGCAGCCGGACAACGGTTCGGGGAACTCATTTGATGATACGCCCCGCGGCCTGCAACTCGGCCAGCAATGCTTCGCCCGACCACGCGGGACGCACGTCGGCCCGCTCGGCTTGCCGGACCAGTTCGCAGAGCCGCGCGTTGACCGGCGCGGCTTGGCCAAGCCGTTCGGCGAGGCGCACGACCTCACCGTTGATCCAGTCGATTTCGGTGGCGCGGCCGGCCGCCAGATCGTCGGACATCGACGAGCGTGCGAGCGGATCGATCGTCAGCATCGCGCGGCCGAGCCGTTCGAACCACGCATCGGGTACGCTGAGCACACGCGGTATCCACGGGGACGGCAGCGGCGTCACTCTTGCTGGCCGTATGGCGGCCCGCTTCAGCAGCGCGAGCGCTTCCTTTTGCGCCATGGCGAGGCACAGGCGGTACGCGCGTTGCGACAGCTCCTCCTTCAAAGGCCGGTTCGCCAGCGCGTTGATGGCGTTGTTCAGATTCAGCAGCAGCTTGGCCCACTGCACCGGCAACATGTCCTTGTGCTGGATCAGCGGCAGACCCGCTCGCCTGAACGCGTCGACGAACGGCCGCATGGCCGGCGTAAGCCGGATTTCGAGCTCGCCTGCCGAGCCCTGATGAAACGCGCCGGGTCCACGCTCGACCACGTTGAAGGGCACCATGCCTTCCAGCACCGTGTGCCGCGGCAGCGCGGCGCGCAGTACGTCGGCATTGCCTACGCCGTTCTGGAAGCTCACGACGATCGCGCCGGGACGCAGCACACTCGCCAGCTCCGCCGCGGCCGCCGCCGTCGCGGCGGACTTGACCGTGACCAGCACGAGGTCGGCGTCGGCCGCGGCGGCCGCGTCGGTCGACACGTCGGCTCGCTGCGGCGGCACATACCAGCGGCTATCGTCGTGCCGCGACAGCGTGATGCCCTGGCTGCGCAACTGCTCGGCGATGCGCGCGCGTCCGATGAAACGCACGTCGCTGCCGCTGGCCAGCAGCCGTCCGCCGACATAGCAACCGATCGAGCCGGCGCCATAGATATAGATTTTTGCCATACAGATGTTCACATCGCCTACCGGTTGCACCCGCGTTGCGTCGCATCGGCAACGCGGTCCATGATGCTTCGCGTGACGCGCGGGCTTCTAGTCGGCAAAGCCGGGGTTACGACGATCGAGTCGGCGCAGCAGCCCCGGCCACACGAGCGCGCCGGGCGTCGCACCCTTCGTCACGAGCTTGATCTGCTCCTTGATGTTCTCGAGAATCGATGGCGCGATGGGCAGCAGCTTGCCGCCGCCCGCCTGCGCGCGCACCTGAATCATGCAGGCCGCCTCGAAGAAGTACATCGCGACGAACGCGTCCGCCGGCGTCTTGCCGACCGTCAGCAGCCCGTGGTTGCGCAGCATCAGATTCGTGTTGTGTCCGAGGTCCTGAACGAGGCGCGGCTTTTCGGCTTCGTTGAGCGCGATGCCCTCATAGTCGTGATAACCGAGCGACGCGAGCACCCCGAGCGACTGCTGCGACAGCGGCAACAAGCCCTCCGCCTGGGCCGAGACGGCCACGCCGTTCACGGAGTGCGTGTGCATCACGCACAGCGCGTCTTCGCGTGCCGTATGGATGGCGCTATGAATCGTGAAGCCGGCAGGATTGACGTCATACGGCGATTCGCTGACCTTGCGGCCGTCGAGGTCGATCTTGACCAGCGACGACGCGGTGATCTCGTCGAACATCATGCCGTACGGGTTGATCAGGAAATGATGCTCGGGGCCCGGCACGCGCGCCGAGATGTGGGTAAACACCAGATCGTCCCAGCCGAACAGCGCGGTGAGCCGGTAGGCGGCCGCGAGATCGACGCGTGCCTCCCATTCGGCCGGGGACACGTCGTTCTTCAGAGTGGTTGCGGATGAGTTCACGTCGATACTCCTTGTTTGAAGAGGCGAGTCCACATGATGTACTCGAAGCCGCCTAAAATCTGTCAGATACACGACAGGGCGATGCGCCAATGGAATCCAGCCTGCACCGCTACCGGTCGCAACTCGAAACGACGCCGTGGTACCGGGGTCTGCCCGTCGAGTTGCGGGACGGTCTCGTCAACCATGCCGTGCTGGTCACGCTCGACAAAGGCCAGGCGCTGTATCGGTGCGGCGACCCGGCCGATGGTCTGTATGCGGTGCTGGGCGGCGCGCTCGCGATCGGTTCGGTCGGCATGGACGGGAAAGAGGCGTTGCTCGCGGAGCTCGGGCCCACCGCGTGGATCGGCGAAATCTCGCTGTTCGACGGGCTGCCGCGACCGAACGACGCCACCGCGGTGAGCCGCACGCTGTTGCTGCACGTGCCCGAAGCCGCGCTGCGGGATCTGCTCGACGCCACACCGCGCTATTGGCGCGACTTCGCGTTGTTGATGGCGCAAAGACTGCGCGTTTCGTTCGAGAACACCCAGGCGATGACGTTGTTGCCCGCCGCGCAGCGCGTGGCGAACCGCTTGCTGATGATCGCCGGCGGGTATGGCGGTCTGAACGCGTCGCAAACGAGGATACGGGTCTCGCAGGACAGCCTGGCTTCGATGGTGTCGCTGTCGCGACAGACCACGAATCAGTTGCTCAGGACGCTCGAAAGCCAACGCATCGTGAGCCTGAAATCCGGCGAAATCGCGATTCTCGATTTCGACCGGCTGCGGGCTGCCAGTGTCGGCGAGACTGAGCCTGGCCGCTAGAGCGCGCGCAAATCGTCCGGCGTATCCACGTCGCGCAGAATGCCGGGATCGTCGACATCGATGCGCGTCAGCGCCGGTGACTTGAGCAGCGCTTTCGCGCCGGTGTCGCCGTCGAGCGCGAGCAGCGCGTCGCGATGCTCGATGCCGAAGCCGACCGGATGGCCGCGCTGGCCGTCGTAGAACGGCGCGACGAGCGGCGCGCCGTCGTCGAGCGCGCGGGCTACCGCTTCGATCGTCGGAACCGCGATGCGCGGCATATCGGCGAGCGCGACGATCCAGCCTTCGGCGTCGTCGCTCGCTTCGATGCCGGCGGCGAGACTCGCGCCCATGCCGCGCTCGGCGCTCGCCGCAAACACGACGTCGCAGCCGGCATCGTTCAGCACGCGGGCGAGCGCGTCGGACCCCGGCCGCACCACGGCGAGCACCCGCGTGACGACCCGCAGCAGCCGATGCGCGGCTTCATGCGCGACCGGCGTGCCGTCGGGCATGCGTGCAAGCAGTTTGTTGTGCAGCCCGTGCGGATCGAAGCGTGAGCCGAAACCGGCGGCGAGCAACACGCCGGTGGCGAGCGAGGCGTAGGCCATCGGCGGATACCGGTAGACAGGAATGCCCACGATTGTGCGATGCGACGGGGCGGGAGGCAAGCGGCAAGCGGCAAGCGAGCCCGATGCAAGCCGCGCGCCGCTCCCGCTTTCGCTCCCGTCCCGGCGCTGCCGCCGGTTCAGGTCCGCACCACCTTGTCCAGCGTGATCGGCAGATCGCGCACCCGCACGCCGGTCGCGTTGTACACCGCGTTCGCGATCGCGGGCACCACGCCCGTGATGCCGATCTCGCCGATGCCGCGCACGCCGAGCGAGTTGATATACGGATCGGGCCGGTCGAGGAACGTAATGTCGAGCGTGCCGATATCGGCATTCACCGGCACGTGATACTCGGCGAGGTTCGCATTGGTGAAGCGCCCGTAGCGTTCGTCGAGCGTGCTTTCCTCCTGCAGCGCCGCCCCGATGCCCCACACGATGCCGCCCAGCATCTGGCTGCGCGCGGTCTTCTGGTTCAGCACCCGGCCGACGTCGTACACCGCGACCACGCGCGGCACGCGGATCGTGCCGAGCTCGGCATCGACGTGGACCTCGACGAACACCGCGCCGAACGAGTGGAACGAGTACTTCTGCTTCTCGTCGCCGGGCTTCACGGTCGCGCTCGCCTCGATCGGCTTGCCGCCCGCGCGCGCGATGATCGCCGCGGCCGGATCGCGCCGGTTCGGTTGCGACCGGCTCACGACCCAGCCGCTTTCGACGGTGACGTCGTCGAGCGGCAGACCGTGCACGGGCGAGCCCGCGTCGGCGAGCGCCAGCGCGATCAGCTGGCTGCGCGCCTGGCTGGCCGCATCGCGCACCGCGGACGACACGCTGGCCGCCGACTGCGAGCCGCCCGAGACCGGCGCGCGCGGCAGCGACGAATCGCCGAGCGCGAAGTGGATCTGCTCGGGCGTGAAGCCGAGCGCGTCGGCGGCGACCTGGGTCATCACCGTGTAGGTGCCGGTGCCGAGATCCTGGGTGCCCGATGCGACCACCGCGGTGCCGTCCGGCAGAATCTGCGCGAGCGCCGACGCCTCGCTGCGATTGGCCGGATAGGTCGCGGTCGCCATGCCATAGCCGATCAGCGTGTTGCCGTCGCGCATCGAGCGCGGCGCGTGCGGGCGACGCGACCAGCCGAACTTCTCGGCGCCGATCTGATAGCACTCGCGCAGCGACTTGCCCGACCACGGCTTGTGCTCCTGCGGATCGCTGTCCGCGTAGTTCTTCAGGCGCAGCGCGAGCGGGTCCATCTTCAGCGCGACGGCGAGTTCGTCCATCGCCGATTCGAGCGCGAACGAGCCGGTGGTCTCGCCCGGCGCGCGCATGAAGGTCGGCGTGCCGACATTGAGCTGCACGAGGCGGTGCGTCGTCACCTGATTGGGCACCGCGTACAGCATGCGCGTGACCATGCAGCAGGTCTCGGTCCAGTCTTCGATCATCGAGGTGTTCGAGATGCTGTCGTGACGCATCGCGGTCAACGTGCCGTCATGCCGTGCGGCGATCACGAAGTGCTGCTCGGTGCGCGGCCGCGCACCGACCGGGCCGAACATCTGCGGGCGTTCGAGCGCGAGCCGCACGGGGCGGCCGGTTTGCCGCGCGGCCATCGCGCACAGCGACACGTGCGACCACGACGAGCCCTTGCAGCCGAAGCCGCCGCCGATCAGCGGTGAAATCACGTGCACGTCGGACGCAGGGATGCCGAACGTCTTTGCGAGCACCTGCGCGGCGCCGCTCACGCCCTGCGTGGAGTCGTAGACCGTCAATTGCGGGCCGTCCCATTGCGCCATCGTCGCGTGCGGCTCCATCGGGTTGTGATGCTCGATCGGTGTCGTGTAGATGGCCTCGATATGCACGTCGCCGCTTTGCATGCCGTCCTCGAAGCTGCCGCGCTGCGTGTCGGTCTGGCGGCCCTGCGGCCTGTCCGGCGCGTGCGCGTGCGCCTTCGCCTGGGTGAAGTCGAGCGCCGCGGCGCCCGGCTGGTAGACGATGCGCAACTGGCGCGCGGCATCGGCCGCATGTTCGAGCGTGTCGGCGACGACCACCGCGACCGGCTCGTTGCTGTAGTGCACTTCGTTGTCCTGCAGAAGCGACAGACGCCGGCCGGCCGGCGGCGAGAGCGCGGGTCGGCCGCCATTGGGCAGGCGCGGCGCGTTCTGGTACGTCATCACGAGCAGCACGCCGGGCACGGCTTCGGCGCGGCTCGCGTCGATCGACGCAATCGTGCCGGCCGCGATCGTGCTGGTTACGAGCACGGCGTGCGCGAGGCGCGCCGCGGGGAATTCGGCTGCATAACGCGCGTCGCCGGTCACCTTCAACAGACCGTCGACGCGATCGAGCGGTTGTCCGATCAGATTCATGCGACACCTCCCGCCTTACCGGCAGCCTGGTTGACCGCGCGCACGATCGCGCGTTGCGCGAGCTGGACCTTGAAGGCGTTGTCGTGGCGCGGCTGCGCGCCGCTCAACGCGGCCGCGGCGGCGTTCTTCAGCGTGGCCTGGCTGAGCGGCTGGCCGCTCAGCATCTGCTCGGCCGCACTCGCCCGCCATGGTTTGTGCGCGACGCCGCCGAGCGCGATGCGCGCGCTCTGCACGCGCTCGCCGTCCATCTGCAACGCGGCCGCGACCGAGACGAGCGCGAACGCATAGCTGGCCCGGTCACGCACCTTCAGATAGTGCGAATGCGCGCTGAAGAGCGGCGGCGGCAGATCGACCGCGGTGATCAGCTCGCCGGGCTGCAAAGTGGTATCGACATCGGGCCGATCGCCCGGCAGCCGATGGAAGTCGGCGATCGCGATCGTGCGCTCGCCGCTCGGGCCGCTCACGCGCACCAGCGCATCGAGCGCGGCCAGCGCCACGCTCATGTCCGACGGGTTGACCGCGATGCATTGCGGGCTCGCGCCGAGGATCGCGTGCGCGCGGTTGTGGCCGTCGAGTGCCGCACAGCCGCTGCCGGGCATGCGCTTGTTGCACTGTGTGAACGCAGTGTCGTAGAAGTATCCGCAGCGGGTGCGTTGCAGCAGATTGCCGCCGACCGTCGCCATATTGCGCAACTGCGCCGACGCGCCCGCGAGCAGCGCCTGCGACAGCAGCGGGTACTGCTCGCGCACCAACGCGTGATTGGCCGCGTCGCTGTTGCGCACCAGCGCGCCGATGCGGATGCCGCCGCCGGGCAGCGTCGTCACCGAGTCGAGGCCGCCTATGTGCGTGATATCGATGAGCCGCACCGGTCGCGCGACGCCGCCCTTCATCAGGTCGAGCAGGTTCGTGCCGCCGCCGATGAACACCGCGCCCGGCTGTTGCGCGGCGCGTATCGCGCTGGCGACGTCGCCGGCGCGTTCGTAGGAGATCGCATCCATGTCGGTCTCCGTTAGGCGTTGTCGTGCGCGGCGCGGACCGCGGCGACGATGTTCACGTACGCGCCGCAGCGGCAGATGTTGCCGCTCATGCGCTCGCGGATTTCGTCGTCGGTAAGCGCGGCGGGGCGCGCGCGCACGTCGGCGGTGACGGTGCTCGCGGTGCCGTTGCGGAATTCGCTTAGCAGGGCGGTGGCCGAGCACAATTGCCCGGGCGTACAGTAGCCGCACTGGAACGCGTCGTGTTCGATGAACGCGGCCTGCACCGGACTCAACGCGCCGTTGCTCGCGAGTCCTTCGACGGTCGTGATGTTCTCGCCTTCATGCATGACCGCGAGCGTCAGACACGAGTTGATGCGGCGGCCGTCGACGAGCACCGTGCAGGCGCCGCATTGACCGCGGTCGCAGCCTTTCTTCGTGTCCATCAGTCCCGCGTATTCGCGCAACGCATCGAGAAGCGTCACGCGGGCTTCGAGTTGCAGCGTGTAAGCGCGGCCGTTGACGGTCAATATGACGGGTCGCGGCGGCACCACGGGGTTGCTTTGCGGCGCGGGTGAAGCGGGCGACGGCGCCTGCGTTTGCGCGCGCAGATGCGGCGCCGCACCGATCGTCGCGGCGGCCGCGGCCGATTGCAGGAAGCGGCGGCGTGACGGTAGAGAAGGCGTGGCGGTGGGCTCGGCGGTGGACTCTGAAGCGGGGGCGTTCCCGCAATGCTGACATTCTGTAGGCGTGGTCATGACGATCTGTTGACTCCATTGAAAGGTCAATGCAGGCTGACGACGCGTCGATGTCCAACGCATCGCGTTGAAACAAAACCATTGCGCAGCAATTTCAATGCCGTTGCCGTTGCAGCTAACACGGTATTAAAAACTTGCTGCAAGCGCAAAGCCGTTCTGCGCAATAACGGCAGTTCAATATGCGCAATGAACGGGATGGAGGCCGGCTGGAGCGACGCGCGACCTTGTCGGAGCTGAGCGAGGCTCGGGGGGGAAATGCAAATCCCTGAAATCGACCTCCGGCTCAACGAGCCCGGCAGGCCGCCAGGATGCCTCGCAGCAAATCGACCGGCTGCGGCGGACATCCGGGGATCGTCACGTCGACCGGCAAGATCGATGAAACAGGGCCGCACACCGCGTAACTGCCGGCAAAAATGCCGCCCGTGCACGCGCATTCGCCTGCGGCAACGACGAGTTTCGGGCCGGGTGTCGCCTCGTACGCGGCGAGCAGGGCCGCTCGCATATTCAGCGTCACCGGTCCGGTCACGAGCAGCAGGTCGGCATGCCGCGGACTCGCGACGAATTTGATTCCAAGCCCTTCGATGTTGTAGTACGGGTTGTTCAGCGCGTGGATCTCCAGTTCACAACCATTGCATGAACCCGCGTCGATCTGGCGGATGCACAGAGCCCGTCCGAGCAGATCGAGAATGTCCTCGCGAATGCGCCGCTCCTCGTGATGCCACGCATCTTCCGCCGCCGGCGCAGGTTCGCCGGGAAAATCGGTGCGCGCGAATTGCCGGATCAGTTGCCACATCAGAGATCGTGCCCCGCGTAGTTCAGGTTGAACGACTTGTTGATCAGCGGGAAATCGGGAACGATGTTGCCGATGATCGCGTGCTCCAGCGCCGGCCAGTTCTGCCATGACGGATCGTGGCAATGGCATCGGGCGATGACGTCGCCCGGCGCGATATCGAGTGCGACGAATACGTCCCCTCGCCAACCTTCCACCCAGCCAACGCCTTGCGCGGGTGCCGTTGCGGGTGCCGTGGCGACGACCACGGGACCATCCGGAAGATCGGCCAGCAGCGCGCGGATCAGGCGCAGGGATTCATCGATTTCGGCGAAACGCACGGCGACGCGCGCGGCAACATCGCCGCGCGTATCACTTGCCGCATTGACCGATACGTCGTCATACGGAGCAGGCCGCAAGTTGGCGCGAACGTCGAACGTTCGACCGCTGGCGCGGGCGGCCATGCCACGCACGCCAAAGTGCTCGACTACGGCGGGGGTCAATCGGCCCGTGCCGAGGAATCGATCCTGCAGCCCGGACTGGTCGTCGTAGACTTTGCGCATCACGTGGACCTCGCGCTCGATGCGTTCGCACTGCTGCGCCAGCACCGTAGCGTCGTCGCGGCGAACGTCGACCGATACACCGCCCGGCACGATCCGATCCATCAGGTACCGATGCCCGAAGGTGCGGGCGTTCGTCCGTATCCAGTCCTCCTTGAGCCGCGAGAACTGCGCGAGCCCGAAGCCGAACCCGGCATCGTTCCCCAGCGCGCCGAGGTCGCCGAGGTGGTTGGCCACACGCTCGCGTTCCAGCAGAAGGGCGCGCAGATACAGGCTGCGCTTCGACAGTGTCGTGCCGCTGGCTTGCTCGAGCGCCATGCAAAAGGCCCACGAGAACGCGACGGTCGAGTCGCCCGCGATCCTGGCGGCAACCCGATGGCCAAGCGAAGCAGGAGTACGTTCGAACAGCCGCTCGACGCCACGGTGCGCGTAGCCGAGACGTTCTTCAAGGCGCAGCACCTTCTCGCCGACCACCGAGAAGCGGAAATGCCCCGGTTCGATGATGCCCGCATGAATCGGCCCGACGGCGATCTCGTGCACGCCATCGCCCGCAACCTGCACGAATGGATAGTCCGCCTCGCTCGACTCGAAGGTTTCGACACCGCTCGCCAGCCTTTGCAGCGGGAAATAATCATCGGGCCAGTTGCCGTGATTTAGCCACGGCCGCGTGTCCTCGGCACCGCGTGCCCGCAGGCCTATCAGATCGAAGATCGCCCGTTGCATGCGAGACGCGTACGGGAAAACGGGGACGAGATCGGGATAGTCTCCACCGGCATCCTGCTTACGCCCGATCGGCAGGCGCACCCACAAGATGCCGTCATCGCTTTCGTACGCGGCGTTCACTGAGAAACCGTGTTCGACGGCTTCGCTGCCCCACATGGCAATGAGGCGCCGCTGCTCTGATCGCACGATGCGCGCAACCTCGAGCCACGCTGATTCGTCGGCGCTCACCACAGTTGCTGAAATATGGCCCGCACGGTGCGTGAGGCGGGTGGCGGCAAGATCCATCGATTCGAGTCGCATCCGTCACCCCGCCAACATCGTTGCGGCCTGGCGATACCACGTCGCGAGGTACGGCGGCACGTAGAGCCCAAGCATCAGCCCCAGACCCAGATGCACGAATACCGGCAGCGGCGCGGGGCGATGCTCGAGCGGTTTCGCTGTCGTCGTCTCACCGAACACCATGTGCTGCACGCGCGCGAAGATCGCTGCGAATGCGACGGCGAGGCCGAGCAGCAACAATGGCGCTGTCCACGGTAGCGTGTTCATCGCGGTGGTCAGGATCAGGAATTCGCTGGCAAACACGCCGAACGGCGGAAGTCCGAGAATCGCGAGCGCGCCGAGCATCAGGCCCCAGCCGACCATCGGGCTGACCTGCAGCAGCCCGCGAATGCCTTCGATCGCCTGTGTGCCTGCCTTCTGCGCTGCGTGGCCGACCGCAAAGAAGATCGCCGACTTGACGAGGGAATGGACGGTCATGTGCAGCAGACCGGCGAACGTCGCGACCGGGCCGCCGAGGCCGAACGCGAACGTCATCAGTCCCATGTGCTCGATCGACGAATACGAGAACAGCCGCTTGACGTCCTTCTGCCGAAACAGCGAGAACGACGCGATCAATACCGACACGAGCCCGAACCCGACCAGCAAGCGCCCAGGCAGTCCATTGCCGAGCGCGCCGTCCGCCAGCACCTTGCAGCGCAGCACCGCGTACAGCGCGACGTTCAGCAGCAGCCCGGAAAGCACCGCTGAAATCGGTGTCGGGCCTTCGGCGTGCGCGTCCGGCAGCCAGTTGTGCATCGGCACGAGTCCGACTTTGGTGCCGTAGCCGACCAGCAGGAACACGAAGGCGATCGACACGATGGACGGATCGAGGTGCGTCCTGACGGCGGCAAGGCTCGTCCACAGCAGCGCATCGCCGTCGGACAGTTGCCGGCTCGCGGCGAGGTACAGCAGGATCGTGCCGAACAATGCCTGCGCGATGCCGACACCGCACAGGATGAAGTACTTCCACGCGGCCTCCAGGCTCGCGGCGGTCCGATAGACGCTGACGAGCAGCACGGTCGCGAGCGTCGCGCCCTCCATCGCGACCCACAGCACGCCGAGGTTGTTGGTCAGCAGCGCGAGCAGCATCGCGAACATGAACAGCTGGTACATGCTGTGATAGAGGCGCATGCGCGTCGCCGTCATCCGGCCGCGCGCCTCTTCGACCTGCATGTACGGCCGCGAGAACAGCGACGTCGTCCAGCCGACGAAGGCGGTCAGCGCGACGAGGTACACGTTGAGGGGATCGACGAAGAATGCGCGTTCGAACGCGAACGACGCTCCATGGTCAACGGTACGCGCGGCGAGCACCAGCGTCGCCGCGAACGTTGCGAAGCTGAAGCCTGCGTTCAGGTTGCGCGCGATATGAGCGGGTCGCACGGCCGCAAGAGATGCGGCGGCCACGAGCGGAATGCCGAGCACGGCGAGCACGACGTGGGCGTCATTCATCTTTGAGCGTCTCGAGGTGATGGATTTCCAGGCTGTCGAACTGTTCGCGAATCTGGAACATGAACACGCCCAGAATCAGCATCCCGACCAGCACGTCGAGCCCGATTCCGAGTTCCACTATCATCGGCATGCCATTGGTGGCGGCCGTTGCGGCGAAGAACAGCCCGTTTTCCATCGACAGGAAGCCGATCACCTGGGGAATCGCCTTCGCGCGCGTGATCATCGCCATGAACGACAACAACACGCATGCAAGCGCGATCCCGAGCGTGCCGCGCGCGGCCGACGTCGCGAGCTGGCTGATCGGCGCCGCGACGTTGAACGCGATGATCACGAGCACGATGCCGATCAGCAGCGTCGTCGGTATGTTGATCAGCGGCTCGACGTCGGCCTGGATGTCGAGCCTGCGCACGAGGCGATACAGGATCCACGGAATCACGCCGACCTTCAGCACGAGCGTCAGTCCGGCCGATACGTACAGGTGCGGATCGCCCGTCACGAAACCGAGGATCAGGTTCGCCAGAACGAGCGTGACACCCTGCAGCGTATAGAGGTGGATCAGCGACAGGATGCGGCGCTGGCTTAGCATCGCGAACGACAGCATCAGCAGCACGGCCGCGAGGAAATTGATCAGTTGCGTCGCGTAGGCGTGCATTCATGCTCCCAGCAGCAGGTGGACGAGCATGCCGATCACCGCGAGCAGGAAGGCGGTCGCAAGGAACTCCGGGACCCGGAATATCCGCATCTTCGCGTTGGCGGTCTCGACCACGGCCAGCGCGGCGCCGCCCACCATCAGCTTGACGAAGAGTGCCGGCACCGCGAATACGAGCGCGAGCGGATTACCCGCCGCGGCGATCCCCCACGGCATGAACAGTGCAATGCCGATGCACGAGTAGGCGAACAGCTTGAGGCTGGCCGCCCATTCCATCAGCGCGAGGTGCCGCCCCGAATATTCGAGGATCAGCGCCTCGTGGATCATCGTCAGTTCGAGGTGGGTGGCGGGGTTGTCGACGGGCAGCCGCGCATTTTCGGCGAGCGACACCAGCGTGAAAGCGATGCCGGCAAACGCCAGGCTCGGATAGATCGTCAGTTCGCTGTGTCCGAGCGTCGCGACGATGCTCGTGAGCAGGGTCGACTGCGTGATCAGCGAGGCCGACAGCAGCACCATCAGCAAGGCCGGTTCCGCGAGGAAACCGACCAGCATCTCGCGGCGGGCGCCGAGCGTGCCGAACGCCGTGCCGACATCCATCGCCGCGAGCGACAGCGCAACGCGCGCGGATGCAAACAGGCCGACCAGCGCGATCGCATCCGCGGCGGGAGATAGCGGCAATTCGGTCGACAGCGTCGGCACGATTGCACAGGCGAGCGTCATCGCCGCCCACACGACATAGGGCGCGCCACGGAACACCGGACTTGCGCCATCGGCGACGACCGACTCCTTGTTGAACAGCTTGTGGAGCATCCGGTACGGCTGCCAGATGCTGGGCGCGCGCCGGTTCTGCAGCCACGCGCGGCACTGGTTGACCCAGCCCGTCAGCAGTGGCGCGGCGGCAAGCGCCACGACGATCTCGAGGGTTTGCGACAGCACGCCGGATACAGTCACCATCGTCTCACCAGCATCAGGAGCAGGATCAGCACGGCGAAGCTGTAGGTCAGGTACACGGCAATCCTGCCCCTCTGCAGCCGGCCCGCCCATTGCGCCGCACGTTGTGTGAGTGCTGCGATACGGTCGTAGAAAATGGACCACGTGCGGTCGGCGACCGAGACCCGGTAGGCCGGCTGCGCGTCGAACGGCGACGGCAGTTGCCGCTCGATGCGCAGCAGCGGCGCGAAGATCTCCCGGATCGGTTGTCCGAAGCCTTCCGCCGTGTCCTGCATCCGCGCGGTCGTGAACGGGAAGCCGCAACTCCACGGCGCGGACCGTCTCAGCCGGCCGTGGTAGAAGCGTCGTACCAGCAGCCACGCGAGGCCGCAGCAGGCGACGAAAAACAGCATGAACACGACGGGCATGTAGCTCGCCCGCGCGGCCGACACCGGCACGAAGATCAGCCAGCCATGATTTTCCGCGCCGATTCCGGCACCGACTAGCACGCGCGTGACCCGGTCCAGCACCCTGACGAACTGCGCGGGCATCAGGCCGAGCAGCACACCGGCCGCCGCGAACCAGCAGAACGCGAGCCGTTCCCATGTATTCGCGTCGTGTGCGCGACTCAGTTTCGCTTCCCTCGGCTGCCCGAGGAAGACGATGCCGTAGAACTTGACCATCGTGTAGCCGGCGAGAGCTGCGGTCATCGCGACGAGCGCGGCCGCGATCGGCACCGTCATCGCCAGCACGGAATTCGGCAAACCCGGCGTGAACAGGAAGCCTTGCAGCAGGAGCCACTCCGCAACGAAGCCGCTCATCGGAGGCAAGCCGGCGCTGGCTGCGACGCCCGTGAGCACTGCCCACGCGGTCCACGGCATCACGCGGATCAGGCCGCCGAGCTTGCCGAGATTGCGCTCGCCGGTGGCGTGCAGGACGGCCCCGGTGCCGAGGAACAGCAGGCTCTTGAAGGCCGCATGCGCGACGATCTGGTAGAGCATCGCGGTCAGCGCAAGCGCGGACAGGGCCGGCATCCCGTAAGCGCGAAACAGCACCGCGAGCCCGAGTGCGACGATCATCAGGCCGACGTTGTCGATCGACGAATACGCGAGCAGACGCTTCATGTCGACCTGGATCGTGCTGAACACGACGCCGAGCAGCGCGGTGCCGATACCCAGCACGAGCAGCAGCACGCCCCACCAGGCGATCTGCACGTGCAGCAGGTCGAACACGGTGCGGATCAGGCCATACAGGCCGACCTTCAGCACGAATCCGCTGAGCAGCGCCGACACGGGGGACGGCGCCGCGGGATGCGCATCCGGCAGCCACACGTGCAACGGGAACACGCCGGCCTTGGCACCGAATCCAATCAACGCGAACAGGAATGCGAGCGATGCCCAGAACGCGTCGGGCGACTGCGCGCGCAGGTTGGCAAACGTGTAGTCGCCGGTGCGCGCCTGCAGGATGCCGAAGCAAAGCAGCAGCGCGAGCGCGCCGACGTGGGAGATCAGGAAATACAGGTAGCCCGCGCGGCGGATCTCGCCGATCCGATGGTTGGTCATCACGAGGAACGTCGCGGACAGCGTCAGCGTCTCCCAGGCGACCATGAACACATACGCATCGTCGGCGATCAGCACGAGCGCGATGCTCGCGATGCAAACGTGATACTCGAAGCAGATGAGTCCCGGCGCGGACCCTTCGCCTTTACGGAAATAACCGGCGGAAAAAGCGCCGATTCCCGCGCTGACGACACCCAGCACGAACAGGAAATAGCCGGATAGCGCATCGACGCGGAGATGGAACGGCAAGCCGGGCAGCCCGATCGGCAGCACCGCGGTGGACGGTTCAGTGAAGATGCCGGCGAGTCCCGCCGCACCCAGCAGCAGCCCTCCCAGCGCGCCGAGCGGAAACAACCCGTGTGCAACGAAGCGCGTGCGATGCAGAACCCCGAGACCCAGCGTGCCGATCGCGAGCCAGGCGGCCGCGACCAGCAGGACGAAATGGACGACCGGGAAGGGTGCCATCCGGAATGTCTCCAGTACGCTCGGATTGGACGAAGCATGGAATGAGCTCCGGCTTGCCGGGCTCACTCGAATTGCATTATGTCACTATGACACTGGAAGGCCAATCCGGATAACAGAGTATGATAATAGCGTTATCATATGAACCACATGTTCGGCGGAATCGGGCGGTCCTGCGCGCAGTTCGCGTGCATGCGGGGCGCGAAGCGTCTATCCGCCAAGTCTTTGCCGTTGTTCCGAGCGATTGAGTGAAGAGCCTATGCCTGCGCAGTACTTTCGAAGCCTGACGGGAAAACACCGCAGTACGAGCGCAAACCGTCAGCTCGGGTTTTCTCTTGCCTTCGTCGCCGGCGCCACCAATGCCGGCGGCTTCCTCGCGGTCAGGCAATACACGTCTCACATGAGCGGCATCGTGTCGGCGATCGCAGACCAGGCGGCGCTCGGGGACATCCGGCTCGTGCTGGCTGGCATCGGTTCGCTGGCATCGTTTCTGGTCGGAGCAGGGTGCTCGGCGGTGCTCGTCAACTGGGGACGCCGCCAGAGCCTGCAAAGCCAGTACGTGCTGCCGTTGGTGGTCGAGGCCGCGCTGCTGCTCCTGTTCGGTCTGCTCGGCAGCCACCTCGCGCTACGCGAAGCGTTCTTCGTCCCGGTGACCGTGATCCTGCTGTGCTTCATCATGGGGCTGCAGAATGCGATGATCACCAAGCTGTCGGGCGCGGAGATCCGTACGACACACATGACCGGCATCGTGACGGACCTCGGTATCGAGTTGGGCAAGCTGTTTTACTGGAATCGATTGGCGCTCATTGACGACGCTCAAGCGGTCATCGCAAACCGCGCGAAGCTGAAAATCCACGGCACGATGCTCGCGTCGTTCTTCGTTGGCGGCCTGATCGGCGCAATTGGTTTCAAGCACGTCGGCTATGTGTCGACCGTGCCGCTCGCGGGCGTACTCGTCACGCTCGCGATCGTGCCCGTCGCCGATGATGTGCTGACCTGGCTGTGTCGGTTCGAGCGCAGGCACTGACCTCGAGCCAGGCGGGGCGAATGCGGGCCCGCAAGGCCGGAGAATTCCTGTGCGAACACCGGGTTCGTGTCGGCCGACGCCCGGGTTGGAACGAACACCTCTCTGCGCTCCTGGCAGCAACGACATCGCGCTGCGCCAACGAGATCGACCGCGCCGCTTTCAGGTGTGCCAGGCACGCACCGCGATCGGCGCAGCGACGCCTTTTCGCCGTGCCGTCGAAGGCAAATGCATTATAATTTGGTTAGCATATTTGCCGACCCGTCCTCGCAATGGAAACGAAAACCGCACGCCTGACCGTCCTGATCGACCCCGCCAAGAAAGAAGCATTTGAAATGCTCTGCTCGGCGCAAGATCTGACGCCGTCACAAGTCGTCCGCCAACTGATCCGCGAGTATCTCGAGCGTCACGGCGTGACCTACAAGACCAAGAGTCCACTCGCCAAGCGGGGCAAATGACGCCCAGGTTGACGCCTCGTGCCGGTCAACCGCCGATTTCCCAATGCCCTTGCCCTTGCTCTCGCGCATGCCAGACCAGCCGCTGCGGATCGAGGCGCTCGCCCTCTTTCAGGTGGCGAGCAGTGGCGGAAAGCTTGAGCTCGCCTGCAAAGGCAAACGAGAGGGCGCGCTCGACCAGGACTTCTCTGGGCGGCAAACGATGCCCGCTTTTCCAGGCGAACGTGACGAAGTTGCTGTCGTCGCCGCACCGAACGATCGCATAGGAAGCGCCAAATACGGATTTCAGCCGCTCGAGGTGCTGCGGTATGGCCGGATCATCGTCCGTCAAGTTGATGACGAGGACACCCGTCCCGGTCAAACGCTCGCGACAGGCGGTGAAGAATGCGATGTCCGCGCATCGGTTCGCCATCCCGTCCGCGCCAAATGCATCGAGCAGGATCACATCCGTGCGGATGTCATCCTTCATCAAGTAGTCCGCGCCATCCGCGCAAACCACCTTGAACCGTGCGTCGTCCGCCGGAATCCTGAACACGTCACGCAGCGCGATCACCTCGGGGCTGATCTCGACTGCGTCGATCGCGACCTCGGGCAGATGCCGATAGCAATACTTCGCCAGCGATCCCCCACCTAGTCCGATCATGCAGATGTGCGTGGGAGCGGGCTGCAGCAGCAGAAATCCCATCATCGCGCGGGTATAGCCGAGCGCGAGCCTCTCCGGATTCCTGAGCGACATGAAGCTCTGCGTGGCGAAATGATCGAAGTGCAGCGACACCGCGTGCTGCGTCTCCAGCACGAACGGTTGCCCAGCGCTGATCGGCGTGGCCATGAATTCGATGAATGCGTCGTACGATGTTCGATCCTCAGCCATTCCCGATATGCCCGTTAGACCTTCTTCAGAAAGCAGGCCTTCAGCATGAAGCTGCCCGCGTCCGTCTTGCAGTCGATTTCGTGATCGCCACCGACGATCCGGATGCTCTTCACCTTGGTGCCCATCTTCAGCGTGATCGACGAGCCCTTGACGCGCAAATCCTTGATCAGCACGACCGCATCACCGTCCGACAACACGTTGCCGTTCGCATCCTTGACGACGTTGCCCGCCGGTTCATCGCTCGCGTCGGCGCCATTGGCGGCCGACCATTCGTTGCCGCAGTCCGCGCACACGTACAGCGTGCCGTCAGGGTAGGTGTTTTCCATTGCGCATTGCGGACATGAAGGGGCAGCGTTCATTGCAGCTTCCATTGAAACGGATTGGAGTGAGTCAGTAAAAAAGCAGGCGAGCAACCCGCATCGCCCGAGTCGGCCGTTGTGCCGGCGGCCGATGGGCGCACGACATTATAATGGAATACACATACGCTTACCGTGAAATTACCATCCGACTTTCAACGCCATTGATCAGACTTAGAGGTGGCTTCGCAGCGGATGTCGACAGGTTTGAGGCGGATGGAATGGTATTCGCTTGGCGGATGATAGATTTGGCGCGGGCCAAGACCAGGCCAAAATGGGGTCGTTGCTCCGAACGAATCTGCCGGGCGTGACCGCCTGATTGCCGCGCGCATTCGTCGCGCATTCGTCGCGCATTCGTCGGCGACCGAGGGGAACGACGTCGCGGTGCAATAGGCGAGGGAGGGATGATCATGGCGAAGCTGCGCATTGCGACGTTCAACATCAACGGAATCCGCTCGCGGCAGGCAGCGCTATTGCAATGGCTCGAGCGCGAGGCGCCGGACGTCGTCTGCCTGCAGGAACTGAAGGCGGTCGATAGCGCGTTTCCGGTCGACGCGTTGCGCGACGCCGGATATGGCGCCGTATGGCAAGGTCAGAGCGCATGGAACGGCGTGGCGATTCTCGCCAAAGGCGACGTGCCGCTCGAAACGCGGCGCGGTCTACCAGGTTTCGAAGAGGACACGCATAGCCGTTACATCGAGGCCGCGGTCGCCGGCGTGCTGATCGTGTGTCTGTACTTGCCGAACGGCAATCCGCAGCCCGGCCCCAAGTTCGATTACAAACTCGCGTGGTTCGATCATCTGATCGCGCATGCGGCACGGCTTTACAAGAGCGGCCACCCGGTCGTGATCGCGGGCGACTTCAACGTCGTGCCGACCGACGAAGACATCTACAACCCGCGCTCGTGGCTCAAGGACGCGCTGCTGCAGCCGGAAAGCCGCGAGCGTTATCGCAATCTGCTCGCGCAAGGCTGGACCGATGCGCTGCGCACGCATTTCGGCGACGAGCGCGTGTACACGTTCTGGGATTATTTCCGCCGTCATTGGGACACCAACTCGGGCCTGCGCATCGATCATCTGCTGCTGAGCGCCGATCTCGCGCCGCGCCTGCGCGATGCGGGCGTCGACCGCTGGGTGCGCGGCGAACCGCATGCGAGCGACCACGCGCCCACATGGATCGAACTGGAAATGGGCGCGGGCCGCAAGAAAAAGAGTGGCCAGTGAAGCTGCGCGATCCGCCTGGGGCCGATCGCCCGCTTTGTGCGACTGCCTCGCCCCGTTGATCGGCGCCGTCGATCCGGCGCCGTGCCTGCGTCAATCGTAGTCGCGACCGCCGCGCGACCACAGCGCGCCCATCACGAACCCGGCGAGCGCGACGACGGCCAGCGTCGTGAACGGGTTTTCGGCCGTCGTGTCGCGCACGAGGCTCGTCGTATTCGCGCACAACTGCTGCGCCTTGCCGCTCAATTCGCGCGCCTTGCCCGCCACTTGCGCGCTGGTGTCGCCCATCGCTTCGCCGACCGCGCTTTGCACCTTGCCCGCGACTTCCTTCACCGCGCCTGCCGCTGAATTCGTATCCATATGCATCGCTCCTGTTGTCATATTTACGTGCGGGCGCGCCGCATTTGCAACGCGCCCGCACAAGGGCGCCGCGCAAGCCGAGCCATGGTGGCGTCAGCCTGCGTCAGTGACGAAAGGGCCGCAAGAAGTGCGCCCGCCAACAGGGCGCAATGCATCCGCTCGACCGGAATCTGCTGCGAGATCATCGTCGGCGCCTGAAATTGATGCCGACGAACACGGCCAGCAGCATCAGAAAGCCGCCGAACAGCAGCGCGGAATTGACGAGCACCTGGCGCAGCCCGAGCGTTTCGATGTCGATGAACGGATACGGATAAAAATCCGACAGGCTGCCGCGCCAGAACGTAATGCCGAGATAGGCGAGCGGATAGACGAGCCACAGCAAAGCGTGGCGCAAGCGCAGATGAAAGCGCGGCACGAACAGCACCCAGTAGAGCGCGGCGAGCATGGGCAGCACGCTGTGCAGCGACTCGTTGAGCAGGCGCCGGTAGGGTGACAGCGGCCACATTCCGCGCAACAGCACGTTGTACGCGATGCCGACGAATACCATGTACGCGACCACCGCGGTCACGACGGTGGGCTGCCGGCAAAAGCGCACGAGCGGCGAGCGGTGCTTCCACAGCGCGATGCAGGTGAAGCACAACGCGCTGGCGAGCACCGTCAGATTGGTCAGATAGCTGCTCATGCGCGCGAGCGCGTCGAACACGGTGAGCCCGCGCGCGAGCGTGCGATCGATCGTCAGGTCGGCTTGCGCGAGGATCGCGATCCACGCGATCAGCGCAATCACCGCCGCCAACGTCAGCGACGACACACTGGGCGTATGCAGCGGCAGCTCGGGCTCGCGCTGCGGAACGAAGGTAGGGCGCATGCGTTCGATTCTACGCGCGGCCGCACGGCCTTTCGTGCTCAGGCGAACGTGGTGGCGAAAATACTACGGTGTACTACGGGTGCCGGTGGCGGGTTGGGTAGCAGGCTGCGAGGCGGGTTGCGAAGCGGGTTGCGAAGCGGGTTGCGAAGCGGGTTGCAGCCGCGCCGCCACGGCCGGAAGCGCCGCGCTCGCCGGCGACGATTCATCGAGCGTGGTGCGGCCGCCGTCGTGGAAGAACGCCTGCTCCGCGGCCTTGTTCAGCACGAGGATGCTGATGCGCCGGTTGGTCGGCTCATCGGCGACGTGGCTGTTCAGCGGCAGCGCGTCGGCGAGGCCGCGCACCTGCAGCAGCTTTTCGCCGTGCATCCCACCGGCAACCAGCGCGCGGCGCGCGGCATTCGCGCGTTCGGACGACAGTTCCCAGTTCGAATAGCCTTCGGGGCCGGCCGTGTAGGGCACCGCGTCGGTGTGACCCGCGATCGAAATGCGGTTGTCCACGTCGTTCAGCGCGGCGCCGATCTGCGTGAGGATCGTCACCGCGTACGGCTGCAGCTTCGAACTGCCGGACGCGAACATCGGCCGGTTCTGCGAATCGACGATCTCGATGCGCAGGCCCTCGTTCGTGATCGAGATGCGGATCTGGTCCTTGAACGTCTTCAGCACGGGGCTCTGCTCGATCAGCGCGCTGAGCTTCGCCTTCAGCTGCTGCAAGCGCTCGGCATCCGCCGGCGTGACGGCGGGCGTCGCGGCACGCGGCGGCGTCGGCTCGGTCTGGCTCTTCGTGCCGACGCCGGGCCGCGTATCGGAGAGGTCGCGCCCGCCACCCTGCACGACGCTCGGCCGCGCCGCGGCGGTGCCTTCGTTGCCGCCGAGCAGGCTCGACAGCGGCGTGTTGAAGTAGTCCTCGATGCCTTGCTTGTCGTACTTCGACGTGGAGCCGAGCAGCCACATCAGCAGGAAAAACGCCATCATCGCGGTGACGAAGTCGGCGTAGGCGATCTTCCAGGCGCCGCCATGATGCGCGCCGTGCTCGTCGCCCTTCCTCGAATGACGCACGATCACCGGCGCGGGCGCCGCCTCCTGCGACGCGCGCGATCTTCTTTCGCTCATATTGCCGCTCCGGTTCAGGCCGACTTCGGCATCCTGGTTGCGCGCACGGCGTCGTCGAGTTCCTGGAAGCTCGGGCGGTCGGCGGTGAACAGTACCTTGCGGCCGAATTCCACCGCGACCGGCGGCGCGTAGCCGGACAGCGACGCGAGCAGCACCGCCTTCACGCACTGATACGGTTTGGCTTCGGCGCGGCCCTTCGCGGTTAGCAGATCGGCGACGGGCCCGATGAAGCCATGCGCGAGCAGAATGCCGAGGAAGGTGCCGACCAGCGCGCCCGCGATCATCTCGCCGAGCACGGCGGGCGGCGCGCCGACCGAGCCCATCGTGTGCACGACGCCCATCACCGCGGCGACGATGCCGAACGCGGGCAGGCCGTCGGCCATCTTCTGGATCGCGTTGGCCGCCACCGACGCTTCCGCGTGATGGGTGGCCAACTCTTCGTCCATCAGGTCCTGCATCTCGTGCACGTTGACGTTGCCGCCCGACATCATGCGCAAATAGTCGACGATGAAATCGAGCAGGTGTTGATCCTCGAGCACGTGCGAGTACTTCTGGAAAATCACGCTGTCCTCGGGGTTGGAGACGTCGCTTTCGAGCGCCATCATCCCTTCCTTGCGCGCCTTTTGCAGCAGTTCGTAAAGAAGGGCGATCAGCTCCAGATATTTTTCTTTCGTATAGCCGCCGCCCTTGAAGCATGAGGGCAGCGCCTTGATGGTTTTCTTCAGCGTCGAGGTCGGATTGCTAACGACGAATGCGCCGATCGCCGCACCGAAAATACATAGCAGTTCGAACGGCTGTACGAGCGCCGGCAGATGTCCGCCGATGCCAACGAAACTTCCGATCACAGAACCGATTACGACGACCCAGCCGATTGCGACAAACATGCTTTCTCCGTTTTTCCTTGCGCGACGCAGGTTCATGCACAGTGCGGAACGGGCCCTTTTTCAAGGGCTTTTCGTGCGTCGTGAAAATCCTTATGGATGGGTATACGGCGCGCTTCGCATTTGCTGAAGTGGATGGTGCGACGAAAATTGAATTTTTCACCAACCGGTTAGTTTTCGAAGAAGCACGTCGGTAAGTTTGTCCGCTTTTGGCCGCGATTCGGGCGAGCGTGAGGCGGTGACAGCACCAGAACATTTTTACCGATGTGGTGTTCCGACCCGTTATGATCGCGACTGCAGCCCTCGGTTCAACGACGCCATGCGCGCGAAGCAGTCTCTGTCACCGCCGGTTCAAGACTTGCCAAACGGAGAGAAAGCATGAAAGCCAGCACCATTGCCGAACGGGAAGCGCGCGGCCGCGCCGCGCGCGAGCATTCGAAACGATCGAGCCATCGGGCGGTCGGCGAGTTGCACCGCGATCCGATCGAACTGCTGAAACAAAGCAGCGCGGAGCGCGTCGAGAGGCTGGTGCCGCTGCGCTATGGGCGCATGGCCGTGTCCCCTTTCACGTTCTTTCGCGGCAGCGCGATCCTGCAGGCGCACGATCTGAGCAAGGTGCACGATACCGGCCTCAGCATGCCGATCTGCGGCGACGGTCATCTGATGAATTTCGGCGGCTTCGCGACGCCCGAGCGGCAACTGATCTTCGACCTGAACGACTTCGACGAAGTCGCGATCGGCCCATTCGAATGGGACCTGAAGCGCCTGTGCGCGAGCCTCGTCGTGGCCGCGCGCCATATGCGGCTGAGCCGTGGCACCGCCGAGAGCCTCGTGATGACCGCGGCCGGCTCGTATCGCGATCGCATCGCGCAATATGCGCAGTTCGGCGCACTCGAGTTGTGGTACGACCGCATCACGTTCGACCGCATGGCCGAGATCGCGCTGACGCCCGAGGGCCGTCGCGCGGTGCGGCGCGGCATGGAAAAGGCCGCGACCCGCACGCACGAAAATCTGCTCGAAAAAATGGCCTCGTTCGACGGTAACCATTGGAAGATCCACGACGCGCCGCCCGCGTTGTTTCACATACTCGGTGCGAACACGCTGTTCACGGCCGAGGAGACCGAAACCTACCGGACCGGCAACGTCGACAAAATGGTCGAGCAGGTGTGGAACGAATACCGCAAGTCGCTGGCGCACGACCGGCGCGAACTGCTCGATCACTTCACGAGGCACGACATCGTGTTCAAGGTGGTCGGCGTCGGCAGCGTCGGCACGCGTTGTCTCGTCGTGTTGCTCGTCGATCACATGGGCAAGCCGTTGTTCCTGCAGCTGAAGGAGGCGCGGCCATCGGTGATCGCGCAGTTCTACAAGTCGCCGGCGCTCAAGCATCAGGGCGAGCGCGTCGTGCAAGGACAGCGGATGCTGCAGGCCGCGAGCGACGTCTTCCTCGGCTGGGGGACGGGGCCGCTCGGGAATCATTTCTATTTCCGCCAGCTGCGCGACATGAAGCTGTCCGCGAATATCGAGCTGTTCGATAGCGAACTGCTCGACGGCTATGCGCGGCTATGCGGCTGGATCATGGCGCGCGCGCACGCGAAGGCGAGCGGCCAGGCGATCGAGATCAGCTCGTACATCGGCCGCGGCGATCAGTTCGCCGAAGCGCTGGCCGGCTACGCGAGCGCGTACGCGGATCAGGTCGAGCGCGACTATGACGTGTTCATGAAAGCGTGCCGCGGCGGCAAGCTCGAAGCGCGTACCGATGAGGATATGGCGGCGGATTTCCGCATTTAGCGCCGTGCGCGCGGTGTTACTTCACGCGCATCGTCACTCGTCGACGCGCGCTTCGCGCAGCGTGACGAAACGCAGATGCCGCTCGCGTACCGCTTCGATCACGCTCGGCAGCACCGCGAGAATCAGCGGCTGGCCTTCGATCGTCAGCGCAGCGTTGCCATCGTGCAGCAGCAGGATGTCGCGCGCGGCGAGGCCATCGAGCAGCCGCCGGGCGACCACATGAGGGTCGCGCTCGCGCGTATCGTAGCCGCGCCGCGTCCATGCCGCGAGACGCAGATCGAGCTTGCGCAGCACCGGCTCCAGGAAGAGGTTGCGCAGGCCGGCGGGTGCGCGGAAAAACATTGGCCGCGCGCCGCTGACGGTTTCGAGCGTGCGTTGGGCGGCGGCGATCTCGCGCGTCAACGCGTGCGGAAACGTGACCGAAAACGTGTGCACGTGCACCTGCGAATGATTTTCGAGCGCATGACCACGCGCGACGATCTCGCGCGCGAGCTGCGGATACCGCTCGACCCTCGAACCGATGCAGAAGAACGTCGCGCGCACGTCGAACGCGTCGAGCAGATCGAGCACTTGCGGCGTGACGACGGGATCGGGGCCGTCGTCGATGGTCAGCGCGATCGCATCCGCGTTGTGCGAGCTCGCGGGCAGGCGGGTCCAGTTGGGCCCGAGCAGCGTCGTGCGCGGCAACAGTCCGGTGATCGTGAACAGCGCGTGGTTCGCGACGATCGCGGCGAGCCACCAAGGCCACGCGGCGGGCGCGACGGCCACGCCGATCAGCACGATCACGTGCCAGCCGATCGTGCCGTTCAGCAGTGCGGAGTTGCGGCTACGCGGCCAGCGGCGCGGCGGGTTGGGAAATTCATTCATCAAACGTGCTTCCAGTACGCCTTCGTCCATGCAGGGAAGGCCGTGAATCGTGCGCGATGCGCAACCGCGAACGATACCACCGTTGCGCTCCTCGACGTGCCGCGTCCGGCGGCCCGGATACCTGGTGAAAGCGCGCTGAAAGACGTTGCCGCGGTTTGCGATCGCCGATTCGCTGTTGTATGGTGCGCGTCGCAACCCAATACAACAGGAGATGCGTGATGTCGGAAACAGAAAACGGAAAAGTGGCGCTGGTGACGGGCGCGGGCAGCGGCATCGGCCGCGCGTGCGCCCTGACGCTCGCGAAGCACGGCTATAGCGTAGTGCTCGCAGGACGCCGCCAGGCCGCGCTCGATGCAGTCGCGCAGGAAGCGCAGGCGCTCGCGGGCGACGCGCTCGCGGTGTCGTGCGACGTCACCGACGCCGCCAGCGTCGCTGCGCTGTTCGACACGATCCGCGCGCGCTTCGGCCGGCTCGACGTGCTGTTCAACAACGCGGGACGCAACGGCTCGCCGGTCGACCTCGACGAAGTGAGCATCGACGAATGGCGCTCGATCGTCGACACCAATCTGAATGGCGTATTCCTGTGCACGCGCGCGGCGTTCGGCCTGATGAAGACGCAGAACCCGCGCGGTGGCCGCATCATCAACAACGGCTCGATCTCCGCGCATGCGCCGCGTCCGAACAGCGCCGCGTACACGGCGACCAAGCATGCGATTACCGGGCTCACGAAAGCGGTGTCGCTCGACGGCCGCAAATACGACATCGTCTGCGGACAGATCGACATCGGCAACGCCGGGACCGAGATGGCCGCACGCATGGCACGCGGCGTGCCGCAAGCGAACGGCGAGATCGCGGTCGAGCCGCTGATGGACGTGCAACACGTCGCCGACGCGGTGCTGCATATGGCGAGCCTGCCGCTGTCGGCGAACGTGCAGTTCATGACGATCATGGCCAGCAAGATGCCGTTCGTCGGGCGCGGTTGAGCGGCATGCCGCATCCGTGCGGCGAGGGGCGGGAGCAGGGCGCGCGCGTTCAACTTATACTGGGCGCTCCGCCGTCCTTCAACGCAAAAGCCCCGCGCCGTGCCCCGAGCCACACCGAGCGACGACCCGCCGCCGCAGCCGCCCGTGCGGCCCGATCTCGACGACTGCTGTCATAGCGGCTGCACGCAGTGTGTGTTCGATCTCTACGACGAAGCGCTCGAGCGCTACGAGATCGCGCTGGCTGCGTGGCAGACGCGGCAGACGCGGCAGGTGCTGAAAGCGCGGCCAGCCGCCTCGCAGGGCGCGAAGTCGAAGCCGCCAGCCGACGCGCGTCGCTCGACACCCTCGCGCGGCAAACCGGGCCCTCGCCGCTGATTCGCGCACGAATTCGCGCATGATCGTCCACCGTCCCCGTTATGACCGACCTTCAGCTCACACCGACCGAATCCCTCACCGACCCGCACACGCTAGACGATCTGCATCGTTTCGTGCAGCGTCACCCGCGCCTGTTCGTGCTGACCGGCGCGGGCATCAGCACCGACTCCGGCATCCCCGGCTATCGCGACGACAACGGCGCATGGAAGCGCTCGCCGCCGATCACGCTGCAGGAGTTTCTCGGCACGCTCGCGATGCGTCAGCGCTACTGGGCGCGCAGCATGGTCGGCTGGCCGCTCGTCGCGCGCGCGCAGCCGAATGCCGCGCATGTCGCGCTCGCGCGGCTCGAAGCGGCCGGCCACGTGCCGACGCTGGTTACGCAGAACGTCGACGGGTTGCATCAGCGCGCGGGCAGCCGCGACGTGATCGAGCTGCATGGTGGCATCGACGGCGTCGCTTGTCTCGACTGCGGCACGCAGCATTCGCGCGCGGCGATCCAGCGCACGCTCGAAGCCGACAACCCCGCGCTGCTCGACGTCACGGCCGAAGCCGCCGCCGATGGCGACGCGCATCTCGAGTGGCACGATCTCGGCGGCTTTCGCGTGCCGGCATGCTCGAACTGCGGCGGGATGCTGAAGCCGTCGGTGGTGTTCTTCGGCGAGAACGTGCCGAAGGCGCGGGTCGAAGCGGCCACGCATGCGCTCGATGCGGCCGACGCGGTGCTGGTGGCCGGCTCGTCGCTGATGGTCTATTCCGGCTACCGCTTCTGCGTGTGGGCGCAGCGCCAGGGCAAGCGGATCGCTGCGATCAACCTCGGCCGCACGCGCGCTGATCCGCTGCTGTCGCTGAAGGTGGCCGCGCCGTGCGGCGATACCTTGAGTGCGCTCGCCGGTCTGCTGGCTGGCGAGCGAGAATGAATACGTCAAGCGAATCATCACCAACGGTTGAGGAAACCTCCATGCTGACGACGATCGAACAGCTCGAAGCTCTGTACGCACGGCCAGGCGAGCGCGCGCTGCGCAAGGAGATCCAGTATGTCAACGACGACTACCGCGCGTTCATCGCCGCCGCGCCGTTCGCGGTGCTCGCGACGAGCGGCCCGGACGGTCTCGACTGCTCGCCGCGCGGCGACGCAGCGGGCTTCGTGCGCGTCGTCGACGAACGCACGCTCGCGCTGCCGGACCGCCCCGGCAACAATCGGCTCGACAGCCTGCGCAACGTCATCGTCGATCCGCGCATCGCGCTGCTGTTCGTGATCCCGGGTGTCGGCGAGACGTTGCGCGTGAACGGCCGCGGCCGCGTCTCGAATGACGCTGCGCTGCTGGACAGTTTCTGCGTCGACGGTAAACTGCCGCGCACCGTGCTGCTGATCGACGTCGACGCCGTGTACTTTCATTGCTCGAAGGCGCTCGTGCGCTCGCAGCTGTGGGACCCGGCGCGTCACGTCGAGCGCTCGCAACTGCCGAGCGCGGGCGAGATTCTGCAACGCATCATCGCCACGAACGATGGCGAGCAATTCGATGCCGCCGCCTATGATCGCGAGTTGCCCGAGCGCGTGCGCGCCACGCTGTACTAACGTAATACGCAAATGCAAGACGCAAGGCCGACCATGACCGACACCCGGCAACATTCACCCTCCGTCGAACGCAATCGCGAACCGATTCTCGCCGTGCTGCGCGATGCGCTGCCGGCGCGTGGCCGCGTGCTCGAAATCGCGAGCGGCACCGGTGAGCACGCGATCTGCTTCGCCGGCGCGCTGCCCGGTCTCGACTGGCAGCCGAGCGATGCCGACGAGGAAGCGCGCGCGTCGATTGCCGCGTGGACCGCGCACGCGGGGCTCGCGAACGTGCGCGCGCCGCTCGCGCTCGACGTGCATCAACCGGATTGGGGCGTCGACGCGCTCGACGCGCTCGTCTGTATCAACATGATCCACATCTCGCCGTGGAGCGCGGCGCAGGCGTTGTTCGACGGCGCCGGGCGGCGGCTCGTAGAGGGCGGCGTGCTCTATCTATATGGTCCTTACAGACGCGGCGGCGCGCATACGGCGCCGAGCAACGAAGCGTTCGATCAATGGTTGAAGAGTCGCGATCCCCAATGGGGCGTACGCGATATGGAAGCGGTCGTCGCGCTCGGCGACGCGGCGGGGCTTACGTGCGAGCGAGTGGTCGCGATGCCCGCGAACAACTTCAGTCTGGTGTTCGTGAAGCGGTCCGCGTAGCGGGTACATCGACGGGCCGCGCATTCGACCATGCCTTCCGCCAAACCTCAGTCCGATCCCAAACCGAGCCCGCCGCGCAAACCTCGACGCGCGCACAATACCCGTCGTTACGCGCAAACAGGAGCACGGCACGAGCATCTGGCGTGCTTGCGCGCCACCAAGCGGCAAGCGCGCATTTCTTTTATCCTTTCACCCTCGACGCCGCGCCGCCGTTTCGATGGCGCGGCGCCACGACATTTATTGGACTCTGGAGAATTCAAATGAGCAAACAGGCAATCGGCGTGGTGGGGCTGGCGGTCATGGGCCGCAATCTGGCGCTCAACATCGAGAGCCGCGGTCACGCGGTGTCGGTCTACAACCGTAGCCGCACGAAAACCGACGAACTCATCGCCGAATTTCCGGACCGCAAACTGGTGCCGGCATTCACGCTGGAAGAGTTCGTCGACTCGCTCGAAAAGCCGCGCCGCATTCTGATGATGGTCAAGGCCGGCGAGCCGACCGACGCGACCATTGCCTCGCTCAAGCCGCTGCTCGAAAAAGGCGACATCCTGATCGACGGCGGCAACACGCCTTTCACCGACACGATCCGCCGCAACCAGGAACTCGCGAAAGCGGGTCTGCACTTCATCGGCACCGGCGTGTCGGGCGGCGAGGAAGGCGCGCTGAAAGGGCCGTCTATCATGCCGGGCGGCCCGCGCGACGCGTACGACCTGGTCGCACCGATCCTCACCGAGATCGCCGCGAAGGCGCCGGACGGCGAACCGTGCGTCGCGTACATGGGACCGGACGGCGCGGGCCACTTCGTGAAGATGGTGCACAACGGCATCGAGTACGGCGACATGCAGCTGATCGCCGAAAGCTACGCGGTGTTGAAGCAGGTCGTCGGCTTGTCGAACGAGGAACTCGGCAAGGTCTACACCGAGTGGAACAAGGGCGAACTCGACAGCTATCTGATCGAAATCACCTCGAAGATCTTCGGCAAGAAGGACGACGAGACCGGCAAGGATCTCGTCGACGTGATTCTCGACCGTGCCGCGCAGAAGGGCACCGGCAAGTGGACCAGCCAGAACGCGCTCGACCTCGGCGCACCGCTGCCGCTGATCACCGAGGCGGTATTCGCGCGCGTGCTGTCGTCGCTGAAGACGCAGCGCGTCGCTGCGAGCAAGGTGCTCGAAGGTCCGCAGGCCAAGCCGCTCGAAGGCGCGAAGGAGGCGTTCATCGAATCGGTGCGCCGCGCGTTGTACTTCAGCAAGGTGATCTCGTACGCGCAGGGCTTCGCGCAGTTGCGCGCGGCGTCGGAAGAGTACAAGTGGGATCTCGACTACGGCACGATCGCGAAGATTTTCCGCGCGGGCTGCATCATCCGCGCACGCTTCCTGCAGAAGATCACCGACGCCTACTCGAAGGACAAGGCGCTCGCGAACCTGCTGCTCGACCCGTACTTCCGCGACATCGCGAAGAACTACCAGGCGGCGCTGCGCGAAGTCGTGGTGGCAGCGGTCAACGCGGGTGTGCCAGTGCCGGCGTTCGCGTCGGCGATCGCATATTTCGACGCCTATCGCTCGGAGCGTCTGCCCGCGAACCTCGTGCAGGCGCAACGCGACTTCTTCGGCGCGCATACGTTCGAACGTATCGACAAGCCGGGGAGCTTCCACGCGCATTGGGGCTGAGCGGTTGATTAAAAATCGGCCCGGCGCGCCATGGTGGTAGGGCGCGCCGGGCCGTTTCCGTTTGGATCAGTAATAAATCATCGAATTGTTACTGAATATAACGCGGGATAAGGTCGAGCTTAAAGGATGCTTAGCAATTGTTGCGAACGTAGCAATAGAGTTTCGCTAGTTTAAGGGTTTACCCTAGATCGTGACGCCTCTAAACTTGTTTTCAATCGCTGAGGGAACAGCAGCAAACCCCGAAGCGCACCACACAACAAGTCATTTGGAGGTTAATCATGAAGACCCTGATTTCCGCAGTTGCCATCGCCGCCGCCCTCGTCGTTCCGGTCGCTTCGTTCGCTCAAGCGAGCCAGCCGGTGACCCGCGCTCAGGTTCGCGCTGAACTGGTGCAACTCGAAAAGGCCGGTTACAACCCGAACACCAACGACTCGGACTACCCGGCCAGCATCCAGGCGGCGCAAGCACGCGTCGATGCGCAACGCGGCACGGCCGTCGCGGCCAACACCGCGGACACCAGCGGCTACGGCGCTCCGGCTGCCGGCACGACGCAAGCTGGTCACGCAGTCCTCCCGGCGAAGGCCGACCGTAACTCGGTGTACTTCGGCAACTAATTGCCGCTACGGATTACGCTGAAGTTCGATGTAGAAGGTTGCCGTAGAAGTGCGCAGGCGTAGTTGATAGTTCGTAGCAGGTAGTTGCAGTCAGCAGTGGACGCCGCATCGCGGAATTGCGCGGAACGCGGCGGGCAACAAAAAACGCCATCCAGTTCGATCGGATGGCGTTTTGTCGTGTGCGTCCCGCGGTGCGGCGGGATCGGTCAATGCAGCGTCCGCTGCCGCCGGCCGATATCGTCGAACAGCGCGCGGCTCGGCTCCAGCGCGAGCAACCACGATTCATCGTAGCCGCTCAGATTGTCGAGCGCCTCGCGCAGCCGCTCGATCGCCACCGCGGGCAGCTCGACGCTCGCCTCGACCCCGCTCGACAGCCTCGCGATGCTCGCCAGTTGCACCAGCGCATCGGCGGCCTCGGCGACATCGGCGGCGAAGATCAGATGCGTGTTCAGCAATTCGACGAGGCCCGTTGACGACGCCACATCGTCCACGTTGAGTTGCACGGCCAGAAAGGTGGCTTTGTTCATCCTCGATTCCTCCCAGAATCCCGACGTTGTCGTGAGCTGCTTCGCGCGGCTTGACTGAGTATAGGCGATGACCGATTGCCCGCAATGATTGGACGAATCCGCCCCGGCGGCATGTTCGAGCGGTCGCGCGGGCCATGCAACCTATAATAGGGCCAGCCGCGCAAGCGCCGTCGCCGTGGACAGACGACGCTGCCCGCGGGGTTTGCGCGCTTGCCAATCGCTCATCGACCATGAAGATCATCCGCAGCAGAAGCTTTACCGCGCCGCGTGCCTGGGGCGCGCTCGAGATCGCGAACATGAACGGCATCACCACGCGTCTGCACTGGACCGACCAGCCGTACAAGTGGCACGTCAACGATGGCGAGGAGGTGTTCGCCGTGCTCGACGGGCGCGTCGAGATGCGCTATCGCGAAGACGGCGAGGAACGTTCGACGGTGCTCGAAACCGGCGACGTGTTCTACGCGTCGGTCGGCACCGAGCACGTCGCGCATCCGCTCGGCGCGGCACGCGTGCTCGTCGTCGAAACGCAGGGCAGCGTCTGAAGAACACGGCAGTTTGACCGCGCGCGCCAGCACGGCACGCGCGTGGCGGTCGCGCATAATATTCGGACGGCGGCAGACGGCCGCGACCCTACGCAAACTTGACGGCACGGCAATTGCTACGGCGTCGATTGAATCGGATTGATTGAATCGGATTGAGACACACGTCGAGGAAAATCAGATGACACAACAATGGCAACCGACGGGGATGCGCCTCTTGATGGCGGCCGCGCTCGGCGTGATGATCGCCGGCTGCACGACGATGCCGTGGGAAAGCACGCCGTTCTACAGCAACGCGCCGTCGAGCACGACCAGCCTCGCGACGGTCCCCGTGCCCGCCGGCTACTATCGCGTGAATCCGGGCGATACGCTGTCCGGCATCGCTTCGGCGTATGGACGCAAACCGCAGGAACTTGCCGCATGGAACGGTTTGCCGATCAATGCGGCGGTCGCGCCCGGCCAGGTGCTGCGCGTGTCGCCGCCAATGACTTCGGGCAACGTGGTCACCCCGCCGGTTGCGGTGGGGCCGGGCGGGCCGAACCCTCCCGGCGCGACGGCGAACCTGCCGCCGGGCGCCGTGCCCGGCGCGCCGGCCGCCTCCGCCGGGCCGCAGCAGGGCGTGCTGCAATGGCCGTTGCGCGGGCCGATCCTGCGCGCGTTTGCGCCGGGTAAATCGAACGGCATCGTGATCGGCGGGCAACCCGGCGATCCGGTCAAGGCCGCGGCGACCGGCCGCGTGGTCTACGCGGGCACCGGCATCGAAGCCTACGGCCCGCTCATCATCATCAAGCACAACGACTCGCTGATCACCGCTTACGGCCAGAACAGCCAGCTGCTCGTCAAGGAAGGCGACGCGGTCGCGCAAGGGCAGACGATCGGCGAGGTCGGTGTGGATAGCCGAGGCGTCGCGTCGATCCAGTTCGAAGTGCGTCAGAACGGCCAGCCGGTCGATCCGCTTCAGTGGCTGCCGAAGCCCGGCGGCTGAGCGTCTGGTTGCGTCGGTTGACTGAAGGCCGGTCGGCTCGTCGCGGCCGGACCGGCGTCTCTCTCGGGGATGCGCCGATTTTCAGCGCCGTCTGAATTGAATACACTGTATGGCTCGTTTGCCGGCGCGTGCGCGGTCCTCCCGGAATGCACGCGCGACCGGCTGCCGTAGGCTGTCATTCATGGACGCACAGGGACACACAATGATCGATTTGCGCAGCGATACCGTTACCCGTCCGACTCCGCCGATGCTCGCGGCGATGTCGGCGGCCGAAGTCGGCGACGACGTCTGGGGCGACGACCCCACCGTACTGCGTCTGCAGGCCACGCTGGCCGAGCGCACCGGCAAGGAAGCGGGGCTGTTCTTCCCGAGCGGCACGCAAAGCAACCTCGCCGCGTTGATGGCGCACTGCGCACGCGGCGACGAATACATCGTCGGCCAGCTCGCGCACACCTACAAGTACGAGGGCGGCGGCGCGGCCGTGCTCGGCAGCATCCAGCCCCAGCCGCTCGAAAACGCCGCCGACGGTTCGATCCCGCTGGAGAAGATCGCCGCCGCGATCAAGCCGATCGACAACCACTTCGCGCGCACGCGGCTGCTTGCTCTGGAAAACACGATCGGCGGCAAGGTGCTGCCCGCGCAGTACGTCGTCGAAGCGACGCAGCTCGCGCGTGAGCGCGGCCTCGCAACCCACCTCGACGGCGCGCGCGTGTTCAACGCGGCGGTCGCTTCGGGCAAGCCGGTCGCTGCGCTCGCCGAGCCGTTCGATTCGGTGTCGATCTGCTTTTCGAAGGGACTCGGTGCGCCGGTCGGCTCGGTGCTGGTCGGCAGCCGCGCGCTGATCGACGGCGCGCATCGCTGGCGCAAGGTGCTCGGCGGCGGCATGCGCCAGGCTGGCGTGCTCGCCGCGGCGTGCCTGTATGCGCTCGATCACAACGTCGAGCGTCTCGCCGACGATCACGCGAACGCCGCGCATCTGGCGGCGGGACTGGAGACGATCGAGCAGGTGAAGGTGCAGTCGGTCGCGACGAACATGGTGTTCGCGCAGTTTCCGCAGCAGCACTGCGCGCCGCTCGAGGCGTGGCTCAAGGAGCGCGGCATCCTCACGCAGATGCTGTATGCGTCGCGCTTCGTCACGCACAAGGACGTGTCGCGCGACGATATCGACACGTTCATTGCCGCGGTGAAGGGGTATTTCGCGGCGCGTTGAGGGCGCCGCATTGGTCGTAAGCGAGACGGCTCGGGTGATTGCCGTCTCGACTTCCCGCATTGGCTTCTGCCCGCGCGCGCTCGCTCGAGCCGCGCCCCTTTCAGACTCGATCCCCGCCTCACGCGCCGTCCGGCGCACCTCTCACTTGAGCGCCGCCTTCGCCTGCACGCCCGCACGATGCGACGGCGCGAGCAGCCGCAAGCCGCTCGCGAGGCTTGCCGCGCCGGCGAAGAAGCCGCCGAGGCCGAGCGCGAGCGTCGGTCCGTGCTGGCGGCCGGCGATGCCGAAGCACAACGCGACCAGTGCCGCGCCGGTCGCCTGGCCGAGCAGCCGGGCGGTCGCGACGATGCCGCTGGCACCCCCACTGCGTTCCGGCGGCGCGCTCGCCATCAGTGCCTTCAGATTCGGCGACTGGAAAAAGCCGAAGCCCGCGCCGCAGATCGCCATGCGAATGCCGATGTCGAGCACGTGCGGATGGGCGGGCAGCATCGCCAGCGAGGCCATCCCCGCCGACAGCACCGCGAGACCGATCGCGCCGAGCAGGCCCGGCGGATAGCGGTCCGACAGGCCGCCCGCGAGTGGCGCGGCGAGCGCGACCACGACGGGCCACGGCGTCATCAGGAAGCCGGTTTCGACCTGGCTGCGCAGCAGCACGTCCTCGAAATAGAACGGCAGCGACACGAACGCGAGGCCTTGAGCAGCGAACGAGCAGACGGCCGTCACCGCCGACAGCGCGAACACCGGCCGCTTGAACAGATCGACGGGCAGCATCGGCGCGGGGTGGCCCGCCTCGCGGCGAATCAGCAGCAGCCCGAACACGACGGCGATCGCCGCGGCGCTGAGCACGATCTGCATCGATGCGCGCTGCGCCGCCTCGCCGAGCGCGAAGATCAGCGCGGCGAACGTGACCACGTTAAGCAGGGCCGCCACCAGATCGAGCTGATGCCGGCCCTGCGCGGTATGCGGCAGTGCGGGCATCGCGAAGCTCAACGCGAGCAAGCCGAGCGGCACGTTGACCGCGAACAGCCACGGCCACGTCGCGACCGACAGAATCAGCGACGCCACCGTCGGCCCGACCGCGAACGACACGCCGACGATCAGCGCATTGGTGCCGAGCCCGCGACCGAGCCGATGCGGCGGGTACAGATAGCGGATCAGCGCGGTGTTGACGCTCATGATCGCGCTGGCGCCGAGGCCCTGCACGATGCGCGCGGCGGCGAGCAGCGGCAGAGTCGGCGCCAGCGCGCAGCCGAGCGAGCTCAGCGTGAACAGCGCGATGCCACTGATATAGATGCGCCGATGCCCGACGATATCGCCGAGCGCGGCGAGCGGCAGCAGCGTCGCGACCATCGCCAGCTGATACGCGTTGATGATCCAGACCGACGCGGCCGGCGCCGCGTGCAGGTCGCCGGCGATCGCGGGCAGCGCGGTGTTGGCGATCGCGGTATCGAGCGTGGCGAGCGCGACGGCGAGCATGATCGCGGCCATCGCGCGGCGGTTGGCGGCCGACATCGGGCCGTCGGCGGGAAGGGTCGGCGCGCGGACGTCGACTGCGGGGCTGAGCTTATCGGACAAGGCGTGGCTCGTCGGGTTGGGCATGCCGGTGTCGGCCGCTTCCGGAAGAAGCGGGCGAGCGGGCGGCGGTTTCGTTGTGAGTGAGGCGCGCTGCCGGTCCACGGCGGCTGAACGTGGTGGCTTGTGCGGCGCAACGTTGCGATTGTTGCAGAGACGGCAAGATCGTGCAGGGAGGCGGGCAGGCGGGCAGGGTCCGGGCGGCGGCCCGAAGGCGAGGCGCTTGAACTTCGTGTAACGCAACTAACTGTCAAGCCCGCCCGGCGCCTCCGATTCAGCTCACGCCCGCGTCGAATCCATTGCGCATACGCTAAAACCGTCCAGCAGAACGCGCCGCCCGATTCGACCACAGGATGAAACAATCCGCGGCTTCATCCGCTCGTCACGCAGCGAAAAAATAATCGATGGGCGGCAAGCGAATACCCCGGGCGTATGCCTGCGCCAACCGGCTTTCGTCGATCGCGTCACGCCCGCCGATGCACACGCCGAGTGCCGCAACCACGCGGCTTTGCACCGTATCCGGGCGCGCGCAACTGCGCCATCGCGCGGCACCGGGCGAGCTCGCCGGGCACGCCCTATGCGTCACCTTCCGCTCGCGCGCCAGTGTGCGCGATCCTTAAAATGTCCTACTCTGTTTTTTTAAACCGTTCCGACAGGCACGCGCCTCCCGTCCGTCTCCCGTGCGGTTCGCGTCTGCCATGTCGAACTTCCCGGAGGCTTCGATGACGACCGTCGATCTGGAATTCGACCAGCTCCACAGTACCGTCGACGCGCTACGGCGCTCAATCTCGAATCGCATGATGTACGGCGTCGGCAAGGACGCCATCACCGCTCATCCACACGACTGGCTGCATGCGGCCGCGCTGGCCGTGCGCGACCGGCTCGTCGCGCGCTGGATGAAGACCACGCGCCTGCAATACGAGCAGGACGTGAAGCGGGTCTACTACCTGTCGATGGAGTTTCTGATCGGCAGAACCTTTACGAACGCGCTGCTCGCGCTCGGTATTCACGATCAGATGAAGGAGGCGCTCGCGAGCCTCGGCGTCGACATGGACGCGCTGATCGATATCGAACCCGACGCTGCGCTCGGCAACGGCGGTCTCGGCCGGCTCGCCGCGTGCTTTCTCGACTCGATGGCGACGCTCGGCATTCCGGGCTTCGGCTACGGCATCCGTTACCAGTACGGCATGTTCCGTCAGGAAATCGTCAACGGCGAGCAGGTCGAGGCGCCCGACTACTGGCTGCGCGCCGGCAATCCATGGGAATTTCCGCGGCCCGAGATCAAGTACATGGTGCATTTCGGCGGCCGCACCGTGCAGCGCGGCGACAAGACCGACTGGATCGACACCGAGCACGTCAACGCGACCGCGTACGACACCGTGATCCCCGGCTACGCAACCGACGCGACCAACACGCTGCGGCTATGGTCCGCGCGCGCGACCGAGGAACTCGACCTCGGCGCGTTCAATCGCGGCGACTACCGCAACGCGGTCGACACCAAGAACATGTCGGAGAACGTGTCGCGGCTGCTCTATCCGGACGACTCGACGCCGGCCGGCCGCGAGTTGCGGCTGCGCCAGGAGTACTTCTTCGTATCGGCGACGATGCAGGATCTGATCCGCCGCTATCAGCGCACGCACAGCACGTTCGGACGCTTCGCGGAGAAGGTCGCGGTGCATCTGAACGACACGCACCCGGTGCTCGCGATTCCCGAGCTGATGCGCCTGCTGGTCGACGTGCATAACCTGCCGTGGGACAAGGCGTGGAAACACGTGACGCAGATCTTCTCGTACACGAATCACACGCTGATGCCCGAGGCGCTCGAAACCTGGGATGTCGAAATGCTGGCGCGCCTGTTGCCGCGCCATCTCGAGATCATCTTCGAAATCAACGCGCAGTTTCTGAAGCACGTCAGCGAGCACTCCGGCCACGACGCCGAGATGATCCGCCGCATTTCGCTCGTCGACGAATACGGGCAGCGGCGCGTGCGCATGGCGTATCTGGCGATCGTCGCGAGTCACAAGGTGAACGGTGTGTCGAAGCTGCACTCGCAACTGATGACGCGCGACATCTTCTCCGACTTCGCGCGCATCTATCCGGACCGCTTCACCAACGTGACCAACGGCATCACGCCGCGCCGTTGGCTCGCGCAGGCGAGTCCGTCGATGTCGTCGCTGATCGATGCGCGCATCGGCAAGCATTGGCGCAGCAATCTGTTCGAGCTGGAGCAGCTGCGCAATCTGCGCAAGGACGACGAGTTCGTCGAAGCGTTCCGCGAGGCCAAACGACAGAGCAAGCTGCGGCTCGTGCACCGGCTCGCGCATCACACGAAGCTGCACTTCGATCCGGACGCGCTGTTCGATCTGCAGGTCAAGCGCATTCACGAATACAAGCGCCAGTTGTTGAACGTGTTGCACGTGATCGTGCGCTACAACGAGATTCGCGCCAATCCCGAGCGCGACTGGGTGCCGCGCGTCGTGCTGTTCGCGGGCAAGGCCGCGTCCGCGTACCGGATGGCCAAGACGATCATCAAGCTGATCGGCGACGTCAGCGAGAAAGTCAATCACGATCCGCTGATCGGCGATCGCCTGAAGGTGGTGTTCGTGCCGAACTACGGCGTCAGCGTCGCCGAGCTGATCATTCCGGCGGCCGATCTGTCGGAGCAGATCTCGATGGCCGGCACCGAGGCGTCGGGCACCGGCAACATGAAGCTCGCGCTCAACGGCGCATTGACGATCGGCACGATGGACGGCGCGAACATCGAGATCTGCGACGCGGTGGGGCGCGAGAACATCTTCATCTTCGGCCACACCGCCGACGAGGTCGACGACCTGCGCGCAAGCGGCTATCGGCCGCGGCATATTTACGAGGAGAACGAAACATTGCGCACCGCGCTCGATCAGATTCGCACGGGCTTCTTCTCGCCGGACGATCCGCTGCGCTTTTCGGATATCTTTCACACGCTGGTCGACTGGGGCGATCACTACATGGTGCTCGCCGATTTCGACGCGTTCGCGAAAGCGCAGAAAGAAGTGGATGCGCGTTTCGTCGACCGGCACGCGTGGGCCGAAAGCGCGATCGAGAACGTCGCGGGGATGGGGCAGTTCTCGTCGGATCGCACCATCGGCGAGTATGCGCGCAATATCTGGCGCGTGAGTCCGCTCAGTCTCGACTGAGCGCGAGATGACGCCGATGTAGTTGTTTCGTTTGGCGAAGTAACGGGAAAGCCGTGCGGGGCTGGTGCCGGCCAGTCGCGCATGGCTTCGTCATGTTTTGCGCGTCTGACGGCCTCACGCCTTCGGCGCAGCAGGCGCCGCCTTCGCCCGATGCACGGCCTCGCCGACGCGCTCGACGAACTCGCGATCCGTGCTCATCAGCGCCTCGCGCTCGCCGTCGGCCGTCTTGACCATCAGCCGATGGGTGATGTCCTGAGTTACCCAGGTGAGCCAGCCGACCACGATCAGCATCGCCCCGCATACGAGTCCCAATGCCGAATGCAGCACGCCGCCGACGATCGCGCCGATCAGCCCGGCCACCGAGATCACGAGCGGCACGGCCTTGTTCTTCTGCACGGTGACGACCTGCACGTCGACGATGTCGCGCAGCGGGAAGACCTGACCCGCGGACGAGAGGGCGTTGCGCGTGACGGACACGCCGCGATCGTTGAAAGGAGTTTCCATCGTTTCCATGCGAGGGTGGTGAAGCGCGCAGCGTAGCAGACTTCCTTTGCTTGCCTAAAGTTATGGATTTTTTCAACCGCTGGAAGGCCCGTGCCACAAGGGTTACCGGCGGGGTTAACGGCGCTAGTCAGGGTTGTGGACGAGACGTCGAACGCACAATCAGGCGGGTTATCGGCCATGCGGACGTTGGGGATGCGGTCACCGTCCGCGCCGTAGTAGCTTCGAATGTCAGCTGCCGATGCGAGTGAATGAGTACTCGCGACCCTGATCTGCTTTTCGACCCAGCGCAGGCGCAGCAGCAGCTCTCAAGAGCGGGACGGCCACACGCCAAAGGCGGGCGGCGCCGGTCATCCGGAGCGGCGCGGCCGGGACGCACGAGGCACCCGTCGGCACGTTCCGCATCTTCCCCCGGCCACACTGTTGCTGGATACTCACGCAACCAGCGCTAGTACTTGATGTCCCGTTTTTGCTGGCGACCTTCCTGCTTCGTGTGGCGCTTGTCTTGCCGGCACTGGGCGTTGCTCTTCTGGTTCGCAGCCCGGCAATCGACCTTGGTCGCGCGTGCTTGATGTTTGGCAGCTTGGTTTACGTTCCGGCCTTGTTGCCGCTGTTGCGACTGGGTGGTGGCCAAGGCAGCGCCCGATAGGGCCAAGAGTCCGGCTGCGGCCAGCATTGCGCCCGTCCGCCTCCAAAATCCGCTTCTTGATTCGACCATTTTCACGCTCCTTCGTGCTTGGGTGAGCTGGCGGTTAGTTGTTGCTGCGCTCCCCCTGCAAAGGGCCAACTTGTGGGCCGAGGAGGATGCAGAGGCGAGACCGATCAGTGCCGCAGCAATGGTGACAATCCATGTCGACGCTGTCGGACTCGTTCTGTGACTGGAAGGCAATTGGCTGAGAGTATTAAATCACGACCAGTCATAAGCGCCGCAATGAGGTGCAGCACTTGCCTTCTCGCATTCAGTTCAGGTGGTCGTCCGCATAATATCTGGTCCCCTTGGCTGTGAATTCAATCGTGCGACCTTTGACGGTGAGCTGATAGCGCCAGTCGGAGTTCGGCTGTTCGGCGCCCATATGACCACCTGACGGTTGGTTTGGTCGGACTACTTGTAGTAACCGACACCGCATCCCAGGCCGGCGACCGCGGTAACGAAGCTCGCCTTCGGCACCCACGTCTTGTCAGCGCCGGCCTTGGGAGACATGTAGCTGACCATATTGACCTGGCCCTCTTTTGCCGCGTCATAGAGCCTTGGGCCATACACGTCGCCCGTAGGGTCCTTAAATGCCCTCACATCCTTGCCGAGCAACCCCTTAACGTTGGGATTGCCGACCGCGACGAGGAGTCCGTCGCTGAGATTGAAGCAGAACGGATAGAGTTCGCCAACAAGGAAGCCGTTTTCGCCCTTGTTGATCTGGTCGAGCGTCGTGGCCTTATCGGTTTTGATGGCCGCAACTGTCTTTTCAAGCATGACCTTAGCGTCCGCCGCAGTACTTTGCGCGAATGCCGTAGTCGAGAACAAGACAGCCATGGCGCCTAGCGCGCGAATCGCTTTACAAAACATGGACCTTCCTCCCTGCTCTTCGATCAATTTGCAATTGTCATGCACCGTGTGCAGGCATCACAGCATCGTATCCATAGATATGTAATAAAGGACGTGGTCACATATACGTGTCAGTAGATGCGGCTGCATGGTGGCTCGTGCGTGTCACGGTATGACGCCGCAGCTTCGGATTGGGAAACAGATCGGCGACGGTGCCGAACGCCGTGCCGATCAGAATGCCGCCGCCCATCGACCTGCAAACCGCGCGAGATGACCAGCAACAGCATGCTGGTGGCGAACCCACACCATCGAGGAGGTGAATAAACAGCGGCAGTTGCTCGCTGGGCAGAGGTGTGTCGAATGCGTGCCTTATGGCGGTCCAAAGTGCACTTACTTGCGCGCGGCCTGATGCGCGCCCAATGCCGCGCCGAGTTCCTCGTCCGTCGCCGCGGGGAAAATGCTCATCGTCAGTAAATCGTCCCATTGGAGCGCCAGCGCCGACAGTCCGCGCGTATCTTCCGCCTCGACGACCGCAAAGCCATGCAACCCACCGATCGCATGCCAGCGCCCCAGCATTTTGACACCCTCAGGCGGTTGGCCGCCGGTTTTCATGAAACGCTCGATGGCGGAATTTTCTGCAGTCGGCAAGCCATTCCATTGCACGATGAATTTCATTGCGAGTCTCCAATATGAATTGACGGTGCCGGCCCGTGGTGCGCCGTCATCGCCGTTCGCGTTGTGCGACGCGCTTGCATGCCTCGCGCCGCCAACCCTTCTACGCCAGGATGCTGTCTGAATAGCGCGTGCTATTGGCGAACGGCAAAAAACCACTTGCCGTCCTAACCATCATAGGTGATCGCATGGTCGCTCACGTCGCCGCGTTCGGACGTTCACCAGGTCAATCGCACGATCGCCTGTGTAGCGATGACGAGCCGCCCGACATAAACACCGATCGCGTTCGACGACAAGCAAAACACATAGAGGTTCTGAGCTGATGGACCCATACGGGGATGTCCGCAACGGCATCACTTTTCGCGAATGGACGGGAACGACAGTTGATTGGCTTCAGCCGAGGTTGCCCGCGTTGAGCGAGCAGGCACGGGCGCTTTTGAACAACTTGGAGACACTTGCAGAAACTCGCCGACCGGCCGCAACGGGTCGTGAGTGTGAGTTCGCCGATCGAGGAAGCTCTCGTTCGGCTGCTCGGTGCCTCGACCGTCAGCAATCCGCCGTCTTATCGCTGACCTAGAACTCAGCCCGGCCCAATGTCGCGCGGCAGTGGCGCGACGCCATGCTCCGTTTGCATTGCGTCAAGGAAAATCATACTTTGCCTGGACGAATTGGCTAAGATGTCGCAGGTCGCGCGCGCTCCGGATGATTACAGGCCTTACCGCACCATGATGCGCCGCCGCGTCGCGCCGGGAAAACAGAGAACGTCGTCACGCTCCCGCTCGGAGGCCATCCATGACTATCGGCGTGTATGCCACGCTGGTCGCTACGTCGCTCGTGCTGCTGCTCGGCGAAAAGCTCGTGCAATGGATCGGCGTGCTGCGGACCTATTCGATTCCGGCGCCGGTGGCAGGCGGGCTCATCGTCGCGATCTGCGTGCTGATCGTGCGCGTCACCACACACGTGCAGGTCAGGTTCGATTCGACGGTGCAGGCGCCGCTGATGCTCGCGTTCTTCTCGACGATCGGTCTGAATGCGCATCTATCGAGTTTGAAAGCGGGTGGCCCGGCGTTGATCCGCTTTCTCGCGCTCGTCAGCGGGCTGCTGATCCTGCAGAACGTGCTGGGCCTTCTGCTCGCATTCGCGCTCGGCGTCGATCCGCTGCTCGGCATTCTCGGCGGCTCGGTCACGTTGTCGGGCGGACACGGCACCGGTGCCGCGTGGAGCCAGGTCTTCACCGAACGTCACGGGCTGGAATCGGCGACCGAGATCGCGATCGGCTGCGCGACGTTCGGGCTCGTGATAGGCGGCGTGCTCGGCGGTCCGATCGCACGGTTGCTGATGCGGCGCATCAGCGCCGACGAACTGCTGAGCGTCGGGCAGCGCGACGAAGAAACGCTGGTCTTCGAGGAGCCGAAGGCGGAGCAGGCCACCACTCCCGCCGCGATCATCACGACACTGGCGCTGATCTCGATCTGTCTTGCCGGCGGCGAAGTGTTCGCCGACTGGATCGCGGGCACCGCGTTCGAATTGCCGACTTTCGTCTGCACGCTGTTCATCGGCGTGATCCTGAACAACGTGCTCGCGCTCGTGCGTGTGCGGATCGACCAGCACGCGGTCGCACTCGTCGGCAACGTCGCGCTCGCGCTATTTCTCGCGATGGCGCTGATGCGCCTCGATCTATGGGAGCTTGCCGCGCTAGCGGTGCCGATCATCTCGATCCTCGCCGCGCAGACGCTGCTGATGGCGCTCTACGTGGTATTCATCACGTTCCCGGTGATGGGCCGCAACTACGACGCGGTCGTGTTGTCCGCGGCACAATGCGGACTCGGCATGGGCGCGACGCCCACCGCGATCGCGAACATGCAGGCGATCACGAACCGCTTCGGCCATTCCCATATCGCGTTCCTGATCGTGCCGCTGACGGGCGCGTTTTTCATGGACATCGTCAACGCGATCGTCATCAAACTGTTTCTCGCGCTGCCGTTTTTCCATTGAGCCGCGGCGGCATTCGCAGACCAACCCAGGCAAGCACATACCATGAGCGATCAACGCAGCAACAAGCCGGTCGGTTTCGCCAAAGGCCTGACCAACTACGGCGACCGCGAATTCAGCGTGTATCTGCGCCGCACCTTCGCGAGCTCGATGGGCTATAGCCGCGAGATGCTGGACCGGCCGATCGTCGGCATCGCGCATTCGGCGAGCGGCTTCAACAATTGCCACCGACATTTCCCCGAGATGATCGACGCGGTCAAGCGCGGGGTGCTGGCGGCCGGCGGCCTGCCGATCGAGTTTCCGACCATCTCGCTCGGCGAGACGTTCCTGACGCCGACGAGTCTGAAGTTCCGCAACCTGATGTCGATGGACGTCGAGGAAATGACGCGCGCGCAGCCGATGGATTCGGTCGTGCTGCTCGGCGGCTGCGACAAGACGGTGCCCGCGCAGCTGATGGGCGCGGCATCCGCGAATCTGCCCGCGGTGCAACTGGTCGCGGGGCCGATGTCGACGAGCCGGCATCGCGGCGAGCGGCTCGGCGCCTGCACCGATTGCCGGCGCTTCTGGGCCAAATTCCGCGCGACCGAAATCGACGCGCAGGAAATCGGCATCGTCGAACGACGACTCGCGTCGACCGCGGGCACCTGCGCGGTGATGGGCACCGCGAGCACGATGGCGATCATCGCCGAAACGCTCGGCATGATGCCCGCGAATAGCGCCGCGTGTCCCGCGGTCGATGCGGACCGCCTGCGCATCGCGGAAGAAACGGGACGCGTCGCCTTCGATCTGATCGCGAAGCCGATCCTGCCGAGCGAGATCATCACCGCGCAGTCGGTCGAGAACGCGCTGCGCGTGCTGCTCGCGATCGGCGGCTCGACGAACGCGATGATCCATCTGACCGCGATCGCGGGCCGTGTCGGCGTGAAGGTCGATCTGCAGCGGCTGAACGAACTGAGCGACAGCACGCCGGTGCTCGTCAACCTGAAGCCGACCGGCGATCACTACATGGAAGACCTGTACGCGGCGGGTGGCGTGCCGGCGATCCTGCGCGAGATCAAGCATCTGCTGCATCTCGATTGCCGCACGGTGACCGGCGAGACGCTCGGCGACCGGCTGCACGACGTGAGCTGGGTCGATCACACGGTGGTGCGGCCGTACGCGCAGCCGGTGCGCGAGAACGGCGGACTGGTCGCGCTGTTCGGCAACCTCGCGCCGCGCGGCGCGATCCTGAAGCGCTCGGCGGCCGATCCGAAGCTGTTCGAGAAGGAAGGGCGCGCGGTCGTGTTCGAATCGCTCGAAGACCTGGCGAACCGCGTCGACAGCGATGAACTCGACGTCAGCGCCGACGATTTCCTGGTGCTGCAAAACGCGGGTCCCACCAGCGACTCGGCGATGCCCGAAGCCGGTTATCTGCCGATTCCGGCCAAGCTCGCGCGCGCCGGCGTGAAGGACATGGTGCGGATGTCGGACGCGCGCATGAGCGGTACCGCGTACGGCACGATCGTGTTGCACATCACGCCCGATTCGGCGTCGGGCGGCCCGCTCGGGCTCGTGCGCAACGGCGATCGGATTCGCCTGAGCGTCGCGAATCGCTCGCTGGAATTGCTCGTGCCGGATGAAGAGCTGGATCGACGCCGCGCCGCGTTGCCGCCGCAAACGCGGGTGCCGGCGAAGCGCGGTTATGCGAAGCTGTACGAACAGGAAATTCTGCAAGCCGATGAGGGTTGCGATTTCCGGTTTCTCAAGTGAACGAGCGGCAATCAGCGAACCGGATCGACACAGTCATGAGCGATCAACCACACATCGCACCCGACAGTACCGCCGCGCGCGTCGCGTTATGGCGTGCGCTGCACGTGCAGGCCGACCCGCCGCCGCACGTGCTCGAAGACGAAGTCGGCTTGCAGTTGCTGGCACCCGCCGAAGACTGGCGCAGCCGCGGCGACATGGACCCGCGCTTCACGCGGCCGTTTCGCGCGTCGATCGTCGCGCGCGCACGCTTTATCGAGGATCTGGTCGTCGAGCAGGCGGGACGCGGGGTGGATCAATACGTGATCCTGGGCGCCGGTCTCGACAGCTTCGCGCAACGCCGGACCGACATCGCGTCGCGGCTCACCGTGTTCGAGGTCGATCCGCCGGGGCCGCAAACGTGGAAGCGTCAGCGGCTCGGCGAACTGGGTTTCGGCGTGCCGGACTGGCTGCGTTTCGTGCCGGTCGACTTCGAAGCGGGCGATAGCTGGCGGCAGCGTCTCGTCGCCGAAGGTTTCGACGAAAGCAGGCCGGCCGTCGTCGTGTCGACCGGCGTCAGCATGTATCTGACGAAGGAGGCGAACGCGGCGACGCTGCGCGAAGTGGCTGGGCTCGCGCGTGGCTCGACGTTCGCGATGACGTTCCTGTTGCCGCTGCAGATGGCGGATCCGGAGGTGCGCCCGGGGCTCGAAATGGCGGAGAAGGGCGCGCGTGCGAGCGGGACACCGTTCATCAGCTTCTTCATGCCGTGGCAGATGATCGAAATGGCGCGTGAAGCCGGATTCGACGAGGCGCGGCACGTGTCCGCGGCCGATCTGACGCAGCGCTACTTCGCGGGGCGCACGGATGGGCTGCATCCGCCGGGCAATGCGGAGGAATTGCTGGTGGCGAACACTTAGGGGCCGCCGCGGTGTGATTTGCGCCGACGACGCCAACCGAAGTTGCCAACCCGGCATGCGAGTCGTGAATCCGCGATCGCTTCCCTCACGCGGATATAATCGCGCTCGACCATGGCCTCCGAAGTCTACTCATGAAAAAGATCGCCGCCTTCGCACTCGTTGCCTGCGCACTCGCCGCCTGCTCGTCCCCGGAAAAGGAGACGCAGCGCGCCCAGCAGGACATCCTTCATAGCGAGCCGAACCTTCTCGCCGCGCAACGCAGCGCGGTGATCGATTGCTCGCCGGCGAATTGCGATGCCGCGTGGGCGGCGACGAAGCGCTATATCGAGCAGCACTCCGAGACTCACGTGATCCGCGCGGACGCGCTCGCGATCGAGACGGACGTGCCCGACGATTCGGGCAAAGCCGCTTTCTCAGCGACCCGCGCGAACAAGAGCACGGGCGGCGCGACGCTGTCGCTGTTCGCGCAGTGCCGCGGCATGTATGGGCCCGACAGCGCGAAGGGCGACGACTATGACGAGTGCGCCGAGAAAATCCTGAAGACTCAGAACGGCTACGTGCCGTATCTGCGCTCGCACGCATCGGCGCAATAGGCGGCAAGGCTACCTGAACCGGAGGGCACAGGCGGCACTCCCTCGGCGATCCGCCAAACCCTCGCCACGATGCGGCGGGAGACGCTATGCTGATGCGTCTTCGCCTCGCGGATCACTTTCATGCACGCTCCTGGCGCAACCGTACCGATCTCGCTCGTCAACGGGTTCCTTGGCAGCGTCAGGACGCGGCCGGATGTCGTCGACCGGCATCTGTCGGGCGCCAACATCCCGCGCGCGCTTCTGGACCACCCTGGAGCGCGCGTCACCGAGGAACAGTTCTCCACGCTGTACCGCTCGCTCGCGATCGAACTCGACGATGAGATGCCGGGCATTTTCTCGCGCCCGCTGCGCAGCGGCGCGCTCAAGTTTCTGTGCCTGAGCCTGCTGGATGCGCCGAATCTCGAAACCGCGATGCACCGCTTCGGCCAGTTCTTTCATCTGGTGTTTGACGACTTCCGCTTCGAGTCGCGCCGCAGCGAGCTCGTCGCGACTCTGGCGGTGCATCCGGGCAGCACTGGCGCGCAACCCGGCGTGCTGGGCCAGGAACTGATGCTGAAGCTCGCGCATGGGATCGCGTCCTGGTTGATCGGTCAGCGGATTGCGTTGTTGCAGGTGCAGTTCGCCTTTGCGCGTCCCCCTCACGCGCTCGAGTATCTCTATCTGTTTCCGGGACCGGCTAAGTTCGACTGCAGTCAGACCTCGATGCAGTTCAGCAGCAGCTATTTCGACCTGCCCATACGCCAGCGCAAGGCGAACCTGCGCAGGTTTCTCGCTCGCGCCCCTGAAGACTGGATCTTCGTTTCGTTCAACGAGCAGCTGTTCAGTCATCGCGTGCGGGAACATCTCGCCTCCCGGCTGCCCGATGTCCCGTCCATCGAAGAAGCGGCTGAAGGCCTGCACTGTTCGGTCAGAACGCTGTGCCGTCACCTGGCCGCCGAGGGCACGGCGTTTCAGGTGCTCAAGGACGAATTGCGCCGCGACATCGCGATCCAGCGCCTGACGCGCACCCACGAGCCCATCGCCATCATCGCGGGCGACGTCGGCTTCGGCGACCCCACCGCATTCCACAGAGCGTTCCGTCACTGGACCGGCAGCACCCCGGCGGCTTATCGCCGGGGTGGCTGATCTCGTCATATCAAAGCGTCGGCAACCTTCGCCGACGCAGTTCCCACGGGGCGCTTACTTCCTCCGACGTGGCCAGAGATGTCAATAGATCGTCCGGTTTGGACAACCGGGCAGGGCCTGTCCGACGCTACGATTCAGCCATACGTTACCCCGGCCGCATCGGTGCCAGACGGGTGACTTTCCCTACGGACTATCTGATCGGAAGAATGGTAATGAGCTACGTCGCGCCTCTCAAGGACATGTTGTTTGCAATCACGGAACTGGCCGGAATCGACCAACTGTCGGGCTTGCCCGGCTGTGAGGACGCGACCGCCGACACCGCTCGCGCGGTGCTCGAAGAGGCCGCGCGGCTGCACGAAGGCGTGCTCGCGCCGCTGAACTTCGAAGGTGACCGCAGCCCGAGCACGTGGAAGGATGGCGTGGTCACCGCAACGCCCGGTTTCAAGGACGCGTTTCGTCAATTCGCCGAAGGCGGCTGGCAGGGTTTGCAACATCCGTCTGAATACGGCGGCCAGGATTTGCCCAAGCTGCTGTCGACGCCCAGCATCGAAATGCTCAACGCCGCCAATCTGTCGCTGGGGCTGTGCCCGCTGCTGACCGACGGCGCGATCGAAGCGCTGCTGACGGCGGGTAGCGAAGAACTGAAGCAACGCTACGTACCGAAGATGATCTCCGGCGAGTGGACCGGCACGATGAATCTGACCGAGCCGCAAGCCGGCTCCGACCTGTCGCTCGTGCGCACCCGCGCCGAGCCGCAGGGCGACGGCTCGTACCGGATCTTCGGCACGAAGATTTTCATCACCTGGGGCGAGCACGACATGACGGACAACATCGTCCATCTGGTGCTCGCACGCACGCCGAACGCGCCCGAAGGCGTGAAAGGCATTTCGCTGTTCGTCGTGCCGAAGTTCCTCGTCAACGAAGACGGCTCGCTCGGCGAGCGCAACGACGTGCACTGCGTATCGATCGAACACAAGCTCGGCATCAAGGCGAGCCCGACCGCGGTGCTGCAGTTCGGCGATCACGGCGGCGCGATCGGGCAGCTCGTCGGCGAGGAGAACCGCGGCCTGGAGTACATGTTCATCATGATGAACGCCGCGCGCTTCGCGGTCGGGGTGCAGGGCGTGGCGATCTCGGATCGCGCGTACCAGCAGGCCGTCGCGTATGCGAAGGAGCGCGTGCAGAGCCGTCCCGTGGATGGCTCCGCGAAGCAGTCGGTCGCGATCATTCAGCATCCCGACGTGCGGCGCATGCTGTCGACGATGCGCGCGCTGACCGAAGGCGCACGCGCGCTGGCCTACGTGTCGGCGTCGCATTGCGACCTCGCGCATCACCATCCGGACGACATGACGCGTGCGACGCATCAGGCGATCTATGAATACCTGGTGCCGATCGTGAAGGGCTGGAGCACGGAGATGTCGCTGGAGGTGACGAGCCTCGGCGTGCAGGTGCATGGCGGCATGGGCTTCATCGAGGAAACCGGCGCCGCGCAGTACTACCGCGACGCGCGCATTCTGCCGATCTACGAAGGCACGACGGCGATCCAGGCCAACGACCTCGTCGGCCGCAAGACCATGCGTGACAACGGCGAAGTGGCCGTGATGCTGCTCGCGCAGATCGACGTGACGCTGGCCGCGCTGCAAGCGCACGACTCATATGGTTCGAGCGCGGCCTTTCAGGCGATGCACCGGCATCTGTCCGCCGGCCGCGACGCATTGCACAGCGCGGTGCGCTACGTGGTCGAGAACGTCAAGAGCGATCCGAACGCGGTGTTCGCCGGCAGTGTCTCGTACCTGATGCTCGCGGGCATCGTGCTGTCGGGTTGGCAAGTTGCCCGCTCGCTCCGGGTCGCGGCCGACAAGCGCGACGAAGATCCGGCCTTCCATGACGCGAAGATCGCGACCGCGCATACCTACGCGACGCAGGTGCTGCCGCGTGCAATCGCGCTCGAAGCGGCGATTCGCGGCGCTCGCAATGGCGAAGGCGCACTGGCGCTGCGCGAAGACCAGTTCTGATCGATCAACGGATGTGATGTGTCATTCAAAGCGGTAGGGCGTGGCCCTATCGGTGTGGGAAGGAGAGTGTCGTGAGAGTTCTTGTAGCAGTGAAGCGAGTGGTCGACTACAACGTGAAGGTCCGTGCGAAGTCGGACGGTACGGGCGTCGACATCGCGAACGTGAAAATGTCGATGAACCCGTTCGACGAGATCGCGGTTGAAGAAGCCGTTCGTCTGAAGGAAGCGGGCGTCGTGACCGAAGTGGTTGCCGTATCGGCCGGTGTGACGCAGGCGCAGGAAACGCTGCGCACCGCGCTCGCGATCGGCGCGGACCGCGCGATCCTGATCGAATCGAACGAAGACCTGCAGCCGCTGGCGGTTGCGAAGCTGCTCAAGGCACTCGTCGACAAGGAACAGCCGCAACTGGTGATCCTCGGCAAGCAGGCCATCGACGACGACTCCAACCAGACCGGCCAGATGCTCGCGGCGCTCGCGAATCTGCCGCAGGCGACGTTCGCCTCGAAGGTCGTGGTGGCCGACGGCAAGGCGACGGTGTCGCGTGAAGTGGACGGCGGCGCCGAAACGCTGTCGCTGACGCTGCCGGCCGTGGTTACGACCGACCTGCGCCTGAACGAGCCGCGCTACGTGACGCTGCCGAACATCATGAAGGCGAAGAAGAAACCGCTGGAAACGATCAAACCCGAAGATCTCGGCGTCGATGTCACGCCGCGTCTGAAGACGCTGAAAGTCGCCGAGCCGGCGAAGCGCTCCGCCGGTGTGAAGGTGCCGGACGTGAAGACGCTGGTCGAGAAGCTGAAGACCGAAGCCAAGGTGCTGTGAGGAGACCCAAGAAATGACGAACCTGATAATTGCAGAACACGACAATGCGTCGATCAAGGCCGCGACGCTGAACACGATCGCAGCGGCACAGAAGATCGGTGGTGATATTCACGTACTGGTCGCGGGTCACAACGCGCAGGGCGCGGCCGATGCCGCCGCGAAGATCGCTGGCGTCAGCAAGGTGCTGCTGGCCGACGCGCCGCAGCTCGAAGCGGGCCTCGCCGAAAACGTCGAAGCGACGGTGCTGACGCTTGTGCAAGATGCGGCGAAGAACTACACGCATATCCTCGCGCCGGCCACCGCCTACGGCAAGAACGTCGCGCCGCGTATCGCCGCGAAGCTCGACGTCGCGCAGATCAGCGACATCACCGCAGTGGCTAGCGCCGACACGTTCGAGCGTCCGATCTACGCGGGCAACGCGATCGCGACAGTTCAATCTCAAGATCCGATCAAGGTCATCACCGTGCGCTCGACGGGCTTCGACGCAGTTGCGGCCGAAGGCGGCAGCGCAGCGGTCGAGAAGATCGAAGCGGCAGCCGACGCAGGCTTCTCGCAGTTCGTGAGCCGCGAAGTGACGAAGCTCGATCGTCCGGAACTGACGAGCGCGAAGATCATCGTGTCGGGCGGCCGGGGTCTAGGCAACGGCGAGAACTACACGAAGGTTCTGGAGCCGCTCGCCGACAAGCTCGGCGCGGCGCTCGGCGCATCGCGCGCGGCGGTCGACGCGGGCTTCGTGCCGAACGACTATCAGGTCGGCCAGACCGGCAAGATCGTCGCGCCGCAACTGTACGTCGCGGTCGGTATCTCGGGGGCGATCCAGCACCTCGCCGGCATGAAGGACTCGAAAGTCATCATCGCGATCAACAAGGACGAAGAAGCGCCGATCTTCGGCGTGGCCGACTACGGCCTGGTCGGTGACCTGTTCACCGTCGTGCCGGAACTCGAGCAGGCGCTCGGCTGACCGCATCCAGCGGTTAGCGTCGGTCACCACGCGTAGTACGCGTCAGCAGAGGGCAAATGCCCGCCCAGCCAGCGGAATAATCATGAATGAGCTTAACGGATACGATTTCGAAGACCTGCGACCGGGCATGAGTGCCCAGTTCGCCAAGACCATCACAGAGGCGGACATTCTGCTGTTCGCGGGCGCGTCGGGAGACATCAACGCGGTTCACATCAACGAGGAGTTTGCACAAACGACCCCGTTCAAGGGGCGCATCGCTCACGGGATGCTGACCGCAAGCATCATCTCCGCGGCGATCGCGGGGCGGCTGCCTGGCCCGGGCACGATCTACCTCGGCCAGAACCTGCGCTTCAAGGCGCCGGTTCGACCCGGCGATACCGTGCAGGCCGAAGTGACCGTCAAGGAACTGATTCACGACAAGCGCCGCGTGGTGCTGTCCACCGTTTGCACGGTCGGCGGCAAGGTGGTGATCGAAGGCGACGCGACGGTGATGCCGACATCGTGCCGCGACCGTGCGGTCGCGGACGAGGCTTGCGCCGTCAGTCCCGCATGATAGCGAGCGCCGCCATGAGAATGCCATTCAGCATGCCACACGAGTTTTCCACGGGCTGGGTCAAGGCCGGCTTCGATTTCTGGCGTTTTTCGCCATTCAAGGATGAATTCGATTCGACGGTGTCCGACGTTGAAGTCTCGGACGTCGATTTCCGCGGACCATTCGCGCAAGGCTCGGTCACACACACGAGCACCCACTACCTGCAACAGCAGACGCAACTGTGGAGCGAAGCCGTCAGCGGATTATTCGGCGGGCGCACGCAGTTGAAGGCGGTCGCCGAACCCGAGCAGGGCGACCGGCGCTTTCACGCCGAAGACTGGTCCAGCAACGTCTGGTACAGCCTTCTGAAACAGAGCTATCTGATCAATGCCCGGGCGCTCGCGGAGTTCGTCGAGGCGAGCGCGCTCGACGAAAAGGGCAAGCACAAGCTGCGCTTTTTCATGCGCCAGTTCATCGACCTCGCCAGCCCCGCGAATTTCCTCGCGACCAATCCCGAGGTCCTTCGGGCGGCGATGGAGTCGGGCGGATCGAGCCTGCTCGCGGGCGCGACGCAGCTGCTCGACGATCTGGGCAGCGGCTCAATTTCGATCACCGATGAAAGCGCGTTCGAAGTGGGCCGCAGCGTCGCCACGTCCAGTGGCGCGGTGGTCTTTGAAAACGATCTGTTTCAGCTGATCCAGTACGAACCGCTGACGCCGAAGGTCGCCGCGCGGCCGCTCGTGATCGTTCCTCCGTGCATCAACAAGTTCTACATTCTGGATCTGCAGCCGGAGAATTCGTTCGTGCGCTTCGCGTGCGAGCAGGGGCTGACGGTGTTCGTCGTGTCCTGGCGCAACCCGCAGCAGGACATGGCGCAGACCACATGGGACGCCTACCTCGAGGACGGCGTGATGCAGGCGATCAGCGTCGCGCGTGCCATTAGCCGGGCCGACCAGGTCAATGCATTGGGCTGGTGCGTGGGCGGCACGATGCTTTCGTCGGCGCTCGCCGTCATGCGTGCGAACGGCGACGACTCCGTGGCGAGCCTGACGCTGTTGACGGCGCTGCTCGATTTCACCGACCCGGGCGATCTGGGCGTGTTCATCGACGAACAGGGTGTGGCGATGCGCGAGCATACGATCGGCCGCGGGGGGCTCTATCCCGGGCGCGAGCTCGGCTTCGTATTCCAGTCGCTGCGTGCCAACGACCTGATCTGGCCGTACGTCGTGAACAACTACCTGAAAGGCAAAACCCCGGCCGCGTTCGATCTGCTCTACTGGAACGCGGACACGACCAACCTGCCCGGCCCGATGTACAGCTTCTATCTGCGCAACATGTACCTCGAAAACAGCCTGTGCGTGCCGAACAAACTGACGTTCTGCGACACGCCGGTGGATCTCGGCAACATCGATGTCCCGAGCTATCTGATGGCGGCCGAGGAAGACCACATCGTGCCGTGGCGCTCCGCGTATCAGTCGACGCAATTACTGGGCGGTCAAACCGAGTTCGTGCTGGGGGCGAGCGGCCATATCGCGGGTGTGATCAATCCGGCGTCGAAGAACAAGCGCAGCTACCGGACCAATGCTACCTGCGATGCGAACGCCGACGAGTGGCTCGCAACGTCGGTCCAGCAGCGCGGCAGCTGGTGGAATCACTGGATCGAATGGGTCAAGCAGCATTCCGGCGAGCAGGTCGCGGCGCGCACGAAGCTCGGCAATAGAAAGTACAAGGCAATCGAGAGCGCACCGGGCCGGTATGTGAAGCTTCGCGCCGAATAAGCGGATGGGGATAGCGGTGCGTTGGCAACGGAGAGTGATGTTCAGTGCATCACCCTCCGTTTTTTTTCGTCTTTGCTTGCACCGTGCCATCACTTCGCATGGCTCGCGCGCCAGTCGCGCGGCGTCATGTGGAAGCGCGACACGAACCAGTTCGTGAACGATCCCTGTTGCGCGTAGCCGAGAAGTGCTGATACCCGCCCGATCGGGTAGGTGCGATTGCTCATGTAGCGCACGGCGAGTTCGCCGCGGACTTCCTCGACCTGATCCGAAAAGCTGGTGCCGGCCGAACTCAACTGCCGTTGCATGGTGCGCACGCTCAGATGCAAATAACGTGCAACCAGTTCGGCGTTCGCCTGCTCGAGCGGCAGCAGCAGGTAGATCGCCTTGCGCACTTCCAGCGCCGCCGATTCCGCGGCGCTCGCGTTCAGCGGAGAGGCGAGGCTCTCCGCATAGCGCACGAGTTCAGGATCGGCCAGCGGATTCGGGTAGTCGAGATCGGCGCTCGCGCAAACGAACCCATTGAAGTCGCTGCCGAATTGCAGCGGACAGCCGAAGAAGCGCCGATGAAACGTCAGGTCCGCGGGTGCGGGGTGCGTGAAATGGAGTTCGCGCGGTTTCCAGAACTTGCCGAGAAGAGCACTGGAGTGTCGCGCGAGCACAGCGAGCGCCAGTTCGATTGCCTGTCTTGTCGGCGTACCCGGCTCGACGACGAGCTCTTCCCGAATCGTGACCGTTTTGTCCGCGTCCTCGACGTATACCGCCAGCGCTTCATTAAGCAGATGGCGGTATTCGGCCGCGGCCAGCAGTACTTCGCGCAGCGTGCGTTTGTGCGCGAGCAGGACATTGACCACGCCGCTGCCGAAGGTCTGCCGCGTCTCCGCCATTTGGAGCGCGAGCGTGGGGCACGACGCCTTTTCGGCCGTCATTTCCAGCAGCCGGCAGCAGGCGGTGGCCGACACGCGATCGTCCGGATTCGCGAGCGCGCCGGCATCAATGCCGGCCTGTTTCGCGAGCTCGACCGGGTTCAGTCCAAGCCGTCGCGTCACTTCGAAATAGCCGCTCATGGCTACCGACGTCACCATCGTTTCCATCGTAGTTTCTCCGGACGATTCAAACGCTGAGCATTGTTTTTAGTCATTAAACGCTTGCTTCGCGCAATTATTGGTGTTAACGCGCAGTGGCGCGAATCGCTAAAAGGATGGCGTCCAATCATAAAAGTGTAGCGCGTGCTTGCCGTATCGTGTGTACATGTCGTTCGATGTGTTCCAGCAGAGTTTCATGCGATCTCGCGATAGCGGAACACAGTCACTTCACAACTGGATGGAGGCAATCAAATGCAATTTCTCGACGATTCGCTGCACCCTGAGAATCAGGACAAGGTAGTCATCACCACCGCACCGTACGGCCCGGAATGGATGCCCGAGGATTTCCCGGAAGACATCGCCGTGACGATGGAAGAGCAGATCCAGAAGGCCGTCGATTGCTACAACGCCGGCGCCACGGTGCTGCACCTGCACGTGCGTGAACTGGACGGCAAGGGCTCGAAGCGCCTGTCGAAGTTCAACGAACTGATCGCCGGCGTGCGTGCGGCAGTGCCCGACATGATCATTCAGGTCGGTGGCTCGATTTCGTTCGCACCGGAAGACGACGGTCAGGCCGCGAAGTGGCTGTCCGACGATACGCGCCATATGCTGGCCGATCTCGAACCGAAGCCTGATCAGGTGACGGTCGCGATCAACACCACGCAGATGAACATCATGGAGCTGCTCTATCCGGAATACCTGGAAGGCACCTCGCTGGCCAACCCCGCGTTCATGGCCGCCTATAGCGAAATGACGGTTCCGGCCGGTCCCGCCTGGGTCGAGGAGCACCTTCGCCGCCTGCAGGCATCGGGCATCCAGCCGCACTTCCAGCTGACCGGCATTCACGCGCTCGAAACGCTTGAGCGCCTCGTGCGCAAGGGCGTGTACAAGGGTCCGCTGAACCTGACGTGGATCGGCATCGGTGGCGGCTTCGACGGTCCGAACCCGTTCAACTTCTTCAACTTCGTGCATCGCGCGCCGGATGGCTGCACGCTGACCGCCGAGTCGCTGCTGAAGAACGTGCTGCCGTTCAACATGATGGCGATGTCGATGGGCCTGCATCCGCGCTGCGGCATCGAGGACACGATCATCGATCAGCACGGTAAGCGCTTCACGTCGGTGCAACAGATCGAACAGTGCGTGCGCGTCGCGCGCGAACTGGGCCGCGAAATTGCCACTGGCAAAGAAGCACGCGAGATCTATCGTATTGGTGTGCAGTACGAGACGGTCGAAGAGACGCTGGTCGCGAACGGCATGGCGCCGAACCGCCAGGCCGGCGTCAGGAACCTGCCGCTGCGCGCGGCGTGATCGCCAGAAGCCCTGGCCGACGCGTTGGCCGAGGCCGGGCTTCATGAGTAACGCTCCCGGTGCATAGCGGGAGCAGATAGCTGAATCCATAACAGGTCGCCGGCCCGAGCGGGCAAGGCGGCCGCCAGGGAGTCAGTCTGGAAGGAGACAAAACATGCTCGTTCAGCATGCAGCGCCCACGGCGGGCGAAGTTTCGGCAGCAAAGACGGATGTGCGCGCTTATGCGTGGGTGGTGTTTGCGTTGACGGTGGGATTGCTGCTTTCCGACTATATGTCGCGGCAGGTGTTGAATGCGGTGTTTCCGCCGCTCAAGGCCGCGTGGCATCTGTCGGACGCGCAGCTGGGTTCGCTCAGCAGCGTGGTCGCGCTGATGGTCGGTGTGCTGACGTTTCCGCTGTCGGTGCTGGCCGACCGCTGGGGCCGCGTGAAAAGCATCGTGCTGATGGCGGCGATGTGGAGTCTCGCGACGGTGGGCTGCGCGATCTCGGCGAACTATGGGCAGTTGCTGCTGGCGCGTGCCTTCGTCGGGATCGGCGAAGCGGCGTATGGCAGTGTCGGTATCGCAGTGGTTCTGAGCATCTTTCCGGTGCGGCTGCGCTCCACGCTGACCGGAACGTTCATGGCGGGCGGCGCGTTCGGCTCGGTGCTGGGCATGGCGCTCGGCGGTGCGGTGGCGGCTCACCTCGGCTGGCGTTCGGCATTCGGCGCAATGGCGGCGATGGGGATCGTGCTGGTCGTGATCTACCGCCTCGTCGTCAGCGAAAAGCGTCTGGCGCCGCTGCAGCCGGCGAGCGTGACGAAGCAGGCGCAATCGCGCGGCATGCGCATGAGTCTGCGCGAGCTGATGAAGGGTCTGTTTTCGACGAAGTCCGTGGTGTGCGCCTATGTGGGCAGCGGTCTGCATCTGATGGTTCCCGCCGCTGTGTGGGCGTGGATGCCGAGCTTCCTGAATCGCTACTACGGCATGCCGACCGGCAAGGCTGCGCTGTGCGCGGCGGTGTTCGTGCTGGTGACCGGGTTGGGCATGGTGGTGTGCGGAAACCTCGCCGACCGGCTCAGCAAGAACGTGCGGGAACGCAAGTGGAGCGCCGCGATTGCTTTCTGCCTCGCCAGTTTCGTTCTGCTCGGGATTGGCTTTCACATGCCGGCAGGGCCGTGGCAGCTGGTCGTGATCGGCGTCGGCATGTTCTTCTGCGCCGGTGCGAGCGGCCCGTCGGGTGCGATGGTGGCGAACCTCACGCCGCCGACGATTCATGCCTCGGCGTTTGCGACCCTGACGCTCGCGAACAACCTGCTGGGCCTCGCGCCGGCGGCTGTTCTGACGGGGATCATCGCCGATCGGATCGGTCTGTCGGGCGCGTTGCAACTGGTGCCGTTCGCACCGCTCGTCGCGGCCGCCGCATTCATGATCGGCAAGCGGAACTACTCGGGCGATCTGGATCGGCTGAACACGTTGCGCGAGCAGGCCGCACGCTGATATCGGATGGTGCCGCGCGGACGGCGCGGAGAACGGAACCTGTAACTGCGCCGCGGGCGCAATGAATTCTGCAAAGTGCAGAGCAAAGAATTGGAGAGTCAACATGGCAAAGGCAGTTCGCTTTCATGAAACCGGTGGTCCCGAGGTCCTGCGCTACGAGGACGTCGAAGTAGGCAACCCCGGTCCCGGTCAGGTTCGCCTGCGCCATCAGGCAGTCGGCCTCAATTTCGCCGATACCTACTTCCGCAGCGGCCTGTATCCGGTCCCGCTGCCCGCGGGGATGGGCGTGGAGGCCGCGGGCGTGGTCGAGGCGGTCGGCCCGGACGTGACCAATGTTGCGGTGGGCGATCGTGTGACCTACACGGGCTTCATCAACACGCTCGGCGCGTACAGCACCGAGCGCCTGATTCCGGCCGCGCCGCTGATCCGGCTGCCCGATGCGATCGACTGCGAAACGGCTGCCGGCATGACCATGCGCGGCCTGACCTCCGCGTATCTGATGCGCCGCATTCACGACTTCAAGGCGGGCGACACGATCCTTCTGCATGCCGCCGCCGGCGGTGTCGGCCTGATCGTTTCGCAATGGGCGAAGCTGCTGGGTCTGACCGTGATCGGCACGGTTTCGAGCGAGGCCAAGGGCGAGGTGGCCCGCGCGCACGGTTGCGACCACATCATCAACTACAGCCACGAAGACGTCGCGAAGCGCGTACGCGAACTGACCGATGGCGTCGGCGTGAACGTGGTGTTCGACAGCGTCGGTAAGGACACCTTCGAGGCCTCGCTCGATTCGCTGAAGCGCCGCGGTCTGCTGGTTTGCGTCGGCACGGCCTCCGGCCCGATTCCGCCGTTCAATCCGCAGCTGCTGGCAATGAAGGGTTCGCTCTACCTGACCCGTCCGGCTCTGGCTGACTACATCGCCGATCCGGCCGAGAAGAACGAGCTTGCCGGCGAAATCTTCGGGCACATCGCCTCGGGACGTATCAGGATCGAATTGAATCAGCGCTACGCGCTCGAGGATGCGGCGCAAGCCCATCGCGATCTGGAATCGCGCAAGACGACCGGTTCGTCGGTCTTCGTTATCTGAGGAGCCAGCCATGCAAATCGAACAACTGACGTACTCGATCGGCGCGGAACTGACCGGCGTGAATCTCGCCCACGCCATTCATGACGACGGCCTGTTCGCGGAGATCCGCTCGGCGCTCTTGAAGCACCGGGTGCTGTTCCTGCGCGATCAGGACATCTCGCGCGCCGAACACGTGGCGTTCGCGCGCCGCTTCGGCGAACTGGAAGACCATCCGGTCGCGGGCAGCGATCCGGAAAATCCGGGCCTCGTGCGTATCTACAAGACCCCGGATCAGCCCAACGATCGCTACGAAAACGCGTGGCACGCCGACGCCACGTGGCGCGAAGCGCCGCAGTTCGGTGCCGTGCTGCGGTGTGTGGAATGTCCGCCCGTCGGCGGCGACACGATGTGGGCGAACATGGTCCTCGCCTACGAGAATCTGCCGGCGTACGTGAAGGCCCAGATTGCGGACCTGCGCGCGCGCCACAGCATCGAGGCGAGCTTCGGTGCGGCGATGCCGATCGAAAAGCGTCTCGCGCTGAAGGCGCAGTTTCCGGACGCGGAGCACCCGGTCGTACGTACTCATCCGGAAACGGAAGAGAAGGTGTTGTTCGTGAGCGCTTTCACGAGCCACTTCACGAACTTTCATACCCCGGAGCGGGTGCGTTTCGGCCAGGATGCGAATCCGGGCGCGGGCGATCTGCTGCGCTATCTGATCAGCCAGGCGTACATCCCCGAGTACCAGGTGCGCTGGCGCTGGAAGAAGAACAGCATCGCGATCTGGGACAACCGCAGCACGCAGCACTACGCGGTGATGGACTACCCGCCGTGCCATCGCAAGATGGAACGCGCCGGGATCATCGGCGACAAGCCGTACTGAACCAGTAAGAAGCGTCCCATGAATTACGAATTGAAACCGACCATTCTGATGGTCCCGGGTCTGCGCGACCATGTCGCCGAGCATTGGCAGACCCTGTTGCAGCAACGGCTGCCGAAAGCGCTATCAGTGCCGCCGCTCGAGCACGACAAGCTGAGTTGCGCGGCACGGGTTGCGGCGCTCGATGAGGCACTCTCGAGGATCGACGGCCCGGTCATTCTGGTCGCGCATAGCGCGGGCGTCATGATCACCGTGCAGTGGGCGGCGCAGCACAAGCGCGAGATTCACGCCGCGCTGCTCGCGGCGCCCGCGGACCTCGAAACGCCGCTGCCGGCAGGCTATCCGCAGTTCGATACGCTGAAGGAAAACGGCTGGCTGCCGATTCCGCGCAAGCCGCTGCCGTTTCCGAGCATCGTCGGCGCGAGCCGCAACGATCCGCTCGCGCGCTTCGAGCGAGTGCAGGAAATGGCGCAGGACTGGGGCAGCCGCCTCGTCGACCTTGGCGAAGTTGGGCACCTCAACCCCGCTTCGGGCTTTGGCGAATGGCCGATGGCGGAGACGTTGATTCGCCGCCTGGTACTGATGTGACGCGGCCCGCGCTGGATCAGAAGGAGTCTGGGATGTCGCGTCAGATCGTGGTGGGTGTCGCCGGCGAACTCGCGCCGGGCCAGCGCAAGCTGGCCTTCATCGATGGCCGCAGCATCGTGCTGTTCAACATCGAAGGCACGCTTCACGCCATCGACAACAGCTGTCCGCACAACGGCGCCGCGCTTTCGGGCGGCCAGCTGGAAGGCTGCATGTTGCGCTGCCCGGCGCACGGTCTGCGGTTCGATGTGCGCACTGGCTGCATGGCGGGAACGGGCGGATTGAATGTGACGACCTTCCCGGTCGAAATAGTGGATTCAAAGGTAGTGGTGAGTCTCGACGAGCCGAACGCGACGCCCTCGCAGGCGCGAGTGGGCAGCGCGGCGACGTAAGGACACGTAGGGCCGGCGCGAGACGCCACGACCAATCAGGAGACGGAAAGATGCAAGGCTTGATGATGCAGCAGTCGCTGCTGGTTTCTGCGCTGCTCACGCACGCGGAGCGCCATCACGGCGAACAGGAAATCGTGTCGCGACGTGTGGAAGGAGACATCCATCGCTATTCGTATCGGCACCTCGCGCAGCGCGCGCGCCGCATGGCCAATGCGTTGGGCACGCTGGGCGTGAAGCCGGGCGAGCGTGTCGGCACGCTCGCGTGGAACGGCTACCGCCACATGGAGCTGTATTTCGCGGTGTCGGGCTCCGGGGCCGTGCTGCATACGCTGAATCCGCGGCTGCACGTGGACCAGCTCGCGTACATCATCGAGCATGCGGAAGACCGTGTCGTGTTCTTCGACCTGACGTTTCTGCCGCTGATCGAGAGCGTCGCGCCGCGGGTGAAGAGCCCGAAGGTATTCGTGGCGATGACCGATCGCGCGCACATGCCGCAAGCGAACGACTTTGGCGGCATGTTGATGTGCTACGAGGACCTGCTCGAGCTGCACGACGACGTTTTCGAATGGCCGCAACTCGACGAAAACAGCGCGTCGTCGCTGTGCTACACGTCGGGCACCACCGGCAATCCGAAGGGCGTGCTGTACAGCCATCGTTCGACCGTGCTGCACACCTACGCGGCGGCGCTGCCCGATTCGCTGAACTGTTCCGCGCGTGACGTGATCCTGCCGGTCGTGCCGATGTTCCATGTGAACGCATGGGGACTGCCTTACGTCGCCTGCATGGTCGGCGCGAAGCTGGTGTTTCCCGGCCCGGCGCTCGACGGCAAGTCGCTCTTCGAACTGATCGAAACGGAACACGTGACGCTGTCGGCCGGCGTGCCGACTGTCTGGCAGGGATTGCTCACGCATGTCGACGCACTGGGGGCGACCTTCTCGTCGATGCGGCGCACGGTGATCGGCGGCGCGCCGTGTCCGACCGCGATGACCGAGGCGTTCCAGAAGCGTCATCGGGTCGAGGTACTGCACGCGTGGGGCATGACCGAATTGAGCCCGATCGGCACGGTCTGCAGCTTCAAGCCGCATCAGCAGTCGCTGCCGATGGAGGATCAGTACAAGGTGCAGGCGAAGCAGGGACGCTCGCTGTTCGGCATCGACATGCGGATCGTCGGCTCCCAGGGTAACGAATTGCCGTGGGACGGCGAGAGCGCTGGCGATCTGCAGGTGCGCGGTCACTGGGTCACGCAGCAGTACTTCGGCGCCGATGTCGAGTCGCCGCTGTGCGACGGCTGGTTTCCGACCGGCGACATCGCGACGATCGACCGGCACGGCTTCATGCAGATCACCGATCGCAGCAAGGACGTGATCAAGTCCGGCGGCGAATGGATCAGCTCGGCGGCGATCGAAAACGTCGCGTATCTGCATCCGGAAGTTTCGACGGCCGTGTGTATCGCCGCACGGCATCCGAAGTGGGACGAACGGCCGCTGCTGCTGGTCGTGAAAAAGCCGGGCAGCGCGCTGGACAGCGACGAACTGCTGTCGTTCTTCGACGGACGGGTCGCGCGCTGGTGGACTCCCGATGCCGTGGTGTTCGTCGACACGGTTCCTATCGGCGCAACGGGCAAGGTGCTGAAGAACCAGTTACGCGATCAGTTCGGGAGCTACTACCTGCCCTGACGCACCGCTTTCGCAGCAACGCAGTTCGATTCGATTTACGCAACAAGGCGCCCGGGTAAGCCGGGCGTTCATAAAATCACCAACCATCTTGAAGCGACCGCAGCATGGGCTTTTGCGCCACCGCCGGTACGCGAAGGAGACACAATGAAATTGAAGTCAAGCAGCGCTATCGTGTTGGCAATCTTCGCCACGTTCGCCACGGCGGCTCATGCGCAATCGTCAGTGACGCTCTATGGGGTGCTCGATTCCGGTTTGCTGTATCAAAGCACCAATGCGGCAAATTTCTCGGGTACTGCGAAGAATCTGGGCAGCGTCTGGCAGCTCAAGGATGGCGGTATCTACTCCAGCATCTGGGGCATGAAGGGGACCGAGGACATCGGCGGCGGCTACAAGATCAACTTCAAGCTGCAAGGCTCGTTCACGTCGAACAACGGCAAGACGGGCCTGTCCGACACGCCGGGCGTGACCGCGGTCTTCAACCAGTTCGCGACCATCGGTGGATCGGGTCCGTTCGGTTCGATCGACGCGGGCCGGCAGATCATCCCGATGATCTATGCGATGTCGGACACCGATGTGCGCGGCGCGCAGTACTTCGGCAGTATCCTTACCGCGTGGCTGGGTCTGAATCAGGCGGCGGGCTGGCCGGGCACCAGCACTAACGCGCCGATCGGCGCGCTCTATGACAGCAATGCGATCGTCTATAACTCGCCGAAATTCTATGGCGCGTCACTGGCGCTCGAGTACGCGCCGGGTGGCGTGCCCGGGCAGTTCCAGGGCGGTTCGCGCGAGTCGGCCGTGCTCAAGTACTCGAACTACGGTCTGAACCTGGCTGGGGTCTACTACAGCGGCCACGACACCAATCCGTACCCGGGCAACTATCCGACGGCTCCGGCCGCCCCTGCAACGGGCCGCAACAACAACAACCTCTACTATGTCGGCGCGATGTACACGATCAGCGGATTCTCGATATCCGCCTCGTTCAGCTCGTCGAATGCGCAGAGCCTGCTGAACAAATCGACCTACAACTTCGAAATGATCTCGGGCGGCCTCGGCTACCAGTTCAATCCGTCCTTCAAGATCACGTCGGGCTATTACTATCTGAAGGATCGCAACAATTCGGCGAATCACTCGAGTGAAGTGGCCGTGGGCGCGGAATACAGCATCTCCAGGGCGACCAAGGCCTACGCGCAAGTCGGCTATGTCGACAACAAGGGGACCATGAATCAGACGATCATCTATGGCGCGCCTGTTGCGCCGGGCATGTCGACCACGGCAGCAATGGTCGGCATCCGTCACGCCTTCTGATTGCCTCACACATATCAAAACGGAGTATTCGATGAAAAACATTCAGGCACGCGCGTTGGTCATTGCCACTTTGATTCTTGCGGCGTCCGCCAGCGCATGGGCGCAGTCGGGCCAGACGGCCGGTGCAGCGTCGGGCGCGCCGGGCGCAACCGGGATGGAAGCTAGCACAGCCGCACCGGCCAACACGCGCAAGGCCAATCGCGCGTTGCGCCGGCAGGTGTATGCCGCGCTCGGCAAGCACAAGGAGATCGACGCCGGCAATATCGGCATTACCGCGAAAGGCGGCGCGGTGACGCTGAATGGCACGGTCAAGGAGGCTTCGCAGGTCGATCAGGTTGCGGAGATCGCGAAGAGTGTTCCCGGGGTGATCTCGGTGACCAACAAGCTGACCGTGGAGAAGCCGTTCGGCGGGATGTAAAAAGAGCTCACGCATCGGGGGATCAAGCGCGAGGAGCCCACTATAACAACGCACTACCTGTCGAACAGCGCCGTGTAACGGCGCTGCATCTCTTCAGGCGAGAGCGCTTCGATCTGCGCGCCGAGCTGCCATTCGTGGCCGAACGGATCGCGCACGGTCGCCGAGCGCTCGCCATAAAAATGATCGGTAAGCGGGTGGACCACGGTCGCACCCGCTTTGACCGCTTGCGCGAACAACTGGTCGACGTCGTCGCAGTCAATATTGAAGGGAGCGCCAGTTTAATCAATGAATTCAAATTGTTTTCGTGTCTTCGGCGCTGGATTTAATGTGCATTTCTGGAGTCCGGTGGAGCAATAAAATCAACAACGTGCAGGTGCGTTTTAGATCGGGGAAACGTGCTGTTGTGTTCCATACTCGACCGGGGATGAACCGTTTCAACTTTTGTCGCCGGACCGGAACGTAACGTGTTTCCCACCCGTGTGAGGACGAGCCGGTTGATTCCGGTATTGTCATCAACAGACTGCCGGATCGCCAGATCAGGATTTTGTCGCAATAACGAATACCACGTGAGGACGTTTGGATATGGTTTGGACTACTTACGCAGCCAACGAGTAAAACTGCTCGGCGGGAGTTTGCGCGATGCCACCGTCTTTCATCTGGCCTTTGATGATCATGTGCATCACCTCGATGCCACCCAGAATAATGCGTGCACAACGAAAACTCTTGAAGCCCAGCATCGGGCGGGTGCGACGCTTGATGGCGCGGTGGTCCTGCTCCACGACGTTGTTGAGGTACTTCTTCTGGCGGATCCTGATCGGCGCCTCACGTTCAGCGTTGAGCGCCTGTAGCGCCGCCAGATTTGATCCGCTTTTATCAATCGTCACCGTCTCCGGCTCGCCGTTCTGGGCAATCGCCTTTTCAAAGAAGCGCCGGGCCGCAGCCTTGTCACGATGGGCTGGCAGCAGGAAATCGATCGTGTTGCCTGTCTTGTCCACGGCGCGATACAGATATTTCCATTCGCCCCTGACCCGAATGTACGTTTCGTCCATACGCCAGCTCCTGCCGACTGCCCGCTTGCAGCGTCGGAACGCTTTCTCAAGCACCGGTAGCAGTTTGAGCGCGCAGCGATGCACGGTCGAATGGTCAACCGAAATTCCCCGCTCGGCCATCATCTGCTCGAGGTGGCGCAGACTCAGCGGATACGCAACGTACCAGCGCACGCACAGCAGGATTACATCAAGCGGATAGTGAAGACGCTTAAGCACCTTCGCCACAGCCGGATTCAGGTTCTGCTCCATCGATCAGATCGTTTGTTCTCGGGACTTCACCATAGCAGCTCCCTTATTGCGACAAAGCCCGGTCACGCCCTGCTCGCGGTTAGTTTCCTTTCAAGGCCTTCATCCGTTCTTCCGGTTGTGCCCGATTCAAGCCGCGGGCGTTGTCTTTTTTCGCCTTGCTATTTTGTTGTCGGACTTACCTTTTGCGTCTGGGCAACACGCATGCCGCGCTGAAAGTTTTTCCGGTGGCGACTCAAGCAAATCAACCATTCGGAAACGCAATCTTGTGAATCTCCTCCGGCGGATCGCCGATCGGCTGTTCGCCTTGCGGCAATGTGATGTTCTGGTACGTTGCGACGCCGGTGGCCGGCTGAAACGGCGTCGTGCCAATTAACACCGGCTGGCCTTTCGGGTTCACGACCTCGACAAAAAGAGATGTAGGTGCTTGATCCGCATTCTCGCTTGTCGTGGCGTCCTGCTTGCCGCCCGTTTGGGTCGTGGCCAGCGAACCCGCATAGCTGAGCAGGAAGTAACCCGTGCTGTCGGTATAGCTGAAGCCGTACGCGCTCTGGTAGGCGTTCTGTTGGTCTACGAGAAACACACAGTATCCCGAAAGCGGCTGCAACGCCGCGCTGAAAACACGGCCGTGCAGTGCCCAGCCGCCCGCAGCGACTTGTGGCGCTGGCGTCGTGATCTGCTGGTTGACGACGGCAATCCGCGCAATCGTGGTCTTCGCGGCGTCCACCGTCGTTTGCGCTGCGGCAGCCTGCGGCGAGCCGGCGCCGTACTGTTTCGTTGCGCTGGCTGCGGTCCTGGTCAATTGCGAAAGACGCGCCTGATGCACGAGGCCCAGCGTGGCGACGCGCTGCGCCACGGTGGTATCGGTCGCACCTAGCGCCGATGTCAGCGCGGCTGCCAGCTCGGTGCCCGCTATTGCGTTGGTAGCCGCCGCATCGGCTTTCGAGGTATTCGCCATGACGTGTTTTCCTCTGGTGTAGCGTGCCGGCTAGGCGCCTGCAGGGGTCAGTGTTTCGCCGCCCTGCCGCGCGCAGTCGAGCGGCACTATCACCACGTTGTTGGTGGACCTTAAATAGGCCGGGCTCGACGCATTGGCAAACAGGCAAAAAGTCGAAAGATTCTGGCAAGTGATGTTCACACCGCCCAGCGTGATTCCCGACGCGAACACAGATCCGATCGCCTCCTGGAACCGGTTGCCGCTCGCCTGGAGTGTGGCGCCGATCGCCAGCACGTCGACAGCGACGGACAGAGCCGTACCGTCCACCCAGCATTGATTGCCTTCGAAGTTGACGTGATCGAGGCTCGCGACCATGACGGAGGCGAAACCTTTTTGACCGCTCACGCGCGTCTCCAACTGGCAGATGTTGTTGGCGAACAGCACTGTCCCGTTCGAAGAAGTGGTGAAGGCCTTGTTACCGGTGCCCGGATCGGACGTCTTCCCCGCCGTATAGGCACCGGAAAAGCTGCCAAGCAGATTGACGAAGTCGATGAGTGTGCCGAGGTTCAGGATCTCGACCGTGGTCACGGCTGCGGAGCGCTCCAGCGTGACCGTGCCCCCCGAACTGAAGTGATTGTTCACGAACGAAAACGGACCGAACCCCAAGGCCGCGAGCGCGGTGGCGAGCGGCACGCGCACGACGTTATGCTCGACGCGCAGAGCGGGAAGCCCGGGTTCATAGACGGGCGTTGCCAGCACCGCACCCCCCTGCACGTTTCCAGCTGCGCCATGCGTGTCCGACGAAGTGGACTGCCACCACAGTTGCGAGGCGGTATTCGGAGCGGCGAACGCAGGGGGCGTGACCAGCAGTGCAATGATGCCGCCGCGCAGGATACTCGCACTCTCTTGTGTGCTGGCAGTGGAGAGCGACCAGTCGCGCGTCTCCAGCACCCGGTTTCGGCTAACGACGGCCGCCTGCGCGTTGAGAAGAAAAATACCGCACACTTCGGCGCCGGGCGTCTCGCCGAAGTCCGTCACGACGTTGTCACTCACGTCGAGATTCTGTACGTCGGGCACGCAGATGGCGCCGTAGCCGAAGGTCACGCGCGCGAACCTGCTGACCTCGATCGGACTCAGCAGCGTGCGGGAAATGAGGTTGGCGCTGATGGTGAGATTCTGGATGCTGATGACTTCAGCGGTTTCGGAAAGGTCGAAGAAGCCCACCGGGCCGATCCCGCAGAGGCCCATGTTGCGGATGGCATTGCGAGCGATCAGGATGTCGGCGAGCAGGCCGCCCGCTACCAGCGCCTGCTCGTTCGAGCCGGAACCGATTTTGCCCGGCAGGATCAGCGTGTGCGTTGTGCTGCACTTGTCGGGCACCGTAACGAACACGCTGGGCAGGTTGCCCGAGTCGTCTCCGTTAGCGTCGAGAATCGCAAAACTGCCGAGTGTGATGCCGTTGCCGCTGCCGCCGTCGATTTCGTTCTCGACCACAAGGACATCCTGCGACGGACCTCCTATTTGAATACCCCCGGGCGCCAGGGGCAGTTTCGACCCGATCGCGATTTCGGCGCTTTCCGGAGCTTGCGAGCCCTGCGTCTGCGTTGCGGGAGCAGCAAGATCGGTCACGACGCTCGCCGGAAGTTGTTCCTTCGCACCGGCCGAAATCGTCAGGCCGACCCAGTTATGCTCGATACGGATCTGCCCGCCGCTGACGCAGATCGCCGGGTATTGGCTCAGTACGTTCTCCATGGCGATGCGATTGCCGGCGATCCTCAGTAACTTCACGTCCACGCCGGCGATGGCAGGACAGGTCGACGCCACGATGACGATGTCTTCGATGGCGATGTCGGCGTTGCTGGAACTCGGGTCCCGGTCGCTCGATTTCTGGATGGCTTCGATTTGCACGTTCGGCGGAGGGGGCGTCTGAGCCGCTGCATGGTCCAGCAAGATGCCGACTTCTCCCGTGGCCGCTTCGACGACGAACGAACGCAACTGGACATGGTGCGACCCGACGACCGTAATGACCGCGGGCAGGCCGCTCGCGGCTGTCGGTGTCGATGCCGGTTGTGGAGCCGCCGGCGGCGATTGATCGAACGAGGGGGAGGCGAGCCGGGTTCGCCAGCCGCAGCCGCGGACGATCACGTCAGTGTTCTCGATCACGACGTGCTCGAAATAGCGGCCCGGAAGGATGCAGACTTCGCCGCCGTTCGCGTGCAGTGACGCGATCGCCGTGTTGATCGACGTGTATTTTCCGATGCTCTCGTTCCCGTCGCCGACGGTGCAGTTGCAGCAGCCGCAGTCGATTTCATTCGAAGGATTCCACGGTGTGCGGCAGTCGGGGGCGCTGTTGGGCAGCGACACCACCGAGAGCTTGGTGTAATGGTGATGGATGCCGCGTGGCCGCGCGGCGGCGAGTTTTTCGACCGACCCGTCGGCCGTGCGGGCAGCGAAGGTCCAGAAGTCGGCGACGTTGAAGCCGCCGGAGGCGGAACTCAGGCCGAAGGTGACGACGATACCGTTCTCGAGAATCAGCGTGGTGCCCCCTTCGGGTACAGGAATCGCTCCCGTGCCGGATGCGCCGAGGTCGCACCAGACGGTCACTCCGTCCTCCTGATAGACGGTGCCCGACTGGTCCCACCGGCGGATCCGGGTGTGGCTCTTCGTGACGGGCGTACCCTTGCCGAAGGCGCTCTTCGCGGAGAGCGTGGAGGTGAGCGTGATCGTCTTGCCAGCGATGTCGATGCTGTCGATCTGATACAGCTCACCTGGCTCACTGCCCAGCTCGAGGGCTTCATCGATGATCTCGATCCAGTTGCCGGGTGTGAACCCGAGCACCTGATCGCGGCCGAGACTCAACACCGTGAGTTGCGCCGCCGGAGCGCCGAGCGTGTTGGTGGCGGCGGCGATGAGCGTGACGCCGGTTTCGACGGAAGCATTCTCGCGGGACCATTTGAAGGTCGCGCCAGTCGACCCGCTGATCGTGCCTGTTGCGTTGGGTGCGCCGCCTTGATGGATCTCGACGCGGTAGAACTGGTTCTCGACTCCGGTGTAGCCGGTACTCGTCGTGAGGCAGCATGGACCGGCCGACGGATTGGGCACGACATCCGTGCTGAGCAAGCCCGCGGAACCCGGCGGATAAGGAATGTCCGAGTCGGGCGTGGCACAGCTCCAGTTCTTGCCGGTCGCGTCCATGAGCCGCACTTGCCAAACCGTTTGCAGACGTCCGCTAGTGTCCACGCCGATCGCCTTGTCGATCAGGTGCGGGTCCTGGAGCCAGGTGACCGGCCGCGTCCAGACGTCGAGGTAGGCGAGGAACGTAGTGCTCTTCGATAGCACGTCTGTCGGCGCATTCGGATAGTAGGGCTGCGCGGCATAGTCGATCGCATTCACGCTCGCGGACGGCGGCGGCTGCGGTGTGCCGGACATCTCGGCGAGGGCGGGGTCCCATTGCGCGGTCGCATGTGCTCCGTGATTCTCGGCGAGAAGCCCGTCGACATACATGCGCCCGAGACCGATGGAGATCGACGGCGTGCCGCCCGTCGACGTGACCGCAATCTGGAACGCGTAGGGCGTGGTCGCCGGGTAGACGGCGTGGCCCATGAGGTCGAGCGTGCCGGCCTGAATGCGGCGCGAGATCTCGGCGAGCCATTCGTTCCAGTCCGCATCCGTCTGCACCCGGCCCTGCTCCATCACGACCCCGGCGAAGTCCCTCCAGGGGTTGAAGGTGAACCGGCTATTGTCGAAGCTCACGGTAGGCTCCTGTCGTTCACGTCAAGTCTGGTAGATGAGCCCGGACTCCAGTCCGACCGGGAGGTATTCCTGCAATCTGATCCGGAGGTCACCCTCACGCTGTGGCGCGAGCAGAAAGTGAAAAGCGCCCATTTCGCCGCCGTCGGACGCGCCGCGGCGAATCGTGTCGTCGGTCGAGACCAGCAGCTTCATATAAGCGGGGTGGCCGTAACGCAGCGAGAAGAACAAGGGCTGCGGCGCGGCGAGCGCTGCTTCCACACACTTGAAGCGACGCGGGGTAATCGCGTGTACCGGTAAGAAGCTGAAGCGCACGCAACCCTCCTGCTTGCGATCGGCGATGAGTCCCGAGGCCCACGTGTCGCCCGCCGCAAGCGCCGCAAAAATAATGCTGTTGGAGACCAGCGTAAGCAGAACCGCATGCACCTTGCCGAACACCGTGCAGCCTTCGAGCGTCAAAGCGCCGCCACCCGCCTCGCCATCGGGCGCGGCATAGGCGACTCGTGTCTTGTCCGTGGCGTCGATCACGCTGTCGCAAAGGCTCACTGTGACGAGCGGTGCGGCGCGGATCGCGCCGACGATCGAGCGCTCCGCATTGATCACAACGCCGGCTGCCTCCCCGATCAACGCCGGCGCATTGCCGGAGACCGGTTCGCCGTCTGGCCCGACCGACCAGCCGGGCACGAGCGTGCAATCGAGCAGGCTCAGCGTGCCGAGAAGATTCGCGGTGCCGTCGGGGCGCAATGCCGGGACATGCACGAGCGCCGTCGGCGACGGACTGCCGGGCGACATGGCACTGCTCGCGGCCAGCATCAAACCGTCGAGGATGAGGGTGCTCGCCGCGTCGCCGCTAACGACGAACTCGCCGTCTAACAGCAGCGTGGGAGCGGACCCGTCCGCCGCGCGCAGTTCCAGCGTCGTGCCGGCGGGCAGATCGACGGTGAGCGGGCCCCCGGCTGGCTGTGCGCCACTGCCCGCGAACTCGATGGCGACCTGGCCGTTCTCGCCAAGTTCTTTCACTGCAAAGTTGAGCGCTGCCTGCAGGTTCAGGTAGCGCTTGGGGCTCGCGGTATCGGGGTAGGGGAAAATCCACGCGGGATCGGTGACCGTGAAGTCGGCGCTGCGCGCGTATTCCCCGCCGCCCATGTCGGCGTTAAAGCCACGATAGTAAGAGACGGTGAGTTGCGGCGGCTGCGGGTCGCCGGGAAGGCTCGGCAGCACGATTCGGCCGAGCTCGGGATCGATGAGCGCGGCGTACTGCGTGTCTGACGCGGACGGTAAGTTCGCCCAGCTTCCGCTGGTATCGGAGAGGTCGGCGACACGGATCTGGTAAGGGTTGAGAAGCTGGCCGTTTTTCACGAGCGCGAGGCTCTTGCCCGCGCCATAGTAAGCCGCGCCTACTCCCTTCTGGAGATCCTCGCAAAGGACCCGGCGAAGCAAACGGTCCGGGACATTGACGGGCCCCGCGGCGTCGGCGATCTGCTCGCCCTGCGATACCGCCCGATGGAAGAGCGGAGCGTCCATGCCGAGTGGATTGAAGCGGAAGCACGGCGGCGCGCCCGGCGTCATGGACAGGACGGCTGTCGCGGGGGCGTCCGTCACGCTGTAAGCGCCAAGCGACCAGAGGAAGATACCGATGTTCTGGATGTTGTAACGGCCGCGCCGCGAGGCGATCAGGTGTACGTCGACCTTATGCGCGGTCCGGTCGAAGCCGGTGTCGAGGTAGAGACTGCTTTGCCAGTGGCGCAGGTCGGGCGCATAGAAGTTCTCGCGCCGGATGTGCTTCATGTACTGCGTGTCGGCGAGCACGCGGAATAACTCCACTGCATGCGCGCCCCAGCCGGTCACATCGCGTGCGAGCTGCTCCATCACGAGCACTGTCCCCTTGCGGCGGCGCAGCGAGATGGTTTCGGCCACCTCGGAGCGTGGATTGTCGACCGCGGGCGCGACGCCCTTCACCGACTGGTAGCCGATCAGATCGCCGATATAAGGAATGACCCATACCGCGCAGGTCTCGATGAACTGGTCGTCATAAAGCTGGTCGAGGTCTTCGGCCATAGCCGCGATCTGTTCCGCGATGACCATCAGGAACGATTGCAGCGGACCACGCGAAGCCTTCGCCGTGAGTTCGTCGAACAGCGCTTGCTGATCGGCGGTGAGCGGCGCTGTCAGCGCCTGCAACGCGTTCAGTTCGGCGAGCTCGGTGGCGCTCAGCAGCGTTTCGCTGCCGGCGATCTGGGCGTCGCGCAGGCGGTAGACGGCAGGCAGCAACTGAAAGAGGTCGGGATTCATATCATCACCCCTAGCACGAGCTGCTTCGGGTCAGGGTCGAGAACGAGAATCTCGGCGGGCGTCGGCAATGTGCCCGGGCCCGCTACCGGAACGTAAGGGCAAATGCGCGTGCCGGAACCGGAGCACGGACGTGGCAACGGTGTCGTCAGCGCGCCTTTCATCCATGCGTTGTAGGCGGAGACGGAGTAGCCGGCGCTGCCGAGATCGCCGGCCGAACTGGTGGCGACCACCGCAACCTTGGTCACGTTGACCGCGACCACGCCGGGCACGTTCTGAATCAGCGCGGCGATCTCGTCTCCCGAAACGCCCTCGCCGAAACTGCGCGCTGCGAAGCTGTAGGTCTGCGTCAAGGTCTCGCGCACCGACGCCTGCACGGCGCCTGCGTCATGAGCGGGGTCGTAGGCGATGTCCGCGGACAGTCGGAAGGTGGTCTCGTAGAACGTCTGCGCGAAGATGGCGACGTTCGGATTGCCATAGCTCCTGAGCGACAGGACGAGATTCGCGAGCGTCGGATTGCCGGGCGGCAGCGCCGCCCCGTCCGCGCCGGCCACCGTGATGAAGACGCCCCGGTACGGTCCGCCCGCAATCCAGCTCGCGGACGCCTTGGCGATGCCCGCGAAGGTGGCGGCGTAGTTCTGGTAGTCGGTGATGGACACCACGCGGCCTAGCGTGAGCACCGAAAGCGGCGCGTTGCTGCGAATCCCGTCGACCGTCTGCGGGTCCTGGCCGCCGGTAGCGGGCATCGGATTGCTGACCCCGCCGACGCCGAGTGGCCGGTCGACCAGCGTCGTAATCGTGCCCGCTCCCACGTTGCCGGCAGACCCCAGACCCACGCGGTACGTCGCGAGGATATTGTTTTGTCCGGTGGGCAAGGTGGCACCTTCGGTCCCGTCGCCGAATTCGATCATCGCTGTGCCGCCCGCGAGGTTCAGCGTGCTGTACACCTGCGCTGCAGGAGGCTCGCCGTAAAGGCTCGGCACTCCGGTCCACGCGACGCCGCTCGCGGAGACGGTCAGCGTGCTCGCGCTGCCGTCCGGTGTCGGCGCCTGCACGTAGGTGAGGGGCGACTGCTTGAGCGTGAAGGTCTGGTTCGGCGTTGCAGCCGAGCCGCTGCCGAGCGCCTCGGCGACTGAGCGGCCCGCCGTGGCCGGACCCACGTTTGCGTTCACGCTCGTCGCCGTGCGGTCATAGCAGTTGAGCAAGGGTGTCTTCAAGGCGATGCGAGTGTGCGCGTAGGGCTGCGCAATCACGGAGACGCTGGCGACAAGGCCGACCTCCTGGACGACTGGGTCGCCTGTGCTTGCGGGCACCAGTGTGAAGTCGGTGAGCGCAGCGGTGACGGTGCCGCTCCTGCCGTTCGTGTCGGCAACGTACAGGTCGAGTGTGCCGCTCGCCTGGCTCCAGTCGGCGACCGTGCCGTCCGGCTGCAGAAAGTCCGGAGGCTGCAACAGCGTGATGATGTCCGCCTGCCCCAGCGAGACCTTCCCGGTCGCATCGTCCGGTACGAATTGGAGCCCTGTAACGCCCGCATTGACCGAGAGCTTCTGGCTCTTGCCGACGATCGCAACTGCGGCGACACCCGCGAGATCGGAGCGCACACCTTCCAGATCGACACTGTTGCCATAGAGCGGGTGGTCGAGCGGCCGCTCGGCCGCGGCGAGCGCCTCGCTTTGCGTGAGCACGGAGGTCTGGCGGGTCGCGGCATAGTAGTCGGAAAGCGCCTGATTCGTGTCCGTCGCGACGCGGGTGATCTTTGCGCTTGCGCCATAGTCGGAACGCGTAATCGACGTGACCGAGTCGAGGTGGTAGAGCATCACGGCCCCGGCCGGCGACCTCGATGTGTTGCCGTCCGGACGAACGAGCACCAGCCAGCCGCCGGGCGTCAGCTTGCCGTAGACAGCGTCGAGATCGACGAGGCTTTCGCTGGCGAGCGAGTTTCCGCTCCCGACGTCCTGACCGAAATTCCAGTCGAGCGGCGGCCCGACATTCAGGAGCTTGGCGAGATAGAGCGCCCATATCGACGAGTTCGCCAGCATCAGCGGATTGACTGCGTTGTAGCCATAGAGGGCGGCGCGCTGGCGCAGCGCATAAAACACCGGATTCTGCTGGGCAGGACCGCTGCCCGCACTCCCGAGTTGCTCGGACCATGTGACGAGCGTGCGCTGTCTGATGGTGTCCGGCTGCACCGAGCTCACTAGCCTTACATCCCAATGTTCGCTAGTGAAGGGCGGGTTGGCGCGCTCGTCACCGACGATCAGGATCGCATCTCCCGGCTGCAGTTGTGTCGAGACGCCCGCGAGGTAGGCGCTCGTCTCGCGGGCCTTCGGGATCCATGGCACCCCCGTCTGTACGGGCAACGCGTTCCAGTCGGCTTTGGCGATGATGTCGTTCGATGTTTCGAATGACTGCGGCGACTGGCCCTGCGCCGGAACACTCTGCACCTGCGTGCCGGCGGGAATCGTGATTGCTGCGGTCGCCGGATCGGTGGGCAGGCCGGTGGCGGCCTTGATCGTGAAGGCGAGGTAGGTTGCGGCGGACACCCCCGGCGACGGCTGGTAGCCGATGAGTCTCGCAAGCTGCGTGAGCGAATCGAGTTGCGTGGCCGTGCGCAGATAGCTTTCGTTCGCGAGCCGCTCCTGATAAAAGGTCAGGATGTCTAACATGACGGCGGCGGCGTCGATCAGGGCGATGCTGAAGTCGTCGGTGTCGCGCGTCTTCAGATAGGCGAGCGCGGGATAGTCGGAACTCGACAGACGCGCGAGCATGGACTCTCTGAACGTTGCCCAGGTGCCGGTCCGATAGGCGACTGACGATAACCCCGGGCGATTGGTCTCGCCTTGCGGCGTCTGTACGCTGATGCCGGCGCAACAGTCGCAGGTGCAGTCAGGTAGTCCGGTGCAGTTCATGCGCGCCTCACTTTCCGCCCTGCATGACGAGCGTGAGACGCCCGTGATCGGGAAGACTAGGGTCGTTCTCCATGCGGGCAACCTGGAACGGCCCGAGAGGAATCTCCCCTTGCCGCAGATACACGGACGTCTTCACGCCCTGCGGCTGGAACACGGTGGCGCTCACGCTCTGCACGCCCGCCACCGTGCGGGCCGCGGCATAGATCGGGCTCAGGTAGACCGTCTGACCCAGCACGAAGCGGCCGGGCGCAAAGAGCGGCGGTGCGCCGCAAGTCCGGGTGCCGCTCCCGAGGACCTGCAGCAGCGCCTTTTCGACGTCGCGCCGAAAGTAATCGGGCTCGACGCAGACCGTGAGTTCAATGTCGAGCGACACGTAGCCGGGTCCCTCGATCTGCAGATCCTGGCCTGCCAGCCGGTAGCGGTCGACGTAACGCATGAGGCTGCGGCGCAAAGGCGGGCGCAAGGTGCCCGCGCATGTCGGTTCGGCGGTGATGAAGACGGTGTACCAGCTGCCGGTCCAGCGCAGCGCCGCCGCGGCGTCTTCGATCTGCGGGCAGGTCTCGGTTACCGTGGCGTAGTCGGCCATCGTGATGGCCCGTTCCTGCGTCATGAAGGCCTGTGGCGCGCGGCGGCGAATCTGGTCGTTGGTCTCGGGGTCGATGCCACCGCTGGCAGGCAGCGGATTGGTGCAATGCAGGATGCGCGGGTCGGCGGCGCAATTGACGAGGCTGTCAGCACCGACGTTGCCGGCCGTTCCGTTGCCGATGCGGTAGACGGCTGTGAACGAGCTTGCGCTGATTGGGCGCATGCCGTTGGTGTCGTCGCCGAAGCGCAAGCAGGCCGTGCCGTCAGTGTCCACTTCGACGACAAAGCAGGTATCCGCCGGACCGTTCGCGAGGAGGTCCGGCTCGGCAGTCCACGACGACTGCACGCCGTTCAGGGCGCTGGTGAGGGTGATCGCCGGCACGCTCTCGTTGGCGTCGTACTGCATCAGGGCGCTCGCTGCGAGACCCGGATTGGGTTCCTGCTCGAAGCTGCGGACCGCAATCAGATCGGACGCCGCATCGAAGGTCGCCGCGACGTTGTCGAGCGAAACCCCATCGAACTGTTCCACGACGACCGGCACCTGCACGCCCACGCCACCCGAGGTCGGCTGAAAGACGAGGAGCAGATTGAAGGTGTCCGGCTGCGAGATATCGTCTTCGGCCAGCACGCCGAAAAGCGCTGGCCACGAGAGCGGATTGACGGGCTGGATGCTGAGAAAGGGCACACCGCCCGAATCCTTCAGGTCGATCGGCCCGCCTGGCGAAAGCTGTGTCAGCTTGAGCGGCAGCGGGGAAGGCGTAGCAGCAGGCGGGGTGTAGCCAGACGGGACTGTGATGAAGCGCGACAGCGAGTCGATCTGCGTGACGGCGTAGTTCGGCGTGGCCGGCGTGAGTGTCAGATTGGCGAATCGTTCGAGTACCACGGGGCCCGTCACTCCGTGGGCACCCCCAGACGGAGCGAAGACCACGCTCAGATCGAAATTGGCGGGATCTGTCGCGTTGCTCTGAGTCTGGATGCCAAAGTACTGCGGCCACGAGAGTGGGGCTTCGGCTTCGACCATCAGACAGATGAAGCCGTTGGCATCGACGAGACTGACAAAGCCGTTCGGCAGCAGGGGAATGGGAATCGGTGTTACCGGGCTGCCGGCGAGCGGCAAGGGCACCGCCCGGGTGACTGGACTGTCGGGGAGCTGCGGGCGGTAGCGCACGGGAAACGGCACGGGCGCAGCCGGATTGCAGCGGGCCGTGGCTGAGGGCGGATAAAACAGAGTAGGCTCGGGCACGCTCGGCAGCGCTACGCCCGGCATCGAGAGGCCCTGATCGGCCAGCACGACATTGCCGAGCACCGCGCTGACTCCGCTGAGCTGCTGTTCGCGGCCACTCGCGTCGAGAAAGACCGACGAGACGCAGACGGGAAACGGCAGTGCGTCTTCGGACGACCACCGGATCTCGGTGACCGGCGTCGGCCGTTGCAGCGACGAGGTGATCGGCGCCCCGCTGCCCAGTTCGAAGAGCGGATCGACGAGCGGCTGGCCCAGGGCGTTCTGGGTGGCGACCGACGTGAGCCGCACGGCGCAGCGGTGGCGAATGTCGGCGTCGGCTGCGGCGCCGGTTTGCGGTCCCATCAACTCCTGGAACACGAGCACGTCGCCGACCTGAAGGTTCGGATAACTGCCGAGGAGCGTGGCAGCCGTCGAGCTCTTCGGCAGACAGCAGTTGCTTTCACCCCAAGTATAAAACTGCATCTGGTTGTGCTCAGGGTAGAGGTTCGCGTCCTGCATCGGCTGGAACACGACGACACCCGCATCGAGCGCGGCCCGTTCATTGCCCGCGCCGGGCGCAAGCGATGACGGCATGCCCGGCGCGTACGTATAGAAGCGCGTCACCGCGTGATCGAGAAACACGGCAACGGCGACCGTCAGACAGATCCATGCGCGCGCGTTGCACCCATCGTGTACGCGGTAGTCGACGAGCAGTGCATGCCGGCGCAGCGAGATCCGACTTCGCGCGGTCAGCAGATAGGCCTCGGTCGTGACCGCATCTTGCCGGTAGCTCAACTGGTCGCCGACATAGGCGAGAAGTTCGGCGAGGACCACTCCGATGTCCGCCTCGGTCGCCGCCTGCCAGCCGGGCAGGAGTTGATTGAGGCGATCCAGCAGGATGGTGCGGAACGAGCCGTAATCCTTCGCGAGATAGTTGATCGGGGGCGGCGCCGGCAGCTCGGGCGGGCACGGCGCAGCGAGGGGTTTGCAATCGAAATCGGGACCGCACTCCACCTTGAATGAGAACGTGACGGCGGCGAGCTGCGGATCGAATCCGTCGAGTACCTCGGTCACCGGGAAGGCGTTTTCCGATGCGAGCGCCGCGTCGTTCACGAGCCGCAGGGTGTACGGCGAAAAGTCGCCGGCCGCACTTGTCCGAATCACGAGGATATTCGCAGGACTGGCAAGCGACGCGAAATAGTCGGCCTCCGCGTTCGTGGCGTTTGCCGGAGCAGGCACGGCCGGCGCGATCCAGGCCGCGGTGATGCCGGTCACGCTCTCGCCGCCCTCGATCAGCACGTTCGACGGCGTGAGGCCGAAGGGCGCCTTCTTCAGGCAATGTACGAGCAAGGTCTGTTGTCTCGGACTCCCGCCAAGGGCCAGCGCCTCGTGATCGATCACTTCCAGATAGTCGATCCCGTTGAGCGTGGGATTTCCGAGGACGGCAGCCTTGCGTCGTTCGTCGCAGCACGCGTAGATCATCCGTTACCTCCGTACACGAAGGTCTGCACCTGCGTGACGCCGGTAGAAAGCGGTGCATAGGTGACCGTGATGGTGAGCAGGGACTCCTCTGCCGAAGCAACGACCGACATCACCTTGATGTAGCCGGAGAGCCACTTTTGCAATGCGCCCTGTACGGCGAACTGGGTGGCGGCCGCCATTTCGATGCTGTTGGGCGCGAACGGGAGCTGCAGGAGGCCACTGCCGAAGTCGGGCAGGTTGACGCGCTCTCCCGGCGAGGTGAACAGCACCTGCTCGACCAGTTGACGCAGATAGTCGTCGCGCGGGTCCTGGGTGCGGCCCCGGCCATCGAACCGGAAAGGGAAGTTGACGTTCATGGCTCGCGTTCCGCCGTCATGTCGCCAGCACCAGGGTCTGCGCGGACACGGGAAGGAGCGGCGTACCCGTCGGCGTGCAGATCGATGTGCCGCTCATGATGGCGACCGGCTGGCCATTCGCGAACACCTGGGTGGCACCCACGATCCACTGCGCGGTGACGCACGGCCCGTTGCCCGTGGGCGGCACAAAGGCGCAGCCGGCCACGCTGTAGGGCGCGGCGATGGTCGCAACCGGCATTCCCGAGACGAACACCGAGGGGCTCAGCGCCGTAGGCATGGCCTGGCCTCCGTGCGCGCAGGTGATGACAGCGCCCATGTGAAGAATCGGTCCCGGCATGGCGACACCTCCGCGTTGGCTTTGGCCTCGAAGACAAACGTCGGGCTAGCTGCCCACCACCGTCAACGCGCTGACGTTGACAGCGACCGTGGGGCCGACGAGCGTAATGCTCGCGCCCTGCCCGTTGCTGATGTAGATGCCTGTTGCATTGACGACGATCATCGCGCCGCTCGCGTCCTTCAGAACGATGCCGCCGCTTGCCGGCGTCGTCGGACCGTCGCTCAGGATCACTGAGTTTTGTCCGGTCGTCTGCAGCACGATGTTCTGGCCGGGTGGGATGGCGGGCGGCGCCATCGCGAACACGGGTACGTCCGCGACGAGACCCCAGAAGCCGCCGGTCCAGATCGGATAATCCGGATTGCCCTGCTCGAACTCGATCCAGACCTGGGAGCCGATGGGCGGCACGAAGAAGCACCCGGCCTGGGAGCCTGCCGCAGGCACGCATGGCATGCACCAGCTCGACGGCGTTTCGCCGAGGACATCGGGCACTTGCGCCGTGACGCGGCCGATTTGCAGGGGATCGATATTCACCAGCACCGTGCCGCGATATTTGCCGTAGTAGCGTGCGGGCGCCGGGGAGGAACCTGAGGGTACCGAGCTCATGGATTCACCGTCTGGACTGTGGATACGAGGCCGTTGCGAGTCAGCGTGAAGTTCTGCTTGTACTCGCCGCGCTTGATGTGATGGGTGACGCTCTTGACGTAGTAGAGGCCATCGAAGGCCGGACCCGAACCGCGCACCCCGACGAGCTTGCGTGCGCTCAACACGCCGCCGTAGCGGGTGACGTCGAGGCTTCCTTCGCAGGTCACGGCCTCCGCGTTCCTGGCGGCCGCGGCGAGTCCCAGCATGATGGCCTGCGGCAACGGCAGCTTGGATGCATCTTCGCGAAAGGGTTTGAGGTCCGGCGGAATCAGGTTCGTGTACATCGGCGGAATCGCGCCGAGCGGCGGATTCAGCGGCGTGACAGGCGGCAGCGGGATCGGAATGCTCACGCCCGTTTCCTGGATATACGCATACATGAGCGGCAGCTTGTTCTTCTCCTGGTCGAACGTGAAGTGCAGGTTCTCGACGTTGGTATACGCGTCCATGTCGGCGCTGAGTGCGGGCTGCACCTCACCCACCTTGATCTGCGGACCCCAGTAGGCCGTGCTGGTGCCGACTGCCGGCCCCGGCTCGATATAGAACACATAGCCGACCTCTTCGGCCATCGAGCGCAGGTACTGCAGGTCGGTGCCTTGCTGGCCGGGAATCGCGTCGATCGGCAGCGAGATGTCGACCAGCACGCTCGGAATGATCAGCGGCAGCACACCGAAGAACGCATATTTGGCGAGCAGCAGCGCCACGCGGGCCTCGCGCGGACAGGCGGGGAACGGAAAGCCGCTCAGGTTGGACTGGTCCATGAGCGCCGTGAGGTCGCGCCCGGTGATCGTCAGCGTCGAGTTGGAGCCCTTGTCGCCGGGTGAAATCTGATTATTTGTCACCACACCGTCGATCAGCACGTTCGCCACGCCATTGACCGTCACCACGAGAATGCAGCGCATGAAGAGCAGCGGCGTGCCGCCTGTCAGCAGGAACAGGATCTGCAGGGGCGACTGCTTGTCGATGCTGAACACGAGTTGAAAGCCGCTCGGCCCGACGTCGTCCACCTTGACCTCGACCGACGCTAGCGAATCCAGCACGACGCGGGGCACCGTCGTCGGAACGACGGGCCCGATCATCAAGGAGAGCTGGACGCTCTTAAGCACCGAGGCCTCCCGGCACACCCTGTGGTGTCGTGATGGCGAGCACGCGACCGGGGCTCGCGACGAGCTCGTGCGGCGCGATGGCGCCGTTGGCGTCGCAGATCAGCCAGAACATCAACGGATCGCCGAGATACCTGGCGGCGATCAGATCGAGCCGGTCGTTCTGGTGCACCGTGTACTGGTTGATCGTCGCGAAGTTGGGCGCGCCGGGCTGCGGCACGATACGTCGCGCGAGATACGCGATCACCTTGCCATCGGGCGCGGTGTATTGCTGCACGCCGAATCCGTAGTAGCGGCTGTCAGCCGGGAAGGTGACCGGCGGCACCACGCCCAGTTGCACCATCGCAAAAAGGGGATAGCTCATGGCAGGCCTCCGAGTCCCAAAACCGTTAAAGCCGGCGACGCGGCCTGTGAGGCGAGCGACTCCTTGTTCGTCAGATAAGACATGAAGAGCCGTCCGCCCGGGTGCTCGAAGCCGAGATCGTCCACGTTCAGCACGCGCATGCCGAGGCTCACCTTGGCGCGAATCGGATTGAGCGCCGCGTCGAACGCTTCTTCGGTCACGGAGAACTCCGTGAGCCGCACCGGCACCACGCGGCTGCGGCTCCAGACGAACAGGGTCAAGGGTTGCTCCAGTGGGATGATCTCGAGCGTGCCCGCGTTGGCCATGCTGTCGTCGGCGAGCAGGGTTTCGACGCTCGGGTTGATCAGCATTTCGAGTTGTGCGAGTTGCGGATGCAGGCCGTATTGGACCGTCAGCGGAAACTGCGTGGGAAATTCGAGCAGATCGGTCGCATCGAGTTCGGCATCGAGCTTGATGGTCTCCACGACGGGCCCGCGCAAGCGCAGCGCATCGACCCGAATGCCGTCCGGCGAGCCTGGCGTCGACTGGATCTGCAGCGTGCGCGACAGCGAATCGGGGTTGTACTGCAAGGCGATCACGCTCTGGACCACGGAGGTGTCCGGGTCCAGGGTGACGATGCCGCCCTTCACGAGGCGCGGGGAGAGGGGGGAGGTGACAGCCATGGCGGGTATCCTTTTTTTGTTGATCCGCTCACGGATCGAGGTCGTGCGGGATCACCACGTGTTCCTGCGCGGGCGCAATCGTGGGCTGAGTCGCGGGCGGCGTTGCGGGCTTGCTCCATTGCTTGCCGTCGTGAACGAGCTCGTAGGCGTCACATTCGAGGCTCGTGCAAAGCTTCTGCTCGGCCTCGTACGCCTCGAGCTCTTTCGTCTCGGTCTCGCCGAGCCCGGACGCCTTCTTGTCCTTCAGTTCCTTGAAGCGGGCCGGCTCAACGGCATGCGTGCCGTATACAGCGTGAACGCGATAGAAGACCACCTTGCCCGCTTCGACCACCTCCTTGACCTTCGCCTCAATCTTCGCGTGGTGGTTCGCGTTGGCCTTCTTGTTGATCGGCGTCAGGTTGAAGCGTCTGCCTGGCCCGCCCAGGTTCTCGTTGAGCAGGTGGCCTTGGACGTAATTCCTACGCTTGACCAGAGGGCCGAGGCTTTTCCAAATGGGCGCGCTATCGCGCGGCGGCGTTCCCTTCGGGTGCTGCTTGCTGAGAATCGAGGCGGTTGCCTCTTTGCCGCCGCCGTCGGGCGTGAGATTCTCGTCGTACTTGATGACGGACGCAGGATCTATGTGCCTCTGCGAGAAACCAAGCTTGACGATCAGATCGGCAAGCTGGTTGAACTGGTCCTGCTTGACCTTGACGTTCTTCGTTTTCTCTTCTGGCGTGCTCGACCGGCTCAACGGCATTTCGAGATCCTTCGCGAGCTTCTGCGCTGTCTTCAGCAACGCCCCGTTCGTGCCGGGCGGTTGGGCCTTCAGGAACTCCGACCACGGTTTGCCCGGCGTACTGGCGATCATGATTCTGGGCGCATCTTCGGTGCCTTCCATGTAAATGGAGTGCTCCTCGTCGCCGACCAGCACATCCTTCCTTTGCTGCCACCACGCGAGTACCTTGCCGGCGGCCGCCTTGCCTTTCTCATAGAAGCCCTTGCCCTTGGCGACGACATACTCGACGATCTTGTCGAGGGCTTTGTCCACTCTGGTGCGCACCGAATCGATGATGGCGCGCACCTGCTTGCCGATGTCGCCGAGGCCGAACTGCTCGGCAAGGAACCCGATGATGGCGGTCATGCCGGAAGCCATCGCTTTTTCGACGAAACCCGCGGCATCGCTGAGCCGCCCGGCTGCAATATTGGAGAGGGACTTGACGATCGCATCCACGATGGCCTGCAACTGCTTCGCCTTTTCAATGAAGAAACTGATGGTTTTGTAGATGGCCTGGATAGCCTGGATGATCGCGCCGGCGGGATTGAAGAGCGCTGCGAGCTTGACGATCGCGATCGTGACGATCTTGCTGATGGCCCAGCTCTTGACCCCATCGAGCACAGTGTCGATGAGCTGGTCGGCTTTCTCGATGATCATTTTCCAGGCGGCCGCGAGACTCCTGGCCTGAGCCAGCTTCATCAGGAAGTCGAAAGTGCCCTCGAGAAAGTGCACCGCGTCCTCGCCGAGAACCGCAACCATCTTCAAGCGGAATTTGTCGTAGGTGAGATCCAGGATCTGCAGAATCAGCCCGATGATGTCGCCCAGCCCGAAGCTCTTGGGCAGCTTGATCCCCGCCTTGGCGACCGAGCCGAACAGGAGTTCCACCACGCTATGTTTGAGGTGATCGGCGATGTGCTCCTTGAAGCCGTCGAAACCTTGCTTGAGGGCCTCGATCAGGTTCTTAAGAAATCCTATCGGATCCTTGACGATGGTCCGGAATGCATCCCTTGCATTGCGCAGGGTTTCCAGTATTCCGGTGCCGTTGACCGCGGCAAGCGCAGCTTCCATGGCGAACTCGAGGACCTTGTCCGCGGCCTCGGAGGCGAAGGTTTTGACCTTGTCGAAGGCGGGCCTGAACATGTCGACGATACGCATGGCGGCAGCGCCCGGGCTTGCAAAGTCGCGCAGGTTGAGGGAGTGGAAAGCCGTCTCGATCAATCCCTTGAAGTAGTCCCAGTTCAGGCCGAGTTCGTCGAGCCTGTCCGTGACCCACTTGTAGGCCTTCTCCAGCGCGCCTGATTCCTCGATGCGTTTGAACGTGTCATCACCGCCTGGAACCAGGTTGAAGAGGGCGCCAAGCAGATTACCGGCGGTTCGCTCAACCGGCTTTTCAGTCAACGGATCCTTGCCGAGGATGACGGTGAACAGCCTGAATCCCGGAATCTTACGGATGAATCCCTTGATCTTGTCGATGGGATTCGAGAACCAGCTGTCGGACCCGGAATCGGCGTTTTCCTCGTCGGCATCGCGCTGAATCTGGCGCGGCGGGGGCGACGCGTGCAACGGGCGGCGCACGGGCTCATGGCTTTGCTGCACGACGTGCGCCAGTTCGTGCGCGAGGAGCCGGCGACCCTCGGTCGTTCCCGGCGCGTAACGTCCCGCCGCGAATACGACGTCGCTGCCGACCGTGTAGGCCTTCGCGCTCAAAGAGCGCGCTGACGCCGCGGCGCGTGCATCGGTGTGCAGCCGCACCCGCCCGAAATCAAAACCGATACGGCGTTCCATGAAGCGACGGGTGTCAGCGTCGAGCGGCCGGCCGGGACAGCGGAGCACGTCGTCGATGGCGGCTGGGTCGACGAGGATTTCGCCCGACGTCTCGGCCTTCCGCTGAAGCGGAAACTCTTCTCGCTTCTTTGCTGCCGGATCGGCCGGCGTTGCGCCGGATGGTACAGGCTTCAGTTCCAGCTTCTTGTCGAGCAGGGTGGGCGGCTTGACCTTCAGTGGCGATTCCGGCGCCGGCATGCGCAAGCCCGGTAGAACGGGGGCCGTGCGAGCGGCAGACTCAGCGGGACGCTTGCCGCCCAACCCCGCAATGGCGCCGAGCCGATGCAGGCTCCATGCGTCGAACATTGCCTGGTCGGCTGGCTGCGCGCCATGCGCAGCGGGGCCACCATGTAGCCCCGCGCGAAACTTTTCCTGATCGACGGCGATCCGGGCTGTCTCGGCCCGGTTCTTTTCGGAGTCGGTCTGATTCTTGTGCTTCACCGGCGCCTTGCCATGGAAGCTCAGCGTGAGGGTCGCAGAAGAGGGGTGATCGACCGGCCCCGCATACGTGATCTTCAGCGACAGTCCCGGATACAACTTGTCGAGCGGGACGCTCGGTATCTGCACGGGAAGCGGCTTGTGCGCGGCGGCAAGGGCGGCGACAGCGCCGAGCGCCGCTGTACCGGTCACGACGAATCCCGCGGGAATGCCGACGAAGTCGGCTGCGCCCTTCACGGCAGGGTCGCCTTCGATCATCTGCATGACACGCCGGGCCGCCGACGTTGCTAGAAACGCCTCGGCGAGCTTGCCGAGCATGTCGGCGGTCGACGGCGGCGATGCGGCAGGTTGGCCGGTTCCGCGGTCCGCAGGCGCTGCCTGCCGATGGATCGTGCCGAAGCCTGAGCTTGCAAGCGACCAGGCAGGGAGCCGGCCACCGCCCGCCACCGTGTCCGCCACGCGGTCCGCCTCGGCTTCTAGCGGATCCCCCGGCTTGCTGACGCGCAGACCGCCAGAACTCGCACTGGCTCTGGCAGGGCGCGCAGTGTCCGTATCGAGGGCGAACGTGGCGGAGTTCAAGATCGCACTCCCTTGCCGATCCCCCGCGCGATCCGAATGCCCAGCCTGCGCGCGCCGGCTACACCGGATTCCATCGTGATGGGACCGAGCCGCATCACCGGTGTGTGCCGCGTGGTCGCCGCAGTGATGCCAGTGGCCGGATCGGCAAGAACACGCGTGAGTTCACTGCGTATCGCGTTGATCAATGCGAGCCGTTCAGCGGCATTCATGCCGTGCAGCGTCATACGGTCGATCGTCACGGTGACGCGGCTCATACCCACCCCTTGGTTTCGAGTTCCGAGAGCGGCCGGTCAATCTTCGCGGCTTCCATCCGCGTGGCGCGCAGCACATGCGTCATCTCGACCGGCTCGCCGGTTTGCGCGGCCAGGAACGCTGCGTTCAACGCGATATTGCGGATATTGCCGCCCGCCATATTCAGCTTGGCGAGGCGAGTGGGCTGCAGATCTCTGGTTGGCGTGGCGGCGGGAAAAACCCGTGACCAGATCGCCTCTCTCTGGAGGGCATCGGGAAACGGGAAATCGATCATGAAGCGCAGACGCCGGGAAAACGCCTTGTCGAGAGAAGACCTGAAATTGGTGGTGAGGATGGCCAGTCCCTGGAAGCTCTCCATCCGCTGAAGCAGGTAGCCCACCTCGATGTTGGCATAGCGGTCGTGACTGTCCTTCACTTCGGAGCGTTTGCCGAACAGGGCGTCGGCTTCGTCAAAGAGAAGAATCACGCCGCCGGTCTCGGCGGCGTCGAACACGCGCTTCAGATTTTTTTCGGTCTCGCCGATGTACTTGCTCACGACCGACGAGAGATCGATCCGGTAGAGGTCGAGTCCCAGTTCGCTGGCGAGCACCTCTGCGGCAAGCGTCTTGCCGGTTCCGCTCGGACCCGAGAACAGCGCGCTCAGGCCAAGCCCGCGGCGGCCCTTGGCCGAGAACCCCCAGGTTTCATACACCTTCATCCTGTGGCGCGACTGCGCGGCCAGTTGGCGCAGCGTCTCTTTCTGCATCTCGGGCAGCACGAGATCGTCCCAGCCTACCTGGGGCGGGATGCGCTCGGCAAGATCCTCCAGACCCGGCCGGGAAACGGATCGGCAGGCATTCCAGAGCTTCGCGCCGAAGCGCTCGCCATTGGTGCCGTCGTCCTGCGCCCTCGCCGACGTGCTTATCGAGACGATGAACTCTGCGCTCAGCCGGAACTGCTCTGCAAGCTGGTCGAGAACGCCATCCACCTGGCCGGCGGCCGGGCCCAGCGCGACCTCCCAGATTTGCCGCTGGCTTGCCGGGTCAGGCTTGTTCACTTCGTAGCGTTCCACCGGACCGCTCAGGTGCACCGGCTCGCGGCTCGCGATGATCAGTGTGCTGGGCAACCGTTCGGCCAGTTGCCGCGCGGCCGTCCCGGGTATATCGCCATGCCATTGCAGCAGCAGGAAGGCGGGCAGCAGGATCGACTCGCGCATCCAGAGGTGAATGAACTGGTCCATGTCGGCACCCGCGGCCGGCGTATCTTCCAGCCGCAGTATGTACAGTTCGCGACCGGCCCGGCTGGCGAGAAGAGCGGCTATGCCCTCCTGGCCCGCCGCATCGTCTCCGCAAAGATGCAGTACCTGCGACGATGACGGTTCGTCGAACGGAGCACGGATCGCCTCGGTGGCGAGCAACCGGTGTTCGTCTGCTATGTGCTCAGGAAGAGGTTTGCGATGCAGGACGCGTTCAAGGCGTTCGTCGAGCAGGTTCACACCGGCGAGATAGTGCAGGACGCGCTCTTCGATATGCAGAGGCGCGCTCATCACGCCATGCCGGGACTCCATCTCGATCAGACGGAAGCGGCGCAACGGCCGCGAGGGGGCGAGCGCGCTCCAGTGCGGCTCCCTGAGCACGGCCATGGCAAGCGCGAACGTCACCGCGTGACGCTCGGGACGCCCGGTAGCCTCCGCGCACCATGCGGCAAGCGCCGAATCCATCTCGACGCCTGCGCACAGTAGCAGGATCTCGCGTTCGAACGGGCTCAAGTCGAAACGCTGGGCGAGCAAGTCAATGGCCGCGGGCGCCGTCATCGGCTCGTGGTCGGGCGTCTCGTCGTCCTGAGCCGCTGCGCTTTCCAGCCGTCGGCGCAGGGCGTCGAATTCCCGCACCAGGTAGGCCTGGTTTTGCTCTGCCCACTCGGCGCAGGAAGGCGTGCTCATATCGTCACCATCGGTCCGGAGAACATGGGTGGATGTGCGCTGTTCACCTGCACCGCGCTGGCCACACCGTCCACCACCAGCCGTCCGAGCAGAGGCGCGGCGGAAGGCAGGCTCGCTGGAAACTGGAAGTCGAGGCTTCCCGTGCTGACGGAAAAGGGCTCGGCCGGGGCGCTGACACTGAAGGGAGGATTCGCCGTGCCCGCGAGCGTGATGAGCGCGAGCGAGATACTTTGCCCCGGTATCGCGTTGGGACTGAATGTCACGGTGACGCGGAAACCCGCGGTATTGGCTTGCGTGGTTGCAGTCTGCGAGGGCAAGGTCGGCGCCAGCGCAAAGGGCAACGTATTGGTGGACTGCGTCACCAATCCCGCTGCGTCGGTGATCTGCGCGCTCAACTCATACACGCCGGCCGGCTGGGTCACGCCCGCGTCGGGTACGAACGAGATCGTCGTGTTGGTTACGCTCGCAGGGGACACCGGCACCGTGTATTGAATCCCATAGCGCGGATTGCTGAGCAGTACCTGGGTAGTTCCGCCAAGGAACTCGCCGGTGATGGTGACGAGATCATTCGACGCCGCAGCGGCCTGTCCGCCAGGCGGATTGATCTGCAGGATCAGAGCGGGCTGGACAGGCACAGCGCGAACCTTTCGATGCAGCACCGGCAACGAAGGGCTCGTCTGCTGTCGCGGTTCCATCAGCACGACCGACGCCTGGAACGGGTACGTCAGCCGGTAATCGGCCTTGAGCGCGGTCCACAACCACGCCATCTCCTCGCGCCCCAAGGTTGCAGGCGTGATCTTGATCATTTCAACCTGGTCGGCGAGCCCGGACGTACTGAGAAAGGGTGTGAGCGGGTTACCCGGATACGGCTCCGGCGGGCTGGACAGTTTTTTCAGCGCGTAGGTGATGTCGGCCCGCAGGAGTACCGGGTTTTCGTGCAGCATCATCAACGCATATCCCAGCAGGGCTTCGGACTTCCAGAAATCGGAGCCGTAGACCGTCAGCAGGTAGTGAAGATCCAGCGCGAGAGGCGGACTCGAAAGACGTGTTTTGCCGTCAGCGCTCATCGACGGCAGATCGACATTGCGCCAGGCGGCGTTGTGCGTCACCTGATGCAAAAACAGATTCACCTGGTTCTCAGCTTCGGCTTCTCCCGTTATCTTCGCTTGCACCTGATCGGGCGCAAGGCAGGACACGGTGACGGGATTCGTGAACGGAGAGTCCGGCCCTGAGTACACGTTGCCGAGGTAATACTGCAGCACAGCCGTTACTCCGGAGAGGGCGAGTCCGTTGCTCATCTGTTCCCTCCGTCGCGGCGCTTGAGGTACTCGTCCAGACTCATCGTGCGGCGCACGGGGGTGGCAGCCGGACGCGGCGCCATCGGCGGCGCGGCCATCACTTCGATACGTCCGATATGGATCTGGATGTCGCCGGTATCAGGCGTGGAAGGCCGCCGCAGCGCGGAGGGGCCGTCTCTCGCCGGCAGCTTCGCGGTCGGCGCCGCCGTCCTGCCCGCGGACTCCGCCATCATCGGCGCGGGGAACGGATCGAGCGCGGATGGGCGGGCCGATTGACGCACGTCTTCTGCGACCAGAGGTACGATGCGCGGCGGATCGGGTGCGCGAGTCTCGGAGAGGGCAGTGCGCGATCCACGCGCTTGCGATGGCGCGGGCTCCAGTGTTGGGGAGTGTTCGACGCTTGCATCGGCACGGGTGTCCGCGGGAACGCCTCGCGCAGTGCGTAAGTCCGGTTCGCCACGCGCGAATAGCGAATCGAAGGTCTCGTGCTCGATGAGCGGCGCGTAAGCTCCACGCTCCTGAAAGCGAAGCCGGATATCTTCGTCACGGCGCGCCGGAGCGGCAGAAGGATAGCCGGGCCGATCGGTAGTCGTTGCGACCGCTGCGAAGTCGTGCTCGTGCGCGGCAGCAGCGAGCGGTTCAAGGTGCGCACCGGCCGCAGCTTGCTCACTCTGTTTCGATCCGGAAAACAGTGATCCGACCAGCGGGTGCAGCGCGGGGGCGGGTCGCGTGACGCTGGCGGCGAGGCGCAGCAGATACCCTTTCATGCGTGCACCATCTGCAGGTAGAGCGCCCGCCGTACGGCGCTCAGGGAAAGAATCTCCGACTCGCTCCACCCGTAGGCCGAGGCGAGGGCGTGAACGTCCAGCAGCAGGCGTTTCGCCTGTGCTTCTATCTCGGCCCAGAGAAACTCGGCAAGATCGAGATTTTCCTGGAACGACTCCGCGCACGCCGGGCAAGTGAAGTCGAGCGTGATTTCGGCGAGTGGATCGGCAAGCGCCATCTGTTCGCCAACCTCATCAACATCCTCGCGCGTCCACGTGGGCGCATCCGACTGGCCAGCTTCGGCGCCAACCGAACCGTCCGCCCGGCATTGTTCGAGCAGACGGAGTGCGGCCTCGTGCGCATCGTGTTGCGACGCGAGCCGCGCGAGGTCGCGGCTCGTCGGCAAGCGAAACGCGCAGCCCTTCACGACGATCAGTTGGTCCTCTTCTGGGGCGCTGCCGTCCGCGACCGATCGCCCGTCGAATTCAAACTCGAGCTTTTCACCGCATTGCGTGCATGAGGTCCAGCCCCGCAGCGCCGCTCCGAAGCACGCACAGCGCAATTGGGCGAGCGCGCGATTGCGTCGGCCGAGAGGCCAGTCGGCTACGCTCTCATCCCACGTGTCAGGAAAGGCGGCCTGAATCGCGAGCAGGCCCTTGTCGATCGGGTGCAGGGTTCGGCCGCTCTCCCAGAGCGCGAGGAGATCGGTCTGGCTCAGGGTGTGCATCTCGCTTCTCAGGTGGAGACGGAACTCAAGGTCGGTTCCTGCGGCTCGGTGACGCCCGTATCGCGCTCCCACCCCTCGTTCTCGAGCTTTAGGTGCTCGATCGCGACAGCGTTGGCATTCGCGTCGAGGTCGGGAAGTGCCTGGTACTCGGAGACCCAGCAGCGATAGATCTTGTAGGCGATCACCAGTTGGCCGGCTTCGTTATAGAACTCCAGGTAGATGTCCTTGCGGAAGTTGGCCAGCGATACCTCGGAGCCGAGCCCCGCATTGAAATTCCAGACGAGGCCCGCCCAGTCATGAAAGTTCTTGTCCTGCGTCAGGCCTCGCTCGAGCGTGATCGCCTCGTACTTTTGCCGCCCGGGTGACTTGTGGGCGGTCGACGGGTCGCCGCCGGAGCGATGCTCGACCACCTCGGTGGAGCGTTTGAGACTGCTCACCTTGCTGATGCCCGCGACATATACGCCGTCCCATTTGAGGCGGAATATGAAGTTCTTGTACGGATCCAGCCTCTGCGGATTGGCGGGAAAGATTGCCATCGCTCACCTCGTTCTCAGGAGCCTTCGTCGACGATCTGCTGAATCTGGATTACGACGAACTCGGCCGGATACAGCGGGGCAAAGCCGACGAGGATGTTCACGACCCCCAGGGCCACGCTTGCCGGCGGATTGTTCTCGCCGTCGCACTTGACGAAGTACGCCTGCTGCGGCGTCGTTCCGGCAAATGCACCTTGCAGGAAGAGCCCCTGCATGAAGGTGCCGACATTGAGGCGCACCTGTCCCCAGAGCGTGTCGTCGTTGGGCTCGAAGACCACCCATTGCGTACCGTCGAACAGGCTGGATTCGAGGAACAGGGCCAGCCGCCGGATCGGGACGTACTTCCACTCCGAGCCTGCCTGGTCATTGCCTGCGAGTGTGCGCGCGCCCCACACCACGTCTCCGTAAACCTTGAAGTGGCGCAGGCAGTTGATCGCCTGTGGGTTGAGGTTGCCGTTCTCCGCGTCGGTCAGCGTGTACTGCAAGCCCGAATTGCCACTGAGGCCCGCGTTGATCCCGGCCGGCGCCTTCCAGACTCCGCGGGTGGCATCGGTGGCAGCGTAGATGCCGGCCACGAAGCCACATGGCGGAAACAGCGCGGGACGGTTTCCGGCCAGCGGGTCGGGAGCAAGAATCCATGGGAAGTAGTAAGCCGAATTGCTCGCGTAGGTGCCCGTGATGCCGCCCTGAAGAACGCCGCCCACACCCGTGCCGACCGGCCCCTGGACGCCGAGTGTGGCGGGCGTGATGAATTCCGGGGCATCGACGATGAACAGCGCGCGCTTCTTGTTGCAGTACGGCTGCAGCGCCGAGATCGTTGTCGCGTCGGTCTCGCCGGGAATGCACAGCAGATTGAAGATGTCGACCCTGTCGAGCAGATAGACGCCCCCGGTGGCAGGCTGCGTCAGCGCGATCTCGAAGTTCTGATCGCTCGCGGGCGTGAGCACCGCGCCGTCCGCACCACCGCTAAGCGCAACGGGCGCAGTGGCCCCGGGCGCCGCCGTCGGCACCACGGGCGAACCGGTCAGTGGATTGACGAAGGTGATGTAGCTGGAATCGTTATCGACCACCGTCACCACGTAGCGTGGATCTGACGGCAGCGCCGACAGGTTGACGAAGCTCTCGAGCGTTGCGATCTGTCCGTTCACACCGACTTGCTGCACGAGCAGATTGAACCGGTTGGTGGTGTTCGGTGGCGGCTGAAGCGTCACGCTCACGAGCAACGTGTTGCCCCAGGCACCGGGATTCTGGGCGAACAGGGTGAGTGGAGCGCCGGCGCTCGAAGCGGTCACCGTGCCGCCTGGCACCGGCGCGATGAGCGGGGCGGAAGACGTCCACAACGCCGCCGCGGTGACGTCCTGCGTGGTCGAATTCGAGAGCGTCGCCTTGGCTGTTAGCGCGAGCGGTTGCCCGACCGTCAGGGAAGTCGCCGTGCTGGGGGGCGTGACCGTGACCTTGATCGATTCAGGAACTGCCGCGATCACCGTGACGCTTACCCCGGGTGAACTTGAGGAGACGCCCTGCCACTCAGCCGAAATCGTTTGAGGCGCGCTGGTGAGCACGGCACCCGTTACGAGTCCGCCCGGCGAGCCGGTCACGTCGGAAGGCCAGCTCCACGTCACGCTTCCTGTGAGGTCGGCCGAACTGCCGTCGTCGTACGTTCCCGTCGCCTTCAATTGCTGCGACAACCCGATCGCGACCGTCACGGTTGGCGGCGAGAGGCTGATGGATTTGAGCGTCGCCGCTGTTACTGTGACCGTGGTGGAAACCGTTAGCGAGTGATCACCCGACGTCGCCGTCAGCGTCGCGGTGCCGACGGCGTGGGGGAGGACGTTACCTGTTGCATCGGTGGTAGCTACCTGCGTGTTGCTCGACACCCAGCTCCAGTTCCAGTCGGCTTGCAGGAGTTGCACGGGCGGAGGGTTCGGCAGCACGCTCGATTTAATACCCCACACCTGTAACTGTAACGGTGTCGTGTCGGTTGATTGCAGCGTCGGATTCGCCGGGTAGACCGCCGCCGATAGCACGGCCGGTGGTTCGACGGTGAGGGTCGCGTCTTTGGAGGTCGGTGCACCGGCGAGGGACCAGGGAATCTTCGCGGTGATGGTCGCGGTAGCGGCCGTCGCACCGGCCGTCAGGAGGCCGGGGGTCAGCGGGTTGTTGCTGAACGCTGCGGGATAAGGAGTGGCTGAGCTAAAGCTCCAGCCGACATTTCCGGTAATGTCCTGGACACCGTTCGTGTAGGTCGCGGTTGCCGATAACTGCAGCGTCTCGCCCACCGCGACCGAGGGGGACGCGGGGACGATGTTCAGTGCCGTGAGACTGGCAGCGGTCACTTCGATATCGAGCGATCCGGAAATCAGACCGGATGTGGCGGTCACAGTGGCTGTGCCGATGCCCGCTGTGCCGACGCCCGCGGCGGTCACCACGCCGTTCGCGACCTTGATGATGGTTTCGTCGCTCGTGCTCCATGCGAGCCCGGAAAGCGCGGGACTCGTGCCGCCATCCGAGTAGGTTGGGACTGCCACGAGAGTGACCGTCGCGCCAATCGGCATGGGCGGCATCACGGCGGGCGCCCCCACCGGCTGGACGGCGATACTCGTCAGAACCGCAGGCCCGATACCCAGCGTGATGCTGCCCGATACCGAGCCGAGCGACGCAGTGAAGGTCGCCGTCGGATAGCCGATGTCTGTCGAGAGGGCCGTGGCACACGGCGCGGGCGTGCCGCTGGCCGGCGTCAGCGTACCGTCCCAGACGAGTCGCACGATATAGCACTGAGAGCCGCCGTTGGCGAAGAACTGGGCCACTGCATAACCGAGGTTGCTGCGCGAATCGAGGCCGCCGAACTGCGCTACGTACTCCGGCCAACTCTGCACGAGCGTTGCCGAGTCTACAGGCCCCTGGTCCGCCCAGCCGACGAACGCAGCGATCGACGTGGCCACGCCGGTGATAGTGTGAAGGCCACTTGGAATCTCTTCTATATAGACGCCGGGGTAGGTTAGCGTGGACATGGATCCATCCTGTTTGAGCGAAGCCCGGAAATGCCGCCGCCGCTATCGGTGCACTCGTCCACGTTTCGATGGAGCAAGAGTTCACTGAGCGTCACTCACCAAAGCGGTGCGCAATAATCTTTGAAATCAATAGGATCACTATCTAAAAAGAAAAAGTATTTTTTTGCTTCCTTGTACTTGCACCTGCAACGTCGAATGGATACGCGCGCCGACTAGTGTCTGGCGTATCTTGTCTATGGCGTAGGAATAAACGGTATGTCCGATTACTCTGTCCGTCGGCGTTGCGTCGTGTGACTGATCACGATACGCGATTCACCGATTGAAGACCAATGCGGCATCCGGATTGGAAGCCAGGAATGGCGATATTCAATACGAGGGCATCGTTCTGTAACGCAAGCAGCCGTTGATATTTCCGCACGCTTGGCGCTTGATGTTCATGCTCGTATTGAGAAGTAACATAGGATAGCTGCTCTATAAAGTAAAGGCCGTTCCGGGGAAGATGCTGGGCGATTGCGGCAAGAGGCTAACGCTTCGGGCATTGAGCACGATGATGCCCAGATACGCGATACCCCCCCCTCGGCATGCAACGGTCTCGACACGCCCATCTATCTGCATGGCGATGATGTCGTCATGACATCGCAAAGTTGAATGCGTCTTTCTCCGGCTTCGCCGGTATGACTCAAATCAGGATCGGACGTTTAATTGCGCCGATTGAAGGCGTGCCCGAAGTAGTGAGCGTGCTACATGCGCTAATCATGAAGCAGGAAGAACTTGTCGATAATGTTAGATATCCTTGGTGTATGAAGTAGATAATTTAGTTGGTGTATCTGTGCAAACCATTCGATGGGATGCAATTAATAACCAGCCTAGAACATTCGTTTTTCTTCGTGTGCGTTACCCCGCGTGGCCGAGTGCGCCCGGTGGAGTTGAGAACGCTAATCAGCCGCCGCATCTACGCATGGCCTTACGCTTGCCCGGATTTTCGGCTGTCAAGGATTAGTGCTATGCGGACCAATCATTGATATTCCGAAGAAGCGGCCGCGATTAGAGATCTTGGTTGACGAGCCATGGCCTATTCTCAACAAAAGCGTTATTTGTACTGGTTGCGATAGTGCGCGGCGGACGAATGAGAGGAAGGCATGGCAAATCTTCAACTCGACACCGACGAGATTCTGCGGACTCTCGCTGATCTGCCGTGCCCGCCAGGATTGCCCCTGCTGGGAAACCTGTTTCAGATGGCACCGGCTAAATTTCACCTGACTCTGGAACGATGGGCGGTGCAATATGGTTCGCCATTCAGGGTTCAACTCGGCATGATCCCGATGACAGTCTGGACCCAGGCGGATCTATTTCAGACTGTCATGCGTGAACGTCCGCACCTGTATCGGCGTTTTGCGCCAATGGAATCCGTCATGACGGAATCTGGCGGAGATGGACTTTTTTCTGCCGAAGGCGCGGCATGGGAACCACAGCGGCGGCTCATCATGCGAGCGCTATCCGTGTCCAATATCAAAGCTTTTTATCAGACACTGTCGGCGATTACCGAACGTTTCCTCACGCGCCTGCAAACCGCTGCACGGGAGCATAGAACGCTGGAAATGTTCGATGAACTCACGCGCTACACCGTGGACGTGACAAGCACGCTCTCCTTCGACGAAGACCCTCATACACTCGAACAGGAGCGTGCCGTGGTCCAGGAGCAATTGGCCTGAATAGCGTCGCGTTCGAGACGCAGAGCGGCCACTCGCCGAGAGACCTGACCGACGGTTCGTCGGCCAATCCCCCCGTTCGCGCCTTCCCCATTGCAGTCCGCCCCTGGTAGAAAAATGCAGGTCGGATTTTTTGCTGCGAACCGTGGCTGTGACGGGAATATCGATGGTTTCACACCCACCGAGTTCATTCGTTCTATTCTTTTTGGAATCGGTTTGCTAATGGAAGAGAGTAAATCCAGTTTATTGCGAGCGGACTGGCCGCCCCTGCCCGCCGGATGTATCGGACGAAGACAGCAATGTCTCAACCCTGCTTAATTCGAGATCGATGAGAACGGCAATTCGCCGACGCCAGTTTGCGAACGTCTGCAAAGGAGTGTGCAGCCGCCCCACAACTGCCGATCCCTGCCGATGATGACCTGTGGAAGCACATTGTGCAGCACCAGCAGTGAGCGGATGCGATTCATGTGGGCGATGCGTTCCTGACTCAGCCGGGCCAGTTCGCGGTGCGTGCGGCGAGCGTCTTCCTGCTCGGGCGTGTAGTTGCAGGGATCTTCTGCCTTTCGGCGACTGGCGCGTACATTGAACCCCATGGCACTGAACGGCCTTCCGTCTTTTTACCGGTTCACCGCGCGAAGCAGGGGTGCGCCGGCAAGCCGGGCGATGGAGTGAATGGCCTGATCCTGAATCTGTGCAAGCGGCAGATCGTCGGCAAACCAGTCATTGGCGATACTGACCAGCACATCGGGCCTCCCGATGAGAAGACGCAGTGTGGCCAAAGAAGAAGGTCCTCAAAGCAGATCGATAGCGCTGTTCGCCGGCCGTCGAAGACAACGTATGGCTGCGCGAGGCTGCCACGCTCGGCACTGACGGGTGCGCCGGGTCGCCACAGCCCGCCTGGCACCGGTTGGCGACTGTCGAATCGCGCCAGCGTAGCGCCTGCGACCATGGCGCTGTCCGTGTAGCGAAGTTCCCGGTTCCCAGGGAGAAGGTCTGTCACGTTGCCGGTTATGGGGAGGTCGACACCGAGAACAATCGTGTGACTGCCGGAGGCCAGGTGGGCCAGATACGGGGTCCACCAGTATTGCGTCGATGGCCGCCACAAGCCGACGGTCTCTTCCGGAAGGATGACCACGTTCGCGCCCATGTCAAACGCCTTCCCTGCTTCATGCATGGCAGCCTGAGACCGGGCAAGGAGTGCGTTGTAGTCCGACTGGTCGAACTTGCCAAACTGCGTGTCAATGGCGACCCACGAAGGCGGGGGCACCGGTTTTCGTTGGCAGACCTGTGCAATGCCGACTGCCTCCGTGAGGGCGAGAAGAACGGTGACTGCGCGACAGGAAGTCACGACGGCGCTTGCGGCTGCGAGTGCGACGAGTCCGAGTATCAGCCCGGCCAGTTGCCAGCCAGGAAAGAGGGCGCCTGCGACATGGAGGGGGAGACCCAGCCGATGATGCCAAGTGGTGGCACCGTGGTGACGATCGCGGCCGCTGCGGCGCGCCACACATGGTGGCACTGCTCGCCGCGTGGTTTGAAAAGGATCCAGGGCAATGCGAGCAGAATTGCCTGTGCCATCCGGAACCCCAAGCCGAGCATATACGCGGTGGTATCGAACTTCTAATGGAAGGGCGTACACAGGCCGTTTCGACTTCTCACTGACAGCGGGTGTGGAGACGAGGCGACGTGTGGTAACTGCAGTGGCGCGTTCAAGATCATTGGCACCGGTGAAGGCGTGTCAGAAAATAATCGGATTGCCGTTGTACATGGTGACAAGGTGCTATGCCCTTGTGGAAAGAACCGCGTCATCGCTGGCGGCGATGCCGGTTGCCTCATGACGGGAGAAAGTGGGCAAGCCAGTGCGCCTGGTCATGCGGGACGGACTGGCGCTTTGGCAGCCCAGTCCGCAGCGGCACGGTATGACGAACAGTTCACTCTTCACGATGCAAACGGCCGCGTGTTGTGCGACACGTATTACACGGTTCGTCTGCCGTCTGGTTCGTTCGTCCACGGCGCAACTGACAGTTTGGGGCGCACAAAACGCTACACAACCGGAAGCTCACAGACCCTGCGCGTTTATATCGGGCACAGGGAGGCGTAAATGTCCGGTATTTACTACGCAGCGGTCGAAGGCGATCCGCTGACGAGTGGCGAAGGCGGTGAGGCGTACGCAAGCGGTAAGGTGGGTACCATCACTGACGAAAGCGGACGGCCGCGCCGCATGGTGTTCATCGGAGACTATGCCTATTGCGCGAAGTGTAAAAGCACTGGCTCTATCACATACGGCGCTGGTGTTGGCGACCACAGACGTATCGTTGACCTTATAAATGGCGGCCGACTTCAGGCGGTTGGCGGCGACATTGTTCTTTGTAAATGTCCCGACCACCCGCGCATCATAGCGATATATGGACGTCGCTGGATGATCCACGATCGAGGCGACGCCGATCGAATCGTCGCGCGGTCTGGTCGCATCTGCGATCAACGGCACGGGCAGTTCCACATTCGCGACGCGCGCTACGCGCTACCTATCCGGATCAATTCAAGCTTCTCGACGGCATGGGAAAGGCGCTGGCGCACACGCATTACACAGTTCGCATGCCCACGGGCGAATTGAGACACGGCGTAATCAATTCACGGAGACGCACTGAACAGTATTAAACAAAAGGCGCGCAATCCATACGCGTTTATCCTGGTCGAAAACTGGAGACATAATGCCTGAAGCACTCGCAGCAGCAATAACAAACGTAAATCCAAATTCGTGTATAGAGGCTGGCTGTGACCGACACGGCAAGCCGTGGAATATATCCGATGATGGACTTCGCTTTATGGCTGTATGCGAAAGCGGTGTTTTGAACGGCGCCTATATGGGCATGCCCGTTGTAGATGGAATGATTCTGAAAGTTTACGTTGATAGCAAGGGGTATCCTACAGTGGCGTTCGGTCATAAGGTGATGCCATCAGATCACTTGCATGTCGGTGATACGATTTCCGTAGAACGTGCGCGTGAGTTTACAAGAAAAAATTTTGCCGAATGTGAGTCTGCGATTAATCGTCGTGTGGGTGTGTCCCTACATCAATACGAATATGATGCCCTGGTAAGTATGGCATACAATGCGGGCCCAGGAGCGGGTATTGCAGAACTGGTCGATAAGGTCAACACAGGGGATTATTCCGTGTTGCCGGTTTATATTCGCACCTATCGCGCCCGTGGGATCGAATGGCGACGCGCCCTTGAAGCGCGGCTATTTGGAACAGGAAATTATGATGCTCGACATGGCAGGGGTATTGACATTGAATAAATATCGGAAGTGCCTTTTGCTAGTGATAGCGCTTTGTAGTTTTCAGTCGATATTTGCCGATGAAGTTATCAACGATTCGAATTGCATGCAATACCTGGGGCGCGGCGGATTTGGAGATTTTGAGTGTTATGAGCATCATGCGGAATCCCTTGAAATTGACAATAAGAAACTGGCGGATTCAATTAAATCAGCGCATGGTATCAAAAGCGCGAGTAAGGTTGAGCTTGGCCGGTACATGCGCGCACAAGATGAATCGGTAAAGGCTTGCGATCTAACCTCTAAACTGGCGTATGATTGGAATATTGAGGCGCCTCCTAAAACACATGTGGATATGTACGATGTCATGGGGGCGCGCTGTCACTATTCGATTCGGAAACAGCAGAATAATTTTCTGCATGATCTCTATTCAATAAAAACGGGCGAATGACGGCGCCACATTTGTTAGGAATGTAACAGTCGCTGCTTCAGCGGGGCATTTCGTTGGTGCGATAAGCGCGCCTGTCTCTGCACCTGACGCTTATGAGCGAACAGCAGGCCTTGGCGGTACGCGTCGGAGACTCCACCGACAACCCGCAAGCCGCCCCATATCCGGTAGAAGAGCATTTCTGTCCGGGTGATCGACTAACGAGCCAAGACGGCTGCTAGTTCCGTGGCGCCCAGTCCCACTCGGAAGTCGGGGTTGATGGAATGCTAAAGTCACGCTCGCTCGCAACGACGGCAATCACCACCAATCCCACCTTCCAGCCTATCTATGTTTGCATTTCCATGGATCGCGATCTTCCTCGCCGCACCGGCGACGTGGACCACCACGTTTCGCTGGCTCGGCCTCGGCTTGCTCGCGATCGGATACGGCACTGCGTTGGCGAGCGGGCAACTCAGTCCATTGGCAAGCGTCGCTATTGCGCTGCTTGGCGTGGCCGCGTACTCGGTGTCGCCGGATCGTCAACGCTACGTTCGATACGCTGGTCATCTGCTGTTCGTCGTGGTCGCGATTGCGCTCAGCATGCATTGGCTGCCAGGCTTTCACAACCCGCGCGTGATCGGCCCCGTGCGTTTCACGCCGGATGCCGTGCCCTTCACGATGTACCTCAATTTCGACAAGCCGCTGATCGGCTTCTGGCTGTTGCTTGCGTTGCAGTGGCTCCGGCCGCGGCACGCGCTGCGTACTTCGTTGCTCGCCGGTCTCGCTGGTTGGCTGATCACGGTTGCGGCTTGCATGGCCGTGGCGTTGTTGCTGGGACTCGTGGGATGGGCACCGAAGCGGCCCGCCGACAGTGCGTTGTGGTTGGCGAACAATCTGTTTCTCGTCACGCTGACCGAGGAAGCCTTGTTTCGCGGCTATCTGCAAGGCGGTCTCACGCGGCTCTTCGCGCGCTGGAAAAGGGCGGACATGTTTGCACTCTGCGTGGCGGCCGCGCTGTTCGGCCTCGCACATAGCGCGGGCGGCTGGCAGTGGATCGTGCTCGGAAGCGTGGCCGGCATCGGCTATGGACTCGCATATCGATTCGGCGGATTGTCCGCGGCTGTGCTTGCTCATTTCGGGCTGAACGTGTTCCACTTTTTCTTCTTCACGTATCCGATGCTGCAGCCTGCGGGCAAACTATGAAGCGACGCGCGAACGCGAACGAGCAGTATCGAGGTGCGTTCGATGTTTGATATCGCGTCATCGTTTTGAGCTCGCTCGTGGATCGGCCGTGCGCCAGCCATGAATTCGACGCGGGATTACAATGGGCAAATCGATACGGCATCCTATCCTCTCGGTTCAACCGCTTCGTTTCCCAGATTGCGAGGGCCTCACCCCAATGAACGCATCCGAACGTATCGACGAATTGATCGCAGGGGTCCCCGACTGGCGCGGCGCAATCTTTGCTCGCATCCGTCAATGCGTGCTCGCGGCGGACCCGCATATCGTGGAAGAGTTCAAGTGGATGGGTAGCCCGGTCTGGTCGTGCGACGGCATGATCGCGGTCGCCAACGCGCATAAAGGCAAGGTCAAGCTGACCTTCGCGCACGGGGCTGGCCTGGCCGACCCGCACGGTTTGTTCAACGCGGGCCTCGAAGGCAACGCGCGGCGCGCGATCGACTTTCTCGAGGGCGACAAGGTCGACGAGCGCGCACTGAAAGCGCTGGTGCGCGCCGCGATCGACTACAACCGCAGCCATCTGAAGAAGAACGCCCGCTCCGCGCAACCGAAAGCCAGCGGTAAAAAGGCAGCCGGCGAGGCGAATACCGGCGAGGCCTGAAGCCGGCACGGCACGGTCGGCTCGCCCGGATTGCCGCGTCAGCCGCGCCACGCCACCAGCCGCCGTCGATCGATACCAGAACTGATATCGATATCGCCCAAAATATAATTGGAAAGATATCAACCCGGTCCGTACACTTCACCATCCCTGCACGCTGAGCGGCAACCCTGCGCCGTAGCGCCGGGCGGGCCGCTTCAGTCAAATTGGCCGGTGAGGGTCCCGGCACATGCATCAAGGACCTAGCATGTCGGAAAAAAAGCGGAAATTGCGCTCGGCCGAGTGGTTCGGTACGGCTGACAAGAACGGCTTCATGTATCGAAGCTGGATGAAGAATCAGGGCATTCCCGATCACGAGTTCGACGGGCGTCCCGTGATTGGTATCTGCAACACGTGGTCCGAGCTGACGCCGTGCAACGCGCACTTTCGCAAGCTCGCCGAGCACGTGAAGCGCGGTGTCTACGAAGCGGGTGGCTTCCCGGTCGAGTTCCCGGTGTTTTCGAACGGCGAATCGAATCTGCGTCCAACCGCGATGCTCACGCGCAATCTCGCGGCGATGGACGTCGAGGAGGCGATCCGCGGCAATCCGATCGACGCGGTCGTGTTGCTGACCGGCTGCGACAAGACGACCCCCGCGCTGCTGATGGGCGCGGCGAGTTGCGACGTGCCGGCGATCGTCGTGACCGGCGGCCCGATGCTGAACGGCAAGCTCGACGGCAGGAACATCGGCTCGGGCACCGCGGTGTGGCAACTGCACGAATCGCTGAAGGCCGGCGAGATCGATCTGCATCAGTTTCTGTCGGCCGAGGCGGGCATGTCGCGCTCGGCGGGCACCTGCAACACGATGGGCACCGCGTCGACGATGGCCTGCATGGCCGAGGCGCTCGGCACGTCGCTGCCGCACAACGCGGCGATTCCCGCGGTCGACTCGCGCCGCTACGTGCTCGCGCACATGTCGGGCATCCGCATCGTCGAGATGGCGCTCGAAGACCTGAAGCTGTCGAAGATCCTCACACGCGAGGCGTTCACGAACGCGATCCGCGTCAATGCGGCGATCGGCGGTTCGACCAATGCGGTGATTCACCTGAAGGCGATCGCGGGGCGCATCGGTATCGATCTCGAACTCGACGACTGGGTGCGCATCGGCCGCGACACGCCGACGATCGTCGACCTGATGCCGTCGGGCCGTTTCCTGATGGAAGAGTTCTATTACGCGGGGGGCCTGCCCGCGGTGCTGCGCCGGCTCGGTGAGGCGAACCTGCTGCCGCATCCGGACGCGTTGACGGTCAACGGCAAGTCGCTATGGGACAACGTGAAAGATGCGCCCAACACCAACGACGAAGTGATCCGTCCGCTGGATAGGCCGCTCGTCGCCGATGGCGGCATCCGCGTGCTGCGCGGCAATCTCGCGCCGCGCGGCGCGGTGCTAAAGCCGTCGGCGGCGACACCCGAGTTGCTCAAGCATCGCGGACGCGCGGTCGTGTTCGAGAACTTCGAGCACTACAAGGCGCGCATCGTCGACGAAACGCTCGACGTCGATGCGGATTCGGTGCTGGTGATGAAGAACTGCGGGCCGAAGGGCTATCCGGGCATGGCCGAGGTCGGCAACATGGGCCTGCCGCCGAAGCTGCTGAAGCAGGGCGTGAAAGACATGGTGCGCATTTCCGATGCGCGCATGAGCGGCACCGCATACGGCACCGTGGTGCTGCACGTGACCCCGGAAGCGGCGGCCGGCGGCCCGCTCGCCGCGGTGCAGGACGGCGACTGGATCGAACTCGATTGCGACGCGGGCACGCTGCACCTCGATATCAGCGATGCGGAACTCGAGCGCCGGCTCGCGCAGCATGTGCCGCCCGAGCCGCCGGCAGGTGGCGGCTACCGGCGCCTGTATATCGATCACGTGCTGCAGGCCGATGAGGGTTGCGATCTCGACTTCCTCGTTGGGTGTCGAGGTTCCGCGGTGCCGCGGCATTCGCACTGACGCGCCGTTGCAACGGCAACGGCTCGGCCCATGACAATGCGGGCGATGCATTCGTGGATCGCCCGCATTTTTTTATCGCTTATGGTTAGCGTTCGTGTCTATCAGCCGAGGTTGTCGACCGCGTCGAGCACGAGGCCGAAGAACTCGTTCGCCGCGGCCGGATTCAGCCAGCGCACGACCACCGTCATGCGCCGCTCCGGTTCGACCCACGTGAACGAACTGCCTGCGCCGACGCCGAAATAGCTCGACTCCGGCACGTTCGGAAACACCTTGCGCCCGGTGTTGAGCCACACGAGGTAGCCATAGAACGGCGCGATCGCGCACGGCGTGCGCATGCGCGCGATCCATTCGGACGACAGCACGCGCCGGCCGTTCGCGACGCCGTCGTCGAGCAGCATCTGCGCGACCTTCAACTGGTCGTTCGCGCTGACCGACATGCCGCCGCCCCAGTGCGTGCCGCCCGGCACCGACTGCATGCGTCGCCCGTCGATCTCGATCCACGCGTCGTCGTAGCCGACCCATTGCCAGTTTTCGCTCGCACCCGTTGGTCGCATGATCGCTTCGCGGAACACCTCGGGCAGCGGCTGACGAAACAGATGCAGCAGCGCGAGCGAGAACTGGTTGATGCGGACGTCGTTGTATTCCCAGTAGCTGCCCGGCCGTTGCGGCGGACGCAGGTCGCCTTTCTTGCCATCGGGCGGCGCGGCGAAATTGACCGCGCGGTAGTGATCCGCCTGATCCGACAAACCGAAGTACGTGCCGCGCCATTCGCTCGTTTGCTGCAGCAGTTGCGCCCAGGTGATCGGCGCGTTGTGTTCGTCGTCGAAGCCGATGTTGGGCACACGCACGCGCACCGGTTCGTCCACGTCTGGCAACAGGCCGCGATCGTGCGCGACACCGGCGAGCAACGCGAGGTACATCTTCGCGACACTGAAGGTCAGATCGGCGCGATCCGGTTCGCCCCAGCTGGTCAGCAAGCGGCCGTCGACGGCGATCGCGCCGGACACTGGCCCGCGATCATGCACGGGCCCGAGCAGCCTGTTCCATGGCGGCGGGTCGTTCACGTGCACACCCCACGCGCCACCCACGTGGCGGTCCCAAAGCGATTCATGATCCACCGAGAACTGCACGGCTTGCTGCAAATGGTCTTGCATGGATAAGGTCCTGTCGTTTCAACGAAACTCGCGAGGCGCAGACTTAGCGTACGTGCAGTCGCACGCGTGCCCACATCACGGTGAAAAGGCTGAGCACGGCCGCGAGCATCAGATAGAGGCCGGGTGCGAGATTGTTGCCGGTCGCCGCGATCAGCGCGGCGACGGCGAGCGGCGTGAAGCCGCCGAACACGGTGGTGCCGATGTTGTAGCCGAGCGCCATGCCGGTGGTGCGCGTGCGGGTCGGGAACAGCTCGGACATCAAGGCCGGAATCGGCGCGAAGTACGTAGCCTTCAGCAACGCGACCCACGTGACCGCGGCCAGCAACGAGCCGAGCGACGGGTGCGCGTTCATCAGCATGAAGGCCGGATAGACGGTTGCGAAGAACAGCACGCCGGCGCCGAGCATGATGCGCACGCGCCCCACCTTGTCGGACAGATGACCGACGATCGGCGTGAGCACCATCATGATGAGGCCGGCCGCGAGCGTCGCGATGAATCCCGACGACGGCGCGAGGCCGAGTTGCCGCGCCGCGTAGGTCGGCATGTAGAGCAGCATGTAGTTGGCCGTGGTGGTCAGCACGAGTGCGCCGATCGACACGAGCACCGGTTCCTTTTGCGTCGCGAGCAGTTCGCGCACCGGCGCGGCGGATTTTTCCGCGCGCTCGAACTCCGGCGTTTCGTCGATACGACGGCGAATGTACAGCCCGACCGGACCGATCAGCATGCCGAACAGGAATGGAATGCGCCAGCCCCAGCCTTCGAGTTGCTCGGTCGTCAGCGTGCTCGTCAACACCGCGCCGAACAGCGACGCGAGCAGCGTGCTCGCGCCCTGGCTGGAAAACTGCCAGCTCGCCATGAAGCCTTTGCGCTCCGGCGCATGTTCGATCAGAAACGCGGTCGAGCTGCCGAACTCGCCGCCCGCCGAGAATCCCTGCAACAGTCGCGACGCGAATACGCCGATCGGCGCGAGCACGCCGATCGTCGCATACGACGGCATCAGCGCGATCATGCCGGTGCCGAGCGTCATCATCGCAATCGACAAAGTCAGCGATGCCTTGCGGCCTTTGCGGTCGCTGAACGAGCCGAGCGCGAGCGCGCCGATCGGTCGCGCGAGATACGACAGCGCGAAGGTGCCGAGCGTGAGCAGCAGCGACACGGTGCGGTCATGGACCGGAAAAAACGTGCGGGACAGCACGGCCGCGAAGTAGCCGTACACGACCAGATCGTAGAACTCCAGCGCGTTGCCGATCGAGGTCGCGAGAATCAGCCGCGATACGCTCGAGCGCGATACGTTCGAGCGCGAGGTGTGCGGCGCGAGCGCGTCGGCGGTGGTGACGGAGTCCATGCTCATGACGAAGTCCTCTGGCGGCGTGTGGGGGCGCGCCGGCAGCGTGGTGTGGGCGGCGCGGGCGCGGGATTCGAAGCCTGTGCCGCGATCTTGGGGTGGACGATATTTATAGACAATTACAATATTTGGCAGATATCGTTGCCGAAACGGCAAAGCGGAATGGCGATGACCCAAATCGATAACACCGCGCTGCGCTACTTTCTCGAGGTCGTGCGCAGCGGCTCGCTCAGCAAGGCATCGGGGAATCTGTATGTCGCAGTGTCGGCGCTGAGCCGGCAGATCGCGAAGCTGGAGGAGGAGGTCGGCGCGGCGCTGTTCGAGCGGCGGCCGCGCGGGATGGTGCTCAGCGACGCGGGGCGGCTGCTCGCCGATTACGCGCGGCGCAGCCTGCTCGACGCGGAGCGCGTGGCCGAAGAGATTCGCGGCCTGAGCAACGGCGGCCGCGCGACGATTCGCGTCGCGAGTTCGGAGGGTGTCGCGCCGCACTTTCTGCCGCAGGTATTCGCGCGTTTTCTGCGCTCGCATCCGGCCACGCATTTTCAGCTCGACGTATCGGCGCCGTCGGTCGCGACGCAGCGCGTGCGCGACGGCACCGCCGATGTCGCGGTGTGCTTCAGCATGGCGCCCGAACAGGACATCAACGTGCTGTATTCGCAGCGCGCGCCGATCTTCGCGCTGGTGCGGCGCGATCATCCGCTGGGAACACGCGATTCGGTGTCGCTTGCCGATCTGCTGCCGTGGCCGCTCGCGATCAACGGACCGGGCGTGACGATCCGCCAGCTATTCGATATCGCATGCAGTCTCGAAGGGCTCGTGTTCGATCCGGTGTTCGTCAGCAACTATCATGCGGCGCTGCACAGTTTCGTGCTGCAAACCGACGCGGTCACGATCACCGGTTTGCTGACCGTGCGCGGCAGACTCGAACCGGATGGCTTCGCCGTGATACCGATCAGCAATGCCGAGCTTCATCAGCGCACGTTGCAGGTGCAGACGATGGCGGGGCGCACGTTACCGCGAGTGATACAGGCGTTCGTCGAATTGCTGATGGGCGCGATCGAGAATCCGGCCTTGCTCGACTGATTTCGCGCCGCCAAAGAAAAAGCGCCCCGTAGGGCGCTTTCCTTCGATTCAACCAGGCAGGGAACACACGTGTTCCCCACCGCGAACCGTCTGCTTAGAACTTGTGACGCAGACCGACACGGAACGCCAGCTGGTTGTCGGCACCGACGCCCGACGTGCTGAAGTAGCTCGTGCTCGAACCGATCTGTGCCTGCAGATCCTGCGTGCCGTTACGGCCCGACGCGATCTGATAGATGCCCAGAACGTACACGTCCGTGCGCTTCGACAACGCGTAGTCGCCGCTCAGGTTCACCTGGTTCCAGTGACCGACGTTCGCGCCGCTCAGGTGCATGTACGTGTAGCCCGCGCCTGCCGTGATAGCCGGCGTGAATGCGTACTTCGCACCTGCTTCGTACGCGGCGTACGTGGTCGACTCACCCGAGATCGGGGCGAGGCGCGTGTTCGTGTACAGGGCCCACAGCGTTGCCGGACCGAAAGCGTAGCGGCCGCCGACGCCGACCGTGCGCAGATCCTGGATCTGGCCGTTGCCGACCGTCGGGAAGCTGACGTTAGCCAGCGAAGTCGAGAAGGCCGGCGATGCCTGGCCCGGGTAACGGATGTCCGTGTACGCCGCGCCGATACCGAACGGGCCGTTCGCGTAGTTCGCGCCGAAGCTGTAAGCGCGCGACGAACCTGCGACCGGGGCAGCGGCCGTGCCCGTAGCCGGCGTGCCGGCGAAACCGCCAGCCGTGTTCGAGAAGCCGTACATCGCGCCGAAGGTCAGGCCAGAAAAGTTCGCGCTGCTGAACTTGACCGAGTTGTTGATACGGCTCGACGTGAGCTGGTCGACGTCGTTGATGTGGTACGCGTAGTTACCCGCGACGGTCAGACCGCCGGTTGCGTAGTTGGAGCCGAGGTAATCGGTCGAGAACGAGTACTGGCGGCCGAACGTCAGCGAGCCGACGTTGTTCTGCGACAGACCAACGAAGGCCTGGCGGCCGAACATTGCGCCGCCCTGGCCGGCGGTGCCGTTCGCGCTGCTGAAGCCGTTTTCCAGCACGAACAGCGCTTTCAGGCCGTTACCGAGGTCTTCCGTGCCACGCAGGCCCCAACGGCTGCCGTTCGCGACGCCGTCGTCGTACTTGGTCAGGCTGCTGTGGCCGGTGGCCGTTTTCGAGTTGTTCACGTAGCTGATACCCGCGTCGATCAGGCCGTACAGCGTGACGCTGCTTTGTGCGTGAGCGGCGGAGGCGAAGACGGCAAACGTAGCGGCGGTCAGGATTTTCTTGTTCAAGGTACTTCTCCGGTTAGCGAATTAAGCGATCGCGACGCGCTGCTCTGCGGCAATGTCGCGCGATGGGCGGCAATTTAAGGGAACGCTGAGTAAGGTATGTGACACTGAAAATTTTTTTTCACGGTGTCGTGTCGGCGCGACACTTTGCGTGTGCACGGGGGCGGGGGTATCGGTGGCGGGCGGGTCGATCGACCCTGAAGCGAGGCGGGGCGCGCGGCAGCGGACCGCCCGCCGGGCGGCGGGCGATCCGTTATTTCAGCTGATGCGTGAAAATTTAGTTACATCGCCGGCTGCGACGGGACCGACGGTCGCAGCGGCTTGGGCGTCAGTTGCTCAGCAACGAGCCGCTGCGGAACGGTGTCGCGCCGGCGATGCGCGCGAATTCGAGGCCGGCCGTCGCGAAGCGCGTCAGATGCCGCGCGTACAGCACGCCTGCCACGGTGTTTTTGATCGTGACGACGCGGTCCGTCAACGGATCGACGATGTCGGCGATTTCCTGGCCCACGTCCACCCATTTGCCGACTTCGCAGCGATGGACGAGCACACCGCTGATCGGCGCGACGAGCGGTTCGGCGCCCGCGAGCGGCGTCGCCGCGAATTCGAGCGGCGGCAGCGGCGCCGGCTCGCCTTCGACCACGCCGCGCAAGGTCAGATACTCGATGATCGCATGCGCGTCCTGTTCCGCGAGTTCGTGCGACACGTCGCGCTGGCCGCGCAGCTCGATCGTGACCGAGATTCCGCCGTTCGGGATCGGGAAGCGCTCGCCGAAACGGCCGCGCAGATCCGACCAGCAGAAGCTGTGAATCTCGTCGAACGGATTGCCGACCGAGTTCAGCGCGAGCAGCGACGCCTTCGCGTCCAGGTAGCGCGCGAGCGGCTCGACTTCGGGCCACAAGTCCGGATTGGTGTACAGGTGCATCGCGGCTTCCCAGTCGCAATGCAGATCTAGCACGACGTCGGCGTCGTACGAGAGCTTTTGCAGCGCGAGGCGTTGCGAGCCGAGTTCGGTGGTGGGCTGCTGCGCGTCGAGCGCTTCGCGCATCGCCACGCGGATCGCGGCGCGGTTCGCGTCGATGTCGCCGGACAGGCGCGATTCGATGACCGGCTGCACGAGTTCCGCGAGGTCGTAGAAATTGCGGTTGAAGTTCTGCGCGCTGCCGGTTTCGAAGCGGCCGAGCATCTGGCCGAGCAGATGCTGGTTCAGGCCGATCGGATTCGGCACCGGCACGACCACGACTTCGCCGCGCAACTTGCCCGCGGCTTCGAGCGCGGCCAGCTTGCGGCGCAGCGACCACGACACCAGCATGCCGGGGAGTTCGTCCGCGTGCAGCGACGACTGAATATAGATTTTTTGTCCGCCGCCGGGGCCGTAGTGGAAACTCGTCAGTTCGCGGGCGGTGCCAAGCGACGGGGCAATCAGCGGATGGGTCTGGGTTTGCATGGTATTGGCTTCGCGGCCCGTTCCGGGCAGCCGCGCTAGTGGTTGATTGCAAAGGGGAAAGATGCGCGCGGGGTGCGCGCGAGGTCCGCGTGCGCGGACCGCGGCAACTTGTCTCCTGGTCGCCGCGTCTCGCACGATCTTAGCCGATATGCCGCACGATGTGGCTTCATGTGGCCGGATGTGGAGCCGCAAAAACAAAACGGGCTCCGCGTCGCGGAGCCCGTTTTGGGCAAGCTGCCGGCGCGCCGTGCGGCGCGCGTGGGCGATTTAGCTGCCGTACACGTCGAAGTCGAAGTACTTCTTCTCGATCTTCTTGTAGGTGCCGTCCTTGATCATGTCGGCGATCGCCTTGTCGACCTTCGCCTTCAGATCGGTGTCTTCCTTGCGCATGCCGATGCCGGCGCCGTTGCCGAGGATCTTCGGATCGACGAGATCCTTGCCGACGAACGCGAAGCCCTTGCCGCGCGGCGTCTGCAGGAAGCCCTGGTCAGCCTGCACCGCGTCTTGCAGCGCTGCGTCCAGACGGCCCGAGATCAGGTCGGCGTAGACCTGGTCCTGGTTCTGATACGGCACGACTTTCGCGCCAGCCGGTTCCCAGTAGGTCTTTGCGTAGGTTTCCTGGATCGTGCCCTGTTCGACGCCCACCGTCTTGCCCTTCAGCGATTCAGCGGTCGGCAGGATGCCCGAGCCCTGCTTCGCGACGAGGCGCGTCGGCGTGTTGAACAGCTTCGACGAGAAGGCGATCTGCTCGGCGCGTTGCGGCGTCATCGACATCGACGACAGCACGCCGTCGAACTTCTTCGCCTTCAGTGCCGGGATCATGCCGTCGAAGTCGTTTTCCACCCACACGCACTTCGCACCGACGCGCTTGCAGATTTCGTTGCCGAGGTCGATATCGAAGCCAACGAGCTTGCCATCCGAGCCTTTCGACTCGAACGGGGGATAGCTGGCATCAACGCCAAAACGGATCGTCGACCAATCTTTAGCGTGTGCGCCAATCGAGACGGTGGCAATCAGAGCAACCGTCAAAGCCGCTAGCAGTTTTTTCACTGTTTTTACTCCTCGGTGTAGTTCAATTACTCCCTCGACGGTTGTGCCGCCTCGGGACGCCCGGCGCGACTCGCAAACGGGCTTCTGGTCAGGATGCAAGCCGGAGTGGCCTGCAACGCGCGCCAAGCTTATCAGTTCAAAAATATTGGGAAGCTAGTAGAACACCGGATGGCGCAGGAGGAGACCCTCTAGAGCAGCGCTTGCGCCTAGGCCGGTGTGCCCGGATCGTACACCGTTGGTGCGCGTTGCTTAACGCGGGTGTAATGCGAGAGCGGTAATACGGTCGGCGGGCGAGCGTAATCGACCGGGATTTACGACGATTTTCTGGCGAGTTCACCGAAAACGGGTTTGAAACACGAGTTTGAAACGTAGACGAATCGTTAAAGTCCGCGGTTGAATTTGCCGTTAATTAACAGCGGCGTCGAGACCTTCTCCTTACACGTTATTACCAGCGCCCGATATTTTTTCGCCGCCGTTTCGAACCGCTGCAAAAACGAAGGCTTTGGCGCTATCATCAGTGCTCCCTGCGCTGGACGCCGAGCGCCCGCGCAGGCGGGGATCGCTCTGGGGCATGTCGTCGGACATGACGTCAAGATTCAAATGCCGCGCGTTTGCGCTCGCTCAAAAGGCCTTTCTGCTCAACGGTGTTATTCATGCACACGATGTTCACGGCGGATCAAACAGGCTGTTGTAAACAGACTTTTAAGCGACGAATCGCGAGCGTCGGCGCGAGTGCTCGCGCGGCATTATTGCGGCGCCGTTTTTTTGGCGGTTTTTTGTCGGGCGTTACATCGGGATTTTCATCGATTGGCACATCCGGATTTTGCCGCGACGGTTTGCCCGGGTTTTTACCTCGCGTCTCGCGCGTTCTCGTTCTGACAGGCGCATTGCTGTGCGCGGGCTTTGGCGCGGCGACGCCCGCCTCGGCCGCCGATAAAGTGCTGCACGTGCTGGCATGGCCCGGCTACGCGGACCCGGACGTCGTGAAGGCGTTCGAAACGCGCTATGGCGCGAAGGTCGAGGTCACGCTCGTCGATTCCGACGAAGCGCTGTGGGCGCAGATGCACACCAAGGGCTCTCCGCCGTTCGATGTGCTCGCCGCCAACACCGCCGAAATTCGCCGCTACAGGCAGGCGAACCTGCTCGCGCCGCTCGATCTCGCGAGCCTGCCGAATACGAAGAAGCAGTTGCCGCGTTTCCAGGCGCTCGGCTCGATCGACGGCCTGACGTCGGCGGGCAAGGTGTATGCGATTCCGTTCACCTATTCGTCGATGGGACTCATCTACGATCGCCAGCAGATTCCGGTGGCGCCGCATTCGATGCTCGAACTATGGAACCCGCGCTATCGCGGCAAGGTGCTCGACTTCAATAGCGCGCAGCACAACTTCTCGTTCACCGCGCTCGCGCTCGGTTACCCGCATCCGTTTCAACTCGACTCCGCGCAGATGCGCACGATCGCGCACAAGCTCGTCGATCTGCGCCGCAACCTGCTGACCTACTACACGCTGCCCGAGGAGGCGACCGCGTTCTTCATCCAGCACAAGGTCGCGCTGATGTTCGGCAACTACGGCACGCAGCAGGTGCAGTTGCTGCGCCGCGCGGGCGCCGATGTCGGCTATGTGATTCCGGACGAAGGCGCGCTCGCATGGCTCGATTGCTGGTCGATGACGCGCGCGGCGAGTGACCAGCCGCTCGCGCTCGCGTGGATCAACTACATGCTCGAGCCGAGCGTGAGCGCGTTGCTGACACAGCGCCAGGGGCTCGCGAATACGCTGAGCGAGCCGGCCGAAGGCAGTGCCAACGCACACATCGTCTGGATCAGTCCGGTCGAGGATATCGACCGCCGCGAGCAACTGTGGGCGCGCATCGTGTCGGGCGACCGTTCGGAGCGCTTCTGATGCTGCATCGCGGCCTGACCTTCAAGCTGTCCGTTCTGCTCGCGTGCATCGGCGTGCTGGCGTCGGGCGCGACCGGCTATTACGCGTATCGCGCGAATCGCACGATGCTGGTCAACGAAGCCGAGCACAGCCTGCAGACTTCGACGGAGCTGCTCGGCCAGCGCATCGCGGTATCGATCGACGACGTCGCGGCGGACGCGCTCGTGCTCGCCACGATGCCGTCGTCGGTGAGCGTCGCGCAGACCGACGACGGCCTCGGCCCGAACCTCGGCCGCGAGCGGCTCGCGCAGGTGTATTCGAGCTTCATGCTGCATCACCCGGAGTATCTGCAGGTGCGGCTGATCACCCGGCAGCATCACGGGCTCGAGCTGATCCGCTTCGATCGCGACGGCGACGGCCTCGTGCGCGTACAGGGTGGCGATCTGCAGGAAAAAGCTCAGTTCCCCTATGTATTCGAAACCCTCGCGTTCTCGCCGGGCCGCATCTACACGTCGCCGATTTCGGTCAATCACGAGTACGGCACGCATGCGGCGCAAGGCAAGCCGACGCTGCGCCTCGGCACGCCGATCGCGGATGAGCGCGGCACGGTGGTCGGCGTCGTCGTGATCGACATCGATCTGGCCGGCATGTTGCGGCGTTTGCAGAGCGATCTGCCGAGCGACTACCAGGTTTATCTGGCGAACGAGTGGGGCGATTTCCTGGTGCATCCCGACGCGACGAAAACCTTCGGCTTCGACCGCGGCCGACGCGTGCTGATGCAGGACAGCTTCCCGGTCACGAGGCCGCTGTTCGAGCAACGCCATAGCGAAGTGCTCGTCAACGGTCTCATGGGGTCCGGCGAGGCGGCCGGCCATGTGCTCGCGTTCGTGCGACGGCCGTTCGGCGATTCGGAGGGCAACCGCTTCATCGTGCTCGGTCTCGCAAAGCCGCTCGAGGACGTGTTGACCGGCGCCAATCAGCTCGGCTCGCGGATCATTCGCATGGTGCTGGTGTTCAGCGCATTGTCGGTGCTGCTGGCAATTCTGTTCGCGCGGGCGCTGACCAAGCCGCTGCATCTGCTCGCGCATGCGGCGACGCACCTGTTCGCCGAGCACGCGATGCACACCCTGCCGCTCAAGCGCACCGACGAAATCGGCGTGCTCGCGCGCTGCTTCGAGCGTTTGCGGCGCGAAATCCGCGCGCAGATGGATGCGCTGCACAGCAAGCAGAGTGAGCTCGTGCATCTGGCCTCGCACGACGTGCTGACCGGCTTGCCGAACCGCATGCTGTTCATGCAGAAGCTCGAAGGTGCGATCGACGAGGCGCGGTTCCGCGACGAAGGCCTCGCGGTGCTGTTCGTCGACCTCGACCGCTTCAAGCAGATCAACGATCAGTTCGGGCACTCCGTTGGCGACAAGGTGCTGGTCGCGGTCGCGTGCCGGCTGAAGGACGTGCTGTGTGCCGGTGACGTGGTCGCGCGGCTCGGCGGCGACGAATTCATCGTGCTGATCGAAGGGCAACGCGCGGCGGAGGTCACGCCCGCGATCGCCGAGCGCATCATGGATGCGCTGAACGAAACGCTGACCGTCGATGGCAACAGCATGACGGTAGGCGCAAGCATCGGCATCAGCGAGTTCCCGCACGACAGCGGCAACGCCGAGGAACTGCTGCTGAACGCCGATGCCGCGATGTATGCGGCGAAATCGGGCGGCCGTTGCGCGTATCTGCGCTATCGGGATCTGCTCGCGGCGCGGCTCGACGAACAGGCCGAGCAGGCGAGGCTTGCCCACGACCAACTCGTCCCGGCGCACGCCGCGCGCGATGCGACCGAGGGGCGCGAGGCCGAGCCCACCGCGTGACGCGCGGTTATCCGCGCCGCTGGGCGTTTTCTATTGCCACGCCGCGATTGCGCCGCGTGCGCCTTTTTGCCGCAACAGACGCAACGCGTCATCGAGCGTCGTTCGGAATGCCGCGTGATCTGCGAGCCTCGCATCGAACACTTCACGTACGCCGAGTAGCGCGTTCATCAGCGCCTGCGTGTCGCCTTGCGCGGACGCCGCCAGCGCCGTCAGCCGCGCCGCGAGCGGGTCGTTGATTTCGTAGCGCGTGCCGTCATCGGCGTGGCCGCGCAGGAACGTCATCCACGCGGCGACGGCGAGCGCGAGCCGCCGATACGGTTGGCCCGCCTCGATGCGCGCCGCGATGGTCGCGAGCAAACGCGGCGGCAGCTTCTGGCTGCCGTCCATCGCGATCTGCGCGCAACGGTGCTTGAGTGCCGGGTTCGCGTAACGCGCGAGTAAAGCGTCGCGATAGCCGGCAATGTCGAACGATGCGGGCATGGTCAGCGTCGGCGCGATCTCGTCGGTCATCATTGCGTGAATCAGATTGCGTAGTGCGGGCTCGGCGATCGCCGCGTCGATCGTGTCGAAGCCGCCGAGCATCGACAGGTACGCGAGCGTCGAATGCGTGCCGTTCAGCATGCGCAGCTTCGCGAGTTCGAACGGCATCACATCGTCGACGAGTTGCGCGCCGACCGCTTCCCACGCGGGACGGCCCTGCGTAAATCGATCTTCGATCACCCATTGCCTGAACGGCTCGCAAGGCACCGGGGCGGCGTCGCGGTAGCCGAGTTGTTCGGCCGCGGTGACGCGCTCGGCGTCGGTGGTGGCGGGGACGATGCGATCGACCATCGTCGACGGAAACGCGACTTGCGCGGCGATCCAGTCGGCGAGCCCGGCGTCGAGTTGCCGGGCGAACGAGCACACCACCTGGCGCAGCGCGGCGCCGTTGTGCGAAAGGTTGTCGCACGACAGCACCGTGAAGGGCTGCCCGTTGGCGGTGTCGCGCCGTGCGCGCAACGCCGCGGTGAGGATGCCCGGCACTGTGCGCGGCGCGAGTGGATCAGCGAGATCCCGCTCGATGGCGGCATCGTCGAGATCGACTTCGCCGGTCTTCGGATCCCGGCAGTAGCCCTTTTCGGTGACGGTCAGCGAGACGATCCGCACCAGCGGGTCCGCAAGCCGCGCGAACAGCGCGGTTGCGTCGGCGGGCATCGCCAGCACTTCGCGCAGCGCGCGGATCACCGTCACTCTGGCACCGTCGGGCCCGCGTTCGACGAGACCATACAGCCCCTGTTGCTCCATCAACGCGTCGCGTTTGCCGACGTCGCCCTGCAGCGTCACGCCGCAAATGCCCCAGTCGCCGCCGGCGGCCAGCATCGCTTCTTCCGTGTAGAGCGCCTGATGCGCGCGATGAAAATTGCCGATCCCCAGATGCACGATGCCGATGCGCGGCTCGCGCCATTGCGGCGACAGCAGATGCGCTTGCAGTGCAGGCAGCGCATCACGGGACAGGTAGTTTGGCGGCAACTCGAAGCTGACGGCAGTCATGGAAAGTGGTCCAGAAGGGGCGGGGAAACCCTGATTTGACGATTAACTATACTTGTATGGTAGCATCGTTCCACCAGCTTGAGACAGGCTGATGCAGTGATTTTTATGCCGTCATGTCAGGTTCGCCAGTCATCGCGGTTCCCCGTTTTCTGCCAGGAACAACTCATGAAAATCGTTCGCGCCGACGTCATCGTCACGTGCCCGGGCCGCAATTTCGTCACGCTGAAAATCGTCACCGACGAGGGCGTACACGGCATCGGCGATGCCACGCTGAACGGCCGCGAACTGGCGGTCGCGTCGTATCTGAAGGACCACGTGTGCCCGCTGCTGATCGGCCGCGATCCCGCGCGGATCGAGGACACCTGGCAATTCCTCTACAAAGGCGCGTACTGGCGGCGCGGCCCCGTCACGATGACGGCGATCGCCGCGGTCGACATGGCCTTGTGGGACATCCTCGGCAAGGTCACCGGCATGCCGCTTTACAAGCTGCTCGGCGGCGCGTCGCGCGAAGGCGTGATGGTGTACGGCCACGCAACGGGCCGCGATATTCCCGAAGCGCTCGACCGTTACGCCGAGCATGTCGAGGCCGGCTACCAGGCCATCCGCATTCAATGCGGCGTGCCCAACATGCGCTCCGTGTATGGCGTCGCCAAAGGCAACGGCATGTACGAGCCTGCCACCAAGGGCGCGGTTGAGGAGCAGAGCTGGTCGTCCGAAAAGTATCTGGATTTCGTGCCGAAACTGTTCGAGGCCGTGCGTGAGCGCTTCGGCTTCGACACGCATCTGCTGCACGACGTGCACCACCGTTTGACGCCGATCGAAGCCGCGCGGCTCGGCAAAGCGGTCGAGCCGTATCGGCTGTTCTGGATGGAAGACCCGACACCCGCCGAAAACCAGGCCGGTTTCAGGCTGATCCGCGAACATACCGTCACGCCGATTGCGGTCGGTGAGGTGTTCAACAGCATCTGGGACTGCAAGCAGCTGATCGAAGAACAGTTGATCGACTATATCCGCGCCACGCTCACGCACGCGGGCGGCATTACGCATCTGCGGCGGATCGCGGACTTCGCTTCGTTATACCAGGTGAGAACGGGCTGTCATGGTCCGTCGGATCTGTCGCCGGTCTGCATGGGTGCCGCGCTGCATTTCGATCTGTGGGTGCCGAACTTCGGCGTGCAGGAATACATGGGCTTTCCGGCCGAAGCGCTCGACGTCTTCCCGCATGCATGGAGTTTCGACAAGGGCATGATGCATCCGGGCGAAGCGCCTGGCCATGGTGTCGATATCGACGAAGCGGCGGCGGCGCGCTATCCGTACGACCCGGCTTATCTGCCGGTCGCGCGTCTCGAAGACGGCACGCTGTGGAACTGGTGAGCGTGCACACGCGCAACCTTCCCGCTCAGTAAAAACAGAATCACGGAGACAGCCTTGAACTCAACGCGCCCGCAAGGCAACCAGGGCAATGCGCCGGCCAGCACCGCGATGCTGCGCCGCGTGGCCTTCGCATCGACCATCGGCACCGCCGCGGAATACTACGACTTCTTCGTCTACGGCACGGCGGCCGTGCTGGTGTTCGGCCAGAAGTTCTTCCCCGCTTCCGACCCGCTGATCGGCACGCTCGCCGCTTTCGCAACCTATGCGGTCGGCTTTCTTGCGCGGCCGCTCGGCGGCGTCGTGTTCGGCCATTTCGGCGACCGGGTCGGCCGCAAGAAAGCGCTGATCGTGACCATCCTGATCGTCGGCCTCGGCACCTTCGCGATCGGGCTGCTGCCCGACTACCAGACCATCGGCGTCTGGGCGCCGGTTGCGCTGATCGTGATCCGCGTGCTGCAAGGTTTCGGTGTGGGCGGCGAACAGGCGGGCGCCGTGCTGCTCACCGCCGAATATGCGCCGCCCTTGCGGCGCGGTTTCTTTGCCAGTCTCGTGCAACTCGGCGCGCCCGCCGGCTTTCTGATTCCGTCAGGTCTGTTCGCGTTGCTGTCGGCGACGCTGACGAACGCGCAACTGCTCGACTGGGGCTGGCGCATTCCGTTTCTCGCGAGCGCGCTGCTGGTTGCGCTTGGCCTATATATCCGCCTGCGTACCGAGGAATCGCCGATCTTCGCGACGATCCAGCGCACCAAGGCGGTCGCGTCGCGGCCCGTCGTCGAGGTGCTCAGGCAGTTCGGCCCGACCATCGTGAAGGGCGTCGGCGCAAAGCTGATCGAGGCCTGCACATTCGCGATGTACACGATGATCGTGCTCGCGTACGGCAAAGCGCACGGCATTGCGCAGGCAATGTTGCTGCAAACGGTGATCGTCGCGGTAGCGCTCGAACTGGTGACCATTCCGCTCGCGGGCGCGTTGTCCGATCGCATCGGCCGGCGGGCGACGTTTATCGCCGGTGCGCTATGGCATGTGGCGCTCGCGGTGCCGTTTTTTCTCGCAGTCGATAGCGGCCAGCGCGGCGCGATGCAACTCGTGATGATCCTCGCGATCAGCGTCGGTCACAGTCTCTGCTATGCGCCGCAGGCCGCGTTGTTCCCGGAGCTGTTTCCGGCGCGGGTGCGTTGCAGCGGCATCGCGCTGATCTGGCAGATCGGCTCGCTGCTCGGCAGCGGCGTGCTCGGCCTCGTGGCCGTCAAGCTGATTCAGGTCACGCACGGCAACTCGCTCGCGCTGATCCTCTATGTGGTCGTGCTCGGTCTCGTGTCGGCCGTGTCGCTGTTCGCGTTGCCGGAGACCGCGCCGCGTCGGCGCGGCGGCGACCTTCACGACTGGGGCGGCGGCGCCAGCGCCACTGACACGGCCCATGACAAGGCAGCCGCCTTCGCATCGTCATCGCAGTCTTCTCCGCTTGCGCGCCGTTGAACGCGCACGCGACGCTAACTCCGGAGTCCATCATGCTCGCAGCCGTACTTCACGAACCGAAACTGATCCGCATCGACGAACTCGAGCCACCCGAACCCGGTCCGGGGCAGGTCCGGGTTCGGGTACGCGCGGGCGGTATTTGCGGCTCGGATCTGTCGTATTACTTCAAAGGCAAAAGCGGCGACTTCGCGGTGCGCGAGCCGTTCGTGCTCGGTCACGAAGTGGCCGGCGAAATCGACCTGCTCGGCGACGGCGTCGGCGCGGAGCAGGGGCTCGCGCGCGGGCAACGCGTCGCCGTCAACCCGGGTCTGGCGTGCGGCACGTGCCGCTTCTGCGCGACCGGGATGCCGAATCATTGCCTGAACATGCGCTTCATGGGCAGTGCGTCGACGTTTCCACACACTCAGGGCATGTTCCGCCAGTACATCGTCGTGGCCGCGCGGCAATGCGTGCCGGTGCAGGACGGCGTCGATTTCGCGCAGGCGTCGATGGCCGAGCCGCTCGCCGTCGCGTTGCATGCGGTGAAGCAGGCGGGCTCGCTGGTGGGCGCGCGCGTGCTGCTGGTGGGCTGCGGTCCGATCGGCTGCATTCTGCTCAGCGTGGCGCGGCGCGCGGGCGCGCATCGGCTGGTTGCGGTCGATCTGTCCGAGCGCGCGCTGGAAGTCGCGCGGCAACTCGGCGCGGATCAGACCGTGAATGCCGTCGATACCGCGACGATCGCTGCCTGGGCCGACAGGCGCGGCACGTTCGATGTCGTCATCGAAGCATCGGGCAGTCCCGCTGGGCTCGACACCGCGTTGCGTGCGGCGCGCGCGGGCGGCACCGTGATCCAGGTCGGCAATCTGCCCGCGGGGCAGTCGCCGGTCGCGGCGAATCTGGTGATGGCGAAAGAGTTGTGCTACCGGGGCTCGTTTCGCTTCACCGACGAATACGCGGTGGCCGCCGATGAAATCGCCGCCGGCAAGCTCGACCTGCGCCCGCTGATGACGCATGCGTTCGCGATGCACGACGCAAACCATGCGTTCGAAGTTGCGCTGGACCGCTCGCAGTCGATGAAGGTCCATCTGACGTTCGATTGACGAGCGTCATCCGCCAACGCAAACCAAACCCAAACCCGGAAGCAACGCCGAACGCCCACCAAGAGGCGTCCCGGAAGGAGACATCCGATGTTCAAGAGTCAACGCTGGTTCGTCGTCGCACTGCTGTTTCTGGCGGGCGTCATCAACTATCTGGATCGCGCGGCGCTGTCGATCGCCGCGCCGCTGATCCAGAAGGACCTCAATTTTTCGCACGCGCAGATGGGCGTCGTGTTCAGCAGTTTTTTCATCGGTTACGCGCTGTTCAATTTCGTCGGCGGTCTGGCGTCCGACAAGGTCGGCGCGAAACGCGTGTTCGGTACGGCGATGGGCGTATGGTCGGTGTTCTGCGGCGCGACCGCGCTCGCGAGCGGGATCGGTTCGCTGATCGTGCTGCGTGTGCTGTTCGGCATGGGCGAAGGGCCGTTCAGTTCGTCGACGAGCAAGATGGTCAATAACTGGTTTCCGCGCCGCGAGGTCGCGAGCGCGATCGGCGTGATCAGCTCGGGCACGCCGCTGGGCGGGGCGCTGGCGGGGCCCGTGGTCGGTTTCATGGCCGTGCAGTTCGGCTGGCGCTGGGCGTTCGTCGCGATCATGGGACTCGGGCTCGCGTGGCTCGTGCTGTGGTCGCTGACGACGACCGAGCATCCGCACGAGCAGAAGCGCATCACATCCGCCGAACTCGAATTGATCCGCGCCGGTCAGACGGGCGAGCCTGCGCTTGCGCATGCGGGTGAGCGCGAGGGTGGCAAGCCGGGACTCGGTCACTTCCTGCGCATGCCGATCATTCTCGCGACCGCGTTCGCGTTCTTCTCATACAACTACGTGCTGTTCTTTTTCCTGTCGTGGTTCCCGAGCTATCTGACCGAGGCGCATCACCTGAGCCTGCACGACATGAGCATCGCGACCGTGATTCCGTGGCTGCTCGGCAGCATCGGTCTCGCGGCCGGGGGCTTCATTTCGGACCTGATTCTGCGCATCACCGGCAAGCCGCTGTTGTCGCGCAAGCTCGTGCTCGGCACCTGCCTCGGCGCGGCCGCGGTCTGCGTTGCTCTGGCCGGGCGCGTCGCCAGCATGGAGGGCGCGGTCGCGCTGATGTCGGTGTCGATCTTTTTCCTGTACGCGACGGGTGCCGTCTATTGGGCCGTGATCCAGGACACCGTGCCGCGTGAACACGTCGGCGGCGTGGGCGGCTTCGTGCATCTGCTGGCGAACCTGGCCGGCGTGATCGGACCGGCGGTCACAGGCTTCATCGTCGAGGCGACACATGGCGCGTACGGCAGCGCGTTCGTGCTGGCGGGAGCGATTGCGGTGCTCGGCGCCGTGTGTTCGTTCGTATGGGTGCGTGAGCCGCGCGCGAGCACTTTGGCGGTCGAGCGCGCATGGTAGTATGGTGCGATGCTTGCGGTGCGATGGCGTGTCACTGATAACACGTATTGAACACGTATTACGCCGCGAACATCGCCCACTGAGTTTTCCGCTTTCGACTTGCCGCTATCCGTTGCTTTGCCAATGCCCACCAGCACACATCTCGCCGACGCTCCTTCTTCTTCCGCCGCCGTGTCGGGCGCGCCGCGCAAGCGTGGCCGCGCGGCCGCTCAGGGCGGCGCGCGTGCAGCGCTGCCCGACCTGACCGCAAATCTTTCCTTCGATTCTCACGAGCCGATCGGCAAACAGATTTTCCGTGCGTTGCGCGAGGCGATTTTCGTCGGCCAGATGGTGCCGGGCACGCCGCTGTCGGAGAAGGAAGTGTCGGACATGTTTCAGGTGTCGCGTCAGCCGGTGCGCGAAGCATTCATCAAGCTGGTCGAGGCGGGCGTGTTGCAGGTGCTGCCGCAGCGCGGCACCTTCGTGAAGCGGATTTCCCCGCGCCAGGTGCGCGAAGGACGCTTCATCCGTGAGGCGATCGAAACCGCGGTAGTGCGCAAGGCGGCGGTTTCGATTACCGACGACCAGTTGCAGGCGCTTGCCGACAACCTGCGCGAGCAGAAACTCGCGGCGAAAGCGAACGACACGGCCGCGTTTCTCGCGCTCGACGAAGCGTTCCACTACGCAATCGCGCAGACGATCGATTGCACGGCCGCCTGGGAAACGATCCAGGACATCAAGGCGCAAATGGACCGCGTGCGCTATCTGAGCCTGCCCGATGTGTCGCCGCTCGATCTGCTGATCCGCCAGCACGCGAAAATCCTGGCGGGACTGCGCGCGCACGACCCGAGCGCCGCCGAAGACGCGATGCGCCACCACCTGCGCGAAATCCTCGTGTCGCTCGGCCCGATCGCCGAGCGCAACCCCGCCTGGTTCGAGGCCGACGAGCCCGAGCGTGTGCCGTTGTCGACCTGAGACGCAGGCGCGCTCAAACGCCCACTCAACCCGCCCCCTCAAACGATCCGCACCCCGCCGCGAAAAGTTGCGCGCGGCACCGGCAGCTTGCCGAGCATCGTCACGCGCACGAGGTCCGCGCGCAGACCCGGCTCGATCGCGCCGCGGTCCGTGAGACCGGCGGTGCGCGCCGGTTCGGCCGAGACCGTTGCCATCGCACGCGGCAGCGACCAGCCGGCTTTTTCGACCAGATCGAACACTGCGCTCAGCAAGCTCGACGGCACGTAATCCGACGACAGGATGTCGAGCAGATCCGCGTGGGCGAGTTCGAGCGCCGACACATTGCCCGAATGCGAGCCGCCGCGCACGATGTTCGGCGCCCCCATGATCGTCGCGATGCCGTGCTCGCGCGCGGCTTGCGCGGCGATGCGAGTGGTCGGGAATTCGGCGAGCACGATGCCTTCGGCCTTTGCCTGTTCGACGTGCTCGATCAGCGTGTCGTCGTGGCTCGCGACCGGAATGCCGAGCCGCCCGCAACGCTCGACGATCTCGCGGCGGTGGGCATCCGCGTAACGCTCCTGTTCGATCGTGAGTTCGGCGAGCGCGGTCGTGACGCGCTCGTCGCTCATCTTGCCGTTGCGTTCCTGGTAGCGGCGCCACTGCTCGCGATCGTGCCATTGGCGCTGGCCCGGCGTATGGTCCATCACCGATGCGAGCCGCAGCAGCGGATGCGCGCACAGTGAATCGAATACCTCGAGCACGTCGGCGGTCGCGATCTCACAGCGCAGATGCAGAAAGTGCTCGGCGCGTAGCAGTTGACGCGTGGACAGCCGCAGCAGCGAATCGGCGCATTTCGTCTGCACGTCGCGGTTGCGCAGTCCAACATTCCAGCGCGAGCCGATTGCGAGCGCGTCGAACACCGTCGTGATGCCGGCGGCGGCGACCTGGGCGTCGTGGATCACGAAGGCCGCGTCGGTATTCCATTCGACGCCGGGACGCGGCACGAGGTGCTTTTCGAGGTTGTCCGTATGCAGTTCGATCAGACCGGGCAGCAGATAATCGCCGTCCCAGTCTTCGGCGTCGCGCGCCGAACTCGCGCCGCGCTCGACGTCGCGAATCACGCCGTCTTCGATGCGCACGGTGCCAATGAATTCTTCGTCTCGCGTTACGACGCGAGCGTTGCTGATCAACATCGACTTGCTCCGTAGTCAGTCGGGCTTTGTTTCAGTTTAGTGCCGCAGCGGCGGCCGCAGTTCCAGGCGGCGCGTCGCGACCTTGTTGCGGGTCTCTTCGTCGTGAAAGATACCTACGATCGCCGCGCCGCGCTCGCGCGCCTCGACGATCAGATCGGCCACCACGTCGCGGTTTTCCGCATCGAGCGACGCGGTCGGTTCGTCGAGCAGCAACAGCGGATGCTCGGCGATCAAACCGCGCGCGATGTTCACGCGCTGCTGCTCGCCGCCCGAAAACGTCGCGGGCGCGAGCGACCACAGACGCTCCGGCACGTTCAGCCGCGCGAGCAATTCAGCGGCGCGCTCGCTCGCTTCATGTTCGGTGACGCCGTGCAGCAGCAGCGGCTCGGCGACGAGCGCAAGCGTCGGCACGCGCGGAATCACGCGCAAGAACTGGCTGACATAGCCGACCACGCCACGGCGCAGACGCAGCACGTCGCGCGGTTCGGCACCGGTGATCGTGACGGGCCGGCCGTTGTCGCTGGTGTCGCGAATCGCGATCGAGCCGGTGCTCGCCAGATAGTTGCCATACAGACAGCGCAGCAGCGTGCTCTTGCCCGCGCCCGAAGGCCCGACCAGCACGACGCATTCGCCGCGCTCGAGCTCGAGCGACACGTCCGCGAGCGCGTCGATCCGCACGCCGCCCTGGCCGTGCAGCGTGAAAGTCTTGCCGATGCCGGTGGCGCGCAGCATCAGCGCCGCGTTGTCGGCGAAAGCGCGCTCGCCGTGGCGTGCCGCGCTACCTGCGTCGATTGCTACCTCAGTGGATTGCATCGTGAGCCTCAAACCGGCAGAACCGAGGAAACCAGCGTTTGCGTATAAGGGTGCTGCGGATCGTCGAGCACCTGATCGGTCAGGCCGGCTTCGACGACTTCGCCCCCCTGCATCACCATCAGCCGATGCGCGAGCAGACGCGCAACGCCGATGTCGTGCGTGACGATCAGCACCGACAGATGCAGCGTCGAGCTCAGCGTGCGCAGCAGGTCGAGCAGACGCGCCTGCACGGACACGTCGAGACCGGCGGTCGGTTCGTCCATGAACACCAGACGCGGACCGGTGACGAGATTGCGCGCAATCTGCAGACGCTGCTGCATGCCGCCCGAAAACGCGGCGGGGAATTCGTCGATGCGCGTCGCGTCGAGTTCGACGCGCTCCATCCATTGCGTGGCCGTGCGGCGAATCTCGCCGTAGTGGCGCGCGCCCACCGCCATCAACGGCTCGCCGATGTTCGCGCCGGCCGATACGCCGCTGCGCAGGCCGTCGCGCGGATTCTGCTGCACGAAGCCCCACTCGGTGCGCATCAGAAGACGGCGGCGCGGCTCGGACAGCACGCGCAGATCGAGCGAACCGCCATGCGACGCGGTGTAGTGCAGCGAGCCGCTGTCGGCCTCGGTCTTCAGCGCCAGCGTGTTGAGCAGCGTGGTCTTGCCCGAGCCCGATTCGCCGACGATGCACAGCACCTCGCCCGGATACAGATCGAAGCTCACGTTGCGACAACCATTGCGGCCGCCATACTGTCTGGTGAGCGCGCGTGCGCTCAGAAGCGGCGTCATGCTGATTCTCCTTCGCGCGTGGCATGGGGCAGCGCCGCTTGCGGCTCGATATCGCCATCGCCGCGCCGCTCGTGACAGTAGTCGCTATCGGAGCACACGAACATGCGGGTGCCCGCATCGTCGACGATCATCTCGTCGAGAAAGCTTTCCTTCGACCCGCACAGCGCGCACGCGTGCTGCCACTTCTGAACTTCGAAAGGATGATCGTCGAAGTCGAGGCTGCGCACGTGCGTATAAGGCGGAATCGCGTGAATGCGGCGCTCGCGGCCGGCGCCGAACAGTTGCAGCGCGGCGTTCATGTGCATTTTCGGATTGTCGAACTTCGGGATCGGCGACGGCGAGCTCAGATAGCGATGATTGACGATCACCGGATAGTCGTACGTGGTCGCGATGCTGCCGTGATGCACGATGTCCTCGTACAGCTTCACGCTGATCAGCCCGTAATCGGCGAGCGCGTGCAGCTTCTTGCATTCGGCGACGCGCGGTTCGAGCCGGTACAGCGGCTCGGGCATCGGCACCTGATAGACGAGGATCTGCCGCTCGGTCAACGGCGTTTCGGGAATCCGGTGGCGCGTCTGGATGATCGTCGCTTCGCTCGTGTGCCGCGTGGTCGCCACACCCGTGGTGCGCGCGAAGAAGCGGCGAATGTTGACGGCGTTGGTGGTCTCGTCGGAGCCCTGATCGATGACCTTCAGCGTGTCCGTCCTGCCGATGATCGCGGCCGTCACCTGGATGCCGCCGGTGCCCCAGCCGTACGGCAGAGGCATTTCGCGCGACGCGAACGGCACCTGGTAGCCCGGCACGGCGACTGCCTTCAGCAGCGCGCGGCGCAGCATGCGCTTGGTCTGCTCGTCGAGATACGCGAAGTTGTAGCCGTGCGCGGCGCTGTCGTATGAGGTGTTTGCAACCGCGGTGTCGGGCGCGTTCATGCTGCTTGCTCCTTGTCGGTGGCGTGGCTTGTCTCATCGTCGCTGCGATGCTGCGCGCGCAAACGCCGCACCAGTTCCAGTTCCGCCTGGAAGTCGACGTAATGCGGCAGCTTCAGGTGTTGCACGAAGCCCGACGCCTCGACGTTGTCGCTGTGCGACAGCATGAACTCGATGTCCTGCGTCGGCGACGCGAGCGTCTCGCCGAGTTCTTCGGCACGCAATGCGCGATCGACCAGCGCCATCGCCATCGTCTTGCGCTCCGAGTGGCCGAACGCGAGACCGTAGCCCTGCGTGAAGGTGGGCGGCACCGCGCCGCTGCCGGCGAACTGGTTGATCATCTGGCATTCGGTGATGTCGATATCGCCGATGTCGACCGCTTCGCCGAGTTCGTCGAGGTCCATTTCGACCGCGATCGTGCCGAAGCGGATCTCGCCCGCGAACGGATGCGAATGCGCATAGCCGCGCTGCGTCGCATAGCCCATCGCGAGCAGGAAGCCTTCGTCACCGCGGGCGAGGTTCTGCAGACGCGTCGCGCGGCTCGCCGGAAACGCGAGCGGTTCGCGCGACAGATCGCCGGGTTGCGCGCCATCGGGCGTCGGTCGCTCCTGCTCGATCAGGCCTTCCTTGTCGAGCAGGGACACGACGCGCGGCATCGATTCCGGCGCGGGCGCCTGCTGCGAAACCGCCGCGCTGTTTGCCGTCATGTTTTGCTGGGCGTCGTCACCATCGGCCAGCAACGCGAAATCAAGCAGACGCTGAGTGTAGTCATAGGTTGCGCCGAGCAGCTGGCCGCCGGGCAAATCCTTGAAGGTCGCGGAAATGCGCCGCTCGACCTGCATCGTTTCGGTATCGATTGCGCGCGTGTAGCCGAAGCGCGGCAACGTGGTGCGATACGCGCGCAGAAGGAAAATCGCCTCGACCAGATCGCCGGCCGCCTGCTTGATTGCGAGCGCGGCAAGCTCCTCGTCGTAGACCGAGCCTTCGGTCATCACGCGCGCGACCGCGAGCCGCAACTGCTCGCGAATCTGCGCGACGCTCAGTTCGGCGATCTGCGTATCGCCACGGCGCGCCTTGTCGAGCAGGCGCCACGACGCTTCGATCGCGCGTTCTCCACCTTTGACGGCAACGTACATCAGTTCACCTTCGCTTCAGTTGTGCGCGGCAGGCCGATCACGCGCGGGCCGCAAACCAGATAACAGTCGATGCCGCACGGAAATAACGGCGCAAGCATCGCGCGTTCCTGCCAGAACCGCGCAGGAAGACCGACCGGCGAAATCGTTTCGGTATCCAGAATGCCGGGCCCGCACAGCGTGACCGGTGCGCCGCCCGTCAGCCCTTCGACGCGGATCAGCAGCGTGGCCGATTGTTCGGGCGACTCGGCGTTGCCGGGCGCGAAGCTTTCGAGCGGCGGCAACGCGTTGGCATCGTGCAGATACACGAACGCGGCCTCGCCGGGCGCATCGACGAGCGGCGCGCCGGTGTGAAAACGCAACGCCGACGCGAGCGCGGTATCGGGCTGCGCGAGCCAGACCGGCGTCGCGTAGTCGCACAGCGTCAGCAGCGCGGCGAACGCAGCGGGTTCGACCGGTGTGTTGCGCAACCCGGGCAGCACGTCACGAATCACGCCGATCGTGCCGGGCCGCGACAACGCGTCGAGCAGCGTGCGGAACACGGCCTGGGTGTCGTGGACCGGGTCCGCGAAACCCGGCGTCAGCGTGGACAACGCAATCGGTGAATGATCCATCAGTCGCCTCGCACCATCGTGAAGAATTCGACGCGCGTCGCCGCGGCGTCCTGCTGCCGTTGTGCGCGCGTGGCCCGCTGTTGCGCCGCGAACGGCTCGATCAATTGACGATGCAGGCTGTCGTGGTGCTCGGGCATCTGCAACAACGCATCGGCAAGCGCGGCAAGTTCGGCACGACGGCGATCGCGTCCCAGATGGCAGGCGACGCCGACGGTGGCCTCGGCGTCGCCGCCGGCACGCAGGCGCAGCGTGGCGCGCGTGACCGTCGCTTCGCCGAGATTGAACGGATCGCCGCTGCCGCCGATGCGCCCGCGCACCATCGCGAGGCCGATTTCAGGAGCGCGCAGCCAGTCGTAGGCGGGGGCGGGGCGACCTTGCAGCGCGCGCTGCAGCGCGGCTTCGAGATCGGCGCGCGGGGTGCGGGCCAACACGGCCATCCAGGCACGCCGCGCCGCCGAAGACGCGGCCGGTAAGGGCAAGGACGGTGGATGGGGCGAAACGGAACTCGGGCTCATCGGATTTCCTGTCGATCCAGCGAGTGGACATTGGAGCATCTATTCATCTAAACGTCTAGACGTTTAAAGGCGTAGTTGTCTGGACTGTCGTGCGCAGCGGACGTTTCATATTTCCATCACGGCTCGCGCACTACAATGCACGTCATGGCGATCATTTGAACCGAAGGGAATGACAGCACCATGACATCGAACGACAGCGCGGCGCCGGCCACGATGCTGGAACGCGGCGCGGGCGTGGCGGTCTGGAGACAGATCGAACAGATTCTTGCCGCCGAAATCGCGGCGAGCGGATTCGGCGAAGAAGGGCGGCTGCCGAGCGAGGGTGAGCTGGCCAAGCGCTTCGACGTCAACCGTCACACGGTGCGTCGCGCGATGCTCGGCCTCGCCGCGCTCGGCCTCGTCAGCGTCGAGCAGGGGCGCGGCACGTTCGTGCAGCCCGGCGCGATCGATTATTCGATTGGCCGCCGTACGCGCTTCACCGAAAACCTGCGTCAGCAGCATCACTCGCCCGCGGGCAAGATGCTGTCGGCCGCGCGCGTGAAGGCCGAGCCGAGCGTCGCGAAGGCCTTGGGTCTGCGCGCGGGCGCGGCGGTCTATCGCATCGAATCGCTGAACGAGTCCGACGGCGTGCCGCTCACGTTCGCGCGCAGCTGGTATCCGGCCGTGCGCTTTCCGGATCTGCCGGAGGTGGTGCAACGGCTCGGCGGGACGACCAGGGCGCTGGCCGAATTCGGTGTGGACGACTATCTGCGCAAGTGGAGCCGCATCGGCAGCGTGCTGCCCGAGCCGGAAGTCGCGCGGCGGCTGAACATCAATCGTCAGCAGCCGGTGCTGTGGGTCGAGAACGTCGACGTCGATCTGCAAGGCACGCCGGTCAAATACGGCTTCACGCATTTCGCGGCCGACCGTGTGCAACTGCTCGTGGAGCACGACCTGTGAGCGGCCCCGCATGGAGTGCCGAAGCGCGCTATGCGCTCTACTACGCGCCCTCGTTCGAATCGGCGTGGTGGCAGGCCGGCTCGACGTGGCTCGGCCGCGATGCGCAGAGCGGCGAGCATTGCGCGCAGCCGCAGCCGGCGGGCCTGACGCGACCGCTCGCGGCATTGACCGAAGCGCCGCGCCGCTACGGCTGGCATGGCACGCTGGTTGCGCCGTTCCGGCTCGGCGCCGGGCTCACCGAGCACGATGTGCTCGTGGCGGCGCGAAGCTGGGCGCTCGCGCAGCAGTCGTTCGCGTTGCCGTTGGAAGCGGCCACGCTGGGTGACTTCGTCGCGTTGCGTCCCGCCGATGCGGATGGCGAGACGCGCGTTCGCGAACTCGCGTCGAACGCGCTGGAGGCGCTCGACGGGCTGCGCGCGCGACCGTCGGCGGCCGAGCTCGAGCGCCGGCTCGCCGCGCCGCTCAGCGAGCGTCAGCGTGCGTTGCTGCTGCAATGGGGCTATCCGTACGTGTTCGAGGAATTCCGTTTTCATATGACGTTGTCCAGTTCGCTCGCCGATGCCGACGAGCGCGCGACGCTGCTCGCATGGTGGCGTGAGCGCACGCCCGCGCTCGGGCCGCTCGCGGTCGATCAGGCGGCGTTGTTCGTCGAGCCGGCGCCGGGCGAGCCGTTCGTGCTGTGGCATTCGCTGCCGTTCAGCGACGGCGCGCAACCCAACGATCGCAAGGACCAGCAGCAAGACGAGGTGAGCAGCCAATGACTGCGCGATTGATCTATGTGATGGGGCCGTCGGGCGCGGGCAAGGACTCGCTGCTGCAATTCGCGCGCAAGCGGATGGAAGGCGAGCCGGTCGTGTTCGCGCATCGTTACATCACGCGGCCGAGCGGCAATGGCGAGGTGCATGTCGCACTGAGCGTCGAAGAGTTCGCCGCGCGCTCGGTGCTCGGCCTGTTCGCGCTCGAATGGTCGAGCCATTCGCTGCGTTATGGCATCGGCATCGAACTCGATGCGTGGCTCGCGCGTGGCTGTACGGTGGTCGTCAACGGCTCGCGGCAGTACCTGCAACATGCGCTCGCGCGCTATCCACGCGCTGAAGTGGTGCACGTGAGCGCCGCACCGCATATTCTCGAAGCGCGGCTCGGCGCAAGGGCGCGCGAATCGGCGGAGCAGGTCGCGGCGCGGCTCGCGCGGCGCGCACCGTTCGCGTTGCCGGCCGGCGTGCGCTGCACGACGATCGACAACTCCGGCACGCTCGAAGAAGCGGGGCACGCGTTGATCACGGTGCTCAAGGAGAAGGTGGGCGCGTAGCGCAAATACACGCACACGCACACGCGGCCTCTTATTGCACGGCCCCCATCCGCTCCCGCGTGACCTGCCGCAAGCACGCGACGAACTGCTCGACGGCCGGCGTCGGCAGCAGATCGCGTCGCGAGATGATGCTGATATCGTAGTTCGGCATCGCGTCTTCGATCTGGGCGACGCGAATGCCGAGCGGCGCGACCTTCTGCGCAAGCGACCGCGTGAAGCAACTGATCACGTCGGTCTGCGACACGAGCCCGAGCGTCACCGCAAACGACGACGGCGCGCGCAGCAGCCGCTTCGGCACCGGCAGGCCGTGCGCGCTGAACATCGCCATCATCACGCTGTGCGGGAAGTGATCGGCGCCGACCGTGACGATCCACTCGGCGTCGAGCAACTCGGACAAACGCGTGACGTTCGCGAGCGGATGGCCGGCGCGCATCGTGACGACGAACTGCGTCGAGTACAGCGGCACCTGCACCAGATCGCTATCCAATGCCTGAACATGATGGATCGCCGCGAGATCGAGCGTGCCGTTGCGCAGGCGCGCGAGCGCATCGGGCACCGTCACTTCCTCCAGGTGCAGACTCACCAGCGGCATCTTCTCGCGAAAGCTCGACACCGCCTGCGGCAGCACCGTCAGCGCGATCGACGGCATCGTGCCGACGCTGACCCTGCCGGCCAGTTCTCCCTTCACCTGCTCGACGGCCTCGACGGTGCGGCGCATGTCGCCGAGCAACTGCTCGGCGCGCGGCAGCAGCGCGAGCCCGCACGCGGTCAGCTCGATGCCGCGCACGCTGCGCACCATCAGTTCCGCGTTGAGCGCGCTTTCCAGCTCGCGAATCGTATGCGTGACGGCCGGCTGCGTGACGCCGAGCTCGCGCGCGGCGGCGCGCAGACTGCGGTGATGCGCGGCGGCGACGAAAGCCTGCAACTGCTGCAGCTTCATAAGGGTAATCCCGTATATAAGACCTGTTAATCAGGGTGAAAAAAATAGCATCTTATTCGAACGAAACGGCGTCGCTATAGTGCGAAGCTACCTACTGGAGCCATGCAAGCTATGAACGAGACCCCGCGTTTGACCGAAGTGTCCGATCTGGAACCCGCCGCCGCGAGTCTGCGCGAGATTCGCCATCACATTCACCACCATCCCGAACTCGCGTACGAGGAAGTGCGGACCTCGGCGCTCGTCGCCGAGCGGCTCGAACAGTGGGGCTGGCAGGTCACGCGCGGGGTCGGCAAGACCGGCGTGGTCGGCACGCTGAAAGTGGGCGACGGCAAGCGCAGCATCGGCATTCGCGCGGACATGGACGCGCTGCCGATCATCGAGCAGACCGGCCTGCCGTACGCGAGCGGCACGCACGGCAAGATGCACGCGTGCGGCCACGACGGCCACACCACGATCCTGCTCGGCGCCGCGCAACGGCTCGCGGCCACGCGCAATTTCTCGGGCACCGTGCATCTGTATTTCCAGCCGGCCGAGGAAAGCGGCATCGACAGCGGCGCGCTGAAGATGATCAACGACGGCCTGTTCGAGCGCTTCCCGTGCGACGCCGTGTTCGGCCTGCACAACCATCCGGGCGCGGAGCCGGGCGTGCTGCTGTTTCGCAAGGGACCGTTCATGTCGGCGGGCGACAAGGCGATCATTACGGTCGAGGGCGTCGGCGGCCATGCGGCGCGTCCGCATCTGACCGTCGATCCGGTCGTGGTCGCCGCGAGCATCGTGATGGCGTTGCAGACGATCGTCGCGCGCAACGTCGATCCGTCGCAGCCGGCCGTGGTGACGGTGGGCTCGATGCACGCGGGCACCGCGAACAACGTGATTTCAAGCAGCGCGAAACTCGAGCTGAGCGTGCGCTCGTTCAGCCCCGAGGTGCGAGCGTTGCTGAAGAAGCGCATTACGGAACTCGCCGAGTCGCAGGCCGCGAGCTATGGCGGCACGGCGACCGTCGAGTACATCGAGGGCTATCCGGTCGTCATCAATACGGATGCCGAAACGGACTTCGCGGTGCAGGTCGCGCGCGAGCTGGTCGGCGACGACAAGGTGGTCGAGCAGACCGACATCCTGATGGGCAGCGAGGACTTCGCGTTCATGCTGCAGAAGCGGCCGGGCACGTTCCTGCGCATCGGCAACGGCGTCGGCGAGGACGGCTGCATGGTGCACAACCCGCACTACGACTTCAACGACCGCAGCCTGCCGATCGGCGCGGCGTTCTGGGCGCGGCTGGTGGAGCGCTATCTGGCGCGGTGAGCGCGAGGCGCCAATGCCGTAGCGCGCAGCATGCGCGCGCGCCCGGCAGTTCATAACCACGAGCCACGAAACCGGCTGGCTATGTGGCGGCGTTCGTTAGCCGCGCCGCGCGACCATCTCCGAGACCGTCTGCGCGGCTTGCTGCAGCGGTTCCAGAAACGCCTTCACCATCTGCTTCGCTGAATTGCGCTGCGCGTTGCCGCTGATGTTCATCGCGGCGATCACGCGGCCCTGGCGATTGCGAATCGGCGCGGACAGCGAAATCAGACCGCCTTCGAGCTCCTGATCGACGATCGCCCACCCCTGGCGGCGCACCTGCTCGATCAGCTTCTTCAACTCTTCCTTGTCGGTGACGGTGCGCGGTGTGTGCGCATAGAGCGGCGACGAGTTCAGCGTCGCGTCGAGCGTCTCGTCGTCGAGCGAGGCGAGCAGCACGCGGCCCATCGACGTGCAGTACGCGGGCAGGCGGCTGCCGATCGACAGATTGATCGTCATGATCTTGTGAGTCGGCACGCGCAGCACGTAGACGATCTCGGTGCGATCGAGCACGGCAGCCGAGCAGCTTTCGTGCACCTGCGCCGACAGGCCCTCCATCACCGGTTCGGCGAGATTCCAGAACGGCATCGAGGTCAGGTACGCGAAGCCGAGGTCGAGAATCTTCGGCGTCAGACGAAACAGGCGTCCCTCGGCTTCCACGTAGCCCAGCGTTTGCAGCGTCAGCAGGATCCGGCGCGCGCCGGCGCGCGTGAGGCCGGTCGCCGCGGCGACGTCGGTGAGCGTCTGTTCGGGGCGCGTCGCGTCGAACGCGCGAATGACCGCGAGGCCGCGCGCGAACGACTGCACGTACGAGTCGCCCGGTTTCTCCGGGGCCGGTTCGGCGTTGGCGGGCGCGACGGAAGACGGCGGCAGGGCTTTGCTCATGGACCTTGATCGTGGTTTCGGAAGAGTGCGCGCGAAGGACCCGCGACGCGCGTTCGTTTCGATACGGCGCCGCGTTTCGCGCTGCGGCGCAAAGGCGAGACGATAGCTTAAGCCTTCTGTTTCGCCAAATGACGCCGATTCGTGCAAAAAACCCAGGGTTTGCGTGGATGCGATTCGCTCTGCAAATTTGTATGATGACCAGATAACATGACTAGTTCATGTGATCTGATCCAATCGATTCAACCGATTCAACCGAGCCGCCATGTTCGACAAGATTCCCGCACGTGCGATGAGCGACACGGTCGCGCAGCAACTGCTGAAGCAGATCGACAAAGGCACCTTCGCGCGCGGCGCCAAGCTGCCGACCGAGGCCGTACTCGCGCAACAGTTCGGCGTGAGCCGCACGGTGATTCGCGAGGCGTTGTCGCGGCTGAAGAACGAGGGCGTGGTCGAGCCGCGTCAGGGCAGTGGCGTGTTCGTCGCCGGGCACGGTGCGATTCGCCCGCTGCGGATCGACTACGCGGAAGCCGTGGAGCCAGGCTCGGTCGTGCAGATCCTCGCGCTGCGCCGCGCGATCGAGGCGGAGGTCGCGTCGGAGGCCGCGATGCGCCGCAGCGATGCCGACATGGCCGCGATCGACAGCGCCCTCGCTCGCATCGAGCGGGCGGTCGCGGACGGCGAGGACGGTGTCGCCGAAGACGTCGCGTTTCATCGCGCGATCGCGGTGGCGACGGGCAATCCGTATTTTCTGAAGACGCTGGCGTTCCTCAATCAGTATCTCGAAGCGGGCACGGTCGTCACGCGCCGCAACGAAGCGCTGCGCGAGGACTTCTCGCGGCAGGTGCGCGAGGAGCACGCGGCGATCGCCGCGGCGATTCGCGCCGGCGATCCGATGGCGGCGCGCAATGCCGCGCAGACGCATCTGTACAACGCGGCGCGGCGGCTTGCCGAGGCAGGCATCGTTTGACGCGCTGAAAGCGCGCGCTGATTCCGACGCGCGCGAGCGCACGAATGAAGCACCAATCAATAGAGGTCACGCATGTCGAGAAATGTCGGTGTCATCGGTTTGGGGGCCATGGGGCTCGGCGTTGCGCGCTCGCTGTTGCGCGCGGGCTTCAGGGTCCACGCTTGCGACTTGCGGCGCGACGTGCTGCAGGCGTTCGTCGATGAAGGCGGCGTCGGCTGCGCGACGCCCGCGGAGCTTGGCGCGCAGTGCGAGGTCGTGATCACGCTGGTCGTGAATGCCGCGCAAACCGAGGCCGTGCTGTTCGGTGAGCACGGCGCTGTCGCGGCGATGAAGCCGGGCGGCGTCGTGATCGCGAGTGCGACGGTCGCGCCGGAGTTTGCGATCGATCTCGGCAGGCGCGTCGAGGCGGCCGGTCTGCAGATGCTCGATGCGCCGGTGTCGGGCGGCGCGGCGCGCGCGGCGTCGGGGGAAATGACGATGATGACGTCCGGTCCCGCGGCTGCATACGCGGCGTGCGAGGACGTGCTCGCCGCGATCGCCGGCAACGTGTATCGGCTCGGCGCCGCGCATGGCGCGGGCTCGAAGGTGAAGATCATCAACCAGCTACTGGCCGGCGTGCATATCGCGGCGGCCGCCGAGGCCATGGCGCTCGGCTTGCGCGAAGGCGTGGACCCTGACGCGCTGTATGACGTGATCACGCACAGCGCGGGCAATTCGTGGATGTTCGAGAACCGTGTGCCGCATATTCTCGCGGGCGACTACACGCCGCTGTCGGCGGTCGATATCTTCGTGAAGGACCTGGGCATCGTGCTCGATACCGCGCGCCGCACGAAGTTTCCGCTGCCGCTGTCGGCGGCGGCGCATCAGATGTTCATGATGGCGTCGACGGCGGGCCACGGTGGCGAAGACGACTCGGCCGTCGTGAAGATTTTCCCCGGCATCGCCTTGCCGGCGAAGCAATAAGCGAGGGACAGTGCTCATGACGGCTCAAACGAAACCCGCGCTGCTCGGCTGCATCGCCGATGATTTCACCGGCGCCACCGATCTCGCCAACATGCTGGTGCGCGGCGGCATGCGCACGGTGCAGACGATCGGCGTGCCAACCTCCAGCGAAGCGCTCCATGCCGACGCGCTCGTCGTCGCGCTGAAGTCGCGCACGATCCCCGCCGCCGACGCGGTCGCGCAATCGCTGGCCGCGCTCGCCTGGCTGCGCGCGCAAGGGTGCCGGCAATTCTTCTTCAAGTACTGCTCGACTTTCGATTCAACCGATGCGGGCAACATCGGCCCGGTGACCGATGCGTTGCTGAACGCGCTATCCGCCGAATTCGCCGGGCGCGCGTCGTTCACGATCGCATGTCCCGCGTTTCCCGAGAACGGCCGCACGATTTTTCGCGGCCATCTGTTCGTCGGCGATGCGCTGCTCAACGAGTCGGGCATGGAAAACCATCCGCTGACGCCGATGCGCGACGCGAACCTCATGCGGGCGCTGCGACGGCAAACGCAATCGAAGGTCGGGCTCGTGCGTTACGACCAGGTTGCTCAAGGCGATGCGACCGTGCGCGCCGCATTCGACGCGCTGCGCGCCGACGGCGTGCGCATCGCGATTGCCGATGCGGTGTCCGACGCCGATCTGCATACGCTCGGCGCGGCCTGCGCTGAGCTCGCGCTGATCACCGGCGGCTCCGGCGTCGCGCTCGGCTTGCCGGCCAATTTCCGGCGCGCGGGTCTGCTCGGCGAGACGACCCATGCCGCGCAACTGCCGCGCGTGGAAGGTTTGTCGGCGGTGCTCGCGGGCAGTGCGTCGAAAGCGACCAACGCGCAGGTCGCCGCATGGTGCGCGACGCGGCCCGCGTTCCGCATCGATCCGCTCGCGGCGGCGCGCGGCGCGGACGTCGTCGGCGAGGCGCTCGCATTCGCGCAACAGCGCTTCGTGCACGCGGAGCCGGTGCTGATCTATGCGACTGCATCGCCCGATGAAGTGCAGGCCGTGCAGCGCGAACTCGGCGTCAACGAGGCGGGGCATCTGGTGGAAAAGACGTTGGCGTCGATTGCGCGCGGCCTGCGCGAGCTCGGCGTGCGCAAGTTCGTCGTCGCGGGCGGCGAGACCTCGGGCGCGGTCGTGCAGGCGCTCGACGTGCGCATGCTGCGCATCGGCGCGCAAATCGACCCGGGCGTGCCGGCCACCGCGACGACCGGTGCCGAGCCGCTCGCGCTTGCGCTGAAGTCCGGCAATTTCGGCACGACCGACTTCTTCGACAAGGCGCTGCGCCATCTCGACGGAACCGCGCAATGAGCGACGCACCGGCAGTTCATACATCCACCGAAGCGCGCGTGCGCGAGGAAATCTGCGCGGTCGGCGCGAGTCTGTACAAGCGCGGCTATACGGTCGGCAGCGCCGGCAACATCAGCGCGCGGCTCGACGACGGCTGGCTGATCACGCCGACCGACGCGTGCCTCGGCCGCCTCGATCCCGCCGACATCGCGAAGGTCGACGCAAACGGCCACGCTGTGTCGGGCGGCAAGCCGTCGAAAACGCTCGCGCTGCATCGCGGTATCTATGCGCGCAACGGCGCGGCGCGCGGCATCGTCCATACCCATTCGACCCATCTGGTCGCATTGACGCTCGCGGGCGTGTGGAGCGAAGCGGACGTGCTGCCGCCGATCACGCCGTACTACGTGATGAAAGTGGGCCACGTACCGCTGATTCGCTACCAACGCCCGGGCGATCCGCAAGTGGCCGCGCAGATCGCCGAGCTGGCCGATCGCGTGCGTGCGGTGCTGCTCGAACGTCTGGGGCCGGTGGTGTGGGAGCGCTCGGTCGCGCACGCTTCGTATGCGCTCGAAGAACTCGAGGAGACCGCGCGCCTGTGGCTGATGACGAATCCGCGGCCCGCGCCGCTCGACGCCGCAGCACTCGAAGAACTCCGTGCCGCGTTCGGCGCGCGCTGGTAGCGGCGCGAACGACCGATGAACGCCGCGCACCGTATCGCACTGTCCTAAAGGAGCTGCCGCCATGCCTCGCTTCGCCGCCAATCTGTCGATGATGTACAACGAGCACGCGTTCCTCGACCGTTTCGCCGCCGCCGCCCGCGACGGTTTCGACGCGGTCGAATTCCTGTTTCCCTACGAGTTTCGAGCGGGCGAGTTGAAGGCGCGGCTCGACGCGCACGGCCTCACGCAGGCGCTGTTCAATGCGCCGCCCGGCGACTGGAGCGGCGGCGAGCGCGGCCTCGCGTCGTTGCCGGGCCGCGAGGACGAGTTCCGCCGCAGCGTCGACACCGCGCTCGAGTACGTGCGCGTGCTCGGCAATCGCAAGCTGCATGTGATGGCGGGATTGATCGCCGGCGATCCGGCAGGCGAAACGCAGCGCAAAACACAACGCGACGTGTACCTGAAGAACCTTGCCTATGCCGCGCAAGCCGCGCAAGCGGAACAGATCACGGTCGTCATCGAGCCGATCAATACGCGCGACATGCCCGGCTATTTCCTCAATCGACAGGACGACGCGCAAGCGATCTGCGCCGAAGTCGGCGCGCCGAATCTGAAGGTGCAGTTCGATTGCTATCACTGCCAGATCGTCGAGGGCGATCTCGCGATGAAGCTCAAACGCGACATGGCGGGCATCGGTCACATCCAGGTCGCGGGCGTACCGGAGCGGCACGAGCCCGACATCGGCGAGCTGAACTATCCCTACCTGTTCGATCTGATCGATGCGCTTGGCTACGACGGCTACATCGGCTGCGAATACCGGCCGCGCGCGGGGACCTCGGCAGGGCTTGGCTGGCTGAAGCCTTATCTCGATGCGGCGCGCTGACTCTTTCCGACCACCACTGACGGACACGTAACCATGAAAGTACTGATCACCGGCGGCGCCGGTTTTCTCGGCCAGCGTCTCGCGCGCGAACTGCTCGCGCGTGGCGCGCTGAAAGATGCGCACGGCGCATCGCAAGCGATTACCGGGCTGGTGCTGCTCGACGTCGTGCGCGCGCACGATTTCGGCGATCCGCGCGTGCGCACCGAAGTCGGCGATATCGCGGAGCGCAGCGTGCTCGAACGCGTGATCGACGCTCAAACGTCGGCCATCTTTCATCTCGCCGCGATCGTCAGCGGCCAGGCCGAGGCGGACTTCGATCTCGGCATGCGCATCAATCTCGATGCGTCGCGGCTGCTGCTCGACATTTGCCGCCAGCGCGGCCATCAACCGCGCGTCTTGTTCACCAGTTCGGTGGCGGTCTACGGTGGTGATCTGCCCGCGGTCGTGCAGGACGACACCGCGCTGAATCCGCAGTCCTCGTACGGCGCGCAGAAGGCGATCGCGGAGTTGCTGCTCAACGATTATTCGCGGCGCGGTTTCGTCGACGGTCGCGTGCTGCGGCTGCCGACCATCAGCGTGCGCCCGGGGCGGCCGAATGCGGCGGCGTCGTCGTTCGCGAGCGGCATCATCCGCGAGCCGCTCAATGGCGAGGAGGCCGTCTGTCCGGTCGCCGGCTCGACGCGGCTGTGGCTGCTGTCGCCGCGCAAGGCGATCGACAGCCTGATCGCCGGTCTCGAGATCGATGGCGCCGCGCTCGGCAAGCAGCGCGTGGTGAATCTGCCCGGCTTGTCGGTCAGCGTCGACGAAATGATCGCGGCACTGCGCGAGGTCGCGGGCGATGCGGTCGCGAGCCGCATCGTGCGGCAGCCCGACGAGCGCATCGAGAAGATCGTCGGCAGTTGGCCCGGCGCGTGGGATACGTCGCGCGCCGAACGGCTTGGGCTCGCGGCCGAGCGCAGTTTCGCGGACGTGATCCGCGGCTACATCGCCGATGAAGGAATCGAAGTTCGCTGAAGATCATCCCCTCCGCGTATTCCCTGGTGTCGCCTGGCACGGCTGCGGCCGTGCTTGACACACTTTCGCGCCCACGCCTATTATCGAGTCTGTTTTGTTCGATATATGACCTTGTGTTCGTATATAGAACATAAGGCCGGGCAAAAGGAAAACGCAACTGCCGCTACAGCCGTAGCGGTCGTCAATCCCAAGCCCATCGTTCACGATCCTGCGCTAAGCTGCTCCGACGTGTCGGCCGCCGCGCCGCCGCCGTTTTGCGGCTGCCCATTCGCGGCCGTTGGCCCCCGGGCCGATGCACCGGCGCATCGAACCGGCGTCATCGGCGCAAAGCAGGCCGCGGCTCAGCGCACGCAGCATCTCAACTGGAGACATCCCATGACCGAAGCATTCCTGTGCGACGCGATTCGCACCCCCATTGGCCGCTATGCGGGTTCGCTGTCGTCGGTGCGCGCCGACGACCTGGGCGCGGTGCCGCTCAAGGCGCTGATGGAGCGCAACAAGAACGTCGACTGGACCGCGATCGACGACGTGATCTACGGTAACGCGAACCAGGCCGGTGAAGACAACCGCAACGTCGCGCGCATGTCGCTGCTGCTCGCGGGTCTGCCGAAGGACGTGCCGGGCTCGACGGTCAACCGTCTGTGCGGCTCGGGCATGGATGCGGTCGGCATTGCCGCGCGCGCGATCAAATCGGGCGAGGCCGCGCTGATGATCGCCGGCGGCGTCGAAAGCATGAGCCGCGCGCCCTTCGTGATGCCCAAGGCGACCAGCGCGTTTTCGCGTCAGAACGAGGTCTACGACACGACGATCGGCTGGCGTTTCGTGAACCCGCTGATGAAGAAGCTGTACGGCGTCGACTCGATGCCGGAAACCGGCGAAAACGTCGCCACCGACTACAACATCAGCCGCGCCGACCAGGACGCATTCGCGCTGCGCAGCCAGCAGAAGGCGGCGCGCGCGCAACGCGACGGCACGCTCGCGCAGGAAATCGTCGGCGTGACGATCGCGCAGAAGAAGGGCGATCCGATCACGGTCACGCAGGACGAGCATCCGCGTGAGACGAGCCTTGAAACGCTCGCGAAGCTGAAGGGCGTGGTGCGTCCGGACGGCACGGTCACGGCCGGTAACGCATCGGGCGTGAACGACGGCGCGGCCGCGTTGCTGCTCGCCAATGAAGAAACCGCGAAGCGCTTCGGCCTCACGCCGCGCGCTCGCGTGCTCGGCGTGGCCACCGCCGGCGTCGACCCGCGCGTGATGGGCATCGGCCCGGCGCCCGCGACGCAGAAGCTGCTCGCCCGTCTCGGCATGAAGATCGACCAGTTCGACGTGATCGAGCTGAACGAAGCGTTCGCGTCGCAAGGCATCGCGGTGCTGCGCGCGCTCGGCGTCGCCGATGACGATCCTCGCGTGAACCCGAACGGCGGCGCGATCGCGCTCGGCCACCCGCTCGGCATGAGCGGCGCGCGTCTGGTGACGACCGCGACGTATCAGCTGCAGCGCACCCAGGGTCGCTTCGCGCTGTGCACGATGTGTATCGGCGTCGGCCAGGGTATCGCGATCGCGATCGAGCGCGTGTGATACGTGAGCTGGTTTAGCGCGAGGTTCGGTCCTCGCGCTGTGCGGCTTTCCGCGCAAGCTGGATAGTAAAAGGCAGAAGGGCCGGCGTGTCGTCGAGACACGCCGGCCCTTTGTTTTGAGTGCACCCGCTTGCAGCCGCTTGCGCCGGGTGCAGGCGTTATCACGCCGCTTCGACCGTCAGATGCATGACCTCATGCACCGGCGCGAGCCGCGCGCGGATCGTCTCCACCGTGACGTCGCCATGCGTGCGCACACTGACGATCGCCGCTCGCGCCTGCGGGCCGATCTGCCAGACGTGCAGGTCGGCGATCTCGGCGTCCCCATGCGAATCCAGGATTTCGCGGATTTCGTCGGCAACGTGTTCGTCGGTTTTGTCGAGCAGCACGCCGGCCGTGTCGCGCATCAACGTCCATGCCCAGCGCGCGATGACGATCGATCCGACGATGCCCATCAGCGGGTCCAGCCAGATCCACCCGAGATAGCGGCCGGCCAGCAGGGCCACGATCGCCAGCACCGAGGTCAGCGCATCGGCGAGCACGTGCACGTAAGCGGAGCGCAGGTTGTTGTCGGACCCATGCGCATGGCCGTGATGATGGTGATGATGGTCGTGGTCATGATGCCCATGGTGCGCATGGCCGCCCGACAACAGCAACGCGCTGACGATGTTCACGACCAGCCCGATCGCCGCAATCACCGCAGCCTGCCCGAACGCCACGCCGGTGGGGTGAATGAGTCGGATCGCCGATTCGATGCCGATGCCAAGCGACACCAGCGCGAGAATCAATGCCGAAGCGAAGCCGGCAAGCTCGCCTACTTTTCCGGTTCCGAAACTGAAAGCACGGTTTGCCGTGTTGCGTCTCGCGAACGCATACGCGAGCGCTGCAATTCCAAGCGCGCCGGCATGCGTCGCCATGTGGAAGCCATCGGCGAGCAGCGCCATCGAGCCGGTCATGTAACCGGCCGCGATCTCGCCGATCATCATGGCCACCGTGAGTGCGACGACGGAGCGGGTCCGGCGCGCGTTTTCGTCGTGCGAGCTGCCGAGAAACGAGTGCTCGTGCTTGCGGATGAGATTGTCAGTCATACGAAACCTATTTCGAATAGCGGCGGATTGCCTCGATCAATGCATCTACTCCCTTCTTGCGCTGGCTGGCCGTCAGGTCGGGATGCGCGACATGTTCGCGCGCGTGCGCCTCGACGATTTCGTCGAGCAGGCCGTTCATCGCGCCGCGTGTCGCGGCCACCAGATGCAGGACTTTTTCGCAGTCGGCGTCCGACTCCAATGAACGCTCGATAGCCTGAACCTGACCCGCGATGCGGCGAACGCGTTTCAGTAAGTCGTCTTTGTGTTCGCTCAGATGTGACATACGTATACCCCCTATGGGTATGCATGATAGCACGGCAACGAGATATTGCTCTTCGCGGCGCTCGGCGGCCAGGCCGATGCGCACGCCGGCCAACCGTTCGCGTCATACTGTTCGAGGTGGTTGTCCAAAGACGCGGAGGTCAATGGATTGGGCACGAATGCTACGCAGCACGAGGCGATTGCGTGGCGAGCATGATCGAGCGTCGAACCGTATTTCAACCTTGCTCAAGGAGAACGCGGATGAAAACAGCGACGATAGGCGCCGCACTGGTCATCGCGGCGGTGGCCACAGCCCAGCCGGTGCGCGCGCAGGACGATATGGCGAGCACGGCGCAAGCGGTGCTCAGCGCGGCGCAGCCGGTGCACATGACGGCGGAGATCGTCGGCATCGATGCGGGCAACCGCGCGCTGACGCTGAAGGGTTCGGGCGGCAACGTCGCGATCGTGCTCGTCAGTCAGCAGGTCGCCAGCTTCGATCAGCTGAAGATCGGCGATCACGTCGACGTGCTCTACAAGAACGCGTTGCTCACGAAGGCCGAGAAGGTCAGCGGCGCGGGCAAGGGGATTCGCGAGCGGGTCGACAAGCAGAGCTATACGCCCGCTTCGGGCGGCTACGAGTCGACGCGACAGACTGAAGTGCTCGCGACCGTGCTGAAGATCGATCGCAAGCAGCGCCTCGTGACGTTGCGCGGCGCGTATCAGACGCAGACTTTCGAAGCCGCGCCCGACGTAGATCTGAGCGACGTAAGGGTCGGCGATACCTTGCATGCCGTGTTCGTCTCGGCCGCCGCGGTGCAGGTGACGCCAGTGGGGCAGTGAGCGGCCGCGCCCGCAGCCGATTCCCGTGCCGCAGATGTTTCGCAAACTATGTCGAAATATGTCGCGGGTTGCGCCGAATGGCCGCAAAGCCTTGCCTGGCGGGCCCGCGTCGCGGTGAAACAGCGCGACATATCTTCCGTGATGATTTCCGATGGGTGTCCTTCTATAGTCCGTTCGTCGCCACGCGGCAGTGACGCAAGTGGCCCGAATCCAGCAAGGACATACCGTGAAAAATCGCACACTCGCAGGTTCCGACAAGATCCACGCCAGCATCGCGCGAAGCGCGCTGCGCAAGGCGGTGTTCGGCGCGGCCGCCGCCGTGCTCGCGCTCGGCAGCGCATCGGCGTTCGCATGGTCGGGTCACGGCACCGCGTACACGTCACGCGGCACCTATAACGGCGCGCACTACGGCTCGTGCGGCGGCGGCAGCTGCTCGCATGCGGGCAGCGTGGCCGGCCCCTACGGCGGCTTCGCGAGCAACACCGGCACGGTCACGCGCACGGCACCCGGCCAGTTCTCGAACTCGGGCACCGCGACGGGCCGCTACGGCAACACGGTGCAGCACTCGGGCGACACCAGTTGCGCGGGCGGGTCCTGCTCGCATACCGGCACGCTGACCGGCTCCGACGGCAAAACGGCGACGACGTCGGGCGACGTGACGCGCACCGCGCCGGGCCAGTATTCGTCGTCGGGCTCGATCACGGGGTCGAACGGCAACACGGTCAATCATTCGGCGTCGACGAATTGCGCGGGTTCGACCTGCGCGCGCTCGGGCACGGTGACGGGGCCGGACAACAACAGCGTCTATCACTCGGGCACCGCGACGCGGGTCGCGCCCGGCGTCGTGACGACGTCGACCAGCGTGACCGGCACGCAGGGCCATACGGTGACGTCGAGCGGCACGGTGGTCACAGGCGGTGTGGTGGTTGCGGGCGGGACCACGACGACGACCGGCACGACCGTGGTCGTCGCGGCGCCGCCTCCGCCGGCGGTCGTCGTGCCGCCGCCGGTCGTCTACGTGCCGCCGAAGCCCGTCGTGGTGGTACCGCCTCCGGCCTATGTTCCGCCGCCCCCGGTGGTGTACGTGCCGCCGCCGGCCGTCTACGTCGCGCCGCATCCCGTGTATGTCGCGCCGCGTCCCGTGTATGTCGCGCCGCGGGCTGCCGTCTGGGTGCCGGGCCATTGGGTCGGGCGCGTGTGGGTGCCGGCGCATTGGGCCTGACGATGAGCGCGGCGATGCGAATCAGAGCCTGCGTCGAATCGTGGCGGTCACGTCGCGCTGCGCGGTACGACGCAATGTGCGGAATCGCAGGCGCGTGCCCACCGTCTGTCGAGGCGGCACGTCGCTCGCGAGCGGAAGGGTCTGCGTGGCGCGCGCTCTGCAAAACCGCCACGCTAGCGACGCTCGTCGTGGCGACGTTGCTCGCGATCGACGCAGTCATCGACGCCAGCGACGCGAGCCTTGCCCTGAGCGCGAACCCCGCCGCCGGCGCGGCTAGCGACTGTTCCGCGCGCTACGCCGCGCTGCTCGATCTGGCCGAACTGGCGCGACGGGACGGAAAATCGTCCGAGGTGGTCGTGCGTGGATTGAGCGAGCGCAACGGCGCGATGATCGGCTGCCTGCACGCAGGCCTGAGCAGACCTGCACCGCAATTACATTGAACGCGGCCGGGTCAGATCGCATTCCAGAAAAATCGCGCCGGGAATCGGATTGAACACGTAGGCGTCGATCGGCTCGAAACCCAGCGATGCGTAGAGGCCGAGGGCCGCTTGCATCGTCGGCAGCGTGTCGAGACGCATGCGCCGATAGCCTGCTTCTTTCGCCGTCGCGCAGATCCGCGTGGCGAGTTGCCGCCCTACGTGCAGACCGCGTCCCACCGGACGCACATACAGGCGTTTCATTTCGCAGGTCGAGTCGTCGATCGGACGCATCGCGACGCAGCCGACGATACCGCCAGGATCGTCGGTATCGTCGCTCGCGAGCAGCACGCGGCCGCGCGGTGCCGCGAATTTGCCCGGCAGGCCGGCGAGTTCGTCGTCGAATTGCTGGAAACCGAGATCGATGCCGAGACTCTCCGCGTACTCGCGGAAGATGGTCCGTACGATCTCGATCTGCTCGGGGAAGCGGGCAGTATGCAGATGGATCATGCGATGGATCGGCTCACTGAACACGCAGCGGAAACCGGATCTCGAACGTGGTCCCCACGCCCTCGCGCGACGCAATCCCGATCTGCCCGCCGAGCACGCGGCATAGCTCCCTGACGATCGCGAGCCCGAGCCCTGTGCCTGGAATCTCCTCGCCGGCCGCCCGCTCGAACTCGTCGAACACGCGTTCCACGTCGGCGGCCGCAATGCCGACGCCGGTGTCGGACACGCGAATCGTCCAGTGTTCGGCGCCATGCGTCGCGAACTGGAATTCGACTTGCCCCGACTTCGTGTACTTGATCGCGTTGGTCAACAGATTGACCGCGATCTGCTTGAGCTTCAGCCGATTCGACGTGACGACCGGCAGCGCCGCGTCGAACGCGCTGCGCAACGAGAGTCCCTTCGCGTCGATCGACGGCTGCGTCGACGCGACGAGTTCGTCGAACAGTTCGCGCAAATCGACGTCTTCGAGCACGAGCGGCGCCGAGTCGCCAAGCACGACCGAGTACTCGACCATCTGGTCGACCAGTTGCTTCATGTCGGCGGCCTGACGGTTCGCGAGCGTCAACGCGGTATCCGCTTTCGACGGCGCTCGCTCGATCAGTTGCAGCGCGACGGAAAACGCGTTCAGAAAATTGCGCAGATCGTGCGCGACGCTGCGCGTGATCTGCATTCGCGATTCGTACAGATCGCCGACCAGCCGTTGTTTGAGCGTCAACTCGTGATTCGCGTGTTCGAGCCGTCCCGTGTATTCGTGGATCGTGCGATCGCGTTCGCCGACCACTTCCTTGATCGACGCATACGTGACCACGCTGAATGCTTCGGCGATCAGGCGTCGCGCGCGGCTCTCGTGACGGCGCGAGCATGTCCTGTCGCGCTCGACGAATTCTTCGAGCCCTGCGACAAGCACCTGCTGAAACAGGTCCAGTTCGCGCACCAGCTCTTCGATCCGGTAGCCCTGCTGCCAACGGACATTGCCGTGCTTCTTCGCGTCGCGCTCGATCGACGTTTCGACGCGCTCCAGATCTTCCGCATCGAGCGCCACGCAGAGCTCTTCGAGAATCTCCGGCAGATGGTCGACCAGTTGCTGGTAGGTGAGCTTGTCCGCTTCGACGAGATCGGCGTCGATAGAGACGGCATGCATCCATTGCCGCGTCAGGCGGCCCCGTTCCGCGCGGATGAAGTTGGCGAAATTGCGCAGCGGGCTCACACGTCTGTCGGTCATGATGGATACCGGAATGGAGTTTCTACAACATACAAACGCGCGAACGGTTCCGAATGCCTGGATTGAGGTGGCACCGCGGCCAGTTTCACCGCTGAGCGGCCAGACGGCCCGATGCGCGCTGGCAACCCGCGTCATTATCCGCGCAATTGCCGGTTGTGGAACACGTCTTGCGGAGTTCTCATCAGACAAAGAAACATATTTTCGTCCGCGAACCATGACGTACTCGATATTGCTGGTGGACGACGAACCGGAAATTTTGGCCGCATGGCGGCTGATTCTGGAAAGCGAAGGGTATCAGGTGAGTTGCGCGAGCAACGGCGCCGAAGCACTCGCGTGTGTCGTCGCCCACGTTCCCGACCTGATTATCACTGACTGGATGATGCCGATCATGGACGGCGCGGAGTTGTGCCGCCGTTTGAGATTGATGCCGCTATCCGTCAACGTACCGATTCTGGTCCATACCGCGGTGCCGCCGTCGGATCACGACGCGCACTGCTGGAACGCGTGTGTGCGGAAGCCGATCGGCGCGGATCTCTTTCTGACCACGATTGCGAAACTATGCTCGCCACGGTGCTGATACGGCACGAGCCGCCGCGACCTCCGTCGTGATTGCATCAATTGCATCCCACGTCCTTATTCAGGAGACCTTCCGAGTCGGCTTTCAGGAAGTCGACGAACGCGCGCAGCGGCGCGGGCACATGACGATGGCCCGGATAATAAAGGAAGGGCCCTGAAAAGCGCTGCCACCACGGTTCGAGAATCGCTTCGAGCGCGCCGTTGATCAGATACGGGCGCAGCATGTCTTCGAACAGGTGAATGATGCCGAGGCCCGCGACCGCACCGCTCACCGCAAGGTCGATCGCGGCGCCGGGCCGCACCAGCAGCGGTCCGGTCGGATTCAATTGCAGCAGCTCACCGTCGCGCTCGAAGTACCAGGTCGGCATCGCGCCGCTCGCGAATTGCCCGCGCAGGCAGGCATGCGCGAGCAGTTCGCTGGGATGTGCGGGACGGCCGTGCGCGTCGAGATAAGTGGGCGACGCGGCGGTCGCGAAGCGCTGCACGCGCGCGCCGATCGGCACCGCGATCATGTCCTGCTCGAGGCGTTCGTCGTAGCGAATGCCCGCGTCGCAACCGATCGACAGCACATCGACGAAACCATCCTCGACCACCACTTCCACGCGAATGTCCGGGTACTGCTTCAGAAAGCGTGCGAGTACGTCGGGCAAGACGATGCGCGCGACGCTCGACGGCACGTTGAGCTTCAGCGTGCCGGTCGGTTTGTCGCGAAAGCCGTTGAGCACGTCGAGCGCCGCTTCCATTTCGCCGAACAGCGGCGTCAGCTTCTCGATCAGGCGCAAGCCGGCCTCGGTCGGCGCGACGCTGCGCGTGGTGCGGTTCAGCAGACGTAGCCCGAGTTTCGTTTCGAGGCGCCGCACCGCGACGCTCAGACTCGACGCCGATACGCCGCTCGCGCGCGCCGCGTCCCGAAAGCCGCCTGCGCGGGCGACCGAGACGAAGGCGGCCAGATCATTGAGTTCCATGACGATTGATTGTGCAGAATTTTGAACAACCCGTACACGTTAGACCGGTTTATTCAACAACGCAAACCGGCGATACTGCCGCTCATCACTTCACAAGGAGATCGTGATGCCGAACTTCAGCTCCATCGACACTTTCGCGCTAGCCGGCCGCCCGGTGCGGCGCATGGGCTATGGCGCGATGCAGCTGGCCGGCCCCGGCGTGTTCGGGCCGCCGAAAGACCGCGACGCGGCGCTCGCGGTGCTGCGCGAGGCGATCGAGTCAGGCGTCGACCACATCGATACCAGTGATTTTTACGGGCCGCACGTCACCAACCAGCTGATTCGCGAGGCGCTGCACCCGTATCCGCGCGATCTGACGATCGTCACGAAGGTCGGCGCGGTGCGCGACGGCGCCGGCGCGTGGCTGCCGGCGCAGGAGCCCGCCGACCTCGAGCGCGCGGTGCACGACAATCTGCGCAACCTCGGGCTCGACGCGCTCGACGTGGTCAACATGCGCGTGATGGGCAACGTGCACGAGCCGAGCGAGGCTTCGATCGAAAAGCAGGTCACGGCGCTCGCCGAGTTGCAGCAGCGCGGGCTCGTGCGTCATGTCGGCCTGAGCAACGTGACGGCCGCGCAGATTGCCGAGGCGCAGCGCATCACGAAGGTCGTTTGCGTGCAGAACCACTACAACCTCGTGCATCGCGACGACGATGCGTTGATCGGCGCGCTCGCGGAGCAGGGCATTGCCTACGTGCCGTTTTTTCCGCTGGGTGGGTTCACGCCGATTCAATCGTCGGAGTTGTCGGAGCTTGCGCGCAAACTCGACGCGACACCGATGCAGGTGGCGCTCGCGTGGCTATTGCATCGGGCACCTAATATTCTGCTGATTCCGGGAACCTATTCGGTTGCGCATCTGCGTGAAAACCTGCAGTCGGCGCAGTTGAAGCTGAGCGACGAGGTGCTCGATCAACTGGATGCGATCGGCGCTGAAAAGGGCTGAGGTTCGGCTTTGCAGCATGTGCTGCCTGCAACGGGCGACGGCCGACTTTGGGGCATGCTCGTCGCCGTCGCGGAAACCGCGGTAGGACGCGGCGTGGATCCGTCACCCGAAGACATCGCGGCGTCGCTCAAACCGACTCAGCAATAAACTCCCGCAACCACTGATGCGCAGGATCGCGATGCACGCGCTCGTGCCACAGCATCGCCATCTCGTAGCCCGGCACCTCGACAGGCGGTTCGACCATCCGCAGCGCTTCGGAGCCGCGCACGAGACGCGCGGGCAGCATCCCCACCAGATCCGTGCTCGCGAGCACCGATTGCATGAACAGAAAGTGCGGCACCGACAGCACGACCTTGCGCGCGAGCCCCACCTTCGCGAGCGCCTCGTCGGTGACGCCGAAAAAGCCACCGCCATCGGGCGACACGATCACATGTTCGAGCTTGCAGAACTGCGCGAGGGTGGGCCGGCGCTTCAGCTTCGGATGACCGGCGCGGCCGACCAGCACGTACCGCTCGGCAAACAGCAGGCGACGGCGCAAGCCCTCGGGCGCGCCGTCGCTCGTATGAAAGCCGATATCGATGTCGCCCTGTTCGGCCTGACGCGCGAGCCGCGGCGGCGCCGCCTCGACGATCGCGAGACGCGTGCCGGGCGCTGCCGCGCGCAAGCCCGCGAGCATCGGCAGGATGATCGTCGACTCCGCGTAGTCCGAAGCGGCGATGCACCAGGTTTGCGTCGCCGCGGCCGGATCGAACGGGCTGGTTGGCGCGACCGCGCGCTGCAGTGCGTCGAGCGCTTCGCGCAACGGCTCGCGCAGTTCCTGAGCTTTCGCGGTGGGCCGCATGCCGCGCGGTCCGGGCAATAGCAGCGGATCGCCGAATACATCGCGCAGTTTCGCCAGATGCACGCTGACCGACGGCTGCGAAAAGTTCAGCCGTTCGGCGGCGCGAGTTACGTTGTGCTCTTCGAGCAGCACGTCGAGCGTGACCAGCAGGTTCAGGTCGAGTCTTCTGAGATTAACCACGGCAATACCTGACATATTAGGAATTCATTTCCAATATACCTCGGCAATGCCTATCGTGACTGCTTTCAGCCACGAAGGTCCCATCATGAACGTTCTCATCATCTATGCGCATCCCGAACCGAAATCGTTGAACGGTTCGCTGAAGGACTTTACGGTGCGCCATCTCGAACGCGCCGGCCATACGGTGCAGGTATCCGATCTGTACGCGATGAACTGGAAAGCGCCGCTCGATGCGAACGACACCAGCGAGCGCCAAAGCGGCGAACGCTTCTTCGCGTCGCTCGAATCGAAGCATGCGTTCGAGAACGGCCTGCAGAGCGAGGACATCGCGCGCGAGCAGGACAAGCTGAAATGGGCCGATGCGGTGATCCTGCAGTTTCCGCTGTGGTGGTTCTCGATGCCGGCGATCATGAAGGGCTGGGTGGAGCGCGTCTATGCCTACGGTCTCGCGTATGGCATTGGCGAGCACTCCGATGCGCGCTGGGGCGAGCGTTACGGCGAGGGCCGTTTCGCGGGCAAGCGGGCGATGCTGGTCGTTACGACGGGCGGCTGGGAGTCGCACTACAGCGCACGCGGCATCAACGGTCCGATCGACGACGTGCTGTTCCCGATTCAGCACGGCGTGCTGTATTACCCCGGCTTCGAGGTATTGCCGCCGTTCGTCGTCTATCGCACGAGCCGCGTCGACGAGGCGAAGTATGCGGAGGTCAGCGAGGCGCTCGGGCGACGGCTCGACGCCCTGTGGACCACCACACCGATCGCATTCCGGGCGCAGAACGGCGGTTCGTACGCGATTCCGGCGCTCACATTGCGGGACGATCTGGCGCCCGGGCAGGTTGGTTTCGCCGCGCACGTCGACGATACGGGTGTCGCGACGGCAACCGAAGCGGATGAAGCGGCTGAAGCCTGACTGGATCGTATGCTTCGCTGAAATTTGGTTGTAAGTCGCCGTTGCTAGAGTCGTCGACGGACATAAGGCGAGGCACGCCGGAGCAGCTTTATTCGGATGCCTGACGAAGGTAAGCAGCCGGAAGCTGGCGGAAACAAGCGCAAGGGCGACTCACCATGAATGCAGTCCGTACGTTCTGGCTCATTTTGATGCTGATCGGATCGCCGGCGTGGGCGTTCCAGTCGCGCGTCGTCACGATCCCGAGCGCGGCGATGCATCGTACGTTCGACGCAACCGTCGTACTGCCCGATCAGTACGCGCGCGGCAACCAGGCTGCGCGCTTTCCGGTCGTCTATGTGCTGCACGGCTCGGGCGGCGATTACACGGACTGGACCGCGAATTCGCATATCGGCAAGCTGGCCGACCGCTATCACGTGATCCTCGTGATGCCTGACGGCGGTCACGAAAGCTGGTACATCGATAGCCCCGTCGATCCGCGCAGCCGCTATGAAACCTATGTGGGCACCGAGGTGGTGGCCTTCATCGACAGCCATTTCCGCACGATCGCGACGAAGCAGGCGCGCGCGATCACGGGCTTGAGCATGGGCGGATTCGGCGCGCTACGCATTGCGCTCGACCGGCCCGACGCGTTCGGCGCGGCGGGCAGCATCAGCGGTGCGGTGGACCCTCGTGGCAGCGAGGACGAGCCCGGCATCGAACGGGTGTTCGGCGACCCGTCGCAACATGCGGACTTCTGGAATAGCGAAGCGATCGTCGCCAGTGCGGAGGATTTCGGCCGCGACCATATCGCGTTGACGATCGATTGCGGCGTGAACGACTCGCTCGTGCAGTCGAACCGTCTGCTGCACGAGCGGCTCGTCGAACTCGGCGTGCCGCACGATTACGCCGAGCGGCCCGGCGGTCATACATGGAAGTACTGGTCGAACGCGGTCAAATATCAGGTGCTGTTCTTTGCCGGCGCGTTCAGGCAGGCGGCGCGCGAAATGCGTGAAGCGCGCGCCGCGGCCGCGCCCGCGGCCTGACCGGCGGACCGCGGACCGCGGTCCGCCTCAATCGATCCCGTGGAACACCGCGTCGTCCGGGCCGAGATAGACGGGGGGGCGCCACGCGGCATCGCGCATCGAATGCTGGACCAGTTTGTCGACGCCGAGCAGCACCGCGAAAATCGCCATCCGCACCGGAATGCCGTTGTCCGTTTGCCGGAAAATCGCGAGCCGCGAATCGTGATTGAGGTCGGTACTCAGATCGTTCGCGCCGGGGCGGCTGTCGCGCGGCAACGGGTGCATGATCAGCGTGTCGGCGCCGCACACGCTATCGACGAGCGCCTGGTTGATCTGGAAATCGGGCGTGTAGCCTTCGAACGACTCGTCGGCAAAGCGCTCCTTCTGGATGCGCGTCGCATACACGACGTCGGCGCCGCGCAGGCCGTTGTGCAGGTCGTGTGTCTGTTCGATCACGTGACCATTGCGCGAAATCTGCTCGATGATATAACCCGGCATTTCGAGCGTCGGCGGCGCAATCAGCGTGAACTTGATGCCGCGATACAGCGCCAGCAGCTTCACGAGCGAATGCACGGTACGTCCGTACTTGAGGTCGCCGACCAGCGCGATGTGCGCGCCGTCGACGATCTTGCCCAGGCGCGAGAACTCACGCTGGATCGTATAGAGATCGAGCAGCGCTTGGCTCGGATGCTCGCCGGGACCGTCGCCGCCGTTGATCACCGGCACGTTGGTCGCGCGCGCGAATTCGGCCACCGAGCCTTGCTCCGGATGGCGGATCACCAGTGCGTCGACGTAGCCGCTCATCACACGGCTCGTGTCGTAGATCGATTCGCCCTTCGCCATCGAAGAAAACGTGAAGCCGGTCGTGTCGCACACCGAGCCGCCGAGCCGGCAGAACGCCGCGCCGAAGCTCACGCGGGTACGTGTGCTCGCCTCGAAGAACAGATTGCCGAGCACCGCGCCTTCGAGTACGCGCGAGATTTTGCGGCGCCGGGCGATCGGCTGCATGATGTCGGCGACGCGAAAGAGCGCCTCGACCGAATCGCGCGAGAACTGATCGACCGACAGCAACTGCGGCTTGCCCTCGAACAGTATCTGGCTCGCGAGCGATTGCGAGTCTACGCTTTGCGTATATCCCTCTCCCGGCTCGGTGTTCGCGACGATCTCCGACACGAAGCGCTCGACGATTTCCGGCATCGCCCGCGATTCCTGCGAGTCGTCCGGCAGCAGCCACGTGTCGAGCGCCCGGCGCGACACGCCGATGCGGTTAGCGAACGTATCGCGCGTCATGTTCAGGCGACGCATCGCATCGCGTAGGAAGGCTTGTTGCGGAACGCTCATAAGGGCACCTGTCGCAAGAGTGGAGTCGGCGGAAGTGAGACAGCAAAACGCGTTGATGTACGCGGTGCGTATATTAGTTTCCCGCGCGTAGAAGTCAAGCGTTTTTCTCCGCGAGCGAGTTGGCCAGGCGTCGAAGGCTGTCCGCGCCGTGGGTTTCGCGGTTACACTGCGGTCCATGCACTCCGGCCCCACGTTCCCGCTCCGTTCGTCGACCTTCGCCCGCGCCGCTTTGGCGAGCGCGGCGGTCGCACGCGCGAACGGCGCTTCGCGCAATGTGGGCGCCAAAGCCAAAAAACAGCCGCTCATCTGACCGGAGCACGCTGTTCCGTCGTCAGATGTGCGACGGAACGACCGGTCGACCGCCCGCCTGCGGCTTTCCCCCTTGTTCTCCCTCGCACCGCTGACCCGGAATCGATACGGTCGTCATCGAGGTAGAAAACATGTCTGATTTCTCGGGTATCTGGATTCCGCTGATCACGCCGTTCGCCGACGGCGCCGTCGATCACGCCGCGCTGCGCGCGCTGGTGCGCCGCTATGCGGACGCCGGCGTGGCCGGGCTCGTCGCGCTCGGCACGACCGGCGAGCCCGCCACGCTCGACGCCGCCGAACAGGACGCCGTGCTGGCAACGATTCTCGACGCCGCGCGAGGCAACGCCGACGCCACCACCAACGCCAACTCCAACGCTCAGCGGCGTGCATTGCCGGTACTGGTCGGCGTGTCGGGCAATCACACGGCGAGCATGCGCGCGCGGATCGAGCAGCTGAATCAGTTGCCGATTGCCGGCGTGTTGATCGCCGCGCCGTATTACACGCGGCCCGCGCAGGCCGGCATCGTCGAGCATTTCAGCGCGCTCGCCGACGCGAGCGCGCATCCGGTCGTGCTCTACGACATTCCGCAGCGCACCGGCGTGCGGCTCGAACTCGACACGCTGCTGACGCTCGCCGCGCATCCGCGAATTCAGGCGATCAAGGATTGCGCCGGTTCGCTCGACACGACGCTCGCGCTGATTCGCGACGGCCGTCTGCAGGTGCTCGCGGGCAACGACCTCGAGGTCTTCACAACGGTGTGCGCGGGCGGAAGTGGGGCGATCGCGGCGTCGGCGCATTGGCGGCCCGAGCGTTTCGTCGAGCTGTATCGCGCGCTGACGGAAGGGCGGCTCGACGAAGGACGGCGTATTTTTCACGCGCTCGTGCCGCAGATCCAGCTCGCGTTCGCGGAACCGAACCCGGCGCCGGTGAAGGCCTTGCTCGCGGCGCGAGGGTGGGTGCGCAACGAACTGCGTCTGCCGATGACGCGCGCGAGCGAGGCGTTGACCGAACGGCTCGCGGCGTTAGGGGAGATGCGGTAGGCGATCCGCGCGTGGCGTGTCGGAGCGGAGCGTGAATCGGAGCGTGAATCGGAGCATGAAGCGGAGCGAACCGGAGCCAATCGAGGCGACGCGGGTGGCGATCAGATCGGCCCCATCAGCTTCGGCGCATCGGCGGGCGCGCTTCCCGCTTCGCTCACACGGCCATCATTTTGCCGCGCAGCAGTTCGCCGAAGTCGGTGGCGTTGACCGGCTTGCCGAGCAGGAAGCCCTGCATTTCGTCGCACCTCATCGAGCGCAGCTTGTCGAGCTGCGATTGGGTTTCGACGCCCTCGGCAACCACGTCCATTTCGAGCGAGTGCGCGAGCGCGATGATCGCCGAGACGATCGCGCTGCCCGCCGCGCCGTTCGCGTCGAGACCGTTGGTGAAGAAGCGGTCGATCTTCAACTGCTTCACCTGGAAGCGTTGCAGATACGCGAGGCTCGAATAACCGGTGCCGAAGTCGTCGATCGAGATGTCGAAGCCGCTCGCCTGAAACGCGCGGATCACTTCGACGGTGCGTGCGGCGTCCTGCATCGCGACGCTCTCGGTGATCTCGAACATGATCTGCTCGCACGCGACGCCCTCGGTCCTGACGATCTCGAGGATCGTCTCGACGAGGTCGGGCTGCAGCAACTGACGCGGCGACAGGTTGATCGCCACCTTTATCGCCGGAAGGCCCTGTTTCATCCAGCCGCGAATGCGCCGGCAGGTTTCGCGCACGACCCAGTAGCCGATCTGCACGATCTGCCCGGAGCGCTCGGCGACCGGAATGAATTCGGTCGGCGTCAGCGCGCCCAGCTCCGGATCGTGCAGGCGGATCAGCGCCTCGGCGCCCGCGAGCGCATCGCCGCCGCGCTGAAACTTCGGCTGGAACAGCAGCGAGAAGCGCTCGTTCGTGAAGGCGTCGTGCAGCACTTGCTGGATCTTCAGCGTGCGCGTGGCGGCCTCGTTCATGCTGCGCTCGAAGAAGCGGTAGGTGCCGCGACCCGCGCGCTTCGCCTCGTACATCGCGGCGTCCGCGTGCTGGAGCAGCGTCTCGACGCTGTCGCCATCGCGCGGATAGAGCGCAATGCCGATGCTCGGCATCACCTGCAGCGGTTGCTCGTCGCTCCAGGTGCCCTGGCGCATCCGGTCGAGCACGCCGTCGGCGAGCGCGGCCGCATCGTCGCCGCACGTAAGCTGCTCCGCGAGCACGACGAACTCGTCGCCGCCGAGCCGCGCGACGGTGTCGCTCGAACGCACGCATTGCTGCAGGCGTTGCGCGAATGCGGACAGCACCGCATCGCCGGCCGAGTGGCCGAGCGAATCGTTGATCGTCTTGAAGCCATCCAGATCCATAAACAGCACCGCGAACGACGTGCGCTGGCGGCGCGCGCCGCTAATCGCGTGTTCGATCCGCTCGGTCAGCGTCGCGCGGTTCGGCAGTCCCGTCAGCACGTCGAGCGTCGCGAGCCGCACGATCTGGCCATTCAGCTTCGACACCGCGCCGAGCAGGAAGGTGGTGCGCACGTCGAAGCGCGACAGCATCAGCGTGACGATCAGCACCGCGAACGTGACCAGGATCAGCGAGGTCGCGAGCCAATGCGCGTCGATGTCGTTGGCCGCGCCGCAGATCGCGCCGGGCGCGAAGTCGGCGGCGGCCATGCCCGTGTAGTGCATGCCGCTGATCGCAACGCCCATCACCAGCGCCGCGGCGAGACGTTTGCGCGCGATATGGCGCTCGTGTTCGTTGCTGAGCGCGCGCGCCATCCACAGCGCGGCGCTCGACGCGCCAATCGCGATCGCGATCGAGGCAGCGAACCACACCGGCTGGTAGTGGATCGCGGGCGCCATGCGCAGCGCCGCCATCCCGGTGTAATGCATGCCGGCGATACCGATCCCCATCACCACGCCGCCCGTCAGCAGCCGGCCCGGCGTCAGGCGCTGCTGGGTCGTCAGGAAGAGCGCCAGATACGAAGCGCCGATCGCGAGGGCCAGCGAACAGGCGGTCGTCGCGAGGTCGTAGCCGAGCGGGATCGGCAGCGAGAACGCCAGCATCGCGACGAAGTGCATCGACCAGATGCCGACGCCGAGCGCGAGCGCGCCGCCGAGCCGCCATGCTTGCCGCCGGCGTGCCGAGGCGAGCAGGAAAATGCGGCCCGTCAGATCGAGCGCGGTGTACGACGCGAGCGTCGCCACCGCGAACGAAATGGCCACGAGCCAGAAATTGTAAGAACTCTGCATGTTGGGTCCGCCGGGAGGAATGCGGCTGGACATGTTATCGGCACTTTTCCAACTTTGTTTAACTAATTTGCGAATAGCTAACAGGGGCCAAAGCAGGTTCGCGGTCGGGGCGGATCTCGCGCTCGAAGTCGTGTCGGGATGCGGGCCGCGCTATGCAGCGGAGCGCGGATCCAACCGCGGATCCAAGCGCGGATCGGACGGCGGATCGTCGTTCTGACCGCTCAGCGCGAAGCCTTCGTCGAGCCAGCCGGCGACGCCGCCGGCCATCAGCTTGACGGGCCGGCCAAGCTGGGCGAGCCGAAGTGCGCCACGCGCCGCGCCGTTGCAGTGCGGGCCCGCGCAGTAGGTGACGAACAGCGTGTCCGGCGCATAAGCCGCGAGCTTCGACGCGACGATCTTGCCGTGCGGCAGATTCAGCGCGCCTGGCACGTGGCCCTGCGCGAACAGCGCGGGACTGCGCACGTCGAGCAGCACGAAGCAGGGCGCGCCGCTTGCGAGTGCGGCGTGGACGTCGGCGCAGTCGGTTTCGAAGCGCAGCGATGTGTGGAAATGCGCGAGCGCGGCGGCGCTGTCGGCGGCGGGGATCGCGGTGACGGCGTTCGGGGCGGCGGTGATGGGGTGGTCGTGAGTCATGGCGATGAAGGGGGAGTTGATCGGATGGTCCGGTGTGCGAGTGTCAGACGTTTCAGGCACGGTCGATTGTGGCGGGCGGCGGGTCGCCCGGTAAGTGGCGTGATCGTCAATCTCCGGTAACATCGCGCCATGCACAATCATCTCGTCGTCGCGCTGGCCTACGACCGGCTCTGTACCTTCGAATTCGGCTGCGTGACCGAACTGTTCGCGCTCGAGCGTCCCGAACTCGGCGTGCCGTGGTATCGCTTCGCGGTCTGCGCGGCCGAGCCCGGTCCGATCCGCGCGGCGGGCGGCATCACGCTGGCCGCGCCGTACACGCTGCGGTTGCTCGCGAGCGCCGACACGATCGTGATTCCGGGTTGGCGCGATGCCGACGAAGTGCCGCCGGCCGCGCTGCTGCGCAAGCTTCGCGCGGCCTACGAGCGCGGCGCGCGGCTCTGCTCGATCTGCTCGGGCGTGTTCGTGCTGGCGGCGGCCGGCGTGCTCGACGGCAAGACCGTGACGACCCACTGGCGCTATGCGGACAAGTTGCAGCAGCGCTATCCGCAACTGCGCGTGCAGCCCGATGCGCTGTATGTCGATGAAGGGCAGGTGATCACGTCGGCGGGATCGGCGGCCGGGCTCGACATGCTGCTGCATCTGGTGCGGCGCGATCATGGCAGCGCGGTCGCGAATCGCGTCGCGCAACGGCTCGTGGTGCCGCCGCATCGAGAGGGTGGCCAGGCTCAGTTCGTGCCGCGTCCTATGCCGCACGACGAAAGCGGACGTATCGCGAAGCTGATGGACTGGGTGCGCAGCCATGCGGCTGAGCCGCATACGCTGCGCTCGCTCGCCGGGCGCGCGGCGATGAGCCCGCGCACGCTGCAACGGCAGTTCCACGACGCGACCGGCATGGCGCCTTATGAATGGCTCGTCAGGGAGCGCGTCGCGCTTGCGCGTGAGTTGCTCGAAGCGGCGACGCCGCTACCGATGGCGCGTGTCGCCGAGTTGGCGGGGTTCGGGTCGGAGGAGTCGTTGCGGCGGCATTTTCGTCGGATCGCGTTGACGAGTCCGGGGGCGTATCGGCGCAGGTTTGGCGAGCAGAGGTGAGGGGGCGAGGCGCTGGTCACTTCGCTGCATGCGGGTTGAACCTGCATTGAATTCGCGGCACGCGCCGAGGTCACAGCAGCAGGCATGAAGCTCACGACGAGCCTGCTCATTGAACGGAACCCGCTATGTCCGATATCGCAAAGATCATCAACAGTTTCAACGCCGGACGCGACCCCGAACGGCTCGCGATGAAATACCAGGCCATGCGCGGCTCGCCGTTCGTGTTTCTGCGCGGCACCTGTCATCTGTTCTATCAGCGTCTGCCGCGCGCGAAGGTGCTCGACGACGCGCCGCACGTGTGGATTTGCGGTGACATGCACCTGGAGAATTTCGGCAGCTACAAGGGCGACAATCGCCTCGTCTATTTCGACAACAACGACTTCGACGAAGCCTGTCTGGCGCCGGTTCCCTACGAGCTCGTGCGTCTGTTGACGAGCGTGCTGGTCGGCGCAGGCGACCTGAAGCTGAGCCGCGCTGAAGCGCTCGCGCTATGCCACACAGCGCTCGATGCCTACGGCGCTGCGCTCGCGTTCGGCAAGTCGCGCTGGATCGAAGCGGAGACCGCGAACGGCATGGTCCGCGATCTGTTCGTCGCGCTCGCGAGCCGCACGCGTGCCGCGCATCTCGACAGGCGCACCGTGCTCAAGGGCAAGACGCGCATGCTCAAGGTCGACGGCAAGAAAGCGCTGCCCGTCAGCGACGAACGGCGCGCGGCGGTCGTGCAGTTCATGCAGCAGTTCGCGGCGGCGGAGCCGAATCCCGAGTTCTACCGCACGCTCGATGTCGCGCGGCGCATCGCGGGGACGGGCAGCCTCGGTGTCGATCGTTACGTGATTCTGGTCGAGGGCAAGGGCTCGCCCGATGGCAACTACCTGATCGATCTGAAAGAGTCGCTGCCATCGTCGGTGAGTGCGCACGTAACGGCAACGCAGCCGAAGTGGCAGACCGAGGCGCAGCGTGTCGTCGAAGTGCAGAGGCGCAATCAGGCCGTCTCGCAGGCCTTTTTGCACGCGGTCGAATTCAACCGGCGCTCCTATGTGCTGCGGAGTTTGCAGCCGTCGGAAGATCGGGTTGCGCTTGCCGACTGGGACGGCAAGCTGCCGCGCCTCGAGGCAGTGATCAACAGCATGGCCGAGTTGAGCGCGTGGGCGCATCTGCGCAGCGGAGGGCGGCAGAAGTCGGCGATCGCGGATGATCTGATCGCGTTTGGCAGTCGGCGCGATTGGCACCTGCCGTTGATCGATCTTGCGACCCAGTGCGACGCCCAGGTCGCAACGGATTGGAAGGCCTATTGCGAGGCTTACGATCGGGGGGCCTTCGAGGCGAGCGGCGCGGGCAAGTGAAGCGTCGCCATTACCTCGGCTCGATCCAGAGCCCTGGAAACTCTACGTTTACCGACCGCAACGCGGCCCGATATCGAGGCGAGTTCGCGTCGTGTTCGACGAGTTGATCGCCAGACTTCCGTTGGCGACATCGCGTGAATAGTTTGTGCGTGCTTCTCGACGCGCGCGAGCCGTATGCTCCGCGCGCCGAAAGTCGTGTGGTCTTATATATGGCCCAGCATCTTCCACCAAAGCGGCCCAACCACCAGCCACGCGACCATGTAAAACAGGCTCATCAAGAAGCCCGCCTTCCACCATTCGCCCTGGGTCACATAGCCGGCACCGAACATCACCGGACCTGAGCCGATGCCATATTGCGTCAGGCATCCGTTCACGTTGCTCAGAATCCCGAGGGCGACCGCGGCCACGAAGGGCGGGATGCCGGCGGCGACCATCAGTGCCATCGAAAGTGGAAACAGCGCGCTGATATGCGCGGTGGCGCTGGCGAAAAAGTAGTGAATGTAGACGTAGATCGCCGCCACCAGCATATAGACGGCCAGCCTCGGAAAGCCCGCGAGGTGCTGGCCGAATTCCTTGCCGAACCAGCTCACCATACCGTATTCGTTGAGCTTGGAGGCCAGCATGATGAGCAGGCCGATCCAGATCATCGTGTCCCACGCGGATTTCTCGTTCAGCGCGTCCTGCCACGTCAGCACGCCGCTGATGAACAGCAGCGAAACGCCGATCGCCGCCGCGAGCGTTGCGCCGACGCCGAGATCGTCGCCGAACACCCACAGCACCAGCAGCCCGACGAAGATGCACGCCATGATGATTTCTTTGACCGAGATCGGGCCCATCGTTGCAAGCTCTCGTTGCGCGAGGTCGGTCGCGTCGGGCGTGCGTCTGACCTGCGGCGGGGCGATCCAAAGCATGAAGATCGGAATGACGGCGAGACACAGCAGACCGGGGACGGACGCCGCCAACGCCCAGTCGAGCCAGCTGATCGAGACGCCCTGGTCCGCGGCGAGCTTCACCGCCAGCGGATTGCCCGCCATCGCCGTGATGAACATGCCCGCCGTGATGATGTTCGCGTGGAAAGCGCACAGAATCAGATAGCGTCCCACCTTCGCGCGGGATTGCGGGTCGTCGGCGTGACTGCCCAGCACTTCGGAAATGGCTCGCGTGATCGGCAGCATCACGCCGCCCGCGCGCGCGGTGATGCTCGGCATCGCGGGAGAGATCACGAGTTCGGTCAACACGAGACCGTAGCCGAGCCCGGTCGTGCGCTTTCCCAACAATCGCATGAACAGAAGCGCGATCCTGCGGCCAAGGCCGGTCTTGATCACGCCGCGTGAAATGAAAAACGCGAGCATCACGAGCCAGACGAGGTCGGTGCCGGTGGATTTGGTGACGTCGGCAAACGACAGCACGCCGACGAGCACGCCGATGGTCGAGCCGATGATGGCCACCACCGACATCGGCAGCGGGGCGGTCATGATGCCGGCAATGGTCGCGACGAACACGGCGAACATGTGCCAGGCCTTCGGCTGCAGGCCGGCGGGCGCGGGCAGGAACCACAGCACGACGCCGACCGCGATCGGCACCAGATATTTCCAGACGCCGGCCGGCAGTCCGACCGAGGGCTTCGGCGTGGTGGGCGGGGAGCTGGGGGGTTGTGAAGCCTTCGCGGGTGTGGGAGCCATGATGGACCTCGTGCCGGCGTTGCTGGGTAGTTTCGGAGTGCGTTGGAAAGCGTCAGCGCTCGTGGAGCACGCTTTGCGTCGCCTCCTTGACGATGCGCGCGCTGCCCAGCAGGGCCTCACGCTCGACAGGGTCGAGTTCCGGATAGGCGATCAAGCGCGCACCTTCGCCATTGACGACCATGGGCAGCGACACGCACACGTCCGGTATGCCTTCCACTTCGGGCTGAACGATGCCAACCGTGAGGATCAGATCGGTGTCGTGCACGATGGCCTCGCAGATCCTGCCTATCGCGCTGGCGATGCCGTAATGGGTGGCGCCTTTGCCTTCCTTGATGAGCTTGGCCGCCTCATGAACGGAGCGCAGGATCAGATCCCTGCTGGCGGGGCCCAGCTCCTTGCCGTTCCTTGTCAGGAAGGTTTCGAGAGGCATGCCGCAGACCGTCGCGGCCGACCATTGGATCACCGCCGATTCGCCGTGCTCGCCGAGCACGTAGGCGTGAATCGCGGAGGCCACCACGCCGAGGCGCTCGGACAGCAGGGAGCGCAGCCGGCCGGTGTCGAGCGAGGTGCCGGTGCTGATGACGCGCTCGCGCTCGCAACGCAGTTGGTCGTACACGGTGCCGGTCAGCACGTCGCACGGGTTGGTCGCGATCAGATAGATGGCGTCGGGCGCGAGCGGCGCAATGCGCGCGACGATTCCGGCCGCGATGTCCGCATTGGTTCTGGCAAGATGCAGGCGAGTCTCGCCGGGTTTGACGCCGGCGCCGGCCGTGATCACGACGATGTCGGCGTCACGCGCGTCTTCGTAGTCCCCCGCGCGAAAACGGCTGTGCCCCCAGAATGCCGCCGCGTGGGCGAGATCCAGAACCTGTCCTTCGGCGCGCACCCGCGCGACGTCGATGATGACGACTTTCGCGCTCGGAATGGCCAACGCCACGAACAGGGCTGCCGATCCTCCGACCAGCCCCGCACCGACGATAACGATCTTGGCCTGCCGCATCGCATACCTCGTCCAGTTCGGCCTTCAGCCCTCGGAATCATGGTCGCACGCGGACGTTTCGCTTCAATCGGACCTTGGTCCTACATGGCCGCGGCGCGTTTTCACGCGGTCCGCTCGACCCATTGACTGCGCCAATCCGGCGCCTCGAACGGATCGGCAAAATACTGGGTCTCGTGGATGACCTTGCCTTCCCGGAACTTCATCACGCTGACCGTGTAAGCGATGCGCTCCTGATAGTCGATCGTGTACTCGGTGACCCACAGATTGCCCTCGCCTTGCATTCGCCTGATTGCAAAGCCCGATGGCTTGCCGGGATGATGACCTCGCAGGGCCTGCAAATTGGCTCGTCCGTGGATGCGCTCGCCCGACTGGGGGTAGTCGCAGATCGCATCGTCGGCGTAGATCGCGTGTTCGGCGTCGAGATCGCCGTCCGCCGACGCTCGCCAGTGTGCGTTCAAGACTTCACGTATCGATTGTTCATTCATGGAGCGCCTCCAGAACCGAGTGTTGCATTCGACCAGCCGCGCGTGGTCGTCGCGTTGAATTTCTCGCCGCTAGTGGCGTAGTCTGCGCCATGGAATCCCTGGTCCGATACTTGCTCTAAGTACTCCCCCAGAGGTAAAAAAATGTCCGGTCGAAGACGCGACGCGCGCAGATTTGACGTCCTTCCGGCGACCCGGAAGCGATCCGCGACACGAGGCGAGGAGGGCCGGGATGGACGTGACGATGGCAAGCGAGAACGACGAAAGCCCGATGGCACGGCTCGTCAGCGAGTTCGACTGGTCTTCCACCGAACTGGGGTCGCCGTCGAACTGGCCCGCGAGCCTGAGCATGATCGTACGCTTCGTGCTCGCGAACCGGATTCCGATGCTGTTGTGGTGGGGACCCGACTACATCCAGATTTACAACGATGCTTACGCGCCTATCCTTGGCGCCAAGCATCCGCGGCAGTCTCTCGGGCGGCCATTCAGGGAGTGCTGGAATGAAGTGTTCGACGTGTTGGGACCGCTCGTCGACGTGCCGTTCAACGGCGGACCGGCCACCTACATGGACGACATCGAACTGGTGGTTCATCGTCATGGCTTTGCCGAGGAGAGTCATTTCACGATCGCGTACAGCCCGGTACCGGACGATAGCGCGCCGCGCGGTATTGGCGGTGTCCTCGGAACCGTCATCGAGATTACCCAGAAGGTTTTCAGCGAGCGCCGGCTCAAGATTCTGAGCGACCTCGGCTCGCATGCGACCGAGGCGAAAACCGCCGTCGAGGCATGCCGGCATGCCGCGGACATTCTCGGGGGACACGCGAAGGACATCTCGTATGCGCTGTTCTATTTGTGCGACGACGCAGCAGGCGTGATGCGGCTCGCTGGCACGAGCGGCCTCGCGCAAAACGCTGAGCCGCCAGCGGAAATCAGCATCGATTCACCGGCGGACGAATTTGGCGCACGGCTGGTAGAAGCCATTCACACCGGCAAAGTCCAGTTGCACGACGATTTGACCGGCATGGCGACCCCGGTCCTGGACAGACCCGCCGACAGCAGCCCGGATCGGCTGGCCATCGTATCGATGAAGTCGAACGTCGCCACTGGCTGCGCGGGCGTCCTCGTGGTACGCATCGGCGCTTACATCCGCCCCGATGCGCCGTTCCTCAGCTTCGTCGAGCTCGTCGCGAGCCAGGTCGCCTCCGCGGTGACCAGCGCCAACGCCTATGAGGAAGAGCGTCGGCGGGCCGAGGCGCTGGCCCAGATCGACCGGGCGAAAACGGCCTTCTTCTCCAACGTCAGCCATGAATTCCGTACCCCGCTGACGCTGATGCTGGGACCGTTGGCCGATGCGTTGGCATCGGACAGCGTCCCCGCGCAGGTTCTGACGCAACTCGACGTTGCCGAGCGCAATGCGCAGCGGCTGCTGAAACTGGTCAACTCATTGCTCGACTTCGCCCGTATCGAGGCGGGACGCGCCGAAGCTTCCTACGCACCTGTCGATCTGGCCGCGCTCACGCGAGACCTGGCGAGTTCCTTCCGCTCGGCGATGGAGCGCGCCGGCCTGTCGTTCGAGGTCGAGTGCGACACGCTCGACGAGCCGGTCTACGTCGATCGAACGATGTGGGAGAAGGTCGTGCTGAACCTGATCTCCAATGCGTTCAAATTCACTTTCGAGGGCAAGGTGCGCGTCACGCTCAGGCAAAACGATGGCCACGCCGTTCTCGAAGTCATCGACACTGGCGTGGGCGTGCCGCCGCAGGAATTGCCGAAGCTGTTCGATCGTTTCCACCGCGTCGAGGGCGCGCGTTCGCGCACGGAAGAAGGCTCGGGCATCGGCCTCGCGCTCGTGCGGGAGAGCGTGCGGCTGCACGGTGGGACGATCGAAGTTGAAAGCAAACTGGACGTCGGCAGCACCTTCCGCGTTTCGCTTTCTTTGGGCACCGCGCACATCCCGTCGCAGCACTTGCGGGCAAGCGGCGCGATGCCGTCGGCCCTGAATCCAACCCGGGCTTACGTCGACGAAGCCTTGCGTTGGCTACCCGACGAGGAGGCAACGCGGGGCGTTCCGGTACGGACCGATACGTCGGCTGAACAGGCGCAAGGTGTCGACGGCCGCTTTGCCCGCACTTACGGGGCGCGAATCCTGCTCGCCGACGACAACGCCGACATGCGCACCTACCTGCGCAATCTGCTCGAGCCGTACTACGCGGTGGATGTCGTTCGCAATGGTCGGGATGCGCTGTCACGCGCGGCCGAAGTGCGGCCTGACCTGATACTGACCGACGTGATGATGCCGCAGCTGGACGGCTTCCAACTGATCGCGCGGCTGCGTGACGATGCCGGCTTGCGCGATATTCCCGTCATCATGATCTCCGCGCGCGCCGGGGAGGAATCGCGAATCGAGGGACTCGCGGCCGGCGCGGACGACTACATCGTCAAGCCGTTCCATGCGCGCGAACTGCTGACTCGCGTCGGTTCGCTGCTCGAGCTCACGCATTTGCGGCGCGAAGGCGAGGCGCGCTTTCGTGCCTATGTGCAGGCAACCAGCGACGCGGTGTATCGCATGAGTCCCGACTGGCGCGATATGCGCCTGCTGCAGGGGCGCAACTTCATTGCCGACGAAGCGGGTCCCAACCGGATGTGGCTGGACAAATACATCCGTCCCGAGGACCAGCCGCGTGTGCTCGCGGCGATCGAACAGGCGGTCCGCAGCCGGTCTCCGTTCGAACTCGAACATCCTGTGATCCGGGTCGATGGCTCCCTCGGCTGGACGTCTTCGCGGGCGGTCCCGTTGTTCGACGAGCACGGCAACATCGTCGAATGGTTCGGCGCGGCGACGGACATCACCGAACGGCGTGAGTCGCAGGAAGCGCTGCAACGGCAGCGGCTCGCGCTCGAGGAAGCGGACCGGCAGAAGAACGAGTTCCTCGCGATGCTCGCGCACGAGTTGCGCAATCCGCTCGCGCCGCTGCGTAGCTCCGCCGAACTGCTGCAGCGTGTGCTCGTCGAGCCGACCAGGACGCGCCGGGCCGCGGACATCGTCGAGCGTCAGGTCACCCAGCTCACCCGGCTCGTCGACGATCTGCTCGACATCTCCCGCATCACGCAGGGCAAGATCGAACTGCGGCGGACGCCGCAGCGGCTCGACCATCTGATCAGCAACTCGATCGAGAGCGCGGAGTTGCTGGTGCGCGAGAAGGGGCACTCGATCGTGATCCTCCCTGGGCCCGGCACCTTGACCGTGATGGGCGATCCGCAGCGCCTCGTGCAATGCCTTGGCAACGTGCTCGCCAATGCCGCGAAGTACACGCCGCCGTCGGGCGAGATCCGCGTGAGAACGCGCCGCGAAGGCAACGAGGCGGTGGTGACGATTAGCGATAACGGCATTGGCATCCCGGCTGAGACGTTGCCCAAGGTGTTCGATCTGTTTGCGCAAGGCGAGCGGATGCTCGACCGCTCGCAAGGCGGCCTCGGCATCGGTCTCGCGATCGTCAAGCGGCTGGTCGAGATGCACGGCGGTTCGGTCGCTGTCCATAGCGACGGAGCTGACAAGGGCGCCTCGTTTGAAATCAGGCTGCCGCTTGCGAAGGCCGGCACGGCGTTCGGCGCGCCCGAAAAGCAGGGGCCGGTTCCAGCACGTCGCATCCTCGTCGTCGACGACAATCGCGACGCCGCCGACGTGCTGACCACGCTGCTGCAAGACGATGGTCACGACGTGGAGGCCGCGTATTCGAGCCGGGACGCGCTTTCGCTGCTGCAACGCTTTCAGCCGGACGTGATTCTGCTCGATATCGGTCTGCCGGAAATCGACGGATTCGAACTGGCGCGGCGTATCCGCGAGGAGGCTGGCCTGCAGCACGTGCGTCTGATCGCGCTGACGGGCTATGGTCAGGAAGAGATCAAGGCGCGCGCCCACTCAGTCGGGTTTGCCGCGCACCTGCTGAAGCCGGTGGAATTTGCCCGCCTGCAGACGTTGCTCGCTGACTAGCCCACCCATTCGGACTGCCGGCCGGTGCGCGGCCGAAATCCACATTTTCGAAAGCGGCTTTAATGTCTGAAATCGTCAAATCTTTGGCCGGAAAGTATCACGCACGCGTCGCTCGTTCGCGTACGCTTCAGGCATCGGAAACCCCATGGAGACGATGCAATGGCCTTGCAAATCGACGACCTGCCGGCAGCCATCCGTCAAGCGAAGCGCGAACTGCGCGAGATGCTGCCGAACTACCGCGAAGTATTCGCCGAGGTCGACGCGGCGATGACGCAGGAGGCGGAGCGCATCGCGACGCTGCGTGACCGGGGCGAGCCGGTCATTCCGGAAATCCAGTTCGCCGACATCGTGGCGAACCGCGTCACCGACGAGCAGATCGCGCTCATCAAAACTCGCGGCGCCTGTGTGATCCGCAAAGTGTTCGACCGGTCGCTGGCCGAGCAGTGGGATCAGGACATCGCCGACTACGTCGAGCGCAACGACCTCGACGCAAAGCTGCTGAATCGCGCGGAAGACAAGTACTTCGGTCAGCTCGCGTCGAGCAAGCCGCAAATCTACGGCGTGTACTGGTCGAAACCGCAGGTGCTCGCGCGTCAGTCGAGCGCGCTTACGCAGGCCCGCGTGTTCCTGAACCGGCTGTGGCGCACCGAAAGCGAAGGGCGCGTGCATTTCGACCCGAACCATGTGCCGGTGTATGCGGACCGCCTGCGTCGTCGGCCGCCCGGATCGGAATCGCTCGGCTTGTCGGCGCATTGCGATGGCGGTTCGGTGGAGCGCTGGATCGAGTCGAACTTCCGCAAGGTCTATCGCCACGTGTTCTCGGGCCACTGGCGCGACTACGATCCGTTCGATGCAGCGTGGCGAACCGACGTCGAGGAGATCGCTTCGCCGGCGGTCTGCTCGATGTTCCGTACGTTTCAAGGCTGGACCGCGCTGACCCCGCAGGGTCCCGGCGACGGCACGCTGCAATTGGTGCCGATGGCGAACTCGATGGTCTATATCCTGTTGCGCGCGCTTCAGGATGATGTCGCTGAAGACGATCTCTGCGGAGCGATGCCGGGTCGCGCGCTGTCGATCAAGTCCGAGTATCACGCGCCGCTGTTTCACGCGCTGTCGTCGATTCCGCTGATGCAGGCGGGCGACACGGTGTTCTGGCATAGCGACGTCATTCACGCGGTCGAGGACGCGCATCGCGGCAACGGCTATAGCAACGTGATGTATATCGCTTCGCTGCCGGCCTGCGCGAAAAACGATGCGTACCTGAAGCGGCAACTGCCGAGCTTTCTGGAAGGTAAAAGCCCGCCGGATTTTCCGGCCGATCATTTCGAAGTCGATTTCGCCGGCCGCGCGACGGCGGACGATCTCACCGAGCTTGGTCGTTCGCAAATGGGCTTCGATTTGTGAGCGGGAAGGGTGTGGCCGCCTCTGGAGCGGGAGCAGAACTTGCTGCTGCTCCAGCATGACGACGACCCAAGGAGGACCGGCCATGGCCACCACACCGAACAAGGATGAAAACCCGATCCGGCCGGATCAGTCCGACGTCGTGCAGACGGATCTGCCCGACGTCGGTCCGTCGCAGGACCCGGATGAGCGGCCGCTCGATCCCGACATCGACCCCGCTCGCGAAGACCATAAGCCATAGACGAGCGCATACGCCCGATAAATAAAATAGAAGTGAAATGCGGGCGTTTCCGATAACCGCGCCATTTGCCCTCATGGCAGAATTGCCGCGCGATTCTGGCTTTGCGGCGAGCGCCGCGCACAGCGAATTCGCGGAGACGGAGGTTCGCCTGGGTTGCGTTCTGACGCACCCCGCTAGCAATCAGAGACAGAAAATACGGTGAGGCAATTCCATGTCGACCAATAAAAACACGCCACACGTTGCCGCCGGGTCATCTCCCGCATCATCTTTGTCGCTCCCTCTCAAGTGGACCTTGCGGCGCTGGAACCTGCGCGTGCAGTGGACGATTGCCGCGCTCAGCGCGATCGGCGCCGTCGCGGCGGCCGGCTGTTTCGGCATCTATGGCGCCGCATTGGGCCTGGCGCAATTCCTCGTGATCGTCTCGTTGCCGGGGCGTGACGAACTGGCGGCGCTCGGCGAGCAGGGGCGCCTGCTCGCGTACCAGTTGTCGCAAATGGTGGCGCGCATCCGCAGCGAAGCCGAGTTGATCGCGATGGGCGGAGCCCAGGCCACCCAGCATGCGACCTCGTTATCGCAGCGTACCGAGTCGCAGGCCGCCAGCCTCGAACAGACCCGTGCGTCGCTCGGAGCCTTGCTGGAAGCCGTGCGCTACAACACCGATCAGACGCATCAGGCCGATCAGCGCTCCACGCGCGCGCATGCCGATGCGGTCGCGGGGCAGGCGGCGGTGCGCGCATCGGTGGAGAGCATCGAGCGCATCGAGCAGCGTTCGCGCGAGATGGGGGAGATACTCGGTGTGATCGACGGCATCGCCTTCCAGACCAATATCCTTGCGCTCAACGCCGCGGTCGAGGCGGCCCGGGCCGGCGAATACGGTCGCGGTTTCGCCGTGGTCGCCGCCGAAGTGCGCGCCTTGGCGCAGCGCAGCGCGCAAGCGGCCGGCGAGGTCAAGAAACTGATTCAGCATTCCCGCAACGAGGTGACCGACGGGGTGCAGGCCATCGAAGGCAGCAGGAATCTGCTGGCGCGTGCGGTCGATGCGGTCAGCGAGGTGGCCGCGTTGCTGCGCGATGTCGCCCGCTCGAGCAACGAGCAGACGGCGGGATTGCAGGAGATCGCTCAGGCGGTCGAGGTGCTGGACGGCATCACGCAGCGCAACGGTCAGATGGTCGGCGGGTCGGTGGAAACGGCGAGCCTGATGCAGGCCCGCGCCGATCGGCTCAGCGACGGCGTCAAATATATCCGGCTGCGACAAGGCTGTGCCGAGGAAGCGCGAGCCATGGCCGAGCGTGCGGCTCGACTGGTCGACACCGAGGGAGCCGAGAACGCGGTGCGCCGGTTCCACGACCCGAAGGGCGGCTTCTACGATCGCGACCTGTACATCGTGGTTGCGGACCGCGACGACTATTTCCGTGCGTTCGGCTCCGATCCGGGCAAGGCGGGCAAACTGCGTCAAGACGCGCTGCCGGGCGACGACCAGACCGCGATCCGGGAAGCCAGTTGGCGCGCGGTCGATCAAGGCGGTGGCTGGATCGAATTCAACGGACGGCACCCCGTCACGAAGCAACCGGTGGAAAAAATAGGCTACATTGCGCCCGCTTTGGGCGGCCGCTGGGCGGTTCAGTGCAGCGTGAATCGTGGCGATGGGCTGATGCCGAAGCGCAGCGATTGAGCGCGAAGTCGGCCGCTCGAAGCCGGGTGTTGGTCGGCACGGCACGCAACAAAGCGGATTGGCCAGCTGGCGGGCTAGTCTTTGTCCTCGTCGTCGAAATTGTCCTGGTGCCCGTTGTGTGATTCCATTTCCTTCTCCGAAACGAATTTGGAATTACCGTCTTTGTCGACGCGAATTTTCTTGTCGTCATCCTTAATTTCGTTATTGTTTTTGTCCTTCACCTTTTTATCGATGTCGACCACATCGGTGGTCGAGGTGTCGGACGCCACGCCGTAAGAAATTTCGATCGAGCCGACGACTTGCTGTTGGGTCTTATCCGAATACTCCGTGCCCGTGGCAAGCGTACCGGAGTCGCCCGGCACGACGGATGGTGGGTACGTGTAGGGGGGAATCACATCGACCGTTCCGTCACTGTTGATCGCACCGACTTCGGCAAAGGTCGCTGGATTGGTGAGGACCTGTTTCGTCTCCGTGATCGCCATGGACGTGCCGTTCTCAACCACGGTCTCGGTGAAGGTTTCGGCGGTTGCAAGGACCGCTGCACCGTTGAACATTGCTGCCGTGGGCGCGGAGTCGACGAGCGTTCCCGAACCGGTAATGGGAACGTTGTCCATCGTGCCGCCAACGGAGAACGCGGTCGATGTGCCGTTCTCCACCTCGGCAGCGACGGCTGCCTGGAGCGGCACCGAAACCGGTTGTTGGGACGTCGTGCTGGATGGGCTGACGCTGCCTCCACAGCCTCCGAGCAGCATAGCCGGGACAACCAATATCAGGGTCCCAAGGCGGAATTTGGGCCGCAATGTCGAGGTAATAGTGCTCGCCGTCATTGAATATTCCATGGCGCACCCCGCGATATTTCGCAGACGAAACGATGCTGCACATTCACCCTATACGGCCGCGCATCTTCGTACAATTGGACCTTGGTCCCATAGGCGTCGCTGCATGAACTGCGCGCTGATGCGCTCCGCATCACCCTCGCACGGATGCCAGAAACCCTCTCCAGACAAACCCGGATTGCTGCGCCGATTTCCCCGCTGCTATCGTTCGCTGGACAGTGTGGAAGCGCTTCCACTTAAGCGTTCACAGTAAGTTCGAACGCGAGCGCCTCGAGTTCCACCACACCCGATTCAACGACCTCAAGGCAGGAGAGAATCCGTGGAAAACGACGCACCCGCAGTCATCGACGGGGCCCAACAAAACGCTCACGGCAACCCGCATACCGATCCGTTCACACCCGCCGCCGATTCGTCGCTGTGGCGCCAGGACTTTCTGCTCGGTGCGGCTACCGCGTCGTATCAGATCGAAGGCGCGATCAACGAAGACGGCCGCCTGCCGTCGATCTGGGACACCTTCTCGGCCACCCCGGGCAAAGTGTTGGCCGGCGACACCGGCGCCGTCGCGTGCGATCACTATCATCGCTGGGAACAGGACATCGACCTGCTCGCGGGCCTCGGCCTCGAAGCGTATCGGCTGTCGACCGCGTGGCCGCGCGTGATGGACGAAAACGGCGCGCCGAACCGCAAGGGGCTCGACTTCTACAAGCGCCTGCTGGAACGGCTCAAAGAGAAGAACATCACCACTTTCGTCACGCTGTATCACTGGGATCTGCCTCAGCATCTGGAGGATCGCGGCGGCTGGCTCAATCGCGAAACCGCGTACCGGTTCGCCGATTACGCGGATCTGATGAGCCGCGAACTGCACGGTCTCGTCGACGCGTGGGCGACGCTCAACGAGCCGTGGTGTTCCGCGTTCCTCGGCTACGGCAACGGCCATCATGCGCCGGGGCTCTCGAAGCTGCGTTACGCCACCCAGGCGATGCATCATCTGCTGCTCGCGCATGGCCTCGCGATTCCGGCGCTGCGCGCGAACGACCCGCGCTCGCACAAGGGCATCGTCGCGAACGTCGGGCGCGGCACGCCGAACAGCAACAGCGCCGCCGACCGGCGCGCGGCGGAACTGTTCGAAGTACAGCACAATGCTTGGATCCTCGATCCGCTGTTCAAGGGCGAGTATCCGCGAGACCTGTTCGAACTGTGGCCGCAAACCGAGCCGCTCGTGCTCGAAGGCGACCTGCAGACGATCAATACGCCGCTCGATTTCCTCGGCATCAACTATTATTTCCGCACCAACGTGGCGAGCGACGGCGGGCACGGTTTCAAGGACGTTCCGCTCGCAGGCGTCGAGCGTACGCAGATGGGATGGGAGGTTTACCCTGACGGTCTCCGCGATCTGTTGATCGGTTTCAAGGATACCTACGCGAATCTGCCGCCGATCTACATCACCGAGAACGGCATGGCATCGAACGACGAGGTGATCGACGGCCGCGTCGACGACGCGCAGCGCATCTCGTTCCTGAAGCGCCATCTCGCCGCGGTCGATCAGGCGATCAAGGCGGGCGTCGACGTGCGCGGCTACTTCCTGTGGTCGCTGATGGACAACTTCGAATGGGCTTTCGGCTATGAGCGGCGCTTCGGCATCGTGCACGTCGACTACCAAACGCAGAAGCGCACGATCAAGCACAGCGCGGAGCTGGTGTCGAAATTCCTCGAAGATCGCAATGCGCAGGCGCAATAAACACAATCACAACGACGTTGCAACGATGTAAAACCGGGTGGAGCTGGTTGGTATTTCGATTGACACACGGGCACTAAGCCTGGAGGAGACGGAATGAACAGCAACAGAATGGTCTTGCGAGGCGTAGTTGCGGCACTGGCGCTGTATGGCGTCGTCGCGCACGCGGAGCCGCTCAAGGCTAACGTAATTCACTGGTGGACCTCTGGCGGCGAATCGGCCGCGATTCGGCAGTTCGCGGTCGCGTACGACAAGGCCGGCGGCCAATGGGTCGACAACGCGGTCGCGGGCGGCGACCAGGCGCGCGCCACCGCGATCAACCGCATCGTCGGTGGTGATCCACCCACCGCCGCCCAGTTCAATACGTCGAAGCAGTTTCACGATTTGATCGATCAGGGACTCCTGAACAACGTCGACGACGTCGCCGCGAAAGAAAACTGGAACGGCATTTTCCCGCAGTCAATTCTCGACAGCATCCGCGTGAAGGGCCATTTCTACGCGGCGCCGGTCGACATCCACATGCCGGCGTGGTTCTTCTACTCGAAACCGGTGTTCCAGAAAGCGGGCATCACGAGCGAGCCGAAAAGCTACGACGAGTTCGTCGCCGATCTCGGCAAGCTGAAGAGCGCGGGCGTGATTCCGCTCGCGTTCGGCGGCCAGCCGTGGCAGGAGAAGATCACGTTCGACGCGGTGCTCGCGGATGTGGGCGGCCCGGACCTGTATATGAAGGTCTATCGCGATCACGATCAGAACGCGGTGAACTCCGAAGCGTTCAAGAAGGTGCTCGTGTCGTTCAAGAAGCTGCACGATTACGTCGACCCGGGCTCGCCCGGCCGCAACTGGAACGACGCGACCGCGCTCGTCACCTCGGGCAAGGCCGGCGTGCAGATCATGGGCGACTGGGCGAAGGGCGAGTTCGTCGCGGCCAATCAAACGGCGGGCAAGGACTTCGGCTGCTTCCCGGGCTTCGGTGCGCATTCGCCGTATCTGGTCGCGGGCGACGTGTTCGTGTTCCCGAAGACCGACAACGCGTCGGCGATCAAGGCTCAGAATCTGCTCGCCACGGTGATGACCTCGCCGTCCGCGCAGGTCGCGTTCAGCGCGAAGAAGGGCTCGATTCCGATCCGTGGTGACGTCGACGAAAGCAGCCTCGACATCTGCGCCAAGGAGGGGATCGCGATCATGAAGGACAAGTCGCGCCAGTTGCCGAATCCGGAAATGCTGCTGTCGCCCGATACGCAGGGTGCGCTGACTGACGTCGTGACGAACTTCTGGAACAAGAACGAGTCCGTCGACGACGCGCAGAAAGCGTTCGCCAGCGCGTTGAAGGGATAGGCCTCGCCATGCACGCGCTCAAGCTGCCAGCCGAGGGTTCGAAACCACACGGCAAGTCGCAACCCAAGCCGCGACATAAACCGCTGAACCGGCGGTTTTCGATCGCGGTCTGGCTGGCCTTGCTGCCGATGCTCCTGACCGTCGTGTTCACTTACCTGGGCACGATGGTCTGGACCGCGCGCGTGTCGCTCAGCAATTCGCACACGTTTCCTTCCAACGACTTCGTGGGCTTCGCGCAGTACGTGCGGCTGTTCCACAACGATCGCTGGCTCGAGTCGCTGCAGAACATCGTGATCTATGGCGCGTGCTTCATCATCGCGTGCATGGTGATCGGCTTGCTGCTGGCGATCTTCATCGATCAGCGGGTGGTCGCGGAAGGCGCGTTGCGCACGGTGTTTCTGTATCCGTACGCGATGTCGTTCGTCGCGACCGGGCTCGTGTGGCAATGGATTCTGAATCCGTCGTTCGGTGCGCAGCAGGTGCTGCGCAACCTCGGCTTCCCGCATGCGCGCTTCGACTGGATCGTCGATCAGGACTGGGTCATCTACACGATCGTGATCGCGACCGTGTGGCAGGCTTCGGGCCTCGTGATGGCGCTGTTGCTCGCGGGCCTGCGCGGCGTCGACGAAGAGTTGTGGAAAGCCGCGCGTATCGACGGCATTCCGCGCTGGCGCGTGTACGCGAGCATCGTGGTGCCGATGCTCGGACCGTCGATCTCGACCGCGTTCGTGCTGCTGTTCGTGATGGTCGTGAAGCTGTACGACGCGGTCGTCGCGATGACCCAGGGCGGCCCCGGCACCGCGAGCGAAGTGCCGGCCAAATTCATCATGGACTATCTGTTCGGGCGCGCGAACATCGGCCTTGCGTCGGCTGCGTCGATCGTGCTGCTCGCGACGGTGCTCGCGGTTCTCGCGCCGTTCTTTTATGCACGCAGCCGCGCGGCGCTGCGCGGGGAGAGAGGATGAACACGCTCGATTCCACGCTCAAAGGCGGCCTGCCACAGCGCGCACGCACGCGGCCTCGCCGCGCGGCGTTCTCGCCGGCGCGTCTGGGCATCTACGCGTTTCTGCTCACCGCGGCGGTGTTCTTTCTGCTGCCGCTCTACGTGATGCTGGTCACGTCGGTCAAGCCGATGAGCGAGATTCGCCTCGGCAATCTGCTTGGGCTTCCGATGCATTTCACGCTCGACGCGTGGAGCGTCGCCTGGCAGTCAGCTTGCACCGGGCTCGATTGCAACGGTATTCGCGTCGGCTTCTGGAACTCGGTGCGCATCGTCGCGCCGAGCACGGTGCTGTCGATCATGGTCGGCGCGATCAACGGCTACGCGCTGTCGTTCTGGCGGCCGCGCGGCGCGGGTCTGCTGTTCGGCGTGCTGCTGGTCGGCGCGTTCATTCCGGTGCAGGTGATGATCTATCCGCTCGTGCGCGTGCTCGCGAGCGTGCATCTGTTCAGCTCGCTGCCCGGCATCGTGCTGATTCATACGATGTTCGGCATGCCGGTGATGACGCTGCTGTTCCGCAACTACTACGCGTCGATTCCGCAGGAGCTGTTCAAGGCCGCGCGCATCGACGGCGGCAGCTTCTGGCGCATCTTCTTCCAGCTGATGCTGCCGATGTCGACGCCAATCATCGTCGTCGCGCTGATCATGCAGGTCACGAACATCTGGAACGACTACATTCTGGGCCTCGTATTCGCGGGTACGAAGAATCTGCCGATGACGGTGCAACTGAACAACATCATCAACACGACGACCGGCGAGCGGCTCTACAACGTCAACATGGCGGCGACCATTCTGACCTCGATGGTGCCGCTCGCGGTCTACTTCATATCGGGCCGCTGGTTCGTGCGCGGCATTGCGTCGGGCGCCGTCAAGGGGTAAGGCATGACAGACATGGCTAATACGATCGATGCGGCCAGCGTGCCGGGTGCAAGGGCGGATGCTGCTTCCGACGCCGCGGCGCTCGCGCATCCCGCCAATGTGGCGGTCCGCAATCTGACGATTCAGCTCGGCTCGAACACGGTGATCGAGAACCTCGATCTCGACGTGCTCGCCGGCGAGTTCGTCGTGCTGCTCGGGCCGTCGGGTTGCGGCAAATCCACGCTGCTGCACAGCATCGCCGGATTGATCGACGTCAGCGACGGCAGCATCGAGATCGCGGGCGAAGACATGACGTGGGCCGATCCGAAGGATCGCCGCATCGCGCTGGTGTTCCAGTCGTACGCGCTGTATCCGACCATGAGCGTCGAGCGCAATCTGTCGTTCGCGCTGCGCATCAACGGCACGCCGAAGGCGGAAATCGCGCGGCGCGTCGCGCGCGCCTCGGAAATGCTGCAACTGGGGCCGCTGCTCAAACGCAAGCCGTCGCAGTTGTCGGGCGGACAGCGGCAGCGCGTCGCGATCGGCCGCGCGATCGTGCGCGAAGCCGACGTGTTCCTGTTCGACGAGCCGCTGTCGAACCTCGACGCGAAGCTGCGCACCGAGCTGCGCCGTGAATTGAAGCAGCTGCATCACAACCTCGGCGCGACGATGATCTACGTGACGCACGACCAGGTCGAGGCGATGACGCTCGCGACCCGCATGGCCGTGATGCGCGGTGGTGTGATCCAGCAGTTCGGCACGCCGGCCGAGGTCTATGCGCGGCCGAACAACCTGTTCGTCGCAACGTTCCTCGGCTCGCCGGCGATGAATCTGCTGAAGGGCACGCTCGAAACGCGCGACGGCGCGCTCCACTTCTGCTCCGGGCATGCGCGAATCGACGTGTCGGCGTACGAGTTCAGGCAGGCGCCGGCGCACGGTGTGCCCTGCGTGCTCGGCGTGCGCGCCGAAGACGTGCATATCACGGAAGGCGCCAGCGAGCGCGCAAAAGTTTCGCTGATGGAGCCGATGGGCAACCACCGCGTGATCTGGCTCGACTATCATGGCGAACAGATAGCGTCGATCGATCAGACAAAAGCGCCGATTGCGGAGGATGACACCGTGGCGTTCTCGTTCGACGCCGCGCATGTCTCGCTATTCGACGAAGCGAGCGGCGCGCGCTTATAACGCCGCGGCGCGTGTCACGCAAAGCGGCTCGTCGAGACAGGCTTGATGGAGAACCGCGTGGCAACACTCAAGGACGTCGCGGAACTGGCCGGCGTGGGCATGTCGACCGCCTCACGAGCCATTTCCGGCAAGGGACCGATTTCCGCCGATGCCGCGGCGCGCGTAAAGGCGGCGATCGAGGCGCTGAAGTTTCGCCCGTCGTCGATCGGCCGGGCGATGGCGACGCAGCAACTCGGCATCATCGGCATCTTCGTGCCGACCTTCTTTGGTTCCTACTACGGCACGATTCTGAAGCAGACCGACACCGAGCTGCGCGCGGTGGGGCGGCACGTCGTGGTCGCGACCGGTTGCGGCGAGGTGTCGCCGCGCGAGCAGGCGATCGAGGCGGTGCGCTTTCTGATCGGCCGCGATTGCGATGGCGTGGTCGTGATCAGCCACGATCTGCACGACGAAGACCTGATCATGCTGCATGGCATGCATCCGAAGATGGTGTTCCTGAATCGCGCGTTCGAGCAGTTGCCGGACGCGTCGTTCAGCGCGGACCATCGGCGCGGCGGCGAACTCGCGGCACGCACGCTGCTCGATCACGGGCATCGCGACATCGCGGTGATTTCCGGGCCCGCTACCGCGTCGGACAACGTGATGCGGATCGACGGCTTTTTCGCCGAACTCGCGCGAGCCGGCATTGCGCGCGACGACGTCACGCTGATCGAATCCGACTTCTCGCACGAAGGCGGCTATGCGGCCGCGCAGAAGCTGCTCGATACGCAGCGGCGCGTCACCGGCCTGTTCTGCGCGAACGACACGATGGCGGTCAGCGTGCTTGCGCGCTTTCACCAGGCGGGCATTTCGGTGCCGAACGACATTTCCGTGATCGGCTACGACGACGACTACTCGGCCGCGTACGCGGCGCCCGGGCTCACGTCGGTGCATATTCCGACAGCGGAGCTGACGCAAAACGCGGTGCGCTGGCTCATCAACCAGTGTTACGCCACCACGTGGGAGATCTTCCGCGAGTTTCCCGTCAGCGTGACGATGCGCGAATCGGTCGGGCCAGCGCCGATGCAGAAGAAAAATGCGCGCGGCGCCAAGGGCTAGAAGCGTTTGCCTAATCGTAGCGGTGTGATGCCTGGCGCGCGGACGCGCGCCATGGCAGTTGCGCTACGCCCGCCGTGCGCAGATCTGTGACCGAAATAGGGGCGTAGCTACCGGCCATGCGCGGCGGGGCTTTCGTCAAAATCATGGCGGCATTTGCATGCGTTTATTCACGCGCGGCGTCGTGCGATTATTCGCGTTTTTACTGACGCATGTGACGGTCTTTTTAAGGTCGACGTAATCCGTCGCAATAGTGCTTTGCGGTTTTCCCTCATTAAACTTACTTCAAATTTCTCTAAACTTCCTGGTAACAAGTTGTTACGGGGTGAGTGTGATGTTGGCCATCTTTCTGATCGCCTGTCCGATCTGTATCGCTGCGCTGTTCGGTTTTGCGCGCCATGTGGATCCGCAGACAGGGCAGTTCAAACGTTAGTTTCTCTCGGGCGTTTTTGCCGCCGCTACGCGCCGTGGAGATTTTCGCTTGGCGATTAGCAGCAAGTTAGTTTGTCGGCAGATTGAAATGAGCAACCGTTTGCTTTCTTTCTATTTGCTTTCTCTATTTCGTTTTCGTCAATAGCCCGTTCTCCCTTTCGTCAAGACTTGCCTTGGCATGCCGGTTCGCGGCACGATGCGCGATTAGCTTCGTTTTGGGTCGGCATCGCATATGCAAGATTCTCTGCAGAAAATGGCGGCACGTGCCAGCGTGCTGAAGGGCATTCTTCCTTTGAGCCGGTTGGCGGCGGCGCGCGATGCGCTGGCCGGTGTGCAGCTTGCGTCGATGGATATTCCGCAGGTGCTCGGCTATGCGCGCATTGCCGGCATGCCGGCCGTCACCGGGCTCTACACGGTATTTCTGCCGCTCGTCGCGTTCGCATTTTTCGGTGCGTCGCGGCATCTGGTCGTCGCCGCCGATTCGGCTACCGCGACGATCTTCGCGAGCCGTCTGGCGACGATGGCGCCCGCGTCGAGCGCCGAATACGCGTCGCTCGCGGCGATGGTCGCGCTGCTGACGGCCGCGCTGCTGCTCGTCGCGCGCATCTTCAAGCTCGGCTTTCTCGCCGATTTCCTGTCGCGCACGGTGCTGGTCGGCTTTCTCGCCGGGGTCGGCGTGCAGGTCGGCATCGCGATGCTCGGCGACATGCTCGGCGTGCCCGGACACGCGGCGAGCAGTGTCAGACAACTGCTGCTCGTCGTGAGCCAGGCCGCGCAGATCAATCGGCCGACGCTGGCGATCTCGCTGCTCGTGGTGACCGCGATTCTCGTCTGCAAGCGCTTCTGGCCGCGCTTGCCGGTGTCGTTGATCGCGGTCGTCGGGGGCATTGCCGCGAGCGATCTGTACGGATTCGCCGCGCACGGCATCTCGATCCTCGGACCGGTGGAGGGCGGCTTGCCGCCGCTGGCGATTCCGTCGGTGACGTGGCAGCAGATGCTCGATCTCGTGCCGGTCGCCGCGTCGTGCTTCGTGATGATCGTCGCGCAAAGCGCCGCCGCGAGCCGGGTGTTCGCCGAGCGCTATCACGAGCCGGTCGATACCAACGCGGACCTGCTCGGCATCGCGGCCGCCAACGCGGCGGCGGCGTTTTCCGGCGCGTTCGTCGTCAACGGCAGCCCGACGCAGACCGCGATGGCCGATCGCGCCGGCACGCGCAGCCAGTTTGCGCAGCTCGTATTCGCGGCGGTGGTGGTGGTCGTGCTGCTGTTTTTCAGCCGCTATCTGCAGTATCTGCCGCACTGCATTCTCGCGAGCATCGTGTTTACGATCGCGGTCGGGCTGATCAATGTGCAGTCTCTGTGGTCGATTCGCGGCGAAAGTCCCGGCGAATTCGCGCTGGCGTTGTTCACGGCGGCGGCGGTCGTGCTGATCGGCGTCGAGCACGGCATTCTGGTCGCGGTTGCGCTATCGCTGCTGCGTCACGTGCGACACAGCTACCGCCCGCACACGATGCTGCTCGCGCCCAATGGCGACGGCATGTGGGTGCCGGTGCCGGCGGTGCCCGGCATCGAGACCGCGCCGGGCTTGATCGTCTATCGCTTCGGCGCCGATCTGTTCTATGCGAACGATCATTTTTTCGTCGATGATACGCGCCGCCTGATCGAGCACGCACCGAACGCGGTGCGCTGGTTCGTCGTCGATGCCAGCGCGATTACGGATGTCGATTATTCGGCGGCGCGCTCGGTGGGCGAGTTGTGCTCGGCGCTCAAGCGCAATGGAATCGAGGTGATCTTTGCACGGGTGAATCGCTATCTGCGCTCGGATATGGATCGGCATGGCATCACGCCGATCGTCGAGGAGCGCTGTATTTTCGGCACGCTGCACGAGGCGCTGAGCATGGCCGGTGTGGAGAAGCCGCATGAGCAGGTGAAGGGGGCGCCGTAACGGGCGCGTCGCGCGGCGTCGGGGCGCCATGTGTGTCGCGCGCTCGCGCGCCTGCCCACCCGGACAGCTGTTCAAATGGCCGATCTGGCCGGGCGACGGATCTTGGTACCGCGGTTGCGTCGAATGGCGGCCGCTTCAGTTTTGAATGACTGTTGCCGATATCCAGAGCGGATGGTGTTGGTCCGATGCCGATAATCTTGAACTTTGCCTGGCGCTTCCTTCAAGAGAGCGGGTATTAGCGAGGACACTCTATTGCCATCTCATGCAATATTCTGTCTAATGAATTCAAAATAAAACGTCCAATTCATTGGCTCGCTGAGCCAGTCGACGGGGGTTCACTTCATGTACTCTCTGCTGCCGCTCAAGGCCCAGGTGCGCCGTCACGCGCGTACGCTCGCCGGGTATTTTCCCGCTCCATTTACACGCGACGCATCAAGCGGTGTGGACATCCTCGGCGTCATGACCCCCAGGCTGCTGAACGGGAACACGCTGCTGAACCTCAATTACGGCGAAGTGGACCGCTTCACCGACAACACCCGTGCGACGGGCACGTTATTCGTCGCGATAGGCGACGACTTCGTGCGCGTCGCCACTTCGGTCAAAAGGCAAACCGGCGAGCGGGCCGTGGGCACGGTGCTCGACCGCTCGCACCCCGGCTATCGGATGCTGCGCAACGGGCAGCCCTACACCGGTTACGCCACGCTATTCGGCAAGCAATACATGACACGCTACGAGCCGATCCGCGACGGTTCTGGCGAGGTAGTCGGCGCGCTGTACGTCGGCCTCGATGTCAGTGAAGTGTGGAACCTGTCGATCGGAGCCCGGCTCGCGCTGCTGACCCTGGCCGCGAATACCGTACTCCTGCTGGGCTATGGTCGGCTGCTGCAGGCAGCGACCACCCCCGACCGATCGAGCCCGGTGGCGGCGTTGCCCACTCTGCAGCAAAGCTGGGCGATGGGCTTCGGGCTACTCGGCGCGCTACTGGTCAGCGCGCTGGTCTACGTGACGACCCGGCGCGGTCTCGGCATGCAGTTGCTCGAAGCGAAGGCAGCCGCGGAAAAAATGGCGGCCGGCGACCTGACCGCCCAGGTGCATGTTAGCCGGCGCGATGAACTGGGCCAATTGATGCAGGCGATGAACGGCATCAGTGTCGGTTTGGCCTCGGTAGTCGGCAACGTGCGACGTGCCTCCGACATGATCGCGACGGGGGCGCGCGAAATCGCGGCCGGCAACGCGGAGCTTTCCTCCCGCACCGAGGCGCAGGCTGGCTCGCTCGAGCAAACCGCATCGACGATGGAGCAATTGACGGCGATGGTCCGCGCCAATGCCGAACGCGCTGCACACGCCAACCAGCACATCGCGTCGGCCTCCGATCTCGCGGTCAAAGGCGGCAATGTGGTGGGCCATGTGGTCACCACCATGTCGTTGATCCGCGGCAGTTCGCACAAGATCGTCGACATCATCAGCATGATCGACTCGATCGCCTTTCAGACCAACATCCTGGCTTTGAACGCGGCCGTCGAGGCGGCACGCGCCGGCGACCAGGGCCGCGGCTTTGCGGTAGTCGCCGCCGAAGTGCGCAATCTGGCCCAACGCAGCGCCATGGCCGCCAAGGAAATCAAGGCGCTGATCGACGACTCGGTTGGCAACGTCAATGCGGGCGGCGAACTGGTCGACCAGGCCGGTCGGGGGATGACCGAAATCGTCACGGCGGTCGATAGCGTGGTCAGCCTGATGGGTGAGATTACCCATGCGAGCAACGAGCAAAGTACCGGCATCGGCGAAGTCAACCGCGCGATCGGGCAGATGGATGAAAGGCTTCAGCAAAACGTTGCCCTCGTCGAGCAGGTGGCGGCCGCAGCCGCCAGCATGCAGGAACAGGCGAGCACGCTGGAAGATGCCGTGCAGGTATTTCGGCTGGTAGGTGACCGGTCTTCCCACACTTTCCTGCACTAGAATGAGTTATTGCCGACGTCGTGGACCGAATCTGGTCTGCACGACGTGCGGAATTCTCGTTGGAGGAATGCCATGCCGACTTACCGGTACAAGTGCGAGAAGTGCGGTGAGATGTTCGAACATGCCGAGCATCTTGCTGAACATGAAAACGCTCATCCGGCTTGTCCGAAGTGCGGAAGCGAGAAGGTTCAGCACATACCCACGCCATTTGTGCCGAAAACGTCCAGAAAGAGCTGAAATCTGTCCGACCGTGCGAAGGTAAAATCGGGCGCAGGAAGTGTGATGCGCCCGCATCGTTCTTGGCGAGGTCCTGCGGTGTGCGACGTGTCGGTAACGAACGTTTGCAACGCGGCATGCGACTTCTGCGGGTTCTCTCGCGAGAAGAATCTGGCGGGGCCGCGTCGCTATCTCGATCCGGATGAGTTCGCGCGCGCACTGCCGAGGTCTGCGCATCGATTACGGTGAGCCGTCTGGTCCGTTACGAATTGCTTCCTGAGACGCTCAACCGGCTGGGGTTCGATGCCGTCGTTTTTTCCTATCCATGGCGCGAGTCGTTTGGATCTACCTCACTCGTTTACGACGAAAACTCGAAACGCCGAACGCATAAGCGATGCCCGGCCTCGTCGCGAGAAAACCGTCAATTGAGCGATTCCATTGCCTAACATCAAGTTACGCGCGCCCTGAGGAACGCCCCGCGGCTCGCGAACGGCTTCATTGTCGCGCAGCCCTTTTCCCGCGCGACTCTTCCACAAGGAGATCACGATGAAATCAGACGACAAGGGTGACGTGCGCGCTTTCGTGCAGACGGCCGAGCAGGGTGGCGAGCATGTCTGGGTGATCACGCTGGTCGACTTCGGGGCTCGCGAAGTCAAACGCTCGCTCGTTTCGGACGAGACGTATGCGACCTCCGCCGCTGCCCGGGATGCCGGGGAGGCCCACTTAAAGGCGCTGGCGCAAGACCGCTAGGTCCGCTGCCTTGTTTTCGCGCGCGGACGTACTAGTGTTGGACTATAAGCAAACGGGCGGCAAAGGGGGCGGAAGAGGACACAGTTCATGGCCAGTACGCAAGGAACCACCGGATCGCCGTTTGCGGTGTCCGCCGAAGCGGGCAGCTATCGCGTCAAGCGCCCGCAAAACGCGAGCGAAGTGATCGACCTGGTGAAGGAGCGCGACATCCAGATCGTCGATCTGAAATTCACCGATCTGCCCGGACTCTGGCAGCATTTCTCGATCACGCTTCCCGAAGTTCATGACGACCTGTTCGGCGACGGCATCGGTTTCGATGGTTCATCGATCCGTGGCTTTCAGGAGATCCACGAGTCCGACATGCTGCTGCGGCCCGACCCGGCAACGGCGTTCGTCGACCCGGCTTGTGGCACGCCGACGCTGTCGATCATCTGCGACGTGGTCGATCCCGTGCTGCGGCAGCCGTATTCGCGTGATCCGCGCTACGTGGCCAAAAAGGCGGAGAACTATCTGCGCCAGACGGGCATCGCGACGACGTGTTATTTCGGACCTGAGCTCGAGTTCTTCATCTTCGACTCGATTCGCTATGGCCAGGATCAGCATTGCGGCTATTACTACGTCGAGTCGGGCGAGGGCGACTGGACCACCGGTCGCGACGAGGGCGCATACGGGGGCGGCAACCTCGGCTACAAGCAGCGCTATAAGGAGGGCTATTTCCCGACGCCCCCTCATGACACGCTGCAGGAGATCCGCTCGGAAATCGCGCTGACGCTTCAGCAGGCGGGCGTACAGATCGAAGTGCATCACCACGAAGTCGCGACCGCGGGACAGAACGAGATCGACATGCGCTTCGCGACGCTGACCCGCATGGCCGACAACGTGATGATCTACAAGTACATCTGCAAGAACGTCGCGCGTCGGCACGGCAAGGTTGCGACCTTCATGCCGAAACCGCTGTTCGCCGACAACGCGAGTGGCATGCATTGTCACCAGAGCCTGTGGAAAGACGAACAGAACCTCTTTTACGACGCGGGCGGCTGGGCGCTGACTTCGGACATGTGCCGCTGGTACATCGGCGGATTGCTGCAGCACGCGCCCGCGTTGATGGCCTTCTGCGCGCCGACCACGAACTCCTACAAACGCCTGGTGCCGGGGTATGAGGCACCCGTCAATCTGGCGATGTCGCAACGCAACCGTTCGGCCGCCGCGCGCATCCCGATGTATTCGGATTCGCCGAACGCGCGGCGCGTCGAATTCCGCTGTCCGGACCCGTCGGCCAACGCATATCTTGCTTTCGCCGCGATGCTGATGGCCGGCCTCGACGGCATTGAAAATAAGACCGATCCCGGCGAGCCGCTCGACCGCAATATCTACGACCTGCCGCCCGAAGAAGCCCGCAATATCCGGCAGGTGCCGGGCTCTCTCGAAGCAGCGCTCGCCGCGCTCGAAACCGATAACACGTTTTTGCGCAAAGGCGATGTCTTTACCGACGACGTGATCCAGACGTGGATCGATTACAAGCGCAGTCGCGAGATCGACACCATCAAATTGCGTCCGCATCCATGGGAGTTTTATCTGTACTTCGATATCTAGAGCGTGTCAGGAATTTTGAAGTACGGGCAAGGCGTGAACAAGCATGAGCATGGAGAAGACCGTTCGGTGCACACACGGTGACCTCACCGGCGAATTCCATCATCGCCAACAAGCCAGTGCCCTTTTCTTGCATTCCGCAACAAGATCGCGAAGAACAACCGCGGTGGAGTCCGTGCGTCGCGACTCGCCAAATCCGCAGTCGATCTTCAGCGACCTCCGGGCCCCTACTTCAATTGTTTAACCTGTCGAGCAAACGGTGGCCGCAGCAAAGTCGCTGGAGGGGCAGGCCGTCGTGCTGAAAGAAGCGATTTCGGTATTGCGTCTCGAGGCTGGGCGTTAGCCTGACTTCCCCTCCGACAGGTACTGCGCATATTCAATACGCAGTACCTGCTTCACACAAGTTCTTTATAATCGCACGATTCACGAGTTGAAGAAAACAACGAGAAATGCGGGCGTACCGCCAGCACTTTCAATACAAGCACGATCATGCAAATCAAGTCATTGACGTCCCCATTGATTCAGGGTGTCGGTAGCTCGGCAATCAGCCGATGGATCTCTGTGGCAGGCGCGGTACTGATCGCCGCACTCTATGTCAAAGTCTATTTTGCGAATCCAGCGTTGCCGACTACGACCATCGATGGCTGGTGGACCTGGTGGGACCAATCGAATTACCTGAAATCGGCGACGGCTTTATTGCATCGGGATTTTTCTGTAGGGCTTTACGTCTACCCGCTCGGATATAGCGCAATCGGCGCGTTATTCGTTGGGATCACGCCAGTTCATCCATTTTTTGTGCCGAACCTGCTTGCGCTACTGGGCTGCTATTTTGCTTTTATCGGTTTCGCACGCTGCGTGGGCGCCCATCCGGTCCTGGCAGTGTTGCTGTTTTTGGGCGCGAGCGTTTGCGATCCCGAATTGTTTCAGCATTGGGTCGTTCCATGGACGACCATCCCGGTCGCCGCGCTCATCTGGATCAGTTTGTGGCTGACCGGCCATTATGTATTGCAGCCCGAACGGACGCCCGCGAAGCGGCGCTATTTCGTGGTCGGTCTGCTCGCGGCCAGCGTGATGGCGATCCATCCCGTCGACGTGCTGGTGCCGGGGATTGCCCTGCTTGCGATGCTGCTATGCGACTGGATTGAGAAGCGCCCTGTTGTCCACCACCTGGTTTCAGCGATATACGGAGGGCTATGCATTGTCGTTCCCTACGTGCTCGTTTATCTGCGGATTTATCATTTTCATACCACGGACTATTTCGAACAATCGGCAAAGATCGGTTTTGTGTTCTGGAATTTTCCATGGAAATCGTATGTGGTCTTTTTCGATCCGTATCCATGGTTTGCGGAAGGCCGCGGCATCCTGCAGCGTGCGCCGTGGATTGCGTTAGCTCTTCCCGCGTTATTGCTGCTGTTGGCGCGCCAGATTCATCGGGCGTCCCGGCGTGAGGCGGTGATCTGGCTGCTCGCCGCGGCCACGGTGGTCTACACCTGCCTGTATGTCGCATACGTCGATCTTTTGCCCAGTGGGATCTGGCGATATGGCAATATCCATTACTTCACCTGGGTGATGCCTGCGTATGCACTGCTAGGATTCTTATTTATCCAGCGCCTGTTTCAGCAGCGACGTGCCATTCCTGTGGCAGCGCTGATTGCTGCGCTCGTCATGCTTTCCATCAGGCTGGAGCCTCGCGAAGTGTCGGCCGATAGTCCGGCGTTGATGATCGATTCGAAGTTCGACTGCGGCGGATGGGCGAACACCTACATGGGGAAATTCACGGTTGCCGATACCAACGGGCAACTGCAGAGCGTCTATGGCGTGCGGGCATTGCCGATGCCGGAGGGCGTCCGCTTCATTGCGATACGGCGTCCGCTGGTGGGGCATATTGCGTTCGTCACGGGCTGCGGCGATGCGGGGACTGGCGTTGCTGCACACCAAATGCACTGGAATGCGCACGTCACGCTCGGGCGGCCCGCGTGGCTTCCGCCGTTTCACGACACGATCAATCCGCATTTTTCCGGTTAGTGCGTGTTAGAAGAACGACGCAATTGGTCGCGCTCTCTCGAAGCAGGAGCGGCGCAAGCGCTTTCATGATTGGCTCGACGAGCCGATCATGAATTGGAAGATCAGTAGAGCGGAGCGGATTTGCGTAGTTCTCGAAACGCGGTAGCGTGAGACGTCGCAGTGCCTGGCATTCATTCCTTGCTGCTGACAATCGGACTTTGGTCCGATACGGCACGAGGACCGACAGCGGCCTCAAACTTCACAGCAGGCGCCCAGCCGAGGCTCGCATTCGCGACATTGAAATTGGGCCTGGCAAGTTGTGCGAGACTGAAGAACACCCACTCGCTGAACACGGCGACGAGCGTCACCGCGATAAGCCCGATCGCAGCGCCCGGAATGGGCTCCAGCATCAGCCCGACGATCACGCCCGCGAATATCGCGAAGTAATACCACGCGTGTTGCGCGAGACCGGGGGGCGCGGGAATCAGTCCGATCACGATCGCCACGATCAGAGGAGCGACGGCCTTCCAGAAAGTTTTCATGCCATGCCCGTTCTCGTAACCGTCCTTGTGCTAAGGTTTATATGACCTTTTTTGCGCGTTCGCCAGTGAAGAGTTCACGACGCGCCAGGAGAGTGCGAGGCCATGGTTCGCGTGAGTATCGAAGGGCGCGAGATTCAGGCGCCGGGCAATTGCTCGATTCTGCAGGCCATCGGGCATGCGGGGCAGACCCTTGTCGAGGGTGTCGGCTGCATGTCGCAGGGTGTGTGCGGCTCCTGCCGTGTGATGGTGCGACGCAGCGGCGAGCAGGAAGTCAAAACCGCGCTCGCCTGCGAGACCCTCGTCGAAGACGGCATGCAGGTCGCGTTCCTCGGTTACTTCACCGAGTCGGTACGCCACTTCTATCGCATCGAAGATATCGGCGACAGTTGGCAGGCGCTCAGCAAGATCGCCGAAATCTTCCCCGAAGCCTCGCATTGCCGTCATTGCAGTGGTTGCGATCGCGCCTGTCCGAAGGGGCTGGACGTGCAGCGCGGCGTGAACCTGGCGGTGGAGGGCAATCTGAGCGCATCGAGCCAGGTGTTCGACGAATGCGTGATGTGCAACCTGTGCACACTCGCATGCCCCGAGCATATCCGGCCCAACCATCTGGGTGTGTTCGTGCGCCGCATGATCGCATCGCTTTCGCTGCGTCCGTCCAATCTGATGCGGCGGCTGCAGCAGATCGACAGCGGTGAAATGACGATCGACTTCGATGCGCCGGGCGCGCAACCGCCGCGCTGAGCGGAGCGGATCATCGTGTCCGTCGGCATACCCTACGAGAACGCGCGACAGCGCTACCAACCCGGGATGGCGGCCTCGTTGCGCGCCGACGACGTCCCGGTCGACGAACTGCTGAAGGCCTATCACCCCGATCATGGGCCGCATGCGCGGGTCGCGCTGAGTGTCGGGGTCAATAGCGGAGAGCCCTGTCAGCCCGATCTCGCGCGCCATTTGCAGGCCAACGCGCTGATCGATGATGTCGATATTGCCGGCGCGCAGCTGATGACGACCGATGTGCTGGTGATCGGCGGCGGTGGTGGAGGTTGTGCAGCGGCGCTCACGGCGGCGAAGCAGGGCGCGCGCGTGATCCTCGCCACCAAGCTGCGCCTCGGCGACAGCAACACCGTGATGGCCGAAGGCGGCATCCAGGCGGCCATCGGCGAGGACGACAGCCCGCAACTGCACTTCGAGGACACGCTTCGCGCCGGACATTTCTGCGGCGAACCCGAGCTCGTGGCCCAGATGGTGATGGACGGCCCCGATGTGATTCGCTGGCTGATCCAGCTCGGCATGATGTTCGATCTGGAAGAGGACCAGCCGCTGGGCGGCAACCTGATGCGCAAGAAGCCCGGAGGCGCGTCGGCGGCGCGCATTCTGTCGTATCGGGACTATACCGGCCTCGAAATGATGCGCGTGTTGCGCGAGGCGGTGGACCTCGACCCGGGCATCGAGTTGTGGAACCGCTGCCCTCTGGTCGAGCTGCTGTCCGACGAGCGCGGCGGCTGCGCCGGAGCGGTGATCTACAACCTCGAATGGCGTACTTTCGTGCTGGTGCGCGCGCGCGCCGTGATACTCGCCACCGGCGGCGCCGGGCGACTGCACCTGAATTCGTTTCCAACCTCGAACCACTACGGCGCCACCGCCGACGGCCTGGTGCTCGCCTATCGGATCGGCGCGCGGCTGCGCGAGCTCGACTCGTTCCAGTACCATCCGACCGGCATCGCCTATCCGCATCATCTGGCGGGCGGCCTGATTTCCGAGGCGGCGCGCTCGGCGGGGGCGAGACTCCTGAACGGCGAAGGGGAACGTTTCGTCGACGAGCTCAAGCCGCGCGACGTGGTCGCATCGGCGATCCTGCGCGAGTGCGCGCTGGGTCGCGGCATCGAGCGCGACGGCCAGGCCGGCGTGTTCCTCGATACGCCGACACTCGAAATCGAGCATCCCGGGATACTCGCGAAGCGCCTCGTCACGCTTCGCCATCTCGCGCGCAAGTGCGGCATCGATGCGGCGCAGGAGCCCTTCCTCGTTTATCCCACGCTCCACTATCAGAACGGCGGCGTCGCCATCGACAAAGACGGCGCCACGAACGTCCCCGGGCTTTTCTGTGTCGGCGAGGTGACGGGCGGCATCCACGGCCGCAACCGCTTGATGGGAAACGCGCTGCTCGACATTCTGAGCATGGGGCGCCGTGCCGGCGCGAAGGCGGCGCAATCGACGGAGTGGGTGATGGCGAACCGCGCCGGGATCGGTCACGTGCATGCGTGGCAGAGGGAGCTGACGCTGGCGGGACTGCCGCTTCACGTGAAGGCGCCGCAGCTCTTTCCCGCCTATGCCCATTTCGATCTGCGAGTCGATGCGGGATTGCGCGCGAGCGCGCGCGGCCGTGTGATCGGCGGCATCCGGTGAGGCGAACCACGGAGCACGCGATGCAAACGCTGAATCAGTGCTTGATGAGGGACGATTTCCGTGTCGGCGCCGACCTCGATGCGTGGTTCGCGCGCGGCGGCGGCGAGGGACTCGCCAAAGCGCTCGAAGATCCGGCGGCAATCATCGCCGCGATCGCCCAGGCCGATTTGCGTGGAATGGGAGGCGCAGGCTTCCCCGCACATCGAAAGTGGGCGCCGGTCGCGGCCGCCCCTGACGGCGACAAGTACGTCATCTGCAACGGCAACGAAGACGAGCCGGGCACCTTCAAGGACCGCTTTCTGCTCGAACACACCCCGCATCAGGTGATCGAGGGCGCGCTGATTGCCGCGGTGGCGACGCGGGCCAACCATGTCGTTCTGTACGTGAATCCGCATCAAACGGGGTCGCTCGCCGTGACTCGCGAGGCGGTCAGGCAATGGTCGGGGCACGCGCAATTCGCCGCCGTCGAACGTTGGATCGGCGCACCTGTATCGCTTGGCGTCGTGCCGAGTTCGGGGTTGTACATCGGCGGCGAGGAGACGGCGGTGATCGCCAGCGTCGAAGGCGGCTTTCCGTTTCCGCGGCGCAAGCCGCCATTCCCGGCCGAGCAGGGCGCGCACGGCGCCCCGACCATCGTCAACAACGTCGAGACGCTCGCGCATGTGCCCGGGATCCTGCGCCACGGCGCGCAGTGGTATCGCGACCTCGGAGTGGGGAACGCGGCCGGCACCAAGCTCTATTCGCTTTCGGGCGATGTACTGCATCCCGGTCTGTATGAACTGCCGATGGGCACGAGCCTCGAGACGCTGGTGTTTCAGCACGGCGGCGGCATGCTGCAGGGCAAGGAGTTCAAGGCGGTCTTCACGGGCGGCCCATCCAACACCTTGCTGACGAAGCGCGACCTCGACGTTGCACTGGACTTCGACTCGGTGCGTCAACGCCGTTCGCGTCTGGGGACGGGCGCGATGATCGTGGTGTCGGAAGGCACGAGCATCGTGCGCAAGGTCGCGGATTACGTGAACTTCTTCGCGCAGGGTTCTTGCGGCCAGTGCCCGCCGTGCAAGGGCGGAACGTTTCAGATGATGCGGCTTCTGAACCGGCTCGATACGGGCCGCGGTGTGCGTGCCGATCTGGAGGCACTGGAGAACCTGTGCCGCGTTCTTCCCGGCAGTGGGCGCTGCGGTTTGATCGACGGCGCGGTGACGGTGGTGGAGAGTTCCATCGACCAGTTCCGCGCGGAATATGAAGCGCTGTTGATGGCTTGAGGGGTTGTCGTTTTTTGGACGAACGGCGTGATGCCTGAAAAAAGGAACTAAAGAGGACGCGCTAGCGGCGGCCAAAAAATAGTCGGGGTCTCGCTTCGGGCAGGTCGCTCACTCATCCGCGAAAAAATGGCCGATGAAGAAACACCCGGCCGCAAGCGCGGCACCGAGCACAGCGACCGTATAAGCCAGCCTTGAGCCATGCCACAAGCTATCGAACCATTGATGCAACTGCGCCATCAGCACTGCCGCGTTGCCGCCGATTTGCTGTAGCTCGATCTGGTAGCGCGGATCGACCATGCCGTACATTGCGACCGCGCTATCGGGCGGCGGCGCGCTGATGTAGATGAGCACCGCGGCGATCAGGCTGACGACCAGGATCGCCGCGCCGGTGCAATAGAGCCGCTTTTGCAGCGGCGAGCGTTGGGTGGAGGAAGATGCGTCGTGGTCGTTGCCGTTCATCGATTCGTGGTTGGGTGCGCTAGCAGCCGTCGTTGATGGAACTGAGCCGCCAGTATCGCAGAGCGCGGTCTGGAAGCGCCCAATCCACCTTAACTCTTCGACGTCAGCAACTTGATCCCCGCAACTCCGAACATCACCGCAAGCGAGCCATCGAGCCAGCGCCGGATCGCCGAATAGATGCGCCGCGCGGACGCCGTCGAAAACAGCATCGCGTAGCTGCTGAACACCGTCGCGCCGATCACCATGCAGCCCAGCACGACCGGCATCACGTGCGCGGCGCCATGTACCGGCGACATCGCGAGCGACACGATCGACAGCCACACGAGTACCGCTTTCGGATTCGTCAGATGCAGCAAAAGGCCGCGCAGATAGAGCCGCCCGAGCGGTTCGTCGACGCGCGCCGCGCTCGCGACCGGCTTGCCGGCGCTCAACGCCGAGCGCGCGGACTTGAAGCCGAGCCATAGCAGATACAGTCCGCCCGCGATCCGGATCGCGACGAGGCATTCGGAGTAGGTGGCGAGCACCGCCGACAACCCGAGCGACGCGAGCAACGCCCATGAAAACGAGCCCGACACCACGCCGAGTGCGAACACCAGCGCCGCGCGCCGGCCCGCGCTCATCGCGAGCGACATTATCGCGAGATTGCTCGGTCCAGGGCTCGCGGTGCCGACGAAATAGGCGCTGTAGGCGATCAGGACATCGGCGGTGAGCAGAGGGCTGGCGATCATGGCGGGCAGAGGTAAGGGCGGGGCACGAGTTTGGCAATGCGACGCAATGCGTCACACCAGCCGATTGAATGAAGCGACGATTCTGCGCGCCGTCACGCGCAACTCACAGATACAGTTGCGCGTCCGTAGGGCAGCACACTCGCTTCGAACGCGAATGGAACCCCAATCGAACTCGCATAGAACGCGCATAGAACGCGCCGCGCAACGCGCTCAACTCTCCGCCGCGCCCGCAATACACTCCGCCAACGCATCGGCGACCAGCGGCCGGCTGTGCCGCGGCCGCAGCACGAGCCCGATCTCACGCTCGAAGGTCGCATCGCCGAGTTCGAGTGCCACGACGCTCGCCGGCCATTTGCCGAGCCCGGCCGTATTGGGAATCAGCGCGACACCCATGCCGCGCGCGACCAGTTGCACGATCGCCTGCAATTCGTCCAGCTCGACCGCGTCGCGCACGCCAAGGCGCGCGCGACGCAGAAAACGGTCGACGAGCCGCCCGCCGAACGACGTGCGGTCGTAGCGGATGAACGGCTCGCTGCGCAGCAGTTCGCGCCACGAGCGCCCGCCGCGCGCGAGCTTTTTCGGTGCGAGCAGCACGAACGGTTCGGCGACCAGCGTGCGCCATTCGAGCTCCGACGGCAGCGCGAACGGCGGCTTGATGATGACGGCCAGATCGAGTTCTCCCGAGTCGACCTGACCGAGCAGCCCCAGCGACACGCCCGGCACCACGCGAATCCGCCAGCCGGGACGGTCGTCGCGAAAGCGCGCGAGCGCGTCGGCAAGCAGCGATACCTGCGCGGACGCGATCGCGCCGACCCGTAGCATGCCGCTTTCGGCGGCGCCGCCGCTGCGCTCCGAGAGCCGCGCGTAGAGCGTCATCATTTCCTCGGCGAGCGCGAGCGTTTCGCGGCCCGCCGCGTTGAGCGTCGCCGAGCGGCCGGTGCGGTCGAACAACTGGAAGCCGAGTTCCTGCTCGAGCCGCTGCATCTGCGCGCTGACGGCCGATTGCGTGAGCCCGATGCGCGCGCCCGCGCCGGAAAACGTGCCGTACTGGCTGACGGCGATGAAGGTTTTCAACTCGCTGAGCATGATCGATCAATCGATTTTGGTGATGGTCAGATCAAATATATATCGTTTCTCAGCATTTTTATTCATGGTTAAACTTTGCTTGTTCTGAGCCGATTGCCAGTCGTGCCGATCGTGCCGATCGTGCCAGTCGCAATCCATCCCCACACCCACCCAGCGAGTCTTACCACCATGAGCGTTGCCGAAACCGCTTTGCCGCCGTTCCATCTGGCGTTTCCTGTTCATAGCCTCGCCGCCGCGCGCGAGTTCTACGGCGAATTGCTCGGCTGTCCGGAAGGGCGCAGTTCGGACGCGTGGGTCGATTTCAATTTCTACGGTCATCAGATCGTCGCGCATCTGGCGCCGGACGAAATCGGTCACCGTCATACCAGCGCGGTAGATGGCGACGCGGTGCCGGTGCGCCACTTCGGCGCGGTGCTGTCGATGGAGCAATGGCAGGCCGTCGCGGACAAACTGCAGAAGGCCGGCATCGAATTCATCATCGAGCCGCACGTGCGCTTCAAGGGCGAGGTCGGCGAGCAGGCCACGATGTTCTTCCTCGATCCGTCGGGCAATGCGCTCGAATTCAAGGCGTTCGCCGATATGTCGTCGCTGTTCGCCAAATAAGCGTCACGGGCGTGATGCCAGAACACGGATAGCTGCAAATGAGAAGGCCGGTCGACCATTCAGGTTGACCGGCCTTTTTCGTTGAAGGGGAAGGGCCGCGCGGAGCAAAATCGTCCCGCTTTGCGAATCAATCTGAAAGCATGTTTCATAATATTTCGAACGAAAATCATGCCGCGTATCAGCAAACGTTCCATTAACTGCGCGTAAATTTATTCGACAAACGTTTGCTTGACGCCTAATTCGCCTTAAATTCGGCGAGCGTGCTTCACCTTTAAAAATAGCGCATTTGCTTTCAATAAGCTTCCTGACAATTCCGCCATTTTCGCGCCATGCAGGTGTTGGTGCTACCGATCTAGCATAAGCGAGATTCAATCCCCCCCTCCACCCGCATTCTCTCTGGCCCGTTTCAATGTGGATCGTCAACGTAGCGCTTAAGCGGCCATACACGTTCATCGTGATGGCGATTCTGATCGTGCTGGCGACGCCCTTCGTGCTGTTCACCACGCCCGTCGACGTGTTGCCGGAAATCAACATTCCGGTCGTCAGCATCATCTGGACGTACACCGGGTTGTCGGCCGAGGACATGGCCAACCGCATCACGTCGGTCAACGAGCGCAGTCTGACCACGACGGTCAACGACATCGAACATATCGAATCGCAGTCGCTCCCCGGCATCGCGATCCTGAAGGTGTTTCTGCAGCCGAACGCGAACATCCAGACGGCGATCGCGCAGACGGTGGCCGTCGAGCAGGCGCAATTGAAGCAGATGCCGCCGGGCGCCACCGCGCCGCTGGTGATCAGCTACTCGGCCTCGAGTATTCCGGTGATCCAGCTCGGCCTGTCGAGTCCGAAGCTCTCTGAGCAGGATCTCAACGACACGGCGCTGAACTTCCTGCGTCCGCAACTTGTGACGATCCCGGGCGCGGCCGTGCCGTATCCGTATGGCGGCAAATCGCGACTGATCTCGGTCGACCTCGATACGCGCGCGATGCTGGCCAAGGGCCTGACGCCGACTGACGTGGTCAACGCGTTCAACGCGCAAAACCTGATTCTGCCTACCGGCACAGCCAAGATCGGGCCGAAGGAATACACGATCGACATGAACGGTTCGCCGCCGACGTTGGAGGGCCTCAACGACATTCCGGTGCGCACCGTCAACGGCGCGACGACCTATCTGCGTGAAGTCGCGCATGTGCGCGACGGCTACTCGCCGCAGACCAACATCGTGCGGCAGAACGGTCATCGTGGCGTGCTGATGTCGGTGCTGAAGAACGGCAACGCGTCGACGCTGTCGATCGTCGATACGTTAAAGGGTATCTTGCCGGCCGCCCGCTCGGCGCTGCCGCCGGATTTGCAGATCACCGCGCTGTTCGACCAGTCGGTGTTCGTGAAGGCGGCGGTGCAGGGCGTGGTGCGCGAGGCGCTGGTCGCCGCCGCGCTGACCGCCGCGATGATCCTGCTGTTCCTCGGCAACTGGCGCAGCACCTGCATCATCGCGATCTCGATTCCGCTGTCCATCCTGTCGTCGCTGATCGTGCTGCACGCGCTCGGGCAGACCATCAACATCATGACGTTGGGCGGACTCGCGCTCGCGGTCGGCATCCTGGTGGACGACGCGACGGTGACGATCGAGAACATCGAGCGGCACCTGCACATGGGCACGAATCTGCACGATGCGATTCTCGACGGCGCCGGCGAAATCGCGGTGCCGGCGCTCGTGTCGACGCTGTGTATCTGTATCGTGTTCGTGCCGATGTTCTTCCTGACCGGCGTCGCGCGCTATCTGTTCGTGCCGCTTGCGGAAGCGGTGGTGTTCGCGATGCTCGCGTCGTACATCCTGTCGCGTACCCTCGTGCCGACGCTCGCGATGCTGCTGATGGGCCACGCGCACAAGCCGAAGGCGGGCACGAAGCCGAATCTGTTCATGCGTCTGTATCACCGCTTCGACGCCGGCTTCGAGCGCATGCGCGCGGCCTACATCATGATCCTGAGCAGCCTGCTCGTGCGTCGCAAGATGTTCGGCACGCTGTTCCTCGGTTTCTGCGTGCTGTCGATGGGTCTGTTCTTCACGCTCGGCGAAGACTTCTTCCCGAGCGTCGACGCGGGCGACATCCGTCTGCACATGCGCGCGCCGACCGGCACGCGGATCGAGGAAACCGCGCGGCTGGCCGACGAGGTCGAGAAGGTGATCCGCGAAGTCGTGCCGCCGAAGGAGTTGGGCACGATTCTCGACAACCTCGGCCTGCCGTATAGCGGCATCAACCTGTCGTATAGCAATGCGGGCACGATGGGCACGCTCGACGGCGAGATCCAGATTGCGCTGAACGAAGGACACAAGCCGTCGCAGCTCTACATGGACAAGCTGCGCGCGATCCTGCCGCAGCGTTTCCCGGGCGTCGAGTTCTTCTTTCAGCCGGCCGACATCGTCACGCAGATCCTGAACTTCGGCCTGCCTGCGGCGGTGGACGTGCAGATTGCGGGCGCGAATCAGCAGGGCAACCTCGAAGTCGCGCGCAAGCTGCTCAAGCAGGTGCGGCTGATTCCCGGCACCGTCGACACGCATATCCAGCAGAAGCTCGACGAACCGGTGCTCGATCTGCATATGGACCGTACCCGCCTGCAACAACTGAACCTGACCGCGAACGACGTCGCGCAGAACGTGCTCGTATCGCTGTCGGGCAGCTCGCAGACGTCGCCGGGCTTCTGGATCAACAACCGCAACGGCGTCGAATACAAGGTGCAGGTGCAGACGCCGCAGTACCAGGTGTCGTCGATCGACGAACTGTTGCGCACCCCGGTGTCGGCGACGATGAACGGGCCGACGCAACTGCTCGGCAACCTCGTGCAGGTGTCGCCGCAGAGCCAGTTCGCGTTAGTCACGCACTACAACATCCGGCCGGTGATCGATCTGTATGTGAGCGTTGAAAAGCGCGATCTCGGCGGCGTGGCGAATCAGGTCGACAAGATCGTGAACCAGGTGCGCGCGTCGCTGCCGCGCGGCAGCACGATCACCGTGCGCGGCCAGGTACAGACGATGCGCAGCTCGTTCTTTGGGCTCGGCATCGGCGTCGCGATGGCGATCGTGCTCGTGTATCTGCTGATCGTCGTGAACTTCCAGTCGTGGATCGATCCGCTGATCATCGTCAGCGCGTTGCCGGCGGCGCTCGCGGGCATCGTGTGGATGCTGTTCCTGACTGGCACCCATCTAAGCGTGCCGGCGCTGACCGGCGCGATCATGACGATGGGCGTCGCGACCGCGAACAGTATTCTGATGGTCTCGTTCGCACGCCAGCGGCTCTCGGCCGGCGCGCCCCCGCTCACGGCCGCGCTCGAAGCGGGCGCGAGCCGGATCCGGCCGGTGCTGATGACCGCGTTCGCGATGATCATCGGCATGATTCCGATGGCGCTCGGTCTCGGCGAAGGCGCCGAGCAGAATGCGCCGCTTGGCCGCGCGGTGATCGGGGGCCTGCTGTTCGCGACCGTATCGACGCTGTTTTTCGTGCCGCTCGTGTTCGCCGGGATTCATTCGTGGCTCGCGCGCCGTCGTAAGAACGGCGGTGGAGACGACGACGGCGGTGGCGGCGACGATGGCGGCAACGGCGGTGGGAACCACGGCCATAGCGGCAGCCCCGCACCGGAACACAGCAGTGCGGCGACGCCCGCGTAAAAGTTAAACGATGGTTGACTGAGATGACAGAAAAAACTCATGCATCGCTAGCGATCCCCACGCGGGAAACCGAAGAGGGAGAGCACCTGCTGCCGCCGCGCAATCGCGAATGGAAGCGCGCGAAGATCGCGGTCGTGATCGTGCTCGTGCTGCTCGTGATAGGCACGCTGCGCACCGTGATCGCGAACGTGCTGCAAAACCGCGAGGTCACGGCGACCGCGCAACAGAACGCAAAGCAGTACGTGAACGTCGTCACGCCGACGCAGAGCGAAGGCAGCGGCAACACGCTGCTGCCGGGCACGTTGCGCGGCTACGTCGAGTCGCCGATCTATGCGCGCGCGACCGGCTATCTGCTGCACTGGTACGCCGATATCGGCACGCACGTGAAACAGGGGCAACTACTGGCCGAACTCGATACGCCGGAAATCGACCAGGAACTCGCGCAGGCTCTCGCGCAACGCCAGCAGATCAATTCGAGCCTCGCGCTCGCGAAGAGCTCGCTCGATCGCTGGCAGCAGTTGCGCCAGCGCGATGCAGTGTCGCAACAGGAGCTCGACGAACGGCAAAGCACCTATACGCAGGACATCGCGAACCTCGCGGCCGCCGATGCGAACGTCAAGCGTCTGCAGCAGCTCGAATCGTTCAAGCGGATCGTCGCACCGTTTACCGGCGTGGTCACGCAGCGCAACGTCGATGTCGGCGATCTGATCGACGCGGGCAGCGGGACGAGCCGGGCCCTGTTCGCGCTCGCGCAGTCGGATCCGCTTCGCGTCTACGTGCAGCTGCCGCAGGCCTATGCGCAGAACGTGGCGGTCGGGCAGAAGGTCGTGGTCACCCAGGCCGAACTGCCGGGCCAGCAGTTCAACGGCACGATCACGCACATGTCCGGCGCGATCGACGTGCCGACGCGTTCGTTGCAGATCGAAGTGACGCTGCCGAATCCCGACGACAAGCTGCGCCCCGGCGCCTACGTGCAGGTCGCGTTGCCGGCCGCAGCGCATGCGCGCCTGACGGTGCCCGGCAATGCGCTGCTGTTTCGCGCGGAGGGGCCGCGCCTCGCGGTCGTCGATGCGAAGGGCAACGTGAGCCTGCGCAAGGTCGTGATCGCGGTGGACCTCGGTCAGCAGCTCGAAATCGAAAGCGGAATCGAGCCGACCGATCGCATCATCATCAACCCGAGCGATTCGATTGCCGATGGCGATCACGTACAGGTGCAGCCGCAGAAGAGCGACAAGGGGGCGTCGTGAGGTTCACTGGTTCATACCGGTCGCGTACGCGTGGCACCGTCTTCACCGCGCTGAGCGCGTGCGCCGGAGCGGCGTTGCTCGCCGCCTGCACGGTCGGCCCCGACTATCAGCGGCCGCAGGCCGAGGTGCCGCCCGAGTGGCACACCGATTCGTTCTGGCGCGTCGCCGCGCCGTCGCATGCGCCGATTGCGCCGGACTGGTGGACGGGTTTCGCCGACCCGACGCTCGCGACGCTCGAAACCCAGGCGCTCGCGCAGAACCAGACGCTCGCCGCGGCGAGCGCGCACTACGAGCAGGCGAAGGCGACGCTCGCGAACGCCAGCGCGCAGCGCGTGCCGGAAGTTGATTTCAATGCGCAGGCCTCGCGCTTTCGCATCTCGCACGACCGGCCGCTGACGAACTATGCGACGCCGACCCAATCGACTGTGCAGAACAACATCCAGCTCGGGCCGACGATCAACTACGACACCGATCTGTTCGGCCGCATCCGTCGTCAGGTCGAGGGCGCGCAGGCATCGGCCGAGCAGTCGGCGGACGATCTCGCGAACGCGCGTCTCGTGCTGACGACTGACCTCGCCACCGACTACTTCTCGCTGCGTGAGCTGGACAACGAGATCGACGTGCTGAACCAGTCGGTGAAGCTGCAGCAGAAAGCGCTCGATTACGTGAACACCGAGCACGATCTCGGTTCGGTCTCGGGCCTCGACGTGCTGCAGCAGAAATCGCAGCTCGACTCGACGCGCGTGCAGGCGCAACTGCTGCTGAATCAGCGCGCGCAGTTCGAGCATGCGATCGCCGCGCTGGTCGGCGTACCGGCCCCGCAGTTCGCGATCGAGCCGAAGGTGCTCGACATCAAGCCGCCGACGGTGCCGCTCGGTGTACCCAGCGACGTGCTGCAACGGCGGCCCGACGTGGCGTCGGCGGAACGCGCGATGGCGGCCGCCAACGCGCAGATCGGCGTGGCCAAGGCGGCGTTCTTCCCGAGCCTCACGCTGACGCCGGGCATCGGCTGGGAAAGCACCGAGTTCGCCAATCTGCTTACCGCGCCGACGCTGATGTGGACGCTCGGTGCGACGGTCGGTCAGGTGATCTTCGACGGCGGGCGGCGCGCGGCCAACGTCAAGTACGCGAGCGAGGGCTACAAGGCGACCGAGGCGAATTATCGGCAAACGGTGCTGAGCGCGTTCCAGCAGGTGCAGGACGGCATCACCGGACTGTCGGTGCTCGATGGCGCGGCGAAGCAGTCGCGTGAGGCGGTCGAGGATGCGCAGCGGCTGCTGTCGCTCGCAAACGATCGCTATTCGGGCGGCCTCGTCGCGTATCTGAACGTGATCGATGCGCAGGAATCGCTGCTGACCAGCGAGCGCACGGATGTGCAGATTCACGGTCAGCAGCTGACGTTGTCGGTGGCGCTCGTGAAGGCGCTCGGCGGCGGTTGGGATGGCGGCGCGCAAGGCGGCGCGATGGCCGCGAACGAAGCGAACGCGACCGATGCCGCAGTGAACGTTGCCAGTGCCACAGCGAACGTCGCCAGCGCTACGGCGATGCCGCAGCAGGCGCAAACGGGCGGCGCGCAGAAGGAGACGCTGGCGCCTGCACGTTGAATCGCCACGGTCGGGCTTCCATGCCGATGCATTGGGATCGGCGCGAAGACTCAGGGGCGTTCGTATAATGGAACGTTGAAGCCACAAGTGGCATGGGACCGAAGTAAGCGCCAAAGCGCTAACTCCGGTCGACCGCCGCAAGCGGCATGGGGCAGGAGTAAGCGCTAAAGCGCTAACTCCTGCCGACAGGGGACGCGGATGAAATTGCTGATTGTTGAAGACGAGCACAAGGTGGTGGACTACCTGCGCTCCGGCTTGACAGAGCAGGGCTGGGTCGTCGACGTCGCACTCGACGGCGAGGAAGGGATGCATCTGGCCACCGAGTTCGATTACGACGTGATCGTCCTCGACGTGATGCTGCCCAAGCGCGATGGCTTCAGCGTGCTGAAGGCGCTGCGCATGCGCAAGTCGACGCCGGTCATCATGCTGACCGCGCGCGATCACGTGAACGACCGCGTGCGCGGCCTGCGCGAAGGCGCCGACGACTACCTGACCAAACCGTTCTCGTTCCTCGAACTGGTCGAGCGTCTGCATGCGCTCGCGCGCCGCACGCGTTCGCAGGAGTCCACGTTGATTTCTGTCGGCGATCTGTTCGTCGATCTGATCGGCCGCCGCGCAACGCGCGACGGCGTGCGCCTCGACCTGACCGCGAAAGAGTTTCAACTGTTGAGCGTGCTGGCGCGCCGTCAGGGCGACATCCTGTCGAAGACCGCGATTACCGAGCTCGTATGGGACGTCAATTTCGACAGCCATACGAACGTCGTCGAAACCGCGATCAAGCGGCTGCGCGCGAAGCTCGACGGCCCGTTTCCGTCGAAACTGCTGCACACGGTGCGCGGCATGGGCTACGTGCTCGAGGTGCGTGAAGAGGCAGAGACATCATGAACCGCTCGATTGCCCGCCGGCTTGCGTCGATGTTCGCGCTGGTCGCGCTGTTCGTCTTTACGCTCGTCGGCTCCGGGCTCTTTCTGGTGCTGCGCACGCAGCTCGAACATCATCTGCGCGAGTCGCTCGACGATCGCACGCAGATCGCGCGCATCATCGTCTATCACGCGGTGACCCCCGAAAAATGGCGGATTTGCCGCGAAAAACTCACCGACATGACGCCGCACGACAGCAGCACCGTGTACTCGGTGACGAGCGCGGATCCGAGCTATCACTTCGGCACGCCGGTGCAGGGCACGGTCACGAAGAGCTGGTCGGGCGGCTACGCGCGCATCGCGCCGGCGGGCGGCGGCCCCGACATGCTGACCTCGACGGTGACCTTGCCCGCCAATGCCGCTCGGCCGCCGGTGCAGTTGCAGGTCGCGTCGAGCTATTCACCGAACCTGCGCACGATGCGCGTGTTCGGCTCGGCACTCGCGGCGCTGTCCGCGCTCGGCAGTCTCGCGGTGCTGCTGCTCAGCTACTCTGTCACGCGCATCGGTCTCGCACCGCTCACGCGTCTGACGCGCGACGCCTCGGCGGTCAGTCCGAACAACCGCTCGCAGCGGCTCAATACCGCGTCGCTGCCGCTCGAACTGAACGACCTCGCGAACTCGTTCAACGGCGCGCTCGAACGGCTCGACGGCGCCTACGGCCGCCTCGAATCGTTCAACGCGGACGTCGCGCATGAATTGCGCACACCGGTGACGATCCTGATCGGCCAGACCGAGGTCGCGCTCACGCGCAACCGCTCGGTCGACGACCTGCGCCACACGCTGCAATCGAACCTCGAAGAATTCGAGCGGATGCGCACGATCATCAACGACATGCTGTTCCTCGCGCGCGCCGATCAGGGCGAACGCGCGACGGGGCTCGTCGAGGTGTCGCTCGCGGCGGAAGTCGCGCATACGCTGGAGTTTCTGGAGATTCCGCTCGAAGAGGCGCGCGTGCATGCGAAGTTGCACGGCGATGCGTTCGCGCGCGTGAACCGCTCGCTATTCGGCCGCGCGTGCACGAACCTGCTGATGAACGCGATCCAGCATTGCGAGCCGGGCGCGTCGATCAGCGTGACGATCGCGCGCGGCGAAGGTCCGCTGCGCAACCAGGTGCGCGTCGTCGTGGCGAATCCGGGCGAGCAGATCGCGCCGGACGTGCTCGAACATCTGTTCGACCGTTTCTATCGCGCGGAAGTCTCGCGCACCAATAGCCGCGAAAACCACGGGCTCGGGCTCGCGATCGTGAAGGCGATCGCCGAGATGCATCGCGGCACCGTGTCCGCGCACAGCGCGAACGGCGTCAATACGTTCTCGTTTTCGGTGGCGGCATCGGCGCTGTCCACCTCGGGCGACGTGCCGGCCATGCGCGCGAACGTGAATGCGACTACGACTACGACTGCGGCTGGCATCGCTGGCGACACCGCCTAGTCGTCGCTCGCGAAAGGCAAGTCGGCCTGAACCGGCAGGCGCGGCTTCAGCGCCTGTTCGCTGGCCGAGCTCAGCGCGCTGATGCGCACGCCCAACAGCCGCAGCTTGCGGTTCAACTGCACGCGTCGCAAACATTCGGTCGCCGCACGGCGGATCTCGGTCGCGTCGGCGGTCGGTTCGTCGAGTGTCAGGTCGCGCGTGACGGTGCGGAAATCGTCGTAACGCAGCTTGATGCCGATCGTGCGGCCCACGTAGCCCTTGCGCACGAGATCGTCGGCGACCCGCACGCACAGTCCCGTGAACGCGCTCGATAACGCCGGCCGATCGTGACGAGGATGCAGATCGCGCTCGAACGTAGTCTCGCGGCTGATCGACTTCGGCTCCGATTCGACCACCACCGGCCGCTCGTCGTGACCCTGCGCGATCTCCGTCAGCCACGCGGAATAGCTGCGCCCGAAGTTGTCCTGCAACAGCCCGGCGTCGGCGGCGGCCAGATCGCCGACCGTCGCGAGGCCGAGCGCGGTCAGCTTTTCCGCGGCCTTCGGACCGATGCCGTTGACCTTGCGCACCGGCAGCGGCCACACGCGCAGCGGTATGTCCGCCGGTGTGAGGATCGTCAGGCCGTCGGGCTTGTCGAGCTCGGAGCCGATCTTCGCGAGCAGCTTGTTCGGCGCGACGCAGATCGAGCAGGTGAGACCGGTGGCCTGATGGACGGCCTCCTTGATGCGCCGGCCGATGTCAGCCGCCTCGCCGGGCACCTCGGTCAGGTCGATATAGATCTCGTCGATGCCGCGATCCTCGATTCGCTCCGTGAACGTCCTGACCGCCGCTTTGAAGAGGCGCGAATAGTGACGGTAGGAATCGAAGTCGGTCGGCAGCAGGATCGCGTCGGGCGCGAGCGCGGCGGCCTTCATCATGCCCATCGCCGAGAATACGCCGAGCGCGCGCGCTTCATAGGTCGAGGTGGTCACGACGCCGCGGCCCGCGTAATCGCGCAGCTTCGCGAAGCGCTTGCTGCCGTCCTCGAGCACCTGCGGCGCGCTGTTGCGGCCGCCGCCGATCACCACAGCGCTGCCGCGCAGCTCCGGATAGCGCAGCAGTTCGACGGACGCATAAAACGCGTCCATGTCGAGGTGCGCGATGCGGCGAGGTGGCGAATTCATGAGGTTGAAACGGACGGTGGCAATAAGCGAGGGCTAGGACGGCGCGCATGGCGTTGGCGCCGGTCCGTAATGGTACCTTGCCGCGCCCGCAGCCGGTCGCCCGCAGCCGGTCGCCCGCCGCCGGTCGCCAGCAATCGCCCGCGGGTCCTGCAACGCGATGTTGAAAAAGCGGGTTCAGAAACTATTCTTCTCTCTAACGTCCGACGATTGCGTGCCCGGCCCACGGTGGGCGGCCGCTCCAGGCGGGTTTCGCCGCGACCGTTCACCCGGGGCTCGACAGATGATCAAGCGAATGTCGCTGATTTCGGCGTATATCGCACTTGGCTGCGCTGCCACGGTGTTGCCGGTCCTGATCAGCGTCTATGTCGCGAACGAAGACGTCGCACGCCGCGAGCAGGCAAATTTGCGGGACTACGCGGCGAAAGCGGTGATGCGCACGGACCTCGTCACATATCAGGCCTTTGCGGCGATCGCGGACCTGCAGGCCGAGCACTCCGACGTGTGTTCGCCCGAATACCTGCAACGGGCTGCCCGCGTGGTTTTCAACTATCGCTACGTTCGGGATGCGGGCGCGATAGGCGACGGGCGCTATCTTTGCTCGCCGCTGTTCGGCGACGTTCGCTCGCAGAATGTGCCGTTGCAGCCGCCGCGTTGGCGTAGCAATGACGGCTACCTGATCTGGTTCGAGCAAAAGAATCCGCTCAGCGACGTGCGCGAGGACATCCAGGTTGCGCGCAACGGCGAATATGTGTCAGTCGATCCGCAGTCATTCGTCGATGTCATCGATCCCGCCGGACGGCCGATCGCCACGATCAACACCGAGCTGAACCTGATCGTCGCGCTGTCGACGGGCGCGGACGCCGACGAGATGCTCAATGCCTGGAAGCGGGCGGGGCGTGTCGATAGTAGTGACTGGATCTACGCGGTGGCACATTCGTCGTCGCGCCCCCTTGGCGTCGTCGTCAAGGGCCGGCGCACCAGCTTGCTGAAAGACTGGCCCGGCCTGCTGGCGATGTGGCTTTCGATGGGCGTCGCCTTGGGCGCCGCATTCGGCTGGTTCTCATTCAAACGGATCTCGCGGCGGGTGTCGTTCCAGGCCACGCTCGAATGGGCGATCTCGCATAAAAAGATCGATGTCGTGTATCAGCCGATCGTCAGTCTCACGACCAACGAATGCGTCGGCGTCGAAGCGCTGGCCAGGTGGCAGCTCAACGGACGCGACATCTCGCCGAATATCTTCGTTGCGGTGGCCGAGCAGCATGGCCTGATCCAGCCGCTGACCGACCTCGTGCTGGATAAAGCGGTCCACGACCTTAAGGGGCTGTTGCGCTCGCGGCCGTCGTTCTACGTCTCGGTCAACGTCAGCGGCGAGGATCTGCGCACGCCGCGTTTTCTGAATCTCGTCACCGCAAAACTTGCCGGAACCGGCATCCGTCCCGCCCAGATCAGGATCGAAGCAACAGAGCGCAGCTTCCTGAACGCCGACGTCACCCGGCATACGATAGCGGCCTTCAGAAGCGCGGGCCACCCGGTCTATATCGACGATTTCGGCACCGGCTATTCGAGCCTCGCCTATTTGCAAACCTTCAATATCGACGTGCTGAAAATCGACAAATCGTTCGTCGACACGATCGCGCAGGACGCGGCGTCGAGCATCGTCGCGCCCCATATCATCGACATGGCGCACGAACTGGGCGTGAAAATCGTCGCGGAAGGGATCGAGCGCACGGAGCAGGTCGAATATCTGGTGCGCCGCGGCGTTCAGTACGGGCAGGGCTGGCTGTTCGCCAAGGCCATGCGCCGCGAGGAACTGATTACGTGGATCGAGGCGCGTCAGCCGTCGCTCGTGCCGGAGCAGCCCGTGATCTAGCCGCGCGTCGCCCGGCGGCGCCGGGCGCGCGGTGAGGCCGTTACTGCTTGATGCCTTCGGCCTGGATATTCAGCGTGGTCTTCATGTTGAAGCCGTACGCCTTGCCGAAGTCGATGCCGAAATCGTCGCGATTGAACGTCGCGGTCGATTCGGTGCCGCACACTTCACGCTTGAGCACCGGATGCTGGATGCACTTGAACGATTCGATCTTCAGGTTCACCGGCTTGGTGATGCCGTGCATGGTCAGCGTGCCGATCACTTCGACCGGCTTGTCGCCGTCGAACTTGATCTGCGTGCCCTTGTAGACCGCGGTCGGGAACTTCGCGGTGTCGAAGAACTTGTCGCCGACCAGTTCCTCGTTGAGCTTGTCGTTGCCGATGCCGACCGAGCTCAGGTCGATCGTCGCGTCGACGGTGCCGGTCTTCGCCGCGCGGTCAAGCGTCACCGTGCCGCTGGCTTTCTTGAACTTGCCGCGCCAGATCGACAGGCCGCCGAAGTGATCGGCCTCGAAGCTCGGCGACGTGTGGGTCGGATCGAGCATGTAGGTTTCAGTGGCGGCCATCGCGTTGAACGACAATGCGGCGGTGAGCGCGCCGGCGGCGAGCAGGAAGGATTTCTTCAAGGTGGACTCCAGAGGTCGAAAGGTAAGGCGGTGCTGCGGCGTCGAGCGTTATTTCTTCGCCGCGACCAGATGAAATTTGATGACGACTTCGTCGGCGACGACCGACGTGTCTTTCCATTCGCCGGTGCCGACGTCGAATTGCGTGCGCTTGATCGGCAGCGCGCCGTCGAAGGTTTGGGTGGCGCCCTGGCTCGCGATCACGACCGGCACGACGACCGTTTGCGACTTGCCCTTGATGGTCAGCTTGCCGGTCACCTTGTACTGGTTGCCGCCGGCCGGCGCGATCGAGCTCGATACGAAGGTAGCGGACGGGAAGGCGCCGCTGTCGAACCATTCCTTGCCTTGCGCCTGCTTGTTGTAGTCGTCGGCGCCGAGGTCATAGCTCGCGGTGTCGATCGATACGTTCGCACTGCCCGCGGCCGGCTTGGCCGGATCGAAATTCAGCTGCGCGGAGAACTTTTTGAACTTGCCGTCGACGGGCACGTTCATCTGTTTGGTCGTCGCGATGACGCTGCTTTTCGCGAGGTCGACGTCGGCGTGCGCGAGGTTCGCGCCGAACAGCGCAAGCGCCGCGAAAGAGGCGAGCGTCGCGCGATGAGCGGAGAGATAAAAGGGTGTTTTCATGATGGTACGCATCCTATCCGAGCCACGCGGTCTGATTGCACACCGCGAAGAATTTGATTGCCAACCAGTCATAGCCAATCGGCGGGATTACCGTCTTGACGCCGTCATATCGCTATGCGCGGGACCTCAGAAACGGCACCATGCGCGCGAGCAAGCCGTCGCGATCGACGAACTGATGCTTGAGCGCCGCCAGCACGTGCATCAGCACGAGCGCGAGCAGCGTGTAATCGAGCAGCACGTGCACAGTGCGCAGCGTGGCCTTCAGCGCCTGATCGGGACCGATGATCGTCGGCAGCGGCACGATGCCCAGATACACGACCTGAATGCCGGCCGCCGAGCTGTAGAAGTAGCCGGACAACGGAATCGCGAGCATCAGCAGATACAGCAGACCGTGCACCAGATGCGCGGCGGCCCTCTGCCATGCGGGCGTCGCGGCATCGAGCGCGGGCGCGCGGTGCGTCGCGCGCCACAGCACGCGCAGCAGCGCGAGCGCGAACACGGTCACGCCGATCCATTTGTGCCACGAGAAGTATTTGAGCTTGGTCGGCGTGAAACCGGGGATATCGGTCATGATCCAGCCGATGTAGAAGCCGCCGATCATCAGCGCGGCGATCAGCCAGTGCAGCGCGATGGCGGCGCCGTGGTAGCGCGTGGGAGCGGAAGCCTGAATTTGCATCGTGTTCGATCCGTTGCTCGCGAGAAGCCGCGTGAGAATGCGGATAGTAGGGATGCCAATTCAAACTGAAAAGGGGGCGAGCGGGAACAGATTGTTTCCTCGTTGGCGTTAATTGTGTTGAAAGACTTGCGCGCTGAAAGGCGCGAGCATGAAGGCACGCGCCCTGCTATGGAGGGCGCGCCGTGGTACCGCTGTGGTAACTTGTTGCCCCGAACAACAAAGGTTGCGCGCGCTTTGCGCAGCCACCAACACCACCCATTTTCCGGGCTTAAGCCGTGAATCCTGTCTTTCTTTCATGGGGCATTGCCGCGCTCGCCACCGCCGGCGTGATCACGCGGCCGTTCAAATGGCCCGAAGCCGTGTGGGCCGTCGCCGGCGCGTTGCTGCTCGTCGCGCTCGGCCTGTTGCCCTTGCATCTGGCGATCGAAGCGATCGGCAAGGGCACCGACGTCTATCTGTTCCTGTTCGGCATGATGCTGCTCTCCGAAGTCGGCCGCCGCGAAGGGCTGTTCGACTGGGTCGCGGTGCTCGCGGTCAATCATGCCCGTAGTTCGCCGCGCAAGCTGTTCGTGCTCGTTTATGTGTTCGGCGTCGTGATCACCGCGTTTCTTTCCAACGACGCCACCGCCGTCGTCCTGACACCCGCCGTGTTCGCCGCGGCGAAGAAAGCGAAGACGCCGCCGCTGCCGCTGCTGTTTGTCTGCGCGTTCGTCGCCAATGCGGCGAGCTTCGTGCTGCCGATTTCAAATCCGGCCAACATCGTGCTGTACGGTAATCACACGCCGCCGTTGGGACCGTGGATGCTGCGCTTCACGCTGCCATCGGTGCTGTCGATCGCCGCGACCTTCGTGATGCTGCGCTGGACCCAGCGCGACGCGCTGGCCGGTGTCTGCGAGGCGAATCTGGAGGCGGTCGAGCTGACCGCGAGCGGGCGCGTCGCGCTCGCGGGCATCGCGGTGACGGCCGGCGCGCTGCTGACGGTTTCCGCGTACGACATCCAGCTCGGCCTGCCGACCGCGATCCTCGGCACGCTGACCGCGCTCGTCGTGCTGATCAAGGAGCGCAGATCGCCGCTGCCGATGATCCGCGAAATCTCGTGGAACGTGTTGCCGCTCGTCGCCGGGCTGTTCGTGCTGGTCGAGATGCTCGATCACACCGGCGTGATCACCGCGTTCGCGGGCGCCCTGCGGCGCGCGACCGAACACAAAGAAATCGAAGCGGCCGGCTGGGCCGGCGCGAGCATCGCGTTCCTCAGCAATCTGATCAATAACCTGCCGGCCGGCTTGATCGCGAGCTCGACCGTGATGCAGGCGCATAGCCCGGAGCGCGTGGTCGACGCGTTCCTGATCGGCGTCGACCTCGGGCCTAATCTGTCGATCACCGGCTCGCTCGCGACGATCCTGTGGCTCAACGCGATTCGCCGTGAAGGCGAAGACGTCGGCTTCATGAAGTTCCTGAAGGTCGGCGCGCTGGTGATGGTGCCCGCGCTAGTGCTGGCGCTTGGGGCGCGGATTCTAACCGGCTGAACGGACCTGCGAAACACGTCCGCCATCAAACGGACCCTTGAGCCGTCCGTCATCGACGCGGGCCGGTGCGGAGCCGACTCGCGTCGCGTCGGCGAGCTGGTCCAGTCGCGCGCCGATCGAGCGCAGCCTCGCTTCGAGGTGGGCGACGCGCTGGCGTTGCGCGGGCACCATCGACGAACGGTTCAACGCGAGCAGCCGGCGATGCCAGTACGACAGCGGAAAACGGTCGCGCGCTGAAAGTGCGTTGAAAACGACTTCGAGATGGGCAATTTCTTTGTCGATATCTTGGTAACTCATCACAAAGGTCCGGGAAAAGGAACGCTGGAGATAGACGCGCGCGAACGTATAAGCGTCAGCAAGCTTCGTTCCATCCCGCCTATAGGTAGTCAAGATCAGCCGTGACGGCACAAAACGCCACATCGAACCCGCGCCGGACGCTGTGCGCGATGGCAAGAAGCGGCAAACTCAATGCAAGCTTTACGCGCAGCGCCCGGCGCGCCGCAGCGGCGCTGCACCTTTCAACGGGACAACGGGAATTCACCAGGCGTGCGTACCAGGCGCTTGTCCTATGCTGAGTCAACGGCGTGGCGAGCCTCGAGGCGGTCGAAGCCGCTCGACCCGACAGCCCGCAGTGCGCGGTCAATGCGGCGCGCTCGCGAGCGGTTGCGCATAGCTGACCGTCGGCGCGGGCATCACCGCATAGTTGGGCGCGGGCGGCACCACCACGGCAGCAGCGGCCGTCGTGCCGGGCAGCGGGTTGGCCGGCGCCGCGACGATGGTCGCGGCCGCCACTGGAACGGCGACAGGCGGTGCCGATACGTACACGGGATCGATCGGCATCGGGTAGTAGACCGGTCGCGGTGGTGGCGCATAGACCACGGCGGCGGGCAGATACACGACGACTCTGGCGTAGGCGGCGGAAGAGCAGGCAAGACCGATGGCGGTGAAAGTCGAGGCGCAGGCGAGACGGATAGTCATTTGGGACTCCTGATACGTGGAAAGCCGATGGACGGCAGACGGAACGATACGCAGCAGGCCCGAGCAACGGAATCGCAAACTCATTTCATTCGATGTCACGCAGCAGCGGCACTCGGGGCCGTGACATGACTCGACATGATTCTTGAATTGCGATCGCGCGGCGTCTGAACAAGAATTCGGCCTGTCATCGAAACGGATCGCGGCACCCAGCCAGGCGACGGTCGATGTTCCAACCGAAGGAGTCAGTCATGAAGAAGTTGCTCGCCACCGTGTTGCTGTGCTGCGCATCCACCGTCACGTTCGCTCAGGCCGCCGCGCCGCAAGGTATCAGCCCACAGCGGATGGCGCAGATGGAGCAGCAGCTGCAAACGCGCTTTTCGAACGCGAACACCACGCACGACGGCAAACTGACCCGCGACCAGGCGGCGGCCGGCATGCCGATGCTCGCGCGTCATTTCGACGAGATCGACACGCAGAAGGCCGGCTACATCACACTGTCGCAGATCGAAGCATTCATGCAGGAACGCGGGGCCGCACGCTGAGCGGCGTGGATATCGAGGAGCTTGCGGATGGAACGCCCCGCCAGGATCATCGTGCTCGACGACGAAGCCGAGTTGCGCAACATGCTGCTGCGCTTTCTGCGCGGTCACGGCTTCGACGTGCGCGCGGCCGAGGACGGCAAGCGTCTGAATCGCTACCTGGAGCGCGAGCCGTTCGATCTGCTGATACTCGATCTGATGATCGGCGAAGAGGACGGCCTCGAGATCTGTGCGAAGCTGCGCGCGCAAGGGCAGACCTTGCCGATCCTGATGCTGACCGCGAAGGGCGATCCGCTCGATCGCGTGACCGGCCTCGAAACCGGCGCCGACGACTACCTCGCGAAACCGTTCCTGCCGCGCGAACTGGTGGCGCGAATCAATGCGCTGCTGCGCCGCCAGAAAATGGCCGCGGGCGACGTCACCGTGACGTCCCAGTGCGTGCGTTTCGGCGACTTCACGCTCGACGTCGGCAAGCAGGAGCTGTCGCGCGCGGGCGTGCCGCTCGAGATTCATTCCGCGCAGATGCTGCTGCTGGTCGCGCTCGCGTCGTCGCCGAATCGCGCGGTGAGCCGCGACAACCTGCTCGCGCGTGCGCGGGGGCGTGACCATGACGCGCTCGATCGCAGCATCGACGTGCAGGTGCTGCGCCTGAGACAAATCGTCGAGGACGATCCGTCGAAGCCGCGTTTCATCCGCACCGTCTGGGGCGTCGGCTATATGCTCGTCGCCGATGTCGAATCATGATGCGCGCGCTGCTGCCGCGTACGCTGCTCGCGCGCAATATCGCGCTGTTGATCGCGCTCGTGATGCTGAGCCAGATCTGCTCGATCATCGTGCTGCTGCATTACGTGCAGCGGCCGCGCGTCGAGCGCGCGGCGGCCGTGTTCGCGACCTACGTGACGACGCTCGACAACCTGCTCGCGGCCACTCCGCCCGCCTCGCGCGCGGCACTGACCGCGCGTCTCGACGCGCGCGAGCAGTTGCCGCCCGAAGCGACCGACACACCGCCGCACGATCTGTTGCGCGCGTATCGCACCTATCAGCGCGGCGTGTTTATCGACAGCCTGCAAAAGCACCTGCCCGCTGATATGCCCGTGCGGTGGCAGAGCGAGGGCGCGCAGCGGCTGTGGATCCGCATGCATGCGCCGGCCGCCGGCTCCGTCGCCGGCTCCGACGGCGCGGCGGGTTCCGTGGCGAACGCGCCGTACTGGATCGCGCTGCCGATTCCCGAGGACGCGCAGGGCAGCGGCCTCGAAGCGGCGATCTTCCTGTCGCTGGGTCTCGGCGTGCTCGCCGCGCTCGCCGGCTACGCGATCCAGTTGCATCTGAACGAACCCTTGCATGAGCTCACGCAAGCGGCCCGCCGTGTCAGCGCCGGCGACCTGCCCGCGCCGCTGCCGACCGACGGCCCCGCCGAAATCGCCGCCGTGGGCAGCGCTTTCAATCAGATGACGCGCGCGTTACAGGACGCCGAGGCGACGCGTGCGTTGATGCTCGCGGGCATATCGCACGACATCCGCACGCCGTTGACGAAGCTGCGTCTGTCGATGGCGATGGCGATGCCGGAAGGGGCCGACAGCAGCTTCGTGATCGCCGCCGAATCGTATCTGGATCAGATCGAGACGATCCTGCAGCAGTTCATGGATTACGCGGGCAGCGGCGAGCGCGAGGAAGCGCAGCCCGGCGATCTGAACGCGCTGATCGAACGGCTCGCGGGCGACTTCGCCGGGCTCGGGCACGAGTTCGAGTTGTCACTGGGCAATTTGCCGGCCGTTCGATATCGGCCGATCAGCATGATGCGGCTGCTGATGAACCTGATGCAGAACGCGATCGTCTACGGCGGCAGCGGGCTTGCGGTGCGCACGTGGGCGACGCAGGACGCGGTGACGGTCGCGGTCGGCGATCGCGGCAAAGGTTTGACGGCGGAGGAATTGGAAAAGCTGAAGGCGCCGTTCCAGCGCGGCCGCAATGCGCGTGCGCACAGCGGCGGCACGGGGCTGGGGCTGTCCATCGTCGAGCGGATCGCGCGGCTGCATGGCGGCGGCCTGCAGTTTCATGCGCGCGAAGGCGGTGGCCTCGAAGTGTGGGTCGTCTTGCCGGTCAAGGCGGATTGACGGGTTGAGGGCACGGCGCTCTTGCCGCTCACTCCCGATCGAGCCACGCGTCGAGACCGACGCGAAACGCGACGCCCGCGATCACCGGCACCGTCAGCATCAGGATGATGCCGAAGTTCGGGATCTCGTCGCCGTACATGATCGGGTTGTACAGCACGACGCCCGACACGATCGCGAACATCGCGACGCCGATGGCGACCATCAGGAGATTGCGCACTGACAGGGACAGCGTCTTGCGCTTGGGCTTGACCGCCGTGTCGTGAGCGCCGGGTGCTTCGTCGTGTTGGGCAGGCATGATGGTTCTCGTGGCAAGAAGGGCGCGGTGGGTACCGCGCCCGGCATCATACCCGCACGCGTGCGGCTGATGCAGATCGGGGCCGCGCCGTGTTGGCACTCATCCCTACCAACAATATATGCCATTCCAGGCCGCGATTTCAGGCCTCGGCTTTAGGCTGCGCCGCAGGCGCCGAATTCGCGCAAGATGCCGGTGCAGGCGCGCAACCGCTCAGGCCGAGCTCGTCGAGAATCGCGCTCATCAAACCCGTGCGCCGCCATTGCAGCCACCTGATGTAGCACGTCTGCGACGGCGGAAACGTGCCGGGCAGCCGATGCCATTTCTCGTCGCGCGTGACGACCCACAGGATCGCGTCCAGGATCTCGCGCGGCGGACGCGCGGGCCGGCCCAAACGTTTCTTCGGGTCCTGCTTGAACAGATGACTGATGCGCGCCCAGGCGTCATCCGAAAGAGGTAGATCTAGCATGCCGCCAACGCCTAACTGACCGGTTCATCTCGATCTTACGGTTTGGGCGGTTCCTACTAATTCCGGATTTACGCGTGGTTTGGCCCGCTGAACGGCGGATTGCTTCGCGCCCGATGATGCTAGCGTAGCCTGCGGCGTTCAGCGGTGCATCGCTGATCCCTACGCTTACACCTGTCCGTCGAGCCGCAACCCGGCGGGCCTTGCGCGCGCGGTCGACGGCAACACCAGCACGCCGACGATGCCGATCACCACGCTCGCCTGGACGTAGTAGATCGGTGCGAGATTGCTGCCCGTCACATGCACGAGCCAGGTGTTCACGAACGGCGCGAGGCCGCCGAAAATCAGCACTGCGAGGTTGTAGGTGACGGCCGCGCCGGTCGAGCGGACGCTGACGGGGAACACTTCGGTCAGCACGATCGGCGTCGGGCCCCAGAAGAAGCTCATGAAGCACGACACGCCGATCTGCACCGCGAGCAACGAACCGAACGTCGGCACGTTGACGAGTTGCCGGAACAGCACGTACGAAGCGATGCCGTACGCGACGATCGCGGGCAGCAGCACGGCCTTGCGGCCGAAGCGGTCCGACAGATAGCCGGCGAGCGGGCAAAACACGAGGATGATCGCGGTGCCGATGAAGGTGCTCAGGTTCACGTCGGCGGCCGACATGCCGAGTTGCTTCTTCGCGAAGATCGGCAGGAAGAACACGAACACGTAGGCCGACACGGTACCGACCACCGACATGCCGATGCTGCCGAGCACGGCGCGCGGATAGTCGCGGAACACCGTGCGCAGCGGCGTATTCACAGGCTTGATCTTGCCGCGCCGCACTTCGCTCGCGTAGGCGAGGAATTCCGGCGATTCGTCGACGCTCGAGCGGATCAGCCAGCCGACCGGGCCGATCAGGATGCCGAGCAGGAACGGCAGACGCCAGCCCCACGACTCGAGATCGTGCGGCGCGAGATTGACGGTCAGCGTATAGGCGACCAGTGCGCCGAGCGCAAATGCGAGCGCCTGCGAGCACATCTGGAAACTGCCGTAAAAGCCACGGCGATTCGCGGGCGCGAACTCGACCAGCATCGTGGTCGCGCCGCTGAATTCGCCGCCGACCGAGAAGCCCTGGATCAGCCGCGCCAGCACCATCAGGATCGGCGCCGCGATGCCGATGGCCGCATAGGTCGGCAACAGACCGATCATGCCGGTGCCGATCGACATCAGCACGATCGTCATCGACAGCGCTTTCTTGCGGCCCACCCGGTCACCGTACAAACCGAGCAGCACGCCGCCGAGCGGGCGGACCGCGAAGCCGACGCCGAACGTCGCCAGCGTGAGCAGCATCGAGGCGAAGTCGTTGCCGCTCGGGAAAAACAGCTTCGCGATCATCACGGCGAAGAGACCATAGATGGCGAAGTCGAACCATTCGAATGCATTGCCGAGTACCGAAGCAATCACAACTTTTCGCACCATCGCCGGCGAGGGCGTCGGTTTTCCGTTCATTGCTGTTCCCCTCTGATCGATTGCCTGAATGTGGATTAGCCGAGCCGCTGCCGCACGATTTCGATGAACACGGCCGCGCCGGTCGGCGCGGTGTCGTCGTCGAAGTCGAATTCCGGGTGATGGCAGGTGAGGCCGTCGTGGCCAAGGAAGAAGTACGAACCGGGGCGTTGCTGCAGCATGAACGCGAAGTCTTCCGAGGCCATCAGCGGGGCGACGTCGACGATCACGTTGTCCGCGCCGAGCACGCGCTCGGCGGCACGCCGCACGGTGTCGGTTTCGGCGGGCGTGTTGAGTGTCGGCGGTGAGGTCTGCAGATGCTCGAAGCGCACTTCGCAGCCGTACATCGTGGCCGCGCCTTCGCAGATCGCGCGCAGTCGCGCGAGCGTGGTTTGCTGGGCATTGAGCGACAGCGTGCGCACCGTGCCTTCGAGTACCGCGGTGTCGGGGATCACGTTGATCGCGGTGCCCGACAGGAACTTGCAGACGCTGACCACGGCGGTGTCGAGCGGATCGACGTTGCGGCTCACGATGCTCTGGATCGACTGCACGAGCGTCGTGCCGACGATCAGCGGATCGATCGACTTGTGCGGCATGGCCGCGTGGCTGCCGATGCCCGTGACCGTGATCCGGAACAGATCGCAGGCCGACAGGATCGCGCCGCTGCGCACACCAACCTTGCCGGCGGGCAACTGGTTGTTGTTATGCAGTGCGTAAATCTCGTCGCAGTGAAAGCGCTCGAAAAGGCCGTCGCTGATCATCGCCGAGCCGCCGCGCAGCGTTTCCTCGGCCGGCTGGAAGATCAGATGCACGGTGCCGCGAAAGTCGCGATGCGCGGCGAGGTGTTTCGCGACGCCGAGCAGGATCGCGGTATGACCGTCGTGGCCGCAGCCGTGGAACACGTTGTCGTGCGTCGAGCGGTGCGCGTGCGTGCCTTTTTCGCTCATCGGCAGTGCGTCCATGTCGGCGCGCAGACCGATCGACGGCCCGTCGCCGCGCGTGCCGCGAATCGTGCCGACTACGCCCGTGCCGCCGATGCCGGTCTGCACGTCGATCGCCCAGCCGACGAGCAGCTTCGCGACCAGTCCGGCCGTGCGATGCTCGTCGAAGCCGAGTTCGGGATGCTGGTGAATGTCCCTGCGCCATGCGCGCATCTGTTCGCCGAGCGCGTTCAACTCGATGTCCCTCTGCATTGCGCCAATCCCCTCTGTGATGAATGAGTGCGTGGTCCGCCCGCGCAACCCTCACACGGCCAGTTCGTGTCGAAGAATAATTCATTAGTTGAAATTTGCAACTAATGCTTTTCCCTGATGACCGGTCAGTGCGGATGGTCTGGGCTATCATCTTCGGTGAGCCGCCGGCGCGGCGTCAGGCCCGTGGATGCTGGCGTGAGCCCATCACGCGAGCATGCGAGGCAATGCGCGCCGGCTCAGCGGGCTTCAATTAAGCAAAGCCTTCAGACAGGACGCGAAGAGATGCGAGCAGGAACGCCAGTGGCGAGACAAAGGGGAAACGCGAAGGACCGCGCGAAGAAGGTAGCGAACGGTGCGGCGGGGGACGCGGGTCGGGCGGTGGTGCGCGACGACGCGCTGGAGGAAGCCCGGGACCAGGCGCAAGACAGTGCGCAGAACGCTGCTCAGACGGCGGTGAGCGACAGCGCCGTTTCCCGCGATACCCAGTGGAATTATTTTCTGACTTTCAAGCTCGACCTCGTCAAGAGCGAAATGATCAGCCGGGCCAACGCGTCGTACCGAAGCGCGGTGGGACTCGACGTGCGTTCGCTGCGCGTGCTGCGGGTCATTTGCCACTCGGAGGGGATTACCGCGACCGAGCTGAAGGAGCAGACGCTGATCGAAAAGACGCTGCTGTCGAAGCTCGTCGCGGACCTGATCGAGCGCAAACTGGTGCGGCGCACGATCCATCCCGACGACGCGCGTCACTTCCAACTGTGGGCCACCGCGGCCGGCAAGCGGCTGCGCTCGACCGCCGACGAACTCGGTCAGTCGATGGAAACGGAAATGCTGTCGATGCTTTCGGCGCAGGAGCGCAGCGAATTGAACCGGATCGTCGACAAACTCGTCGACGTGTTTCGGCGGACGGGGCGGGGGTAGGGGGCGGGGGTACGGGATTGCGCGGCGCACGAAACCGCGGGTCGAAAACGAGCGCCACTCGCTTTACTACACCCGCAGCCCCCGGCTCTTCAACCGATAAACCAGCTGCGGCCGCGTAATCCCCAGCGTGCGCGCAGCCGCTGAAAGATTGCCCTGCGCGCGCAGCACCGCGCTTTTCAGCAACGCGGTTTCGATATCGTCGAGCGAGGTCGGGTCGATGTCGCCGCTCGCGCCCATCAGTAGATCGTTCACTTTTCTGACCACGCGCTCCACTTCGCCGTTGGCGCCAGCCTGCTGATCGAGCAGCGACCCCGACGGCGTCAGCGAGCCGTTGGTGCCGAGGCCGAACATCTGCGCGTCGATGGTTTCGCCGCTGGTGAACAGATGGCCGATGTCGATTGCTCCGCCGTCCGGCGCGAGAATCACGCCGCGCTCGACGAGGTTCTCCATCTCGCGGATATTGCCGGGCCAGCCATAGTTCAGCAGCGCATCGAGCGCACGGCCGGTGAAGCCGGTCACATCGCGCGCGTGGCGTTCGCGGTATTTATGCAGCATGTGATTGAGCAGCACCGGTAAATCCTCGCGCCGCTCGCGCAGCGATGGCACGCGAATCGGAAACACGTTGAGCCGGAAATACAGATCCTCCCTGAAGCGTCCGGCGCGAATCTCGTCCTTCAGATCGAGATTCGTCGCGGCGATTACGCGAACATTGACGCGGCGCGTCTGCGTATCGCCGATCCGTTCGATCTCGCCCTCCTGCAGCGCGCGCAGCAGCTTGCCCTGCGCGGTCAGGCTCAGAATGCCGATCTCGTCGAGAAACAGCGTGCCGCCGTCGGCACGCTCGAAGCGGCCCGGGCGGCTGTGCGTCGCATCGGTGAAGCCGCCGCGCTCGACGCCGAACAACTCCGACTCGACCAGCGCCTCCGGGATCGCCGCGCAATTGACCGCGACGAACGGACCACCGCTGCATGCGCTGATCCGATGCAGCGTACGCGCGCACACTTCCTTGCCGACGCCGCTTTCGCCGAGAAACAGCACGGTCGCGCGCGTGTTCGCGACGCGCCGGATCATATGGCAGACCGCATTGAAGCCGGGCGACGCACCGACCATGTTGTCGTCGCCGAAGGCGGTCGGGGTGGGCGCACGGGTGTTGCCGAGCACGGCGAGGGCGGCGTCGGCTTCGACGTCACGTTTGACCGCCGCCGCCGACAGCCCTTGCGTAAACGACTGCGCCTGCATGAAGCGCAGATCGTCGGCGGCTTCGTCGCCCCATTCCTCGACCGGCTTGCCGACGATCCGGCATTGCGACTGCCCGAGCGCGCGGCACTCGACTTCGCGATAGACGATCGGCCGTCCCATGAACACGCTCGTATAGCCCGACGCATAGCCGATCTGCGTCCAGCACACCGGCTCGGCGCCGATCCCGTAGATGCGGATATGCTCCTCGTCTTCCGCGCAGTTCTTCCAGATGAATTCGCCGTAGTACTGGCCTTTCTCGACGTCGAGCTCGAGCCGCACCGGCTCGACCACGGTCATGCCTTCGAGCATATGCAGTTGCGGCCCGACCGCGAACATCTCGGTGATCGAACTATCGGGGCGCGTCTTGCGCGCAAGCTCGGCGTCGCGCGCACCCGAGTTGTAGCCCATGCGCGTGAGCAGGCCGCGCGCCGCATCGATGCCGAGACTGTCGATCAGCTCGCGGCGCATCACGCCGACCGAGCCCGTATGCATCAGCAGCATGCGTTGATCGCCGAGCCAGATGCGCCCGTCGCCGGGCGAGAAGTGCAGCCTCGACATCAGGTCCGCGATGTCCGGATAGCGCAGGCTGTCCACGCAGTCGCCCTTGGGCGAGACCATCGACATGCGCGGGTTCGCCGCAGGCTTGCTTTGGGTGGCCATCGGAATTCGTCTCCAGCTACTTGTCGGTGTTTTCTCCGGCGGATGCCGGCCGTCAGTATGCAATGCCGCGCGCGCTGCTGCATCGCGAATCGCGCGCGGAGCGTCTTCGGGTGTTCCCTGATGACGATTTGATCGGCTGCGCCACGCGTGCAACCGCCCGGTTTCGATCATTTGATCTAGCGCAAGCCTGCGCGCGTTTCGCCGCGCATGCGTCGCTCCAATTTCCGTTTGGCGTTTGGGCATTGATTCACAAGGAATTGTGCGCCTTTCGCCGCGTGGCGCGCGCTCTGTTCTGGTTCGTTGGCATAGCGGTTGCATTAATAGGCGCGCTGCCGCCGAGTTCAACCAAAGCGTGCAGTGACGGATAACGCAAAACCATCTGGAGACAGTGATGCCCTCGCATTCACCCCACGCCGAACCGGTCTCGCGAAGCTTCGACGTCACGCGGCGCTATGTGCGCGTGCGCGAGCGTCGCGACGACGGTTTCGTCGAGTTCGATTTTTCGATCGGCGATCCGGGCCTGAGCGTCGAGCTCGTGATGAGCGCTCGGGACTATGCGTCCTTTTGCGCCAGTCATCGCGTGTGTCAATTGAGCGACGACGAAGCCGCGGCGCTCGATCTCGAACAGCTGAAGTGGCGCTACGGCGAGCCGGGTGTCACTGAATGAAGCGCGCATGACCATCGAAGCCCTCGCATAAGACACAAAGGAGACACCCCATGCAGATCGACATCAAGACGTCCTCGGTCGAGCAGATCCGCCAGACCTTCTCGCATGTCGCGAGAAGGCTCGGCGCGGACAAGCCGGCGTCGCGCTATCAGGAAGCGACGCTGGAGCTGCAGCCCGAAGACAACTTTCATTACCGGCCGCTGTGGCAACCCGGCTTCGCGCTCTACGACAAGGGTCGCACGGCGATCCGCATGAACGACTGGTACGCGTTCAAGGACCCGCGCCAGTACTACTACGGCGCGTACACGATCGCCCGCGCAAGGCAGCAGGACGCGATGGAGAAGAACTTCGAGTTCGTCACGCGGCGGCGTCTGCTCGCCGATCTGCCGGACGACGCGAGAGCGCGTATCGCCGCGCTGATGGTGCCGCTGCGCCACCTCGAATGGGCGGCCAATACCAACAACTGCTTCGTGACCGGCTACGGCTGGGGCACCGCGATCACGCAGGCGACGATGTTTCACGCAATGGACCGGCTCGGTATCGCGCAGTACCTGTCGCGTATCGGTCTGCTGCTCGATGGCAATTCGGGCGCGTCGCTGGTCGTTGGCAAGACGCAATGGCTCGAAGATCCGATGTGGCAGGGCCTGCGCCGCGTGGTCGAAGACATGATGGTCGTGCAGGACTGGTTCGAAACTTTCGTCGCACAGAACGTCGTGCTCGATGGCTTGCTGTATCCGCTCGTGTATCGGCATATCGACCAGCGTTTGTCGCACGACTACGGCGCGGCGCTCGGCATGTTGAACGAGTTCGCGAGCAGCTGGTACGACGAAACGGGTCGCTGGGTCGATGCGACGTTGAAGACCGCGACGGCGGAGTCGGCGGACAACGCCGTGTTGCTCGGCCGGTGGATCGCGAAGTGGCGCTCGCGCGTGCTCGACGCGCTGTGTCCGCTTGCCGTCGAGGCGCTTGGCGCGGACGAGGCCGAAGCGGCGTTCCGCGATATCACGCAGGCGTTCGATGCGCGCATCCAGAAGCAAGGCGTGCCGCTCGCGGCGGAACCGGCGGAACAGGCAGAACAACAGGCACAGGAGGCCCACCATGGCTGATTCGGTATTCATCGCGTTTCAGGCCAACGACGACTCGCGCCCGATCATCGAAGCGATCGAAGCGGACAACCCACATGCCGTCGTCAACGCGTTTCCGGCGATGGTCAAGATCGACGCGGTCGGGCGGCTCGTGATCCGGCGCGAGTCGATCGAGGAGCGCATTGGCCGCGACTTCGATCTGCGCGAGCTGCAACTCAATCTGATTTCGCTCGGCGGCAACATCGACGAGACCGACGACGAATTCATTCTCGAATGGAAGGCCTGAGCGGCCGCGAACAATTGCATGGGAGACGCACGATGAGCACCACGAACACGACGCCGAAGAAGCTGAGCATCAAGGAAAACTACGCGATGCTGACGCGCGGCCTCGGCTGGGAGACGACCTATCAGCCGATGGACGAGGTCTTTCCGTACGACCGCTTCGAAGGCATCAAGGTCCACGACTGGGACAAATGGGAAGACCCGTTCCGTCTGACGATGGACGCTTACTGGAAATATCAGGGAGAGAAGGAACGCAAGCTGTACGCGATCATCGACGCGTTCCAGCAGAACAATGGCCAGTTCAACGTGACCGACCCGCGCTATATCAACGCGCTGAAGCTGTTCCTGACCGGTGTGAGCCCGCTCGAATATGCGGCGCACCGCGGCTTCGCGCTGGCCGGACGTAACTTTCGCGGCGCCGGCGCACGCATCGCGTGTCAGATGCAGGCGATCGACGAACTGCGCCACGCGCAGACGCAGGTTCATACGATCAGCCACTACAACAAGTTCTTCAACGGCTTTCACGACTTCAAGCACATGCACGACCGGGTCTGGTATCTGTCGGTGCCGAAGTCGTACTTCGAAGACGCGATGAGCGCTGGCCCGTTCGAGTTCGTCACGGCGATCTCGTTCTCGTTCGAGTACGTGCTGACCAATCTGCTGTTCATGCCGTTCATGTCGGGCGCGGCATTCAACGGCGACATGGCGACGGTGACGTTCGGCTTCTCCGCGCAGTCCGACGAATCGCGCCATATGACGCTCGGTCTGGAAGTCGTGAAGTTCCTGCTCGAACAGGACCCGGGCAACGTGCCGATCATCCAGAAGTGGATCGACAAATGGTTCTGGCGCGGTTACCGGCTGCTGACGCTCGTCGCGATGATGATGGACTACATGCTGCCCAAGCGGATCATGTCGTGGCAGGAAGCGTGGGAAACCTACTTCGAGAAGAACGGCGGCGCGCTGTTTCATGACCTCGAACGCTACGGCATTCGCATGCCGAAGTACCACGAGGTCGCCTCGAAGGAGAAGGACCGCATTTCGCATGAGGCGTGGGGCATCTTCTACAACTACACGCACGCGGCGGCGATGCACACGTGGATTCCGTCGGATGACGAAATGGACTGGCTCGCCGACAAGTATCCGGCGACGTTCGACAGGCTGTATCGTCCGCGTTTCGAGTACTGGCGCGAGCAGCAGAAAGAGGGCAAGCGCTTCTACAACAACACGCTGCCGATGCTGTGCCAGATCTGTCAGATCCCGATGGCTTTCACCGAGCCAGACGATCCGACCAAAACCTGCTACCGGGAAAGCGATTATCTCGGCAACAAGTATCACTTCTGCTCGGACGGCTGCAAGGACATCTTCGACAACGAGCCAGAGAAATACGTGCAGGCCTGGTTGCCCGTGCATCAGATCTATCAGGGCAACTGCTTCGAGAAAGACGCGGACCCGTCCGCCGCCGATTTCGATCCGCTCGCCGAAGTGCTGCGTTATTACCACATCAACGTGGGCGCGGACGGCCATGAATTCGAGGATTCGCCCGACCGGAAGAACTGGCTGCGCTGGACCGGCAAGCCGAGTCACGGCGGCGAAGGGACCACGGAAGGAACCACCGAAGGGACTACGGAAAGCGCCGAAGCCTCAGCGCAAAGCACGCCTGCCGCGCAAGCCGCGTGACGCTCGTCCACGCCAATCGAACCCGAAGGAGACACACCATGTCAGTTATCGCGCTCAAGGAAGGCTACACGGGCGAAGTGAAGGACCGGGAGGAGAACTTCCACGGCAACCGGCTGCTGTTCATCGGCTGGGAAGATCATTTGATGTTCTGTGCGCCGCATTGCATTCCGGTGCCGCCGTCGATGACGTTCGCGACGCTCGCGAACGAAGTGCTTCCCGGTATCTATTCAGCGCATCCCGATTGGGAAGAGGTGAAGCTCGACGACATCGAGTGGTTCCGCTCGAACGAGCGCTTTACGCCCGCGTTCGATCGGACGCTCGAAGAAAACGGCTTGCGTCACAAGGCGCTGATCCGTTTTCGCACGCCGGGCTTGACCGGCATTCGCGGCTCGTGCAGCTAGGCCGCGCGCGCACCTGATCAGAGGAAAAAGGAGACGCTGACATGAGCTACCAGCTAACCATCGAGCCGATCGGCCACACGATCGAGATCGGCGACGATCAGACCATTCTCGACGCGTGCCTGCGCGCCGGCGTGTGGTTGCCGCACGCGTGCTGCCACGGTTTGTGCGCGACCTGCAAGGTGCAGGTGGTCGACGGCGAGATCGAGCACGGCAACGCGTCGCCGTTCGCGTTGATGGATTTCGAGCGCGACGAGCGCAAGTGCCTCGCCTGCTGCGCGACCGCGCAATCGGATCTGACGATCGAAGCCGATATCGACGAGGACGTCGACGCGCGCCACTTCCCGGTGCGTGACTTCACGGGACGCGTGAAGGACAGCATCGATCTGACGCCGACGATCAAGGGCATCTTCGTCGAACTGGACGGCGACGGCATCGAGTTTCAGGCGGGGCAATATGTGAACGTGCGGATTCCAGGCGAAGACATGCCGCGCGCGTTCTCGCTTGCCGGCAAGCCGGGTTCGTCGACGCTGATCGAGCTGAACGTAAGGCGCGTGCCGGGCGGCAAAGGCACCGGCTACCTGCACGAAGTGCTGAAACCGGGCGACGCGCTGCGTTTCAGCGGGCCGTTCGGCAGATTCTTCGTGCGGGCGTCGGACCCGCAGCCGGTGATCCTGATCGCGGGCGGCTCCGGGTTGTCGAGCCCGCGCTCGATGCTGCTCGATCTGCTCGAACAGCGCGACACCCGGCCGATCACGCTGGTGTACGGCGCGCGCGATCGCGCGGAGCTGTACTACCACGACGAGTTCGCCGATCTCGCCGGGCGGTACGCGAATTTCACCTATGTGCCGGCGCTGTCGAACGAGGCCGAGGGGAGTGCCTGGGAGGGTTTTCGAGGTTTCGTCCACGAGGCCGCGAAGGCGCATTTCGGCGGTGATTTTCGTGGCCACAAGGCCTATCTGTGCGGACCGCCGGTGATGATCGAAGCGTCGATCCGCGCGCTGATGCAAGGGCAGCTGTTCGAGCGCGACATCTACACGGAGAAATTCCTCAGCAATGCGGACGGTGCCGAAGCGCTTGCGAAAAGCCCGTTGTTCAGGTCGATCTGACGCACCATGGCGACACGTCGGCTACGGCGGCTCATGCTCGGGCGTTGGAACAGGACGCCGCTTCGGTGTGGTCGAGCCATTGCGCTAGCTCGTGTCGCAACTGCACAAGATCGAGCGGCTTGCCCAGCAGCCGCGCGCCCGGAATCGCCGCGCCGATCTCCGCGCTGTGACCGTAACCCGACAGCAGCAGCACGCGTATCTCCGGCTGCACTTGCCGCACCGCGCGCGCGAGTTCGTCGCCGGACATGCCGGGCAGTGTGAGGTCGGTCAACAGCACGTCGAAGTGCTGCGTGTTCGCGAGCGGCAGCGCGGCTTCCGCGCTCGCGACCGCGGTGCAGGCGAGGCCGAGCGCGCCGAGCAGTTCGCCGAGCGCCTCGCGCGATTCGGTGTCGTCCTCGACGAACAGCACGCGCGCGCTTTCTGCGGTCGCGCGCGAGCGGCTCTGCTTGTGCGGCTTTTTCTTCGGTTCTTTTTTCAACTCATTGCGCGGGGCCTTCGTGGCGCCGTACGTGTTGGCGCTTTCGTAGGCGACGGGCGGCACGCAGGCGGCGATACGCGCTTCACGCATCTCGGCCGACTGGTCCGCGCGTGCGGCGCCCGCGCGTAGAACGTTACGCACCAGACGGGCAAGATCGTCGCGCCGGTAGGGCTTCGACAGCAGCGTGATACCCGCGTCGAGCTTGCCGTGGTGGACGATCTCGTCGCGCGTATAGCCCGATGTGAACAGCGTTGGTAGCGGCGGCATGCGCGCGGCCGCGCGCTGCGCGAGTTCGACGCTCTTCAGTTTGCCGGGCATCACGACGTCGGTGAACAGCAGATCGATCGGCACGTCGCTGTCGATGAACTCGAGCGCCGCGTCGCCGTTCGACGCGGTCAGCACCTTGTAGCCAAGCTGGGCGAGCATTTCGACCGCGGTCAGGCGCACGTCGGCATCGTCCTCGACGACGAGTATCGTTTCGCCGCCGCCGACCGACGCCGCGGTGCCGTCGAGGGCTTCCGGCGTCTCCGCCTCGCAGCAGCGCGGAAAAAACAGCGACACCTCCGTGCCGTGTCCCACTTCGCTTTCTATCGTCACATGCCCGCCGCTTTGCCGGGCGAAGCCGAACACCATCGAGAGGCCGAGGCCGGTGCCGTGGCCGTCGGGCTTGGTCGTGAAGAACGGCTCGAACACGTGTTGCAGCACTTCGGGCGCCATCCCCGAGCCGGTGTCGGCCACCGAGAACTCCACGTATTCGCCCGGTGACAGCTCCGGCTTGCCGCGGCAGAACGCGGCGTCGAGCGTGCGGTTGGTCGCGCGCACGGTGAGCACGCCGTCGGCGCGCATCGCGTCGCGTGCATTGATCGCGAGATTGAGCAGCGCGTTTTCGAGCTGATTGCGGTCGACCTGCACGTTCCACAGATCGTCGCTGAGCACGGTGTCGATCCGCACCGTTTCGCCGAGCGCGCGGTGCAGCATCTCGCTCATGCCGGTCAGCAGGCGGCGCGGATTCAGCACGGTCGGCGACAGCGGCTGACGCCGCGCGAACGCGAGCAGATGCGCGGCGAGCTTCGCGCCGCGTTTGACCGCATCGGTTGCGGCGGATAGACGCCGCTGCGTGACCGGGTCGTCGTCGGCGTCGGCCGCGAGCATCTGCAGATTGCCGTTGATCACCTGCAGCACGTTGTTGAAGTCGTGCGCGACGCCGCCCGTGAGGCTGCCGATCGCTTCCATCTTCTGCGCCTGGCGCAGCTGCTCCTCGGCGAGCGCGCGCGCCGCGATCGAATCGGCGACGCGTTGCTCGAGTGTTTCGGTCAACTGAAGAAGCTGCTGTTCGGCGATCTTGCGTTCGTGAATGTCGATCAGCACGCCCGGAAAACGCGTCGGCTCGCCGTGTTCGTCGAACTGACAGCGTCCGTTCGCCTGTACCCACATATAGCTGCCGTCAGGCCGCTGGATTCGGTACTCGGCGCGAAACGGCTCGCCGCTGCGGATCGCTTCGGCGGTAAGACGGTCGTTGAGCGCCTGGTCATCGGGGTGGATCATCTGCGTCGCGGCATCGCGTGCGACGCCTTTCGACGCTTTGTCGCGTGCAAACAGGAAGGTGCGCGCGAAGCGTTCGTCGCCCGTGACTTCGCCCGTGCGCACGTCGAGCACCCAGGTGCCGAGCACCGCGCCGGTGTTCAGTGCGAGCTGCAGGCGTTCGTTGGTCACGTGCAGTTCGGTTTCGGCTTGCTGGCGCAGGCGCTCGGTCAGCACGCGTCCAGTGGTCTCGACGACCATCGCGAGCACGCCGGCCGGCGCGCCGCTGTCGCCCGCGACCGGGCTGTAGTAAAGATCCATCCACACGTCTTCGGGTTTGCCGTCACGCAACAGCACGAGTTCCTTGTCGCGATACGACAGCGTGCCGCCGGCGAGGCAGGTGACCATCACGTGATGGTTGAAGTCGGCGACTTCGGGCCAGCCGTCTTCGACCGGACGGCCGAGCAGATACGGATGCCGGCCGCCCGCGAAGACCGCATACGCGTCGTTGTAGATCATGTAGCCGGGCTCGTCCCACAACAGCACGAGCGGCATCGGCGACGCGAGCATCATCAGGACCGTCGAGGTCAGGCTGCGCTGCCAGTTTTCGATTGCGCCGAGGCTGGTCGCGCGCCAATCGAATTCGCTGATGCGTCGCGCCATCTCGCCGCGCCAGCCGGCGCAGCCGTGTTCTTGTGCCGGAAAAGGCATGCAGCGCTCCACGGGCAATCACGTCGAAAATGGTGGGCTCTTGATCGAAGCTTCGAGGGTTTCGCGCAACCTCGCGAGCTGCAATTATTGTATGGCACAACGCAGTGCCGTTGACTCATCGCAGACGCTATTCGGGTTTTGCCGGGCATGCAGCAATGTCCGAAAACGTACTGATTCGGCACGTCCACTCGATGTGCGGGCAACATTTACCTCGGGGTGAATTGTCGCGCGGCAAAAGCGGAAGAAGTGCCCGCAATTTCCGCGTGGATCGATATCCTCGTGTAAGGGGGAGTCGTGCGGACTGTCAGGCGCGAATCGTGCTGAGCTCGCCGATTCCTGCACGAGCTTCGAACCTCAACAGGACTCACCGACAATGGCGAACAAAAACATCACACGATATCCAAGGCCGGCTATCTCGGGCATTGCCGGCGCTATGCAATGGAGTGCGAACGAAAGTGAGGAACGAAAGTGAGGAGCGGATGAGCCTGAGGCTTGCGGCTTCTCAGGCGCAAGCGTCGGGCTCACCCGTGGAGCGCATCCGTCAGTTGGACAACGACAGATACTGCGACGTCAGCGGCACCGGCGGGAACGGCTGCAAGCCGGTCTGCTTGTTGAAGCTGTAGCGCACGTACACGGCCGCGAGCCACTCGCGATATTCGTAGGCATTGCCAAACGATGCGGTCGCCCCGACCGCGAGTTGCGGCGCGAGCTGATATTCGCCGACGCCGCTGATCGAATACGACACGCCCGTCTTGCTCTGGCCCGGGTATATCTGATTGCTCTGCACGCCTGTCGGGGCGTTGTTGCTGCTCGCGAACGCCGCCGCGTCGCTTTGCCGGGTGGGATCGGTCGGGAAGTAGTTCGATGGATCCTCGCGGTAATGCTGCACACCGATCGAGCCCTTCACGTCATACGTGAAGAGGCCTGCGCGGCCCGAATATTCGACCGGCAGATTCAGGATCACGTACTGCTGCGGACTGAAGTAGCCGCCCTGGCCGTACGTGAAGTACGACAGATTGCGGTTGTAGCCCATGATCGTCGTGTTCACGCCGACCGTCAGCGTCTGGTCGGCGTCTTTCAGCAGACGCGTGTACACGCCGCCGCCGCCCTTGACCGCGTTGTTGCTCGGCACGTTGGTGCCCATGTAGTGCTGATACGACGCGTTCGCGTATACGCCGCTCGTGCCGTCGTCCCACGACAGGCTGGCGAGAGCCCCGTTCGACGTGACGCCGCCCCATTCGAGGCCGGAGGCCGCATCGCGCGCACCCGCGTACGACAACAGGCTGTCCGTCACCGCGCGCCGCGCGACCGCGATCGAGTACGAGACCTTGTCGGTGATGCCGCCGTTGTACTGCGCGCCGCCGACGATGTTGGTCTCGCGGAAGCCGATCGGCGTCACGCCGATATCGCCGCTGATGCTGCGGCTGTCGTAGCCGACGGACAGGCCCACGCCGCTCGCGGTCTGGCTGCCGTAGGCGTTGTTGCCGGCCACGACGTTGGATGCTGACGGCAGGGTCGACATCCCCGCGCCGAAGCGCGCGAGCGTCGTCGGGCTGTTCGAGGCGGTGCCGGCGTCGAGCGTGACCGGGGTCGCGGTGACGACCACATGACCGTTGCCCGCCTTGATGCGCCCCTGGATCGGCGCCTCGATGTCGGTCAGCGACGACAGGCCGTCCTCGCCGACGCGATTGCGGAAGATCAGGCCACCCGACACGGTGCTCGACTGCTCGCGATTGATCTGCGCAAGCTCTTCGGCGACGCCGAGGGTTTGCGCGTTCGCGACGTTCGACCGCGGGTTGTTCTGCGCGCCGCTGCCGGGCGGGTAGTACTGCTGCGCGTAGCCGGCCGGCGGCTGCGGAATGTAGGGTTGCTGCGCGTAGTAGCCCTGGTTCGGGTAAGGCTGCTGCTGATAGGGCTGCTGCGGCGGGTACGGCTGATACGGCTGCGCGTAGCCCTGCTGCTGCGGATACGGCAGCGGCTGTTGCGCGTAGACCGGCGCCGGTTGGCTCGTTTTCGCCGTGCTCTTCTTTGCGCTCTTCTTCGTGCTGGTGCGTGTCGATCCGTACGGCAGCGGCGTCGACGCGGCGTTGGCCTGCGCCTCGCGCGCGGCCGGCGACATCGGCCACGGTGTGGCCGCATAGCCGTCCTGCGCGCCATAGGGCTGCTGCGCGTACGCCGGTTGCCCGTATGCCGGCTGCCCGTACGCCGGCTGCTGCGGATACGCCTGCTGCTGCGGGTAAGGCTGCTGCTGCTGCGGATACGCTTGCTGCTGCGCATAAGGCTGCGGCTGCGCGTAGCCCGCGTTGTACTGCTGCTGCGGCATCGGTTGCGTGGGCGCCTGGCCTTGCCCCGGATAAGGCTGCAACGGCGCGCCCGATTGGCTCGATCCGTAGGATTCCTGCCCGTAGCCGCCGACCTCGGCGGCGGAGCGGGGCGCTCCATAGGGTGCGGCGACGGGCGCGGGCTGCGCGGCGGGCGGGTTATAAGGCGTCGCGGCGGGCGCCACATAAGGCGCGACATACGGCGCGGGCTGAGGGGGCGGCGGATAGTTCGGCACGGTCTGCGTCGGCGAGGAGGACTGCGTATTCAGGAAAGGCGCGGCACTGTCGGTGTCGTCCGAAGGGACGATCGCGGTTTTGCCTTCGAATGGATTGGTGCCCGGCAGTGGCGTCGCGCCGATCTGGCTCATCGCCGCTTCCCAGCCGCGCGGCACGTTGCCGCCGGCGTTGCGGGGCGCGTTCGCCATCAGCGGCGTATTGGCCGCGACGAGCGAGCGTTGCAGATAGGTTGCCGCGAGCGACAGCTTGCCTTGGGCGCGATACATGCGGCCCACGGTCGCGAGCACGCCCGGGTCGTTGGGCGCAAGGGCGAGCGCCTGGTTCGCAAGCGTTTCGGCGTAGCTGAACTGCTTCGCGCCGGCCGCGGCCGAGATCGCCGCCTGCAGCAGGTTCAGGTCGTCGGGGCGGCGCTGCAGCGCGACGCGGAAGCTCGTGAGCGCGTTGCGGTCGTCGCCCGCGCTCGCATACATGCGGCCGAGCGCGGCCTGCAGGTCGGGGTTGTCGGGCATCGCGGCGAGCCACGGCGCGATCACCTCGTAGGCGCTGGCGAGGTCGCCGCGCTGGCGCACCGCATCGGCCTGGCGGATCACGATGCCGAGATTCAGGTTGTTGAAGTCGGTGCGCTGCTGCGGCGTCAGCTGCATGCTTTGCAACTGGCGCATCACGGTGCCGAGCTCGGCCTGCTGGTTGGCCGCGGACAGAATGCCCGCATATTGCAGCAGCAGATCGGTGTTGCCGGGCGCCGCGCTCATCGCGCCGCGCACGAGGCTGAGCGCGCGGGTCGGATCGCCGGCCTGCTGGTACGCGGCAGCGATCACGCCGATCAGCTCGGGGTTGTTGCCGGCCACCGGCTCGGCCGCGCGCAAGGTCGCGATGGCCTGCTGCGTCTGGCCGTTCTTCGCCATGCGCGTCGCGAGATCGGCCTGCTGATGCACCCACAGCCGATGCTGCAACGTCGTCATCGCGTCGGTGCGCTGCGCGGGCGCAATGCGGTCGAGCTGCGCGAGACCGGTCGACCAGTCCTGGGTTTCCGCCGACAGCAGCGCGCTCGCGTACAGCGCATCGGTCATGTCGGGATGAGTGGCGAGCAGACCGTCCATCATGCTGCGCGCATTCGCGACCGCACCCTGGCGCACGTAGATGCGCGCGAGGTCGAGCCGCAGCCACGGATCGTCGGGCTTGTTGAGCAGCGCGTCTTCGAACAGGCTGCGCGCGGTGCCGAGATCGCCGCGCGCTTCGGCCGCGCGCGCCTGCGCCGCCTGCGCGTCGCCGCGCAAACGGTCGATCCCGCCGACCTTCGCCTGTTGCTCCGCATTCAGCTGATTGGCGAACTGCAGCGCTTCGTCGGCGCGGCCCTGCGCGGCGAGCGCGCCGACGAGGCCGCGAATCGCGTCGGGGTTGTCGGCCTGACGGCGCAGCGCCATCCGGTACGCCTGCTCGGCACCGGCCGGGTCGCCGGTTTGCAGCAGCATTTCGCCGAGCTGCACCTGCGCGGTCACGTCGGACGGATTCAGCGCGATCGCCCGCTCGAACAGCGCCTTCGCCTTCGCGAACTCGCCGTTGCTGCGCGCGCCGATCGCCTCGCTCGTGTAGGTCCAGTAGGTCGCGCTGTCGAGCGCGCTCTTCCAGCGCGCGGGATTGGGTCCGCGCGAGGCGCGCTCGAGATAGTTGCGCGCGTCGGCGAATTGCTCCTGCTTCAGTGCGGCGATGCCCATGCCGCCGAGCGCGTCGGTATCGTTAGGACTGTTCGCGAGCACCGACGAGAACTTCGCGCGCGCGCTCACGATGTCGTCGCGGTCGAGCGCGGCGAAGCCCTCGGCGATCACGCGGCCGCGCGCGTCGGCGGCGGCGTTTTCCTGCGCGCGGGCGCGCGCCGCGCTGTCCTGCTGCACCATCGAGTCGAAGCGCGCCTTCACGGCGGCGTCTTCACCAGCGGTCTGGAAGTACGACTCGTACAGCGCGGCGTCGGAGGGCCGCGCGTCGAGCCACAGCAGCGCCTGGCGCCAGCTCTTTTTCGCCGCCGCGCCGACCGTGGAATCGCCCGCGAGCTTCTGCAGCCGTGCGATCCCGTCGCGCCGCGTGACGTCGCGATAGGTCAGATGCTGCGCGTACGCGAGTGCGAAGCGCGGATCGTTCGGGTTGTCGTGCGCGAGCTGTTCGAGGCCACGGCGCGCTTCGTCCCAGCCTTGCGGCGTCGCCGACAGCGCCTGGTAATACTCGAGCTGCAACTGGGGCGTGGCGGGTTTGCCGGCCAGCGCGCGCTGATACTCCTGCACCGCGCTCGCGCTCTGGCCGGCTTGCGCGAGCCGGCGCGCGTCGTTGATCGTCTGGTCGCGCGGGCTCGATTCGCCGAGGCGGCGGCCGAGCTCATCGAGATTCGGATAATTCGGCGCGACCGCCTTCAGCCGCGCGAGGTATTGTTGCGCGCCGGCGCCGTCCTTGCGGTCGGCGAGCACCATGCCCATGCCGAAGAGGGCGTCGGGTTGCTTCGGATCGATGCTGAGCACCTTCTGCCACGCTTGCTCGGCGAGGTCGCCGCGCTGATGCGACTGCCAGTACTTGCCCTGATCGATCAGCACGGTCAGCGGATCCTTGGTCGTCTGCCCGAGCGCATCGGGTGCGGCCGCGGCCGCGCAGAAGACCGCGCCGACGGACAGCGCGATGCGCAGCGACACGGCGAGAGCGTTCAATCGCATGCGGTCCTCCAGGCAGGCACGAGACCACCCGCTTCATCGAAGCGGTAGCGGCCGTCGATGAAGCCCGTGCCGAACAGACCCAGCACACGATCGTAGTACACCGGTTCGCGGCCCGGCACGCTCGCGTCGAGCGCGGCGAGCCGGGTGCGCGCGAGGCCGAGGCCGTGCTCGTCGCCCAGTGCCTTGAAGTACGGCGCGAGCGCGCCCCAGTAGCTGAGCGGGCCTTCGCCGCTCGACGCGCCGGTGGTCGACGACACCTTCTCCGGCGGGAAGCCGTTCTGCTCGACCTTCGCGCGCATGCCGCCGAGCGCGCCGAGCCAGGGCCTGGCGAGCGGATCGGCGGGCGACGTGAGGCCGGCCCACAGATAGACGCGGATCGCATCGTAGCTGCCGACGTCGCCGTTCTTCGGATCGACGACGAAGCGGCCGTTCTGCCACGCCGCCCAGTCGGGCGCGAAGCCTTGCGGCGAGACCGTTTTGACGAACTGGAACGTGTTGTCGGCGAGCCTGGCCCACGGGCCGTCCGGCACCTCGTGCGCGAGCCCGCGCAGCACCGGCAGCGGCAGATAGCTCGGATTCAGACGCGTGACGTTGCCGTTCCGGAAGCCTTGCGCACCCGGCAGCAGCATCGGCCCGAGGCCGGCCAGGTTCGCGACTTCGTCGTGCGCGATGCGCTCGGCGAGTGCCTGGCCGAGCTGCGTGTAGGCGGGGTTGTGCCACAGGCGGCCGGCCTGCAGCAGATCGTAGGCGATCCACAGGTCGGAATCCGATGCCGAATTCGGATCGAGCACGCCGTACGTGCCGTCCGGCTTCCTGCCCCATTGCCACGCAGGCAGGCGCAGGTTCTGCGCGTCGAACTGGTTGCCCGCGAGATTTGCGCGGGTCCAGCCGAGCAGCTTGTCGAAGGTCGCGCGGTCGTTGGCGACCAGCGCGAAAAAGAGCGCGTAGGACTGGCCTTCCGAGGTGGTCTGCTGGGCCGGCGTCGAGTAGTCGATCACGCGGCCGTCGGCCTGCACGAAGCGTTGCACGAAGCTGCGCCACGCGCTCCAGTCGCCGCAGGCCGCGCCGTTCTGAGCGGCCTGAGCGGTGCCGCTCAAGCCCGCAAGACTCGCCGACGCCGCCATGCCGATACCGAGCGCCAGCGCAAAAGAAGTTCTTCTGTTGATCCGAAACCGCATACGAGTCATATCCGTTCCATCATTCCTTCAGTCGACGCGCGGCGATCGCGCGCAGCGTCCGGTAGCACAGGCCTGCGATGATCAGCGCGGCAAGCACGCCGCCGAGCAGCAGCAGCAGCGGATGCGACGACAGCGCCCAGCGCAGATACTCCTGCGGCGACAGACGGCCGACATAGTACGCGGTGCCGTTCGACGTAATGGTCACGTCGCGGCCGTGGATCACGGCCATCGCGCCTTGAATCTTCGGCAGCACGTCGGCGTCGAGCAGCGCGGCGGACAGATCGGCTTCCGACGGGCCGGCCGCGCTGATCAGCGCAACCGCGCTTCGACCTCTTTGCAGCGGCGACTCGAAGCCTGTCAGCAGTGCCGCGCCGTTCGAGCTGACCATCGTCAGATCGGCGCGCGCGGGCGGGCGCTCGACGCCGCGCTCGCCGTGCCACCAGTCCTGCAGCTTGAACACGAGATCGGTGAGCTGGAACGTGTGCGCGGCGCCGTCGCTGGAGAACGGCATCGACTTCGACCAGCGCTGCAGGAGCGGCTGCTTGCCGGGCGCGCCGAACAGCAGCAGGTCTTTGTCGGCGAAGCGATCGACGTCGGCCGCATGGGTGACCGTCACACCGGCGACCGGGTAGCCGGTCGATTCGCCCATCCGGCCCATCGTCAGCAGATACAGGCTGTAGTCGCTCGCGGTGGCGTCGTCGGGCAGCACGACGGCGGTCTCGGAGAGATCCGCCATCCGCGTGAACGGGAAGCCGCTATTGGCGAACGCGGCCAGATCGGGCAGCGCCATGTAGTGCGGGAACGACGACAGGTCGATCGTCGAGTTCGGATCGATTGCGCCGACCACGTTCTGCAGCAGGCGGCCCGCGCATTCGCCGGTGTTCGGGATGTCGTAGTAGAAGTGCAGGCGCAGTTGCGTGCGCGGCGTCATCAGCAGCGGCGGGATGCGGATGTTGCGGCGCGCGTCGGCGGTGCCGTCGGGCATGATCAGGTTGAAGTAGCGGCTCAGCTCGAACACCGACGAAGAGCGTGACGGAATCGGCAGCGCTTGCACGAAGCCGTTGTTCACGCTGATGTTCAGCGACGAGCGGTCGCGCGCCGGCCGCACCGTGTAGCGGTAGCGCAGATCGATCGGTGCGCCGCGCGTGTGCCACATGAACAGATCGGGAGGCACGCGCATATTGATGCGCACCGCGTCGGCGTCGTAACCGAACACGGTCAGGTCTTTCGGATCGGCGAGCTCGCCGAAGCGCACCGCGCGGTCGGTCGGCAGCCAGTTCGGCGCGTCGTACGGCACGCGCGGCGTGAGCTCGTTCAGCGACGTGATCGTCGCACTCGCGCCGGACAGCGTGCTATGGCCGATCCCCAGCGACTTCGCGGCGGTCTTCAGCTCGGCCTCGTCGCGGCCGAGCACGAGCAGCAGCTTGCCGCGCGCGCTCGGGTCGCGCTCGACCACCTCTATGGTCGGCCCGGTGATCTCGGGAATCGTCACCCCGGCCGGATGCTGGTCGCTGGTTGCGAACACGACCGCGTTGCCTGACAGTGGCGCGCTGTCGAGCTGGGTGGGAAACACCGCGCCGCGATAGCCGGCGAGCGAGCCGAACCAGGACGCGACGATGCCGGCTGCTTCGAGCGTGCCGTTGCCGGGTTTTTGCGCGAGCACGAACGGCAGTTCGAGGCGGCGCACGTCGCGGCGGTCGAAGAACGGCTGCGGCAGCGCGGCCAGCTCCGGCTTCGTCGCGAGCGACGAGTAGGTCAGGTCGAGCGAGCTCGCATTGCTGATCGTCGCCCACAGCGACGAGTTCGCGGGATCTTCGCAGGCCGTCGTGTAATGGCCGATCAGCTGCAGGTTCAGGTGGTTGAAGTCGGTGATGAAGCGCGGATCGATCGTGATGTCGCGCGCGACCAGCATGCCGGCCTGTTCGTGCGGCAACGGCAGCGTCGCCGCGACCTCGCCGTTGACCAGCACCTTGAGCTGCGACAGGTTCGCCAGTAGCGCGGGCGAGTAGCTGTAGATCAGGTGCAGCGTCGCGCCGGTCACGACCTCGTCGCCGCGCACCGAGAACGCGATGCCGTTCTGGCCGTCGACACCGCGCAATTGCAGCGGATCGAGCGCGCCGAAGTCGGCGAACGTCAGCGTCTGACGGCGGCCTCCGGGCACCAGCATGCCCGGCTCGGCGGTGGTCGGCGTGCGCATGCCGAGCGCCTTCACCGACGATGCCGCGAGCGCGGGCGTCGGCGTGGCGAGCTGGCCTTGGGCGATCGCGTTCGGATCGAACGGCACCGCCGCGCTCGGCGCCGGCACGTTGCCGACACCGGTCGCGACTTGCGCGGTTTGCGGCGCGCCGGCGCTCGCCGCCGGGCCCGACGCCGGTTTGGCCGCAGCGGTGGCTGTCGGCGTGGCTGCCGGGGTGGCCGCTTCAGCGAGCGGCATCAACGACGCCAGCGCGGTCTGCAGCGCGAGCCAGCAGGCAACGCCGCGCATGACTCGCCGCGAGCGTCGCGAGTATCGTGAGCCGTGACGGGCAATCGGGCTCGATTGGGGTCCAGTGCTGTTGCGCCCGTGAGCCGGGCGTTCGATATTGTCCTTCGCCATCCTGTTGCCCATAGATCAGTCTTTCGTTTTTAGCTTCTCGACGTCCGCAGGACGGCTTTTGATCGAACCGCGCAAGTCGTCGTACAGATGCTCGAACAGACCCGCGATACCGCGCACGCCCACCTTCAGCACGTGCGACAGACCGCGCAGCGGCGTGTCCGTCTGGCGACCCTCGGCCCAGCCGGTCCACGCATCCGCGCGGGCGAAGGTGGTCTTCACGAACTCGTACTCCTGTTCGCGCGACATCGACGAAAAGCGCAGGCCCACGCGGCCCGGCTCGCTGAAGCTGACCGTGGCGGGGAAGGCGTACTCCTCGTCGCCGCGGAACAGCGACACGCTCACGCGCTCCTGCATCGGCACTTCGATGCTCTTGGGCAGCGCGACGCCGACGCCGCCTTCCGAGTAGTCGATCGTTTCGCACGCGAGCGTGCGGCCGGTGGAGAACTTCAGCATCACCGGCATGTTCATCGCGACGCGCGGCACCGCGCGGATCTGGCGGCGCTCGCTGGCGGCGGCCACGCTCGCGCCGAGGATCAGCATGTTGTAGCCGGTCCACGCGAGATTGAGCAGCGTGGTCTCGACGATGCTGCGCACGTGCCAGTTCATATAGATGTGCACGAGACCCGCGAGGAAGCCGAGCAGGTTCAGCAGCAGCAGGAACAGATACGGCCGCGAGATCGACCAGTCGAAGTAGCTCTTCTCGATCACGCCGCCCTTGGCCGTCACGTTGAACTTGCCGAGCTTCGGGTTGATCAGCGCGAGCAGCGTCGGCGCGGTGATGTACGACGCGAGCACCGACTCGTACACCTCCGCCCAGAACGAATGGCGGAACAGCCGCTGCATCCGCGAGTTCGTGATGCTCGCATGCATCATGTGCGGCAGCGCGTAGATCGCGATCGTGCTGGCCGCCGCTTCGATCACATGCGCGCCGAAGAATAGATACGACAGCGGCGCGGTCAGGAACACGAGACGCGGCACGCCGTAGAAGAAGTGCATCATCGCGTTGAGATAACAGAGCCGCTGGCCGATCTTCAGCCCTTTGCCGGTGAGCGGATTGTCGATGCGGAAGATCTGCGTCATGCCGCGCGCCCAGCGGATGCGCTGGCCGATGTGGCCCGACAGGCTTTCGGTCGCGAGGCCGGCGGCCTGCGGAATCGCCAGATACGCGGTGGTGTAGCCGAGGCGGTGCAGCTTCAGCGCGGTGTGCGCGTCCTCGGTGACGGTCTCCACCGCGATGCCGCCGATCTCTTCGACCATGCTCCGGCGCAAGAGCGCGCACGAGCCGCAGAAGAACGTCGCGTTCCACAGATCGTTGCCGTCCTGCACGAGGCCGTAGAACAGCTCGCCTTCGTTCGGCACCTTGCGGAAGGTGCCGAGGTTGCGCTCGAACGGGTCGGCGGAGAAGAAGTGGTGCGGGGTCTGCAGCATCGACAGCAGCTTGTCGCGCAGGAACCAGCCGAGGCCGATCTGCAGGAACGAGCGGGTCGGGATGTGATCGCAGTCGAAGATCGCGAGGTACTCGCCGTTCGTGATCTTCAGCGCCTCGTTGATGTTGCCGGCCTTCGCGTGACGGTTGTGCGTGCGGATCGTCCAGTTCACGCCGACCTCTTCGCAGAACGCCTTGAACTCGGGGCGGCGGCCGTCGTCGAGCACGTGGATCGACATCTTGTCGGCCGGGTAGTCTAGCGCGAGGGCCGCGTAGACGGTCGGCTTCACGACGCTGAGCGGCTCGTTGTAGGTCGGGATGAACACGTCGACGGTCGGCCATTCGTCGCGATTGGCGGGCAGCGGCATCGGCTTGCGCTTGAGCGGCCACGCGGTCTGGAAGTAGCCGAGCATCAGCACGAGCGTCGAGTAGAGTTCGGCGGATACGAGCAGCAGACCCCAGGCGGCGTCGAGCGGATGCTCCCAGTACGTGGTTTCGGTCAGGCGCCAGTACATGTAGCGGCCCGACGCGACGATCGACAGCATGATCATCACCATCGTCGCGTAGCGGCCGGGCAGACGGCGAAACAGCAGCGCGAGCACGAAACAGAGCGTCGCGAAGGTCAGCTGCTGATAGAACTCGAGCGGCACCGTGAACACGAAGTACAGCATGTACAGCGCGAGCAGCGTGACGAGCCCGGTGACGATGCGGCTGTTCCAGAAGCTCGCCTCGATGAAGCGTCCGAATCGCGACGGCTCACCGCCCTCGGGTTCGCGTGAGGAGGCGGGGCTGCTCATGCGACGTTCCTCGGCTGGGCGGCGATCCCGTCGAGCGCCGCCATGAGCCACGCGCCGCACGCGCGGAAATCGGCGGCGGCCTGGCTCAGTGGATCGTAGTGGATCAGCGTGGTGTCGCAGGCGAGCGCTTCGCTGACGCCTTCGTCGAGATGGATCACGCCGGGGAACACCTTGCCGGCGAGCATCTGGCGCAGCACCTTCAGCACGTCCTTGGTCAGCTGGCGCGACTGGTCGATCTGGTTGACCACGTAGCCGACGCCGCCGAAGTCCGCGCGCGGCGTGGCGTAGGTTTCGATCAGCCGCTCCATCAGCGGGATCGCCGCGTACGACGCGGCGTCGGCGAGCACGATGTTCAGTGCGAAGGTGGCCGCGCTCAGCGCGGTTCGCACGTAGGCAGACGTGCCGGGCGGCGTGTCGACGATCACGATGTCGGACGGATCGAGCCGCAGGTTCTGCAGCGACTGCGCGAGCCATTGCGGATGCTGGTCGATATGCGCCTCGAAGCGGCGGCGGTCGTCCTCCAGCAGCGCGCCGTACGGCAGCACGGTCACGCCGTCGATGCCGTCGAACATCACCGTTTGCCACGGATTGCCGGAGAGTGTCGCGCGTGACAGGCCGTCGATGCTGTCGAGCGGCACGCCGAAGTGCAGACGCAGGGCGTTTTGTGGATCGAGATCGAGCGCGATCACGCGCCGGCCGCTGCTGGCGAGCACGGATGCGAGATTGGCGGCGAGGGTGGTTTTGCCGACCCCCCCTTTGGCGGACACCACGGCAATGACTTTCATGAGCGGCGCGGACCGTTGGTGAGCCACGAGGCGACGCCGCCGCGCACGGAGCCGCCGGGTGCCGGCGTGCCCTGGGCGGGCGTGCCGCGCAGACGGTCGAAGACCGAGTTCAGCGGCGCGGACTGGGCCGCGGGCGCTTGCGACGGCGCGGACGGAGTCTGCGCGGCAAACAGCTTGCCGAGGATCGACGCTGGTTGCGCCGGTCCTGCGGGCTGGGCTGTATAGGTGGGTTGCGTCGCCTGTCGCGATTGCAGCGACGGTGCCGGTGCAGCGCTCGCGCTGCCATAAGCGGGAGCGACGGCGCGGGCCCAGACAGGCGCGACGGGTGTGGCGGGCGTGGCGGGTGTGGCGGGCGTGGCACGGGCGACCGGCGGCAACGGCTGCGGGGTCGGAGCGCGGAACTGGAACGCGGACGCGAAGTTCGCGGGCGGCACGGCAGGCGGGGGCGGCGGGGCTATCGGTGGGGCGGGTGCAGCGCTGACGCTCGGTGCGACCCATGCGGGCGCGGTCGGTGGAAGCGAAGCTTGCGCCGGTGCCGGTGCGGCGATCGGCGGGACCGGCGCCGAGGCGGCGGCTGACGCAACCGGAACGCCTGGCACAACCGGAACCCCCGACGCGGCCGGAACCCCCGGCGCGGCAGCGATGCCCGACGCCGCGATGCCCGACGCCGCGATGCCCGCCGCCGCTCGCGCGGCCGCCTCGTCGAGCTCGTCGGCCGTCCCGAAGCGCGATGCGCCACTCGGCGCCGCCGGCTGGGCGGCAGCCACCGGGACCGGCGGAATGTCACGCCGGTGCGGGCGCGTGAACAGCGGCGCCTTCGCGCGCGTCACCGATGCCATGTCCTTCGGTGTCGTGTCCTCGTGGCCGGCGGCCCGCGGCGCTACGCTCATCGGCGGCTGCGGTTTCGCGTCGCGCAGCTGACCGATTGCCGGAATCGCCGGTTGCGTCAGATCGAGCGTCACGAGCAGCGGCCAACGAGTGCGCGCGGTGCGCGCGTCGTTTTCGCGGCCGATTTCCTGGTACGCGTTGGCGTCGCCGCCAAATTGCTCGAACAGTTTTTCGATGTCGCTCGATGAACTCATGATGCCGTCGTCTCTTACATACCGTGCATTGCCCCGAACCGACTCCTCGGGGTGCTGTTTATTTGAACTGCCTTCCCTGATTCCACGCGTCGGCTGTATCGACGTCGCATACTTATTGCAGTACGACCGCGCTATCTTGAAATTGGCATGTCGTTCGCGCGTTATGCATCTCGAGTCGTGCCGCTGATTCGCACGCTCGTTCGTACCTCTGCGTGTAAAGCCGCCGGTGCTCAGGCGGGATGACGGCCGAGGCGGAATTCGAGCGAGCTGTCCTCGCCGAACCCGCTCGTCTGCACGACCGACAAACCCTGCGCGCCCAGCGCGCTCAACCACGTCTGATAGACGCCTTCGAGAAACGCCGGCGTCCAGGCGAGCGCCGCTTCGCCGAAGGCCGGCAGCGGCGCGCAATAGTGAACGATGCGCAATGACTCCGCCTCATCGGCGAGCGCGACGTAACCCCAATCCATCTGATGCCAGTAATAATTCAACGCCTGCTCTAGCTCGGCCGTCGATGCGCAGGCGGGCAGCGGATGCGCGAGCGCGAAACGGCTGCCGACGCGATGCATCAGTTGACGCAACTCGTCGCGTCCGATTTGCGCTTCGAACTCGCTCGCCAGAGCGCCGAGCATGCCGCGCCATTGCGGCGAGATTTGGCGTTCAAGCAGATAGTTGAGGATTGGGACCATGTTTTCCGGAAGTGGTCGCTGCTCGTTGCACATTCGCGAACGTGACAGCCATTGAGCATGAAGTCGGTAGGCAATCGCGCGCCGCGCGTCGTTTACGTCATTTCTACCGGGTTGTCTAGGGTGCCCGGCACACATCGTGAGAAGTCTACTTAAGACACTCGCTTTTAGCCACTTTCCATTGCTCAGCTTATACGTTAATTGACGCGCATTCGAGACACCTGAATTCCGTAATTTTTGCTGCTTCAAGGCAATTGAAACGTTTGCCTTCTCCGTTGCGAGAAAAAGCTTGCGCGGCAATAGGTGTATTAGCCGACAATCCGGCATGCTTCGAGCTTTAGTTTTTTAATCATGCATTCGGCGGGTGTGAATCGTGCAAAGAGTCGCGCGGCGTGTTTGTCACAACTTCCTTGCAGAATCTTGAACGGCGCGGGGCGGGGGCGCCCGGCGGCGGATCGGTGCGCGTGGGTGTGCGTGGGTGTGCGTGGGTGTGCGTATTAATCGCGCAAATTGAATTGCGAAATTGCGGCAAGCACTAACGAAAGTCATCGCCATTGGCGGCATTTGCCGCGAAATCGCGAGGCGCGGCTGGACCGATACAACACGAAGAAGCAAACGATGCACAGCGCGGCTTGCGCGGCGTCGTTCGATTCAAAGAAATTGCAATGCTCAATCCACTCACTATTCTGCTGGTCACGATTCTGGCGGACGCGATGGCGATGGCCGTGCTGCTGTCGCTGATGCGCGCGAAGATTCCGGGCGTCCGCTACTGGATCGCCGCCAACGCGCTCGCGGTCGTCGCGCTTCTGGGCGCCGCACTACAGGGACATGCGTCGCCCTGGCTGACGCTCGTCGTGGCCAACGTGCTGTTCGCGCTCGCGCTGCTGCTCCTGCTCGAAGGCTGCCTGCGTTTCCTCGGCCGCCGCGCGCGGCCGTGGCCCGCTTATGTGGGGCTGCTGTTCGTGCTGGTCGGGATGGTCTACTGGACCTTCGTCGTACCGAACTTCAATGCGCGCGTCGCGCTGGTGTCCGCCTATCACGCGAGCGTCTATGGAGCGCTCGGTGTTCTGATGCTGGCCGGACGCCCCGCCAACCGGCCGCGCTACAGCTTCTACTTTCTCGCGACCGCGTCGCTGCTGCTGTCCCTGGGCCACACGACCCGCGGCGTCATGTACGGCTTCCATCTGCTCGAGCAGACGAGCCTGATGCAGGTGTCGATGCCCAACATCGTGTTTCTCGCGCTCGGCATTCTCGCGCCGCCGTTCCTGTCGATCGGCGTCGTGATGCTCGCGCACGACCGGCTCGCCGAGCGCCTCGAGCGGCTCGCGAACGTCGATGATCTGACGGGCGCGCTGTCGCGTCGCGCGTTCCTCGAAATCGGCGGCGCGCTGCTGAACGCGTCGTTGCGCACGGGCTTGCCGGTCGCGATCGCGATCGTCGACATCGATTCGTTCAAGGCCGTCAACGATACGCACGGCCATGCGGCTGGCGACCAGGTGCTCGCGCACTTCGCGACGTTCGTCGCGCGCGAGTTGCGGATCGGCGACGTGTTCGGGCGATTGGGCGGCGAGGAGTTTGGCGTGCTATGTCCGGCGACCTCGGCCGCCGAGGCGGTCGTGCTGCTCGACCGGCTACGGGCGCGCCTTGCGGCCACCATGCCGGGCGAGCGGCCGCGCGGGCTGGGCTACACGTTCAGCGTCGGCGTCGATCAGCGGCGGGGCGGCGAATCGCTCGCGCAGATGATGGCACGCGCCGACAGGGCGTTATACGCGGCGAAAGCGGCGGGGCGCGATCGGGTGGTGGCGGCGTAGCGCAGAGCGTCGCAACGGGCATGAACCGGCGGTTCGCCGAAGTGCCGAACTATCGAACCGTATAGTGGGACGGCAGTGCACCTTGCAAGCACGCAGTCGCGAAATTTATACGTTGTCTGACGTTAGCCATAAATGTTTATCGAACGTTTGCCGATAACCATTGGCGGAGTGACCGGAAACCCAGCCTGATCAGCCCTTTATGTCTGCCATCCCAACGCAGCACCTGCCTCAGCCGAACCTGCGTGAGCGCTTTCACCGACGCTCGCTCGACCATCAGCGGCCGCTTTCCCTCGTGACGTTAGGCTTCACGGTGGTCGCGTTCCTGTGCATGGTTGCGGCGCGCGAACTGGTCGGCGCACCGGCCGGGCCGCTCGCGTACCGGCTGCTGTGTGCGCTCGCGCTCGCGCTGCTGGTGCTGGCGATCCCGCGCGCGAACTCGACGGCGCTGTTCGGCGCGATCGGCATCGCGTACGAGCTGGTGCTGATCGCCGGGCTCGCGCTGAATGCGAACGGACTCGCGCATCCGTTGGCGTGGCTGATGCCCGCGTTCGTCGTGATACCGATCTGCGCGGCGCCGCTGTGGCTCACGCCCGTCCATTTCTTCACCGGCAGCGCGCTGTTCTACGCGGCGGCCATCGCGCTGCTGCGCGGCAAGGCTCATGCGCCCGAGGTCGACGCGGCCGTGTGGACGTGGGTCATCGCGATCGGCGCGCCGACGGCGGTGGTGTTCCATTTCGGCTTCTACCGTTTCCGGCGCAATCACTTTCTGCTCGAGAGCCAGCTCGCGCAACTCGCCGCGACCGATCCGCTGACCGGCCTGCAAAACCGACGCTCGTTCGTCAAGCACGCGGAGGAACGCCTGGAAACGCTGGCGCCGGGCGCACGGATCAGCGCGATCTTTCTCGACATCGACAGCTTCAAGTCGCTCAACGACCGCTTCGGCCATGCGGTCGGCGACCATGCGCTGTTCGAGGTCGCGCAGGTGCTGAAGGACTCGGTCGCGCTTTACCCGAGCGTGAGCCGCATCGGCGGCGAGGAGTTCGCGTTGCTGATCGACGACGACCTCACCGGGGCGCTGCAACTCGCGGAGCGGCTGCGCCTCGACATCGCCGCGATCGAACGGCCCGACGGCCATCTGACCGCGAGCTTCGGCGTCGCCGAGCACCGGCACGGCGAAAGCTTCATGGTGCTGCTCGATCGCGCGGACGAAGCGCTGCTGCGCGCGAAGCAGACGGGCCGCAACCGCGTCTGCGCGGAGCGCGCGCTGCCGTTCGACGCGCTGCAGTCACCGTTCGACGACGTATTCGCGCCGCGCGGCGACAGCACCGACCCGAGCGCGCGCGCGGCGCGTTACCGCTGGGAAGACTTCTATCTGATCTCGCATTTCCAGCCGCTCTACAGCCTGTCGCATCAGAAGCAGGTCGGCTTCGAGGCGCTGCTGCGCGGTGAGCATGACGACGGCACGCTGGTGCCGCCGGTCGTGATGTTCGCGCCGAAGCCGTCGAGCGACGAAGGTGCGCTCGACCGCGCGAGCCACGCGGTGCATCTCGGCAACGCGCGTCGCGCGCTGCCGGGCGACGCGTGGCTGTTCCTGAACATCCTGCCGGCCACCTTCGTTGCCGACGGCTATGCCGACCAGTTGACGAAGATCGTGCGCGCCGCGGGGCTCGAACCCGAGCGCGTGATTCTCGAGATTCTCGAATCGCACGGCGGCAGCGTCGACGACATGTCGCGCGCGGCGGCGGGCTATCGCCAGCACGGCTTCCTGATCGCAGTCGACGACTTCGGCGCGGGCCAGTCGAATCTCGACCGCCTGCTGCGGATCCGGCCGGACATCGTCAAGCTCGACGGCGAGCTGATTCGCGCGACCACGCACCGCACGCAGCAGCCGATCCTGCCGAAGCTCGTGTCGCTGCTGCACCAGGCGGGGATGCTGGTGGTCGTCGAAGGCGTCGAGACGGCCGACGAGCTGATCCTCGCGGTCGAGTCGAATGTCGATTTCGCGCAGGGCTATCTGCTCGGGCGACCTGCTGTCGAGATCGCGCCACCCGAGTCGGTGCACCGCCAGATCGACGATGCGTTCGACGTGATCGCGCAGGGGCGTGCGCATCAACATGCGTTGTTCGAATCCGAAATGGAACCGTACCGGCTCGAACTGCGGTGCGCGGCCGACGGGCTGCGCGCCGGCGTCGCGATGGACGACGCGTTCGCGATGCTCGCCACCTTCGAGCGTTGCATCAGCTGCTTCATTCTCGACGATACCGGGCGCCAGATCGGTCACGAGGTGCGCGGGCCCGCATGGTCCGAGGACGCCGCGTCGCTGCAGCCGGTCGCGAATCCGCGCGATGCGCGCTGGGATCATCGGCCGTACTTCCGCAACGCGGTGCTGTTGCCCGGCGAGGCGATCACCAGTAATCCTTACCTGTCGCTCGCGAGCGGGCGGCCGTGCATCGCGGTGACACTGGCCGTGCAGCTGGCGAGCGGGCGCTGTGTGATGGGCGTCGAGCTGGATTGGTCGGCGCGCGGCTTGCCCTGGCCGGCGGGGGAGTAGGGGGAAAGTAGAAGGCCGCGAACGCGGGTAAGTGGGGCGTCTCGCGGCTGTTGTTTTGGTTTTCGGTTTGACGTAGGCCGCCAGAGTAAGTGTAACGGTGAACGCTGAAAATCAACGACTTACGTGCAGTCGCGCCAAGGTGTCCGGGCGGGCGCGTCAGAGGTCGTGCGACTGGCCTACGTTCGCGCCAAAGTTACCGCATTTCGCCGGATGCGATTGGCCGTAGCCGACCCCGTCTCGGCCGTTCCGAGTACCGTTCGGTGAGCGACCGCTTCCGGAACTGCAACCGCCATCGCCGCCCTCGCCGTGGCGACTGCGCCATCGGCCAGCGCACCTCCTTTCGCGCCAGCCCCGGCATGTCTGTCGCCTGAGCGCATCCGGTCTTCAATTTCAGCGTTGCCCTGATTCTTCGTCCCACGCTGTCGTGGATCGAGCCTCCGCTTCGCAGCTGGCTCCGCTGCGCGGCACGCTTCAAATCACCAGCTTCGAGGCCGCTTCGGCAAACGTCGTCGCGCGCAGCAGGTCGGCCCGCGCGAAGCGCACCAGCGCAAAGGCGCGGATACGTGGCGGGCTTGTGGGGATGCGGGCAACTTCGAACTCGATGAGCACGCCATCACCCGCGCCTTCGTCGACGACCACGTTCATCCGGTCGAGCCGCAATTGCCTGCTCTCGACGCTCACATGCGAGGCCGGATCCGCGAGCACATCGCACACCACCTTCAGCTCCCGTTCCAGTGCGTCGGTCGCCAGTCCAAGGCCCGCGAGTTCGCGGTCGTTCTCGTCAATTCGCGCCTGCAGGCTGGCGCGGTCGCCGGTCTCAGCCGGCACGCCGCCGCCCCACACCGAATCCATGCCCAGTCCGCCGCGTTCGAGCAGCTGAAGGCGGACCTTGAGCAAGGCCCGTTCTTGCACAAGCGATTCACGGCGGGAAGCATCGGCCTCGACCTGCGCGAGCGCCGCCAGCGCCAGCTGATCGATGACGCGCAGCACGAGTTCATCGCGCAGCTCCTCTTCTGTACTCGCGCACAGGCCGACCTGATGATCGCCGAAGCTGACCGTGGTGATCGGGACGTCCGTGCGCACGATTCCGGCTTCCTCTCGTGCTCCTAGCACGCGGCGCTCGGAAAGCGCCATGCCGAGCACCGCAAAAGCCTCGTCCGCGCCGGGATGCTCGTCGAAAAACGCCCGCAGCACGTGCGAGCCGCTGAAAGCGCGGGCAATGTCGTCGGGCGCCGCAAAGAACGCGTGAATTTGACGATCGGCAGACCACGCAGCGGCGCTCACCTCACGCGCGCCGGGCAAGTCGTCGACCATGCGGCCGACATAATCGAGCGCGGCCTTCGCGGCCTTCGAAAGACGCGCCTCGTATTGAGTCGCGAGACGCAATTGCGGACTCAGCTCAACGACGCGTTCCACTACGTCGCGAGTTTGCCGCTGGTCCGACTCCTCGGTCGCGCTGCCGCGCTGCAACAGCCAGCTGAAGATGCCCATTTTGCGGTCTCCCTTGTTGACCACTCAGTTTTCGCACCCCGATGGCATGACCTGCACGACGGCAGTGCGATTCTTCCAGAAAGGCTTGTGTACGCGCGGCTGCTCATAAGAAACGCGCGAGGGCGATGTCCATGACTCAATCGCCGATTGGTGCGCTTCGAGCGCCGCCTTCATTGCCCCATCTCATTTTAGTGCTGCACGACCCGGTTCGCCCCGTAACTGCTCATCGTCACTGGAGGCTCGGCAAGGCGCGCCATGCATTCGACGGGATACAACGCGGGCGACAGCCACGCGAGCAACGGCTTGGGTTCCTAAATGCTCCAGCACTCCAGCAACAGTTCATAGGCGCGCTGATTGAAGTCCGAGACCACGTCGCCCGCCTCGAACTGCTTCTCGTGTTCCGCGAAAGCGCACTGCTTTTGCCATGCTTTTGCTCCTCTCCAATTCTTCTCAGTGCGCGAATCCGCTTTGTGCGGTTGTCACTGCTGGGCGACGATGCGCGTGCGCGCAAATTCATCGAACCAGGCGAGGCTCTCAGGGTTGGCCATCGTGTCGGGGTTCGCCACCTTGGCAAGGGATTGGCCGAGCAGCAGCTTCTTGACAGGCAGCTCCATCTTTTTGCCCGATAGAGTTCGCGGAATCGCCGCCACCTCGAAGACCTCGTTTGGCACGTGCCGCGCGGAAAGCGCATTCCGGATGCGCTCGCGGATCCGGCCGACCAGTTCCGCCGTCAGTTCGGCATCAGGCCGGAGCACCACGAAAAGCGGCATGTACGATTCACGTCCCAGATATTCGAGGTCGACTACGAGGCTGTCGAGCACCTCAGGCAGTTCCTCGACCGCCCGGTAGAGTTCGCTGGTGCCCATGCGGATGCCGTGCCGGTTGATCGTCGCATCCGAGCGGCCGTAGATGATCGCACCGCCACGAGGCGTGATGCGCACCCAGTCGCCGTGGCGCCAGATGCCGGGCCATGTATCGAAATAACTTTCCCGGTACCGCTGGTTGTCACTATCGTTCCAGAAAAAAAGCGGCATTGATGGCATCGGCGCTGTGCACACGAGTTCGCCGACTTCATCGATCAGGACCTTGCCCGCGTCGTCGAACGCCTCGACACGCGCTCCGAGACAGCGGCACTGCATCTCTCCCAGATACACGGGCAGGATGGGCACACCAGCGACGAAACATCCGGCGAAATCGGTACCGCCCGATATGGCGTTGATCCACACTTCGCCCACGCGATCGAGGATCCAGCGGTAGCCTTCCGGCGAAAGCGGCGAGCCTGTGGAACCGACCGCCCGCAGGGCCGACAGGTTCGTAGTCGCCCGTGGCTCGATGCCAGCCTTCTGGCAGGACTGGAAGTATGCGGCGCCCGCACCGAAGAAGTTGACCTCCGTTTCGCCGACAAATCGCCAGAGCGCGTTCATGTCCGGGTAACCGGGGTTGCCGTCGAACAGACAGAGCGTTGCGCCTGCCAGCAGGCCCGCCACCTGCAGATTCCACATGATCCATCCGGTGCTGGCAAACCAGTGGAAACGGTCACCCGGATGCAAGTCCAGGTGCAGCGTAGTGAGCTTCACATGCTCGAGCACGATGCCGCCCTGCGAGTGCACGATAGGCTTGGGCAGGCCCGTCGTGCCCGACGAATAGACGATCCACAGCGGATGATCGAACGGCACGTGCTCGACGTCGAGCGGCGTGTCGGCGGCAATGGCGTCGGTCCATGCAAGCCCGCCCGGGAGCCCGGCGACGCTGGCTTGCGGGTCCAGATCCGGAACGAGAACGACATGCTTGACGGTGGGCAATTCGCCCAGCAGCATCCGGACCAATTCGATGCGATCGTGGGCCTTTCCACCATATCGATAGCCGTCGACGGCAATCATGACCTTCGGTTCGATCTGACGGAAACGATCGAGCACCGCCAGTTGACCCATGTCTGGTGAACAGACCGACCAGATTGCACCAAGGCTGGCGACAGCCAGAAATGCGACGACCGTTTCCGGTATGTTGGGCATAAAGGCGGCAACCCGGTCTCCGCGCTCCACGCCCATGCGACGCAGGGAGGCGGCGAGCGCGGCCACCTGCCGGCGAAGCTCGGCCCAGCCCATTGCGCTCTGCTCGCCCGCTTCGTTGCGGAAAACGATAGCGGGTCTCCTGTCCGTCGCATGACGGAACACCTGCTCGACGTAGTTCATGCGGACACCGGGAAACCAGCTCGCACCCGGCATCGCGGCATGGATCAGCGCCTGCCCACGCGGTTGCGTCGAGCGGATGCCGGCCCAGTCCCACAGCGCGCACCAGAAGTCATCGACGTGGTCGACGGACCATTGCCAAAGCGCGTCATAGTCGTCAAACGCCAACCCGCGTTCGGTGTTCAGCCACCGCATGAAGTGCGTGACTCGCGCCGATTTGGCGAATTGCGAGGCCGGAGACCAGGCCGGCGTGAGGCTATCAATGCTGACATTCATGGTGGTGCGGGTCTCGTTCGAAAATCGGGTTCACTCTCGCTGCCGGTGCGCGCCGCAGGCGACGCGTCGACCAGCCCTGAGTCGCGAGGCGTTTCATGTAGCAAGGCTACGTCATGCTGCACGCAGCGGGACGTTCTTCTCACCTGGCCGACGGTTCGGCGCCATGCCGAGCTTGGCGAGCGTTTCATCGACGGACCTGTACTGCACGCCAATCTTGTAGATCTCGCGGGCCTGCCTGCCGTTGGCGACCTCGCGGCCCAGTTCGCGCGCTATTCGCACGCATTGCTGGACCTGCTGAACCGAAGTCATGCGCTTGCCGTGCTGGTCGATGATCGTATCCTCGATGCCACAGCGCGGATGGAAGCCCATCGCCATCGACATCATGTTGATCGGCAATACGTTTTTCAGCAGCGACTCGGAAGTGATGCAGACGCCGTCCGCGGCGCGCCGCACGAGCTCCATGAAGTTGTACGGGCTCGGACCGTCGACGCCCCCGCCAATGCCGATCCACGTCAGGTTGACCGGCCCCTTGTATACGCCGCGGCGGATCAGGCGCTCCAGGGTCTCGTAGGAGTGCATGCCTGCCAGCTGAAAGTGCGGCTGGATGTTGGCGGCCTGCAGTCGGCGCAGGTGCTCTTCGAGCCACGTGGGACCTGCCGGCACCGTCATCTCACGGTACGCCTGCTGATACCCCGGATGAGCGAGCGAGGTGCCCTCCAGATACTCCGGATAGAGCAGTTCCATGATGTTCATCTGCGTGGTGTTGATCGCCACGGTCACCTGGTCGGGCTTGGGCGTCAATTCGGCGAGCATGTGGCGCGTGTCGTCCGAGAGCCACTTCGCGGCCTGGCCCTCGTTCTCTGGAGCGAACGAGATCGAGCCGCCCACCTGGATGATCATCTCGGGCACCGCCGCGCGCACGCCGGCGATCAGCTCATTGAACTTTGACAGGCGCTTGGAGCCTTTGCCATCCAGCTCGCGAACATGCAGGTGCAGCACACTGGCGCCCGCGTCGTAGCAGTCGACGGCCTTCTGTACCTGCTCTTCCATCGTCACCGGAATGTCGTCCGGAAAGTCGGCCGGCATCCATTCCGGCCCGTAGGGTGCGACGGTGATGACAACCTTGTCCTGATTCTCGGGGTGCAGGGAATCGTCGAGAAATTGCATGGCTTGCTCCTGATAAGGGGGATCGCCGCAGGCATCCCGTCTGGACGCGGGTGAGACGCTGTGCGGTGCTGGACAGGAATATAGGCTGCTGCCAGAATCGGATTTCTCTTTTGAGGCCATTTTTTTAGCAATTCAGGCCAACCGGCATAAACCACCAGATCGTTCGATCACCCTCGATTCAGACGAAGCAGGCAGGAAAACCAATGGAAACTTTTGCGCGCGCCGGCGCGTTGAGCGGCTATTTCCAGGTGGCGCGACGCCATGGTTTCAATCCGCAAGCGCTGTTGCGACAGGTGGGGCTCGATGCCGCGACGCTGGCCAATCCCGAACAGCGCATTCCCGTCTCGGCGGGATGCCAGCTGCTCGAAGCGAGCGCGCGCGAGACAAAATGTCCGACGTTCGGTCTGCAAATGGCCGAGTTGCGGCAGGACTTCGATTTCGGTGTCGTCGGCATGCTACTCGCGCACAAGCGGACACTACGAGAGGTGCTGCTCGCCTCCATTCAGTATCGGCATCTGCTGAATGAGGCATTGGGGCTCCACATTGAAACTGCCGCCGGCAAGGTGATCATTCGCGAGGAGGTGGTTTCTGAGCTGGACGTTCCGACACGCCAGGCGACCGAGCTTGCGGTCGGCTTGCTCGCCCGGACCTGCAACGCGCTGCTGGGTCAAGGTTGGAAGCCTGTCAGTGTTCATTTCGCCCACGCGGCACCGCCCGATGTTCGTCCGTACAGACGTTTTTTCGGTTGCCCGGTGTCGTTCAACAGCGACTTCAACGGAATTGTCTGTGCCGCCTCCGATCTCGACCAGCCGAACCCGAACGCGGACCCGGAACTGGTGAAATATGCGGAAAGCCTCGCAAGGCCGCTCGACGCGAGCAGACCGGAATCGATGACGGACGAGGTGCGCAAGGCGATCTATCTGCTCTTGCCGCTTGAACAGGCGAGCGTCGATCAGGTGGCCAGCCATCTGCATCTGAGCGCGCGCACCCTGCGCCGACGGCTGGAGACCGCAGGCACCAGCTTCTCGGATCTTCTCGAAGAGGTGCGTCACAATCTGGCAATCCGATATCTGAACAACTCGCGCTATCCGATCGGCGGGGTGGCGACATTGCTTGGCTATGCCCGGCAAGCGTCCTTTACGCGCTGGTTCACGTCCGGCTTCGGCATGACGCCTCGCGCGTGGCGAACCAGACAGATCGAGGGAGTCGCTCATACAGCAAAGTCAGCAGCGATCGAGACGCCTCTTCAGTAACTACACGCCGATGGGTCATGCGTAGCGATCTTCTCCACTATGCAGGAACGGTTTCTCCCTGCTCGTCCATGTGCGGTCATTGGTTCCAAGGCATGGAAGGACAGTCAAACGGCGGCTCGGCACCGTAAAGCTGACCGTCACCTACCTATCGCCCTCGTCGCATCCCTTCGCGCGGACTGTGTATCCAACTCGCGTGAATGGGCGCGTTGCGACATTGCGTCCAGCAGGGCGTCAGCCCCTAACTGACGCAAATGCCCGGCACTGCAACCTTCTGGAAGAGGTGTGGCGAAGCGATCGCCGAGGAGGGATAGGCGGCCAGGCTCGCCTTGAACTCCGGGTGAGAGAACGCCGCTCGAAAATGGGCGGTGGATTCCCAAACAGCGTAGTTCATGTATGTCGGATTTTCTCCGAGTGCGCGATGGAGCTGCGTCGAGATGAAGCCGGGTTGCTGCTTCATAAACGCCGCGTCGTCCTGCCAGACCTTGAGAAAGATCGGCTCGTCGGCCGGATCCAGTGTGAAGACATTCACAAGCACGACGGGAGCCGCGTCAGTGGCAAGTTGACGTTCGATTGGGAAGGACGGGTCAAGGGGTCGTAACTGCAGCATGGCGCACTCCTCGGTTTGGAAGCATGATGTCAACCTGACATGATCGATTTATAGTAAATTGACATGATATTGTCAATTACGATTTATGGTGACATATGCACAAGACAGCGAGAACGCCTGCCGGCGAATGCTTGACGGACGTCATTCTTGATTTCTTCCGCCTCAACAGCGGACTTCTCACCGCGGGGGATCGCCTGGTTGCGGGACTTGGGCTCACGAGCGCACGCTGGCAGATCCTTGGCGCCATCAGCGAAGCAGAACGGTCGCAGCCGGTGGCTTGGCTCGCTCGGGACTTAGGGGCCAATCGTCAGAATGTCCAACGGATAGTGAACGACCTGGCAGAGGATGGCTTGGTTCGTTTCGAGGCGAACCCTCACCATCGCCGCGCACAGCTTGTCGTTCTGACAGACAAGGGAAGGCAGGCCTTTGATGCTGCCATGAGTCTTCAGGCCCCATGGGTCAACCGCCTCTCTGATGGATTGGCCGTCGACGAGATTAAGGCCGCACATCGCGTCATCCTGAGATTGCAAACGAACCTGGACGACATAATCGCAGCCGACGATCTGGATTGATCGATTGATCGCCCGTTCTCCGTTTCCTCGTCGTTGGCCGCGATACCCAATGCAGGGTGTGCAATGTTTTACCAGCACGCGGCCGTTCTCCGGTGCCATCTGCCGCCCACCAAACGCGCGCGTCCCGGCTGGCAATCCGCTACTAGATCGCGCAATCGGAAGACCGGTTGACCTCTGAAACGGCCATTGATCAAGCGGTGAATCGGGAGACGGCTTCGCGTCGCGAGTACCCATTCGCTTGTGCTGGCAGCCCGTGTGATCGATGGGTTGACGGGTGCGCGTAAGCCGTCTGCAAGTTCGAGGCACAGACCCTGCTGACATTGTCTTCCGCTTATCAACTGCGCACTCGGAACGGAAAAACTATGGCGAAGAACGACAAGTCATTCAAAGCCCCGTCAGAACCGCGCGATCGCCAAGCTGTGCTGACGGAGCAACGTCGCCTGAAAATGGCGCGGTCGCCGCACGCGTATGTGCGCGGCAACACCGAACAGTTCTACGAATGGGCGATCGAAACCAACGGCGATTCGTTGCCGCACGGTCCCGCCATCTGGATCTGCGGAGATTGCCACACGGGCAATCTCGGTCCCGTGGCCAACGCGAAAGGCGAAGTCGAGATACAGATTCGCGATCTCGATCAGACGGTGATCGGCAATCCCGTTCACGACCTCGTGCGCCTCGGTCTGTCGCTCGCGACGGCGGCGCGCGGCTCGTCGTTATCCGGGCTACACGTCGTTCGCATGATGGAAGCGCTGGCGGCAGGCTATGAATCCGCCTTTGTGCACGGCGCTAAGGTGTCTGATCGACTCGCTCGTCCCGAACCCGTGCGCGTCGTGATGAAAGAAGCCGTGCGCCGTTCGTGGCAACACTTGGCGCGCGAACGCATCGACGACCTGAAGCCTACGATTCCACTCGGCAAACGCTTCTGGCCGCTCACGAAGCGGGAGTGCAAGGAGATTGATGCGCTCTTTCACGACGAGGCGATTGCCAGCCTGCCTACGTCACTGAAAGGCCGACGCGACGCGGGCGACGTCGAGGTGCTCGACGCAGCGTACTGGGTCAAGGGATGCAGTTCGCTGGGACGTTTGCGCTACGCGGTGTTGCTCGATGTCGATGGTGGCGTGGTCGAAGGGGACGATCTGTGTCTGATGGACATCAAGGAAGGCGTGAAGGCGGCCGCACCGCGCTATGAAAACGCGACGATGCCGCGTGACAACGCGCAACGTGTGGTGGAAGGCGCACGGCACCTTTCGCCGTTTCTGGGCGAGCGCATGCGCGCCGCGCGGTTACTGGATCGCGCCGTGGTGATTCGCGAACTGCTGCCGCAGGATCTGAAGCTGGAGATCGATCAGCTCGACAAGGACGATTCGATGAAGGTATCGCACTATCTTGCCGCCGTGGTCGGACGGGCGCACGCGCGGCAGATGGACAAGGCGACGTGCAAAAGCTGGCTTGGTGAATTGCGGTGCAACCGTTCGAAGACCATCGATGCCCCGCTCTGGCTCTGGAACAGCATCGTGGAACTCGTGAGCAGCCACGAGGCTGGCTATCTTGAGCATTGCCGGCGCTACGCGACAGGGCGTTAGGTCACGTCAATGCGCGCTTGCCGCAGTCGCCGCCGGGTAGAGCGTTTCGACCGCGCTTGAAGGTGGCGCGCGAGAACGGCCCGAGATGCGCGCCGAGCAAGGTTCCGGCATTTGCCTCAATACCCGCCTTTGACCTGCGCCGCCGTCGCTGCCGTGTTCTTGTACGACGCGGCGAGATCCGCGGCCGCGCGGCTCAGCAAGCCGGTATCCGTGCCGACCGCGACGAAGCTCGCGCCCGCCGCCAGATAGTCGGCCGCTAGCGCAGGATCAGGGGCGAGCACGCCCGCCGCCTTGCCCGCACCGCGCACGGTATCGATGCCGCGGCGAATCGCGTCGCGCACGCGCGCGTCGCCCGGTTTGCCGAGCAATCCCATCGACGCGCTCAGATCGGACGGCCCGAAGAACACGCCATCGACGCCATCCACGCGCGCGATCTCCGCGAGATTGTCGAGGCTCTGCACGGTCTCGGCCTGCACGATCACGCACAGTTCGTCGGCGGCGGTGGTCAGATAGTCGGGCACGCGATTCCAGCGCGAGGCACGCGCGAGCGCGCTGCCGACGCCGCGAATGCCCTGCGGCGGATAGCGCGTGGCCGCGACCGCGTCGAGCGCTTGCGCGGCCGTGTCGATCATCGGCAGCAGCAGCGTTTGCGCGCCAATGTCGAGCAACTGCTTGATCAGCGCAGCGTCGCTCTTCACCGGCCGCACGACCGGATGCGACGCATATGCGGCGACCGCCTGCAATTGCGACAGCGTGCTGCGCACGTCGTTCGGCGCGTGCTCGTTGTCGATCAGCAGCCAGTCGAAACTGGCGGTGGCGAGCAACTCGGTCACGTAGGCGTCGGCGAGCGCGGCCCACAGGCCGAATTGCGGTTTGCCTTCGGCAAGCGCGCGTTTGAAGGGGTTGGTCGGCACGGACATAGCGATGCTCTCAGATGAAATTCAAACCGATGCCGCCGAGCGGGCCATAGTCGACGTGGAACGTGTCGCCCGCGCGTGCCGGAATCGGGCTCGTGAACGAGCCGCTCAGGATCACATCGCCGGTGTTCAATGATTCGTCATACGGAGCAATTTTGTTCGCGAGCCACGCGACGCCGGTGGCCGGATGGTTGAGCACCGCCGCCGCGAGCCCGCTTTCCTCGACCGCGCCGTTCTTGTACAGCAGCGCGCCGACCCAGCGCAGGTCGACCTCGAGCGGACGCACGGGCCTGCCGCCGAGCATGACGCCCGCGTTTGCGGCGAAATCGGAGATCGTGTCGTAGACCTTGCGCGGTGCGCGCGTATCGCGATCGAACTGCTCGATGCGTGCGTCGATGATTTCGACGGCCGGCGTCACGTACGCGGTCGCGTCGAGCACGTCGAACAGCGTCACGCCGGGGCCCTTCAGCGGTTTGCTCAGCACGAACGCGAGCTCCACCTCGACGCGCGGCGCGATGAAGCGATCCGCGCGAATGTCCTGGCCGCTGTCGATGAACATGCTGTCGAGCAACGGCGCGTAATCCGGCTCGTCGATCTGTGACGAGCGCTGCATCGCGCGCGACGTCAGGCCGATCTTCCTGCCCTTGATCACGTGCCCTTCGGCGAGCTTCAACTTGACCCACTCGCGTTGAATCGCGTAGCCGTCCTGTACGGTCATCTGTGGATACTGCGCGGAAAAATGGCGCAGCTGCGTGCGGGTCTTTTCCGCGTGATCGAGTTGCGCCGCGAGATCGCGAATGGTTTGTTCGTCTAGCATGATGATGTCAGCCCTTCAGCCGCGCGTGCAGATTGTTGTGCTTCCACGTGCCCGCTTCGCTGAACTCGTTGATTTCGAGCGACAACGCAAGTCCCTGCCGTTCGAACTCGGTGGCGAAGCGCTGCTTGATCAGCGCGAACAGCGAGTCGCCGGTCGCCTTCTTGACGGCCTCGGAGCGGCCCGCGCCGATCTTCAGGTTCGCGTGCAGGAACGCGGCGTCGGGGCGCCCATCGGCGACGCAGTACTGGTCGCAGCGCAGCGCGCGCACGCGAATGCCGCCGAGCGGATAGACGCGCTCGCCGTTATCGCGCTGCGCGTCGAGGCACTGCGCGAGGTCTTTGCAAAGGTCGCCGACGCGTTGCGCATCCGCGAGATTGGCGCTGTATTCGAGTGTCAGGTGAGGCATGGCGATTCCTTCGCGAGTGTCAGACGGGAAGCGGTGTGACCGGGAAGATCGCGTTGATCTGGCCGGTGCCTGAACTGCCGAAATAGGGTGTGACGACTTCGGCCTTGCCGTCGTAGCGATCCCAGCCGAGCGCGCCGAGCAGCATCGCGGTATCGTGCATGCCGCCTTCGCCCCAGCATTTCTCGTTGTAGAGCGGCAGCATTTCGCAGAAGGTCTTCCAGTCGCCGGCTTCCCACATGCGCACCACGCTTCGATCCATCTGTTCGAGGAAGGGGCTCCAGACTTTGTGCATGAACTGCTCGGCGGTGCCGTTGTTCGCGAAGTGATGCGACAGCGAGCCGCTCGCGAGAATAGCCACGGTACCCTCATAGCGGTCCTCGATGGCCTTGCGCACCGCGAGGCCGAAGCGCGCGCTGGTCGCGAGGTCGTGCCACATGCACCAGCCTGCAACCGACACCGTCTTGAAGTGCTGATCGCCGTTCATATAGCGCATCGGCACCAGCGTGCCGTACTCGAGTTCGAGCGTGGTTTCGCTGTGCGCGCGGCTTTTCACGCCCATTTCGTTGGCGACGTCCGCGATCAGTTGGCCGAGCCCCACGTTGCCCGGGTACGCGTACGGCATGTTCCTGATGAAATGGGGCAGCTCGTTGCTCGTGTACACACCTTCGAACTTCGGCGCGCAGTTGATGTGGTATTCGCTGTTCACGAGCCAGTGCACGTCGAACACGACGATCGTATCGACGCCGAGTTCGCGACAGCGTCTTCCGATTTCATGGTGTCCGTCGATCGCGGCCTGACGGCAACCCTTGTGCGGTCCGTCGAGCTCGGACAGATACAACGACGGCACATGTGTGACTTTTGCTGCCAACGCGAGCTTGCCCATCGCGGTCTCCTCGATTAGACGCCCCAGCGCGGAATATGATGCGAGCCGAGCGACACGCAGACGTTTTTCGGTTCGAGGAACACTTCATAGCTCCACGTGCCGCCTTCACGCCCCACACCCGACGCCTTCGTGCCACCGAACGGCTGACGCAGATCGCGCACGTTCTGGCTGTTCACGAAGCACATGCCGGCTTCGACGGCGGCCGCCACCCGCAACGCGCGGCCGGTGTTCTCGGTCCAGATATAGCTCGACAGACCATACGAAATATCGTTGGCGAGACTGATCGCCTCGGCTTCGTCGTCGAACGGAATCAGGCACGCGACCGGTCCGAAGATCTCTTCCTGCGCGATGCGCATGCGGTTGTCGACGTCGACGAACACGGTCGGCGTGACGAAGTTGCCGTGACGCAGTGCCTCGGGCAGATCGGGCGTATCGAGCCCGCCGCACGCGAGCGTCGCGCCTTCCTTCGGGCCAAGCTCGATATAGCTGCGTACTTTCGCCAGATGCCCCTGGCTGATCATCGGGCCGACGATCGTGCTGTCCGCGAGCGGATCGCCCACCGTCAGGCGCTTCGCGCGCTCGACGAAGCGCTCGGCAAACCGGGCGTAAATGGAGCGCTGCACGAGAATGCGCGAGCCCGCGGTGCAGCGTTCGCCATTGTTCGAGAAGATCATGAACACGGCGGCATCGAGCGCGCGTTCGAAGTCGGCGTCGTCGAATATCACGAACGGTGACTTGCCGCCGAGCTCCATCGAGAACTTCTTCAGGCCCGCGGTTTGCACGATGCGATTGCCGGTCGAGGTCGATCCGGTGAACGACACCGCGTGCACGTCGCGATGCGCGACGAGCGGTTCGCCCGTTTCCTTGCCATAGCCGTGCACGACGTTCAGCACGCCCGCCGGAATGCCCGCTTCGAGCGCGAGCTTGCCGAGCATCGAGGCGGTCAGCGGCGACAGCTCGCTCATCTTCAGCACGGCGGTGTTGCCGAACGCGAGGCAGGGCGCGACCTTCCAGGTGGCCGTCATGAACGGCACGTTCCACGGCGAGATCAGCGCGCACACACCGACCGGATGAAACAGCGTGTAGTTAAGATGCGAGTCGGTTGGATACGTGTGGCCGTCGACGCGCGTGCACATCTCGGCGAAATAGCTGAAGTTGTCGGCCGCGCGCGGCACCAGTTGCTTGCGCGTCTGCGAGATCGTCTGGCCGGTGTCCCTGGTTTCGATCTCCGAGATTTCCGGCACGTGCTTCGTGATCAGTTCGCCGAGCTTGCGGATCAGCTTCGCGCGTTCCGCGGCGGGTTTCGCGGCCCAGGCGGGGAAGGCGCTTTTGGCCGCCTGCACGGCCGCATCGACTTCCTTTGCGCCGCCGCGCGCGACTTCGGCAAGCACTTCCTGGGTGGCCGGATTGACGGTTTCGAAATAGTCACTCGAGGCGCACGCCTCGCCGTTGATCAGATGGTCGATCGGCATTGCCTTGTCCTTTCGCTGTTCGCTGGGTTTTTGCTGTTCATCAGGCGCGGCCGAAGTCCGCGTCCGATGCGATCGTGTTGACGAGACGGCCGAGGCCGTCGATTTCGCAGACGACTTCATCGCCCGCGTTGACGTTGACGATGCCTTCGGGCGTGCCGGTCAGGATCACGTCGCCGGGCGCGAGCGTCATGAAGCCGCTCAGATATTCGATCAGCGCGGGAATTCCGGTGACGAGGTCGCGCGTATTGCCGCATTGCTGACGCGTGCCGTTGACGAACGTGCGCAGTTCGAGCTGCGTGACATCGGCGATGTCGGCGGCGTCGACGAACCAGGGACCAAGCACCGTGCCGCCGTCGCGATTCTTCACGCGCAGATTCGGGCGATAGTAGTTTTCGAGGTAATCGCGAATCGCGTAGTCGTTCGCGATCATGTAGCCAGCCACATACTGCATGGCGTTTTCACGTTCGACGTTTTGCGCGGTTCGCCCGATCACGACCGCGAGTTCGCACTCGTAATGCATGAACGTAACGTCGGCGGGGCGGCGCGTGACGCCGCGATGACCAAGTACCGTGCCGGGTCCCTTCAGAAACACCAGTGGCTCTTCCTGCTTGCTGAACTGCAATTCCTTGGCGTGCTCCGCGTAGTTCAGGCCGAGCGCGAAGATCGTGCCGACTTCGATCGGCGCGAGCCAGACCACTTCGTCCTCGCGGCGCACGCGGCCGTCGGCGAGAAGTACACCCTGCTCGTGCGGATACGCTTCGTGAATCGCTCCCGCATAGGCAACGCGGCCGCGCATCATGACTGTTCTCCGTTGTGTTGATCGACGCCGACGAACGATACGGTCAAGGGTGGCAGCGTACCGATCGACAGCGTGGCCGTATCGCCGACGTGTGCGACCGGCGAGCCGTGCCGCACGCCGAGCGTTAGCACGTCGCCCGCGTTCAGTGTCATGAAGTCGGTGACGTCGGCGAGCAGTTGCGCGACGTTGCGCACCGACGTTGCGGTGCTTGCCGTGAACGGTTCGGCGCCGTTCAGCGAGACCGCGATGTCGAGCCGATCCGGCGCGGTGACATGGCGCGCGGCGACGAGCGCCGGTCCGATCACGCAGAAGCCGTCGCGCGCGCGCAGCCGCACGTTCGGGCGATACACGTTGGTATGCGGCACGCTCAGGTCGCCGACCAGCGTATAGCCGGCGATATAGTCCGCCGCGCGCTCGACGCCGACACGCGTCGCGGTACGCCCGATCACGATGCCGAGCGACGCCCCAACCTCGACGCCGAGCGTGTTGTCCGGCACGACCACGCGCGCCCGATGCCCGGCCAGCGTATTGCGTGGCTTCAGATACAGAATCGGCGCTTTCGGCGGCGCCTTGTACGGCGCCGCATGCATGGCGTCGCCCAGCGCGTTCAAGGCGGCGCGATCGTTCAGCAGGGTGCCGTACACGGCGCCGCTGACCGGCGCGCGACACGCGACGCCGCGCGCCAGCAACGCGGCCGCCGTGTGCGCGTCCACGTCGCGAGGCAGCGCGTCGCCTTCGGGATGCAGCAGATGATCGGCAAGGGCAAACATAAATGCGCGGCCTCGTGGCGAAAGTTCAGCGAAAACACTAAGATGTTAGTAGTATCCCGCTTGATATCATTGACGGTCAATAGGCTGTTGGTTGATCGCGGGTTTTCCCGTAAGCTTCGACGGCTGTTTTTTTCTCATTCCTTGCCAACATGTCCGCTGCGTCCACCCGAGTCTTACACCGCAACCTGCCGATGCTGTTGTTGCGCGCCCGCGAAAAAATGATGGAGCGCTTTCGTCCGTTGATCACCGCGCACGGACTCACCGAGCAGCAATGGCGCGTGATTCGCGCGCTCAACGAGCATGGTCCGATGGAACCACGCCACATCTCCGACATCTGCACGATTTCGAGTCCGAGCATGGCCGGCGTGCTCGCGCGCATGGAGAGCATGGAACTCGTGACGAAGGAGCGTTTCGCGGAGGATCAGCGGCGCGTGCTCGTGTCGCTGACCGACACGAGCGTCGATCTGGTGCGCGTGATTTCGAAGGATCTCGAGGCGCACTATCGCGAGCTCGAGCGCAAGGTGGGACCGGAGATCGTCGAGCGCGTCTATCGCGCGGTCGACGATCTGCTGGCGGGGTTGTCGGAAGAGGACGAGTGACGCGGTGGCTTACCAGCCGTAAAAGCGCTGCCACTCGACGCTGCTGCCGTCCGGTGCCACCGCTTGATACTCGGGGAACTGCGCGCCGGTCGCGCACGCGTGGTTCGGCAGGATGCGCAGTTTCATGCCGATCGGAAAGCGCTGCGCGATGTCGTCGGGCTGGGCGTCGGCTTGCATCTCGGCCTGAGCCGGAACCGCCGCGAGAATCCCATGCTCCTGATTGGCGCCGCTAACGACATAACCCGGCAGCAACGTGCCATTGAGCAGACACGGCTGCCCATAACCGAAATCGTGCGGCTGCCGCGACGTACCGCGATCGCGGCTTAGCGCCATCCAGCCGGCGTCGAGAATCGCCCAGCCTTTGTCTTCCTGATGACCGATCACGGTGGTCAGTACGCTAAGCGCGATGTCGTCGAGCGTGCAGACTCCCACGTTGTGCATGACCAGATCGAACAGCACGTAGACGCCGGCCCGCACCTCGGTGACGCCTTCGAGGTGCCGCGCGGCGAGCGCGGTCGGCGTCGAGCCGACACTCACGGCCGGACACGCGATGCCCGCTTCGCGCAAGCGCTCGGCAGCGCGCACGCAGCCTGCGCGTTCCTGCTCCGCGAGCGTGGCGAGCGCTTCAGGCGTATTCAACTCGTAGCTCGAACCCGCATGGGTCATCACGCCGCCGACCTTCACGCCGTTCTCATGCAGAATCCGCCCGACCTCGAGCAGCGTCTGCTGTTCGGGCTGGATACCCGAGCGATGGCCGTCGGTATCGACCTCGATCCAGACTTCGAAGGTTTCACCGTGCTGGTCGCCGAACGCGGCAATCGCCGAGGCGGCGGTCGGATTGTCGACCACGAGCTTCAGATCGCACCCCTGGCGACGCAGCGCGAGCGCGCGCGGCAGCTTCGACGGAACCATGCTGACGGCGTACAGAATGTCGTCGACGCCTGCCGCGAAGAACGCTTCGGCTTCCTTCAGCGTGGACACCGTGATGCCGCGCGCGCCGGCGGCGATCTGCGCACGCACGACGTCGATGCACTTGCTGGTCTTCACGTGCGGCCGGAACGCGACGCCGAGCGCATTCATCCGCCCCTGCATCCGCGCGATGTTCTTCTGCATCCGCGCGACGTCGATCAACGCGGCCGGGGTTTCGATCTGTTCGAGTTTCATGCTTGCACCTGAGGAGCAGGGTGAGGTTGGGGATTCAGTGCCGGCGGTCGCCGCCAAAGCCCGCGAGCCACGGAACGAGCCGGTCGAGCGACGGCGCTTCGACCTCCGGCGGCTGCGCGCCCGCGACCAGCGACAGGCCGACGTGGTTGTGCCAGTAGGTGCGCAAACCGACGGCCGCGGTGCCGAACATGTCGTAGCTCGACCCGGCGACGAACGCGGCGCGCCGCGCCTCGACCCCGAGCTTGCCGAGCGCGAGGCGGTACGGTTGCGGATCCGGCTTGTAGACGCCGGCTTCCTCGGCGGTCACGATCGCGTCCCAGCGCACGGGCAACAGCGCGGCCGCCTGCGAGCCGAGCCGCGTAGAGCAGTTGGTGACAACTGCGAGCTTGCAATGCGGCGCGAGCGCGCGCAATGCGTCGAGCGCACCGGGCCACGGCGTCAGGTTCAGCCAGTCCGCTTCGAGCGCGTGCGCGGCCGATTCGGACAAACCGACTTGCGTGGCAGCCTCGCGCACCAGTTGTTCGTAGGGAACATAGCGGCCGCAGCCGTACGTCAGACGCAGATAGGCGGCACGCCAGGCGCGGCCTGCTTCGTCGGAGCCTGCCGCGCGGTTCCACGCGGTCCACGAGTCGAGCAGGGCGGTTAGCAGGTCGAACAGGACCGCGTCCGGATAGGCTGCGGTGTCGGTGGAATGGGCGGCGGCAGTCATGATTGCAATTGGGCCGGCTGTTGAGGATGAATCGATTATAGGTTTTCGTGCCTGCGTCAGCGTTCAGGTCGACTGACTCTTAGATTCACGCAGACTGAATCATCGCCGCCACGGTGGCGTCGGTCTGAAGCGCCCTTGCAGATACTGCATGAAATGGCGGGTGCGCGCGGGCAGCCCCGTCCTCTGATGCGTGAGCGCGATCACGTTCGCGTCCGGTGCTTTCCAGCCCGGCAGCAGACGCACGAGTTTGCCTTTCGCCAGATCGTCGGCGACGTCCCATTCGGAGCGCAGAATCACGCCGCGTCCCTCGCAGGCCCATTGGCGGATCACATCGCCGTCGTTGCAGCTCAGATGCGCGGACACGCGCACGCTGCGGCGCGTGCGGCCCTTGCTGAACTGCCATAGCGAGACATCCTCGTTGTTTTCGCGCAGCACGATGCAAGGCAGCCGGCTCAACGCATCCGGCGATTCGGGTTGGCCGATTCGCCTGACGAGCGCGGGCGCCGCGCAGACGAAGCGCGCGTTCGGCGCGATCGTATAGCCGACCAGGTTCGACAGCGGCAATTCGCCGATATGCACGACGATATCGAAGCGATCGAGCGTTTCGGTCAACGGCCGGTCGGACAGCGTCAGCGCGACGTCGATATCGGGGTTCTGCTGCTGGAACTCGCCGATCAGCGGCGCCAGGTGGCGTCGTCCGAAACCGAGCGGCGCATTGATCTTCAGCGTGCCGACGAGGCCGCCGCGGCGCGTTTGCAGATCGTCGAACATCGCGTCGAACTGCGCGATCAGCTCGGCGCCGCGCTCGCACAGCAGCAGGCCTTCGTCGGTGAATTGCAGGCGGCGAGCGCTGCGGTTCACGAGTTGCGCGCCGAGCTTCTTTTCGAGTTGCTGCAGGCGCTGCGTGACCGCCGACGGCGACAGCGCGAGTCGGCGCGCGGCGGCGATCAGACTGCCGCTTGCGCGCAGTGTGAGCAGGAAGCGGATATCGGCCGAATCGTTCATGGGGGCGAGGTGGGTGCGAGGTGGGGTGCAATGCGCGGAGCGTGGAATCTCGCAGCATAATGCGTCCGGATCGCTCACAGGGTAAAGTGGCGCTTCCGGTCTATAGATTCAATCATTGGAAGAGAAGTCCCATGCCGTTGCCCCATGATGCGTCCGCGAACGACGCCGTGCCCACCAGTCCGCTGAAACAGGCGGTTTTTCTGCATACGGGCTGGCGCAGCGCGGGCACGTGGGTGTGGTCGCGGCTGCGTGAGCTCGAGCGCGCGGCCGGCTTCTACGAGCCGCTCAGCAACGTGCTCGCCGATCTCAAACTGGCCGATTTGCCCGCCTCGCGGCCAACCCTGACCTCGGGGCACCCGCCGCTCGCCGCGCCGTACTTCGACGAATACCGGCCGTTTCTGCGCGAAGACGCACGCGGCGTGGCGGGCTACGACAAGCGCTTCAGCATCGATCGCTTTACGCGCGAGCCCGATGCGACATTCCCGTCACTGCAGGCCTATCTGCATGTGCTGAGCCAGCACACGATCGAGCAGGGCCGCGTGCCCGTCTTCAAGTTTTGCCGTACGGGCGGACGTCTGCCGTGGCTCAAGCGCGCGTTTGCCGAGGCGCTGCACGTGGGTGTGCTGCGCAATCCCGCGTCGCAGTTCGCGTCGGGCTGGCTGCTGAGGCAGCAATGGAGCAACGCGTTTTTTGTCGCCGCGCCGTTTCGCGTGCTCGGTCTGAACCAGATGGACCCGCTGGTGCGCGAAGCGATCGCCGTGTGCGGCGTGCGTCTGCCGCCGCTGCCGTCGATGCCCGATGACGCGTATGCCGTCGCGTGTGAGCAATTCGCGCGCACGGTCGACAGCGACAACGCATACCGCGCGTTCATCGCGTTGTGGATCCTCTGCGCGCTGCGCATGGGCGAGGGCGTCGATCTGCTGATCGATATGGAGCGGCTCGGCGAGTCGCGCGACTACGGGGCCGGTCTGCGCGCCGCGTTCGACGCGCAATGCGGCTTGTCGCCCGACTTCACGAGCGCACGCGATCTGGTCGTTGAAACCCGGCGCAGCGCGGCGCGTATGACCGGTATCGACGGCGGCGCGCTGCGCGCCGTGCATTCCGCCGCGCTGAAATTCCTGAAGGCGCAGGCGGGTATCGACGCGGCCTTCGTCGAAGTGGTCCGCCAGAAAATGGTGCTGGCCAACGAGTTGACCGAAACGTGGCGCTAGCCGTGCGCCGCCACCACCGCGCGGCGCACTCTCAGGACTAGCCCGCCGCCGACACCGCCGCGCGCAGCCCAAGCAGATAGCTGTCCACGCCGAAGCCGCAAATCTGTCCTTTGACGATCTCCGCGAATACCGACTGATGCCGGAACGCTTCGCGCGCGTGAATGTTCGACATGTGGATCTCCACCACCGGCACCGTCAGGATCGCGAGTGCATCGCGGATACCGTAGCTGTAGTGCGTCCAGGCGCCGGCGTTGATCAGCACGCCGTCGGCGTTGTCGGTGAACGCCTGGTGGATGCGCTCGCACATCGCCGCTTCGCTATTGGTCTGAAAGCTGTCGACTCGTACGCCGAGCTCGTCGCCGAGCGCGCGCAGGCGTGCGTCGATTTCATCGAGCGTGATCGTGCCGTATTGCGCGGGATCGCGCTTGCCGAACATGTTGTGGTTGATACCGTGCAGCATCACGAACGTTTTCATCTAGTGATCCTTAGTAATTGATTGAGGAATCTCGAAGCGGATTCAACGTGTTTTAGTGTACGGCCGCCGCGACGGAGCGCGTCGTATCGACGACCGCGCCGGTGCGAGCTGCTTCGACGATCGCCTCGGTGATGCGCAGGTTCTGCAAGCCGTCCTGCGCGCTGACGAGCGGCGGCTCCTCGCCGTGAATCACGCGCACGAAATGCTCGATCTGCAGCTTCAGCGGATCGTCGCGCGTCATCTCGGCGACGCTCACGTCGAACGGCTTCCACCACGAGCGGTTCGCGGCTTCGGCGTAGGTCTTCAGGCGCATCGTCGGTACCGCGAGCGAGCCGAACGTGCCCGCGATCACGTAGCAGTCTTCGTCCGGATACGACGGATAGGCCTTGTTTTCTTGCGACGTCTGTTCCCAACTGCGTGCGCTCGCAGCGGTATCCGACAGCATGAAGCTGCCGAGCGCGCCGTTCGCGAAACGCAGGTTGATCGCGACCGTATCCTCGACCGGAAAGCCGCGCGTCGCATGCGACGAGAAAGCCTGCACGGCGACGATGTCGCCGCACAGCATGCGCAGGTTGTGCACCTCGTGAATCATGTTCAGCAAGATCGGACCGCCGCCCGGCTGGCGCCGCCAGTCGGCGTCGGCGAAGTACTCGTCGGGTTTGAAGAACACCGCGCTGCCCATCACCGCGACGAGCTTGCCGAGCCGGCCCTCGTCGATCAGCTGCCGCGCGCGCGCCATGATCGGGCTGTGCGCGCGGTGATGGCCGATCAAGAGCGGCACGCCGCTGCGCTCTGCTTCGGCGGCGAGCGTTTCCGCTTCGTCGACGCTCGGCGCGATCGGCTTTTCGAGCAGCGTCGGCACGCGCGCCGCGAGACAACGCGACGCGTGTTCGACGTGCAGCTGGTTCGGCGTCGCGAGAATCACACCGTCCGGGCGATCGCGTTCGAGCAGTTCATCGAGCGTGCGGTAGAGCGGCACGCCCGCCTCGGCCGCGACCGCGGCGGCCGCGGGCGACGGGTCGACGATCGCCGACAGCTTGCACGTGTCGCTTTGCTGCGCGACCGCCATATGGGCGCGGCCGATATACCCTGCGCCAGCGACGGCGATCCGGGTGCTGTTCATGGGTAAGGTCCCTGAAAGTCCTGATGAAAATGCGTTAAACGGCAAGCGAGCTCAAGCAACGGCCTTCTTCGCATCGGCCATGCTCTGTGCGCGCATCGCGTCGTAGCTGAGCTTGTCGAGCGGCACGACGTTCTTTTCGCCGAGGTCGCTAAGCCGCACGCGGAAGTTTTCACGCGCGCTCCATGCGGCGATCGCGCAGATGATCGTGATGGCGAACGTGATCGTGCCGATCGTCAGCGGCACGTTGTTGGATCCCGGCGGCGCGACGTAGGCGAACAGAGCCGGCAGCAGCGCGGTGATCGTCGTGCCGATGTTCTGGCCGATCGCCATCGCGGAGACACGCGAACGCGTCGGGAACAGTTCCGGGTAAAAGCTCGGGAAGATCGCGTTGTAGCCCTGATAGATGATGCCCCACATCAGGATCGACATCACCATCGCGAGCGGCACGTTGTGGATGCTGATCGCGTACAGATACCCGAAAGAAAGCAGCCCGGCGCCAAGCGAGCCGACGATGATCGGCAGACGCCGCCCGATCCGGTCGGACAGATTGCCCACGTACGGAATCACCAGCACCGCGACGATATTGCCGATCACCGGAATCCACAGATACAGGCTCTTCGAAAAACCGATGCCATACGCCGGCTGCACCGCGTAGGCCGCGCCGAAAATCGTCGCGACGACCGGGATCACGTTCATCAGCGAGCACAGCACGACGCGCAGCATGTCGCCCCAGTTGTACTTGAACGCTTCGACGATCGGCGAGCGCGGCACGCCGCCGCTCGCGTCTTCCTTCTCGAACGCGGGTGTTTCGTGGACTTCGCGGCGGATGATGTAGCCGGCGATCAGCACGACCGAGCTGAGCAGGAACGGAATGCGCCAGCCCCATGCATTGAACGCGGCGTCGTTCATGAAATAGGCGAGCGGCAGAAATATCGCGGCGGCCAGAATCTGGCCGGCCTGCACGCCTTGCAGCGTGAAGCTCGCGTAAAAGCCGCGTCGCCCGAATGGCGCGTGTTCGAGGATCATCGAGCTGGCGCCTGAGATTTCACCGGCGACCGCGAAGCCCTGGATCAGCCGCAGCACGACGAGCAGCACCGGTGCGAGAAAGCCGACCTGCTGATAGGTCGGCAGCAGACCGACCAACATCGTCGACAGACCCATCAGGAACATGCAGACGAGCAGCACGTTCTTGCGCCCGTGCGTATCGCCCCAGTGCCCGAGCACGACCGCCCCGATCGGTCGCGCGACGTAGCCGACGCCGTAGGTCGCGAGCGACGCGACGATCGCGATCTTGGGGTTGCCGGACGGGAAGAACAGCTGAGGAAAGATCAGCGCGGCGGCCTGCGCGTAGATGAAGAAGTCGTAGTACTCGAGTGCCGAGCCGATCCAGCCGCTGGCGGTTGCCTTGCGAGCCTGCGAGCTATGCCCGCTGCTTGCCGATGCGTTCGTTTGCATGACGTCTCCTGAATGGGAAATGTTTTTGTCAGCTTCTACGGCTGAATCATTGGCGCCTTTAAACGCGCGCCGCGCAAGCCAGGATTTTCCTGGTCTCGTTACCGCAGTGCGGCATAACGGTTTGGATCGGTGCATCGTGCCGGCTGCTGCGGTGCACTACGGGTTAACCACGGGCCTGAGCGTGCCGGGCATTGCATTCGAGCCGGCATACAAACGACTGCCACTTGCTCAACCAATCCGTTGCAGCTAGGGTAATAGCGTTATGCGCCGACACAATGCGTCCAGATGCAAAATCAGAATGCGCTCACAGCCACGAATGAATCCTTCCTGCGCGATTTGCAGTTGTTCTGCCATATCGCGCGACGCGGCAGTTTCGTCGCGGCGTCGACGGAGATGGGGCTGTCGCCGTCGCATGTAAGCAAGCGCATCGCCATGCTCGAAGCCGGCCTCGGCGTGAAGCTGTTCCAGCGCACCACGCGGCGCGTCAGCGTGACGAGCGACGGCGAAGCCGCCCTGCAGTGGGCGCAAAAAATTCTCGACGACGTGCAGGGGATGGCCGACGCATTCGCCGATCGCCGCACCGAGCTAAGCGGTCTGTTGCGCATCAGCACGAGTTTGCGGCTCGGCCGCAAGCACGTTTCGCCGATTCTCGCGATGCTGCGCGAGCGCCACCCGAACCTCGAAATCTGGCTCGAGCTGCTGGATCGGCGCGCGGATGTGGTCGGCGAGAACTTCGATATCGACGTGCGCGTCGGCGAAGTGCAGGAGCCGCATCTGATCGCCCACAAGATGGTGGAGAGCGCGCGCATTCTGTGCGCGTCGCCGGCTTACGTCGAGCGGCACGGCGCACCTGTCGAACTGAACGATCTGACCGGCCACGATTGCCTGCTGTTTCGCGGCCGCGACGACCGCTTCGGGGTCTGGCGTCTGAGCGGGCCGCATGGGGAACGCAGCGTGAAGGTGACGGGCACGGTCGCGTCGAATCTGAGCGACATCGTCGTGCAGTGGGCGAAGGAGGGTTACGGGATCGTGATGGTGTCGATCTGGGACGTGGCCGAGAGCCTGCGCGCGGGCGAACTGGTGCGCGTGCTGCCCGACTACCAGCAATCCGCCGATGTGTGGGCGGTGACGGCAGAGCGCCTGTCGTCGTCGGCACGGATTCAGGTGTGCATCGAGTTTCTCAGGGAGCAGCTGACGCGCGGACCGTATGCGCTGGTGACACGCGGCGTGGGCGGACTCTGAGCGGCGGGCGCTTCTCAATGGCGCTCACACGCTTGAGTTTTTACACGCTCGACGCCGTATCTTCTTCCGCCTCGTCCAACTCGCTGCGTTGAACCGTGGTTACGGAGTCGGGAACGACCGTGCTAGCCGTGACGGGGCGCGGGTCTTCGATGCTGTACCGCAGGCGCCAGCCTGCGCGATAGAAACGCAATTCCCGGTATCGCATCAGATAGACGAGGCCGACGAGTGCCGCGCCGAAGCCCGAGGCCGCGCCGACCGCGAGCGCCCAGCGCGGGCCGAAACGGTCGGCGACCCAGCCGACCACCGGCGCGCCGAGCGGTGTGCCGCCGAGCGCGATCGCGAGCAGGATCGCGATCACGCGGCCACGCATCGCGGGCTCGGTGGTCAGTTGCACGAGGCTATTTGTGGAGGTGGTGAAGGTCTGCGTCGACACGCCGATCGCGATCAGCACGATGCCGAACAGCACGTAGTTCGGCATCAACGCGGCCGCCGTGCAGCCGACGCCGAACATCGCGCCGGCGCCGAGCAGCAGCCCCATCGTAGGCCTCGCGCGGCGCGCGGCGAGCAGCGCGCCGGTGACTGAGCCGATCGCCATCGTCGAACTGAGCACGCCGTATTCGCTGGCGCCGGCACGGAACGCGGTGACCGACATCGTCGAGATGAAGATCGGGAAGTTCAGGCCGAAGGTGCCGATCAGGAATAGCATCAGGAGCGCCGCCTTCAGGTCGGGGCGCGTCCACACATACTTGAAGCCTTCGACGAAGCTGCCGCGCGAGCGCACGTTGCGCGGCTTGATATGCAGCTGGTCGTGCCGCAGCATGCGCAGCGCGCCGAGCACCGCGACGAACGACAGCGCGTTGATCAGAAACACCCAGCCGGTGCCCACCGACGCGATCAACAGACCCGCGACCGCCGGCCCGAGCATGCGCGCGGCGTTGAACGACGTGGAGTTCAACGCGACCGCGTTGGCGAGATCACGCTCGCCGACGAGGTCGGATACGAAGGTCTGGCGCGCGGGGGAATCGAACGCGGTCACGCAGCCGAGCAGTCCCGCGAATACGTAGACCTGCCATAGCTGCACGAGCCCCGTGACCGTGAGCAGACCGAGTGCGAGTGCCAGCGTGCCCATCGCCGCCTGGGTCGCGAACAGCAGCTTGCGGCGGTCGAAATGATCGGCCGCGTAGCCGGTGAGCGGCAGCAAAACCATTTGCGGCCCGAACTGCAGCGACATCACGATGCCCACCGCCGTCGCGTTGTGATGCGTAAGCCCGGTGAGCACGAGCCAGTCCTGCGCCGTGCGCTGCATCCACGTGCCGATGTTCGAGACGATCGCGCCGCTCGCCCAGACACGGTAGTTGAATATGCGCAGCGAACGGAACGTGGTGCTCACGGCAGGGGTTTCCTCAACGCGGGGTGGGCCGATTGCGAGTAGGGGCTCGACTCGATGCGGCTTTAGGCGCGCGAGCTTTCGAGCAGATCGAGCACTTCCTGCGTCGTGCCGGTTTCGCCCAGGCGCGGGAAGATGCGCGTGATGCTGTTGGTGTGCGCGTCGGCGTTCAGGTCGGTCATCGCGTCGACGACGAGCGTGACGTGCAGGCCCGCCTCGCTCGCGAAGCGCGCGGTCGATTCGACGCCGATGCTGGTCGCGATACCGACGAGCACCACTTGCGTGACGCCTTGCTGTTGCAGATGCGCGGCCAGAGTGGTGTTCGTGAAGGCGCCCCACGTGCGCTTCGTGACCAGATGGTCCGACGGCTGCTGCTTCAGTTCAGGCAGCAGGTCGGCGAAGCCGGCCGGGAAGTCGGCGGAATGGCGACCCTGGTCGGTGCGGCCCGGTGCGCCGGCGGTGACGTTCACGAGCACGATGGGCAGGCCGTGACGGCGGAATGCGTCGAGCAGCTTGACCGAGCGTTCGACGATTTCACCGGCCGGGTAGGGGGCGGTGGGCAGCGCGACGATGCCGCGCTGCAGATCGATGACGATCAGTGCGGTCTTGGCGTCGAGAGTGGTGAGTGCCATGGAGGGCTCCTGCGATTGACGAGTTACAGATCGACGAGGCGTTTCAGCAGATCAACGCCCGTCGCGAGTTGTTGCTGTTCGGCTGCCGTGAAGCGCGTTTGAATCGTGCGGTACAGCCAGTCTTCGCGCGCCGCGCGGCTCGCCTTCACCTTCTTGCGAAACGAGGGGGTCAGCGAGAGAACCGTTTGCCGTCCGTCGTTGGGGTCGGGCGCGCCGCTGACAAGCCCGGCGGCTTTCAGTACCGCGAGCGTTTCTCCCATCGATTGCGGACGCATGCCGTGTGCGCGCGCGAGCGTGGTGACCGTGGCCGGGCCTTCGCGTTCCAGCAAGTTCAGCACCTGCACCTGCGACGGCGTGAAGTCGCCGACATGCGACTCTTCGCGCAGCCGCCGGCGCAGCTTGCCCGCCAGCACGCGCAGATCTTCGGCCAGCGTATGAAGTTCTTCCGGCGTAACCGGGGGAGGGGATTTGCTCATGCGATGAGCTCGCGCGATGACATGATTTGAAGGTTTCCTGATAAGGTTACCTTCGTATCTTGCCCGGGTCAAGTTTTGGAGTGACGGGAGACCGTGCGCCGGGGCGTCGCCACGATGGCCTCAACGCGCCCGCATGCGCCGGTTGAAAAAGCGCCATACCGCTCCGCCGACCAGCATCGCGCCGCCCAGCGCGAGGCCCAGCAACACCAGCGAACTCAGATGCTCGCGGACCACCGGCACGTTGCCGAACAGATAGCCGGCCGCGATCAGCGAGACCACCCACAGCGCCGCGCCCGCGGTGACGAACGCGACGAAGCGTGAGAAGGTCATGCGCGACACGCCTGCGGCGAATGGCGCGAACGTGCGCACCACGGCAATGAACGGTGACAGCAGGAAGGTCAGGCGGCCGCGGGTCTCGCTGAATGCGTGGGCGCGGCGCAGCGCGTCGCGGTTGAGCCAGTAGTAGTTGCGGGTGTAGACCTTGTCGCCGACCGCGTGGCCGATCGCGTAGCCGACGATGCTGCCGCCCACCGTCGCGACGAGCAGCACCGGCGCGACGATCCACACGTTCAATGCGCCGGTGGCCGCGAGCGCGCCGCAGATGAAGATCAGCGGATCGCCGGGCAGGAAGAACAGCGGCAGAAAGCCGTATTCGACGAACACGACGACGAACAGCAGTGCGTAGATTGCCGTGCCGAATTGCACGATCAGCGCGCTCAGGTGCTGGTCGAGGTGCAGCGCGATCTGCAGCACATTCATCAGGTTCATCTTGGCGTGGGCCTCGGGTGGCGTGCGGATGTGATGAGTGTAGACCCGCGAGCGTACGTGCGGGGCGCGCGCGCGAGTTTATGTCGTTTGACGCTTGTCGATGTTGCGGTGCCGATGTCAAACTCGGACAGTCTTCAACCGATGCAACGCCATGTCGCACGACTCTGCCATCACCTTCCGTTTCGCCGCGCCGCACGAAGCCGAAACGATTCGTGCAATCGAATTCGAAGCGGGGCTGCGTTTCGTCAGCGTCGGCATGACCGGGATCGCCGACGCGCCGCCGATGGCGCGCGAGGTCGCCGAGCGCAAGATCGAAGCGCGCGAGATCATCGTCGCTATCGACCACGACGCGATTTGCGCGGGCTTCGTGATGTTCGAGCCGCAGCCGACGCGCATCTACGTTCAGGAACTCGATGTGCTGACCTCGCACGCGGGAAGGCGCATCGGTGCGGCATTGATCGAGGAGGTCGCGCGACTCGCGCGTGCACGACAATTGACTCAACTCGTGCTGTCGACGTATCGCGACGTGCCGTGGAACGCGCCGTATTACCGGCGGCTTGGGTTTCGCGACCTCGATACGTCGGAGCTCGACGAGGCGTTACTCGCGCGGCGCGACGCGCATATCGCGCGCGGGCTCGATGAATCGAAGCGGGTGTTCATGCGGCGCGAGCTCGTCTAGCGCGCAAAAAGCGGCGGGCGTGACTGAAAATACAGTCACGCCCGCCGCTTTGTCATTTCGTACAGCGGACACGAGCCCGCTGTCACGACCGATTACACCGCTTCTAGTGCCGGATAGTCGGTGTAGCCGACTTCGCCGCGCGCATAGTACGTCGCCGGAACTGGCTTGTTCAGAGGCGCATCTTCAGCGAAGCGGCGCACCAGATCCGGATTTGCGATGTACAGCTGACCCCAGGCCACCGCATCCGCTTCGCCCGCGTCGAGCACGTGCTGTGCGGATTCCTTGGTGAACTTTTCGTTCGCGATGTACGGGCCGCCGAACGCCTGCTTCAGTTCCGGGCCGAGGCGGTCGTCGCCGAGCGCTTCACGTGCCGCGATAAACGCGATCTTGCGCTTGCCGAGCTCACGCGCGACATAGCCGAACGTTGCGGCCGGATCTGAATCGCCCATTGTGTGCGCGTCGCGGCGCGGCGCGAGATGCACGCCGACGCGGTTGGCGCCCCACACGCCGATGCACGCGTCGGTGACCTCGAGCAGCAGACGTGCGCGGTTTTCGATCGGTCCGCCGTAGGCATCGGTGCGCTTGTTGGTGCTGTCCTGCAGGAACTGGTCGAGCAGATAGCCGTTCGCGCCGTGCACTTCGACGCCATCGAACCCCGCGGCCTTGGCCTTTTCCGCGCCGTTGCGGAATGCTTCGACGACACCGGCGATTTCATCGAGTTCGAGCGCGCGCGGCGTCACGAACGGACGCTCGGGACGCACGTGGCTCACATGACCGCCCGCCGCGATCGCGCTCGGCGCGACCGGCAGCTCGCCGTTCAGGAATACCGGGTCCGAGATGCGGCCGACGTGCCACAGCTGCAGGAAGATCTTGCCGCCCGCGTCGTGCACGGCCTGGGTGACGAGCTTCCAGCCTTCGACCTGCTCCTGCGACCAGATGCCCGGCGTTTCCGCGTAGCCGACGCCTTGCGGCGTGACCGACGTCGCTTCGCTGAGGATCAGGCCGGCGCTCGCGCGCTCGGCGTAGTAGCGCGCCATCAGCGCGTTCGGCACACGGATTTCCTCGGCACGCTGACGCGTGAGTGGCGCCATGATGATGCGGTTCGGCAGCGTGATGTCGCCAATTTGCAGCGGATCGAAAAGTGTCGGCATGAGAGTTCACCTTTGGCGGCGGGCAGGGCCCGAGCCTCAAAAAAACTGCGTGAAAAAGGAAACGCGGCGATGCGAATGTGGCGCTCAGAGCGTGGCGTTCATGTATTCGAGGAACGCTTGAATGACGGGCTCGTTACGTTTGAAAAACACCCATTGACCGACCCGCTTCGACGTGACTAGCCCCGCGCGTTGCAACGCGGCGAGGTGCGCCGACACGGTGGACTGCGACAGGCCGCAGCGCGCATCGATCTTGCCCGCGCACACGCCGTGGTTGAGCGGCAACTCCTGATCGGCGAAATGCGCTTGCGGCTCGCGCAGCCAGCCGAGAATCTCCCGGCGGACCGGGTTGGCCAGGGCTTTGTGGATCGCGTCGAAATCGGGCGTCATGTGGATGGTTTTCAGGTGATTCGGCAATCGGCACGCCGCACGGCGTACGCGACATGCATCGCTACAGAACGAATCATATATCGTAATTATACGATATGTTTGAAAGCACTACTTGCAATGGGGCGATAGGTATCGACATGAAGATTTGTTCGAGCGGCGTGCCTGTGCATGGCGATCGACGAGTAGTTACGCTTTTCGGAACGGGCGATCTACCGACGTAGAAATGCCCGAAATGGGCTGCGCTCTCCTGAGTGCGTCATCGAGGACGGCTCGAACGGCTTCAAACGCGTAACGACCCAGATTGGCCGTATGATGCTGAAATCATTTCCAGGTTCCCGGATCCGGGTCCGCCATGCCATCAAAGAGCATAGATTCCAGCGGACATGAGCGCGTGACGCACGTGCCGGACGGCGATGCACACGTTGATGAGCCGAGCGGGCTCAACCGCTATCAGCGGACGCTGGTCATGGGGACGGGCATCGCGATCACGTTTGTGCTGGTGCTGTTGACCGGCGTCGTGCTGCACTCGGCGGTCGCGGAATTCATTGATGATCGCTATAGAGACTTCTCTTTACGCCAGGCTCGCCTGCAGTTGGAGTTTCTCGAGCGGGAAAGAACCTTGAGAGCCGCTGTCCTGCATGAAGAATCGGCGTGGGGCACGCGAGCACTTCCACCCGCGGCCCTCATTGACGAATTTGCCGCGCGGCATGGACAAGTCGTTTTGCAGAGACACGCAAATTTTGACCCGGTGATGATGCTCGGCGACATCGATCCGTCGCACCGTGCTTCGGATTACGCTCCGTATCTCGCACTCGGCGTTGATTTTCACTATCGTCTCGGACCTTGGGCCAAGGTGCAGACCAATGCGGTGTCAGGTTATTTCTATTCGCCTGACCGGCGCTTCGTCGGATTTTTTCCTACACCGGCATCCGGCAACCCGATCAAGCAAAGCGGCACGAAGGACGTCCGCGAGCTACTCGACCGAATTGCACCGGACATCGGCGATTTGACAGACCCAACGGTGGTCAAGCGATTGCGCGAGAGCGAGGGCGCGACCTGGTTTCCGCCTGCCACCGACCCATTTGGCAACCAGCCCGCAATCCGGATCGTCATGCCGGCCTTTAGCGAGGGCAAGATATTCCTCGTGGCTGTCCGAAATATTTACCTGGGTTCCCTCATCGAAATTCTTGCCGGGAGGTACTACGATGAAGAATCGTTGCTGCTCGATTCCGCCGGCAACGTCATCCTCAGTACAGCGACGCCGGGTACCGGCGCTGCACTGACGCAACGGATTCTCGAGTCTCGACCACAAGCGGCGGAGCGAACCGGAGAAAGCCGTCACTATCACAATCGACTGTTCACAGCCAGTGCAGAGGTAACGAATTCTGGCTGGAGCGTCGTTTACGCTTTCACATGGCGTACGATTCTGCACGACTTGGGGCCACGCCTCGCTGCTTATGTTGCAGTGATGCTGCTGGTCCTGGGCTTCATGTGGCTGCTTCTGTTGATGCTCGATCACAAGCTGTTCAAGCCCGACTATGAACGTTCGCAGCGAGTGTTCGAAAGTGAAGCCCTGAATCGCACGATGGTCGCCGCGGCGCCGTCCGGGTTCGCGCTGCTGTCTTTCGATCAGGGCGACATTCTGTTGCAGAGCAACCTGATGCAAACCTACGAATTGGACACGCCTCCAGACGAACCAAGGTTGCACGAACGTTTGCTCAGTCTCTACGACCGCAGCGCTGGCGCACCCGCGTGGCAGTCCGACCTGGAGATGCCGCTCAGGCTTGCCGACGGCCGCGTGGACGATCTACTGGTGAGCATGGTGCGCACCAAGTATCGCGGGAAAGATGTACTCCTATGCAGTTTTTCCGATGTCACGACGCTGAAGAACACCGAACGCAAGCTGGACGAGGCGCGTGCCGCGGCCGACGCTGCCAACCAGGCGAAGTCGGCGTTCCTCGCGATGATGAGCCACGAAATACGCACACCGCTCAACGCGATTCTTGGCAACCTCGAGTTGCTGGGACGCACGCCGTTGTCACCGTTGCAGGAAGGGCGCTTGGGGGTGGTCACGTCGTCGTCCACAGCGCTGCTCGGCATCATCAACGACATTCTCGATTTTTCGAAGGTTGAGTCGGGTCAGATGACGCTGGAGTCGATCAGCTTCGATCTCGGTCATGTAATCCGCCAGGTGGGTGCGATGTTCGAGCCAGTCGCGCAGGCGAAGGGGCTCGAGTTCGACTGCATGATCGACGACGCACTCGCGCCACACTATCTGGGCGATCCGACGAGAATCCGGCAGATTGCGATCAACCTGGTCAGCAACGCAATCAAATTCACGGCCACGGGCGAGGTACTGCTCGAGGTTTACCTCAAGGACGACACGGTCGCCGACTCTCCAATCGTGATCGGTGTGAGCGACACTGGCATCGGCATGACCCCACAGCAGCAGGAGACGCTATTTCATGCTTTTACACAGGCGGATTCCTCGATTGCGAGGCGCTATGGTGGAACGGGACTCGGACTCGCGCTCTGTCTGCGCCTTACCGAGTTGATGCATGGCACGATCCGGGTGAAGAGCGAATTGAATTCCGGCAGTACCTTTGTCGTGACCTTGCCCATTCGGGTGAGCGCAGCCACACCGGTCGAGGCTCCAGAAAATATCAAAGCCGAATCGAAGCTCGCCGACATCGACACACGCACCATTCACATCCTCGTCGTCGACGATCAACTCGCAAATCGGGAATTGCTCGTCGCGCAACTTGCCACACTGGGATACGAGGCCGATATGGCCGATAGTGGCGGGGCGGCATTGCAGCGCTTCAACGAGCGCCACTACGATCTGGTAATGACCGACATCAATATGCCGGGGATGGACGGGTACGCGCTCGCGCGGTGCCTGCGCGCCCAAAGCGCGACCGTGCCGATCATCGCAGTGACTGCGCATGTCGCCGCAGAAGAGCGCGCGCGATGCACGAAAGCGGGAATCGACGAGGTCCTGCTCAAGCCGGTGCTGCTTGACGCCATGGATGCGGCGGTACGGCGGCTGGTCAACGAGGCCGGCAAGCGCCCCGCGAATAACGTCGCGGCCATGCGCGACATCTCGCTAGGGCCATTGCCCGAGCACATCCACGCTGCGATGATCGGGGCGCTGAAAGAATCGCTTCGTGAACTGCATACCGCCATTGAACTCGGCGATATGAAAACGGTGCTGGCCCAGCTTCATGCGGTCCGCGGCTCCTTCGCGATGATTCAGGAGATCGAAGTGGCAAATGCGTGCGCCCAGATGGAGCAGCAAGCCAGAAGTCACGACATCCCTGCCGTCAAGGACGGGCTCGATCGTTTCGAGCCATTCGCTTATTCGACACTCGCGCGGCGCATGATGAGCGCACAACCGGACGCCTGAGTTTCTGGCCTCAGCGACGCACCGCCCGGGGCACCTGTTCTGTTCCCCCTTGATGCCCTAGCGCACGCGACAGGTTGCCCACCTCGCGCTTGAGCAACTCCGCGAACTGCGCGACGCGCTCATCTGTTACGCGCACGCTCGGCCCGAAGATGCAGACCGAGCCCGCCACCTGGTTTGCGCCGTTGAAGAACGGCGCGGCCACCGCGACGGCACCTGCGATCAGCTCGTGATGACTGGTGCCGAAACCCTGTGCCCGGACCGCGTCGAGATCGGCGGCGAGCGCCGCGACGTCCTGATTCGGATCGGTCAGATAGCGCCGCAGATCGTCCGCCGACAACGGCATCTGCGAAAGAATCGTGCGGCCGCTCGCGCCGATCACGAGTTTCTCGCGATAGCCGACCCCGCGCCGGAAACTGAGCGGCTGCGGACTTTCCAGTTCGGCCACGCAGATCCGGTAGGTGCCTTCCGGCACGAACAACGCGACCGTCTCCGAGGTCGCTTCCCAAAGCTCGCGCAGCATCGGCTGCGCGAGCTGCGCGATCGTATTGTTCGCCATCCACGCATGCGCGAGTTGCGCAACCGAACTGCCGAGCCTGAAGCGCTGCGGCTCGCCCGACGACGCAAGAAAGCCGTTCTGTTCGAGCGTGTTCAGAAGCCGGTACAGCGTCGGTCGGCTCAGATCGACGCGGGTCAGAAGCTCCGCGACGGTCAATTCCTTGTCCCCTGGCCGGAATGCCAGAAGAATTTCTAGCGCCCGTTCGACTGCCCGCACATTTTCGTGCGGCTTTTTTTCTTCCATTTGAAATTTCCTTTCTACGCCGATCCGCGTCGATTGCACATTGTAGTGAAGGTCCCTAGCGGCACGAACTTGACGTCGGTCAATCTGTCCGTACAATGAGAACAGATTCTCACACAGCGGACAACTTTAAGTCGGAGGAAATATGGACAAGAACATGTCGGAGACCCTGGTTCGCACTGGCCCAGGCACGGCGATGGGCAATCTGATGCGCCGCTACTGGGTGCCGGTGCTGCTCGTGAGCGAAATCGCGGAGCCCGATTGCCCGCCGGTGCGCGTGCAGATCCTTGGCGAAAAGCTGCTCGCGTTCCGCGATTCCGATGGCCAGCCGGCGCTGATCGACGAGTTCTGCTCGCACCGCGGCGTGTCGCTGTACTTCGGCCGTAATGAAGAGAACGGCATCCGCTGCTCGTATCACGGCCTGAAATTCGACCGCAACGGCAACTGCGTGGAAGTGCCGTCCGCGCCGCAGGCGTGCAAACACATGGGCATCACCGCTTATCCGTGCATCGAACGGGCGGGCATCGTGTGGGCGTACATGGGACCGAAGGATCGCCAGCCGGCGCCGCCGGATCTCGAGTGGTGCAACCTGCCGGAGAGCCACGTGTTCGTGTCGAAGCGGCTGCAGGAATCGAACTATCTGCAGGCGATGGAAGGTGGCATCGACACGAGCCACGTGTCGTACGTGCACCGTTACGAAGTCGACGAAGACCCGATGCACCAGGGCACGAAGGCGCTCGACTACATCAAGGCCGACGGCAACGTGATCTTCGAGATCGAGAAGCAGCCGTTCGGCCTCACGCTGTTCGGCCGCCGCAACGGCGAGCCGGATTCGTACTACTGGCGCGTCACGCAGTGGCTGTTCCCGTGGTACACGCTGATCCCGCCGTTCGGCGATCACTCGCTCGCGGGCCACGTGTGGGTGCCGATCGACGATCACAGCTGCTGGGCGTGGAGCATCAATTTCCGCCCGGACCGTCCGCTCGACGAGCAGGAACTGGCCGACCTGAACGCAGGCAAGGGCATTCACTGCGAGTACGAGGAAGGTGGCAGGTTCCGTCCGAAGGCGAACAAGGACAACGACTACCTGATCGACCGTCAGGCACAGAAGGACAAGCGCGCGTACTCGGGCGTGTTCGGCTTCGCGATGCAGGACGCGTCGCTGCAGGAAAGCATGGGTCCGATCCAGGACCACAGCAAGGAGAAGCTGCTGCCGACCGACCGCGCGATCGTGATGGCGCGCCGCATGATGTACGAGGCGGCCACGGCGCTGGTGCCCGACACCGATCCGCCCGCGATCGACGCCGACCAGCAGCGCGTGCGCGCAGCCGGCGTGCTGCTGCCGCGCGAGCAGAAGCCGCAGGAATGGGCGGTGATCCATCTGCACGATGGCAAGGACCAGCCGATCTACTCGATCTGATCTACGGCGGAGCCGGACTTCGCTCCGGCTCCGCGTCTCGTCGTCTGGTCCGACTGGGACCTTCCGCCTATTCCGCAAAAGGAGGCCGGCACGCGCCGGCATGCAATGCAGCAACGTAAAAGACTCGAGCACAAGGTCGCGCTGATCACCGGCGGCGGAGGCGGCATCGGTGCCGCGACCGCGCGCGTGTTCTGCGCGGAGGGTGCCGCGGTAGTGCTGGTCGATGCGAACCCGGAAGCGCTCGCGCGCGTCGCCGACGAACTGAAGGCGGCCGATCCGTGCGCACGTGTCGAGACCTTCGCGGCCGACGTGTCGCACGAAGGCGACGCAGTGCGCGCGGCGGAACTCGCCGCCGATTCGTTCGGCCGGCTCGACGCGCTGGTGAACAACGCGGCGATGCGCAACTACAGCGCGCTCGCCGACGCGACGCCGGCCGAATGGCAGGCGATGGTGTCGGTCAACCTGGTCGGCACCTCGAACTATTGCAGGGCGGCGCTGCCGTTCCTGCGTCGCGCCGGGCGTTCGAGCATCGTCAACGTCTCGTCGTGCTACGCGGTGACCGGCCGCAAGGGCATGGGCCTGTACGACGCCACCAAGGCCGGCATGCTCGCAATGACCCGCACGCTCGCGTTCGAGGAGAGCGCGAACGGCGTGCGCGTGAACGCGGTGTGCCCAGGTTCGACGCTGACCGAATTCCACGTGAACCGAGCCATTGCGTCGGGCAAGAGCGTCGAAGTGCTGAAGACGCAGCGCCAGGACACGTCGCTGATCGGCCGCTGGGCATCGCCCGAAGAGATCGCCTGGCCGATCCTGTGGTTTGCGAGTGACGAGGCATCGTATATCACCGGCACGACGCTGATGGTCGACGGCGGCCTGTCGGCGATGTGAGCGGAGGAGGTGGCATGAACATGACCGATTCCACACTGATGGTACGTGTCGCCGCACGGCGCGACGAAGCCGACGGGATCGCCGGCTTCGAGTTCGTCGACGTCGACGGCCGCGACCTGCCGCCGTTCGAGGCGGGCGCGCACATCGACGTCTACGTGCCGGGCGGCCCGGTGCGGCAGTACTCGTTGTGCAACGCGCCTGGCGAGCGTCACCGGTATCAGATCGCGGTGTTGCGCGACGCCGATTCGCGCGGCGGATCGCAGCGCATGCACGACGCAGTAAACGAAGGCGACGCGATTCGCATCGGCGTGCCGCGCAATCACTTCCCGCTCGCAAGGGATCACGCGAAGCCTCTATTGCTCGCGGGCGGCATTGGCGTGACGCCGATTCTCTGTATGGCGGAGCACCTGGCCGCCATGGGTGCAGCGTTCGACATGCATTACTGCGCGCGCTCGAAGAGCCGTGCGGCGTTCGTCGAGCGGATTGCCGCGTCGCCGTGGGCGCATAACGTGCAATACCACTTCGACGACGAGCACGGCATGCTCGATCTCAACGCACTGCTGACAGACGCCGAGGCGGATCGGCATCTGTACGTATGCGGTCCGCAGGGCTTCATGAACGCGGTGCTCGACACGGCGCGCTCGCTCGGCTGGAGCGACGATCGCCTGCACTACGAGTACTTCGCGGCGGCGCAGCCTGCCGGCGATGGCGCGTCGTTCGACGTGCGGCTGGCGCGCTCGGGCCGCGTCGTGTCGATTGCGGCCGATTGCACGGTCACGCAGGCGCTCGCCGCGGCGGGCGTCGAGGTGCCGGTGTCGTGCGAGCAGGGCATCTGCGGCACCTGCGTCACGCGGGTGCTCGAAGGCGAACCCGACCACCGCGACCTGTTCCTGTCGCCGCAAGAGCAGGCCCGCAACGATCAGTTCCTGCCGTGCTGTTCACGTGCGAAGTCGAGGGTGCTCGTGCTCGATCTCTAACGGTAAGCGCCGGCCCGGCCGCGAGGCGCGGTCGGGGCCATCCATCAGAAAGAAAACGGGCGGCCGCTGGCACGCCCGCCATTGGAGGAGTCATGGAGAAAAATCTCGCGTCGTCGGAGGGTATGCCCGCGAGCGTCTGGACCGCGAACGGTGCGGGGGCGGCGAGTGGCGCCGACACCAGCCCGTATCGCTGGATCGCGCTGTTCATCGTGTGGGCCGCGTTTCTGCTCAGCTATGTGGTCCGCGTCGCGTGGAGTACGGTCGCCGCGCCGGTCGGCGCGTCGCTCGGCATCAGCGTGTCGATGCTCGGCGCGTTCGTGACCGCGTTCTACGCGGGCTATGTGCTTGCGAACGTGGTCGGCGGGATGCTGACCGATCTGCTCGGCGGTCGGGCGATGCTCACGCTCGCGCTGCTGCCGCTCGGCGTGCTGACTTTCACGTTCGGCTATACGTATTCGCTCGCCTTCGGCATCGTGATTCAGGCTGCGATGGGCTTCGCGGCGGGTGCCGATTACTCGGCCGGCATGAAGATCATTCCCGCATGGTTCACGCGCGACCGTGGCCGCGCAATGGGCCTGTACACGACTGCGACGTCGCTCGCGGTCGTGATCGCGAATGCGGTCGTGCCGACGTTCTCTGCGCGCCACGGCTGGTCGAACGCATTCCATATGCTCGGCATCGTTACGTTCGCCTGGGGCATCGTCACGTTGCTGCTGCTGAAGAACCGGCCGTCGAACGAAGCGAAGCCCGCGCGCAACAGCATGCAGGAAATGCTCGGCCTGCTGCGAAACCGTAACCTGATCGCGCTGTCGATCGCGGGCTGCGGCGGCTTGTGGGCGACCGTCGGCTTCGGTGCATGGGGCAACGCACTGATGACGCGGCAATACGGCATCGCGCCGATCGTAGCCGGGTCGATCGTCGCCTCGTTCGGCATCGGCGCGGTGATCGCGAAACCGACGCTCGGCTGGATCTCCGACCTGCCCGGCGTGTCGCGGCGGATGATGTCGATCGGTTGCCTGATCGCGTTCGCGATCACGCTGCTGGTGTTCGGCTGCTGCTCGACGGTGCATCAGTTCTATCTGGTCGCGCCGATCCTCGGTGCGTTCTCGTTCGGCTATCTGCCGGTGCTGATGGCACAGGTCAGCGACGCGTCCGGCAAACGTCTCGCGGGCGCGAGCGCCGGCTGGACCAATGCGATCTGGCAGTCCGGCAGCGCGGTGTCGCCGATGGTGGTCGGCTCGCTGTATGGCGCGAGCCATTCGTTCATGCTCGCGCTTCTCACGCTCGCGGTCGGACCTGCGATCGCCGTCGTCGCGATGTTCTTCGTCAACCCGCAAATCGCACGCGAATGACCGATTCTCGGCAAGCCGGCGCGACCACGCACCGGCTTGCACGACGACATAGGTCGAACATAACTATTTCGCAGCCCAAAACAACCCATTTTCAGCAGGAGACAAATGGTGAAGCACAAGCCTCTCGCCAGGCCGTCGAAGGTCCTTTTTGCATGTGGTATTGGTATCGGCATCTGCGGCACGGCGCACGCGCAGTCGTCGGTCACGCTGTATGGCATCGTCGACTCAGGGGTGACGTACGTGACTCACGCTGTCACGCCGCAGGGATCGTCGGGCACGCAGGTCGCTCTCGGCACCGGCAATCGGCTGAACTCGCGTTGGGGTTTCACGGGCAAGGAAGATCTCGGCGGCGGACTGCGGGCGATTTTCACGCTCGAATCGGGCATCGCGATGAACACAGGCGCGCTGCAGCAAGGCGGGCGGCTGTTCGGCCGGCAGGCGTTCGTCGGACTCGAAGCGGACCGGTACGGCGCGATGATGCTCGGCCGGCAAATGACGCCAATGTATCGCTACTTCCTCGCGCTCGACCCGCTCGGCTATTCGAGTTACGGCTTCTCAGCGCAGGACGCGCAGTTCGTCGGTCGGGCGGATAACTCGGTTTCGTACCTTGGCCATGTGGGACCGTTCGAGCTGAACGCGCTCTACAGCTTCGGCTATGACGCAGTCACCTACAACGTGCCGGTGGCGGGCTCGTTCCGCGTCGGCAAGCAGTACGACATCGGCGGACGCTATGTTCAGGGGCCGCTGAATCTGACGTTCGTGTACGAGCAGCGGCAAGGTTCGTCTATCGCGTCATCGGGTGACAGCGAGCGGCGCTACGTGGCCGGCGGTTCGTACGAGATCGGCAAGGCGACGCTGTATGGCGGCTACGAATTGCTGCTGAACGACGTCCAGTCGACGCTCGCCGCATCGCCGCCGCAGTCGATGGCGTTCGCGGGAGTGCGCTACAGGGTGACGCCGGCACTGGACCTGGCCGCCGCGACTTACTACCACGCGTATCGCCAGGTCGACGCGCACGCATTGAGCACCGGCGTCAACGCGGACTACTGGCTGTCGAAGCGCACGGCGCTGTACACGGACATTACGTATGTGATCAACAGCTCGAAGGCCGCGCTGAGTGCGACGGGCTGGGCGACTTCGGTCGCGACGACGACCGTGAAAACCGGCGCGAATCAGCTGGCGATTGCGGTCGGCGTGCTGCATAAGTTCTGAACATGGTGGTTTGCGTTGCCAGCGGGAATGGCAGATAGCGACACCGTTGGGCCTTTTTCCATTCGGCGCACGACGATGCAGCTGCTGCCCGCAAGCCGCACGACGAGTGAGTGGATCTGTTCGATGCCGTTCAGGAACGATTCGTCGAGCAGGTCGAGCGAAATCAGTTCCTCGAGGCAACTCTACCTGCCAGATTGCGACTCTGGTCGAACGTCAAAGTCGATTCGTGATGCTGGTCAAGGTTGCTGGCAAGGATTCCGAGGCTGTGGTCAACGCGCTGATACGACATGCCAGCAAGTGTTACCTCGGGAACTTTATAAATCGCTGACCTGGGACAGGGGTACGGAAGTGGCTGATCACAAACGCTTTAGTGACAACCAGGGGAGCCAGGTCTATTTCTGCGATCCACAGACCGACCTCTCTGTCGATTCCCAAGCCGAACTCGACGCCGTAGCGAGGCGTCTCAACGAGCGTCCTCGTAAGACGCTAAACTTTGACACGCCGGCCCAGCGATTCCATCGATCCGTTGCATCGACCGGTTGAATCCGCAGTTGACTTGTGCCGAACACATGCCGGTCGACGGCGGGCCGCGCTATTCATTTGGCGTCGGACCGTGTCCGGCCAATTTGAGCCGCCCAGATACCGTACCTGGACGTCCGTTTGGTCGATCGCCAAGGCTGTCCGACGCGTGTACCTACCGGAGAAATCCGGATCGTTCTTATCGACTATGCGAGGGAAAGTGGGTGAGGGGGTTTTGCACGTAGACGTTACGAGCAGCCTTATCACCCTCTGTCTTTTCCAGTGCTGTGCCGCTTCGTGCTTTGCGATGAATCTGCGCTTGCGACAGCCGGGAGAGGGAAGCTTTTGCAGCACGCTTTTCCACTTCACTTCAGGCTTCGCCAAGTTCCGGCGGTTGCGCCGTGGCGAGAGGTAGCCGCATTTCAGCGATATCCGACTCAGCCGTCTCGGCGGTCGTCGTGGATTTGTCGGCGCTAGGGCGTGCTCTGGCCGCGCGCATATCGGCCAGTTTTTTCACGACACCCTTCGCGTAAAGCGCCATTTTTCCCCACCGCGTGGTAGCAATCTGAAAGCTGGTGTTCGGCAGTACATTGCCCCGGCTCCAGTACGCTTTAAAATCTTCCGTGCCGACGCCGAAGTCGACATCCATACGATTTTCCCATGCCCACTTGATGCAGCGCTCCATCATGATCGAACCGGGGGCGAACCTGGAAAACTTCGACTCGAAGCCTGCGATCAGACCGTTCACGCATGTATGCCCCAAGCCTATCAGGCTTGCGGCGACCGGCGTGCCGTCAAGAGTCATCACGAAAAGTATCCCCATCGGCTGCGTGTGCGTGCCGTCGACGAGGTTGACCAGAAAGTCCCGATAATGCTGCGAATAAAGCCAGGATCCTGTTTTTTCGACGCGTTCTGCCCATTCGCGCTTACGCGCGAATATCCAGTCCACCCATTGGGCGTGCGCGTGCGTATCCTTAGCTTCGAGAGCGCGGATTTCCAAGGTACCTTCCTTTGCGAAGCGCCTTTCACGCGCGCCAGGCTTCTTCTTCGACAACACGCCGAGCGTGTGGCAATAAGCCGTCCAGTCAGGCTCCTTACGCAGTAACGCCATCGCGGAGACATTCTGCGTCGCTGTGACGAGGCCCGCGTATCGCGATGCGAGATCGTAGAGACGCGCGTTCTTGTCTACGTACGGAATATTGAAGATATCGGCGTGGGAGGAGCGGGTCGCGGCGCGCCAAGCTGCATCGATCGCCACACTCGCGCCGGCGGCGGTGAGGATGCTAGTGTATTCAGCGGTACCGGGCGTAAGCGGTTCTAGCACGGTCCAGACGAACCGCCGGTGGCTCACGAGCGGCCAGACGAGCACAAGTTCACCGTTTTCCCGATACACGATGCAATGCAGCCGGCGACCGCGGGGCTTCATCACCTGAGCCCAGCACAGCCAGCAAACGGCGAAAGCCTGGTGATGGCGTCCGTCGGCTTTCGACCAGAGCGTATTCCATGCGCTTCGAAGCGCGAGGAAAGCGTCGGGATCAGTGATGATTTCGAGGCCGGATTGCTGGTTGCTCACAATGTCTTCAGATCGCTGCATGGCGTAGCTCAGGCTGGATTCAAGTGGGTCGTCTCGCCGCTGTCCTCGCGGTATCGCTCGGCGCGCTTCGGCGTGCGGGCTACCGGGTGCGAATTCGCGCTTTGCGGGAATTTAAGGCTTGAGACGTGTAGCGTTCCGTACGGTAGCCGGCACACTGTTCAGTTCAGTCGGCCGCTGCCGGTATCAATGCGGTCGCAAGGTCCACGAAGTGTCGAACCTGACAATGAGCAATCTGGTGAAGGCCACCCGTCATTGGAGAGCCTCGTCGGTGGTCGCGGTAGATCGGGTATGAACTGAGTCTTCCATGTCAAGGGAGGCGCAGTGCCCGCGCGACACATCAACGACTATCAGATGAGGCTCTACATGAAGTACAGACTCAAGCAAGGACCAGCTCAGGCGGCTGCGCGCGCCGGGTTCAGCGCCGCGGCTCTGGTGCAAATCGCACTGGCGAATCGGTTAGAGTGTCGGACTGAACGAGTAGAGAGCCGACGATGGCAAGCCGAAGAGCCTTGAGGAACTGTTCGCAGGCCGTCACTTCGACCGCGAGGTTCGTCGTGGATCAGTTCGCCCCAGCTTGCAGGACGCATCTGCACGCCGCGCATGAAGCCGTGCGCCCAGTCGTTGGCCGGAGCGACGTCATCCTCGCGCTCGAGCAGCGCAGGCAGGTACAACTCGTCGAGGGTGACGCACGGTCTTCGCTTTCGAATACAGCGTCTTGCTCCGAGTCAAAATATAGCCCGAGATTCCGTTCGGATCGCCGTACGACGGGTCGCTTGCGGAGAACGACCAGTTGGTCTCATTGAACAGCTCGATGACTGCCCGCAAAAGAGAAATAAACCGGCGAATAAAGAGAAAAGTATCACTCGAGGCGTCAATCGCCGCTCCTGAACCGTCTCGCCCGATTTGTCGCGGCGCTTGAACTGGACGCGGGCTGCTTCAGCGAAGACAACTGCGGCCGCCGATATTTGAAGGTCCCGGTCCGGATCGGGTCGCTTGACCGCCGTTTGGGGACGGCATTAATTCAGCCGAAGCCATGGAGCGCAAAGCCTTAACACCAGACCGAGCTTCAGGGCATTCCATAACGAGCAAATTCTACCGCAGGAGAAAGGTCTACCGCCATGTGCGGTAGCGCGCATTGGGTAATGGAACCAATCACGGATACTTCATGCCGTGGGTGACCGTGCATGCGCGCGTGTCGCCATTTCATCGGAATAAATTCCTCCGCGACGATCCAAAAAAGATGCTCTTTCAACAAAGATGCACGTTTAGCTGTCCTCGAATGTGCAGAATTCTTTCAAAGACGAAAAGCGTCTTTCCTGTTCGGCAAAAAAGAGAAATCGGGAAGTAAGCAAAGAATTTTAACGTTTGCGAGCAGCAGACGTTTTACTTAAATGCGCTCGCCATGGTATCTGCAGGTGACAGCTTGTAATAAAAGCCAATCAAGACCGTCAAGGGGAAAATATGTTTGATTCCGACGCCACTGCGGATCCGAAACTGGAAGGCGCGTGCATCATAGTCACATCAAAACAGATCACATCGGAAGGCTCAAATCCGGCAAACGCAAATCTTCTACTAACGTGGTGGGACAACGCAGCAAAGAGAACGGTGGACATCTCCGCGGCGTCCATTCTGCTCATCCTTCTTTTTCCGGTTCTGCTCGTCATTGCGCTGATCGTCATGAGCGACCGCGGAAACGCCATATATGGTCACCCAAGAATCGGACGAGGTGGACGTACTTTCAAGTGCCTGAAATTCCGCTCGATGGTGAAGAACTCAGACGAGGTTCTTGCGAGACTGCTCGCAACGGATCCGCAAGCTCGTGCTGAATGGGATCGTGATTTCAAGCTGAAGAACGATATACGTATCACGCCGGTCGGCCGCATCTTGCGAAAAACCAGCCTCGATGAATTGCCGCAACTCTGGAACGTGTTGCGTGGCGATATGAGTCTGGTCGGCCCCCGTCCGGTCGTGCAAAAGGAACTGGTGCGATACGGAGACGATGTCGGCTACTACCTCGCACTGAAGCCGGGAATGACAGGCTTGTGGCAGGTCAGCGGCCGCAACGATGTGGACTATCCGACGCGGGTTTCGCTCGACGTCAAATACGCAACCAATCGGTCGCTGGCATTCGATATGTCGATTCTTCTGAGAACGGTCAAAGTCGTATTCGAGAAAGACGGTGCCTATTAAGCCGGTCGAAGTCTGTTCTTTGTCGTAGCTTGCGTGTCGGTCCGATCGCCTCGACGGACCGGCAATGTGTCGCGTCAGTGCTGATCCACTTACGAGAGAAATGCTATGAGAGTGATCCACGTAATCGAATCGACTGCTACAGGGACGCTCGCGGTTGTAAGTACGCTTGCCACACGCCTCGCCAAGGAAGGTCATGAGGTTTATGTGATCTACTCGGAGCGCGAAGAAACGCCGAAGAACCTACATGCGCTCTTCCATCCGGAGGTCGCCCTGCGGCATCTTCAGATGAAGGGGCCGTCTGTGACGAGCATGCTGACTGACTTGCGCCGGCGGATCATCGAATTGAATCCGGATATCGTCCATATGCACTCGTCGTTCGCGGGCTTCCTCGGGCGGGTGTCGACTTTGTTTGCGCTGCCAGAGACGGCATTCTTATATAGCCCTCATTGCATCTCATTCATGCGGAGGGACATTGGCACGGTGAAACGATACTGTTTCGCCGCACTGGAGTGGCTCGCGAGCGTGAAAAACTGCACCTATGTGGGATGCTCTGAAAGTGAACGCGCAGCGATTCGCCGCTACCTTGGGCGGGAGGCAGTGCTGGTCGAGAATGCGATGGAGCAGGGCGTCGCTATTCAGCGCGACAATCGTCGCCCAGGCGCGGAAAGAACCGGCTCGAAACGCAGGCCAATCATTGCAACCGTCGGCGGCATTCGTGTGCAAAAGAATCCCCAACTGTTCGCGGAAATAGCCCGGTCGTTCGAACGTGGCTACGCGGAGTTCGTGTGGATCGGCGACGGCGACGCAGGTCTGAAAAGAACCCTTGAAGATGCCGGTGTGCGCGTGACCGGTTGGCTGACGCGTTCGGACGTTATGGACGCTGTTGCAGAGGCGGATATCTATCTTTCGACGGCTTCCTGGGAGGGAATGCCAATCTCGCTCATCGAAGCGATGACGCTCGGCACGCCGGTCGTGGCGTCGGACTGTCCCGGCAATATCGACACCGTTCGTCATGATTCGACCGGCGTCATCTACCAGACGGCGGCGCAGGCAACAGCGTCGATCAAGAGAATCATGAAGGACCATAGCTTTCGTGAAGGTCTATCACGCCGGGCGCAGCATGAAGCACACAGCCGGTTCAGTGAAGACCGCTTCTTCAACAACATGATGCAGCTTTATTCGGTCCAGCTAAGCCGCCTTCGCCAAGGGCGTCCGGTGCTGAGCGAATAATTGCGGGAAGCCGCGTGGTCTGGGCGAGGGTATCTCACGCATCACTGGCTCCTCTTTTTAAAGTGGGCTCGCTATTGAGGATATTTAACGGATTCCCGGTACGGATAAAAGTTTGATGTGCGACAGCGTACGGAAACAGGAGTAGCCATCAGTTAATCTGAACTGATGGCTGGTGTGAATAGATTGTTTGCTGTTCTTTAGCGCGGCAGGCAACGTTCAACGCAGGGCGACGTTATAACATCTGTATTGCATTCAGAACTGGCGCCAAGGGCATGAGCGCTGACAGTCTAGCGCCTAGTGACAAGAACGAGAGTTGGCCAGCGGCTTGCTTGCGTACCCAATCAAAAAATTCGAATTTTCCATACATCAGCCGGGGTTTCGATGAATCATAGCTCTCCACTTGCGAATGCTGCTGTGCTCCGAAATGAGGATATCAGTCTTTCTCGCTATTTCGACGTGCTCGTGGCAAAACGTTGGCTGGTTGGTGGAATCGCCGGCGGTGTCCTCGCCCTGGGCGTTGCTTACGCGTTTTTAGCGCCACCGGTGTATGAGGCCAATATCCTCGTCGAGGTTGAAAACAGCATTCCGACCAATAACACCAAAGGTCCTTTGGGCGACGTCTCCAGCATGTTCGACGTCAAGACAGACTCAACGGCCGAAATGGAAATTCTTCAGTCGAGAATGGTGGTCGGAAAAGTGGTCGACGAGCTTGGACTCGATATCAGCGCAAAGCCGAAGCGCCTTCCTCTAATTGGAGACTGGTTGGCGGGGCACGCCAAAGGTTTTTCTGAACCAGGTATCCTCAAAGGAAGCGGATATGCGTGGAACGATGAATCGCTGAAGGTTTCCACCTTTAGCGTGCCCGAAGCTTTCGAGGGCGAGAAATTCACCCTGACCGCACTAGATGGTGGCCGTTACCGCCTCGAGCAGCCCGACCTCGATAAGCCGGTCGAAGGGCACGTGGGCGTACCGCTCGAGCTGAAGCAGCCCGATGGCGTCATCACGCTGCGCGTGGAATCGCTGAGCGCGAGGCCAGGTACAGAATTCATTCTGAAAAAAGAGTCGCGCGAAAAAACGGTGGAACGCCTGCAGGACAGGCTCAAGATCGTGCAGAAGGGTAGCAAGGACAGCAGCATCATCGGCGCCTCCCTGACAGGTTCAGACCGGTTGTTGACTTCCCGCACGCTAGCCGAGATCGGTAATGCCTATGTCGACCAGAATGTGAAACGCAAAGCGGCAGAGGCTGAGAAGTCGCTCGCATTTCTGAGCGATTTGCTGCCTCAACTCAAGGCCGACCTCGAGCGCGCTGAAGACCGATACAACGACATGCGCAACCGCGTGGGCGTGTTCGATCTCAGCGAGCAGAGCAAGGCTTATCTGGATCAGAGCGTTGCTGCGCAGCGGAGCCTGCTCGAACTGAAGCAAAAGCGCGCGGAACTGAGCGTGATCTACTCGCCGGAGCATCCCACGATCCAGGCGCTCGATCACCAGATCGGCGTGCTGTCCGCAACGCTCGCGACTCTGACCCAGCAGCAACACGCGTTGCCGGACCTGGAGCAGAATGCGGTACGCCTGACCCGCGACGTGACCGTCGATAACGAGCTGTATGTCGGCATGTTGAACAACATGCAGCAGCTGAAACTGGTTCGCGCCGGAAAGGTGGGAACGGTGCGGTTGATCGATAGCCCGGTGGTGCCGAAAGACCCGATCAGGCCAGCGAAGCTTCTGGTCGTTATCTATGCTGCGCTGGGTGGCCTGGTTCTGGGCGTGGGCACGGCCTTCGCGCGCCAGGCGCTTTACCGTGGGGTGACCGATGCACAGGAGATCGAGGAACAAACGGGCCTGAACGTGTATGCAACCGTGCCGCTGTCGCAGGCGAGAGTTGCGCGGATTGGCAAGGCGCCCAACTCTGTCGAGCACGACAAATTCCTGCTTGCAACCGAGTTTCCACGAGACCCGTCAATTGAAAGTCTGCGCCGACTTAGAACCGCGCTTCATTTCGCCATGCGCGAATCGGAATCGGGCAACAACCGCGTGCTGCTGACCGGCCCGACGGAACAGGTGGGCAAGTCGTTCCTTTCAGCGAATCTGGCGGCAGTGGTGGCCGCGGGTGGGAAGCGGGTGCTGTTGATCGATGCGGACCTGCGCAAAGGTCATCTCGAACAATACTATGGCGTCGATTCGAAACCGGGTCTGGCGGACTACCTGTCGTCGGACGTGATCTCTGACTCGGTAATCATGCGCGACCTGCGTCCCGGACTCGATTTCGTCCCGCGCGGAGCGATTCCGGAGAATCCTGCCGAACTGCTTCTGAGCGAGCGCATGCAGCAATTCCTCGCCGATACGGGCCACTACGACATCGTGCTGATCGACACTCCGCCCGTGCTTGCCGTATCGGACGCCACCGCGCTTGCGAATAGCTGTGGCACGGTCCTGCTGGTGACTCGCTTCGAGACGACTTCTATAGTCGAGGTGGTCGAGGCGTCCAAGCAGCTCAAGCAGGCAAATGCCCACGTCAAGGGTGTGATCTTCAACGGGATCGACTCGGATGTATATCGCTATAGCCGGGGCGCGCGCGCCGGCATGTATCGCAATGCATCCTATCTCGAGGCGTTGCCGGTTAGCTCGGAGACTCAGAAGGGCTAGCTTTCAAACGGGGACCATCGTCGTGGCGAAATAAACTCAACGGCTTTCGACGTAGATAAATTGTGAATATCAAACACTCGTTTGTCAGTATCGCCGGAGTCGTACTCAGCCAGGCGCTCAATTTCGTTTCGATCCTATTGATCGGAAAGTATTGTGGACCCACGGAACTCGGGTACTTCAGCCAACTCATGGCCGGCGGATTTTTCGTCGGCACGGTGATCGGCTTGCGCCTGGAAGTTGCATGCCTCGCGGCGGACAAGACGCTTGCCGTGCGCGCAATGACGAGTGCCAGCGCGGTAGCCATCATGATCGGCCTCGCGCTCGTGGTCGCCACGACAGTGGCGGGCCACGCGGAATATATCCCGGTTGTCGGTCTCGCGTTTGGCGTGTTCTTGCAGCAGGCGTTGTGCGCGGCACTCACCAGCGAAAGAAAATACACGAAGATTGCTGCGATCCGGTTCTTCCCGAATGCGTTGTTCGGCGTCTGGTTTGTCTGTCTGACGGGGCTATCGAAAGGCGAGTACACGGGAACCAGCATATTCAACGTCTATAGCTGCATCTTTCTGGCATCGAATTTTGCACTGGCAGCGATTTACCTATACGCCGCGCGAAAGATGATCCCGGCGGCCTTCATGAAGTTTTCCGCGCTGCAGATTCGGTACGCCAAATACGGTGTGCCGACCGTCACGCTGAATTCCTTCGTGATCTATGCGTCCGCGATCCTGATCCCTATGGTCTTCGATCATCGGGATGCCGGGATCTTCGCGCTCGCGTATCGGGTCGGTTACTTTCCCGCGTCGCTGCTGTCGCAAAGCCTTGGTGCCGTCTTTCGTCGCGATCTGGTCGATTACTTCGATGGCGAAGAGAAGGCTGGTGTCAATCCCTCAAAGCAGTTCTTCACGATGCTGACGCTCATTAGTCTCGCTCTCGTGGCGGCGTGCTATGCCGGCCTGAGCCTGATCATCCACCTGAAGATGGGCAAGGAATGGGAGCCGTCGATGTCGGTGTATGCGATCTTCGTTCCGTATTTCATCGCCATGACGATCTACAGTTCGATGGCCACACAGATATTCGTCGTCGTGAACCGACTGAAGATTGACCTGGTGAATCAGACGCTCAATGCCTTATTGATCTTGCTGAGCCTTGGGGCGGCGCATTTCTTCGGCGTCGAGTTTATCCACACGCTTCTGCTGATCAGCGTCGGCGGAACGATCGTCGCCAGTGTGGGATCCTACCAGGCGCTCAAGATCGGCGCGGGGGCGGCAGACTATCCAGTGCGCCAACCCGGATTGGGAACGCCATGACCCCGGCGCTCATGAATCTGCGGCGCAGTAAGCCTGATTGCTCGACCGCGAGGCGACTCGCTCCGCTTTGCAGGGAACAAAAATGCGCATTGTGAAAATCCCCGGCATCATCGGCAGGAGTGCGAGTCCCGGCGTGTCTGCTGCGGTCTGGTTCATTCTGTTTATCGCACTGTACGCCGTCTCCGCGGCGCATGAGAGCACACTGCCTGCGCGTTTTCTGTTAGACGAGGCGGAGATCCTCGGGCGGATGGAAAGCGCCACGTCGTTCAAGGCGTTTGGAGACTCATTCGATAATCTTGCCTGGGTCTTGAACTTTTTCGGCCTCCAGAGCTTCACCATTTCATTGACGGGATTTCTCGTGTCGAGTTTCGGCATGTTTTTCGCCATCTGGCGCTCCAAGGTTTCTTTGCTGAGCCCGTTCGAATTCGGCGTGGTGGCATTCTGGCTCATCAATCAGACGATGTACATTGGCGTTCCGTCGAAAGAGATCGTCATTTCGATTCTGGTGTTGCTGTTGCTGTTTTTCAGCTCGTCACGCGCGATATTTCCGCTGTTTGCAGTGCTGGCGGGGTTGATAACCGTGTACTTCAGGCAATATTGGGGGATCACGCTGATTGCTACCGTGTGCCTTTATCTCGCGCCAAGGGGCTTCAGACGGCCGATATCCCTGATTATTTTTGCATTGTTTGTGTTTATGGTCGTCGCATTCGCATTCGAGAAGGTCCTTGGCCAATCGCTGGATTTCGCGAGGCAGAGTGCCAATGAATGGCGCGACGCGAAGGACGTGGCTTCGATCATAGTACCGTTCATTCAAGGCAGCGGTATATTCACTAACGTGGCGAATGCCGCCATTACGCTGGTGACTTTCGTTTTGCCGCTGCGGCTGATTACATCGGGCTACCCGATGCAGATGCTTGGGGGCGTAGGCCTGTTCTTCACGTTTGGAATGGTGTTCGTGCGCTATCGGCCTGTCGCGTCGCTCTTTCCGTCGGTTGGCGGATTCGAGAGGCTTTGTCTTTGCTTTCTGGTCAGTTTTGTCATAACACAAGCCATTTTCGAACCGGACTACGGATCATTCCTGCGACATCTTTCACCTGTGTCGCCGCTGATCATGTTTCTCGCCCTGCGGCTCAGGGTCAGTCCGACTCGTGGAGGCACTGCGACGGTGCCTGATTCTGTGCCGCGCCGCCGATAAGTCGGCGCGCGGATCGAAAAAATCCAACGCTACCAACGGGGTCAATCATGCTGAAAGTGACGAAAGCGGTATTTCCTGTGGCCGGATTGGGCACACGTTTTCTGCCCGCGACCAAGGCCAGTCCCAAAGAGATGCTGCCGGTTGTCGACAAGCCGCTGATTCAGTATGCCGTTGAAGAGGCGATTGCAGCCGGCATCACGGAAATGATCTTCGTGACGGGCCGGAGCAAGCGAGCCATTGAAGATCATTTCGACAAGTCGTATGAGATCGAGGCGGAGCTCGAGGCGCGCGGCAAAGAGAAATTGCTCGAAGTCGTACGCGGCATCAAGCCAAGTCATGTCGACTGTTTTTACGTACGTCAGGCCGACGCGCTGGGTCTCGGACACGCGGTGCTGTGCGCGGAAAAACTGGTGGGCAATGAGCCCTTCGCCGTGATCCTCGCGGACGACCTGTTGCATGGCGAGCCGCCCGTGCTCACTCAAATGATTGACCTGTTCAATCACTACCACAGCTCAGTAATCGGTGTCGAGACGATTGAACCGGAGCTTAGCAGTTCATATGGCGTGGTCGGCGGCCGCGAATGGGCGGACGGTTTGCTAAAGGTAGCCAGAATTGTCGAGAAGCCTGCACCGAAAGACGCGCCGTCAAATCTAGGAGTCATAGGGCGCTATATCCTCACCCCCGCGATTTTCGGGCATATCCGCGAGCTTGCGCCGGGCGCGGGCGCCGAGTATCAGCTGACTGACGCGCTGCAACGCTTGCTCGCGCACGAGCAGGTGCTGGCGTACCGGTTCGCCGGCACACGGTTCGATTGCGGCAGCAAGATCGGCTATCTGAAGGCGACCGTCAAGTTCGCACTGCGGCATCCTGAAGTCGGCAAAGCGTTCGACGTGTATCTTCGCGAGCAACTCGATGGGGGGGCGCTGTTGCCTCGTGAGCTCAATGAGGTGTGAGGCAGCGAATTTCATAGGAGCCCTCTGCAACCGTATAGATGGCGTTAGCTTCCGGTCATTGTCGTGCTGTTGCGCTACAGCTTTGAAAGCGCCCATAAAATCGGATCACCGAGCCTAATGTTGAAAACTTTCGCCGATGAAGAAAACCCGTACTGCGGTCTCCAAGGCAGCGTAGTACTGCCTGTTGCCGCGCGTGCGCGACCAATTGGTGAGCCTCCAGCTTTTTCGATTTTCCACGAACCATGGTGGCTCGAAATTGCAACCGGCGGGCACTGGAGCATGGCCAAAGTTGAGCACGGCAAGCAGTTGCTGGGCCAGTTGCCTTACTGTTCCACCCGCAAGGGAGGATGGCGGATTTCGCGTCTTCCGCCGCTCACTCGCACACTCGGTCCAATCATCGCACCCATGGGCCTCGATGGCCGCCGCGAACAGCATCATCGCCAGGCCGTCACATCTGCACTCATCGAACAGCTGCCGAATTTCGATAGCTTCTATCAGCTGTTCGACCCGCGTATCGAAGATGCGCTCGCTTTTTCACTGCACGGTTTTACTGTATCCGTGCGCTATACGTTTCAGATTTCGCCAGAGCGCACGGCTAACGAGGTCTGGGCCCGGATGCACAGCAAAACCCGAAACGCCATCCGCAGCGCCGGAAAGAAGCTGGTCGTCGCGCCGGTCACCGCGCCATCTAAATTTGTGCAGTTCTATGAAGCGAATCTGCTCGAACGGTCCCGCAAGAACGCCTACGAAAGCAGCGTAATGCGTCAGCTCGCCAACGCTTTCGTCGAGCGAAGAGCTGGGCAGTTGCTGGGCGCTTACGGTCCCGGAGGGCGGCTCGTCGCCGCCATCGCTGTCGTTTGGGACCAGCATGCGATGTACTATCTGATGTCTTCGCGCGAAGCCGGATCGCACAGCGGCGCGATCAGCCTGCTGATCTGGACGGCGATTCAGCAGGCGCTCAAACGCAAACTTACATTCGATATGGACGGCTTCTATAGCCGTGGCACCTGCAAGTTTCTGGAAGGTTTCGGCGGTACGCTGAAGCAGCGTCTCTGCGTCGAGCGAGCAAGTACGATGTTCTCCCTCGCGCGCATCCTTAGGCAGCGGATCGCGCCAGATTCGGGTACGGGGTATTCTTCCCCCAACCTTTAACTGAGACTACTCAGGTCTCTGATTACGCAATCGCTCGCTGAAGCTTCAAGGTTTTCTTCGGTGAACCGGAAGATTTGCTTGAGTTAGAACAATGCGTGCGGTTGCCCACGGAACCAGTAAAACGGAAACGCCAGTCTTGACCACTGCCAGCCGCATCTTTCGAGCTTCCGGCGCCCGCTGGGATCATCGGTGACTGGGGGGCAGAAATCATGCGTGGCCTCGCTGCCCAAACCCCCGATTATCGGGGCATAAAGATAGTGAAGAGATGACATAAATCCATGAAAGAAACTATGAAAAACGCACTGTTTCTGATGCAGGACATCCGGGGTGGGGGCGCAGAACTCGTGACGCTCAACGTGGTGAGCGGGATCATTGCTGTTGGGGGTGAGGCACGTATCCACGCCTTCAGCGAGAAGCGTGCCGACCACGCGTTGCCGAAGAACCTTGCGCGCGTGGGAAAGTCGGTCTTCGCCGCCCACGGCGGCCGGGCGGTCTCGCTCTGGCGCGCCTTGTGTGACGCGGGCGTAATTGTTGGGTCACTTGAGATCAAGACGCATCTGGCAGCAGTGCTGTTCGGCGCGATCTTTCGCAAGCCCGTCGTGCTGTGGCTGCACAAAGATCTGAGGGTGTTCCTCGCGAACAAGGGCACACCCCAGCGCGTCATCTACAAGGCGCTTTTCGGGCTGAACCTGCGCTTCTCGCAGCAGACAATCGCCGTTAGCGAGGGCGTAGCACAGGGCCTGCGCACGATGTTCCCGCGCCACGCCTCGCGTATCGTCTGTATTCATAACCCTATCGACTTCGCGCACATCGACAGTCACATGGCGGATGCGCTAGTCGCGGCGCCGTGGATGAAAAAGCCCTTCGTACTGTCTGTGGGACGCCTCACTAGTCAAAAAGGCTTTGACCTGCTGATCCAGGCGTTCGCGCTTGTTTCGGAACGCGTTTCGGATGTTGATCTCGTCATCCTGGGTCAAGGTGAGGAGCGCGATGCGCTCGAGCGGCTAGCGAGCGAACTCGGCATCGCGGATCGTGTGCACCTACCCGGCTTTATCAGCCCGCATCATGCAATGGCGCGTGCTTCACTCTTCGCTACATCCTCGCGCTTCGAGGGTTTGCCGCTGGTGCTGATCGAGGCCCTCTACCAGGGCGCGCGCATCGTTTCGACCGATTGCCCGTCTGGGCCACGGGAAGTGCTCGATGGCGGTCGTCACGGCGCACTCATCGCCAACGGCGCCGTCACCGATCTGGCCGATGCGATGGTGCGAGAGCTGACGACGGCCGATGCGGACGGCGCGAAAGCATCGCGCCGCGCACGCGCGAAAGACTTCTCGTTTGATTGCATCCTGTCTGAATGGGAGCGTCTGCTGGGCAGCGTGTGAAGTCGCCCGGTTCTGATAATCATGTCGCCGGCTTCACGGCGTTGCGGTGACGCGAGCGGCGCAGAGGCCGTGGGCAAGTCTCACCGTCGGGCGTAAGTTCGGCGCGGAGGTAATGAACGAAAGCGTGTTACGCGTGCCGCAACAGGGCAGCCTGCAAGCGAAGGCGGGCATGCTGACAGACGAGTAGATTCTGGCGTTTGCCAGCAGCCAGATCGAAATCAGCCGCGACTCGTCGGAGTTTCGAACGGGCGTGTGGCGGCGCACTAAATGCTCATTCATTCTGCTGGATATTCTGATCCGCTAGGGCTGGTGCGACCTATAGGCATGCCTCACACGTGACCGTTTTATTGCTTGTCTTTTGTTGGTCAAAGTCACCTGCGCCAGTTCATTCGGTCCGGAAGTTTATAGAACTGCAGCAGAACGAAAAAATACAGAACGACAGCGGACAATAATAAACGGGATGCTTTCCGTCGGGTGAGAAGGCGAAAGCGGTGGGAAGCCTTTTACTCGCCAGTCTTCCAGTAGCAATTTTTTGGGAAGTAAATAAGGCGAAAGAGGTGAACGTCCCCGGTGCTACGGATGCGATTGTTCAAGGCGAGAGGCCCGACATGGCCGCGGCCTACGCCCTCTTCAGCAAGGTCATCAATTCAGCCATCAAATTGACGTATCGCAATTCGCGTGAGCCATCGAGGCGGCGTGGTCGCCGTCGAAGACATGGCGTATCGCGAACGGGGCATTGTTGCGTGGGGGTGTCGTCGCGTTAGCCGACGACGGCGTTCAAGCGGTCTTTGGACGCGATCGGCAGATTGCGGTGAACGCATGTGTCAGGTCGCGCGCCGCGTATGCTTTGCCAGATCACCACGCCTTCGCTCTCCAGCGGTCCAAAGCCGATCTCATGCTCATCATAGGGGAGCGTCGCCGCATACCAGCGCCGCAAAGCCGCAGCGCCGTCGAAGATATCGCCTGACACGGGGTGGTAGTACACGGCGAAGAGGTGCGTGATGGTGCGGTCCGATAGCGCCTTCTCCAGTTTGCGAATCAGAGCCGAGATCAGCTCGGGGCCAAACGGATTGAAGAGAAAAATCACGACCTTGCCGTTTGGCAAGACCAGATCGGCGACATCGGCAGTCGTGGCCCGAATGGGCGGCCGGTCCGGGAAGCGTTGCCCGATTGCTGCGGCGTTTGCGTTCGCGGTGGCGACGAGATCGGTGTTGATGTCGTAACCTAGAACTGCGTCGAAGGGATACTCGGACGCTACGATCATCGGTCGGCCCTTGCCGCAACCGATGTCGACGAAGGTATAGCCGTCGATTGGGCCGAGCGCATCAAGGGCGCGCCGGATGATGGACGGTTGCGAGCCCATGTACCCATTCAGTTGATCGACATGTTGCGAATTCGCTTGCAGCTCGAATGGAAACACCAGGCCACTGGTATCGATGCCGTATTGCGCGTCGAAGGGATGACGACGCAGGCAGCCTGAATAGTCCCGGCAGACGGTATAGACGGCCCGGACTAAAGGCAACCTGATGCAGATGCGACGCACCTGGGGTGCCCACATGGCTCTCTGGATAGGTTCGGGCAATTGGGCCACCGCTTTGAGCAGCGGGCGCCCGATTGTTTGGCGGAGCGTCATTCTGGCGTTGCGTTTTATCATCGTTGGTATGCGAAGAGTCCCCGTGAGCAAACCCTAAAAAGCCGACCGGATCGGATGATCTGCGCTGCGCGGCGCACCACATCAGTCATAGCATCGTTGAACCAAGACAGTAAACCAGATGCACGGTCCCGCATCCTTCATTCATGGCCCGGGTGTGACCTAGGCCGCATTGCGGGGGCGCATCCGGCGACAGTAGCCTTGGTGTCTTCAGGCAGCAGGCCGTCTTCCTTGATCTCACGCACCGCGCGGTGTGAAGCGGCGTAGCCATCCAGCGTGCTTGTCTTCGGCGGCTGGCCCGGATGTTTGACGGATCTCCTGAAAAAAGGCTTTGACCGCCTTCACGTCGCGCTTTACACGGAGCATGAAGTCAACTGTCTGGCCGGCCCGATCTACCGCCCTGTAGAGATAGACACACCTGGCGCGGATCTTCAGGTACGTCTCATCGACACGCCAGGACCGCCCAGTTGGCGTGCCGAAACGGTCCCAGCGTTTGACGAATTCCGGCGCATAACGTCGCACCCAGCGCAGGATCGTCGTGGGGGCCAGCGACAAACCCCGTCCTGCCAGCTTCGGCTATGACGCAGTCACCTACAACGTGCCGGTGGCGGGCTCGTTCCGCGTCGGCAAGCAGTACGACATCGGCGGACGCTATGTTCAGGGGCCGCTGAATCTGACGTTCGTGTACGAGCAGCGGCAAGGTTCGTCCATCGCGTCATCGGGTGACAGCGAGCGGCGCTACGTGGCCGGCGGTTCGTATGAGATCGGCAAGGCGACGCTGTATGGCGTTTACGAATTGCTGCTGAACGACGTCCAGTCGACGCTCGCCGCATCGCCGCCGCAGTCGATGGCGTTCGCGGGCGTGCGCTACAGGGTGACGCCGGCACTGGACCTGGCCGCCGCGACTTACTACCACGCGTATCGCCAGGTCGACGCGCACGCATTGAGCACCGGCGTCAACGCGGACTACTGGCTGTCGAAGCGCACGGCGCTGTACATGACATTACGTATGTGATCAACAGCTCGAAGGCCGCGCTGAGTGCGACGGGCTGGGCGACTTCGGTCGCGACGACGACCGTGAAGACCGGCGCGAATCAGCTGGCGATTGCGCTCGGCGTGCTGCATAAGTTCTGAACATGGTGGTTTGCGTTGCAAGCGGGAATGGCAGATAGCGACACCGTTGGGCCTTTTTTCCATTCGACGCACGACGATGCACGTTTCATCGTCGTGCGTTTTCGCTTTGGAAAGGTAGTCAGAAAAAGTGCATCGATCTCTGCGTGCATTTGCCGGCAAGACTCAATTCCTTGGGTTGCTATGAGTCAAAATGTCGGCAATTGCGGTTGGCTTCCGTTGAAAAGACGAGCAGTCGCGCTACATATGGCGGGCATTAGCATGATCGGCTCTTTTTTGATGCCTCTGAGAAATATCTGGTAACATAATTCGGTTCACGCTTTGGATGTTATCTTCTTGCAAGGCAGTCCGACATTGCAGCCGGGATGGGAAGTGTGCAGTTTGGGAAGATGCCCAGACCATAGTCGCGTCACTGGGCCGACGCCTCGAATAATTCGTTGTGGTCGTTAAGGGATTGGAGGGGAGATGCTAAGCTTCTTGACACATGCCGCGTGTCTATTGATCGGCGTGGCGATTGGTGTCTTTGTGTGTGCACTTTGCGTTGCGCGCGCGAGAGAATCGACAGACGAAAGTCTCAAACCATCAAGCAAGCCGGAGCACGGTAGCGCGGCAAAATGACTATAGCGGCTGGCTTTACTTGATCGGCATTAGATAAGAGCCCGACAGAAATCGCTGCCCTTGCGGAATTGTCGCCGTGTATGCCTGAATAGCGGCGGCCAGCTGCGGACGAATCAGGTTACGGTTGTAGTCGTAGATCGAGTAGGTGTCGCCTTCGCCGTTGCTCGGGGCGCCGTTACGCACGACATACCAGAAGGCCTTCGCCACCGAACCGTTGTTCATCAGAACCTTCAGCTGATTGAAAGCCGCAAGTTGTCCGGCGTCCGAAAGGTTCGTGCCATTGTTGGTTTCCGTGAGCCAGATCGGCTTGGAACCACTCGCAACGAGATTCGAAACGGTCGTCATGAACGATTGCATCAATATGTCGAAGTCCGCGCCGTTGAAATACGGGTGAACGTCGACGACATCGATTGTCGTGTTCAGCGGGCTCAAAGCGCTCTTCGTATTGTTGCCTATCGCCTTGATGTAGTCGGTTGCCTCAATCAACTCGTTACCTGCAGGCGGTTTCCAGCCGCGGTCCGGGTAAGCCGAGTTGTAGAAGTACGAGATGCCCTGGGTGTGCAGAACCGTCTTGTAGCCCGACTTGTTCCTGGAGTTCAGCACGGTCTTCGCTTTCGAATACAGCGTCTTGCTCCGAGTCAAAATATAGCCCGAGATTCCGTTCGGATCGCCGTACGACGGGTCGCTTGCGGAGAACGACCAGTTGGTCTCATTGAACAGCTCGATGTCGGCCGTGAATGGAAGGACGAGGTCCATCAGCGAGCCCAGATACTTTGTGAAAGCGGCATCGCAGAAGTCGAGTCGCGACGAGGAAGCCGTCGGCGGATTGCGGGTCGCGGGGCAATGATATGCGCTAGCCGGCGCGTACATGCCCACCTGGAAAAGAATCTTCATACCCCGCGTACGTGCAGCATTCAGAAGCGATTTCAGGAAGGCCACCCTTTTAGGATCCAGCGTGCTACCGTCAGCCAGCGTCATGAACTCCCACGAAGCGCCGAGGCGAACTGTACCTACACCCAATCGGGAAATCAGATCGAGGTCTTTCGAGCATTCGCTCAGTGCCGTCTGATCCGCACTCCATAGATCGCAGTTCACGTCCATTGCGAAACGGTCGCCGCCGCTTCCGGTCGGCGGCGGTTGGTGCGCTGCGAGCTGTCGAACCGTGGCGGTGGTCGTACTCGCAAGCGCGGACATTGGCTGCCCGCACAGAAGAGTCAAAACGGCGAATAAAGGGAAAAGTATTATCCGAGGGGTCAATTGCCACTCCAAAACTTTCTCGCCCGACACGTTCGCAGGCCCCAAAGCCATGCAGCGCAAAGCCGCAATATCCAATGCCGAATAACATTCGGCGAACTTCGCGATGAGCAGGTTCTACCGGCAATGTGCAAATTCTACCGTCGTGTGCGGTAGAGCGCATTTGCTAAAGGGGTCAATCCAGCATACTTCTGCTGTGGATGACCGGCGCGTACTCGCTAAACGTTGTTCCATCGGAATAGATTTGGGTACGACCAGTAAACAAATCGTCCTTTCATCGAAGCTCCACTTTTAGCCTTTCTTGAATGCGCAAATTTTATTTAAGGCGAAAAGCGTCTTTCCTGTTTAGCCAAAAGAGAAATCGGGAAGTACATATGCAAGTTTAACGTTTGCCAGAAGCAAACGTCTGACATGATTAATTTGCCGTGATTTTTGCTGTGACAGTTCGGCTATAAGACGAATCAAGACCTTCAAGGGGATAATATGTTCGATTCCGACGCCGCCGCGGATCCGGAACTGGAAGGCGCGTGCATCAACGTCATGTCAAAACAGCTCGCCTCGGATGACTCAAATTCGATAAGCGCGAATCCCCGGGGCAACTGGTGGGGTGACGCCGTAAAGAGAACCATGGACGTCTGCGGGGCATCTGTTCTGCTCATGCTGCTCTTTCCGGTTCTGCTGACCATTGCGCTGATCGTCATGCGCGACCGCGGAAGCGCCGTCTATGGTCACCCACGAATTGGCCAGGGAGGACGTACTTTCAGGTGCCTGAAATTCCGCTCGATGGTGAAGAACTCGGATGAAGTTCTTGCCAAACTGCTCGCAACGGACCCGCAGGCCCGTGCTGAATGGGACCGCGATTTCAAGCTGAAAAATGATATTCGAATCACTTCGGTCGGTCGCATTCTGCGAAAGACGAGTCTGGACGAATTGCCACAGCTCTGGAATGTGCTGCGCGGCGATATGAGCCTGGTTGGCCCCCGCCCTGTCGTGCAAAAGGAACTGGTTCGATATGGCCACGATGTCCGTTACTACCTCGCGCTGAAGCCTGGAATGACGGGCTTGTGGCAGGTTAGCGGCCGGAACGATGTCGACTATCCGACGCGAGTTTCGCTCGACGTCAAATACGCAATGAACCGCTCGCTGGCATTCGACATTTCGATTCTTTTGAGAACCGTCAAAGTCGTATTCGCGAAAGACGGCGCCTACTAAGGCCGGTTGAGGTTCGCTTACCGTGTCGGAGATTGTATGTCGGCCCGATCGCCTTGACGAAACGGCGACGTTTCCCGTTGGTGCTCATCAATACACGAGGAAAATGCTATGAGAGTGGTTCACGTGGTCGAATCGACTGCAACGGGAACGCTTGCGGTTGTAAGTACGCTTGCCACTCGGCTCGCCAAGGAAGGTCACGAGGTTTATGTCATCTATTCCGAGCGCGAAGAAACGCCGAAGAATCTACGCGCGATGTTCCACCCGGACGTCGTGCTGCAGCATCTACAGATGAAGGGACCGTCATTGCCACGCGTGCTGTCCGACCTGCGTCGGCAGATCATTGAATTGAAGCCGGATATCGTCCATATGCACTCGTCTTTCGCGGGTTTCCTCGGACGAATTTCGACTCTGTTTGCGCTACCGGAGACGGCATTTTTATATAGCCCTCATTGCATTTCTTTTATGCGGAGGGACATTGGCAGGATGAAACGATACTGTTTCGTCGCACTGGAATTTCTCGCCAGTATAAAAAACTGCACCTATGTAGGCTGCTCGGAAAGCGAATGTGCCACGATTCGTCGCCACTTGCGGCGGGAGGCAGTGCTGGTCGAGAACGCGATTGACCGGGCCGTCGCTGTTCAGCGCGACAATCGTCGGTCACGCGAGGACAAAGCCAACACGACGAGCACGCGAAAAATTGTGACGGTGGGCGGCATTCGTGTGCAAAAGAATCCCCGGCTATTCGCGGAGATTGCCCGTTTGTTTGAGCGCGGAGGTGCCGAGTTCGTGTGGATCGGCGACGGCGACGCAGGTCTGAAGAGGACGCTCGAAGACGCCGGAGTGCGCGTGACCGGTTGGCTTCCACGTGCGAACGTTCTCGATGCGGTCGCGCAAGCGGATATCTATCTGTCGACTGCTACGTGGGAGGGGATGCCGATCTCCCTGATCGAAGCAATGACGCTCGGCACGCCCGTTGTGGCTTCACAGTGTCCCGGCAATATCGACACCATTCGTCATGATTCGACCGGCGTCCTCTACCAGACGGCGGCGCAGGCGACCGCGCTGATCGCGAGAATGATGACGGACGATGACTTCCGTGAACGTCTATCGCGCCGCGCTCAGCAGGAAGCACACAGCAGATTCAGTGAAGATCGCTTCTTCAACAACATGGTGCTGCTTTATTCGGCCGAGCTAAACCGTATTCGCCAAGGCGGTCCGGTGGTGAGCGAATAGTTGCCGGAAGCTGCGTGGCCTAAGCGCGGCTCGCGCGGGCCGCGCACTTTCGAACCTATGCGCGACCGTCCTCCCCGATGAATGCCGAGAAGGGCTCGCGGTGCCGGTGTTCGAATGCTAAATCCGCGCGAGATAACGCTCTATGCCAGAGGCGCCGATCACATTCGTCCACCGCAAGTGCAGCAGCGTGGACGGATCATTCATCGGCACCATATCGCCGTGGAAATTGCAGATGCTGGAGAATACGCCAGGACCCTTTACCTTGCATTGAATTCCAAACATTCGCTGCGTCGACCGTGTTCTATCACGTCGTCGAAGTTGGGGGCCGGCGTTTCATGATGGACCTGATGTCGCCGAAACGGCGGCTCGTCCCGAAGCCGCCAGTGGCTGCAATCTCACCTTCGGTGGATGAGGTCGATCCGGCCTGATTGCAAAACGCGCGCGTGGTTTGCGTCAAAGCAAGAGCGGGTGTAGCGCGGCAAGAAGGGCGCCCGAACCCACCCGCTCAATCACTCAGCGCATCCCGATGATCACGCAAGCCTTTCGCCGACGCGTAATACCGCTGCAACGCTTCGGTCGAGCTCGCACTCAGCGCGCGGATCTGCGCGAGCCAGTCGGTTTCCACTGGCCACTCACCGGCGATCACTCGTGGATAGATCTGCCGTGCGTAGCGATGCAGCGCCTTCGCGCCGATGTTGCCGCTGACCCCGAGCAGCGCGTGCAAGCTCGCGTGCGTCGCCTCGATATCGACGGCCGCGCTGCTGCCCGCAAGCCGCGCGACGAGCGAGTGGATCTGTTCGATGCCGTTCAGGAACGATTCGTCGAGCAGGTCGAGCGAAACCAGTTCCTCGAGGTGCGCTTCGTCGAGCAGGCTTTCTTCAGCGATGGCTGCGACCGCGGATGCGCTCGCAGCCGGGGCCAATGCTACCGGCGTTGCCGCAAAATCCGTGTGCGCGGTCCCGCCCGCGGTTTCCGCGATTCGTTGCGCAGCGTCCGCAACCGGCGCGCCGCGCTTGCCGAACTGCCGTGCGAGACACGCGTATAGCGCGCCGGCCTGCACGGGCTTGATCAACACCTCGTTCATCCCGGCGGCAAGGCAGGCCTGCACCGAGTTGGAATCGGTCTGACTGGTCAGCGCAATGATAGGCAGCGTCGCGTAGGCATCGGTGCGCGCGCGGATCGACTTCGTCGTCGCGATGCCGCTCATGCCCGGCATGTTCATGTCCATCAGGATCGCGTCGATGAAGCCGTCTTCGTGCAGTTTGGTCAGCACCGCCTGGCCGTGGTCCGCCTCGACGACGCTCGCGCCGCAGCGTTCCAGGTACGCCTTCGCGACGAGCCGGCTATACGTGTCGTCGTCGGCGATCACGAAGGTTCTGCCGGCGAAGCCGTCAGGCGGTTCGCCCGGCTGATGTCGCGCGCCGTTGTCGAAGAGGGCCTGCACCGCGGTAAGCAACTCCTGCACATTCGACGTCTTGCTGATGATCTCGTCCATGCCGGCGCGCCGCGCGCGCAGCCGCACCGCGTTGCCCGGCTCGGCGGTATAGGCGACGATCAGCACGTTGCGGTTCGGGCAATCGCGCTCGGCGCGGATGCGCTCGGTCGTCGTGTAGCCGTCCATCTCCGGCATGCTGATGTCCATCAGCACGAGGTCGTAGAGCGGCGCGCGCCGCAAGGTGGCGCGCGCGAGCTCGCCGCTCGACGCCTCGCTGACATAGGCGCCGGCCTTCGTCAGGACGCGGCGGGTGCGGGCGCGCAGCGTGTCGTCGTCGTCGACGACCAGCACGCGCTTGCCCTTGAACGCGGGCATCGCGCGTTCGAACAGGAGTCGCTCGTGTTCCGCGACCTCGTCGGGCGCCACTGGCGGAAAGCGCAGCGTGAACGCGGTGAATTTGCCGAGTTCCGATTCACACTCGATGCCGCCGCCGAACGCGCGCATCGCACGCTGGCAGTAGGCGAGCCCGAGCCCGGTGCCACCCGAGTTGCCGGCCGTGCGAAACGGCTCGAACAGATGCTGCAGGATCTCAGGCGCGATGCCGGGGCCGGTGTCGCGCACGATCACCGAGTCGTGGTCGACGCTCAAGGTCAGCGTGGCTTGCGGATACGCGACGATGTGATGCAGCGCGTTCTTGATCAGATTGAACAGCGTGAACAGATAGACCGTCTCGTCGACCTTGAACACGAAGTCGCGCTTGACGACGACGCTCACCTTCGCGCGCTCCTTGTCGTTGTCGAAGCCGTATTCGGCGAGCGCCTTGCGCGTGGTCGCGCCAGCATGCAGGTAGCTGAGGCTATCCGGACGGATCGATTTGGCGGCGACTTCGTCGAGCGTCATCGCGATGATGCGCAGGCCGCGCTCGATCGACAATTGCCCCTGCGCGAGATGGTTGTACATCAGCGAAGCGGTGCCGTCCGTCAGTGTCGGCGCCGAGCCGGCTTCGCTCGCCGCGGGCAGCGCTTCCTCGACGCGGTCGAGCACGTGCCGCAGCTGGCTCAGCGGATTGCGCATCTCGTGCGCGATGGAACCCGCGAGCGCCTGCAACGCGCGGTTCTTTTCGACGAAGATGCGTCCCTTGCTGATCGCGTGACTGAACGCCATGCTGCACAGCACGACCACCGGCAGCAGCGCGAGATTGGACTTGTCCTGCGCGCTGAGAACGAGCGGCGCCGGCGCGCTCAACGCGCCGGCAAGCCCGCCGGAAAACACGCCGATACCGATGCACGTTATCAGCAGCAGGGGGTTGTCGATACACAGCGCCAGAATGAAGATCATCATGACCTCGGTCATCATCCACATCGTGGAGAAACCGTTTCTGACGGTCAGGAACGTGCAGACGAACGGCAGCACGTAAATCAGGCAGCAATGCCAGTAGATCAGCAGCGCGGGGTTGTAACGCCTCGGCCAGCGCGCCTGGAACAGCAGCGGCACGCAGACGGCCGCCGCGCTGAGCCTCAGCAGCAGATTGTCGTAAGGCTGCGGAAGGATGTAGGTCCAGACGACGTAATAGATGGGGTGACACAGGAGGCCGAGTGCGCCTCCCCATCGAATCGCGAACCTGCTTCGTTCCAGCATATCCCGCATGCTTTCGCGCGGTATCGCCATCAGGCCTCCGAGTTCATCAGGAACTCATCATTTCATGCGTATTGAATTGCTGTGCTTCGACGCCTTCGGTGAGCGAATCGCCGTTCTTGCCATGGAACGGTCCGACCGAAAAGCCGTACTTCTTCAGCAGACCATGAGTATAAGAGACCGACCACACGGGCGGGCTGCCGATGATGAAATCGGATGCGATCCCTTCCTGCCACGCCGAATAGCCTTCGGCAAAGCAGGTGTAGCAGTCGCGGGTGGACGGCAGCCTGAACGGGAACGCGGTGTCGAGTCCGGCGGGCCCACGCGCGAAGCATTCAATATAGAGCGTATGACCGCGAGAAGCGAGTTCAGCTTCGACGCTTGCCGCGCGTGGATGGGAGTCGTCGATCCAGAATTGCGCGCGTTTGAGATCGGCGGCGCTCAGGTAAGGCACGCTCGTGCTGCTCGCGAGAATCGCGCCGTCGAAAGCCGGCAGCGGCGCGTCCGCGCTGAACGTATGCACCGAGACTTTCGATTTGCCGAGCAGGTCCGACGCGAGCAGTTCCTTTGCCTGGTCGATCAGCAGGTTGAGCTTGTCCGGCAGATCGATCAGTACCAGTTCCTTCGGCGCATCCTTGTACAGCAGATACTTCGCGACCGTCGTGCCGAGCCGGCCGGCCGCGCCGAACAGCGCGAGCTTGGTGTTGCCGAGCTCGAGGTCGAGCTGCTCGCAGCAATGCATCGCCCAGTCTTTGAGCATCGCCGCGGTCGCCGCGTGGCCGGTCGTGATGTGAGGCGGCTTGACCGGCCGGGGCAGCGCGCCGTAGTTGCACGCGTACGGCGTCGACGCGCCCATCGCGACCATGTTCAAGCCCGCCTTCCTGGCAAGCTCCAGAGCCGGAAAAAATTGCGTCTCGCGAAAGCGCTTGATGCCGCGCGGGCTGCCGAGCCACATTTCGAGCGGCACCGGGCAGGCGATATTGGCGCCGATCACCTGCGAGCCCGAATAGATCGGCGATGCGATGAAGGGCTTCGTATTCCACAGCTCCTCTTCGAACGATTCGCTGCGTTCGCGAACGTTATGAAACGAAAACGAAAGGGTCTCCCAGTCGGTCGCGTGGAACAGAAAGCCGACTCCCCCCTGACGGGCCGGCAGGCAATCCCGGATTTGTTCCGGGTGAATTTCGTGCTTGAGCGCAAGCGGTGCACCATGCCGATGCAAAAAAAGTCCGTTTGGCTCGTTTGAAACGGTCGACACGTCTTTAAGGAGAGCAGTTTTCATTGGTTTTTCCTTGGTTTTGAATAGACGCTGGAAAAGTCAGCGTGCGGCGTGGCCAGCCGGTTGGGCCGCCGGCCCTTCAACTCTAGAGAAATTCGCACCGATATGCCCGTCTGTTCTTGCACACGGTATTCAAGGGCGGTTTAAGACGGGCCGCCCGCCGGGTGGCGGTCGGCTTTGGGCGAACTTCTAAAAGAATTACGGCGGAACTTTCGATATATTGCGGGACGCCGCGCGCCGTCATCGAACGGCAAAAGGGCCGCTCGGCGGCCCTTTGCTTGCATCTACAGCGAACTCCGGATTAGCGGGTGATGCTATAGCCGATGCGCGCAATCCAGCGATGCTGGTTGTAGTCGAGAAGGTCCTCGCCGTAACCGCTAAAGAAGCCGAGCCACAGGTAACCGCCCCAGCGGCTGTTGATCAGCTTCGCCAATGGATAGGTGAACTGCGTATCGATGCTGCCTTTGCCGCCCTGCGTTCCTTTGCGCAGCGTCGTGTCCAGTTGCGCGCCGTCGGGGCTTCCGTAGATGAACCGCAGATCCACATAGCCGCGGTAGTCGGCGATGTCGTGGTTCTCGCCGGCGATGTGCGTATAGTAATAAATCTTCGGCTCGACGGTCAGATGGTAGCCGTGGATGTCGCCGAAATCCCAGATCGGTTTGATGAATACAAAGTCGATGCCGCGCGATTCGGGACCGTCGCGCCCATTCGATTCGTGTTCGTAGCCGGCCATCAAGCCCATCCTGCTCCACCATTTGCTCTTCCAGCCGGTGTCTTCGAGGTAATAGAAGAGTGCCGGCATATAGCTGGTGTCGCGGAACGGCGCCGAGTACTCCTCGAGAGCCCACAGCGAGGTTTGCGTATAGGCGAAGTACAGGTTGTCGGCGAAACCACGGGAGCGCGGGTCGTCCGGAATGACGAGGCGGAACTTGAAGCTCAGCTGGAATTTCGCGAGATTGTCGCCATCCGAGCCCCAGCCATCGGCGAAGTACATCGGCTCGTAGGAGGAGAAACGGCTCAGGAACGTGTTGATTTGCGGCACCGGCGCATCCGGTCGTGACGGCGCGGGCGACGACGCGATCAGGCTCGTCGACGACGGTGCGCCGCTCGGCGTGCCCGCCGCTGCTGTTCCCGCTGTTGTTCCGTTTGCGCTCCCGGCCGAGGCGAGCGCCGCGTCCTTGCCGGAGTGCGGCGGACGCGTCAGCAGCACATACGATGGCGACACGTCGAGGTCCGGCACGTCGATCTGCATTGCACCGCGCGCCCATTCCGGCCATGTGCCGGTATAGCGGACCGCCTTCAGCTCGCCGGCGGCGAGCTTCAGATGCTCGGGGGCGCCGCTTTCGCGCGTGAGAGCAAGCTTGTGCGGTACCACGTCGGTATTGCTGAGCGCGATGGTCAATTGCGCCGGCACGTCTACCTCGGTGCCGCCGGGCTGATCGCCGGCATAGACGATCGTCACTTCGAGCGGACTATTCGATAGCGCTTCGCGCGGCGGACGCAATACGGAAACGCCGGCGACGCTATATGCGGAGTAACTGCCGAGCACCAGCACGCTGATGCAAAGCGATAAGCGGGGGATCAGTCTGGAAAACGTGCCGGAGAGCGAACTTGAAGATAATCGGGGAACACGCGAGCGGTGACTGCGTACGGCGGACTGGCGGTTTTTCTTCACGCGAGACATCAATCGATTCCGCACACGGAGCTCCTATTGGTCTTCGAGTTCAGGTCGCAATGAGACGATAGCGTTAAGGCATGTAATTGGGCAGCAAATCAGGGTCCGCATGTCTCGTTGCGGAAGCGGCGATGCATGCCGGTTTCCGCTAACTGGTTTTTTTACCTATTCTGCCAGTGCCATTTCGGATTGCGTGAGTGGAAAAATGAATTAGGAGCGCTATCGTTGCAAATAGCGGGCGGAAGCAGGGGTAATGCGGGCATGTCGTTGCATTTGCGCAACGAAGGTTTAAATGTCAAATCGCGTGGCATTCGCGACCTGGTGTATCCCCGTATTCGCATCAGTCCTTTTCTTTATGGAAATTGCGCATCAATTGGCGATTCACTTTCGTGACAATTCGTTGCTCGGTCAATGCGATCACTGAATGCTTTCTTCAATAGGCGAATTTCCGGTATTGCTCCGGCGCGCACGCATTGTCGAGTTCGTTCACGCGCGGCATATGGCGCAGCAGGCACTTCGCGCGTGGCGCCAATTGCTGATAGACGGCGTCGGGGACGTCGATGCGGACCTCCGGTCTGAAGTACCAGCTCCGGCTATAGCCAATCACGACCATCGGACGTGGCAGCTCGGTGCGGTTGGGTGTGCCGCGATGCAGCGCGCGCACATCACGAATCATCACGTCGCCGAGTTCCATCGTGATCGCATGCAACGGCAGGCGGCCGTCGCGCCATGCGAGCAGCGTCGCCTTCGGGAAATGCCTGCGCAGAACGACTATGCCGTCGCGGTCGAATGTCGCTGCGTAATCATCGAGTTGTTCGGTCGAAAAGCGGCCCACGGTTGTCTCCATTGTCGAATCGTCGAGTTGAGGATACCGCTCACTCCATCGGCGAGACCAGCAGCGACACCGGCACGCCGTGACAATCGACTTCAGCGAGGACCGTCGCGCCTAGCTCGGCACCCGACCGGGCGCGCGCGTCAAACGGGCCCGCGGCGTGGTCGATGCGCAGAATGTTCAGCGGCCAGGACGGCCGCGTCAGCCGCTCGTGCGCGAACGCGCCGACCCACAGCGGCGCCGCGGAGGTGCCGTTGTCGACCGCGTAGCCGCTCGGCCAGAAGCGCAGCACGTAGCGTTCCTCGCGCGATTCGCCCGGTCGCATGAAGACCAGCGACGACGGCACGCCGTTGTTCAGCTTCGGCAGCACCGGCAGCGCCACCGCCGCGACGTCGGGCGAAGCGAGCGACAGCAGGCTGTGCGCGGACACGTCGGTACCCTCGACCCAGCCCTGCGCGCGCAGCTGCTCGCGGATCGAAGCGGGCTCGGAGACCCATTGCAGCGTCAGCGGCTCCTTGCGATCGCCGCCCATGTCGGAGCGAAAGCACGGCAGGCGCTTCCACCCGGAGAGCTTCCACTGCGCCTGGGTGAACTGCACCGGCGGCGGTTGCGGCGCGCTGTCCGGCGGCGTAGGCATCGCGATGCCGAGCTGCAGGCCGACACTGACCGCGATGATCGCGAGCACCACGAGCGGCATGATTGGGCGCTGCGGCGGCGGCTGCGGATGCCGCCAGATCGCCGTCAATGCGATCAGCGCGACCCATGCATACGCGAGCGCCGCGCCGCCGATCGCGTCGGACACCCAGTAGCGGCCGAAGTAGACGCCCGCGAGCGCGACCACGATCACGACGATGATGCTCGCGCCGGCAACCAGCACGCCTTCGAGCTTGCCGACCCGGCGCGCGAGCAGAAACGCGAGAAAGCAATAGACGATCACCGTGGCGGCGACGTGATTGCTGGGGAACACGAAGTGGCCAGTCATCAGCTCGTTGGGCGGGGCGCGGCGCATCGCGAGTTGCAGGCAGAGAATCAGCAGTTGCGAAAACACCACCGCCGCGAGCCAGTAGCTGATCGTGCGCCAGCGCCGCTCCCACACCATCCACAGGGCCAGCGTGACGACCAGCGAGAGTAGCGTGATGCCGCTGCCGAGCGTCCCGAGCGCTGCCAGCACCGTGTCGCCCCATGGCGTGCGCACCGACTGCAGAAAGTGATAGACGGACAGGTCGATGGTGGTCAGCGGATCGCCGCTGACGACATCCTCAAGGACCCCGAAGAAAAGCGCGCCGGCCGCCAGCACGATCAGCGAGGTCACGAGAAGGTGGGTCGCATCGGGCGTGTCGGGGTCGAGCATGCGGCGCGCGGCGCGGCCGAGCGGACCCGGATGGCGGCATGCCCAGCTACCGAGATGACGGCCCGCCGCGCTCGACCACGCATTCGCGTGCGACACCAGAAACCCCGCGCCGCGAAAGCTGAGCCACACGATGCACACCAGCATCACGATGATCACGACGAGCCGGAACGACACCGCGCCCGCGAGCAGCACCGACGCGCCGAACACGACACCTGGCAGGATGTGCGCGGGCGCCCATAGCAATGCGGAGAGCACGTTGATCGCGAAGAAGCGCAGCGGCCGCATGCCCATCATGCCTGCGACGACGGGCACGATCGCCCGCAATGGGCCGATGAAGCGGGCGAGCACGACGCTCTTCGCGCCATGCTTCAGAAAGAACCGCTGGCCCGCATCGAGTACGCCGGGGTGCGTGCGGAACGGCCACAGAGTGACGATGCGCTCCTTGTAGCGATCGCCGAGCCAGAAGCTGATGCCGTCGCCGGCGATCGCGCCGACGATCGCCCACCCGAAGACCCAGGCCAGGCTCAGCGAGCCGGTGCCCGTCAGCGCGCCGGCGAGGAACATCGCGGTGCTGCCGGGGATGAAGGTGCCGATGACCGCGATCGCTTCGAAAAACGCGGCGAGGAACACGACCGCGAGCATCCACGTCGAGTGGCCGGCGAGCAGATGCAAAAGGTTGATGTAGGCGTGCTCCATCGTGCGCGATCGGCCGTTCGGGCGTAACGACCGATCATAACGCGCACGGACACGCCGTGGGCGCGGCCCGGAGCGGCGCCGCTGCATCGCTCGGACGATCGGCTCAGAATAGATGTCGTGGCTCGGCGGATCGATCCGGTGGGAGGTGGGTATGAAGGCGGCAACAGATGGGATCGTGCAGTGGGCGTTGCTTGCGGCGCTGTCGATGTTGGGGGCCGCGGGGACGGTGAACGCCCAGCAACTGGGCAATCCTGGCGGTAGCCAGAACGGAACTCATGCGGGCACCGGCGCAGGCACCGGCGCGGGGACCAGCGCGGGCACCGGCGGCGCGGCTGCCGGCGGCGCGATGGGCATCGGTACCGGCGTCAGTCCGAGTGCGATGCCGGGGCCCGGCATGTCGGCGGGCGGCTCGTATGGTCTCGGCGCCGGTGGCGCGACCGGCTCGGGTGACGCGCTCAACAACATGCGCGCCAACGGCACGGCGCTCTACATGAGTCCCGATCCGCGCGCGCCCAACGTGACCGGCCGCGCGGCGCCGCCGCGCTAGTGAGGCGCGTATAGAATGCAGGTCCAATCCGACCACAGGGAAGGCGAATGGCACACCGCGAACACAAGTACCACGTATCGGTGCAGTGGACCGGCAACCGCGGCAGCGGCACCTCCGGCTACCGCGATTACGGCCGTGATCACGTGATTTCTTCTGACGGCAAGCCCGACATTCCGGGCTCGTCGGATCCGGCATTTCTCGGCGACGCGACGCGCTGGAATCCGGAGGACCTGCTGGTCGCGTCGGCGAGCGCGTGTCACAAGCTGTGGTATCTGCATCTGTGCTCGGATGCGGGCATCGTAGTACTCGACTATCGCGACGAGGCCGAAGGCACGATGCTCGATACCGCGGAGGAGGGCCGTTTCTCGCAGATCGTGCTGCGGCCGCATGTGACGATCCGAGCGGGCGGCGACGTCGAGCGGGCCACGCATCTGCATCACGTCGCGCATCAGAAGTGCTACGTCGCGAACTCGGTCAACTTTCCGATTCTCTGCGAGCCGGTGGTGGAGACGGACGCGGGCTGAGCCGCATGCGGCGCCGCGAAGGGGGCGAGCGGCGCGCCGGACAGACGCCAGTCAGCCGCGCGCCAGCGCTCAACGATTGCCGTCGAGCAGATCGCCGAGCAATTCGTCGAACGCGGCCTGCGCGTCTTCGAGTTCCTGCAGCGCGGCGTCGAAAGTCTGCAACGCAAATTGCGAGGGTTTGCCGCTGCCTGCCGGCGGGAATTGCGATTGCAACGACGCGAACGCCGTCTGCACACGTTGGGTCGCGGTCAACACGCGTTCCATTGCGGCGGTTTCTTCGGCTCGCGCCTTGTCGTGATCCATGAGAACTCCGGGTCTTCGGGTTGCGTCGGAACGGCTCGCGCCGCTTCGCTTCAAAAGGGGACTAAAGGGGTGACTATGCCACGTTCGCGCTCAGGAGAGCGGCAGACCGCCAAACGCTTTCACTTCGCGCAACGATAAGGCCGATTCCATCGACGTCACGCCCGGCAGACTGCGCAGTTCGTCGCGCATGAACGTGCCGTAGTCGTCGAGGTCGCGCGCGACGATCTGCAGGATGTAGTCGGCGCTGCCCGACACGTTGTGGCACGACAGGATACGCGGGATCGCCTGCACCTCGCGCTCGAAGCGCGTCGCCACCACGCGGTCGTGCACCGCGAAACGCACCAGCACGAACGCGATCACACCCAGACCGAGCCCTGCGCGCGATAGCACCGCGCGGTAGCGGTCGATATAACCGTCGTTCTCAAGGCGCTTCAGACGCCGCGCGCATGGCGTTTCACTGAGTCCGACCATTTCGGCGAGACGCGCATTCGACATGCGGCCGTCGTTTTGCAGCGCGGCGAGTATCGCGCGGTCGGTTTTGTCGAGATCGTCGGCGGGCATGGTCGGGAGGTGGTTTTTGCGGATTGGTGGAAGGCGCCATTGGATCGATAGATATTAGCGTATTCCACTATTTTGTGGATAACCGCGACAGAAGATCGCCAGAAAACCCTCCGCATCCGATAGCAATATGGAGCCTCGAAAAACAAGGAGGCTCCGATGATTTCCGCTCACCTGCTGGCCGTCTATGTGGCGGCATTGATTGTCGTTTATGCGGTGCCTGGGCCGGACATGGCGCTGATCCTGCAAACCAGCATTGCGCGCGGCGTGCGCAGCGGCTTCGCGGCCGCCGCGGGGCTCGGCGTGTCACGCGCGACGCACGTGACGCTGTCGGCGTGCGGCATGGCGGCGCTGCTGCGCAACGCGCCGTGGCTGTACGACGCGGTGCGCTATGCCGGCGCGGTCTACCTTGCGTGGGTCGGCATCCAGATCTTCCGCTCGCCCGGGTTCGCATTGCCGGCCGGTTCACGCGACCAGCAAGCAGCCGGCGTGTCGCGAGTGGAATCCGCTACTTCGAGCGATGCGGGTAGTGCGGTCCAGCCGTTGCGGACCGCGTTCGTCAAAGGTCTGCTGACGAATCTGCTCAACCCGAAGGCGCTGCTGTTCTGCTCGGTGCTGTTGCCGCAATTCGTGCGGCCGGAAGCGGGGCCGGTGGCGTGGCAGATGATCGAGCTCGGCGCCGTGCTGCTCGCGATCGGCGCATGCTTCGACGGGTTGTATACGATCGGCGCTGCGCGCATCGCCAACTGGATGCGCGCCCATCCTTTGGCGCAGACGCTGCAACGGTGGACGTTTTCGGCTGCGTTGATCGGCTTCGCGCTGCGGCTCTCGCTGGATTGAGACTCGGGCCAGGCGTGAGTTTGCGTGGCTTTGGGTGAGCGCAGCCGACAGGCGACACCCGCCGCTCACTTCTTCAGCTTGCGCTCGCGCCGCGGCCGGTCCTCGATAATCTTCCTGCGATGCTTGTCCTTCATTTTTTTCCAGCTTTTGCATTCATCGCGCGTGCGCAGACAGCCGATGCAAAGGCCGGTTTTGTCGTCGAACTTGCAGATGTCGACGCAGGGTGACTCGATGCTCATGACCGGTGGCCGTCGGAGTTGAAGTAGCGCGACTATCGCACTGCTGCGCGCGCGCTGCCAGGTGATTGTGTTAATAAAGCCGATAGCGCAGCCGGCCGCTACGCCGCGATGCGCCAGAACAGGCGGCCGCGCACCCGCGGCCACACGACCACCTTCCCGCGTCCGTCGATGAAAACCTTCCTGCTGTATGTCGTGACCGCTTTCGCCGAGATTCTCGGCTGCTACCTGCCGTGGCGCTGGCTGAAGGAGGGCGGCTCCGCATGGTTGTTGCTGCCGGGCGCGGCAAGCCTTGCGCTGTTCGCGTGGCTGCTGACGCTGCATGGCACCGCCGCGGGCCGCGTGTATGCGGCCTACGGCGGCGTATACGTGGCGGTCGCGATTGTGTGGCTGTGGGTCGTGGACGAGGTGCGGCCCACGCTGTGGGACGCGGCAGGCGTCGCACTGACGCTGGCCGGCATGGCGGTGATCGCATTCCAGCCGCGCCTGCACGCGTGAGGGCGGCCGCGCAATCGACGACCCGCCCGCTCGTTATTGCTGCATCCCGCCCAGATAGTCGAGCTTGCCAAGTTCGACACCGTTATGACGCAGGATGTCGTACGCAGTCGTCACGTGGAAAAAGAAGTTCGGCAGCACGAAACCGAACAGATACGACGCTCCCGTGAACTCGATGGGACCCGGCCGCATTTTCAGCGTGATCGTGCGGCTTTCCGAGCCGTCGATCTGCTCCGCGTTGAACTCCTTCAGGTAATCGATTGTTTTCTGGAGCCGGGCCCGCAGTTCGTCGAAAGTCTGCTCGACGTCGTCGAACTTCGGCGGCTCGACGCCGGCGAGGCGCGCCGCGCAACCCTTCGCGGTATCGCTCGCGATATACACCTGGCGCACGAGCGGCAGCATGTCCGGCGCGAGCCGGGCATTGGTGAACACCGACGCTTCGATCTGCTTCGCGGCGGCGTGCGCCTCGGCCTTGCCGAGGATGGCCTGCAGGTTCGTGAGGCCGCGAATCAGCACAGGCAGTGACGCTTGATACATCGAAATTGACATGGGTTCCTCTGAATTCTCGATCGTGCGCGCAGGCGGCGCGCGCGGCAATGAAACGGCGGGAATGCCGCCTCAGCATCATAGCGTGTCGCATCCACGCCGCGCATTAGCCATTCGGACGACTGCCGCGCGCGCCGGAACTGTGTTCGAATCCCCTGGTCGGACGGTTGGACGAAGTTCTTGAACAACCCCTGCCGCGTATCGCGCAAACGATGCGCCCCATGCAGGAGCGTGGCGTGCCTGCCCGTCGCCGGGCCGCGCGGTCGTGCGTGATCGGGCGCGCCGCCACGCCAACAGGAGAGTCGACACCATGGTCACCAGGCATCCCTTGCCGGGCAGCGAGCGTAAGGTCGCGCAGGGCACGACGGTCATCGGGAATTGCGATCCCGCCGAGCGGATCGAGGTCTTCGTGATGCTGCGCCGCCAGCAGCAGGCACAGTTCGACGCATTGATGAAACGCATCGAAGCCGGCGACGCGAGCGTGAAGCCGCTGTCGCGCGAGGCGCTCGCCAAAGACTACGGCGCCGCACCCGCGGACATCGCGAAGGTCCGCGCGTTCGCGGCCGCGCATGGGCTCACCGTCGCGCGCGAAGATCCGGCGGCGCGCTCGGTGCTGCTGAGCGGCACGATCGCGCAATTCCAGAGCGCCTTCGAGGTCAAGCTCGAGCGCTACCAGCACCACACGGCGGGGCAGTTCCGTGGCCGCACCGGCACGATCAGCGTGCCGGACGATCTGCATGGCGTCGTCGAAGCAGTGCTCGGGCTCGACAACCGGCCGCAGGCGCGGCCGCATTTCCGTATCCGGCCGCCGTTCGTGGCGGCGCGCGCGCAGCAGGTGTCGTTCACGCCGCCGCAGCTCGCGTCGCTCTACCAGTTTCCGCAAGGCGACGGCGGCGGTCAGTGCGTCGGCATCATCGAGCTCGGCGGCGGCTACAACACGTCGGATCTGAAGACCTATTTCTCGGAGCTCGGCGTGAGCGAGCCGAGCGTGACCCCGGTCGGCGTCGATCAGGCCGGCAACCAGCCGAGCGGCGACCCGAACGGGCCGGACGGCGAGGTCACGCTCGACATCGAGATCGTCGGTGCGATCGTTCCGGGCGCAGCCATCGCCGTGTACTTCACGCAGAACAGCGACGCCGGCTTCATCGACGCGGTGAGCCGCGCGGTGCACGACACGACCAACAAGCCGTCAGTGATCTCGATCAGCTGGGGCGCGCCGGAATCGGTCTGGACCAGCCAGTCGATGCAGGCGCTCAACAGCGTGCTGCAATCGGCGGCGGCGCTCGGCGTGACGATCTGCGCGGCCTCGGGCGACAGCGGCTCGAGCGACGGCTCGGGCGGCGGCGACGAGGTCGACTTTCCGGCGTCGAGCCCGTACGTGCTCGCCTGCGGCGGCACGCAACTGAGCGCGTCCGGTTCGTCGATCACGCGCGAGGTCGTGTGGAACGACGGCCAGCAGGGCGGCGCGAGCGGCGGTGGCGTCAGCACCGCGTTTGCCGTGCCGGTGTGGCAGCAGGGTTTGTCGGCCACGGCGACGGGCGGCGGCAGCCAGCCGCTCAACGGGCGCGGCGTGCCGGACGTCGCAGGCGATGCCTCGCCGTTGACCGGCTACGACGTGCTGGTCGACGGAACGCAAACGGTGGTGGGCGGCACCAGCGCGGTCGCGCCGCTGTGGGCGGCGCTGATCGCGCGCATCAACGCGGCGAAGGGACAGCCGGCCGGCTTCGTCAACGCGAAGCTGTACAAGGCGCCGGGCGTTTGCAACGACATCACGGAGGGCAACAACGGCAGCTTCGCGGCGTCGACGGGGTGGGACGCCTGCACGGGACTCGGCAGTCCCAATGGCGCGAAGGTGGCGGGCGCACTATAGTCTGCAACACAGCGCATGTCACAACAGCAAGAACGAGGACGCACGGCACGTAAAACGAACCCTTGGAGCGATCATGACCAATATAGAATCAGCTTCCGGTAGTCAGCATTCGCCGCACAACACGCATGCCACGGCCTCGGCAGGCGCGTCCACCACTACCAGCCCGCCGCCCAAGCCCGGCGACCAGCCGTTCTTCGATCCGGTCGCCTATGGCAACGGCCCGGACGATTCGGTTACCGATACAGTCGAGACGGCCGCGATCACGCATCATTCGGTGACGATCGGCGGGCACAAGATCAACTACACCGCGACCGCGGGCCATCTGGTGATCGTCGATCCGAGCAGCTCGCAGCCTTCGGCGAGGATGTTCTACGTGGCGTTCACGCAGGATCAACAAAAGGAAGAAACGCGGCCCGTCACGTTCTTCTATAACGGCGGGCCGGGGTCGTCGTCGGTATTCGTGCTGCTCGGCTCGTTCGCGCCGCGCCGCATCAAGACGTCGATGCCGGGCTTCACGCCGCCAGCGCCGTATTCGCTCGAAGACAATCCGGACAGTCTGCTCGACAAGAGCGACCTCGTGTTCATCAACCCGGTCGGCACCGGCTATTCGGCGGCGATCGCGCCGAAGAAGAATCGCGACTTCTGGGGCGTCGATCAGGACGCGGATTCGATCAAGCAGTTCATCAAGCGCTTTCTGACGAAGAACAACCGCTGGAATTCGCCGAAGTATCTGTTCGGCGAGTCCTACGGCACGGCGCGCAGTTGCGTGCTCGCGTACCGGCTGCACGAGGACGGCGTCGATCTGAACGGCGTCACGCTGCAATCCTCGATTCTCGATTACACGCAGGCGGGCAATCCGGTCGGCGCGCTGCCCACCGCGGCCGCGGACGCGTGGTATCACAAGAAGCTCGGCGTCGCGCCGCGGCCGACCGATCTCGGCACGTTCGCCGAGGAGGTCGCGCAGTTCGCGCGCACCGACTACCTGGCCGCGCTGCGCAAGTTCCCGACCACGGATTCCGCCACCGTCGAAAAACTCAGCGAATACACCGGCATCGACAAAACGACGCTGCTCGCCTGGAGCCTCGATATCGCGGGCTATGACAGCCGCGGCAATTCGCTGTTCCTGACCACCTTGCTGAAGTCGCAAGGCCTCGCGCTCGGCTCCTACGACGGCCGCGTGACCGCGATCGACACCGGCATCGCCGGCAAGATCGACCCGAACTCCGGCGGCAACGATCCGACCATGACCGCGGTCACCGGCGTCTATACGACGATGTGGAACGTGTATCTGAACGAGCAGCTGAAGTACACGTCGAACTCGTCGTTCACCGACCTCAACGATCAGGCGTTCAAGTACTGGGATTTCAGCCATATCGATCCGACCGGCGCGCAAAAGGGCGTCGACTCGAAAGGCAACATCATTCTGTACACGGCCGGCGACCTTGCGGCCGTGATGGCGCTCAATCCCGATCTCAAGGTGCTGTCGGCGAACGGTTTTTTCGATTTCGTCACGCCGTTCTATCAGACCGTGCTCGATCTGCAGCAGATGCCGCTGGTCAGTCAGCAGGTGCGGCAGAACCTGTCGGCGCGGTTCTATCCATCGGGGCATATGGTGTATCTCGATGGCGGTTCGCGCACCGCGCTGAAAGCCGACCTCGCGAAGATGTACGAAGAGACGGTGTCGAATGCGCAGGCGCTCGGGCGGATCCGCGCGTTGCAGGCGCGGGTGGCGAAGTAGCGGCGTTGGCGAGGCGTCGCGGCTTGTCGCGACGTCGCGCTGCGTTGGTTTGCTCCGGGTCGCGGGAGCCGCCGGGAGCCAGAGCAAACCGCGCGCTGCCATGTCAGGCTTTTGTACCCATTCAAATTGAATGTGTTTTAATTGCCTTGCGAATTGAACAACCGCGTGCCGCCGCCGGCGCGCCGAAGAATGAACGCAGGCATCGCAGACACGCATCGGCGCGGTCTTTCCCGCGACACAACCAGCAGCAATGACACAGCCAACGCGCGGCCGCCCGGGTGCAAGCGCGTCCTTCGCCCGCGCGTGCGCGTCGCGCATCGTGCGGTGCTCGTCACCGTCGGCACATTGCTCGCGCTGCGCATCGGCGGCGCCGTCGCGCAACAGAGCGCCGTGCTCGACGACCGCGTGACCCAGCAGTCGATCGGCCGGACGATTTGCCGCCCCGGTTATGCGGAAACCGTCGCCCCGCCGTTCGACGAACTGATGGCGCACAAGGATCGCCTGCTTGCCGCGCGCGGCATCGATGCCGATGACGGCACCGCGTTCGCGCTCGACCGGCGCGTGCCGATCGTGCTCGGCGGATCGCCCGATGCACCGGCCAATCTCGATCTATTGCCGTGGGCCGGCCCGCAGGGCGAGCGCCGTAAGGCACGCGCGGCGGCGATGCTCAAGCGCTGCGTTTGCGAAGGCAAGCTGAGTCTCACGCAGGCGCAAGCGGCGATCGTCGGCAACTGGTCGGCGGTGTATGCGGGATTCGGCCAGGCGTCCTGCGACGTCAGCCGGCTCGACGCCGCGTCAGGCGACGACGACGGCGTCGACAGCGAAGACAGCCGGCGCGGCGACGCACACGAGCGCGAGCGTTGAGCGCGTCGTGAGGTTGCGCATCCGCGCATGTGCGGATCACGACAGGGCGCGACGATCGCTGCACGCACTCATTCGCGCGGATCTGCTGCGCACGTTGCCAGTCAGTTCGACACAACACCGTTCGCCGCCCCTTACTTTTTTTCGGAGAAACACGATGACCCATTCCCGCCTCGCCGCCCTTGCGCTCACGATCGGCTGCCTGAGCGGCAGCGCCGCCGCGCTTGCCGCCGCGCCCACGCATTGCGCGCGCGCCGACGCGCTAGAGATTCGCGGCGACGTGCCCGGGGCGCTCAGCTTCGACGTGTATCGGCAACTGCGCCCGCTGGATGCGCAGCGCATCGCGCTGTTCGAGGCGGCCGGCGAAGTGAAACGTCTGCCCGACGGCCTGCCGGTATGCCAGATCGCCGACGATGGCGTCGACGATCCCTCCGCGGTGCTGGTCCGTCTGCCGCAAGGTAAAAATGCATGGTGGGTGAGCGCGGCGAACGTGCAAGCGGCGGACTGATCGACGCGATCGGACCGCCTTGGCCCACGTCCCCGGCACGATGGCTCCGCCGATACATCTCGGTGCGGGCCGAGGCCGGCCACGCACGCAAGGTCCTGAAGCAGCCGATGTTTTTCTAGGATTGGCGCGACTGATTCAGGTACAGTGCATCGACGGGGACGTTTTGCCATTGCCTACGATACTGCGTCACAGTGTGTCCACTGTCGAGGCGGGCTATCCTGTCAACGGGATGAAATTCGCACAGGAGATTTGAACGATGACCTACTACCTGTCATTGCTCGCTATGGGGTTGGCCGGCGCGACCGGCATCGTCGCGCTTCGCGCGCTCGCCGCGGCTCACGCAAAACAGCGTGCGGCGCTGCGGCCGGTACGTATCGCAAGCCCTGACCGACGGACGGACCGCCAGGCGCGGCGAGGGTAGGCCGCATGAACCTGACCGTGCGCAATATCGCCGAATCGTGCAGCGAGCAGGACGTGCGGGAATTTCTGAAGCGCGAACTCGGCCATTACGCGAAACACGTCGAGGTGGTGGACGCCGGCAAGCCTAGCGCCTATGCGACGGTCGAACTCGACGCGAGCGTGCCGTATGTCGGCGACGTGATCGCGCGGCAGATTCACGGCAAGCATCTGGGTGGCCAGGCGCTCGAAGCGAGCGCCGATCTGTTCAGCGACGAACCGCCGGCCCCGCGGTAAGCACGGTAGGTGGTGTAGTAACTTCGACTCTTCTGGAAGGCGGTGGGCATGCGCGACGACGCGAGCATGCCCACCGCCTTCGTTCATTTCAGAGCGCCGCCCGCGGCCTCTTCATTGCGCATCCGGCGACGCCGGCCAGTCGAACGGCGTGTATGGCAGCGCCCGCTTGTGACGCGTCGCGTTGTAAAACTGCAGGACCACGTCACGCACGGCATCGCTGACCGGCTTACCTTCGAGGAAATCGTCGATCGCGTCGTACGGGATGCCGTACGCGTCTTCGTCGGGACGAAGCGGTCGCAGCATCTCGAGGTCGGCGGTCGGCACCTTGTGCGCCAACGAGTCAGGCGCGCCGAGCGTGTTCGCGACCGCGCGCACGCGGCGCTTGCTGAGCCCGGCGAGCGGCAGCACGTCGGCGCCGCCGTCGCCGAACTTCGTGAAAAAGCCCATCACCGATTCGGCCGCGTGGTCCGTGCCGATCACGACGCCCGAGCGCGCGCCCGCCACCGCGTATTGCGCGATCATCCGCTGGCGCGCCTTGACATTGCCGTGCACGAAATCCCGCTGCGATTCGTCCTTGAACGACACGCCGCTTTTATCGAGCGACTCGAGCATCGCATCGGCGGCGGGTTTGATATCGATAGTCAGATTTTCGTCGGCGCGAATGAAACGTAATGCCTCGAGCGCATCCTCTTCATCGCGTTGTTTGCCGTAAGGCAGACGAACCGCGATGAAACGCGCGTCGTAATGGTTCGCGCGCAAACGTTCGACCGCGAGTTGCGCGAGACGCCCGGCCGTCGTCGAATCGACGCCGCCGCTAATGCCGAGCACATAAGTTCTCAGGTGGCTGTTGCGCAGATAGTTCGCCAGAAAATCGACCCGGCGCTCGATTTCGCGGCTTGCGTCGAATTCGGCGGCGACGTGCATTTCGGCTGCGATGCGGGCCTGGCGGGCGGCTGGATCGGATTGAGCCATGATCGTTGTGGTCCTCGCGAGAGAAGAATCGATTGAAACGGATTGAAACAGCCTGAAAGCCGGTTGAAAAACGGTCTGGGTATCGGGGCCTCGCGCGGTTTCGGTGGACCCTTCGTCGAATGAAAAGGTGTTCCGATTGGCGGGCTTGATTTTCCGATGAGCGTTTTAATTGCGGATTAATCGCCTTTTCGCTGATACGTCGATTGTCGAAAAATTGCCAATCATTTCTGAAAAGATCGAGCGCTCGGCGGTATTTTCATCGACACGCCTCAATTCGCTGAGTAATATCAATTGTTCCGAACGCCGTAGGGACCCGGCGTGCAATCAATAATAATCATGTTTGCTCCAAGACGCGATGACATACCCAGATCGGCCTGGCCAGCCTGGATTGAACCGCCTGAGGATTTGCGCATGGGTTTGCGCAGCCGTCGTATCGAGTGCCGGCGCGCTGGCGGCGCAGGTTCATGCGGCGGCGCCCGGTTCCGCGCCGTTGCCTGCATCCGCGACATCGGCGGCGCGTACGGTGAATCTGACCAATCCGGCTAAAGCATGGAATGGCGCGAGCCGGCCGCCGGCCACGATCGATGCCGCCACCGTTGCCGCGCCCGACGCGGCCGGCATCGTCGATCCGCGCCGCGCGTTCCTGCTGCGCGACGTATTTGCGCAGGACGTGACGCGCCGGCTCCGCCTGCCCGCTGCCGAGCAGCGCGCGTACGCCGACCGTCTTGAAGCAGCGCTCAACAAGAACGAGCTTGGCAACGTGTCGGGCGAGTACGTGGTGCTCGTCGATCGCAATGCGAACGTGCAGGCGCTCCTGATTTACTTCCGCCCGGCGCCCGCCGACAACTGGCAGATGATCGGCGCATCGCCGGTATCCACCGGACGGCCCGGCGAATACGACCACTTCGTCACGCCGCTCGGCGTGTTCGAGCATACGCCCGACAACATGGATTTCCGCTCGGAGGGCACGGAGAACGAAAATCACATTCGCGGCTACGGCCGGCGCGATATGCGCATCTTCGACCTCGGCTGGGCGCAGGGTGAACGCGGCTGGGGCAAGGGGGGCATGTCGCAGATGCGCTTCCAGATGCACGCGACCGACCCCGAGCGGCTCGAACCGCTGCTCGGTATTCGCCATTCGAAGGGCTGCGTGCGGATTCCTGCGTCGCTGGACACGTTTCTCGATCACTACGGGATTCTCGACGCGGAATATGCGCAGCTCGTCGATTCCGGCCAGTCGCTGTGGGTGCTGAAAAGCGATCGGCAGATCATGCCGTGGGCGGGGCGCTTTATCGTCGTCGTCGATTCGCAGCGCAAGAGCCGGCCGACGTGGTCGCCGGCACCGGGCGCGGTTGCGCGCGCGAAAGTGCCCGCGCACGCGGATACGGCCGACTGACGGGCGCTGTGTCGCAATGCCGGCACGTGGCCTCTCACGACCTCGCCAACGATACCCCAGCCAGCGCGAGCGCGAACCCGGCGATCTGCACCGGCAGCAGCGTCTCGCCGAACCCCAGATAGCCTTCGAGCGCGGCAAGCGGCGGCGCGAGAAACAGTAGCGCGGTCGCGCGCGCCGCATCGCCGCGCCGGACCATCCAGACCAGCAACGTGACGCTGATGCCGGACAGCATCACGATGCCCCACGCGAGCGATGCCCACAGTGTCGTCGACACGATCCAGCGATGCTCGCCGAGCGCCAGCGCCAGCACGCCCGCGACGACGGCCGCGCCGACGTTCTGCACGGCGCTCGCGCTGCGAATATCGGCCTTCGCGAGCGAGGTCTTCTGGAACAGCGTGCCCGCCGTGATCGCCCCCACCGCGACGACCGATATCAGCACGACCAGCCACGCGGGCGCGTTGCCGTGCGTGGGCGGGGTCGCGGCGGCGAGCTTCGGCGCGAGCACCAGCACGACGCCGGCGAGGCCGAGCGCCATGCCGCTCCAGCCGCGCCGCGACAGGCGCTCGCCGAATAGCGGCGCGGCGACGGCGGCGGTCGCGAGCGGCTGCAGCGCGCCGAGCAAGGCCATTACGCCGGCGCTCAGACCCTGCGCGACGGCCCAGTAGCCAGCGCCGAGATAGACGCCTTGCAGCAGCGCGCCCGCGGCAAGGTGCTTGCCGAAGTCGCGGCCGGTCGGCCACGCCGCGCGCGCGATGAGCGCGGCCAGCGCGAAGATCAGCGCGGTGCCGCCGAAGCGGGCCAGCAAAAACAGATTGGGATCCGCGTAAGGCGTGATCGCGCGGGCGACCACGAAGCCGGTCGACCACAGCACGACGAAGACGGCGGCAAGAAAGGAAGCGAGCATCGAGGCGGGTGGTTTGAAAAAGCCGCCATGTTGGCGGCACGGCCGGCGCGCGTCTTGTTCAAAGCTGCAACGCGCGCGGGACCGTCACCACGCGAGCAGCGCCATCCCCGCTCCGAGCACGCCGCCGCAGACGACGCACGCCCACAACAGCCGGCGCGTGCGGCGGTATTCGCGCGCGAGATCCGCGAGCAGTTGCGCGTTCTGCTGCGGCGTGCCGGTTCGATCGTGCTGCTGCAGATAGCGCACCGCCAGTTGCGGCACGCGCGGCAGCATATGCGCGAGATGCGGCAGCTCGTGCGACAGACGCTTGAGCCAGCCGCGATGATCGAGATCGCGTCGCGCGATATTAGCGAGCACGCCACGCGCGATGTTCCATGTGTCGACGCCCGGATGCAGCGTCCGCGCGATCATCTCGGCCTGCTGGAACGAGCGCTGCGCGGTCGCGAGCCGGCCGGACACCTGGCCGTCGAACGGTTGCACGCCGTGCAGCAGATGATGAAACAGCGAACCCGCCGAACGATCCTCGGGCGCCGCCGCGAAGTGCGCTTCGGCGCGCGTGCGCAGCTCGGCTTCGAGCAGCTCGGTGCGCGTGTGGTCCGGCACGTGACCAGCCTCGCGATGCATGTCGGCGAGCCGCCCGTAGTCCTGGTCGAACAACGCGGTCGCGCCGTGCACGAAGAACTCGCGCTCGCCGCTCGACAGCGTCGCCATGATCGAGAACTCCGCGAGCACGAGGCGGCCGAGCGTGTCCGGCTCGATGCTGACGCGCACGCGGCGCGCATCGAGCGTCGCGTGGAAGAAGCCGTGTTCGAATGCCTGCTCGGTGACCACCTCGACGATATGCGCGGCGAGCGGCGCCAGCTTGATGCCGTGCGCGTGCAGGCCGGGCAGGTCGTTCGCGGGCAAGGTGTTGATGCGCTGCATCGTCAGCGTGTGGTCGGTGCACAGCTCCCAGATCACGTCCGGCACGACGATGCGCTTGTCGCCGTCGAAATGGTGGCCGGTCTGGCTCAGGTTGGCGGCTTCGGCGCGCAGGTCGAAGCGGCGCAGGATGTCGTCGGTGAAGGATTGAGCGAGCGCGCGCACCTGCAGCCGCCGCGCGACGCGCGACAGCTTTTCGAGCCAGCGCGCGACCCAGCGCAGCAGCGCGAGTTCATCGCCGATCTGTTGCAACTGCTGCGCGCGCACGAGCTTGACTGCGACTTCGTGGTGACCTTTGACCGGCACCGCTAGCCGCGCGAAATGGGTTTGCTCGGCGAAGCCGCTGCGTACCGGCACGAGGTCGACCGCGCTGAACAGCTCGCCGAGCGGTCGGCCGAACGCCCGCGTCAGAGCCAGCGCGGAGTCGTCCGGCGACAGTGGCACTTCCATGTGATCGACTGCATCCAGCGCGTCATGCAGCGTGGCGGTGGTGAGCTCGGGACGCCCGGCGAGCGTCTGCGCGAAGCGGCTCGCGAGCGGACCGAGCGCCGGCAGCAGACCATGCAGCTGCGCGCCGCTGCGCTCCGACGCATGCACGCGGCCGATCAGCTCGATCATCCAGTGCAGTTTGTGGTCGGGCGGGGCGGCGAGCCAGATCAGGCGTGCGCCGTAACGCAGCGCATGGAACAGCAGCAGTAGACGGCGAAACAGTGACGGCATCGGCGGTTCGGTTGACGGGGGGCATTGTGCGCGGGACTCGGCCGGGCCGCGGCATTGCGTTCGCCGCATGGCTGACGAGTCCAGCCGTCAAGGTTAGCAGGTCGGCGCGATGGCTGGCGTATTCGTACGCAAGGACGGTTCGATGCGCTCGCAGCGCCGCCGTCGGCGCGCCCATGAGCGACACCTGCACGCCCGCACCATCACGCGGGATACGCGTACTACAATACGGCGGCCTTCCTCAACCATGGCGAAACCCAAGCGTGCCGGCTTCCGGCCTCCACAGATGCTCGCAGAACAACGTCATCAATACATCCTCGCGCAAGTCGCCAAGAACGGCGCGCTGTCGGTCGCCGAACTGGTGCGCGAACTGAACGTATCGCGCGAAACGATCCGCCGCGACCTCAACGCGCTGGCCGGCCGCGGCCTGCTCGTGACGACGCACGGCGGCGCGCTGTCGAGCGATCGCCGCGAGCCCGATCTCGATACGCGCGAAGCCGAGAACGCCGGCGCGAAGCGTGCGATCGGCGAGCGCGCGGCCGAGTTCGTGCCGGACGGCGCGTCGCTGATCATCGATTCCGGCAGCACCACGCAGTCGGTTGCGCGGGCGCTGCTCGACCGGCATCGTCTGACGGTCTATACGAACGACTGGCGCATCGCGCTGCTGCTCGGCCGGCGCAACGACAATCGCGTGACGCTGCTCGGCGGCGAGCTGTCCGATATCGAGGACGCGACCTTCGGTCTCGACACGGTCCAGCAGTTGACGCAGTACCACGCCGATTTTGCGTTCATCGGCGCGGGCGGGATTTCGCCTGACGGCTATCTGACCGACTACAGCCGCATGGCGGCCGAAGTGCGCAGCCGCATGATCGCCGCGGCCGACATGGTGGTGATCGTCGCCGATCATTCGAAGTTCGGACGCGTGACGCCGGTGCGCATCAACGGCATCGAGTCGGCGCGTTATCTGGTCACCGAACTGGCGCCCGAGCGCACGCTCGGCAAGGCGATCTCCGCGCACGGTCCGGAGATTCTGATCGCCTGAGACGGTCGGGCGGGGCGGTTCCCGCCGCGGTCGTACGCCACTCGTCTGGAGCGCCATTCCCCGCCCGCCAAAATCTAAATAAAAAAAGCCGCGACTCTCCCTGCAGGTTCCGGAGCGGGCGGGCACAAGACGCGCCGTGGTCAGCCCCGCGTCCGCCGCAACAAAGGCGGATGCCGCGAGCGCCACACGCACGGCCAGCGCGCCGTGCGAGCGCCGCATCCGCGAGCACCGCCGCTCGCCGAGCACCTTCCGCAATTTCCCGACGCACCCTGCATACATCGTCATTTTCGCCGTGTACGATCCACACGGGATCGGCGCGCGGGGCTCCGCTTTTGGGTGGCGCGATGAATTCCTTCGGTTGGCTTGTGTTGGCAATTTGTGTCTTTTTTTGGAATTAGGCAAAATCGTCATGGCCTTGTCATCGAAACCTGTGATTCTTGCCGTGCCCGCTCAGGCGGGGCCGGCAGCGCGGGTGTCGTAGGCGGGCTGTCAGTCAGGCTGGGCGAGAAGCGGCAAAGTTGTCGGCAATCTGCAATCCATGGAGACCGGCGCGGCAACCGCAGCGGGCAACGCCACGCGGCGCATGCCGCCGTTCAATCACTACAGGTATGGGGTTATCCCGACCGTCTGGTTTTTAGCCTTTCGGAGAGAGCGACATGAAAACGACGAATTCCCTTCACGCCGCAGCGGGCCTCGCGCGCAAACTGCTGCCGGCGCTGGTCGCCGCGGCAGCGTTCGGCGGTGCCGCGATGCAGGCTCATGCGGCCGACGCCGTCGTGCTGTACACGGCCGACGGCCTCGAAAATCTGTACAAGGATGTGCTGCCGGCCTTCGAAAAGAAGGAAGGCGTGAAGGTCAATATCGTCACGGCGGGCAGCGGCGAAGTCGTGAACCGCGCGACCATCGAGAAGGATCAGCCGAAGGCCGACGTGATCGTCACGCTGCCGCCGTTCATCCAGCAGGCTGACCAGAGCGGTCTGCTGCAGGCGTACCAGAGCGTCAACTACAAGAACGTGCCGGCCATCGCGAAGGCGCCGAACGGTGCGTGGGCGACCTTCGTGAACAACTACTTCTCGTTCGCGATCAACCCCGAAGTCACCAAGACCCAACCGAAGACGTTCGCGGACCTGCTGCACCCGGACTTCGCCGGCAAGGTCGCCTATTCGAATCCGGCGACCGCCGGCGACGGCATGGCGGTGATCATCCTGACCTCGTCGCTGATGGGCGAAGACCAGGCGTTCGACTATCTGAAGAAGCTCGAGCAGAGCGCCAAGTTCCACACCAAGGGCACGGGCTACCTCGATGTGCTGCTGTCGCGTAACGAGATCGCGGTCGCCAACGGCGATCTGCAGATGGACCTCGACGACGCGGCCAATGGCGGCCTGTCGCTGAAGCCGGTGTTCCTCGCGGCCACCCCTGGCGGCCAGCCGACCACGTTCCAGTTGCCGTACGCGATCGGGCTGATCAAGAACGGTCCGAACCAGGCCGAGGGCAAGAAGCTGATCGACTATCTGATGTCGACGGAAGTGCAGTCGAAGGTGCCGGACATCTTCGGCATTCCGGGTCGCAGCGACGTGCCGCTCGCCGGCAAGAACGGCGAAGCGGTCAAGCAGTCGATCGCCGGCGTGAAGCTGATTCCGGTCGACTGGAACCACGTGATGGCCAAGAAAGCGGACTGGACCGCACGCTGGAAGAGCGAAGTGATCGGTTCGTCGGGCAAAGAGACCGAAGTGGTCAAGCCGAAGTAAGTCAGTGACCAACGTCAGCAACGTTTGACGTTGTCGATTCAGGCGGCGCTTCGCACGTACTGCGCGGCGCCGCATCGGCATTAATTCTGTTGGAGGACGACCCCGGTGAATACGGCCAGTCTCGCTCACCCCACCGCGCCTCGCGCACCGCTGGATGCGCTCGACGCCGCGCGTTCGGACGTGCCGGGTGGCGTGCAGATCGATCACCTGACGGTGCGCTTCGGCGCGCGCACAGTGCTCGACGATCTGTCGTTGACGATCCAGCGCGGCGAGTTGCTCACCGTGCTCGGCCGCAGCGGCTGCGGCAAGACGACCTTGCTGCGCTTCATCGCGGGCTTCATCGAGGCGGACGGTCTGGCCGGCACGCTGACGGTGGCCGGCCGCGATCTGACGCACGTGCCGCCGCACAAGCGCAATCTCGGTCTGCTGTTCCAGAGCTACGCGCTGTTTCCGCATCTGACGGTATTCGAGAACGTCGCGTTCGGTCTGCGCGCGCGGCGCATTCCGGCGCGCGACGTCGCGCGCCGCGTCGCCGAGGCGCTGAAGCTCGTGCAGCTCGGCGATGCCGGTCACGTGATGCCCGCGCAACTGTCGGGCGGCATGCAGCAGCGCGTGGCGCTCGCCCGCGCGCTCGTGATCGAGCCCGACGTGCTGCTGCTCGACGAACCGCTGTCCGCGCTCGACGCCAATCTGCGCGCGTCGGTGCGCTCCGAACTGAAGGCGCTGCATGAACGCCTGCCGAATCTGACGATCGTCTGCGTGACCCACGATCAGGACGACGCTCTCGTGCTGTCCGACCGCACGCTGCTGATGCGAGACGGCCATATCGCGCAGCTCGGCACGCCGCAGCAGCTGTACGACACGCCGGCCGACGGTTTCGTCGCGCGCTACCTCGGCGCGGCCAATCTGCTGCCGCCGCAGGTCGCGTTCGGCATGGACGACGCGCGCTACAACGAGCGCGATCGCGTCGCGTGTCTGCGGCCGGAGGCGCTGCGCATCGTGCCGCTCGGCGAGGGGCAGTTGCACGGCGCGATCGCGTCGGTCGAGTGGTATGGCGCGGCCTTGTCGGTATCGGTCGTGCTCGATGCGCTGCCGAACGACCCGGTGCTCGTCACGATGCAGCGCGGTCACGGCATGACGCCGGAAAAGGGCGCGCGTGTTTCCCTGCGTTACGAGGCTGGTGATGTCGTCCTTATCAAGCCCTGATACGTCCAATCCGCTCGGCCTTGACGCGCAAGCCGAGGCCGAGGCCGCCGCGCGCCGTCTCGCGAGTGCCGCGGCGCATACGGCCGCCGTGAAGCGCCGCGAGCGCCTTGCGCAATGGCATCTGCTGTTCATTGCGGTCGTGGTGCTCGGACCGCTCGTCATCTATCCGCTGGTGCGGCTCGTGATGCTGAGCCTGACCGGCGCGCATGGTCTGTCGGGCCACGCGTACGTGACGTTCTTCGGCAACCCCGAAACGCGCGGCGTGATCGGCACCACGCTCGGCATCCTGTTCGCGAGCGCGAGCCTCGCTTCGCTGCTCGGTGTGGCGCTCGCGTCGGTGCTGTTCTTCAAGCCGTTTCCGGGCGCGCGCATGGTCACGCGCTTTCTCGAGCTGTTCGTCGCGTTCCCGTCGTTTCTGGTCGCGTTCACGCTGATCTTTCTGTACGGCTCGCAGGGCTCGGTCAGCATTGGGCTGCAGCGGCTGTTCAATCTGCAGGCGCCGCCGCTCGATTTTCTGTTCGGCATCGGCGGCGTGATTCTCGCGGAAGTCGTGTTCTATACGCCGTTCGTCGTGCGTCCGACGTTGGCATCGTTCGCGCTGCTCGACCGGCGGCTGATCGAAGCGGCGCGCAGCCTCGGCGCGAATGGCCTGATGGTCGCGTTCAAGGTGATCCTGCCGCTCGCGTGGCCGGGCATCGCGGCGGGCACGATCCTGTGCTTCCTGCTGACGCTCAACGAGTTCGGCATTTTGCTGGTGCTCGGCAGCGCCCATCTGATCACGCTGCCGGTCGCGATCTATAGCGCCGCCACCGTCGATCTCGATCTGCCGACCGCCGCCGCCGGCGCGGTCGTGATGCTGCTGATGTCGTTGTCGCTGTACGCGTTGTACCGGCGCGTCAATAGTCGCAAAGTGAAAGGAGCCGGTCATGGCCGTTGAACTCGATCCGACCGTGCTGCCGGTCATGCACAAGAAGGGCCGGCCGGTGCGGCACAGCCTCGCGGTGCGAATGCTCGGCGGTCTCTTTCTCGGCTTTGCCGCGCTGCTGAGCTTCTGGCTGTTCGTGCTGCCGGTACTGGTCGTCGCGCTATCGAGCGTCGCGTCGCACTGGTCGGGCACGATCCTGCCCGACGGCTTCAGCATGCGCTGGTTCGAGCGCCTCAGCTCGAGCGACTTCGACGCGCTGACGACCAGCCTCGAAGTCGGCATGGGCGTCGCGGTGCTCGGCACGATCCTCGGTTTGTGGCTCGCGCTCGCGCTCGAAGGACGCGACCGGCGCGGCCTCGGCGCGGTCGTCGACACGATCGCGATGATGCCCAACGGCGTGCCGAGCGTGGTGCTCGGCCTCGCCGTGCTGATCGCGTATCACAAGCGCCCGCTCGACCTGTCGAGCTCGGCGGCGATCGTGGTGTTCGTGCAGCTCGCGCTGGTGCTGCCGTTCTGCTACCGGTGCGCCGCCGCCGCGCTGCGCCCGGAGCTGACCGTGCTGCGCGAAGCGGCCGCGAGCCTCGGAGCGCCGCCGTCGATGGTGCTGCGCCGCGTCGTGCTGCCGCAACTGGTGCCGGCGATCCGCGCGAGTCTCGCGCTCGGCTTCGCGCTGTCGCTCGGCGAACTGGGTGCGACGCTTACCGTGTATCCGCCAGGCTTCGCGACTGTGCCGATCGTCGTCGTCGGGCAGGTGGAGCGGGGCTATTACCTGCCGGCGTCCGCGCTGTCGCTGATTCTGCTGATGGTCTCGCTGGTCGCGCTTTTGCTGATCGCGGCGCGCGCTCCCCGCCGCCGGATCGACTGATCCGACTGACCGGCGGGCGCTTTCCTTGATCTGGAGCAGTCGCGCCAATTGGTGCACGGCGATGTCGATGTGGCAAAATTTGTCAAAATGACCGAATATATGCACTCTGCTGCCGTCGATCCGATCGAGGTCGTGCGCCGCCATTCGCTGACGACGCTGGTGCGCGACGAGATCGAGCGGCATATCGTCGACGGCACGCTGACGCCGGGCGACAAGCTCAACGAAGCCGACTGGGCGGCGCGGCTGCAGGTGTCGCGCGGACCGGTGCGCGAGGCGTTTCGCGCGCTCGAGCAGGCGGGGCTCGTGCGTACCGAGAAGAATCGCGGCGTGTTCGTGCGGACGGTTTCGCTCGCGGAGGCGGACGAGATTTACGCGGTGCGCGCAGTGCTCGAGGAGGCGGCGTGCCGGATGCTGGCCGCGCGCATCGACGCGGGCAAGCTCGCGGCACTGCGCGATTGGGTCGATACGATGCGCGCCGCGCTCGCGTCGCACGATCACGATGCGTATGCGCGCGCGAACGTCGCGTTTCACGATGCGCTGGTCGCGGCGGCGGGTAACACGAAGTTGTACGACACGTATCGCAGGCTCGTCAGCGAGTTGAGCCTGTTTCGGCGAGCGGCGCTGGTCGTGCAGGCCGACGCGATGAAGCGCTCGCTCGCCGAGCATCGCGCGATTCTGACCGCGCTCGCGTCGCGCGATGCGGAGCAGGCCGCGCAGTTGATGCGCGCGCATGTGCAGGGCGGGTTGCAGCGCGCGCATGCGGCATGCGCGGTGGCGGGCGATGCGGCGCAGGAGCAGCGCCTCCCGGCGCGCGCGGGCGCGGCCGGCTCGCGCGGGCGATGACGGCGCGGCGATGAAGCCGAGGCGAACGCTTCGGCACACGCCTGAGCAACCTCGCCCGCGAACAGGCAACAGGGCGATGAAGCTTTTGCAATGACAACCCCGGCTATGGAAAACGATGCGATGACACACCCCGAGCAACGCACGATCGAAGTCAACGGCCGCAGCTACCGACTGCCTTCGCAACCGACGGTCGTCGTCTGTGTCGACGGCTGCGAGTTTGCGTATCTGGAAGCGGCGGTCGCGGCCGGCGTCGCGCCGTTCATCGGTTCGATGCTCGAGGGCGGCGCGGCGTTTCGCGGCGACTGCGTGATCCCATCGTTCACGAACCCGAACAACCTGTCGATCGTGACCGGCGTGCTGCCGGCCGTGCATGGCATCTGCGGCAACTACTTCTGGGACACCGACGCAAACGACGGCGCGGGCGCGGCGGTGATGATGAACGACCCGGCCTACCTGCGCGCGCCGACGCTGCTCGCGGCCGCCGCCGGCGCGGGCGCCGCGGTCGCCGTCGTCACCGCGAAGGACAAGCTGCGCGGGCTGCTCGGCTGGCAGTTGAAGGGCATTTGTTTTTCGGCGGAAAAAGCCGACAAGGTGACGCGCGAGGAGAACGGCATCGACGACGTGCTCGATCTGGTCGGCTTGCCGTTGCCGGACGTGTATAGCGCGGGGTTGTCGGAATTCGTGTTCGCGGCCGGCGTGCGCCTCGCGCAGACACGCAAGCTCGACCTCATGTATCTGTCGACGACCGACTATGTCCAGCACAAGTGCGCGCCCGGTACCGAAGGCGCGAACGCGTTCTACGCGATGATGGACGGCTATCTCGCGCAGCTCGACGCGCTCGGCTGGGTGATCGGTCTCACCGCCGACCACGGCATGAACGCGAAGCACGATCCGCAAACCGGCGAGCCGAACGTGATCTATCTGCAGGACGTGCTGGATGACTGGCTCGGCGCGTCGACGGCGCGCGTGATTCTGCCTATCACCGACCCGTACGTCGTGCATCATGGCGCGCTGGGTTCGTTCGCGACCGTCTATTTGCCGCGCGAGGTCGACGCTGTGTCCGTGATTGCGCGGATCGGTCGCCTGCCGGGAATCGAAGTCGTGCTCGATCGGCGTGGCGCTTGTGCGCGTTTCGGGCTGCCCGAGGATCGTATCGGCGATCTGGTCGTCATCGGCACGAAGCATGTCGTGCTCGGCACGCGGCGCAACGAGCACGACCTGTCCGGGCTCACCGTGCCGCTGCGCTCGCATGGCGGGATTTCCGAGCAGGAAGTGCCGTTGCTGTTCAACCGGCGGGTTCAGCTGTCGGGCACCGGCAGCGAACCTGAACGGCTGCGCAACTTCGATATCTTCGACGTCGTGCTCAATCGCGTGTCGGCATCATGAACACGGTGCTGCGGGACCATCCGGCGTTCCGCGCTGAAGCACTGCGGCTCGCCGGCGAGCGCGCGACGCGCGCACGTACGCTCGACGTGTTCGATCCTTATACCGGTATGCGCGTCGGCACGGTGCCGCTCGCCAGCGTCGACGATGTGCGCGCCGCGTTCGACTACGCGCTCGCATATCAGCCGACGCTGTCGCGCTACGAGCGTTCGCAGATTCTCGAGCGCGCGGCGGGGCTGCTGCGCGAGCGCAGCGAACAGGCGTCGGATCTGATCTCGCTCGAGTCGGGTCTGTCGAAGCAGGACTCGCGCTACGAGATCGGCCGCGTCGCCGACGTGTTCCGCTTTGCGTCGTTCGAGGCGTTGCGCGACGACGCTCAGAGCTTCTCCTGCGATCTGACGCCGCATGGCAAAAAACGTCGCGTGTTCTCGCAGCGCGAGCCTCTGGCGGGCGTGATCGTCGCGATCACGCCGTTCAATCATCCGATGAACCAGGTTGCGCACAAGGTCGCGCCGGCCATCGCGACGAATAATCGTGTGGTGCTGAAGCCGTCGGAGAAGGTGCCGCTGTCGGCGCTGTATCTGGCCGATCTGCTGTATGAAGCAGGGTTGCCCAGGCCGATGCTGCAGGTGCTGACCGGCGATCCGCGCGAAATCGCCGACGAGCTGATCACGCACGCGTCGGTCGAACTCGTTACGTTTACGGGCGGTGTCGCGATCGGCAAATACATCGCGTCGAAGGCCGGGTATCGACGCGTCGTGCTGGAGCTGGGCGGCAACGATCCACTGATCGTGCTCGACGACGCCGACCTCGAGCGCGCGGCGACCCTCGCGGTGCAAGGCTCGTACAAGAACTCGGGGCAGCGCTGCACGGCGGTCAAGCGGATGCTCGTGCAGCAGCGCGTCGCGGCGGAGTTCACGGAGTGGGTCGTCGAGAAGACGCGCGCGTGGACGTTCGGCGATCCGTTCGATGCGTCGAACCAGATGGGCACCGTGATCGACGCCGCCGCCGCGCAACTGTTCGAGGCGCGCGTGAACGAGGCGGTGGCCGCGGGCGCGCGGCTGTGTCTCGGCAATGAGCGCAGCGGCGCGTTGTACGCGCCGACCGTGCTCGACAACGTCGATCCGTCGATGACGCTCGTGCGCGAGGAGACGTTCGGGCCGGTGTCGCCGATCATCGCGTTCGATACGCTCGACGACGCGATCCGGATCAGCAACGGGACGCCGTTCGGCTTGTCGTCGGGCGTGTGTACGAACCGGCAGGACGCGATCACGCGCTTCATCAATGAGTTGCGCGTGGGCACCGTCAACGTGTGGGAAGTGCCGGGCTACCGGATCGAGTTGACGCCGTTCGGCGGCATCAAGGATTCTGGCCTGGGCTACAAGGAAGGCGTGCAGGAAGCGATGAAGAGTTTTACCAATCTGAAGACGTTTTCATTACCTTGGGAGTAACAGGTGGCATTGAGTCTCGACGATATCCGTGTGCTCTTCGAGCGACATGGCAGCCTCGCGTATAGCGGCGAACCGGTGACGCAACTCGAGCACGCGTTGCAGAGCGGGGCGCTGGCCGAGGCGGAAGGCGCGAGCGACGAACTGGTCGCCGCGGCGTTTTTGCACGACCTCGGACATCTGCTGAATCTGCAAGGGGAGACGCCGACGGAGCGGGGCGTCGACGATTTGCACCAGTACTTCGCGTTGCCGTTTTTGCGGCCGGTATTGTCGGATGCGGTGCTGGAGCCGATTCGTCTGCACGTCGACGCGAAGCGCTGCCTGTGCGCGATCGACGCCACCTATTTCGGTCAGCTGTCCGCCGACTCGGTGCGCAGCCTGCAATTGCAGGGCGGGATCTTTAGCAGGGAAGAGGCGCAGGCGTTTATGCAAAAGCCGTACGCGGAAGACGCGATGCGCTTGCGCCGATGGGACGACCGCGCGAAAGAGAAGGATCGCTCGACGCCGGGGATCGACCATTATTTGGCTGTGGTCGAACGGGCGATGCGCGCGCATGCGACTGCTTGAGTCGAGGTGCTTCGGGTTGCGGTAGGGTGTGCGCCCGGCGCGTCAAAATATCGCTTGCAAGTCCCGATGGCGGCGACTAGAATTTCGCTCTTTCGTGCTCCGGACATCGGGGCGCGGAGAAGCGGGAAGCCTTGGATGGCGAGGGTTTCAGCGGCGTGGGCAGGTTAAGCGAGTGATAAAAACCTGTTGACGATCCGGTGAAAGTTCTCCATAATCTCGTTTCTCTGCTGCAGACGCAGCGACGCAAACGAAGCGGTGCCGGGTGGTGGTAGTTCAGGTACTGCGGGTTGGGCGGATCGATCTTTAAAAACTAACAGCCGATAAGTGTGGGCGCTTGATGCGGAATGCGGCGGCGGATTCTCCGGAGTCTGCTGCAAGGCAAAAGTATCAGAAGCCTCACACAGTATTAGAGGAAGGTTTATCTGTCGAAAGACGGATTGATCATCGTCAGTACGTTGAGTGAGCGACCGGTCTCGAGAGAGACCGAAAACAGTAACAGGTTTGAACTGAAGAGTTTGATCCTGGCTCAGATTGAACGCTGGCGGCATGCCTTACACATGCAAGTCGAACGGCAGCACGGGAGCAATCCTGGTGGCGAGTGGCGAACGGGTGAGTAATACATCGGAACGTGTCCTGGAGTGGGGGATAGCCCGGCGAAAGCCGGATTAATACCGCATACGCTCTATGGAGGAAAGCGGGGGATCTTCGGACCTCGCGCTCAAGGGGCGGCCGATGGCAGATTAGGTAGTTGGTGGGGTAAAGGCCTACCAAGCCGACGATCTGTAGCTGGTCTGAGAGGACGACCAGCCACACTGGGACTGAGACACGGCCCAGACTCCTACGGGAGGCAGCAGTGGGGAATTTTGGACAATGGGCGCAAGCCTGATCCAGCAATGCCGCGTGTGTGAAGAAGGCCTTCGGGTTGTAAAGCACTTTTGTCCGGAAAGAAAACCTCGTGGCTAATATCCGTGAGGGATGACGGTACCGGAAGAATAAGCACCGGCTAACTACGTGCCAGCAGCCGCGGTAATACGTAGGGTGCGAGCGTTAATCGGAATTACTGGGCGTAAAGCGTGCGCAGGCGGTGATGTAAGACCGATGTGAAATCCCCGGGCTTAACCTGGGAACTGCATTGGTGACTGCATCGCTCGAGTATGGCAGAGGGGGGTAGAATTCCACGTGTAGCAGTGAAATGCGTAGAGATGTGGAGGAATACCGATGGCGAAGGCAGCCCCCTGGGTCAATACTGACGCTCATGCACGAAAGCGTGGGGAGCAAACAGGATTAGATACCCTGGTAGTCCACGCCCTAAACGATGTCAACTGGTTGTCGGGCCTTCATTGGCTTGGTAACGTAGCTAACGCGTGAAGTTGACCGCCTGGGGAGTACGGTCGCAAGATTAAAACTCAAAGGAATTGACGGGGACCCGCACAAGCGGTGGATGATGTGGATTAATTCGATGCAACGCGAAAAACCTTACCTACCCTTGACATGTATGGAATCCTGCTGAGAGGTGGGAGTGCCCGAAAGGGAGCCATAACACAGGTGCTGCATGGCTGTCGTCAGCTCGTGTCGTGAGATGTTGGGTTAAGTCCCGCAACGAGCGCAACCCTTGTCCCTAGTTGCTACGCAAGAGCACTCCAGGGAGACTGCCGGTGACAAACCGGAGGAAGGTGGGGATGACGTCAAGTCCTCATGGCCCTTATGGGTAGGGCTTCACACGTCATACAATGGTCGGAACAGAGGGTTGCCAAGCCGCGAGGTGGAGCCAATCCCAGAAAACCGATCGTAGTCCGGATCGCACTCTGCAACTCGAGTGCGTGAAGCTGGAATCGCTAGTAATCGCGGATCAGCATGCCGCGGTGAATACGTTCCCGGGTCTTGTACACACCGCCCGTCACACCATGGGAGTGGGTTTTACCAGAAGTGGCTAGTCTAACCGCAAGGAGGACGGTCACCACGGTAGGATTCATGACTGGGGTGAAGTCGTAACAAGGTAGCCGTATCGGAAGGTGCGGCTGGATCACCTCCTTTCCAGAGCTTGCATTGCTGCGCAAGCGCTCACGCTTATCGGCTGTGGTTAGTAGAAGCAACGCAGACAGGCTCAGGGGTCTGTAGCTCAGTCGGTTAGAGCACCGTCTTGATAAGGCGGGGGTCGATGGTTCGAATCCATCCAGACCCACCATCCTTTGCGATGATCGTTAGTGCTTTAGCACTTACGAGCATCTCACCCCCGAAGGGGGTTAAGCGAATGAGCTAAGTTTGCGTGGCTATGAGAGGGGGATTAGCTCAGCTGGGAGAGCACCTGCTTTGCAAGCAGGGGGTCGTCGGTTCGATCCCGTCATCCTCCACCAATCCTCAATGCCAAGGGTTCAGCATGAAGTGGGATGCTGAGTACTTTGCATTGGCGATTGAGCCAGTCAGAGCGATATGAGGCAACTCATAATCGGCTGTCGTTCTTTAACAATCAGGAAGAAGTAGTAAAGAGATTCACGAAAGCGTACTTAGAGATGGGTGCGTGAGTAGGTGAATCAGGGTTGTGATTGTATCGATGTATTTTTAAGTGATCGAAAGATTGCTTTGGAATACGGCGCAACACGAATACTCAACCTGTAGCGGGTGCGTCTTGAGACACACCTGTTATAGGGTCAAGCGAACAAGTGCATGTGGTGGATGCCTTGGCGATCACAGGCGATGAAGGACGCGGTAGCCTGCGAAAAGCTCCGGGGAGCTGGCAAACAAGCTTTGATCCGGAGATGTCCGAATGGGGAAACCCACTCCTAATGGAGTATCCATGACTGAATACATAGGTCATGTGAAGCGAACGCGGTGAACTGAAACATCTAAGTAACCGCAGGAAAAGAAATCAACCGAGATTCCCAAAGTAGTGGCGAGCGAAATGGGATCAGCCTGTACTCTTTATTCTCATTGTTAGTCGAACGCTCTGGAAAGTGCGGCCATAGCAGGTGATAGCCCTGTAGACGAAAACAGCGAGGAAGAACTAGGTGTACGACAAGTAGGGCGGGACACGTGAAATCCTGTCTGAAGATGGGGGGACCATCCTCCAAGGCTAAATACTCGTGATCGACCGATAGTGAACCAGTACCGTGAGGGAAAGGCGAAAAGAACCCCGGGAGGGGAGTGAAATAGATCCTGAAACCGCATGCATACAAACAGTCGGAGCCTCGCAAGGGGTGACGGCGTACCTTTTGTATAATGGGTCAGCGACTTACATTCAGTGGCAAGCTTAACCGATTAGGGCAGGCGTAGCGAAAGCGAGTCCGAACAGGGCGTTCAGTCGCTGGGTGTAGACCCGAAACCAGGTGATCTATCCATGGCCAGGTTGAAGGCACGGTAACACGTGCTGGAGGACCGAACCCACTAACGTTGAAAAGTTAGGGGATGAGCTGTGGATAGGGGTGAAAGGCTAAACAAACCTGGAAATAGCTGGTTCTCTCCGAAAACTATTTAGGTAGTGCCTCGTGTATCACCTTCGGGGGTAGAGCACTGTCATGGTTGTGGGGTCCATTGCGGATTACTACGCCATAGCAAACTCCGAATACCGAAGAGTGCAATCACGGGAGACAGACATCGGGTGCTAACGTCCGGTGTCAAGAGGGAAACAACCCAGACCGCCAGCTAAGGTCCCCAAATATGACTAAGTGGGAAACGAAGTGGGAAGGCTAAAACAGTCAGGAGGTTGGCTTAGAAGCAGCCACCCTTTAAAGAAAGCGTAATAGCTCACTGATCGAGTCGTCCTGCGCGGAAGATGTAACGGGGCTAAGTCATATACCGAAGCTGCGGATGCGTGCTTTGCACGCATGGTAGGAGAGCGTTCCGTAAGCCTGCGAAGGTGCACTGGAAAGTGTGCTGGAGGTATCGGAAGTGCGAATGCTGACATGAGTAGCGATAAAGGGGGTGAAAGGCCCCCTCGCCGTAAGCCCAAGGTTTCCTACGCAACGTTCATCGGCGTAGGGTGAGTCGGCCCCTAAGGCGAGGCAGAAATGCGTAGCTGATGGGAAGCAGATTAATATTTCTGCACCATTGTGAAATGCGATGGGGGGACGGATCGCGGAAGGTTGTCCGGGTGTTGGAAGTCCCGGTCGCTGCATTGAAGAGGGTGCTTTGGCAAATCCGGGCACAGGACTCAAGGGTGTGGCGCGAGCTTCTTCGGAAGCGAAGCAACTGGAAGGGGTTCCAGGAAAAGCCTCTAAGCTTCAGTTTCACAGTGACCGTACCGCAAACCGACACAGGTGGGCGAGATGAGTATTCTAAGGCGCTTGAGAGAACTCGGGAGAAGGAACTCGGCAAATTGGTACCGTAACTTCGGGATAAGGTACGCCCTTGTAGCTTGACTGGCCTGCGCCAGGAGGGTGAAAGGGTTGCAATAAACTGGTGGCTGCGACTGTTTAATAAAAACACAGCACTCTGCAAACACGAAAGTGGACGTATAGGGTGTGACGCCTGCCCGGTGCCGGAAGATTAAATGATGGGGTGCAAGCTCTTGATTGAAGTCCCGGTAAACGGCGGCCGTAACTATAACGGTCCTAAGGTAGCGAAATTCCTTGTCGGGTAAGTTCCGACCTGCACGAATGGCGTAACGATGGCCACACTGTCTCCTCCCGAGACTCAGCGAAGTTGAAGTGTTTGTGATGATGCAATCTCCCCGCGGCTAGACGGAAAGACCCCATGAACCTTTACTGTAGCTTTGCATTGGACTTTGAACCGGTCTGTGTAGGATAGGTGGGAGGCTATGAAGCGTGGACGCCAGTCTGCGTGGAGCCGTCCTTGAAATACCACCCTGATCTGTTTGAGGTTCTAACCTTGGCCCGTAATCCGGGTCGGGGACAGTGCATGGTAGGCAGTTTGACTGGGGCGGTCTCCTCCCAAAGTGTAACGGAGGAGTACGAAGGTACGCTAGGTACGGTCGGAAATCGTGCTGATAGTGCAATGGCATAAGCGTGCTTGACTGTGAGACTGACAAGTCGAACAGGTGCGAAAGCAGGTCATAGTGATCCGGTGGTTCTGTATGGAAGGGCCATCGCTCAACGGATAAAAGGTACTCTGGGGATAACAGGCTGATACCGCCCAAGAGTTCATATCGACGGCGGTGTTTGGCACCTCGATGTCGGCTCATCTCATCCTGGGGCTGTAGCCGGTCCCAAGGGTATGGCTGTTCGCCATTTAAAGAGGTACGTGAGCTGGGTTTAAAACGTCGTGAGACAGTTTGGTCCCTATCTGCCGTGGGCGCTGGATATTTGAAGGGGGCTGCTCCTAGTACGAGAGGACCGGAGTGGACGAACCTCTGGTGTACCGGTTGTCACGCCAGTGGCATCGCCGGGTAGCTATGTTCGGAAGAGATAACCGCTGAAAGCATCTAAGCGGGAAACTCGCCTTAAGATGAGATATCCCCGGGGCTTCGAGCCCCTTGAAGGGTCGTTCAAGACCAGGACGTTGATAGGTCAGGTGTGCACGTACAGTAATGTACTGAGCTAACTGATACTAATTGCCCGTAAGGCTTGATCCTATAACCGGTGTGTTTTACCCCCAGCAGGGGGAGCGACACGCACACGGTTGAGATCGGTGTTGTGCCAGAAACAACGCAACCCCCACACACGAATCCTTTACGCTTCTTCCCGATTGGCTGTGGCGCATACCATTGCGACGCAGCAACCTCTCATGCCTGATGACCATAGCGAGTCGGTCCCACCCCTTCCCATCCCGAACAGGACCGTGAAACGACTCCACGCCGATGATAGTGCGGATTGCCCGTGTGAAAGTAGGTAATCGTCAGGCTCCTCACCCAGTCAGAAACCCCACCCACCGCGGTGGGGTTTCTGCGTTTACGCGCCCGAAATCAACATACTCGAGTCGGGCAAAAAAATTGATTGCGCGCTCACCATTGCTGCCGGGGGACGACCGATGAAAACGGTCTGTGAAGTCCTAGGTGTGTCGAGCTCGAATCTCGCAGTCAAATCAAGGCGACAGTCCGATTGGCTCGACCGGCGCAAGACACCGACCATGGATGACAAGCCGCTTGTTGTAGAGCTTCAGGGGCTCGTTGCCGACCCGCCCACATACGGCTACCGGCGTGCTTGGGCGCTGCTCAGACGCCGTCGCGACGCGGCGGGCCGTCCAGGTGTTAATGCAAAACAGGTTTATCGCGTCATGCGTGCCCACAACCTGCTACTTGAACGCCGTCCTCGCCATACCCCGTCCTCGCGGCGACACGACGGCAAGGTCGCGGTGGGCAGGAGCAATGCCCGCTGGTGTTCCGACGGCTTCGAATTCCGTTGCGATGATGGCGCGCCGTTGCGAGTCATCTTTGCGCTGGACTGCTGCGACCGGGAAGCCACCAGCTGGGCGGCGACGACGGGTGGTTACACCGGGGACATGGTGCGGACGTGATGCTTCAGGCGGTGGAGAACCGTTTCAATGGCGCGCTTAAGGCCGACAGCGAAATCGAGTGGCTCAGCGATAACGGTTTCTGCTACATTGCCGAGGAAACGCTGACGTTCTCGCGGACAATCGGTTTGAAGCCGGTCACGACCCCTGTGAGAAGTCCGCAGAGCAACGGGATGGCCGAAAGTTTTCGTCAAAACGATAAAGCGAGACTACGTTTCATGGATGCCCCAGCCTGACGTCAGAACCGCACTGCAAAACCTGGCCGTCGCGTTTGACCACTACATCGAATCGCATCCGCACAGCGCCTTGAAATACTGCTCGCCACGCGAATTCTGCCAGCGCGCAACTTCACCAACCGAAGCGTGACCGCGTGTCCGGTCATGCAGGGGCAAGTCCACGTCCTGACTGCTATTCTTTGGCGCGCCCACGCTCAACGTGAGCCTCCGTCTCCGCTGGCTCATGTACAGATCTCAATTGCCCGACCTCAGCAAGCAATGCTTCGTCGCGCGCAATCACCTGTGGGAGATGCGAGCGCAAGAATTCGACCCACGTGCGTGTCTTTGCATCGATGAACTTGCGCGACGGATAGAGCGCGTAAACAGTCGTCTTCTGCAGCGTATATTCCGGTAACACGCGCACCAGCGTGCCATCGCGCAACCCCGAAATGGCCGCGTAGAGCGGCACCATGCCGATGCCCATGCCTTCGCGGATCGCCACGATCAATGATTCGGCGATGTTCACGTGCACCGGTCCGTCGACTTCCATCAACTCACTGCCGTTCGGGCCGTCGAGCGTCCATTCATGTGGCGGAAACGCCGGTGTATGAAGGATCAGACATTCGTGATGCGCAAGGTCTGCTGGTTTTTGCGGCGCGCCGTGCGCACGCACGTAGGCCGGCGAGGCGCACAGGATGCTGAACGTCGTCCCCAGCGGAAACGATACGAGGTCCGAATTGGGCAGCGTCGATGCACCGATCACGGCCACATCGGCGCTGCCCTCGAACAGATCCGGCATGCGCTGCGACAGCGTCAACTCGACGGTCACATCAGGATAAAGCGCGCGATAACGCGAAATCGCCGGCAGCACGTAGTGCTGGCCGATGCTCGCAAAGCTATGCATGCGCAGCGCGCCAGTCGGTCGCTCGTGCGCGCAACTAGCTTCTTCTTCCGCAGTGTCGACATCTGCGAGGATCTGCTGCGATCTCTTCAGATAGCGCTCGCCGGCGGTGGTCAACGCAAGCCGGCGCGTCGAGCGATTGAGCAGGCGCGTGCGCAGATGTGCCTCAAGCTCCGAGACTGCGCGAGACATCGCGCCGGTCGTTGAATTGAGCGATTGCGCGGCCGCGGTGAAGCTACCGGCTTCGACCACCCGCACGAACACTCGCATATTTTGTAGCGTGTCCATCAAACCTTCTGTTTCATGACCAAGGTCATATTTTCCGCCAGTCTCAGACACCTATTGTTGTCCGTTCTGGAACAGATGTTCTGCACTTATCGTCTTAATGCGCGCATCGCGGACTCCTACAATCGGCGCCTCGCCTGCCGGTGTCAGCGATTCTGCCCGGAGGTTCCTTCAGCGACCACGTGGGGTGCACTGAATTCAGATGAAACCCGATCATGCGATCGAACCATCGGCCGATTTTTTCAGTCTGCGCGGTGTCATGCGGCGACGACTCAGCCGGGCCAACCTCAATCGGGCCGCACGCGACTGGGCCAGCAGCGACGGTCTGACCTGGCTGCACCTGCTGAAGACGGTCGCGGCCGGTCTGCTGGCGCTGGGTATGGCGATGCTGCTCGATCTGCCGCAGCCGCGCATTGCGATGACGACGGTGTTCGTGTTGATGCAACCGTTCAGCGGCATGGTGCTCGCGAAGAGCTTCTACCGGATTCTCGGAACGGCAGTAGGGACCGTCGCCGCACTCGTGCTCGGCGGGCTGTTCGTTCAGCAGGCCGAACTGTACATGCTCGGCATGATCGTGTGGGTGAGCGCCTGTATTGCTGCGGCAGTCCGGTATCGGCATTTCAGGTGGTACGGCTTTGTGCTCGCGGGTTACACGGCCGCGCTGATCGGCATTCCGAACGTGATGGCGCCACAGGGACTGTTCCTCGCAGCACTCACGCGGGCGGCGGAAGTGGCGGTCGGCATCGTGTGTTCGAGCACGGTCAGCGCGTTGCTTGTGCCGCAGCGCTCGAGCCTCGCGCTACGACGTAACCTTCAGATCAGGTACGCGAATTTTACTGCGTTCACTGTCGATGTGCTCGCACGCAGGCTCGAGCGCAATCAGTTCGAACGGCGTTTCGCGGAATTAATCGACGAAATCGCTGGTTTCGAAGCAACGCGCACCTTCGTCGCGTTCGAAGATCCGGAGATGCGCTCGAGCGGTGCGCATCTGGCGCGTCTGAATAGCGAATTCATGGATGCGTGCGCGCGTCTGCATGCGCTGCATCAGTTGCTGAAACGGTTACGCGTGAGCCGTGCTGCGTCGATACTCGCAGCCATCGACCCGTACCTCGACGAACTGGAAGCCTTGTTCGAAAAACGAGCCGAAGTCGACGTCGAAGCATCGGACGTGGCAGCCGACCTGCGCCTCTTTCGAGCGAACCTGCCACGCCGGATACGCGAAACCAGGCGGCCACTCGAAGCCGCGTACGCGGAATCGCTTGCGGACTTCGACACGGCAGCCGAATTGCTGTATCGCTTCGTGGGCGAATGGACAAATTATTCGGAAACCTATGCATGCTTATGGCGAAAGAAAGAACGCGCACCGCAAACCATCCGACGTAGCTCAAGCCCGCATAAATGCCACCGCACGAGCGGCTCTATAAGCCGCACCAACCACTTCGCCGTGTTATTCACGTTTGTGCGCTCGGCTGTCGTCATCGGGATCGCCAGTTCGTTCTGGATCGCGACCAACTGGCCGAGCGGCGGCCTCGCCGTGATTGGCGCGACGCTTGTCTGTGCATTGACGTCCACGGCCCCGAGCGCCACCAGAATGGCTATGCAGATGGCGCTCGGCGCCGTGCTCGCGACGCTCACCGGCTACGTATTCATGTGCTACGTGTATCCGAATATCGATGGTTTCCCGCTGCTTTGCGTGGTACTCGCACCGGTGCTCGCGCTCGGCGCATTCATCGCGACGCGTCGCGGCGCGGCAGGATTTGGCATCGGTTTTTCGGTGTTCTTCTGTTTGCTTGCCGGGCCAGACAACGTCGTCAGCTACGTGCCCGATCTGCTGATCAACAACGGCATCGCGCTGACCGCGTCGATGGTGCTCGCGGCGCTTGTTTTCGCGGTGGTCTTTCCCGCCGATATGCGCTGGCTCATCGAGCGGATCATGGGGGACCTGCGAGCGCAAGCTGTATCGGCTTGCAAGGACGGCCTGCCGGGTCTGAACCGACGTTTCCAGTCGAGCACGCACGATCTGGCTTCGCAACTGCGCATGCTGCTGACGCACCGTTCACGACGACGGCGCGACGCACTTCGCTGGATGCTCGCGACGATCGAAGTCGGTCACGCCGTCATCGATCTGCGCAACGAAGCCGCTCGCGCCGACTATGCCGACCTCCTTCAGCCGCGTTGGCGCAGCGTGATCGAACACAGCTGCGACCATCTCGCCCGGCTCTTCGAACGCCCAGGTCCGCGTTCGCTCGAATGCGCACTCGTTGCCGTGCGCTCGGCCACCTGGCTCGCGCAAGACATGCTGCAGACGGTGCGTGCAGATCGCGAGCGGCGTCACGACCTGCAGCGCATCTTGAGCTGTCTGCACTTCATTCGTAGCGCGTTGCTCGACAAGGATGCGCCGTTCAATCGTCGCTGAGCAATGCTGCGTGGATCTTTCTGCCAGATGGAAAGATCCCTTCCGGGCGGCCCCGTTTATTCGCGCAGGTGGCGGTCATATAGTTTCGTCACTGCCTCGCAGTAATCGTCGCAGTAGTCGTAAGTCCTGGAGAAAGAGATGAAAGTGTTGAAGATGGTCCTGATTGCCTGTTCTTTGTCCACTGCTGCCGCCGCCTATGCACAAACGGCGCCGGCCGCGCCGGAGCAGCAGGTCGCGCAAGCGGATGGTCAGCGCGCCGATAAGGTTACCGCGCGCAAGCAGGTTGAAGCACCGAAAGCGAAAGCCGATGAATGCGTTGGCCCGATGAGTTTCTGCAACATCTACTTCGGCAGCTAAGTTCGAAAAATTAATCCAGCTGCCTCACGCGCAATACCTGTCACGCGACCCAACACCTGCTCGCGACGCCGTCCGATCGAGACGCCGCGACGGGTGCGGCAACCGTCTATTGAGCGAAGCACACCGCAGAGGTGCGCACCAGTGGACGAAACTGGCGACTATGGAGAGACTCCCTTTCATGTACGAAGACCGAATTCGCTGCGCCGCGCTGCGCGGAAAAATCACCACGGCCGCCGACGCGGCGCTCCTGATTCGCGACGGCATGCGCGTTGGCGCAAGCGGTTTCACGCGCGCGGGCGACGCGAAGGCCGTGCCGGTCGCGCTCGCCGAGCGTGCGCGCCAGCTGGGCGAGCCGCTGCGCATCACGTTGATGACGGGCGCCTCGCTCGGTCATGACGTCGACCGCATGCTGACCGAAGCGCACGTGCTCGCGCGCCGTCTGCCGTTTCAGGTGGACAAGACGCTGCGCGACGCAATCAATCGCGGCGAGGTGATGTTCGTGGACCAGCATCTGTCGGAGACAGTCGAGATGCTGCGCGCGAACCAGCTCGGCAAGCTCGATGTCGCGATCATCGAAGCGGTCGCGATCACGGAGAGCGGCGCTATCGTGCCGACGACATCGGTCGGCAATTCGGCGAGCTTCGCGATTCTCGCTGACAAGGTCATCGTCGAGATCAATCTTGCGCAGCCGCTCGGGCTCGAAGGCTTGCACGACATCTGGATTCCGGGGCGCCGGCCGCATCGCGAGCCGCTGCCGATCGTGCGCACGCACGACCGCGTCGGCACACCCGCTATCGAGATTCCGCCCGAGAAAATCGCGGCGATCGTGATCACCGATATGGCCGACAGCCCGTCCACGGTGCTGCCCGCGGATCGGGAAACCGCGCTGATCGCCGGTCATCTGATCGAGTTTTTCCAGCACGAAGTTACGCGCGGCCGCATGCCGACGCAGTTGCCCCCGCTCCAGGCGGGGATCGGAACGATCGCCAACGCGGTGCTGGCAGGCTTCGTCGAATCGCCTTTCGAGGTGTTCGAAATCTATTCAGAAGTCCTGCAGGATTCTACGTTCGACCTGATGGATGCCGGCAAGGTCGCGTTCGCATCCGGTGCGTCGATCACGTTGTCGGCCGCGCGGCAGGCGCAGGTATTCGGCGATATCGGGCGCTATCGCGACCGGCTCGTGCTGCGTCCGCAGGAGGTCAGCAACCATCCTGAAGTGATCCGGCGGCTCGGCCTGATCGCGCTCAATACCGCGCTGGAATTCGATATCTACGGCAACGTCAATTCGACACACGTGGGCGGCACGCACATGATGAACGGCATCGGCGGCTCGGGCGACTTTGCGCGCAATGCGTCCTGCGCGGTGTTCGCGAGCAAGTCGACCGCGAAGGGCGGCCGCATTTCGAGCATCGTGCCGATGGTGCCGCATTGCGATCACAACGAACACGACGTCGACGTCGTCGTCACCGAGCAGGGTCTCGCGGATCTGCGCGGCCTCGCACCGCGCGAACGTGCCACGCTGATCATCGAGCATTGCGTACATCCGCAGTATCGCGAGCTGTTGCGAGACTACTACCGCGATGCGTTGCGCTGGGGAGGGCAGACGCCGCATTGCCTCGAGCAGGCTTTTGCATGGCATACGCGGCTGCGCGACACGGGCTCGATGCTACTGGCCTGATTTTGCAACGGCCTCAGCGCCCACGATCACAGCGATAAAAGCAGAAGAAACCGGCAACAAAAAAGCGCCAGCGGCACGAGCCCGCTGGCGCTTCATGACATCGGATGGGGGGCTCAGGAACCTCGTCGCACGAGCCGGATAATAAACAGCAGAATGACCGCGCCGATCAACGCGGTGATGATCGAGCCGATCCAGCCGCCGCCGAGCGAGATATGCAGCACGCCGGCGAGCCACCCGCCGATGAACGCGCCGACGATCCCGACGATGATGTCGACGATCAGGCCGAAGCCGCCGCCCCTGACCAGTACACCCGCGAGCCAGCCCGCAATCGCGCCGATGATGATCCATGCGATGATGCCGTGTTCCATATTCGAGACTCCCTGGTTGAGTGTGAACAAATCACGGTGACAGAGCTTAGTCGAAGGTTATGGGACAGTCCATGTTCAGGACGCGGAATTAACACAATCTGAATCTGCAGCAAGCTAAGTGTAGACGATGCGCGCGAACAAAGGGGACTCGCGCGCCGCGCCTCACTCGGGCGTCGACTCCGCTTCTCGGGCGGTCCAACTGACGCTGGACACGCTCTTTTCCATGCTCAGGCGACTCGCCATCTGTTCGAGCTTCGATTGATCCTTCGGATGCATCTTCAGCGTCGCGGTCACGCGAATGCGCCCGGCCTCGTCCTCGACATCCTCGCTCGTCAGGCTCTGGAACGACAGCGGCGCCGAGTACATCGAGTTGGAAATCGCGGTGCGAATGTGGATCTCGTCGGCTTCGCGGCAGACGATCGTCAGCACGTACTCCTGCACGAGGTCGGCGTTCGAAACTGGTGTCTGGTTGATCATCCGGCTCACTTCGCGCAGCACGGTGTTGGTCAGCAGCACGACCGCGGTGCCCGCGACCGCCGGTCCGTAATGTCCCGCGCCGCTCAACACGCCGACGGCCGCCGAGCACCACAGCGTCGCCGCGGTGTTGATCCCTTGAATCGAGCCTTTGTCGCGCATGATGACGCCGCCGCCAAGAAAGCCGACGCCGGACACCACATACGCTGCAATCTGCGTGATGCCGCTGACGCCGTTGCCGGTCAGCACCCCGAGCGTGACGAACAGGCACGCGCCGCTCGCGACGAGCGTGATCGTGCGCAGGCCGGCAGTGCGCTGGCGCATCTGTCGTTCGAGGCCAATCGCGACGCCGCAAGCAAACGCGGTCAGAAGGCGCAGGAAGAATTCGAGTGTCATCGTTCAGAAAGGTTGGCGTGCGTGCTGCCGCAGAGTGAAGCCTACGCGTGTGAACGTTACGGCGTCTACCTCGTGTACGGTAAAAGCAGGCGGCCGGCGCGATGAGAGACACACGCACGAACGTACGCGCCCGGCGCGTGCGGTATCGGCACGGCATCGAACCATGCTGCTCTTCACCGGCAGTACTGCAATGAAAATGAAATGAGAGCGACGTGCGCCGTCGAGCCCGAGGGCAGGACGGCGACAGGAAAGACTGACGCGGAAATCCTGCTGCTCAGGCGAGCGGGCAAATCGATACTCGGCTGGTACAACTGCTACTGTCCAAGATCGTGAATCCGGTTAAAAGAATTGCGCGGATTTTACGGGGCTGCGCAAAGATCAGTCAAGCCGCGGTCGGCACAGAATGCGCGCGGGGGATTGCGATAGCCGTATCGCAGACAGGCCGCAATTGATTAATGCGGACTGCGAACCTTGAGTTCAATCGGGCTCGCCCGGTACGAGTCTCAAGCGCGTGATCTCCGAAGGCGCGCCGAGTCGCTTCGGCGGTCCCCAATAGCCCGTACCGCGACTCGTATAAACCCACAGTCCGTTCAGGCGCGCGAGGCCCGCCGTGAACGGCTGTTGCAGGCGCACGAAGAAATTCCACGGAAAGAACTGGCCGCCGTGCGTATGACCCGACAACTGCAGCGTGAAGCCGGCCGCCGCGGCCGCTTCGGCCGAGCGCGGCTGATGCGCGAGCAGCACCCTGATCAGCACGTCGCCCGGCGCGCCGGCGAGCGCTGCGACCGGGTCGCTACGATGCGCGGGGTCGTGATGACCCGCCGAGTAATCGGTGACGCCGGCGATTACGGCGCGCGCGCCGTCATGATCGACGATCACGTGTTCGTTCAGCAGCACCCGCAAGCCGAGCCGGCGGAATTCGGCGATCCACGAATTCGCTCCGGAGTAGTACTCGTGATTGCCGGTCACGAGAAACGCACCGTGCCGAGCGGCGAGCCGCGACAGCGGCTGCGTATGCCGGCTCAGCTGCGGCACGCTGCCATCGACGACGTCGCCCGTCACCGCGATCAGATCCGGCTGCAGCCGGTTTACGGCGTCGACGATCGCGTCGACATAGCGGCCCTTGATCGTCGGGCCGACGTGGATGTCGCTGATCTGCACGATCGTGAAGCCTTCGAGCGCGGCAGGCAGATCGTCGATCGGCACTTCGATCGTGACGACGCGCGCGCGACGGCGCGCATTGAACAGGCCGATCAGCGTCGACAGCAGCGCGAGCAGCGGCACCGCTGCCGCCGAACCAGTGCGCCAATGCGTGATCGACAGCGTGTTCGGCCAGATCGCGTCGATCGTCAGCAGCGACGCCAGCATGAGGTCGCGCGCAAACGTCAGTACCAGCAGCGACGAAAAGAAGCCCATCGCGAGCAGGCCAGCCCACGCGAGCCGGTCGCCGAGTGGCTGGCGCTTGAAGCCGCGCGCCATCATGCCGACCGGGATCAGGTAGATCGACAGCACGAGCCACAGCACGCACAGCCCGCGGCCGGCCGCGTCGATCGGCATGTCGGGAATCAGGCGCAAGCCGACGTAGATATGCAGCAGGATGCCAATCAGGATGATGCGGACAAGAAACGATGAACGTCGCATAGAGAGGATGGGGGCGGGAAGGGGGCCAAAGGGCCGGCATCAGCGACAGCGCGGCGGCGATCGGTTGGCGGGCAATGCATGCGCTCGCGATGATTGGCGAGCGCGGCGAATCATTCTACCGGCATGTTCCGTCGCTTGCCGTGGCCGCAAAAATCGTGCTCCCGCACCGCACGACAGGCCGTCCGGAAGGCGCCGGGGCGAGATATGACGACGAACGGAGGCGGCAGGCGCGCTCCATGCTTGACCCATGCCTGCAGGGTCGCGCGCCATGTAATTCAATGCCTATGCAAGCGAATTAAATGGGCTTTGAATTGTATTCATGCGTGGAGTATGCTTGAAACGAACTAGCTCGTTGCCGCGGCAGTCTGAGGCCGGTAGGCCTCGACGGGTTCTGTCGCCGGGAAAGCTCGGGCGGGGGGAGGCGCACCATGAAGCTGCTCAAATCGGGCCACCTGTGGCATCGCGCGGACGACGTGCATCATGTTCACCATGAGCATCACGTCGGATACGAAGGTAGCCATGTGATGCTGCCGCTCGTCGGCATCTCTCTGATGGCGATTGCGCTCTACTTCGGCGTGCGCAACATCGATTTCTCCGAGCTCGGCAAAAGCGCGCTGTTCGACGTCGTGATGGTGTGCGTTGCGCTGGGCATCGCGGGCCTGTTCGGCGCGGCCGGCGCATGGCTGCGCTCGAACGGCGACGAGGCCGAAGAGGGCTTCTGCTTCATCGGCGCGCTGATCGGCACCGTGGTGTTTTATGTCGCGCTGCTGAGCTGACGCGATTCGAGCCAACGCGTGGCGCGACACCCGCTGCGCCTTCCATCATCAAGGCGCGGTCAGACTATCCGCGCCGCTTCGTCGAACGAGAAACGCGGGCTGCGCGCGAACAGCTTCGACGGATCGCCGTAACCAAGATTGATCAGGAAGTTCGACTTCACCGTCGTGCCCGCGAAGAACGCTTCGTCGACCTTGGCCTGATCGAAGCCCGACATCGGCCCGGTGTCGAGACCGAGCGCACGCGCGGCGAGAATCAGATAGCCGCCCTGCAGCGTCGAATTGCGAAACGCCGTGTCCGCGATCAACCGCTCGTTGCCGACGAACCAGCTGCGCGCATCCGCGTGGGGAAACAGTTTCGGCAGATGCTCGTAGAACGCCATGTCCATCGCGACGATCACCGTGACGGGCGCGGCCATCGTTTTCTCGAGATTGCCAGCCGACAAAGCCGGGCGCAGCTTCTCCTTGCCCTCCGGCGTCCTGACGAACACGAAGCGGCCCGGACTCGAATTGGCCGAGGTCGGGCCGAGCAGTACGAGCTCCATCAGCTCGCGCAGCACGGCGTCGTCGATCGGCTTGTTCTGCCAGCCGTTATGCGTACGCGCGTCGCGAAAGAGCTGCGCGAGCGCCTGATCGGAAAGTGTCATTGAAGTAGTCCGTGCGAAAGAACAGAGGGAACGCGGAGAGCCGCGTCGAATGAAAGAGCAACGCGCATGAATCGGCGGCGCACCGTTGTCGTCATAATAGCCAGGGTTTTTACTCGTCCGCTCGTACCCACCCATTCCGATGACCAGCGATCTTTTCAACGACCTGCCGACGCCCGATGTCGACTGGCATCCCGACTGGCTCGCACCGGCCGAGGCCGAGCGCCTGCTCGCCCGCGTGATCGACGAAGTGCAATGGCGCCAGGACATGATGGGCACGCCCGCCGGCCGTGTTGCACTGCCGCGTCTGACTGCCTGGCAGGGTGAGCCGGATGCAGTCTACGTCTACTCGGGCATCCGCAACGTGCCGCAAGCATGGACGCCCGCCGTCGCCGAACTGAAGGCCGCCGCCGAGGCGACCAGCGGCGCGCGTTTTAACAGCGTGCTGCTGAATCGCTACCGCAGCGGCGCGGACAGCATGGGCTGGCACGCGGACCGCGAGCCGGAGCTCGGCAGACAGCCGGTGATCGCGTCGGTGAGCCTCGGCGTCGCGCGCAGGTTCGATCTGCAGCACAACCGCAGCGGCGTCGTGCAATCGTTCTCGTTGAAGGGCGGCAGTCTGCTCGTGATGAAGGGCGACACCCAGGCGCAGTGGCGTCATCGGGTGCCGAAGGAGCCGCGCGTGAGCGGCGAGCGCATCAATCTGACGTTTCGCTGGGTGACTCCGAGAGTGACGCCAACCTGAGAGCTCGAGCGGCCATCTGAGCGGCGCGCTATATCAAAATTGATATCGAGGGCGCGAATCATATGATTGGACGGTTAACGCGTCCCACAGTACGCTACATCACGATCCATGCGCCGTGAGGGCCACGAGGGCCGGGCAGACCGCTGGGTCGTCTACACAACAACGATTGGAGACTGTCATGGCGAATACACGACGTGCCGCGTGTCGCGCTCTGGGCGCGCTCGCGCTTTCCGCGAGTCTTGGAGCGCTAATGCTGGGCACGCCCGGCGCGCATGCCGAAGACAAGAAGATCACGCTCGGTTTTGCGCAGGTCGGCGCAGAGAGCGCATGGCGTACCGCGAATACCGAATCGGTGAAGTCGGCAGCGGCGGAGGCCGGCATCAACCTCAAATTCTCCGACGCGCAGCAGAAGCAGGAAAACCAGATCAAGGCGATCCGCTCGTATATCGCGCAGAAGGTCGATGTGATCGCGTTCTCGCCGGTCGTCGAATCGGGTTGGGAACCGGTGCTGCTCGAAGCCAAGGCCGCGAAGATTCCGGTGATCCTGACCGACCGCAATATCGACGTGAAGGACACCTCGCTGTACGTGACGATGATCGGCTCGGACTTCCTCGAAGAAGGACGGCGCGGCGGTCACTGGCTCGCGGATCACTACAAGGACGACAAAGGCCCGATCAACATCGCCGAACTGCAAGGCACGGTCGGCTCCGCGCCGGCCAACGACCGCCACGCGGGTCTGATCGAAGTGATCAAGAGCGATCCGAAGTTCAAGATCATCGCGTCGCAAAGCGGCGACTTCACGCTCGCCGGCGGCAAGCAGGTGATGGAAGCGTTCATCAAGACCTACGGTAACAAGATCAACGTCGTCTATGCTCATAACGATGACATGGCGCTCGGCGCGATCCAGGCGATGGAAGAAGCCGGCATGCATCCGGGCAAGGACGTCGTGGTGGTTTCGTTCGACGCGACCAAGGGCGGCTTCCAGGCAATGGCCGCCGGCAAGATGAACGTCGACGTGGAGTGCAGCCCGCTGCTCGGACCGCAGCTGATGTCGGCGGTGAAGGACGTGGTGGCTGGCAAGCCGCTGCCGAAGCGCATCCTGACTCAGGAGACTGTCTTCCCGATGAGCGTGGCCGCGCAAACACTGCCGTCGCGTAAGTACTGACGCGGCGCGCAACGTCGCCGCGGCACCGCTCGAGCGAGCGCCGCGGCGGGTGCGGTGTTCAGGCGCCGGGGCCAACGCGGCCCACGGCGCGAAGGAGATGTGCAGTACGGACGCATCGAACAGGTTTCTCCAGTGGTGCCTGACCGCCCGGGCTGCTTTCTTTTGCAGCGGGCGGTCTCTTTTCAGGAGCATGCGCCCGCGGGAGCATGCCGCTGGGGCCTGCCGAACCATGCATAGCCGATCGAGCGAGGTCCATGACCCATTCCGCTACCGAACCGAATCAGCCGGACCAGCCGCAGCGCGGCACGCCGCCGGGCGCGCAAAGCCAACAGAATGACATGAGCGCGCGCGAACCGATTCTGGCGACCTCCGGCGTCAGCAAGACATTTCCGGGCGTGAAGGCGCTACAACACGTCGACTTCCGCCTGTTTCCCGGCGAGGTCCATACGCTGATGGGCCAGAACGGCGCCGGCAAATCCACGTTGATCAACGTGCTCACAGGCGTGCTCGCACCCGACGCCGGCACGATCCGCCTCGGCGGCGAGGTGGTCGCGTTCGCGTCGCCGCAGGAAGCCGAGGCGGCCGGCGTGCGCACGCTTTACCAGGAAGTCAACCTGTGCCCGAATCTGTCGGTCGCGGAGAACATCTTCGCGGGCCGGCAGCCGCGCCGCTTCGGCGCGATCGACTGGTCCGACATCAAGCGGCGCGCGCAGGAAGCGCTCGCGCGCCTCGACGTGTCGCTCGACGTCACGCGCTCGCTCGACGCCTATCCGATCGCCGTGCAACAGATGGTCGCGATCGCGCGAGCGTTGTCCGTCGATGCGCGTGTACTGATTCTCGACGAGCCGACTTCGAGCCTCGACGACAGCGAAGTCGCGCAGCTTTTCAAAATCCTTCGGCATCTTAAGCAATCGGGCATCGCGATTCTGTTCGTCACGCATTTCATCGAACAGACGTATGCGATCTCCGATCGCATCACGGTGATGCGCAACGGCGAGCGCGAAGGAGAATATCTCGCGCGCGATCTGTCCGCTGATCAACTGGTCGCGAAGATGGTCGGCCACGAGCGCATGAGCGCGCGTCTGCGCGAAGCGGCGCATGAAGGGCAAGCCGCCGACGATCTGCAGGACATCGAGCAGGACCACGCGGACGCAGTCGACGCCACACCGACGCAGCCGTTCATCGAACTGCGCGGCGTCGGCCGCCGCGGCACCTTGCAGCCGATCGATCTCGAAGTGCGGGCCGGCAAGATTCTCGGCCTCGCGGGACTGCTCGGCTCGGGGCGCACCGAAACCGCGCGGCTGCTGTTCGGCGCGGATCGCGCGGACAGCGGCACGATCCTCGTCGAAGGGCGCGCTGTGCGGCTGCGCACGCCGCACGACGCGGTGCGCCATGGCATCGGCTATTGCGCGGAAGACCGCAAGAAGGAAGGCATCGTCGCCGAACTGTCGATCCGCGAAAACATCATGCTCGCGTTGCAGGCGCGACGTGGCTGGTGGCGCAAGATCAGCCGGCAACGTGCGCGCGAGCTTGCCGATCTGTGGATCGAGCGGCTCGGCATCAAGGCGGCCGACGCCGAGCAGCCGATCGCGCTGCTGTCCGGCGGCAACCAGCAAAAGGCGCTGCTCGCGCGCTGGCTCGCGACCGATCCCAAACTCCTGATCCTCGACGAGCCGACCCGCGGCATCGACGTCGCCGCGAAGTTCGACATCATGGACCGGCTGCTCGCGTTGTGCGCGAACGGGCTGTCCATCCTGTTCATCTCGTCGGAGATCAGCGAGGTGCTGCGCGTGAGCCACCGCGTCGCGGTGCTGCGCGATCGCCGCAAGATCGCGGAGGTGGCCGGCAGGGCATCGAACGAGGACAACATCTACCGACTGATCGCAGGGAGCGGCGAATGAAGCTATCGAACTGGTTCGCGCGCGACGGAGTGGAGCGTCCGCTGCTGTGGCCATGCGTGACGCTCGTGTTGCTGTGCGGTCTGAACCTGCTGGTCAATCCACATTTTCTCGGGCTGCGCATGCTCGACGGCCACCTGTTCGGCGCGCCGATCGACATTCTGAATCGCGCTGCGCCGCTCGTGCTGGTCGCGATCGGCATGACGCTCGTGATCGCGACGCGCGGCATCGACATCTCCGTCGGCGCGGTGGTCGCGATCGCGGGCGCCGCGGCCGCGACGATACTCGCGACCCAGGCCGTGCCGAGCGGTGCGCTGATCGCGCAGGCGCTACTGGCCGCACTCGTCGTCGGCATCCTGAGCGGCATGTGGAACGGGCTGCTCGTCGCGTTCGTCGGCATGCAGCCGATCATCGCGACGCTGATTTTGATGGTCGCGGGCCGCGGCATCGCGCAACTGCTGACCGCCGGACAAATCATCCCGATCGGTGCGCCCGGCTATCTGTTCGTCGGTGGCGGCTACTGGCTCGGCGTGCCGTGCTCGGTATGGATCGCGACCGTAGCCGTGCTGGCGACCGCCGCGCTGGTCGAGGGCACGGCGCTCGGCCTGTTCATTCGCGCGATCGGCGTGAACCCGGTTGCAACACGGCTCGTCGGCTTGCGCTCGAAGGCGATCGTGTTCGCGGTGTACGGCTTCTCGGGCTTGACCGCGGCGCTGGCCGGCATCCTGATCAGCTCGAACGTGCGCAGCGCGGACGGCAACAACGCGGGCCTGCTGCTCGAACTCGACGCGATTCTCGCCGTGACGCTCGGCGGCACGTCGCTGCTCGGGGGCCGCTTCAGTTTCGCGGGCACGGTGCTCGGCGCGCTCATCATCCAGACGCTCACGTACACGACCTATTCGATCGGCGTGCCGCCCGAAGCGACGCTCGTCGTCAAGGCGGCCGTCGTGCTCGCGGTCAGCGTGATCCAGTCGCCGGCGGCACGCGCGCTCGCGGTGTCGTTCGGTGCGTCGCTCGTCAAATCGCGTGGGGTGGCACGATGACGCGCGTTCTCGAAGCACTCGCCCGCGTGGTCGATCCGCGCACGCTGCCGATCGCGGTGACGGTTCTGCTGTTCTGCGCACTGTTCGGCTTTGGTTCGGTGATGTACACCGGTTTCTTCTCGTGGCAGGTGTTGCTCGATCTGCTCGTCGACAACGCGTTTCTGCTGATCGTCGCAATCGGCATGACGTTCGTGATCGTGTCGGGCGGCATCGATCTGTCGGTGGGCTCGATCGTCGCGCTGACGACCATCGTCGAAGCCGTGCTGTCCGAACACATGCATGTGTCGGTGTGGCTGATCATTCCGATCGTGCTGTTGATGGGCACGGTGTTCGGCGCCGTGCAGGGCGCGCTGATTCATTACTTCCGCCTGCAGGCGTTCATCGTGACGCTGGCCGGGATGTTCTTCGCGCGGGGCCTGTGCTTTCTGATCACGACACAGTCGATCACGATCACCGATCCGACCTTCAAGGCGATTTCCGCGTTCCGTCTCAGTCTGGGCGTCGGTTCGGTATCGGCGAACGTGCTGATCGCGGTTGCGACGCTCGCGGCCGCGATCTATGTCGCGCATTTCACGCGCTTCGGACGCAACGTGTATGCGGTTGGCGGCAATCCGCGCTCGGCGCTGCTGATGGGGCTGCCCGTCGCGCGCACGCGGGTCGGCGTGTATGCGCTGAGCGGCTTCTGCTCGGCGCTCGGCGGCGCGGTGTTCACGTTCTACGTGCTATCGGGCTATGGACTGCAAGGACAGGGCATGGAGCTCGATGCGATTGCGGCGACGGTGATCGGCGGCACGCTGCTGACCGGCGGCGTCGGTTATGTGGTCGGCTCGCTGTTCGGCGTCGGGATTCTCGGCACGATCCAGACGCTGATCACGTTCGACGGCACGCTCAGTTCGTGGTGGACGCGGATCGTGATCGGCGCGCTGCTGTGCGCGTTCTGTTTGCTGCAACGCTTGATCGAGCGGCACGCGAAGTCGGTGCGTCGGCCCGGCGGCACCAATGCGGTCACGACGACAGGGCATGGGCACGGGCGTGACGAGACGTCGACGACGGCGGCGTCGTCGGATTCGCAGGTGTTGGGCAGGGCGCCAGGCTAGGTCGATTCCTTCCAGCGCTTCAAACGGCGGCGCCCCGTTCTTCGGCGGCGCCGCTCTTCTATCAGTCGACGCGACCCGTTCCCGCGGCCAGCGCCGCATGTTCGCGCTCGCTCGCGACGCTGCCGGCCGAAGCCAGAGCGGCATGCCGCATCAACGGCGTGAGCAGTGCCGCGCCCAGCGTGGCGACGAGCAACACGGCGGCCATCAGCGTCAACATCTCGCTTGCCGTCCAGTGCAAGCCCAGCAGGTAACCACCCGCCATCGAACCCACCACGGAGCCGATGCGGCCGATTCCGAGCGCCCAGCTCATGCCGGTCGCGCGGATCGCGGTTCGGTAGAACGACGACGTGACGACGTGCGCGCCGGTTTGCGCGCCGCCGGTACCGACGCCCATCGCGAACATCAGCGGCAGCAGCACGATCGCCACGGTGCCTGCATGACCGACCGCAAGCAACGCCAGCACGCCGACGCCGAACGATACCGCGAGCACGCGGCACGGGGTCCAGCGGTCCATCAGATAGCCGATGCCAACCGAGCCGACGGCGCCGCCGATCTGGAACGTCGACGTGAACGCCGACGCGCGCACGATCGTCATGCCGTGATTGAGCAGCAGCGTCGGCAGCCAGCTGTTCAGGAACAACAGCACCAGCAGGTTCGCGAAATAGACGATCCAGATCAGCGCGGTACCGCTACGCACGTCCGCTGCGACTAGATCCGCGACCGGAAAGCTGCGGCGAGCGTCCGGATGCATGGCGAGATCGACCGCGTCGATATTCGCGCGCGGGAACAGGCGCGCCGCGATCCGCGCGATGCGCGCGCTCGCGTCGCGCCGCAGCGACAGGAAGCGCAGCGATTCGGGCAGCCCGAGTATCAGCGCCGGCACGAACAGCACCGGCAGCGCGCCGCCGGTGATCAGCACGGCGCGCCAGCCGAAGTCCGACACGATCCACGCGGCGACGAGCCCGCTGATCGCGGCGCCGGCCGTGAAGCCGCAAAACATCGCGGTCACCATCAGCGAGCGATGGCGGCGCGGGCAGTATTCGGAGGTCAGTGTGATTGCGCAAGGCATCGTTGCGCCGAGTCCGAGTCCCGCGAGAAAGCGCAAAGCGATGAACACGGGCAACGAGGTCGCGACCGACGCGGCGAGCGTAAACACGCCGAACACGGCGACGCTCACGAGCAGGATCGTCTTGCGACCGAAGCGGTCGGCGCAAGGACCGATCGCCATCGCGCCGATCATCAGGCCGATGACGCCCGAGCCGAACAACGGCGCGAGCTGCGGCGGCGTGAGTCCCCATTCGGCCTTGATCGCGGGCGCGATGTAGCCGATCAGGATCGAATCGAAACCGTCGAGCAGCACCGCGAGAAAGCACAGCACGCCGATCAGCACCTGGCTGCGCGACAGCGGCTGTGAATCGACGAACTCCTCCAGGCTCAGGCGAGCTTGCGCCATCATCAGTCTCCAGACTTTGGTTGTGTTTGTGTTTTATCAGTCGACGCGCGGCTCCAGCGCGAACAGGTATTGCGAAGACGTCAGTCCCGGGGGCCTTCCGCGTAGCGCGACCATAATGCCCACGGTTTGCCGACCGCGCCCATGTTGGTCTCGTCGGCCAGCAGCCCTTCGGTTTCGTCGAGATAGGTCACGGGGCCGCCGAGCGCGATGGCCTGCTGCTGGATCGTCGCGTTGCGCTCCGTATAGATCGCGCGATAGACGACGCCGGGAATCGACTCGCTGGTGGCGACGAAGCCGTGCCCGCGCATCAGCGCGACCGCCGCGGGGCCGAGCGTTTGCGCGAGCGCCGCGCCTTGCTCGGCACGCCGCACCAGCATGTCGGTGCAGCCGAAACATGCGCGGATGTCGAACACCGGCGCGCCTTTCGCGAGAAAGCCGGCCATGTGATAGACGGGGCGCAGCGGCTGCTCGACGATGCCGAACGGGATCACCGACGGTGCGTGGCTGTGAGCGATCGCACCCACGTCCGGCCTCGCGCGATAGATTTCCGCGTGGATCGATACCTCCAGATACGGCTTCGCGCCTTCGCCTTCGGCGATCGAACCATCGAGCCGCATCGTGATGATGTCGTCGATGTCGACGAGTTCGGGCGCGCACGAGCGCGAGATCAGAAATTCGCCGTCGCGCTCCGGGTGGCGCACGCTCACGTGGCCGAATGCGTCGAGCACACCCTGATGCGCGAGGATGCGGTTCGCGGCGACGAGTTCGCGTTTGAGGGCGAGAAGTTTTGTGCAAGAATCGGCCGGGTTGCTGTTCATGACGAATCCGTTTTGTCGAAACATCGAGTCTAGCCACGCGACCCGCTGGTGTCAGCCGAGCATTTCTAGCGGGCGTGGCAAGTTTTTCTTGTCTGCCGCCGCCCCCATGTTGAAGACCACCATGCCTACGCCGTTGCCGCCGCTGAACGCGCTGAAAACCTTCGAGTCGGCCGCGCGCCATCTGAGCTTTCGCAGGGCCGCGCAGGAATTGCACGTGACGCCCGCTGCGGTCAGCCATCAGGTCAACGCGCTCGAGGCGTTTCTCGGCGTGCTGCTGTTCGAACGCACGAAGAAGGGGCTCGTGCTGACCCAGGCCGGACGGCTCTGGTTGCCCAAGCTCAGCGAGAGTTTTCGCACGATGCGCGAGTCGATCGATCTGCTCGCGCGCTTCAAGGACAAGGAAACGCTGACTGTCAGTTGCCCGCCGTCGTTCTCTAACCGGTGGCTGATGCCGCGCCTGCACCGCTTCCTGATGCAGCACCCCGAGCTCGACGTGCACGTCGTCTCGTGGATGCTCGGCTTCGGCCACTCATGGACCCACCAGGAGTTCGAGGCCGACGCGGTACGTCAGCGGCTCGACGAAGTCGACCTTGTGATCGTGCTTGGAGATGGGCGGTACGATCCGTTGCATGTCGACGCGTTGCTGCCACTGACGCTGACCCCGCTACTGGCGCCCTCGCTCGCGGCAACGTCGTCGGACGAACGGCCCGAATCGCTCGCGGCGCTGCCGCTGTTGCACGACGATCGCGGCATCGTCCACGGCGGTCTGTCGTACTGGCGCAAGTGGGCCGAATTCGCAGGCATACCGGTCCCCGACGAAGCGCGCGGCCACCATTTCTCACACGCGATGACCGCGCTCGAAGCAGCCGCCGATGGCGTCGGTGTCGTCGTCAGCTCGCCGGCGCTCGCGTTGCACGAATTGCAGAGCGGCCGGCTCGTCGCGCCGTATCCGGTGCTCGAGGATTGCGGCGCGGCTTATCACGCGGTGGTCGCCGAGCCGCGTCGTTGTACGCAGATGTTCATCGAATGGCTGAAGGCGGAAGCGCAGGCGACGGCTGATGCGTTGCGCGGGCTGCCTGGCTATGCGCGTCAGGGCAACGAATCGATTGGCGTGACGCCGGATTAGACGGCACGCGTGGCGACATTCGAGGATCTGCGTGGAACAAAAGCACAGGTGATGCCTGTCGTCTGACGGCCTGGTTGAGGCCGGGCGGGCGGACGGCCGGGGGAGTACAGGCCAGGCGGTCCGGATTGCCGCACCGTTGACGCGCGCATTTTGCGCCGACACGCGGGCGCGAATCGTCGTCGTGGATCGGCACGTTTCTGTTTGCGTGACCTATTATCAGAAACAGTCGTGAACGGTACGACCGCGGTAGCGATGCTGCGCGTCCGGGAAACACCGCGTGAGGCGCCTGAAGCCAGACGCGCCGCGCGCCGGTGGCCCGGACGGCAATCCGCGAATCGTGCAACCGGTTGCAGATGCCGTGGAGAAAGAGCGATGGTTCGCACAGAAATACTCGACGCGCTGAGGACATACACCGATCCATTTCGCGTCACCAGCGGCACCGATTTCCTGCTGAAGAATTTTGATCCCGGCGAAACCCTGGGACTCAAAATGCATAAGGAAGAGGCGCAGCAACTGCTCCAGCGCGGTTCGAAATGGCTCGCGATGGAGCAGGAGATCCTTTACGCGCAGGATTCCTGGTCCGTACTGCTGGTGTTCCAGGCCATGGACGCCGCGGGCAAGGATGGGACGATCAAGCACGTGATGTCGCGCGTCAATCCGCAGGGCTGCGATGTCGTCTCGTTCAAGCAGCCGTCGGACGAGGAACTCTCCCACGACTTCCTTTGGCGCTATTCGAGGAAAGTGCCCGAACGCGGGCACATTGGCATTTTCAACCGTTCGTACTATGAAGAGGTGCTGGTGGTGCGCGTGCGTCAGCATCTGCTGCATGCGCAGAAGATCCCGCCGGCACGGGTCGGCAGCAACATCTGGGACCAGCGTCTCGCCGATATCGTGCGGTTCGAGGACTATCTGACGCGCCAGGGCGTGCTCATTCTCAAGTTCTATCTGAACCTGTCGTACGGGGAGCAGAAGAAGCGATTCATGGATCGCCTCGACAATCCCGACAAGCACTGGAAGTTTTCCGCAGCCGACGTTCGCGAGCGTCGCTACTGGAACGACTATATGCACGCGTATGAAGAGGCCATCCGCGCAACAGCTTCCGAAGCGGCTCCGTGGTACGTCGTGCCCGCCGACAACAAGCCTTTCACGCGCCTGATCGTTGCGGCCGCGATCGTCGAGGCCGTCGAGAAGCTCGACCTCGAATATCCGAAAGCCACGCAGGAGCAGATGAAGGATCTCGCCGCCGCGAGAGAGGAACTCGACGCTGAAGTGGTGCAATCGCCGGGACCCGATCAACCCGGGGACGATCCAGACCATTGAGAGCGGCCCCCTGACCCGAAATCACTGGAACCGGGAGAGACGAGGATGAGCTCAGTTGAGAACGCGACGCCGTGGCATGCGATACCGGCCAGTGACATCGAACGGCAGTTCAAAGTCGATCTCGCGCAGGGCCTCGATGCAGCGGAAGCGGCCGGGCGGCTCGCCACCTACGGACCGAACCGCCTGCCGCAAGGCAAGAAGCGGGGGCCGGTCGTGCGCTTCCTGATGCAGCTTCACAACATTCTGATCTACGTCCTGCTCGCGGCCGGTTTCGTCAAGTTCATGCTGGGCCTTTGGCTCGACGGCTCGGTCATTCTGGCTGTCGTCATCCTCAACTCGCTGCTCGGCTTCATTCAGGAAGGACGTGCCGAGAAGGCGCTCGATTCGATTCGCAACATGCTGTCCGCCGAGGCGCGCGTCATGCGTGGAGGAGCGGTTCGTTTGATCCCTGCCGAGGAACTCGTTCCCGGCGACATCGTGCTGCTGGAATCGGGCGACAAAATCCCGGCGGACATGCGTCTCGTCGAGGCCCGGAACCTGCACACGGAAGAAGCGGCTCTCACGGGGGAATCCCTTCCGGCCGAGAAGGGTACCGCGCCCGTACCCGCCAAAGCCACGGTCGGCGACCGCGAGAATATGGCGTTCTGCGGCACGATGGTCTTGTCGGGCCGGGCAACCGGCGTCGTGGTGGCGACCGGAAGCCAGACGGAACTCGGCCGGATCAACCAGATGCTTGCCGAAGTCAGCGTGCTCGAGACGCCTCTGCTGCGCCAGATCAAGAAGTTCGGTTATGTCATCACGGCGGTGATCGCCGTTGTCAGTGTGCTGCTTTTCTCCTGGGGCCACTGGCTCGGACACATGACTTTCGTCGAACTGTTCCAGGCCATCGTGGGGATCGCGGTGTCGGTCATCCCGGAAGGCCTGCCGGCGCTCATCACCATCACGCTCGCCATCGGCGTGCAGCGCATGGCCCAGCGCAACGCGATCATTCGCCGCCTGCCGGCGGTCGAGACGCTGGGCGCCGTCTCGCGCATCTGCTCGGACAAGACAGGCACGCTGACCCTGATGGAAATGATGGTTACCTCCGCCGTGACGGCCGAAGGGGGCTATACCGTGACGGGCGACGGTTACGCCAGCGAGGGACAGGTCAGCGCCGACGGCAAGCCGCTCGACGCCGCGCCGGACGTGCTCAAGCTGATGGGCCGCGTATCGCTGTTGTGCAACGACGCTGAGCTTTTCGAGGAAGAAGGAAAATGGAAAGTGGAGGGTGACCCGACCGAAGGCGCGCTCTATCCGTTCGCTTCCAAGCTGGGCATGGACCGTGCCGCCGAGACAGCCGCCGCGCCGAGGATCGACGCGATTCCGTTCGAGTCCGAGCACAAGTTCATGGCGACATTGAACCGTGCGGCGGACGGCGAGATGCTGCTGGTCAAGGGCGCGCCAGAGGTGATCCTCGACCACTGCGACCGGCAGCAGACGGCGCAAGGCCCTGCGCCGCTCGATCGCGAGCATTTCGCAAGGGAGGGCGACCGGCTCGCGGCGCAAGGTGAGCGCGTGCTCGGGCTCGCGTGGCTGTCGGATCCGGGCCTGCGTACCGGCGGCCTCGGGCCTCAGGATCTGCCGCGTACTCTCGTACTGCTCGGCCTCGTGGGCCTGATGGACCCGCCGCGCAAAGAGGCGATCGACGCCGTGCGCGAATGCCACGGCGGAGGCATCCGCGTGACGATGATCACGGGCGATCACAAGATCACCGCGGCGGCTATCGCAAGAATGCTGGGCATCGGCGACGGCAAGACGGCCGTGTCCGGCACCGAGATCGAGGCGATGAACGATGCGGCGTTGCAGGAATGCGTGCGCGACGTCGACGTGTTTGCGCGCGCGAGCCCCGAGCACAAGCTGCGGCTCGTCAAGGCGATCCAGGCGAATCGGCAGATCGTCGCGATGACCGGCGACGGCGTCAACGATGCGCCGGCGTTGAAGAAGGCCGACATCGGTGTCGCGATGGGGATCAAGGGCACCGAGGTGACGAAGGAGGCGGCGGGGATGATCCTCGCCGACGACAATTTCGCGTCGATCTCCGCGGCGGTGAAGGAGGGCCGCACGGTCTACAACAACATCGAGAAGGCGATGCTGTTCATGCTGCCGACCAACGTCGCGCAAGGCGCGGTGATCGCGGTGGCGATCCTGTTCGCCTTCACGCTGCCGATCACGGCGCCGCAGATCCTGTGGGTCAACATGGTGACTTCCGTCGCGCTCGGCCTGACCATTTCGTTCGAGCCGCACGAGGAAGACGTGATGCGCCGCTCGCCACGCGCAATCGACCGGCCGATCGTCACGCGCTTCGGCATCTGGCGCATCCTGTTCGTCGGCGCCGCGCTCGTGATTTATACGCTATCGACCTTCTTCTGGATGAAGGGACAAGGGGCGTCGGATGAGATGGCGCGCACCGCCGCAGTCAACGCCATTACGCTGGGCCAGGTGTTCTATCTGCTCAACATCCGGTATCTGCTCGATTCGTCGCTATCCGTGCGCGCCCATATGGGCAATCGCTATCTCTGGTACGGGATAGCCGGCGTCGTGGTGTTGCAGCTTCTGTTTACCTACACGTTTCCGTTCCATGCCGTTTTCCACACCGAGTCTCTGCCCTTGTCCGCGTGGCTGTGGCTCGTTGCCGGCGGCATCCTGTTCTTCCTCGTGGTGGAGATCGAAAAGCTCGTGTTCCGGCTCACCCCTGCATTGAGAGGATTCGTGACTTCGCAGCAGGAGGGCGCGGCCTTGCGCAATGATCCGGTGAGGTAAGCGCGTGGGGGAGATCGAACGACATAGCGGGCACTGTCGCGACAGCGAGCCCGCTATAAGCACTTGATCATTTCCATCTGGAATGATGTCAGCGGTAACGACGTTGTGCGTGCGCCCAATAAGCTCCTTTAATAACGAAAGAGATCTGGAACTGCGTTTCGTAGAGTCAGCACAGCAATGCGCGTGCCCGAGCCGCTTCTCGAGCGTGCGCAATTCGGTGGTGTTCTGTCGCATCCGGACTTTCAGTTGCGACAGGAATAAAGGCCCAGTAAGAAACCGCCAGATTTAGCACGAAAAGGACGAATACGCCGTGCCGTAAGGGTCCACGTAAGCTCAACGGCGACTTGTCGATCCGTTCGATGTATCCTATACCAGCGTAGCGAGCTGCGACGGCTCAAGATGCGGTGAACTGTTTTGATCACCATGGTGTCAACGCATCAGGATCGCATCAAGTTCGGGCGATCATACCTGCCCGTTAGCCCATTGCATACGACCGGTGAGGCCTACCGTGAAGAAAGCGAGCGTTTCCAACACCACAGTCTTTGATGCCAAGAAACTTCTCTTGTCAGCGGCGGGGCTCGCAACTTCCGTGCTTCCTGTGAGGCTTAGACATGCTCTGGCGACGTCGCTCCTGAACGACCCATCGCTTGTAAGGCAATATGGGTACCGCTACCTGTCAGGGCTGGCCGGGAAACTGAACGTCGTACGGCTCTCCGCAACCGGAGAATATGGGACGATGTCCAGCAGTTCTAACGACCTTTGGATACTGAGGGCATACGCCGAAAGCGGTCGTTGGGCATCGCAACTTTCGGAAAGGTTGACTGCATTTTTCTCAGGGACGGGGGGGACCTACCTTGACATAGGTGCCAACATAGGAATGACGTCAATACCGATCCTTCAGCAAAATCCTGCAGTGCAGTGCTATGCGTTTGAACCTGAGCCGGTCAACTATCAGAATCTCTTGCTTAACATATCGGTAAACTGCCCTTCATCGAACATTCGGCCTTTCCAATTGGCATTGCATGAACAGAAAGGCATGCTTCCCTTTGAGATTTCCGACACGAATCTTGGCGCGCACCGCCTTCACGTCGAAACCGGTCTTGCGCCCAAATTGGCTGAGGCCAGCAGGCGAGTGACAGAAGTCGCGTGTGAGAGACTGGATGATCTGCCGATCGAACTGCGTCATCCCGTCTTCGCAAAGATCGACACAGAGGGCGCTGAACCTTTTGTGGTCGCCGGCGGCAGGCACACGCTTTCTCAAGCCGATGCGATTCTTCTGGAGTGGCATCCCTACAATATGGCGCGGCTTGGCTCTGACCCGACCGTTGTGTTGGATTTCCTCGAGACGCATTTCCAATATGGCGAGATTGAGCACACAGATGCGAAGACGGGGCAGCCTGGAAAACGCGGATCGATCAAGGAGATCACAGGACAGCTTGCCGGCACAATAGAAGAGTGGAAAAACGATCCGTCCCAATACCTCGACATAATTGGAACTCGTAACCATAACGCCGTCACCGATCCTGTAGGCACAAGCCGTTTGGAAGAAAGCGAAATGCCATAGTGCCTGGGCGCGCGCTTGATGAATGTAGCGAAGGTATCGGAACCGCGGTTTGACGAGCCGTTACCCGCCTCCTGAACCGATGTTGTTCGCTGTGTCGGCACTAATGAGGCATCTTTTTCTCCAAGAGACGGTTTCATAGGGTCGTACGAGTCGAAGCGCTCGTCCTGTCCCCACTACCACGGGAAAGAGATGACGAATGATCTCGCACAAAGGCGACAGCTCTTCAGCGATCTCGGTCAGCGCGGTAAATGGCCTCGCGATAGAAGCTATATTGCAACCCAACCGACGCGGCTGATGTGTCGGGACCTGCATTGACGGATCGTGCTGTCGACTAGGCCGCGCCACGATAGCTTTAACGGTGCGTGGCGTAATGTCTTTCCATGGGTAGCTTTTCCAGTCCCTGTGGTTCCATACCTTGGCAGTGGCACGATCGCCAGAAAGTGCCATATGGCGAGCGCACGGATCACGTCTCGACAAAGGGAGCGAGACCCGCCTGCAGCACGGTTGTGCATCATCAGTTGCAGCGTCTTTTGCACAACGCGTCATATCTTTGCGATCAGACCATGAGTTCAAAGGGCGAAAACCAAGCATCCGGGGGGCCTCCTGGCGGTCTCGAGCGCAGCGAAGAACGCGCAACGAATCGCGTTGTGGATCCTGTGTCGGCGCCGTCTGTCACTGTGATAATGGCCAACTTCAATGGAGCGAACTGGATCGGACAAGCGATCGAGTCGGTCCAAAGACAGAGTCTGGCCGACTGGGAACTCATCGTTGTGGACGATGCGTCAACCGACGCGAGCGTAGAAATTGTCCGCGCCGCCGCGGCTAACGACCCACGTATCGTGCTCCTCGCCTCATCGTGCAACGCAGGGCCGTCGGTCGCACGTAATCGTGCGCTGGCGTGTGCGCGCGGACGCTGGATCACCATCCTCGACAGTGATGACCTGTTCGCAGACGGACGCCTTGAGTCATTGCTTGCAAAGGCGGAGTCGGACGGCGCAGGGATCGTAGCCGATGACTTACTCATCATGAACCACAGCGGCTTGCTCACGGGGTACTCGCTGCTTGGACTGCGGGCCTCCAGGACCGTCGATGCCGTTGCGCTTGTCAAAGCGCCGCATCTGGCCTATCTCAAGCCTATGCTCAGAACTGAGCTTTTAAACGAGCTTCGGTATGACGAGCGGCTTCGCTCGGGCGAAGACTTCGATCTCTTGTTGCGGGTATTGGTGAAGCACGATGCACGAATGGTCGTTTATCCGGGCTTGGGTTATCACTATAGGCGACGTGGTGATTCGCTTTCCACCGACAAGTCGGCGGATCGACCGGTACTTCGAGGCATGCTCGAAGCGAATGCCCGTTTCCGTGCATCATATGCCCTGTCCGGAAGATTAGCCGACGCGTGTGCGCATCGGCATCGATCACTCGAAACCTCGCTTCGCTGGGTCGATGTCACCGAGGCGGTTCGTGAAAGGCGCTTCGCGGCAGCCGTTGGTCACACAATAGATCATCCGATGGTCCTGAGATGCGCCGTGCAATTCTTTAAAAAGCGCTTCTACCTTCTGGTATTCGGAAACAAACGCCGCTCCAAGACATTAGGGCTTTGATCCGAGTGATGTGGCTAGTTGCAATTGCTGAATTAATCGACTGCCTCGATATTGCTTCCGTTGCGAGCGGGCACTCGTCAGGCACTCATTAATCGCTGGATAATCGTCGGTGGTTCGCTGGCGTCAACGGAAATAATCACGCTGTCGAACTCAATTGCCTCGGAAAATCGCAGCTGACCAGCGATGAATCCGCCGCGTGCAAGCAGTGATTTCCCGCAGCGACCGCCTGTCTGTCAGTGAGTCCATTCGGCGTTACAAGGGACAGCTTGTGTGCCGCGCGGGCCGATTGAAGACCAGTTTGCCTTGGTTCGCCCGTACATCGAGCGCGAAATACAGCACCTCGGTTCGCCCAATACAGCACCGAGCGCCCGTGAGAAGACATAATTTCCTGGTCACAATGTATTTGTCAGACTGATTTGCCACAATACTAACTAAGCACAGCTATCGCTCGGCTCTCGTTACGATATTTCACGGTAAAAAATACCTAAATTCAAAGGGTCGGAGTGGCATAAATAATATTTTTACTCCTCTGATGATCATAAGAAAGTCAGAATATTCGTAATATCATCTACTGCGGGCAAAAATTCTGCTTTTTGGCGGAAAAAGACTGATTGTTCTTTGACCGCAAGCGTTTTACCAGTACGATTCGTGCGTTCGCTTTATGGCAATGAGAAGAATTTGCCGGCGGCGATACATCTTGCGGGAAAACGTTTGCGCCGCGCAAAGCCGTAGAAGATGTCCGAGGGCAGGCATCGTCGCCACGTCATCTCCTCCGTTGGTTGAATCCTCTTGACGCGCGAATCGACTCGCCGTGGGGCCCGCTGGCGCTTGCGCGTCTGTCAAATTGATAGCTTTAGCCGAACGGCTTTTGATCGGTATGGGAGCGGTTGTAAAGCAGTGCCTGAAGGGACTAAGGATTTTCATCGGATATAGCCAAGGCGAGGAAGAATAGCGGATGCTCTTGCCAGCAATTTGGTTGTCCTAAAAAGACGGAAATCATATTTGAACTTTTTTTGGGAATTTTTCCCGCGATTGAATAATTCAAAATGGTAAAACGACGTCAATTTATTGGTGCCCTCTCGGCACTCGGTGGAAGCGTTCTTTTGAGCGCATGCGGCGGCGGTGGCGGCTCGGACTCTAGCGAAAATGCGTCGTCCGGCGCCGCAGTTCGGAACGCAACTGCGACGGCAAAGGCCGCTTCCGGTAACGGCACGGCAATGCCTCCGGCAAGTTCTCTGATCGACGGCTCGGGCAACACCTGGACCCTGAGTGGCGGCTCCGCTTATATGAACGGAGCGATAGCAGGGAACAACTACAACGTCACACTGGCGTTGTGCTACAACGGCAACATCTACGTTGAGAACACGAGCTCGCAGTGGTTCCAATGGATTGGCACGAGGTGGCAGGGCTGCATGGATCCGCGCGTGCGCGCAACGTCCCCGGACGGCACCACGATGCCGTCGGCAACGAGCATCATCGACTGGACGGGCGCGGTATGGACGTTGACCAATGGTGTCATCTCCATGAACGGCGCTGTCGTTGGCCTCAACTACAACGTGACGCTCGTACTCTGGTACGGCAGCAGGATCTATTGCTGCAATACGAGCGGCCAGTGGTACGTCAACGTCGACGCCCGGAATTTTTCAGCGCAATGGCTGCCTTGCACTGATCCTCGCATCGCGGTTGCCCCTGCAGTGGGTAACTTCTACGGGATGAACGGGCATTACGACTACACGTACACGCCTGCGCAACTCGTGTCGATCATGAAGGCCATGGGGTGCACGACCTATCGCGTAGGTTGCGGGAGCGACTCGCGTTCGCTCACCGCCGTGGTCAACATTGCAAAAGCCTTCCAGCCGGCTGGACTCTCACTGCTTGTGCTGATCGAAGCGGGTGTCTACGACGCAAACGGGAATGTCTTTGCCAATGAGACGCAGGCTTACCAGACCTGCTATACGACTGCGCAGACAATCGCGACCGCTTTGCAGCCGTATGGTGTGACCATGTACGAGTGCGGCAACGAATTGACCCGGCAAAATGCTACGGTGATGGACTTCTCCTGGGCGGGCAGTTTGGCCTCGGATTTCAACAATACCAACTGGCCGGCCATGCGCGGCTCCATGCGCGGCATGATTGATGGCGTGAAATCTGTCCAGCCGTCTGCGAAGTGCGGTGTCAATTTCTGCGTCGCGGACGTCGGCGCGGCTGACGCGCTGTGGGAAGGCACGCAACCTGACGGCACCAGCGGCCATCAAAAACTGCGCTGGGACATCACGACCTGGCACAATTACGAGTCGTACGGTGACATCTTCAGTATCAGTCCCGACGGCGCTGGCCCGGGCTTTGATCTGCCGACCTATTGCAAGGCTCGATATGGCGTGCCGTTCATGATCACGGAATGGAATACTGGGCCGGCCCAGAGCCAAGCCTACCGGGCGAACTACATCACCTCGCAATTGGGTCAGTTCTATGCGGCAAGAAAGACGCACAATATCCAGTCTGTGATGTACTACGTACTGGATAGCGGGAACTCCACGTACGGCATTATGATCAACGGTACTCCGAACAGCGCGCCTTACAACGCGTTCACGAGCTTCACGTCCAGTAACCCCGACAAATAGGCGCGCGAGCATCCGTACCTCCGGCCAGCCATGGCGCCATCCTCATGAGCAGGCCGGGTCTTGGGGCTGTATAAGCCCCAGACTGAACGAACTTGCGTGGGCGAAGCTATTCGCCCTGAGGTGCGCGGTCCGTGACCAAATGCAGACTGCAGGCGGGTGGGAAAGGGAGCTCATTTCGCCTCTTTCTTCCGCCATTTCATGGACGCGTGATTTAGCGCTCCAACGGCCATTTCGAAGCGCGGCACCAGTCAGCACGAAGCATCGCTGAGCATGTCAGGTACGCGCGGAGTCGCCGAGTTCTGCCGCAATTCGAGTCCCGCCAATCTGGCATGCGCAGTGCGTGAGGGTATCGTCCATGGGACCCGCGCGAGCTGAACGAACCGCTTACTTCTTCATCACCATCATCTGGTCGAAATTCACGGCACACCCAGGTTGAGCTGGGCTGCCTTTCGAAAGGACAACGAGACGATCGTCGCGCAAATCAGCTTCCCAATTCATCTCAGAAGGTGACAGGGATATCGGATCTTGCTCACACATCGTGCGTACTGCTGCCACTGCATTCATGTAGTGAGTCTCTTTGAGGATGATATACCCTGTGACGCTAGCCGCAGCGAGAAGCGAGTTCGCGATGCCGAAAGCGATTGCTACGTAAAATAATCTTCGACTGGTTGAAAATCCCGCAATTACCAAAAAAGGAACAACATAAAACATCGGGACATAGCGGGCCCACCAAGATTGTGGATGCGCCAAAACAATCACCAGCGTTGCGATAAAAAATATCTTCACAACGTCACCACCGGCTTTTTTTCTCCACAAAAACGAGGCCAGGCACGCGATGAGCATCACTCCAAAGAATGGACCGAAGCCGGCGAAACGTGTGTCAGCCGTATGTAGTGCAATGAATGACTGAAGCAGATTCGTGGATGACGGAACATACGTAGGTTCCGGGTTCGAGCACGAGCTGCAATTCATCGGAATCGAAAAGTACGACACGAAGAGCCTGTGCAGAGGGTTCATGGCAAGGAAGTGCGCTGACGCCTTTCCTCCTATGATATCGACCTTGTCCTTCCCAAGAACGGGATAGAACATATGCTTGCCAGCGACCATGTTCTCTACATATGGCGAATAGCCGACGACTGCGAAGGCGACAAAAGACGAAATAGCCAATTGGCCGATCAATCGCTTGTGGTTCACCAGGAAATTTCTCTTTGCTCCGCTGATGAACGCCGCGGCGAAAAATACCAGAATAGAGATGGCTGCGAAAACTGGACCTGTCAGCTTCGAACCTATCAGAAGCACGAGCGCAATGCCCAGTTGAACTCCTGAGTTTGGCCTGCCCTTGAGCGCAAAAAGCAGATTGACTGAAAAGATAGTCCAGCAGTAGTAGTGTGCCGCGTCGACATAAAACGTCGTGATCTGACCGAGCGCCACGGGATTGTAGACGCATGTGGCAGCAGCAAGCAGGGCGGCTCTGGCAGATATTCCCGCTGACTGGAACAATCGCATCAGAGCAACGCACGCGGGAACGCTAAGCAATAGCGTGAATGACTTTCCACTGTTGAAGCGTGAAGTCAGAGCCTTCGCGGTGTACGCGAAATACTCGAACGCTTTTGGATAGTGCGCAGCCCAGAACGCACCGCCAAGTGCTTTGGAACCGGTGACGCCGGTCAGCCCGTGGTCCAATAAAAGCGGAGTTGCGACGTGATAATTCAAACCGTCGTAGCTGAATTCCCGGAGAAATCCAAAGGCAAACAGTACCACCGCGATAAATGATATCGCGACGATTGTGGTGGGCCATTGAGCCTTGGAAACATAACCATATATGAGCACGGCTACAACGATGGCAAATGCTGAGATTCCAGCAAGCGCGACACTACTGATGCCGAAGTTGTAGAGGACTGCTCCATATAACGCGGAAGCGAATACAAAGACAACGATCTGGTCACACAATTGAGTCAGGTTGACACGCTCGAACGCGACTCGCATCGTCGTGGACATGCGCGTCGAGTTCACAGGTTGGATGGCGTCCTTCGTCGTCGTAGACATACAGGCCTTCTCCGATCGTTGTAAACATCGTCGTTCGACACATGCGCGCTCAGTGAAAAAGTAAAAAATCGGTGCTCAACGCATGCTCCCGTCAACACGAAGCACAGCTGAGAGTTGAAATGAACACGAAGCGGAAGGCCGTCGACATCGACATCGAACAGGGCCGATTATGGGCAATTGTGCGGCGCTGCACAAGCCGAACCTCGTTTGGTTGCGGCACTTTTCCTGCTTTCTCCGCACTGCACAAAACGTATGAAGTAACCGTTCGATGCCGTTCGATGCTCCAAGCATTGCAAGGTATTCCACGATATCGGCCAATATCACTCCATTTCAAGCCGAACGCGTCCAGGTCCTGGTTGGCAAGGGCTATGCTCGGTTCAAAACCTTGTTGGCCTGCGGGACCGTTGGTGGTAAGCGATTAGCCCCACGTCGACGCACACACCTGTCGTGCCGATCACATCGACACGCCAGTGCGGTCGAGCAAAGATTGAACGCATGGACACCGTGAACCTGTTGATCACGGGTTCACCGTTTATCGCGGTAATGCGCGTTCCACGCGGGTTGCACTGCGCACGTTTGGAAAATCGGACGCAAGTTGCGGGAAGCGAAACGTCACGCTTGAGGTCTGATGCCACGGGTGAGTGCAGAAATCTGCGTTGCTACCCATCCGGCGGTTGATCGACATTTCATGTCCATCGAGGTCACCATGGCTGCTATACCACTTTGCGTTGATCTGGACGGTACCCTGACGCGAAGCGACCTTCTCATCGAGTCATTCCTGGTACTAGTCAAGAGAAATCCCCTTTATTTGCTGCATTGTTTCGTGTGGCTGATGCGCGGAAAGGGATATATGAAAGCGCAAATCGCTGAGCGCGTCGCAATCGACGTATCGCTGCTCCCCTACAACGCGCCCCTGATCGACTTCCTTAAAAAGGAGCGCTCATGCGGCCGAGATCTCTATCTATGCACTGCAGGGGATCAACGATTTGCAGAACAGATCGCGTCATACTTCGGTTTCTTCAAAGGGGTGATGGCGAGTAACAAGTCGCGCAATCTGTCTGGAACAAACAAGGCCATGGCCTTGACGGCGGAGTTTGGCGTTCAGGGTTTCGACTATTGCGGCAACGCGCGTGCCGATGTGCCTGTATGGAAGCAGGCTCGCACGGCGATCGTCGTTGGAGGCAAAGGCATTCAGGCGGCGGCGCTGAAGGCGAACCACACCACGGTCATATTCGAGAACAAACGGTCTTTCTTCAAGCTCGCAGTCAAGGAGATGCGCGTCTATCAATGGGTGAAGAATCTGTTGATCTTTGTCCCGCTGCTGGCGTCGCATCGCTTCACGAACGTCGATGCGCTGATCGCTGCCGGCATTGCATTCTTTTCGTTCTGTTTCTGTGCGTCGTCGGTATACCTTTTGAACGACATGCTCGATCTCGATGTGGACAGGCGCCATAGTCGAAAGTGCAAACGTCCGTTTGCCTCCGGCGAGTTGCCGCTTTCTACCGGGATTGGCATGATGTTCATACTGCTAATCGCGTCCGCAAGCCTTGCCATTTTCTTGCCATCGTCGTTTCAGCTGGTACTCGCGGGTTACATCGTGATGACACTCGCTTATTCCTTTCACCTGAAGGGGGTCATGCTGGTAGACGTTTTTACGCTGGCCGCGCTTTATACCACCCGTATCGTGGCTGGCGGAATGGCGGTCGACGTAGTGCTGTCGGACTGGTTAGTCATGTTCTCTGTCATGATATTTCTCAGTCTGGCCATGGTAAAGCGCTATACGGAGCTCGACAAAATGCAGCGCGAGGGTAAGGACTCGGCGGCGGGCCGAGGCTATCTCACGATGGACATGAGCATCGTCCGCTCGTTCGGAACCGCAGCGGGCTATGTCGCGGTGCTTGTCCTTGCGCTTTATATGAACTCTGCTGCCGTCACGGTTTTCTATCGGCATCCCCACAGGCTATGGATTCTCTTTGTTCTGCTCCTTTACTGGATCAGCCGTGTCTGGATAGTCGCCTTCCGGGGGCAGATGCATGACGATCCGATCGTCTATGCCATCAAGAACCGCGCGAGTCTGCTGATTATTATGCTTTGCGTGGCGACGGTCATTCTTGCGATCTAATCGGACATGGGCCGCTGTGTAGGTCGGGTTGGCGGAGCTGTTTTAGCGCGGTTCGCCGTTTCCGTCAAAACGATGTTCGGCGTGTGCGAAGAATTGCTATTCCTCTGTTTGCGGTAACGTGTCTTTTGCGGGCAGCAGAGCATCGGGGTGCTCGCGAGCATGCAGTCACTCATGCTCAGACTTCGGCACTCGTTATCCATTGACGAGTCTTTAGCGCTCGGCTGCCGTCTCAGGTTTTCCGACGCGCAAATCGCAACAGACATCGCGGTCCGTATCCATCGGGGCGCCGCAGCGTGGATGGCCGGCTACGCCACCCGCGGCAGATTCGCAATCGCCAAATAGTTCCAAAGAGCCTATGACCGGATATAACAGACGACTTGCACTCCAGACGTTGGCGGCGCTCGGTTGGGCAACGCTAACAGGGCTACCGTCCGGGAACGCCGCTGCTTCGACGCAAACCGGCTCGGCATCGAAGACCGCAAAGCGCCGAATCACGGACCTGATCGGGACCAACGGTTGGGCTAGCTCCGCGCGCGACATCGCGATGTGGAAGGAAATGGGTATCCGTTGGGCACGCGGGCCCGTAGGTCCTGGGCAAGACCATGGCGCCTCGGACCCGATGCGCGTCGACAAGACGGGGAACGGAAACGGAAGTGACCTGCCACCCATCATCATCCAGAACAACAGCAACGGTATCCATTCGTTGTTATTGCTTGCGTACACGCCGCTGTGGAACGCGAGCGTGCCCGGCGATTCAAAATCGGCGCCCGTGGATGTGAGTGCGTGGGAGCGTTACGTCGAAGCGGTGGTCCGGAAGTATCACGCTCCGCCTTACAACCTGCGCTTCTTCCAGATCTGGAACGAGGCGGCCGGAAGGCTTTCGGGCGGCTCGCCACAGGCATCATTCTGGCACGGGCCCGCTCGACCCGGCGGCGAGAACGACAAGAACGCTCCGTACGAACGGGCGATGCAGGACTACGTGGAGAAGATCCACATTCCGGCCGCGCGGATCATTCGCCGCTATGGCGCATACGTCGTCTACGGCGGATGGCCGGATCAGGGAGGACTCGATACCTATAGCCAGTGGCTTGAGTATAGAAGTCCAAAGCATAACCAGCGGATGCTCGACTGCGTGGACTATCTCGACACGCATTACCTCGCCGTCAAAGACCTGGACTACCTCTACACGGGCTATGTCAAGCAAGGTCCCGCCCGTGGTCTATGGCAAACGGAGATAGGCGACAGATATATGATCGACGATCACTATCTACCGCGCTATTTCTTCGACCTCGCCGTGTGGGCGCTTGATCGAAACTGGGACGATCCCAACAAATATGTATCGATGGTTTACCACTGGGACGGCTACGAGCCGTTTCGTCTGACGCACCGCGGTCCGCCGGAAAGAACATACAACGTTTCCGGACGGAGTCTGATCGTGCTGAACCAAACGGTCGGCGGACTGCTGTCGCGCTTTCCACAACAACTGCAGTTCGGTCCTGATGTGTCCGGCAGCGCGCTGTACTCGGACCAGCAGGTCGTGATGCAGGTGCATGCACTGCCGGGCTGGCGCACTGTCAATGTGACCGAATTGCCGCCCCCTCCGTCGGGTCGCGCAAGAGTTCAGTTTATCGACGCGCTGTCGGGTTTAGCGGCTCCGGCAGCGCAAACTGCGCTGAAGTGGGACGATCAGGGTTTGCAGATCCGTTTCAGAGTACCCGATGTCGTCAATGGTCATGGCGGAAAAGGACCGGCAGAGCATCTCGCCTATATCGTTGTGGCTCATGAGTAATCTGTGAACGGGTGCGCCGGCAATCGTTTGGGGGCGGTCATCCGAGCGTGAATGCATACGCACGTTGCACAGCCAAATATCAAGGCTGCCTCGCGCTAGCAATTCGAACGCTGTATCTAACGCGCGCTGTGGCGAGCGAGAGGATTGCAGATGTAACGGACCGCGAAATCGGCGATAGGCGAGTATGGAACCAGGCAGAGACTGGACAGCATTAGCGTTCCCACCTTTTTCTTTATGCTCCAGAATGGGTTCGCCACGATCGCATGAAAATATGCATGCGAATCGCTGAACATCCAGTGCCATCTGGTCGTCAACGGCGCCTGATAGACACATGAGCAGAAAATGGCCCTTTCGTGCGCGAAGTCATAAAAGTCGGATGGCAATTGCATTCCCAGGCGGCGGGATGCCATTTCACGCAGGGTTGCCCACCGCGACGTGAGCGCTCTCGGAGCCTTCGTGAGCGAATCAGAGTTGGCAAATGACGCGCCTCGCACTCCGCTATGAGATACCCGGTATCCGCCGAGAGACATCGGGATGTTCGAGACTGGCCCGACGAGAGCCGCTCCATAGATTGCGTAAAAATCCGCGCCATAACGGCTGGTGGGCGTTTCCGGGACGGGGAAGATCTTCCTTAGCGCAGTGACGCTATACGCGTTCCCAGACGCCGGGGGAGACGGATAGAGCCATCCGTCCAGCAAAAGTTTTCGACAGTCACCATCGATTCCCGAATGAGGCACATAACCGCCCGTACATCTGCTCGACTGGTCGATGATGTCTAGCCTGAACTGCACCTTTGCAAGATCCTCCCTGTTGAATCGCTGCATCACTTCGGTCACGGCACCCGGATATAGCACGTCGTCGGCGTCGAGAAACAGCACGTGGTCCGTCTCGACGAGATGAAGTCCCAGGTTGTAGGCGGATACCTGGCCGCCGTTGTCCTTGAAAATTGTCGTGATCCGCGATCCATAGCGTTCCATGACTGCGCGAGAGCGGTCTGTCGAACCGTCGTCGATGACCATGACACGAGTGTGCACGTAGTCCTGCGCGAGCGCCGAATCGATCGCTTCGCCCAGAAACTGCTCGTAGTTGTAGTTGCAGATCACAACGGTCATTTCTTTCATGATGACTCACATTGAAGAGCAGAGTGCGATCTAATGGATGGGAAAATCCGTTCAAATGAAACGGCGCCGGATAAGCGTGCTCGCAATGTTCTTGGGTGCGAGCAAGGTTGCGATGCTCCATCCCGCAATCAGGAAGCGAAAGGCAGGACGCTCGAAACTTGCACGAAAGGGGATGGACAATGCGTCGCGCAGGGCGCGGACCCGGCTGTCGCCAGGTAGCGGATGCTGTTCCGGTGTGAGTCGCAACGATGCAACTCGCAATTGAAGCAAATGCGGTGCTGAAAACAGCGTGCTAAGCGGTGGTGGCGGCAGGCCGGTCATTCTGCAGGCTTTGCAGGCGGCATTGTGACGTTTCAGTGCACGCGAGATCTCGCGGCCGAAGTTACTTGTGTTCGCGCTCATGGCGCTATCGTTCTCGCCATGCATGCGGTAGAGAACTAGCGGCGCAGCAATGGTCTCGACGTCGCCCATGTAGGGCGCCATGGCGATGCACGTCGAGTCGGTGAATGAATCGCAACTCGCATCCAATGGAAAGATTCGTTCGAGAAAGCTGCGTGCCCAGGCGTTTCCCGAGCCCGGCGGAGAGGGGTACTCCGAGGTCTCATACGCCCAGTGACGAATCGCCTCCGACGACACTCCCGCCGGGACCTTCGGGATCACGTTTCGAACCTTGGGAATCGCGTTTCGTAGCGGACGTCCCTGCGCGTCGACCCGCTCCATCAACACCTGCACCTTGCTGAGGCCGGTGCGCCATACCGAAGCAATCGAGCGCATCGCGCCGGGCACCAGCACGTCGTCCGCGTCGAGGAAGATGACGACGTCGCCCGCACTTCTATCGAAGCCCTCGTTGTTGGCTTCGCGTTGACCACCATTTTCTTTGAAGATGGCCGTTATCTGTTCGCCAAACGAAAGAATGACATCCGCGGAATCGTCGGTCGAGCCGTCATCGACGACGATGACTTCCTTGTTGGGCCAATCCTGTGACAAGGCGCTTTCGATGGCTTGCCGAACGAACCGCCCGTAATTGTAGTTGGCAATAACCACCGAAAAAAATAGTTCATCGCGGTTTGCAAGACATTCGCTGTATCGAACTTTCATCAAGTACCTCTAGTCTGGTTCGTGCTGACGCTCTTCATCGCAACGCCAATGGTCCGCCTTCAGCTCTGACAATAAGCCGATGGCCCAATACGTTATTTTCAGTCGTCCCATGCAACCGGACTTGTCCTCTCCGCGCTCGCGTGGCGACGTTACGCTGAGGCAACTGTGCAAATCACACTCCCGGATCCAGTTGAGTGCAGTTTGCGGTTGTCGATGCGACAAAGTCCCATTGGAATACGTCGCGAGATGCACTTACCCATTGCGAGTGCCTGGAGAGGATCGAAAACGAGTGGCACATAAAACAGCGCCTGACGGCTAGCCCAATGATAGGACGCGTCGTACGTGGTGAAGCTAGTGAATTTTGCAACAAATGGCCGACGGCCCGCGCAACGTTATGTGTCGAGATGTAATGGGTGTTTCGATACATCCTCACAACGCGTTTGGCGCGCCCCGTACGAGGGGGCCAAGACGATCGCCGCAACATCTATGCCCGTCCGCGTGGCGCTTGACGAGTATTGTGAAGACCCGGTATCCCAGGTAATTTTTTCTATGGGCAACCCGAGGCGGTCACAGTGCCCGGAAAGGGGGCCGCCAAAGATTCGGTGAGAAAGATTGAACAGGTCACTTTGGACGTTGTCCGCGAACAGCCGACACTGCCGCCAAATCGTGTCGCATCGTCGACCCCGTGTGCCTCCGTTTGGACGACTAACGTAGTGTGCTCTCCAACCGCCTCCGCACGGTCCCCACCAACTTGTCGAACGGCAACGTGCCAGCAGCCAACGCACTAGCCTCCGAAAAATTCTCCCTCACGATATCCGTCAACACCTGTCCCGGCGGCGCCTCGACCAGCACATGCGCACCCATTTCCTGCATCACGGTGAGCGCATCGAACCAGCGCACGGTGTAGCGCATGTTGGTCGCGAGATCCTCGCGAATCGCCTCGGTCGTATATAACGGGCGTCCACCACGATTGCCGATATAAATGCCGCGCGGTCTTTCGAAACGCAACTCGCGCGAGTACGCGAGCAGTTCGTCGCTCGCATGCGCGAGCAATTCGCAATGCGAGGGCACACTGACCGCGAGTCTCGTGGCTTTGCGCGCGCCGGTCGCGAGTGCGCGTTCGATGAACGAGTCGAGCGCCTGGTCCGCTCCAGCCATCACGATCTGGCGCGGCGCATTGACGTTGCCGATATACACGCGTTGCCGTTGCTCTGCCGCTTGCTGTGCGACGAGCGTTTCCACTTGCCGCTCGCTCAAGCCGGATACAGCCGCGAGACCATAGCCCGACGGATAAGCGGCTTCCATCAGTTCGGCGCGTCGCCGCAGCATCTTCAATGCGTCGCGAAACGCAACCGCGCCGCTGCCGACCGCCGCCGGATACGCACCGACCGAAAGCCCCGCGCTGATGTCGGCCACCAATCCTTCGTCAGCGAGCGCGCGCATGATTGCGACGCCCGCGATCGTCAGGCCCAGTTGCACCGCAACCGTCGAGTCCAGAGCGTCGGGTGAGTCGAGCGTCAGCACGTCGATATCGAGCGTGTCCGCTGCTTCAGCCAAAGTGTCCAGGACCGCGCGATGCTGCGGCAGTCGATGCAGAAAGCCTTCGCTTTGCGCACCCTGGCCGGGGAAGAGAAGCGCGAGCATCAGGTGGTGCCGTCCTGAGCGACGGAAGCCCACGGATCGGCGATCAAGCGGGGACCGCTCGCATGCCGGGCCAGCACGCGCGCTTTGCCCGCGGCCCACTCCGCGAGCGCCACGCCGCCCGCGGGCGTTTCGAGTTGCGCATCGATGCGCACACCGGTACGCGTCGAGAGCGTCCGCAGTTGCTCCAGCAATGCACTCGCGACATTCAACGCCAGCCGATCGGGCACGCGGATCAACAGATCGAGATCGCTGGACTCGCTGACAGTCGGCATGTGCGTCGCCAGTTCAAACCCCGTGCTACCAGTAGGACCCCATACGAATCTGGCAAGCGGACCGCTCGGGTCACGTTGCAATGAAATCAGCGCAACGAAAGAGGGCAATGCATCACGTCCGGCATCGGGTTGCGTCTGCGCCAGGGATTCAGGCGACACGGCACTGACGATATCGTCGGCATGCACCCACGTGCCGTAGCGCTGCGCCCGTTGCGCACCCCGCACGCCGATCGAGACGAAACCTTCAGCGGCGAGCGCGCGTCGGACGACCCCATACGGTGCGCGTTCGAACGCATCGCGAACCCACGCCGGCTCTTCGGCGCATGAATCCAGCCGTCGCAAGCGCAGCAGATCATGCGGCCGCCAGCGCGCGTCGCACGACGTGGCGCAAGCAGCGGGGAAGGGCGCAGCCGCACACTCGCGCATCACACGGCATCCCATTGTTCGGCGAGACGCCGCCGCACCTCGATCGACGCTGCGCGAGTCTGCCGCGCAGTTGCCGATTCCAGCCGCCGCGCGAGCGCCCGATTCCCGTCGCGCGCGCTGCGAATCTGCTCGATCAGTACCGTGCGCACACGTTCGATCTGCGCCGCGTCGGGCGCATCCGCGTCGATGCCGTCGATCAACTGGTCGAGCAGCCCCAGCTTCGCGAACGACGCCATCGAATACGACATCGGCACGATCGTCTCGCCGAGTTCGTCGAGTTCTTCGACGGTGCGGCGCGTGACGCGCGCGGCGGCTTCTTTACCCATCGCGTGGACCATCGTGCCGGGCGCGTCGAGCGCGACGATGCGGTTGGCCTGATAGCCGTGCGCGAGGAACGCGCCGGACATCGCCGGACCGACGATCAGCGCGATCACCGGATGACCGGCGTCGCGCGCGCTCGCGTAGGCGTCGACGGCGGCCGCGCAGGCGAGGTGGATACCGAGCATTTCCTCTCGATAGCCGTACGCCTGGCTCTTCACGTCGACGATCGCGACGATCGGGCGGCGGGTGCCGGCGCCTCGATCCGCTTCCATCACTTCGCGCACCGCGCGCGCGAGTCGCCAGCCCTGTTCGAGGCCGACCACGTTGGTGGTCGCGCGTGGAAAGCGGTTCGCGGGATCGGGCACGACCGTGATGAAGCGCGCGGTTTCGCCGCCGAGCGGTGCGTCACCGCTCCAGACCGGCGCCGCGCTCGACGGTTCACCGGCCAGTGCGTTGAACCAGCACGCGCCGCGTGTGAGTGTCGTGTCGTTCATGCCTGCTCCTTGTTCGATGGATCGCGGCCCTGCGCGTTGTACACCTCCCGCACCGTCTCGGGCGTGACGTTGGCCGGATCGATCCGCGCGAGCCGCTGCAGGAACGTGTCGACCTGCTCGCTGCGATGCGTGGCCGGCACGCCCTCCGCGAACGCGGCGTGCACGGCGTCGCGCACAGCGTCGGCATCGTCGTCGACGAGCGCGTCGGCGAGCGCGCTCGCGACGCGCTGCTCGCCGCCGATCAGTTGCCATACGCGGCGGCGATCGCTCGCATCGAGCTCCTCGATACCGGCTTCCTGCTCGATCACTTCGGGCCCGTTCATGCCGAGCCGTCCTTGTTTCGTCACGATCAGATACGAGCACAACGCGGCCGCGAGCGACATGCCGCCGAAGCAGCCGACCATGCCCGCAATCACGCCGACCACTGGCACGTGCCGGCGCAGCGCGACGATCGCCGCCTGAATCTCGGCGATCACCGCGAGCCCAAGGTTCGCTTCCTGCAGTCGCACGCCGCCGGTTTCGAACAGCACGACGGGGCGCACGAGCTTGCCGCGCTCGCAGTCACGCAGTGCCATTTCGAGCGCCGCGGCGATCTTGCTGCCCGACACTTCGCCGATGCTGCCGCCCTGGAATGCCGATTCGATCGCGGCGACCACGGCCGGCTCGCCGTCGATCGTGCCGCGCGCGATCACGCAGCCGTCGTCGGCCTGGCAGACGATGCCCTGCAATGGCAGCCACGGCGACTCGATGCGATCGAACGGTCCGAGCAGTTCGCGGAAGCTGCCCGCGTCGAGCAGCGAACGGGCGCGCTCGCGCGCGGGCAATTCGATGAAGCTCTCGTGCAGCAGCGGCGCGCTGTGAACGCTGGCGCTCTTGCTCATACGTTGTCTCCTTCCTCGGCGGCTTCGACTGCTTCCGCGAGCCGCAACGCGACCACGCCGGGCGTCGCGCCGAAGTCGTTGATCTCGATGTTGGCGGCGCCGTCATAACGCGTGAAGAAGCGGTCGAACACGCTCTTCCAGATGTGGCTATAGCCGTCGACGCTGGTGCGCACGACCACGTGCGCGGCGAGCGGCGAGCCGCTTGCATCGGCCGTGGCGGGCGAGAGCAGCACTTCCAGGTCGCCCGAGCCGACCACGCCGACGTGCGCGCGGGTCGTGACGGCGCGTTGCGCCGGATAGTCGAAGGTCAGATGTTCCATGAGGCTCAGCTCCGGCTGGCGTCGCGATGCGCCAGCATGTCGAGAAAGAGGGTGGCGGCGAGCAGGTCGGCCGCGCCGCCCGGCGATGCATTCAGCGCTAGCAACTCGCGTTCGAGCGCGTCGAGCGCGGTGCGGCCCGCGGCTGTCGAACTGCCTCCCGCGTCGAGCACGCGCCGCGCGCCGCGCTGGCCCGCATGCAAGCCGGCGAGTCCCGCGCGATGCAGCAGGCAGGTGTCGTCGAGTGTGCTCATGATCGCGAGCAGCGCGTCGACGCGCGAGGCGTTTTCGTCGAGGCCGCGTGCGCGGGCCGCGTGCAGTGCGGGCAGACCGACGTCGAGCGCGTGCGGAAAGCCGTCCTGCGCTTCGCGCCGCGCGCCGCCGACCTGAAAGCGTCGACGCGCCCGTTCGCCGTGGCTATCGGACGGAGCGGCGAAGCGGTCGGGGAAGCAGGCGATCTGCGCGGCCATCGTGCAGACGCGGGCGGTATCCGGGCGGTGGTTGGTATTGCCAGGGATGTGCGCGCGCGTGGCGGGGCTCGACGACGTTTCGAGCGCCACGCCCGCAACCAGCAAGCCGATGATCCAGATCGCACCGCGATGCGCGTTGCTGCCGCCCGTCGCGTGCATCATGTCCTGTTCGCCCGCGCGGCCGATCTGCGCGAGTTCGGCGCGCAGCAGCGCCGACGGTTCACCGCGGCGGCGCGCCGTGCGCGCAAGCGCCGCGAAAGTTGGTTCGAGCGCGTGCGCGGAGCGCCGCATGATCGCGAGATCGAGGTCGCGATGCGCGCCGCTGCCGCGCCGGTCGACGAGCGCGGGCTTCGGCGTGAGTTCGGCTTCGTCGATCAGCGCGGTGATCGCGTCGCGCGCGAGTTGGGCGTCGGAAAACCGCGCGGTGGGCGAGGTGTCGCACGCATCGCGCAGGACCGAAGCAGTCGGTGCGTCAAACCGTTGGAGAACAGCAGCAGCGGACGCCATCTTCACCAGCTCCGAAAGCGTGCGGGCGGCGCGTACAGTCCACCCGACCACGTGACCAGATCGTCGATGCTGCGCGCCGCGAGCAGCGAACGTTTCGCCTCGCCGCGCCGGATGCCGAGATCTTCCGGATACGCGACGATGCCGCGCCGGCGCAATTCCGCGGTCTTCTCGGGCTTCGCGCGCAGACCGATCGGCGTGACACCGGCCACCGCCGCGACTGCCGCGCGCCGCTCGTCGATGCCTTCGGCCTTGTGCAGGTGCGCGATGCCTTCTTCGGTGACCACGTGACTCACGTCGTCGCCGTAGATCATCACCGGTGCGATCGGCATGCCGCTTTTCGCGCCGACGGCGACGGCGTCCAGTTCATCGACGAAGGTCGGCTCGCCGCCTTTCTTGTACGTCTCGGCCAACTGCACGACCAGCTTCTGACCACGCGACACCGCGCCGTCGCCCTTCAGCAGCTTTAGCCACGCCTCGCTCGAATGCCGCCGGCCGCGTGGATCGTGGCCCATGTTCGGCGCGCCGCCAAAACCGGCGAGGCGTCCGCGCGTAACCGTCGACGAATTCGCGTCCGCATCGATCTGTAGCGTCGAGCCGATGAACAGATCGACGCCGTATTGCCCGGCCAGCTGACACAGCACGCGGTTCGAGCGCAGGCTGCCGTCGTTGCCGGTGAAGAACACATCGGGGCGCGCCTCGATATATGCCTCCATGCCGACCTCGCTGCCGAAGCAATGGATGCTGTCGACCCAGCCCGATTCGATCGCGGGGATCATCGTCGGGTGCGGATTGAGCGTCCAGTTGCGGCAGATCTTGCCTTTGAGGCCGAGCGATTCGCCGTACGTGGGCAGCAGCAGTTCGATCGCAGCGGTATCGAAGCCGATGCCGTGATTGAGCGACGTGACGCCATACGGCTCGTAGATGCCGCGTATCACCATCATCGCGGTCAGCACCTGCAAGTCGCCGATATGGCGCGGATCGCGCGTGAACAGCGGCTCGACCGCGAACGGGCGGTCCGCCTGCACGATCACGTCGACCCACGAGCCCGGAATGTCGACGCGCGGCAGTTCGTCGACGATCTCGTTGACCTGCACGATCACGATGCCGTGGCGGAACGCGGCGGCCTCGGCGATCGTCGGCGTGTCCTCGGTATTCGGGCCGGTGTACAGATTGCCGTGACGGTCGGCCTTGTCCGCGCACAGCAGCGCGACATGCGGCGTCAGATCGATGAACATGCGCGCATACAGCTCGACGTACGTATAGATCGCGCCGATTTCTAGCTGGCCGTCTTCGAGCAGTTGCGCGACGCGCAGACTCTGCGGCCCCGCGAACGAGAAATCGACCTTGTGCGCGATGCCGCGCTCGAACAATGTCAGGTGCTCAGGACGGCTAATGCTGGAAATCAGCAGATGCACGTCGTGCAGCTTTTGCGGATCGACCTTGGCGAGCGAGCGCGACAGGAAGTCGGCCTGCTTCTGGTTGTCGCCTTCGAGCGCGACGCGCTCGCCGGGCTGAATCAGCGTTTCGAGCGCATCGACGATGCGGTGCGTGGGCAGCACGCCGTCTTCGAGCCACGGCGCGATGGCCGCGAGGCGGCGGTTCTTTTCGTCGCGTCGGGTCGTCCACGAGCGGGCAGTGGACCGCAATGCGGCGGCTTCGGCAGGGTGGTTCATCGGCTCGGTCATCGGTTCGATCGGCTCCCGGTGGTGGCGCGCGGACGTCGGCCGCGCGGCTTCGGTTGATGCGCAAGCGCTTCTTCGCGCGCGCGCTCGGTCAGGAAAGAATGCAGAAGCTCGCCGGTGCCGAGCAGATGCGCGACCACCAGCGACTGCGCGGTCGCGATATCGCAGCGCTCGACGGCTTCGAGCAGCGCGGCGTGCTCAGTGTCGGACTCGCCCTTGTATGACGGCAAGCCGAACTTCAGCCGCAGATAGCGTTCGCCGCGCCGGTGCAGCAGCCCGATCATGTCCTGCAGCTGAGGCCGGCCGGCGGGGGCGTAGAGACTCATATGAAACGCGACATTGCGCGCGACGTAGCGCGACGGGTCCGCTTCGAGTTCGGCGGCGCGGCACAAGTCCGCGGCTTCGCGCAGCGTCGCGGCGGTGTGATTCGGAATTGCGAGGCCGAGCGCGAGGCTTTCGAGAGCCGAGCGGATCTCGTAGATCTCGCGCGCTTCGTCGGCGGACAGCGGCGCGACGGTTGCGCCTTTATGCACCGCCGCGCGCGCCCAGCCCTCGCTTTCGAGCTGACGCAGCGCCTCGCGCACTGGAATTGCGCTGACGGAGAAATGCCGGGCGATCGCGTCCTGGCGCAACGGAGCACCCGGCGCAAGCGTGCCGTCGACGATCGCCGCGCGCAGCGCCTCAGCAATCACGTGCGAGGTGCTTTCACGCGGCGTGGCGGCCGGGAGAAACGAACCGGGCATCGGAACGTCCAGGGGAAAACCTTCAGTTGCGTCGATCATGGTATCAAATATTATATATAAAAAGACGCGTATTTCAGCGCGGGCAAACCCGGAAAGTCTTCACCCACATTCGCGGCAATTTCTCCGCGCCGGCCTCTGATTGAGTTGTACGAGGACATCGCCGATCAATCAACGTCGTCGATCCAAACCCGGGCGCGGCTGTCGTTTTTCGTTACGTTCAACCACCGTAGGCTGGAGGAGCACGATGAATACACTGACCGACCGACGAACGGTCGCGCGTCAGCGCACACCGCTGAATCGCTCGCAGATAGCAGGGTTCTGGGGCGCGTGGGCCGGCTGGACGCTCGACGGCATGGACTCGTTCATCTACGCGCTGGTGCTCACGCCCGCGCTGACCGAGTTGCTGCCGCGTTCGGGTTTCGCAGCGACGCCGTCGAATGTCGGCCTCGCGGGATCGATCCTGTTCGCGCTGTTTCTGGTCGGCTGGGGGCTGTCGTTCATCTGGGGACCGCTCGCCGATCGCTTCGGCCGCACCAAAGTGCTCGCCGCCACCATCTTCACGTTCGCGATTTTCACCGGGCTTGCCGCGACCTCGACCAATGTGTGGCAGCTCGGGATTTATCGCTTCATCGCCGGTGTCGGCATCGGTGGCGAATGGGCGCTTGCGGGCACTTACGTGGCCGAGGCCTGGCCCGAGGATCGTCGCAAGATGGGCGCCGGTTATCTGCAGACCGGCTACTACGCGGGCTTCTTTCTCGCGGCCGCGCTGAACTACACGGTCGGCGTGCATTTCGGCTGGCGCGCGATGTTCCTGACCGGCGCGGTGCCGGTCGTGGTCGCGATCCTGATCCTGCTGCGCGTGAAGGAGCCGGAGAAGTGGCAGAAGGCCGACGCAAAGACGGTGCGGGTGAAGCCGCTGCGCGAGATCATGGGGCCGGCTTACCGGCGTCGCACATGGGTCGCGTGCATTCTGCTGACGATCGCGATCATCGGGCTATGGGCGGGTGCCGTGTATGAGCCGTCCGCGGTGATCCAACTCGCGACGCGCGCCGGCATGTCGAAGGGCGATTCGATTCGCACCGCGTCGCTCGCCACTGGCCTGCTGTCGATCGGCACGATTCTCGGTTGTCTCGCGCTGCCGCCGCTGGCCGAGCGCATCGGCCGCAGGATGACGTTGGCGGTCTACTTCGCGGGGATGGCGGTGTCGATCGCGGCGAGTTTCGGCTGGGCGTTCTACCTGCCGAACGGACTCGCGCCGTTCATCGCGTGGCTGTTCGTGCTCGGTTTTTTCGGCGGCAACTTTGCGTTGTTCAGCCTGTGGCTGCCCGAGCAGTTCGAAACTCGCGTTCGCGCGACCGCGTTTGCATTCTGCACATCGATTGGACGATTCGTCGGCGCGGGCGTCAACTTTTTGCTCGGCGCGGCGGTGCTGCATATGCAGACGCTCGGCGTGCCGGTCGCGTTGACCGCGCTGGCGTTCGTGCTCGGCATGTTCGTGATTCCGTTCGCGCCGGAGACGAAGGGCGAGACGTTGCCGCAGTAATAAGCGGGTGGGCGGCGCGCGTTACTTCGCGTGACTGCGTGCCCGCCCGCCCGGATGTAGCAGCGTCAGCAACGGCCAGCCGAGATTGACGCCGAGACTCGCGGCCACGATCAGCGCCATGCCCGCCAGTTGCGACAGCGACAGCGCGCGGCCATACACGAGCGCGTCCACGACGATCGCGGTCAGCGGATAAACGAACAGCAGCACCGCGATCACTGGCGTACTGAGCTTCGGCAGCGCGCCGTAAATCAGCACATACGACAATCCCGTGTGCAGCACGCCCATGCCGATCAGCCAGAACCACTGCATCGGACCGATATGGGTGAGCGTCAAAGGCGCGATGAGCGGTGCGATCAGCGGCAGGCAGATCACGCCGACCGCGCATTGCGTGAGCGTCAGCAGATGCGGGCGCATTTCGCCGAGGCTTTTCGCAATCAGCGTGACGCTCGCATACAGCAGCGAGCCGAGCAGCGCTTCGCTCAAGCCGATCAGATAGCTGGTGTGGCCCTGCAGATTGCCGGCGGCGATTACACCCGACGCAAGCACGAGCCCGACGAACGCCGTCGCGATCCAGCCGAGCCGGTCCACACCGAGCCGCTCGTTGAACAACGCCGCGCCGATCAGCACGACCCAGAACGGCTGCACGTGAAACACGACGGTCGCGACCGCGATGCTGGTGCGATGAATCGCATCGAAAAAGCCGACCCATTGCGTGACCATCAACACGCCGGAAATCAGCGCGAGCACGACGGTGCGGCGCGTGAACTGCGCGCGCGTGAAAAAGCCCTTCCACGCGCAATACGCGGCGAGCGACAGAAAGCCGAACAGGCAGCGGAAGAACACCAGCGTCAGCGCATCGAGCCGCGCCTCCTCGACGAACACGCCGATCGTGCCCATCAGCAGGCCGCCGCTCGCCAGCGTGATCGCGCCTTGTTGGCGTGAAGTGAGGGACATGCGCAACGACTCCGTAAGATGATGCCTGCGAGTATTGCGCCGCTTGCGACCTGATCACAAACGAATTAAATTGAGCAATTCCATAAGCCTGGTTGATAAATCGTGAACCCTGAATTCGACGTCGACCTGTTGCGCAGTTTCGTCGCGGTCGTGGAGGCGGGCAGCTTCACGAAGGCGGCGGCGAGCGTGCATCGCTCGCAGGCGGCGGTCAGCATGCAGATCAAGCGGCTCGAAACGATGCTCGGCACGACGCTGTTCGCACGCAACACGCGCAACCTGGCGCTGACGCGGCCCGGCAATACGCTGCTCGAATACGCGCGGCGCGCGCTCGCGTTGCAGGAGGAGGCGTGGTCGGCGATCGTGCGGCCCGAGGTGACCGGGCGCGTGGTGCTCGGCGCGCCGGACGACTATGTGTCGTCGCTGTTGTCGCCGGTGTTGCGGCGTTTCGCGACGTTGTATCCGCGCGTTGAGATCGAGATCGTCTGCGCGCAAAGTACCGCGCTCGCGCCGATGCTCGCCGACAACAAGATCGACCTCGCGTTCGTCACGCGCGACCGCAAGCTGCGCGGCGAATTCGTGCGCAGCGAACCGATGGTGTGGGTAGGGGCGTCGATCGATACGCCGGTGTTGAAGGCCTCGCCGTTGCCGGTGGGCTTGTACGAGCCGGGCTGCATCGCGCGTCAGCACACGCTCGCCGCACTGGATGCCGCGCGCATCCGTTATCGCGCGGCCTTCAGCAGCGCGAGCCTGATGGGGCTCGTCGCGACCGTGGATGCCGGTTTGTCGGTGATTGCGCTGACGCGTTGCAGCGTGCCGCCGCGGCTCACGATTCTCGGCGACGCGCAAGGCCTGCCGAAAATCGCGCCGCTCGAAATCGTGGTTGCGCGCAGCGCGAAATCGGATCGGCCGACCTGCGATTATCTGGCGCAGCAGATGGTGCAGGATCTGTCGTTGCGGTAGCTGGGCATGCCAGCTTCGAGCTTTCAGGCGCGCGAATACGCCGTCACTTCACCTTCGACCGCGAGCCGGACGTGCTCGCCTGGCCGCGGGCACAAATAGCCGGGCACGCGCGCGCGCACCATCGTCCGCGTCGCGGACTGCAATTGCAGCGCGACGCTCGCGTCCTGCCCCTGGAAGATCACATCGGTGACGAGCGCGTCGTGCGCGACGCCTGTGCGCGCGGTTTCATCGGGGCGCAGCAGGCGGATCTGTTCGGGACGCAGCATCACGTCGACCGCGCCGTTGCCGACGGGCGCCACCAGTGCGAGTTCGCCCAACTCGCAACTCGCGCGATCCTGTTGCGCGACGCCCGGCAACAACACCGCCTCGCCGACGAACGACGCAAGCTCGCGCGTCACCGGCCGGCGGTACAGCGCTTCGGGCGTCGCGGTCTGGATCAGCCTGCCATTCCACAGCACCGCGACTTCGCGCCCAAGCGACAACGCCTCGGACTGGTCGTGGGTGACCAGCACGGCCGTTGCGCCGGCTGCGGCCAGCGCACTCGCGACCGCCTGGCGAGTTTCGACGCGCAACGCGGCGTCGAGCGACGAGAATGGCTCGTCGAGCATGACCAGCGTCGGCGCGGGTGCTAGCGCGCGAGCGAGCGCGACACGTTGCTGTTGACCGCCCGACAGTTGCTGCGGCGCGCGCGCGCCGAAATGCGCGGGCAGGCCGACCAGCTCCAGCAGCTCGGCGACGCGATGGCGCGCGCGACGCTGCGTGCGCGGCAGGCCGAACACGATGTTGTCCGCGACCGACAGATGCGGAAACAGCGCGCCTTCCTGCGGCACGTAGCCGATGCGGCGTTGCTCCGACGGCACGTGCAGGTTGTCGCCGACGACGCGCCGGCCGTCGATCTCGACACTGCCGCCATCCGCGCGCTCGAAGCCGCACAACAGCCGCAGCAGCGTGGTCTTGCCGCTGCCCGAGGGCCCAAGCAGCGCGAGCAGCGTGCCGCGCTCGACCGAGAGATCGATGCCGTGCAGCACCGGGTGACCGTCGAACGATTTCTGCAGTCCGCGGATTCGAAGTTCGCTCATGAAAATCCGAAGTAGGTCCAACAAAAGCAGCGATGAAAAAGCCGGCGCGTGTCAGCCGCGCTCGCCCAGCAGCGCCGAGCGGCCGAGCAGCGCAAACAGCAGGCCCGACGCGAACAGCGAGATGCCGGTCAGCAGCGCCGCATACGGCGCGGCCGCGGCGAACGCCATCGTCGACGTGTCCGCCCACACCTGGGTCGCGAGCGTTTGGGTGTCGAGCGGCGACAGCAGCAGCGTCGCGTTCAGTTCGGTGACGACCGAAATGAACACCATCGCCGCGGCCGCGCCGAGCCCGGGGCCCGCGAGCGGCAGCACCACGCGCACGAGCGTCTGCGTCCAGTTCAGGCCGAGCGCGCGCGCGGTCTCTTCGAGGCGCGGCTGCGCCTGCATGAACGCCGCGCGAACGCTGACGAGCGCGACCGGCATGAACAGGATCGCATAGGCGACGATCAGCAGCGCCGCGCTTTGATAGAGCGGCTGCAGCGCATGCACGGCGAGCGACACGATCGCGAGTGCAATCACGAGCCCCGGCACGCCTTGCGCGAGAAACACGGTGCGCTCGAACAGCGTCGCGAAACGGGTCGGGTATCGCACCAGCAGAAACGCGAGCGGCACCACGAGCAGCGTGGTCAGCGCGGCGGCCGCAAGGCCGAAACCGAGCGACGACAACGTCGCGTTCCACAGCAGCTCGGGCGACACGTCGGCGGGCGTTACCGCGGCCGCGCCGGGCTGCGTGAGCCAGAAGCCGATCATGCCGAGCGGCACGCCGAGTGTTGCGAGCGTCAGCAGCGCAAAGCCCGCGACGACGAGCCAGCGCCACGCGCCGAGCTCGTAGCGCAATACTGCGCGGCGCGTGCCGCGATCGACGCGCTCGTAGCGCGACGCGCCGCGCACGCGAAACTCGAACGCGAGCACGACGAGGCAGATCACGATCAGGAGACACGCGAGCAGCGATGCGCCGCCGCCGTCGAAACTGGTGCGGAATTCCGCGTAGATCTGCGTGGTGAAGGTATGAAAGCGCAGCAGCGTGAACGCGCCGAACTCCGACAGCACGCCGAGCGCGACGAGCAGCATGCCGCCGAGCAGCGCGGGCCGCAGTTGCGGCAGCACGACGCGCACGAAGCTGGTCCAGCGGTTGCAGCCGAGCGCGCGCGCGCTTTCTTCGAGTGCCGGGTCCATGCCGCGCAGCGCGGCGGCGACCGGCAGATAGACGAGCGGAAAATACGCGCAGGTCAACACCAGCAGCGCGCCGTTGAAGTCCTGCAAGTCCTCGCTCAACGACACCCACGCATAGCTCGAAATGAACGCCGGCATCGCGAGCGGCGCGGCGCACAGCACGGCCCACGCGCGCCGTCCCGGCAAATGCGTGCGTTCGACGAACCACGCGGCGGCCGTGCCGATCACCGCGCAGACCAGGGTGGTCGTGACGGTGATCAATACCGTGTTGACCAGCAGTTCGCCGACGAGCGGCCGCCAGATCAGATCGAGCGCGTCACCGATGCCGAAGCTCGCCGCGCGCCAGAACGTAAACGCGATCGGCAGCAGCACCAGCAAAGCGCTGAGTGCTGCCGCCGCAAAGAGACCACGCGGCGCGCGCGTTCGCGCGCGCGCCGGGGCAGGGGGGACAGCCGGTGGACCGGCTGACAAGGCTTCGCTCATTTACAGCAGGCCTGCCTGACGCAGCAGCTTGCCGGCCTGGCTATCGTCGCCGAGCTGCTGGATCGTCAGCGCGGGCGGAGTCAGTTCGGCGAACGGTTTGAGGATCGGGTCCGGCGCAACGCCGGCGTGCAGCGGATATTCGAACATCACATGGCTGTTCGCCATCAGTTGTTGCGCGCGTTCGCTGACCAGATACGCAAGGAACTTCTGCCCACCGTCCGCATTGTGCGCGGACTTCAGCACGGCTGCGCCCGATACGTTGACGAGTGCGCCGGCGTCGCCGTGGCCGAAGTGAAAGATCGCGCTGCGGGTTTTCGCATCGCCGATTTCCGCATGCAGACGAGTCCAATAGTAGTTGTTGATCAGACCGGTCGCGACCCCGCCGCGATTGACCGCGGCGACCACGCCTTCATCGTCGTCGAAGATCTGCGAGTTGGCTTTCAGGCCCTTCAGCCACGCGAGCGTCTGTTCTTCGCCCTTCAGTGCCAGCACCGCGCTCACGAGCGGCAGGAAATCGGCGTCGCTCGGCGCGATGCCGACCTTGCCTTTCCACTCGGGCTTCGCGAGGTCGAACACCGATTGCGGCAATTGCGACGGTTGCAGCTTCGTCGTGTTGTACGCGAGCACGCTCTCGCGCGCGGTCACGGCGACCCATACTCCGCTCGGCGAATTGAAGCGCGCCGGCACCGCGCCGAGCGTCGCTGCGTCGACCTTCGCGAGCAGACCCTTTTCCTCGAGCAGCATCAGCTCCGGCGAGTTCTCCGTGAAGTACACGTCGGCGGGCGACGCCGCGCCTTCCGCGACGATCTGCGCGGCGAGCGCCGGGCCTTCGCCGTTGCGGATCTTCACCGAGATGCCCGTCTGCTTTTCGAAGTCCTTCGCAAGCAGATTGACGACCTGCTCGTGCTGCGCGTTGTACAGCGTGATCGACGCCGCGCGGGCCGCCGACGGCATCGTCGCGAGCGCGGTGAGCGAGAGCGCGGTCACGCCGGCGAGCGCGCGCAGACGGGTGGCAAACCAGGAATGAGCCATGTTGCAGAAGTCCGTTTTGATGGTGTTGAGTGAGCCGGGCGTTGCGCGCCCGGCGTGCTTCATTTACTTCCGATGCCTGACGGACTGCGCGCGCGAATGCGCGTGCGAATCCTCGAGCGGCTGCATCACGTCTCGAACAGCCCCGCGCCGACATACGAACCCGGCTTCGCCCCCGGCGGCACGACGAAAATCGCGCTGCCGATGTGGGTCGTGAACTGGTTCATCATGTCGAACTTCGCGAGCCGATCGTTGATCGGGATGAAGCCGGTGCGCGGGTCGCTCTGGTGAGCGACGAAAATCAGCCCCGCGTCGTACTCGGTTTCCTGGCGCCACGGCGGCCAGCGCTCGATATAGAAGTTCGTGCCTTCGTTGTACGAATACGAGCGGCGCAAAATCTGCGCGCCGTTGTTGCTCGCCTGATTCGACAGGCGCACGTGCGAATTCTCCGGGATCACCGGATTGCCGTCCTTATCCTCGGCCTTCAGGTCCACGGCGTCGAACTCGTTCTTGCTGCCGATCGGCGCGCCGCTGTACTTGTGGCGGCCGAACACCTGTTCCTGGAAGCCGAGCTCGGTGTTGTCCCAGTGTTCGAGCGTGATGCGGATGCGGCGCACGACCGTGTAGGTGCCGCCTTCCATCCACGGCGCGTCGTCGGTGGCGCGCGCCCACACGAACTGGTTCATCAGTTCCGGCTTCGCGGTCGACGGATTGTTGGTGCCGTCCTTGAAGCCCATCAGGTTGCGCGGCGTTTGACCGCGCGGACCGGACAGGAAACCGGCCTGGCCCCAACGCATCGTCGCAACGCCGTAGGCGCGGCGCGACAGTTGGCGCACCGCGTGAAACGCGACCTGCGCGTCGTTCGCGCACGCCTGGATGAACAGGTCGCCGCCGGTCTTCTCCTTGACCAGCTGATCGCCGTTAAAGCGCGGCAGATCGACGAGCGCGGCGGGGCGGCGCGACGCGAGCCCGTAGCGGTCCTTGCCGTCCTTCGTGAAGAGGCCGGGGCCGAAGCCGAACGTGATCGTCAGACCGTTCGGGCCGAGGCCGAGCACGTCGCCGGAATCGGGTGCGGGCTGATTGTCGGTGCCGTCGCCGGTGGGCATGGCGACGGCCGTGCCGCCTTGCGTCAGGCGCGCGGCCGCTTCGGTCCATGTGCGCAGCAGGGCGATCACGTCGTCACGCTTCTCGGTGCTCAGATCGAGCGCGGCGACGTAGGTGTGGCTCTGCTGCGGCGTGACGATGCCGCCTTGGTGCGGGCCGTAGAACGGCTCGACCGCGAGCTGCGGATCGGCGTTCTGCGCGCTATGCGCAGGCGCCTTCGCGAGCGCGGCCTGCGAGGTCGCGAGACCCGCTCCGAGACTCGCGCCGGCGGCGACCGCGGCACCGCCCGCCTTCAGGAAGCCGCGTCGTGACGGCCGTGGGGGATTATCGTTTGTCATGTTCACTTCACCTTCTTGAAGCCTGCATGGGTGCTGCTTACTTCGCGAGCACCAGGGTATTCACGTCGTCTTCGACGTAATAGAAGCCGTCGCCTTCCGGCGTCATCGCGATACCGAACAGGTCGCCGTTGCCGGGGGGTGATTGCGCCTTGTCGGTATCGATCCAGCGTGCGTACAGCTGCTTGCCGGTCGCCGGATCGATTTCGACGACCTGGCCGTTCAACGCGTTGGTCACGAGCAGGTGGCCGTTGGGCGCGGTGACCATGGCGAGCGGACGATGCAGCAGGCCGTCGGCGGTCAGTTGGCGGCCCACGCCCGCGCTGGTGTCGCGCGTGAGCGGATCGTCGATCTCGGTGATGCGGTTGCCGATCGCGTCGGACACGTACAGCAGCTTCTGATCGGCCGACAGCGCGAGGCCGGTCGGCCCGACGAGGAACACGCCCTTGTCGGCCTGCGCGCCGAAGCCGCTGCCGATCACGGTTTCCTTCTTCACGACGGGCGGCTTGCCTGCCGGCACGTCGAGATCGAGGCGCAGCACGGTGGCCTGCTTGAACACGGGCGGATCGCCATCAGCGCCGCCGACGCCGAAGCCCGCGTTGCTGACGAACAGCGTCGCGCTCGTGCCGTTGTCGACGACCGCCATGTTGCCCCACGGGTCGTTGATGTTCGGCGTCGAGATCGTCGACGCGATCTTGCCCTGCGGGTCGATCACGATCAGACAGCCGGCGCCCTTGGTGCCGGTCGTGCCATCGTTGCTCGGCGTGCTGCCGACGATCACCCAGCCCGACTTCAGCATCGTCATCGCGGTCGACAGGCCGATGCCGCCCGGACATTCCTTCAGCTCGCGCGGCACGGTCGCGAACACCGTCATCTGTTTGGTGTCCGGGTGATAGTTGATGATCGTGCTGCCGGTGCCCTGCAGGTTCGTCGAGTTGTTGAAGTTGCCGACCAGCACGTCGCCTTGCTTCACGGTGCCCGCGCTGACCGGCGCGACCACGATTGCGTACGGGTTCTGGTCGCCGTTGTCGGGCACGGTGTTGATGAGCGTCGTGTGATGCTTGACGGTTTCAAGGAAGCCTTGCGGCTCGGCCTGCGCGCTGGCGGCCACCGTGAGGGCGGCGGCGCCGGCAATCGCGGTGAGCAGGGCCCGCGCGGCGCGCGGCGCGAACTTGCGCGTCGGTTGATTCACGATTGGGCCTCCGTGGGGGCGCACAAAGCGGGTGTGGCGGTGACGATCGAAAGCATGAAAAGTGCTGGTCCGGTTGCGTGGGGTTGCATGTGCTTGCATGGATAAAGGCGCGCGGCGGGCGGCATCAGAAATTGATCATGGTCCGCACGCCGACGACGAACGTATTGCGCAGCGGCTGCGTCGGGTCGGTCGGGTTCTGGCCGGCGCCGGCGTTGAACGTGTATTGCGCGTCGGCCTGCAACTGCCACCACGGATTGACCTGGTACTGGTAGGTCGCTTCGAGCGCGGTTTCGCTGGTGCGCACGCCGTACGGGGGGCCGTTGAACGCCAGGAAATCCTTGTCGAGTCCGTTCACGTGATTGCCGACCTTGATGTAGGTCAGCGCGAGGCCGGCGCTGTCGTTGTCGCGGCCCTTGAACGGCGCCTTCAGCACGACGCCGAGGTTGGCCGCGACTTGCACGAGGTTGCGGTCGCCCGGCGCGCCCATCACGCGCGCGAATATGCCGAGGCTGCGCGCTTCGTCGGGGTCGGGGCGCCACACCATCTGGTCGGCGACCGCATAGAAGCTGTAGTTGCCGCTGTGACTCGCGGCAATGCCGTTCGAGGCCGGATTCGCGAGCGACAGACCCATGGTGTCGTAACGCTGATCGGCGAACTTGTTGGTGTTGTACCAGACGCCGATCTTGTAGGTGCCCGGCAGACCGCCGCCGCCCACGCCGACCATTTCACCCTCGGTCGGCTGGTTGATCGAATACTGCAGCTCGCCGATCCACAACGCGCCGTTATGCAGGTTGAAGTTCGTGCCGCTCATGTTGGTCGGGTCGTTGCCGAGCGGGTCGCCGGAGTACACGCCGGCGAGCGCGGTCAGCGACGGCGTGATCTGGCCGCGCACGCGCACGCCGAGACCCGCGAGCGGATAGGCCGGGCCGCCCGACGGCATGTCGTACGAGGGCAGCGCTGGCCAGCCGAACATCGTGTTGAGGAACAGGGCCGCATACGTGCTCGTGATGAATTCCTGGTCGAGACTCTGCTGACCGATCTTCACGTCGACGCGCTTGTTCAGGAACGACTGCTGATACCAGAGCTCCCACAGACGCGTCGCGTCGGCGGCTTCGATGCCGCTCGCCGTATTCAACGTGCCGAGCTTGTTCGCGCTCAGGTTCGCGCCGTGAATCTGCAGCGCGCTGACGTTGAAGAGGCCGCCCGGCAGACCGAACGCCTTTTGCGTGTCCATCTGCAAGGTGGCGGTGGTCAGGCCGTCGTAATCGGCGCCGCGCTCGAGACCGCCGCGCAGATTGGCCAGCACTTCGCTGGTTTCGGTCAGCGTGAAGGTCATGCCGTACTTGCCGAGCCACGGACGCAGGCCGCCCATGTCGCCGAGCAATTGCTGGCGGTTCCACAGGCCCGTCCACTGGTTGGTCTGGGTTGCCTGAATGTTCAGGTCGGCCTCGGGTGCTTCCGGGTTCGCATCGGGATTGGCTTCGGCCAGCGCCGTATGGGCGGTCAACGAGGCCCACGCGAAGGCCGTGCATAGTGCGACGCGCCGCATCGAGGGCAAACGCGTACGATGAGTTGCGCCGGTACGTGCAGAAGAGTCGCAAAAAGGACGCGCAGCGGCGCGCGGTCCAGTGAGTTGGGCGAACTTCATCGAAATCCTTATTAGTGTTGTGTCGACCGTTGCATCAATTTGCGACTGCCTGGCGCGAATTCGCGTGATGTCCCGGGATGCCAAAGCAGTTGATGGCGTGATCGTACGCAGGCGTATTGCGAGAGTCAACACAAATGAGAACGATTCTCATCAATATTACTGGTATGTAATCCACGGATTTACGGACTGCTCGTAAACTGTATGAAGGCGTAAATCAAAATTAATTAAAACGTAATCTAATCGTAGTGATGTAGTCAGACCGAACGTGTGAAAGCGCGAGTTGTCGAAGCGCACGAGTAGCCCCGAAAGTCAAAGTAAGGAGGTCGAAATGAGCAAGCGCATTCTTCTGGTTTCGTTGCTGGCGAGTGGCGGTCTGTTGCTGGGCGGCGCCGCGCACGCGCAGTTGAATCTGAAGCAGTTCGGCATCGGCGGGGGCGGTGATAGCGCGGCGGGTGCCGGTGCATCGTCGGGCGGGGTGTCGCAGTTGTTGCAGAGCTACGTGGGCGCGAACCAGCAGGTGCTGAGCGGGCAGTCGAGTCTCGCGTCGGCGATGGGCATGACGAGTGCGGCCGGTCAGGCGCAGCAAGCGGCCGGACTGCTCAGCGGCGGCACGCCGTCGGTCAGTCAGTTGACGCAGGTCGGCAATACGCAGCAGTCGCTGTCGCAGAAGCTGACCGATGCATTCGCGAGTCATGCAAGTGGCGGCGCATCCGCGACGCCGCTCAACAAGCAAGCGTTCACCGAGGGGCTGTCGTCGCTCGGCAAGGGCGTGAGCCAGTATTCGAGCTTGCAGTCGGGGCTCGGCAGCATCGGTCAGATGAGTCCGTCGTCGCTGCTGCAATCGGGTCTCAATCCGCAGACCGCGCAAAGCGCTTCGTATATTGCTCAGTCGGCGCCGGGGCAGTTGCAGTCGCTGATGTCGACGCTGAGCTCGGCCGTGCAGTTCGCGTCTAGCCACGGCATTACGGTGCCGTCGATCGCGACGTCGGCGTTGAAAGGCTTGTAGGCGCAGTTCCGCTTCACCACGCGCGGTCGACTCAGCGCCGAAAGCCGCTATGATCGCGTCGAACCCGCAACCCAACCGGAATTCCGCCGATGTCCCACTCCGTCAATCTGGAAAGCTACTTCGCCCGCATCGGCTATCAGGGCCCGCGCGCCGCCACGCTCGACGTGCTGCGGGCGATTCATCGGCTTCACCCCGCCGCGATCCCGTTCGAGAACCTGAACCCGCTGACACGCCGGCCCGTCAGGCTCGAGCTCGAAGCCGTCGAACGCAAGCTCGTGACCGCAAAACGTGGCGGCTACTGCTTCGAGCAGAACACTCTGTTCGCGAACGTGCTGATGCAACTCGGCTTCAAGGTCACGCCGATGCTCGCGCGCGTCGTGTGGGGCCGCGAGCCTGGCACGATCTCGCCGCGTACGCACATGGTGCTGCGCGTCGATATCGACGGCGCCGAATGGATCGCCGACGTCGGCTTCGGCGGCGTGACGCTGACCGCGCCGCTGCGCCTGACCGCCGGGCTTGCGCAGCCGATTCCTCTCGGCACGTTCCGCTTCGCCAATGCGGGGCACGACACCGTCTATCTCGAGGTGCTGGCGCCGGACGAGAGCTGGACACGCGTTTATCACGTCGATCTGCGCGCAGTCGAGTGGGTCGACTATGAAACCTCGAACTGGTACACGTCGACCTCGCCGGATTCGATCTTCGTGAGTAACCTGCTGGCGTGCCGCGTGTTGCCCGAGGCGCGCGTCGCCCTCTTCAACGATCAGTTCAACGAGCGTGACGCGCAAGGGCAGATCGTCGACGAACGACGTCTCGCGAGCGCCGCCGAACTCGCCGACTGTCTGCGTGAGCGTTTCGGCGTGAACCTGGAGGACATCGATATCGCCGACGTGTTCGAGCGCGTGCGCACGCGCGAGCAGACCACATAAGCCGTGCGCATCAGGGAGCCGCGATGGTCGCGCGTCTGATCCTGCAATCGCTGGCGTGGCTGGCGTTCATGGCCGTGCTGCTGTTCGGCGCGGCCGGCACGCTCGCGTGGCCGGCCGCGTGGTGGTATCTGCTCGAACTGGCGGTATTGAGTTTGTGGCTCGGCTTGTGGCTTGCGCGTCATGATCCCGCGTTGCTCGCGGAGCGGCTCGCGCCGTTCGTGCAGGCGCAGCAGAGCCGCTGGGATCGTGTGTTCATGGTCGCGATCGGAGCCGCGTGGTGCGGCTGGCTGATCCTGATGGGTTTCGACGCGATGCGGTTTCGCTGGTCCGCGCCGCTGCCGTTGTGGCTGATGGGCTTAGGCGCGCTGTGCGTGTTCCTGTGCATCTTCATGTGCCGCTTCGTGTTTCGCGCGAACAGCTATGCCGCGCCGGTGGTCAAGATCCAGGCGAGCCGCGGACACAAGGTCGCCGACACCGGTCCTTACGCGTATGTCCGTCATCCGATGTACGCGGCCGCGCTGGTGTTCTTCGTCGGCACGCCGCTGATGCTCGGCTCGTGGTGGGGGCTCGTGGCACTGCCCGTGATGGCGTACGGCATGGGGTGGCGCGCGGTGCGCGAGGAGCGGCTGCTGGCCGGGCAGCTCGACGGCTACACGCAATACATGGCTCGTGTGCGTTACCGTTTCGTGCCGTACATCTGGTAGCGCGTCCCAGTGGTCTCGCCGCGGTCGAACCGGGTAAGATTGGGCCCGGCCGCCGGAGAACCGGCCACGGTGTACCCCAGGTACCACCGGCGAACCACCGATGAGGTTTGGAGTGAAAACAACTACACAGGCGCACAAGACACCCGCCGCACAGGCCGAGCAGAATCAGGATTCCGCCGAACGCGAGCGCGAGCGCGACCGCGACACGCCGGTCAAGGCGATGCCCGCCTACGAGCAGATCAAACGCTACGTGCTTCAGCGCATCGGCGAAGGCGCATGGAAGCCGGGCGGGTTGATCCCTTCCGAAACGGAGCTGGTCAAGGAGTTTGGCGTCGCGCGCATGACGGTGTCGCGGGCGCTGCGCGAGCTGACAGCCGAGCGCGTGCTCACGCGTGTGCAAGGGTCGGGCACCTTCGTCGCGCCGCAGCGGTATGAATCGACGGTGCTGGAGATCCGCAATATCGCCGATGAAATCGCCGCGCGCGGTCATCGTCATTCGGCACGCGTGCTGACGCTCGAACCGAGCGACGACGCCGATGCGCTCGAAGCGCTCGGTCTCGCGAGCGGTCCCGCGTTTCATTCGTGCATCGTGCACAGCGAGGAGGGCGAGCCGATCCAGTACGAGGACCGCTTCGTCAATCCCAAAGTGTTCCCCGAATACCTGCAGCAAGACTTCTCGGTCGAAACGCCGAATCACTACATGGTGCGGCTCGCACCGGTGCAGCGCGCCGAGTTTCGCATCTATGCGCAAAAGCCCGACGCCTATGTGAGGCGTCATCTGATGATGGATATCGGCGAACCGTGTCTGCTGCTGTGGCGGCGCACGTGGGTCGGCGAGAACGTCGCGACGTCGGTGCGGCTATGGCATCCGGCGTCGCGGTTTCATCTGGCCGGCACCGTGTAGCGTTTTCTTGCAGCGCGCTTCAGCCCTGGCGCTGCGACGTATTCGGCGAAAAGCGGCAACCGAGCCGGTAGCGCGAACCCGGATGCACGAAGCGCGCGAACGTCACCGCGACGCCGTTCGTCCACGTGCGGCGCGTGAGCGTCAGGCAGGGTTCCTCGGCGTGGATTTCGAGCAGCTCGGCTTCGGCGGGCGTCGGCAGCGCCGCGTCGACCACGTGTTCGAGATCGTGCATCGGCACCACCGTCAGCAGATACTCGGAAGGCTTCAGCGCCGAAAAATCGTGCTGCAGAAAATCCGGCGCGACGGCCGGATTCACATAGCGATCTTCGAGCTGCACCGGCAGGCCGTTCTCGCGATGCACGCAAATCACATGAAACACCGAAGCGCCCGGCGCCAGCCCCAATGCGTTCGACACCGTGACCGACGCGGTCTCGCGCTGCAACAGCGCCATGTCGCAGCGATACGCGTGGCCGCGCGAGCGGATCTCGTCGCCGATATGGGCGATCATCAATAGCGTGGATTGCGGCTTGTTCGGCGCGACGAAAGTGCCGACGCCCGAAACGCGCGTGACGAGCCCCGCATCGGCGAGTTCGCGCAGCGCGCGGTTGACCGTCATCCGCGATACGCCGAGCGTCGCGACGAGGTCGAGCTCCGAAGGCAAGCGGTCGCCCGCCTGGCGCTCGCCCGAGTCGATGATCTGACGGATGTGCTGCTTGACCTGCTCGTAGCGTGCGGCGGGCACGTCGTCGCCGCCGCGCGCGGTTTTGGCGGTGGCGCTGCTCGCGCCGGCGGAGGATTTGCCGTGAGGCTTGTGGCGAACGGTGGTGCTCATAGCGGCTGGGTGTCGTCGGGGCCGCGCGTCCAGAACGCATTGCGGTCGAAATAGTTTTGCAGAAACTGCCGCAGACGCGGCTGCGCGGCATCGTGAAACACCTCGCGCGGTTTGCCCTGCACGGCGATGCGGCCTTGATCGATGAACACGACTTTGTCGGCGACCTGCGCGGCGAAGCCCATTTCATGCGTGACCACGGCCATTGTCATACCGTCGCGCGCGAGCTGCTTCATCACCTGCAGCACCTCGCCGACGAGTTCCGGATCGAGCGCCGAAGTCGGTTCGTCGAACAGCATGATGTGCGGCTCCATCGCGAGCGCGCGCGCAATCGCCACGCGCTGCTGCTGACCGCCCGACAGCTTCGCCGGATACGCGTCGCCCTTGTGCGCGAGGCCGACCGTCTCCAGCATCGCGTTCGCGCGGCGGCGCGCTTCGTCGTGCGACAGGCGCCGCACGCGCAGCAGCGCTTCCATCACATTGCCGAGCGCGGTCATGTGCGGCCACAGGTTGAACTGCTGGAACACCATGCCGACGTTGCGGCGCACGCGGTTGATTTCGCCATGCGACGCGCGCACGCGTTTGCCGTTGCGCTCGGTATAGCCGAGCAGTTCGCCTTCGATGCGCACGTCACCGTGATCGTAGGTTTCGAGCGCGGCGAGGCAGCGCAGCAGCGTGCTCTTGCCCGAGCCCGACGGCCCGATGATGCAGACCACTTCCGAGCGCGCGATCTCGAGATCGACGCCGCGCAGCACCTCGACGTCGCCGAAGCGTTTGCGCAGATCGCGTACTTCGATCAGCGGCGCTGCATTCGCTGCGTTTGCCGTGGCGCTGGCGGACGGCGCGGCGGATTGCGCGGAGGAGGGCATGTCGGCGATAGCGTTCATAGGTGTTCCGGAATCATGCCATGAAGCGTGCGAGGCGGGCTTCGGCCCACATGCCCGCGCGCGAGGTCAGTTCGACCAGCGCGAGGTAGCACACGCACAGCACCAGCAGGGTTTCGACGAAAGCGAAGGTGGCCGAGCCGATGCCGGTCAGCACGAAGGTCAGTTCGGGCACGGTGACGATCGACAGCACGGCCGTCTCCTTGCTCAGCACGATGATCAGATTGGTCAGCGCGGGCACGATCAACACCAGCATCTGCGGCGCCTGGATGCGCAGGATCGCCTGCCAGCGTGTGAGTCCGAGGCACGAGGCCGCTTCGAGATGACCTTTGGGCACGGATTGGAAGCCGGAGCGGAACGCCTCGGCGAAATACGCGCTGCCGTAGAGACCGAGGCCGACGATGCCGGCCGTCATCGGTTCGAGCGTGAGACCAATCGACGGGCCGGCGTAGTACAGCAGAAACAGCTGCACGAGAAACGGCGTGCCGCGCAGCAGTTCAATGTAGACGCGTAACACGGCGCGCAGCCAGCGTCCGCAGAACAGTTGCAGCACCGCGATCAGGAAGCCAATCACGAGACCGATCGCGACGCCCGCGGCCCAGGAGCCGAGCGTCGTCGCGAGGCCGGCGGCGATCGGCTGCAGGTTGTGCGTGATGACGGTCGGGTCGAACGTTTGCATGGCGAGGTTCGTTTAAACGTGAGTCGATTCAGGCGTGCTGCAAACGGTGCTCGGCCGCATGCGCGACCAGCGCGAGCGAACCGCAGATCACGAAGTAGATGAGCCCGGCCGCGACATACGCTTCGAGCGGCCGGTAAGTGCTCGCGGCGATGTTCTGCGCGGTGCGCGTCAACTCGGCGACGCCGACCACCGAGATCAGCGACGACGCCTTGATCAGCAGCACCATTTCGTTGACGAGCGACGGCAGCGTCAAACGGAATGCTTGTGGCACCAGAATGCGCCGCAGCGTATCGAGCGGGGACAGCCCAAGCATGCGCGCGGCTTCGAGATGTCCGGGCGGAATGCTCAGAAAACCGCCGCGCAGAATTTCGGCGATATACGAGGCCGAGCACAACGACACCGCGCTGATCGCGGCGACGATCGGCGACACGTTGATGCCGGCGAACGGTAGCAGGTAGTACACGAGCAGCAACTGCACGAGCATCGGCACGCCGCGAAAGAAGAACACGTAGGCGCCGCCTGCGAGCCGTGCGGCGCGATGCTGCGACAGCCGCGCGGTGCACACGCCAATGCCGACGAAGAAGCCGATCACGAGTCCCGTCAGCGAAATGCCGACGGTGGCGAGCGCCGCGTGCAGCAGCAGCGGCAGGCCCTGAAGGAAGACGGTCGTGTTGAACATGGATCGCGGCCGAAGGAACGGGAGGGGCGACGCGCGCGGCGCTACGCTACGGCGAAACCATTGCGCGACGCGTGACGCCCACGTTAGAGACGCTCAGTAATTCGGCGTGGGCATCGTCGCAGGCATCTCCATCGCGACACCGAACCACTTCTTCTGCAACGCGGCGAGGCGTCCATCCTTCTGCATCTTCACGAGCGCGGCGTTGAACGCGTCGGCGAGCGGCTTGCTGTCGGCGTCCTTACGCAACGCATACGCGAAGTACACCTTCGCGCCGAATGGCGGCTGGACGACCGCGAACATTTCGGGGCGCTGTTTCGCGACGTACGCGATGTTGGTCATCGAGTTCGCGACCGCGGCGATGCGGCCCGCCGCAAGGTCGGCGTACGCCTGATTGTTGTCGACATACTCGCGGATTTCAGGCTGCTTCGGCAGCGTGGCCGCGTAGCTCTTCAACTGGTCGAGCTGCGCGGTGCCCTTGCCCGCGCCGACCGTCTTGCCGGCGATATCCGACGATTGCTTGAACGACGCATCGTTCGCGCGCTTGAGCAGCGCGTCGGTTGCATCGGCGACGGGCAGCGTGTACGTGTAGCGCTCCATGCGCGCCTTGGTGACCGTCAGCGGGCCGCCGACCATATCGAACTTGCCCGCTTCGAGACCGGGCAGCACGCTCGGCCACGGCAGATCGATGAAGCGCACCTTGACGCCGATTTCCTTGCCGATCTCCGCGAACAGGTCCTTGTTGAAGCCGGCCTGCTGACCGTTCTCGAGGAAGTCGAATGGCGCGAACTGCATTTCGGTGCCGACCACCAGTTCGCCGGCTTTCTTCACTTTGGCGAGCTGGTCTTCGGCGTGCGCGGCGACGCTTGCCGCGCACAGCGCCAGCATGACCAGACGACATTTCCAGCCTGCAAGGATACGCATGGGATTCTCCGGGGGCGAATTGGTGTTGGGTTGCCGGCGCGTTGAAGTCTTCGTTCTGGACCCGCCGCGCAGCTCGCGCGTTGCGGGTCCTGCTGGGCAGTATATACCGCGTTTCCGGCGAAAAATAAATGCTCGCGTGAGTAGAGAAAAGCCCTTATATCGAGGTGCGCGAAGCAACTTGCAGCGACGCTTTTGGCGGTATATACCACTGCAATACCGACCCTCGAAGGAGCAGCGCGATGCCCGTGACCCGCATTCCGATCATCGATCTAGCCGGCGTGCGCGCGGGCGATCAGCAGGCGCTGCGACGCGTCGCGAAGGAAATTCATGAAGCGTGTACGACGATCGGATTTTTCTACATCGTCAATCACGGCGTGCCGCAAGCGACGATCGACGCCGCCGCGCAGGCCGCGCGCAGCTTTTTCGCGTTTCCGGTCGACACGAAACGCCGCGCGGCGGTCAATCATCGGCATCGCGGCTTCAATGCGCTGGGCGACGCGACGATGTACCAGGCGAAGCGGCCCGATTACAAGGAGTTCTTCAGCATCGGCCTCGAACTGCCGGAAGACGATCCCGACGTGCTGGCGGGGCAAGCGCTGCGTGGGCCGAATAACTGGCCGGACTTCATGCCCGGGTTGCGACCGGTGCTGTACGACTATTACGACGCGGTCGGCGCGTGCGGCGCCGATCTGCTGCGCGCGATCGCGGTGAGTCTTGGCGTCGAAGAAAATTTCTTCGCGCCGCGCTACACGAAGCGGATGCAGCGCACGCAAATGGTCTACTACCCGCCGCAGCCGCCGCAATCGGATGAAGATCAGTTCGGCGTCGCGCCGCATACCGACTATGGCTGCATCACCTTGCTGTGGCAGGATCAGGTCGGCGGCCTGCAGGTGCGGGAAATCGCCAACGATACGTGGGTCGAGGCGCCGCCCGTCGAAGGCAGCTTCGTCGTGAACGTCGGCGATCTGCTCGCGCGCTGGACCAACGACCGCTTCCGCTCGACGCTGCATCGCGTGATCAATGCATCGGGGCGCGAGCGCTATTCGATTGCGACGTTCTACGATCCGACCTATGGCGCGCTCGTCGATCCGCGTGAGCTCGGCGCGAGCGACGCGCAAAGCAAATATCAGCCGGTCGCCGCGGGCGACTATATCCTCGGCCGCATCAACGATTCGATGGGCTATCGCAAGAAACTCGCCGCTACGGCACAGTAAGGAACTCCTGCATGACAGAGCAGAGCGTCACTGAAGACAAGACGACCCAGACCGCGAGCGCGAGCGCGCCGCTCGCCGCGACACTCGAGGCCTTGCGCGCCGCGCTCGGCGCAGACGCGGTGCGCGTCGGCGAACAGATCGGCGAACGCGCGATGACCGACTGGACGCGGCACGAGCCGACGCGTCCGGCGGCGCTGCTGCTGCCGCGCACGACCGACGAAGTATCGCGTGCGCTCGCGATCTGCCACGCCGCGCATCAGGCGGTGGTGCCGCAAGGCGGCATGACCGGACTCGCCGGCGGCGCGATCGCGCGCGCCAACGATATCGCGTTGTCGCTCGAACGCCTGAGCGGTGTCGAAGAACTCGACGCAGCGTCGGCCACACTGACCGTGCGTGCCGGCACCACGTTGCAGACGGCGCAGGAAGCCGCCGAGGAAGCGGGTTTCGAGCTCGCGCTCGATCTCGGCGCGCGCGGCTCATGCCAGATCGGCGGCAATCTCGCGACCAACGCGGGCGGCAATCGGGTGATCCAGTCCGGCACCGCGCGCGACCAGGTGCTCGGTCTCGAAGTGGTGCTCGCGAATGGCGACGTGCTCAGCTCGCTCGGCAAGATGGTCAAGAACAACACCGGCTATGACCTGAAGCACTGGTTCATCGGTTCGGAGGGCACGCTCGGCGTGATCACGCGCGCGGTGCTGCGACTGCATCCGCGGCGCGCGGCGCGACATACGGCGCTCGTCGCGCTCGACGATTACGATGCCGCGGTGAGCCTGTTGCGGCGTCTGGCGACGCGCTTCGGCAACGACATCGGCGCGTTCGAGATCATGTGGCCGGACTTCTACGATTTCGGCGTGAAGCTGACCGGCGCGCGCTCGCCGTTCGACGCCGCGCATCCGCTGTATGCGTTGATCGAACACGCAGGCTTCGATGCCGACGACGCAGGCGAGCGCTTCGCGCAAGCGCTGACCGATGCGCTGGAGGCGGGCGCGCTTCGCGACGCGGTGATCGCGCAGTCGGTTGCCGACGCGCGCGCGCTATGGGCGATCCGCGAGTGCACCGCGGAGTTTCCGATCAAGCTCGATCCGATCAACTTCGACGTGAGTCTGCCGATCGGCGAGATCGGCAGGTTCGTCGACCGTTGCCGCGCGGCGCTCGATCAGCGCTGGCCCGGCAACGAAGCGTATTTCTTCGGGCATATCGGCGATTCGAATCTGCATCTGACCGTCGATGGCCATTCGGTCCCCGGCGTCGATCATCACGCGGTCTATGCGTTCGTCTACGAGATGCTGGGGCCGTTGCGCGGGTCGGTGTCGGCGGAGCATGGCATCGGTTCGCTCAAGCGCGAGTTCCTGCCGATTTCACGCTCGCCGGCCGAGCTTGCCGCGATGGTCGCGATCAAGCATGCGCTCGATCCGCACGGCATTCTGAATCCGGGCAAGCTGTTTTGAGGCTGACGAGGCGGCGCGTGCGCCGCCCGAGCCGTCAATGCGCGGCGATCGGATCGAGCCCGGTCGCACGAACCGTTTCCTGCGCGGCCGGCGACGCCAGATAATCGAGCAGCGCCTTCGCTTCCCGCGGATGCGGCGCGTTGACCGGAATCCCCGCGGCGAAGCGCGTGACCGATTGCACCGACTCCGGAATCTTGCCGACGAAGGTCGCGCCCTTGACCGGCAGCAACTCGCTGACCTGCTGGAAGCCGATTTCATACTCGCCGCTCGCGACGACCGAGGCGACCGGGATCTTCGGCACCATCTTCGCTTTCGGGCCGACCTGATCTTCGATGCCGAGCCGCTTGAACATCTCGCGCTGGATATAGACGCCGCTCGCGCTATCCGAGTAGGCGATCGACTTCGCATGCAGCAGCGCGTCCTTCAGGCCTTCGACGGTGCTGATATCGGGCTTCGGCGCGCCGTCGCGCACGACCATGCCGATGCGCGAATCCGCGAGTTCCACGCGTGAATCGGGAATGACCTTGCCCTGCTTGATCAGATCGTCGAGCGCATAGCCGACCATGATCACGACGTCAGCCGACTCGCCGCGCGCGAGCCGGTTCGGAATCGCTTCGGGCGATTGACCCATCGAGGGCCCAAGGATCGTATCGAGCGTGTTGCCGGTCGACGCGGCGAACTGCGGCCCGAGCGTTTTATACGCGGCGGTGAAGCCGCCCGAGGTCATTACGTGAAGTTCGGCTGCCTGTACTTGCGTGGCGGCGACGCCGTTGCCGAGCAGTCCGGCGGTGAACAAGGCCAGAAAGAATTTTTTCATCGGTATGGTGGGAGAGGGCAAAGGGGATCGGTACGCAACCGCAACCATACCGGAACGGCCGCGCAACGAGAACCCGCCACGCGCAGATAACGCGTGGCGCATCGGCACTGCCGCGTCGTCAGTGCGCGTTCAGATAGCTGACGATCAGCGGATAAACATCGACCGCCGCGTTCTTGCCGAACATGCAGTCGATATGCCCATAGCCCGGAATCAGATGCCGCTCGTACGGCTGCTCGGGGAAGCGCTCGCGCAGCAGATCGTAAGTGCGCGCGGTGCTGACCGGCAGATAGGTCTCGTTCTTCTCGCCGTGAATGAAGCCGATCGGCAGACGCATGCCTTCGAGTCCTCGCATACCGTCCGCGCCGCTCAGATACACGTCGTCGCCGCGCGCATCGACGACCTTGCCCGCGCGCACCATCGTGGCCAGATGCTGGAACACCTCCATGTCGTGAATGCCGAACAGTTCCTGCAGGTTTGCATGCAGTGTCTCGTTCAGCTTGTCATGCTCATAGAGCAGGCCATACAGGAACGTCGCGCGATGACAGATCGGATTGCCGCAGCCCTCGCCGTGATCGAGCGGATAGAGACGCAGCGCTTCGTCGAGCAGGTTCCCGGGCCACGAATCTTCCTGCGTATAGGCGGTGAGGTCGCGGATGCGCAGATGCTGCATCAGGTCGGGAACATGCAAGCCGGCCTTGATCCGTTGCAAGGTGCCCGGCACCGGATGTGCGGACACCTGAGAAATCACGGCCGAGCGCACGCCTTCGAGTCCGGATAGCAGCGACATGCTGAGCGAGAGGCCGCCCAGGCAGTGGCCGAGTACCTGAATGTCCGCCGCGCCGGTCAGCTCGCGAATCTTCGCGACCGCGGCGGGGATGTCTTCGCGCGCGACCTTGTCGACGTTGGTTGGCACGAGCACGCTCGGCAGTTCGATGCTGACGCGCAGATCGACGAGCCATACGTCGTAGCCCGACGCGTACAGATATTCGACGAGGTTGGTCGGTATCAGATCGGTCGAGAAGATGCGGCTCGAAACGCCCGAGCCGTGGATCAGCAGGATCGGTTTCGAATCTTTGCCCGCGGCCGGATCGAAGTAGCGCGTGAGCTTGAGCCGCGTGCGGTCGGGTGTATCGAAGTAGGTGATCTGCGGCGCCGGCGCGCGTAGCGTGCGTTTCGCGCGCGGCGGCGTATACGGATCGTGGAACTGCAGCGGCGCGGCCACCCCGCCGTATTCGGTGAACAGCACGCCGGCGAAGAACTTGCCGAACTTCAGCGTCCATTCGAGGCGCGTCTTCAGGTCGGGCGCGTGCGTGACTTCGAGCGTGCGCTGCTGCTTCAGGAAGTTTTCGGGTGTGATGATCAGCGTCGCGGTGCCGACGACGGGCGCATCGTCCTGCGCCGACGCGCGAATCTCCGCATACAGCGTGTTGGTCTGCTCCCACAGATTGATCGGCGACGTGCGCGTGATGATCTTCTTGCCGGTCAGATACCACGTGTTGCCTTCGGCCGCGTCGAGCGTCATCCGGTAGTTCATGTTGCGCTCGTCGACGTCGGACTGGTCGACGACGAACAGGTTGAACGTGCCGTCGCTGATCGTCAGCGGTTGCGCGGACAGCGCGGGGCAGGTCAGCGTGCCGGCGGTGCGCGCGAGGTGATCCGGGTTGCTCAGCATGTCGGCGAGATCGTCGGACTCGACCGTCAGCGTGAATTCGATCGGGCTCTTCGCGGCTTCGCCGGCCACGCTGGGCGTGTAGGTGCCGACCATCGTCTCCGTGAAGCGCAGGCCGATCTTCTGCGCGGGCGGCGCGGCGGCGGTGCCCTTCGACGCGTAATCGATCGTCCAGCCGTGCGCTTTGGCCAGCAGCGCGCAATTGCGTTCGGCGAGCGCGGAGATGGTCAGCAGTGGATTGACGCCGAGCGACATCGGCATCACCGCGCCGTCCATTACGTAGAGGCCGTCGTGCACCGCGGCGCCGGCCGTGCCGCTGAATACTCGGCCCTGATGATCGACTACCCCATGCCCGGCGTCCTCGCCCATGCCGCAGCCGCCGAGCGGATGCACGGTCACGGTGCGCCGGCCGGCGATCTTCGTCGAAATCGGGTTGCGCAGATATTTCCCGCCGAGCGGTTTGGTCGCCTCGATCAGCACGCCCTCGATGCTCTGGAAGATCGGCTGGCGTCCGGCGTTTTTCCAGACGATGCGCGCGCGGCCTTTGTCGCCGACCGTAATGCGGCCGTCTTCGTCGTCGTGCGCCATCACGAGATAGCTTTGCGTGTGATTGAGCGCGCCGTGGTACGGGCCGCGGATCAGGCTTTCGATCGCGCGCGCGTCGTAGGCCATGCGCTCCAGTAGCGACGGTGGCCCGGCCGGATCCACGCCTTCGAGCGGCGCGACCGAGCCGAGCATGCCGACGAGCGCCTCGCCGACCGCGCCGGCCAGCGAGCCTTCCTCGATCACATAGCCCTTCCTGACGTCTTTCTCGTCGGCGCGATTGTCGATCAGGCCGGTGATGGTCGGCCCGACCGGCGGAATCTGCCCCGGCTTGTGCTCGCCCCAGCCGACGCCGTTGATCGGGTCCTTCGTGTTGTACGCGAATGAGAGCACGTCGCCGTTGCCGGTGAAGTGCTGGCCGAGCATCTCCGAGGTGCTGAGGCCCGCGTCGTGCGAGCGCAGCAGCAGCGCGCTCGAGCCGATCGTGCCCGCCGCGACGATCACGATATCGGCCAGCACGAACAGATCGGGCGCGTCGAAGCTTTCGCGGCCTAGCTTCACGAGCTGGAAGTTGACTTTCCATTGCTGCGTGTCGGGATCGCGCAGCACCGAATGCACGGCCGTGCCGGTGAAAATCTGCGCGCCGTGGGCGACCGCATCGGGCAGATAGTTCATGTGGGTCGAGTTCTTCGCGTCGTAGTTGCAACCGGAGTTGCAATCGCCACAACCGACGCAGCGCTGCTGCTCGACGCCCGCCGCGTTCGGACCGTCCTTGAACGTGACCGTGATCGGCGGACGGCTGAAGCGGTCGGCCATGTTGAGCGCCTGCGCCGATTTTTCGAGCGCCTGCAGCTTCGGCAGCGGCGGGAAATCGTCGGGCACCGGCGACGGCGACAGCATCTGCCGGGCGAGCGCATAGCCGTCGTCGCGTCCGGCTTTGTCCGCGCGCAGCGCGGCCGGCCAGCGCGGGTCGTCCCACAGGCGCGGATCGGCCTCGAGCGCGACGTTCGCATTGATCAGCGACGTGCCGCCGAGCCCGCAGCCCACCACCGCGTTGACGTCCTCGTTCACGTGCACTTCGAGCAGTGCCAGAGGCGAACCGATCTGTGCCTCGGCCGTGTTGTACTGGATCTGCTCGACGCCCTGCACGGGCGTGCGCGGAAACTCGCCGGCCATGAATTCGCGGCCGCGCTCGAGCACGCACACGCGCTGGCCAGCGCGCGCCATGCGGCTCGCGGCGATCGCGCCGCCGTAGCCCGAGCCAATCACGACCACCTCGTAATGCCGTTGCAGCGCCGTCGGCGCGCTCGATAAGCGGTTCATCAGGACCACCTCGTCTGGAATCGGATGCGAAGAAAGGAAGCGCGACTTCGGAACAAAGACGGCGTGCTGCGACAGCTTTTTTATCGTAGGCGGAATATCGCCGCAAAAAAAGCGGGCGTAAAAAAAGCGCGCCGTGAAGGGCGCGCCGAGGTCGTAGCGTGCGAGGTTCAGGGCGGCATGGCCGGCCGGCCGTCGCCGGGTGTACCCGGCCGCTCGGACATGCGCTCTTGCCACGCTTCTTATGTGGCCTGTTGGTTGTCCGAATTATTAGGCGGCCACTTCATTGCATTCGCTCTCGCTCGATTCCGCCGCGAGCAGATTGAGCGCAACCAGAATCGCCGCGCGATTGTCGACGTCGATCTCGATGCCGAGCGCATCGGTGAGCCAGCGGCCGATCTTGGTGTTGGAAAATTCCTCGGCGCCGGCCGTCTTTTTCATAGTGATGCCGAGTTTGACGGCGCGATAGTGATAGGAGGGCACCCGATGCTGAGCCGCGACCGCCGAAAGCCCGCCTTTGCCCTCCGAGCACCAGCCGAGGCTGCCGGCCAGCACGATCCGCTCGGGTTCGTCGAGCCCTTCGATGAACTCGCGCGCCGCGCGCCGTACGCACTCTTCATCGAGGCCATATTGCAGCAGCACGCTTTGCACCGGGTCTTCGAGCGCATGCGCGTGCAGATCGATTTCCTGCGCGACGCCCTCGGTCTCCATCGACACGTTGCGCTGATGGGAAGCGCTGCGCAGGCAGTCGATCAGATATCGGCGGAAATACGCGCACACCGCGTAGCTGTTGGACGGCGCGCTGTCGGCGCACGCGTTCGTTTCGGTGTGGCCGGGCGCGAGGCGCAGCACCTTCGCATAGATGAACTGGGCGACCAGCTCTTCCTTGTCCTCGCCGAGCGCCTGCAGTTCGAGGGGGTGGTAGGTCCGCAACGCGCGCTTGACCAGTTCGACCATCGACACCATTTCGTCCGCTGAGAGCCGGGTGCGCCTGCGCCACAGTTCGGGCAGGATTGCGTCGTCGAGTTGGCGGGCGAACTCGTAGCTCGGGACTGCGCCCATGGAAACCTCCGTCACGGTTGGCAGGGAGCGCGGCGGCCCGCGGTGCGTGGGCCGCGAAGCGAGGGAAGGTGGCTGAAATGCCGCGCTGAAACGTGAATGCAGTATGGTTCGCGACAATGCCTTCGCCTATATGGATTAAGTGTTAGCTGATGGGTAAACTCCCGGGTAAACCTTCTGACGGATTGCTGACGATTCGTCTGAAGAGTCGATATTCCCCGTAGAATGAACCGCGCGGGCGGCGCGTCTGGTCGCCCGGGTCGATCCGCGGTTTCCCCGGAGCGCTTGCTCCGATCGACAGAGGAGACCGCCCCATGCGGGCCGACCCGATCCAGCGTGCCATCGACGAAGACCTCGTGCGGGTGCTCTACGCGCAGGATCCGATCGCGTTCTTTTCGCACTGGTTTTCGATCGCGGTGCTGGTGGCGATCTACTGGCCGCATGTGCCGGCGCCACCGCTGTTTATCGCGTGCTTTTCTTTCTATGCGCTCGCCAATTGCGCGGGCCTCGGGCTGTGGATCTGCAATCGCCGCTATCCGCAACTGGTCTCGCCGCGCGACTGGATCTATCTGCACGCGCTGCGCGGCGTACTGCTTTACAGCGGGCCGGGCTTCGCGGTGTGGTTCGCGTTCCAGAGTCCGCAGACCGATCTGCCGCTATTGCATACGGTGATGCTGGTGACGCTCGCGGCCGGCGTGTTCATGTCGAACGGATTCGATTTCCTCAATTTTTCGACGTCGATACCGTTTCTGCTGCTGCCGTCGATCGTGCTGCATTTCGGCTCGCACACCTTCGATCGCACGATTCTCGCGATCGTGCTCGCGTTCTTCTTCTGCGCGATCAATGTCTACGCGATGAGCTATCGCAAGCTGTTTCGCCAGGTCGTGCAGGCGCGTGTCGATCAGCAATACCTGGCGGAATCGCTGGCCGCGCAAAAGCGCGTCGCCGAAGAAGCGAGCCTCGCGAAGACGCGCTTTTTCGCGGCGGCAAGCCACGATCTGCGCCAGCCGCTGCATGCGATCGGCCTGCTCGCGGCATCGCTGAACGACCCGGCGGCGACGCCCGCGCAGCACGCGAAGACGGCCGGGCACATCGTCTACAACGTCGAGGCGCTCAATCAGCTGTTCAACCAGGTGCTCGATCTCGCCCGGCTCGAAAGCGGCGTCACTCAGGTGATCCGGCTGCACTTCCGGCTCTCCGAGCTGTTCGAGCGGGTCGGTAGCCAGTATCGTCCGCAGGCCGCGGCGAAAGGGCTCGCGCTGCGCATCGCGCCGACTTCGATGGTCGTCTACGACGATCCGGTGCTGCTCGAACGCGTGCTGAGCAATCTGCTGTCGAACGCGGTGCGCTATACCGAGCAAGGCGCGATCTGGCTCGGCTTCCGACGTGCGGGGCGACTGAAGGGCGGCTATATCGAAGTGCGCGATTCGGGCGTCGGCATCGCGCCGCAAGAGCACGAGCGCATTTTCGAGGAGTTTTACCAGGTGGAGAATCCGCAGCGCGACGCGCGCCAGGGGCACGGGCTCGGGCTGCCGACCGTCAGGCGGCTCGTCGGCCTGCTCGGCGGCGAGTTGCAGCTGCGCTCGGCGCCTGGGCGCGGCTCGGTGTTCCGCTTTGCGGTGCAGGCGGGCGACGCGAGCGGCATCGTCGCGAGTCTGAACGATTCGGTCGCGGGCGGCCCGGCCGCGCAGGGGCGGCGCGTGCTGTGCATCGACGACGAGCCGTCGATCCTCGAAGGCCTCGCGAGTCTGCTCGAACGCTGGGGCTGCGACGTGCGCGGCGCGCGCGACGAAGCCGGCGCGCTCGCCGCGCTCGCGGAAGGCTTCGTGCCCGACGCCGTGCTGTGCGACTACCAGCTCGCCAATCACCGCACCGGCGCGCAAGCGCTGAGCGCGATGCGCGGTGCGCTCGCGCGCCAGGGGCACGGCAATGTGGTGACGCTGCTGATCACCGGTGATATGGCATCGCCGGAGCTGGCGGCGCTCGCGTTGCAGGGGATTCCGGTGTTGCACAAACCGGTGACGCCGGCGCGCTTGCGGCGCACGCTGGAAATGCTGTGGCAGCAGGCGGAGCTCGACAAGGGGCGGCCGGCGGGCGCGCTGGTGTTGGGGGAAGGGGGCGAAGAGGCGGACCGGGCGCCGTCGTCCGTGGCGGCCGGATCGCCGCAGACTGCGCCGCAAACCGAAGCGGGCTCAGGGGCGCAAAGCGAAACGCAGTCCTAGAGGCGGGAACATAGACGGGTTGGCCCGCGGTGATGCAGACCGACGCCGGCCGACAAGCGACGACAAGCGACGACAAGCGACGACAAGCGACGACAAGCGACGACAAGCGACGACAAGCGACGACAAGCGACGACAAGCGACGACAAGCGACGACAAGCGACGGCGCGGCGCCAGGGAATGCGCTACAACGTCTTGCCCGCCTCCAGCCATCCATTGATCACCGCGATCGCGGTCGACCGGTTGTGCACGCCGAGCGCCCGAAAGATCACCGACAGATGTACTTTCACCGTGCCTTCGGCGACGCCGAGCTCACGCGCGATCATCTTGTTGGTCCAGCCGCGATGCACGAGCCGCATGATGTCCTGCTGACGTGGTGACAGGTTCTCCAGCAGATGCTGCTGGTGCGGCTGCAGCGACGGCACCTGGGTGACCGGCTCGGTCTGTGCGACGGTGCCGGGACCCGCCGCGCGGGTGGCTTGCGCGGCGCCGCTCGGGGGCGGCACACCCGCCGATCCACCCGCGTCGGCCTCCACGCATCCGGCCGCCTGCGTCTCGCGCGAGCCGAGCAGACTGAGCGCCTCCATCGGCACATAAGCGCCGCCGGACAGCACCAGTTCGATCGCCTTCAGCATCACGCTGGCGGGCTGGCGCTTCGGCACGAAGCCGAGCGCGCCGGCCGCGAGCACCGCGCGCATCTCGTCGGGCGATTCCTCCGCGGACAGCACTACGACCGGCAGCGCCGGATTCGCCTTCAGCAGCGATTCGAGCGAGGTCGCGCCGCTCATGCCCGGCATATGCAGATCGACGATCGCCAGATCGTGATTCGCGTCGGGGCGCGCGGCGGTTGCAAGGGTTTCCCAGCTGTCGGCTTCGTCGAACTGGGCGTCGGGATCAAAGCCACGCAGCATGCCTTTGACGCCTTGCCGGATCAGTTCATGGTCGTCGGCTACAAGAAACTTCATGATGTCTCCGCGAGTCGAGCCTGTCCGTTGAGGGCTGCCGCCGTTGCACATTTCGCCGTAGCGGGGTGCGCACTTGCAGCGTAATTAACTGCGGTACTCATGACACGCATCATGGCCGGTCTTCCGCGCTTCTTGGTCGATACTCGGGACGCCGGACGAGCCGATCCGATTGCCGTTTCTCGATGCCGCGATTCGTGCTGCTTTTTACTCCGCGGTGGTAACCGAAATCATCGCCTCGGTTCTCGCCGCATGAAGTGTCGCACTTACCGCCGCATCCGGCATCGTTCCAACCCGCCGGGGTCCCGCTCCCTTTGCCGTGCCGCGCGCCGCTTCGCTGAGCGGCGACGCGCGTGGCCGGCTGCCGGCATCGTTCGATGCGCTTCGTGATGTTAAGGCAGGTCTCCCGCGCATAGGTTCCGGCTTGCTACGTAGACGAGCCGCGCGCACCTTTTTTGAAGCGCTCCCGCGCGATCCGGCAGGTTATGCCCGCCGGATCGAAGCGGGTTCGCGGGCCGCTATCCGACCGCGAACAGCGTCGCATTCATCAGAAGCTTGAAAGCGAAGCCGAGCGACACTGCAGCGGCCACGCCGAAGCACCATAGCGCGATGAACCAGAGCCAGCCCGGCAGTTTGCGGCTGGGCGTGGCCGCAGCTGCAGCGGTTCCAGCGGCAGCGGGCGCCGATGTGCGGACGCGCGGCGTCTCAGTGATAGTGATGTTGGTCGCCATGGCTCACCTTGCCTCGAAAGACCCAATAACCCATCGTCGTATAGGCGACGATGATCGGCAGGATCACCGCCGCGCCGGCTAGCGTGAAGGTCTGGCTCGTGCGCGGCGCGGCGGCTTCCCAGAGCGTGATGCTCGACGGAATCGCATACGGCCACAGGCTCACGAGCAGCCCGAGATAACCGAGCAGCACGAGCGCCAGTGCCAGCATGAACGGCGTGTTGTGATGGCGCGCGCGCACCGCGCGATGCATGCAGAACGCGCAGATCGCGACGAGGAACGGCACCGGCAACAGACGGTAGAAGATCCCGTCATGGAACCAGCGTTGCGCGATGCCAGCATCCATCAGCGGCGTCCACAGGCTCACGAGCGCGATGAAGCCGAGCAGCACCAGCGTCAGCGGCCATACCACGCGATGCAGCCGTCGCTGCAGATCGCCCTCGGTCTTCGCGACCAGCCAGCAGCAGCCGAGCAGCGCGTAGGTCGCGACGAGCCCGAGGCCCGTCAGCAGGCTGAACGGCGTGAGCCAGCCGAACGCGTCGCCGGCATAGGCGCCGTCGGCGACCGGAATGCCTTGCAGGAACGCGCCGAGCACGATGCCCTGGAAGAACGCCGCGCCCGCCGAGCCGCCGATGAACGCGAGGTCCCACAGATGCCTCGTGCGGCGCGACTTCGCGCGGATCTCGAACGACACGCCGCGAAAGATCAGGCACACGAGCATGAACACGAGCGGCAGATAGAGCGCCGACAGCACGGTCGAGTAGACGACCGGAAACACCGCGAACAGCGCGGCGCCGCCGAGTACGAGCCAGGTTTCGTTGCCGTCCCACACCGGCGCGACCGTGTTCATCATCAGGTCGCGTTCCTTTTCGTCGGGGAAGAACGGAAAGACGATGCCGATGCCGAGGTCGAAGCCGTCCAGCACGACGTACATGAAAAGGCCCAGCGCGATGATCGCGGCCCATACGACGGTTACGTCCATTTTTTCTTTCTCTCGAAGCGTGGGTTAGACGGCGTCGATCATCTGATCGGCGGCGGACAGCGGGCGGCGCGCGGTCTGCGCGGGCATCGGCTGCGGCAGGCCGTGCGGGATGTCGTGAGACTTGCCGCCTGGCAGCGCGGGACCCGAGCGCATCAGCTTCAGCATGTAGTAGATGCCGGTGCCGAACACGAGGAAGTAGACGGCCACGAACGTCATCAGCGACAGACCGACCTGCTGCGTGGTCAGCGGCGACACCGCCTGCGACGTGCGCATCACGCCGTACACGACCCACGGCTGACGGCCCGCTTCGGTGGTGACCCAGCCGGCCAGCAGCGTGATGAAGCCGCTCGGCCCCATCGCGACGCACAGCCGCTGAAACCACTTCGCTTCGAACAGGCGCCCACGGCGGTGTAAGACCCAGGCCGCGATCGACATCGCGATCATCAGCACGCCAAGGCCGGCCATGATGCGGAAGCTCCAGAACACGACGGTCGAATCCGGCCGGTCCTGCGGCGCAAACTCTTTGAGCCCGCGGATTTCACCGTCCCAGCTATGCGTGAGGATCAGGCTGCCGAGGTGCGGCACCGATACCGCGTAGCGCGTGGTTTCGGCCTTCATGTCGGGGATGCCGAACAGGTTCAGCGCGGTGCCGCCTTTTTCGGTGTCCCACAAGCCTTCGATCGCCGCGATCTTCGCCGGCTGATATTCGCGCGTGTTCAGGCCATGCTGATCGCCGACGAATGCCTGGATCGGCGTGAGAATCAGCAGCAGCCACAGCGCCATCGAGAACATCTTCTTGACGGCGGGATCGCGTCGGCCGCGCAGCAAATGCCACGCGCCGACCGCCGCGACCACCAGCCCCGCGACGATGAACGCCGCGAGCGCCATGTGCGCGAGCCGGTACGGGAACGACGGATTGAAGATGATCTTGAACCAGTCGAGCGGCACGACATGACCGTCGACGACCTCGAAGCCCTGGGGCGTCTGCATCCAGCTATTGGACGCGAGAATCCAGAAGGTCGAGATCAGCGTGCCGAGCGCGACCATCAGCGTCGCGCCGAAGTGCGCGCGCGGACTCACGCGCTGCCAGCCGAACAGCATGATGCCGAGGAAGCCCGCTTCGAGAAAGAACGCGGTCATCACCTCGTACATCAGCAGCGGACCGGTGATGGGCCCGGCGAAACTCGAGAAGCCCGACCAGTTGGTGCCGAACTGATAGCTCATCACGACGCCGGAGACGACGCCCATGCCGAAGGCCACTGCGAAGATCTTCGACCAGAACAGACAAAGATCTTTGTAGTAGGCCTTGCCGGTTTTTAGCCAACGCCATTCGAGAACGGCGATGAAACTGGCGAGACCGATGCTGAGTGCGGGGAAGACGATGTGAAAAGAAACGGTGAACGCGAATTGAATGCGCGCGAGATCGAATGCCGATAGTGCGGAGTTCATGATCCTGTTGTGCGTGATCGCCGCGAGAGCGGACTTACGCGCGTCGACCGATGTCGGTGCGCACTGCGCTGGGCAGATGGCGCAAGAGTAGGGGATCGAAACAAAAAGTGTTGCAATGCGATGTGCGTCAAAAAACCGCCTTGTTTTATGTGGAATGCGCTTATTGATCGGGCAAGCCGTTGATGGGTATCAAGTTTCTTTTTGCAGCTGATGCGTGGTCGTGCGTGCGTCGCGGCGCGGGCTGCGTCAATCGACCGCGCTGCAGCAAGGTGTTTCGCACGGCCTTGCGCGGCAAGGATGCGGGCCCGTTGTCCGTCGCCAGCCGACAATCGATCCATCCAAACCGACTTCGTCGGTTCGCGCGCTAGTCAGGCGATTTCTTTACTTTTACGATGCACGCTGCCGCCTGGCCGTTTCAGCTTTTTCTCTTCACTATTCGTTGCGCATTAGCCGTTCGCGATTGGTTTGGTATTCGCTGCATTTGCGTTAGCCGTTCTGCCGCGTTATTGATGGTGTCATTGGCGATGTAAGTCCACGGCGGCATTTCTCTCCATGCCATTGCCGCGCCGCAATGGCGCGGGCCGCTGTGCCGGTTTTCGCCATGCCATGGCTTGCCCATGGTATTTGCGGCCGTTTCCGTAGTTTCCGTGATTCATTGCCGAATTCGCGCGGCGTTCTGTCATGCGTCGCGCGCATGCTTCGTGAGCAGCTTCCGCTTCATTCACCTGCCGGCGACGGCAGACTTCATCGACAAGGAGTCAGTAGATGAGCACGATCAGGACGAAAGACGGTACCTCGATTTTCTACAAGGACTGGGGCCGTGGCCGCCCGGTCGTGTTTTCGCACGGCTGGCCGCTGAGCGCCGATGCGTGGGATGCGCAGATGCTGTTTCTCGGCAGCAAGGGCTTTCGCGTGATCGCGCACGACCGGCGCGGTCATGGCCGCTCGGAGCAACCGTGGGACGGCAATGAGATGGACACCTACGCCGACGACCTCGCCTCTCTGATCGAACATCTCGACCTGCAGGACGCGACGCTGGTCGGCCATTCGACCGGCGGCGGTGAAGTCGCGCATTACATCGGCCGGCATGGCACGGGGCGGGTCGCGAAGGCCGTGCTGATCGGCGCGGTGCCGCCGCTGATGCTGAAGACCGCCGACAATCCGCTCGGCCTGCCAATCGATGTGTTCGACGGCATCCGCAAGGGTGTCGCCGACGATCGCTCGCAGTTCTTCAAGGATCTGGCCGTGCCGTTCTACGGCTACAACCGGGCGGGCGCGAAGGTGTCGCAGGGCGTGATCGATTCGTTCTGGCGACAGGGCATGGCCGGCTCGATCAAGGGGCTGTACGACTGCATCAAGCAGTTCTCCGAAGTCGACTACACCGAAGATCTGAAGAAGATCGACGTGCCGACCCTGGTGCTGCACGGCGACGACGACCAGATCGTGCCGATCGACGCGGCCGCCCGACGCACTGCGGAAATCGTCAAGAACGCGACGCTGAAGGTCTATCCGGGTGGCCAGCACGGCATGTGCACGGTCGAGGCCGACAAGGTCAATGCCGACCTGCTCGAATTCATCGGCTCCTGAGCGCTCGGCAACGTAATGATGTGATCTGTTGACGGCGCGGGCGGCACATGCACGCCGCTCGCGTCGGACGCCACGCGCCCGTCGGCGTTCGGTGAACCACTCCTGGAACAAAAAAATCCGTTTCAAGTTATACGATGTCACACGAACTGGATATTCGTATCTCTTTGTTTTTTAAAGGGCTACGACATTCTCCCTCGCTAATTTAAGGGTAAATGCGGAGTTGAAATCCGCTTGTCCATCGTCGATAGTACGTTATCGTACAACTTGAGTGTGTTATGCGACGCGCGCAGCGCGATCCGCCAGCCGCTCAAACCCTCTGTCTGTCCTTTGTAGACCTCGCGCGCAGCGCAGTAAAAGGAACCCCTTTATGAAGAAGATTGCCCTGAGTGGCGCCGGCGGCCAGCTCGGCTCCGTGGTACGTGCTGAATTCGTCGCGCGCGGCGTGCCGTTGCGCTCGGCCGCGGGCTCCAAGGTTCTGACGCCGCTCGTCGACGGTGAAGACGTGATGAACGGCGACCTGCGCGATCCGGCGGTCGTCGACCGTCTGCTGGACGGCGTGGACGTGCTGATCCACTTCGCCGGCACGAGCGTCGAGCGTCCGCTGCCCGAGATCATCGAGAACAACCTGCGCGGTCTCGTCGAAGTCTACGAAGGCGCGCGCCGCAACGGCGTGAAGCGCATCGTGTTCGCGAGCTCGAACCACGCGATCGGCATGTATCCGGTCACCGAGCATCTGAGCCTCGACTGCGAACTGCGCCCGGACGGCTTTTACGGCCTGTCGAAGGTGTGGGGCGAAGCGCTCGCGCGGATGTACTGGGACAAGCACGGCATCGAAAGCGTGTGCGTGCGTATCGGCAGCTGCCTCGAGCGTCCGACCGAGCAGCGTCACCTGAGCACCTGGTTCGGCCACAAGGACCTGTTCCATTTCCTCGAGCGCTGCATTGAAGCGCAAGACGTCGGCTTCCTGACCATCTGGGGCGTGTCGGCCAATACGCGCAGCTGGTGGGACAACAGCGGCGCGGCGCGTCTCGGCTACGAGCCGAAGCAGAACGCCGAGGACTACGCCGAAGACATCCTGTCGCGCCCGAATCCGCTCGATGAACTGTGCCAGAGCTACCAGGGCGGTAGCTTCGTCGGCATCGACTATTCGCGCAAGGCTTAAGTCCCGGTCGATTCGACGGGCAATGCATCACGAGGAGAAGTGGCAATGAAGATCAAGGGTATTCGCTGGTGGATGGTCGCGCTGGTCGCGGCCGGCCTGATCATCAACTACCTGGCGCGCAACACGTTGTCGGTCGCGGCGCCGACGATGATGAAGGAACTCAACATCACGACCGAGCAGTACTCGCACGTGGTCGTGGCGTGGCAGCTCTGCTATGCGTTCATGCAGCCGGTCGCCGGTTTCGTGCTCGACACGATCGGCACCAAGATGGGCTTCGCGGTGTTCGCGCTGGCGTGGTCGGTGGCTTGTGCGGCGGCCGCATGGGCGACGGGCTGGCGCAGCCTCGCGGTGTTCCGCGGTATCCTCGGTCTCGCCGAATCGGCCGGTATTCCGGCCGGCGTTAAGGCGACGAGCGAATGGTTCCCCGCGAAGGAGCGTTCGGTTGCGATCGGCTGGTTCAACATCGGCTCTTCGATCGGCGCGCTGCTTGCGCCGCCGCTCGTCGTGTGGGCGCTGTTTCACGGCAAATGGCAACTCGCGTTCGTGATCGTCGGCGTCGCGGGCATCGTGTGGAGCGTGCTGTGGATGGTCATCTACAAGCATCCGCGTAACCAGAAGCTGCTGGGCAATGACGAGCGCGACTACATTCTGAGCGGCCAGGAAGCGAAGCATCACGACGACATCAACACGCCGAAGCGCAGCTGGCGCGCGATGCTGGTGAGCCGCGATTTCTGGGCGATCGGTATTCCGCGGATTCTGTCCGAACCGGCCTGGCAAACGTTCAACGCGTGGATTCCGCTGTACATGATGACCGAGCGTCACATGAACCTGAAGGAAGTCGCGATGTTCGCGTGGATGCCGTTCCTCGCCGCCGATATCGGCTGCGTGCTCGGCGGTTATCTGAGCCCGCTGTTCCACAAGTACGCGAAGGTATCGCTGTTCACGTCGCGCAAGATGGTGTTCGTGGTCGGTGCGCTGTTCATGATCGGGCCGGCGTGCATCGGTCTCGTCGAGAGCCCGTACATGGCGGTGGCGCTGCTGTGCGTCGGCGGCTTCGCGCACCAGACGCTGTCGGGCGCACTTTACGCGATCACGTCGGATATGTTCGGCAAACACGAAGTCGCGACCGCGACGGGTATGGGCGGCATGGCCGGCTATCTGGGTGCCGCGGCGTTCACCGCGCTGTTCGGTGTGCTCGTCACGCAGATCGGCTATAGCCCGCTGTTCGTCGTGCTGGCTGTGTTCGACCTGATTGCCGCGGTCGTGGTGTGCCTGATGGCCAAGAGCTCGGAGAAGTTGCCGGATCCGATCTGGGCGGCGCCGGATGCGGCGGCTGCAAAGTAAAACGGGTTGCGGGTCGGCTCGGGCGGGTTTGACCGGCAGTTGAAGTGGGAAGAGGCGGTGCCTGAAATGGGCGCCGCCTCTTTTTTTTGGGGGGGCTTGGGTGGTCGTCGTCCTGCGGTTCGCTTGCTCGGTGGCTCAGTGGCTCGGTCGCACAAGATTAGCGGCCGATATCCTCAGTAATCCAGACAACCAATCCCAAAACCTCGCACTCCCGACAAGCCGCACGCGATGCCGAACACAACGCCGCACGCAGACGCAAAAACGCCGCTGCGTCCACTCCATCGACCACCTGGAGCAAACGCAGCGGCGTAACTTCGAGCCGCGCGCGATCGTGCGCTTACGCGCTTATGCGGTCTTCTGACCGATCTCGTGATTCGCGAGCACTTCGAGCGCGCGCACCATCGCCGAGTGATCCCACGCCTTGCCGCCGTGCGCGACGCACGAGTTGAACAGCGCCTGACAGGTGGCGGTGTTCGGCAGCGACACGCCGAGCGCCTGCGCGGTCGACAGCGCGAGGTTCAGGTCCTTCTGGTGCAGTTCGATGCGGAAACCCGGATCGAACGTGCGCTTGGTCATGCGCTCGCCGTGCACTTCGAGAATGCGCGACGAGGCGAAGCCGCCCATCAGCGCCTCACGCACGCGCGCTGCATCGACACCGGCCTTCGACGCGAGCAGCAGCGCTTCGCCGACTGCCTCGATGGTCGCCGCGACGATCACCTGGTTGGCGACCTTGCACACCTGGCCCGCGCCGACCGCGCCGATCAGCGTGACGTTCTTGCCCATCATGTCGAACAGGGGCTTCACGCTGTCGAACGTGGCCGGTTCGCCACCGACCATGATGGTCAGCGAGCCGGCCTTCGCGCCGACTTCGCCGCCCGACACCGGCGCGTCGAGATAATCGGCGCCGGTTTCGCGCACACGCGCCGCGAAGTCGCGGGTCGCCATCGGCGAGATCGAGCTCATGTCGACGACGGTCTGGCCGGCGCGCAGCGCGCTCGCGAGGCCGTTCTCGCCGAACAGCACGCGCTCGACGTCCGGTGTGTCCGGAACCATGATGAAGATCACGTCCGCGTGCGCGGCGACCGCGGCGGGGTTCTCGCATGCGACGGCGCCGGCCTGCGTGAGCTCGGCGGGCACGCCGCTACGCGTGAAGGCGGCGAGCGACACGCCGTTTTTCAGAAGGTTGGCGGCCATGGGCTTGCCCATGATGCCGAGTCCGATAAAGCCTGCTTTTTTCATGGAATGCTCCGAAGATGTCGTGGCGGCCGCGTTCAAGCCTCGCCCGCCGGTTTCTGCATGAAGTGTTTCTGCGCCGCCTGAGCGGCGCCCTTGAGCAGCACGAGATCCGCGCAGACGGCGACGACGCGCGCGCCCATCGACAGATAACGTTCCGCGTCGGCCTGCACCGGCGCGAGAATGCCGCTCGCCTTGCCGGCCGCCTGCGCGCGCTCGAACACATGCGCGATCGCCTGCTGCACGTCAGGATGGTTCGCATTGCCGAGGTGGCCATACGACGCCGCCAGGTCGGACGGACCGATGAAAACCGCGTCGATGCCGTCCACCGCGAGGATGCTGTCGATCGCCTCGACCGCCTTGCGGCTTTCGATCTGTGGGATCACGCAGACATTGTCGTTGGCGAGCGCGAAGTAGTCGGGCACGGTGCCATAGCGGTTGCCGCGATGGCCGACCGACACGCCGCGGATGCCCTGCGGCGGATAGCGTGTCGACGCGACCGCGCGGACGGCGTCGTCGGCGCTGTCGACGAAGGGCACGAGGAAGTTCGAGAAGCCGCTGTCGAGAAAACGCTTGATCACGACGCTATCGTTGGCCGGTGGTCGGACGACAGGCGCGCTGGCGCTGTCCTTCAGTGCCATCAACTGCGGGATCAGCGTGAGCACGTCGTTGGGCGCGTGTTCGGCGTCCAGCAGCATCCAGTCGAAGCCGACCGTGCCCAGCAGTTCAGTGGCGATCGGGCTGGCGAGCGAAGCCCAACAGCCGATCTGGGTTTTTCCCTCGCGCACCGCGCGTCGGAAGCGGTTGGGCAGGGATTCGTAAGGCGTGACGGCGGGCATGCGGTGTCTCCTCGAACTGCGATGGATCGGGAAAAAGGCTTCGACGACCGTCAAAAACCACGCGGAACGCGAGGTTATAAGTCGTCGTATGACTAACGGCAGATTAGCACCGTGGACCTCCGTTGTAACGGGCGAGTAAACCCGAATATCCCTGTCCGACAAGCGTTTCGGGTTGCATAGAGCCCCCGCAATGTTGTAGGATGACCTATATCTTAAGCCTTCATTCAAGGAAAGCCAAAATGCCTATTACCGGTGAAATGCTGATCGGTCGCAAAGCAGTGCGCGGCGAAGAAAAACCGTTGCGCGCGTTCAATCCTGCCACGGGTTCCGAGATTGCCGAGCCGGTGTTCGGCAGCGGCACCGTCGCAAACGTCGAGCAGGCCTGTACGCTCGCGCAGCAGGCATTCGACGCCTATCGTCAACTGCCGCTCGCAGTGCGTGCCGAGTTTCTGGATCGTATCTCGGACGGCATCACGGCGCTCGGCGACGAGCTGATCGAGCGCGCAATGGCTGAATCGGGTCTGCCGAAGGCGCGTCTGGAAGGCGAACGTGGCCGCACTACCGGTCAACTGAAGCTGTTCGCGCAAACCGTGCGCGCGGGTCAGTGGCTCAACGCAACGCTCGACTCGCCGCTGCCGGATCGCAAGCCGCTGCCGCGCTCGGATCTGCGCATGCAGAAAATCGCGCTCGGCCCGGTCGCCGTGTTCGGCGCGAGCAACTTCCCGCTCGCGTTCTCGGTCGCCGGTGGCGACACCGCCGCGGCGCTGGCTGCCGGCTGCCCGGTCGTCGTGAAGGCGCACCGCGCGCACCTCGGCACGTCGGAGCTGGTCGGTCGCGTGATCCAGCGCGTCGCGCAGGAAATGGATCTGCCCGAAGGCGTGTTCTCGATGATCGTCGGCGCGGGCAACTCGGTCGGCGAGGCGCTGGTTGCGCACCCGGCCATCAAGGCGGTCGGCTTCACCGGTTCGCGCGCGGGCGGCACGTCGCTGATGCGCGTCGCGGCGGCACGTCCGGAACCGATCCCGGTTTACGCCGAAATGAGCAGCATCAACCCGGTGTTCCTGATGCCGAGCGCCCTCACGGCACGCGGCGACAGTATCGCGCGCGGTTTCGTCGACTCGCTCGTGCTCGGCGCGGGTCAGTTCTGCACGAACCCGGGTCTCGCCATCGCGATCGACAGCGACGCGCTGAAGGGCTTCGTCGCGACGGCATCGGAAGCGCTCGCGGCAAAGCCGGCGCAGACCATGCTGACCTCGGGCATCCACGCCGCGTATGAGGACGGCGAAGGCAAGCTGGCCGCAACCAGGGGCGTCGAAGTCGTGGCACGCGGCGTGGCCGCTACCGGCCCGACCCAGGCATGCGCGGCGCTGTTCGTGACCGACGCGCAGACGTTCCTCGCGAACCCGGCGCTCGAAGACGAAGTGTTCGGCCCGGTGTCGACGATCATCCGCTGCAAGGACGAGCAGGAAATGCTGAAGGTCGCCGAGCACTTCGCCGGCCAGCTGACCGCGACGCTGCAGATGGACAGCGCCGACGTGGCGGGCGCCAGGAAGCTCGTGACGATTCTCGAGCGCAAGGCCGGCCGGATTCTGGTCAACGGCTTCCCGACAGGCGTCGAAGTCTGCCACGCGATGGTTCACGGCGGCCCGTTCCCGGCAACGTCGGATAGCCGCGCGACCTCGGTCGGCACGACGTCGATCGACCGCTTCCTGCGTCCGGTGTGCTATCAGGACTTCCCGGCCGAGCTGCTGCCGCAGACGCTGGCCGACGGCAACCCGCTGGAACTGTGGCGTCGTCGCGATGGCGAACTCACGCGCGGTTGATCGCGTGATGGCGCCCTGAACGGATGCGCGCCGGGCCGCTTGGCCGGGTGCGCATCGAACGGTAGGGCGCACGCAAAACGCAAGATAAAAAAATGGCCGGGAAATTCCCGGCCATTTTTTTCGCCCGCGTGCTTCGCGAAAATCAGCTGTTCGCTTCGCTCACTTCATTGGCGCGACGCAGCCGCTCGCGGCTATTCGACAGATGCATGCGCATCGCCGCGCGCGCGCCTTCGGCGTCGTGCCGGCTGATCGCTTCGAGGATGCTTTCATGCTCGAGGTTCACGAGCGACAGATACGCATCGGGATCGGCGCGCGCGATGCCCGCCGAGTCGAGCCGGTTGCGCGGAATCAGCGCGCTGCCCATCTGCGACAGGATATCGACGAAATAGCGGTTGCCGGTTGCGCGCGCGACCGAGATGTGGAACTGCAGGTCGGCGTCCACGCTGTCGAGCCCGTTGTGACGCGTGGCTTCGATCGCGTCGAGCGCGGTGCGCATGCGCGCGAGGTCGTCCGGTTTCGCGCGTTGCGCGGCGAGACCGGCGCATTCGGTTTCGAGGCTGATGCGCAGCTCAAGAATGGACAGCACGTCGCGCAGCGTGGTGGCGGGCACCATGTCAATGCCGAGCTTTTCGCGCTGCGGCTCCAGCACGAAGCTGCCGATGCCGTGCCGCGTCTCGATGATCTTGCCTGCCTGCAGGCGGGAGATCGCCTCGCGGATCACCGTGCGGCTCACGCTGAGCGTGTTCATCAACTGGGATTCGGTCGGGAGTTTGTCGCCCGGCTTCAACACGTTGGCCGAGATCTGTTCGGTGACGTAGTTGACGACGAACTCGGCCAGATTGCGAGCGCGTCGTGGCGGTGCCGCGGATGCTAGTGGTGTAGCCATCGAAAACGCTCCTTGTTTGGAAGATCGCTGGAAATCCTGCATTTTTATTATATCGTCGTCTGACGACTGATTATATAAGCGCCGGATCGATTTCGGCGCAAATGTCACATGGATCGGCGGATGCCCGAAGTTTGGCGCCTCGGCGCGCATGGATCGCGCGAGGCGCCGGGCGTCCGCCGGCCGGAAGTACGATAACCGGTACGATAACTGAGCCTATAACAGGCTCACGCCGGGCGCAACTCGACGCGCCGGATGTCCTTGACGATCACCAGGTAGCTGATCACCGTCAGCAGCGCGTTCGCGCCGACGAACACCAGCGCGCCATTGAACGAGCCCGAGCGCGCGACCAGATAACCGATCACGATCGGCGTCACGATGCCTGCGATGTTGCCGAACATGTTGAAGATCGCGCCTGACAGGCCGAGCGCTTCCTTCGGCGACGTATCGGCAACGACGGCCCAGCCGAGCGCGCCGATGCCTTTGCCGAAGAACGCGAGCGACATCAGCGCGACGACGATCCAGTCGGTCGACACGTAGTTGCAGCCGATGATGCAGGTCGACAGCAGCATGCCGCCGACGATCGGCACCTTGCGCGCGACGGTCAGCGAACAGCCGCGGCGGATCAGCCCGTCCGACAGCACGCCGCCGAGCACCCCGCCGAGAAAGCCGCAGATCGCCGGCAGCGAGGCCACGAGGCCCGCCTGCAGGATCGTCATGCCGCGCGCCTGCACGAGGTAGATCGGAAACCAGGTCAGGAAGAAGTAGGTCAGCACGTTGATGCAGTACTGCGCGAGATAGACGCCGAGCAGCATGCGGTTGCCGAGCAGCTGACGCACGAGTGTCCAGCCTCCGGCCTTCGACACGTCGTCCGGACGCGCCTTGCTCGCACCGCTGACGAGGCCGCCGCCTTGCTCGATGTACTCGAGCTCGGCGCGCGACACGCGCGGGTGGTCGGCGGGATTCTTCATGACCTTCAGCCACGTCAGCGCGAGCAGCAGCCCGATCGCGCCCATCACGACGTAGACCATTTCCCAGCCGAACGCGTGCGTGATCCATGCCATCAGCGGCGTGAACACGACCGCGGCAAAGTATTGCGCGGCGTTGAAGATCGCCGACGCGGTGCCGCGCTCGTTGGTCGGGAACCAGCTCGCGACGACCTTCGCGTTCGCCGGGAACGCCGGCGACTCGGCCGCGCCCATCACGAAGCGCAGTACGAACAGCGCGGAGATCGCCGCTGCGGCGCTGCCGAGCAGGCCGACCGAGCTTTGCAGCAGCGTGAACAGCGACCAGGAGAAGATGCTCGCCGCGTACACGCGACGCGCGCCGAAGCGGTCGAGCAGCCAGCCGGCCGGCAGTTGCGACAGCACGTAGGCCCAGCTGAACGCGGAAAAGATATAGCCCATGCGGATCGCGTCGAGGCTGAACGCGGTGCGCATCGCGGAACCGGTGACGGACAGCGTCGCGCGGTCGGCATAGTTGAGGGTGGTGATCAGAAAAATCAGCAGCAGGATCCCGTAGCGAACCTTGGTGCGTGCCGCGCTCGAGGCGGCGTTGGTGGAACTGGCCGTGCGGCTCATGTCCATGGGTCATCTCCTGTGTTGTCGGGCGAGGTGTGGTCTCTACGCCGGGTGGCCCGCAGACCACCTGCCTGGCGTGCAAATGCACGAACGCCCGGCGACGTTGCCGTGCCGGGCGTTCGCAACGGGGCCGTCTATGCGGCCCTCGTCGATGAGGCTCGCGAGCTTCTTCGCTCGAAGCCCCGACGCCGGTGCCTTACTGCGGTCCGAGCTTCTTGATCAGCGCGTCGAGCTGTTCCATTTCTTCCGGCATCAGGTCGGTCAGCGGTGCGCGCACCGGACCTGCGTCGTGGCCGACCAGCTTCGCGCCGGCCTTGACGATGCTGACCGCGTAGCCTGCGCGACGGTTGCGGATCTTCAGGTACGGCAGGAAGAACTCGTCGATCAGCTTGCCGACCGTTGCGTGGTCGTCAGCGGCGATCGCGCGGTAGAAGTCCATCGCGGTCTTCGGAATGAAGTTGAACACCGCCGACGAGTACACCGGCACGCCCAGCGCCTTGTAGGCGGCAGCGTAGACTTCCGCGGTCGGCAGGCCGCCGAGGTACGAGAAGCGCTCGCCGAGACGGCGGCGGATCGTCACCATGTTTTCGATCTCGCCCACGCCGTCCTTGAAGCCGATCAGGTTCGGGCAACGATCGGCAAGACGCTCGAGCATGTCGGCGTTAAGCTTGGAGTTCGCGCGGTTGTAAATGATCACGCCCATGCCCGGAACGGCCTTGCAGACCTCTTCGGCGTGGTCGGCGATACCGTCCTGGCTTGCTTCGGTCAGGTAGTGCGGCATCAGCAGGATGCCGTGCGCGCCGAGGCGCTGCGCTTCCTTCGCGTAGGCGATCGCCACGCGGGTCGGGCCGCCGGCGCCGGCGAGGATCGGTACCTTGCCCTTGCACACTTCGACCGCGGTCTTGACGACTTGCGTGTAGTCGTCTTGCGTCAGCGAGAAGAATTCGCCCGTGCCGCCGGCGACGAACAGCGCCGAAGCGCCGTAAGGAGCGAGCCATTCGAGGCGCTCTGCGTAAGTGTCGGCGCGGAAGTCGCCTTTAGCGTCGAAGTCGGTGACGGGGAAGGACAGGAGGCCTTCCGAAACGATCTGCTTGAGTTCCTGCGGTGTCGTCATGATCAAATTATCCAGGCGTCGGATTGGGTCGTTAGTCGGATCCAACCAGTACAACGGACGTCGTACTAGTAGAAAATCTTTGAAATCCAGATTTCTTATACGTCATCGTACAACAACAAATCCCGTAACTCAACGGGGTTTTCGCGGCATAATGCACCCTATAGGGTAAATACGGAACATCCGCGCAAACTTTCATGTTGTAGGATGACGTATGATTGCTGGCGAAGCAGGCTCATCACGCCTTAAGGATCGATCAATGGAACAAACTCCGCTCTACATCCGCGTTCATCCCAATGACAATGTCGCGATCGTCGTCAACGACGGCGGTCTGGGCGAGGGCGCGGTATTCGCCGATGGCCTCAGGCTGCGCGAGCGTGTGCCGCAGGGCCACAAGGTCGCGCTGGCCGATCTCGCCGAGGGCGACGAGGTCATCCGCTACAACGTCGTGATCGGCTATGCGTTGAAGCCGCTGCCGAAGGGCAGCTGGATCAACGAGCACGTGATCCGCATGCCGAGCCCGCCGGGACTCGAGGACCTGCCGATCGCCACGACCAGGGCGCCGGAGATGGCGCCGCTCGATGGCTATACGTTCGAGGGCTACCGCAACTCGGACGGTTCCGTGGGCACGCGCAACATCCTCGCGATCACGACCACCGTACAGTGCGTCGCCGATGTCGTGCAGCACGCGGTTACGCGCATCAAGGCCGAACTGCTGCCGAAATATCCGAACGTCGACGATGTCGTCAGCCTCGGTCACACCTACGGCTGTGGCGTCGCGATCGACGCGCCCGACGCGATGGTGCCGATCCGCACCGTGCGCAACATCGCGCTGAACCCGAACTTCGGCGGCGAAGTGATGATGGTGAGCCTGGGCTGCGAAAAGCTGCAGCCCGAGCGTTTGATGCCCCCGGGCACGATCCCGATCGCCGCGGCCGCGCTCGTCGACGACGTGGCCGACGTCGGCGATGTCGCGATGGACCAGAACGGCGATGTCGTCGTGTTGCAGGACGAATCGCACGTCGGCTTCCAGTCGATGATCACGTCGATCATGAAGATGGCCGAAGGGCATCTGAAGCGGCTGAACAACCGCCGTCGCGAAACCTGCCCGGCGTCGGATCTGGTGATCGGCGTGCAGTGCGGCGGCAGCGACGCGTTCTCGGGCCTGACCGCGAACCCGGCCGTCGGTTTCGCGACCGACCTGCTGGTGCGCGCCGGCGCGACCGTGATGTTCTCGGAAGTCACCGAGGTGCGCGACGGCGTCGACCAGCTGACCGCGCGCGCGGCCAACGCGGACGTCGCGCAGGCGATCATCCGCGAGATGCAGTGGTACGACGATTACCTGAAGCGCGGCGGCGCGGACCGCAGTGCGAACACGACGCCCGGCAACAAGAAGGGCGGCCTGTCGAACATCGTCGAAAAGGCGATGGGCTCGATCATCAAGTCGGGCAATTCGGCGATCTCCGGCGTGCTGTCGCCGGGCGAGAAGGTCAATCAGAAGGGCCTGATCTACGCGGCGACGCCGGCGAGCGACTTCATCTGCGGCACGCTGCAGGTCGCCTCGGGCATCACGCTGCACGTGTTCACGACCGGCCGCGGCACACCGTACAGCCTCGCCGAAGTGCCGGTCATCAAGGTCGCGACACGTTCGGACCTCGCGCGTCGCTGGCACGATCTGATGGACATCAACGCCGGCACGATCGCGACCGGCCAGTCCAGCATCGAAGAGGTGGGCTGGGAACTGTTCCGCCTGATGCTCGAAGTCGCGAGCGGCCGCCAGCAAACCTGTGCGGAGAAGCTCGGACTGCACAATGCGTTGACGCTGTTCAACCCGGCGCCGGTGACCTGATCAGGCACCTTGCCCCGTCAAATCTCAGGCGAGCGCCGGTCCATCCGGCGCTCGCCTTTCTGTTCAGAAGACCCGATCGCAATCACAACAGCAAAGAGACATGACCGATTTGAACGTTGACCGCTCCGCGGCAAAGAAACCTTTCCGCCGTCTGCTGCTCACCGGCGCCGCGGGCAACCTCGGCAAGCAACTGCGTCCCGCGCTCGCGCAATGGGCCGACATCGTGCGCGTGTCCGATATCGCGTCGCTCGGCGAACTCGCCGCGCATGAGGAAGCGGCTGTCGTCAATCTCGCCGATGAAGCGGCCGTGCACGCGCTGCTCGAAGGCGTGGACGCGGTGGTACATCTCGGTGGCATTTCCGTTGAAGCGCCGTTCGAGGACCTGCTCGAAGCGAACATCCGCGGCCTGTACAACCTGTACTTGGCCGCTCAGAAGCAGGGCGTGAAGCGCATCATCTATGCGAGCTCGAATCACGCGGTGGGTTTCCATCCGGTGACGTCGGTTCTCGATACCGAAGCGCCGCTGCGTCCGGACGGCCTGTACGGCGTGACGAAGTGCTTCGGCGAGTCGCTGTCGCGCTACTACTTCGACCGCTTCGGCCTCGAAACCGTGTGTCTGCGGATCGGCTCATCGTTCGAGCAGCCGAAGACCGCGCGCATGCTAGTCACGTATCTCAGCTACCGCGATTTCATCGAACTCGTGCGCTGTTCGCTGTTCACCAACCGCGTCGGCCACGCGATCGTCTATGGCGTGTCGAACAACCGCATCTCGTGGGTCGACAACACGAACGCCGCGTTCCTCGGCTACCGTCCGCAAGACAGCTCGGCTCAGTTCGAGCACCTGTTCCCGCCGAGCGCTCCCGACACGCGTTTCGACGACCCGACCCAGCTGTACCAGGGCGGCCCGTTCGTGCTCGCCGGTCCGATGGAGCCGAAGCGGGAGCCCAAATAATGAGCACGAATCCGCAAGTGGAGCGCTTCGAAGCGGCCGGTCCGTTGCCCGCCGCCACCGGTGAGAGCCCCGTCTGGCGCGCGGCCGAGCAGGCGCTGTACTGGGTCGACATTCCGGCGAAGAAGATCGTGCGCGGCTCGCTCGAGACGGGCAGGCGCACCGAATGGCTGCTACCGGAGCAGGTCGCCTGTATCGCGTTCGATCGCGCCGGTACGGTGCTCGCCGGATGCGAGACCGGGTTGTTCGCGGTTACGCTCGCGGACGCGCCGCAAGCGTCGGGCGGCGAGCCACTGACAGCGTCGCTGCGCAAGCTCGCGGCGCCTGAATTCCCGCACGGCGGCATGCGTTTCAACGACGGCCGCTGCGACCGGCAAGGGCGCTTCTGGGCCGGCACGATGGTCATGGACATGGCGGCGGCGATTCCCGGCGGCGCGTTATATCGCTTCGACGAAAAGGGCGTGCTGTCGGCGCCGGTCGTCGATTCGTTGATCACGCAGAACGGCCTCGGCTGGTCGCCGGACGGCACCACGATGTATCTGTCCGACTCGCATCCGCTGCGCCGGCTGATCTGGGCGTTCGACTACGACGTCGACACCGGCGAGCCGCGCAACCGCCGCGTGTTCGCCGATCTGCATCATTACTCGGGCCGTCCGGATGGCGCGGCGGTCGATGCCGACGGCTGCTACTGGATCTGCGCGAACGACGCCGGTTTGCTGCTGCGTTTTACGCCGCAGGGCAAGCTCGACCGGCAAATTCCGGTGCCGGCCATCAAGCCGGCCATGTGCGGGTTCGGCGGCCGCGATCTCGATACGTTGTTCGTTACGTCGATTCGCCCGGCCAACGGCGCGACCGAGCACGACGGTCACGTGTTCGCGCTGCGGCCCGGCGTGAGCGGACTGCCTGAGCCCGAATTCGCTGGACAACTGTAATCTTGTTTACATAAGGCATGCGCCGGGAAGAAGTTTCTCTCCCGGCGTTTTCTTTTTTCGGCCTCGTCCGTGTGGCCCTTTATTCGTCACTCATCGTACAACGTGTGGCGTGAAGACCACGATCCGCCGTGTTTCTTCGGCAAAAAAACAACAGCTCCGCAGACCCTCCCGATTCCGTCCCCAGCCAATGCCAGACGGCGCGGGGCCTTGGCGGCATGCCACGCCGGTCATACGTACCGGCGTTGTTCTTGATGCGGGTAAATACCGTCTGTACAAGTTAAAACCCCTTTTATAGACTTCGTATGTCGTCGTACAACATATAAGCCCAAACAAATGGCTTTCTGTGTTCGTGTGGCAGTGCAATACGGTGGGTTTCAGTTCAGTAATTCGGCTGTGGTTGATGCCGCATGCATGTCTGAAGCCGGCCGGCGTGATTGAAGTAAGTAGTCGAGTTGTCGACTGGAGTGCTGGGTTACCTGTGCCGGGGAGTTGCACAGCCAGTACGGCCAGCGCACGCACCTGCGAAGGGAGTGAGCGCGAAGCCGGAGACGCGTCAAAACCATGTCACATCCGCTATTGATGGGATGGTCTATTTTTCAAGGAATGTCACGATGAACAAGAAGTTTGCCTCTTCCCGTGTTTCGATGATCGTCGCGGCCGCGGCGTTGGCGTTCAGCACGATGTCGGCTGAAGCGCGCGTGTTCCGCTCCGCGGACGTGCACGGCGATACCTTCCCGACCAACATGGCCGTGAAGTTCATGGGCGAGGAGGTCAGCAAGGCGACCAACGGCAAGGACTCGATCAAGGTCTTCGGGAACAGCGCACTCGGTTCTGAAAACGACACGCTCGACCAGATCCGCATCGGCGCGCTCGACATGGGGCGTATCAACGGCGCCGCGTTCAACGAGATCGTGCCGGAATCGATGATCCCGTCGCTGCCGTTCCTGTTCCGCGACGTCGACCATTTCCGCAAGGTCATGTACGGTCCGGAAGGCCAGAAGATTCTCGACGCGTTTGCCGCGAAGGGCATCATCGCCCTGACGTTCTACGAGAGCGGCGCACGCTCGATGTACGCAAAGAAGGCAATCAAGTCGCCGGCTGACATGAAGGGCCTGAAGGTTCGCGTGCAGCCGTCGGATCTGATGGTCGACGAAATCAAGGCAATGGGCGGCACGCCGACCCCGATGCCGTTCTCGGAAGTCTACACGGGCCTGAAGACCGGCCTCGTCGACGGCGCCGAAAACAACCTGCCGTCGTACGATGAAACCAAGCACTTTGAAGTCGCAACGGTCTACTCGGAAACGCAGCATTCGATGACCCCGGAAGTGCTGGTGTTCTCGAAGAAGGTGTGGGACACGCTGTCGCCGCAAGAGCAGCAGATCATCAAGAAGGCTGCGGCTGACTCGGTGCCGTACTACCAGAAGCTGTGGACCGCGCGCGAAGCCGACGCGGCGAAGGCCGTCACCCAAGGTGGCGCAACGATCGTCCCGGCTGCGCAGATCGACCGTGCGGCTTTCGTGAAGGCGATGCAACCTGTGTGGGCAAAGTACGAAAAGACCCCGCAGATGAAGCAGATCGTCGACGAGATCGAAGCAATCAAGTAAGTCTCGCGTCCCGGACGCAATCGGCATCAGCAACCTATGTCGCAGCAGCGGCGTGACCGGTCCCGCGAGGAAACTCGCGAGACCGTCCGCCGCGCGATGTCGCGCGCGTGCGGATCGCGTCGCAACGGGATGGCTGAATTTCAAGCATAAGTCGGTCGTAAGGAAGGACAGGGTCATGAGTTTCCTGAAACGCCCAAATGATTTTCTTTTTCGCGTGCTGCTGGTCGTGGCGTCGGTTAGCCTCGCCGCACTTTGCCTGCTCGTGATTTATAGCGTGGTGATGCGCTACGTGTTTAGCGACGCACCCGATTACGTCGAGCCGATCGCATTGCTGCTGGTTATCCTGATCGCGATGTTCGGCGCCGCGCTGAAGGTTCGCGAGGGCGGTCACATCGGACTCGACTCGCTCGTCAAGAAACTGCCGGAGAAAGGCCAGTTGATTGCGAAAGGGATTCAGCACCTGTGCCTGATCGCTTTCGCTGTGGCGATTTTCATCGGTTGCCTCGAGATGGCGCAAACCACGATGGGCGATCGCATTCCGATCATCGGCGTGCCGGAAGGCCTGCGCTACTGCATCCCGATCTTCGCGAGTGTATGCATCGCGTTGTTCTCGATCGAGCATGTGCTCGACCTCTTCGCCGGGAAGCGGGAAGAGCCGGCGCTCGAACTCTCCGCCACGGAATAAAAGTAGAACCATCATGGAACTTGCCCTTCTTGGCTTTAGCTTTCTAGTTTTCCTCTTTTTAGGGGTTCCCGTTTCATTCGCGCTGGGCCTGTCCTGCGTTCTGACGTATCTGTTCGAAGGTCTGCCGACCGCAACCGCGATGCAGGCGATGATCTCGGGCATGAACGGTTTCTCGTTCCTCGCGGTCCCGTTCTTCATCTTCTCCGGCGAACTGATGCTTCACGGCGGTATCGCTGACCGCATCCTGCGTTTCGCGCAGGCCACGGTCGGCCATTTTCGCGGTGGTCTCGGCATGGCCAACGTGGTCGCCTGTACGCTGTTCGGCGGCGTGTCGGGTTCACCGACCGCGGATACGTCGGCCATGGGCGGCGTGGTGATCCCGCTGATGAAGCGCGAAGGTTACAGCGCCGCTTATGCGGTCAACGTGACCACGCACTCGTCGCTGGCCGGCGCGCTGATGCCGACCTCGACCAACATGATCATCTACGCGTTCGCGGCGCAAGGCGTGAGCGGCGTGCTGCACGGCAAGCAGATGAGCGGCGTGTCGATCGGCGATCTGCTGTTCTCGGGGCTGCTGCCGGTGCTGTGGGTGATGGGCCTCGTGCTGGCCGCCGCTTACTGGCAGGCCGTCAAGTTCGGCTACCCGCGCCGTCCCGACGGTTCGACCGAACTGCAGCGTTTCCAGGGCTGGATGGCGGTGCTGCGTACGTTCGTCGGCGCGGTGCCGGGTCTGATGGTCATCGCGATCATTCTGTTCTGCGTGGCGCGCGGTATCGCCACCGCAACAGAGGCGGCCGCGATCGCCGTGGGTTACTCGCTGATTCTGACCATCGTCGTGTATCGCACGCTGACGATGAAGAAGCTCGGCCATGCCCTCGGCAAGGCCGCGAAAACCACCGGCGTGGTGCTGCTGCTGATCGGTGTGTCGAACATGCTGCGCTTCCAGATGGCCTATCTGGAGATCCCGGAGGCGATCGAACGCATGCTCGACGGCGCGACCGCGCTGCCCTGGCTGATGTTGTTGTACATCAACGTGATTCAGGTGTTCCTCGGTACGTTCGTCGATATGGCGGCGCACATCCTGATCACGACTCCGCTGTTCCTGCCGATGGCGATGCACAACGGCGTGGGCCCGGTTCAGTTCGGCATCATGATTCTGCTGAACTGTGCATTGGGTCTCGTGCATCCGCCGATCGGCTCGGTGCAATTCATTGGGTGCGCAATTGGCAATGTGTCGATAGGTGAAACTACTAAGGTGGCGTGGCCGTATTACCTCGCTATCTTCTCGGCCATCAATATCGTCACCTATGTCCCGTGGTTCTCGACTTGGTTGCCGAGCATCATCAACGGTCACCCGGTGTTCTGATCCAAATAAAAACGTCTTTCCCACACTCAGCGGTGCTCGCATAGGCCGCATCAGAAAGTTTTTAACAGAGGAGTAAAAATGAAAAAGACTCTCTTAGCTTCGGCCTTGGGGTTGGTCGCCCTGGGCGCACATGCACAAAGCAGCGTGACGCTCTACGGTATCGTCGATACGGGCCTGGGTTGGCAGAACAGCTCGACGTCGTTGAGCGCAGTGGGATCGGCAAAGCCGTCGGCACCCGGCGCCTCGCAAGTCAAGATGATCAACGGCATTTGGGCTGGCAGCCGTTTCGGCCTGAAAGGGTCGGAAGATCTGGGTGGTGGCACGAAGACGATTTTCCAGTTGGAGCAAGGCTTTAACAGCGCAACCGGCGCGGAAAGCGTGACGGGTCTGGCATTCAACCGCCAGGCATGGGTTGGTCTGACGAACGCACAGTTCGGTACGTTCACGGCTGGTCGTCAGTACACCTCGTACTACACGCTGCTCTCGCCGTACAGCCCGACCACGTGGCTGACCGGTGCCTACGGCGCGCACCCGGGTGATATCGACTCGCTGGATACGCTGTACCGCTCGAACAACTCGCTGGTCTACACGTCGCCGAGCTTCTCAGGCCTGACGGTCAGCGGTTCGTACTCGCTGGGCGGCAATGCAGGCGCCACGGGCGCTGGCCAGGTGTGGAGCGTGGCAGCACAGTACCTGAACGGCCCGGTCGGCCTCGCAGCAGGTATCCAGCGTATCGACAACGCAGGCGTCGCGACCACCAACCCGGCGGCTGTGAATTGGAACTCCGCAATGTCGAACAACGGCGCGGAACCGGCAGTCTCGGCAATCAACAACGGCTTCCAGACCGCATCGAAGCAGCAGCGCGTCGCAGTGACGGGCGGCTACGCGTTCAACTCGGCATGGGACGTTTCGTTCGCATACTCGAACGTTCAATACGCTGCGGGTCAGGGCTCGTTCTTCCACGGCACGCAGATTTGGAACACCGGTGGCGCAGTGCTGCACTGGAAGCCGATCTCGGTGCTGGATCTGGCCGCTGGTTATAGCTACACCCGTGCAACGACGTCGAACGGCATCACCAGCGCGGCTGCGTACAACCAGTTCAACCTGTCGCAGTACTACACGCTGTCGAAACGTACCGGCCTGTACGCGCTGGAAGCTTATCAGCATGCTGGCGGTAACACGCTGGCAGGTAACGGCAAGTCGATCATCCAGGCAACCGCAAGCATCGGCGACGGTCAGAACGGTTCGCCGTCCTCGTCGCGCAGCCAGACCGCGATTGGCGTTGGTATCATCCACAAGTTCTAAACAGTTACTGAATATGTGGCGGCGCGTTGTTTCGCCGCCACATCGACGCAGTTTTTTCGCGTCGTCAGTCTCGAAAGCTGCGCACGTTACGTGCGCAGCTTTTTTTTTTCGATGCTCCATTTTGATGCATCGAAAGCGCTGATCTCGCCAGCGCTGCCAGATCATTGCGACATCCGTGTGACTTCAGCGCACAGCTCGCGACATCACCTCGATGTCGTCGTCTTCGGGCCGATCAGGCCTCCGACCACAAACGCCCACCCGTTGCCCAGTTTTCCCGCTTCACGTCCGTGAGGATTATATTGGGTGAATACGTCATTATCTAAACAATATCAATGGGTTAGATGCATGCTGGTCACCCCTTTGAACGTACATTTATGGATAGTGATGGACTAATAAAATCAACAATGTACAAGCGCGTTTTTGACGATCGTATCGGGATAGCATCCGTCTGCCAGACACGTCTGATCAGCGCTTTTCGGACTGCTTGGTCGAAACGGGAAGGGGCTGAGTGCATCGCTTTAACCGGATTGAGCTGTAGGAAGTCCGACATTTGGCTTGCAATATTGTTTTCGAACTGAACGATGTGGGGGTGCGGCGAAAAGTCCGCGTGGCGCCCGAAAGTCGGCCACTCCGGCCATTGACACCTTCTCCATCGCCGTCGTTCGCCGATAACCGCTTTCGCGCGATCCCTGATTGGCGGTATTGACCTACTGCCGCCGGTCACGCTGTCGCGCGTCCAATGGCGGGTAACTGAGATTCGATCTTCAACATGACCAAGCCGCCTTGCGAAGACATGATTGCACGCGGCTGGGGCCGCATCATCCATATTTCGTCGGTTAGAGGTTCGAAGGGTTCAGTTGGCCAGACCAACTATGTCGCGGCCACGGCTGGCGCGGGAACTGAAGTCGAGGGCGTCTCGTGATAACCTCAGTGCGCCCGCTCAATTCCTCGTCGCCAACTTCGTCACAGCCGGTCGTGCAGTCTTCGCCTGCGCCGTCATCTCGTTCTGCTCGATGATCTTCGCAATCTCCGCATTGGCCTTATCGCCATACTGCGCAAACACATCGGTGCGATAAGTGGTGTTGACCGCCGCGGCGAGCTGCGTGCCGGAATCGTTGCGCGTGTCGGCGTCGACTACCATCGACAGCCCAATGCGAAGCGGATGCGCCGCCAGTTCCTTCGGGTCGAGCGCGATACGCACCGGCAGTCGCTGCACGATCTTGATCCAGTTGCCGGTCGCGTTCTGCGCCGGCAACGTCGCGAACGCGCTGCCCGTGCCCGCCGAGAAGCCGATCACCTTTCCGTGGTACTTGACGCTCGATCCGTAGACGTCCGCCGTCATCGTGACCGGCTGACCGATGCGCATGCGGCGCAGTTGCACTTCCTTGAAGTTCGCATCGACCCACACGCCGTTGAGCGGCACAATCGACATCAGCGGCGTGCCCGGTGCGACTCGCTCGCCAATTTGGACCGAGCGCTGCGCGACGTAGCCCGTCACCGGTGCCGGCAGCGTATTGCGTGCGTAGTCGAGATAGGCGTCACGTACCTTCGCGGCGGCGGCCCGCACGTCCGGATGCTGCCGGATCGTTGTGCGGTCGGTCAGCGCACGATTCGATTGCGCCTGCTCGCGAGCCGCGTCGAGCGCTGCCTGCGCGGCGGCTACAGCCTCGCGAGCGTGCGAGACATCTTCGGCCGACACCGCGCCGCTGCTGGCCACCGCGACACGGCGCTGCAGATCGTCCTGCGCGCGCGCCAGGTCCGCCTCGCGCTGCGCGTCGTTGGCCGCGTAGTAGCTGTTGTCCACGTAGAACGTGCTGACCTTGCGCACGGCCTGGCCGAGCGCCGCCTCTGCGTTCAGGAGCGCGATCCTCGAATCGGCCGGGTCCAGCGTGACGACCGGGTCGCCCACTTTCACGATCTGCGTGTCGTCCGCGTTGACCGCGTTGACCGTGCCGGTCACCTGCGACGTGAGCTGCACGAGGTTGCCGTTGACGTACGCGTCGTCGGTCGACTCGTGATATTGCCCATACTTGAAGTAGTACGTGCCATAAGCAGCACCCGCGAGCGCGACCCCGATGCCCAGCAGGGCGAGCCACAGCTTGCGCTTGCCTGAGCCACCGGGCGGCGTCGCGTCCGGTGGGGTTCCGGTGGTGCCATCGTGTGCACTCTTGCTGTTCGATTGTGCCGGGTCCGCACTCGCGCGGTCAGTAGTGCGGTCAGTCGCGCGGTCAGTCTGGATGGTATCGCTCATGTCAATTCACCAAAGAGTTTACGAACGTGCCGTTTCAACGCGCGGCGACGGAGTTAGACGGCGCGGCTGGATCCACACGGTGTGTTGCATCGGATGACGTATCGATATAGCCGCCACCAAGTGCCGATGCGAGCGCGATCTTCTGGTCGCGCCGGTCCATCAGCAGGTTGGCGACGGCCTGATCGGCCTGCAGCGTGAGCACGTCGGCATTGAGCACAGTCAGCTGATTCGTCAGGCCGCCCTTGTATTGCGTGAGCGCCAGCTCGTCGGCCTGGCGTGCGTCTTGTTGTGCCGCTTGCGCATCGCCAATCTGCGCGTCGCTCGAGCGGATCTGCGCGAGTTGCGTCGCCACATTGCTCAAGGCGCTGATTAGCGTCTGGTTGTAGGTCGCGACGGCGTCGTCGAAATCGGCGTAACGGCCCTTCAGTTGCGAACGCAGCGCACCCGCGTCGAAGATCGGCAGATAGATCGCCGGACCGACGCTGGCCGTGCGACTCGCCGCCGTCAGAAAGCGGCCGAAGCCGAACGCGTCGAGACCGATCGCGGCGCTCAGATTGATGTCCGGGTAGAACTCAGCCTTCGCTTCCTTCACATCGTGCGTAAACGCATCGACGCGCCAGCGGGCCGCGACGATGTCCGGGCGGCGGCTCACGAGGTTGGCGGGAAGATTGTCCGGCAGACGCACCTGGTCGCCGACGCCGAGCGCCGGCCGCGTGATCGCGAGCCCGCGGTCGGGGCCTTCGCCCATGAGCGCGGCCAACTGGTAGCGGGTCGTCAGGATGCTGCCGTCGAGTGCGGCGAGCACCGAGCGGGCGCTCGCGAGATTCGCCTGCGCCGTCTTGCGCTCGACCTCGGTATCGAGCCCGGTCGCGATGCGCTCGGCCGTGATGCGGTCGATCTGTTCGCGGCGCCCGACTTCCTGCTGGGCGATATCGTGCAGCACGTAAAGCCGCGCAAGCTGGTTATAGGTGCGGGCAACCGCGGTCGTCAGCGTGAGCTTGACGGCTTCCGCGTCGGCCTCGCTCGCCTGTACCTGGGAAAGCGCCGACTTCAGCGCTTCGCGATTCTTGCCCCACAGATCCAGATCGAACGAAGCGCTCAGCAGTCCGGTGTTCTGGGTTTGCCAGCTGCCCGCGTAGGGCGGCGGCACTTCGGCCGTGCCGCTGAACTGCCGGCGCGTCAACGAGTACGAGGCGTCGACGCGTGGCATCGTGCTGGCCTTCGCGGTGCCCGCATAGGCTTGCGCCCCGGCGATGCGAGCGCGCGCCTGCGCAATCGTCGGGGTGCCCTTGAGCGCTTCCTCGATCAGGGCCTTCAGCTGCGCGTCACCGAACTGGTCGGCCCAGTCGGCGGCCGGCCAGTGACCGCCTTCGGCCGGGAGGCTTTGCGTCGTCTCGAACTGTTGCGGCTGGGCCATCTGCTTGTCGCTGTGAATACCCGCATAGTTGGCGCATGCCGAGAGCAGCGCCACCAGCATCACCGACAGCCCCGTTTTCATCGCACGGGTACCGCTGGTGCATCTAGAAATCTGCGCTTTCATTTTCTGACCTGTGAGATTAATGGTTAAAAAAGGGGTACGCCGCGGCGCTCACGCTCCGATGAATTTGCAAAGCAGACGGCACAGCTCTTCGAACTCCGCCGTCGTGAGTGTCTTCAACCGCGCGTTCAGCACTTCCGGTGCGATATTCGGAATCTCAGCCGCGATTTCCTCGCCCTTCTGCGTCAGCACCAGGTTGACCACCCGGCGATCATCCACGCTGCGCGAGCGTTTCAGCAGCCTCTTCGTTTCCAGCTTGTCCAGCATCCGGGTCATCAGTCCGGTATCGACGGACAACATCTTCGAGAGCTCGAACGGCGTGGCGGCGAGGCCGCGTTGCATCGCCAGGAGAATGCCCATCTGCCGGCCGGTGATGTCGAGATCCTTGAGGGCCGAGTCCATTTCCGCAGTGATCAGGTTGCGAGCCTTGGTTAGCAAGAAACCGACGCTTGGCGTCTGCGAAAAACTTTCGGGCGTGTAATGCTTCATAGGAAGGTTCGCTCGCAGTTCAGTGACCGCCCGCGCCCGCCGCGTTCTTCGCGCCGTCCTTGCTGGGCCTGGTGACCCAGATGAGCGGAATGATTGCGATAAAAATCACCGCCGACAGCCAGAACACGTCGTTGAGGCCAAGCATCGCCGCCTGCGCGCTCAATTGCACTTCGAAATAGGCCTCAGCTTTGAAGAGACTCGCATGCAGCATCGTCTGAATACCGGTGAGCGCATGCACATAGGCCGGGTTGTTCAAACTGGTCTGCTCGGCGAGTCGCGAATGGTGCTGGATCGTACGGTCGTTCCAGATGGTGCTCAGGAGCGACGTGCCCGCCGCGCCCGCGAAGATCCGCGCGAAGTTCGACAGACCCGCGGCCGCCGGGATCTTCTCCGGTGGCAAGCCCGACAGGATGATTGCCGTGAGCGGCGTGAAGAACAGCGCCATTGGGATGCCCTGCAGCAGCGTCGGCAGAACCAGCGTGTAAGAGTCGATGCCCGTCGTGTACCACGAGCGCATCAGGAACACGCCCGCAAAGCCGAGGAAGGCGAGCGTCGCCAGCACCCGCATGTCCGATCTCGGCATGATCTTGCCCATGACCGGCGCAAGGAGCACGGCGAAGATGCCGAGCGGCGCCGTCACGAGTCCCGCATCGACGGCCCGGTAACCCAGGTACTCCTGAATCCACGTCGGCAGGATCACGAGGTTGGCGAAGAAGACCGCGTACGCGATCGATATCGCGATGGTGCCGCCCAGGAAGTTGCGTCGCTTGAACAGGCGCAGGTCGACGATCGGCATGGCCTCGGTCAGCTCCCAGATCACGAAGAACAGGAATGCGACCAGCGCGACGATCGTGAGCGCCCAGATCACTGGCGAATTGAACCAGTCGAGATCCTTGCCCTTGTCGAGCATGATCTGCAGCGAGCCCACCCACACGATCAGCGAGAGGAGCCCTACCTTGTCAACCGGCAGCTTGCGCGATGGCGTTTCGCGCCTGCGGTAGAGCGCCCAGATCACCGCGGCGGCGAACAGGCCGACGGGCACGTTGATATAGAAGATCCACGACCAGCTGTAGTTGTCAGTGATCCAGCCGCCGAGAGCCGGCCCGGCGATCGGCCCGACCGTTGCGGTCATCGCCCACAGCGCCAGCGCGTTCGAGCTTTTTTCTCGCGCAAACGTAGTGAGCAGGAGCGCTTGCGACAACGGCACCAGCGGTCCCGCCACCGCGCCTTGTACGATACGAGCGACGAGCAGAACAGGCAGGCTGGGCGCGAAGCCGCACGCCGCGGACGACACCACGAACAGCAGGATCGCTGCCACGAAGAGCTTGACCTGCCCGATCCGCTGCGTGAGCCACCCGGTCAGCGGAATCGCCACTGCGTTGGCGGCCGAGAACAGCGTGATGACCCACGTGCCTTCATCGACCGACACACCCAGGTCGCCGGAGAGCGTGGGGATCGCGACATTGGCGATCGACGAATCCAGCACGTTCATGAAGGTGGCAAGGGACACCGCGAACGCGCCCAGTGCGAACTGCCAGCCAGTCAATGGCGCATGAGCGCTCGCGTTTTGCGGCAGGTTCATACTGCGTCCTATAAGAGGCAATCGTGGGCGACTGTCGTGTTTGATCGAGTTCGCGCTCTCCCCAATGCGGAAGACGCACCCCGATCCGTATCCGGCATGACAAAGGGTTGAGGTTGAATGGCCGATGAGTGTCGGCTACTGGATGCAAATCGTGGAGAGGTCGACGGTACGGCGATAGACATTCCTGTCGAGCCACGGCACGAACGTGTACTCGTCGTATGCGTTGCATCCGATATATATCCAGCTATGCAGAACGTGTGACACGATGATTCCTTGGAGAAGATATGGACGGAACCGGTCGGGCGGGCAACCGAAAAGGCGGTGTTCTCGTCGGGCCGGCTCGCGAGTCCTGCGCTATCCTGAGGACGAGTGCTGTCGCGATGAAAGAAGATTAGGCTTCGCCGGATGGCGAATCTACTCTACGGTGGGATATGCCGATGCCGCGTTAGCGTAGCGCGACTATACGGTCGTATAGGCGCGTTGAGGAGGCTTCGCGAGTGGCTTCGATCTGCGCGAAGCATGCTCCGGCGACTATTATCTGGAGAGGAGCAACAGAAGGTTCGAGGCACGAACGCTGTGTGGGCCTGAGACGCCCAGAGCCGTTGCGTCAGACCGGATGCAAGCAGTGAGTAAAGTTGCGCTAAGGGAGGCGTTCTGTGCAGCCTTCAGGTTCTTCATATGGTAACGGCGGCCTTAAATATCTGGTCCCTTTGTGGATTGGGGGCTGCATCGCGCTCGGCGCCGTTGCTGCAGCCTGTTTCCGACTGCAGCTGCGTTTGAGCACCACCGGCTTCTGTCTCCTGATTGTCATTGTCGTGTTGTCCTTGAAGGACAGCTTCATTTCATCCGCGATTTTCTCGGTTGTGGGCGCCGCGCTACTGGACTTTTTTTTCACTTCGCCCCTCTATAGCTTTCGGATAGCCTATGCCGAGGACTATATTCCGCTTGTTACCTTCTTCATCACGTCAATCGCTGTCACAACGCTTGTCAGACGGATTAACCGCATTGAGAAAGTGCAGCGTGCCCAGGCGCGGCTCCTCGACCTGACCCACGACACCGTGTTTGTCCGCGACCAGAACGAAGTGATCACGTACTGGAATCACGCCGCGGAAACGCTCTATGGCTGGAAACAGGAAGAGGCGACCGGGAAAGTCGCCGATGAGCTTCTCCGGACCCTGTTTCCGCTGCCTCGCGAGGAAATTCAACAACTGTATATTCGCGACGGGCACTGGGAAGGCGAACTGGTTCACACCAAACGCGATGGCTCTGAGGTCATCGTGGCCAGTCGCTGGACAATGCAGCGGGACGAGCCGGGCGCGCTGATCGCCACCCTTGAGACAAACAACGACATCACGGAGCGCAAGCGTGCCGAGGAGTGGCTGCGAAAAAGTCAGGCGCAGTATCTTGCTGAAGCGCAGAAGCTGAGTCGTACCGGTAGCTTCGGGTGGAACGTCTCGACCGGCACGGTATTCTGGTCTGAGCAGGCCTTCAATATCTTCGAGTACGACGTGGCAAGGACGCCCACGATTGACATGGTCCGGCAGCGTGTGCACCCGGACGACATGCAGGTGTTTGAGCAACTGCTCGCACAGGCCAGAGGTTCGAAGAGTGATTTTGACGTCGAGCATCGCCTGTTGTTTCCGGATGGGAGGATCAAGCACCTTCAAGTCGTGGTTCACCGAACAACCGGTCAGGCGGATAGCAGGCAGTTCATCGGAGCCGTGATGGACGTGACGGAGGCAAAGCAGACAGAGGAACAGTTGCGGCAGGCGCAAAACGAGCTCGCGCGCGCCAGTCGCATCACCGCCCTCGGCGAACTCAGCGCGTCGATTGCACATGAGGTCGGTCAGCCGCTTGCCGCCATCATCACGAATGCCGAGGCCGGTCTGCGCTGGCTGCGACGCCAGCCGCTCGACGTGGAAGAGATTGAGGCGTGCATGACCCAGATAACTGGGGAGGGAAACCGGGCGGCTGAAATCGTGCAGCGTGTGAGGAAATTGATGAAGGGCGCTCCACCTGACAGGGCACTCGTTGAGGTTAACGAACTCATTGACGAAGTGGTGACGCTGATTCGTGGTGAGGTCAAGAACCACGGTGGATCGCTTGTGCTGAATCTCGCGCCCGGACTTCCGGCGGTGCTTGGCGACCGTGTACAACTTCAGCAGGTGCTCATCAACATCATCATCAATGGTGTGCAGGCGATGGCCACCGTCGACGGCGAGCGTGAACTTGCGGTCCAATCCGGAATAGACAACGAAGAAAACGTAGTGGTAGCGGTGCGAGACTCAGGGCCCGGCATCAGCGAGGAGAACCTGTCGCGTCTGTTCGAGGCCTTCTTTACGACGCGCAGCACAGGTATGGGGATGGGGCTGGCAATATGCAGTTCGATCATCGAGGCGCATGGCGGTCACATCTGGGCATCCAACAACCCCGAAGGTGGCTCGACATTCAGTTTCAGTTTGCCGCCCGCGCGAGTGTCCGCAGCACTCGTTTAGCCCCCGCCAGCGTTCGCATCAGTTATACATTCGTATCATCGCGGCATGGGCGGTTGTGCGCTAACCTCCAGATAAGAATACGGGCGAGCGGGTTATCCGCTCTTTATCCCGTAGGAAGAAAGTTCGAGGGCCGCCACTTTGCAAACAACACCTGTTGTCTCGATTGTTGACGACGATAAAGCCGTTCGTCTCGCGTTAGGAAGCCTGGTGCGGTCACTAGGCTGGCAGGCGCGCATGTTCGAGTCAGCCGAAGAATTTCTCGTGTCTGGGCAAGTCGCCGACACATCCTGCCTCATCTCCGACATCCGTATGTCCGGCATGTCGGGTGTGGAGATGCACGAGCGCCTGCTTGCGCAAGGCCATGCCCCGGCGACGATCTTCATCAGCGCGTACCCAACGCCGTCGCTGCATGCGAGGGCGGTCAGTAACGGCGCGCTGGTGCTTCTTCAGAAACCCTATCAGGCGGCAGTGATGACTCACTGGCTCTCGGTTGCGCTCGGCAATCCGTAGGGGGAATGTCCTCGCGAGGCTATCGCCGTACAAAACTGGATGGATGCGGCTTGATGCCGAGGGATTCGGCCTTGCGGACAAGGTCCGGCATGGAACGCGCGTTCATTTTTCTCATCACCTGGCCGCGGTGGACCTTCACCGTAATTTCGCTCAGGTTCATTTCGGAGGCAATCTGCTTGTTCAACAGCCCGGACAGGACAAAGGCCATCACCTCTTTCTCTCGCGGAGAGAGAGACTGATACGAGCCCCGCAGTCCAGCCATGGCCGCGTCTGCGGCAAGTCGTTCACCATCGAGCGCCAGGGCGTGCTCGACTGCGTCGAGCATGTCCTGGTCCTTGAACGGCTTGGCAAAGAAATCCTGCGCGCCGGCTTTCATCGCTTTCACTCCCATCTCTATGTCTCCATGAGCAGTCATGAAAACGACAGGAATGCGGATGCCGCTGTTGACGATTTCCTGGTGAAAAGCCATTCCGCTTTTCCCGCGGAGCCGGACATCAAGAATCAGGCAGCTGGGCCCGCTTCCAGACGGAAACTGGAGGAATTCTTCAGGGGACTCAAACGTTTCCACGCGCAGGCCGACCGAGCGCATCAGCGTGCTGAGCGCAAGCCGGATTGCCTTGTCGTCATCGACGACATAGACAACCGGGCCGTCACTTCCTGCAGCGCCGGTTATGACTGGGTAGATCGGTCCAGCAGCCATCGGGTCACCCTATGAAGCTGGACGGCGTTCTCATCGCGGCCGTCAATGGCCTATTCTACGCGCCCGGAAGGAACACGAAAATTCATGCGCTGTTGCAGGTTATTGTCCGTTTGTGCGGTGCACCACGCCGTCTCCGTCTAAATATTTCCGTGGCCCGCCTCGACGAGCGACCGCGCATACCAGGGGCCGGTTCGCCGGCCACCACTATCCGCCGCACACGCGCAATACGCATTGCCTCGGGGTGATAGGCCGCCGTCTCATGATTCGGCGTTTTTGCCACTGTCTTCGCGTGTTGCAGGTTCCCTACACCCCCTCACCACCTACGCGGAAGATGCCGGCAGTCAATCTCACAAGGAGCAACACATGGCAGGAGATATCAATCAATCGCGTCGTACCTTGCTAGGAGTATCGGTACTCGGTCTCATCGCTTCGCAGCTAGGCACCATTGCAAGCGCCAATGCACAGGAGAGCAACAACAATCGCATTGCTGCGCCGGGGACGGCGGGGGCATCGAAAGAGTCCTTTGGTCCGCTAAAGCATGTCAACGCCGGCGTACTTAGCATTGCTTATGCAGAAGCCGGGCCGGCAGATGGGCCGCCGGTGCTGCTCTTCCACGGATGGCCCTACGACATTCACAGTTACGCCGATGTCGCTCCTATACTCGCGGCGGCCGGCTACCGCGTTCTCGTCCCGTACCTGCGCGGCTACGGCGAAACGCGGTTTCTCTCCGCCTCAACGCCGCGCAATGGCCAGCCGGCTGCAGTCGCGGTCGATGCGATCAGCTTCATGGACGCACTCAAGATCGATAAAGCGGTTGTGGGGGGATTTGACTGGGGTGGCAGAAACGCCAACCTTCTGGCATTTCTTTGGCCCGAGCGCGTCAAGGCGCTGGTCTCGGTGAGCGGCTATCTCGTGGGTAGCCAGGCCGCAGCCGGGATGCCGCTGCCGCCAGCCGCTGAGAACGCATGGTGGTATCTGTTTTATTTCGCCACCGACCGCGGTCAGACTGGTTACGCCAGGAACACCAAGGAGTTCAACCGGTTTATCTGGCACCAGGCCTCGCCAAAATGGGCCTTCGATGACGAGACGTTCGAGCGCTCTGCAAGGGCGTTTGAAAATCCTGATTTCGTTACTATCTCACTCTACAACTATCGCTGGTATTTGCGCCTGGAGCCGGGCGAGAGAAAATACGATGGATTGGAGAAGAAGATCGCGACATTTCCGTCCATCGCCTGTCCGACGATCACTTTGGAGGGTGACTCGAACGGCGCACCGCATCCTGACCCGAGCGTCTATGCAAAGAAGTATGTCGGCAAGTATGAGCATCGCACCATTACCGGCGGTATAGGGCACAATCTGCCGCAAGAGGCGCCGGCAGAGTTCGCCAAGGCCATAATTGACGTCGACAAGGCTTGACGGCGACTCTGCAAACGAACCGCCATTCCCGCTTCTGGGTCACCGGGATGGCTCTTCCTCGAATCCGCCAAGGCTTCCTATTCGAAGAGCGGCAGAAGATGAGCGAGGCCGCGCTGATTGTACGGGTTTGTATGGCTGCTTTCTGGCGCGGCCCTGTTTGTGCGCGACTGGCCAGTTTCGGTCCTTCGCAGTCGGTTGGCGAATGTCTGCTGACGAGCAAGCGATGAGTCGCCATTTGGCGAAGCGACGGCGACCGCCGAGAGCACGCATACCTGATTGTCGGCTTTGGCAAACTGTGAATTCCGAGATCCGGGGATGAAAGAAAATCCGCTCTTATCCAGCGGTGCCGTGGCTTTACAGGCGCGCGCGGAGTTCGATCTCCGCGCGGGTCACGATGACCTTGCAGGCGAGCACGCGTTCGAGCAACGCGTCGCATATCGGATCGATTGCGTCTCGCTCCGAGTTGTATCTCTTAACGATACCTTGGCCTTGCTCTGCAGCGGTTCGTAGATGCCCGATGTGAGCTGCAATCACGTGGTCAGTAAAGTCCCAAACAGGAAACGCAGCCAACGTCTGGCGGATCTGCTCCCAATCACGATCCACACCATATTCTGTATAACCCGGCAAATTGACGTTGGGCTCAAAGGCAGTCTTCAAGTCGTCGAGCCGTCCGGACATGCGAGCGCAGACGGCCAAAATTATCCGCATCTGCGCTCGACGCCGCCGTCGTTCGACGAATAGTCCATGCGCGAAAGGTACGAGTGCGGCGGCAGCGATGGCAAGCATCCCGCCACCTGCCTGAGCAAGCTGCAACCAGTCGCCCCGGTGGAACGAGTTCATCTGTGAAATCCCCATCTTATTTTCTGACACTCACTCGCGTCGCGCCTACTGTCACGACGCTGCGCAGGCGAAGGAAGTCGACCGGGGGGCCGGCCTCCGTCGCAGCAGAATCAGGCTTCGCCGAGCGGCTCCGGGGGGAGCTCCGTAGCGACGGCGGGCGGCGCTGCCCAACTGAAGTGCGTGCCGAGCATCACGCCGACCGGAACGCCGGCGATCGCGGCCAACGAGAAGGCCGTCATGATGGTGCCAGTGGCCGCGCCGCAGGACCGGGATGAGGCGTAGGAGATTGTGCGAAGAACGGGTGTACCGTACAACGAACAATAGTTGATATTCCTATCTGATTTACATGCACTTGGTGCTTTTGCGATTTGGATGTGGCCGCTGCAGCACACCGTCTTTCATTTTGAGAATTCGCTATATTTTGACGCGCGCTGACTCCGCAGACGCCGAGCAGTGATGTCTGTTTTCGGGTCTTTTTCCTCGCCGCGGTACGGATAAAATCGCTCCGCAAATGAATCGTCGCATTGCCAGATAAGGAATTTAGGCATGCAGGCTTTTATTGTCTGCATAACTCTCCGTCTGTCGGCCGCGACTTTGGCTCTTCTGCGGCGGCATCGACTTGTGCACCATCTAGTGGATCTCCGTCCACGGAGCTCTCGAAGAAGCCGTCCGGGAGATAGATCAAAGCGTACAAACAGACATCACTGTGCGTATAGGCCATTAGAGAGCAGAACCGTGTGACGGCTCTCAGTAAGGCAGATTTCATGCCGCCTGGCTTTGATTCCGCGACACTACAAACGTCCTGATCCTTTGGCATGTTCCCCCTCTTTTTGACGTAATCGCACCCGCCTGCAGGTTCAATCGACACATCCAACAGCCGATCGATCAATGCACCTGCCGCCGATTTAATGAACCGGATATACAAGGGAAGGCCTTGATGGCGGCGGTTGGCGCGGCAACAGAACACAAATGTGTGTCGAAGATCTTTACCACCCCGAAAACGTCTTTAGTGGGCCGCCTGCATTGACCGCAAGATAACCCTTTTTCCTGATGGGATAACTCCTCTCAATCTTGATAGACCTTCAGGCGATTCGAAAAAATCAAGAATCCTCTTGGAAGAGGTGCTCGGTGCAGAGCCCCGCGACAAGGCGGCGGCCGAACGGCTGGTGCGCACACTGCTCGAGTGGCTCGGCCGCCCGCTCGTGAGTGTGGCGGACAACAAGCTGCGCAGCTACGCGGCAGCGAGCGGCGATCTGGGTCTAAACGTTGAGCATGCGCAGCACGAGGGACTGAAGATGGGGGAGGCCAACAACCCGCAGCCGCTACGACGAGAACGCGCAGCACAAACGCGAAGCGCGCGCTTAGGCCTTCACGGCTCGGGTAAGGACTCAGCGCGCCCGCACGGCAGCTGAAGGCAATCGATTGTCAACTCCCAACGCCCTCTCTCGTCCTTCCGCCGGTAGAACTTGACCGATCAGTGCGGACCGGGCGCTCCACGCAAAGACATGACTTTTTCGAATCGCCTGAAGGTCTATCAAGATTGAGAGGAGTTATCCCATCAGGAAAAAGGGTTATCTTGCGGTCAATGCGGACGAGGTGCCACCTGGTGACACCTTCGAATAGACGGATTTGAGAAAAGTCAGTCGTGATTAGGGCGAGATTCGAGCGTGGAGAAAAATTGATATGCCTTTCGAAACAGCGTTGACCCAAGCACTTGATTTGCGCGTTCCAGTCGTGGCGGGTCCTCTTGGGCGAGGTTCAAGCGCAGAATTTCTCGGAGCGATGGCCAATAGCGGCTGCTTCGGCTTTACTGCGGCGGCGCATATGCCGGAAGAGACTCTACGGGACGAGCTTGCCAAAATGAGCCGGGCGACGAACGGTCGGTTTGGTGCAAATCTGTCGTTGACCCGTGATCGCCGGAAGTGGCTCGCCACTGCATTGGAAGCAGGGGTGCGCGTTTTCTCCGTGTGGCAGGGCGATATCGAACCCTATGTTCGTATCATCAAGGACGCGGGCGGGCTTGTGTTCTGGACACTGGGCAGCCCCGACGAAGCGGCCCGAGCAAAGGGTCTGGGCGTCGACTTTATCGTTTCCCAAGGACAGGAGGCAGGCGGTCATTACGTTGGGAGTGCACCTACGATGTCGCTCTTGCCTTCTATCGTTGACGCCGCCAAAGGGGTCCCCGTGGTAGCGGCGGGCGGTATTGCAGATGGGCGGGGCCTGGTCGCTGCGATGGCGCTTGGTGCGTGTGGAGTCTGGATGGGAACGCGTTTTGTCGCGAGCAAGGAATCGGCCAACCATCGCGGTTACAAGGAGCGGGTTGTTGCAGCTCGCGCGACGGACCTCGTCGAGACCGAGCTCTTCGATCCGGTTGGGCAGGAGTGTCCCCATCGAGTGATACGCAATTCTACGTTCTCCAAATGGGAGGAGGCCGGTCGTCCAGCCACCGGTCAGCGACCAGGAGAACGCGACCGTATATCGAGTTTTCCAAATGGAAAGCCACTTTATCGCTATGACGCCGCGGCTGCTTGGGATGCCATGGAGGGAGATTGGGAGGCTAGTCCGCTCTACGCTGGCACAACGATCGAACTTATTCGTGAGGTGAAGCCTGTAGCGGAAATCGTTCGGGAAATCGAGACGACTGCGCAGGCGGCGCTCAACAAGATCGCGGATTTGCGGACCGTTCGCTGAACGGGCCAGGACGAGCCCAGGAGTCAAGCGGGCTTTAGATTGAAGGTGCCGACCTCTTTTGTCCTCAACACTAAGGAACTTCGATGTACTTCGCTATCGTAGCCATTGACCGACCCGGGGCCTCCGATGTTAGAACCAAGACGCGCCCGGCGCACCGCGAATACTTGAGCGCCCCCAATCCTGGCGTGGCTTACAGGTTGGGTGGCCCCCTCCTGGCGCCTGACGGCACGACGATGATCGGTTCGTTGCTTGTGATCGAGGCGCAAGACCTTTCGACCGCCGAACGGTTCGCGGCCAACGACCCGTACAGAAAGGCAGATCTATTCGCGGAGGTTTCGGTCAGGCCTTGGGATTGGGGGACTGGAAATCCGGACAAGCGATAAGTCCAGGACCGACAAGATCACCGTTCTGTAGACGCTCTGTGTCGGCAGACCTATCGGAGGTAACCGCGAAAAACGTAGATGCCTTCGTCTCTTTACGATGTGCGGGAACTTTCCATGAATCGGTATGACTTTGATCTGTTTGTTATAGGTGGCGGCTCCGGTGGCGTCCGTGCGAGTCGTATAGCGGCTGGATATGGTGCGAAGGTCGCTGTCGCGGAAGAGTACAGGCTTGGCGGCACATGCGTGATTCGCGGTTGTGTTCCGAAAAAGCTGTTGATGTACGCATCCCAATTCGGATTTGCGCTTGAGGACAGCAAGGGGTTCGGCTGGCAGGTGTCAGAAGCGTCACACAAGTGGGAAAGCCTGATCCGCGCGAAGGACGTAGAGATTGCCCGCCTGGAGCAGGTCTATGAGGGGCTACTCGGCAAGGCCGGGGTCGAGGTGATAAAGGGAAAAGCAACCATTGTTGGCGCACACGAGGTTCGCGTGAACGATGTGAGCTTTACGGCGGCCCACATATTGGTCGCGACTGGAGCGACGCCAGAGGTGCCTGAGATTCCCGGCGCCGAGCTGATGGTGACGTCCAACGACGTGTTAGCTATGGAGCACGCTGCAGAAACGGTCGCGATTGTTGGGGGTGGATATATAGCCTGCGAATTCGCAGGCATCTTCAAGGGCCTTGGATCAAAGTTGTGGATGGTCCATCGTGGATCGAGTCTGCTACGTGGATTCGACGAACAGGTCCGGGAGCATATCGGCAATGAGCTGGCTGCGAGCGGCATTGAGATGCGACTAGCTAGTACAGTCGCCGCGGTTGAGAGAAAACGCAACGCATATCTCGTTTACCTCGGTAGTGGCGAGATTCTCGAGGTGGATCTAGTGATGGCCGCGACAGGGCGAAGGCCGAACACAGCCAGTCTGGGCCTTGAACGTGTCGGTATTCATGTTGACGCACGCGGAGCGATCCCCGTGGACAGTTATTCGCGCACGTCGTCCGATCACATCTACGCGGTGGGTGATGTCACAAACCGTATTAACTTGACGCCTGTCGCGATCCACGAAGGCCATGCTTTTGCTGACTCCGTCTTCGGAGCCAAGTCCCGGGGAACCGACCATGAAGGCGTTCCGTTTGCCGTATTCAGTCAGCCGCAGGTCGCTGCGGTAGGTCTCACCGAGGCCGAAGCTTGTACGAGACACGGCGGTGTACGCGTGTACAGCAGCGTTTTTCGTCCAATGCGGGCGACACTCTCCGGTCGCAATGAGCGCGTTCTGGTGAAGCTCATTGCGGACGACACGACTGACCGAATCCTGGGTGCGCATATCGTGGCGCCGGACGCCGCCGAAATCATTCAAGGCATTGCAGTCGCACTCAAAGCGGGCGCTACAAAGGCGGATTTTGACGCTACCTTGGGTGTGCATCCGAGCGTGGCGGAAGAGTTCGTCACGCTAAGAAATGCAACATATTCAACCGGGCTGCAGTCTTGATTCAACCAACAGCGCGGCGCAGTGGCACGACGTGTCGCTTTAATGAAAATGCATCACTGGAGATAGAAAGATGATTGATTTGTATGCTTGGGGAACACCAAACGCAAGGAAAGTTTCCATAGCTTTAGAAGAGCTATTGATTCCCTTCAAAGTGCATATGGTGAATATCACGGAGGGCGAGCAATTCAGGAATAATTTTCTCGAATTGAATCCGAATAATAAGATTCCAGTGATTGTCGACCCGCAGGGACCACAGGGGAAGGCGATCACTTTGTTTGAATCTGGTGCGATTTTGATTTACCTGGCAGATAAGACAGGTAAATTATTGCCTGTCTCCGGAGCTGAACGTCACCAGACGATACAGTGGCTGATGTTTCAAATGGCCGGCATCGGCCCAATGTTCGGGCAGACGCATCATTTCCGCCGGAACGCGCCACACGAGACATATGGCCTTGACCGCTATACGAAAGAAACGCATCGACTGTATAAGGTCATGGATACGCGGCTCGGCAAATCGGAATATGTCGCAGGTAGTCAATACTCGATTGCCGACATCGCGATTTATCCATGGGTGGCACGTTATGGACTACACCAAATTGAGTGGGACGATGTCCCAAATGTTAAGCGTTGGTACGATTCGATCGGTTCGAGACCCGCTGTGCAGCGAGGCATGGAGATTCTGCCATGACGAATCGTAACGCTTTAACGGTTCTCGGGAGAAGCAATTCCTCTAACGTGCAAAAAGTCATGTGGTTGCTTGATGAAATCGAGCAGCCATGCGTGCGCGTGGATATGGGGGGGCAGTTCGGTGGTAACAAGGAAGCCGACTATCTCGCAAAGAATCCGAATGGTGTTGTTCCTACGTTGATCCACGGAGACGTTGTGGTATGGGAATCCAACACGATACTCCGGTATCTCGCCAATCATTTTCGCGCAAACGGGCTGTATCCGACTGACTCCGTTGGACGCTCCTGGGTCGATCGGTGGTTGGATTGGCAGTTGTCCTCCTTAGCGCCGGCGAGCAGGAATCTCTTTATGAGAATTATCCGCACACCCGCTGATCAGCGCCGTCCAGATGCAATTGAAGAAGCCCGTGCGCAAAACGCGGAGCTGTTCGGTTTGCTCGACCGGTTTCTGGAGCGATCGGAATATCTAGGAGGCGCATCCTTTTCGATTGCGGATATTGCGGTAGGGCCGTTGGCGTACCGCTGGTTCACGCTGCCTGTGGAACGCCCTCACTACAACAACGTACAACGATGGTACGACGCGCTTTGCAAACGTGAGGCATTCCGGAAGCACGTGATCGAGATAGGCCTGAGTTGACCCACGGTGCAACTGATTATCCGGCACTGCCTGAAAGTCTTTCTAGCCGCGACATATTTATTGCGGCACCTGTGAAGAGTATCTTCACTTTACTTTGATAAAGCTACGCCCCAAAACGAAATTGGCGCGAAGAAGAGACGCTCGAGGTCATCACCATCTGAGAGCGCCGTTCGATCAAATCTGAAATGCTTAGCCAACTGAAGGAGACGACAGATGCCCCATGCCATCCGCGTTCGTGAGACGGGCGGACCTGAAAAACTTGTCTGGGATGAGATTGCCGTAGGCGATCCTGCTCCAGGACAAGCGCGCCTTCGCCAGACAGCCGTCGGCGTCAACTATATCGACATTTATTTCCGCTCGGGCCTCTACGAACAGCCGCTGCCCTTCATCCCGGGGCGCGAAGCTGTCGGCGTAGTCGAGGCAGTCGGGCCCGACGTCATTTCGCTGAAGCCGGGCGACCGCGTCGTTTATAGCGGCGTGCAAGGCGCCTATGCCGAAGTCCGCCTCGCGCCGGTTGATCGCCTCATCAAACTCCCCGACGGCATCGGCGACGATGTCGGTGCGGCGATGATGCAGAAGGGCATGACCGCATGGTTCCTGTGCCGGCAGACCTACCAGGTCGGTAAGGGCGACACGATTCTTGTGCATGCCGCCGCAGGCGGTGTCGGCCTCGTGCTCTGTCAGTGGGCCAAGCATCTGGGTGCGACAGTCATCGGCACAGTGTCGACCGAGGAAAAGGCCAACCTCGTGAAGGCTCACGGCTGTGACTATCCGCTGATCCACGGGAAGGACGACTTTGTCAAAGCGGTTCGGGAGATCACGGGCGGCGTCGGGGTCCCGGTCGTGTATGACTCGATCGGTAAGGACACCTTTATGAGTTCGCTCGACTGCCTCAGGCCGCGTGGCCTGATGGTGCTCTTCGGCACGGCCTCGGGCCCGGTGCCCCCATTTGACCTCAGCATCCTCGACAAGAAGGGCTCGCTTTACCTGACGCGCCCAACGCAAAACGCCTACCTGCCGAACCGCGCCAAAGTCGAGGAGGGTGCCCAGGAGGTGTTCGAGGTCGTGCAGTCGGGCGCAGTGAAGGTCCACATCAACCAGCGCTTTGCGCTCAAGGACGCAGCCGACGCGCATCGTAGCCTAGAGTCCCGCAAGACGGTCGGCTCCCTGGTACTGGTGCCCTGAAGCGAAGTGCCGCCGGCGTATCCAGGCTGTGCCCGAACGCCAGCGCAACGGTTCAACTCGTTCACGATGCAGAAGTACTGGGGCTCGAGTTTCGGCGATGCTCACCACAACAAGGTTCGAGATGGAAGGACTCTATCGATGGCACATGTCAGCTTGGATATGGATGCGGTTAGAAGCGAAATTGGTTCGTACGCAGATACACAAACTCCTCTCACTGAACGCGAGCAGGGCTACAAGGAGCTCATTGGCTTCGTGCCGCCACTCATAGCGGCTCGACTGGCTGTGACGGGGGCGCTCGATCCTGAACTCCTTCGTCTGCAAGAGAAGGTGCGCACTCACGCCTTGTATCCGAGGTGTTTCGATACGAAGACCGCTCAGCTCATGGTGTTTGGCATGCTCCTCACCAAACTGCTCGACGGGGCCATGTTGCACGCCCGCGCAGCGCGTCGAGCTGGCGCTACCTGGGAAGAGATGCAAGCTGTCGTTAGTATGGCTTACCTCTATGGTGGGATACCGTGCGCAAACCGGGGTGCAGCGATCATAGGTCAGTTGGCTGCGTCCGAGAGCGAAGACCGAACCGACGCCACAGCCTAGTACTTAAGGCAGTTCGAGAAGTTTGAAGAACGTTATTGAGGAAAAATGTCTCGCCTATATTCCAATCTTATTGCCGGAGAATTCGCTGCAGGCGCGAATGCCTCCCGCAACATCAACCCATCCGACACGAATGACGTCGTCGGTGAATATGCCCAGGGTTCGGTGACGGACGTGAACCATGCGGTGGCCGCGGCTAAGGCCGCCTTGCCGGGCTGGAGCCGTGCAACACCACAGGCGCGCTTCGATATCCTGAAGAAGGCTTCCGATGAGATCCTCGCCCGCAAGGACGAACTCGGCCGGCTGCTCTCGCGCGAGGAAGGCAAGACGCTTGCCGAAGGCATCGGCGAGGTGGTCCGTGCTGGGCAGATCTTCGCCTTTGCCGCGGGCGAATGTCTGCGTACCGGTGGTGAGGCACTTCCTTCCGTGCGCCCTGGTGTCGGGGTCGAGATCACCCGCGAGCCAGTGGGGATCGTCGGGATGATCACTCCGTGGAACTTCCCAATGGCCATTCCGGCGTGGAAGATCGCCCCGGCTCTCGCGTGGGGCAACTGCGTCGTCATCAAGCCGGCCGACCTGGTGCCGGGCTCGGCCTGGGCGCTCGTCGACATCATCCACCGCGCCGGCCTGCCTAAGGGCGTGCTCAACCTTGTCATGGGCCGCGGTTCGATCGTTGGCCAGGCGCTGCTCGAACACAAGGACGTGCACGCCATCTCCTTCACCGGCTCGGTCTCGACTGGTCGCAAGGTCGCAGCCGCCTGCATCGCCTCACACCCGATGAAGAAGGTCCAGCTCGAGATGGGGGGTAAGAACCCGCTTGTCGTGCTTGACGACGCGGACCTCAACATTGCGGTCGAGGTTGCAGTCAACGGCGCCTTCTTCTCCACCGGTCAGCGGTGCACGGCGTCCTCGCGCCTGATCGTTGAGGCGGGCATCCATGACCGCTTCGTCGAGGCCTGCATCGAGCGCCTGAACAGCCTCGTCGTCGACGATGCGCTGAAGCAAGGCACGCAGATAGGCCCGGTGGTCGACCAGAGCCAGCTGGACCAGGATCTTGAATACATCCAGATTGCCAAGGACGAGGGCGGCAAGCTGGTGTTTGGTGGAGAGGTCCTGAAGCGTGGGACGCCCGGCTTCTATCTCCAGCCGGCGCTTTTCACCGAAACGACCAATACCATGCGGATCTCGCGCGAGGAGGTCTTCGGCCCGGTGGCCAACATTGTGCGCGTCAGGGATTATGACGAGGCGCTCGCTGTGGCCAACGACACCGAGTTCGGCCTCTCCTCCGGTATCTGCACGACCTCGCTGAAATATGCGACGCATTTCAAACGCAACAGCGAGGCTGGCATGGTGATGGTCAACGTGCCGACAGCGGGTGTCGACTATCACGTGCCGTTCGGTGGGCGGAAGGGCTCGAGCTATGGCTCCCGTGAGCAAGGGACCTACGCCAGGGAGCATTACACCACCCTCAAGACGGCCTACACGATGGCTTGATCGCTAATGTAGAGATTCGTCGCATAAGTCTTGGCACCCACCACCAAGGTAAATCTAACGATGCATTAAGGGAGTTTGAGATGGAGCAGTCCTTCGATGTCGTGGTCGTCGGCGGCGGCCCGGTCGGGCTCTGGCTGTCCTGCGAACTGCGGCTAGCCGGCGTGAACGTGGCAGTAATCGAACGCCGCACAGAAAGAACCTTACAATCGCGCGCGGGGACCATGCACAGCCGCACGCTCGAGATGTTCGACCTGCGAGGTCTGGTCGACAGGTTTCTCGCGTGCGGAAAACCGTTCCCGAGCTGGCACTATGGGATGCTGGAGACGCATCTCAACTTCGCGGCCCTCGACAGCCGGTTCCCGCAAACGCTCAGGATTCAGCAAGCGGCCACCGAGAGACTAGTTGCTGAACGCGCAGTAGAGCTTGGCATCGTATTCCTCACTGGGCATTCCGCCGGAACAATCTGGCAGGATCAGTCCGGAGTCACGGTCGAAGGCACGACGGATCAAGGGCCATTCCGCGTGAAGGGACGCTACCTCGTCGGTTGCGACGGCGCACGCAGTCTCACGCGTCAACAGGCGGGCATCGCATTCCCGGGCCACTCGGCAACGCACACGTGGCTTTTGGGCGACGTCAGGCTGGAGTTGCCGGACGACAGACCGATGCTCACGGAGTACAACGAGCGCGGCGGCGTCATGATTGCGCCGCCCGGCGCCGACGGCCGGCGCCGTGTCGTTTTGACGACGCCAGAGGAAAACAATATCGCCCCGGCCACGTGGGAGCCAACGTTGGACGACATGGCCCGCACGATGCGACAAGTTCGCGGCACTGACTACAATATGCGCGACCCGGTCTGGCTTTCGCGCTTTTCCAACGAAACCCGGCTTGCAGAGAATTATCGACGCGGCCGGATATTCCTGGCCGGCGACGCCACGCACATTCACCTTCCGGCTGCCGGACAGGGCTTGAATGTCGGCCTGCAAGATGCGTTCAACCTGGGGTGGAAGCTCGCCGCTGTCATCAAGGGCGAGGCGGACGAAACCCTCCTCGACAGCTACGAGGCGGAGCGCCGGCCAGTCGGCGAGCAGCTGCATGAGAACACTATGGCGCAAGCCGTGCTCATGACGGCGTTCACCCCGGGCGCCCTTGGCCTGCGCAAAATGGTCTCTGATTGCCTGGCCTTCCCGGAGGTGAACGAGAAGCTCGCTGGCAAGATTTCTGGCTTCAGTGTCGCCTACGAGGATGTGGGGGCCATGCGTGCCTTCTCGGATGCCCCTTGCGGCACGGGCGTTGGCATTCGCGTCCCCAATCGTAGAGTTCGTCAGGCGGATGGGTCGGAAGTCTTCGTGCACGAACTGCTTTCTGCCGGCCGGTGGGTCCATCTGTCTTTCGGAGCGGGAGCGACCGTTCCGCTTGCCGATGCACTGCCAGAAGAGTCCGTCATCCGGGTCTCCAGCTCCGAGCGTCCCCAGAGATTCTTCGAGGGTGCCGCGGCTGTGCTGATCCGCCCGGACGGCTATTCTGCGGGGGTAGTTTGAAGCCCCTCATGAGTTAAGGCCCTGGCCCTTGGTGGATTGAAACTGCGACCAAGGGCTTTAAACCCCGTTACACGGGATCCAAATTCAGTAGCCCGCTAGAGACGCAGATCATGCCAAAAGTCGTCAGGATTGAAAACTTCGGCGATGCCGAAGTCATGCAAATTCGCGAAGAAGAAAATGCCCACGTCAAGGCTGGAGAGGCTCGGATCGATCACATCGCGGTCGGTCTGAACTACCTCGACATAATGCACCGCCAGGGGCACTATCCCTTACCCTTGCCGACCGGTCTTGGGGTTGCCGGTTGCGGCGTGATTCGGGAGATAAGATCGGAAAGCACAGAATTGGCCGTGGGCGATGTTGTAGCGTATGCGGGCATTCCACCGGGCAGCTATGCAGAACAGCGGACTGTTCCCGCTGATCGATTAGTGAAACTTCCCCCCGACATCGAACCGACGGTCGCGGCCGCGGCTCTCCAGCACGGAATTACAGCCGCATTCCTGATCGGAGGTGTCTTCCCAGTCAAGCCTGAACATGTTGTGCTTGTTCATGCTGCTGCCGGTGGAGTCGGAACGATTCTCTGCCAGTGGGCGAAGTCGATTGGAGCAACCGTCATTGGTACAGTAGGCAGCCACGAAAAGGTGTCCCACGCGTTCGCACATGGTTGCGATCGCGTCATTGTCTCGACAGTCGAGAATGTCGCGGAGCGCGTGCGCACAATAACCGCCGGGCGCGGTGTCGATGTGGCATACGATTCTGTGGGTGCGGATACTTTTGAATCCTCGCTTAACAGTCTCGCATTTCGAGGCATGCTTGTAAGCTTTGGTTCTGCTTCCGGCGACCCGTCGCCGGTTCCGGTCGGCGACTTGGCCGAGTTCGGTTCGGTCTATCTGACGCGGCCGCGGTTTGTTCACTACACGCGAACCAGGCCGGATCTGTTGCGCTATGCCACAGACTTCTTCGAAAGGATACGCAATGGGCTAAAGGTGCCCATCGGACAGAGCTACAATCTCAACGAAGTCGTTCGGGCTCACCAAGATATCGAAAGTAGGAAAACCAGGGGATCGAGCGTGATCGCATTTTAGGGAATCACGAATTGGTGCGGTCCGCCCGTCATCGAAGGCTTAGCCGAGAGCGTTGTTGCAGACGATTCGTGGCATGGACACTTGAAGTCGAAATGACTGATCACCTTTGCCGATACCGAAAGTGCGAGCATGAGGTGCCTGATGAACGGTCAGCATACCTTAGCGAAGCAGAGGAAACACTTGCATGACAATTGACGTTGAAATGCTGTTTGTGGACTCCCTCGATGGCGCCGAGCGCGTGGCCACATCCATCACGCATAAGGACATCGTAACGGGCTTGTCTGCATCGCTGGCCCCACAGGCCGTCGCCGTGCTGCATATGTTGTATCCTCGCACCGACGCGCGCACGCACGCGAGCCTCGATGCACTGGTGGAGGCGCTCAACCGGCACAGTATGCATCAGGTCGCCCGCCTTATTGCAGAAAAAGCGCACTATCTTCTGTTTCGCAATCCCGCAAAAGCGTGGCGGGTGCTTCACCAGATCCGCAACGATTCGCTTGCTATCGGCGTGCACGTCTACTACAAGGGACTCGCGGGCGGCGTGGCCGAGCAAATGCTCGATGCCGATGCCCATGAGATGCGTCAACGCTAGAAAATTCGCTGCTGGCGCGAATGCGTCTCGCAACATCAACCCGCGCAATAACAATGACGGCATCGACGAATGCACCGGATTTCGTGTCGGAATTAGCAACGCAGTGCTCATGGCTAAGGCTGCCTTCCCGGCTCGGGGCGGTACAACATCGAATGCGTCGGTATCCTAATGAAAGTTGTCGATTAGATACTCGCCCGCGAGATTGAGCGAAATAACGATGACAGATCAAGCGCTCGATATGAGCGTGGAGAAGAGCGGCTATGCCTTTCGAAACAGCGTTGACCAAAGCGCTTGATTTGCGCGTTCCGGTTTTGGCGGCTCCTCTCGGACGAGGATCAAGCGCGGAGTTTCTTGGAGCGATGGCCAATTGCGGCAGCTTCGGGTTTACCGCGCTGATGCATATGCCGGAAGAGACGGTAGGCGACGAGCTGGCGAGAATGAGTCGAGTCACGAACGGTCGGTTTGGTGCGAACCTGACGTTGGTGGTTGACCAGCGCAAGAGACTGGCCGCTGCGCTGGATGCGGGGGTGCGCGTATTTTCCGTGTGGCAGGGAGATGTCGAACCCTATGTTCGTGTCATCAAGGATGCAGGCGGGCTTGTGTTCTGGACGGTGGGTGACCCCGGAGATGCGGCACATGCCAAGGATATTGGCGTTGACTTCATCGTTTCCCAGGGGCGGGAGGCAGGCGGTCATTTGGTAGGAAGCGCGCCTACGATGTCGCTCTTGCCGTCTATTGTCGACGCCGCCAAAGGGGTTCCCGTAGTGGCCGCGGGCGGTATTGCAGAGGGGCGGGGCCTGGTTGCTGCGCTGGCGCTGGGCGCGTGTGGGGTCTGGATGGGATCGCGTTTTGTGGCGAGCGGGGAATCGGCCAATCATCGCGGTTACAAGGAGCGGATTGTTGCAGCTCGGGCAACGGATCTGGTAGAGACTGAGATTTTCGACGCGGGGTGGCAGGAGTCTCCCCATCGGGTGATACGCAATTCCACGTATGCCAGATGGGAGGAGGCCGGCTGTCCACCTGCCGGTCAACGGCCAGGCGAAGGCGAGCGTATATCGCGTTTTCCGAATGGCAAGCCACTCTACCGATATGATGTTGCGGCCGCCTGGGACGCCATGGAGGGAGAGTGGGAGGTAAGTCCGCTGTATGCCGACGCGACGGTTGAACTCATACACGATGTGAAGTCTGTAGCAGAAATCGTTGAGGAAATTGAGGTAACGGCGCGGACCGTGCTCGCAGGCCTCGCGGATTGGCGGACCGGTCGCTAAACAGGTGAAGGCGATCAAGACGAAATTCGCACGAGATTCCCCATGCCGTTGATGAACGGTTTCCGTCGCCTGGCTGCTCTCACGAGACGCATGCCGCGAACTCTACGAAGAGCGTGCGACTTCACCCAGAGTTCCTTGCCATTCAATGGAATGCGAGCAACACGATCCCGTACTAGTCGAACCTACTACCCGCACGCGTAACTGTGTGTCGCGATCCACCTTCCTTGGGCCGGTACTTCACGCCTTGCGCGAAGCATCGCAATTGCATGACCGGTATCCGATGGAAGTAACCATCACCATAAAAGTTAGAAGTGCGTAAGAACTGGATATGTAAATAGGAGATTTTGTAGATGATTTAAAAAATTAAAATCAGGAGACGATATGAAGTGGGATATCAAACTGCGTGGTGTGGTTGTGTTGTCTGTGCTGGCCAATGCGGCGCATGCACAATCCTCCCTTACGCTATACGGCGCAATCGATAACGGGCTTTTGTATCAAAGCACTTCGGCATCGTCTTTTTCGCCGAAGGCAGGCAATAATGGAACGATATGGCAGGATAAAGACGCGGGCTTGTATGCGAGTTTTTGGGGGTTGAAGGGGATTGAGGACATCGGCAATGGATACAAGGCTAACTTAAAACTCCAAGGTTCTTTTTTTAGTAATAGCGGTAAAATCCAGTTATCTGATACGACAGGGGCGACCGCGATCTTCAATCAGGTGGCGACCATCGGGATTTCAGGTCCGTTTGGTGTCATTGATGTTGGCCGGCAATATTCGCCCATGATTTACGCGATGGTAGATACGGACGCCAGGGCAGGAGCATATTTTGGCAGTATTTTAACGGCATGGCTGTCGATGAATCAGGCGGCAGGATGGTCGGGAGCAAACTCAAATCTGCCGATCGGTGCGTTATTCGACAGCAATGCCATCGTGTACCAGTCCCCCAAATTCTATGGCACAACTGTTGAGTTGGAGTATGCGCCGGGTGGGGTGGCAGGCCAGGTACAGGGTGGCACTCGAGAATCCGCTGTCATTAAATATTCAAATTATGGATTAAATGTATCTGCCGTCTACTATAACGGTCGTGATACAAACCCGGTGTCTATGAGTGCACCAACGGGACTCGACAACAACCGGTTTTACTACCTTGGTGCCATGTACCGATACCAGGGGATGTCTGTTTCTGCATCCTACAGTGTTGGGAAGAATCCGGCAAATTCAACACATGCCGATATCGAGATGATTTCGGGCGGAATTGGGTACCAGTTCACACCATGGTTTTCCGTGACATCCGGCTATTATTATTTGCGGGATCGCAACAACACGGCCAATCAATCGGATGCATATTCGATTGGCGCGAACTATTCTTTATCGAAGCGGACCATTACATATTTTCAGGTTGGCCACGTTGATAACAGAGGGGGGATGACCCAATGGATCGCCTATGGCGCGCCTGTTGCTCCGGGAGTATCGACAACTGAAGTGATGATAGGCGTAAGGCACACCTTCTGATTGATATATTCGAACGAAAAGCACAATTTTATGCACAACCCGATGATATCGAAGACGCTGTTGATTATATTGACTTGTGCCGTGTCGGTTAGCGCGTGGTCACAGACCAGCCTGGTTCGCGAGATTCCAGCGGATCAGGCCAAAACTGCTTCCCAACAGCACTTCGGAAAAATGGACAGGCGCGCAGATCGTGCCTTGAGAAGGAGCATCTATAAGGCGCTGGCAAGGTACACGGAGATAGACGCCGGCAATATCAGCGTTGCGGCGAAGAACGGTTTGGTCACGCTGGCTGGGACAGTGTGGGATGCTGGACAGATCGGCACAGTGGAAAGGGTCGTGAGGAGTGCCCCGGGTGTCCTCGACGTGACGAACAAGCTAACGGTCCAGCGTCCGTTTGAAGAGTAAGTAGGCATCTGCCGCAACCCGACTGGTTCAAGGCGTTGCCCTTGCAGTGAGGATCGGTGACGACGAGGTGCTGCGCGTTTGGAAACTGCAATAACAACGCGCGAGATCACGCAGTGAGTCAAGCCACTGTCGAGGATGGGCGCAATGAACCGCACACGCGACAGATGTGATTATCCAGCAGCGCCTAAGGATGTTTCCAGTCGCGACCTGTTTATTCGGGTGTCCGTTGAAGGTATCTTCAATCCTAACGTGATAGCACTACCCGATCACTGCCACTTATTGCGTCGAAGCGGTTTGATACGGGCGACCGAACCGGCTGGCGCCATCGTGAGCGGTGCGGTCGCTGAGGCCGATGTGGTGTCGGTTCAGCATTTCCACTAGTACGAGCGAAATTCTATCTTGGCTTGCCATAAGGTGGCAGCCAAACAACCGGGAGGAAGATGGCATGGCAGGAGAGACGGCAAATTTCGGACTGCGAAACTGGCCGCCGGCACCGGCGACCCGACCATTCGAGCTGACGCCGCGCCAGCAGAAGCTAGTCGATCTGGCACGCGCTGGCCTGGCCGAGCCGTTCCGCGGGATAAGCTGCACCGGCTCGGTCGCCCAGGAGCTAGTCCCGCCGGCCGCTACCGCGGTCTCGCTTGCGCCGCTGGTAGAGGCGGCGCGCGGTTTTCTAGCGAGCCTCGACGTGAAGCAGCGGCGCGCCGCTTGCCTCGCAATTGACGACGAGGCATGGCGGCAGTGGTCCAACTTTCATCCCTGGTTGATACCCCGCAATGGGATCTGCCTCGCCGATCTCGGACACGATCAACGCAAGGCAGCGCTGGCACTGCTGCGCGAGACGATGAGCGGGGCGGGTTATGAGACCGCTCGCGACGTCATGCGACTCAACGAGCACGCCCTCGAAATAACGGGTAAGCCCGAGGAATATAGCGAATGGTATTACTGGGTCAGCATTTTCGGGACGCCGTCGCTGAACGAGCCTTGGGGCTGGCAGATCGATGGGCACCACCTTAACGTCAACTGTTTCGTGGTCGGCGATCAGTTGGTCACGACACCGACCTTGATGGGATCGGAGCCGGTCTTGGCGCGGTTCGGCAAATATAGTGGTCTTCGCGTGTTTGCCGCCGAGGAGGAACAAGGCCATGTGCTGATGAGCACGCTCTCGGCCGAGGCGCGACAACAGGCGACGATCGGCACCGACCTGCCGTGGGAAGTGTTCGCTGGTGCTTATAACGACAACCGCCATATCGAGCCGGGCGGCATCCGTTACCCGGACCTCCCGCAGGAAAGTCGCGAGCGTCTCGAGGCGCTGCTGGCAACGTATATCGGGTACATCCGACCCGGCCATTCGGAATTGCGCTGGGCGGAAGCCAAACGCCACCTTTGCGACACGCAGTTCGCCTGGATAGGGTCATTCGACGATACCAGCCCATTCTATTACCGTATCTTGAGCCCGGTAATCTTGGTCGAATTCGACCACCAGCCCGGCATCGTGTTCGACAACGATAAGCCGTCCCGCGATCACATACACACGCTCGTGCGCACGCCGAATGGCAAGGACTATGGTAAGGACCTGCTGCGCCAGCATTACCTCCGATGGCACACAGACGACCATGGAGCACACACGCAATCACACACCGACGGGGTCGCACGAACGCAGCGCGGCTGAGCGCGCTCGCAAGAGTGCGGCCGAACAGCCGAAGTGACCGTGTGGTCGACGTTTTTGCGGACCGGTCAATAGCCAAACCCGAGATCGCACAACGTCTTTCGCAGAATCCGTATCGGATCATCAAACACTAGGTGAGTGCGAGCATATGCGTCATTTCGGTTCGCACTTATTTCGTTAACCTAACGGAATAAATTCAACATGCATATCGGAGTCCCTGTCGAAACACGGACAAACGAAACCCGCGTGGCCGCAACACCAGAGACCGTCAAGAAATATGTTTCGCAGGGTCATCGCGTCACGGTCCAGTTCGGCGCCGGCGCAGCCGCAAGCTTTCTCGACGAGGCGTACCAGGCGGTTGGCGCGGAACTCGCCGACGCGGCAGCGGCCTTCGGTGCCAATCTCGTGCTCAAGGTTCAGTCGCCCACGGCGAGCGAGCTGCCGCTCATGAAGCGTGGCGCGGTGCTGGTCGGCATGCTTGATCCTTTTAACGCAGAAAACGCACACAAGCTGGCCGAAGCGGGTGTGACCGCGTTTGCGCTCGAGGCCGCACCACGTACCTCGCGCGCGCAGAGCCTCGACGTGCTCTCGTCACAGGCCAACATCGCCGGTTACAAGGCGGTGCTGGTGGCGTCGAACCTCTATCCGCGCTTTGCGCCCATGCTCATGACCGCCGCCGGGACGGTCAAGGCGGCGCGCGTACTGATTCTCGGCGCGGGCGTCGCTGGGCTACAGGCGATCGCGACGGCCAGGCGCCTCGGTGCCATGATCGAGGCGTCCGACGTGCGTCCGGCAGTAAAAGAGCAGATCGAATCGCTCGGTGCGAAGTTCCTCGCCGTGCCATACGAAACGCAGGAGGAACGTGATGCGGCGGTGGGTGTAGGCGGTTACGCGCGGCCGATGCCGCCTTCCTGGCTCAAGCGACAGTCCGCACTCGTGCACGAGCGGGCGAAGCAGGCCGACATCGTCATTTCAACCGCGCTGATTCCGGGCCGCGATGCGCCCGTATTGTTGCCCGCCGAAACCGTTCAGGCGATGAAGCCGGGCTCTGTGGTGATCGACCTTGCGGCAGGGCGCGGACCCATCGCCGATCCGGCCACAGGCCAGCGCGGCGGCAACTGCCAGCTGAGCGAGCCTGACACGGTGGTCGTCAGGCACGGTGTGACGATCGTCGGCTACACCAACCTGGCGTCGATGGTGCCCGCCGACGCATCGGCGCTCTATGCGCGCAACCTGTTCGACTTCCTGAAGCTGATTCTCACCAGGGAAGGCGCATTGAACATCGACATGGCCGACGACATCGTCGCGGCGACACTCCTCACGCGCAACAGCGAAGTTGCGTGTGAGCTATAGCGATAAAGGAGAACGGCGATGGAAATCGTCAGCCATACCGTCATTGATCTAATCATCTTCGTGCTTGCGGTGTACGTCGGCTATCACGTGGTCTGGAATGTCACGCCAGCGTTGCACACGCCGCTCATGGCCGTGACCAATGCGATCTCGGCAATCGTGATCGTCGGCGCTATGCTCGCCACTGGCCTGACCGTCGGCATGCCAGCCAAGCTTTTCGGCACGTTCGCCGTGTTGCTCGCAGCCGTCAATGTGGTCGGTGGGTTCCGCGTCACGCGGCGCATGCTCGAGATGTTCCGCAAGAAGGAACCGAAGAAGGCTGCAGTGAAGGAGGGCGCATAGATGAGCATCAATGTGGTTACGCTGCTTTATCTGGTGGCATCGGTCTGCTTCATCCAGGCGCTCAAGGGCCTTTCGAATCCGAAGAGCGCGCGCGCGGGCGCCGTGTTCGGCATAGCCGGCATGGTGATTGCGATCCAGACTACGCTTGTGATGATCGTGACGAACTCCGCTCGGTTTGACTCGAATCTCAAGCTAGGCCTAGGGCTGCTGATTGGCGCGCTAGTGATCGGCGGCCGCCTCGGCGCATACGTCGCCAGGCGCGTCGAGATGACCAAAATGCCCGAGCTCGTCGCGGCCATGCATTCGCTAATCGGTCTCGCGGCGGTGTGCATCGCGTATGCAGTGGTGTTGGAACCGGCAGCATTCGGCCTCGTTGCCAGGGACGCGTTGTATCCGGGCTTGATTCCCTACGGTAACCGCATCGAACTCTTCATCGGTACGTTCGTGGGTGCGATCACCTTTAGCGGCTCGGTGATCGCGTTCGGCAAGCTCTCGGGGAAATACAGGTTTCGGCTCTTCCAGGGCACACCTGTGGTCTATGCAGGCCAACATCTGATCAACCTGGTGCTCGCGCTCGGCATGATCGCCTGCGGCGTGCTGTTCTACCTCACGCAGTCGTGGCCGCCGTTCATGGTCATGACGGCGATCGCGTTTGTGCTCGGCGTGCTTATCATCATCCCGATCGGCGGCGCGGACATGCCGGTTGTCGTGTCGATGCTGAACTCGTATTCGGGCTGGGCGGCGGCGGGCATCGGCTTCTCGCTGAACAACGCCATGTTGATCATCGCGGGCTCGCTCGTCGGCTCTTCAGGCGCGATTCTCTCGTACATCATGTGCCGCGCGATGAACCGCTCGTTCTTCAACGTGCTGCTGGGCGGCTTCGGCGGCGAGACGGGCGCGTTGACGACGGGCGGCGCGCAGGACCAGCGGCCGGTGAAGTCGGGTTCGGCCGACGACGCCGCGTTCATGCTCGGCAATGCCGAATCGGTCGTGATCGTGCCGGGCTACGGCCTCGCAGTGGCACGCGCACAGCACGCGCTGAAGGAGCTCACCGACAAGCTCGTGGAAAAGGGCGTAGAAGTGCGCTACGCCATCCATCCGGTGGCGGGCCGCATGCCGGGGCACATGAACGTACTCCTCGCGGAAGCCGAAGTGCCTTATGACCGCGTGTTCGAGATGGAGGACATCAATAACGAGTTCGGCCAGGTCGACGTGGTGCTCGTGCTCGGCGCGAACGACGTCGTGAATCCGGCGGCGAAGAACGATCCGAACTCGCCGATTGCGGGCATGCCGATCATCGAGGCGTACAAGGCACGCACGATCATCGTGAACAAGCGCTCGATGGCTGCCGGGTACGCGGGGCTCGACAACGACTTGTTCTATATGGACAAGACGATGATGGTGTTCGGCGACGCGAAGAAGGTGATCGAGGACATGGTGAAGGCCGCCGCGTGACGAGCGGCAGCGCGCAAACACCGGCGGGCGCCGAGAGTGAGCTGGCCGCGGTTCTTCGCGCGACCGTAAAACGCCAGCTCCCGCCTTACCAGCCGGGCATCGCTTCAAGCCAGCGTTGCCCGTCGGCAAACCGCTCGACCAGCATATCGAGAAGCAGCCGGACCTTTGTGCTCAACTGTCGCCGATGGGGGTAGAGCGCGACGATTTCCAGTTCCTGGGTTCGGTAGTCGGGTAGCAGCGGCACCAGCACGCCGGACGCGAGGAGATCGGAAACGACGAACGGGGGGCACAGACACAATCCGAGTCCGGCAGCGGCAGCCGCGCGCAGCACGGTAATGCTGGCAGTGACGAGGTTGCCTGACACGCGCGTGCTCGTTGGATTGCCCTCCGGGTCGACGAAATGAAATTCGTCACGGTAGATCGAATAGGCGTAGAGCAGGCAGTTATGGTCGGCCAGGTCGGCCGGGCTCCGGGGCGTGGAATGCGTTTGGAGGTAGGCGGGCGCGCAGCACAGCACATAGTTCCATCTCGCCAGGGTCCGTCTTATCAGAGTCGAATCAGGAGGGGATGCCGGCATGATCGACAGGTCGAATCCCTCCCGCGCAGGGTCGATGGGGATGACCACGGCATCGGTCCGGAAATCCAGCGAGACATCCGGGTAATCGCCGGCGAAACGGGCGGCGATGGGCGCGACGGACTGTTCCAGTGCCTGGTGACAACGCAGCCGCAGCCGGCCGCGCGGAGTGACCTGCATCGCGCTGGTAATCTCGTCGGCTTCCGCCAGCTCCTGCAAGATTTGCGAGCAGCGCTCGTAATACTCGCGGCCGATCTCGGTCAGACCCACGCTGCGTGTGGTGCGGTTCAACAGACGCACACCGAGGCTGTCTTCGAGCGCCTGAACATGATTGCTGACCGTCGTCGTCGACAGATCGAGTCGGCGCGCCGCCGCTGTAAAGCCGCCGGTCTCGACGACGCGGACAAAGGAGGTAACACTGGCCATCCGATCCATGCGTTCCCTCGAATTATCAGGGCACGGTTGAGAGAGTCACTCTAAGTAGTGGGTGAATCTTAGAGTTAGCCAATATATACTTCAAATATATATTTAGGCCGCCGTCTATAGTCGTGTGGCTATGGTTTGGGAGACACACGGCGTGCGCACGTTCGACCCTTATTTCACGTTGCAAAAGCTCGAAGTGTTCTGCCTTGTCGCAGAACTGCAGAGTGTGACCCGCGCGGCCGACCGGCTATGCGTCGCGCAGCCGGTCGTCACTGCCCATCTGCGCAGCCTGGAGACCAAGCTCGGCGTCTCGCTCGTCAAGCGCGTCGGCCGCAATATCGGTCTCACCGAAGCCGGGGAGCGCGTGTACAAATGGGCAAATGACGTCCTCACGCGCACGCGCGAGATGGAGCGCGAGTTGTCGGGTCTCGAAGATAGCCCCGCCGGCAGCGCAGTCATTGCCGCATCCATGACACCCGGCTCTTATCTACTGCCGGAAGTCGTTTCCGACTTCTATGCAGCCCATCAGGAGGGTTTGGTCAGCATCGAGAACTCGAACCCGCAGGCGGCGCTGGACGCGGTACGCACCGGCGCGTGCGATTTCGCGGTGCTCGTCATGCATCCGTCCGAGAACCGGGATGGTCTGACCGTATACATGCTGTGGGAAGAGGCGTTGCTGCTGGCAAGCGCGCCAGGCAGCAAGCTGACCGGCCCCGTCGCGCAGCCCAATGAGCTGGCCACGCTACCTTTCATCAGCGCGCCACGTCATATCGTTCGTCGCGAACTCGAGGAAGCGCAACTGCGTGAACATGGGATCGAGACCCGCAACGTGATCCTCGAGTTTGGCCATCCGGAATCGCAGAAGCACGCGGTCAAACGCGACCTGGGCTTGTGCTTCTTTCTCGAGTCCGCAATCCGGCTGGACGTTGAACGCGGCGAACTGCAGGTCGTGCAGACGCCCGGGCTGGAGATGTCGGTTCCGCTTTTTCTCATTCACCGGCGTGACAAAGTGCTGTCGCCGTTCCAGAAGGCACTGACGGAACACATCATGGCTTCCCGGCCCGCTGTGAGATCGCCGGTAGCCTAGCGTTGCACAAACTTGCGGCCGCCCCCCATTGTCAAAGCGATATTCAAATGTCCGCTTTCCGGCCAGATTGAAATGTCTGGGTTTCAGGGGTTCAGATTCTGTCTTTCATGGGGTAGAGGCGGTGCCAGGCAACCGCTTCGGTCAGCCGAATGTGAAGCTGAACACGTGCACGCCTGAGTCGAGGAATTCGATTTCGAACGTCCGGTCTTCCACCGGACCACGCTGACGCACGAGTTGATACAGACGCGCGTTCGTCACCGTGCCGGTCCCGTCGCTGGCGACGTCCGTACCGTGCCCGTCGCCGGGCGGCTTGCCGTCGACCGTGACCCTGAAGCGCACGGGCTTGCCGTCCGCAGTCGGCCCCAACACCAGATGCAGGTCGCGGGCGTGGAAGCGAAACGCGATCCGCGCGTTCGGCGCGGTCGGTACGGCGGATTCGGCCCCGATGTTCCAGTGACCCGCGAGCCCCCAGTTGTTGATCGACAATTGCGCGGGCACCGTGTATGCCGCTGTGGCATCCGCATTCACGCGCTGCGGCGATGAGAAGCCCTGCGCCTGCCGGTAACCCACGTAGGTCTCCTCCGAGCCTATGTCTGCCGGATCTGCAGCAGCTTGCGCGCCTGTCGCCCGCACCTGTTGCGGATTGCCGCCGGGCATCGCGTGGCCGTTTTCGGCCAGCAGTTGCTGGATGGCCCGCTCCGCTTCGCCATAGCTGCTTTCGCCGAAGTGGTGATATCTGATGCGTCCTTGTGCATCGACGATGTAGAACGCCGGCCAGTACTGGTTGCCGAAAGCCTGCCAGATCCCATAGTTGTTATCGATCGCAACCGGGTAGTGGATGTTCAGGTCCGTCAGCGCCCGCTTGACGTTGCCTGTATCGTGCTCAAAGCCGAACTCCGGCGTGTGCACGCCAATCACGACGAGGCCGTCATTGCGGTAGCGATCCGCCCATGTCTTCAGATACGGCAAGGTGCGCAGGCAGTTGATGCAGGAGTACGTCCAGAAGTTGACCACCACCACCTTGCCGCGTAACGCATCGCTGGAAAGCGGTATTGTGTTCAGCCACGCGGTCGCGCCGTCGAGCGGAGGCAGGCGCCCCTCGACTGGCAGCGCGGCTGGCATCGACACACGGATGATGCGGCCAGGCTGCACCATGCTCACCGGTTGCCGCACCTTGCGCACCGGTTCACTCGACGCGAGCAGCGCGACCAGGCTGCTCTCCAGGCCATTCGTCGGGGCACCCGGCACGTACGCAAGGACTCGGGTGTCCAGGCCCGATGCGATTGCCGCCACCGTGAGCAGGACGAGCGCGCCCATGGCGCGGCGTAGCCCTTCGCCGACGCCGAACGAACGCTTGAGCAGATCCAGCGATCGCTTGCCCAGCCCGGATACCACTGCCAACGAGCTCGCGGCGCCGACGGCATAGGCGGCAAGGGCAACCCCGGTCCGCCAGGTCGCGCCATGCAGCGCAGCGCCAGTCAGGATCAGGCCAAGGATCGGTCCCGCGCATGGCGCCCACAACAGGCCGGTCGCCGCGCCGAGCAACACTGCGGAGCCGATCTGGCGGGTCGCGCCATGACCTTGCGAGCGCGACATCATGCGGTCGGCAAGCGCGGACAACGGACGAGACAGCTTTGCTGCGATCGTCGGAAACAGCAGCGTCGCACCGAACCCGGCGAAGAGCGCGAGCGAAATCCAACGCCCATATTCGCTCAGTTGCGCGGCCCCGGCGAGGCCCGCGGCACCGAGTCCGGTCACCAGCGCAAAGGTTCCCGCGAGGCCGAGAAGCATAGGCAGACGACCCGTGGCGAACGGAGCGTCGGAGCGCGCAAACACGAACGGCACGACGGGCAGGATGCAGGGGCTCAGGATGGTGAACGCGCCCCCCAGAAATGCAATGATAATAAGTAACATGAGATCTGTATCCCGAGAGCAGACGGTTGGATGGACCGGCCTCGAACGCCGGTGCCAACCGGCATACCAGGCCATGTGCCGTATTTCAGCGCTCTCATGTATCGGGAAGATTTCAGGAACGGTGCAATTGCGCAACGGCATGTATCGGCCGCCGCCTTGGACACACACTGATACAAAACCTCGGCCGCTACCTGCCGTGTCAGCATGGGGGTGCGGCGCAGCGTAGCGATCGGCTTTGTATCTCAATGTACCTGAGCGACATGCAGACACACGACCTTGCATATCAGCCGGTGGTGGACATATGCGAGATACGTTGACGCGCTCCAATAGCTCAAATGATGAACGATTGGAGAAACCGTCATGTTTGATCGTCTGAAGATTTTCACTGTTACTGCCGCGCTCGCCGGTGCTGCTTTACTGGCCGGCGTCGTTTACGCCGGAGGCGAAATCGGTCAGTCCAACTCAAGCTCAATGCGGACCGGAGCACCCGCGCCAGATTTCACGGGGATCACTAGTTGGATCAATAGCCCGCCCCTCGATATGAAGCAGTTGCGTGGCAAGGTGGTGCTCGTCGATTTCTGGACGTTCGATTGCATCAACTGCGCGCACACGATTCCGTACGTCAAGGACTGGTATGCGCGATATCACGACAAGGGGCTGGTGGTTGTCGGCGTGCATACACCCGAATATTCTTTCGAGCACAAAACCGAAAATCTGCAGAACGCGGTCAAGCGTTTCGGCATCGAGTATCCGATTGCGCAGGACAACCAATATGCAACCTGGAATGCGTACGGCAATCAATATTGGCCCGCGCTCTATCTGTTCGATCAGCAAGGCCGGCTGGTCTATTCCCATTTCGGCGAAGGGAACTATGCAGAGACGGAAAAGACGATCCGCGGTCTGCTTGGCATCGGCGACAAGCGAAGCTGAAGTCACGGCCTGCCGCAGCGGCAGGCTGTTCACCGCACAGGATGGTGTCAACGCCAGAGGGTGATCCGCGAGCGATTGCCACACTTGACCAGTTACGTCGCACCGATCTACGTGAGCGAAGCCTTGTAGCCACCGTAATCATCAGACACCAGCTTGCCATGCCAGTTATCCAGGAACGCTCCGGCATGCTCTATTGCCGCTTCGGCAATGCGCCGACGGCTTTCGGCGCCATCCTGTCTGGAGTTTCCCCGGTTATTTTTTTGATCGGGGCTGTTTCGTCATACGTTCGATTGCGCATCGATGCCACGCCTGTCCCGCACCATCGCGAGCAGCAGCGCCGTCAGTCCACACAAGGCGACGAGCGTCAGCAACGCGCCCTTGCCCCAATGGACCAGCACCCAACCTCCGAGCGCCGGAAAGCCAAACACGCCGATGAAATATGACGTGACGAACCACGTTAGCGTGGCGTGCCGATACGTTGCAGTGGAATCGTTGACGGCCTGAGTCTGGATGATCGGATAGACGAGCCCGTACCCGGTGCCGAGCAACACCGCGCCGGCCGAATGGAACAACACGTGATACGGCACCCCGACCATCGCCGCGATACCGAGCAGCATAAGCACGAGCAGCACGTTCGTGGCGACTTCGCGACGCACCTTGATCACGAACTGCCCGAGCAGCCATCGTGTTGCCACGACCGTAACGGTGTAGACGCTGAAGAACGTGCTCGCTTGCGCACGAGTCCCTTTAACCATCGACATCTGGAACGTCATCAACCCCGAGAACACACAGGTTCCCAAGGCGATCATGGCAATCGGATAAACGGCGCGCGTACGGAAGATCGCGCGGGCGTCGCGCAGCCATCGTTCCTGCACCGGCGAGGCGTGCGTTCGCGGCGCGACCCGGCCGAAGATCTCCAGCATGAGCGCTGCGATCACGCACAGGCCGCCGATCATGTAGAGCACGCTGCCGACCGTCCAGTGCCAGTAGCGAATCGTGAACGCCGCGAGAGCCGGACCGCCGCTCATGCCTGTCATCTGAAACGTGCCGAGACGGAGAAACCAGCGGCCGCGATTCGCATCGCTTGTGCGCTCGGCCAACGACATCGGCGCGGCCAGATAGAAGGCGCCCCAGCCGAAGCCCATGAGGAACCCGGGCACCACGTTGAACGGGCTCACGCGCCCGAAGAACGCGAAACCTGCGACAGCCATGCCAACGCATAGTGCTGAGAGAGCGGTCATGCGCGCGGCCCCGATGTGCTGAGCGAACCATCCGACGAGCGGCACGCCGATAAAGGTGCCGACCATCGCCCCTGCGAGCGCCTCTCCAGTATCGAGGTCATTCCCGCCGAGGGTCCGGAAGTGCATAGAAAAGAGAAAGGTCGCGCCATACCCGCATGCCGTGAGCAAGGTACCGACAAGCACGAAAAGGGCGCTGAATGGGCGCATAGTGGATGTCCGTGACACCGACAAAAGCGGGCGCGTGTGCGAGTGGATGCTTCCGCTTCTCATGATCGCATGACGGTTAAGGGCGTGCAGTGCGAGGCGCGTTCAGCGGCCAAAGACCGGTCTGCAGAAGCTCACCGGTCTCGCGCGTGCTGAGCCGTGGACTGGCTTCAGCGAGACGAACGACTGTTGATGGCCGGTAATACCCGCTGAGCGACGCCGCCTCAAAGCTGCCGATGGCGCAAGGAAATATATTCGAACGTGAGCTTACGGCGCGGTAAGTCGAGAGCGTACAGTCGGCCACAGGGCGACGTTCTTTGCCACCGGCAAAGCGTCAGCCAGGCGACTGCTTGACGCGCCTGAGCAGTCGTCCGCAGCCGGGGGCAAAAACTATCGCTGGCCCGCTCGCCGAACGGTGGGGCCGTCAGGCACTTTCGCGGTCGACTATTGCAAACCCTGTGTCTACACGCAACCTGGGAGGCGACGGCTGCTGCATGCCGAGTCTGCCCAATAGCGCCTCGGCAGCCAGTCGTCCGATCGTTGCGCCGTCTATACGTACCGTTGAAAGCGCAGGATGGACATGCGCGGCGGTACTCAGGTCGCCAAAGCCCATGACGGCGACGTCTTGTGGAATACCGATACCGCGCCTGGCAGCGTCGGCGAGAATGCCCTGCGCAAGAGTATCAGTACTGCACGCAATAACGTCGGGCAAGCCTTTTTCCAGCAGGCGGACAAACCCTTCACGCCCGGTTTGCAGAGTCGCGGGAGCGGGCATAACCTCCAGTGGTACATCGCCTACGCCATGGCGCTTTAACTCATCGATAACGCTCATACTCCGCCGCAGGCCCCGAGGATCGTCGGCCGACAGGACGGCGAAGCGTCGATAGTTCTTCTGCAGAAGATGACGCGCAACGGCGCTGCCGACGGCTTCATGCGAGAAACCGACCAGCATGTCGATCGGGTCGTCGGTCAGATCCCATATTTCCACAATCGGCACCTTCGTTTTGCGCAGCCGCTCGCGCGTGAGCGGCGAATGGTCCGTGCCGGTCAGGACGATGGCGTCCGGTCGCCGCCCGAGCAACGTTTCCACGAGTTGTTCCTCGCGCTCGGGCAGGTAGTCAGTCAAACCGAGCAACGTCTGGTAGCCGGCCGCGCCCAGCGTCGACATCATGGCCTGCACCATATCCGTAAAGATGGACGTCGCGATGGTCGGCAACAGTAGCGCGACCAGATGACTCCTGTTCGTAGCCAGCGCGCCCGCAAGCATGTTCGGCACGTAACCGGTGGCGCGCACGGCATCGAGCACGCGTTGCCGCGTCTCTTCACGTACGAGCTCAGGCCGTTTGAGGGTGCGCGATACCGTCATTCCGGTGACGCCGGGTCGTGGCGGGATAGCACCCGTCTGCCACACACATCTGATCAGCGCTTTTCGGTCCGCGTGGTCGAAGGGGGAAGGGGCTCTCCTTGACTCAGGCCTTTCAATGGGTGTGGCACTACAACTGGGTATCTCCAAGCCTCTGACACTCGCCTCTCGGCGGCCGCGGATGCCAGGTGTTACTGCTGGTGGATGGCCACTCCCGCGACCCGCCGCTGGCGTCGCACTCTCAGGCGGGCAACGGCGGGTAACTGCGGGGTCCAGTCATCCAAGTCGGCTTCTCAGGGGCAGCGGTTCGGCCATTGCAGACCCTCAGCTACCGACCCTGATCGGGCGGCTGCACGGTGCTAACCGGCCGTTCGCCCGAGCCGGCTCGGGAGCGGCGACTCTCACATCGGTGAACGCGTACTTTGCGAACCGCTGAAGTCGTGCCCGGGGTGCGGGAGTGGTGTTCTGCAATTGAAGTCAGGCAAGCACCGAGCGTTCTATGGCTGCAGCCGATTTCCTGCCTGCGATTACAAGCGCAAGGCGACCGAGCAGGACAGCGCGGCGCACAGGCAAGACATGGATCAGTCGTATCGCATCCGCGAGCCGGTAAAAGCCGGCGACAGTTGCCTGATCTGCGGGCACGGCGTGCAGCAGCAGAGGAACGGTCGAAATGGTCTTTTCCTTGGATGTTCGCGCTTTCGTGCAGGCTGCAGGGCGACGTCGAACATATCGAGTCAGTCGACCACCTAGCTAGGAAGGCTGAGCCGCCGAGTTCCGTGCCTCTCGTGACGAAATGACCGTCACTAGGTGCGTGGTGTGGCCTGCTCCCGACAGCATGAGGTGCGTTTTTCTTGCCTACGCCTGCTGGAGAGAATGGCCGGATTGGGTGTGCGCCGTGAAAAGGTGGCGCTTTCCAGCGGGTGCAAGCCCCGCCCGGCAACCGCTCCAGCCGGAAGCAACCTATAAGGACTTTCCCTTTTTGCAAGCTTGGGGATCATTCGGTCATTGATTGATTCCGATGTTGTGACGGACGCGGTGGCGGATCGGCGGCGGGGCGAGAAAAAGGCTCGGAGCCGAGCGGATGCAGCGAACGCTGATCAGTCTCCAACGCTTAAAGGACGCACCGCGGAACGTTTCCGGTAAGTGCTCACGCGTCCAAAGGTTGCAACTGCTCATGCACGGCGAATATCCGGGCGGTCACCCTTCGGTCCGCCGTCTTTGCTCGACAGAGGGATCGGCTTCGGTGAAAGCTTTCAGCGATGCAGCCTCATCAGCGATACGCACAAGCGTTGGGTAAGCAATGAGAGGAACACCGAACCGACGCGCGTTCCACACCTGCGGCACCAGGCAGACATCTGCTACCGTGGGCCGGTTGCCGTACACCAAACGTCCCGTGTGGGGACTCGTTGAGAACATTTTCTCGAGCGCAGAAAACCCGCTCGATATCCAGTTTGCGATCCAGGTCTTTTTTTGTTCCTCGTCCGCGCCGAAAGTCGTCTGAAGATACTTGAGGACCCTCAGGTTGTTGAGAGGATGTATATCGCATGCGATGAGATATGCGACGGATCGCACGTATGCCCGATCCGTTGCGGATGTTGGCAGCAAAGGCGGCTGCGGGTAGGTCTCATCCAGGTATTCAATGATCGCAAGCGACTGAGCAATCGGGATCGCTTCGCTTTCTCTGACCAACAGCGTCGGGACGGCTTGCGCTGGATTGATCGCGCGGTATGCCGAGCTGAACTGCTCGCCGCCATCTTGCAGGAGATGCACCGGAATCGTGTCAAAGACCACATTCTTGAGGTTCAATGCGATTCGTACGCGAAACGACGCGGAGCTCCGGAAATAGTCATAGAGGGTAACGTTGTTGTCCATAACGTTAGGCTCCCAAGGTTAAAACCGGTGACGGATGCCGACGCGAACGCCGGTCTGGACGTCCGAGCTGGATGGGGCGCCGTAAGCTGCCTGAACCTGTGCGCCAAAAGCGTGATCGTGGCCCAACGTTGCAACCATGTAGACATCGGTCCGTTTGGAGAGGAGGTAGTCCGCCGTCACGATCACCTGATTGGCGCTTCCCAGATCGTTGTTTCGTTTCTGATACTGGAATGCGGCCGCGAGGTTGAATGCAGAGTACAACGCGTAGCTCGCGCCGGCATCGAAGGTCGTCGCGCGAGGACGGTCTCCTCCCGTCAGTTGCACATCAGTGATATTCCCAAAAAGCGTAGATTTTCCGATGGCATACGATGCGCCGCCCGCATACTCGGTAGAGTTCGACGAAGGCGTCGCGTTGTGAATCGACATGTAGGCGAGCGCGGCGCTGAACGGACCGTTCCCATAGCTGATCATAAAGTTGCTGGAACTATTGGTTCCGAGCGAGCCCGCCACGTTGCCGAAGCCGTACATCGCGCCGAAGGTGAATCCACCGATCGTCGGCGATTGATACTTGACCGCATTGTTGACTTCGTCGCCCCAGATGCGATTGTCGAGCGTGTATCCCCCGGCTGCGTACGCGGGCAAGCTCCACGCAAGAAGACCAGCGGGCGACATGGCGCCCATCGCATAGGCCCAGAAGTTATCACCGATGAAATCATATTGGCGGCCCAAGGTCAGCGTTCCCCACGGACCCACCAGGCCCACGTATGCCTGACGTCCGAACATGAGTCCTCCCTGGCCTAGCGCACCGGTGCCGAGCTGAAATCCGTTCTCGAGGACGAACACCGCTTTTAGCCCTCCGCCAAGATCTTCGCTGCCTTTCAGTCCCCAGCGATCGCCTTGTGACGACCCGGACACGAACTGGACGTTCGATCCGTGGCCGGCCGGCGTCACGACATTGTTCGTGTAAGTGATGCCTGCATCCATCAGGCCGTAAAGCGTCACTGATGACTGTGCGAATGCAGAACCGCAGCACAACGCAAAGCAAGTTACCGCAATGATTTTTACTTTCATTTGTTATCCTAACGTTATGGAAGAGTAATAACTAAAAAAAGAGCCAACTATTTCCTAATAGCCGGCGAACCGATTCAGTCGGATGTGGCCCCCGGAACGAGTTTGCGGGTCACGGATCCGATGTGCGCTCTCGCGCAAGCACCTGTGTAAAATGGATTTAACATTAATCGTGTATTGCAACATGCGAGAACCGTCATGAAATCAGCGACGTCACCGACTGCGAAGTCCCAGCCCAAACGGCGCACGCAAGCCGAGCGGAGCGAGACGACGCAAAAAAGGATCATCGCGTCGGCGATCCGGCTCCTACAAAAAGTCGGCTTCCAGGAGACCAATCTGCAAGACATCGCGTATGGCGCAAAGGTCACGCTCGGTGCGGTGCAGCATCAGTTCGGAAACCGGACAGCACTGATGGAGCACGTCGTCGATGAGGTCATGAAGCCGCTCGGTGCGCTAGGCTCCGTGTGGCCCGAGAACGCTGCGGATGTGCCACTCGAAGAACGCGCGAGCCGGTTCGTACAGGCCGCCTGGGACAAGGTTTATGCACCGCCGAGTTACGTGGCGGCCTGGAGTCTTTTTTTTGGGTGCAGGACTTCTCCTCAGTTGTTCGAGCGCATCAGTGCCCATCGGGCGAAGCACGATCCCTTGTTCTTCCAGCATTTCGTAACCGTCTTTCCCGAGATCGCCAGGACGCATTCACAGCCAGAGCACTTCGCGGCGGTCGTATTCGCTGCGTTGCGTGGTCTGTCCGTGATGCGTATCTTCGGGATCGATGAGCAGGCAACATCGTTGCAACTCGATGTCGTCGTACAGATGATCGTCAACGCGGGTAATGCTAGGGCCGTGCGGACGGATTCGCGCGAGACGCTTGCCTAATTCGAATCGAGGCGCATTGTTGCAACGTCGGCCGGCACAATCAGCTGTGCGTCTGTTGCGCGCTGGACGCTGGCCACATCGACGCCGGGGGCGAGCTCCTGCAGCACAAGTCCTTCCTCCGAGGGCCTGATGACGGCAAGTTCGGTCACGATCAGGTCCACCCGTCGTTGAGAAGTCAGCGGCAACGTACAGCGCTCGACGATCTTGGGCTTGCCTTTCGCCGTATGCATCATCGCGACGACGACCCGTCGCGCGCCGGTTACCAGGTCCATCGCTCCACCCATTCCTGGAACCATGTCCCCCGGAACCATCCAGTTCGCAAGGCGCCCCAGACGATCGACCTGAAGGCCGCCGAGCACGGTGACGTCGAGATGGCCGCCACGGATCAGGCCGAATGACATCGCACTGTCGAAGGTTGCCGCGCCGGGTAAAGCGCTGATGGGGCTTCCCCCCGCATCGGTCAGGTCTTCGGCTTCAAGACCTTCTTCGGGAATGGCGTGCATGCCGACGATGCCGTTCTCCGACTGAAAGAAGATATTGGCGTCTCTGGGCACTATTGCCGCGACCAGCGTCGGCAGGCCGATACCCAGATTTACGAGGTATCCGGGACGAAGTTCCTGCGCAACACGTGTAGCGATCAGCGTTTTATCGTTCATTATTCCGCTCCCTACCAATCAGCCGATCGACGATCACTGAGGGCGTCATGACATCGTCGGGTGGGATGACACCCGTCGGGACGATTTCTTTCGACTCTGCGATGACGACTCCACCGGCCATCGCCATTAGCGGGTTGAAGTTGCGTGCGGTCAACGCGTAGGTCAGGTTACCAATGTGATCAGCGCGCCACGCGTTGATGAGCGCGAACTCGGCGCGCAGCGGCCGTTCCACCAGGAACAGCCGTCCATCGATTTCGAGTGTCTGTTTGTCGTCCTCTACCACAGTGCCCACGCCAGTTGGGGAGAGCACACCGCCGAGTCCATATCCGCCAGCGCGGATCCGTTCGGCGAGCGTGCCCTGAGGAACGAGTTCAACATCGATCTCATGGGCGAGCATCTGTCGCTGCGTCTCGGGATTCGTTCCGATATGGCTGGTGATGAGACGCTTAACCAGGCCCGCCGAGATCATGCGGCCAATACCGATGCCCGGTCGCGCTGTGTCATTAGCGATAACGGTCAAGCCGCGACGTCCCTGGCGCACCAGCTCATCGATCAGGCGCCGAGGCGTACCCACGCCCATGAACCCGCCGATCATCAGCGTCGCACCCTCCGGGATGCAACCGACTGCCTCTTCCACGTTACAGGTCTTGCCCATCGTATCTCCTTCGGCGGCCCTATCAGACGAAGTGGGAGTCGCGGGCGGGCAGGACCGTGCCGCGGCATTCGCCGAATCCAATACGGCGCTGGCCCGCGCGCTGGCAATAGCCTCGCAGGATGATGCTGTCGCCGTCATTCAGAAAGCGACGTTCTTCGCCATTGGAGAGTTTGAGGGGTTGTTTTCCGTTCGCCGTCAACTCCATCAACGATGCGGCCTGTTCGGGCTTCGGTCCTGAGAGCGTTCCCGTGCCGAGCAGGTCGCCCGGATTGAGATTGCATCCGTTGACCGTATGATGCGCGACCAGCTGTGCGACGTTCCAATATGCGTCAGCTAGATTCGACATCGACAACAGATCGCCCGCATGGCCGGCATGCCGCATGGCCTCGGTCTGAATCCAGACTTCGAGCTGAACGTCTATCGCGCCTGCTTCGCGGTTCTCTCGTGAATCGAGATAGGGCAAAGGCTGCGGATCGCCCTCCGGACGGCTGAACGCACAGCGAAACGGTGCAAGTGCCTCCATTGTCACGATCCACGGCGAGAGAGTCGATGCGAAGTTCTTCGACAGGAACGGCCCGAGCGGCTGATACTCCCAGCCCTGGATGTCGCGCGCGCTCCAGTCGTTGAACAGCGTCAAGCCGAACACGTGTTCCTCGGCGTGCCCGATCGGGACCGGCTGGCCCTGGGAGTTCGAAGCCGCGACGATGATGCCCATCTCCAGTTCATAGTCCAGACGCCCGCTCGGCCCGAGTTCGGGCGCGTCGGTGTCCGGCGTTTTAATCTGGCCCATAGGTCGATGGAAAGCCTGTCCGCTCGGCTGAATCGACGAGGCGCGGCCGTGGTATCCGATAGGCACCCACTTGTAGTTCGGCAGTAGGGGATTGTCGGGACGAAACTGCTTGCCGATCGTCGTCGCGTGATGGACGCTGATGTAAAAGTCCGTGTAGTCGCCGATACGGCAGGGCAGTGCCATCACAGCGTCCGCTTGCGGCACGAGGCATTCCCGCAACGTGCGCTGCTGGGTGCTGCCCTCAGCCAGGGCGGCCGAAAGCGCGCGCCGCAAGTCCGCGCGCGTCTTCTGCCCCATCGCCATGAAAGCATTGAGATCTCCCGCAGCCAATGGCGCGAGCGCCCTGGCAACGTCTTCGGGCCACGCGGCGCATTCCGACGCCAGCCGCAAATCGAGGACCTGATCGCCGATGGCAACGCCGATGCGATGAGGTTCCTCAGTGCCCCGCCGACGGAACGAGCCGAACGGCAAGTTCTGGATGGGAAAATCGGTCTGTGCGTCGTTGGCTGATGCTACCCAACTCCTGAGTTCAGGGTCATGCGTCGCGTCGATCATTTCCCGAACTCCCGGTCGTGCAGGAACGCGGCATGCTGCGGCGCGCGCTTCGTTCGCGACCATTCTTCGAGCATGTCCCACTTCACCGAGTCCAGCTTGCGGATCATTTCTTCCTCGTCCGGGTCCGGACATGCGAGTTCGACGCGGTGACCGTTGGGATCGAAGAAATAGATGGAATGGAATGCACCATGATCGGTGACGCCAAGCACTTCGACGCCATTGCTTTGCAGATGCGTCTTGAATTCGAGCAGTTCGGCACGGTCCGTCACGCGAAACGCAATATGCTGAACCCACTCGGGCGTGTTCGGGTCGCGTCCCATCGGCGGGCGGGTCGGAAGCTCGAAGAAGGCCAGCACATTCCCGTTGCCCGCATCGAGAAACACGTGCATGTACGGGTCCGGTTCCTTGGTGGAAGGTACCTGGTTCTCGGCGATCGCGAGCACGAAGTCCATATTCAGCATCTGGTTGTACCAGAGCACCGTTTCCTTTGCGTCTCGGCAGCGATACGCGACGTGGTGAATGCGGTCGATTTTCACTATTCGTTCTCCACCTTGAGCGCGCCACGCTGAATCTGATCTCGTTCGAGCGATTCGAACAAGGCCTTGAAATTGCCTTCGCCGAAGCCTTCGTCGCCCGCGCGCTGGATGAATTCGAAGAAGACCGGACCGAAGGTTGGCTGCGAAAAGATCTGCAACAGCAGGCGTTTCTGGCCACCTTGCGTGGTGCCGTCGAGCAGGATGCCACGCGCCTGCAATTCCGGAATCGGCTGACCATGCGACGGCAGGCGGGTCTCGACTGCCTCGTAGTAGTACTCGTTCGGTGCGGTCATCAGCGGCACGCCAGCCATCTGCAGACTGTCGACTGTCGAGATGAGATCGTCCGTCAGCAAGGCAACGTGCTGAATGCCTTCTCCGTTAAATTGCAGCAGGAACTCCTCGATCTGGCCGCCGCCCTTCGCCGACTCTTCGTTGAGCGGAATCCGGATCTTGCCATCGGGTGCGGTCATTGCCTTGGAGGTGAGGCCGGTGTATTCGCCCGAGATGTCGAAATAGCGAATCTCGCGAAAGTTGAAGAGCTTCTCGTAGAAGCTTGCCCAATGCGCCATGCGTCCGCGATAGACGTTGTGCGTCAGATGGTCGATGAGCTTTAGACCGTGACCTTTTGGACGACGGTCGACATCGGGGAGAAACTCGAAATCGATGTCGTAAATCGACTGGCCATCTTCGAAACGGTCGATCAGATACAGGGGCGCACCGCCGATCCCCTTGATTGCCGGGAGACGGAGTTCCATCGGGCCGGTGGGCGTCTCGAGCGGCTGGGCGCCCAAATCGATCGCACGCGCATACGCCTTGTGCGAGTCCTTGACCCGGAACGCGAGACCACAAGCCGACGGTCCGTGTTCGGCTGCGAAGTACGCCGCCGGGCTGTGCGGCTCACGGTTCACGATGAAATTGATGTCGCCTTGGCGATACAGCACCACGTCCTTTGAACGATGCTTGGCGACCAGGGTGAATCCGAGGTTTTCCAACACAGGTTCGAGGACGTTCGCAACGGGCGAGGCGAACTCAACAAACTCGAAGCCCATCAGGCCCATCGGATTATCGAAAAGATCAGTCATGGCTAAATTCCTTTAAAGGTTCAATTCAGGCGACGTCGACCGGAACATGCAGCGCCTTCGGAGCAACGAGGCGATACGACACGTAGACGATGGCAATCCAGATCGGAATCGCGATAGCCGACACGCGGATGGCCGGTGTCATCAGCATGACGACGACAACGACGGCCATCGCCAGCAGACACAGGTAGTTTGTGAACGGTGCAAAGGGTGCGGGGAAACGGGTCTTGACGCCATTCTCCTTGTTGGACTTGCGAAAGCTCATATGCGCCACGATGACGACGACCCACGTGATGACGAGTGCCGCGACGATCAGGGACATGAGCAGCTCGATCACACCTGCGGGCGCCACATAGTTCAGCACGATGCAGAATGCGGTGACGATGCCGGGATATACGATGGCACGCACCGGCACGCCGCGCTTGTTGACCTGCATAAGCGATTTCGGCGCGTTGCCTTCAAGTGCCATGCCGTAAAGCAGGCGGCTGCTGCTGTAGACCATGCTGTTATAGACGGACAGCGTCGCCGTCAGAATCACGAAGTTGAGGATGTTTGCGGCGAAGCGCTCGCCGATGCCAGAGAAGACCAGCACGAAAGGGCTGCTGCTGTACGTACCACCGCCTGCCTGGAGCTGGGCGACGAGCGTGTTCCACGGCGTCAGCGACAGCAGGACCACCATCGAACCGATATAGAAGACCAGTACGCGATAGACCAACTGATTGATCGCTTTCGGGATCACCTTGCGCGGCTCATCGGTTTCGGCCGCGGCGAAGCCAAGCATCTCGACGCCACCGAATGCGAACATGATGAAGGCGAAGGACATACCCAGACCCGAAAGGCCGTGGGGCAGGAAGCCGCCATGAGACCACAGATTGCTGATGCTCTGATTCGGGTTATGCGTCGTCCCAAGGAGGTAGAAGCCAACGACGATCATCGCAAGCACCGCGACAATCTTGATCAACGCGAACCAGAACTCGAACTCGCCGTAAATCTTGACGTTGATGAAGTTGACCGCATTGATCAGCACGAAGAACACGGCGACCGTTACCCAGGTCGGTATTCCCGGCCACCAGAACTGAATGAATTTACCGACGGCAGTCAGTTCGAGCATCCCGACGAGCACATACAGGGCGATACAGTTCCAGCCCGACAGATACCCGGCGAAATGCGACACGTAACGATTGGCGAAATGGCTGAATGAACCGGCTCTCGGATCTTCGACCAGCATTTCGCCGAGGAAGCGCATGATGCAGAAGATGATCAGGCCACCGATGGCGTAACCCAGGATGACCCCGGGGCCCGCAAGTTCGATAATGCCTGCCGAGCCGAGAAACAGGCCGGTGCCGATAGTCCCGCCCAGCGCGATGAGCTGAATATGACGGTTCTTCAGTCGACGCTGGAGATGTCCTGATGGAGAGGCGCTATGCATGATGTCGTCCCCTGTTAGTTCGTCACGAAGAACAGCTTTGCTTTGCTGCCGAAGTACTTCACGGTAGTGCCTTTCGTCAGTTCGATGACGTCGCCGGCACGGCCTTCCACACGCTCGCCGTCGGTTGACGCGACGCCAAACGTGCCTTCGAGAACGAGAATGACTTCATCGTAGCCCAAGGTCTTCGGTTCGCACGCGGCCTCGTCCCAGGCGCCAAATCCGCAGGGCAGTGCTGCGCCTTCGTTATCGCCGATCGCCCATGAAATTTCTGCGACGCCGTTCGTTGCGCCGCCGCGATCGGCGGTCTTGATGTCATTTCCCTGAATCAGTCTGATGCTCTTCACTGTACGTCTCCTGTAGTAATACTAAATAATCGCTGAAGCATGTTATTCGCATGGCGTGTTCAAGCTACCTTTCGCCCCTTCCTCTCCATGTATCCCAGGAGATCGTGAGTCTTATGCCGACGTCGCGAATGGGCCGCGGCGGGATGTAATTGGCGGTGCCTTGCACCAGGAAGTCGTCGATTAGCGGGTTCTCATGTCCGAGTGCCAGATCGGCGATGAGCATGCCCGACGCCGTGTGACGCACGATGCCCGAGCCGTTGCAGCACGATGTCGCATATACGTTTTCGTGAACCTGCCCGAACGCTGGGGCGTGGTTTTGTGACACCGCGAGCCAGCCCATCCAGAAGTGCTCGATTTCGAGTGCTTCGAGCTGGGGAAAGCGGCGAGCGAGCAACTCCTGATGTGTCTGTCGCGCATCGTCCCGGTGCGCTTCGGTCGTACGCAATGTCGGCGAATATTCGAAGCCCTGACGGATCATCAGGCGCCTGTCGTGCGTCAAGCGTAGCGTTGAGCCCGCCACGCCGTGCGCCGGCGTGATGCCCCACGATTTTTCGGAGCCGAGCTTCGCCATCTGGTCGTCAGACAGCGGCGTCGTGAGGCTCGCAAAAAGAAGCACCGGAACCTGCCGTTCCTGATAGACGCCGAACGACTGCGAGAACGCGTTTACCGCCAGAATCAGTTTCCCGAAACGGGCGCCGCCCTGTGCCGTCTTTACATAAGGCGAGGGACCATCGAACTCGACTTCAGTGACGGGCGAGCACTCAAACAGCGTCACGTTCGTCGGCAGGCTGTCCGCGAGCCCACGCACCAGGGCGGCCGGGTTCAGCAGATAGGTGCCCGGCGTGAAGATCGCATCGCCGTAATAGCGCGTTCCGAGGCGCTCCTCGAGTTCGTCACGCTTGAGCCATTGAAACGGTTCTTTCCAGGCATCGAGATTTGACGCATACGTCTTGAGCGCGCTGTCGGCGACTTCTAGAGTGACCGCGGCGTGATAGCGTCCGCGACGCTCCCAGTCGCAAGCGATGCCGTGCCGTTGGATCAGACCATCCAGTTCGTCCAGCGCGAAGCGGCCGATCCGGATAGCCGCACGTCCTTCCTCAACCGATTTCGCTGAAATTCCCGATGTGTGCGGCAGATCAATGGCGAAGCCGGAGTTACGGCCCGACGCGTTTTCGCCTACGACCCCAGCTTCGATAACCGCGACGGAGGCCTTGGGGCTTTTCAATGCAAGCGCGCGAGCGGCGGCAAGGCCGGCGTATCCCGCGCCCACGACGACATAGTCGAATACCTGCTCGCCAGAAAGGGACGGTTGAGGCGTACGAGGGCGCAACAAACCGCTCCATCCGTTCGTTTTGTCGTCAGCAGGGGCACGGTCAACGGGGCGTCTCATGATCTAGGTGAAAACCCTTAAAAATCTGTTAAATCAATGGATTAGCTCGACTCCATGGACCGAAGTCTAGAACAGAAAAACGCAAGTTGCAATATACGTTTATTGTTTATTGTAACGTGCGTTTTGCATCGAGCCGCCCGATCACAAGGGCGAGACGCTCGTACCAACGGGCGCTTTGCATCGATTTAAAGGCGCCATCGTCGGAGGCCGCGGGGACGGCATGGCGGCGCGCTGGGGATGCAGAATCCGTTGGATCGCGACGATGAGGACTGGGGCGTTCAGTCAATGGGCTGCGGTCGCCCGAAGGGCAGGCCACTTACGACAAGGTCGTCGTACGTACGCTCGGGGGGATGCCGGGCAGGCCGCGGCTTTTGGCAGCCTTATAGGAGAGCCTGACGTCGTGGACTGCGGGCGAGGGGTGGCTGCGCGGGCGGCACAATCAGTGCGCAGAGATTCGCCTTCGACTGCTTGTCAATTCGACGCACGTCGTCTGAGTCGGGCACGCGTACTTGTTGGTATTGCAATCCGTTTCGGGAATGCTCGGGCCACTGCCGAGTAGGCGGCATCCCGAAAGCTCTAGTCCGGAGCCGCAACCCTACGCGGCTGGCGCGTTTTCGACTTCGCCGTGGGAGCCTCAATGACGCTTGGTGAACACGCCCGCACGATGGTTTCCACGAGGGCCTGCAGCTCTTCGCGTTTTTCGGTCGACGAGACATCAAACAGCTCGAATACACCAATGCCACGTAGCGTAGAAAACACCGAGGCAGTGAAGCCTTTCGGATGTGGATGATGTTTCTCAAGCTCGGGAAACGTCGCCAGAAACAGCGAAAAGAACTTCTTGTCCTCACTCGCCCGCTTGGCATCGATCCCACTGAAAATCGACGGTGTGGCCTTGCACCCGAAGAACAGGCTCCACGCCGTAAGGTAACTGGGCGCACCGAAGATCTGCTTCCATGCCTGCAGTACGAATGCTTCCGCCCGCTCACGCAATGGCAGAGCGAGATCCGGCCATACCCCACCATGGTCGCTCAAGGGCGCCATGGCTTCGTCAACCAGGCGTTCCATCAGCGCGTCCCGACTTTCAAAGTGGTGTTGCAAAGCACCAAGTGAGACGTTGGCTCCGCGCGCGATCTTTTGCAGCGTCGCGCTCTTGAAGCCTTCTTCGCGAAGGAGCCGTTGTGCAGATTCGATGATCTTGCGCTGCGTCGCTTCGATGCGTTCGCTTTGCGGAGTTCGCGTACGTTTCGGTTTCGAGGGTGCGTCCATGGTTATCGCCTGTTCAGTTAGACGAAAACAATAATAAATACTTCTCGGTTCCGCAATCCCCATCCGCTTCAAAACCATGCGGTGTCGATGATCCGCATGCTGGATTGAACCCTTTTTTGCGATTGTGCGTTTTCCTGGACTGACCCGCGCAGCAGTCTTCGAGAGGTAGGTATAAACACTAGTAATAATAAATTATTGTTTTTCTATAGTTGAGGTGTCGGCTGCGCCCGCGCACCAACTTTCATTCAATCACGGAGACCTAGCGATGCAGAGCATTCGACTCATCAAGAGCGACACAGTCCACACCGGGCGTCGTGGAGGCGCAGCTGATGGCATGGCCCGAATCTTGTCGGCCATTTCCGACAGGGTGGGAATCACGGGATCAGGTATTCAATCCGTACTGGTTATCAGTGCGTCTGCATTGCTGTCGGGAGTCGCCCACGCAGACCAAACGGTCACTATCGGCTATGCTGGCCCGTTGACAGGGCAAGTCGCGCATGTGGGAAAGGATGCGGAAAACGGTGCGCGGCTTGCGATCGAGGACGCCAACGCCGCCGGGATCAAGATCAAGGGGCAACTGGTCCACTTCCAGCTTGTATCCGAGGACGATGCGGCCGATCCGAAAACGGCCGTGACAGTCGCACAAAAATTTGTCGATCAGAACGTAAACGGCGTCGTCGGTCACATCACATCGGGCGCGACGATACCTGCATCGAAAGTGTATGCGTCGGCGGGAATACCGCAGGTCTCGCCATCGGCAACCAACCCTGAACTGACGAGGCAGGGCTTTGCCACTGCGCATCGCGTGATCGGCGACGATAGTGAAGTGGGCCGGGTTATCGCCCAGTACATGGGAAAGACCAAAGGATACAAACGCGTTGCGGTAGTCGACGACCGCAGTGCCTACGGTCAGGGTTTGGCGGATGTGGTCGTGAAGGAACTGAAGGCCGCGGGTGTCGACGTGGTCGACCGTGAATTCGTTTCCGACAAGTCCGTGGACTTCCGCGGAATTCTTACGTCGATCAAGTCGAAAGATGCGCAGGCTGTGTTCTATGGCGGTGTCGACGCTCAGGCCGGTCCACTTCGCAAGCAGATGACAGGGCTGGCGATGAAGATTCCGCTCGTTGGGTCGGCAATCGAAACGGACAAATTCATCGAACTGGCCGGTCCGGCTGCAGCGGAAGGTACGGTCTCGGCGGAATCGGGTCTGCCGCTCGATAAGATGCGCAATGGCCAGGCATTCGCTGCCAAATATACGAAATACGGCGCGGTCGTGTTGTTTGCACCCTATGCCTATGATGCCACCTGGGCGCTGATCAACTCTATGAAACTGGCTGATTCGACCGTGCCGGCAGACTATCTGCCCGCGATGAAGAAGGTTGAGTTCGATGGCGTAACCGGTAAGATCGCCTTCGACGCCAAGGGCGACCTTCGCGCTGCGACAGTTACGCTCTATCAGGCGAAGGACGGTAAATTCCAGCCAATTAGCACTGTGACGAACTCGGGTGCTCCCGCGCAGTGATGCGCCTGGGCAAAACAGGCACGGAAGTTTATCGCGCGACGACGAAGCGGGGAGCCGGCGTCACTGACGACTTCACGGATGCGAAGGAGTTCGGCGATCCGGTCAGCTCAGAACTCGGTGGACTAGACGATTCGGGCCAATTGGCTGATAGGGAAAGGCATGCAAGATTGCACCCCAGACACCCGCGACATCGTCCGCCTCAATGTCGGCCCGTCAAAAGGCAATGAGCAGGACGAGTAGCGGGCGAGTTCGAAGTCCGCTGTGATCAAAGCCTGACATCAATGACGAAACGGCCGTTCTACGCTGCGGATTCAACCGGTCGGGAGTGTGAGTTGGAGATACAGGAAGTTGCCGCCCGGCTGCTCGACGCCGCGACGGTTAGCAATCCACCGCACTGCTGACGTAGAACCCAGCCCGCCTCAATGACCGCAATGGCCGAAGGAGGCATGCGCATCTGAGCCCGGTTGGAATATGAGCGGTTGAGCGCGCAGCGGTTTCATCGATTCTCCGCGCGAAGTAGTGGCGCACCGCCGAGCCGTAAGACGGGACCCTATGGCCGGGTCCTGAATCTCCGGAAGTGCCGGGCCGCATATCAGCAACCGGTTCGCGCAGATGCGCGACGCGCCGAAAATCGGCGTCGAGTCCGGCCGCACGCCGATGACGTTTCATGCGTTGCGGTCGCTGGCGGCGCACCTCTATATCGCCCAGTATGGCGCCGGGCTCGAACAGGCTCTGCCCGGTCACAAGTCGGCGGTAATGACCGCGCTGTACCGGGACAGTCGCGGTCGTGACTGGACGGCAGTGAAAATCCGCAACGCGTGATTACTAGCGAATTTTTGACGATTATCAGATTGCAAGTTTCGCGGCAGGCCAGAAAATTCCGCTCAGCCGCTCTATGCCTCGCTCCAGAGCTTCCCGCCCGTCGCCCAGTTTTCACGACGTACTTCGGTGAGGATGATGTCGACCGAGTTCGGCTCGACGCCGAGCGACTCGCAGGTGGCTTTCGTGATCGCTTCGACGAACTGGCGTTTCTGTTCCAACGTACGGCCTTCGAAGAGTTCGATATGAAACGTGGGCATGAGGTTGCTCCGTGGGGTTGAGAGTTGGGACTGAAATGAAGTGGATCGGATCGCGCGTTCAGGCGCGATAGCCGCGATCGAGTCGATCGAGCTTGCGCAGCAGCGCAGGCCATTCGAGAGCGCCTTCGATCGCGCCGCCGTCGTAAAGCTGCTCGGCCGTGCGCGCGGCGACCGCGTCGCTCGGCACGACCAGCGGCGCGCCGCAGGTTTGCGCCTGAATCTGGATTTCGCAGGCCTTCAGCAGCGTCGCCATCAGCACATAGGCTTCGGCAACCGTGCGTCCGAGCGTCAGGGTGCCGTGATTGCGCAACAGCATCGCGGGCTTATCGGCGAGATGCGCGACGAGGCGGCCACCTTCGGCCGGCGTGAACGCGAGGCCTTCGTAGTCGTGATACGCAAGCTGGCCGTAAAAGCGCAGCGCATGCTGCGACGCCGGCAACAGTCCGGCCGGCTGCGCGGACACGGCCACCCCCGCGGTGTTATGCAGATGCATCACGCAGAAGGCGTCGTCGCGCGCGGCATGCACGGCCGCGTGCAGCGCGAAGCCGGTGGCATTCACCGGATGTTCGCTTGCGCCGACGATATTGCCCGCGATGTCGATCTTCACGAGATTCGACGCGCAGACCTCATCGAACGCGAGGCCGAACGGGTTGATCAGGAAGTGGCCCGGTTCGCCGGGCACGCTCGCGGAAATGTGTGTGTAGATCAGATCGTCCCAGCCGTTGAGCGCGGCGAGACGGTAAGCGGCGGCCAGATCGATGCGGGTTTGCTGTTCCGCTTCCGACAGCGGACCGGACTCGGCGATGCGGCCGGCGGGTGAGTGGGCGAACGACATATCTGTCTCCTGTCGGCCGGGGTTGGTGTTTTAGCACTGATTCCAGCGCCATGCGATTGATCGCCAAGCCAGCGAGGTTGCTGAAACGCGAGGCCGCGCAAGGCGGGAACCGGCTTGGGATGCTACCGCACATTGTCGCTCCGGTGGCGGCAGCGCACGACGCATCGTTACGTTACGCGATGCGGCGGCCGAGCGACCGGATGCTCCACGTCGCGAGCACGAACGGCGCGGTCAGCGCGGGCCAACCGAAGTGCATGGCGGCTGCTTGCAACAGCACCGACATCGCGATGCCACCGAGCATCGCCGCGTAGCCTGCGTCGGCCAGCGCGAGCGCGGTCAGCGCGCCGTTGAACCCTGACAGGCCGGCATCGAATGAAGGAACGCTCGCGCCGAGCCACAGATGCCCGGCGCTCGCGAGGCCAGCGCCGGCGAGCGCGTAGAGCGCATGTTTGCGCGACGCGGCGGCAATCCCGAGCAGCACGAGCACACCCGCCGGCGCGCCCGACGCGAAGCCGGTCTGCGCGACACCCGCGAGCACGCCGTTGACGAAACGCATCGCGTCGACCGGATCAGCGCCAGCGGGACCCGTTGGCAACGAGCCGCGCGCGATCAGCGGCAACCATAGCCACGTGACGATCAGGCAAGGACTCGACAGATAGCCGAGCCCGCGGGTGCGCAGCCAGCGCGACCACGGTCGCAACAGCCATGCGGTGCCCGTCGCGGCAAGAATCGCGACAGCCGACGCGGTCGCCGGATCGCCGATGAAGCTGAACGCGGCAAGGCCAGCCAGCGCGCCGTTGAAGCCGAGCAGGCCGGCGCGCAGATCGGCGTCGGCCGAACCGGCGAGCATCGCGCTGATGTTGGCCGCGATCGCCCCGAGCAACGCGGCGCACACGAGACGCGGCTCGCTGAGCAGCCACGCGCCGATCATGCATGCGCCGGTCGCGGCGTTCGGTTGCAGCACGATCTGACCGAGGCTGCGCAGCAGCGTGGGCAGCGGGGCGCTGAGCGAGGAGGAGGGCGCATCGGTCGCGGCGGCGTGCATCGGAGGCGAGTTCGGAATCACGGCAAACCGCGAGCATAGTCGAGCGGCAGGCACTCAGGCATCGTCGCGCGTTGATACTGGCTATTTGCCGGCCGTGCGTGCCTGGATCGGGGTGGCCAGGCTCGCGGGCTTTCGCGCTACGATAAGAGCCCGGCGCCCCCTGCGCCGTTTCGCATGGAGACGCCGATGCGTGAATTACGATGGGCCTCGGAAGAGGGCGACGGCATCGAACATCTGGTATTCGATGCGCGCGATGACGGCTTCGCCGTCGAAAGCGTCGTGGTCGGGCAGCGCTATGGCAAGGCATACGGGCTGCATTACGCGGTGCGCTGCGACGCGCGCTGGCGCACGCGCTATGCGTGGCTGAAGATCGTCGGCGGTGGCGAGCTGGAGCTGCATGGCGACGGCGTCGGCCACTGGCGCGACGGGCACGGTCTCGCGCTGAGCGCACTCGAGGGCTGTATCGACATCGATATCGCCGCGACGCCGTACACCAACACGTTGCCGATCCGCCGCCTGCAACTGGCCGAGGGCGAACGTCGGCCGATCGAGGTCGCGTATATCTCGACGCCGGACCTGCAGGTCACGCGCGCCAAGCAGGCATACACGTGCATCGAGTTGAATGGCGAATACCGCTATGAAGGCATTTTTCGCGAGTTCACCGCGAATCTGCGCGTGGATAGCGATGGCCTCGTGATCGACTATCCGACCTTGTTCGCGCGTTTGCCGCGCTCGCGTTAGGTTTGGTGTTCGGCGCCGGACCGCTGGTTGCCGAGGTTCCGGCGCCGCGGTCCGCGTCGTTCGCGCGACGCGGGTCGACGAAACGCGCGGCCGCACGAGCGGCGCGCAGTGCGCGCGGGCTTAGCCGCGCGTGCCGCCTGCCGCGTTTGAAACCTCGTCGGGCCCGGTTGAGGCGCCGCTGCCGAGCGTGCGTTGCATCAGCGTCGTGTCGAGCCAGCGGCCGTGCTTGTAACCGACCGCCTTCAACGTGCCGGTCAGCTCGAAGCCGAGCTGCGTGTGCAACGACAGCGAGCCGCCGCTGCCGCCATCGGCGATCACCGCGATCATCTGACGCCACGGTCCGGTCTCGCAACGTTCGATCAGCGCCTGCAGCAGCACGCGTCCGATGCCGCGTCCGCGATACGCGTCGTTGACGTAGATCGAGTCTTCGATCGTGTTGCGATAGGCGGCGCGCGGCCGATACGGCGTCGCATAGCAATAGCCGGCGACGTCGCCGTCGATCTCCGCGACCATATACGGCAGTCCGTGGCTGCGCACGCTTGCGAGCCGCGCGCGCAGATCGTCGACGGACGGCGGAGTTTCTTCGAACGACGCGACACCGGTCAGCACGTGATGCGCGTAGATCGCCTGGATCGCGGGGAGGTCGGCTTCGGTGGCGTCGCGAATCAGCGGGGCGTTGCCTGGAGGGTGGGTGAGGCTCATGCGTGGTCCTGTCGTGGCGTGAGTATGAGGCGGGCGCGACGCGTCGCTATGCCGGTCACACATCGAATTGACCGAACTCGCTCTGCAGCTCGCGATTGCGCGCCACGCGTTCGTCGATGGCCGGTCCACGCCGTTCGACGACCGCCGAGATCAGCAGATTGAACAGGCACGTCAGCGGCGCGAGCGAATCCCAGAACTGCCCGACGTCGGTCTTCACCTGCAGCAGGTCGCCGTCGAAATCGCGCGCCCACGGACAATAGATATCGGTGACGAGCGCGAACGGCAGTCCGCGACGCGAGGCCGCCTGGCAATAGCGTCGCGCGATCGTCGAATAGGCGCGCGTGTCGGTGACGATCAGATACGGCGCGCTGAATTCCGAGTTCAGCGAATCGACGTAGGAACCCGACATGCCGTCCGAATAGAACACGCGCGGACGGATGTATTCGAGATAGCTGGAGAACGCGTTGCTGATGCCGCGCGTCGATTGGATGCCGAGGATGTAGACCGCATCGGCATTTGCAATGCGCTCGGCGACGCGCGCGAACGCCGGCGAGCGCGCGAGTGCGTACACGTGCTGGATCGCGCCGACTTCCAGTTCGAGCGATTGGGCGAGCGCGGCGTCGCGTGGTGAGCCGCCATCGGAGACGCCCGGTTCATCAGGCTCAGCGGTTGGCGTGCTGTCGCTCGCGCCACGACGGAACGCGTCGAGCCGGTCCGTGATCAGCCAAGGGCGCTGTTGGGTGCCGCGTAGTTCGCGTTTCAGATCGTCGAGATTGCGATAGCCGACGCTGCGCAGAAAGCGGCCGACCGAAATGCCGCTGGTGCCGGCTTGCTGCGCGATCTGGTCGGCGGTTTCGAGGCCGAGCCGGTCGAGATTCGCGAGCATGTAGCTGGCGACGCGTTTCGAGGTCGGCGTGAGTTCGGCAAAACGGGCTTCGACGGTTTGGGCAAAAGCGGTCGTCATCGTCAGTCGCGGCGCAGGGCGCTGGTTGTGCCAATCTGCGAAATGATGACATACCGATCCACGGCTCGCGCAATTTGATTCCGAAAAAGACTGCTTGTCGTGCGACGGTCGAGCCGTGTCAGACCGCCCGCCGCGCCGGCACCGCGCGTGAAAAATGCCGCGCGCCCGCCACGCAGGCGACCACGATCACGGTGACGATGATCATCGACGGCGGCACCTGTTCGTGCAGCAGCACGCCGGCGAGCAGCAGCCCGAAAAACGGCTGCAGCAGCTGCAGTTGGCCGACCGCCGCGATACCGCCGAGCGCGAGCCCGCGATACCAGAACACGAAGCCGATCAGCATGCTGAACAGCGACACGTACGCGAGTCCCCACAGCGCGGCGGCGCCGACACCGTCGAACGACGCGGGCCGGGTCCACCAGGCGAGCGGCAGCATCAACGGCAGCGACAGCACGAGCGCCCACGAAATCACCTGCCAGCCGCCGAGATGACGCGACAGCCGCGCGCCTTCCGCGTAGCCCAAACCACACACGACGATCGCCGCGAGCATCAGCGCGTCGCCGAGCGGCGAGGCGTCGATGCCATGCCGCAGCGCGAACGCGGCCACTGCCGCGCTGCCGAGTGCCGAGAACAGCCAGAACGCCGGCTGCGGCCGCTCGCCGCCGCGCAACACGCCGAAGATCGCGGTGGCGAGCGGCAGCAGGCCGATGAACACGACCGCATGCGCGGCGCTCACATGACGTAGCGCGAGCGCGGTCAGCAACGGAAAGCCGACCACGACGCCGAGCGCGACGACGACGAGCGGCAGCAGATCGCGACGCTCGGGCCGCGTCTCGCGGAACGCCAGCAACAGCAGCAGACCGAGGATGCCCGCGATGGTCGCGCGTGCCACGGTCAGAAACACCGGATCGAGTCCCTGCACGGCGAGCCGCGTGGCCGGCAGCGAGCCGCTGAAGATCAGCACGCCCGCGAGACCGCTGAGCCAGCCGTTGGTGGTCTTGTCCATTGCAAACATCCCTGCGCTGAAAAAGTCTCATGATGCGCGCCGCGGCCGGAAACGTTAAGCTACAGATCAGTACAGTTCGCACAAACTGTACCGAACATGGAGCAGTACAGATGGCGGAAAACGGGAGCAACGAGACGGTGCCGGGCACGCGCGTCGGCCTCGTGATGGACAATCTGCGAGAGCGCATCGCGAGCCGCTCGCTGATGCCGGGCGCGCGCGTGCCGTCGATTCGCGCGATGACCGACGCGCTCGGCGTGTCGAAGTCGACCGTGGTGGAAGCATACGACCGTCTGGTCGCGGAAGGCGTGATCGTCGCGCGGCGCGGCTCGGGGTTCTTCGTGTCGGGCCATGCGCCGCCGCTTGCGCTCGCCGATCTCGGGCCGCGGCTCGATCGCGAGGTCGATCCGCTGTGGCTCACGCGGCAGTCGCTGGAGACCGGCTCGAAAGCGCTGAAACCCGGCTGCGGCTGGATGCCGGCTTCGTGGCTGCCGGAAGATGGGGTGCGTCGCGCGCTGCGCGCGGTCGCGCGTGATCCGCAGTCGCTGCTCGCCGATTACGCGAGTCCGGCCGGCTTGCCCGCGCTGCGTCAGCAGCTCGCGTGGCGGCTTTCCGCGCACGGCGTCGATGCGCCGCCCGAGCAGATCCTGCTGACCGACGGCGGCACCCATGCGCTCGATCTCGTGTGCCGCTTCCTGCTCGAACCCGGCGATACGGTGCTGATCGACGATCCGTGCTATTTCAACTTTCAGGCTTTGTTACGCGCGCATCGCGTGCGGATCGCGAGCGTGCCGTACACGCCGCAAGGACCGGATCTCGCGGCCTTCGAGCGTGTGCTGATCGAGCAGCGTCCGCGGCTCTACGTGACGAACTCGGCGATCCACAATCCGACCGGCGCGACGCTCGCGCCGGCCGTCGCGCACCGGCTGCTGAAGCTTGCCGGCGAGCACGATCTGCTGATCGTCGAGGACGACATCTTCGCCGATTTCGAAGACGAAGCCGCGCCGCGTCTCGCCGCGTTCGACGGCCTCGCGCGCGTCGTGTCGATCGGCAGCTTTTCGAAGACGCTGTCGGCGGCGGTGCGCTGCGGCTATATCGCCGCGCGCGCCGAATGGATCGAGCCGTTGATCGATCTGAAGCTCGCGACGTCGTTCGGCAATGGTCAGCTCGCGGCGAGCGTCGTGCACCGGATGCTCGTCGACGGTACCTATCGGCGGCATCTCGAGACGATGCGCGCGAAGCTGGCCGACGCGATGGGGGAGACCATCAGGCGCCTCGGCTATGCGGGCCTCGATATCTGGACAAGGCCGCGCGCGGGCCTGTTCGTATGGGCGCGCTTGCCCGGTGCGCTCGATGCCGCCGAGATCGCGCGTCATGCACTGACGGCGGGCGTCGTGTTCGCGCCGGGCAACGTGTTCAGCGCGTCGCAAGCGGCGGCGGGTTTTCTGCGTTTCAACGTGTCGCAGTGCAATCGCCCGAAGGTGTATGAAGCATTGCAACGGGCGATGGATGCGTGCGCGGTGTCGGCCGACGCAGCGCGCGAGCGCGTCTGACACGAACGGAATCGAGCCACGCGCTCACGGTCCTGCCTACAGCGTCATTTGCACAGCAGAAGCATCCGTTCCTCTTCCGAGCAAGGCATGTGCGGTTTCGGCGCGGGTTGCGAGACCGCCGCGCTCACCGCCGCGCTGCGGTTCGCGAGACACGCGCGCAGATGCTTTTCGACCGGGCCGTAGTACTTCCACCCGCGCACGAGCGTCGGCAATTCGAGCTTCACCTGTTTCCATTTCGGATGGCCATGCTCCTGCAGATTGTCGAAGTTCGCGCACAACGAGTCGGCGAAATGATTCAGGTTGCTGACGGTGTCGCGCAAGCCGTAGTCGTAGGTGACCAGAAACGCCTTGACCGTGAGACCCGGCACGTCTTCCTTCAGCCAGCCTGGGTAGCTGCTCTCGCGGATCGTCGTCGGAAAGTAGGTCTGCTTCGCGCGGTTCGTTTCCGGTGCATTGGGATCCGCGGGCAACAGGCGCAGCTGTGACAGCAGGTCCGGCTTCATGCTCGTGAACAGATTCGCCGGCTGCCCGACCACGATGATCGCGACGTCGATCTTCTTCACGATCAGCGCGGCGAGCGCGTCCTCGTTGCTCAGATGCACGACGTTCTGCTCGGGAATCGGCTGGCCGAACATCAGGCGGTAGAGCGTGGTCGCCGACTGCGCGGTGCCGCTGCCCAGCAGGCCGACGCTGATGGTCTTGTCCTTGATGTCGGCGAGCGTTTTCAGCGGCGAATCGGCCCGCACGACGACGTTAATTTCCTCGTCGTAGAGCGGCATGATCAGTCGCAGCGGCCGGATCGTCGTGCCCGCGTCGGGGTTGCCCGAATTGGCCATGTCGACGAAGGCCTGGTAGACGTCGGATTGCACGAGCGCGAGCTTCACGCCGGGCTCGTAGCGCATGCGCTGCACGTTTTCGGCCGAGCCTTTAGACGCCACCACCTCGAGGTCGATGCCAGCCGGCGGGGCTACCCATTTCGACAGGTCGTTGCCAATCTGGATGTACGTGCCGCGCTCCGGTCCGGTGACGATCTTGTAGTGAGCCGGTTCCGCGCCGGCCAGCGAACATACGACCAGTAACGCCAGCCCCAGCCAGCCCGCGAGAAATCTCTTCAGCATGGTCTTTCTACCTATCGGTCAGGTTGATCCCGCTTCACGCGTGGCGCGTGGAAGCACCAGTGATCCGGCTGCCATGTCATGTTCAAGCTGCTGCGAGGGTCGCTCCGTCTGTTGCCGCGCAGAGGGCACACGATAATGTGCGAATCAGCACAGACGGCGGCCATTTGATCTGGTATGCGAATCAATGTTCTTCGCGCGACGGCGCAGTCCTTTGCGCCCGCGCGACCCTGAGCGGACGGCGCGCGTCGCGCGTGAGCGCTAGTTGCTTCGCCGGGTCGCGGTCCTCACGACGCCGGCGTTCGTTGCGGTCGCGACCAGCTCGCCTTGCGCTGGCATGCCGGGGGGCAGCGGTGGCTGCAGTTGCGCCTGCGCGAGCGGCGCGCCCGGCGCGGCGTCCGTCGTCGCCGCATGTGGCGGAGTCAGCGGCGCCCAGCCGGTCTCCCGGATCACGCGCTCGAGGATCACTTTCGCCGCGTCGTTGCCGCTGTCGATCGCAAGCGCGTCGTTCGCGTGCTGTCGCGCGCACGGCCACGACTGCTGCGCGGCGCAGGCCTGCGCGGCCTGCAGCGCAATATCGCGACGCTGGACGAGCGGGCGCATCTGATCGGCCAGACCCTGCGCGTCGCTGTTGCCGGGTTGTAACGTTTGCGCGGCCACGAGCGCGGCTTGCGCAGCGGACAGATCGTTGGCGCGGAACGCGTTCCGCGCGACCTGCAACGCCTGTCCGGCGTCGCGGAATTGCGGCGCGGGCCGCGCGGGTATCGCGGCAATCGGCGGAGCGGCAGGCGGCGGCGCGGGCCGCACGGGCGCCGCGGCCATCGGCGGTGCGGCAGGCGGTGCGGGAATGACGGGCGCGGAGGGCACGACGGGCGCAGGCTTCGCCGCCAGTTCGGTCACGGGCGGTGGCGCGGGTCTCGCCGAGGCCGGCGCGTGCGCGGTTTGCGCTTGAGCGATCACCGGCGCGGACGCAAGCGGAGCGATCATGCCAGTGGTTGTTCTGGCATCCTGAGTAACCTGCTCCACGTCTTTATCTTCCGAATCGCCGCCGTCACTGAAGAGCGTATAGCCGACATACGCGAGGCCGATCGCGACGACCGCGCCGATCACGTACAACACGCGCCAGATCATCTGCGCAGTGTGGCGTGACGCATACATCTCATCTTCGTAAGCCGGCATAGTGTTGTCGGTCGACACCAGCGCCGTCCGCATGACCGGCTTGGCCGGCAACAGGGGTTCGGTCGCCATCGCGGCAGTGGCAGCGGCGGCAGCGACGGCGGGCTGATCCCGTGCGCCGGGCTCATCGTCGAAACGGGGCAGGGGCTTGTGCGTGGCGCTCGCGCGGCTGCCCGGAATGCCGGTGCGCATGTGCAGATCGTTCGGATCGAACGGATGTGCAGCGCCACAGTAGGGGCAGGCGTCGACTGGTCGGTATAGTGCGCCGCCGCAGCGTTTGCAGGGCGTGGGAAAACCTTGGCCGGTGGCTGTTTGGGTGGACATGCGGTGGCCCCACCTTAGGAAAACGATGCCGTAAAGGCATGCTCCGGATCGTGTTGAGGCTGGAGCCTTGTCCGCGGAATCACGATCCACATGCGCCGGAGTCGCGGAGACGTAGGCAGCGCCTGCGTTTCCACGGTTTCCAATATGTGGCGTTTCACGAGGGACGTCAACGCGGTAGGCCCCTGGATTGTGTGCGCTACCGCTCATTCGGAAGTATGAAGAAACCTTGGCCATCCGCTCGAAACGAGTGTATGTGTCTGTTGTTTCGCGATAAATGGAAGGCAACTGGAAGCATTGCGCCGCGTGAAGTGAGTGCGACAAAAAAACAACGAGGCCGACGCGTCGTGCGTACGGCCTCGTTATCAATCTGCTAGCGGGGCTTACCGGTAAGCGTTTGCATCAGCATCCGGCTCCGGCGCCGATCAACGCTCAGTGCTTGCGCAACGGATGATCCTTCAGCAGCCATGCGAGCACGAAGGCGAGCACCACGACGCATGCGGCCGACAGATACACGGTGTGCAACGCACCCGCGAACGCATGCAGATAATCGTTGCGCAATGCTTCGGGTAGCTGATGAATCGCGGCGGGACCCAACGCGTGCGGAAGTTCGGTGTCGGGCGGGATCAGCTTTTCGAGGCGTCCGGCGAGGCCGTTCGAGAACACCGCGCCGAACCCGGCCACGCCGATCGAACCGCCGATCGAGCGAAACAGCGTGACGCCCGACGTCGCCACACCCATGTGCTTGAACTCGACGGTGTTCTGGACCGCGAGGACCAGCACCTGCATCACCATGCCGAGGCCGCAGCCGAGCAGACCCATGTACAGATACATCACATGAATCGGCGTATCGATCTGCAGGCGCGCGAGCAGCAGCATAGCGACCGAGACGAGGAACGTGCCCATGATCGGGAACAGCCGGTACTTGCCGATCTTGCTGATCACGCGGCCCGTCACCATCGACAGGATGAACAGGCCGCCCATCATCGGCAGCATCTGCATGCCGGCTTGCGTCGGCGTGGAGCCCTTCACGACCTGCAGATACAGCGGTATGAACGTAACGGAGCCAAACAACGATACGCCGATGATGAAGCTCACGAGGCTACTGATCAGAAACGTGCGCTCTTTGAACAGTCCGAGCGGCATGATCGGTTCGACCGCGCTGCGCTCTTCGTGAATGAAGCCCCAGATCGATACGAGGCCCATGCCGAGCGTGAACCACAGTTGCGGTGACGTCCACGGCAGGATCGTGCCGCCCTGGCTCGTGAACAGGATGATGCAGGTCAGCGCGCCGGCGAGAAACGCTGCACCCATGTAGTCGATCGTGTGCTTCACGTGGCGCACGTGCGGCTTGAACACCGCGCCGATCACGATCAGCGACAGGATGCCGAGCGGCAGGTTGATGTAGAAGATCCAGCGCCACGTCAGATGCTCGACCAGAAAGCCGCCGAGCAACGGACCGATGACGGTGGCGAGACCGAAGATGCCGCCGAACACGCCCTGGTAGCGGCCACGCTCAGCGGGTGGAATGACGTCGGCGATCGCCGCCATCGTGACGACGAGCAAACCGCCGCCGCCGAGGCCTTGCAGCGCGCGCAGCACGATCAGCTGACTCATGTTCTGCGCAATGCCGCACAGCGCCGAGCCGACGAGGAAGATGACGATTGCCGTCTGCAGCACGATCTTGCGGCCGAACAGGTCGCCGAACTTGCCGTATAGCGGGACGACGATCGTCGAACTGAGCAGGTAGGCGGTTACCACCCACGACAGGTTATTGAGCCCGCCCAGTTCGCCGACGATGGTCGGCAGCGCGGTCGAGACGATCGTCTGGTCGAGCGCGGCGAGCAGCATGACCAGCAACAGGGCCGGAAACAGTAGCCGGATAGGCGGATGCTCGGCGGCGGGCGCGGCCGAGCGCGGATCCTCGGACGCGGAATCGACGGACAGGGTCGTAGCGGATTGTTCCATGGCGGCAACGCGTTGAAATTAATTAACTGAGAGATTAATATATGCGACATCGCCTCTCACGTCAAATTCAATGCAATGACAAGGATCTCGTCTGACGACGCCGCGGCAGACCATACGGTGGCAGATGCAGGGCCGCGCGCCCGGCTTGCCGCGCAAGAGCGCGGCGCGTCGAAGCGCAAAGCCAAGGCAACGCAAGAGCCTACTCGAACCGCGAATAGCGCAAGCACCGCGCCGGCTGGGTCGGCCGGCCGCCGCCCCGGGCGGCCGACGGGCGCCGCGCGCGGCCCCGAGCAGCGCGCGCGTTTGCTCGACGCCGCACTCACGCTGTTCGCGAAGCAGGGCATCGTCGAGACTTCGCTCGGCGAGATCGCCCGTGAGGCCGGCTTCACGCCCGCGATGGTGCACTACTACTTCAAGACGCGCGACCAACTGCTGGACGTGCTGATCGACGAGTGTTTCGCGCCGTTGCGCGAGAGTCTGGGGCTGCCGTTTCAGGAGAATCCCGACGATCCGGTCGCGGCAATCACGCAGCTCACTGAGCGGCTGGTGCAGATTGCGAGCGATAACCCGTGGTTCGCGTCCCTGTGGGTGCGCGAGGTGATCAGCGACGGCGGCCTGCTGCGCCAGCGCATGCACGAGCGTTTCGGTTTCGCGCATCAGAAGGCGTCGCTGCTGGCGATCGCGCGCTGGCAGAAGGAGGGGCGCCTGAATCCAGCGCTCGAGCCCGCGCTCGTGTTCGTCACGCTGCTCGGCATGACGATTCTGCCGCTCGCAACCTCGAAGCTGTGGCGCAACGATCCGTTGCGCCGCAATATCGGCGGCGCGGAGATCGCGCGGCATGCGGTGGCGTTGCTGCTGCAGGGGATTGGACCCGGTAAGGGCGATTGAACCGGCAGCCGGGGTGGCACGCCGGTCGTCTGGTCCTTTGAAAAAAGCCCTAGATTTTGCGATTTTTCTTCCACTCGTCGAACGCCGCCTTCGTCGCGTCGTTCGGCGGATAGGTGCCGGGCAGCGCGGTGCCGGCACGAATCCTTTCGGTCAGAAACGCCTCGAGCTGTTCCTGCCCGGCCGCGGCCTGCGCGACGTCGTCGGCCATCTTCAGCGGAATCACCACCACCCCATCCACATCGCCGACGATCACGTCGCCCGGAAACACCGCGACTCCCCCACAGCCGATCGGCACGTTGATATCGACCGCGTGATGGCGGATCAGATTAGGCGGCGCGCTCGCGCCCGCGCAAAACACCGGCATGTCGAGCGCGGCGATCGTCGCGCTGTCGCGCACCGGGCCGTCGGACACCATGCCGGCCACGCCGCGCACCTGCAAACGTAGCGACAGAATCGAACCGAACGACGCGCTGCCGCGCTCGCCGCGGCAATCCTGCACGAGCACGTGGCCCGGCGGAATGGTCTCGACGCATTTGCGCTGCGCGTACTCGGGGTCGGCGAACAGCTCCAGCACGTCGATGTCTTCGCGCGACGGGATGTTGCGCAGCGTGAACGCCGGCCCGACCAGATTCGCGCCGCGCCGCGGACCGAGCGGCGCGACGCCCTGCATGAAGGTGTTGCGCAGACCGCGCTTGAATAACTGCGTGGTCAGCGTGGCGGTGCTGACGTGACGAAGGATGTCGAGCGTCTCGGCGGAAAGCTCGGGCGATGTGGCGGACATGGTGTCGGATGGCCTCGGGTTGGGATGCGGGAACATCGAAAGGCGCGTGCGAGCGGCCACGAAGCGAAGCATGCCGCGCATGCGCGACCACGATGATAGCGCCGCGGCGCCACCCGTTAGCAGACCAGCGCCAATACATCGCCGCGACATGCGCAAGCGCCGCGGAGCCTCTGTTCACGCGACGCGAACCGTTGCAACGAGGCACGCGACGTGCTTGCAATGTCATCGGATGCGAGCGACGCAAAACGAACGACAGCGCCGCGTCGCGCGAAGAAATATGAAGGACTGAATCGATACCGGGCGGAGAACGTCGTACGAGCGGGGTTCGTACGAACCGCGCCGGAACATCGGGTGCCGGCAATCGGCGGGCCGCGGAAAAACTGCGGACACTTTGCAGCTAAATCGCGGTATGCGTCGAGCGCCGTTTTTTCATCGACGTGCAATTTTGGCGCGTTACCGTGCGCACGGGTTGTACTCAGGAAGGTGCTGAACGATGCTTTACAATCGCGGACCTGTCTGCAACTCGGCGTGCGAAATCGAGTCGGAATCATGGACAGCAACACCCTGGCCGCGCAGTTCGGCGGCAATCAGCAAAGTGAAACATTGGCCCCATCCGATGGCCTAACCGGTTTTCCAGAGCAACAACATACGATGAATGCAGCAATGAGGCTCGATCAGGCCACGATCGTGCTGGTGGAGGACGACCCGGACAGCCGGGAATCGTTGACCTTGCTACTCGAGGCGGAAGGCGCGAAGGTGTGCGCGGTCGCCGACGCGGAAGAGGGCGTCGTGGCGGCGATGCGGTTGCTTCCCGACGCGGTCGTCTGCGACCTCGATTTGCCGGCCATGGATGGCTTCTATCTGATCCAGCGGCTGCGCGACCACGAGATTTGCGGCGGTCATTCGCCCGCGGTGGCGGTGGCGCTCACCGGCCATACCGACGACGCATACCGCCTGCGCAGCATCGGCGAAGGCTTCCAGCATTTCATGACCAAACCCGCGTTACCCGAAGCGCTCGTGACGTTGCTGCACGACGCGATCGACGCCCGCGCGGCGGGTTGATCGACGCTTCGCAGCGCTTCTCCTGGGAGTGGGTAGACAGAGCAGGCCGGCGCGCGGCGGGGACAGGTCGTGTCTCGAAGCGGCGCACGCTCAGCGACGCTTTGCGGCGCATCACATAGCGTCGCGCACCCGATGCGTGAGCCGCCGCTATTTCGCCGCTGCCACCGGCGCGGCCTCGCCAGCGGCCGTCGCCGCCTGACAGGCCGCACAGAGACCCTTCAATTCGATTTCGTCGCTCGCGAGCCGATAGCCCGCGTCCTCGATCTGCGCGACGAGGGCCTGACGCAGCTTCGGTTGATGCAACTCGGTGACGCTGCCGCATTGCTGGCATACGACGAGAATGCCGTGCTGGCATTGCGTCAGATCATGGCAGACAGTGAATGCATTGATCGACTCGATCCGATGCACGAGTCCCGCCGACAGCAAAAAATCCAACGCGCGATAGACGGTTGGCGGCGCCGAGCCCGGGTGGATCTGCCGCATTTCGTCGAGCAGCGAATAGGCCTTGGTCGCGCGTCCCGAGTTCAGCAGCAACTCGAGCACCTTGCGCCGGATCGGCGTGAGCTTTTCGCCGCGTTCGCGGCAATATTCGTCGGCGAGTACGAGAGCCGCTTCCTGCGACTGCTCATGCACGTCGTGATGCGCATGATGATCGTGTGCATCGGCGGCGGAGGCGGCAGGCGTGGGAGTGACCGGATGGCCGGTCGCGGCGGGCTTGGCGGTTTTCATGCGTCGATTATAGAGGCTCGGGGAAGGCGGTGCCGCGTCGGTCGGAGCGTCGGCAAAATTGGAATTCGCCTCATCCCGAAAGCAGCCTGGAAACGTTTTGACCCGCACGTCAAACGGCGGTCCGCGGATTTAGCTCCCAACTGAAAACAAATGACAAATAGGGTCCCGACTCGCAAATAGTGCCTATTCTTTGTCCATCAGCCTCTGAATGTGTGTCGACGGGGTATCGATGAGACAACTGCTTCACCCATCGCGGGCGGTAGCCCTGGCATTTTTGATTGCGATCGCCGCGGGCACGCTCCTGTTGAGGTTGCCCTTGTCGCAGGCCAAAGGCGCGGCAGCGCCGTGGCTGACCGCTTTCTTTACGGCGACCTCGGCGGTCTGCGTGACTGGGCTCGTCGTCGTCGACACGGGCAGCTACTGGTCGAACTTCGGACAGTGGGTCATCCTCGGGCTGTTTCAGATTGGCGGCTTCGGCATGATGACCGCAGCCACGTTGCTGGGACTCATGGTCAACCGGTCCTTACCGCTGCGAGCGAGACTGATCACCCAGGTCGAAACGCACACCTTGCGTTTGGGGGACATCCGCAGCGTAGCGCGACTGGTGTTCGTCGTGACGCTCTTCACTGAACTGGGCATTGCACTCTGGCTTTCGATCAGGCTTCATCTCGGATACAAGCTGCAATGGGGCGAGGCCGCGTGGAGCGGCTGGTTTCACGCGGTCTCGGCGTTCAACAACGCGGGCTTTTCGATCCACCCGGATAGTCTGATGCGCTATGCCGCCGACGCGTCGATGCTGGTGCCGGTGATGGTCGCGATCGTCGTTGGCGGAATCGGGTTCCCGGTTCTGTACGATCTACGGGAAAAACTTCGGGGTGCCCGTCAGCTTTCATTGCACACGAGGCTCACTTTGGTGGTGACGGGCTTGCTGTTGCTCGGCGGCTTTCTTGCAGTGCTGCTGTTCGAATGGGCCAATCCGAAGACTCTGGGCGCGATGCCGGTCGGCGAGAAACTCCTTTCGGCGGCTTTTGCGTCGGTATCCGCGCGCACGGCGGGCTTCAACTCGCTCGACATCGGTGCAATGAGTCACGACAGCTGGGCTCTGCATTACTTCCTGATGTTCGTTGGCGGCGGCAGCGCGGGAACGGCAGGGGGCGTCAAGATCGGCACCGTCGCCATTCTGGGCTTGCTCGTGCTTGCCGAGATTCGTGGACGTGGAGATATCGAAGCGTTCGGGCGCCGTGTCAGCGCGTCCGCTCAGCGCCAGGCGATCACAGTCGTGGCGCTGGGTGGCGTCATGATCACGATCGGCACGCTCGTGATTCTGCACATCACCGATTTCCCTACTGACAAGGTGATCTTCGAGGTGATTTCGGCATTCGGTACGGCCGGACTGTCAACGGGAATCACAGGTGAACTTCCCGCGCCGGCGCAGTTGGTGATCATCGCGCTCATGTACGTCGGCCGGGTAGGAACCATTACCTTTGCGACGTCGTTGGTGCTGATCGAGCGGCGTGCGCAATTCAGCTACCCCGAGGAGCATCCAATTGTTGGCTGACCTGTTCAGGACTTCGTTCGGCTTTACGAAGGGCGACGGCGTCGTCGTCATCGGTTTGGGGCGCTTCGGCTGTGCGGTGGCGGAGTCGCTCGTTCGCCTTGGCCATGAGGTCATGGGCATCGACCGGGACGCGCAGCAGGTGCAGTTGTGGGCGGACCGGTTGACGCATACCGTCCAGGCCGATGCGACCAACGTGCATACCTTGCGTCAATTGGGTGTCGCCGATTTCCCCCATGCGATCGTAGGGATCGGGGACGACCTGTCGGCGAGCCTGATGACCGCGATGGCCCTGACGGAACTCGAGATCAAGGACATCTGGGTGAAGGCGGCGACCACGGAGCACGGCCAGATTGCCCAGCGCATCGGCGCTCATCATGTGGTTCATCCGGAAGCGGAAATGGGTGAACGGATCGCTCACCTGATTACGGGGCGGATCGTGGACTACATCGAATTCGGAGAAGGATTTGCGGTCGCCACCATCCATGCGCCGGTGCCGACACACAACCGTCCGCTCGTTGATTGCGACGTTCTGGAGGCGTTCGGTGTCAACGTCGTGGGTGTCGGGCGCGCTGGCGAAAACTTCCGGCACGCGGGGCCCGACACGGTTGTCGTGCCGGGGGATCTGCTGATCGTATCGGGCCCCGCGAGCAAGGTCGAAGAGTTTGCGGGGCGCGCGAGTGCCTGAACCGGTTTGGGCCGACCCGCGCAATGCTCAGGTCAATGGAAAATCCACATACTTCTTGAACCCGGAGCGCGTCGTGAGACGCGAGTACCAGCGCTCCAGACTCGGCAGCGGTGGCCGCTGCAAACCGTCGAGACCGAACCAGCGCTTCGCGTATGCGCCGATCACGATATCGGCGAGCGTGAACTTGTCGCCTTCGAGAAAGAAGCGGCCCTGCAGATGCGTGTCGAGCAGGCGCCACAGCACGGTGACCGCCTTCACGTCGGCGGCGAGTTTCGCCGCGTCGCGCTGGGCTTCGGGCGTGCGCACGAGCGTCCAGAACACGGGGCGTTCCAACGGCTGCAGCGTCGACAGCGACCAGTCCAGCCAGCGGTCGATGCTCGCGCGCAGTTTCGGCTCGGCCGGATACAGCACGCTCGATTCGCCGTATTGCATCGCCAGATAGCGCAGGATCGAGTTGGATTCCCATAGCACGAAGTCGTCGTCGACCAGCGTCGGAATCTTGCCGGTCGGGTTCATCGCGAGGTAGTCGGGTTCGTTGTTGCGGCCGAATTGCAAGCCCGCGTCGATGCGGTCGAACGGCAGCACGAGTTCGTCGCAGCACCACAAAACTTTCTGGACGTTGACTGAATTGGCACGTCCCCAGATCGTAATCATCCGGTAAATCCTTTTCTCTTACGGTTGGCAAGCCGCGCCTCGCGCGGCGTTCAACCAGTAACGATACACGATGCGCGCACCTTTGCGCGACGTACGAAAGGCGCCGTCCGCGCGCCGCGGGACTAGGTCTCGCGCTCGCCGCGCTTGCCGCGCGAGCTCGCGCGCCGCCGCGCCAGAGCGTCCCTGCGTTGCGTACAATGACCGCACCACGAATGGCGCACTGAGCCGACGCGTACGGATTTACGCATCCAAACCCACTAAGGCACCGCATGGCCCGCATTGTTCCCGACGACTGGAAAAGCCTCGAAGCGACCGGCGCGGCGGCGCGCGAACGGGAAACCCTCGCGCTGCTCGAAACAGCACTGCCCGCCGACTACACCGTGTACCACGGCGTGCATTGGACGCGCCTGAACCAGAACTTCTCGGTGTTCGGCGAGGCCGACTTCGTGATCGTGAGTCCCGCTGGGCGCGTGATGATCATCGAGCAGAAGACCGGCTTTCTGCGCGAAACGCCGAAGGGGCTCGTCAAGGTGTATCTGCAGACCGAGCGCAACGTCGCGATCGCGCTCGCGCATACGATCGAGGGCCTGCACCGGCGTTTTACCGCGGCGTTCGGCGCCGGCACGTATTTCATCGAGGAATTGCTGTACTGTCCCGATCACATCGTCAAGGATGCGGCCATCGCCGGGGTGAATCCCGCGCGCATCGTCGACGCGACGCGCCGCGAGCGGCTCGCGGCGATCATTCGCGAAGCACTGCCGGCCGACGAACCGCGGCTTCCCTGCGCGTCGAAAATTCATCACTTCCTCGCCGACGAACTCGCGTTGGCATCCGACACCAGCGCGCTCGTCGGGCAGGCGGGCACGCTCGTCACGCGCCTTTCGGGCGGACTTGCGACATGGGCCCGGCGGCTCGAGTTCGCGCCGTTCCGGTTGCGCGTGGTCGGCACGGCGGGCTCCGGCAAGACGCAACTCGCGGTGCAGGTGATGAAGGACGCGGTCGCGCGCGGCGAGCGGCCGTTGTACGTCTGCTTCAACCGGCCGCTCGCCGATCACATCGCGCGAGTTGCGCCGCCGGAGGCGAAGGTCGCGAACTATCACCAGCTGTGCGACTGGATCGCGCGCGATGCGGGCCGCGCGCCCGATTTCCAGTCCGCGCAGGTGTTCGATCAACTCGAGGCCGGATTCGCCGACACACCGATCGAACCGCAGTGGCAGTTCGACGTGCTGATCGTCGACGAAGGACAGGATTTCCAGCAGTCATGGATTGCCGCGCTCGAGCGGCTGCTGCGGCCGGGCGGCGCGTGGTGGTGGCTCGAAGACCCACTGCAGAATCTGTACATGCGCGAGCCGGTGTCGTTACCCGGCTGGGCCACGCTGAAGGAAACCACCAATTACCGCAGTCCGCGTGACATCCTCGACTATCTGCGCGACGTGATGGGCTCGTCGGTGCCGCTCGCCGCGTCGCTCGCGTCGGGCAGTCCGTTCGACGGCTCCGAGGTTTCGGTGTCGGTCTACGACGAAGCGCAGGCCGTCGAAAGCAGTATCGACGCGACCAAGCGCGCGATCACCCACGCGCTCGCGCTCGGCTTTCGCAAGCAGGACATCGTAGTGCTGTCGTTTCGCGGCCGCGAGGGCTCGGCGATGAGCGGGCTCGACCATCTCGGACCGCATCGGCTGCGCAGTTTCACTGGCAAATACGATCTGTTCGGCAACCCGGAGTATCGCGAAGGCGACGTGCTGTTCGAGTCGATCTACCGTTTCAAGGGGCAGGCGGCGCCGTGCGTGATCTTCACCGAGATCGACTTCGACGCGTTCGACGAGCGCGTCGCGCGCAAGCTGTTCGTCGGCGCGACGCGCGCGACGATGAAGCTGATCGTCGTCGCGTCGCAGCGGGCCGCACGGCATTTGCAGTTGCGCGAGGGGAAGGACAAGTAGCGGCGGCGTTCGGGCGCTGTGTTGCGCTGCCGCACCCACCCGGAACGTTGCGCTCAGCTCCACGCCCTGGCGCTCACCAGCATCCCCGTGCGCGTTAGCGCATCCCACCAGATCACGCGCAGCAACGGCGCCTGCTGCGCGATCAGCAGCGCCTGCACCGGATCGCTTTCGACAAAGTGCGTGACGCCCGCGCGCAGCGCCGCGCTCGCTTTGTGCGCAGCCGCGCCGGCGGGGCTGTCGTCGTGCAGGCCGGGCGCGCGCATCACCAGTTGCATGTGAGCGAAGCCGTGTCGCGCGAGCCACGCTTCGGTGCGCGCGCGATCCATCTCCGGGCGGCCCGTGATGATCGTACGCACGTGCCGCAGGTCGATGCCGGGCAGCACCTCGAACGGCAGCAGCGCGTCGCGTTCGGCGAGCGCGGCGGCGAGGTCCTCGTCGTAGCGCGCAAGCGGTACGTCGGGCAGCAGGATGCCGTCGAGGTCGATCGCATACGCCGCGTATTCGTGGTCGTCGGCCATCGCGGGCGCGGCGCCGGCTTCGACGCGCGCCCAGTCGTCGCGGTAGCGCTCGGTGTACGCCTGGCGCTCCCACGGGAAGAGCGCGAAGTAGCCGCGCGCATCGATCGCGTAGTCGGGCTGCGCGCGGCTCAGTTCATCGACCGCGGCGGTCAGCGTTTTGACTTCGAGTCCGTGGGCCTGCAGAAACCCGATGCAATCGACGAGCGTAAATCCGCGTCCGGCGATGTCCTCGCACAACAGCACTTTCGAGCCCGCGGGCGGGATCGGCAGTGTCGAATCCCATGCGACCGCGCGGGTCTGGCGGTCGTAGCGCAGAAACGCGACCGGCGCGCCGATCGCGTGCGACACCATCAGCGCGAGCGGCGCGCCGCCGCGCAGAATCCCGAGCGCCATCGTGAAACGCTCGGCGAGCAACGCGGGTTGCAGCGATTCGATCCAGTGATCGAGCTGTTCGTAGGTCAGAGGCAGGACCGGCTTGTTCATGACTATCGAGGCGCCGCGTGGCGCAATGGAAGGCGATGGTCCGCGGGGAACTGCGCGCTGACGCACTGACGCAATGGCGCGACAGCGCGGGTCCCCCGTTTTTGAGTCAGCGCATTTTGGCGATATTATGCATGCGGGTCAAAGGTCGCGTGTCGGGGTGGCACGCGTTTGACGGCACGGCAAGGCGGAACACTTCGCGTGGCATGAGATCGTCTGACCGTGGCGCTGACCGCGGTCTGGCGGATCAACGAAAACGGATAAAAAAAGCAAATGGCCAACCTGATTGCATCGCCGCGCAATGCGGCCGGCGGAACTGGCGTGCCCTGGCGAATCCGCTGGCTGACGGCGCTGGCGGGACTGATCGTCGGGGTGGCGGTCTGTTGTGCGCACGCGCAGCCGGGCGCACAAGGGTCGACGGCGCTGTCGCTCGACGTGCAGGGCAAGATCGCCAACACTAACGACGCCGCGCATCGCACCTATCATTTCAGCGAGGCCCAACTGCTCGCGCTGCCCGTGCATACGATCACGACCTCGACCACCTGGACGCCGCGCTCGACCTTCGCCGGCCCCAGGCTCGCCGACATCCTGAAGGCCGTCGGCGCGCACGGCACCGAAGTCGAGCTCCACACGTTCGACGACTACACCTACACCGTGCCGGTATCGGACTGCGACCGCTACGGCGTGATCGTCGCGTACAGCATGAACGGCCAGCGCCTGAAACTCAGCGACTTAGGGCCGCTGTTTCTGATTTATCCGCGCGACGCTTTCCCCGATGAACTGACTGGCGCGCTCGGCGACTCGAAATTCGTATGGCAGATCAAGACCCTCATCGTCAAATAGCGCGCCGTCCGTGGCGGCGCGTGCTGTACGTGCTGATCTGGCTGACGGCGCTCGCGGCGCCCGCCGGCGCGATCGGCTATCTGCTGTATGCGAACCTGTTGAACCCGCGCGCGACCCAGCAGTTGACCGGCACCTACGACGGTTTCTACTGGGACGCCGCGCAACTGCAGATCGCGTACGCGCGCTTCGAGAACCAGCTGCTGCTGTATCAATCCGGTAGCGACGACGACTATCAGCGGGTGCTGCTGCGCTTCCAGCTGCTGCAATCGAAGCTGCGTGTGATGGCCGGCTCGACGCAGCGGCTCTCCGCGCAGCTCGCTCTGTTGCAACGTCAGCTCGACGAAATCAAGATGCTCGAGAACGTGCTCGACGAGATCCAGCCCGAGGTCGACGTACTGCCGCGCGACCGCGCCCGCGCCGCGCGAATCGACGCGCAGTTGCGCCAGCATTGGAGCGAGGTCAACGATCTCGCGCTGTCCCGTCGTTTCGCCGATGTCGCCGACCGCGAGGCGATGAACCGCGATTTCATCGACAAGCGCCGCATCCTGTTCGCCGGCGGTCTGGTGCTGCTGTTGCTGTCGGCGGCGGCGACGCTCCTGCTCGTGCTCAACGGCCGGCGCCGCACCCGGCTCATGCGCCAGCAGCGCGCGGCGCTGGAAGCCGAGCATCAGGCGAGCCGCGCGGCGCGCGAGGCGAGTCTCGCGAAGGATGCGTTTCTCGGCATGATCAGCCATGAGTTGCGCACGCCGTTGCATGCGATCGTGTCGTCGGTGGAACTGCTCGGCTTCAACTATCACACGGAGGCCGACCGCAAGGTGATCCAGCGGCTCGAAACCGCGGCACGCCACCTTGAAGCGCAGATGAAGGACCTGACCGACTACGCACGCCTCGGCGCCGGCAAGCTCGAACTGCGACATCAGCATTTCGAGCCGCGCGAGCTGCTGGCGTCGATCGTCGATGAACACACGATGTCCGCCAGGTCGCGCGGGCTCAGGCTCGAAAGCGAGGCGAGCGGCGCGAGCGGGCTCGTCGAGTCGGACCCGCACCGGATCCGGCAGATCGTCAACAACCTCGTCACCAACGCGATCCGCTACACCGAGACCGGTACGGTGCGCGTCGAACTGCGGCAGCAGCCGGCGCTGCTGATTTTCGTCGTCAGCGATACGGGGCCGGGCGTGCCGTCCGCGCAGATCCCGCTGATCTTCGAGGAATTCACGCAGCTCGACGCGTCGCGCACGCGCCGCTTCGAAGGCGCGGGCATGGGACTCACGATCGTGCAGGGGCTCGTCAAGCTGTTCGGCGGCACGGTCGACGTCGCCAGCACGGTGGGCCAAGGCACCAGCTTCACGGTGACGATTCCGGTCGTGCCGGTCGCGACCGTCGAGCCGGTCGACGTCGAGGAGCAAGCCGGGCCGGACGACGCGCGGCCGTGCGTGCTGATCGTCGACGACAACCGGCTGATCCGCGAGTCGCTCAGCGAAATGGTTGCGCACATGGGCTACGATTCGCTCGCGCTCGGCAATGCCAACGACGCGCTCGCGTGGCTCGATACACACCGCTGCGAAGTGGTGCTGCTCGATCTGCACATGCCGGAGCGCGACGGCTACACGTTTCTCGAAGACTTCGCGGCGCTTGGCGGACCTTCGGCGGGCGTGCCCGTGATCGTGGTCAGCGCGTACGCGCCGGAGGTCATGCGGGATGGCGAAAATGGCGCGACTGGCGCACCGTCGGTGTTCGAGGCGCTGTTAAAGCCAGTCCATTACGAGGATCTGAAGCACGCGCTGCAGCGGGCGCTGGCGGCGCGGCATCAGGTGTGAGGGCGGCGCTGCCGCGCACGGGGCGCGCGTCGGCGCGCGCGGTTCAGGGCCGATTCAGCCGCTTCGACAGATCGGCGACGAGGATCGCCATGCGCGCGGGCTTCTCGTAGCAGGCGACGTCGTAGTCGCGGATGACTTCGCTGATCTCCGATTCGCTGGCCTTGCCGGTCAGCAGTTCGCCGGTCAGCACGAAGATCGGCGCGTCTGGGTTCTCCGACGCGCGCACCGCGCGAATCGCGGCCGCCGAGGTCTGCGAGCCGAACAGCCAGTCGATGATCACGCCGTCGAACACCTGGGTCTGCAACTGCTCGCCGAAGGCCGCGAGCCCATAGATCGCGACCGCCGTGAAGCCGCTGCGCTCCAGATAGTCGCGCAGGTTGTCGGCGCTCGCGCAATCGTCGTCGACGACCGCGATGGCAGGCTTGTCGGCTTCGGCGCGGCGCGGATAGATCTCGATCTTGTGGACTTCGTACGCGCTCTGATACAGCGCGCCATCGTGTCGTGCGACGCGCCATTGACCGAGCCGCGAATAGGCGACGAACTCCGGTCGGCTACCCGGCTCGAGCGCTGCGCCGACCCACGCGGTGCAGGCGATTTCGGTCGCGCCGATGCAGAACACCGCCTCCTGGGCGATCGCGCCGACGACCCCCGGATCGAGCGACTGCGCGCCGAACAGCTGCGCCGCGGGTTCGTCGAAGACCTCGGCGACTTTCTTGATCTGCGACAGCGTCCACGGACTATTGCCGCGCAGTTTGCGGTGCCCCTGAGAAAAACTCAGATCGAGGATGCGGCATAGCTCAGTGGTCTGCTGGCGCTTGCCGATTCCATGCCGGCTCATCAACTCGCGCACGCGCTCGGCAACCGCGATGGAGTCGGGTGAGTGTGTTTCGTTGGCCATGCTGCGTGAAAATCCGCCGGGTTAAAAGGTACAGGTTAAGCGCGGTCGACAGGCGCAAGCCGACCCTGCGCATGCAATGCGCATGAATCGGCCACGCGGGGACAGCAAATGTACCGTAAAAAAATTCACAGTTTATGATTTTGTCAGACAGTCCGCCGAGGCTGCTGATGCTAGCGACGCAACGGCCGCCCGGTGACTTTCGATGCATTGAGCATCAAAAAGCATTCTACCGGTGAAACGATGACGAAACCGTAGGGAATCCACGAATGAGTATTCAGTAAGACGGCGGATCCGGCCGCTTGCCGCAATACCCGGCAGGTTCGCGCCTTGGGGAAATGCAGGCGATAAGCTCATTAAGAAGCCTGTCCGGAAGTCGGGTTTGCACCAGCGCGCGCGTTCCGCGTTCAGCTTGCCGGCATCGTGTCGAGCCGGGTCGCCGAGTTTTGAAGTCCTTTGAAAATCCGCTCGGCAACCTTGTCCGGAAAGCGCTCGGGCAACTCCGCCGACACCCGTTCGATCACGCCGGGCGTTTGCTCGATCAGCCGCTGGATCAGCGGCTCGGCGTCGGCGCCGTACGAGCACTTCAACGCCATCGCGTTGAAGTGACGCCGCTGCACGTCGCGAAACGCATCGTGCTTGCTGCGCGACCACAGACCCATCGCAAGCCGCGCCTTGTACCACGACCACTGGTTCGGGCCATTGCCTTCGACCGGCCAGATCGACATCACGTCGTAGAGCGGCGTCAGACGATACTGGCCACCCGCGAGCAGGCGGATGCTGAAGTTCTTCGCGTGGCCGTCCGGCGCGGCCAGCATCCAGAACAGGATCTGGCTCGCGAGCAGGGTCTCGAGGTCCTGCCGCGCGTCGACCGATTGCTGCAGAATCCGCGCGAGGTCGAGCACGCCGGGGCCGCCTTCGTTTTCGTACTTGAGATGCGACGGCACGCCGTACACCTGGCAGAAATCTTCCTGCGGCAGACGCAGCAGCCAGGTGCCGCCCGAATGCATCTGCCGGTCGAAGCGTTCGACGGCGAGCACGCGCTGCTTGCCGAACCGGAGCACCTCGGCATTCGCGACCGGCAGGCCGAACGCGCGCAGAATCCGCAGACACAGCCACTCGTTTTCGACCGACGTGCTGAGATCGGCAAGCCGGTTGCCGACCAGCCCGAGCGGCAGTTTGAAGATATGGGTGGTCGGCGTCGCGCCGTGCGGGCGCTGCCATTGACCGTCGTGCCGCAGCAGCGCGGTTTTCTCCTGCGCGCCGGCGAGCGAGATGCGGAAGTCGTCGAGTTCGTCGGGCGCGCCGAGCGTCGGTTTGCCGACCGTTTGCGCTAGCAGCGCCTCGATGTCGTCGTCGCCGAGCGGCGTGCCCTCGATGCGCTGGACCCCGGCCGGCGCGTCGTTTTCGCCGAGCAACTGGACCGCGCCGACGCAGTCGCGGCCGATGGCCTGCAGCAGATCGAACGCATCGAGCGTTTCCGTCCGGTAGCGCTGCCCGATGCGTTTGCGGATGACGTCGCTGTCGGGCAGCAGGTTGTCGAAGTAGTTGAGCACCCGCGGCCCTTTGTGTGTCATGTTGCCGGGCATGAACGGCAGCGACAGCGACAGTGGACGACCCGCGGGCGACGCGATCCATGCGGCGTCGTAGGCGAACTCCATCGGGCCGCGTGCGGGCAGCCGCCAGAGCCCGACGCGCTCGCCGTTGGCCCATACCGACAATGCCTTCGAAGTGGTTTGCCGGGCCATCTCACCACTCGACGTTCGGCGCCGGCGCGGGGCTCGGCTGATTTTTGTCACGCAACTGCAGTTGCAACTCGTAGGCGCCGCACAGCGCCAGCAGCTGGGTGAGCGTGAGTCCGCTCGCATCGGTTTCGAGCGCGGATATGCGGCTTTGGCTCACGCCGACGCGCGCGGCGGCCTCGGTCTGGGTAAGGCCGGCCTGGCGGCGGCTGGCCGCCAGTAGCTGCGCGAGCTGGTCCGGCGTGGCGATCAGATGGAGCATGGCGGATTATCTGCGAGACGAATAAATGCAATTTATTCGTTACGCGAATATTTGTCAAATATCTGCGTGACGGATAATCGACGAATATTTGTGTGACGCATAATCGGGGTTTTCGCGGAAGCCGGCCGCGTCGTCGCGGCTGCGGGCAGCAGCGGTGCCGAGCTCGCGCGGCATTGCGGACAAGGGCGCCCACTGCGAAGATGACGCCCACGTCTCCAACCCGCCCAACCAATGACCACGACTTACCCGCTGCACTCGACCTTCACGCCCGCCGACCAACCGTTTCCCACCCACGCCGACGCCGTGATCGCCGGTGCCGGCATCATGGGCTGCGCGGCCGCTTATTACCTGGCGCGGCGCGGCCTGTCGGTGGTGGTGCTCGACAAGTCGCGGATCGCCGGGCAACAGTCGTCGCGCGCGTGGGGCTTCGTGCGTCAGCAGGGGCGCGAAGCCGCCGAGGTGCCGCTGATGATGGCGAGCATTCCATTGTGGACAGAACTCGAGCGTGAGCTGAATTTCGATCTCGAATGGCGCCAGGGCGGTTGCCTGTATGTCGCCACCGACGACGCAGACTGGACGTCGTTCCAGCAATGGATCGAGGTCGCGCGTCAGTATGGCCTCGACACCCGCACCCTCGATCGCGGCCAGATCGACACCGTCGTGACCGGCATGCAGGGCCCCGCGCTCGGCGGCCTGTACACGCCGAGCGATGGTCAGGCCGAGCCGCGCCGCGTCGCCGCGGCCTTCGCGGCACGCGCGAGCGAAGCCGGCGCGCTGTTCTTCGAGGGCTGCGGCGTGCTCGGCGTCGAACGCGCGGGCGGCGCGATCGCTGGTGTGGTCACCGAGCGCGGCACGATTCGCACGTCGCGTTTCATCTGCGCGGCCGGCGCGAGCAGTTGGCGGCTGCTCAGGACGCTCGGTCTCGAGCTGCCGCAGCAGGCCGTGCGCGGTACCTGCATGCGCACCAATCCGCTACCGCCGATCACGGCGTCGACGTTCTGGGGTCACGGCCTCGGCATCCGGCAGCGCGCGAACGGCGCAATCAATCTCGCCGACGACATGCAGGTCGACGTCGACATGACGCTCGGCCATTTCCGCGCGCTCAAATGGTTTTTGCCCGAACTGTGGACGCAACGCGAGAAGTTCAGCTTCCATTTGAACGGCGCCTGTCTGCGCGATCTGCGCGAACGTCTGCCGGGCGGCGTGGCGGACGCCGAACGCGTGCTTGATCCGCGCGACCCCCATCCGCAGCCGAACGCGAGCCACGCGCCGCGCGCGCTGAACAAGCTGCGCGCGCTGTTTCCGGCGTTACGCGACGCCCAGGTGGTCGAGGCGTGGGCCGGACTCATCGACGCGTTGCCCGACGGCATTCCGGTGATCGATGCGCCGTCGCAGGTGCCGGGCCTGACGATCGCGACCGGCTTCTGCGGTCATGGTTTCGCGATGGGGCCGATCGTCGGCAAGCTGCTGGCTGAACTCAACGATGGCGGCGAGGCGTCGCTCGATCTGTCGGCGTTCCGTTTGCAGCGTTTCTTCGACGGCACGATGAAGCGGCCGCGCAGCATGCTGTAACCCCGCGCAACCTGATTCAATCCAACTCAACCGACCGATGCCACTGATGACCGAACCCGTTCTCCGCCACGCCGACGTCCCGTACTACACGCAATGGGGCAGCCCCGAGTGGGTGCGCGACATTGTCGAACAGCAGCGCGACCCGTGCGAAGACCCGCACTGGCAGCGCAGCGGTTTCGCCGACCCCGAGCGCTATCGTTTCTGGGCGCAACGCCTGTGCGGGCTGACGTGCCTCGAATCGGCGCTCGACTATTGGGGCATCGATCACGCGCCGCGCGCCGCCTTGCTCGAAGAGGCGCTGCGGCACGGCGTGTACCGGCTGCGCGACGATGGCGGCGTCGACGGTCTGATCTACCGGCCGTTCGCCGACTGGGCGGGCGCCGCGTTCGGCCTCGATATCGACGTGCTGCCGCAGGCGTCGCTCGAGGAGATCGCGGCGCGGCTCGACGCCGATACGTTCGCGATCGTGTCGGTGAGCCCTGAGATCCGCTATCCGGAGCGGCCGAACCAGCAGCGAGGCGGTCATCTGATCCTGCTGCACGGCCGCGATCGCGACGGCGTATGGTTTCACAACCCGTCGGGCGTCGCGCCGCATCAGGCCGACGTGTACCTGCCGTTCGCGACGATGTCGCGCTTCTATGCGGGGCGGGGGATGACGCTCGGCCGCGGCACGAGCTAGCTGGCGCGCTGGGCATTGCGCGGAGTTTAAGATTGGGCAAGCTGGCGCGCATCGGGCGTTGAGGGCCGGGTCTGCTTCCTGCTGCGGCTGCTTCTTCGATCTTCGAACTATCGGATCTCCCATGAATCGAGCCTTCCGTCTGCTTGCCGCCAGTTTTGTCGTGCTCGACGTCGTCGCCGCAGCGAATGTCGCGAATGCCGCGACTCACGACGAACAGGCCCATGCGTGCCGCCACGATGCGTTCCATTTCTGCGCCGCGGAGATTCCGAACAGGGCGAAGATCATCGCTTGCATGGAGCGACACCTGAACGAACTGAGCCCCGCGTGTCGGGCGATGTTCGGCAACGGCCAGAACGGCGACAAGAGCAACGGCAAGAACGGCGACAAAAACCGCGACCAGAACGGCGGGCAGTAGACCGCCACTCGACTGGTCATTTTCTTTGCGCTCGGTTACGGTGACGCCATGCCCACTCCATCCAGCAATGGACCGTCCCGCCCATGACTCGCCCGAGCACGCAGATTTTCGACGCCGCCGCAACCGCGCGACTGATGCCTTACGCAGCGCTTGTCGACGCGTTGAGGCGCGCAAGCATCGACTATGCGCAACAACGCATCGTGAGCCCCGAGCGGCTCGTGGTGCCGCTGAACGCCGGCGGCATCATGCTGTCGATGCCCGCCACCGCCCCCGATCTCGCGATCCACAAACTCGTCAACGTGTGCGCGAGCAACCGCGCGCGCGATCTGCCGACGATTCACGGTCAGGTCATGGCGTTCGATGCCGATACCGGCGAGACGCTGTTCGTGCTCGACGGTCCGACCGTGACGGGCCGCCGGACCGCGGCGATGTCGATGCTCGGCATCGCGACGTTCACCGCGCGCACGCCGCGCGAATTCCTGCTGATCGGCACCGGCACGCAGGCGCTCAATCATCTGGAAGCGATCGGCGAACTGTTTCCCGACGCGCGCGTGTGGGTCAAGGGCAGTGCGCCCGCGCGCGCCGATGCGTTCTGCATGGCGCAGCGCGGCAAGGTCCGGGAGCTACGGCCGCTCGCGGAAGCGGGCGCGACGATTCCCGCTTCGGTCGACGTCGTGATCACGTTGACCACGAGCAAACAGCCGGTCTACGACGAGACGGCGCACGCCGCCCGGCTCGTGATCGGCGTCGGCGCCTTCACGCCGCAGATGGTCGAGATCGGCGCCACGACGATCGCCGGCAGTGCGCTGTTCGTCGACGATTCGGCCGGCGCAAAGCACGAAGCGGGCGATTTCATCCAGGCCGGCGTCGACTGGGCGCGGGTTGGCGGGATCGCCGCGGTGCTCGATCAGACGCAGCCCGTGCCGACGGGGCCGGTGGTCTTCAAGAGCGTCGGTTGCGCGGCGTGGGATCTGGCCGCGTGCCGGGTCGCGCGCGACGCGCTGGCGCGCGGCTGATCGTCAGCGGCCCAAGTGGCACAAAAATCGCCCAAATATCCAGAAAAAACAGCCGTCTGGCGCGCAAGCCTGGAAACTTGCGCTAACCTGCGGCAGATGTTGCCGTGCAAACTATCTCAAAACGTTGCACCATAGATGTTTGCCGGAAAAAGCGCCATAGCGGACGTGAGCCGTAACCGTCCGCCCGCCGCCGATTCCTGATCGACGCCTTCCCCCTAGACGCTGCGACCGTGCCATGACGACCCAACAAGCTCCCGCCACACCCGACCTGCCGCTCGACATGATCATCTTCGGCGGCACCGGCGACCTGTCGTTCCGCAAGCTGCTGCCTGCGCTGTATATGGCGCATCTGCACTGCAACCTGCCACCGGAAACCCGCATTCTGACGATCGGCCGCAAGCCCTGGTCGCGCGATGAATACATCAGCGAATTCATGGAGCAGAAGGCGAAGCCGTTCATCGACAAGAAGGCGTTCGACGCGTCCGCGTGGGACAAATTCCTCGCGATTTTCGAATACGTGCGGATGGACGTCGATGCGCCCGAGGACTACCTGCGCCTGAAAGAAGCGTCGCGCGACGGCGTGCACCGCGTGTTCTATCTGGCGACGTCGCCGGATCTGTTCACCCATATCTGCGACAACCTGTCGTCGGCAGGGCTCGTCGACGCCAATTCGCGCGTCGTGCTCGAAAAGCCGCTCGGCCACGATCTCGCGTCCGCGCAGGAGATCAACAACGCGGTCGGCAAGCATTTCCAGGAAGCGCAGATCTATCGGATCGACCACTACCTCGGCAAGGAAACCGTGCAGAACCTGATGGTGCTGCGCTTCGGCAATCCGATTTTCGGGCCGCTGTGGCAGGCGCCGTACATCAAAAGCGTGCAGATCACGGTGGCCGAAACGGTCGGCGTGGGCAGCCGCGCGGGGTTCTACGACAAGACCGGCGCGCTGCGCGACATGGTGCAGAACCACCTGCTGCAACTGCTGTGCATCGTCGCGATGGAGCCGCCGGTGTCGCTCGATCCCGACGCGGTGCGCGACGAAAAGCTGAAGGTGCTGCGCTCGCTGCGGCCGATGACGTCCGAGGACATCGCGCGCGACACGGTGCGCGGCCAGTACACGGCGGGGGCGGTCGATGGCGAGGCGGTCAAGGGCTACCTCGAGGAAGACAACGTGCCGGCCGGCAGCCGCGCCGAAACCTTCGTCGCATTGCGCGCGCGGATCAACAACTGGCGCTGGGCCAACGTGCCGTTCTTTCTGCGCACCGGCAAGCGGATGCAGAAGAAGCTGTCGGAGATCGTCATCGAATTCTCCGATCTGCCGTTCTCGATCATCCCGAGCGGTGGGCGCACGTACGGCAATCGTCTGGTGATCCAGTTGCAGCCCGAGGAGTCGATCCAGTTGCAGGTGCTCGCGAAAGAGCCGGGCAGCGGCATGCACATGCTGCCGGTGAGCCTGAACCTCGACCTGCAGCAGGCGTTCACCGAGCGTCGCGCGGAAGCCTATGAGCGACTGCTGATCGACGTGATCCGCGGACGTCTGACGCACTTCATGCGCCGCGACGAATTGGAAGCGGCATGGGCGTGGGCCGAGCCGATTCTCGACGGCTGGGCGAAGTCGGGCGAGCGGCCGCGCTCGTATTCGGCCGGCACGTTCGGACCGGCGGCATCGACCGCGCTGATGACGCGGGAGAACGCCGTGTGGGCGGAAGAATCGCAGTAACGGGCTTTTGACAGCGCGCCATTCGAGGCGGCTCGTGACGTTGCAGTAGCGTTGCGAGCCGCTTTTGCTTGCGCTGTCGTTTGCGCGTCGATCATTCGTCAGCCGTATGGGTTGCGCGTGTGATGGTTTCCTTGTCGGCGTGACCCGGCGGCATTCCGAAAGAGGCATCGATGAGGCGAATTCTCGTGGCATTGATCTGGGCGGCAAGCGTGGCGACCATGCTCAACCTCACGGCTTGCGCCAGCAACGGTCCCGATGCCCGGAACGATCCGCCGAAGGTGATCATCGACAGCGACTACAACACGCTCGGCGACGACGGCCAACTCGGCGTGATGGCCGCTCAATTGCAGGCGATGGGTTCGCTGAACGTGCTTGGCATTACCGTGGTGTCGGGCAATCAATGGCTGGAGCAGGGCGTTGCCGATGCGCTGAAGTCGGTCGAGCGGCTCGGCGTCGAACAGCAGATCGGCGTCTATGCGGGCGCCAATTACGCGCTGTCGCACGACTTCAAAACGATCCAGCGGGAACTGAAGGAATATCCCGGCGGCGACGGCTACATTGGCGCATGGAGCAAGCCCGAGCCGAAATCAGCTAGCGACCTCGTCGCGCCGCCGGACGGCTTCGCGACGCACACGAAGGTGCGGAGCCAGAGCGCGATCGACTTCATCGTCGAATCAGTGAAGCGTTATCCGGGCGAGGTGACGATCCTCGCGATCGGCCCGCTGACCAACATCGCGCTGGCCACGCGCGAGCATCCCGAGATCGTGCCGCTGATCAAGCAGATCATTTACATGGGCGGTGCGATCGACGTACCCGGCAATACCACGCGTACCGCCGAATTCAACTGGTGGTTCGATCCCGAAGCGGCAAAAGCGGTGCTGCGTCTGCCGATCAAACAGACGGTGATTCCGCTCGACGTCACGGATACCGTGAAAATGGACAAGGCGCTATACGATCGCATTGCGCACGATCCGGCGAAGCAGACCATCATCACGCAACTGTTCAAAACGCTGAACGGCTACGGATACGACGGCAAGAACGGCTTCGAGACCAATCCGAACTACACGACGAACCTCTGGGACACGCTGACGCTCGCATATCTGATGCATCCGTCGTTCGCGACGCAGACCGTCGAGGAGTGGGTGGATGTGGATACGGGCTTCGGCGCCAACGATGGCAAGGCAACGGGCTATACGAGTTCGCCGCCGCCGGGTTTGCAGAAGATGACGGTCGTCAAACGATTCGATAATCAGGCGTTTTTCAATTTCTATGTCGATCTGTTGACGCGGCCGGTGCCGGTGCGGCCTGTGGACAAATGAACGCGCGAGCGCCGCGCGACCGCACCCGCTTTACGCGGGATGCAGGCCACGCAGCAGCTGATGCACGCGCGACAGATCCTGTTCGACGTGTCCGGCCTTCTCGAACAGCTCCGCGAGCCAATCGACGAACGCGCGCACGCGCGGCGACACGCGGCGATTCTTCACATAGGCGACCGAGACCGGCATCGGCACCGGTTTCCATTGCGGCAGCACTTCTTGCAGCAAGCCCGAATCGAGGTACGGCTGCGCGGCGATGCGGGCGGGCTGGATCATGCCGAGCCCTTGCAGACCGCAGGTCAGGTATGCCTGTTCGTCGCTGACTTGCACGAAGCCGTTGAGCTTGACCTTGCGCGCTTCGCCGTCCACTTCGAAATCGAAGTCGCATTCGCGGCCGCTATGCGGCGACACGCAGTTGACCGCGACGTGCGCGCGCAGCTCGTCGAGATCGGTCGGCGTGCCGTGGCGGGCCAGATAGGCTGGGCTCGCGCAGGTGACCTGATCGAGCGTGCCGAGTGTCCGCGCGACCAGATTGGAATCGGGCAATTCGCCGAGCTGGATGCTGCAGTCGATTGCTTCGGAGACCATATCGACGCTGCGGTTGCTGACACCGATCGCGAGATCGAGGTTCGGGTAGAGGGAGTGGAACTCGTCCAGCGATGGGAGGACGATTGCACTTGCTACCGCGCTTGGCATTTCGATGCGCAGGCGGCCGGTCAGGTTATCGATCGAATTGCGGATGCTGGCTTCCATTTCGTCGATGTCGGCCAGGATTTGCGCACAGCGTTCGTAATAGGCTGCGCCTTCCGGGGTGATGCTCAGGCGGCGCGTCGTGCGGACTAATAGCGCTGTGCCCAGCAGGGCTTCCAGGTTCTGGACGATCGTCGTTGCCGTTGCGCGTGGGATGTTCAATGACTCCGCTGCGCGGGTGAAGCTGTTGGTGTCCACAATTCGGATGAATGTGCGCATTGCAGTTATTCTGTCGATCACTGGGATGCTCCAAATGGGTTTCTTTTTTTTGCCTGTGGCGATTTTTTTTTCTGTTGTTCTGATGGTGTTGGCCTTTCCTTGTTGTCTTATCGGTCTATTAGCGTTGCCCCTATGCGGGGCGGCACCTACTTTCTTTGCTGCTGCAAAGAAAGTAGGCAAAGAAGACAGCTCAAACCGCTAACTTTTAAGCGGGTCCCTCGGTCCACATGAGGTAGTGGTGCATCTGGAATCCGTGCCTCCGCACACTCCGCGGCAGTGACAAAGCCGTCATCCATCCCACTCCGCACTACGTGCGTCGCGGACGGGGATGCAAGGGAAACCAGCTGTATTGTTCTTCGTTAGCGGGGCCATCGGCTTCGCCTCGGCGACGCGCCGAAACGACCAATGGTTTTGACCGGGGTATCGGCGCGCGCAGCGCCGCTGGAGGTATGACTGCTTTGTCACTGCCGTGGAATGTGCAAGAACACAGATTCCAGATGCACCACTACCTTATGCAGACCGGGGGACCCGCTTAAGAGTTAGCGGTTTGAGCTGTCTTCTTTGCCTACTTTCTTTGCAGCAGCAAAGAAAGTAGGTGCCGCCCCGCACAGGGGCAACGCTAATAGACCGATAAGACAACAAGGAAAGGCCAACACCCTAAGAACCGCGAAAAAGAGCGAAGGCAAAAAAAAACACAAACAACAAGCAGAACCCCGCGCCGCAGGCGCAAAAACAGCACCCGCCGCGCGGCACAAACCAGCGGCTATCACTTCCGCATGGAATCCATATCAATCACGAACCGATACTTCACATCACTCTTGAGCATGCGCTCATAAGCCTCATTAATCTTCTGCATCGGAATCATTTCAATATCAGAAGTAATGCCATGCTCACCGCAGAAATCCAGCATCTCCTGCGTCTCGGCAATGCCTCCAATCAACGAACCAGCAAGGCGCCGCCGCTTAAAAATCAGATTGAACACCTGCGGCGACGGATGATCGTGCTCTGGAGCACCGACCAGGGTCATCGTCGCATCCCGCTTGAGCAGATTCAAAAACGGATTCAGATCATGCTGCGCAGCCACGGTATTGAGAATGAAATCGAAGCTATTCACATGCGCTTCCATCTCCTGCGGATTCTTCGACACCACGACTTCATGCGCGCCGAGCCGCTTCGCATCCTCGATCTTCGACGGCGACGTCGTAAACAGCACGACATGCGCGCCCATCGCCCGGGCCAGCTTCACGCCCATATGGCCGAGTCCACCGAGGCCGACGATCCCGACCTTCTTGCCCGGGCCCACGCCCCACGTGCGCAGCGGCGAATACGTGGTGATGCCCGCACACAGCAGCGGCGCGACACCCGCAGGGTCGAGATTCTGCGGCACGCGCAGCGTAAAGGCCTCGTCGACGACCAGTTGCGTCGAATAACCGCCATACGTGAGCTGTCCGTCGACGCGATCGACACCGTTGTACGTGCCCACCCAACCGTTCTCGCAATACTGCTCGAGACCTTCCGCGCAGCTCGCGCAGGTGCGGCACGAATCGACCAGACAGCCGACCGCGACCAGCTCGCCAACCTTGTACTTCGTCACGTTCGGACCGACCGCGCTCACGCGGCCCACGATCTCGTGGCCCGGCACGACCGGGTAGATCGTGTTCTTCCATTCGTTGCGCGCCTGATGCAGGTCGGAATGGCACACACCGCAGTACAGCACTTCCATCTGCACGTCATGGGCGCGCGGGGCGCGGCGCTGGATTTCGAACGGGGCGAGCGGCGCGGTGGCGTCGGTCGCTGCATAGGCATACGTCGTGCTCATGGGTAGCTCCAGCAAAGAGGGTGATGGCGCAACCTGCGACGCGCCGGCGATGCGCAGCACAGGGTTGCGGATGCGGCGGGCCGCAGCATGAACCGGGATCGGGGCGCGAGCGTGGGTCGCCGCTATTGGCAAGCTGTCGGCGCGTCGCGGTCGATGACCGTGCACGCTGCGCGTCGAAAAAGGCGATCCGGTAGGGTTCCCATCTTAGGAGCCCGACCCCACTCGGGGAATACCTGATTGTCTTGAAGATTTGCCTAAAACTCCGGAGGGGCAGCGCGATAGGCTGTTTGATGCTAAATTTCAAGCATTATTCTCTTGGCCGTCACCATATCGTCATGTCCACTCAAGCTGTCGGTTCCGTTACGGAAGATCCCGCGCAACGCCGCGTGCGCGAACTGTTCGATCTGCTCGCGCCGAATGCCGGCATGACGCGCTCGAGCCTCGAAGGCGTCAGCCTGCTGCGTGCGAATCGCCCCATGCCGCGCATGCCGGTCATGTATGAGCCGAGCATCGTGATCGTCTGTCAGGGACGCAAGCGCGGCTATCTCGGCGATCAGGTGTTCCAGTACGACGCGCAGCAATACCTGGTGCTGTCGGTGCCGTTGCCGTTCGAATGTGAGACCGAGGCGAGCGAAGAGGAACCGTTTCTCGGCATGTCGGTGCGCGTCGATCTGACGATGGTCGCCGAGCTGCTGATGGCGCTCAACGAGACCCAGGGCCTCGCGCAGTACGAACCGGCCGGCATGTATTCGACGCCGCTCGATGCCCCACTGTGCAACGCGGTGCAGCGCCTGATGGAAGCGCTCGCGTCGCCGCTCGACGCGCAAATCCTGGCGCCCGGCATCGTGCGTGAAATCTGCTATCGCGTGCTGACCGGCGAGCAGGGCGGCGCGATTCGCGCGGCGCTCACGCATCAGAATCATTTCGGCCGCATCGCCAAGGCGCTGCGGCGCATTCATGCGGACTATCACGGGGCGCTCGATGTCGATACGCTGGCGGCCGAAGCCGGCATGAGCCTCGCGGTGTTTCATGCGCAGTTCAAGGCGGTCACCGCAACTTCGCCGATGCAGTACGTGAAGACCACGCGTCTGCATCACGCGCGTCTGTTGATGGTGCAGGATGGTTTGAATGCGGGCGCGGCCGCGGCGCGCGTCGGTTACGAAAGCGCGTCGCAGTTCAGCCGCGAGTTCAAGCGGCTGTTCGGCCTGAGTCCCGTCGACGAAGTCAAGCGCATGCGCGCCGCTCACGATGCGCCGCCGCCGCCGCGCGTGCAGAAGCCAGTGCCGCGTTATGTGACCGCGGTCTAGAGCCCGCTGAACCAGTTATAGCCCTGATCTTCCCAGTAGCCGCCCGGGTTCGTGTTGGTCACGAAGATCGCCGCGATGTGCTTCGGGTTCTTGAAACCGAGCTTGGTCGGCACGCGCAGCTTCAGCGGATAGCCATATTTGGGCGGCAGCGGCGCGTTGCGGAAATCGAGGGTCAATTGGGTTTGCGGATGCAGCGCGCTCGCCATGTCGAGGCTCGAGTAGTAGCGGTCCGCGCATTTGAAACCCACGTAGCGAGCGCTCAGATCGGCGCCGATCAGTTCGAGAAACGTGCGAAACGGCACGCCGCTCCATTGTCCGATCGCGCTCCATCCTTCGATGCACACGTGACGCGTGATCTGCGAGATCTGTGGCAATCTGCGCAGCTGTTCGAGACTCCAGCTGCGTTTATCCGCGACCAGCCCCGACACTTCGAGCCGATAGGACGAGCCGTCGATATCGGGCGCGTCGAACTCGGGATAGAACGCGTTGAATGGAAATGGATCGGTGATGTCGCGCGCCGAATAGGTCGGCGCGAGTTTGTTGCGATTGAACAGCCAGGCCTGCACGCGATCGTTCCAGCGCGACATCGCCCAGAGCACCTTGTCGACGGAATCGTTGTCCTGCAGATTGCAGCCGGACAGCATCGCGAGCGCGCCGATCGATAGCGACGAGCGCAAAAATAAACGGCGTTGCAACTGCTCGATCTGCGGCCGATGGTCGGCAAGCACGATACGTGAGCGGCGCGCGTTTTCTGCAATGGCGTGCGTATCGTTCGCCGTGTCGGTTCGTTGCGGGGCGCTCATGCGCGAGTCCTCTGGGCAGCTTGATCGATGCGATGCGCGCCGCGCCGGGCGCGTCCGGTGAACATCGGCGGCAACGTGCGCGGCACCAGCAACACCAGCAGCAGATGCACGACGACGAAGCCGACCACGCCGGCCATCGCGACGAAATGCACCCGCCGCGCGAAATCGAAGCCGCCGAACAGCGCGGTCAGCCACGAGAATTGCACCGGCTTCCAGATCGACAGCCCCGATGCGACGAGCAGCACGCCGAGCAGCAGCACCAGCAGATACAGCGCGCGCTGCACGGCGTTGTATTTGCCGCTCTCGTGCGGCAGTTTGAGACGCAGCGCGAGCGCCGCATCGCGCGCCACGTCGCGGGCCCGTACCGGCAGCAGCTGGCGGCGCAAATGGCCGCTCGCCAGGCCATGCGCGAGATACAGCAGCCCGTTCGCGCACAGCAGCCACATCGCCGCGAAGTGCCAGGCGATCGAGCCGCCGAGCCATCCGCCCACCGTCGCCCACACGGGAAACCGGAACGCAAAGATCGGCGACGCGTTATAGATCGCCCAGCCGCTCATCACCATGCAGACCATCGCTAACGCATTGATCCAGTGCGTCACGCGAACGACGAGAGAATGAACGACCGGAGATGCTTGCGATTCGGGCATTGGCTTGAAAGACGGGATGGAGGAAGGCGAACGACTTGCCGCATTACATCGGCGGCGTCACGCCGTGCTCGCCGGCCGAAATGAAATTTGCCGCCATCGAGCCATCCGTGTCCTTGTGCGCAAACAGCACGACCTTCGTGCCGGGCGTGAGCAGCGCGCGGCTGCCCGGCTCCAGACTGACGATGGGCACGTCCTGCGGAATCACGATCTTCTTCTCGCCATCCTTGTACTTGACGGTAATCGTGCGGCCGTTGCTGACCACGAGCGAGCCGACCGTGCCGTTCGTCATCGTGCTGTTCGCGCCGAGATCCCACGGCCGATGGCCTTCGCCCGAACCGCGCATGCTCGGCGGGAACACGTGCACTTCGAGCGCCTTCAGCGTGCCGTCGGACTGCGGAATCGCGGCGGTGCCGACGTAGCTGTCCGGCTTGATGTCGGTGACGTTGGCGAGCGTGACGCCGCGAATAGGCGTGTCGGCGGCGAGTTTCACGTCGACGTCCTGGCCGTCGCGCGTGTGGACTTTGAGCAGATCGCCCGACAGCGACGTCACGGTGCCGCGCACGCCGGTCGGCGCGGCGTTCTGGGCGGAAGCCGCGAAGGTCGTCGCGAACAGCGCGGCGGCGAGTGCGGGGACGGCGAGGGCGCGCAGCGTTCGTGCGCGGACGATCTTCATGCGGGTCTTCATGTGGCAACTCCAGGGAGGGGATGCGGCGTGGTGAACGATGCGCTCAGACTAGCCGCCGCATCGGCTCATCAGGGTGACGGGAGGATGACAAAAACGTCATCAATGGCCGATGGCGGCCACGTAGAATGGCCACCGGGAGCGCTGCAGGGCTGGTCGAGCGCGCTCATCGGTTTTTTTGCGCGCGCGGCTGCGGCCTTGCGGGTCGAATCGCGCGCAGGAGCAGCGAGCATCATGAGCATTCTCGTCATCGAAGACGATCAGAAGACCGGCGACTATCTGAAGAAGGGCCTGCGCGAGAATGGCTACGCGGTCGACCTCGCGCGCACCGGCACGGATGGCCTGCATCTGGCGCTCGAGCATGACTACGAACTGGTGGTGCTCGACGTGATGCTGCCGGGCATCGACGGTTGGGAGATCATGCGGGCGTTGCGCGCGCGACGCGATCTGCGGGTAATTTTCCTGACCGCGCGCGATCAGGTCAGCGACCGCATTCGCGGTCTCGAACTCGGCGCCGACGACTATCTGGTCAAACCGTTTTCGTTTACCGAGCTGGTGCTGCGCGTTCGCACGTTGTTGCGCCGTGGCGTGATCCGCGAGAGCGACGTGTTCGAAGTCGCCGACCTCAGGCTCGACGTGTTGCGCCGCCGGGTCACGCGCGAGGGCGTCGACATTGCGCTGACCAACAAGGAGTTCATGCTGCTGCATCTGCTGGTGCGCCGCGAGGGCGAAGCGCTGTCGCGCTCGCAGATCGCATCGGAAGTGTGGGACATGAATTTCGATAGCGACACCAACGTGGTCGACGTAGCGATCAAGCGCTTGCGCGCGAAGGTGGATCACCCGTTCGAGAAGAAGCTGATTCACACGGTGCGCAGCATCGGCTACACGTTCGGTGGCGACGCATGAAGCTCTGGACCGAACGCTCGCTGATCGCGCGCACCACGTTGCTGTTCGCGCTGATCGCCTGCGCGGTGATCGGCTCGCTCGGCGCGTATTTCTATCATTCCGCCGAAGTCGCGCTGCAACGCCGCGCCGACGTCGTGCTGAGCGGCCGCGTCGAGCATTTCAGCCGCATCGCGCACGACCTTTATTCGGTCAGCGAATTGAAAAAGCGCCCGCTGCTATTCGAGACGATGCTCGGCGCGGAAGAGGACGTGCTGATCTTCCGCCGGCCCGGCGACGCGCCGTTCGTCGACGTGAATCCGGCCAGGCTCGCGGTGCCCGATCTGCCGGCCGTACCGGCAGGCGATCCGCCGCGCGCCGCGGATATCCCGCAGACGCATCTGCCCGATGGCGTGCCGGTTCACTGGGCGATCGCGACCGCGACAGCGCGCGAGGACGGCACCGAAGTCGAGGTGATCGCCGGCCATCCGATGACGCATGAAATGCGCATGCTGGCCGAGTACCGCAACCGCATCGTGCTGGCAACGCTGACCGGCATGCTGGCCGCGACGCTGCTCGCTTACTGCGTGCTGCGCCGCGCGCTGCGGCCGGTGCGGGAAATCGCCACGCGCGCCGCGCAAATCAGCCCGACCAATCTGACGGTGCGGCTCGACGACGAAGCCGCGCCGGTGGAGCTGCGCCAGCTCACCCATGCGTTCAACGCGATGCTCGATCGTCTCGCCGACGGCTATCAACGCCTGCAGCAGTTTTCCGCCGATCTCGCGCACGAGATTCGCACCCCGGTCGGCGCGCTGGTCGGCCAGACCCAGGTGGCGCTCGCGCAGCCGCGCGAAGCCGACGAATATCAGCAACTGCTCGAATCGAATCTGGAGGAGTTGAATCGGCTTAGCCACATCGCGGAGAACATCCTGTTTCTCGCGCATGCGGATCATGCGGCGTTGTCGATCGAGCGGCAGCCGGTCGATCTGCATGGCGAACTCGTCAGAATCGCCGACTATTTCGAAGGACTGGCCGACGAACGCGGGATGCGTTTCGAAGTCGACGCGGCGGGCATCGCGTCGGCCAATCCGATGCTGTGCCGCCGCGCCATCAACAATCTGGTCGTCAACGCGGTGCGTTACGGCGCGGGCGACACGACCGTGCGTCTGCGCGGCGCGCAGGACGAAGCGGGCGCGCTGGTGACGGTCGAAAACGAGGGCGAGCCGATTCCGGCCGCGCAACTCGACCGGCTGTTCGATCGCTTCTATCGCGGCGACGCGGCGCGCAGCGCGTTCACCGAATCGAACGGACTCGGGCTCGCGATCGTGAAGGCGATCATGCATCTGCATGGCGGCAGCGCGCGGGTGGTGTGTCCGCTGCCGGGCGTGGTGCGTTTCGAGCTGCGCTTTCCGGGTGCGTGACTGGTCCGCGCGCTGAGTCCGAAGCCGCTTCAGCCGGCGCCGCCTATACTTTGCAAAGCGCTTTGAAAGGACCGTTCGCTGCCGCACTCACGAGGAGTCGCATCATGGTCAAGCTCGCTTTGTATGTCCGTCTGGAAGCCAAGCCCGGCAAGGAACAGGAGGTCGAGGCGTTTCTGCTCGGCGGCCTGCCGCTCGTCGAGCAGGAACCGGCCACCGCTGCGTGGTTCGGTCTGAAGCTCGGTCCGTCCACGTATGGCATCTTCGACGCGTTCGAAGACGAAGCCGGCCGCGACGCGCATCTGAACGGCAAGGTCGCGGCCGCGTTGATGGCGAAGGCGGGCGAGCTGTTCGCGTCGCCACCGGGCATCGTCAAGGTGGACGTGCTGGCGGCCAAGCTGCCGGGCTGAGCGCTCAGCGTTGAGCGCGGAGCCGGCGTGGTGAACGTCTGACGCCGGCGGGCGTTACTTCGCCGCCGCGTCCGCCCCAGGCCGGTTCTCGTAGTGCGCGCGCTTTTCCTCGTACATCAGCAGGTCGGCGCGCTGCACGCCCGCTTCCAGCCGGTCGCCGCGCTGGCAGGTCGCCGCGCCCATCGAGAAGCTCAGCGGCGAGCCCGGATAGAACTGGTTGTTCATCTCGACGAGCTGGCGGATCGCGTCGATCATCGCCGCGCCGCCACGCTCGTCGGTGTCGGGCATCAGGATCGCGAACTCGTCGCCGCCGATCCGCGCCGCGTGGAATGGCGGCTCCATCGCCTTCGCGAGCACTTCGCCGGCGCGCCGCAGCAGCGCGTCGCCGGCCGCGTGGCCGAGCTGATCGTTGACGCGCTTCAGGCCGTTCAGGTCGGCCATGATGATCGTCACGGGCCAGGGTCCCTTGCGTTCGAGCCGGTTCAGTTCGTCGACGTAGAACGAGCGGTTGCGCAGCTTGGTCAGCACGTCGTGCTTGCCGAGGAATTCGAGGTACGCCTCGGCCTTCTTGCGCGCGGTGATGTCGGTCAGCGCGACGAGCACGAGGTCCCAGTTTTGCTCGTGGCCGGGCAGCACCGAGAATTGCAGGTGCACGTGAACCTCGCTGCCGTCGAGTGAATAGTTGAGCACCTCGCGCTGCTGGAACAGCTTGTTTTCCCACAGGTCGATCAGCTGCTCGCGGAAATGCGGACGCATGTCGTCGCGGAACACGTCGGCAAGGCGCGCGAGCAGCGTCTTCTTGTCCTTCGCGCCGAACATGCCGAGCGTGTGATGGTTGACGTCGAGCACGTGGATTTCCGCCATGCAGCGTTCGACGAACTCGGGATGCACATCGGTAAACACGCGGAAATCGTTGATGCCGGCCGCACGCGCGCCGTCCAGCAGGCGTTTGACCGCGCTGAAATCCTCGACCCACAGCGATACCGGCGAATGTTCGAAGAGCCCGCGCGCGTATTCCTCCGCTTGCGTGACGCGGCGCCGCGCGCCTTCGAGCTCGGTGATGTCTTCGGTCGACACCAGCACGCGGTCCCAGCGCTCCTCGTGACCGGGCAGCACCGCGCCCTTGAGCAGCACGTCGAGACGCCGTCCGCCGAGCGTGTAGTTGACCGTGTGGCTGGTGAAGTTCGATTGCCCGGCCCATAGCTGGCACAGTTCTTCGAGGTGCGTTTTCAGCATGTCGTCGCGGAACACCGACGCGAGGTTGCTCGTCAGCGTGTCGAAATCGGCAGCCTCGAATTGCGCTAGCGTCTGGCGATTGACCTTGATCACGCGGATGCTATGGGCGCATTCGGCGACGCGGCTCGGGTTTTCGGCGAAATGGGCGCGCAGATCGGTCACGCCCGCGGCTCGCCATTCATCGAATAGCGAGCGCACGCCGCTGAAATCTTCGAGCCACAGCGACACGGGCGCGAGTTCGAACATCCCGGAGTCGTCGTTGATGGGCGCGGGGCCGCTCGGCAGGGTATCCAGCATGAGGTTCTCGGGGTCGGAGTTGCCGCCTATTTTAGACAGGTTGGCTCCGGCCGAAAATGAAAGACGATTGGCCTGTCGTTTTTGCGCCGATGTGCGTGGCGAAATTGCGCCGCGCGTGGCGCACGTGGAGCGTGACCGTTCTGCGCGCCGCGTCGAGGCTTGCTACACTCGATCGCCGAAGCTTGCGCGCCGATTCCATTCATTCACGCCATCGGGAAAAACGTCGTCATGAAGCCATCGCTGCTGGTCCTGATCCACCTGAACGACGCGAGCCGCGCGAGCATCGAGGCCGCCTTCGACGTCATCTACGCACCCGAGCCAGCGCAGCGCGAAGCCGCACTCGCGACGCGCGGCGCGGCGATCCGGGCGGTGCTGACCAACGGCACGACCGGTCTCGGCGCGGCCGACATCGAGCGCATGCCGCGGCTCGAACTGATCAGCGCGCTGGGCGCCGGCTACGAGAATCTGGCGGTCGAGCACGCGCGATCGCGCGGTATCGTGCTCGTCAACGGCGCCGGCACCAACGATCACTGCGTTGCCGATCACGCGTTCGCGTTGCTGCTCGCGGTCGTGCGCGACGTGCCGCAACTCGATCGCGCGACGCGTGAGGGCGTGTGGCGCGACCATCTGCCGATGCGCCCGAATGTGTCGAACAAGCGTTTGGGCATCGTCGGGCTCGGCCATATCGGCGCCAGGATCGCGCGGCGCGCGGCCGGCTTCGACATGGAAATCGGCTATCACAACCGCAAGCCGCGCGAGGATGCGCCGCAACCGCGCTATTTCGACAGCGTCGAAGCGCTCGCGCAGTGGTGCGACTTTCTGATGGTCGCGACACCAGGCGGCGCCGGCACGCGGCATCTGATCGGCGAGGCCGTGCTGGCGGCGCTGGGTCCGCAAGGCTTCGTGGTCAACGTGTCGCGCGGCAGCGTCGTCGATACGGCCGCGCTGGCTCGCGCGCTCGCCGCGGGAGCGATCGCGGGCGCCGGACTCGACGTGTACGAAGGCGAGCCCGAACCGCCGCAGGCACTGATCGGCCTGCGCAACGTGGTGCTGACGCCGCACGTGGGCGGCCGCTCGCCGGAGGCGATCACGGACTCGGTCGACAACTTCCTGAACAATGCGCGGCGCCATTTCGCGGGCGCACCGGTGCTCACGCCGATCTGAAGCGCGGGCCGTGGTCCGCTATTTTTGATCGTCGCGCGCCGCGCGCGTGCCGATGTACTCGTACTCCTCGGTATTGAGCCGGGAAATTCGCAGTTCGACCGCGCTGCGGTGATATGAGTACGCGATGCGTCGAATCTCGAGCAGCGGTGCGCCGATTTCGACGCCAAGTTGCGCGCTTTCGAGTTCATTGGCGAGCGCAACGCTCACATGCTCATCGGTTTCGACCACGTTGATGCCGAAACCGTCCTGATAGAAGTTGTACAGCGTGTTCGGCCGGTTGCGCAGTTTGCTTTCCGTCAAGCCGGGAAACAGCGCTTCGGGCACCGTGATATGTTCGATCAGCACGGTCTTGCCGTGCAGCGCAAGCCCGTTGACGAACTGCAGCACGCGCGCGCCGGCGTCGATACCGAGCGCGACGGCCGCCTCGCGCGACGCACGCGCCTTCTTGAAGCCGATCAGCGTGACGACCGGGTAGGCCTTGTCGCCGTCGCGCCGCACGATGCGAAAGAAGCGAAAGAAGTGCCGGTCGCGCTGATGCATCGCCACGAACGTGCCGAGCCCCTGATGACGGATCAGAATGTTCTCGGCGCACAGTTCGTCGATGGCTTTGCGCAGCGTGCCGATCGACACGCCGAAGCGTTCGGCGAGGCGCTTTTCCGAAGGAATGCATTCGCCGCCTTTCCATTCGGCGGCCGCGAGCGCCGCCAGAATCGCGCTCTTGACCTCCTTGTACCGGGTGCCGCCGAGCGCGGGGGCATTGATCGCGAGCGTGCTCATGAAAACCTCTGGGATACGCGAGTCGTACTGCTCGCCGGGGTTGAACCTGGTCCGATTCTAAACGAGCCGGTCATCTAATACATCTGGATGAATCATATGTTGTCGGCGTATCGCGACAGCGGCGCGGGTTTCGTCCAGTCTTCTAACACATATAGATGACCTAGTTGAAATTGAATAAGTCGGCGCCTAATATCAATTCACCGCGGCGCACCTGGCTGCGCTGTCCCGGCAACACCCTCATACCGCATTCAAACTACGAATGGAGACGCTCATGAGCAATCCCACGGCAGACCTCAACGACACCGCAGCGGGCGCGTCGGTGCCGCGCAGGACGATTCACATCGTGCTGCACGAGGCGAAAGACACGGTCGGCGTAGCCGTGGTGGAGGGCATCAAGGCGGGCACGCAGCTCAACGCATGGATCATGGACGACGACGAAATCGTCACGGTGCTGGCGAAGCAGGACATTCCGATCGGTCACAAGGTCGCGCTGAAAGACATGGCCGTTGGCGATACCGTGTTCAAGTACGGCGTCGACATCGGCAAGGTGGTCGCGCCGATCAAGGCCGGCGAGCACGCGCACGTGCACAACATCAAGACGAAGCGCTGGTAAGCAACGCCGCGCCGCGTGTCGTGGCGCGCGCGTTTTCCTGCCTGTTTCGTCGCATTCCCTGTTCGCGGCATCGAGCCGCCCCTCACTGGCATCAACCCGAACGAGAGAGACACCATGAGCGTGATTGACCTGGATACGACTTTCCGCGGCTATCGTCGCGACAACGGCCGCGTAGGCGTACGCAACCACGTGATCATCCTGCCGGTCGACGATCTGTCCAATGCCGCGGCGCAGGCGGTCGAACACAACATCAAGGGGACCATGGCGCTGCCGCATCCGTATGGGCGGCTGCAATTCGGCGCCGATCTGGACCTGCATTTCCGCACGCTGATCGGCGCGGGCAGCAATCCGAACGTCGCGGCGGTGGTCGTGATCGGTATCGAGGAGGGCTGGACCAAGCGCGTCGTCGAGGGCATTGCGAAAACCGGCAAGCCGGTGATGGGCTTCGGCATCGAACTGCACGGCGATCACGACACGATCATGCGGGCGTCGAAAGCCGCGAAGGAAATGGTGCAGTACGCGACCTCGCTCGATCGCGTAGAGTGCCCGATCTCGGATCTGTGGGTGTCGACCAAGTGCGGTGAGTCGGACACCACCTCGGGCTGCGGCGCGAATCCGACGGTCGGCAACGCGTTCGACAAACTCTATGGCCTCGGCACCACGCTCGTGTTCGGCGAGACCTCGGAGCTGACCGGCGGCGAGCAGATCGTCGCCGCGCGCTGCGCGAACGACGGCGTGCGCGAGCGCTTCCAGTTCATGTTCGACCGCTATCAGGACATGATCAACCGCTGGAAAACCGACGACCTGTCCGAGTCGCAGCCGACCAAAGGCAATATCGCGGGCGGCCTGACGACGATCGAGGAAAAGGCGCTCGGCAACATCCAGAAAATCGGCAAGAAGTGCATGGTCGACGGCGTGCTCGACAAAGCCGAGGAGCCGACCCATTCCGGGCTGTGGTTCATGGACTCGTCGTCGGCCGCGGCCGAGATGGTGACCTTGTGCGCGGCGTCGGGCTTCGTCGTGCATTTCTTCCCGACGGGGCAGGGCAACGTGATCGGCAATCCGATCGTGCCGGTCATCAAGATCTGCGCGAATCCGCGCACGGTCCGCACGATGGGCGAGCATATCGACGTCGACGTGACCGGCATTCTGCAGCGCGAGCAGAATCTCGACCAGAGCGGCGACAAGCTGCTGCAATGCATGATGGCGACGATCAACGGCCGCTTCACGTCCGCCGAAGCGCTCGGTCACCGCGAGTTCGTGCTGACGCGTCTGTTCGAAAGCGCCTGACGCGGCCCGACCGCCGCGGCGAGCCGCACGGCTCGCGCGCAGCGGTCCCACCTTCCCGGCGCATGCCGCACGCAGAAGCGGCCATCGACGCCCCCCGTGACCGGCAGCTCAGGCAGCAGTGGCGCCGGCTCGACATCTGGCAGCAGCGAGTGGAGGAGACACCATCTTGCGCGTGCTCAAACATCTCTATGTGCAGGTTCTGATCGGACTTGCGGCTGGCATTCTCGTCGGTCATTTCGCGCCCGCGTTCGGCGTGCAGATGAAACCGCTCGGCGACACCTTCATTCGCCTCATCAAGATGCTGATCACGCTGGTGATCTTCTGCACGGTTTCCGTGGGCATCGCGCGCATGGAAAGCCTGAAGCAGGTGGGCCGCGTCGGCTTCAAGACGCTGCTGTATTTCGAGGTGGTCACCAGTATCGCGCTCGTGCTCGGCCTCGTCGTCGCGAACGTATTGCGTCCGGGCGCGGGGCTCAATATCGATCCCGCTTCGCTCGATCCTCATGCGATCACGCATTACGTCGCCGATGCGCACGCGGCGTCGTCGAGCTTCATCGACATGATCGTGCCGAACTCGGTGGTCGGCGCGTTCGCGCGCGGCGATCTGCTGCAGGTGCTGCTGTTCTCGGTGCTGTTCGGCATCGCGCTGTCGATCATGTCGCAGCGCAGCCGGCTGCTGATGCGCGGCATCGAGCAGTTCGGCGACACGCTGATGCGCATCGTCGAAATGATCATGCGGCTTGCTCCGCTCGGGGCATTCGGCGCGATTGCGTTCACGGTGGGCAAATACGGCATCGGCACGTTGCAGCAACTCGGGCTGCTGATTCTGTGCTTCTACATCACCAGCATCCTGTTCATCGCGATCGTGCTCGGCGCCGCGGCGCGCTGGGCCGGCGTGGGATTGTGGCCGCTGCTGAAGTACTTCCGCGAGGAACTGTTGATCGTGCTCGGCACGTCGACCACGGAGTCGGTGCTGCCGCGTCTGATGGAAAAGCTCGAGCGCATGGGCTGTCCGCGCGCGATCGTCGGGCTCGTGCTGCCGACCGGCTACTCGTTCAATCTCGACGGCGCCGCGATCTATCTGACGATGACGTCGCTGTTCATCGCGCAGGCCACCAACACGCATCTGACGCTGATGCAGCAGCTCGGATTGCTGGCGATCCTGATGCTGACGTCCAAAGGCGGAGCGGGTGTGGCGGGCGCGGCGCTCGTCGCGTTGACCGCGACGCTGTCGACGCACAACATCATTCCGGTGGCGGGGATCACGCTGATTCTCGGTGTCGACCGTGTGCTCAACGAGATCCGCGCGCTGACCAATATGATCGGCAACGTCGTCGCGACGCTGGTGGTCGCCCGCTGGGAACGCGCCTTCGACGCCCGTGCCGCGCGCGAATTCCTTGCCGCGCCGCGCGAGGTGCAGGCGCAGGCAGTGGCGCAGCCGGTTCGCAAGCCGCGGGCGACGCAAGCGGGGCAGGCGGGGCAGGCGGGGCAGTCGCGCGAGGAAGAACCCAACCTGCCTCGCGCCACGGCACTGTTCGAAAAGACGGCGAAGTGAGAATCGCGTCGCAGCAGCCGCGCCGCGTCGCATCGGGAACGGCAGTGGCGGACTTGATGCTTCACCGCGGCAATGACAAAGTGATGCGCTGCCGACAATAGAACCAGGGAAAGGAATACCCGATGGCCCGACTGTTTCCCGACGCGCTCACCGCGCTTGCGATCGGCGCGCTGCGCCGCGCGGATGCGTTGCCGGCGACCGCCGAATCGACGGCGCGCGCGCTCGTCTACGCCGACGTGCGCGGCCTGTCTTCGCACGGCGTATCGCGTCTGCCGATGTACTGCGCGCAGTTGCGCAACGGTCGCGTCGATCCGGCCGCGCAAGCCGCCATCGTCGCGGATCGCGGCGCGGCGGTGCTGGTCGACGGCGCGGACGGCCTCGCGTATCCGGCCTGCGATCTCGCGGTCGCGACGCTCGCCGAACGCGCGCGGCAGTACGGCAGCGCGGTCGCAGGCATCCGCCGCAGCCATCATTTCGGCGTTGGCGCGGCACATCTGGCCGCGCTCGGCGAAGCCGGCATGGTCGCGCTCGCGTTCAGTAATTCGCCGGCCGCGATGCCCGCCTGGGGTGGGCGCCGCGCGCTGTTCGGCACCAATCCGATCGCCGCGGTGTTTCCGCGCCGCAACGGCGCGCCGCTCGTGATCGACCTCGCGCTGTCGCAGATCGCGCGCGGCAAGATCGCGCTGGCCGCGCGCGACGGCAAGCCGATTCCCGAAGGCTGGGCCACCACGCGCGACGGCCTGCCGACCACCGACGCGCGCGCCGCGCTCGACGGCATGATGCTGCCGTTCGGCGGCGCGAAAGGCGCGATGCTGGCGCTGGTGGTCGAACTGCTGGCCGCCGCGCTGACCGGCGCGAACTTCGGCTACGAAGCGGGCTCGTTCCTGACCGAGGAGGGCGAGCGCTCGCGCATCGGCCAACTGTTCTGGGCGATCGACCCGGGCGCGCTGGCTGGTGACGACGCGTATCTGTCGCGGGTCGAGGCGCTGATCGGGATGATGCTGATGGACGACGAGGTGCGCTTGCCCGGTTATCGCAGGGAGCGGCTCGCGCAGGCGGCGCACGAGGACGGCGTCGAGATTCCGGATGCGCTGATCGCGCAACTCGACGCTCGCGCGTGAACGCACGCGGCCTGGCGCACGCAGCCGATTTCGCCCAACTAGACACGCGGTCAAAAAAAGCGCATAGCTGAAAGCGAAACGGAAACTATCGGCGCGTCGGATAGTTTTGCTCGCAAATCGCGATTTCCCTTGCGAGGCGGACGCGAATACGATTCCGGTATCGCATGACGAGCGCGTATCAGCCGCGCGTCGGCCCACCAGAAGCAGCGACGGAGATGGCCATGGAGCACCGCGCCCGCACGCAGAACGAACGGCTCGATATCAAGACCACCACCTGCTACATGTGCGCGTGCCGCTGCGGCATCCGCGTGCATCTGCGCGACGGCGAGGTGCGCTATATCGACGGCAATCCGGAGCATCCGCTGAATCAGGGCGTCATCTGCGCGAAGGGTGCCTCCGGCATCATGAAGCAGTACTCGCCCGCGCGTCTCACGCAGCCTTTGATGCGCAAGGCCGGCGCGCCGCGCGGCAGCGCGCAGTTCGAGCCGGTCTCGTGGGACACCGCGTTCGACGTGCTCGAAAAGCGTCTCGCCGCGATTCGCTCGACCGATCCGAAGAAGTTCGCGCTGTTCACAGGCCGCGACCAGATGCAGGCACTGACCGGCCTGTTCGCCAAACAGTTCGGTACGCCTAACTATGCGGCGCACGGCGGCTTCTGCTCGTCGAACATGGCGGCCGGCATGATCTATACGATCGGCGGTTCGTTCTGGGAGTTCGGCGGACCGGATCTCGACAATGCGAAGCTGTTCTTCATGATCGGCACCGCGGAAGATCATCATTCGAATCCGCTGAAGATCGCGATCTCGAAGTTCAAGCGAGCGGGTGGCCGCTTCATTGCGATCAATCCGATCCGTACCGGCTATGCGGCGATCGCGGACGAATGGGTGCCGATCAAGCCGGGCACCGACGGCGCGCTGTTCATGGCGTTCCTGCATGAACTGATCGCCGCCGACGCATGGGATCACGAGTTCGTGCAGCGCTACACGAACGCCGCGGAGCTGATCGATGTCGACGAAGCGAGCGAAAACTTCGGGTTGTTCGTGCGCGATCCCGAGCGGCCCGAAGGCAATCCGCTGTTTCCGCAGAATCATCTGTGGTGGGACCCGGCCACGCAGCGCGCGGTGCCGCATCATACGAGCGGCGTGACGCCCGCGCTCGACGGCCGCTACACACTCGCCAACGGCAAGCCGGTGAGCCCGTCGTTCGCGTTGCTGCGCGAGCGTGTCGCCGCTTGCACGCCCGAATGGGCGGCGGCGATCACCGGCATCGCCGCCGCGACGATTCGGCGCCTCGCCGGCGAGATGATCGAGACGGGGCGCCGGCACCGCCTCACGCTGCCGATCCGCTGGACCGACGCGTGGGGCGAAACGCACGACACCGTCACCGGCAACCCGGTCGCTTTTCATGCGATGCGCGGGCTGGCCGCGCATTCGAACGGCTTCCAGTCGATTCGCGCGCTCGCCGTGCTGATGTCGCTGCTCGGCACGATCGACCGTCCCGGCGGCTTTCGCCACAAGTCGCCGTTTCCGCGCGCGGTGCCACCGTCGGCGAAACCGCCGAACGACCCCGCCGCGGTCAAGCCCAACACGCCGCTTGCGACGGGCCCGCTCGGCTGGCCCGCCGCGCCCGAGGATCTGTTCATCGACGAACACGGCGGCCCGGTGCGCATCGACAAGGCGTTCTCCTGGGAATATCCGCTCGCGGTGCACGGCGTGATGCACAGCGTGATCACCAACGCGTGGCGCGGCGATCCTTATCCGATCGATACGCTGATGATTTTCATGGCCAACATGGCGTGGAATTCGTCGATGAATACGATGAAGGTGCGCGAGATGCTCGCGGACAAACATCCGAACGGCGAGTACAAGATTCCGTTTCTGGTCGTGTGTGATGCGTTCCAGTCGGAGATGACCGCATTCGCCGATCTGATCCTGCCCGACACGACGTATCTGGAGCGCTACGACGCGATGTCGATGCTCGACCGGCCGATCTCCGAGTTCGACGGCCCCGTCGATTCGGTGCGCGTGCCGGTCGTGCCGCCGACCGGCGAATGCAAGCCGTTCCAGGAAGTGCTGATCGAACTGGCGTCGCGCCTGAAGTTTCCGGTGTTCACCAATGCCGATGGCAGCCGGCGCTTTCGCGACTATCCGGACTTCGTCGTCAATCACACGACGTCGCCCGGTTCCGGCGTCGGCTTTCTGATCGGCTGGCGCGGCAAGGATGGCGACAAGGCGCTCGTCGGCGAACCGAATCCGAATCAATGGGAGCAGTACGCGAAGAACAACTGCGTGTTCCATTACCGCTTGCCCGAGACCTTGCAGTACACGCGCAACTGCAACGGACCGTATCTCGACTGGGCGGTCAAAAACGGCTTCCGCAAATTCAATGAGCCGATCCTGATCCAGCTTTACTCGGACGTGATGCAGAAGTTCAGGCGCGCTGCGCAAGGACGCACCAGCGGACGACAGCCGCCCGACCATCTGCGCGCGCGCGTCGAGCGGTACTTCGATCCGCTGCCGTTCTGGTACGCGCCGCTCGAAAGCGCGGCGACGGATCTCGCGCAATATCCGCTCGCCGCGGTCACGCAGCGGCCGATGGCGATGTATCACTCGTGGGATTCGCAGAACGCGTGGCTGCGGCAGATTCATGGCGAGAACTACCTTTATGTGAACCCGAAAACGGCGAGCGAAAACGGCATCGTCGACGGCGGCTGGATCTACGTCGAATCGCAATGGGGCCGCGTGCGCTGCATGGCGCGCTTTAGCGAGACCGTCGAGCCGGGCACCGTGTGGACGTGGAACGCGATCGGTAAAGCGGCGGGCGCATGGAATCTCGGCCCGGACGCGAACGAATCGCAGCGCGGCTTCCTGCTCAATCACCTGATCACCGACGAGCTACCCGGCTGCGACGAGGCACCCGCGCGCATGTCGAACTCCGATCCGGTGACGGGCCAGGCCGCCTGGTACGACGTGCGCGTGCGCATCTATCCGGCCGAGGCCGACGCGCGGCACACGCTGCCGCAGTTCGACGCGATGCCAGAATTGCCTGGGGCGATTGCGCAGCAGAGTGTGGTGTCGCGCATCGTCCAGACCTATTTCGCGGGACGCGGAGAATTCGCGGCGCGCCTGCGCGGGACGTTGCGCCGCGCCGAAAATAACGGCGACGAACGCTGAAGCCACGGTAAGGAGCGTGCAATGACCCAGATGGCGCTGGTGATCGATCTGAACGTATGCGTGGGATGCCAGGCGTGCGTGACGAGCTGCAAGGAGTGGAACACGTCGGGCGAATCGGGCAGCCTCGCCGATTTCAATCCGTACGACGCGGACCCGTCCGGCACGTTCTTCAATCGCGTGCAGAGTTTCGAAGCGGGCAGCTTCCCCGACACGGAGATGATTCATTTTCCGAAGTCGTGCCTGCATTGCGAGGACCCGCCGTGCGTGCCGGTGTGTCCGACGGGCGCGAGCTACAAGCGCAAGGAAGACGGTCTTGTGCTGGTCGATTTCGATCGCTGCATCGGCTGCAAGTATTGCGCGTGGGCGTGCCCGTATGGCGCGCGCGAACTCGACGAAGCGCGCAAGGAGATGACCAAGTGCACGCTGTGCGTCGATCGCATTCATGACGAGCATCTGTCCGAGCGCGATCGCAAGCCGGCCTGCGTGCTCGCGTGCCCGACATCCGCGCGGCTGTTCGGCGACATACACGATCCGGAGTCGGTGGTGTCGCAAGCGATCCGCGAGCGCGGCGGCTATCAGTTGATGCCGGAGTGGGGCACGCGTCCAGCGAATCACTATTTGCCGCGCGTTCCGACCACGGCCGCGGGCTGCGGCAGCGACGCGTGCTCGTGCAAATCGTCGGGAACGACTACCGACGCTGCCACGCACACGCCGGGCTCGCCCGACTCGCAACTCGAGGCGCAGCTCGCGCGCGGTGAAGTGCATCTCGCGTCGATCGCGACGCGCATTTGAACGACAGCGAGGCCACACGATGAATCCGGCTTTTTCCGTAGTCTTCCTGACGACGCTGAGCGGCGCGGCGCAGGGGTTGCTGATCGCGCTCGTCGGCGTCGAGAGTGCGGCGTGGCTGGGCGGCATCGCGCAACCTGCCGCCGCTACCGCGTTCTACGTGAGTGGCGCCGCGCTTGCGGTGCTGCTGGGCGGTCTGGGTCTGATCGCGTCGTTCTTCCATCTCGGCCATCCGGAACGCGCGTGGCGCGCGATCGCGATGTGGCGCACCTCGTGGCTGTCGCGCGAATGTCTTTGCCTGCCGGCGTTTCTCGCGTGCGCGTTCCTGTATGGCGTCGCGCACTGGCTCGGCTCGCCGTGGTCGCTCGCGCTCGGCTGGTTGGGCGTGCTCGCGAGCGCCGCGCTGTTCGTCTGCACCGCGATGATCTATGCGTGCCTGCGCTTTCTGCAGGAATGGGCGACGCCGCTGACGCTGGTGAATTTCGTGCTGCTCGGCTGCGCATCGGGCCTGACGCTCGCGACCGCATTGAGCGCATGGTTCGCGCCCGAGTTGACGGTGGGACTGGCGATCTGCGCGTGCGTGCTGACGCTCGCCGGCTGCGCGAGCCGTTCGGCGTCGCTGCTGCGCAATGCGCGCTTGCGGCCGAAGTCGACGGTGCAGAGTGCGACCGGCATCCGCAATCCGAAGCTCGTGCAGGTGTCCCGTGGCTTTACTGCCGGTGCGTTCAATCTGCGCGAGTTCTTTCACGGCAAATCGGCGCGCACGCTGCGGGGAGTCAAATGGGGCTTTCTCGTGGCTGCGTTCGTTGCTCCGGTCGTGTTGATCGCGCTGGGCGCGGGGCTGCGTTCGCTTGGCGCGTCGTTCGGCTTGCTGGCCGCGGCTTGTCTCGTGCAGTACGCGGGGCTCGTTGCGGAGCGCTGGTTTTTCTTCGCGGAGGCGAAGCATCCGCAGAATCTTTATTACGCGAAGCTGGGGTGACGCATAGCCCTCGATGAGCGCGCCCGGCCTGCGAGCCGGCGCGCTCCTCACCTCACACTACCCGCACGCCCCCATCTCCCCGCACGCGGTACAAAAATCACACCCGTCCTTGCGAATCACCGCATTCGCGCCGCACGAACCGCATTTGCGTCCGAGCATCGTGTGCAGCCCTTGCGTGCCGTTCGGCTGCAGCAACGTGTCGGAGCTATCCGCAGGATTCGCACGGATGCCGAAATCGGCGGACAGCGCCATGTCGGTTTTCATCTGTCCGCGCGGCAAGCGCGCAAGCATCCGCGACGCCACCTGATTGCCCTCGGCGTCGAGAAAGCCGCGTCGATAGAGGATCTGCTGGATCGCGAACGCGAGCGCGGCCACTTCGGAATCGTGCCAGCGCGGCGCGCGATGACCGTCCAGACGCTGCACGTCGCCAAGCCGCACCTGGCCGCGATCCCACGACACCTTGCGCATATCCTGCAGATTGCGCGCGACGAAGCCGCCGCGCGCGGCCAGCGACAGCGAACGCATCGTCGCGGTGATCCACTGCTGCGACTCGTCGCGCTGACCGGTCGGAATGAAGAACTCGATCGGCCGCTCGATCGTCACGTCCTCGCCGGCGAGGCGCCCCGTCACCTCGATGAACGACACCGCGACATACAGCGACTTCTTGCCCGCCTGGGTCAGATATTCGACCTTCTCGATGATCGCCGGCAATTCGCCTTTGGGCCGATGATCGATCGCGATACGCAGCGGGTCCTGATCCATCTCGGCGAGCGCGTCGTCGGCTTGCGCGGGCGTCACGCTCAGCACCGCGCCGAGCGTGTCGTTCGGGCGATAGGTGGCAAGGCCCTTCAGGCCGCTTTTCCATGCGTCGAAATAGAGGCTTTCGAACGCGTCGAACGGATAGTCGGCGGGCACGTTGACGGTCTTCGAGATCGACGTGTCGACGTACGGCTGCACGGCCGCCATCATGTCGAGATGGTCGCGCGCCGACATCTGCAGCGCACTGACGAAGTAGTCGGGCAGCCGGCTCACGTCGCCGCCCAGCTCGCGATAGAGCCGGTACGCGTAGTCCTCGACGTCGAACGATTCGCGGCCGCCGTCGGCCATCACCTTCATGCGCGTGTAGGTCCACGAAAACGCCGGCTCGATGCCGTTCGACGCGTTGTCCGCGAACGCGAGGCTCACGGTGCCGGTCGGCGCGATCGACAGCAGATGGCTGTTGCGGATGCCGTCGCGACGGATCGCCTGCTGGATGTCCTCGGGCAGGCGCGACGCGAACGTGCCGGTTTCCAGGTAGCGCGCGGCGTCGAACAGCTCGAACGCGCCGCGCTCCTTCGCGAGCTCGACCGACGCGCGATACGCCTCGTCGCGCATCAGCCGCGCGATGCGCACCGCGAAATCGCGGCCTTCCTGCGAGTTGTAGCGCAGGCCCATCATCACGAGCGTATCGCCGAGGCCGGTGAAGCCGACACCGATGCGCCGCTTCGCGCGCGATTCGGCGTACTGCTCAGGCAGCGGCCATAGCGTGACGTCGAGCACATCGTCGAGAAAGCGCACCTGCGTGCGGGTGCGTCGCCCGAGGCCGTCCCAGTCGAACGAGGGCTGGCGGCCCTTCAGCTGCGCGAACGGATCGACGACGAAGCGCGTCAGATTCAGCGGCCCGAGGTTGCAGCAGCCGTAGGCGGGCAGCGGCTGCTCGCCGCATGGATTGGTCGCGCGGATCGTTTCGACGGCGCGCAGGTTGTTGTCCTCGTTCATCCGCGAGATGAATACGATGCCAGGCTCGGCGACGTCGTACGTCGAGCGCATGATGCGGTCCCAGATCGCGCGCGCCTGGGGCTCGCTATAGACCCACAGGCCGTCCTCGCGCTGCCGCACGTCGCCGGCCGCGCGCAGCGCCGGCGACGGCTCGGCGCGATGGACCAGTTGCCACGGCTCGTCGTTCTCGACCGCGCGCATGAATTCGTCGGTGACGCCGACCGACACGTTGAAGTTGTTCCAGCGTCCCTTCGAATGCTTGGCCTCGATGAATTCGAGCAGGTCGGGGTGATTGCAGTCGAGCACCGCCATCTGCGCGCCGCGCCGCGAGCCCGCGCTCTCCACAGTGCGGCACGACGCGTCGAACACGTCCATATAGCTGCACGGACCCGAGGCGGCCGAACTGGTGGTGTGAACCCGCGCCCCCTTCGGCCGGATCGCCGAGAAGTTGTAGCCGACGCCGCCGCCGCGGCGCATCGTTTCGGCCGCCTGCAGCAGTGCCACGTAGATGCCCGGCAAGCCCTGTTCGTCGACGCCCTGGATCGAATCGCCGACCGGCTGCACGAAGCAGTTGATCAGCGTCGCGGCGATCCCACTGCCGGCCGCGCTCATGATGCGCCCGGCGCCGAGCGCGCCGTGGCGCAGGTTGTCGACGAACTGCTCCTCGACCGACGCGCGCAACTCGGGCGGCTCGGCCTCGGCGACGCCGTGCGCGACGCGGCGATAGACATCGTCGGCTGATTGCTCGTCGCCCTTCGCATATTTTTCCAGCAGCACGTCGAGCGAGAACTGCTGCGGCGGGATCGGCGAAGCGGGAGGAGCGGAGGAAGCGGGAGAGGTTGAAGCGGCGTTGGCCGCGCGGGTTTGCGGCGTGTCTTCTGCCATGATCGGCCCTCAATCGGCGTCGCGGCGGGCGCGGCGCGGTGGTGGAAGGCGCGTCGCCGGCGCCGGGTAGCGAGCCGGCGGTGGGGCGGGCGCAACGAATCCACCTTAACGCACGACGCGCAGGCGGGCAACCGGGAACGGGCAGACGCGGCGCCGCAGCGGGCGATGCCGCGGCGGCCAGGCACGCACTCGCCAAGGGCAAGTGGGCAGTAGAGAGATCGACCTCGGCGCCACGGGGTTACAACTCGCACCCCGTTGCGTGGGACTCGGGAACGCTCCGTGCGTCAGGCCGCTTCGAGCAGCGGTTCGAGGATTTCCGCGCAGATCATCGCGGACGCATTCGACGGCGCCGGGCGCTCGGCCGGTTTGAATACCGGGTCACCGCGACGGATCTTGCGGCGCGACACCGCGCAGGTGCCGGACGAATGCGCCGAGCGGCGGCGCCAGCGCTGCTCACCATAGTGGCAGCGGCCCGGCTCGACCCAGCGGATCACCAGCGTCGTGTCGGAGCTCTCGAGAATTTCGATGCGTACGCCATTGCTACCGTCGAGGGGGATGGACTCCAGGGTCATCATCGGCTCCGTATTGTGGAGTGCCGAATTTAGTCCCGCGCGCGCCGGATAGCCATTGTGTCACCGTTGAAACACCGTTCCGGAATTAGCAATAATCAGACTTGACATTCGCGATTGGCCGAAATGACAGGCGTTGCAAGCATTTTTATGTGATTTTTTAATAATGTGCATTTTTGCAACGCTGTGTTGCCTGTGGCGCGACGAGGAGGGCGGCCGGGAAAAGGGCGGCAACGCTTCCTTTAAGATGTTGTGTCGGGCGGCGAACTGAGCCGTCAGTGTAGCGGGTTTGATTTTTTCAGGTCGGCTCGCGCGCACACCGTTCAAAAACACAAGAGTTCACATGATTCCACGCCCTCCCGCAGTCCCGCCCAACTCGCCCGAATCGTCGTCCGTCGCCGCCGAGCGCCTGAAAAAGCAGAAGGCCGCATCGGTCGTGCTCTATATCGGGCTCGTGCTGCTCGCGTTGTGGGTGGTGCGCGATTTCATCGTGGTGGTGGCGTGGGCCGGGGTCGTCGCGATTGCGCTGTGGCCGCTGCTGCACAAGGTGGCGGGCAGCCCCTGGTTCAAGGGGCGTACGACCTTGCTCGCGACGGTCTTCACGCTGGTGATCGCCGTGCTCGTGCTGCTGCCGGTCGGGCTCGGCCTCGCGCAGGCGCTGCGTGAGGCGCACGAGATGAACGACTGGTTCCACAACGCGCAGGAGAACGGCATCGCGCTGCCGGACTTCGTCAACCGTCTGCCGTTCGGCGTGCAGCAGATCACCTCGTGGTGGCAGGCCAATCTTGCTCAGCCGCTGCGCGACTCGGCCGCGATGAAAGGCTTGCACAGCAACACGGTGATGACGCTCGGCCGGCATTTCGGTGCGCGCGCCGCGCATGCGGCGATGGTATTCGCGTTCATGCTGGTCACGCTGTTCGTGATCTTTCAGGCGGGGCCGCGTCTGTCCGGCTCGCTGCTGAAGGCCGTGCGGCGCGGTTTCGGCGATAGCGGCGCGGACCTCGTCGCGCATATGGGCACCGCGGTGCGCGGCACCGTGTCGGGGTTGATCGTGGTCGGCGTCGGCGAGGGTGCGCTGCTTGGGGTCGCCTATTTCGTGACTGGCGTGCCGCACGCGGCGCTGCTCGGCTTCGTCACGGCGATCGCCGCGATGCTGCCGTTCTGCGCGCCGATCGTGTTCGGTCTCGCGGCGCTGTGGCTGCTCGTGCAGGGCTCGATGGTCGCGGCGGCCGGGCTGCTGGTATTCGGCGCGGTCGTCGTATTCGTCGCCGAGCATTTCGTGCGGCCGGTGCTGATCGGCAACTCGACGCGCCTGCCGTTTCTGCTCGTGCTGTTCGGCATTCTCGGCGGCGCGGAGACCTTCGGGCTGCTGGGGATTTTCATCGGCCCCGCGTTGATGACGGTGCTGATGGTGCTGTGGACCGATCTCGTGGAGTAGCGCGGGCGTCGAGGGACGCGGCGCTGGACGGCCTTGGCGCGTGGCGCGCCGCGCCGGATCAAGGCCGCTGATTCGACGGATGCTCCAGCGCCGGCGGCTTCACGCAGCCGAGCGTGTATTTGAGCGCGGCGGGCAACAGCGCGCTCCACACCTCCCACGTGTGGCCGCCGTCGATGATCCGCAGGGCCGCCGGATTGCCCGCGAGCCGCAGATGCGTGTACAGCAGCGACGCGTCGGCCTGGATGTCGAGATCGTCGTCGCCGGCTGCGATGAACATCGGCAGGCGATACGGCCGGCTCATATAGCGGTCCCACTGCGCCGGATAGTTCAGCTCGTGCCACACGCGCGGATCGAACTGGCGCTCGCCGAAGACGCCGACCCGCCGCGCCGCCGACGCGCGCGGCGGCTCGTTCGCATAGATGGCCGGACTGAGCAGCAGCGCGCCGCAAAACATCTCGGGTTGCGTCAGCGCGTAGCGCAGCGCGCCAAAGCCGCCCATCGACACACCGCCGATCATCCGGCCTGCGCGCTGCGTCGCGACCGCGTAGTGCGTTTCGATCTCGGGCAGCAGATCGTCGAAGAACGCGCTCTCCATCTTCTCCTTGCGATCGACGTACCAGTCAGTGCCGCCTTGCGGCATCACGATGACGACCGGCGCAATCTCCTTGCGCTCGATCAGCGCGTCCGCGGCACTCTGCAGATGACCTTGCGTGATCCAGTCGTTGGCGTCGCCGTTATTGCCGTGCAGCAGGTAGAGCACCGGCAGGCGCGGACCATCCGCGCGATAGCCGCCTGGCAGGTAGATCGTGTAGTTCCAGTCGCGGCCGAGCGCATCGGAATGGAAACTGCGGCTCGCGACCGTGCTCGCGAACGCGGGCGCGCCAACGGCGAAGGCAAGCAGTGCGAGGGCGAAACGGAGAAATCGACGCATGGCAGTGGGGAAGGCCGGCTGACGCGGGATTCGCGCGCGGCCGTCATGCTATCAGCATTGGCGCCGGATTTGAGAAGGGATTGGCGGAAAGACCGACGGCGCTTGAAGCGCGCAAAGTTCTTCAGCCCGACGTCCGCAGCCGCCCGTCGACGAACCGTCCAACGACCCGTTTCAGCGGCTCCACCCCCAGCGCGACGGCAAACAGCGCACCGACGGCGGCAGCATCGGCGAGCAGTCCGAGCGGATAGTTCAGGTAACCATCGGTCGCCGCGTACAGCACCGAGTCGACCACCAGCGAAATCACCGCGCCGGCAATGAAGCACAGCAAGCCCTGACGCCCGATCGCGCCGACCCACGGCAGCCGGCGCGCGACCTTCTTCGCCCAGCCGAGCTCGATCAGATTGGCGACGAGCCACGCGATCGCGAGGAAATTGCCCGCGCGCAGGTAGGACAGGTTCTGCTTGAGGCTCGCGGCGAGCGGCTCATGCAGCAAAAAGAGCTTGTAGTACGCGGCCCCTACGACCACCGCGAACGCCAGCACGCTGACGAGCCAGCCGAGCCGGTGCGCGCTGATCCGCTGATATACCGGCTGACAGCGCGCGAGCACGCCGAGCACGAACATCAGTTGCCACGCGAACGGGTTGAAGTCCCAGTGCATATCGGGTGCGGCGGGCAGATACTGGCTGATCGCCGGCGCGCCGGCCCATAGCGCGACGCTGCCGGCGAGCAGCAGCCACGGCTTGCCGCGCGCGAGCGGCAGGATCGCGGGCACCAGCAGCGCGAAGAACGCGTACATCGGCAGCACCGACGCGAGGTACGGCTGGCGGCGCAGCAGCACGATGTCGCGCAGCGCGGCAAGCGGCGTGTCGATCAGGTCGTCGAGATCGGTCGTGGGGAGATTCGGCCCGTCGATGCTGAATGCGGTGAGCACCGCGCTGACCAGCAGCATCAGCCCGGCGGTAACGAGAAACGCGCGATAGATCTCGAACGAGCGGCGCAGGAAGCGGCCGCGCGCGATCGTCTCGTTGCGCCGCTCGGCGAGCGTTGCATAGGCGGTGGCGGTCGCGAAGCCGCCGAGGAACACGAACACTTCGGCGGCATCGCACAGTGCGTACGCGTGCAGCGTCACGCGCGACAGAATGCTGCCGCCGATGTGATCGACGACGATGATCAGCAGAACCAGTCCGCGGAAAAAGTCGAGCTCGATCAGGCGGGAGGATGACTTGGCCATTGTTTGCGTCAAAAGCAGCCCCGTGCGACGGCGCGCTGATCCAGCGCGGCGGGCGTCTCACAAGGCTTTTTAATATGGGATTGGGTGATGCGGCGGTGAGGTGATCCGTGCTGGCGTCGCCCGTGGCCCACCTCGCCACGCGCAACCGCCTTCGCGAGGCGGCCGTGTCAGCGGGGTGTAAAGATGACCCTCGCTGCGGCATCGAGTTCCGTTGCATCGCAGCAAAGGCGCAGGATTATATTTCTTTTCGTGACAATGCCGCAGCGAGATCGGCAGCAGCGGCTGCCGTTTACCTGAAGCGACGTTTCGAAAAAAGAGGCAGCAACGCGCAGTGGAGAATTAGCAACATTCTCGATGATCGGCGCATCCACTCATGGACGGCCAGACGATGTCGTGTGACGATTTCCGGAAAGAGCAGCGCTTGGAACAGTCTTCAGAACTGCTGGGAAAGTGGCGAGAATAAAGAGCAAAGAGAACAAAACGGCCGGATCGAGTTGTCCTTTCACTCGAGGTGCAGGGAGATCATCATGAACAAGCAAGTGTTCGCGCTGGCTGTCTCTGTTGCTGCGTCCGCCGTTTTTGCCGCGCCTGCCGCGGCGCAGACTAGCGTCACGCTGTATGGCGTGATCGACGAAGGCATCAACTACACGAACAACGTCGGCCACGGCCATGTTTATGAACTCGCGAGCGGTCTTGCGCAGGGGAGCCGCTGGGGCTTGAAGGGTTCCGAAGATCTCGGCGGCGGCCTGAAGGCGATCTTTCAGCTCGAGAACGGGTTCGATCTGAATTCCGGGCAGCTCGGGCAGGGCGGCCGCCTGTTCGGCCGCCAGGCTTTCGTCGGACTCAGCTCGCAGGCGTACGGCACGCTGACGTTCGGCCGGCAATACGATTCGGTGGTCGACTATCTGGCGCAGACCACGGCCAACGGCAATTGGGGCGGCCAGCTGTTCTCGCATCCGTACGACAACGACAACACCGACAACACTTTCCGCCTCGACAACACGGTCAAGTACACGAGCCCGTCGATCTCGGGCTTCCAGTTCGGCGGCACCTACAGCTTCAGCAACGACACGAACTTCGCCAACAATCGCGCATACAGCTTCGGCGGTCAGTACACGTACGGCGGGCTGCTGGTTGCGGCGGCCTATCTGCAGGCAGACAATCCGGGCAACGGCTCGAACGGGGCGATCACCGCGAACGACGCCGGCTTCGTCGCGACGCGCCTGCGCGTGTTCGGCGGCGGCATCACGTATACGTTCGGACCGGCGACGGCGGGCTTCGTCTATAGCAACTCGAACTATCTGGAGCCGACCGCCAACGGCTATCTCGGCATCGAGCCGCTGGTGCCGCTGGTGCCGTTCACGCCGCCGGGCGTGCTGTTGAACTCGCTCAAGTATCAGAACTTCGAGATCAACGGCAGGTATCAGATCTCGCCGGTGCTGTTCGTCGGCGCGCAGTACGTGTACACGATGGAAACCTACGACGCATCGAACGGCGCCGTGAAGCCGCGCATCCATACGTTCGGGCTGATGGCGGACTACAACCTGTCCAAGCGCACCGACGTCTATCTGCAAGGTGCCTATCAACAGGTCACCGGCGATTCCACGCTGTCGATCCTCGATTTCGCATTCATTCCCGGCACGCAGTCGCCGTCGTCGACGTCGAAGCAGGTCGTCGTGCGCGCGGCGATCCGGCATAAGTTCTAGTTCGCTGCGCGTCAGCGCGAAAAGCCAGCCTGCGGTTTTCGAAGGCTGGCTTTTTTTGCGCCCTTCGTCTCGACGCATGGCTATTCAAGTTCCCCTCGCGCCTGCCGATAAGTCGAATGTCAACAAATCTGAACACGCGGCGGACAAGCGGCGATGTGTGCGTCGTTGGCGTCCCGAAACACGTGCCTTCGTAACGCGGAAATACCGCTCGTAACGTCTGTATCAGAGTGTGTGGCGCGGGCCGTTTTTATTAAACGACACTTTAGAATTCCGCCAGAAATTTGATCGGCAAGCAGGCACGCCATGAGCGCCGTACGAGGCGGCTCTGCCGTGTCGTCGGGGGAGGGCCGCGCGGCCGAAGATCGCGCGCCTTGTCGGCGGCATCGGGCTATCCGGCTTGCGCATCCATACAGCAGGAGTCGAACAGGATGAGAAAGCGTTTCGACAGAACGATATTGGCCGGTCTCGCCGGCGCATGGGTCGCGCTGACCGTCAGCGGTTGCGCGAACGTCGGGCAGCCGAATGCGCAGAACGGCCCGGCAACCAGTGCCGCGGTGCCGGGGGCAAATGCGACGGGAACAGCGTCCGGCGACCCGGCCGCAGCCGCGCCGCTGTCGATCGATGGCAGCGATAGCGCGTCGCTGAAAAAGTCGCCGCCGCTCGTCTATCGGGTCAGGCGCGGGGACACGCTCGCGCGGGTCGCGCAGCATCATCACATCAGCGTCAAGCAGTTGCAGGCATGGAACGGGCTGAAGGCGTCGGCGCGGCTGAAGCCGGGGCAGGTGCTGCACGTCGCGTCGCCGGAGACGGTGCGCGCGGTGAAGGCGGCCAATGCGGCCAATGCGGCCAATGCGGTCAATGCGGTCAATGCGGCGGCGGCCGCCGCGAAGGCTGCGGCGCAAGCCGCGACGCCGACCGCTTCACGAGCGTCGGCGCCCACGTCGGCACAAGCCTCCGCTCAACCCGTTGCAGCGGCTCCGGATGCCACCGACGTCCGCGAAGTCACGCAGGAAACCCGCCGGCATGCGAGCAGCGTGACGCTCGCGTGGCCTGCCGCGGGCAGCGTCGTCGAAGCGTTCCAGCCGGGCGAAACGCGCGGCATCGAAATCGGCGGCAAAGCGGGCGATCCGGTGCGAGCCGCCGCCGACGGCAAAGTGATGTACGCGGGCACCGGACTTAACAGCTACGGCAGCCTGATCATCGTCCAGCACAACAAGGATTTTCTGACCGCGTATTCGCACAACCGCAAGCTGATGGTCAAGATGGGCGACGTCGTCCGCAAGGGACAGCAGATCGCCGAGATGGGCGACGAGAGCAACTCGCGTGTGTCGGTCGGCTTCGAAGTGCGGCGCGACGGCAAGCCGGTCGATCCGCTGCCTTATCTGCCGCAGGGGCGCGGTTGAGCTTCGGCGTTCCCGCAAAAGCTCACCTTGAATTTATTCAGCTAAACCAGGTAATTTGATCGGTCGCGCAGTCCGAGCGGTCGATCAATCGTTGCGACAGTCCCTTCACATCAGAGCATTCCGCTCAATCCACGCAAAAATACCGACCATCAATCATGCGATCTCGCCTTGCAGCCGTTTTTGAACGGTGAGGAAATGCGGGAGCCGGCGGGCAGCGCGCGCGCCGCCGCCGTGCTCCGCGCGAAGCGCCGTTACGTCGTTTGCACGCCGCGCAGCAATCGCGATACCTCGCCGTGGTAATGCAGGATCGCCGGATCGGCCTGCAACAGCGGCAGATAACGCGGCATGAAGTGATTGTTCGGTTGATCGGGCGAGAACAGGCCGATCACGGCCTCGGCGGTCGCGAGACGGTCGCCCGCATCGGCTTCCGCGTCGTCGAGAATTTCGTCGACGCTCGCGATCACCGTGGATAGCGGCGTCAGCCAGCGAAACCCCGAACCGTTGATCAGCACCTGCAGGAATGCCGCGGGCGTTACCGGGCCGAACTCCTTTTCGTAGACGGCGCGTTCGTGATCGAGAATCGCCTTGTGCAGCGCAAGCAATGGTCGGCGAATGTCCGTGAGGAATTGAGTGCATTGCGGGTCGTTCATCGGCGGCTCCTGCGGCTGAAGTGACTCGACGGAATCGCGCATCGCAACACCGCGCAGTGCGATGCAGCGGGTCGCGCGATCACGCTAATGGATCGATCCGTCGATGGTAACGCATCGACCCCGCCGACACATGCGATGCACCCCGCATAGCATGCCCCGTGCCGCCTGGCACGTCCAAAGCGGAGTTCTTTCGACACGACTACAATCGGCCGGTTTTCTCGCGATACCCGCTCGATCATAGGCCGCTTTTCATCGCCTATTAGCGCGACATACCGAACAAAACCGACACATGTTCGCGCTCTGATGCGGCTTCGCGATCTAAATCGCGTGACCACAACAACACCCCCACCGGAGCCGCTCATGACAACGCTCAATATCAACGGCGAAAACCATACCGTCGATGCCCCGCCCGACATGCCCCTGCTATGGGTGCTGCGTGATCTCGTCGGCTTGACCGGCACCAAGTTCGGCTGCGGCATTGCGCAATGCGGCGCATGCACCGTGCATCTCGATGGCGTCGCGGTGCGATCGTGCGTGTTTCCGGCGGCGGCCGTCGGCGAGCGCAAGATCGTCACGATCGAAGCGGTCGGCGCCACGCCCACGGGTCAGAAAGTGCAGCAGGCCTGGCGTGAGCTCGACGTCGTGCAATGCGGCTACTGCCAGTCGGGGCAGGTGATGTCGGCCGCATCGCTGCTCGCGCGCAACCCCAGCCCGAGCGACGCCGACATCGACGCCGCGATGGCCGGCAACATCTGCCGCTGCGGCACCTATCACCGCGTGCGCGCTGCGATCAAGCACGCCGCGAAGGGGGCCTGACATGTCCCAAGGATTGCTCGATGCACAGAACGGCGCGCAGCCGTCAGACTCCAACACGCGGCATGCGCGAGGCATCTCGCGGCGCAGCTTCCTCAAATTCGGCGTGACGGTCGGCGCAGCGGCCGGCGGAGGTCTGCTGCTCGGCTTCAGCATGCCGGTCGCGAGCCAGGATCAGAAGGCGGGCAAGAGCGTGATCGGCGGCGATGCGAACGAGGCCCCGCAAAGCGGCGTGTTCGCGCCGAACGCGTTCATCCAGATCGATACCGCCGGCAAGGTCACGCTCGTGATTCCGAAAGTCGAGATGGGTCAGGGCGTCTATACGTCGATCCCGATGCTGATCGCCGAAGAACTCGAAGTGCCGCTCGACACGGTCACGCTCGATCACGCGCCGCCCAACGCGAAACTCTTCACGGACCCGCTGCTGGGCGGCCAGTTGACCGGCGGCTCGACGTCGATCCGCTTCGCGTGGGAGCCGATGCGCCGCGCCGGAGCGAGCGCGCGGGTGCTGCTGATCAACGCGGCCGCGCAGCAATGGCAGGTCGATCCGGCCAGTTGCCATGCGCAGGCCGCTCAGGTGATCCACGCGGCCAGCAATCGCAGTGCGAGCTATGGTCAGCTCGCGCAGGCCGCCTCGGCGCTGCCCGCGCCGCAGAACGTGCCGTTGAAAGACCCGAAGGATTTCAAGCTGATCGGCACGCCGGCGAAGCGTCTCGATTCGCCGGAGAAAGTCGACGGCACCGCGCAGTTCGGCCTCGACGTGCGCTTGCCCGACATGGTCTATGCGGCGATCGCGAACTGTCCGGTGTTCGGCGGCACGCTCGCGAGCGTCGACGATACGCACGCGAAGACGATCCCCGGCGTGCGCGAGGTCATCAAGCTCGACAACGCGGTCGCGGTGATCGGCGCGCACACGTGGGCCGCGAAGCGCGGCCTGCAGGCGCTCGACATCAAGTGGAACGAAGGCGCGGGCGCGCAGGTATCGATGAAGCGCATCGTCGACGATCTCGCGGCGGCCTCGCAACACGGCGGCGCGGTCGCACGTAAGGACGGCGACGTCGGCCGCGCGTTCGGCGACGGGAAGTCGCGCGTCGACGCGGTCTACCAGCAGCCGTTCCTCGCGCACGCGACGATGGAGCCGGTCAACGCCACGGTCCACGTGCGCGGCGACGCGTGCGAAATCTGGCTCGGCTCGCAGGTGCCGACGCGCGTCGTCGATGCGGCGGTCGCAGTCACGGGCTTGCCGGCCGACAAGATCATCGTGCACAACCATCTGATCGGCGGCGGCTTCGGACGGAGGCTCGAAACCGACATGGTCACGCAGGCCGTGAAGGTCGCGAGGCAGGTGTCGACGCCGGTCAAGGTGCTGTGGACCCGCGAGGAGGACATCCAGCACGACATGTACCGGCCGTACTACTACGACACGATCTCGGCCGGGCTCGACGCAAACGGCAAGCCGATCGCGTGGCAGCATCGCATTGCCGGTTCGTCGATCCTGGCGCGCTTCGCTCCGCCCGCGGTCAGGAACGGAGTCGACCCCGACGCGGTGGAAGTCGCCGCTGATCTGCCGTACGACCTGCCGAACCAGCTGGTCGACTACGTGCGCGTGGAACCGCACGCGGTGCCCACCGCGTTCTGGCGCGGCGTCGGGCCGACGCGCGGCACGTTCGTCGTCGAGAGCTTCATCGACGAACTCGCCGCGCACGCGAAGATCGATCCGGTGCAGTACCGGCGCGATCTGCTCGGCAAATCGCCGCGCGCGTTGAACGTGCTGAACGTGGCCGCGCAGGCCGGCAACTGGGGCGGCGCGCTGCCCAAAGGGCAAGGGCGCGGCATCTCGGTGATGCACGCGTTCGGCAGCTTCTTCGCGATCGTCGTCGAGGTCGCGGTCGAGCAGGGCGAGGTGACGGTCAGGCGCGTGAACTGCGCGGTCGATTGCGGGATGTTCGTCAATCCGAACACGATCGAGGCGCAGGTGCAGGGCGGCATCGTCTTCGGCATCACGGCGGCGCTGTATAGCGAGATCACGATCAAGGACGGTCGCGTCGAGCAGAACAACTTCACCGATTACCGGATGCTGCGCATCAACCAGACGCCGCCGATCGACGTGCATATCGTGAAGAGCGGCGAGGCGCCCGGCGGCATCGGCGAACCCGGCACCGCGGCGCTCGCGCCCGCGCTGACCAACGCGATCTATGCGGCCACCGGCACGCGGCTGCGGCAATTGCCGGTTGGCCGTCAACTGCACAGCGCGTGACGCGAAAGGAGCCCGACATGAAAAACTCTCTGAAGGGTCTTGGCGCGGCGTTGTGCGTGGCGCTGTCGATAGCCGCGCAAGCGCCTGCTGGTGCGGCGGCTGCGGCAGCCACCGGCGCAGCCGGGCAAACGCTGGTGCAACGCGGCGCTTATCTCGCCCAGCTCGGCGATTGCGCGGCCTGCCACACCGCGCCGAAAGGCAAGCCGTTCGCCGGCGGCCTGCCGATGAATACGCCGATGGGCCGCATCTACGTGACCAACATCACGCCCGACGCGCAGACCGGCATCGGCGGCTACACGGAGGCGGACTTCGCGCGGGCGCTGCGCGAGGGCGTCGCGAAAGACGGCCACAACCTGTATCCGGCGATGCCGTATCCGTCGTACGCGAAGGTCAACGACGACGACGTGAAGGCGCTGTACGCGTTCTTCATGCACGGCGTCGCGCCCGTGCAGCAGGCGAATCGCGAGTCCGACATCAAGTGGCCGCTGAACATGCGCTGGCCGCTGATGTTCTGGAACATGGCGTTTCTCGACAAGGGCGCGTATCGCGACAAGCCGGGCAAGGACGTCGCGTGGAATCGCGGCGCGTATCTGGTGCAAGGGCTCGGGCATTGCGGGTCGTGTCACACGCCGCGCGGCGTCGCGTTCCAGGAGAGCGCGCTCGACGAAAGCGGCAGCGCGTTCCTGAGCGGCGCGCTGCTCGACGGCTGGTTCGCGTCGAACCTGACCGGCGAGCACAACACCGGGCTCGGCCGCTGGAGCGACGAGGATCTGCGCACGTTCCTGAAGACCGGCGCGAATCGCCATGCGTCGGCGTTCGGCGCGATGACGAGCGTGATCAACAACAGCACGCAGGCGATGAGCGATCAGGACGGCGCGGCGGTGTCGGCGTATCTGAAGTCGCTGCCGCCGGCCGGCGGCAACGGCGCGCCGGCCTATAGCTACGATCCGCAGGCGACCAGGGTGTCGCTCGATCGTCCCGCGAACGATGCCGGTGCGCGCGTCTACACCGCGTATTGCATGCATTGCCACGGTGTCGACGGACGCGGCTTCGCGCCGATGCTTGCGCCGCTCGCCGGCAATCCGAACGTGCTCGCGAAGGATGCGTCGTCGCTGATCAACGTGACGCTGAACGGCACCGGCGATCTGGTGATCAATGGCGTGCCGTCGCCGTTTCCGATGCCGGGCTTCGCGGCGGTGCTCGACGATCAGCAGATCGCGGATGTGCTGAGTTTCGTGCGTGCTGGATGGAACAACGGTGCGCCGACGGTTGGGGTGGCGGAGGTGGCGAAGTTGCGGCAGTCGACACAGGCGGGGCGCTGAGCGGGCGGTAAGCGCGCGGTAAGTGCTTTGAAATGCAGAAGCGGCAACTCATGCATCGCAGGGTTGCCGCATTTTTTGGGGGGACGTGAAAGCAGCTTTGTCGGAAGCGGAATGTTGGCTATCTTTGATTCACCATCTGCGATGCCGAACCGAGAGAGGCAATCATGAAAGCACGCAACGTCGTGAGTCTGATCGTTGTCGTGGCAGGCGTGACGCTGATGTCGAACGTCTACGCGCAGGCCAGCAACGCCATGCCGATGGCGTCGAGTCCGGCTGCAAGTTCAGGTAAGGCGACGCCGGCGGACAAGACGCTGGCTCGCGAGGTACGCAAGGCGTTATCGAAAGCGCAGAACTTCGACGTGTCGAACGTTTTCGTCAAGGCGCGCGGCGGTGTCGTGACATTATCCGGAAGCGTGCCGGAAGGCCCTCAGATCCAACAGGCCGCGGAAGTGGCGAAGGGCGTGCCGGGTGTAACGTCGGTCAGCAACCATCTGGCGCTTTATACGAAAGGGTATTGATCCTCCGCGATGGTTCGCATCGTGTGTCGCTTGATCGGGGGCTCTCATGGCAAATTCCGTGTGGACGCGTGAAGCGATTCACAAGATCGAGGCGGACTTCAACCGCTCCGCCGACACTCACCTGATCCCCCTCGACCTGCCTGGCTATCAGGGCATTCGCTTCTACCTGAAGGACGAGTCCAGCCATCCGACCGGCAGCCTCAAGCACCGGCTCGCGCGCTCGCTGTTCCTGTATGCGCTGTGTAACGGCTGGCTCAACCAGGCGAGCACGGTCGTCGAGGCGTCAAGCGGCTCGACCGCGATCTCCGAAGCGTACTTCGCGCGACTACTCGGTCTGCCCTTCGTCGCGGTGATTCCAATGGGCACGTCGCGCGCGAAGATCGAAGCGATCGAGTTTTATGGTGGACGATGCGAGTTCGTGGCCAATCCGTCTGACATCTATAGCGAGTCGCACCGGATCGCACAGGAGTGCGGCGGCCATTTCATGGACCAGTTCACGTATGCCGAACGCGCGACGGACTGGCGCGCCAACAACAACATCGCAGAGTCGATCTTCAAGCAGATGGCTGCCGAGGAGTTTCCCGTGCCCGCGTGGCTTGTATCGAGCGGCGGGACGGGCGGGACGATCGCGACGCTTGGTCGCTACGTCGCGTACCGGGGCCATCCAACGCGGGTGCTGTGCGCCGATCCGGAAAACTCGGTGTTCTTCGACTACTTCAGGAGCGTGCTTGCCGGACACCCGGACCACGCCCTGACGCTCAACGTCGGCTCGCGCATCGAGGGAATAGGCCGTCCACGTGTCGAACGCTCGTTCATTCCTGCTTGCGTCGATGCGATGGTCAAGACACCGGACGCGCTTTCCTTCGCCGCGATGCGCTATCTGGCTGTCCGGCTTGGGCGGCGGGTCGGTGGCTCGACTGGGACTAACTTCGTCGGCGTGCTGTATATCGCGGAGCGCATGAAAGCCGCCGGCGAGAAGGGGGCGATCGTTGCGTTGCTATGTGACAGCGGAGAGCGCTACCGAAGCACTTATTATCACAATGCGTGGTACACGGAGCAGGGGATCGCGATTGCCGACGCCGATGCGCTGATCGCGCGCGCGGTAAGAGGCGAACCGGTGCTCACGCAGGGGGGCGCTGTCGGACTTCAAATCGCCGGCGCATTGGTCTAGCGCGTCGGAGTGGTCGGGCGCTACCCATCGCGTTGCCCCGCTGTGCGCAGATAAGCGCACGGTGCACGGCGCGACAGGTGCTGGCTACTCAGGCGATCGAGCGCACCGGTTGCTTTGTCACAATCCTTTTGAATATTTCTCAATCTCAGCGTTGCAGCGCCTGGCGTAGATGAATGTCAGATCCGAAGTGTTTTGATCCAGGGCTTCGAAAGTACCCCAATCCTCGCTTGGTTCGCTGAGGCGGTCACATAATAGTTTGATGACTGCATCGGGAGCGGGTGCGCAGTTCATGTACGGTTTGTGGGTCATCAGAAACGTCTGCATTGTCTCCGGCTGTTCCAGGTTGAGCGGAACGTGCCACGGTAGCCGGCCAGATGTTCCATCGAACTGCACATACAAGACTGGCGGAGCCTTGAAGTGCACGTGGAACAGCCCATGCACATGGATCGCGAAACGCTCGAAATAGTCCTCGACGCGCGCCTGCAAGCCTGAGTGGGTATAAAGGAGTGTCGCGCTCGTGGTGGCTTCCAAACGGAATGTGACGAACCTCGCGTCCCCTTCCTGTGAGACCACCCCAACTCCGTAGTGTCCTATCGCCTGAAACGTGGTCGCGCGAGGCGGAGTATAAAAGTATCGATCGAGGTAAGAGACGGGTTCCCAATCGTCATCATCGTCGCGCAAGTTGCCCGCTCGGGAACTCGCGTATGCCGGATTGTTGGGATTCACTTGATCGGATCGGTTGTCCCTATCGCTTTTGCTCGACATGGTGGTGCCTCCGCATCTGGTTCTGGGAGAAGCAGCAGCCTATGCGTCCAACCCGGCGGGCTCGGTCTTACGTCTGGCTTGCGAAAATCACCCTTTCGGATCTTTACGCATCATGGAGTTATGCAGTCCGTGTGTCGTGCGCCTCCAGGCCTCGTCAGCCCTGTGCTGAGCCGATTTCACGGTATGTTCGACCCGATGCTTACTGTTCGGCATTTGTGCAATCGCCGAAGTCAGATCGGAAAGCGTCCGCCGGACGGTTCTGGTGACCATGACTCACTCCGCGTTTTTTGTCCACGTATTAAGTCTAGGTCGTTACGTGAAGCGCGCGCTACTGTACGTTTGAACAGCACCTTGGTGAGCCCATTGTGCTGATTATTACGCGCTATGCACGCCTGATTGCGTCGACAGCCAATCCATGCCGGACCGGACGATCATATGTCTGTTGAAAGCGGACAGGGACACTCCAGTTTTGGCCGGTATGCAAGCTGTTTGAGTTCGCTTTGTACGGTAGCGAACATCGAACAAAGCTGGCCCGCCTACGATGGCGGCAGGCACTTCACCGCGCCTATCCGCGCCGGGAGCAACCATGGCCAACACACCACACATGGGTTCGCAGGAGTCTGGGGCTGACGCCACCAATCCGCGCGAACCCTCTCCTGAACGGCTGCTCCAACTGGGCATGGGATTCTGGGCGGCCAAGACGCTGCTGTCGGCAGTCGAAATCGGCGTGTTCACGCGCCTCGCGACCGCGCCTCACGACGCAGCGGAACTTGGTGAGGCGCTTGGACTGCATCCGCGCTCGGCCCTCGATTTTCTCGATGCGCTGGTCGCTTTGAATCTTCTGGAACGCGAAGACGGGAAATACCACAACACCCAGGACACCGCGCTTTTTCTGGACAAGGCCAAGCCCAGCTACGTGGGCGGATTGCTGGAAATGGCCAACGCCCGGCTATATCCGTACTGGGGCTCTCTGACGGAGGCGCTCCGCACGGGAAAGCCGCAGAATGAGGCCAAACACGGCGGCAACCCCTTCGATGCACTCTATCGCGACGAGCGGTCGCTACGAGGCTTCCTGCAAGCGATGACTGCGATCAGCCTGGGTGCGGCCAAGGCGATGGCGCAGAAGTTCCCATGGCAAAACTACCGCACTTTCATCGACATTGGCGCGGCGCAAGGCGCGTTGCCCGTGGAGATCGCACTCGCGCATCCCCATCTGCACGGCGGCGGTTTCGACTTGCCGGTAGTGGGCCCCGTGTTCGAGGACTACGTGGCGTCGCGCGGTTTGCAGGAGCGGCTGCGTTTCCATCCGGGCAACTTCTTCAACGATCCGTGCCCCTCCGCAGACGTGCTGGTGATGGGACACATCCTCCACGATTGGGACCTTGCGCAGAAGATGGAACTCCTCGCGAAGTGCTACGCGGCGCTGCCTCCCGGAGGTTGCCTGATCGTCTACGACGCGGTGATCGACGATGAGCGCAGGCGAAATGCCTTCGGCCTTCTGATGAGCTTGAACATGCTGATCGAGACGCCTGGCGGTTTCGACTATACCGGCGCACAGTGTTGCGCATGGATGAAGGAAGTCGGCTTCACCCAGGTGCGCGTCGAACCGCTTGCCGGCCCAGATTCGATGGTGATCGGAACCCGGTAGAAGCGTCAGGAGTCGACGCGCAGGCGTGCCAGCGCACGACTCAAATTCTCCGCACCTGCATCGGGAAGCCCAATACGCGAGCTCGCCCGAAACTGGAGACGCACCATGAGCACTGAAGCCTACCAGTCCTGTATCGACGCATGCGATGCGTGCGCCGCCGCTTGCGACCGCTGCGTATCGGCGTGCCTGGAAGACCCAGGCGTCGCAGCGATGACCAAGTGCATTCGACTCGATGCCGATTGCGCGTCCCTGTGCCGCTTCACGTCCGCGGCGCTGGCTCGGCAAAGTCATCTCGCTCCCGAACTTTGTGCACTGTGCGCGCGGATCTGTCATGAGTGTGCGGAGGAATGCGGCCGTCATGTGCCTGAACACTTTGGTACATGCAGCGATGCTTGCCGCGTATGCGCGGAAGCCTGCCGGGAAATCTGAAGTTCGCGGGCCCGCCGACGGCGCGCGCAGCGCTGCCGGACTTCGAAGGCTCCCGACGGGCAGTGGACCACCCACTGCGGACGAATAACACTCGCGCCTGGATGACCGAACTGCGCTTCATAGCGTGCGTCACCCAACCGGGGCGACGCACGCACCGCGAATTCCGTGCGCCTCCAGCGAGGATTTCACGAATCCGCACTCGACCATGTGCGTGACGAACCGATCAAGAAGGTGAGCGGCCGCATCTCGCCCCTTCGGTGTCCCCATCGCCTGCTCGATCACCATGAAACGCTCTGGCAGCAGGCGCAGTCCCGACAAGTGAGTGGCATCATATTCGAGCTGCTGCCTTACGCCCGCCGCTACCTCATAGCCCTCCGACACCATCGTCTCGACTACGGCAGGTGAAGTGGGCGACCTGACAATCGCGGCCTTCTGCAGTGTCCTGCTCAGGTACAGATCGTACGCACTTCCTTTGCCGACAACGACCCGCGTGCCCGTCCTGTCGACGTCCTCATTCCGCCGGATCGGCGAATTCTCAGGGACGAGGTGGGCGCCCTCGATCAGAAGGTAAGGACGGGTCTGCTCAATCCCTTTGCCGCGCACAGGATCTCGCGCAACAAACGCAACGTCCCATTCGCCCCGCTCGCATCCGGCAACCACTTCGCCGGCAGCGTCGTAAAGGACCAGTTGCACAGGCGCATCGATCAGGGCAGCCAGTCTTGTCGCAAGATCGACGCAGACTCCGTTCGGTTCGCCGGTTTTCGGATCGCGATTGGCGAATATCGGATTACCGAAATTGATTGCCGCCCGAAGCTGACCTGTCGGCGTCAGTTCGCATGCTTCGTCCGAAGTCGCAAATACATTGTCGGGTGACATTTAAATCCTTTTAATGCGTCTGGCGCACGGTGTGAGGCGCAACCGCAACGATTCCCGTGCCCTCATTTGACGCGATCGACAAACTCGTTGGTGTAGGTTTTCGAAAGATCGATGTGCTTTCCCTCGATGTTGGGATTGAAGCCGGTCAGCACCCTCAGCACCGTTTCGGGCCCACCGTCAGGCATCTTTCCATCGGGTGAGTACATCGGCAGCGATGCTTTCAACGCCTGGACGTAAAGCGTCTTGTTGCCGCCGTAGTAGTCGGCGGGCATCTTCGCGGCGATTTCGTCGGGTGAGTGGGTATGGATAAACCGCAAGGTTCTGACAAACGCTCTCGCGAGTTTCTCCGCTTCGGATTGATGCGTTTGTGCCCAACTGCGCTGAACATAAATACTGGACGCCGGATACAGCCCGCCCAGCGCGGCGCGGGTTCCGTCGACGCTGCTCAGATCGACCAGCACTTTTGCGTCGCCGCTCGCGCGCAACAGTGATGTGGTCGGCTCGGTTGTCCATGCGACATCGACGCGCTGCTGCTTGAACGACGCGATCAGACTGTTGCCGGCGCCAACGGGCAGCATCGAGTACTCGGATGTCTTGAGGCCATATCGCGACGCGAGATACTGGCCGAGAAACGTCGACGACGATCCGAGACCGGTGACGCCCAGTGTCTTGCCCTTGATATCTCCCATATTCCTGATATGGCCGGCGGCATCCGAGCGAACCATTTCCATACTGCCCGGCACCAGTCCAAAAACGACGATGCTCTCGACGTCCTTGCCTTTCGTCTGCAGGTCGATCGAGTGATCATAGAAGCCCACGACGGCCTGAGCCGCGCCCGCGAGGAGTTCGTTCTCGGCGTCAACGCCCGCCTGCTGCGATTGCAACTCCACATCAAGACCTTCGTCCTTGAAATACCCAAGGTTTTCCGCGAGTTTTGGCGGCAGGTAAATCAACTTGTTGATACCGCCGACAATGATCGTGATCTTTTCCGCGGCACTCGCGTCGGCTGCATGAAGAGCACACGCGGTGGCCGCTATGGCGGCCATGGCACGAACGGTGAGAGGCATCGGGAGTCTCCGCATTGTTATCGAGGTTTGATTCGACGCGCCGCGACGGGCGCGCCGTACACAGGAAAGGTCAAGCCACCTTCATCACGGACGCCGGAACCAGCACGCTTCCTTGCATGAGTCGACGGGCACTTCGACTCATGATGGCCTTGGTGACAACCCACGTTCCATCGCGTTCGACAGCCTCCGCACCGACGGCCATCGTGCCCGAGGGATGGCCGAAACGAAGCTGTTCGGCGCTTTTGCCGCTCACGAGCCGATTGACGACGGTGCCGGGGATCGCACCGGCAACGGCCAGCGCAACCGCGCCGGTTCCCGTCATCGCGTGATGAAGCTTGCCCATCGACAGGATCCGCGCGTTGATATCGACGCTTTGCGGATCGACGCGCTTGCCACTCGACGCGACGTATGCCGCCGGTAACGACACGAATGCGAGCTTGGGCGTGTGCGGCCGCTGCGCTGTCACTTCCTCTGGAGTCGCGGCCAGCCCCATACGCACTGCCGCGTGCGCGCGGATCGCTTCGCATTTCTCCAGCAGCGTGGCATTGCCGTTGACATCCGGCTGCATTTCGTTGCCCCGCAATCCGAGATCTTCCGCGTTGATGAAGATGGCCGGGTTGCCAGCGTTGATCATCGTCACCCGGAATGAGCCGTAACCCGGGACCTCGAGCGAATCAATAGGGTTGCCGGTCGGAAACATGCCGCCGGTCGCCTCTTCGCCGTCGTCCGAGCCACCAGGATCGAGAAATTCGATCCGAATCTCCGCGGCGGGAAACGTCACGCCATCGAGTTCGAAGTCGCCGTCCTCGACAACCTCGCCGTCTTTCATCGGCACGTGTGCGATGATCTTTGCGTTGATGTTGGCCTGCCAGATCCGCACTGTCGCAAAGCCGTCCTTCGGCGCATCGACGAGACCTTGTGCGATTGCAAAAGGTCCGACGGCCGATGTCAGGTTGCCGCAGTTGCCCGACCAGTCGATCACCGGGTTCTCGATCGAAGCAGCGCCGAACAGGTAGTCGACGTCGCAGTCGGACCGCGACGAAGGCCCCACCAGCACCAGCTTGCTGGTGCTCGAGGTTGCGCCGCCCATTCCATCGATCTGCTTGCCATAGGGATCGGGACTGCCGATGACCCGCAGCAGGATTCTGTCGCGCAATGCCTTGTCGTCGGGAAGATTGTCGGTGCGAAAGAACACGCCTTTGCTCGTGCCACCGCGCATATAGACCGCGGGTATGCTGCATTGACTCATCTGTTACTCCTCAATAGTCGCAAACGTGATGCATACGGGGCTGCCGGTTTTGATGACGCGGCCCGTTGGCGCAGGTAAGCCTGTATCGGCATCGATTTCATACTGAACGATCGTGTGCGAATTCTCGTTCGCCACGTATAACGTGTGCCCGTCAGGGCTCAGGCAAAGAAACCGCGGACATTGGCCTTTTGATGAAACCCACTGAACGGCCTTCGGCAAGCCCGTATCCGCAGCAAGTTGAATTGCCGCGATACTGTCGTGCCCGCGGTTCGAGATGTAGAGCCGACGCCCATCGGGTGAAATCACAATGCCGGCTGCGCGCGTCAGTGCGTGAAAGTGGGCGGGTACGACGGCGATCGTATCGAGCGGTGTCAGATGACCCGCCTGCGGATCGAATGACCAGGTGGTCAGCGTCGAGTCCAATTCATTCGACACGTAGATCAGCGGTAACTCAGGATGAAAGGCGGCGTGACGCGGGCCGGCGCCTTCACGGCAACGCCCGGACCGAACCATTGCCGAGCCGTCCGCGCGCCAGCGAATCGCAAATACGGTATCCAGTCCTTTGTCGGGTACGATGTGCCAGTCGGTATCGGCATGTCGCGTCACATAGCGCGCGATATGGTGCGGATGCGATGCGGTCTGCTCGATGCGATGCGGTCCATGTTCGCCGGTGAACTGAAGTGGTGGCAGCGACGGTTCGCCGAGCGATCCGTCTGCCCGCAACGCGATACGTGTTGCTGAACCCGTCGCGTAGTTCGCCACCACCAGCGAAAGGCCATCCTGCGAACACGCCAGGTGCACGGGATTGCGGCCTTCACACGAAGCGCTGTTCAACGCGGACAGGCGGCCAGTCGCCGGATCGATCCGGTACGCGCTGACCGTGCTGCCATCGCCATGGACGGTGTAAAGCGTGTCCCGTGAACGATTGAGCGCGATAAAGCTCGGATTCGTGAGCGGTTCGAGCGTCTGCACGTGCTGCCAGGCGCCCGAGGCATAGACGGAATAGACGCTGATTCCGGTGCCTTCAGCTTTGCGTTCCCGTGTCGTACGGCTTCCGACATAAGCAAATGTTCGCGGCATGATCACGCTGCCTTGAACATCTCGTGAGCAATGCGCGGAAGCAGACCACCCGAGCTGAAAATCTCCGCTTCCTCTTCCGTATCGATGCGGCACTTGACTGGGATCGTCACGACTTCACCGTTCTTGCGCGTGATGTGCAACGACAGCGGCATCGACGGCGTGATCTGCCTGTTCAAACCTTCCAGTGCAAAGACCTCCGATCCATCGATCTGCAACGTCTTGCGGTCGGTGCCTTCGGGAAACTCCAGGGGCAGCACGCCCATGCCGACAAGATTCGAACGATGGATGCGCTCGAAGTTTTCGCAGACGACCGCACGCACGCCGATCAGCCTCACGCCTTTCGCCGCCCAGTCACGCGACGAGCCCGAACCGTAGTTCTTTCCCGCGATGACGATCAGTTCCTGGCCGCGCTCCATATAACTTTGGGCTGCGTCGAACAGGCGCACGGTCGCGCCTTCGGGTTCCATTCGCGTGATCGACCCCTCCTTGCCATCCGCCATCTCGTTGTGCAGCCGGTTGTTGGCGAACGTCGCGCGGATCGCGACCTTGTGGTCGCCGCGGCGTGTCCCATAGGAATTGAATTCTGCGGGATTCACGCCGTGCGCCATCAGGTATTCACCTGCGGCACTCTCGGGAAGGATCGCACCGGAGGGCGACAGATCGTCGGTCGTCACGTTGTCGCCGAATACGCCGATCGCCCTCATCTCGTCGAAGCGGGCTGCCTTGGTGAGGCCAGCTTGCCAGTACGGCGGCCGGCGAATGTAGTTGCTGTCTTCGCGCCAGGGGAAGAGGGCGGGGACGGCATTGGCGCCATCGAGGCGCTCGGCCTTGCGGAACATTTCCGTGTAGATGCGCAGGTACTGATCACCATGCACGCTTGCCTTGAGGAGACTGTCGATCTCCTCATCGGTTGGCCAGAGGTCCTTCAGATACACAGCATGACCCGCCCGATCCGTACCGATCACACCGTTTTCGATATCGACGTTGATCGTGCCCGCTATCGCATAAGCGACGACGAGCGGTGGCGATGCAAGAAACGCTTCCTTGACGCGCGGATGAATCCGGCCATTGAAGTTCCGGTTGCCCGACAGCACGGCGACGGCATGCACGTTGCGGCTGACGATGTCCTGTTCGATGTCCGTCGGCAAGGGGCCGGACATGCCGTTGCATGACGTACAGCCGAATCCGATGACGCCGAATCCGAGTGCTTCGAGCGACTCCATCAAGCCGGCTTCGCGCAGGTAGCTTTCGACCGGTTTCGAACCCGGCGCAAACGAAGTCTTGACCCACGGTTTGCGTTGCAGACCTCGCTCGGTTGCCTTTCTCGCGACAAGGCCTGCCGCGATCATGTTGCGCGGATTCGAGGTGTTCGTGCAGCTTGTAATGGCGGCAATGACGATCGATCCGTCGCGTAGTTCGAGGGCCGGGTCTCCTTGCGGTTCTGTCGCGATCTGCTCGCGAGGGCGGGCGATACCTTTGGCGATCAGCGCGGACAGCGGCACACGATCGTGCGGATTCGACGGTCCCGCAAGCGCACGACCGACACCCGAAAGATCGAACGACAGCACGCGGTCATATTCGGCACCGGCAAGATCGTCAGCCCATAGTCCCTGCGCCTTCGCATAGCTTTCCGTCAACGCGATCTGTTGTTCCGCGCGCCCCGTCAAGCGCATGAAGTCGAGGGTCTTTTCGTCGATCGCAAACAGCGCTGCCGTCGCGCCAAACTCAGGCGCCATGTTCGAAATGGTCGCGCGATCGCTCAGCGTCATCGCACGCGCGCCTTCGCCGTAAAACTCGATGATCGTGCCGACGACCTTCTGCCTGCGCAAAAACTCGGTGATGGCGAGAACGAGGTCGGTGGCTGTCACACCCGGTTGGCGTGCGCCCGTGAGCTCGACGCCGACGATCGTCGGCAGCCGCAACCACACCGCACGGCCCAGCATCACCGACTCGGCTTCGATTCCGCCCACTCCCCAGCCGAGCACGCCGATCGCGTTGATCATCGTCGTGTGGCTATCGGTCCCGACCAGCGTATCTGGATAGGCCACGCCGTCCTTCACCTGAATCACGGGGGAAAGGTGTTCGATGTTCACTTGATGCAGGATGCCGTTGCCGGGCATCAACACATCGAGATTCGAAAACGCCTGCTTGCACCATGCGAGGAACTCGAAGCGCTCGGCGTTCTTCGTCTGCTCGATCGCCATGTTCTTCGACATCGCCTCAGGGTCATATCCGGCCACTTCGACGTTCAGCGAATGGTCGACGACCAGATGCGTCGGCACCACGGGATTGATCGCCGTGGGATCGCCCCCTGCTTCCGCAATGGCGTCGCGCATGCCCGCGAGATCGACGAGCGCAGGCGTGCCGAGCAGATCCTGCAACACCACGCGCGCCGGGAAGTAAGGGAAGTCGACATCGTGGCGGCGCTCGGCCAGCGCCTGCAGATAGCCGGCAGCGTGTGCGGGCGGCTGGCAGCGGGCGATGTTCTCAGCGAACACGCGCACGCTGTACGGCATACGCGTAAAGGAGGCGGCGCCAATGGACTTCATGGCGTCTGCAACGCTGACGAATTGGACGGATTGATTCGGAAGAATGCGGGACATCGGGGTTTTCTCCAGGGCAATGCGGGGCGGCTTGCGTTTCGATGTAGTGCATTCTATGATCATAAAACGCAATACGCAAATGCAGTCGCAGTCGGTAGATACCCTGGCGGGCAGATTCCCGCCCACCACCCGAGGGAGCAGGCAATGGCAAAATCACAGTCCGGCTTTTCAGTTGCATCACCGCACCCGGCGATCGTGAATGGCTTATTGCCCGCAACCGACATGAATTCCTCTACCGACACTTCTTCCGCGCTGACACCGCTGCAAACCCGTGTCGCGCGTGAAATCCTCGCGCTTGCCCGACGTGAAGATCTCGCCGTCGACGACCGGCTTGCCGAATCGGTGCTCGCCGAAAAAATCGGCACGTCACGCACGCCAGTCAATGTCGCCCTGCATCATCTGGTGTCGCTGGGTGTGGTCTATTACGACGCCAACCGCGGCTTCTTCATGGCAAAACCCGCGCGCGACGTGACGGACGTGGCCGCGCAGTTCTTCGACGAACCCGACGACCCGTTGTATCTGAAGATCGCGGAAGACCGTCTCGCGCACCGCTTGCCGGACGACGTGACGGAAGCCGATCTGATGCGGCAATACGAAGTCTCGCGCAGTGAGCTTCGCCGGGTGCTCTCCCGCATGCAGGAAGAAGGCTGGCTGGAGCGGCAGGTCGGTCACGGTTGGCAGTTCATGCCGATGATCGATTCCGTCGAGGCCTACGAGGAGAGCTATCTGTTCCGCGCTGCCATCGAGCCGACGGGCGTGATGTCGCCGACGTTCAGCGTGAACCGCGGCGAACTGGAGGAATTGCGGCGGCGCCAGCGTTTCATTGCTGAAGGTGGCTACCTGACGATGAACCCGGTGGAACTCTTCGAAGCCAACAGCGAGTTTCACGAGACGATCGCGAAATGGTCGGGAAACCGCTTCATTGCGCAGTCCGTGCGCCGCATGGACCGCTTGCGCCGCCTCGTCGAGTATCGCCAGGCAAAGGCGCGCAAGCCCAGAATGGAGCAGGCGCTGGAACACCTGGCGATCCTCGATGCGATCACCCAGCACGACCTGCTGCGCGCGGCCGCACTGCTGCGCGATCACATCGAAGGCGCGCGGCGCGCCAAGGTTCACGCGCGGGAGGTCTTCACATCACGTACCTAGCGGTTCCTCGACGATGCGGTCCGGGCGGACCGCATTTTTTTAAACTGTAGTGCGTTTTGTGATCATAAAACGCTTAATATCAGAGTCGCCATAACGGTGACCGAAACTCTGAGACACGGAGACAAGCATGTCGTATCGCCGAGGCTGGATAGCCCTTTTTCTGTTTTGCCTGTCCATGATCAACTACATGGATCGCATTGCGCTTTCGATCGCAGCGAAACCGATCGCGACTGAATTCAAGCTGAGCTCCGTGGGGATGGGTTACCTGTTCTCGTCTTTTATCTGGAGCTATGCGCTGTTCCTGTTGCCGATGGGCTTCCTGATCGACCGCTTTGGCACGAAGCGCATGGCGGCCCTGGGGATTTTCGTCTGGTCTGCCGCGACGGTACTCACGGGCGCCGCAAGCACGTTCGTCAGCCTGATGTGCGCTCGCCTCGTGATGGGCGCGGGCGAATCCACCAGCAATCCCGTCGGCGCGAAAGTGATTCGTCAATGGATCCCCGCCAATGAGCGCGGGATGGTGACCTCCATGTTCAACAGCGGCTCTTATGCCGGTCCGGCGATCTGTTCGGTCTTGCTCGGTTCGCTGGTTGCACTGTTCGGCTGGCGGATGTCGTTCGTCATCGCGGGCGCGATCGGCTTTGTCTGGCTGGCCGCATGGCTGATTTTCTTCGATGCGCCGGAGAAAGTCCGCTGGCTGAAAAGCAATGAGCGCGACAAGATCGTGCGCGAGCGCGATTCGGCACCCGCGAATGCGTCCGCTCAGCCCGAAAGCGCCGCCGGTCTACTGGCGCTGATGCGTTCGCCGACACTGTGGGGCCTGGCCATCACGCAGGGCTGCAACGTCTACACGCAATACCTCTTCCTGACGTGGCTGCCGAGCTACCTGCAGGCGACCCGTCATCTGAGCATCACCAACACGGGGCTGTTTTCGGCCGTACCTTATGCCGCATCCGTGGCGCTGTGCATCCTGGCGGGACGGCTGAGCGACCGGTATCTGAAGAAGAGCGGTGTGGGCACGGGGCGCCGCCGCAATGCCGTTGCTCTTGCGATGATGACGGGCGCGACCATCCTGATGGTGCCGTTCACGTCGAATCTGTTCGTTTTGCTGCTGGTGTTTTCCGTCACGCTCACGGGTATCGCGTCGACGACTTCGTTGAACTTCGCGCTGTTGAATGACCTGTTGCCGAGTTCGCGTGACGTGGCGAAAGCGATGGCGTTCGTCGTGGTGGGTGGACAGGCTTTCGGAATGATCGCGCCCATTGCCACCGGTTATGTGATCGATGCGACTGGCAGCTATGACTGGGCGTTCGGCATCGCGGGCCTGCTTCTGCTCGCGGGAGCAACGGTCGTTCTAACCATGACGCGCTCGCCGATGCTCCGGGACAACGAGGCTGCGAGCGCGCAGGTCGCAATATAACCAGGCGAAGAAACCTTATTTAGTGCTTGAGCCAGTCCACAGCCTTCACTTCACCTGAACTCACCGATGCTGCCCGACCTTCTGCCGCTTCTCGAGCACACGCGCATACCACGTCAGCGGAAAACACATCGCGAAGTAAATCATCGCGACCATGCCGTAGATCGGAAACGGCCGGAACGCGGCGTTGGTGATCATCGTGCCGGTCTTCGTCAGTTCCGTGAAGCCGATGATCGACGCGAGCGCGGTGCTCTTCACCACCTGCACGAGAAAACCGACGGTCGGCGCGACCGCGATCTTCAGCGCCTGCGGCCACACGATATAGCGCAGCTGCTGGCCGAACGTCATGCCGAGGCTCGCGCCCGCGGCCCACTGACCGCGCGGCACCGCTTCGACGCAGCCGCGCCAGATGTCGACCAGATACGCACTCGTATAGAGCGTCAGCGTGACGGCCGCGGCGGCCCACGGCGACACGTCGATGCCGAGCAAAGGCAAGCCGAAGAAGGCGAGAAAGAGCTGCATCAGGAGCGGCGTGCCCTGAAACACCTCGACGTACAACACGACGATGCGCCGCAGCCATGCGATCGGCGACACGCGCATCGCGAGCAGCACGAGCCCGACGACTCCGCCGCCGACGAATGCGATCAGCGACAGCAGCACCGTCCAGCGCGCGGCGAGCAGCAGATTGCGGGCGATGTCCCACAGTGTGAATTCGACCATGATCAGCGCTCCGTCGGCAGGGGGCGCGCGCCGCGCCACATCAGGCGGCTGCGCCAGGTGCGCGGCAAGCCGTCGTTGCCGCTGTTGCTGTTGTTGCCACGTGCGGCACGGCCCGCGAACAGTCCGCGGCCGAAGCGGTTCAACAGCTGCCGCAACACGATCGACATCAGCAGATAGGTCGCCGTGATGATCACGTAGCTCTCGAACGAGCGGAAGTTGCGCGACTGGATGAAGTTCGCCGCATAGGTCAGATCGGGCACCGAGATCTGCGACACGACGGCCGAGCCGAGCATCACGATCAGCACCTGGCCGAGCAGCGCGGGAAACACGTTGGCGAGCGCCTGCGGCAGCACGACGTGGCGGAACACCTGGCGCCCATGCAAGCCGAGCGCCTGGGCGGCTTGCACCTGGCCGCGCGAAATCGAATCGATGCCGGCGCGAACGATCTCGGTCGCATACGCGCCGAGATTGACGGTCATCGCGAGAATCGCCGCCTGGATCTCGTCGATATGAATGCCGAGGCTCGGCAGGCCGAAGAACACGAAGAACAGCTGCACGAGAAAGGGCGTGTTGCGGATCAGCTCGACATAGCTCGCGACCAGCCAGCGCGCCCACTTCGGTCCGGCCGCCGCGATGCTCGCGCCGGCGATACCGACGAGCCCGCCCGCCAGGGTCGACACGGCCGTGAGGCCGAGTGTCACGGCGGCGCCGCGCGCGAGCATCCCCGCATACAGGCCGAAGCCGCTGAAATCGAACGCGTAAGTCATGGCCTCGTGCCCATCACAGGATCAGGTTGCGGCGCGGCCTTTACGGCGCCACGCCACGGGGTTCAAAGATCGGCCGGCAGCGGTGCGCGCAGCCACTTCAGCGAAATCGCGTTCAGCGTGCCGTCCTTGCGGGCCTTGGCGATCGTTTCGTCGACCTTCGCCTTCAGGCGCGGCTCGTTCTTGTTCAGCCCGACGTGATCGGGCGAGCTGAACAGTGCGAACTTCTGCTCCGGATCGTTCGCCGGATGCCGCGCGAGAATCGTCGCGCCGACGTCGTTGCCGACCACCATCAACTGTACCTGACCAGAAAGAAACGCCGAAATAGCGCCGTTCGGATCGTCGAAACGTTTGATGTTCGCCGACGGCGGCGCGATCTTCGTCACGCTCAGGTCTTCGAGCGTGCCGCGCGCGACCGAGATCGACTTGCCGGCGAGGTCGGCGGCGTTCTTCACCTGCAGCGTCTTCGGACCGAACACCGCGAGGTAGTACGGCGCGTACGGTTGCGAGAAGTCGATCACTTTTTCGCGCTCGGGCGTCTGGCCGACCGACAGCAGCATGTCGGCCTTGTGGTCGGCGAGAAAGGCCATGCGGTTGTCGCCGGTGACCGGCACCAGCTCGACCTTCGCGTTGAGCGCCTTGCCGATCAGATTGGCCACGTCGATGTCGTAGCCGACCGGCTTCATGTCCGGACCGATCGAGCCGAACGGCGGATAGTCCTCGAACACGCCGATGCGCACGGTGCCGGACTTCGCGATGTCGTCGAGCGCGTCGGCATGGGCGGCCGACGGCAGCGCGCACAGCGCGCCGAACACGCTCATCGCGAGCGTCGCGGCGAGCGTCGCGAACACGCGGCGGGTCGATTGGAGAGCGGGGCGCTGGTTCATGGTCGGTTCCTTTGTCGTGATGCGGTTTTATTGAAGCGAAGCGTGTGTGATGGGTGCGGGTATCAGGCGGCGCGCGCGGCGATCAGCTTGCATGCGTGCGGCGGCAGCTCGGCGAGCACCGGCATGCCGAGCGCGAGCCCGGGCGTTTCGCGCGGCGTGGTCGCGGCGGTCAGCGTGAAGCCCGCGCAATCGATCGTCGCTTCGAGCGAGGCGCCGACGTCGCGAATGAACGTGACGGTGCCGGGCAGCCGGTTCGGGTTCGGTGCTTCCGTGGCCGCCTTCACGCAGATGTCCTCGGGACGGATCAGCAGGCGGATCGCGTCGCCGGCCGCCACCGGCTGCCGCGCATCGGCGAGCGGCGCGCTGGGGTTCGGCGCGACCGCGATGCGCCGTCCGCCCGGCAGACTCACGCCGCCCGCACCGTCGTATTGCACCGGCAGGATGTTGCCGAGCCCGATGAAGTCGGCGACGAACTCGCTGACCGGATCGCGGTAAATGTCGAGCGGCTTGCCGACCTGCGCGATGCGGCCTTTCTCCATCACGACGATCTCGTCGGCCATCGTCATCGCTTCGCGCTGGTCGTGCGTGACCATGATCGTCGTGATGCCGAGGCGTTGCTGCAGCAGGCGGATTTCGACCTGCATCGCTTCGCGCAGCTTCGCGTCGAGCGCGGACAGCGGTTCGTCGAGCAGCAGCAGTTGGGGCTCGGAAGCAATCGCACGCGCGATCGCGACGCGCTGGCGCTGCCCGCCCGACAGCTGCGTGACCGGCCGGTTCGCCATGTGCGGCAACTGGATCAGTTCGAGCAGTTCGGCGACGCGGCGCGTTTGCTTCTCTTTCGCGACCTTGCGCAGCTTCAGCGGATACGCGACGTTCTGCGCGACCGTCATATGCGGAAACAGCGCGAGCGACTGGAACACCATGCCGAAGTCGCGCTGGTTCGCTGGCAGCCGCGTGATCTCGCGGCCAGCGAAATGGATGCTGCCCGCGGTGGGCGTTTCGAGCCCTGCGATCATCCGCAGCAGCGTGGTCTTGCCGCAGCCGGACGGGCCGAGAAAGCACACGAGCTTGCCGTCGGGCACGCTCAGGTCGACATTGTCGACGGCATGCACGCCGCCAAAGCGGCGCGTGACGGCTTGCAAGGTCAGGTGGGTCATCGGAGGCTCCAGCAAGGTGGCAGGTTCACAGCGGGGTTCACAGCGCGACGCCTTCGTCGCCGATCAGCTTTTCGAGCAGCCAGATCAGCGCGAAGTCGATCGCGACGATGACCACCGCGAAACAGAACACAGTAGGATCGAGCGACGACACCGTGCGGCTGTAGAGCCACACCGGCAGGGTCATCGTATCGATGCTGTACAGGAAGAACGTCACCGTGAACTCGTTGAACGACACGATGAACGCGAACAGCATGCCGGCGAGAATGCCGGGCCGCATCAGCGGCAGCACCACGTCGACGAGCGCGCGGCTGGGGCTCGCGCCCATCACGAGCGCCGCTTCCTCGAACTCGGGGCCGATCGACGCGACCGACGCCGCGCAGTTCTTCACCGTGAACGGCAGCGCCAGGATCACATGCGCGATGATCAGACGGCCGACGCCCAGCTCGACCGGCAGCACGTTGAACACCAGCAGCAGCGACAGGCCGAGCATCACGAGCGGATAGACGAGCGGCAGCGCGACCAGCTGCTCGACCGCCGGCTTGCCGCGAAAACGGTAGCGCGACAGCGCGTACGCGGCGGGCACGGAGACCAGCGTCGCGATCAGCATCGTCGAGAGCGCGACGATGAGGCTCGTGCTCAGCGCGGCGCCCATCGACAGCGTGTCGGTCGCGTCGGGCGACACGAAGCTGTGCCAGGCCGCGCGGTACCAGTGCAGGCTGTACGCGTGCGGCGGGAATTCGAGCGTGTCGGCCGCGCTGAATGACATCGCGATCATCGTCAGGATCGGCAGCGCGGCGAGAAACAGCACGATGCCGGCGACGAGCGCGGTCGCGCGGCCGAGCTGGCCGGGCATCGTATGAGGCAGGCGCGGCAACCATGGCGAACGCGGCGATGGCGGTGCGGTGCGCGGCAGGCGTGAGGTCGGCAGCGTGCTCATGTGTGAGACTCCCCGGTCAGACGTTGGGTGCGGCGCACGAGCCGTTGCGACAGCGCCATCACGGCGAGCGTCGCGACCATCAGCACGACGCCGGAAGCGGAGGCGGCCGGCCAGTTCAGCAGCGGCGCGACCTGATCGTGCACCAGCACCGCGAGCATCGGCACGCGCCGGCCGCCGAGCAGCAGCGGCACCGCGAATGCGCTCGCGTTGTACGCGAACACCAGCAGCGCGCCCGACACGAGGCCCGGCATCGCGAGCGGCAGCAGCACGTGACGCAGCGTTTGCCAGCGCGTCGCGCCGAGCGTCGCGGCGGCTTCCTCGTACGAGATCGACACCGCGCGCATCGCGCTCGAGAGCGGCAGCACCGCGAGCGGAAACGCGGTCTGGATCAGCCCGAGCAGCACGCCATGCTCGCGATACAGCCACATCACCGGACGCTCGATAACACCGCTCGCGAGCAGCGCGTGATTGAGCAGACCCGCCGGGCCGAGGATCACGAGCCAGCCGTAGCCTTGCAGCAGCAGATTGACGAGCAGCGGCAGCAGCACACCCGCGAGCAGCAGCCGGCGCGCGAGCCGCGATTTCGTGCGCGCCATCGCGAGCGCGACCGGAATCGCGAGCACGACCGCGCACAGCATGCTCTGGAACGCGAGCCGCAGCGTCAGCCACAACGACTTCAGGAAGTAGCCGTCGAGCAGGTCCGCGTAGTTCTGCAGCGTGAAGCTGCGCCATTCCTGGCCGGACGTGCCGAAGCTCATGCGCAGCACGACCAGCGCGGCCGCGCCGAGGATCGCCAGAAACAGCAGGATCGGCGCGAGCAGCAGCCACGGGCGCGCCTTCGCGAGCACGGTGTCGGCCGCCACGGCGGCGGCCCCGTCTGGCCCACCCGAAGTGATGCCTGAGGCCACTGCGGCACGTCGCGAAAAGCGCGCGAGCATCGTGTTCATGCCGAGAAGATTTCGGTGTAGCGCTTGATCCACGCCGGCTGCACGGCGGCGAGCGCCTTGTCGTCATGCAGCACGGCCTTCTCGGCGATCTGCTGCGGGCTCGGCACGAACGCGCGGCTTTCGGCCGGAATCATCGCCTTCGAATTGACCGGGCCGTTCAGCACGTCGGCGGCCATGCGCCCCTGCACGCCGGCATCGAGCGAATGATTGATGAACGCGTGGATCAGGTCGGTGTCGCCCGGATGCGCTTTCGGAATCACCGTGAACATCAGCTGCGTCGCGAAGCCTTCCTTCATGCCGTAGGTCACGCCCATCCTGTACTCGGGCTTGCGGATCTGGTCCGGGAAAAACGCCGGCGAGTAGATGCCGCCGATATCGAGCGAGCCCGTGCGGAACAGGTCGGCCACCTGGTTCGGGTTCTCGCCGAGCGTCATCACGTGGTCTTTCAGTAGCGCGAGCTTTTTGAAACCGGGTTCGATGTTCTGCTGCGAGCCGCCGTTCATCTTCGCGGCGATGATCGCGAGATCGACCGCTTCGGCCCACTCGGGCGGCGGCAGGAACACGCGGCCGGCGTATTTCGGGTCCCACAGCGCCTCGTACGACGAAGGCGGCGTCTTGATGGTCGTGGTGTTGTAGATGAGACCGTCGGACCACAGCAGATAGCCGACGCCGAAACCGTTCGCGCCGGTACGGTATTGCGGCGCGACTTCCTTGAGGTTCGGCAGGCGGTCCAGGTCGGGCTTCATCAGCAGGCCCGCGTCCGCGAGACCGGATGCGCCCACACCCGCGAGCGTGATCACGTCGTAGGTCGGACGATCGCCCGACGCCTTGACCTTGGCGACCATGCCGGAGGTGCCGTCGGCGCGATCGGCAATCACTTTCGCGCCGGTCTTCGCGGTGAAGGTCGCGGCGATGTTGCGCAGCGCGGCCGTGCCGGTATCGTCCGACCACGTCAGGATGCGCAGCGTCTTGCCGCTGAAGTTGTGCTCCTGCGCACGCAGATTCAGAAACGGCATCGGCAGCGCGGATGCCGCGAGCGCCGTACCGATCGTCTTGATGGCCTGCCTTCTACCCCGTTTGATCTCTTGCATGGTCGTCTCCTGTGTTGAACGCCCGTTGCCCATGATTCGCCGTGACCGCTGCCGGATCTACTGCGTGTGAATGCACTGTAGGTTTGCCAAAATCGCACAACAATCGAAATATGCGCATGGATCGCATGACGTACGCTCATGGCTCGACGTCGGCGAATGCAGCGACGAGCGCTTCGGCGACGCGCCGGGAAGCTATGGGCGATGGCGAATGCGGGTTAACGTCCATATCTGGCTGAGGAATCCCCGCGTGTGTCGAGGTATGAGGAAAGCTCGGTTCTGGTGCGGTTACTGAAGGTTTTTTGCACCAGCTCGGTGCGACATCCTCCGGGACGGGCATTTTTTGCGCGGACCATGAGTCGAACGCATGCGGGTTTGCCCGCGCACCCACTCGTGCGCGCATAGCCGATCGCGTATGCTGTGGGCTTGACGGGCAGGGCGGCGATGGACGCTGCCCCCCGCCACGCAATGATTTTTTCTGATCCTGGACGACATCCGATGCGACGCCTACCGCCGCTCAACGCGCTGCAGATTTTCGAAACCGTCGCGCGCCACCGCAGCTTCACGCGTGCCGCCGATCATCTGTGCCTGACGCAAGGCGCGGTCAGCCGGCAGATCATCGCGCTCGAGGAGTACTACAAGTTTCCGCTGTTCAAGCGTCATGCAAAAGGACTGACGCTGACCGCCGAAGGCGAAATGCTGCTGCCGGCGGTCAAGGAGAGCTTCGCGCGGATCGAGGAAATGTCGCTGCGCTTAACCAGGCAGCGCACCGATCTCGCACTGAAGGTGCCGACCTGCGTGATGCGCTGGATGCTGCCGAAAATCATGCGCTTCCAGTCCGAGTATCCCGACCTGCACGTGCAGATCACGACCACCTGGCAGCACGATGTCGATTTCCAGAGCGAGCCGTTCGACGCGGCGATCATCTATGGTTCGTCGCCCGGTGCGGACGTGCAGGCGGTGTCGCTGTTCGAGGAGCGTCTGACGCCGGTCTGCACGCCCGAACTGCTGAAGGACAAGCCGCTCGCGCAGGTGGGCGATCTCGCGCGCCACACGCTGCTGCATCCGACGCGCGACCATCGCGACTGGAAGATGTGGCTCGCAAAAATCGCGGAAACCGACACGACGGGCGCCGCCACGATCGACGCGGAGGTCGGCCCGAGCTTCGACACGCTCGACATGGCGACCAACGCCGCCGCGCAGGGCTTCGGCGTCGCGATCAGCGATCTCGCGCTGATCGACGAGGACGTCGCGGCGCGGCGCCTGGTGCGGCCGTTCGATATGGTGCTGAAGACCGGTTGGCGCTATTACTTCGTGTATCCGGACGCGGTCGCGCAACAGCAGAAGCTGAACCTGTTCCGCGACTGGATGGTCGAGCATTGGGAAGAGTGAGATTGCCGTGTCCGAGCGACCACATGTGCCGGATCAGGCATCACATCACGGCGCGAACGACAGAAACAGATAGGCCGCGAACAGCGACAGATGGACGGCGCCTTGCAGAATCGTCGTGCGCCCGGTGCTGAGCGTCAGCGTGGCGACCACCAGCGTGAGCGCGAGCAGCACCATGTCCTTGCCGTTGATGCCGAGCACGATGGGTTGACCGATGTACAGGAACACGCCGGCGACGGTGGGAATGGTGAGGCCGATACTCGCCAGCGCCGAGCCAAGCGCGAGGTTCAGGCTGGTCTGCAGACGATTGGCGTGCGCCGCGCGGACCGCCGCGAGCCCTTCCGGCAACAGCACCAGCGACGCAATCACGATACCGACCACCGCCGGCGGCGCGCCCGCGCCCAGCACCGCGGATTCGATCGTCGGCGATAACACTTTCGCGAGCAGCACCACCGCGACGAGGCTCACCAGCAGCAGCCCGCCGCTGATGGCCGCGAGGCGCGCGCCCGGCGGCTCGGCATGGACGTCTTCGTCGGGCACGCCGGCGAGGAAGTAGTCGCGATGGCGCACCGTCTGCACGAACACGAACACGCAGTAGAGCACCAGCGACGACACGCCGGCAAACGCGAGCTGCGACGGCGACAGGACCGGCCCGGCGCTGGTGGTGGTGAAGTTCGGCATCACCAGCGTCAGCACCGACAGCGACGCGAGCACCGCCAGCGCGGCCGCCGCGCCGCGGCTCTGGAAGTCCTGTTCCCGATGGTGAATGCCTCCGACCAGCAGACATAGCCCGACGAGCCCGTTGCAGACGATCATGACGGCCGCGAATACCGTATCGCGCGCAAGGCCGGCTTTTTCGGGACCGGACGTCAGCATCACCGACACGATCAGCGCCACTTCGATCACCGTAACGGCGACCGCCAGCACCAGCGTGCCAAACGGCTCGCCGACGCGATGCGCGACCACTTCGGCATGATGGACGGCGGCAAACACGGCCGCGCAAAGCGACACGCCGACCACCGCGAGCAGCAGCGCGTTGCCCGGCATCGCGTAAGCGGCACCGAGCACGATCCAGCCGACGATCGGCGCGGCGAGGGTCCAACGGGGCAAGACGGTCGCGGGCGAGGTCATACGGCCTTCCTTTTCTGTACGTGTTTTAACTTGAAGTAAAGTCTCAACAAGAGACGTTAAGTCGTTAAATTATCAGAGGTAAGTCGTTCTTTTAAAGCCGTCGCCGCTCGGTCGGGTCGTCATCGCCACGGGCAGATCGCACGGTCGCAAATTCGACCTGGGATCCTTCCGGGCGTCAGTGGTGCCGTGCAAGCACTGGCCGTTGCGACGCATGTCGCACGTTCAAAATATCGCGGTTTCGGAGGCGCGGGGGAATCGCCGCGTCGGGTGGTGCGAGGGCCGCACCGTGAGGCAGTGGTGTCGAGCGCTGGGTCGGAGGGGAATTGGCGTCGCGGCAGAGCTTTCAGCCCGCGACGCCAGCTTGCTGCTTTTACTGCAACTTCTTCGGCTGTTCGACCGGCTTACTGGCCGATCGCGCGGATCGTCAGCGCGCTCTTCACCGACGTCACGCCTGCCACGCCTTGAGCGGCGTTCGTCGCGAGTTCGATCTGACCCTGCTCCGGCACCGAGCCTTCCAGCGTGACTGCGCCGTCGCGTGCGCGCACGATGATGTTGCCGACGGTCACGCCCTTCGTACGTGCAAGCGTCGCGCGGACCTTCTTCTGCAGCGCGCGATTAGCCTGTTTAGCCTGCTTGGTGGTCGGTGCCGCTGCCGCCGGCGCTGCGGTCGCGGCCGCATCGCTGCTTTGCGCGTACGCGTTGAGGGAAGCGAGAACGACCAGCGCGCCACCGATCATCTTGATTGCCGAGAATGCTTTCATTCAACTCTCCTGTTGTCGTAGAACGTCGATCCCCCGAATGGGGTCGATTTTTTTACACCAGCGGGTACAGCGGGATTCAATGCCAGGGCAGTAGATACAGCAGCCGTGCGAACACTTTCCGTCGACTCGTATGTTTCCGCGAGCCACGAAGCGCGCCGAAACATGCAAACGGCCGTGTGAACGGCCGGAAGCACACAATACAGCAATTAGTGCCATGTTGAGTTCCATGGCGCTGAAAATGAGGCTTCGGTACAACGAATTTGCCGATCGCAACCGGTCGATGGCGTGGGAAGTGGGGGACTGCGCGCTGATCGCGAGGGCGTAGGATTCAGCACCGATGTCAGCTCCGACTCAAGGACACCCAGCGCATGCGACACGAAGCTCTTCCCATCCGCCCGTTGCGCCGCGACGATCTTCCGCTCGACACCGTCGAACTCGCGCGCTTCATGGTCGGCAAATATCTCGTGCACGATTTGCCCGAAGGACGGCTGAGCGGACGCATCGTCGAGACCGAGGCGTATCCGCTCGGCGATTCGACGAGCCATGCGTTCATGGGACGTCGTCCGCACAACGGAGCGATGTTCCTCGCGCGCGGGCATGCGTATGTGCGGCTGACCTACGGCGTGTCGTACATGCTCAACATGTCATCGGAGGCGGAAGAGGTCGGCGCCGGCATCCTGCTGCGCGCGATCGAACCGCTCGAAGGACTCGCGCTGATGGAAGCGCGCCGTCCCGGCGTGCCGCTGCGCGATCTCGCACGCGGACCCGGCCGGCTGACGGTGGCCTTCGGCATCGGCAAAGCTTGCGACGGGCACGATCTGTGTACGGGACGGGGGCTATGGATCGGCGTGATCGAGACCGGCGCACCGATCGGCGTGACGACGCGCATCGGTCTGTCGCGCGAGATGCACCGGCCACTGCGATTTTTCGAGCCGGGCAGCGCGTTCGTCAGCGGCCCGCGCAAGCTGCTGACCATTCCGCATTCGGGCGCATGACTTCGCGGTCCCGCACGCGTACGTTGATTCCGACGTTTCGACGGGCAAAGCGGGGCGAATTCTTCTCAGATCACAGGTATTTCGGAAACATCAGACGCAACGGTGACGAGCCGGCCAATTGTTACCCGGCAGACCAGGCGAACGGAAGCGGTTCCACAATATTCCCCGGCATTATTGCGAACCGAACAATTTTCTATCTCGAAAATAAGGGTTTTCCCTCTGCGATGCGGTGACTAGACTGAAGTCATTCGCTGGACACCACGCTGTCGGCGATGCATACAAAACCACATTGGAGGGAAGTCATCATGAAATCGCTGATCAAGGCAGTTGCCATTGCAGCCGTTGTCGTCGCACCGGTCGTGTCGTTCGCGCAATCGAGCCAGCAGCCGATCACCCGCGCGGAAGTCCGCGGCGAACTGATCCAGCTGGAGCACGCCGGCTATAACCCGGCGACCTCTAGCGACCCGACTTATCCGGCTGACGTTCAGGCCGCCGAACAGCGCGTGCAAGCGCAAAATCCGGTCGTCGCGCAAACCCAGCCGATCGCCGATACCAGCGGTTATGGCGCGCCAATGAGCGGATCGACGCAAGCGGGCGGCATGGCGCAACCGTTGAGCGGCGTGAAGAGCGTGTATTTCGGTAACTGATTTCGGTAACCGAGCACGCAGCACGACGCTGTGCGCCGCTTCGAGGGGCGCACAGCGTTTCATACCAGCTACTGTTTCAAACGAGCGCGCCGCACCCATGCGCCCGCGAGCGTGTCATCTGTGCGCGCGTTGCGTTCCTGTTTCCGAAGGAACCTCCGCTGCCGCAAGGTAGCTTGGCCCAAGCTGTTCGAGGCTTGGGCCTTTTTTGCGTCCGGTCCCGCGCGGATGCTCGGTACGCCGTCGCTCGGCGAGAGCAGTGCCGCCTGTCAGAGCCGTTCGCCGTGAATATAGAACTCGAGTTGCTGGATCGTGAACTGCTGTTCCGCGATGATGTCCTTCACGAGGTCTCCAATCGACACCATGCCGACCAGCCGGTCCTTGTCGATCACCGGCAGGTGACGCATGCGCCGCTCGGTCATCAGCGCCATACACTCTTCGGTCGTCTGGTCCGGACGAACGAAGCGCACCGCCTTGCTCATGATGTCGCGCACCGGAGTCGCCTTCGACGATCGGTCCATCAGCACCACCTTGCGCGCGTAGTCGCGCTCCGTAATGATGCCGGCGATGCTGTCGCCGTCCGTCACCACCAGCGCGCCGATGCCTTTCTCGGCCATCAACCGGATCGCCTCGTAGACGGAATCGTCGGCGCCGATCGTGTAGACGTCGGAGGGGTTCGGTTTCGTTTTAAGAAGCTGTGCAACGCTTGTCATGGAGCGGCTCCGTTTCGCAGTGCAGCACGCCGAGGTGGCGCACTGTCGTGAGGGACAGGCGATTCCAGTATAGGCGCGACGTGCGCCCGCGGTACACCGGGAATACCTCGGGCGCGTCGGACGATGCGCGCTGGATTGGCGCGGTTCGCGTGAGCTCGTCTCGTGTCTCGCGCGCGTGTTGCGCGTGTTGCGCGTGCGCCTGGTGGGGCGTGTCGCGGGCCAGCGACCGGTGGCCGCGAAGGGGCATCCGCGTGCGGCATGCGGATTAGCGGTAAACTCGCAATCCAAACCTTATCCCCGGCTCGACCGGGTTCATGCCAGCACTATTGTTCAACGCCATGCTCACGTCTCAGGATCCATCGCCCGCAACGGACGGCGCCATCACCGGCGAATGCGTCGTGCTCGACGCCACCGCCACGCTGCCCACGCGCTACGGCACGTTCACTTCCTATGTGTTTCGCGTGGTCGACAGCGGCGCCGAACATCTCGCACTCGTGATGGGCGATGTCGCCAACCAGTCGTCCGTACTGACGCGCCTGCATTCCGAATGTCTGACGGGCGACGTGCTCGGCTCCTATCGCTGCGACTGCGGCGAGCAGCTCGATCTCGCGCTGCGCTATATCGCGGCCGAGGGTTGCGGCGTTCTGCTCTATCTGCGCGGCCACGAAGGACGCGGCATCGGCCTGTCGAACAAGATCCGCGCGTATGCGCTGCAGGAGCAGGGGCGCGATACCGTCGAAGCGAACCTCGATCTCGGCCTGCCCGACGATTCGCGCGAATACGATTCGGCCGCGGGCATTCTGCGCACGCTGAAGGTCACGTCAGTGCGGCTGATGAGCAACAATCCCGAGAAATTCGAAACGCTGTCGAAGCACGGCATTCCGGTGTGCGAGCGTGTCGCGCTTGCGATTCCGATGCGAGAGGAAAACGAGCGCTATATCCGCACCAAGCAGCTGAAGTTCGGGCATTACTTCGACGAGAACGAATAACAGGAATTTAAGACCTGTCCGGGGACATCCATATTGAGCCAATAGATGCTGCAAGTGTCTGAGTAAAAAAGAAAAAATAGTGAACTCACTGGCTCAATTGGCACGTCAGCGCTTTTCTGTGCGCGCCTGAACTCGCTACGTTGGCGTAGGTTTTTGCTGCATCGTGCTGCAAACCTACGCCGAGTCTGCTGCTCTCAGAAAAACCTACACCGAGGGAAGCATCGGAACTCTCCGCACTGCGTCGAACGCAGGAAAAAGAGGCTAACTCGTCCATCACCAGGTGATTACACCGTCAAGCAGTTGTGCCGCGACTTTCTGCAGGGATATGTAGAGGTCAATCGAAAGACAAAGGGAGCGGTCGAGGTCGCACGTATATTCAAGACGACGGATTCATGAGAGCGAACCAGGCCAACCCGTACGGGTTGGCGTTTTTTTGTCCAGACAGATACCTCGCGCGGGGTTCCCGACAAATATTGTCTTGTGCGCTTCCGCACCCCATCACTCAAACCGCTTATTGATAAGCCAGGCTTTACATCCCTTCTTTATTTTCCTGCGTTTACGGCGGCAAACGCGGCTTCTAAGATGCAGTTACTTACTCAACCACTGCGAAGTCAGCGCGCTCAACCAGGTGAGACGACCGAGCGTCGTGCCGGACAGTCCAGGTCAGGTGAGGGAAGGCAGCTTGCATTCCAATTTGTGACGGTTTGACGGAAAAATCAGAGGATACGATGAGCAAGAAGCAGATGAAACTTGGCCTGTCTATGAGATACCTGGGTTATCACCTCAGCGCATGGCGTCACCCGGACTTGCCCGCTGACGCCGCATCGCAGTTCGACTCGTATCTGAACGTCGCGAAAGTCGCAGAGGAAAACAAGTTCGACCTGCTTTTCCTCGCGGACGGTATCGGCATTCGGTACGACGACGTCCCGAAAGGTTCGCTCTGCCGCTCCAGCCACAACGTGGAACTCGAACCGCTTACGCTTCTGTCAGCCATTGCGAGCCGCACGCATCGCATCGGTCTCGTGGCGACTGCCTCGACGACCTACAACGAGCCATACCATATCGCCCGGAAATATGGCTCGCTCGACCAGATCAGCAGGGGACGATGCGGATGGAACGTCGTCACGTCATGGTCGGAACAGGAAGCCTGGAATTTTAATCGCGCCAAACATCTCGATTACGACACGCGCTATGAGCGGGCGGCAGAATTTGTCGACGTCGTGACCGGACTTTGGGACAGCTGGGATGCCGACGCTTTCCTGCACGACAAGGAATCAAGCGTTTTCTACGACGAAACAAAACTCCACGTGCTCGGTCACGCCGGAAAGCATTTTTCCGTGCGCGGGCCACTCAGCGTGCGCCGCTCGGTGCAGGGCCGGCCGATCCTGGTTCAGGCGGGAACCTCCGAAGTCGGGCAGCAGATTGCCGCCAAACACTGCGACATCGTTTTTGCTGCCCAGCAGAACATCGAGGCGGCGAAGAAATACTATGCGTCCGTCAAAGGGCGCCTCGCTTCTTATGGGCGCAGCGAAGACGATCTGCTGCTGATGGTCGGATTGACGCCGATCATCGGCCGGACGCGGGATGAGGCGCAAGAGAAATTCAGGCAACTCGAAGAGCTGATCGATCCACTCGTCGGCCTGTCCATCTTGAAGCGTTCATTCGGCGACCTGTCGCACCTCGATCTCGACGGACCTGTGCCAAAGCCGGATCTCGAGAACGCGGGTTTGCGCAGCAGCGCCCAGATGTACTACGAAACCGCCCAGCGCGATGGGTTGTCGATCCGGCAGCTCTATAAACGGATTGCGATGGCTCAGGAGCATCTGACTGTCGTCGGAACGGCAAGCGACGTTGCGGATGCGATGGAGCAATGGATGGATGAAAAGGCCGCAGACGGCTTCAACATCGCGCCGACCCACTTGCCTCACGCACTGAATGATTTTGCCGAGCTCGTCCTTCCGGAATTGCGCAGGCGTGGAAGATTTCGTGAAGAGTACGAAGGCCAGACCCTGCGTCAGAACCTCGGCCTTCAAGAACCGCGCAGCATGTATGCCTGAGCGCATTCCAGTCAGTCAATCGAAGTTCTAACGAAATGAGAGAGCGGCAAAATGATGCGATCTTCCGATCAGCAGGTTCTCCGCAAAGCGACGCCGGTCGAGCAGGGCAACCCTGCCGATGACCAGCGGATGTTCCGCCGTTGCTTGAGCCAGTACGGCACTGGCGTCGCCATCGTGACCACCGCGGATGGCGCCAGCCGCTTCGCGGTCACGGTCAATTCATTCTCGTCGCTGTCGCTCGATCCACCGTTGCTGCTCTGGTCGATCGACAGGAAATCCCGAAGCTTTGACGCCTTTTCGTCCTGTGAGCATTTTGCCGTCAACATCCTTTCGTCGGAACAGATTGAGCTCTCGCGGCACTTTTCGAGCAAGATTACCGACAAGTTCGCCGACGTCGACTGGGCTCCCGGGCGCTTCGGGTCTCCGTTGCTCTCCGGCTGCATCGCACGCTTCGAGTGTAGCGCCGAGGCGCGGCACGACGGCGGCGATCACATGATACTCATCGGCCGCGTGCAGCAACTGGAGCGGTTCGAAGGGATGCCATTGATTTTTAGTCAGGGACAGTACAGCATACCGCTCGAGCATCCCGATGCGCCGGGTGAGCCTGCCGCTATTGCCGCTGAACAGCCGAACACGCTTGCGAATAACGTGCTGCAAATGATCTTCAATGCTCATCATGCGCTCTCCGAAGCGTTCGACGAGCATCGGCGCGCCGAAGGTGTCAGCATAGCCGTAGCGAGAGTGCTCGCCACCGTGCATGGGCATCCTGGCATCAAGGTGGACGCCGTCGCCGGTCAAACCTATCTCGGGCAGCGCGACGCCGAGGACGCCGTCGCCGAACTCGCGCAAAAGTCATTGCTGGTTCATTCAGTAGACGGCGGGTTGCGGCTGACCCCTTCCGGCGCTGCGCTTCGCGAGTCGATCGGCGAGCGTTGGCTCGCGTTTCAGAACGCGCAGCTCGAGAGCATCCCGCCTGCGGATATCTCCGTACTCATGCGCACTCTGAAGCGTTTGATCGAGCAAACCACGCAGGAACGCACTGCGACGGAGGCGGTCAGCGGAGAATGAAGTATCTTTTTCAGATGCGATAAATTTCGATCTGCCGCCGGCCAGGTCTGGCCTCCGCTTTCGGACGATGAAGCGCTCGCCCATCCACATCACCGGAATAGACACAAGACAATGACTTGGGATTTCATCATCATCGGTGCTGGTTCAGCTGGATGTGTCCTGGCCAACCGCTTGAGCGCCGATCCTCAGCACAAGGTATTGCTTCTCGAAGCGGGAGGCGACGACAATCGCTTTGCCATCAAGATACCTGCGCTGGCCATGAAGGCGATGAACAATCCAGAGACCGACTGGATGTTTCCCACTGAGCCTGACCCCACACGAAACAACCGGACCGAGATCGTACCGCGGGGCAGGGTACTGGGCGGTTCGAGTTCCATCAACGCTACGTGGTACGTCCGCGGCAATCGCGGCGACTATGATCATTGGGCGGAACTCGGAAACAAGGGGTGGTCATACGACGAACTGCTGCCTTATTTCCACAAGGTCGAGTGCAATCGCGATGGCGTGAGCGACACCTATGGAAAGTCGGGTTCCATCGTGATCAGCGAAATCCGCGGCGTGCCAAAGTTGACGCGTATCTTCCTCGACGCGATGGAGGAAATCGGCTATCGGAAGAACCCATCGTTCAATGCCGAGCCCACCGAAGGCGTCGCGATTCTGCATTCGACACAACATCGCGGCATCAGATGGAGTGCGGCAAGAGGATATCTCGATCCGGTAAAAGACAGGGAGAATCTCAAGATCATCACGGGAGCACTAGTACGCCGGATCATCATCCAGAACGGCATGGCAGTCGGCGTTGAATTCGACATGGACGGCCGAACGCATCTCGAGCGATGCACGGGAGAAGTCGTCCTCAGCGCGAGCGCGATCAATTCGCCCAAAATACTCATGCACTCCGGGATTGGGCCGCATCAACAATTGGCCTCCGCAGGGATCAGAACCATTGTCGGCAACGAGGCGGTTGGACGCAATCTGCAGGAACATCCCGCATGCCAGGTCAAGGCGTTTGTCAACGTCCGCACGGCGAACCAGGAGTTCAACGCGATAGGGATGATCAAGCACGGCTCCCGCTTCATCGTGTCGCGCTCGGGGCAGGCCACGTTCTCATACAGCGGAATAGGTCTGGTCCGCACCAGGCCCGATCTTGTCTATCCGGATATCCAGTATCACTTCGGTGCCTTCTCTTCGAGCTACACCGACGAAGGAATACGCATGGAGAAGGAAGCGGCGGTGAACCTGCAGCCGAACGTGAATCGTTCGAGGAGCCGCGGCTATGTCCGTCTCAAGTCCGCAGATCCGTTTGCACCCCCAGGCATCCAGTTCAACATGCTGAGCGATCCGTACGATTGCGAGACGCTGATGGCGGGCGCCCGGATCGCGCGGTCGGCGCTCCGTTCAAAAGCGTTCGCCCCGTACGTGACGGGCGAATGCAAGCCTGGCGAAGATGTTCAGACCGACGACGAGTGGCTTGCCTATCTTCGGGAGAACGCGGGCGGGAGTTTTCATCCGTGCGGGACCTGCAAGATGGGGATCGACGCCGACGCAGTTGTTACGCCGGATCTCAAAGTGATCGGCATAGACCGTTTGCGCGTAGTGGATTCGTCGATCATTCCGCAGATTCCAAGTGGCAACCTGAACGCAATCAGCCTGGTGATCGGTGAAAAAGGCGCCGACATGATTCTGGCAGAACGGGCCCGCGCCATGTCCCAGGCTTTTGCAAGCGGGACAACAAAGTAACCACACAACGGCACTTCAAAGAGGAAACCATTGTATGAAATCGTTACTCGTATTGTCCGCAGCTGTCTTGCTCGGTTCGATGTCCGTCCCGGCATGGTCCGCGGAATGTGGCTCGGTGACCATTACGGAAATGAACTGGTCGTCAGCGGCAGTGGTGACCGCTGTGTCGAGCTTTCTCATGGAGCAGGGGTACGGCTGCAAGGTACAGAAGGTGCCGACGTCGACCGTTCCAGCGTTGACCTCGCTTGCCGAAACCGGTAAGCCCGACATCCTGACCGAAGTCTGGCCTGCGGTGGCCGACGTCTACTACACGCTCGAGAAGGAGGGCAAGATCGTGCCGGTCGCGAAGGTGCTCTCCGACGGCGGGCAAGACGGTTGGTGGGTACCGAAGTACCTCGTGGACAAGCATCCTGAACTCAAAACGCTGAATGGCATCCTCGCCCATCCGGATCTCGTTGGAGGACAGTTCAACAACGGCCCGCCGGGATGGGGGTCGACCGTTTCGAACAATAACCTCGTGAAGGCATTCGATCTTCAGGGGCACGGCGTCAAAGTCGTCAGCTTCGGGTCCGGTGAAACGCTGGCGGCCTCGCTTGCCGCAGCCTACAAGGATCAGAAACCCTGGTTCGGTTACTACTGGGCACCGACCTCGCTGCTCGGCAAGTATCCGATGGTCAGTGTGGACATGGGGCCGATCGTTCCCGATATCGCGAAGTGCAATGCACGTCTGGATTGCGCTTCGCCCGGCAAGACCGGGTGGCCGACGGCGCCTGTCCTCACGACGATGTCCAAGCCGTTTCATGACGCGCATCCCGACATCGTCGCCCTGATGAGTCATGTTTCGTTTACCAATTCCACCATGAACCAGCTGCTCTCATGGCAAGAGGCGAACAAGGCCACGGCTGACGAGACTGCCGCCTATTTTTTGACGCATTATAAGGATCTCTGGAAAGGCTGGCTGTCCCCTGAGGCGGCCACCAAGGTCGGTGCGGTGATCAAATAGCGCGACCGTAGCCGTTCAACGGCGGCCCTGGTTGCCTTGTTCCTTGATTGCTTGCGTTGCGCCTCATCGGCTTGGGGCGTAAATGTCAATGCTGAAAACACGGACGCTGGATCGAGTGTATGAACATCTACAACGCTTTTTTTGGCTCGCCGGCCGTCCGGCAGTGGTGCGACGCTGACGCGCAGACGGGACCGGTGTCGCTGGCGCAACTCATCGCGAAGTCGGGTTCTGCCGCGTCAAAAGATGGGAGCGGATGGAATGTGCCGTTTCCTTCCCTGGATGCGCTCAATGCAGACTGCCCGGCCATCCCACGGACGCGCGATTTCACTTCGGGGATCGAGCACGGCTTCCTGCACATTCGCCATGCGTTGAAGCTGGTGCTTGATCCGTTGACGCAACCATTGTCGTGGCTGCTCGACTTCTCGCTGCGTGTGGTAGACGTGGTGCCGTGGTGGCTCGTCACGCTCGCGCTGCTCCTCGTGACTTACGGCCTTTCGCGTTCGAAAAGGATTACAGCGCTCGCTGCCGGGATTCTGCTTTGCCTCGGACTGGTCGATCACCTGCACTACGCGTTGCAGACAACCGCGATCGTCTTCACGTGCACGATTATCTGCATCATGCTGGGCATGCCGATCGGTATCGCGATGTCAAAGAGCGACAAGCTGAAAAGCAGTCTCTTGCCTGTGCTGGACATGCTGCAGACGCTGCCCTCGTTCGTCTATCTGATCCCGCTGATCTTTCTGTTCAGCGTCACGGAGCCGAAGCTCTACGGTATCGCCATCATCCTGTATGCGATCGTTCCCATGATACGACTGACCGACCTGGGCATCCGTCAGGTCGACGGGAGCGTTGGGGAAGCGGCATCTGCGTTCGGCATGAGCTGGTTCCAGAAGCTTGTTGGCGTAGAACTTCCGCTTGCTCTTCCGAGCATCATGGCCGGCGTCAACCAGACCATCATGATGTCATTGTCGATGGTGGTGATCGCCTCGCTCGTATCGGCGCCTGGACTGGGTGTGCTGGTACTTCGAGGAATCAACAACCTCGAGCTTGGCGTAGGTCTGGTAGCAGGTCTTTCGATCGTCTTTCTGGCGATACTTTTCGATCGCGTCACCAAAGCGTCGATGTCGCGCCTTAGCGCCCACACTCAGGGAGAACGGTCATGAGCGGGGACGTGAAAATATCGGTCCGCAACTGCTTCAAGGTCTTCGGACCGAATGCCAAAGCGATGATGCCGCTAATCCGTGACGGCGTCTGCAAATCGGAACTGCTCGAAAAGCATGGCCACGTGATTGGTCTTCACGACATCAACGTCGACATGCGCGCCGAAGAGATCACCGTCATCATGGGTCTTTCCGGATCGGGAAAGTCGACGCTCATTCGTCACCTGAACGGCCTGATTGTGCCTACTGCCGGGCAGATCCTCATGGACGGCCGGGATATCACGGAGCTGTCGGGCCGGGCCTTGCTGGATTTCAGGCGATCCTGCGTGTCAATGGTGTTTCAGAACTTTGCCTTGATGCCGCATCTCACCGTGCTCGAGAACGTGGGACTGGCGAAGAAGGTATGCGGCAAGTCCCGAGAAGCCACGACGCAGGATGCACGGCGCTGGATAGACCGTTTGGGCCTCAGTGGGTTCGAGAGCCGGTACCCGCATCAGCTGTCCGGCGGCATGCAGCAGCGGGTGGGCATTGCACGGGCGTTGACCTCGGATGCGGGCGTGCTGTTGATGGACGAAGCGTTCTCCGCTCTCGATCCTTTGACGCGTGCCGACATGCAGGATCTGCTCATCGAGCTTCAACGCGAACTCTTCAAGACGATCGTATTCATTACACACGATCTCGAGGAAGCACTGAAGATCGCCGATCACATTGTTATCCTGAAGGATGGAAAGGTCGTTCAGCAGGGCGCACCGCAAAGCATCATTCTGAATCCACGCGACGAATATATCGAGCGGTTCGTCAACGACATCAACCGGGCGCGCGTACTCAGAGTCAGGTCAGTCATGCAGCCGGGCGTGTCTACGGTGGCACAGACGACGGACGTCATCGATGGGAATGAGACGCTCGAGGCCGCCATGGTGAAATCGCAAGGCGATCCAGACAGGACTTTCACTGTCACCGAGGCTGGCGCGGTGATCGGTACGCTGGCCATGCGGGACCTGATACGCGCGATCGTGCCGCGTAGCGTGCGCGGCGGACCGCAACAAGGGAATCAAGCTGCAGCCGACGCCCAACCGGTCACCGCCGTTCAAACGACGGTTGTCTGAATTCGGTCGGGCCGCGTCATCGAGCACGAGTTGTTCAGGTCCGCCCCAAACCCGTATCGAACCGAGGAAATGCAGTGCGCTATCTAGACCATTTTTACATCGACGGAAAGTTTGTTCCCGCCTTGGATCGTACGCGGCGTCCGGTGATCAATCCGGCGACTCTCGAACCGGTTGGCGAAATCGCAATGGGAACCCAGGCGGACACCGACGCTGCCGTCAACGCGGCGAGGCGAGCCTTCGAATCGTTTTCGAAATCCGACGTGCGTTTCAGGCTGGAGATGCTTCGCCGTATCGCGGCGCTCTTCGAAAAGCGCCGGGAGGATTTCGCGAGGCTGATGACGCTGGAGATGGGAACCCCGATTTCGTTTTCCCGATCGGCCCAGGTGGAAGGATCTCTGGCTCACATCCAGAATGGAATCGAGATTCTTCAACGCTTCGAGTTCGAGAAAAAGCAGGGCAAGACAACGCTGGTTCTGGAGCCTGCGGGGGTGTGCGGCCTGATCACACCCTGGAACTTTCCGGTCTTGCAGATCATTACCAAGCTCATTCCCGCGCTGGCCGTGGGTTGCACCGTGGTCCTCAAGCCGAGCGAATATTCCCCGCTGAGCGCGATAAGTCTTGCTGAGTTGCTGCACGATGCGGATGTACCGGCGGGTGTGTTCAACCTGATCAACGGCGATGGCGCAACGGTGGGGGCTGCAATGTCGGCCCATCCGGGGCTGGATATGATCTCGTTCACGGGTTCCACCCGAGCAGGGATTCTTGTCGCCAAGGCGGCCGCGGAGACGGTGAAGCGTGTGCACCAGGAACTCGGCGGAAATTCGGCGAACATCATCTTGCCTGACGCCGATATAAGGACAGCAGTCAAGGCGGGTGTGCACGCTGCCTATCGCAATGCCGGACAGTCGTGTACCGCGCCCGGACGAATGCTGGTTCATCGTAGCCGGTACGAAGAGGCGATCGAAATTGCCCGGGATGCAGCAGAGCATTTTCGTTGCGGCGACATATTCGATGAAGCCACCTTGCTCGGCCCGGTAGTGAACGAAGCGCAATACACCCGCGGCAAGGAGTTGATCGCGTCTGCATTGGAGGAGGGCGCGACGCTGGTGACCGGTGGAGCCGATCTCCCCGCCGGCATCGAGACAGGGTATTTCATCCAGCCGACCGTGTTCGCCAATGTGACCCGGAACATGCGAATCGCAAAGGACGAAACCTTCGCGCCGATCGTATCGTTGATTGCCTACGACGATGTCGACGAGGCTGTCGATATCGCGAACGATACCCCATACGGGCTCGCGGGATACGTGCAGGGCAGCGATGAAAGCGCCTCAAAAGTCGCGTCCCAGTTGCGGGTGGGGCAGGTACAGATCAATCAACCGCAATGGGATCCGTCCGCACCGTTTGGCGGCTTCAAGCAGTCAGGCAATGGACGGGAATGCGGCGAATCGGGTTTTGAAGCCTATCTCGAGATCAAGGCAATTCTCAAATCCTGATGTTCCGCGAAATAGGCAGTTGAAAAGTGTTCTCCATCGACAACAGGAACCCGCAAACACCTGCTTTGGACGACACGCATTTCGGAGCAAGACTGCGGTCGGCCAGACATTTCTCTTTTTTGCTGGTCCCGAACTTCAGCATGATTGCGTTCGTGAACGCGCTCGAAGTATTGAGGATGGCAAATCAGGTCAGTGGGCATGACAGTTTCAAATGGTCGGTGTCGGGTATCGACGCGTCAACCGTCCGGGCGAGCAATGGCTTGATGATCCCCGCATTTGCCGCCGACCGGATGGACGAGGCGGACGTTTTTCTGGTTTGTGGCGGCAACGACATCGAGCGAACGACAACCGAGGCTCATCTCAATCTGGTGAAGCGCTACGCGCGCTGCGGCAAGTTCCTCGGCGGAATATGCACCGGCACCTATGTGCTCGCAAAGGCCGGACTGCTAAAGGGCTACACGTGCGCAATCCACTGGGAATATCTCTATGCTCAAACAGAGAGATTTTTCGACGTCGGCTTTGAAGAACGTGTCTTCAGGATCGACCGGGACAGGCTGACCTGCGCAGGCGGCATCGCGCCCGTGGACATGATGCTGGATATCGTCAGACGGTCGATGGGATTGGGTACCGTTGCCATGATCTCGAATCAATTTTCCTTGAATAGCGTCAGAAGCACCGATGCGAGGCAGAAGACGACACGGCATGGATCGTCGAGAAGCTTGGTGTCCGCTATCACCGAGCTGATGGAAAGCAACATCGAAGCGCCCTTGTCGCTCGACACGTTGTCAGGGCGCAGCGGCCTTTCCGAGCGGCAGCTCTCGCGTACATTCAAGATCGCGGTAGGTCAGCCCGTCATGAAATATTACCGCTCGCTCCGGTTACGGCACGCGCGGCAGCTCCTTTTGCAAAGCAGCTTCTCTCTGACGGAGGTGTGCGTCGCGAGCGGGTTTCAATCGCACGCTCGTTTCGCAACCTCGTACAGAGAGGAATTCGGCCTGACACCCGGTCAGGAAAGGGAGCGTGGTGAACACAGGCCGGCGGCCGGGGATCCACGCTACAATTCCAATAGTGGATCAGCGCTCGCATCGCTGGTTGCACGGTAGCGTGAGCAGCCTCGCATGAGTTTCAGCCCGTTCATCGATCAGGTCCGGGAGCTGCGGTAATCGTGACGTTGCTTCGTCGCCAACGGAGATTGTGCACATGGGCTCACTGAAGGAAACACTTCCGCCGCCGAACATGCTGATCACGTTTGAGGCCGCGGGGCGCCATCTGAGTTTTTCGCGCGCAGCCGTCGAGCTGAACGTGACACGGGTCGCGGTAAGCCAGCAGATTCAGGCCTTGGAAGCGTTTCTGGGTGTTCAGCTGTTCCATCGAGTCGACCGCGCTGTGCGGCTCTCAGACAATGGCGCTCGTTACCATGCCGCGATTTCATCCGCTTTGCGGCAGGTTCTTCACGCAACCACGGAAATCAGTTCGCGGCCCATCGACAACATCGTGACGATCAGTGCCACGGCGGGTTTCACCACCTACTGGCTTTTGCCAAACCTCGGTGCGTTTCGCGCGCTGCACCCGGACATCGAACTTCGGTTTATCGTCGCCGACCAGTACGCAGACGGTGACAATAGTGTCGACATTGCCGTCACCTACGGGCTGACGCCGCCGGAAGGGGATTCGGTTCTTCTCACGTCACAGACGATCGCACCCACGTGTTCGGCCACCTATCTCGCGACCAGGGAAGCACCGGAAAAGCCGGCTGACCTGCTCAAGCATCAGTTGATCCATCTTGAGGGGCCTTTTGACCGGCTGACGAGATGGTCCACGTGGTTCACCAATCAAGGTGTGAACATGGATGCCGCCAAGTCCACCATCACGGTGAACACCTATACGAATCTTGTTCAGGCCGTGTTCGATGGACAGGGGTTCGCGCTGATCGGGCCTCCGCTGATGGAGCGGTTCCTGACCAACAAAACGCTGGTGCAGCCCCTCAGAATGGAGCCGGTTCGCTGCCACGGGTTTCATCTGACCGTCCTCCGGCATTCGCCAGTCGCGGCTGCCACGGGAGCCGTAGCAGATTGGATCAAGGGGTCTTTTCTCTGCGATCGCGACGCTGCATAGGTCATCACGCACTGTTGGCACAGGCCTTCGATCTATATCAGGCCGCACCGATCAGCATCAGTCGGCTCCAACCATCGCGTTAACCTTGAGTTAACCTCGCCGCTTATTTTTCCTGCGTTTACGGCGCAATAGTCAACGCGCACCATCTGTCAGTCTCGATCGTTGTCAGACATAGCGCTGCGTGCCGGTCTGCTCGCGCAGGTTCGCCAAGCTCTGTTTGCGATCGCCTACCACCGATGCAGGGAACCCTATGGACATCCGCTATAAGAGTGAAGCCAACGCCTCTAACTCACACCTTGCAGCCGATCGGATCTTCCGTTGCGACGAACTGGTCGCGGAGCATTACGTCAGCAAAGTCGATAGTTCGATAATTGCCGCGTTCGAAGCTATCGATCGCCCGGCTTTGCGCGCGTATCGACTCGAACGACTTCGCGCGCAACTGCGATTGCACGACTATGCCGGGATGTTGCTGGCCGATCCGATAAATATCCGCTATGCGACGGATACGAACAGCCTGGGCGTATGGGTGATGCACGCGCCGAGTCGCTATGTTTTCGTGGCGACCGATGGTCCTGTCATTTTGTTCGATTTCACGACCAGTCGGCACAATAGCGAAGGCATCGAGACAATCGATGAAATCCGCCCGACGATCGCGTGGAATTATTTTCTTGCGGGGCCGCGCGTGCAGGAAAAAGCGCGAGATTGGGCACGCTGCATCGCCGACGTGGTGCGTCAGCATGGCGGCGGCAACAGGCGATTGGCCGTCGACAAGTGCGATCCCTGGGGAGCGGAACTGCTGAAAACTGAGGGAATATCGCTGCATGACGCACAGCCGCTCTCGGAAATGGCGCGCCTGATAAAAGGCCCGCAAGAGATCGAGCAGCACAGAGTGTCGATGGCCGTATGTGATCTCGGCGTTTCGAGAATGAGAGAGGCACTGCAGCCCGGCATCACCGAAAATCAGCTATGGAGTGTTCTCCAGGATACGAACACGGCGCATGGAGGGGAGTGGAGTGAGGCGCGTCTTCTGAGCTCCGGGCCGCGAACGAATCCGTGGTTCAGGGATGTCTCGAACCGCGTGATCAACGTCGGCGATATCGTTGGGTTCGATACCGACATGGTGGGTCCTGGCGGATACCTGTCCGATATTTCCAGAAGCTTCATCTGTCCGGGGAAAGGTCCGTCAACGGAACAAAGGACGCTGTTTGGTCACGCAAGGGATCAGATTGCTCATAACTGCGCTCTGCTCAAACCCGGTGTGACGTTCCGGGAGTTTGCCGAGAAGTGTTGGGAAGTGCCAGAGAAGTACGTGCACAACCGCTACATGATGATGGTGCACGGATGTGGCCTTGTCGACGAATATCCGAGTGTCGCCTATGCCGTTGATTTCGAGGAATGGGGTTACGACGGTACGTTCGAAGAAAATATGGTGGTGTCGGTCGAAAGTTTCATTGGCGAGAAGGGTGGGCAGGAGGGCGTCAAACTGGAAGAGCAGGTGATGATCACGGCGAACGGATCTGTACCACTGTCGAGTTGCCCGTTGCTCGGTGATCTATTGATCTGATCACGTCAATACAGTGGATAGTCGATGGCGTCGAAAGCCGGCGCTAGCCTATCCTGCGATCACTTTTTCAATACCGTTATTCTATTGCGTATTTCGACGTTTTCCTCGAGGTCTTCTGCGTGAGTTTGCGAGGTCGTTCATGTGATTCCGTTAGCTTGATGCCGGAAGTCAGCACGCTTCTTCGCTCTGTGCGGACACTTGCTCGAAGTGAGACGGCGAAACTGATGGGCGGCACGCTAAGGCTCATCCGATAAGGCCGCTTCACTACTTCGACGAGAACGAGTAATCCGGCTCGAGAAGCTGATTCCTGGCCGCTCCCGGCGTGGTGCAAGCGCTCGAAGCGAGTGCCCGCCGAGGCGCTTCGCCCGTGTGCTGGGCGTGACTGAAAATCTAGAACACGCCGAAATCGTCGTTGCTGTCGGGAATCGCGGCGAGCAGGTCGGCAAGCGCGCGCCAGCCGATCAGGCTCGATAGCGTCATCCCTATGCGCAGCCAGCGCTCGGCACGCGAGCCGGACTTCGTTGGCGATGTTGGCGCTCTACGCCGCATTTGTTGGGTTGCGCTTTTCGTTGTTCGGGCGTCGATCGATGCGCGACGCAACAGGCAGGTCTGCATGCCGTTTCTCCAGTGTTGAACGCCTCCGACGCTGCTCGCATCGCGCCTCGCCTCGCGTTTGCCGCAGCTCCACACGGCTTACCGGGCCGCCGTTTCCGTACCGGTCACGCGCGATAGCAGCGCCCCCAATACATGTCGCAACGACGTGGCGCCCAAGCGTCGCTCGCTGACGTTCGCCTCCACGTCGATGCGGCCGGCGTTGTGCGCGTCGTACAGATCGGCGATCAGTTGCGCGTGCCGCTCGCCGAGCCCGGCGCCGCGCAGCATGGCACTCCATTCGTCGCGAGGCAGCCGGTGGGCGGCGATCGTCCGCCCCGACAGTTCCGCCAGGGTGCGCGCGACGTCGAGCGCGCTGACCCGCTCTTTCCCTTCGATACTGACCACTCGCGGCATCGCGCGCGAAGGTCCCTCGTCGAGCAGCAACTGCGCGGCAAGCTCGCCGACGTCCTGCGCGGCGACAGTCGGAAATAGCTTGTCGAGCGGATCATGCAGACTCGGCAGTACACCCCGGCCGAGCGCGACCGGCAGCACGCGGGCCCAGTTCTGCATGTGCTCGGCGGCGCGCAACAGGATCAGCGACGAAGCGACGCCGCGCAACTGCGTTTCGAGGTAGTGGAACAGCGTCGTGATACCGGTGCCGTGCGCGTGCTCGGCGCCGTAGTCGGATAGCGCGAGGAGCCGCGGCGGCGCGGCCGAGCGCAATGCGGTGACGCCCGCGTCGATGATCTGCCGCATCGCGGCCGCGGGATCGTCGTGCGCGTGCGGCACCGGACAGAGCCATTGCACTGCCCGCGCGCCGCGGATGGCGCGCGCGACCGAACCGGCGTCGTTCAGGTCGGCGAGCGCGATCTCGCAACCCATTGCCGCGAGCGTTTCGGCCCGCGTTGCGTCGCGCACCACCGCGCGTACTTCCTGGCCCGCCCGACGCAAGGCGGTTGCACTCGCATGTCCCACGTGACCGGTCGCTCCGAAAATGACGAACACGTCGTGCTCCTTTTGAGGATGGCGTTGACGTGATGGTAGGGACGCCGCGCCCGCGTGGCGCGCAGATCCGGATGACTTTGCGCGGATATGGATGATTTTTTTCGACGATGCCGCGCAGGTCGCGCGAATCGCGTCGGCTGTTGGCGAGCTACGAAATTCCGTCACTCCGGCGAACCCGCCGAAAACGCCGCACAATGCTGGCATCTCGCCGTCATTCAGATCCCTCAGGAGACAAGCGATGAACGCCGTCACTCCGATTCCCGCGCCTGCGCCGCACAGCGGCTCGCGCATCGCCGTGCGCACCAGCGGGGCGCTCGGCTGGCAAGGCTTCGGTGCGGAGCTGGTCGACGTGTCGGCCGGTTTGCATCGGATGCCCGCGTTTCGCCATCACCGGGTGGGCGTACACGTCGGCGCGCCGGTGACTGCGCGCTGTCTGTGCGATGCGCGCCGTCACACGCGGATTCAGGCGCACGGCGATGCGGACGTGATCCCCGCGGGGCTAGAAGGTCAGTGGAGCGATGACGCCGCCTGCACGATTTTCAGCGTCTGGTTCGCCGAAGACTTCGCGCGACGGACCGTCGAGCAACTCGCGTTGAGCTCGCGCGACGCGCAGCTGCGGCCGCGCTTCCAGATGCGCGATCCGCGCTTTCAGCATCTCGCGTGGGCGCTGCGCGCGGAGCTCGAAGCGGACGACGCGTCCGATCCGCTCTACGCCGAAAGTCTGTGCACGGCGATGCTGGTGCGTCTGATGGGCGTCGAACCCATCCCCGCCAACCGGCGGCGCACGCTCGCGCCGCGCACGGCCGCGCGCGTGATCGAGTTCATCGACGCGCATCTCGATCAGCGTCTGACGCTCGACGAGCTCGCCGCGCACGCGCAACTGAGCGTGCCGCATTTCAAGGCGCTGTTCCGCGACACGCTCGGTGTGCCCGTGCATCAGTACGTGATACAGCGCAGGGTTGAGCGTGCGCGAACGCTGCTGCTGCAAGGACGCCTCAGCGCAAGCCAGATCGCGCTCGAGACCGGCTTTGCGCATCAGAGCCATATGGCGCACTGGATGTCGCGTTTGCTGGGCGTGACGCCGCGTGAAGTGCGCGGCGCCGCGCGCGACGACGCGGCGATGTCGGGGCTGGTGAGACTACAGCGTTAGGGCGCGAGTCCTGCGGCGCGCCACCCTTGTCCCTGTGGCGCAACGCATGTCCGCTTCAACCGGGCGCGGCCCCCGTCAACTGCGCATAGACATCATGCGCGAGCTGCAACAGCTCCTTGCGATCGATCCCCCCCGACACCGCATAGCCGAAATCGCCGTCGACCCAATAGAACACGTTGACGGGCCCCGCCTGATACAGCTTGAACGCCGTCGTATTCGCGTTCTCGCGACGATGCGAGATGCACAGCGTGACGCGCTCGCCGTTCGGTCCGCGGTACATGAACTGCGCGGTCGGGCCGTCGTCGCCGGGCAGCAGGCGGCCGCCCGACAGCATGAAACCGCTTTTCGACAGCATCGGCGGGTGGACCTGGGTGCCGAGCCGGTTTGCGAGCCATTGCACGAAGTCCTGCTCGTGATCGGCGCTCATCTCGCTCGGCCGATCGATCGCCGGCATGTACACGACATGCGCGAGCGCCGCCTGGCGCGCGAAGCTCTCGGCGCTGTCCGCGCTGACTGGACGATTTCCTGCCTGGGTAGCGGCCCCTGTGTCGGCCCCTGTGTCGGCTCGATCGATCGCAACGGGCGGAATCAAATCGTTCCTGTGCATGCCGATGCCCACGCCGAGCACGAGCGCGGCAGCCATGCCCGCGAACTGCGCGGCAAAACGCGGCCAGTTCGCGGCCGCTCGCGCGCGGCGCGGCGCGACGGTCTGCAGACGCTTCGGCACCGGCTCGCTGAGCACGCGGTCGTAGCGCTCGTGAAGCAGACCATTGAGCGAAAAGTAATCGCTGACCCGCGCGGCCAGCTCCGGATTCTGTTCGAGCGCGCGCTCCACGTCGTCACGCCGCTCGCCGGACAGCGTGCCGTCCACGTACGCGTGCAAGTCTTCTTCGCCGATCGGCATTTGCGGCTCGCTCATCGCACCACCTGTAATTTCGCACCGGGCTGGGCGCCCGCCATCAAAGCCCGCAGCCGTTCGCGTCCGCGCGACAGCCGCGACATCACCGTGCCGATCGGAATGTTCAGCGCGAGCGCGACATCGGCATAGCTCATTTCCTCCAGACCGACCAGCAGCACCACCTCGCGCTGTTCGACCGGCAGCCGCTGCAACGCGTAATCGAGGTCGCGCATTTCGAGCGAACGCGTCTGGCCCGACGGCACCGCGAGCTCGCTTTCGGCGATGCTGTCGTCGTCGACCGCGACGTGGACCGCGCGCGCCGACGCCTTGCGCGCCTGATTCGCGAACACGTTGTGCATGATCGTGAAGAGCCACGCGCGCAGATCGGTGCCCGGCTGGAACAGCCCGGTGCGGCCGAGTGCGCGCTCGAGCGTGTCCTGCACGAGGTCGTCGGCGAGCTCGCGATTGTTGATCAGCGCCCGCGCGTAGCGCCGCAGACGCGGCACGTGCTCGATCAGCTCGTCACGGACATCCATGGTTGATCCCGGTCAGGGGGCGTGGGGGTGGCATCGGCTTCACTCGCGTCGGTATCGATACGCGCCGGGCCGGTCGCGGAGGCTCTCGTCGCACGGTGCGTTCGAGTTGCAAACACCTGTCAGCGCATTTTATTCCGCGCGGGCCGCGCGCACCGTCGTCAGCGCGCACTCATCACATCGGCGGCGCGCATCAGGCCGTGGGTGCGCGCGTTGCCCGCGACGACGAAGCGCTGCCGCTGCGCGGTCCACGTCAACAGCCGCAACTCGCCGATGCGGCGCGCGGCCCACTGCGGCTCGTCGCGCGCAAACGACGCCATGGTCGACAGCACCACCACCGGCTGCTGATCGCCGTTCAGATACACGAGTTCGTCCGCGCGCTGCAATGGCCCGAGCCGCAGCACGCGGTGCTCTACGAGGCGCAGGCCGATCGCGCCGAGATCCGGCGCGGCCGGATCGGCGCGCGTCGGCGTTGCCGGGGAAATGGGCCGCGCGGCGGCTTCGGCGAGCGCCATCACGGCGGCGTTGTCGAGCGCCTGTGCGGACACCTGAGTCGCCGCGAACCAGCCGCAGGCGGCGATCAGCATCAGCGCGAGCGCTGCGAGCGCGAGCAGAATCCGGCGCCCGCGGCCGGCCGGTTGCCGGCGCATGCGGAGCTGGCGTGATCCGCCGAGGTGTTCATGCGCGGGCTCCTCCGTGGTCTGAAACGTAGCCTGGATCTGCGCGTTCAAGCGGTCGTAAAAGGCGACCCGCCGTGCTTCCGCCGGATGCTTGCCGAGATAGTCGCGCAGCGCCGCGGCGCGCTCGGGTGTCAGCGTGCCGTCGGCGTAGGCCTGAATGTCGCCTTCGGTGGGCGGCGAGCCGGAGGGGTGGTCGGTCGAAGTCATGGTGATGCGCGGTCTTGATGGCGGCTATCAAACTGCAAACACGGCTGCGCGGGCGTTTATTCCCGGCGCCAACGATGTTTTTATCACGCGGCGAATACAGGAATAAACGCCGCCGGCCCGTGGTTCTCCCTGGTGCGAACCCGCACAACTCTCCAAGGAGTCGATCATGAAAAAGCTTTCGTTCATCGCTTTGTCGTTCGTCGTTCTCGCCGCTTCGTCGAGCGCATTTGCACAGGCCAAGACACGTGCTCAGGTGTACCAGGAATTGATCGAGGCCCAGCAGAACGGTCTCGACTACATTACCGACGCGTCGTACCCCGACGTCAGTCCCGTCTTCGCACGTCAGGTCGAGCAGCACAAGATGGCGCTCGCCGCGCAAGCGGCCAACGCCGCGAGCCACGTTGCGAACTCGGGCGCGCCGGCTGTCGGCGTCCATTGAAGCCGCATCGGCCATCGGCGCGCGGATGGGTTTGGACGGGCGCGCCGGTGCCGGATGGAATAGATCGTGGCGCGGCGTGTTTGCCCGTACGTTGGTCGATCAGTCGAGCGACCCATCGATCGATTCATCGATTCATCGATCCATCCGGCAAGGAGTTTCCGTGACACAACCCTCTGTACCCAAACCCAATCCCGCCGGCTCCGGCCCGCGGCCGATCTGCGTGCCGTGCCGGCTCGCCGCGATCGGCGCGGTCGTGCTCGCGCTTGCGGGCGGCTTCGCGTACACCGCGGGCTGGCTCACTCCCGCGCGTCTGAGCGCCCCGCGCATCATCGACACGTTCGAAGCGGTCGCGGGCCCGCATCCCGGCTATCGACGCAATCACGCCAAAGGCCTGTGCGTCGAGGGCTATTTCGACAGCAACGGCAATGGCGCGGCGCTGTCGCACGCAGAGCTGTTCGCGCCGGGTCGCACGCCGGTGTCGGGCCGCTTCGCGGTGCCCGGCGGCAACCCGTCCGCGCCCGATACGAGCTCGCCGGTGCGCAGTCTCGCGCTGCAGTTCCGGCTTCACGATGGCGAACAGTGGCGTACCGGCATGAACTCGACGCCGGTGTTCGCGGTGCATACACCCGCGCAGTTCTATCAGCAGTTGCTGGCCGCGAAGCCCGATCCCGCGACCGGCAAGCCGGACCCCGCGAAGCTGAAGGCGTTTTATACGGCCAATCCGGAGACGCAACCGTTCCAGCGCTGGGTCAAGTCGCACGCGCCGTCGTCGAGCCTCGCGAACGCCGCGTACTACGGCATCAACGCGTTCTGGTTTACCGATGCCCACGGCACGACGCGCGCGGTGCGCTGGGCCGTCGTGCCCGACACGGCGTACGCGCCGATCACCGCGGCGCAGCTGGCCGAAAAGAATTTCCTCGCCGCGGATCTCGACGAGCGTCTGCAACAAGGACCCTTGCGCTGGCATCTGCTATTGACCGTCGCGCAACCAGGCGACCTGATCAGCGACGCGACGCTGCAATGGCCCGACGACCGTCAGCGTGTCGACGCGGGGACGCTCGTGATCGAACGCACGACGTCACAGGAAGACGGCACCTGCCGCGACATCAACTTCGATCCGACGATCGTGCCCGCCGGCATCGCGCCGTCGGACGATCCGCTGCTCGCCGCGCGCTCTGCGGCCTACGCGCTGTCGTTCCAACGCCGCACGCGCGAGGAGGCGCTGCATCCCGAGATCCATCGAACCCAGCCAAACGGAGAGCACTCATGACGCGCACCGGCACTCATTTCAGTCCGCTCGCGCGGCTGCTGCACTGGACGATGGCGTCGCTGATCGTCGCGATGCTGTTTATCGGCGTGGGCATGGTGGCGACGGTATCGCGTGCTCACGATGCGTTGGTCGCGCTGCATCGGCCGCTCGGCATCGCCTTGCTGCTGCTCGTGCTGGTGCGGCTCGCGGTGCGCGTCACGCGCGGCAGTCCGCCATTGCCCACGCGCATGTCGAAGCCCCAACGACTCGCGGCGCATGCGTCGCACGTCGTGCTGTATGGGCTGATGCTCGCGATGCCGCTGATCGGCTGGGCGATGCTGTCGGCGGCCGGCTATCCGGTCACGCTGTTCGGTCCGCTGCATCTGCCGCCGATCGCACCGCACGACGTCGCGCTGTTCGCGCTGCTGCGCGCGCTGCATACGTGGCTCGCGTTCGCGTTGTTCGCGACGGTGCTGCTGCATCTTGCGGCGGCGTTGTTGCATGGGCTGATCCTGCGTGACGGGGTGTGGGGCAGCATGGCGCGCGCAGGACGCTGACAGCGGTCGAATCGGCCGGGCCGCGGTTCGAACGGACCGGTCCCAAACTGTCCGATCGGCCGCCCCTGCTATTTTCGTCCAACGCGTAAAATGGCCGGTTACCACAGGCAAATCGCAGCTGGACAGAATCGCCCGGGCGTCGCGAGTGAGCGTCGCCCGGCGCACTGTTTTGGCCCACGCGCTTGCCTTCGCCGGTTTGAACAGGAATGCACGCGGATGTCGTCAGTTTTCTTCGATCGGGAAAGTATTGCGGAATGGCTCGGTGAGCACACCGTCGCCAAGGCGCGCTCGGTGGGCGCGGTCAGCAACGTCAAATGGCAGGGCGACACGCTGTCGGGCGACGTGCAGGGCTCGCAGCCGCAGCCGTACCGGACGCGGGTTCGCTTTCGTACCGATGGCGGGTCGCCGTGGGCCGAAGGCGCATGCACGTGCCCGGTCGGCCGCAATTGCAAGCACGTTGCGGCGCTGCTGCTCGCGGAACTCGACTACCACGACGAGATGGATCACATCACGCAGGTCGAGGACGACAGCGATCCGGCAACGTCGGAGGTGTTCATCGCCCGACGGATCACGGTCCCGGGCGGGCCGGCGTCCGCATCACCATCACCCTCGTCATCTCCGGGTGTGCGCCCCGAGCTGGTCAGCTGGCTCGAGCGTTTTCGCGCGCGCGCCCGCGCGGCCGACGCCGCCGCCGAAAAAGATGCCGCCCGCAAGGTGGAAGCTCCACGCATGGAGACGCTCGCCTATCGGCTCAACTGGTCGAGTTTTCATCTGCGCCACGAAGTCGTGCTGCATCGCGCGCGCTGCGACGCGGACGGCGTGATCGTCGAAGTCGGCGACAGCTGGGGCGACGTCGAGGGCGCGCTGCTCAGGCAGCCGCGCTTCGTGTCCGACGAAGACCTGTCGATCCTGCGCGGCCTGTGGCTCGGCCGCTCGCGCGAGGATTTGGGCCAGTTCGTGCTGCGCGGCACGAGCGGCGCGGAGACGCTGCAAAAGCTGATCGCGACCGGGCGCCTGTTCTTCGACTTCAGGATCGCGCCGGGGCATGTCGGACCGACGCCGCTCGCTCGCGCCGCCGACCGGCCCGGGCGCATCGAATGGGAGCCGCTCGCCGACGAGCGCCTGCGTCCGGTGCTGCGCACCGAACCGCGCGCGAGCATGGTGCTGCCGACCGAGCCGGTCTGGTACGTGGACGGCGTTGCCAACGAGGCGGGCGTGGTGCCGCTGTCGCTGCCGTTCCAGCAACTGCCCGATTACCTCGCGATGCCGCCAATCTCGCTCGCCGAAGCGCCGCTCGTTGCGTCCGTGTTGCGCGAGATCGCGCCCGAGCTGCCGCTGCCGCCTACCAACGACGCGCCCGCGATTCGGGTGATCGACGTCGAGCCGGTGCCGGTACTGACGCTGAACAGCCACGCGCTGCCCGGTGCGACGAAGGGTATTAAAACGGCGAAATCGGCGAAATCCGCGAAAACCGTGGAGCGCAAGTCCGCGGCGGTCGAGCTGGCTGCCGCGAGCTTCGACTACGACGGCGTCAGCATCAACGCCGACAGCAGCGTGACGCTGGTGCCGCTGCCGGGCGGCGACGTGATTCACATCCGCCGGCGCTACGAAGCCGAGAAAAAGCGTCTGCTGGAATTGCGCAAGACCGGTCTGCAAAAGGTGCCGACGCGCAACATGCATGCGTCGCGTCTGTTGCCCGACACGATGCTTGGTCTGCCCGACGCGGACGCGTGGTCCGAGTTCGTCAACGACGCGGTGCCGGATCTGGTCGCGAAGGGCTGGCGCGTGACGATGGCGCCGGAGTTCCGCTACAACGTGATCGAGATCGACGCGATCGACGGTACCGCGCAGCAAGCCGGCGACGGCTGGTTCGATCTGGAGATGGGAATCCGCGTCGGCGAGCGCAACGTGCGGCTCGAGCCGCTGCTGGCCGACCTGTTCCGGCGCGACCGGCGCTGGCTCTCCGGCGCGCTGGAAAGCATCCGCGACGACGAGCCGATCGAACTGAAGACCGAGGAGAACAAGCGCCTGCGGCTGCGCGCCGATCGTCTGAAGCCGGTGGTGCGGGTGCTGGTCGATCTGTTCGATTCGCTGGGCGGCGCGCTTGCCGAAGGCGCGCCACTGCGCGTGCCCGCGGTCGACGCCGGCCGCCTCGATGCGCTGCACGACACCGGCCGCTGGCAGTTCAGCGGCGACGCTTCGATCCGCGAGCTCGCGCGTCGCCTGCAAGCCGGTCCGGGTCTGCGCGAAGTACCAGTGCCGCGCGGTCTGAAGGCCGAGCTGCGCGCGTATCAGCATCAGGGCCTGAACTGGATGCAGTTCCTGCGCGAACAGGATCTGGCCGGCGTGCTGGCCGACGACATGGGGCTCGGCAAAACCGTGCAGACGCTCGCGCACATTCTCGCGGAGAAGGAGGCCGGGCGGCTCACGCATCCCGCGCTGATCGTCGTGCCGACTACGCTCGTGCACAACTGGCGCGAGGAAGCGCGCCGCTTCGCACCGGAGCTGAAAGTGCTGGCGCTGAACGGGCCGCAGAGGAAGGAGCGCTTCGAGCAGATCGGCGAACACGAACTGATCCTGACCACTTATGCGCTGCTTTGGCGCGATCAGAAAGTGCTCGCCGAACACGACTACCATCTGCTGATTCTCGACGAGGCGCAGTACGTGAAGAACGCGAGCACCAAGGCCGCGCAGGCGATTCGCGGCTTGCGCGCGCGGCATCGGCTGTGTCTGACGGGCACGCCGCTCGAGAATCATCTCGGCGAACTGTGGTCGCAGTTCGATTTTCTGCTGCCGGGCTTTCTCGGCAGCCAGAAGGACTTCACGCGACGCTGGCGCAACCCGATCGAAAAGAACGGCGACGACGTGCGCCGCGCGTTGCTCGCGCGCCGGATCCGGCCGTTCATGCTGCGCCGTCGCAAGGACGAGGTTGCGAAGGAGTTGCCGCCGAAGACGACGATCGTGTGCCCGGTCGATCTCGAAGGCGCGCAGCGCGACCTGTACGAAACCGTGCGCACGGCGATGCAGCAGAAGGTGCGCGCGGCGGTCAGCGCGCAGGGGCTCGCGCGCAGCCACATCATCGTGCTCGATGCGTTGCTGAAGCTGCGCCAGGTGTGCTGCGATCCGCGGCTCGTGCGCACCGCCAGCCGTATCACGGACGGCGCGGGCGCGAGCGGCGGCGAGCGCGCGATGCGCTCGGCCAAGCTCGATCTGCTGCTGTCGATGCTGCCCGAGCTGATCGAGGAGGGGCGTCGCGTGCTGCTGTTCTCGCAGTTCACCGGCATGCTCGCGCTGATCGCCGAGGCGCTCGACGAAGCCGCGATCCCGTACGCGATGCTGACGGGCGACACGGCCGATCGCGTGACGCCGGTCGAGCGATTCCAGCAGGGCGAGGTGCCGCTGTTCCTGATCAGCCTGAAGGCGGGCGGCGTGGGGCTGAACCTGACCGCCGCCGACACGGTGATCCACTACGACCCGTGGTGGAACCCGGCCGCCGAGAACCAGGCGACCGACCGCGCGCATCGGCTGGGACAGGACAAGCCGGTCTTCGTGTACAAGTTGATCGCGGCCGGCAGCATCGAGGAAAAGATCGTCGAACTGCAGGAGCACAAGGCCGGGCTCGCCGACAGCATTCTCGCGGAAGACGCGGCGGGCGCCGCGAAGTTCTCGGACGACGACCTGGACGCGCTGTTCGCGCCAATGCCGGAGATCGAAGGCGCGCGCTGACCGCGCGAGCCGCCGTCCGAACGAGGCAACGCAGACCGGCCGCGCCGACACGTAAGTGGAAAATCCGACGCGTTGCAGCAACGCCAAAGGGGCCAGACTGTAACAAAAAGTCTGTGTGTGTAAGTTGCCGGCGAAGGGGACTTCAACTCATACCAATTTCGGACTCGCGCGGCGTAAGACTTGCGGGCCGGGCGCAAGCTTACAGCGTGTAATAAATGCTTGTGCAGCGGTTACAAAGGAAGTTCTTTCATCTTGAGCACGGCTTTGCGCCGGGCTAATGTAACGTTACTCGCGCGGTTAGACCCCGGCGAGCGTGTGTAGTGTTTTTGGGCGGCGTTGCTTCGACAGGGGCGACGCCGCATTTTTTTGCCCGCGACCCTGACGCGGTGCATCACGCGCTGGCGATCCGTCACCCGTCGCGTCATTGCATCGATCCTACCAATGCGTAGCGTCTGATGCCTTCCCACAAGTTGAGGCTTGCGTCTGGCTTTCAATCTTGTCAATTGCCCCGAATGACAACTCACTAGCGACGAAATCTAACAATGTTTAAACGATTTATTTTGAGATTATTCTTATACTGAATACGCAATTGTTAAATAAGAGTATTTTGAAGGAATCTTAAGACGGATAAGCGGACGTGAGACCAAAGTCCGCGCCATCAAGGCTCTGCGATCTGCAGTGTGACTACGTCGCACGCGCCGCCCGGTGCTGGCCGAGCGGAAGAACGTAAAAAGCGTGTGAACCGTTTTCAATTAGGGTTTTTCGCGACGGATTGTCGGTACACGGCAAGCGAGAAAAATGAGGGTTTTCGATTATCATGATCTGCCCTGCATAATCGCTATGGAAATTAGATATATGCGCTGATTTCGGCTTCACGAAAGTAGCGTCATGGCGGGGGTACGGCGAGGGACCATTAATCAGGAAGTAGCAGCCGGAGTTTTTTGGGAAGCCGGATCGGCGGTGCTGTGCCGTCATCCCGGTCGTCAGCCGGTTTACCGGCCGTCAGCCATGAAGGCGCTGTTGTGTTGTGGGGTTTTATGAGAATTGCTGTCCTCGATGATGATTCGGCTCAGGCCGATCTTGTGTGTCAAACGCTGTCCGCCGCTGGACACGTCTGTCACGCGTTTGGCGCAGGGCGCGAACTCGTGCGCCAGTTGCGTCGCCAGACGTTCGACCTGCTCGTGCTCGACTGGAACGTTCCCGACATGTCGGGCGAAGAAGTGCTGCGCTGGGTGCGCGAGAGCCTGTCCGAGCGCTTGCCGGTGCTGTTCATGACGAGCCGTGGTCGGGAAACCGACATCACTTCGATTCTGAATATCGGTGCGGACGACTACCTGGTCAAACCCGTGTCAGGGGCGGTGTTGCTTGCGCGGGTAGGCTCGCTGCTGCGTCGAGCCTATTACCTGAAGCCGCCGGCGACCAAGGAAGTGTTCGGCGACTTCGAGTTCGACCTGAGCGCCAAGCACGTCGTCGTGCGCGGCACGCCGGTCTCCGTCACGCAGAAAGAGTTCGAGCTCGCGCTGCTGCTGTTCCAGCATATGAGCCGGCCGCTGTCGCGCGCACACATTCTCGACGTGATCTGGAAACAGGCCACCGATATCCCGTCCCGCACGATGGACACCCACGTGTCGATGTTGCGCAGCAAGCTCGGTCTGCGCCCGGAGCAGGGTTATCGGCTCACGCCGATCTACGGTTATGGCTACCGCCTCGAACGGATCGAAGCCGACCCGCCCCCGGCCGCCGACGACGAACCCACTGAAGAAGCGGGGGAGGCGTGACGGCCTGCATGGCTGGGGCGGTGTGGGGCAGTGCCGCCATGCCCGGCCGCCGCGCGGCCGCGTGGCTTGCCGCGGCCTGTCTGATTGCAACGGGCGCGTCCGGCTGGAGCGCGCTCGCGCACGCGCAGCCCGCGCGCGGCAAGTCCGGTGCGAAGGCGTCGCCGGTCTATGCTTCGTACACGACGCACGAAGGCGACACGCTCTACGACATCGCCGCCCGCTACATGGCCGACCCGACCGACTGGGCGCTGTTGAGCAGCCTCAATCACGTGCCCGCGCCGCGCCGCATGCCGGCCGGCATCGTGCTGCGTCTGCCGTCTCAAAGGCTGCGCCAGGATCGCGACACGGCGCGCGTGGTTGCGACCAGCGGTCCGGTCGAGCACGCGTTCGACTCGAGCCCTTACCTGCCGTTGAAAACCGGTGCAACGCTTGCCGAAGGCGACCGCTTGCGTACCGGCGTGAACGGTTTCGCGACGCTCGAACTACCCGACGGGTCGTACGTGACGGTTGCGCAGAACGGCGAACTCAATATCGAGAAGCTGCGGCACGTCACGCTGACCGGCGCGGCTGATCGCATCTTCGACCTGCGCGCCGGCGAGGTGGAGAGCCAGGTCACGCATGCGACGAGACGCGACGATCGCTTTCAGATCCGTTCGCCTTCGGTGGTCGCCGGGGTGCGCGGCACGCGTTTTCGCGTCGATTACGACGGCGGCACGCAGACCACCGCGGTGGCCGTGCTCGATGGCGCGGTCGGCGTCGATCCGGCCACGCGGCATGGCCAGAGCGCCGCGCCGGCGCCAGCGCCAGCGCCGGGCAGACCGTTGCAGGCGTCAGAGCAACTGGTCAAGGCAAGCTTCGGCAACGTCACGCGCTCGGGCGGCGCGATTGGCAGTCCGGTCCAGCTGTTGCCGGCACCCGCGCTCACGAAGCCTGCACGCGTGCAGGACGGCAAAACCGTTGCGTTCGACGTCAACCCCGCCGAGCACGCGGTCGGCTATCGGCTGCAGATTTCGCACGACGCCGATCAACTCGACCTGGTGCGCGACCTGCGCGTGAGCGCACCGCACGCCGACTTCGGCGACCTCCCGGACGGCACGTACTTCGTGCGGGTCGCGTCGACCGATAGCAACGGCCTCGACGGCCTGCCGAACGTGTACGCGTTCGAGCGCCGCCAGTTGGGGCTGGACGCTTCGGCCGCGCAGCGTGCGAATGGCCGCGACTACGAGTTCCGCTGGTTCGTCAGCCACAGCGACGTGCCGACGCGTTTCCGCTTCGTGCTCGCGAAGACGGCCGATCTGAGCCAACCGGTGGTTGATCGTACCGATCTGCCCGGCGGCGAACTCGTGATCACCGATCTGCCGCCCGGCGTCTACTACTGGACGATCGTCGCCGAGCAGTTCGACAACGGCCGCTTCTACGAAAAGAGCAGCCCGGTCCGCTCCTTTACGCTGGCGCGCTGACGCTGTTAGATTCTCGGGGCCGGCCTGGCGGCCGGTCCGTGCTCCCGTTCCCGACCACATCGCCCTTTGCCCGCCACTTCTACGCGACTGAGCCTCGATCCGCGCGCCCGTTTCGGCCGGCGCGCCGGCCGGCGCTTTCTGATCGAGTGGGTCAGCGTTGGCTGCCTCGGCCTCGTGGTGATCCTGCTGACGTCGTTCGGGCACGTCGGCGCCGCCATCGATCTGCTGGTGTACGACCAGTTTCTGAAGCTGCGCGGGCAGCCGCTGCTCTCCGACATCGTCGTCGTCGAGATCGACAACGCCAGCATCGACCAGCTCGGCCGCTGGCCGTGGTCGCGCAGCGTGCACGCGCGGCTGCTCGAGCAGATCGCCGCGGCCAAACCCGCCGCGGTGATCTACGACGTGCTATTCACCGAGCCCAACGTCGACGACGCCCAGCTCGGCCATGCAATCGCGCTGAGCCCGACCTATCTGCCCGTGCTGCTGAAGCCGCCGGACGCGAGCGGTGAGCGCACCGTCGACGAACCCGTCGCGCCGCTTGCGCAGGCCGCGGCCGGGCTCGGTCACATCAATTTCGAGGTGGACAGCGACGGCATCGTGCGCAGCGTCGCCCGCTTCCAGGGCGACGAGCGCTCGCGGTGGCCGCAGCTGACGGTACTCGTCGCCGATGCGGTTGAACGCGGCAAGCTGCATCTACGCGGCGGGTTGCCGCCGCGCCGCTCGAACGAGCCTGCGCGCGGCAGCGACGACGGCGGCGAAGACCGCTTCCTGATTCCGTTCGGCCCGAACGCCGCGAACTACGCGAAGCTCAGTTTCGCCGACGTGCTCGCCGGCAAGGTGCCGACCGACCAGCTGCGCGGGCGCATCGTCGTGATCGGCGTGACGGCGTCGGGTCTGTACGACCGCTTCGCGACGCCGGTATCGGGCGAGCTCGGTCCGCTGCCCGGCGTCTACATCCACGCGAACGTGCTCGACACGCTGCTGACCGGCCGCGAGATCCAGCCGGTCGCGCTGTGGGTCGTGTTCGCGGCGGCGCTCGGGCCGCTTGCCGCGCTGCTTGCCGGCTTTCTCGTGCTGTCGCCGCGCCGCTCGCTATTGCTGACCGGTGCGCTGATCGTGCTCGCCGCGGCCGGCAGCGCGCTGCTGCTCTACGGCGGCAGGCTGTGGATCTCACCGGTGCCGGCGATTCTCGGCGTCGTGATCGTCTATCCGATCTGGAACTGGCGGCGCCTCGAAATGACGATGGCGTATCTGCGCGGCGAACTGCAACGTCTCGCCGACGAGCCGCATCTGCTGCCCGAAACGCCAAAGCGCCGCCGTGAGTTCGGCGGCGACGTGCTGGAACAGCACATGGCGCTGATGGCTCAGGCCGCGCAACGGGTGCAGGACATGAAGCGCTTCGTGTGGGACAGCCTCGACAGCGTGCCGGAGCCGATTCTCGTCAGCGACGTGGCGGGCGTCGTGCTGATCGCGAATCACGCGGCGAAAGCGCATTTCGCGCGGCTCGGCGCGCCGATGCCCGAGGGCCAGCCGATGCGCAGCGTGCTCGGCGGCCTCACGCTCGTCAAGACGATCGACGCCGGCGCGGCCTCGGACAACGAGCGCAATCTGTCCGCGCACGCGCACTGGCCGGCATTGCTCGATCCGACGCGCGGCGAGTTCGCGGCGCTGATGGTGCAGGGCGTCGAGGTGCGCGACGCGAACGAGCGCGACCATCTGCTGCGCTATGCGACCTGCACCAACGCGCAGGGTGAGACGACCGGCTGGATCGCCGGTCTCGTCGACGTGTCGGCGCTGCATGCGGCCGAGCGTCAGCGCGAAGACGCGCTGCGGCTGCTGTCGCACGACATGCGCTCGCCGCAGGCGTCGATCATCGCGCTGGTCGAGATCGAGCGCGCGCGGACCGAGCCGGCGCTCGCGCGCAGCCTGCTCGAGCGGATCGAACGCTACGCGCAACGCGCGCTTACGCTCGCCGACGACTTCGTGCAACTGGCGCGCGCCGAATCGCAGGCCTATGTGCTCGAGCCGCTGAGCCTGACCGAGCTGGTGATCGATGCGAGCGACGAGGTCTGGCCGCAGGCGCACGCGAAACGCATCACGCTGCATACGGAGACCGGCGACGACACCGCAGACGATCCATGGATTTGCGCCGACCGCTCACTGATGACACGCGCGCTCGTCAACATTCTGAACAACGCGGTCAAGTACAGTCCGCCCGACACGCGCATCGTGTGCAGCTTCGCGAGCCAACCTGCGGCAAAGCGCGCGGGCAGCGCGGCGCCGCGCGTGTCGTGCACGATCCGCGACCAGGGCTATGGCATTCCGAAGGAGCAGCAAGCGGGGCTGTTCGAGCGTTTTCGCCGTTTTCACGAGGCGGAGCGGCCGGAAGTGGGCGGTGCGGGGCTCGGCATGGCGTTCATCAAAACCGTCGTCACGCGCCACGGGGGTAGCGTCGAGGTCGTCAGCGCGCCTGGCGAGGGGACGGCCTTTACGATCTGGCTGCCCGCGCTCGACGACGCGCCACTCGACGAATTGAGCTCACCGCGCGCTTGAGGCGCCTTCGACGTATTCGATGTACTAGAGAGAAAAAGAAATGACAAAGATCGCTCATCTCTGTGCGGCGTTGGCCGCGGCGAGCCTCAGCGCTTGCACGGGCCTCGGTGCCGATGTACACGCCGTCTCCGCTAACGGTGCCGACCACGCCGTTGCGCTGCAAGGCGAGCAGACCTATTCGCTCGCGCGCACGCAGCCGCAAGAGGATAGCGCCGACCATCCGCAAGCCGAAAAGCTGCTGAGAGACGAGCTGTCGAAACACGGGTTCGTCGATACGGCGGGCAAGCCCGCGCACTATCTGCTGTCGATCGCGTATAGCACGCGGCCGGCGTCGATTGGCATCGGCGGTGAGGAATGCGCGCCCCCCGATTGCGGCGCGGGCAGCGACGGTCCAGCCGCGCTGCTGTTCGGGCGCGAGTATCAACATGCACTGACGCTGCGCTTTTTCGACTACGCGAGCGGCACCGAGCGCTACAAGGTCAGCGCGGTGTTCATGGATCGCGATGCGGACCCGCTGCATGCGCTGCCGCTGCTCGTGAAAGCCGCGCTCGCGAAGCTACCGTTCGACGCGCCGGCCGACTGGCGCGTGAAGCTCAGTATCGACAAGGCGAGCGGCGTGCCGAACGTCGAGTCGATGAAGCCGCTGCAGCGTTGAGACGCAGCCGGGGTTGTCGGGGCCGTGTCACGGCGGCCGTCCACCTCAGTTATTCCTGCGCCGGCTCATCCGGATCATGGGGCGACTAGCGTGGGAATCAATGCGGGTCCCGAGGGGTTGCGAATGAACCGTCCGTGAAAATCTCGGTTGCGCACTACATTGCGGTAGTCGCGTTCACGGTTTTTGGGTCGCCAGCTCTCAGCATCCAGCGCAAGGTGTCGATGAACGGAATGGACTCGACGGTCGGCACTAGCGAGCGCAGCTTGACCGGCGATCCTGCGAGCATCTTCACCTCCGTTCGTCGGACGAAAGCGGGGTTCACGCGGATTTCCAGCTCATGACCCGTCAGGTCGCTCGCAGACGACAGGATGTCGCGCAGGGTATAAGGCGTGCCCGTGCAGACGTTGACGGTCTCCCCCGCGGCCTGAGAATCAAGTAGCGCTTCGTACACGCTCGCCACGTAACGCACGTCGGAAAAATCGCGCGCCACGTCGATATTGCCCAGTTCAATGGACGACTCACGGCGCGCGAAATGCTCGACGATCTTTGGTACGAGAAAGTTTGAGGTCTGTCCGCGGCCAGTGTAGTTGAACGGCCGCACGATCACGATCGGCAACTGGTCGAACCAGGTGCGCACCATGGTTTCCATCGCCGCCTTGCTTGCCGCGTAGTGATTGACCGGCCGGGTCGCGAAAGTTTCGTCGATCGCATCGCTGGTCACGTTGCCGTAGACGTTTGCGCTGCTCGCAATCAGCAGCTTGCGCGGCGTATGGCCGACCTGCGCGCAGGCTTCCAACAGATTCAACGTGCCGATCACATTTACGCGATAAAAATCGAGAGGATCGTCATGTCCGACGAAGCTGATCGCGGCCAGATGCACGATGTAATCAGGTCGTACGCGATCGATCGCGCTCCGGCACGCATCCGGCGACGTGATGTCTAGCCGCAGGCGCGTCGGCGTCTCCGGCTGGTCGCGGGCGCCCATCGTCTCGATTACGGTGTGGCCGCGAGCACGCAGTTTTTCGACCAGATAACGGCCAGTGAAGCCACTCGCACCGGTAACGAGCGTACGCATCGGTTGCCGCGCCTGAGAAAACGGCACGCTTTTTTCTTCTGTGGAGATTGTCATGTTGTAGCGCAATATCGCCGGGTGTCAGGATTCACGCCCGCTGCGGCCCCTTAGCGCAATATCAAATTTTCGAGCATATATTATGCCATGCTGATCATCGCGGAATGCGGCACAGTCTTGCGTCTTTACCACAAATTTCGACTGCTCCGTTTCATCTGATGATTACTCCACCATTTGAAAGCGCTGCAGTGCTGTGCCGTAGCCTCGGGTCGCCGGGGCCGTGCGTATCATTTACGCTTGACCCGGCTCTTCCCGCGGCCAGCGGTTCTCGAACACGCAATCGGCGAGCGGCAAACGGCTCGCCCAGCGCTCCGTTTCGAGCATCGGCTCGCTGTAGAACGCATCGACGTGGCCGAGGCACAGAATCGCGACCGGCCGCGCGCCTGCCGGCATCGCCAGTAACTGATGCACCGCGTCGACATCGAACAGTGACACCCAGCCCAGCCCGAGTCCTTCCGCGCGCGCCGCGAGCCACATGTTTTGGATTGCGCACGCGACCGACGCGAGGTCCATCTCCGGCAGAGTGCGACGGCCGAACACGTGTCGCTCGCGGCCGTCCATCAACGCAATCACGAGCAGCTCCGCGCAATCGCGCATACCTTCCACCTTCAGCTTCATGAACTCTTCGCGGCGCTTGCCGAGCGCGTCGGCGGTGGCGAGGCGTTCGCGCTCGACGATGTCGCGCAAGCCCGTGCGCAGCGCCGCATCGGTGATGCGCACGATGCGCCAGGGCTGCATGTAGCCGACGCTCGGTGCGTGATGCGCCGCGTCGAGCAGACGCCGCAGCACCGCGGGGTCGACCGGATCGGGCACGAAGTGGCGCATGTCGCGGCGTTCGTATATCGCGCGATAGACCGCGTCGCGCTCGGAATTGTCAAAAGGCTTCGCCATGAAAGAGGGCGGCCGTGAAAGCCGGGTTGGAGGGCCAATAAGCGTGCATATAGGTTGCCACAATCGGGCCGACGCGGAAAACCGCTTCGCCGGGTGCATCGCTGTGTGCGCGTGTGGCGAAGCGCCGCGGCGCCAGCGGCGTCGCGAGCTTCGAGTAGTGAAACGTGTGTCCGGTCAGCGTGCCGTGGATGCCGTCGATCTGCTGCATGCCAAGCGACGTGAAGCGCGTTTGCATCGTCGCGTGACCGGGCAGCAGGCCGAGCATCGGCGTGCTCGTGCCTTGGGCGTCGGTCAGCGTGTCGAGCAGATAGAGCATGCCGCCGCACTCGGCGACCACCGGTTTGTCCGCCTCGACGTGCGTGCGGATCGACGCGGCGCTGTTCACGTTGCCCGCGAGCGTCGACATATGCAGCTCTGGATAGCCGCCCGGCAGATAGAGCGCGTGCGTGTCGGCCGGCAACGCTTCGTCGGCGAGCGGCGAGAAAAAGCTGAGCCGCGCGCCGAGCGCTTCGAGCAGCGCGACGTTGGCCGGATAGATGAACGAGAACGCGGCGTCGCGCGCGATCGCGATGTGCTTGCCGTCGAGCAGACGCGGCAGCACCTCGGGCGACGGCGTGCCGAAATCGACCGGCGGCGGCAGTTCGGCGAGCGCGGTCGACGCGAGCGTATCCGCCGCGCGTTCGAGGCGCGCTTCGAGATCGTCGATTTCATCGGCCTGATGCAGGCCGAGGTGTCGGTCGGGCAGCGTGATCTCGTCGCTCGCGGCGATGTGGCCGCACCAGCGCAACCCGGGCGGCAGCGCTTCCTGCAGCATCTGCGCGTGCCGCGCCGAGCCGACGCGATTCGCGAGCACGCCATGAAACGGCAGTTGCGGTCTGAAGCGCGCCAGGCCGAACGCGAGCGCGCCGAAGGTTTGCGCCATCGCCTGCGCGGAAATCACCGCGAGCACCGGCACGCCGAACGTGGTCGCGAGATCGGCGCTGCTCGGCGTGCCGTCGAACAGACCCATCACGCCTTCGATCAGGATCAGATCGGCTTCTTGCGCCGCCCGCGCGAGCAGGTTGCGGCACGCGCTTTCGCCGACCATCCACAGATCGAGCGATAGCACCGGCGCGCCGCTCGCGCGCGCAAGGATCATCGGGTCGAGAAAATCCGGCCCGGTCTTGAACACGCGCACGCACCGTCCGAGCCGCCGGTGATAGCGCGCGAGACCGGCGGTGATCGTGGTCTTGCCTTGGCCCGACGCAGGCGCGCTGATGAACAGCGCGGGGCACGCCGCGGAGCAAGTCCCCTCGAGGGACGCCGACATCGCTCAGAACTCCACGCCGCGTTGCGCCTTCACACCCTGCTCGCGATACGGATGCTTGATCGCGCGCATCTCGGTGACGAGATCGGCGGCTTCGATCAACGCGTCGGGCGCGTGACGTCCGGTCACGACGACGTGCAGCATCGGCGCGCGCGCGTTGATCACGGCGAGCACTTCGTCGAGCGGCAGGTATTCGTACTTCAGCACGGTGTTCAGCTCGTCGAGGATCACCATCTGGTAGTCGCCGCTTTCGATCATCCGCCGCGCTTGGTTCCAGCCCTTGCGCGCGGTCGCCATGTCGGCCTCGCGATTCTGCGTGTTCCAGGTGTAGCCGTCGCCCATCGTGACGAAATCGCATTGCGCGATCGCGCCGAGGAAGTCGCGCTCCGACGTATGCAGCGCGCCCTTGATGAACTGCACGACGCCCAGCCGCATGCCGTGGCCGAGCACGCGCACGGCCATGCCGAACGCGGCCGTGCTCTTGCCTTTGCCGGTGCCGGTGTTGACGATCAGCAGGCCTTTTTCGACGGTCGCGCCGGCCTGCTTCTTTTCGTGGCCTTCACGGCGGCGTTCGGTCATGCGTTGATGCGATTCGGGATCGGTTTTCATCGAGGGTCCTGGTCTTGAGGGGATGGGAGCACGTCGCTGAGGGCTGCGTCGTTCGGCGCCGCGATCGCCACTGCGATACCGGCGTGCGCGGTCTTGCGTACGATCAGACGTGCGGTTTGCGCAGTTGTCTCCGAGTCTGACGCTGCTGCCGCCAGCAGCGCGCAGGGCTCGCACACACCGTCGACGCCCAGATGCGCGCGAACCGCCGCCGACGGCGACGCGACCGGCACCGCGGCGATCTGCTCGCGGCTGAACAGTCGTAGCGGCAGCCGGTGGCGCGAGCAGAATTCGAGCAGGCCCGCTTCGTCGGCTTTGGTGTCGATCGTCGCGACGGCGCGGATCTGCTCGAAGGCATTCGATCCGAGCGCTGCGCGCACGGCGGCTTCGATGTCCGCGGCTTCGCTGTGCGAGCGGCAACCGATGCCGACGCTCAGCGTTTTCATCGCGTGTGCGTGTGGTGTTGCGCTCGCTGCCGGTTCGCGATGAACGCGGCCGTCGCGTTCCGCCGCTTCACGCGCCAGCGCGAGCGAGGCCACGCCGCCGATCACCACGATCGCCGGCGAGCCGAGCCCCGCGCGCACGACCGCCCCGGCAAACTCGCGAAGCGGCGCGAGCACGTGACGCTGCCCGGGCCGAGTCGCCGATTCGATCGCCGCGCAGGGCGTATCGGCGGACATGCCGGCCGCGAGCAACGCGCCGGCGATTTCGCCGAGCCGCCGCATGCCCATGTAGATCACGAGCGTCATGCGCGTCGCGGCGAGCGCGGCCCAGTCCGGCTCACCGCTGCCGGCCCCGTGGCCGGTGACGAACACGACGCCCTGCGCGTGGTCGCGATGCGTGACCGCAATGCCGAGCGTCGCGGGTGCCGCGATGCCGGCCGTGATGCCGCTGATCACGTCGACGTCGATACCCGCCGCATGCAGCGCCTGCAATTCTTCGCCGCCGCGACCGAACACGAACGGATCGCCGCCCTTGAGCCGCGCAACGCTGCGGCCCGCGCGCAGATGCCCGAGCATTTGCGCGACGATGTCGGCCTGCGCCGTCGACGGATGGCCGCCGCGTTTGCCGACGTACACGACTTGCGCGTCGGCGCGGGCGAACTGCAGCACCTCGGGATTGACCAGATCGTCGACCAGCACGACATCGGCCTGCGCGAGCGCGCGAGTGGCCTTCAGCGTCATCAGTTCGACGTCGCCGGGACCCGCGCCGATCAGCCAGGCGCGCGTCATCGCGGCGTGCATGGCGGATGCCATGCGGAGATGGGAGGAGAGAAGCGGCGTGCGACGGTGCGCGCGGAGGTGAATATAGAGGTCATGCAGTACAGCAAATCCGGGCGAGGTTAGCCGCGCGGCTCGCGGCACATTCTTCAGATAGAACGCCACGACACGCGCGATGCCACGCTGCTACGCCTTCACATCCGTTCCCCGCGGATTCCGGCGGCCGGCGGCGCAACCTGATGCACGGATGCATGCGGCGCCGCTTCCGCGTCTGGCCGGTATCCGGGCTGGCGGCCTCACGCGCTTCGCCTTCCCGTCCCTGTGTGCGGATTCGCGGGGACAGTGGCATCAAAAAACGCATGCGCGGCGCGGCGGAATCGAAGCTCAATCGAATCGCGCGCCGCAGGTCGCTTACCGTTGCGGGGACAGCACAGGTTGAACGCGCGACGCGCTGCCTGTTTCCCGTTTAACTGCACACGCGAGCGCATGTGCGGGCACCAAACGCGCGCATACGATAGCACATGGCGCCTTGCCGGATAAGCCTCTGCGGCGCTTTCCGACACCGTGCGTTCCTTGACTGCGCAAGGCCGCGGGCCTACACTCGCACGCACTTTGGGTGCTCGCGTGCGCGTTCGTGCGCATGCAGTTAAACGGGAAACAGGGAGCCTCTGCTCAGGAGTGGCTAACCTGTGCTGTCCCCGCAACGGTAAGCGAAAAGCGGTTCCGGCTTGTTAGTCGGCACCGCGGGTGCCGGCTTCGATGTCCTCGCGCAAGGTCGCGTCGACATATCACCACTGGACGAGAAACCACTCGTCCGGGAAGGGGAAGCGGCGCTTTCGTCAGCCCGGATACCGGCCCGAAGAAGCAGAACGACCGCCGCGGGGATGCGGCGGCGCGTTCATGACCTCACTTCCGCTTTCTGTATTTCCGTTGTCGCGGCAATGCCGTCGTTCGTCCCCGTGTTTGGTGATCGCTGGCACTGATGCGCATGCTTCATTCGCTCCATTCGCCAGCCGATGCGGACCGACGCGCGGACTTTCCGGCAGACCGATGCAACGCCAAGGGATGGACCTCACGATGCAAACTCAATTGCGCAAGATTCCCGTCACGATCGTCACGGGCTTTCTCGGCAGCGGCAAAACCACGCTGCTGCGGCACATTCTTCAGCATGCGGGCGGCAAGCGCATCGCGGTGATTGTCAACGAGTTCGGCGAACTCGGCATCGACGGGGAAATCCTCAAGGGCTGCGGCATCGGCTGCGATGAAAACGGCGTCGAGACCGAAGGGCATTTGTATGAACTCGCGAACGGTTGTCTGTGCTGCACCGTGCAGGAAGAGTTTTTTCCGGTGATGGAAAAGCTCGCTGAACGGCGCGGCGAACTCGATCATGTGCTGATCGAAACCTCGGGGCTCGCATTGCCGAAGCCGCTCGTGCAGGCGTTCAACTGGCCGCAGATCCGCAACGGCTTCACCGTCGACGCGGTGGTGACGGTGGTGGACGGACCGGCCGCCGCAAGCGGCCAGTTCGCCGATAACCCGGTCGCCGTCGATGCGCAGCGCAAGGCCGATCCGAATCTCGATCACGAGTCGCCGCTGCACGAACTGTTCGAAGACCAGTTGTCGGCGGCGGATCTGGTGATTCTGAACAAGACCGATCTGATCGACGACGCGCGCCAGCACGAGGTGGAAGCCGCGATCCGCGCGGAGATCCCGCCGCAGGTGAAGATCGTGCGCGCGCAGCAGGGGCGGCTCGACCTGCATACGCTGCTGGGGCTCGAAGCGGCGTCGGAAGAGACGATCCATCTGCGTCACGACCATCACGGTTCCGCCGACGACCCCGACCATCACCACGACGAATTCGATTCGGTCGTCGTGCAGGCATCCGTGCCGTCGCGCGACGCGGCGCTCGCCGCTTTGCAGACGCTCGTCGAAAACCACACGATTTACCGTGTCAAAGGGTTCGCCGCATTGCAGGGCGCGGCGATGCGCCTCGTGATCCAGGGCGTGGGCCGGCGCTTCGACAGCTACTTCGACCGGCGCTGGCAGGCGGGCGAAAATGACGAAGGCGCGTTGAGCCGCTTCGTGCTGATCGGCGAAGACCTCGACCAACACGCGCTGCAACAGGCGTTCGACGCGGCGCTCGGCGCGACGTCGAACGCGACGGCATAACGGGCGCACCAGTATGCATCTGCTGCGCACGACGCCGGGCGGCTTCGTCGACGATACGCAGGGCGTGATCCGCATCGATCAGCAGCCCGCCGAGATCGTCGTGCTCAGTTCCGCCGACACCACGCTGTCGCTGCTCGCGAGCGTGGTGCCGCGTCTTGGTGACGGCTTCCCGAGCGTGCGGCTCGCGAACGTCACGTATCTGCGTCAGCCGGCCTCGGTCGATTTCTATCTCGACGACGTGTTGCAGCACGCGCGCGTGGTCGTCGTCGATCATCTCGGCGGAGAAGCGTATTGGCCGTACGGCATCGAGCAGGTCGTCGCGCTCGCGCAGCGCAAACAGCAAATGCTCGCGATGTTTTCCGGCGACCTGCAGGAAGACCCGAACCTGCTCGCGCGCAGTACCGCGAGCCCGGAGTTATGCCAGCGGTTGTGGCGGTATCTGCGCGAAGGCGGCCCGCAGAACGCCGAGGCGTTTTTGCGCTGCATCGCGTATCGCGCGCTCGACTGGGGGCGCGAACCCGAGCCGCCGCGCGCGTTGCCGGCGGCGTCGCTGTATCACCCCGAGCGCGATACGCCCACTGTCGCCGACTGGCAGGCGCGTTGGCGGCAAGACGCGCCGGTCGTCGCGATCCTGTTCTACAAGGCGCATCTGCAGGCCGCCAATACCGCGGTGTTCGATGCGCTGATCGACGCGCTCGAAGCGCAAGGGCTCAATCCGCTGCCGCTCGCGATCACGTCGTTGAAGGATGCGATGAGCCGCGATGTCGTGCAGTCGCTGTGTGCGCAACATGGCGTCGCGCTGGCGCTGAACACAACCGCGTTCGCCGCGTCGGCGATCGACGACCCCGAGCCGCTCGCGCTCGCCGGCGACGCGCCGGTGTTCCAGGTGATCCTGAGCGGCGGCAATCGCGAAGACTGGCTGAAGGACAATCACGGTCTCAACTCGCGCGACATCGCGATGCATATCGCGCTGCCCGAAGTGGACGGGCGCATCATCACGCGCGCGATCAGCTTCAAGGGGCTCGCGTATCGCTGTGCGCATACGCAGGTCGACGTGGTCCGCTATCAGCCCGACCTCGAACGGGTGAGTTTTCTCGCCGAGCTGAGCCGGCGCTGGTGCCGTCTGCGTTCGCTCGATAACGCCGACAAGAGAGTCGCGTTGATTCTCGCCAACTATCCGATGAGCGAAGGGCGCATCGGCAATGGCGTGGGGCTCGACACGCCGGCGTCGGTGGTCGGCATTCTGTCGATGCTGCGCGCTGAGGGCTATCGTGTCGGCGAGTTGCCCGACAACGGCGACGCGTTGTTGAACCGGCTGACAGAAGGCGTGACCAACGATCCCGTGGTACGCGATCTGCGTCCGGCCCTGCAAAGCCTCGCGCTCGACGACTATCGCGCGCAGTTCGATGCGTTGCCGGCGAGCGTGCGCGACGCGTTGAACGCGAGGTGGGGCGAGCCCGAGCATGACCCGACGCTGCGGCGCGGCCGCTTCATGATCGCTGGCTGGCGCTGCGGGCAGGTGTTCGTCGGCATTCAGCCTGCGCGTTCGCGCGAGCAAGGCGACTATGCGAGCTATCACGATGCGGAGTTGGTACCGCCGCATGCGTATCTCGCGTTCTATTTCTGGCTGCGCCATCAGTTCGGCATCGACGCGGTTGTGCACGTCGGCAAGCACGGCAACCTGGAATGGCTGCCGGGCAAGAGCGTCGCGCTGAGCGACGCGTGCTGGCCCGATCTGATTCTCGGGCCGATGCCGCATCTATATCCGTTCATCGTCAACGATCCGGGCGAGGGCAGCCAGGCGAAGCGGCGCGCGCAGGCGGTGATCGTCGATCATCTGATGCCGCCGCTTACCCGTGCCGAGAACTATGGGCCGCTGCAGGATCTGGAGCGCCAGGTCGACGAATACTACGAAGCGTTGATGGTCGATTCGCGTCGCGCGAAGCTGCTGCGTCGCACGATTCTGACGACGATCGTCGAGCATCGGCTGCACGAAGAGCTGAGTCTCGCGGCGCCGAGCGGACAGGACGATGAGGATGCGCTGCTCACGCGCGTCGACGCGTGGCTGTGCGAGCTGAAGGAAGCGCAGATTCGCGATGGCCTGCATACGTTCGGGCAGTCGCCGCGCGGCGTGCAGCGGCGCGATACGCTGCTCGCGCTCGGGCGCTTTCCGATCGGCGATGGCCAGGGCGGCAACGCGGGTCTCGTCGACGCGCTGACGCGCGATCTGCGCATCGACCATCTGTTCGACCCGTTGAGCGTGGATTGGGCCGCCGCCTGGGACGGCCCGCGTCCCGAGCTATTGCAGCGGGTCAGCGACGCGCCCTGGCGACACTACGGCGATACGCGCGAGCGGTTGGAGTTGCTCGCGGGCGAGTTGTTGCGTGGCGTATGCGGTGTCGATCGCGATGACGCGGATCGTTCGCAAGCCGTCCCCGTAGCCGACGAAGGTCTGCCGCAAACGGCACAGGTGATCGCGCGCCTGCGCGACGACGTGCTGCCGCGCCTCGACGCCTGCGGCCCGCAAGAAATGACGCAACTGAAGCGCGGCCTCGAAGGACGTTTCGTGCCGCCAGGGCCGAGCGGCTCGCCGTCGCGCGGGCGGCCGGACGTGCTGCCGACCGGCCGCAACTTCTATTCGGTCGACACGCGCGCGGTGCCGACGCAAGCCGCGTGGGCACTCGGCCTGAAATCGGCGCAGCAACTGATCGAGCGGCATCTGCAGGAGCACGGCGACTATCCGCGCGCAATCGGCCTGTCGGTCTGGGGCACTGCGACGATGCGCACCGGCGGCGATGATATCGCGCAGGCGCTCGCGCTGCTCGGCGTGCGGCCGAAGTGGGCGCCGGGCAGCCATCGTGTGACGGACTTCGAGATCATGCCGATCGAGGCGTTCGACCGGCCGCGGATCGACGTCACGTTGCGCGTATCCGGCTTCTTTCGCGATGCGTTCGCGAACGTGATGCATCTGTTCGATGCGGCCGTGCAAGCCGTTGCCGAACTCGACGAGCCCGCGGAGCTGAATCCGATTCGCGCACGCGTGCAGCGCGAACGCGATGCGTTGATCGCGCGCGGCGTGGACCCCGTCGAGGCGCGCAAGCGCGCCGGCTGGCGCGTGTTCAGCGCGCGGCCCGGCGCGTACGGTGCGGGTCTGCAGCAGATGATCGACTCGCGTCAATGGCAGACCGACGCCGATCTCGCGAACGCATATCAGGCGTGGGGCGGCTATGCGTATGCGCAGAAGAGCGCGGGCGAGGAAGCGCATCAAGCGTTTGGCGCGCGCCTCGCGGCGATGGATGTCGTGCTGCAGAACCAGGACAACCGCGAGCACGACGTGCTCGATTCGAACGACTACTACCAGTTTCAGGGTGGCATGGTGGCGGCGGTGCGGCATCTGGCCGGTCAGCAGCCGCGCGTCTATCACGCCGACCACAGCAATCCGGCCACGCCGCGCGTGCGGACGCTGCACGAGGAGATCGCGCGCGTGATCCGCTCGCGCGTGGTCAATCCGAAATGGCTCGATGGCGTGAAGCGGCACGGCTACAAGGGCGCGGCCGAGATCGCCGCGACCGTCGACTATCTGTATGGCTACGACGCGACCGCGCGCGTGATCGCGGATCATCAATATGCGCTGGTCGCCGATGCTTATCTGAACGACGCCGATACCCGCGCGTTCATGCAACGGCACAATCCCCATGCGCTGCATTCGATCGGCGAGCGTTTGCTCGAAGCGATGCAGCGTGGTCTGTGGCAGCGGCCGGGCGACTATCGCGCGCAGGTGGAAACGCATCTGCTCGTGAGCGAACAGCAGATCGAAGGAAGACAAACGTCAACAACCCCGCCCTGACGGGCCACTGAAGGGCGGAGCTTGAAGCGGTAGATCAGGCTCGGGTTGACCAGACCGAGCGCCGACAGGCGCTACGTTGCTCAGAAGACAGTAGACCCCACCCTGACGTGCTTCCTCAGCGTCAGGCACTGGAAGGGACGGTCGCAGACAAGCGACCGGGTAAGCACGAAACGGATCGTCCCGGTCAGCCCTGTTGTTGCTGACACCTGCTGCGCAACATGGTCGAGGGGAGACTTCCTGCAAGGGAAGCGTCACTAGAGCGTGTTAGGAACTTCGATTGAGACCTGGTATCCTGGCGGAATGACAAAAGCAAACCGCAAAGGGTATCCGACCGATGTGTCGGACGAAGAATGGTTTTTCGCGGCACCGTATCTGACGTTGATGGACGTCGATGCGCCCCAGCGCAAATACGAACTACGCGACATGTTTGATGCATTGCGCTGGATGGCCCGTGCCGGCGCGCCGTGGAGGATGTTGCCCAATGATTTCCCTCCTTGGGAACTGGTGTATCAGCAGACTCAACGCTGGTTGCAAGCAGGCTGCTTTGAGAGCATGGTGAGTGACCTACGCTCGGTGATTCGCGTGGCACAGGGGCGCCAGGGGCAGCCGAGCGCGGTCATCCTCGATGGCCGCACGATACAGTCGACCTGCGAGAGCGGCCCGCGTGCGGGCTACGACGGGTATAAGCGCAAGCGCGGCAGCAAGGTACATATTGCAGTGGACACGCTGGGACAGTTGCTGGCGGTTCACGTGACACCCGCCAATGAACAGGAACGCGCGCAGGTAGCGGAGCTTGCACATCAGGTTCAGCAGGTAACTGGACACACGGTCAAGGTGGCATTTGCCGATCAGGGATACACGGGTAAAGAGCCAGCGCAGGCAGCACTTGACGAAGGCATTGAACTACAGGTGATCAAACTCGAGGAAACGAAGAAGGGCTTTGTACTGCTGCCCCGGCGTTGGGTTGTCGAGCGCAGCTTTGGCTGGCTCAACCGTTTCCGACGTCTCGCACGTGACTATGAGCGGCTACCTGAAACGCTCGCCGGCCTTCATTTCGTCGTCTTCGCAATGCTTATGCTTGTCCACGCGGTTCCTGTACTTCAGAGTTCCTAACACGCTCTAGGCCCGTAAGGGCAACGTTTTTGAAGGAGCCGACATGTCGGTGTTTGTGTTGGACCGGAATGGTAAACCGCTGATGCCGTGCAGCGAGAAGCGCGCAAGGCTGCTGCTCGCGCGCGCTCGAGCCCGCGTGCACCGCGTCGTGCCGTTCGTGATCCGGCTCGTCGATCGCAAAGTGGACGCCTGTTCATTCCAGTCGCTGCGCATCAAGCTCGATCCTGGAAGCAAGGTCACGGGCATCGCTCTTGTGCGCGAGGCCGGGCACGGCGTGGCAGTGCTAAACCTGTTCGAGCTGGTTCACCGCGGCAGACAGATCAGTGAGGCCCTGACGTCCCGTCGTGCCTTTCGTCGGCGCCGTCGAGGTGCAAACCTGCGCCACCGAGCGCCGCGCTTCCTGAACCGCAGGAAGCCCGAAGGCTGGCTTTCGCCGAGCCTGATGCATCGCGTTCACAACACCATGGCATGGATGAGCCGGATCCGCCGTTGGACACCGGTTACGGCACTCTCGTCGGAGCTGGTGCGCTTCGACACGCAGGCGCTCGACAATCCTGAAATCTTGGGCGTCGAGTATCAGCAAGGCACGCTGGCGGGCTACGAGGTGCGCGAGTACCTGCTGGAGAAGTGGAACCGCACCTGCATCTACTGCGATATCACGGATCGTCCGTTGCAGATTGAACACCTGAGCGCCCGTGCGCGCAATGGCAGCAACCGGATTGGCAATCTGGGGTTGGCCTGCAGCGACTGCAACCAGGGCAAGGGTTCGCTCGATGTACGCGAGTACGTCAAGGACCCGACGCGCCTGGCGCGCATCCTCGCTACCGCATCTCGCCCACTCAGGGATGCCGCCGCGGTCAATACGACGCGCTGGGCGCTTGCCAATGCGCTTCGGGCCACTGGCCTGCCACTTGAACTCGCCTCCGGGGGACGTACGAAGTTCAACCGCGTCAGCCATGACATCCCGAAGACCCATGCACTCGATGCAGCGTGTGTCGGGCAGGTGGACAGCATTCGGGGCTGGCAGCGCCCGTCGCTGGCGATCAAGGCCACCGGGCGCGGCAGCTACCAGCGCACGCGCTTGACCCGACATGGCTTCCCCCGAGGATATCTCATGCGGCAAAAGCAGGTACAGGGGTTCCAGACGGGCGACCACGTGCGCGCCGATGTGCCCAGCGGCAAGAAGGCGGGCATCCATATCGGACGCGTTGCCGTGCGCGCAACGGGTTCGTTCAACATTCAGACGGCCTCGGCCGTCGTTCAGGGTATCAGCTACCGTCACTGCGCGCTCGTTCAGCGCGGTGATGGCTATGCATATTCCGTTCAACCCAAGGATAGCTTTCGACAAGGAGATGCGGGCGTAGGGCGTGCTGTGCATGCCGCGCTATCCCTCCCCGGCATGAATGCCGAGGTTTCCCGCGCATTCCGATGAATGGAGCGACGCGAGGAAAGGACGACTTGAATGACGCGGGTTTTGCATCGGCCGCGGGCGCACGGCCGGGTTTTCCGTTTGCGGCGCTGATCGGCCAGGCCTCGTTGCAGCAGGCGCTGGTGCTTGCGGCGATCGATCCGGGCCTCGGTGGCGTGCTGATCAGCGGACCGCGTGGCACCGCGAAGTCGACCGCCGCACGCGCGCTCGCCGAACTGCTGCCGGAAGGACAGCTCGTGAATCTGCCGCTTGGCGCGAGCGAGGATCGGCTTATCGGCACGCTCGATATCGAAACCGTGTTGCGCGACGGCTCGGTGCGCTTCTCGCCGGGGTTGCTCGCGAAGGCGCATCGGGGCGTGCTGTACGTCGACGAAGTCAATCTGCTGCCCGATGCGCTCGTCGATGCGTTGCTCGATGCGGCGGCGAGCGGCGTAAATACAGTTGAACGCGATGGCGTATCGCATAGTCATGACGCGAGCTTCGTGCTGATCGGCACGATGAATCCCGAAGAGGGCGAGTTGCGGCCGCAGCTGATCGACCGCTTTGGTCTGATGGTGGAGTTGCAGAACGCGTTCGAGCCGCAGGTGCGGCAGGCGATCGTCAAAGCGCGCTTTGCGTTCGATCTCGATGCCGCTGGGTTTCGTGCCACCTATGCGGAGCAGCAGGCTTCATACGTACAGCGAATTCGCTCGGCGCGCGCGGCGCTGCCGCTGCTGTCGTTCGATGACACCGTTCATGCGCGCGTGAGCGCGCTGTGCATCGACGCGGCCGTCGACGGCCTGCGCGCCGATCTCGTGATGCTGCGCGCGGCGCGCGCGCTGGCCGCGTTCGAACAGGCGGATGTTGTGACGGTGGGCCATGTGGAGCGCGTTGCCGATGCAGTCCTGCTTCATCGGCGGCGTCAGCATGATTCGCAGCATGCGAATCAGCGCCGGTCGGAAAGCGAGGCGCGGCCACGGGACGTCGCTGGAGGTGCGTCTGGCCCTGCGGCCGCATCCACCTCATCTTCCGCCGACACCGACTGGGGCTACCTGCCTCCTGAGCCGGCCCCGGCTGTGCCCGTCAAGGGTGTCATTCCGCTCGACGCAAAAAAACGCTGAGCCATCGGAAAGGCGCCGCCGCTGACTCGCGCAGCGGTTTTCGATGGCGGCAAGGCGTGGGGGTGGGTTCGCGCGACACGTCGCGCGGCGAACCGGGCAGGCGCATTGCATGGCCGCCGACGCTCGCCGCGATGCGCGAGCGCACGCTCGGTCGGGAGCATTTGCGCTTCGTGCGCGAAATGCCGCGCGGCGGTGTGCTGCATTGCTTCGTGCTCGATTGCTCCGGGTCGATGCTGGCGGGCCAGCGCCTCGCGCTCGCAAAGGGTTTATTGACTGCCTTGTTCGACCGTGCGAGTGCAATGCGCGCCGAGGCTGCGTTGATCTGCTTCGGCGGGGCGGGCGCGGACGTACGCTTCGGTCCTGCCGTGCCGCGCTGGTGGAACGAGCGATGGCTCGCGCCCGTGGGCGGAGGCGGCGGCACGCCGCTCGCTTCGGGCGTGCGCCGCGCCGCGCAACTGCTCGAACTCAGCGCGCGGCGACGACCGGCCCAGCAGCGCTGGTTATGGATTCTGACCGACGGCCGCACGCGCGACGAACCCGCTCGGCCGGCCGATGCCGATGAAGTCGTGTTCGTCGATTTCGACCGTGGTGCGATACGGCTCGGCCGCTGCGAAGTGCTCGCCGATGCGTGGGGCGCGCGGCGCCTGACGCCGGAAGAGTTGATCGGCTGATCGATGTGTACGCAGCGAGGTCGGCGTGCTGCGTCCACACGCGCGTTGCTTCCCAGCCGTAGCGCTTATTTCAGGCCGTTGGACCAGTGCTGCACATCCTCTTGACGGTCGAACACGAACACCTTCATCGCCATCTGTTGAGCGGTATCGAGCTGATCCAGTTCGAGCCCATGCATTGACGGCTCGCCGGGCGTTTTGCCTTTCTGAATGTTGCGGATCACTGCCGTCGTCTCGATCTGCGCATCGTACTCGGCCGATTTCAGCCGGAACGCGATGCGCAGCCGCTCGCTGATCTCGCCCAGGGTCCATGCCGCACTCAACGACATGCCGAGCGCGCTGATGCCCTTCGCGAGTCCGAGGCCTTCGTAAGTGTCGCCGCTTTCGCCGATGCCGAACCGCACGGGCAGGTGCGCATGGACGCGGATCGATTTGCGCTCACGGAGGCGGCGGACCACGCCAGGCTTCGACAACACGACATAGTCGAACGGCATGCGGCAGACCGCTTCGACCGTGCAGACGAAACGGAACACGGCCTGACTCGCGATCGCGACGATCTCGACGTTCTCGCCGGGCGTGAGCGGCAGCGGTTGGCCCTGCTGCATCGGCGGCGTGACGAACAGCGCATGGTTCGGCGCGAAACCGATGATGCGGCATGGGTGCATCGGCGCGCCGCTACCGAGTTGCGAACGCATGCCGATCAATGCGCCGATTTCGAGGTGCATGTCCTTGAGCGTCAGCTCACCGGCCGGGTCGGGCTGGGCGGTGGGCGCAGGCGGTTGTGGTGCGCCGAGGTTCAGCAGGTCGCCGCGTTGGGGGTGAAAGTGTTGGAATAGGAAGGCGCGCTCGTCGGTCGTCGCGAGCGTCGTGGCGCTGGCGAAGAGCAGCGTGCCGTCGGCGTCGACGATCGGCCATGGGAGCGGCGTGCCTACTGGCACCATTTCTGGCTCGAGCGCCGCTGATGGAGCGGCGGGCCGGGTTTCCTCGACGTGTGCGTCGACGGGATTGTCCATAGTGTCGGCAGCTAATTTAAGTGGCGGGATAATCTGAATGACGGCGGGGAAGGGTAAAACTTTAGTTTGGGGAGCGGTGTTTGGATCGAACTGTGACCGGACTGCTTTGTTTCGTTGGTGGCTGAACTTCATTGAATCGGATGACTAACTATTTTGCCTTCTTTTTGGTTTCAGGCTGAGTTGACTCTTTTGGTGGCAGGTGGCAATGCGATGGAGATGGCCGTCTTTGCTCCCAAAAGAAATTCGCAGAAGGGGCTTGACGTGTTGTCGATCGCTCTCCATAATCTCGTTTCTCTGCTGCAGACGCAGCGACGCAAACGAAGCGGTGCCGGGTGGTTGTGGTTCAGGCGCTGCGGGTTGGGCGGATCGATCTTTAAAAACTAACAGCCGATAAGTGTGGGCGCTTGATGCGGAATGCGGCGGCGGATTCTTCGGAGTCTGCTGCAAGGCAAAAGTATCAGAAGCCTCACACAGTATTAGAGGAAGGTTTATCTGTCGAAAGACGGATTGATCATCGTCAGTACGTTGAGTGAGCGACCGGTTCGAGAGAACCGAAAACAGTAACAGGTTTGAACTGAAGAGTTTGATCCTGGCTCAGATTGAACGCTGGCGGCATGCCTTACACATGCAAGTCGAACGGCAGCACGGGAGCAATCCTGGTGGCGAGTGGCGAACGGGTGAGTAATACATCGGAACGTGTCCTGGAGTGGGGGATAGCCCGGCGAAAGCCGGATTAATACCGCATACGCTCTATGGAGGAAAGCGGGGGATCTTCGGACCTCGCGCTCAAGGGGCGGCCGATGGCAGATTAGGTAGTTGGTGGGGTAAAGGCCTACCAAGCCGACGATCTGTAGCTGGTCTGAGAGGACGACCAGCCACACTGGGACTGAGACACGGCCCAGACTCCTACGGGAGGCAGCAGTGGGGAATTTTGGACAATGGGCGCAAGCCTGATCCAGCAATGCCGCGTGTGTGAAGAAGGCCTTCGGGTTGTAAAGCACTTTTGTCCGGAAAGAAAACCTCGTGGCTAATATCCGTGAGGGATGACGGTACCGGAAGAATAAGCACCGGCTAACTACGTGCCAGCAGCCGCGGTAATACGTAGGGTGCGAGCGTTAATCGGAATTACTGGGCGTAAAGCGTGCGCAGGCGGTGATGTAAGACCGATGTGAAATCCCCGGGCTTAACCTGGGAACTGCATTGGTGACTGCATCGCTCGAGTATGGCAGAGGGGGGTAGAATTCCACGTGTAGCAGTGAAATGCGTAGAGATGTGGAGGAATACCGATGGCGAAGGCAGCCCCCTGGGTCAATACTGACGCTCATGCACGAAAGCGTGGGGAGCAAACAGGATTAGATACCCTGGTAGTCCACGCCCTAAACGATGTCAACTGGTTGTCGGGCCTTCATTGGCTTGGTAACGTAGCTAACGCGTGAAGTTGACCGCCTGGGGAGTACGGTCGCAAGATTAAAACTCAAAGGAATTGACGGGGACCCGCACAAGCGGTGGATGATGTGGATTAATTCGATGCAACGCGAAAAACCTTACCTACCCTTGACATGTATGGAATCCTGCTGAGAGGTGGGAGTGCCCGAAAGGGAGCCATAACACAGGTGCTGCATGGCTGTCGTCAGCTCGTGTCGTGAGATGTTGGGTTAAGTCCCGCAACGAGCGCAACCCTTGTCCCTAGTTGCTACGCAAGAGCACTCCAGGGAGACTGCCGGTGACAAACCGGAGGAAGGTGGGGATGACGTCAAGTCCTCATGGCCCTTATGGGTAGGGCTTCACACGTCATACAATGGTCGGAACAGAGGGTTGCCAAGCCGCGAGGTGGAGCCAATCCCAGAAAACCGATCGTAGTCCGGATCGCACTCTGCAACTCGAGTGCGTGAAGCTGGAATCGCTAGTAATCGCGGATCAGCATGCCGCGGTGAATACGTTCCCGGGTCTTGTACACACCGCCCGTCACACCATGGGAGTGGGTTTTACCAGAAGTGGCTAGTCTAACCGCAAGGAGGACGGTCACCACGGTAGGATTCATGACTGGGGTGAAGTCGTAACAAGGTAGCCGTATCGGAAGGTGCGGCTGGATCACCTCCTTTCCAGAGCTTGCATTGCTGCGCAAGCGCTCACGCTTATCGGCTGTGGTTAGTAGAAGCAACGCAGACAGGCTCAGGGGTCTGTAGCTCAGTCGGTTAGAGCACCGTCTTGATAAGGCGGGGGGTCGATGGTTCGAATCCATCCAGACCCACCATCCTTGTCTGTGGTGCAGGCTGGGGCGCCCGTGAGTGCTGTATGACCGGGGGATTAGCTCAGCTGGGAGAGCACCTGCTTTGCAAGCAGGGGGTCGTCGGTTCGATCCCGTCATCCTCCACCAATCCTCAATGCCAAGGGTTCAGCACGAAGTGGGATGCTGAGTACTTTGCATTGGCGATTGAGCCAGTCAGAGCGATATGAGGCAACTCATAATCGGCTGTCGTTCTTTAACAATCAGGAAGAAGTAGTAAAGAGATTCACGAAAGCGTACTTAGAGATGGGTGCGTGAGTAGGTGAATCAGGGTTGTGATTGTATCGATGTATTTTTAAGTGATCGAAAGATTGCTTTGGAATACGGCGCAACACGAATACTCAACCTGTAGCGGAAGTGATCTGCGGTGAGCAATCATTGAGAGACACACCCGTTATAGGGTCAAGCGAACAAGTGCATGTGGTGGATGCCTTGGCGATCACAGGCGATGAAGGACGCGGTAGCCTGCGAAAAGCTCCGGGGAGCTGGCAAACAAGCTTTGATCCGGAGATGTCCGAATGGGGAAACCCACTCCTAATGGAGTATCCATGACTGAATACATAGGTCATGTGAAGCGAACGCGGTGAACTGAAACATCTAAGTAACCGCAGGAAAAGAAATCAACCGAGATTCCCAAAGTAGTGGCGAGCGAAATGGGATCAGCCTGTACTCTTTATTCTCATTGTTAGTCGAACGCTCTGGAAAGTGCGGCCATAGCAGGTGATAGCCCTGTAGACGAAAACAGCGAGGAAGAACTAGGTGTACGACAAGTAGGGCGGGACACGTGAAATCCTGTCTGAAGATGGGGGGACCATCCTCCAAGGCTAAATACTCGTGATCGACCGATAGTGAACCAGTACCGTGAGGGAAAGGCGAAAAGAACCCCGGGAGGGGAGTGAAATAGATCCTGAAACCGCATGCATACAAACAGTCGGAGCCTCGCAAGGGGTGACGGCGTACCTTTTGTATAATGGGTCAGCGACTTACATTCAGTGGCAAGCTTAACCGATTAGGGCAGGCGTAGCGAAAGCGAGTCCGAACAGGGCGTTCAGTCGCTGGGTGTAGACCCGAAACCAGGTGATCTATCCATGGCCAGGTTGAAGGCACGGTAACACGTGCTGGAGGACCGAACCCACTAACGTTGAAAAGTTAGGGGATGAGCTGTGGATAGGGGTGAAAGGCTAAACAAACCTGGAAATAGCTGGTTCTCTCCGAAAACTATTTAGGTAGTGCCTCGTGTATCACCTTCGGGGGTAGAGCACTGTCATGGTTGTGGGGTCCATTGCGGATTACTACGCCATAGCAAACTCCGAATACCGAAGAGTGCAATCACGGGAGACAGACATCGGGTGCTAACGTCCGGTGTCAAGAGGGAAACAACCCAGACCGCCAGCTAAGGTCCCCAAATATGACTAAGTGGGAAACGAAGTGGGAAGGCTAAAACAGTCAGGAGGTTGGCTTAGAAGCAGCCACCCTTTAAAGAAAGCGTAATAGCTCACTGATCGAGTCGTCCTGCGCGGAAGATGTAACGGGGCTAAGTCATATACCGAAGCTGCGGATGCGTGCTTTGCACGCATGGTAGGAGAGCGTTCCGTAAGCCTGCGAAGGTGCACTGGAAAGTGTGCTGGAGGTATCGGAAGTGCGAATGCTGACATGAGTAGCGATAAAGGGGGTGAAAGGCCCCCTCGCCGTAAGCCCAAGGTTTCCTACGCAACGTTCATCGGCGTAGGGTGAGTCGGCCCCTAAGGCGAGGCAGAAATGCGTAGCTGATGGGAAGCAGATTAATATTTCTGCACCATTGTGAAATGCGATGGGGGGACGGATCGCGGAAGGTTGTCCGGGTGTTGGAAGTCCCGGTCGCTGCATTGAAGAGGGTGCTTTGGCAAATCCGGGCACAGGACTCAAGGGTGTGGCGCGAGCTTCTTCGGAAGCGAAGCAACTGGAAGGGGTTCCAGGAAAAGCCTCTAAGCTTCAGTTTCACAGTGACCGTACCGCAAACCGACACAGGTGGGCGAGATGAGTATTCTAAGGCGCTTGAGAGAACTCGGGAGAAGGAACTCGGCAAATTGGTACCGTAACTTCGGGATAAGGTACGCCCTTGTAGCTTGACTGGCCTGCGCCAGGAGGGTGAAAGGGTTGCAATAAACTGGTGGCTGCGACTGTTTAATAAAAACACAGCACTCTGCAAACACGAAAGTGGACGTATAGGGTGTGACGCCTGCCCGGTGCCGGAAGATTAAATGATGGGGTGCAAGCTCTTGATTGAAGTCCCGGTAAACGGCGGCCGTAACTATAACGGTCCTAAGGTAGCGAAATTCCTTGTCGGGTAAGTTCCGACCTGCACGAATGGCGTAACGATGGCCACACTGTCTCCTCCCGAGACTCAGCGAAGTTGAAGTGTTTGTGATGATGCAATCTCCCCGCGGCTAGACGGAAAGACCCCATGAACCTTTACTGTAGCTTTGCATTGGACTTTGAACCGGTCTGTGTAGGATAGGTGGGAGGCTATGAAGCGTGGACGCCAGTCTGCGTGGAGCCGTCCTTGAAATACCACCCTGATCTGTTTGAGGTTCTAACCTTGGCCCGTAATCCGGGTCGGGGACAGTGCATGGTAGGCAGTTTGACTGGGGCGGTCTCCTCCCAAAGTGTAACGGAGGAGTACGAAGGTACGCTAGGTACGGTCGGAAATCGTGCTGATAGTGCAATGGCATAAGCGTGCTTGACTGTGAGACTGACAAGTCGAACAGGTGCGAAAGCAGGTCATAGTGATCCGGTGGTTCTGTATGGAAGGGCCATCGCTCAACGGATAAAAGGTACTCTGGGGATAACAGGCTGATACCGCCCAAGAGTTCATATCGACGGCGGTGTTTGGCACCTCGATGTCGGCTCATCTCATCCTGGGGCTGTAGCCGGTCCCAAGGGTATGGCTGTTCGCCATTTAAAGAGGTACGTGAGCTGGGTTTAAAACGTCGTGAGACAGTTTGGTCCCTATCTGCCGTGGGCGCTGGATATTTGAAGGGGGCTGCTCCTAGTACGAGAGGACCGGAGTGGACGAACCTCTGGTGTACCGGTTGTCACGCCAGTGGCATCGCCGGGTAGCTATGTTCGGAAGAGATAACCGCTGAAAGCATCTAAGCGGGAAACTCGCCTTAAGATGAGATATCCCCGGGGCTTCGAGCCCCTTGAAGGGTCGTTCAAGACCAGGACGTTGATAGGTCAGGTGTGCACGTACAGTAATGTACTGAGCTAACTGATACTAATTGCCCGTAAGGCTTGATCCTATAACCGGTGTGTTTTACCCCCAGCGAGGGGAGCGACACGCACAGGGTTGAGATCGGTGTTGTGCCAGAAACAACGCAACCCCCACACACGAATCCTTTACGCTTCTTCCAGATTGGCTGTGGCGCATACCATTGCGACGCAGCAACCCGTCATGCCTGATGACCATAGCGAGTCGGTCCCACCCCTTCCCATCCCGAACAGGACCGTGAAACGACTCCACGCCGATGATAGTGCGGATTGCCCGTGTGAAAGTAGGTAATCGTCAGGCTCCTTACCCAGTCAGAAACCCCACCCTCCGCGGTGGGGTTTCTGCGTTTACGCGGCCGTTTGCGAGCCTCACTGCTTGCCCATCCGCAGCGCATCCGCGTAACCGGTCAGTTCGAGATAGGCTCGCCCTACATCCGCATTCTGTTGACTCACCCGCACCGCGCCTTCCCAGTACACCGCGCCAGTGGACTGTCGTGAATCGAGTTCCTGATCGTCCATCAGCGGATCGAGTTGCCACGTCTGCGAGCCGGTTCTAACCATCATCGAGACAGGGTACGAAGCACTCGTGCGCGGCGAACGCCACATGCGACGCGGCGTGAAATCGACGTCAGCGGAGCCGAAGTTCATTACTTGTCCATCGGGCTTGCGAAGCGTCGCGTGGGCCCATATTGCATGTCCATCGCGGCTACGCATCTTGAACGCCATCAGGGCTGAGCCGTCCGTCAAATTGGCACCGAGCCAATCCCATCCGACCGCATGGGCGTCGAGATATGTGCTCGACCATTCGTGATCGAGCCAAGCGGTGCCCGTCACAGCTGTATTGCGCGTTGGCTCGTTCCCAGCCTGAACGGGGCGCACGACAGTGCCCCTCACGCGGAGCTGCGGCTCGCTGTAGTAGTAGCTTGCCTGTTCTGGCCGCAGTCCTTTGCGCGAGTAACCGCGTTCGCCCTGAATCAGCGGAGGCTGCGTTGGCGTGAGTTGGAGATGTAGCGAGAATCCGCTTGCGTCGGCGCTGACGTCGTAGTGGCCGTCCGCGGCGCGCATCATTTTCCATGCGTCGAGTTTGACGTCGGTGTTGGCGGGTTTCGCGTAGGCGAGCCCGAGACCTTGCCGAGCGATGCGTTGATCATGAGCGAGGTGTCCGAGAGACGGATCGCTCAGCGCAGCGTGCGCGATGATCAGTTGCGAGGGAGCGAAGGCGCTGGGATCGGCGCGATCGTGACCGGTCGCCGAACGGAAGAAGGTGATCTGGAATCCGAGCGGTCGGTTGTCGGGCGTCGTGAGCCAGCCAGTTGCGTACCACCATTCGGTACGGAAAGCCGGATGGGCACCGCTGTCTTGCGGAAACGAGATCGTATGGTCTGGCGTGACTGCCGCGAAGGCTACCGGCGTGGACGCGGAGAAGTCGCTAGTCGCCGCATGCGACGGCGAAACAGCGGCCAGGCCAACGCAAAATAGGCCACGAAAAAGAAGGTGAAGGCGTCGCAGTGGAGACTTGGAGTCTCCGCGCGAAATCGCAATCGGAGTCAGAGTCAGAGTCGGAATCCGAGCCGGCGCCTGGAATAACGTTACTAGCGTGGACATCGTCGAATTGGCCACATTCGCTCGCAGCGATACGCTCGATACACGCACGATCCGAGTCGCGCATCCGCATAGCGTAGAGCAAACCTCACGAATGCTCGCGCTATCCCAGACCAACACCATTCCCCACGCACGCAGTGCAACTCGCATCACCAGTCCTCCTTCACCGCGCGAACTGCATCGACCGACACAGCGCCGCGTCCCGCGACCACTGCGGTCGTGCACGACAGTACCAGCATCACCACCGCGACGGTGCCGAGCACGAACCACGGTACATGCAGTGACATGCTCCAGTGAAACGACTGCGGATTGACGACGAACACGAGAATCAGGCTGACTGCGAAACCAAGCGAGAAACCGAGCGCAATGCCGCATCCGGTGAGCAGACCGCCCTCCGATGCGAGGATCGCGAAGATCTGCGCGCGCGTCACGCCGACATGGCGCAACATCCCGAATTCGCGGGCGCGCGCGAGCGTCTGCGCGGAAAACGTCGCGGCGACGCCGAACAAGCCGATCACGATCGCCACCGCCTCGAGCAGATACGTGACGACGAAACTGCGGTCGAAGATGACCAGCGTGCGCGCCCGGATCTCTCCCGGTTGAGAAGATTCGAGCGAAGCGCCAAACGGCAATGCCTTCAAACCTGCGACGACGCGTTCGACACTCACGCCCGGCTCGACGGTCACGGCGACATCGGTTGCGGTGGAGTCGCCGGTCAGCCGCCGATAATCGGCAAGCCGAATCTGGATCGCGCCGCTTTGCCGCGCGTAGTCGCGCCAGACGCCGGCTACGACGAACGTCCGGCCATGCTCGCCAAGCGGTAACCGCACACGTTGCCCCAACTTATAGCCATATAGGTCGATCATTGCTTCGGATACCCAAATAGGCATGTCACCGGCGCGAAGTGCGGACGGGGATAGCACCGCGCCGGTCATCTGCAGAGTTGCGCCCGGATCGGCTGCGTCGATATCGCGCGCGAGCAGCGCGACGTCCGGGCGTGCGGGATCGAGCGTCAGATGCGTGATGCGCGCGAACGCAGCGTTGCGGACGCCGGGCACCGTCGAGACGCGCGTCTGTTCGTCCGGCCGCAAACCGCCACTGTCGCCGCTATTACCCCCCGACGCTACGCGCACGTACAAATCGGCGGACAGCAGATGCGTGATCCAGTCGTCGACCGATACGCGGAAGCTGGCGACCATGATCGCCATCGCGACGATCAGCGCGAAGCTCGACAGCACGCCGCCCATTGCGATCGACGCCTGCCCCGGCGCATTCGCGAGACGCGCAATCGCGAGCGTGCCCGTCGCACCCGCACGGCGCCGCGTGCCGCGCGCGCGGCTCGCTGCGCCGAATATCAGTGCGGTCACGCGCGGCATCAGCGCAATGCCGCCAACGAGCAGCAACGCGACCGCCAGATAACCGGCAATAGGTGCATCGAACCACGGCGGCACACGCGTCAGCACGCCGGCGACCAGCAAACAGCCGAACGCGGGCCATGGCGTCGCGAGCCGCGCCAACGCGCTTTCCTCGGCGCCGGCCTTGAGAGCCGCGGCCGGTCGTGCGCGCGCCGCGTCGATGGCGGGCGCGACGCTGCCCAACACCGACACCGCGACCCCGAGCGCGAGAAACACCGCGCTCGCGAGCGGCTCGAAACCGACGCGCGGTTGTACGCCTGGAAAATAGCCACCACCGAGATCGCTGCCGAAAAAGCGCAGCGCACCGCTGGCCATCGCGTAGCCGAGCGCGAGTCCGCACAACGAGCCGAGCAGGCCGAGCAGCGCGCCTTCGAGCAGGATCTGGCGCAGCAGCTGAGCTCGCGTGAGTCCGAGCACGCGCAGCATCGCGAATTGCGAGCGGCGTCGCACGACACCGAGCGCCTGCGTCGAAAACACGAGGAACGCGCCCGTGAACAGCGCGACCAGCGCGAGCACGTTCATGTTGATCCGGTAAGCACGAGACAGACGATCGGTGCGGCTTTCGGTGTCGCGCGTCTCGGCGACCACCCACGCGGTGCCGAGCTGCTGTTGCAGAGCCCGTTTGAAACGTTGCCGATCGACGCCGCGTTCGAGCTGCACGTCGATGCGCGACAGCTTGCCCACCTTGCCGAATCGCCATTGCGCGGCGGCGATGTCCATCACCGCGAGTCGTTGTCCCGGCCGCGTGCGCACGAGCCCGCCCGCGACACGCAGATGCAGGTCCGACGTGCCGCTGCGCAGCGTCACGTCGTCGCCGGTCTTGACGTTCAGCCATTGCTGCGCGGCTGTCGACAGAAATATCGCATCCGAGGCGAGCGTGTCGAACGGGCGGTCAGGCGAGGGCACACCGATCAGATCGGGCGTGATCCGGCTCGCCTTGAAAACGTCGACGCCGAGGACGGGCAGCGCGCCGCTGTGTCCCGGCACCGCGACATCGAGCGCGAGTGCGGGGCTCGCCAGCGCCACGCCCGACTCGTTGGCCAGTTGCGGATAGAGGGACTCGTCGATGAAAGGCTGCGCGCCGCGCACCTGCAGATCCGCTTCGCCGGACAGACTGCGCGCGGCCGCCGAGAATTCGTTGAAGGCCGCGCTGTTGATCAATTGCACCGCGTAGCCGAGCGCGACGCCTAGCGCGATGGTCGCGATTGCGACGAGTGCGCGTCCGCGATGACTGCGCCATTCCGCGGCCAACAGCCAGCGCGCGAGAGCCCGATATCCGGGCGCGCGCGGCGACGGATGAAGGTCAGCGGCCATCGTCGGTCGAGCGGGCTGCGGCGTGCGAGGCATTCGCGGCTTGATCGCGCGCGGCATGCAGGCCGCCGTCGCTCAGGATCAACACGCGGTCGGCCACGGCGGCCGCGGCCTCCGAATGCGTGACCATGATCGTTGCCGCGCCGGTCGCCTTGCTTTGCGCGCGGAACAGGCCGAGCACGTCGTGCGCGGTGGCGGGGTCGAGGTTGCCGGTCGGTTCGTCGGCGAGCAGCAGCGTTGGGCGATGCACGAGTGCGCGCGCAATCGCGACGCGCTGCAACTCGCCGCCGGAGAGATCGCGCGGAAAGTCGTCACCGCGTCCGCCGAGCCCGACCGCCGCGAGCATGTCGAGGGCGCCGGCCGTCGGCAGATCATTGAGCAGCAGCGGCAGCGCGACATTCTGCGCGAGCGTCAGATGCGGCAGCACATGAAAAGCCTGGAATACGAAGCCGAGCTTCTGGCGGCGCAGACGCGTGGCGGCGTTATCGTCGAGTTGCTCGACCGGGCGTCCGTCGATCAGCACGCTGCCGCTATCGGCGTGGTCGAGTCCGGCGATCAGGTTGAGCAGCGTCGACTTGCCGACGCCCGAGTCGCCCATGATCGCGACGAACTCGCCCGCCGCGAGCGTGAAGTCGAGCCGCGCGAGCACGATGCGGCCGGTGCCGTACCGCTTGCTCAGGCCGCGGCATTCGAGTGCGGGTACGACGACGTCGTCACGAAGCATCATGCGAGAAGGTCCGGAAAAGGAGCCGGGCGAGGGGAGCCCGCTGGGCGAATTGAGTGTGCCTCGTCGCGCGAATTTCCGCAGCAGGAAGCATGGCGCCGCGCGGTTTTTTCCGTAAGGTAAATGGAATATTTCGCGTCTGGAGCTGAGCAGTTTCAGCGTTCCTGGATCGAGGCGCTCGGCACAGTTGACGCCCCGCTCACGGGACGATTTAGAGCGCCGCCCCAAAAAATTTTTTTATCGTCGCTCGGGCAAATTTTTGCTTAACGGCTGCCCATTCGTACCGGTAATGGAGCAGCAAAGAGCACGATCCGTTCCAGTCGAATCGGCCCTATAAACAGCGCATGCTTAAAAGCGGCCAACCTCCGCGTAATTGCCAGCTTTTGCCGCCAAATTATCAAGGTCCCGCGCGGTCTTTGTAACAATGTGCAAACGCACATTTTGATGCGTTTTGCAAGCGCCCACGTCACAACAATTTATTGTGGCGCGGATTTCGCCGCTGTTGCGATGCAAAATTATTCTTATCTTGGTAATCTCCCACCCTTGGTCAGTCGGCTGCGGGTAAACGTGTAGCGGGAAACCCCTCCACGCGTCAATTTCAGCGAACTCCAACTTACATTTCCATTTCGATGCCTGCTGTTTCTGGGGGTGTTGACGCGGCGTTTTGTACTTCAAGTTTTGACAGAGCACATGCCATTGCCTCTCCTAAGTCTTCTCATCTGGATCCCCATCGTTGCCGGGTTCGTGGTTCTGCGCGCCGGGTCCGACGCGGCGCGTAATCGCACGCGCTGGCTCGCGCTGATCGGCGCGGTGGCGGGTTTCTTGCCGGTGATCCCGCTCGTGGCGAACTTCCGTAACGACGTGACCTCGATGCAGTTCGTCGAGAACGTCCGCTGGTCGCCGACGTTCGATATCGCATGGCATGTGGGAATCGACGGGATTTCGCTGTGGCTCGTCGCGCTTACCGCGCTGACGACGATCATCATCGTGATCGCGTCGTGGGAGTCGATCACGCAGCGCACCGCGCAGTACTTCGGCGCATTCCTGATGCTGTCGGGCTTCATGCAGGGCGTCTTCACGTCGCTCGACGGCATGATGTTCTTCATTGCGTTCGAGGCGACGCTGATCCCGTTGTATCTGCTGATCGGCACGTATGGTCAAAAGAACCGCACGTATGCCGCGGTGAAGTTCTTCTTCGTGTCGTTCCTCGGCTCGCTGATGATGCTGATGTCGCTGCTCTATCTGTATAGCCAGACGCACAGCTTCGACCTCGCCGTGTGGCGCGAAGCGCATCTCGACATGGTGCCGCAGGCGTTGATCTTCCTCGGCTTCCTCGCCGCGTTCGGCGTGAAGGTGCCGATGTGGCCGCTGCACACGTGGCTGCCCGACGTGCACCTCGACGGCCCGACCGGCGCCGCGGTGATGATCGGCATGCTGAAGATCGGCGGCTACGGCCTGCTGCGTTTCGCGCTGCCGATCGCGCCGCAAGCGAGCCACTTCTTCGCGCCGATGATGATCACGCTGTCGCTCGTCGCGGTGATCTACTCGAGCCTGCTTGCACTCGTGCAAACCGACATGCGCCGCCTGCTCGCGTATTCGACGGTCGCGCACATGGGCCTCGTCACGCTCGGTCTGTTCGTCTTCAACCGCTTCGGCCAATCCGGCGCAATCGTGCAGATGATCTCGTACGGCGTGGTGTCCGGCGCGATGCTGTTGTGCACCGGCATGCTCTACGACCGCACGAAGAGCGCATCGATTGCCGAATACGGCGGTGTCGCGAACACGATGCCGCGCTTTGCCGCTTTCGTGATGCTGTTCTCGATGGCCAACATCGGTCTGCCGGGCACGTCGGGTTTCGTCGGCGAATTCATGGTGCTGATGGGCGCGATCCGCTTCAACTTCTGGATCGGCGCGATCGCCGCGACCACGCTGATCCTGAGCGCGGCCTACACGCTGTGGATGTACAAGCGGGTGATCTTTGGCGCGATCGCCAATGCACGCGTGGCGAAGCTGAAAGACCTCGGCAAGCGCGAGTTCGTGCTGCTCGGTGCGTTGGCGCTGCTGGTGCTTGCGATCGGTCTCGATCCGAAGCCCTTCACCGATGCGATCGATCCGTCGGTCGGCACGCTGCTCGCGCAATCGGAACGCTCGGCGCTTCCTTCGGATAACGTGCCGGCGGAAGGTGGCGAGCATCTGCAGGCAGCGGCGCCCGGACCGGCACCCGTCGCCGCGCACACTCCGGGTTAAAAGAACAGAGCGCAAGAGCCGTTGTCGCATCCGCGCGTCAGGATGCGGCGACGCTCTTGCGCTTTTGCGCGTCGCAACCCATCCCTTTGTGAATGTCCGCGCGGCCGTAGTGCCGCGAAACCGCTGCGCGTCCAGCGAGTTTTAGCGCTTATTTCAGGGGACTTTTGCGATGCGTCAACTTTTCGATGCTTCGTTTTGAAGCGTCGCAAACGACGCTGGTGAATAGGGTGTGCGGGGAAATGCGGCAACGTGTCGCACTGCGTTGCGGCGCAATAGATCGTTGCTAAATCGAGTGTTTATTAGCCTTCGATGCCCCCCTATTATGCGAGCGCTTATTAATGGAGAGCCGTCGAATGACGTTCGTTGAAGTCAAAAAAACGAGGCAGTGGATATGAAAGGACGGACGCTTGGAAGGCCGGCAGGTTTCATTTCCGCCAGCCTCATGTTGCTGCTTTCGGGTTGCAGCAACCTCGATATTCTGAATCCGAAGGGGAGTGTGGGACTGGCGGAGCGTGATCTGATCGCGACTTCGACGTGGGCCATGCTGATTGTCGTGGTGCCGGTCATTGCGCTGACGCTGTATTTCGCGTGGCGTTATCGCGCGTCGAACAGGAACGCCGAATACCGTCCCGGTTGGACGCATTCCACGGCGATCGAAGTCGCCGTCTGGACGATTCCGACGCTGATCATTCTGTTCCTTGCCGTGTTGACGTGGAAGAGCACACATGAGCTCGATCCGTATCGTCCGCTCGAGTCGCAGGTCAAGCCGATCAACGTCGAAGTCGTCGCACTCGACTGGAAGTGGCTGTTCATCTATCCGGACCTGGGCATCGCGTCGGTGAACCAGCTCGCGATTCCGGTCGGCACGCCGGTGAACTTCCGGATCACGTCGGACACGGTGATGAACTCGTTCTTCATCCCGCAGCTGGGCGGCCAGATCTACGCGATGGCAGGCATGCAGACGCGCCTGCACCTGATCGCCGATCACACCGGCGACTACGCCGGTCTCGCGGCGAACTTCAGCGGCAAGGGCTTCTCGGACATGAAGTTCCGTACGCTCGCGACGTCGACCGAAGACTTCAACGCATGGGTTGCGAAGGTGCGCGCTTCGTCGGACCGCCTCGACATGGACCGTTATCACGCGGTGTCGGAGCCGAGCGAAAAGGACCCGGTGCGTTACTTCTCGACCGTCGATCCGAAGCTCTTCAACAACATCATCGCCCGCTACAACAACGGCAACGTCATCGACAACATGAAAGACGCCAACTGTGCGCCTAAGGGGTAACGCATGTTCGGAAAACTAACCCTCGATGCGATTCCGTATCACGAGCCAATCATCGTGACTGCGGGCGCCGGCATGGTGCTCGCCGCACTGGCCGTGCTCGGCGGAATCACGTATCTCGGCAAATGGCGCTACCTGTGGAGCGAATGGCTGACGTCCGTCGATCATAAGAAGATCGGCGTGATGTACATCGTCGTTGCGTTCATCATGCTGCTGCGCGGCTTCGCCGACGCGATCATGATGCGTATGCAGCTCGCGCTGTCGTACCTGAGCCCGGGCTTTCTGCCGCCGCATCACTACGACCAGATCTTCACCGCGCACGGCGTCATCATGATCTTCTTCATGGCGATGACGTTCATGGTCGGTCTGATGAACCTCGTCGTGCCGCTGCAGATCGGTGCGCGCGACGTCGCGTTCCCGTTCATCAACTCGCTGAGCTTCTGGATGACGGCGGTCAGCGCCATCCTGATCAACGTCTCGCTGGTGATCGGTGAATTCGGCCAGACCGGCTGGCTCGCTTATCCGCCGCTGTCGGAACTGCAGTTCAGCCCCGGTGTCGGCGTCGACTATTACCTGTGGAGCTTGCAGCTCTCCGGTATCGGCACCCTGCTGACCGGCGTGAACTTCTTCGTGACGATCGTGAAGATGCGCGCTCCGGGCATGTCGTTCATGAAGATGCCGGTGTTCACGTGGACCGCGCTGTGCACGAACGTGCTGATCATGGCGTCGTTCCCGATCCTGACCGTCACGCTCGCGTTGCTCGGTCTGGACCGTTACCTCGGCATGCACTTCTTCACGAACGAAGCCGGCGGCAACGCGATGCTGTACCTGAACCTGATCTGGGCCTGGGGCCACCCCGAGGTGTACATCCTGATCCTGCCGGCGTTCGGTATCTTCTCGGAAGTCGTCGCGACGTTTGCGAAGAAGCCGCTGTTCGGCTACAAGACGATGGTATGGGCAACCTGCGCGATCATGGTGCTGTCGTTCCTCGTGTGGCTGCACCACTTCTTCACGATGGGCTCGGGCGCTGACGTCAATGCGTTCTTCGGTATCGCGACGATGGTGATTGCGATCCCGACCGGCGTCAAAGTGTTCAACTGGCTGTTCACGATCTACAAGGGCCGGCTGCAATTCACGACGCCGATTCTGTGGACCCTCGGCTTCATGGTCACCTTCACGATCGGCGGCATGACCGGCGTGATGATGGCGATTCCGGGCGCGGACTTCGTGCTGCACAACAGCCTGTTCCTGATCGCTCACTTCCACAACGTGATTATCGGTGGCGTGCTGTTCGGCTATCTGGCCGGCTTCAACTACTGGTTCCCGAAGGCGTTCGGCTTCAAGCTGAACGAGAAGCTCGGCAAGGCCGCGTTCTGGTTCTGGCAGATCGGCTTCTGGGTTGCGTTCACGCCGCTGTACGTGCTCGGCTTCATGGGCATGACGCGTCGTCTGAATCACTATGACAACCCGGCATGGCATCCGTGGCTAATCGCCGCCGCGTTCGGCGCGGTGCTGATCGCAATCGGTATCGGTTTCCAGTTGCTGCAGCTGTTCGTCAGCATCCGCGATCGCAATCTGCCGGAAAACCGCGATCTCACGGGCGATCCGTGGGACGGTCATACGCTGGAATGGGCGACGAGCTCGCCGCCGCCGGCTTATAACTTCGCGCACATCCCGACGATTCGCTCGCTCGACGCGTTCACCGAAATGAAGTCGCGCAAGGGTGCCGAAAAGGTGCCGGTGTATCGCGACATTCACATGCCGTCGAATACGTCCGCGGGTCTGCTGGTGGGTCTGTTCTCGCTGGTGCTTGGTTTTGCAGGCGTGTGGCACATTTGGTGGCTTGCGATCGTCGGTTTTGTCGGCGCGATCGCCACCGTGATCATCTACAGCTTCCAGGACAACGAGGGCTATTACATTCCGGCCGACACCGTCGCGCTGATTGAAGAGAAACACAACGGCGGCGCTGGTGCCGTGGCCGGTGTCGGCGCGCGTGCCGATGCACAGGCCGCGCTGGAGGTGGACTGATGTTACAGAAGACTATTGCGGTTGAACCGCAACTCGCGCCGGACCATGTGCCGTCGCACTCGGTGTTCGGTTTCTGGCTGTACCTGATGACCGACTGCATCATCTTCGCGGCGCTGTTCGCGGTGTTCGCGGTGATGAGCCACCAGTTCGCGGGCGGACCGAGCGGCAAGGACCTGTTCGAGATTCCGGGCGTCGCGCTCGAAACGACGATGCTGCTGCTCTCGAGTATCACGTACGGCTTCGCGATGCTCGGTGCGCACAAGAACCGCAAGGGCGTGCTGCTTGGCTGGCTCGGCGTGACGTTCCTGCTGGGCCTCGCGTTCCTCGTGCTGGAAATGCGCGAGTTCTCGCACCTGATCGCCGAAGGCGCGGGTCCGAGCCGCAGCGCGTTCCTGTCGTCGTTCTTCACGCTGGTCGGCACGCACGGTCTGCACGTGACGTTCGGCCTGATCTGGATGGTGGTGCTGGCGCTGCAGGTGATGCGTCATCGTGACCTGACCGAGCGCGACATGATCCGTCTGACGTGCCTGAGCCTTTTCTGGCACTTCCTCGACGTCGTGTGGATCGGCGTTTTCACCTTTGTCTATCTTGCGAGCGTGATCTAAATGGACCATAGCCATAGCGCCCACGGCGCACACTCGGAAGGCGGTCACGGCAGCTTCGGCAGCTATACGGCGGGCTTCGTGCTGTCCGTTATTCTGACCGTCGCGGCCTTCGCGATCGTGATGACCGGCACGTTGACGGGCCAGAGCGCTTTGTTCGCGATCGCGGGCCTCGCGTTCGTGCAGATCCTCGTGCATCTGGTGTTCTTCCTGCATATGAACACGTCGTCGTCGCAACGCTGGAATGTGACGGCGTTTGCGTTCACCGTGCTGACCGCGGTGATCGTGGTTGGCGGGACGTTGTGGGTGATGCATAACGTCAGCATGAATATGATGTCGCGGTAAGCGGATAACGCTTTAGCGTTGGCGTCGGAAAAAAGCCCCGCAAGATTTCGGTCTTGCGGGGCTTTTGTTTTGTCTTGACGGTTTGCGTTTTACTGCGCTCGTGACGCGCGCTGTTGCTGAAGTCGCCATATGGCATGGCGAATTGCATTGCGGCTCCAGCGCGAAGCTTTGAGAAGCGGCCGCATCCGGTTGCCGCGCACTTTCTCCAGCGGCCGCGCGGCCTGTGGCGCGAGTTGTTCGACCACGGCTTCCGGCGTCGTGAAGAGGCGCGTTTTCCAGTCGTAGTTTCTTTGCAACAGCGCGCCGAAGCCTGCGAGCGACGATAGTTTTACAAACCTTATAGGTAGTTTTGCAACCGCTTCTAAGTGCAATACGCAATTCCAATGGCTATATTCTCCTCTATCAAGAGGGCGTTTGAAGCTTTGAACAAATGATTGGCTGCGAGACGATTCTTTCGGGTGTTAGAATTCGCGCCCATATACCAACATCGACCAGCAATTGTTTGATTGGATGCATTAAACGGCGAAGGTTCTCTCGTGCACAACACGAAAAGCCAGCTCGGGAAATGCGGCTACGTTCGGCCGATGAAGAAATAAAACTAAACGATTCAACCCGGGCGTCGCATATTGCGCAAGGCGCGGCGTTCACCTCTCTCATTGCAAAGGATCGAATCCATGTGCGGCATCGTCGGCGCGGTTGCGCAACGTAACATCGTTCCCGTCCTGGTCGAAGGACTTAGGCGGCTCGAATATCGCGGCTACGACTCGTGTGGCGTGGCCGTGTTGACGGCAGACGGTCCGCAGCGATTGCGCAGCGTTGCGCGCGTGGCAGAACTCGAACAGCAGGCGCACGAGGCGCAATTCAAAGGCGTGACGGGCATCGCGCACACGCGTTGGGCCACCCACGGCGCGCCCACAATGAATAACGCGCATCCGATCTCGTCGCGCGACACGCTTGCAATCGTTCACAACGGCATCATCGAGAACTACGAGTCGCTGCGCGACACGTTGCGGGAAAAGGGCTACGAATTCGTCTCACAGACTGATACTGAAGTCATCGCCCATTTGATCCACAGCCTATACCGGGGCGATCTGTTCGGTGCCGTACGCGCGGCCGTGCAGCAGCTTACGGGCGCCTATGCGATTGGCGTGGTGCACAAAAGCCAGCCGCATACGGTGGTGGGCGCGCGCGCCGGCTCGCCTCTCGTCGTGGGCTACGGCGGGGGCGAGAACTTCATCGCCTCGGACGCACTCGCCATTGCAGGCAGCGCCGCGCGCATCAGCTACCTGGAAGAAGGCGACGTGTGCGAGATCTCGCTCGAGGGCGTGCGCATCGTCGACCGCAGTGGCAACATCGTGACGCGCGAGGCTCGTGACGTGCAAGCGTATGTGGGAACGGTCGATCTCGGTCCGTATCGACACTACATGCTGAAGGAAATTTTCGAGCAGCCGCGCGCGATTTCCGACACGATCCAGGCGCTCGACACGTTCGACGCGAGCATCTTCGGCGAAAATGCGGGCGCAATCTTCAAAGACATCGATAGCGTCCTGATTCTCGCGTGCGGCACGAGCTATTACGCAGGCCTTACCGCGAAATACTGGCTCGAATCGGTGGCGAAGATCCGGACTGAAGTGGAGATCGCGAGCGAATACCGCTATCGCGAGTCTGTGCCGAATCCGCGTGCGCTCGTCGTGACAATCTCGCAGTCGGGGGAGACCGCCGATACGCTTGCCGCGCTCACGCATGCGCAGTCGCTCGGCATGGCGCATACGCTGGCTGTGTGCAACGTGGCGACGAGTGCGCTGGTGCGCATCACGGAACTCAAGTTTTTGACGCACGCAGGGCGCGAGATCGGCGTGGCGTCGACGAAGGCTTTCACGACGCAGCTGGTTGGCCTGTTCATCCTCGCTGTGACGCTCGGCAAGCTGCGCGGCCACATGAATGCGGAGCAGGAAAGCGCGTACCTGCATGAGCTGCGCCACCTGCCGTCCGCCCTCAACGGCGTGCTCGCGCTGGAGCCGCAGATCATTGCATGGTCGGAGGAATTCGCCCGCAAGGACAGCGCGCTCTTCCTCGGGCGCGGGTTGCATTATCCGATCGCGCTCGAAGGCGCGCTCAAGCTCAAGGAAATCTCGTACATCCACGCCGAAGCGTATCCGGCGGGCGAACTCAAGCACGGACCGCTCGCGCTCGTGACTGAGGCGATGCCGGTGGTGACGGTGGCGCCGAACGACGCCCTGCTTGAAAAACTCAAGTCGAACGTACAGGAAGTGCGCGCGCGTGGCGGCAATCTTTATGTGTTTGCCGACGTCGACACGCACATCACGAGCGAAGGCGGCATTCACGTGATCCGTATGCCGGAGCACTACGGGCTGCTTTCACCGGTTCTCCATGTGGTGCCGCTGCAACTGCTCGCATATCACACGGCATGCACGCGCGACACCGATGTGGACAAGCCGCGCAATCTCGCGAAGTCCGTGACGGTGGAATAAGAGACCAAGACGAAACGAGTTAAGAGAGCCGAGCGGAGTGCCGGTCGAGCCATTCGCGGTGGTGTAGTAGAAGCGCACGAGCGCCATCGGATTGCTGCTCGTCGTCAGTTCACCCACGTGGTACGAAAGCGCGAGCGTCTTCGCCGATCTCAACCGGAGCCGGACGCGCAGCCGCTCGCCCACGTCGCGGAGCGTCCATGATGCACTCAACGGCATGTCGAGCGCGCTTTGCTGTTCGCGCTTCGCTATGGTACGAAGTGCTGGCGATAGAGCCAGCCCAAGTGGCAAATTGCGTTGCGACTCCAGCGAAAAGCCTTCAATAGAGGCCGCATCCGGTTGCCGCGTACTTTTTCCAGCGGTCGTGCCGCGTGCGGTGCGAGCTGTTCGACCACGGCTTCCGGCGTCGTGAAGAGGCGCGTTTTCCAGTCGAAGTACAACGGATAATGCAGCAGCACCCCCGCGCACAGCATGTCGAGCGTCAACGTGCGTTCACGCCACGGGAGCGGCGCGAGGGCGTCGTGGGTGAGTCCCCACCCTGCGTAGAACGGCAGCCCGTAGGTGAAGACCGCTTTGCCGCGCAAGAGCGCGTCGAAACCAGCAAGCGATGAGAGAGTGTGAACTTCATCCGCCGCATCGACAAGAGACAGCAGGTCCGCTTCGGTATCGACGACGTCGGCAAGCTGCTGTGCGTCGATCAGTCCGTTGCGGTTACCCGAGAGCACATCGGGATGGGGCTTGTAGATTACGAAGGCATCGGGGCGCAGGCGGCGCACTTCGCGGAGCAACGCGTCGGCGGTACCGATTGCTCGCGTGCCGAGGCGGATCGATGCATCGTCGGCGACCTGGCCGGGGACCAGTACGATCTGCTTGCCGACCGGAGCCGTCCATGCAGGACGTCGGCGGCCGAGGTTGTACTTGGTGACACCGAGTTGCACAACCTTCTTGCGAAGCGCTGCGGCGCGTGCCAGTTCGGCGCCGCTGAACTCGGTATTGTTGAGCAGTACGCTTAAATCGCTCGGCTGGCTCGCATCGAAGTACAGACCGCGGCGATCGATCACCTGACTTCGCGGCGCGATCATGTCGGAACCGAGACCTGTCGAGTGGAAGAAGCCGTCTTCGATCCTGACGTGACGAACTTCCGGAGCGAGGCCGTCCGCGCTGCGCGCGCCCCACAGGATCGCGGATTCGTGAGATTCCACCGAATGCGGCTCCGCCGTCCAGCGTAAGGACGAATTGCCCGCCGTGACGTAAGGCGTCGCAAACGGGCGCTTCCACCATTGGAAACGCAGTGCCGCTACGTCATGCAGATCGGCGAAGCGTTGCTGGACCGTATGCTGCAACTCGATGCTGTCGAGTAAATCGTCGAGAGTGCCACGTGTGTACGTGGACGGATTCAGATAGCGCGTCGAGCGCACGAACACGACGTCGAACAAGGTGGCGAGCGTAGGGCGCGCGGTACGGTTCGTCAACGGTTGGTCGTCATGCGTCAGGCCCCAGCCTGCATAATACGGGGCGCCGAATACATGGACGTGAGCGCCGGCCAAAAGAGCATGCATGCCTTCCGACGCGCTTAGCGTGTAGACGTGGTCGACATGAGTCAGGGCGGCGCACAGGGACTCGTGGTCGGCGAAACGTCTCGTGCCGACGGGCAACATCGGTTCCGATGATGCGGACAGCCAGCGACCCCGTCCTTGATCGTTCGATTGAGCGATCCAGAATTCGGCTTGTGGATGGGCGCTCGTGGCGGCTTGCACCATTCGCGCAAAAGCTTTGAATGAGTGATGCGTCGCGCGCGCGCTCAATCCTTTTGAGCGCACGCGTTCGTCGATGAGTAGTACGCGTTCTTTGCTTCGTGGTTCCAATAGCGCGACGGGGCAGCAAAATCGCGAGTTGCGTATTGGCGATGCGTGACTGCGCGCGAACCTCTGCATTAATCGTTGCGATTCGGCGACTACTTGGGAGCTGTGATGATGTTCGATTGCGGCCGCGAGTGCTTCGTTCAATGCGGCGGCGAAAGTTTCGGCGCAGGCGTCGGCAAGCGGCATCGAGAACCACGACAACAATGGTGTGCCGGTCGGTCCACGTGACCAGACCGGGCCCGGCCACGCAGCATCAATTTGCGTGCCAAGTAGACGTGCGACGCGCAATGCAATCCGGCCATGTACCCGATCAATCCACACATGCTCGACGCTCCATTGTCGGAGTCCACTCCACAAACGCAAGCCGCGCGTGAGACTACGCAGATCGATTGGGACGTTCGTGGATGCCTCTTCACTTACGATGACGTGTTCCTTCATTTAGCGCAGCGTTTCAAGAAAGGCATCGACGCGTTCGAAATGCTCAGCCCACGTTGGTTCGCGAAATCGCTCGATACGGCCAAGTTGCGCATCGCGCTCGGGGCTCTTCGTCTGCGCGTAAGCATGGATGCGGGCGAGCCAGCCGGGGCCGTCGAGCGGGTCCAGATAGTCGGGGATGGTGTCAGCGATCTCGTGAAAGACGGCGAGATCGCTCGCGAGTACGGGCACTCGCAGCGCGAGCGCCTCGGCGAGCGGCATGCCGTAGCCTTCGACGAACGACGGGAACAGGAGCGCCTGGCAGTGTTGTAGATAGGCGTGCAGTTTTTCGTCGGAGCAGTCGGCTTCCTCTATTAAGACGCCTTTTAGTGACTCGCAGCGTTCAAGCAAGTCGATAACGTTCTCGCATTCCCAGCCGCGTCGACCGACTACCACGAGCTTTGGTGTGGCGGCGCCAAGTTGTTCGGCGAGGCGGCGCCAGACGTGCAGGATAAACCAATGGTTCTTGCGCGGCTCAATGGTGCCAAGCATCACGAAATACGGCATGGCGATTGGGCGCGTCGCGAGTGGGCGGGGGGTAACACCGGAGCCGAGGTGGGCGACAACTGTCGGCGGAAGTGGAAGGTTGGCGCGTTGGGCTTCGGCGGCGAGAGAGTCGAGTGTGGCTTGCGAATTCGTGATGAGCCCACTTCCGTGCTTCAACGCGGTGTGTATGCGATTGCGATGTGTGGCGTCGACGCCGGGGCGGCAGTATTCGGCGTGAGTCAACGGGATTAAATCGTGGACCATGAATACAGGGCGAATGTCGCGCTTTGCCATTGCGTCGTAATACCGGCCAAATTCCATGCCATTATGGCTAGTGTGCAGAAGAATCCCGCGCAGCTTGATCTCCCGCAGACGACTAAGGCAAGCGCGTGCGACCATAACCCGGATTGCGTTTCGGTTTTGCCTCGAGGAAATTAATAGTGCAAACGTTTGCTGCGAATCTCGCTCGCTTAGGACTGTGGAGAAGCCACGTTCGCTGAGAACAGCGCGGGCGTTGTTGCCATATTTTTCAATATACGCGAGACCGACCCGGTCTACGCCCGTTGGCAAAAGGCCGTCATAGAGGCGTGTAAGGAGACGCGTGACGTCCAGGAAAATAGTTGACACGGGAGCGGAAATGTCTCTTGTAGCGGGTAGACGGAAGTTGCGAGTCTTTTACTTGTGGCTTTTTGATTACAGACGTTCATTCTACCTCCGTACGTGAGAGAATTTGTCGCTATGCTTTGTTACAACTGGCTACAATTTTCTGCGTGAGGGCGTTTTACGTGGGTTGACGGGGATGAGGCCAAGATACTGGCTGTCAATCGACGACTTGGGGTGATGCTAGTCTGCCGATATGACATACCTGAGTGAGCAACGCAAGGTCCAAGGGCGGGCGAGCGCAAAGCACCGACAATCAATAGATCGATAGTAATGAAAGCAAGTTATACAAGTCCTATGGCAGTAACTGCCGCCATCATTTCTGGGGACAAGCGAGCGTCAATAAAGCGTCAACGCCCTCTGGTAGTCTGGTTTACCGGTATGTCTGGGGCAGGCAAATCAACATTGGCCTGTATGCTCGACAAGGAATTGCATTTCCGAGGCCTTCATACCGCGCTACTTGATGGTGACGGCCTCCGTCTTGGTCTCAACAGTGACCTGGATTTCGCTGATGCTAGCCGGCGCGAAAGTGTTCGCAGGGCGGCGGAGGTCGCATTCCTGATGTTCGAGGCGGGGTTGATTGTCATCACCTCGTTGATTTCTCCGTTTCGAGCTGACAGGGATGCTGCTCGAGCATTGTTTGCGAGTGGGCAGTTCATCGAAGTGCATGTAGATGCGCCAATCGAGGTTATTGAGGCGAGGGACCCGAAAGGGCTTTATAAAAAAGCTCGCGAGGGTAGATTGGCGAAATTCACAGGAATCGATTCACCTTATGAACCCCCTGTAAATCCGGAGCTGCGTCTGAACACCGCCGAACTGACGCCGCACGATGCGCTGCAACGCATCCTGTCTGTACTCGGAGTGCTACGGATCGAATCGATCACCGCATAGTGCCGGTCATTTGGTTTGGGCCACTGGAATACGCGGTGTGTACCCGAATCGAACCGATGAACGGCTTCAGGCAGCTGGAATTTCAATTTTCATAACAATGTGTCATTTGACTCGACTGCGTGAGACAATTCGCGCCGAACCTTTATGACCCACTTACTCTTGCAATAAATGTCGCCTCCGTCTTGTAGTGTTATTTTTATTGCGGCCATCATTGGCGCCTTTTCGCTTAGCGGCTGTTCAAGTATTCCAACGTCGGGTCCCAGCCGTTCTCAGGTCGGCGCCAGCGTATCCGGTGCCAACCCCGCCGGTATTCAGATCGTCGATGTGACGGACGATGTCGCGCGAAGGTTGTTCGCGGAGCGCCACACAGGAGATTTCTCTGCCGAGTTGGGCGACAGTACGTATTTCCAACAACAACTCGGCGTGGGCGACACAATCGAGGTGTCGATCTGGGAGGCGCCGCCCGCCACGCTGTTTGGCGCGGCTCAAATGGACTCGAAAGGTTCCGGCAGTAACGCGCGCGTAACTGTGCTTCCAGATCAGAATATTGAAGGAAGCGGCAATATCAATGTGCCATTCGCGGGTGAAGTGAAAGCGGCGGGAAGGACCCCGGCGGAATTGCAGCGCGACATTGCGGCACGCCTAAAGAATATCGCTCACGACCCTCAGGTGCTCGTAAAACTGTCACGAAATGCGACTTCATATGTCACAGTTGTCGGAGACGTGGCCAATAGTACCCGGATGCCGTTGAGCGCGCGCGGGGAGCGGCTTCTCGATGCTCTAGCCTCAGCCGGTGGGGTAAAGCAACCAGTCGACAAGATCACGCTTCAGGTCACGCGAGGCCAAACAGTTGCATCGTTGCCGCTCGAAACCGTGATTCGCGATCCTCGACAGAATGTCCCGCTGCATGCGGGCGACGTTGTGACGGCGTTGTTCCAGCCGTTCAGCTTCACCTCGCTCGGCGCGACTGGCAAGAATGAGGAAATCAACTTCGAAGCACAAGGAATTACGTTGGCTCAGGCCTTGGCGCGCTCTGGCGGGTTGCAAGATTCCCGTTCGGATGCGCAAGGCGTTTTCATTTTCCGCCTCGAAGATGCAAATGCGCTACCTTGGCCGAATACGCCCGTACGCACGACTGCCGACGGCAAAGTGCCTGTGGTTTATCGCGTGAATCTGCGTGATCCGAACTCGTTCTTCGTCGCACAAAGTTTCATGATGGACAACAAGGATCTTCTGTACGTGTCGAATGCACCGATCGCTGAACTGCAGAAATTCCTGAATGTGGTTTTCTCTGTTGCATATCCGGTGATTACAGGCGTTCAGACCTTTAAGTGATCCTTGATGTGAGGACGACGCGGAGTGCGTCGTTCGTATTCCGGGTCTTTGTCAAGTATGAACAAGTCAGTGATCGACTTCGTCTCCGAGCGGTTTTCATCCGCAAGAATGCGAGATGCCATCAGGGAGTTAGCGGATCGTCTGAAAAAAATGCCGCGTATGCCGAAAGCAATCGCCCGACCTCTAGTTCGCGCGAGACGCGTTCGACTGGTGCCCGATGCCAGTCGCACTATACAGGACTCACACGCCAGGCGGTTGCTCGTTGATATCTCTGTCATCTTTCGGAGCGATTCTCGCACAGGAATTCAGCGTGTTGTTCGGGCCATCCTGGCACAGTTACAAAATGAATGTCTGAATGGAATCGTCGTTCAGCCGGTGGTTGCGACGCGAAAACACTCATATCGGCTTGCGACGTGGTCTCCCGAGGAAGCTCAATTGGGCGATATAGTGTTTCCCGCGCGAGGGGACGTCTTCCTGGGACTCGATCTGTCAGCGCACATTATTCCAGCGCGTTTGTTGGAAATGGCTCGTTGGAAGGCTGCTGGCGTTCGGTTTTACTTCGTGATTTACGACCTGTTGCCGCTCGAAAATGAGGAATGGTTTTCGGCGAAACTTGTGCGAGCTTTCAGAAAATGGATAACTGCAGTGGTCATCCTAAGTGATGGTGTTTTTTGTATTTCACGCGTCGTAGAAAATGCTTTCAGATCTCTTCTGAAAAATGAGTACGGCATGCGCGACGGGGAAATAGCGAGCGAAACAATCCCCGTAGGTGCGCATATCGCGGATAGCGTGCCCAGCAAAGGGCTGCCAGATGGGTTCGCCGACGTGTTTGACAAATTCATCGGACCGATCGTGTTGATGGTTGGCACGGTCGAACCACGAAAAGGACATCGGGAAATATTTGACGCGTTCGATCATCTTTGGAAGATCGGTTGCAGAACAACGCTCGTGATAGTGGGGCGCCCCGGGTGGAAAACTGAAGCGCTACAGTCAAGCATTCGTGCACACCCGCAATTTGAACACTCCCTTTTCTGGTTCGATCGTGCTAGCGACGAGGCGCTGGAGCGCCTTTACCAAGGGTGTTCAGGAGTTGTCGTTGCGTCGAAAGGGGAAGGTTTAGGGTTGCCACTTCTTGAGGCGTTGAGCTACGGCAAGCCCGTACTTGCGAGGGATCTGCCAGTATTCCATGAAATTGCTGGAGAAGAGATTAGCTATTTTGAGCAATTTACGGACACGGAGACGCTCGCGCGGCGAATCGACGCGTGGCTCAATACGACATGCAAAAAACAGACCTCTACGAAGGATTTGAACTTTCTGCCGCTACACTCATGGCGTGACAGCATGGAATGCATGCTCGCGAAGATATATAACGTGACGTCCAATTAGGGCGCTCTGGAATTTGCAGATCGGATACGACGAGTGACCGCTCCGAAATGTCCTGCACGTCCCGCAGATAAATAGTCCCCTCAAATATCGACGAGTACTCAAAAGTTTAGCAGTGGAATTGATTTTGACAGTGTGGTTACAGAAGATGTGGCAGTGTGATGTGCTGCCTATATATTAGTCGTTGACTTGCATGATTCGATGATAATTATATTGACATGATCGATAAATTTTACCGAGCTTTCGAAGAGCGCCATCGCGGTTCGAGAGAACTGATCAAAGGGCGACTGCAGGTATACCTACCGTTTGTCGATAATCTGTTGGCGACCTATCCGCGTGCGTCTGCGCTGGATGTCGGGTGTGGTCGCGGCGAATGGCTCGAGATACTGCGGGATCGGGGATTCGATGCGTCCGGTGTGGACCGCGACGAGGGAATGCTCAGATCGTGCAAGGAACTCGGTCTGAATGTGCTGAACGGTGACGCGATTGCGTATCTTCGTACTTTACCAGCAGACCATCTGGCAGTTGTATCTGCATTCCATGTCGTAGAGCACATTACATTCGATGAGTTAAGAAGCTTGGTGTCTGAAGCTCATCGCATCCTTAAACCGGGTGGATTGCTCATCATGGAAACCCCCAATCCGGAAAATATCACAGTCGCGACGAACGGCTTTTATTTGGATCCGACGCACACGCGTCCCATTCCAAAAGAACTCCTTTCGTTCTTGCCGGAATTTTATGATTTCGCACGAACGAAAATTCTTCGGTTGCAGGAATCAGTGGAGATATCGCAGAACAACTCGCCGACACTCAACGACGTGCTTCGTGGTGCCAGTCCCGACTACGCGGTCATTGCACAGAAAGCGGCGGAATCCGACGTGCTGAAGGCGTTCGATATACCGTTCGCCAAAGACTATGGTCTAGCTCTCCAAACCCTGGCGGCACGCCACGAAGTGGCGAATCTGACGAGACTCAAGGGGCTCGAGTCGAACGTCGATTTGCAGCGAGATTCGTTCGAATGTCGCCTTGGCGCCCTTGAGTCGGACGTTGACGTGGTGAAGTCGTTCGCGCGTAATACGGAAGACCGCGACCTCGAGAATCGCAGACTTAACGACGCACTTCTGCGCGAAAAGGAACTCAACATAGAAAGTCAGAACGTTGCTGGACGTCTATTTCAGGACGTCCATGAGCGTAGCCGGGCAATGTTGCAGTCGGTTTTATCCGACGCCGCGGAGAGGGAGCAGCGGAAGGAGAGGGAAGTAGAAGAGAGGCTGTCCAGACTCAGGACTGGCGCGGCCAAATTGCGCGAAGACTTATTACAAGAGAAAGAATCGAATCTAAAGGGTCAGCGTCTGGCAACTGAAGCGGTTTTTCTCGCCCATCAGTATAATCATGAAACGCTCGAATCGGTTGTGCGTGCATTTTCTGATAGGGTAAAGGAGCGTGAAGACACCTCTGCAAATCTTGGTCAATGTGTTCAGACACTTTCGGAAACCTTGGCGGCTGCAAGAAATTCGGCGGCTGCATCCGAAAAGGAACTGAGAGAGTTAGTTAGCCAGGTTCACGAACGCGCTCGTGCAGACCTTCTGACGATGCAAGCGCGATCTGTGGACGGACAAAGGCAACTCATCGATACGCTTCGAGAATTTCAAGCGTCAGATGAAGTTGTGAGAGATAACGCGCGACTGACATCGGAACTGACAGTAGTTCAAGAGCGAGCTCGTGCGGACCTTCTGAAGATGCAGGATCGCGTTTCGGACGGACAAAGAGATTTCATCGACACACTTCGAGAGCTTCAAGCGTCGGCAGAGGTGGAACGAAAAATCGAACGCCACGCGTTTGAAGAGAAGATTGCCTTGTTGGTGAACGAGGTTGCGCGGCAGAGAGGCGATCTTGTGGAAGTGCAGAAGCGTCATGCGGAAGAGCACAGCACTATACTTGCCGAATATCGCTTCTCGGTCGAAGACACGGTGAATAAACTCGGTGCTTTCGACGTGCGACAAGTCGGCACGGAAGAGCGCTTGGCGAGCATCATGTCGACTCTAAGTGCAGATCAAGCACGGGTTCGCCATGAGCTGCAAGCAAAGCTTGACGAAATGCGTTCACTTACGCTCGCGATGCTGGAAAATCAACGTACGGTCAATAGTTTCCTGAATCGCCCGATTCGAAATCTGTTGAGATCGATTTTTAAATTTGGTTTTGTTTCGAGTGGTAACGATCTGAGTAAACGTTCGGCCAGTTTATTAATGAGCGACGTCGTTGAGATCGAGGTGGGCCGTTTCGTTCAATCCGAAGAAGACGACGAACACGAAAAAACCGATCTGATGCAATTGGATGAAGCGGAAGATTACCGAGAAAATGCTATGAAAGAACTGGAGAATGCAAGTGATCTGCTGGAGCTGAATGGGCAGACTTTTGTTAAAGCAAGCTATCGCAGTCTGTTGGGCAGAGACGCGGACCCGGATGGTACCTCTTATTACCTCGGTAGATTGAAATCCGGTTGTAGCAAAACTTCCGTCATTTATCAAATCATGGCGTCAGAAGAGGCTCGTAATTTCGATACGCCGTTGAAGGGTATAAAAGATATTTTGAGGCGGGAGAAGCTGTCTCGACGCTGGGTCTTTGGTTATTTTTTGAGAAGATCACAACGTTTTCAAAAGATTCAACATTTGGAAAACGCTCTCGGCGGAGTCATGGATCGGCTATCGAATCTCGATTCCAGGTCAAAAAAAATCGAGCATGATCTCTCTTTTATTGCAGCGAGGCTATCGGAGTGCAATTCGTCAATCTCTTTGGTCCATGAAAATACTGAAGTCCTGGCAAGGATGAACCTCAACCGAGGCGTGGTTAGCCCTATGGCACTTGGGACGGTCAGCCTCAACTTGCAGGCAGATACCAAGTTACCGGACATTTTGTCCAACGAGGAAGCAATCGCGCGCGTACGCGATCTGATTGCTGAAGGGAGATGAACGGAATGAAGATAGCTATTACTACGGTGCAGGTTCCGTTTATCACCGGCGGCGCCGAAATGCATACGAACAACCTGAAACGCGCCCTCCAGGACGCGGGGCATCAGGTTGAAATCGTGACAATGCCGTTCTGGTTTAACCCGCCGTCACTCGTTCGCGACCGCATGGACTCGTGGGAAAAGGAAGACCTGACGGCATATCTCTCCGGCTCGATCGACAGGGTTATTGCGCTCAAATTCCCGACCTATTATTTGAAACATCCGAACAAAGTAGTGTGGTTACTGCATCCGCACAGTTCACTATACGATTTTTATGATACTCCGTATGGAGCGCCAGCGAACGATGCAGCTTCGGTCGCTTTGCGAAACGACGTCTTGAAAAGAGACGCGAATTATTTGTCGGGGGCAAAGAACGTCTTTACCGTTTCGAAGTACTTGTCGAATGTCATGGACCAGACGATCGGTGTTCGGGGGCAGGCGTTATATCACCCGCCTCCCGTCGTCGACGCTTTCCACTGTGAAGATGCCTTCCCGTACATTTTCTTCCCGAGCAGACTGGAAAGCCAGAAGCGCCAGCAACTTCTCATTCAAGCGATGCAATATGTGAGCGCGCCTATTACGGCAGTCATTGCAGGGAATGGCGGGCAATACGAGCCTTGCCGTGATCTGGTACGGCAACTCCATCTGACCGACCGGGTCAAGTTCGTTGGCAATCTTGAGGGGCCGTCGTTGTGGACGTACTACAGTCGGGCATTTGCGGTGTATTTCGGTCCTTTCCACGAGCCATACGGCTATATCACGTTTGAAGCGATGTTGTCTTCGAAGCCCGTCATCACATGTAGAGATTCAGGCGGACCGACAGAGTTTGTGCTGGACGGGGAAACCGGTGTCGTTACCGACCCGAATCCGGTATCGATCGCGAACTCGATCGATACGCTCTGGGGGAACAAAAAGCGAGCAAGCGAGATGGGGCGGGCGGGACGGAAACGATATGAGAGCCTGGGGTTGTCATGGGATAACGTCGTCTCTCAACTAACCCGTTGATCTCACACAGCAGCGTGCAACTGCTGCACACAACGAAAATATTTTTAGAGAGTTTCGCATGAACATCGCGATCATCGCGCCGAGCTCTGTTCCATTTGTGATGGGCGGTGCCGAACACTTTTGGCTGGGATTGCAAAGGTACATCAATGAGGAGACGACGCATAACTGTGAACTCTTCAAAATTTCGTCTGTTGGAAGCAATCTTCTCGAGATAATTTCATCGTATGAGAAGTTCTCGAAACTTGATTTTTCGTCGTACGACACGGTGGTGACCGGAAAGGATCCCGCGTGGATCGTTTCGCATCCCTCGCATATCGTGTACATGCTCCATAAATGCCGCGGCGTATACGATACCTATCACTTCTTTAACGAACCAATCGAATGGACGGGGAAAAATCCGAAAATCATTGAGTTGAATACCATGATGTCGGAGCTTCTCCGAAATGATGAAATAGGTAACGACTCGCTTTGCCCATTTTTCGATGAACTGCGGAAATGTTTGTTAGAGGGATCGATAGACGCCCACGAGGCAAGGTTTCCTGGACCGTTCTCGCGTCGCATCGTCCATTTCCTCGATGATTTTTCGATGAAAAAAGGACGTATCAAGGCTTACTATTCAATTTCCGATACAGTGGCGCGGCGAGCGGAATATTTTCCGGAGGGCGCTAAAGTCGAGGTCGTGTATCCGCCTCCGCGCATGGGCGAATTCTATTGTGGATCGGATGAACACCTGTTTACCGTGAGCCGACTGGATAGCCCGAAGCGGATTGACCTGATCGTCGAGGCGATGCGCCATGTCAAATCGGATATTCCTCTGATCATCGGCGGCGATGGGCCGGAGCGCGAGCGTCTACTCAAGCTGGCCGAAGGAGATTCTCGTATTAGATTTGTTGGGAGTCTTTCAGACGATGAAGTGCGTGAATATTATGCGAATTCGTTAGCTGTCCCGTTCGTGCCCTATGACGAAGATTATGGGCTCATCACGGTAGAAGCGATGAAAAGCAGTAAGCCGGTCATCACAGCGTCCGATGCGGGCGGTGTGACAGAGTTCGTGGTCCACGGGGAAACCGGTTTTTGTGTTCCGCCCAACGCTGTCGATCTGGCTTCCGCTATTGACTACCTGTGCGAGCATCGGTCAGAGGCCAGAAGGATGGGCGAGCGCGCTGCACAAAAGGTCGCCGAAATCGACTGGCAATCGGTCGGAAAGCAGGTCCTTGGGATTGCTCGGGTGGCGAAAACAACGAGAAAGCTTCTCTCAGGCACTCAACGGTCCAGCAAAAAGCCGCGCCTCGTCGTTGCGTGTACGTTTCCTGTCTACCCACCGAGAGGAGGCGGGCAGTCTCGGATATATAACTTGTATAAAGAATTGGCCCGAGAGTACGACGTTACGATTGTCAGCATCTCCAATATGGAAGAATCGTATCGAAGCCTGCAGATAGCCCCGGGTGTATGCGAGATCACTGTTCCTAAATCAAGCGCGCATCAGGAGGCGGAAAATGAACTGAGTAAAACCGTCGACTGGGTGCCCATAACGGACATCGTTGCAGACAAGTTGATGCATTTGACGCCCGATTACATCGATGCGCTTTCGAAGGCGTGCGTAGATGTCGATATCGTGGTTGCTTCGGGTCCATATCTGGTAAAGACGCTGCGTGTGGCTGCTCCATCCGCGCCTCTTTGGTACGAAGCACACAATATTGAATTGCTGTTGAAGAGGGATGTTCTGCCCAATACTGACAGTGCGAAAGTTCTGCTTGATATGGTCGCCGTGACTGAGGCTGAGGCTTGGTTGAACTCTGAATTAGTTTATGCGTGTGCTGAGCGTGATCTGCAGGCGCTCGCAGAAGCCTATGGTCCCGCAGCAAATCATCAGATCGTCGTTCCAAATGGATTTTCGAAGGATGATGTTACTTTCACGACTGCGGGGGGGCGTCGGCAAGTCAAAGCGGCACTTCGAACCGACAGAAACCCAACCGTGCTTTTCATGGGAAGTTGGCATGGACCAAACCTGGAAGCCGTGGAGCAGATCGCGAAATACGCGAAATCGCTTGACACGTTCACGTTCCTGGTTGCCGGTAGCGCCGGGCTGAAGTTCAAAGGAGAGCGTTTGCCCTCGAACCTCAAACTTCTGGGAGTTCTGGACGACGCCGAAAAGCAGGTTGTCTTGTCTGGAGTTGATCTGGCAATCAACCCGATGGTTTCTGGCTCAGGCAGCAATCTGAAGATGCTGGATTATTTTGCATCTGGTGTGCCTGTGATCTCAACGCCGTTCGGCGCGAGAGGTATCGATGCGGTTGCTGGAAGACACTACCTTGCATCAGATATCGGGGAATTTCAATTCGCGATTCTCGATTTTTTTGCAAGAGCATACGACGCGTCATCGATGTGCGCCGAGGCAGCCGAGTTGGCGAACAAGGAGTATTCGTGGAGTGCCATCGCTGAGAAGATGCTCAAGGAGATGAGGAACAGGCTACCCGGTCGCTTGGCTAAGGCATCTTGATTTGGCTGAACTCTGACTTCGTGGGCGTTGGGGGTTCGAAAATTTTCGGGTACCCGACCCTGCGAGTTCTCAATGGCAAACACAATATGGACAATCTTCCAGTTTTTCCTGGTCGGATAGTCTTCGACCACTTGCCGAAAACGGCGGGAATGGCTACGAATCGCTGGCTAACTGGTGAACTCGGGCAAGCCTGTGTATCGCCCAATCTGGTGGGCGCGCATTCATTGCTTGTGCGTGCATACGGGGGGGCATATTCGGTCGTATCTGGACATCTCCACTTTGATGGAGAGGGCCTCGACCCGCGGTACAGATATGCCACGTGCGTACGGGAGCCTATTGATCGCGCGCTCTCTTGGATATTCTATGTGCTCAATAATTTCTCTTCCGTGGAACTTTCCGGGCTGTGGAAGGAGGTCGAAGCTTTCGTCAAAAGTGAAGGGGAGCAAGTAGGCGGCGCGTTACTGCCGCACATTTGCAATCCATACGTGGAGCATTTCTGCAGGATTTTTGACGCAGGTGTTCAGACCGATGAAGGCAAGATCGCTTCATCGCTTGCGTCAATTGAGAAATATGACGTAATCGGGTTTTATGACGATATGCCTGGTTTTCTTCGCGAACTTGCGGCGTTGGTTGAGGTTCCGTCACCTGTGCGACTTGAGAAGGTCAACGTTACGAATGAACGGCCAGATGTTGTATCTCTGTCTCCGAAATTTTTGCGACGATTGTCGGAGCTGAATAGCCTGGATATTGCGTTTTGCGAGCGCCTCATGGAGATAAGACAGCGACGGGATACGCAACGCCCTGTATTGTTGGGACTGACAAAGCCGAAATGGAAAAAGTACGATCTGCCACGCGACCGCTCGTGGTCTGCTTCGGAGTTCCTGTTGACTTCGTTTAGGCAAAACGGATCGCACTTCACTAGAGGTCAAATGCTGCAATTCGATTTGGAATTTTCGGTCGAGCAAACGTTTGCAGACATCGAGGTTGGCATTCAATTGTTCGATGCCGCGCAGCAGTGGGCATTTGGTACAAATTCCGGCTTATTAGGTACGCGGTTGAAGAATGCTGGGGCAGGCCGCTATCGCGCCCGGTACTATCTGGCATCGGATTTGCCCGATGGCACCTATTCGGCAGGTTTTTCGTTTGTCGGAAAGTCGGGAGACGTCGTAGCTCAACTTGCGTGGCATGATTGTTTGTCGACGTTTCATGTGTCATCGCCGCGAATAATTGCTGGTGTCGGCTATGCATCCCTGCCCGCCGATTTCTCAATCAGAAAAACGGATGATGAACCTGTTCACTTGATTCGCCACGGAGATGGTCATCTAGAGTACGATTCGGTACCGGCGGAGGTTACGTGCAATTGCATTTTCGAAGTGTCTGCCAAATTGCATAACTCATCAGATCAGAACTGGACAAACGTCGACCGTTTTGCCATAAACGTTTCTTACCACTGGTTGGATCAGGAAGGGCGTGTCATTGTGTTCGACGGGTTGCGGTCGCCTATCGAGACTGTTCGGTTGCGTTCAGGGGCGAGCACGGACGTACGAGTGCGTGTCTTGGCACCTCCCGCGCCCGGGCTTTATCACCTTTCAATCCTGCCTGTTCAGGAAGCAAATCAGTGGCTGGATGACTGCGGATTTACAGTGTCGACTGTCGGCATTTCAGTAATTTAATAGCGACGCCGGCGGCTAACAGACGATCGTTATAGTTGTTCTTGACGTCTAGATTAGCAACGGTTGCGACTTTGAAGGGAGCACGCTTGCAAGTAATTATGGCGGTGGATGCACTTGTCCCGCCCCTGACTGGTATTGGAAGATATACATGGGAACTGGCGAGCAGGCTAGATAGTGTCCAGGATATGGTTCCGCGCTACTTGCGCGGTAACTCATGGGTTTCGTTAGACGGGCAGCCTACCAACCATGTCTTGCGAAAGTTGCCGCGCGCGCTGAGGGAGTGGCACCAGCATTGGCTTGGTCAGAGGGCGGTTTTTCACGGACCAAACTACTTTGTTCCCCAGTGGGCGGAAAATTCCGTCGCTACGATTCATGACCTTTCGGTACTCAAATTTCCGGAAACGCATCCAATCGAGCGGATACGTCAGTTTGAACGACTGTTCGATGAGTCGATAAAGCGAGCGCGCATTTTGCTGACGGATTCTGAGGCAGTGCGTGATGAACTACTTTCGCACACCGGTCTGTCACCTGAATCAGTCGTGTCTGTCCCGCTTGGTGTCGGGAGCACATATCGCCCAACGGACGAAGCTAACTGGACTGCGATGTTTCAGGGGGAGGGGTTGAGTTTCAAGCGTTACGTTCTTTGTGTTTCAACGCTGGAGCCACGCAAAAACCTCGATAGGGTACTGGCCGCGTATCGTTACATGCCAGACGCCACCCGCCGCGCTTTTCCGTTGGTTATTGCTGGCGCAGAAGGATGGGCTGGTGATGCACTCCACAACGCATTGGATGATGCCGAGAGGGAAGGCTGGTTGCGCCGGCTCGGGTATGTGCACGAGTCCAGACTGTCCACGTTGATGGCGGGCGCCGCGTTGTTTGCTTTTCCCTCGCGATACGAGGGATTTGGCCTGCCGATGGTGGAGGCGATGGCTTGCGGTGTTCCCGTGATCAGTGCTGATATCCGGGTGTTACGTGAGGTTTCACTTGGTATGGTGAACTATGTCAATCCTGACGACGTAGAGGCCTTCGCTTCCTTGATTCAGCACTGCCTGGAAGACGCGGATGTCGGTCGCTCGGCGCAAGCGTCTGTCAAGCGCGTGATCGACACGTATAGCTGGGATGTGTGCTTCGAACGAACAGCCGAAATCTATCGTTATGTATCTAGTCTGGGGTAACGAGTGCGGGTGCGAGCGTACCCGCGCAGGACTTTCCGATCGGGAAGTCAGCTAAGGACGGCTATCCTGGACGCGATGGGCGTACTTGCGCATAGCGTCCAGCCTTAGGCGGTAGCTTTGAATCTCAAAGGCCCACCGTATCGGCGCCGCCACTTAGGGTTTATCAGAACGAAAATCCAGTCTCGTTGCGACGCATGTCGGCTTCGACCATCAACTGTGCGAGTTCTTCTAGCGTGGTCTGCGGCTCCCAACCCAATTCCTTGCGAGCTTTGGCTGGATCGCCGATCAGAAGGTCGACTTCGGCAGGGCGGTAGAACTTCTGATTGATCTTGACGATGGTACGTCCAGACGCAATCTCGATGCCTATCTCATTCTCACCACGTCCTTCCCACGCGATCTCAAAGCCGGCTGCACGGCCAGCAATGCTGATGAAGTCGCGAACCGTTTCGGTACGGTTCGTCGCGAGAACGTAGGTGTCGGGTTTATCGGCTTGGAGCATTCGCCACATGCCTTCAACGTATTCCTTGGCGAAACCCCAATCTCGCCGTGCGTCGAGATTTCCGAGTTCCAGTACATCGAGTTTTCCAAGGCGGATTTTAGCGAGGCTATCGGTGATCTTTCTCGTCACAAACTCGCGTCCACGCAGTGGGGACTCGTGATTGAAGAGGATGCCGCTACTAGCATAAATGTCGTAGCTTTCGCGATAGTTAACCGTCGTCCAGTGAGCAAAAAGTTTAGCGACACCGTAGGGGCTGCGCGGATAGAACGGCGTAGTTTCAATTTGCGGAACGGCTTGGACCTTGCCGAACATCTCCGACGTGCTCGCCTGGTAGAAGCGGGTAGCCGAATTCGTCAAGCGAATTGCCTCGAGCAAATTGAGCGCTCCTAAGCCCGTGATTTCGGCAGTTGTGTTGGGCTGGTCGAAAGACACACCGACGAAGCTTTGGGCAGCCAGATTATAGACTTCGGTCGCTCCGGTGTTTTGCAGCAGTCTGATACTGGAGCCCAAATCTGTTAGATCATATTCTAGGAGATGCAAGTTGGGATGCTTGTCAATCCCGAGCGTTTCTATACGCCACATGTTGACGGAGCTTGTCCGGCGATATGTGCCATAGACAGTGTAGCCTTTATCGAGAAGAAGTTCGGCGAGATATGCGCCGTCCTGGCCGGTGATACCCGTAATGATCGCGGTGCTCATGCGTTTGGTCGTTAAGTTTATGCGTAGATGTCCGATTATCTGACGCGGCAGATCCATGCCGCCTGTATCCGGAATTTATTCACCCAAGCTGTTGCTGAAAGAGAACTGGACGGCGACCGCCCTCTTGCTGAAACCAGCAAGTATGTGCGGGAATGCTTAAATGCGGCATCATCTACCCGGCCGAAATGTTCCCCTGATAGAAGGCGAAGGCTTCGTCGAAGTCGTTGAAATTATGCAACTCTCCTTTTGCGAGCACTGCAGCTCTATCGCAGTGCTGTCGAATATAGTTGGCGTCGTGGCTGACTATGATCAATGCGCTATCGCGCCTCCGGTCAAATAGCTCGTGATGACACTTTTCGTGAAACCGACTGTCGCCGACGGCAATGATCTCATCGATGAGAAAGCAGTCAAAGTCGATCGCCATCGAAATGGCAAACGCCAGACGCGCTCTCATACCCGCGGAGTACGATTTGACCGGCTCTCGCAGGTAATAACCGAGTTCCGAGAACTCCTGGACGAATGGCTCGGCAAGCTTCGCGTTCGCCCCGTAAACCCGACAGATGAATCTAAGATTGTCCATTCCCGTCAGGCTCCCCTGGAATGCGCCACCGAAAGCCAAGGGCCATGACACGCTCATTCCACGGGATATGCGTCCCGAAGTCGGCAACTCCGCGCCGCTGATAATGCGGATCATTGTCGACTTTCCTGCGCCGTTTCTGCCAAGAATCCCGACTTTCTCACCCTTCCCGACGCGAAGATTGACTTTCTTCAGCACTTCGTGCTTGCCTTGCCGGGTGTGGTAGGTCTTGGAAACGTGCATCAGATCAATCATTCCGGTTCCACTCGCAAGCTGGCGTCCCGAATCAGCAATAGTCCGAGTAGCAGGAGGACAAGATCGGATACAACCATATATCCAACGTCGTAATGGGCTTTAATCGTTGGGCCGAAGAAACCGCTGCGAAGCATTTCCACGCCATGCACCATCGGTATCAACAGGATGAACTTTTGTGCTGCAGGCGGAATCCATTGCACGAGGAACGCGCTACCCGAGAGAGGAAATAGAAGATAGGCGATTGTGTGCCAGACGCGATCGATGGTCTCGCTGCGTTCGCTCAGAGCGCCAATCGTAAAGCCCAACCCTGTGCCGAGGATGACAAGGTAAATCCATCCTCCCAGCACCAACGCAATGTCGTGAGGGGGCTCCATCAGGCCGAGGCAGATGAACAGGATGCTCAGGAACATGAACGACATCGTCGCACCAGACACCTCTAGTAGTACCCGAGCGATGAACAGATCCAATACGCGAACGTTCCGATGATAGAGGAGGCTTTGATTGGGAAGAATGGCCAGCGCGCAGCGGTTGGCACAGTTTCGCCAAAGAAGAACCGTGGAATAGCCCGTCACCGCAAATGCGGTAATGGGCAGATTCATTCCATGTGTGACCTTACTGATCGTCCATAGCGCCGTCACGCCCAAAGTGAAGGACATAGGCTCAAAGAAGATCCAGAGAAATCCGATGTTGTGTCGACCGTAACGCGTCAGAATCTCACGCATGAGCAGCGCACCTACGACACGGCACTGTATTTGGAATGAGCGGTTCAGAGTCGGATGATGCCTTGCGTCGGTGTTCGAATCAATCATGATGCTCACGAATTCCGGCGAGCAGCAAACTCAGCACACCCCAAACGATCATGCCGAGTACGAAAACCTCGAGAATCGATTTGAGGCGTTTGGGCTCGATAGCAACATCAGGTGTATTGGGTTGAATGAGTCGCTCAAGATATAGTTGTTTGCGCTGAGCTTCGGCACGTGCGCTTTCCAGCGCGGCCATCGCAGAAGCAAGTTGCTTGTCGGCGAACTGGGAATCGAGTTGCAGACGCGCGTAAACTGCGGCCTTGTTTGACAGTGAGTTTTTGCCTCCGGTCACGTCGCCCGTCGCCATCGCGATCTGTTTCTGAAGCGTTTGGATGCTGGTCTTTAGAACTGGAATTTGCGGATTTTGCGGGGCGATGGACAGCAACTGCATCAGTTGGGTTTGCGCTGCGAACATCTGAGTCTGGAGTGCCGTGACTTGTTGGAGTTGCAGCGCGGATTGCTTCTCCGGGTCGAATACCGTGTATGCATCGCGGTACGTTGCGAGTGCGGCAGCGGCGTCCTTGGCTTTGGCCGCCGCCGAGTCGGCTTCACGCTGCGCGAACTGAACTGTGTCCGCAGCAGCTCTCGTGTTCATCTGATTGACAAGACGCTCACTCATTTCGAGCAACTTCTCGTTGATGTTCTCGGCGTCTTTGGCTGTGTAAGCGCGAATCTGCAGCGTCGTAATAGCCGAAGTTGAATCCAGGTCGACCGAGACGATGTGCTTGTCATAGTACTTCCACAGCGCTTCGAAACTGTCGTCAAGCCCACGTGAGAAGTGGCTCAGAAAATCTCCGTGATTGCCATAGGCATCGGCAATGTAATCGTGTCGATTCAGCTCCTTGAGCGCGTCCCGTGACTGAATATAGTCAATCACCGGATAGGTGTCGTCTTGTGCGCGTGAAAATCCGGTGCCTTGTAGTAGAGCGCCGACAACACCGGCTTGACTTTGCCGCTGCGCGCTGCGTACCACAAAGCGCGATTCCGAAACGTAAACGTCCGAGGCAACGAGTCCAAAATATGCAACCGCAATTGTGGTTGGCAGGACGACAGTCAGCGCGAAGATGCGGTTGACTGACTTGATCCGTTCGACCAGTCCTTTTCTTTGCCCCAAGGATGCTCGCGCTGCATTGTTGCTAGATACTGTTTCCAACGTTCTATCCAACTTGAAATAGTTCTTTCCATTCCTCACCCACCGGTCAGGCGGGCAGAGGGAAGAGCGGAAGCGCCCGCAGGTGCACGTGGTCCCAACCCGGTCGCAAACGTTTTGCGTGCGCCAATACCAATCTTGATCCGATACTTTTGGCGGACGCTAACGCGATTGAAGTGTGACAAACCTCTCTCGAAAATGTCGACGTACGCTTACCGAAAGGGGCGGCTGATTATATCCACCCGATATGCCTTACGCCATCAACCTTCGTGTCCTTCCAACAAATTTCTTTAAATTTTCTTCTCTTTGTTAATTTTTAACTCGTAATGCTGTATTCTCCGATCCTTGCTTAAGGTCAGCATCCACAATTCCAACGATTCCGAAGTCTCCGGGGAAGGTCGCGTCGATGAAGCGTTCCTTTTGGCACGGCTCGGTCCGCTATTGACGTATTCGCATGCACCGCTCCTTTCTCGCCCTGCAAGGCACGGCTTCTCCGTTCTTCAGCCGTCTTGCCACTGCGCTGCAAGCGCGCGGGCATGGGGTGCGCCGAGTTAATTTCTGCGGTGGGGATCTGGCCTACGCTGGCAATAGCGACGCGTGGAATTTCCGCGGACAAGCGGCCGGGTTATCCGAGTGGTATGTCAATCAAGTGAAAGCCGGCAATTTCACCGACGTAATAATGTTCGGTGACTGCCGCGAAATTCACCGCCCAATCCACCCTATAGCCGAGGCCCACGGCCTGCGCGTCCACGTATTCGAAGAGGGCTACGTCCGCCCGCACTGGCTGACGCTGGAAAAACACGGCGTAAATGGCCGCTCGCAATTACCCCGCGATCCCGCCTGGTATCTCGATCAGCGCCGTTTCACGCCACCAAGCCCGGTAGGAAAGCCCACCGGCTACAATCTTTTCGAACGCGCATTCCACGACATCCGCTACCGGGCCGCCAACTCGCTGTTCGCGCCGCGCTTTCCGCACTATTGCAGTCATCGTCCGAGAAACGGTTTCTTCGAGTACGCGGGCCTCGCTACTCGCGCATTGCGTCAGCGTCAGCATCACAAAGATTCGGATCAATTCACCCGCGATCTGCTCGACGCAAAGCAGCCGTACTACATCTTCCCGCTGCAACTGAATTCGGACGCGCAGATCGTCGTGCACTCGCCATTCGAGGGCGTGCGCGAAGCCATCACCAAAGTACTAACGTCGTTCGCCAATCACGCACCCGCGGACACGTGGCTGGTTGTCAAAAACCACCCACTCGACACCGGCTTGATCGACCACCGCAGTCACGCGCTGCAACTCGCGCGTGACCTCGACATCACCGACCGCCTGCGTTTCATCGACGCCGGCCATCTGCCGACGCTGCTCGACAACGCGCGCGGCGCCGTGGTGGTGAACAGCACGGTAGGCCTGTCGGCACTGCATCACCGCCGCCCGCTGATGGCACTGGGCACGTCCATCTACAACATGCCTGGCCTGACCTGGCAAGGTTCACTCGATGACTTCTGGACCCGGGCCGACCAGCCGGACATGAACCTGTACCAGGCCTTCCTCGACTACGTCGTCCACCACACGCAGATCAACGGCGACTTCTATACGAAGACCGGCATCGCCATGGCGGTAGCCGGCGCGGTGCAACGCCTGGAGGCAGCCACGCATGCATAAAGCCGGGCCGCGCCACATCGTGATCACCGGCGCGAGCGCCGGGCTCGGTCGCGCGCTCGCATTGGCTTATGCGGCGCCAGGCGTCGAACTCGGCCTCATCGGCCGCGATCCCGACCGCCTCGAAGCGTCGGCGCAGGCCTGCCGCGCAAAAGGCGCAAGCGTGCAGACCGCCCTGATCGACGTACGCGACGCGCAAGCCATGCAAACCTGGCTGGAGCAATTCGACGACACACACCCGATCGACCTGCTCATCGCCAACGCGGGCGCCGCCAGTACGCTCTCATCAACAACCGACTGGGAAGACCAGAAGCGCACGGCCGCAATCGTCGACACGAACTTCTACGGCGCAATGCACGCCGCGCTGCCGGTGATCGCGCGCATGCGCGCGCGCAAACACGGCCACGTCACGCTGATCAGCTCACTCGCCGCACTGCGCGGCATGGCAATCTCACCGGCTTATTGCGCAAGCAAAGCAGCGATCAAAGCCTACGGCGATTCAGTCCGTCCGCTCCTGTCGCGCGACGGCATTCGCATGTCGATCGTTTTGCCGGGCTTCGTCAAGACCGCAATGAGCGACGTGTTCCCCGGCGACAAACCTTTCCTCTGGTCAGCGGACAAAGCCGCCCACCACATTCAGCGCAAGTTGAAAGCAGGCCGCGCCGAAATCGCGTTCCCGAGCCTGCTCGCGTTCGGCATGCGGCTATTGCCGTTACTGCCGGCGGTCCTCGCCGATGCAATCCTTGGCGGCCTGTCGTATCTGCCACGCGAGGAGCACTGAGTGAACGCGACGCTCGCGCTCAGCTTCACGGCCGCGGCCGGCCTCGCGCTTCTGCCGGAAGCGCTCGCGCAGCCGCGCGCGTCGCTGCGTCGCTCGCCGTTGGCGTTCGCGTTGCACGTCGCAGCGATCGCATTCCTCTGCGTGTGCGTGTTGCTGATCACCGGGCGCGTGCGCTTTTCGGCCTTCGTCGCGATCGCACTGGTCGCTCTGCTCGCAGGCGTCAGCAACGCGAAATACGCATCGCTCCGCGAGCCGTTCGTGTTCACCGACCTGAGCCTCTTCAGCCAGCTATTCGCGCATCCACGTCTTTATCTGCCGTTCCTGAGCGTGGGCACCGTAATCGCGATCGTGCTCGGCATCGTCGTGGTCGTCGCGGCGTATGTCGCGGACACGCCGCTCGCGCATCCGCCCATCACCGCGCTTTTGTTCGCCGCGTGCGCCTCGATCACAGCCGCCTACACGTGCGCCGCGCGCCTGCCGCTAACTCTGCGCGCCGTCGACGATCAGCAGCGCCACGGTTTCTTCGCGGTCTTCATCGCCTATCTGCTGAACGGCATGCGCCCGGCGACCGTGCGTCAACTGCGCGCCGCGCTTGCGAAAGGTCCGTTTGCGAGCGGCAAGCCGCACACGATGCCCGACGTGATCCTGATCCAGAGCGAATCCTTCTTCGACGCGAGGCGTCTATCCATCTCGATCGATCCGGCGATCCTGCGCAACTTCGATCTCGCGCGCCGTGAGTCAGTCCAGCACGGCGAGCTGACGGTGCCCGCGTGGGGTGCGAATACGATGCGCACGGAGTTCGCGGTGCTGACCGGCGTAGACGAAACGCAACTCGGCTACGCGCGTTTCTATCCGTATGCGTTCGTGCGGCGCGCGTGCGCGTCGCTCGCGTCGTGGTTCAAGCACGGCACCTATCAAACGCTCGCGATTCACCCGTACTACGCGGATTTCTTCGGCCGCGAGCGGGCCTTCAAACATCTGCAGTTCGACCGCTTCGTCGACATCGAGGCATTCGCGGACGCACCGCGCACGGGCCCGTACGTCGCCGATATGGCGGTCGCGGACGCGATCATCGAAGCACTCGACGAACCTCGTGAGAAACCCGCGTTCATCTTCTCGATGACGATGGAAAACCACGGCCCGCTGCATCTGGAAACGGTGCGCCCCGGCGAGGCCGCCGCTTTCCATTCGCTCGGCGACGACGAACAATGGCGCGACCTGACCGCCTATCTGCGCCACCTCGCGAATGCCGATGCGATGCTCGGCCGGCTGCTCGCCGCGCTGCGCGCGCGGCGCCGCGACACGGTGTTGTGCTTTTATGGCGATCACGTGCCGGCGCTATCGCACGTCTACGCTCAGTTCGACAACGAACCGGCACACAGCAACTACTTCATCTGGCGCAACTATGGTGATGCGCCTGCCATCCGAACAGATCTTTACGCCGGGCAACTTGGCGTCGCCCTGGTAGAAGCGCTCGCGCCAGCCGTATCGCGTGAGGAGCCGACACGCACGCCGCACCCAACAGAAGAACGATGACCAAACAGATTGCGATTGTGGGGATGGCCTGCCGCTTCCCCGGCCATGTTGAGAACCCGGAAGATTTCTGGGCGTTGCTTCGCGACGAAACAGATGCGGTCACGCAAGTGCCGGCCGAGCGTTTCGGCACGGAGTTCTACCAGCATCCGTCGAAGCGCGAAGCGGGCAAGAGCTATACGTTCTCCGCGGGCGTGCTCGACGACGTCGCTGGTTTCGACGCGTCGTTCTTCGGCATCTCGCCGCGCGAAGCGCAGCAGATGGATCCGCAGCAGCGTCTGCTGCTCGAACTCGCGTGGGAAACCTTCGAGGACGCCGGCGTGCGTCCGCGCGACATGGAAGGCAGCAACTGCGCGGTCTATGTCGGCGTCGCGAGCCCGGACTACGGCAATCGTTTCGTCGACGACCTGAACGCGGTCGACCCGTATTCGGCGACCGGCAACACGCTGAGCATCGCGTCGAACCGTCTGTCGTATCTGTTCGATCTGCGCGGGCCGAGCGTGTCGGTCGACACCGCGTGCTCGTCGTCGCTGGTCGCGCTGCACCAGGCGTGTCAGGCGCTGCAGGCAGGCGACGCCGAAGTGGCGCTCGCGGGCGGCGTCAATCTGCTGCTGCATCCGTTCGGCTTCGTCACGTTCTCGAAGGCCTCCATGCTGTCGCCGCGCGGCCGCTGCCGTGCGTTCGACGCGACCGGCGACGGCTACGTCCGCTCGGAAGGCGGCGCGCTCGTGATGCTGAAGACGCTGGAGCGCGCGCTCGCCGACGGCGACACGATTCATGCGGTCATCGCCGGTACAGGCGTGAACTCGGACGGCTACTCGCAGGGCGGCATCAGCGTCCCGGGCGCGGCGACTCAGGCCGCGCTGCTGCGCACGGTCTATCAACGCGCGGGTGTCGATCCGCGCTCGCTCGCTTATGTCGAAGCGCATGGAACCGGTACCGCCGTCGGCGATCCGATCGAGGCGCGCGCATTGATGAGCGTCGCGTCGGCGGGGCGCGACGTGGACCGGCCGCTGTTGATTGGCTCGGTGAAGACCAACGTCGGTCACCTCGAAACGGCGTCGGGCATGGCCGGCCTGATCAAGGCGATCCTGTGCCTGAAGCACCGCGCGGTGCCGAAGACGCTGCATTTCGAAACGCCGAATCCGGCGATCGATTTCGTCGGCGGCCGGCTGCGTGTCGTCGATCGTCTGACGCCGCTCGAATCGCCCGATGGCGCCGACGCGCCACTGGTGGTCGGCGTGAACTCGTTCGGCTTCGGCGGCACGAACGCGCACGTCGTGCTGCGCGAAGCGCCGGCTTCCAGCGTCACCAAAACGCCGCAACCCGAAAGCGGCGACGCAACGGCACCGCTCACGCCGCTCGTGCTGTCGACGCGCGCCGCGGCCGCGTTGCCGAACCTCGCGGCGCGCTATCTGGCATCGCTCGATGAAGGCGCGTCATGGAATCTGTTGGCCGCGAACGCAGCGCATCGCCGCCAATGGCTCAAGCATCGCGCGATCGTCGCACCGTCGACGCTCGCCGAAGCGCGCGCGGCACTCGTCGAACTGGCCACGTCGGTGCAGGAGCACGCGGACATGGCGCTCGTCAAAGGCGAAGCGCCGGCCGACGACGGTCGTCTCGCTCTCGTGTTTTCGGGCAACGGCTCGCAGTGGGCCGGCATGGGCAAGCAGTTGCTCGAACAGGAGCCGCTGTTCAGCGCCGCGCTCGAAGAGCTCGACGCATTGTGGCGCGCCGACGGCAGCGCTTCGCTGCTCGACATGTTGCGCGAAGGCGTGAGCGCCGAGACTCTCGCGGCCACCGAGCATTCGCAGCCGCTGCTGTTCGCGATCCAGGTCGGCGTGGTGCGCGTGCTCGAAGCACGTGGCGTCGCGTATGACGTGTGCGTCGGCCACAGCGTCGGCGAAGTCGCGGCAGCATGGGCGTCGGGCGCATTGACGCTCGCGCAGGCCGTGCGCGTGCTCAAGATCCGCAGCCGCGCTCAGGCGAAAACGCGCGGCACCGGCCGGATGGCGGCCGCCGGTCTCGGCGAAGCGGCGATGCGTGCGTTGATTGCGCAACACGATCTCGACGCGACGGTGGAAGTTGCCGGGGTCAACAGTCCGCAGGCGGTCACGCTCGCCGGTTCGTTCGATGCGTTGAAAACGCTCGAAGCGGCCGTCAAGGCGAGCGGCCGTTTCTTCCAGATGCTCGACCTCGACTACGCGTTCCACAGCTGTCAGATGGATCCGATCGCGCTGGACGTGCTCACCGGTCTCGCGGCCCTCGCGCCGGGCGCGGCCACGCGCGGCTTCGTATCGACGGTGACGGGCGACGAACTGGCCGGCACCGAGCTCGACGCACACTATTGGTGGCGCAATATCCGCGAGCCGGTGCGCTTCGGCGACGCGATCGCGCGCATCGCGCAGAACGGCGTGCGTCTGTTCCTCGAGATCGGCCCGCATTCGATTCTGCGCACCTACGTGACGCAAACGCTCGACGACGCGCGCATCGCGGGCCGTTCGCTGCCGACGCTCAAGCGCAATCACGACAGTGCGCAGACGCTGCATCACGCGCTGCACGCGATGATCGCGAACGGCGCGAGTGTCGACGTCGATCGTTTCGCGCCGCGTACGTTGCTCAGCCAACGTGTGGCGCTGCCGTCGTATCCGTGGCAGCACGAGCGCCACTGGCTCGGCCCGACCGCCGAGGCCTACAACCTCGTATACCGCCGCCGCGAGCATCCGCTGCTCGGCTATCGTCTGCACGAGCACGCACTCGCGTGGGAAAACCAGCTCGACCCCGCGGGTCTGCCGATACTGGCCGATCACGTCGTCGATGGCGGCGCGGCGTTTCCGGGTGCCGGCTATGTCGAGATGGCGCTCGCCGCCGCGCGCGTGCATTTCGGCACTGCGAGCTGCGCGGTTGAGAACGTCGAAATCCGTCTGCCGGTCGTGTTCCAGCCGCAGCATTCGAAGCTGTTCCGCTTCACCGTCGACGTGCGGACCGCGAACTTCACGATCGAAACGCGTGATCGCATGTCGGACGAAGCGTGGTCGCTGAACGTGACCGGCCGTTTGCTCGCGAGCGGTTGCGCGCTCGGCGACGCGTCGGCCAACCTGCCGCTTTTCGATCTGACGAGTCTGCTCGCGCAGCCTGCGATGTCGGGCGACACGCTGTACGCGAACACCGCCGCGATCGGCCTGAACTACGGCCCCGCGTTCCGCTGGGTGCGTGCGGTCCACGTGGACGCGAACGCCGACATGGCGCTTGCCGAAGTCGACATGCCCGCGGTGCTAGCGCAGTCCGCCGACGCCGCGAACGCCTATGCATTGCATCCCGCGCTGATGGACAGCGGTTTTCATCCGCTGTTCGCGCTGCTCGCTTCGCCGGGGCATGGCGAGATCGAGCATGCCGCTTATGTGCCGGTTCAACTCGGTCGCATCGACTATCTGCGCGGCGACACGATCCGCTACGTGCTCGCGCGCATCGAGCGGCGCAGCCCGCATTCGGTCGTCGCATCGTTTGAATTCGCCGACGCGCAGGGCGAGATCGTCGCGCGTCTGAGCGCGTGCCGGTTCCGCCGCGTCGATCTGCTGAGCCGGCGCCAGCAGGCGCCCGGACGCTACACGTATATCGTCGAAGCGAAGCCGCTTGCCGCCGACCTCAACGCCCATACGTTGCCCACGGCCGCCGCCTTGCTCGCCGATGCGACGAACGCACTCGCCACGCAGGAAGGCGAAGCGCGCCGACACACGCATCTGACCGAGATGCTGCCGCTGCTCGACGTGCTCGCTGGCGCTTATGCGCTGCAGGCGCTCGACGCGCTGGACGTGTTCGCGCAGCCGGCGCTGCCCGATTGCGCGCATCCGGCGTTGCTCGCGCGACTCGTGCAGATCGTGATCGAAGATGGTCTGGCGCGTCGCGATGGCGCGCGTCTCGTGCGCGACGACGACGCCTGCGCCAACTTGCCTGCGATCGACGAACTGTGGCGCGAACTGCTCGCGCAATCGCCCGCGCATGTGGCCGAACTGACGCTGCTCGCGCATTGCGGCGCGGCGCTGCCCGCCGTGCTGCGCGGCGAAGTGAGCGGCGCGCAGATCCTGCCGCCGTCGCGCAGCAGCCTCGTCGAGCATTTCTTCGAAGCGTCGCCGACGTGGACGCATGCGAACGCGCTGACCGGCGCGTGTCTGCATCGTGCGATCGAAAGCTGGAGCGAGCCGCGCCGTCTGCGCGTGCTCGAACTCGATTCGCCGCTCACCGACGTGCTGCAGCCGCTCGCGATTCACGTGCCGGTCTCGCGTTGCGATTACACGATCGCGGGTACGCGCGAGCAGTTGAGCGGCTTCGACGCGACCGAGCATCCGTCGCTCCATGTCGCGACCGTCGAGTTCGGCGATGCGCCGCGTCTCGTCGGCGTCGATGCGGGCGAGCGCTACGACGTCGTGGTCGCGAGTCACGTGCTCGCGGCACAAAGCGAACCGCGTGCGTTGCTCGCGGCATTGCGCGGCTGGCTCGCACCGGGCGCGCTGGTCGTGATCGCGGAACCGCGCAACAGCCGTTTCGCGGATCTCGTGTTCGATCTCGACGCGGACGCCGCGCATGCCAACGCGCGCCGCGCGGCGTGGCTGTCGCCGCAGGCGCTGACGCAACTGCTCGAACAGGCCGGCTTCGAACAGGTCGCGCGCCATTCTGAGCAGGGGCTGGATCTCGAAGGTGCGCCGACGCTGCTGGTGGCGCGCGCGCCGCGCGAAGCGGCCGGGAACGATGCGGCGGGCGCGGCTCAGGCGAGCGCGTTGCCCGCGCACTGGTCGTTGCTGTACGCCACGTCCGATGCGATCGACACCACGCTCGCCACGGCGCTGCGAGCCGCCGGCCATACGACATCGAGCACGACGCGCGAGGCGTTGCAGCACGATATGAGCAGGCTGGCCGCGCCGGCTGGCGTCGCCCATCACGTGGTGTTCGTCGCGCCCGATCAGCCGTTGTCGGTCGACGCGGACGGCGCCGAAGTGATGCACGCGCAGCGGCAGACCACGCTCGCGCTCGCACAGCTCGTGCGCGATCTGGCGGCAGCGTCGAACGAAATGCGCCCGCAACTGTGGATCGTTACGCGCGGCGGCGCGCCAGTCCCGACGCCGTTCGTGGAGGCGGCGTCGCTGCGTCCCGAGCAGGGCGCAATGTGGGGGCTCGTGCGTGTGCTGGCCAACGAGCATCCCGAGTTGTCGTGCCGTCTGATCGATGTGTGCGGCGCGACGCAATTCGAAGCGGGCACGCTGCTCGCGCGCGAACTGCTCGCGTCCGACGGCGAGGAAGAAGTGCTGCTGACGCCGCGCGGCCGCTACGTGACCCGCATGCTGGCCACCCCGAACGCGGCGCTGCGCGACATCGTGGCCGAGCCGCTGCGCGCGCGCAATGAAGCGGCGGTGCTCGGTTTCGCGTCGCCGGGTTCGTTGCGCAACCTCGAATGGTTTCCGCTGCCGCATAGCGAGCTCGCCGCGGACGAGGTCGAGATCGAACCGGTCGCGACGGGCCTCAATTTCCGCGACGTGATGTACGCGATGGGCCTGCTGTCCGACGAGGCCGTCGAAAACGGCTTCGCGGGCGCGACGGTCGGCATGGAGCTGTCCGGGCGCGTCGTGCGCGTCGGCCGCGACGTGCAGCGTTTCGCGGCGGGCGATGCGGTGCTCGGCTTCGCGCCGGCGTCGTTCGCGAGCCATGTGCGCACGAAAGCCGAAGCGATCGCGCACAAGCCCGCGCGTCTGACGTTCGAGGAAGCGGCGACCGTGCCGACCACGTTCTTCACCGCGTACTACGCGCTGTGCGAGCTGGCGCGTCTGCGCCGTGGCGAACGTGTGCTCGTGCACGGCGCGGCGGGCGGCGTCGGGATCGCTGCGATCCAGCTCGCGCGGCATCTCGGCGCGGAAGTGTTTGCGACCGCGGGCAGCCGCGAGAAGCGCGAGTTCGTGCGTCTGCTCGGCGCCGATCATGTGTTCGATTCGCGCAGCCTCGCGTTCGCCGATCAAATCCGCGAGCGCACGCAAGGCGCGGGCGTGGACATCGTGCTCAATTCGCTGGCCGGCGAAGCGATGGTGCGCAGCATCGACACGCTGCGCCCATTCGGTCGTTTCCTCGAACTCGGCAAGCGCGATTTCTATGAAAACAGTCGCATCGGCTTGCGGCCGTTCCGGAACAACATCAGCTATTTCGGCATCGATGCGGACCAGTTGATGAGCGCATTGCCGGGGCTGACCGCGCGTTTGTTCGAAGACGTGATGCAACTGTTCGCGGACGGCGTGCTGCATCCGCTGCCGTATCGCGCGTTCCCGGCCGAGCGCGTCGAGGAAGCGTTCCGTCACATGCAGCAGGCGCGGCAGATCGGCAAGATTCTCGTCACGTATCCGGCGGGCACGCCGAGTCCCGCACGCTCGGCTCACGACGGTGCCACGCTGCAGCTCGATCCGGCGGCCGCGTATCTGATCGTCGGCGGCACCGGCGGGCTTGGTTTTGCGAGCGCGCGCTGGATGATGTCGCGCGGCGCGCGTCATCTGGTGCTCGCGAGCCGCTCGGGCACGCTCGCGCCCGAACTGGCCGAAGAGATCGCCCGCTGGCGCGCAAGCAACGGCACGCAAGTGCGCACGGTCGCGTGCGACGTTACCGACGCGGCCGCGCTCGATGCGTTGCTCGCCGACCTCGCGCAACGCGGCATACCGTTGAAGGGCGTGCTGCATTCGGCGATGGTGATCGACGACGGTCTCGTGCGCAATCTCGACGACGAGCGCTTTGCCGCGGTGCTCGCGCCGAAGGTGGCGGGCGCATGGAATCTGCATTGCGCGACGCGCGAGCTGGCACTCGATTTCTTCGTGGTCTATTCGTCGGCGACGACCTTCCTCGGCAATCCGGGACAATCGAGTTACGTCGCGGCGAACAGCTTCCTCGAAGCGCTGATCACGCAGCGCCGCGCGGCCGGCTTGCCCGGCACCTGCTTGGCATGGGGTCCGCTCGACGACGTCGGCTTCCTCGCGCGCAACGCGGACACGCGTGAAGCGCTGCAGGCGCGGATCGGCGGCGTGTCGATCAGCTCGGCCGAAGCGATGACCGCGCTCGAACGCGCGCTGGTCTCGATGCATGCGGGCGAGGCGGTGGTGCGGCTCGATTGGCACGCACTCGCGCTCGGCATGCCGGCGGCGCGCGCGCATCGCTACACCGAGCTGCAGACGCGCGGCAGTCACGAGCCGGCGCATCAGGGCAGCAGCGTGCAGATGCGCGAGCAGATCGCGGCGATGCCGTTCGACGACGCGCGGCGACTGGTCGAAGAGACGTTGCAGGCGCAGATCGCGCGCATCCTGCACATGTCGCCGGAGAAGATCGAAACCGGCCGCTCGATTCTCGACATGGGCATGGATTCGCTGATGGGCATGGAGCTCGGCATGGCGGTCGAAGAGCGCTTCGAGGTCAAGCTGTCGATCATGACGATGGCCGAGGGCGCGACCGTGCATTCACTCGCCCAACGTATCGTCGAATCGATCCAGACGCAGGATGAAGCTGCCGAGCCGAACGGCGCGGCCGCGCAGATGGCGGCGCAGGTCGCGGCGGTCGCCGCGCAGCATGCGCTCGATGTCGGCGCTCATGCACTGGCCGACGTGGCCGATGCGCTGTCCGCGCAGTCGAGCGCGACGGAGACGGTCTGATGCGCGCGCCCGCGGGCTGGAGTCATCGCGAAGGGACGCTCGCGCGCGTGCTGACCGTGAGCGGCCATGGCCTGCACACGGGCCGGCGCGTGAACGTGCGGATCCTGCCGGGCACGGCAAGCGGTCCGCGCGGCATCCTGTTCCGGCGCATGCAGCAGGGCCGCGTGCTGGCCGAATTCGCGGTGAGTCCCGCGCTGCGGCGCGGGCAGCCGTTGTGCACGATGCTCGAAGCGGCCGATGGCGTGCGCGTGCGCACGGTCGAGCATCTGCTAGCTTCGCTGCTGGCGTGCGAAATCGATCGCGCGACGGTCGAACTCGACGCCGAGGAAGTGCCGATTCTCGACGGTAGCGCGCAACCGTGGCTCGACGAAATTCGCGCGTGCGGACGCATCGAACTGCCGCATGCGAAGCGCTTCATTCGCGTCCTGCGGCCCGTGAAGATCGTCGACGGTGCGGGCACGCGCGACGAACGCAGCATGTCGATCGAACCGGCGGCCGCCTATGAAATGAGCGTGCGCAACGATCTGAAGGGTTTCGGCGAATTGCGCTGGGACGGCGCGCTGACCCCCGCGAGCTTTGCCGGCGAGATCGCGCCGTCGCGCTCGTATGGACGCGTCAAGTGGGCGATCCCGGCGATCGCGGCGGGCTACGTGCGCGGCATGCCGATTCTGCGTGGCGCGCGTCTGTCGTGCACGGCGGCGATCGTCGGCAATCGGGTGCTCGGCGGCATGCGCGTGCCCGACGAGTTCGTGCGCCACCGGGTGCTCGATCTGGTCGGCGACATGGCGATGGCCGGCGCGCCGCTGCTGGGCCGTGTGAGCGCGCTGCGGCCGAGTCATGAAATGAACTATCGGCTCGTCGCCGCGCTGCTCGCGGATCGCGATGCGTGGGAATGGGCCGAATTCGCGGGCTGAACGTACAGGATTAGCGAAACACTATGGGACTGGGTGATCACCTTCGTCAGCAACTCGCCGCGAAGGCGTTGATGAGGCAGCTCGAACGCGTGTCCGACGAGGCGCGCGAGCCAGGCTCGCCGCTCGCGGCGAGCGGCACTCGCGCTGCGCAGGATGCCGCGCGCGCCGAGTTGTGCAGGTTCGAAAGCATGCAGGGCTATCAGCAGGTCGAGATTCTGCGGCAGATGGGCGACAAGCTGCAGGTGCAGTCGCCGTTCTTTCGCGTGCATGAAGGCGTGGCGGGCGCGACAACGCGTATCGGCGGCGCCGAATATGTGAACTACGCGAACTACAACTATCTGGGCCTCGCCGGCGATCCGCACGTGTGCGCGCGCGCGAAAGAGGCGATCGACCGCTATGGCACGTCGGCGTCGGCAAGCCGCATGGTGGCGGGCGAGCGGCCCGTGCAGCGCGAACTCGAAACGGCGCTCGCGTCGTTTTACGAGGTCGACGATTGCGTCGTATTCGTCAGCGGCCACGCGACCAACGTGACCGTGATCGGCTCGCTGTTCGGTCCCGGCGACCTGATCGTGCACGACTCGCTCGCGCATAACAGCATCGTGCAGGGTGCGCAATTGAGCGGCGCCAAACGGCTGAGCTTCCCGCACAACGACTGGCAGGCGCTCGATGCGTTGCTCGCGCGCGTGCGGCACGATTACCGCCGCGTGCTGATCGCGATCGAAGGCCTGTACAGCATGGACGGCGACATTCCCGATCTCGCGCAATTCGTCGACATCAAGCGTCGTCATGCGGCGTTCCTGATGGTCGACGAGGCACATTCACTCGGCGTGCTCGGCGAGCGCGGCAAGGGCGTGCGCGAGCATTGCGGCGTCGCGAGCGGCGATGTCGATATCTGGATGGGCACGCTGAGCAAAACGCTGGCGGGTTGCGGCGGATTTATCGCCGGCACCCAGGCGTTGATCGATATCCTGCGTCATCTCGCGCCGGGCTTCCTGTATAGCGTGGGGCTCGCGCCGGCATTGGCGGCAGCGTCGCTCGCGGCGCTCGAGCGTCTCGCGGCCGAGCCCGAGCGGGTCGCGCGCTTGCGCGCACGCGGGCGGCAGTTCATCGACGAAGCGCGTGCCGCCGGTCTCGATACCGGCAAGAGCGCGGGATACGCCGTCGTGCCGATCATTTCCGGCAGCACGCTGAAGGCCGCGCAATGGGCGAACGCGATGTTCGCCGAAGGCATCAACGTGCAGCCGATCTTCTATCCGGCCGTCGAGGAAAAGGCTGCACGTTTGCGCTTTTTCATCTGCTCGACGCACGAACCAGAACAGATCAGCCGCACGATCGTCGCGCTTAGGCGCATCGCTCGCTAACCACACACACAACGAATCGAACCCGGGGCAGCCTGCCATGTATGCCGTAGAACCTGCGCGCGCGAATTCGCCCGTTCGCGAACACGAACCGCTCGCGCTGCGCTTTCGCGCCGCGCGCGCCGGCGATGCCGAAGTCTGCGCGCCGCTGATCTTCGCATCGGGCGTGCGTGAGTTCGGCTTCTTTCTCGGCGAGCCGTCCGAGGCGTGCATCGAGTTTCTGGCGTTCGCGTTTGCATCGAAGCTCGGACGCTTTTCGTATCAACGCCACCGTGTGGCCGTGACTGAAGACGAACAGCCGGTCGCGGTGCTCGCGCTGCATGACGGACGCCATACCTGGTTCGACGATCCGCACGTCGCGCTGATGCTGGTGTTGTTCTTCGGCCTGCGCCGCACGGTTCGCATGCTATTGCGCGGCCTCGTGCTCGAAAGCGAATTGCCGGCGCCGAAGTCGACGCAGACGCTGATCGCCCATTGCGCGACGCATGAGCGCCTGCGCGGCACGGGGGTTTTCAGCACGCTGTTCGCGGATGCGATGCGCGTGTGTGAGTTGATGAGTCCGCGGACTCGCGCGGGGCGTGGCGAACCCGATCGGCACCAACTCGTGCTCGATGTACTGGTGAGCAACAAACGCGCATACGCGCTGTACCGGCGGCTGGGCTTCGTCGAATTGCCGCGCAGGGCGCCGGTTTCGGCGCGCCTGCCGCGCGAGCTCGAATCGGTGCGGATGGAGTGGGTTGGCAAGGAATAAGCGGGGCCGGCCGAAAGAGATGGCCGAAACATACGACCCAAGCGCGCGGCAAACGCGCGAGGCAGTCAATACATAAGACACAAACGAGGACCTGAAAACATGAACATCCATCCCGTAGTTCTTTGTGGCGGCAGCGGCACTCGACTGTGGCCGATGTCGCGCGGCGGCTACCCAAAGCAGTATCTGGCACTGACAGGCGAGCACACGCTGGTCCAACAAACCGCGTTGCGCCTGCGCGGCATCGCCGACGTCACCGCGCCGATCGTCGTCACGAACAACGAGCAGCGTTTTCTCGTCGCCGAGCAGTTGCGCCAGGTCCACGTCGGTTCGTCGCGAATTGTGCTGGAGCCGGCGAGCCGCAATACGGCGCCGGCCATTGCCGTGGCGGCATTGCTAGCGTTGCGCGACGCGCCCGACGCGTTGCTGCTCGTCCTGCCCTCCGATCATGTGATCACGGGCAACGCCGCGTTCCGCAAGGCAGTCGAAGCGGCAGCGGAGATTGCGAAGGACGGGCGTCTGGTCACGTTCGGCATCACGCCGACCGAGCCGCATACCGGCTACGGCTACATTCGCGCGGGCGCGGCACTGATCGACGGCACCCAGACGTTCACGGTCGATTCGTTCGTCGAGAAGCCTGATGCTGAGACGGCACAGCGTTTCATCGATGTGGGCCGTTACTATTGGAACAGCGGCATGTTCATGCTGAAGGCGTCAACCTATATGGACGAGTTGCGCCGCTACCAGCCGGACATCGCGCGTCAGGCCGAACTCTCGCTGCAGAGCGCGCCAGACGGTCACGATTTCGTGCGCCTCGATGCCGAGGCGTTCGCCGCCTGCCCGAACATTTCCGTCGACCACGCAGTGATGGAGAAGACCCAGCGCGCGGCCGTCGTCGCGGTTGCCGATCTCGGCTGGAACGACATCGGCTCGTGGAACGCGCTCGCCGATATCGCCGAGCGCGACGCGCAAAACAATGCGCTGATCGGCGACGTGCTGACCGACGCGGTCAGCAACTCGTATATCCGCGCCGAGCATCGGCTCGTGGCGGCGATCGGGCTCCAGAACGTCGTGATCGTTGAGACCGCGGACGCGGTGCTGGTCGCGCATCGCGACCAGGCCCAGGACGTGAAGAAGATCGTCGCGCAGCTCAATGCAATGGGGCGCCACGAGTCGGTCACGCATCGTCGCGTGGTGCGGCCGTGGGGTTCGTACGAAGGCATCGATAGCGGCGAGCGCTTCCAGGTCAAGCGCATCGTCGTCAATCCGGGCGCGCAGCTGAGCCTGCAGATGCATCATCATCGCGCCGAGCACTGGATCGTCGTGAAGGGCACCGCGTTGGTGACGAACGGCGACAAGGAAATCATGCTGGCCGAAAACCAGTCGACCTATATTCCGCTCGGCGTCACCCACCGCCTGTTGAACCCGGGCAAGATTCCGCTCGAGCTGATCGAAGTGCAGTCGGGCGCGTATCTTGGAGAGGACGATATCGTTCGGTTCGAAGACACGTACGGGCGTGCGACGAAGGTGTAAAACCGCAACGTTTAGCGTCTGCGCCGCGTCTCGCAGGTCATTGTCGAGAGACAGATGGCCTTTTTCGTGTGCGCCCACGACGGGTCCTCTTGTGAGAGCAAGCGCCATCGCAAGTTGATTACAGCGAGCGAAGCCAAGCAAAGGGTGACCTATTGTGGGGAGGAAGCGTGGAGCGGATCGCTCTTCGCATGGCCTAACGCAGCGTTTCAGCGCCAATCTTCAGGCGTGCGTTCCGGCGCGATGTTGCCGATCCACCATCAGTGCACAGGTTAGAAATTTCGATTGCACGCAAGTGAGCGAACATGATATCCAAAACCATTTTCAAGGCGTATGACATTCGTGGCGTGATTGGCAAAACGCTCGACGCCGACGCCGCGCGCTCCATCGGTCGCGCATTCGGCAGCGAAGTGCGCGCGCAGGGCGGCGACTCGGTCGTGGTCGCGCGCGACGGGCGCCTGTCGGGCCCGGAGCTGATCGGGGCGCTGTCCGACGGCCTGCGTGCGGCCGGCGTCGATGTCGTGAACGTGGGCATGGTGCCCACGCCGGTCGGCTACTTCGCGGCGAGCGTACCGTTGAAGCTGGCGGGCGGCGAGCGCCGCGTCGACTCGTGCATCGTCGTGACCGGCAGCCACAATCCGCCGGACTACAACGGCTTCAAGATGGTGCTGCGCGGCGCCGCCATTTACGGCGAGCAGATCCTCGCGCTGCATCAGCGCATCGTCGACGAGAACTTCGCCGACGGTAGCGGCAGCTACGCCGAATACGACATCGCCGACGCGTACCTCGAGCGCATCGCGAGCGACGTGAAGCTCGCGCGTCCGATCAAGATCGTCGTCGATACCGGCAACGGCGTGGCCGGCGGCCTCGCGCCCAGGCTGTTCAAAAAGCTCGGCTGCGAACTCGTCGAGCTGTTCACCGAGGTCGACGGCAACTTCCCGAATCACCACCCGGACCCGGCGCACCCGGAGAACCTCGAAGACGTGATTCGCGCGCTGAAGGAAACCGATGCGGAAATCGGCTTCGCGTTCGACGGCGACGGCGACCGCCTGGGCGTCGTCACCAAGGATGGCCAGATCATCTACCCGGACCGTCAGCTGATGCTGTTCGCCGAAGAGGTGCTGTCGCGCAACAAGGGCGCGCAGATCATCTACGACGTGAAGTGCACGCGCAATCTCGCGAAGTGGGTCAAGGACAAGGGCGGCGAGCCGCTGATGTGGAAGACCGGCCACTCGCTCGTGAAGGCGAAGCTGCGCGAAACCGGCGCGCCGCTGGCGGGCGAAATGAGCGGCCACGTGTTCTTCAAGGACCGCTGGTACGGTTTCGACGACGGCCTGTACACCGGCGCGCGTCTGCTCGAGATCCTCACGCGCGTCGCCGACCCGAGCAAGCTGCTGAACTCGCTGCCAAACTCGCACTCCACGCCCGAGCTGCAACTGAAGCTCGAAGAAGGCGAGAACTTCGAGCTGATCGCGCGTCTGCAGCAAAACGCGAAGTTCACCGGCGCGGACGACGTCGTGAAGATCGATGGTCTGCGCGTCGAGTATCCGGACGGCTTTGGCCTTGCGCGTTCGTCGAACACGACGCCGGTCGTCGTGATGCGTTTCGAGGCCGACAACGACGCGGCGCTCAAACGCATTCAGGACGACTTCCGCCGCGTGATTCTGGCGGAGAAGGCCGATGCGAAACTGCCGTTCTGACGGCTGATGCGGCGGCGTGCTTCGAAGCGCGTTCAGACGGATCGAAGCGTCGTTGCTACCGAACGCGGCGCGGGTTGCCTTACCGCGCTGCGTTTTTCATGTCTTTTATATGTGACGCCCGCCCGCTGATGATCGCAAGGCGTTGGTCTACGAAGGGGGACCGGTCCGGAAGATGACGAGGTCCGCCTCAAACACTGGCTCCGTGAGCCGACCCGCTTCATATGCCAATTCGTCGCACGCAGCCGCCACCCCAAGCGCACAATACTTGGGGGCCGCGCCGAACCCACACGCCAGGAGCACGCGTGATCCGGCCCAAATTCATTGAATACTGCGACGCATGGCCCGAAGTCAAAACTGCGTGTACGGGTCAGATCACGTAGCTCCCGGATCGCCGCCGGCAGAAGGAAGCTTGAACGCTGCTCGTGCAGATTGAGACGACACGTGCGTATCAGTCGTTCCTCGACGGGCTTCGTCTGGCTGGGGGCATCGACACCTCCTCTGGAGGCCCGGAAACGGAGCAGGTGAACTTGCCGCCGCGCCTGGAATCGCTGCTGAAAGTCATGGAAGAGACCGAGTGCTCACCAGCGTTCGAGCTTCATTTCCAAAGGGTCGTCTTGCCGGTCGATATTAATCAGGGCGGAACCCACAGGGTCAAGGTCCCGGTCGAGCTTCAACAGGGCTTCGAACAGGTGCTTCGTGCCGTCTTGTATCCATCAAAAGACCAACGTCATCAGAACGGCCGATACATGCATACATTGTCTGCGGCATCTATCGGCCGTGCGGTCGGATACGTCCGCTGCTGCTGCGCTCGACATGCCGACTATTCTGGGCGCAGGAGGCCTGGGCGCACTTGGGATACTACCGTGGTACGGTGGACTGGTGGCGAAAGGAAATTGAAATGGGTGCGACAATTTTTACGCTAGTTCTGGGCGTTTCCATCGCCGGATTTCTGATGTGGGCGAACCACAACGGCGCCAAGCGGGATCGTGAGCGCGAGTGGGGAAATTGAAATGGTGGCAAACATCATCACTCTCGTTGTTGGCGTGGCCATTGCAGCTTTTTTCACGTGGACGGCCAAAAATGGCCGGCGCGCCGATCGCGAACGCGAGTGGGGCAAACGCGACTGAAAAATTGGCCTTGCGCTGAATTGCAGGTATAGGGCTGCACCCTTAGGGAGCGGCTTTTTTTCATCTTTTTCGACCATTGAGCGCGCCTTCGGGCGCGCTTTTCTTTTGGTGAGATCAAAAATGAATCATGCATCCATAGAGCCTGTGGGCTACCCGCGATCCGTTGCCTCGGCGACCGGAAACGGAAGCGTCGTTGCCGCGATCGCCGGCGCACGCGCCGATGCGTCGCCGTGCCATCAGCGGCTGGACGTCGAAGGCAAGACCGTCGGCCAAGTCTGTTCGTGGCTCGGCAAGGTGTTGCGCGGGACGGAGCTTGAGCCGGAGTGCTCGTGGCTGCCAACACGCTCGACGAGCCCAACGAGGCAACCAGCGGCGCGCGCATGGACCGGATCTGGCACGCGCACAGCGTCTGGAATTGCGTGGCTGTCTACGTTGACATTGGGCAGATCCGAGGGCTAGATCGTCCACGTTGACTGGATAACGCGTACGGAAATACCGGGCGCTGTCGGCCGCGGCTGAGCCGTGATGCCGCTTTTGCGCGCCAAGGTGTTAGTCGCAAATCAGGCATGGCAACTGGCGCGTCTTATTGCCAATGCGATCGACGTCGCTTAACCCGTTTCCTCGCGTTGCAAGGCGCAACCGTCAATTCAACCCTCTGCGGGCACTCGGCCCGACAAGGGGACGATTGCCCGTTTTTTCTTTTCCCGGAGCAATCGTGTATCAACTCTCCTTCGCAGGTCTTTCTCTCTCCATCGGCACGGTGCTCGAAGTACTCGCAGCCTTCAGGACTGACGCCCGGCTCTCGACCTCTTCGAACTGCTGCGGGGTGAATGCGAGTGCCGGTTCGGGTTTCGCTATGCGGGGCCGGAGTACGGTCGCACCCGGCATCACAACGGGCGGCATGAAGTTCACGTCGCATACGCCTCGCGGAAGGTTGGGCTGTTCCCAAAGCGGTGATCGACGAGTATCAGCCCGTGTGCCAGCAGTGGGGCGCCGATTATGTTGGCCGGCGCTCATCTTGTTTGACGCGCGGCGCCAGCCAGTCCGACAGCGCTAACACTCGCTTGGCGGTATTGCAGAAGCTCTGCACTTCATGATGTTCTGGGGCATAAAACGGACGCGGGCGACGATAATGCCCTTACGTATGTCCAGTCCGGCGCAGGGCGGATAGAGCACCTGCATGCTGCCCTCCTGCAAGATCGAGAATGGCGGCGGCGACAACCCTCGTTACTGGATTCTGGTAAGCGTGCTCCGGCAAAGCGACACCCGCGGTCGGGCACAATTTGGGGTACTCGCAGGGTTGCAGGTCAAACTCTCAAGCAGGCTCAGTGCATCAGATAATGGGCCGACCTTCGCGGCCGCTGCTTCGTGGTCGTATTTCTGCCCAGGTCCGGCTGCAGTGGTCGTTCGCTTCATCCTTCGGTGTCGGGCAGAACCCGATGAATCATTCTCACGAATTGGAGTTTCCACCAAACCGTGGGTGGTTCACTTGGCTGGCGTCGCGATCATTCGGAAACCTATGCATTTTATTTTCCATGCACCATGATGACATTGTCTGGCGCAGGCTTGACTTTGCGATCCTGTGTAAATACTGGGTTAGCGAAAGTCCTCCGGAAAGAGGGATCGCTAACCTCGTTAATCAGGAGAGTTCAGATGACGTTTGATGAAACGCCTCGATGCAAGCGCGGTGGCAATCTCGTGTGTACTGACTGTGAATGCATTTTTGAGAAGCGCGCGCATGGACGACACGAAGGGCGATGCACGGTCAAATACGCGATTGCCCAATCCACAGAAGATAGAGAGATCAAGGGGGCAGTGCGAGGCTTGCATTGCCGACGGTGCATGGTGGGATGCGTCGACGAACCCGACAACTGGCTAGCTTCCTATGTCCGTACGAAGCTAAGAGCGATGGCGGGCGATGGATTTTCGGTATCCCGCCACACCGCTGAACTTACCGCGCACGCGTTGCAGGATCATTTCCTTTGGGAGACGGATGCCGTGCTAAAGCGAATCCTCGATCTCGCAGTCCTACGGTATTTGCGTGATGGATCGAGCACCATCACGCAAGAGGACGTCAAGCTAGCGTTGCGCCTTGTTATTGATGACGGCCGGCGTCCCATTTGAACCTGAACTGGTCGCAGTTGTGTCCGAATCGATTGTCGGCTACGACGCACTGTCGACGAACCTGAAACGTTCCGATCATTGAGGCAAAGGGCGGCGCCAACCTCACCGAACCAGTGCCGCCACACGTTCCCGCAATGCCGGAGTCGTCATCGCAACGACGAGCGCTTTCGGGCGACGCGCAGTGGGCAAATCCTTTGCAGGACGGGGCGATCACGTAAAACTCGATGCAACCGTTCTGGTGTGGCGCGAGCGCACAACGGGTGAAAACTTCCAATGCCGCGAAATTGCCGTCGACTGTGCCTTAGCGAGGGATATAAAATCCCGGCAGCTTCGACCCGACAACAAAAGTCACTTTGTGAGGTCACAAGAAAGCTGGTTCGTTCAATCCGATGGCCTAAGTTGGACGAAGGTCGAATTGACGTATGAATTCAGCGCGGGGAACCCGCCGAGCAGCGGCGGGTACCGTTCACCAAACCGGCGCTTCTTGCCGCAGTCGCGCTTCTAGGTGCCAGGCGCGTCCGCGGAATTCCCAGCGTAAGTGGTCAATGGGGTCGCGACGTTTCATGAGTGCGACGCGCGTCCTGCACCAGCGACACGATATCCGCATCCAGTTCCGCGGTCATGATTCGGGAGAGCGCGCTTGCAACGCCCGCTCGCGCTACGGCCTTCCTTGCGTCGCAATATATATTGACAGCGCATCCCTGGACGAAGTGGCGGCCCTCAAACGGATGGACCACGCCGGGACCACTGTACTTTTCAAAGAATCCATGAATTCGTTGCGTAAGCATAATGTCGATTGGTAGGTGCGGGAAAGTGCCATCGCGGCGCGTGCTCATGATTAGCGGATCTTCAGCGATGGCATTGAGCAGGAACTCGAGCGAAATTGCGTCGCGGTTCCGGCCGACAACATCGTTAGGGGCGGGGTGCAGTATCGACTTTAAAACCAGGCTTCCCCACGGGGTAGTGCGATGCCAAACGGCGGCGCCTTTTAACTTCGCGTGTCGACGCATGTATGCATGACGTCATGCGTAGGGACTCGGCCCCGGTCGCCCACCGATACATATGCGTCTTATAGTCAATGCGCCGCGGCAGGCGCGCTAGTGCGCTGTTCAGAGCGATGGCGTCGGTGAGCAGTGGTGGTAACGGCTCACAGCGAAGACTGAGAGCCCGAGCGACAGATTCTACAAGGGCCTTTTCAATCTCTGTCATGCCATGGAACTGATTCATTGTAATTTCCCTATAGTTCAATGGAGCAATGTGAGGGCCAGCTGATTCAACTGCACAGATGCCGGCAGCGCAATGCCAATACGGGCGCGATGGGAGTACTCTCATGTCTCGAATGGGATAGGTACGCAGTCTTCGGCAACCAAAAGCCCATTTGCTGCACGGACCAACGGACCCTGAGGGGAAGTGGGCCGTCGATCCGTGTTGACTAAAATCCCTTAATCGAGCGTTGACGGCTTCGCCCGCTTCCGGCTGGTGGCCGGGACCAGTTCGGCACGCCACTCGTCCTGCGAGATGGCTGGTATTCCGAGTGCATCGGCTACGCGTTTGAACGTATCAGCCGCATCCAGAAGATCGCGCTGTGCGATCACCTTGTGGGCTAGCGCGTGCATGATTTTCTCCGGCGCACCGTTGAGCCGCGCTTCAGTCAGTTCTGTTTCGAAGTCGACTGCGCGGTTCAGGACAGCGGCGATCGGCATCTTGAATTGCTGCGCCTTCGCAAAAGATGTTGATACAGGAAGCGTAGCCTCCGGCGACACCGCGATGCCTGCTTCCCGTGCATAGTCAACGACCACCCGGTAGCCATCCTCGATGGCGGCGTTTGCTGGGGCGTCGGTACAGAGGATCCGGATGCAGGATGGCGCTACGCCCGCTGCACAGATAGCGCCAAGCGTTTCTACGGTAGCCTGCTGTGACGCTGCGTCCGGAGACGTCGAGACAATGATCGTCTTCAGTTCGGTGAGAACGGTACGCCTCGCCAGAATGAATGCGACCGTTGCCTCCCGATATTCAGGTGACACATCGATAATTCCCCCGCGCCGCGAGGTCATCAAGGTGCAGTAGTGATCCTGAAGTGCATTTTCAATGTCCGTCATATTTTGGTTGCTCACTTGCTCGCCGGTCGCACCGAGCAGGCTCGGATTCAGAAGCAAGCCTCCCGTCCGTGCATGAAGAATTTGCGCGGCCGAAGATTGCGCGGCACTGTTCGAGCTTTGGAAGTGAGCCACAATCAGATGAGTCATGGTTATTCCTTCGATAGATGTAGATAGAACGATGAATCGCGTTGACGACGACATTGCTTAGATGATCGCGTTGGCCGCGCGAGCCGTATCCTGTTCGCACGCTTCGCGCTTGGCCAGGCGTCTGCGATCCCGGGCGTTTTTTGAGGATTCGAGCGGCTCGTAGGTCCGCAAGCGAAATGCGGCCCACTGTCGGTTCTCGGCGGGGCGGCGAATGCGCGGGATAACAACGGAGCGCAATATCTTGCCGTTGTAACCCGCGTGCAGGCAGACAAGAAGGACCGCGCTAAGCGCGACCAGCGCGTCATCGACATGGCAGTCCCGGTGGTCGAGATAGCTCGCGTACGCGCGAAGCGTATCCTCCGGAATATCGAGGATGGAAGCTGGCGACAGACTTTGCGAGCGCAGGAAGTCTTCGAACTGCAACCAAAGTGGCAGCAGTGTTTCGACGGCCTTTTTGCTGCTATACCGATTAAGCGTGGCGCGGGCGTCCCCGGTGAGTGGTGATTCAGGCACGTTGTCTTGCTCCTTCATAGACGTTCAGGTCATTTCCGTTTTTGATAAGGATCACAGATTAATATTGCTTATGTCTGGTTTGTTTCCCTCCCTGGTTGATTTTGAGACGCCGTCCGTGCGCCCGCCCTTGTCGTCCTGGAGGGGTGCCGTCGCCTTGAAGGTGGTCTTCCGGACGACCTGTTGCCAACGTCTGCAGCTTCCTCGTTCGCGGTCTGGGAACGAAGTCGCTCGGCAACTGGATTTTTTCGGGGAACCGGTGGCGGATCTGCCGGCAGTACACCTCAAGGATCATCTTCACCCGTGACGGGCCGTGTCCAAGGCGGTCGGATAGTTCAGTCAGTACATCGACGGGCGGTACACCGCGATCCAGTGCGGCGTTCGCGAAGTCGACGGCATACGTGAATCTCAGGCTGTGACTGGCAAGCTCCCGGCGCATTGGCAGTTGATCGAAGCGCAACTTGAGGCGGGATTTGGCGCTTTTCAGACCGCTATGGCAGCCGCTTACCAGCTCGAAATTGCGGTCGCGGCAGTACGCCAACGCTGCGTTGATGGCCTCGAGCGTTTCGTCGACGTGATCCGCAAGCACTTCGGTGCGACGCGGACGCGCGTTCTTGGCGCCCCGCTCAATAGGCAGGCGAAGATCGCCCTTCAAAATCAGATCTCGCCAGGTTTCCAGTGACTTGCCACACATGAGTGCTTCGCGCATGCGAAGTCCAAGCCAACGCATCAGTCGGATCACGTGCCCGACACTTTCATCCAACGCATGTGCCGCGGCGAGCAGGTCGTTGAATTCCTGCTGCGTGCGCGCGCGATGCCTGCCATGTCGGTCCCGTCGCTCAAGCTGCAGGTCCCGGCTGTTGGTTGAACCGGACATGTCCTGTCCGGCCGTCGCCTGTATCACTGAGAGCGACGCCCGATAGTTCGCCAGCGTGCCGGGTTTCATGGCCCCCGCAACGAGAAACCAGACAAAAAACTCGAGCATCCAGTCTTCCGCTTCATTGACTGTTTCCAGCGTGTGACCAATCCGGGTTGCAAAACGCGAAAACTCGCTCCAATGCAAGCGACGCTGCTTCTGTGAGTCCATGCTTCCGCCTGCTTCGCGGCTCATCTGTGCGGCATGGTTGACGCCTCTTGATCTTCGTCCCATACGTTTTTTCTTTCCTGTGGCCGGTTGTTCCGCCTCTACCTGAACCTCACGCGCGGGGCGGGGCGCGAATGAGGGCACCCTGTTGCCATCGGCTGCGATGGCGACGTGCCCCCCATGGAGGACACGTAATTGAGCGGGATCAACGAGGGCGCGACGTTGATCTGCTGTGTGGTTCGAAAGTGCAAAAAATGGGGCAGAGGCGGTTTAGCTAAGGGTCCCCGGGTGGCACCGGTGGAAGGGTCTGCGCGCTTGGAAGTGAGAGCCCAGGGCCGGACGAACATCACGCGTCGCATGGCGACGCATTCGATGTCCAACCGCATTTGTGTGCATGCAGCACATGGGCGATGACGGCTCGTGTGAGGGCGAGCACGATGTGGGCGGAAACTCGGGTGAGCAAGTCACGTCGAGCTCGCGTTGGGAGGCGAGGGAAATGTTTGATGTGCGCCGGAGCGGCGCGTCGCAGACCGAAACCATCGACGGGCTCGAGTCGATCGAGCGTCTCAACGATGCAGAGCAAGCATACGATTATTCGCAAGCGGACAATCGACGCATGCAACCACGGTCGCACGCGGAACCAGCTCAGTCGCCTGGATAATTCGCGCGAAAGAAAGAACTCCGCGCTCGTTGACAGCACAAGCAGTAAGAACACGGGCGGTTCAGGCCGCGTGCTTTGTCATGGTGGTGTGCTGCGAACTGCAGCCAGACAGGCGAATTACGCTGGACAGACTACGAGAGCCGTGCCCGGGGCATTCGTCGATGCGTCAGAGACGCGTAAAAGCTCTTTGCGCCGGGCGGACCACGAGAGCCGTGCCCGAGGCGGTATCGATGCGTCAGAGACGCGTAAAAGCTGTTTGCGCCGGGCGGACCACAAGAGCCGTGCCTGAGGCGGTATCGATGCGTCAGAGACGCGTAAAAGCTGTTTGCTCCGGGCAGACCACGAGAGCCGTGCCCGAGGCGTTCTTAAAAAGGCTTTTCGGGCAGTGCAAGGGAGCTCGACCCAAGTCGTCACTGTTGCAGGGTGCCAGTCAAGCAATTGGCATGGTTACCATGCCGAGCCGTTGCGTCTGAGACGCGGAACGTGGAGCAACATTACCACAGCCTTTTCCGTTTGCAAATCGTGATCATCTGATTTTGTGGGACCAATGCCAAACTGCCGGATTTTACTGGCGTAAGACAGCGAAAGACGCCAAAAAACAAGCGTCTTTCACGGCTTTACCTCGAACAGCTGGAGCGATGACAACGACTAAACGTCGAGCCGCCTCCAAGAATTGCGCTCGAACTGAAGTGTTGTTTGCGACAGAACGACCTGGTCGCGAGAACCCTGACGCGATCCCCGCGCTTGCCCAACTGTGTCTCGATCGACCGCTACGGCACGTCGGCGTCGGCGAAGCGCATGGTCGCGGGCTAGCGGCCGATGCAGCGTGAAATCGAAATGGCGCTCGCGTTGTTCTACGGGTCAACGATTGCGTCGTGTTTGTCAGCGGCCACGGGACGAAAGTGACCGTGATCGGCCCTCCATGCGGTCTGTCGACCTGGTGTGCACGACTCACTCTCGCATAACAGTATCGTGCAGAGCGCGGAGAGAGCCGCGCCGAACGGCTGAGCTTTGCCCACAAACCGGCGCGGGTGTCTGATCGTCTAGTCGCGCGGGCCGCGCTTGCGCGTGGGCGCAGGTTCATTGACGAAGCGCGTGCCACCGAACTCGACACCGGCAAGAGCGCCGGCTATGCGGTGGTCCTCATCATCACCTGCAGCACGGTGAAGGCCGCGCAATGGGCGAATGCGCGTTCGCGAACGGAATCAACGTGTAGCTGATTTTTATCCGACGGTCGAAGAGAAAGCCATGCGGCTGCGCTTCTTGATTTGACCGCGGGTTCATACGAGGGCATCGATAACGGCGAGCGCTTCGAGGTCAAACGCATCGAGGTCAATCCGGGCGCACGTCGAGCCTGCATATCACCATCATCGCGCCGGGCACTGGATCGTCGTGAAGGGCACTGCGCTCGTGACGAACGGCGACAAGGAGATCATGCTGACCAAGAGAGGGTCAACGAGGCGAAAAGCGCGGTCGCACGGAATGCTCGTGAGGCCGAACGCCTCACGGGCTGGATCCGCCTGCACTGTGAGCTATACAACGCGGCGCTCGAGGAGCGCATCGACGCTTACCGTAAGCACTGCAAGTCGATCAGTTACTATGACCAGCAGAATGTGCTGCCCGAGATTAAGGCTGCGCGTCCTGAGTTCGTCGAGCTTGGCTCGCACGCACTGCAGCAGACACTGCGCAGGCTGGACCTCGCGTTTCAGGCGTTCTTCCGACGCTTCAAGGCCGGCCAGACGCCTGGCTTCCCGAGGTTCAAGGCCAGCAAGCGCTTCTCAGGCTTCTGCTATCCCGATCCGGCTGGCTGGAAGCTCATGCAGCACGGCGGCCGTGGTGCCACGTTGCGCATCGGTAGCGGCAAGCACGCCATGTCGATCCGCGCGCGTGGCCAGCATCGTTTCGGAGAGGGTGCCCGGGCGAATGACCTGACGATCACGCGCAAGAATGGCGGGTGGTTCGCCTCGGTCACGTTGCGCGTATCGGAAAGTGCGTGCGCACGTGCCCGTACCGGCGACGCACATCGCGGCGTGGACTTCGGTCTCAATGACTGGGCCACGTTCGACGATGGCGAGACAGTCGCCAACCCGCGGTTCGTGCGCAACGAAGTGCCGCGGATGGCAGACCGTCAGCGCCAGCAGGCGCGCAAGAAGCGCGGCTCCATACGATATCGACGCCTCGGCGCCCAGGTGGCGAAGCTGCACGAGCGCATCGGTAACCTGCGCCGCGAATTTCTGCACAAGGAAACCAAGCGCATGGTCAAAGCGTGCGCGGTGCTCGCGACTGAGGAACTGCGCACACAGAATATGAGCCGTTCGGCCAAAGGAACGCAGCAAAGGCCGGGGCGGATGGTCAAACAGAAGGCCGGGCTGAATCGCGAGATTCTCTCGGCCGGATTGAGCATGGCGCATCAGATGCTCGCGTACAAAGTGGTAGAGACTGGTACGCGGCTGCATGTGGCGAACACGCGCCAGTTAAAACCGTCGCAGCGCTATGCCGCGTGCTGGGCGATTGCGCCCAAGACGCTCGCGCAACGCACGCATGTCTGCCCGCATTGTGGGCACACAGCGCAACGCGACCGAAACGCAGCGTCGGTCGTGCTGATCGATGCGCACACGCCAGGAACTGGCGTGGCGGCGAGACCGGAACTTCTGTCGCGGCAACGCGCCAAGTCAAAGTCTGCGACCCGCGAAACCCCCGCTACAACCGCGAACGAGATTGAGCGGCGGGAGAGTTCATCAACTTCTGGAAGTACATCGCGCACCCTAGACTGGCACGCACGTGGGACAGCCCGAAGGAAGTGATGACCCCCGGCGCGCTCGGTCCCCTCGTCAAGGAGCTGCTGTACGTGGCGGTCAGCGTGACGAACAACTGCGGCTATTGCGTCGCGAGCCATACGGCGGCAGCGCGCCGCGCCGGCATGACCGACGAAATGTTCGGCGAGCTGCAGGCAATCGTCGGGACGACTAATGAAACGAACCGGCTTGCGGTCGGCTATCGTGTGCCGATCGATCCGGCCTTCGAGTAAAGCGCATGAAACTCGCGATGCGGCCCGGTCGTACCAACCCGGGCCGCAACCTGTGCATTATCGCGCCGTCGAACACGACGGCGCGTGGCGTCGAGCTTACAGCGGAATGATCTTGACCGGCTCCGAATGGCAGGGCGGGGTGTAGACGGGCCCACAGCCATAGTGCTCCGGCTCGCAGGGGTTGTAGTGGGGCGGGTTGTAGTACGACGGGCCGCAAACCGGCGGCTTTTCGCCGTAACACGAAGGCTCGTACTCATGGGGGTAGCACGAGTGGCCGCCGCGCACGGACTGGGCAGCGATGTGGTCGAGGTCGTCGCAGCGCGACAGATCGGCAAGGGTCAAGTGGGACATGATGAATCTCCGGCAACGTTGGATGGGTATCGAGCGTGCGAATGCTTTGCGCTCGAGCGTTCCAGTTGCACGCACCATGCCATGCGGCGCAATTCTACGTCCGTGCTGGCTCGAGCGCTGATCGACCGGGCCCACGCACCGGCAAACTGATCGTCGTCAACCAACTTGCGGCAGGCCGGTGTCGTTGAGTCGCCAACACGTCGGCCGGTCAGCGCATGCCCCATCCCGCGAGCAATGCCGGCAGCTCGGCCATGTCCCTGAACACGTGCACCGCGCCCGCGCCATGCAACGCGGTCGCGCTGCTATGGCCGAGGTGCGTCGGGCAATAGCCGAATACCGTCGCGCCGGCCGCGACGCCCGCGGTCGCGCCCGTCACCGTATCTTCGATGACCGCGCAGCGTGTCGGCTCGACGCCGAGTCCCGCGGCGGCGGCGAGGTACACGTCGGGAAACGGCTTGCTGCGCGGCATTTCGTGGCCGCTGAAGATGTGTCCGCCGAAGCAGTCGAGGATGCCGGCCTTCACGAGCTGCAATTCAATCTTGACGCGATCCGCTCCAGACGCCACCGCAATGCGTCCGTTCAACCTCTGTTGCAACGTGCGCACCGCGAAAGGCGCGCCGTCGATCGCGCGCAACTCATTGTCGAGCGCCGCGTTGCGACGCGCGCGAAATTGCGTCAGCCACTCGGCCGTGATTGCAAAGCCGGTGCGCGCCTCGATCAGAGCGGCTTCGTCCTTGACCATCTTGCCGACGAAAATGCGCATCGTCTCTTCGACGCTCAAATGCCAGCCGAGCTCGCCGAGCATCTCGGTGAGCACGCGGTTCGTGATGGGTTCGGAATCGACGAGCACGCCGTCGCAGTCGAAAAGTACGGCGTCGAAAGGAAAATCGGCCATCGGCAAGGGTACGGATAAGATTCGTTAAGCCGGCAAGGATACCTCACCGACCCCCGGGCCGCAGCGCGCCCATCTGCACCGGAAGCGCGTTATCCGGTCCATACGAATGCTGCGGCGATTGACATGTCGCGCACGACTGCTGACCCGACGCGGACCGCGTCCTGTCGAAGAAGATCTGTTTGCCGAGCACGGCGACCGCGCTGAGCGGCGCTCGCGGCGGGCGCATCAGATGCGCCGGGTGGATTCGCACCGGTGATCTCCTCGACGATCCCGCCCACCACGGGCGGCATCCGTTCGGGATAAACGAGTGCGTACACCCAGAACGCGGCAAAGCCGAGCACGACAGTCGCCGCGCTCTGCGCAAGCAGTCGTAGCCACGCGCGGCGGGTGTTCACGGAGTCCGGTTCATCGCCGGCAGGCAGCGGCGCCGGCGCGAATACGTCTGACTGTCGGTCCATCGCGTTGACGGATAGATCGATCGGATACTTGAACAGGGACGTAGACGGAAATATCAGTGGCTCAATCGAGCCAGCGCGCAAGCACTGGCCCGATCGTCGTCACGGATCGCTGTCGCGCGTGCCGAGCACCACACCACAAATACAGCTGCGACGCACGAACGGCACACGCGCGGCTCACGCTCAGGTCGACGGCGGCGAGGACAGCCTGGTGCCGAGGTTTTCGTCGAGATACAGCGGCGGGGTGTCGCCCAACCCCGAGAAATTGAACATATTCAGGATGCTGCCGGCCGTTGCATCGAAAGAGCCGCCGCCGATGCGCTGGCCGTCGAGCCAGTTGTCCTCGATGAAGCGCACCACCGACGCCTGCGTGATTGGCGTGTCGTCGACGAAGTTGACCTTCGCCCACGGCGACACGACGATGAACGGCGTGCGCGTTCCCGGCCCGCAGCGGCCGTTCACCACGGCGCCGCTGACACCTTGCGGCTGCACCGCACCCGGGGCCGTGCACTGGCCCGGCGCGCTCAGGTTGTCGCTGCCGGCAACCGTTGCGCCGCCCACCGATTGCGGGCTCGTCGAGTCGAATGACGAGCTCGTCGGGGCCCTGTAGCGATGGTCATACCAGCCGTCCGAATCGTCGTACGCAATGATGACGGCGGTGTTCTTCCACTCGGGCTGCTGTTCGAGGAAGTTGATCACCTTGGTGACGAACGCCTGCTCGTCGAGCGGGTCCGAGTACCCTGGGTGGCCGTCGCTGACGCCCGGCGCCTTCAGGAAGTTGACCGACGGGTAGTTGCCGGTCTTCACCGCGGTGAAGAAGTCGTCGATGTCGTACTGGTGATGCACCGGGGTCGCGCTGCTATCGAGCGGATCGGTCGCGCCGATCACCGCTGTCGACGACGGCCGCGTATGCGCGAGATTCGCCGTGCTCGCGTAGTACTGGAACCACGCGTGGTGCTGCACGTAGTCGGCCTCGCTTGCGTTGAGCACCTGCGAGAACGTCGAGCGCGCGCAGCCGGTCGTGCCGTTCGCGTTGACGGTCTGCAGATTGAAGCCGGCCATGAAGCCGCCCCACGTGATGTTCTTCTCGTTCAGCAGGTCACCGATGTTCCTGTTTTTCGACGACATCGCACCGGTCACCGTGCTGCCCGCCGCGATCGTGCAGGTGTCGCCGGTCGGGTCGAGATCGCCGATCAGCGTGTTGCCGCCGGCGGAGTCGGGGATCGCGTTGTCCGACGTGCCGCCCGTCACGATCACGCCGTTGTTCTGGCCAGACACGACCTCGATTGCGCCGGGCGTCGAAGGTCCGTAAGTGTCCGTGTACGCGTTCTGGTTCATCGCGAAGTTCTGCGCGTAGTTCCACATTGCGGTGACCGTGTTGCCGTCGAAGTAGCCGAGCACCTGGCCTCTCGTCGCGAGCGCGCCAGTGCCGCTCGCGATCGTCGTATCGCCCCCCGTGAACAGCGGGAACGAATCCATCGCGCCGTTGTTATAGGCGAGTTGCTCGGCCGCGTACGCGTGGTCCTGGTCCGACGTATTCGCTTGCGAGCGGTCGAGGCGGAACGGCAGCAGGTCCGCGGCCGGCAGGCCGAGACCCGCGATCGCCACGCTGCCGACCGTGCGGCCCGCCGTGTTCGGCGAGCTTGCCAGCGCGTTCGGGTTCGACGTCAGAAGGTTGTTGCTGCTGAGGTTGTTGACCGTGGGTGTGCCCGCGGCCGCGGTGAATTGCGGTTCGCCGGCCGGGTTGGTCGCTTGCGGATAAGTGCCGAAGTAGTGATCGAACGACACGTTCTCGCCGTAGATCACGACGAGGTGCTTGATCGGTGTGGCGGTCGCGAGCGCGTCCTGAGCGGAGACGGAGGCCGCCGGCGACGATACTCCTGCCGGCGACGATGTTCCGGGGGGCGACGATGCACTCGCGGTCGACGCGGCGGACGTGGTGCCGCTGTTGTTGCCGCAGCCCGCGAGCATCAGCATCGCGGCGAACGGAATGGGTAACAAAGCTCTACGGGACATGTGACTGACTCCAGATTCGACCTGCCCTTGCAGCGTTTCCATCGACAGATATGGAGATTCGCCGCGGAATTTGGGTAAGAAATGCCGTTGCTGTTACTGTTGTTGCCGCGATCAAGCTGCCGAAGATTTCAGCAGTCCGCGATTAAAGAATCGAGCCGCAAACATTACGGCGGCTATCGTTTTCCATTCATATCTCTGACTTCCGGTTCGCGTTGTGCTAACCGTGAAGCGCTTTCATTCCGTCGCACTTTTTTTTGCAGGCAGAACGCCGGATTTTCCCATGCTGACACGTTGAAAAGAAACGGAGGGCCGCTGGCGCTGAGATCATGGCCGCTATGTGCGGGTGCCGGGCCACTGGCAGCCGGTGCGCGTCGGCTATCACTGGGTGCCCGGGCATTGGGCGCAACGTGGGCCGCACTGGCGCTGGATCGAAGGACATTGGGCTTGAGCGAGGTTTGCGATGAAAACACTCGTGATGATTCTGCTGGCAGCCTCGCTCGCAGGCTGTGTAGTCTATCCGGCACGTCCGGCCTATTACCGGCCGGCGGTCGTCGTATATTGATCGCGAACGTGATACCAGACCGGATAGCGGTGCAGCGGCAGGAAAACCATAACAACACGACAGCTTAAGGAGCGGCGGCAAGTGAACGACGTTGATCCCGTGATGCGGCCCGCACGTGAAAGCACGCGCGCACTGTCGCGACGGAGCCGCGCGCCTTGAGCGAAGCACCGCAAGATCCGGACGCCGAACTGATCGCGCGGGTGGGCCGCGAGGAGCCCGGCGCGGTGCGCTCGCTGGTCGCACGCAAGTTGCCGCGGCTGCTTGCACTCGCCACGCGCATGCTCGGCGATCGCATGGAAGCGGAGGACGTCGCGCAGGAGGTCTTCGTGCGAATCTGGAAACAGGCGGCCCGCTGGCGTGACGGCGAAGCGAAGTTCGACACGTGGATGCATCGGGTTGCGCTCAATCTTTGCTATGACCGTCTGCGGGGCCAGCGCGAAGACCCGAGCGACGAACTGCCCGATTCGGCCGATCCCGCCGCGCTACCCGACGCGCGGCTCGAAGCGCGTGCCGACCACGCGCGCGTGCGCGCGGCGCTCGCCGCGCTGCCGGCGCGACAGCGCGAAGCGCTCGTGCTGACCTATTACCAGGAGATGTCGAACCTCGACGCTGCCGCCTTGATGGGCGTCAGCGTCGATGCGCTGGAAAGTCTGCTGACCCGCGCGCGCCGCAACCTGCGCGCTCAACTGGCCGGCAGCGGCCTTAGCAAGGACAAGCCATGACGCCCGAAAGATTCCATCAGATCGTTGCAGCGTACGGCGCCGACGCGCGTCGCTGGCCGGAGCGCGAACGCGAGGCCGCGCAGACATGGGCACGCGCGCATCGCGCCGAAGCCGACGCGGCGTTGAGCGACGCGGCCGGCCTCGACGCATGGCTCGCCGCGGACCAGCTCGAGCCGCCGAGCCTCGAACTGCAGCGCCGCATCATCGACGACGCGCCGTCGCGCCGGCCGGCCGCGCGCTGGCGTTTATGGTGGTCGGGCGCGGCGGTCGCAGGGGTCGGGCTGCTCGGTGGCGTGGCTGGCGCGTTCGCGGTGTCGTTCTTCGTACTGACCGAGAACGCGCCGGTCGTGCATGAATCCTCGTATCTGACTTCGAGCTTCGGCGGCACCTCCGCCGATTGGAGCGGCGAATGAAAGGGTGCTCGTGGAAATTTGCGCTGCTGGGCTCCGCGGTGCTCAACGTGTTCCTGCTCGGCGCGATCGCCGGTGGCGCGTATCAGTGGTTCGCCGCGCACGGTGCGAACCAGCCCGTGGCGGCACAGGACCAGCGCGCGCTGCGATTCGCCGCCGAGCCGCTGTCCGCGCAGCAGCGGCAGGCGTTCATCGACGGTTTGAAGAACGCGCGGCGCGAGGGGCGCGAGTATGCGCGCGACGCTCGCGAAGGGCGTCGCGAGGTGCTGCGCCTGCTAGCCGCTCCGCAGTTCGATCGTGCCGCGCTCGATGCCGCGCTCGCGCGCACCCGCGCGGCCGACAGCAGCCTGCGCGCGATGGTCGAAGCGAGCGTCGCCGATTTCGCGGCGACGCTGACGCCCGAGGAGCGCGTCGAATTCGCCGAGAGTCTGAAACTGCGTGGGCAATGGCGCGAAGCGCAGCCGGCGCCGAACGCGAAGAAGCCGGGGGCGAATGCCGCGTCGGGCGAATAAAAAAATGTGTGCGATGACGACGGATTTCGGCATGTCGGCCGTTTAACGGACATGCAGGCGTCCGACCTGCCGACGAGGATCGTATGGCCAACTCACCGAACCTGAATGCCGCGGCGATCGCACTGAACCGCTTCGGCCTCGGCGCACGCGCCGACGATACGCCGCCCGCCGATCCGAAGGCCTGGCTGCTCGCGCAGTTCGAGCAGTATCAGCCGAGACCGGATGCGTGGGCGAACCAGCCCGATTCGATCGCGTTGTCGACGCAGCTCGTGCAGCAGCGCATGCAGATCGAGCAGCAGGCGAAACAGAGGGCGGGCGAGAAGACAAGCTCGAGCCAGGATGCAAACAACGGCGCAAACATCGGCGCCACGAACAACGCGACGAACACCATATCGAACAATGCGACCAGGAGCGCAAGCACTGTCGTAGTGCCTGGCCAGTCCGACGCACAAGCGGCCAAACAATCCGAGCGAAAGGCATTTCGTGCCGAAATACTCGACATGTACCGCTCATCGGTCAATGCACGAGTCGCTAGTGCGCTGAGCACGCCGACGCCGTTCATCGAACGTCTCGTGCATTTCTGGGCGAATCACTTCGCAGTGTCGACCGAGAAACCGGGCGTCGCGGCGCTCGCCGGGTCGTTCGAAGCGGAGGCGATTCGCCCGCACGTGCTCGGCCGTTTCGAGGACATGCTGGTCGCTGTCGAGCGTCATCCGGCCATGCAGTTGTTCCTCGACCAGACCCGCTCGGTCGGTCCCGACAGCATGGCCGCGCTGCGCGCCGCGCAACGCAATCCGGACAACAAACGCGGACTCAACGAGAACCTCGCGCGCGAAATCATGGAGCTGCATACGCTCGGCGTGCGCAGCGGCTATAGCCAGGACGACGTGACCGAGTTCGCGCGTGCGCTGACCGGCTGGAGCCTCGTCGGCAATCCGGGGAACGGCGGCCTCAATGCGAACCGGCGCGCGCTGGAGCAGAGCGGCGCACCCGGCAGCTTCGTGTTTCGTCCCGCGCTGCACGAGCCAGGCTCGCGCACGATCATGGGACGCCGCTACGACGAAGGCGGCGAACAGCAGGCGCTCGCGATCCTGCACGACCTCGCGCACGCGCCGGCCACCGCGCAGCATATCGGCACGAAGCTCGCACGCCATTTCGTCGCGGACAATCCGCCGGCTGGTGTCAGCGCACGTCTGGCCGATGCGTTCACGCGCAGCGGCGGCGATCTGCCGACCGTCTATCGCGCGCTGATCGATACGTCGCAAGCGTGGTCGCCGAACCCGGTGAAGTTCAAGACGCCGTGGGAGTGGACCATCTCGTCGATGCGCGGACTCGGCTGGCACGACCTCGGCAATCTGCAAAGCGCGCCGATCCTCACGCAGCTCGGCCAGCCGGTGTGGCGTCCCGGTTCGCCCGCGGGCTACGACGATATCGCCGCGAGCTGGGCCGCACCGGATGCGCTCGTGCGCCGCGTCGAGGTCGCGCAACGTTTCGCCGCGCGCGTCGGTGACCGGCTCGATGCGCGCTCGCTCGGCCAGAGCTTGCTGGCCGGCTCGCTCAGCGAGCCGACGGCGACGGCGGTGTCGCGCGCGGAAAGCGCGTCGACCGCGATCGCGCTGCTGCTCGTATCGCCCGATTTTCAACGGAGGTGAATGCCATGCTGTCACGCCGCCAGTTTCTGAGCGTCGCTGCTGCCGGTGCCGGCGCGCTGCTCGTGTCACCGCGGATTGCGTTCGCGCATGTCGCGACCGACCGCCGCTTCGTATTCGTGATCCAGCGTGGCGCGGCCGATGGGCTGAACATCCTGGTGCCGTACGCGGACCCCGCGTATGCGACGCTGCGCGGACCGCTCGCGATCGATTCGTCGAGCGCGCCGCATCTGGACGGCACGTTCGCGCTGCATCCGGCGCTCGCGCGGATGGCGACGCTGTACGCGAACCGCGAGGCGTTGTTCGTGCACGCGGTCGCCTCGCCGTATCGGGACCGCTCGCATTTCGACGGACAGAACGTGCTGGAAACCGGCGGCACATCGCCGTATCAGACGAAGGACGGCTGGCTCAACCGGCTCGCCGCGCAATTGCCCACCACCCGGGAAAACGCGATCGCGTTCGCGCCGACCGTGCCGATGGCGCTGCGCGGCCCCGCTTCGGTGACGTCGTATGCGCCTTCGGCGTTGCCGCAGGCGCCCGACGATCTGCTCGCGCGCGTGTCGCAGTTGTACGAGCAGGACGCGCAGTTGCGTCCGCTGTGGGAATCGGCGATGGCGGCGCGCGGCCTCGCGGGCGATGCGGGCGCGCGCCAGGACCCGGCGAGCCTCGGCAAGCTCGCGGCCAGTTTTCTGGCGCGCGACGACGGTCCGCGCATCGCGATGATCGAAACCGGCGGATGGGACACGCACAGCGCGCAGAACGCCCGGCTCGCGAATCAGCTGAAGGCGCTGGACACGATGCTCGCGGCGCTGCGCGACGGCATGGGAGCATCGTGGAGCAAAACCACGGTGCTGGTCGCGACGGAGTTCGGCAGGACCGCGGCCGCAAATGGCACGGGCGGCACCGATCACGGCACCGGCTCGGTCGCGATGGTGCTGGGCGGGTCGGTGCAGGGCGGACGCGTGATTGCGGATTGGCCGGGCCTCGCGCCGCATCAGTTGTATCAGTCGCGTGACCTGAGGCCGACCGCTTCGCTCGATGCGTTGATCGCCGGCACCGCGAGTGAAAGTCTCGGGCTCGATCCCGAACGCACCGCGGCGGCGCTGTTTGGCCGAACGGTCGCGGGCAGACCGATGACGGGCGTCGTGCGGGCGTGATCTGCCGATTGAACCGCGGCGTGTGCCACACGATGGCATGAACGCGCGATGGGCGATCGAGGGGCCCAAATCAGCAGGCAGTGCGAACTTATCGCGCGCAGGCGGACGCGTCGGATTGGCTCGCCACGACCGCATGCGTCGCGTGAACCGAGCGCTCGCCGACGCGATGATAGCGGGGTCCATAGTAGATCAGCGCATCGCCCGCGCCCTGCGTGCGCGCGGCCTTCACCGCGCAGAAGAACACCGTGTGCGTGCCGACTTCGGTCACCGACTCGATCTCGCAGTCGAGCGACGCGAGTGCGTGCTGCAACACCGGCGCGCCGGTCGCCAGAGTGTCCCATTGCGCGGCGGCGAAGCGTTCTTCGATCGCGAGCGCGCTCGTGGCGAAGTGCGCGGCCAGCGTCTGCTGCTCGCCGCTCAGCACGTTCACGCACAGCTTGCCGTTGGTACGAAACGCCGCGTTGTTGCGGCTGCCGCGGTTGATGCAGATGAGCAGCGTGGGCGGCTCGTCGGTGACGCCGCAGACCGCCGACGCGGTGCAGCCCGCAAGGCCGGCTTCGCCATCGCTGGTGATGATGTTGACGGCCGCGCCAAGCCCGGCCAATCGCGTCGCGGAACGTGCTCTTTTGACATCCTCCCCGTCCTAAAGAAATCCTAAAGAACGGGGATTCCTACGGGTGCGCAAGCACCTTCGAATTAGTAAGGACTTTCCCGATCTCGTGGCATAGCGATATGCCAGGATGATTGGTGCTGGGCAACCCATCTGAGAAGGGGAAAGTCATGGACAAGATTACTCGTATCGGCGTGGATCTGGCCAAGAACCTGATCCAGGTGCACGGCGTGGACAGCATGGAAGGCGTGGTGGTCAGGAAAGCCATCTCACGGCAGAAGTTTCTCGAATGGTTTGCCAACCTCGCGCCATGCCTGGTCGCAATGGAAGCGTGCAGCGCAGCCCACTACTGGGCGCGCAAGCTGCGCGCGCTCGGCCACGAGGTTCGGCTGATCGCGCCGCAGCTCGCCGCGCCATACCGCAAGGGCGGCAAGCACGTGAAGAACGACAGGCTGGATGCCGAGGCCATCTGCGAGGCCGCGAGCCGGCCGCATATGCGTTTCGTGGCCGTCAAAACGGCAGACCAGCAAAGCGTGCTGGTAGTGCACCGGATGCGGGACGGTTTCGTCGAGGAGCGCACCGCGCTCGTCAACCGGCTGCGCGGTGAGCTTGTCGAGTTCGGCGTGTTCCTGCCGCAAGGCATCGACGCATTTCGTGGCCACTTCGTCGAAGCGCTGGAGGACGGGGACACTGAACTGAACGGTGTCGCGCGCACTGCGTTGCTGCGAGGCTGGGAGCACCTGCAGGCCCTCGACCAGCAAATCGCCTGGTGCGACGCGCAAGTCGCCACGCACGTGAAGCACGACAGCAATGCGCAGCGCGTTATGGCAGTCATCGGCATCGGGCCGCTCACCGCGTCGGCCGCGGTGGCGACCGTCGGCGACGCTCACCTGTTCAAGAACGGCCGCCAATTTGCCGCCTGGATCGGCACGGTGCCCAAACAGGCGAGCAGCGGCGGCAAGACCCGGCTGGGTCGCATCACCAAACAGGGCAACACGTATCTGCGCACGCTGCTGTTCCAGGGCGCGCGCTCGGCGGTAGCGAGCGCACATCGACGAACCGACCGCCTCTCGCGCTGGATCGTTCAGCTCCAGGCACGCGCCGGCTGGTATCGAACGCTGGTGGCCGTCGCCAACAAGCACGCGCGCATCCTGTGGGCGATTCTTGCCAAGGGCGAGCGCTTCGATCCGTCGTACGTGCCCACCCGAGCCCCGCTGGTCGGGACCGCAACCGGCATGATCGAATAGATCAAGGATAGAGCCCCCCGCAACCCCAAAGTCGGAAACTCCGCATACAAGGATTCAACAGGTATGGATAGCGACAGGTCAGACCGGCAGCAGGCGAACTCGTGGAACCCGCAGGCGACAGATTTCATGTGTGCGCCGTCCTTCGGATGGAGTCCTGCTGCGCGGTTACTATCCGGGCCCGGGCACCGTAACGATAGTGCCCAACAAGGCCGCTTATAGGTGTGCAGTCTGTCTCGCCGCTCAATGCCAAATGTGTCCCCGACCACATGGGAGTCAAACGAATGGATGAATGAACCCCGAGCTTGCAAAAAAAGGAAAGTCCTTATAGGTGGGTTCCTGCTTCTTCGAGCGGCCCGACTGCACCCTCTCTCCACAGGCTGGAACGGCGTGCCCCGCCGCTAAAACATTGATCGCGCCGACGTGATCGGCGTTTGCCGTATGACCACACTTGATGCAGGCGAACAGCGCCTGTGCCTTGCGGTTCTCGGCTGAAATATGGCCGCAGCACGGGCATGTTCGGCTCGTGTTCTTCGGGTCTACGGCGACAAAGTAACCGCCACGCCGTCTTGTACTCCAGTTGCCGACGAAACTCGCCCCAGCCCTGATCCAGAATGGACTTGTTGAGGCCCGACTTCGCACGGACATTGCGGCCCGGCGCGTCGGCGGTGCCCTTTGCAGACTTGCTCATGTTGCGAACCTGCAAGTCCTCGACGGCGATCATCGCGTGGTTTTTGCTGATCGTATTCGATGCCTTGTGCAGGAAGTCTGCTCGCGCGTTTGCGATGCGAGCGTGGATGCGTTGAATGCGGGCCTTCGCCTTCTTCCAGTTCGCGGAGCCTTTGACCTTACTAGCCATGCGGCGCTGATACTTCGCGAGACGATGCTCGTGCTTCTTGATGCTGGCGAGCGGCGCGATGTACGTGCCGTCGCTCAGCGTCGCGAAGCGGGCTACACCGACGTCGATGCCGACAGCAGGGCCGTGCGGCACCGGCTGATCGACTTCACGTGCTGTGAGGATGGAGACGTACCACTTGCCCGCGCGCAGCGAGACGGCCGCGCCGCGGACTTCGCCGAGCACGACGCGGCTGTTGCGGTAACGCAGCCATCCGAGCTTCGGAATCTTAATGCGCCCGTTTCCGCTATCGACCGCAATCTGGTTCTTGTCGGGGAACAGGAAACTATCGCGCTCGCCCTTGCGCTTGAAGCGCGGAAACGATGCGCGTCCCTCGAAGAAGTTTCGATAGGCGCGGTCCAGCGCTTCGACTGCCTTGTTGAGCGCGTGACGCGGAGCATCCGACAGCCACGGCGTATCGGTGCTGTTTCGCCATTCCGTGAGTTGCTTTTCGACCGCGTACTTGCCGATGAACTTGCCGCCGGCATCGTAGTTTTCTTTCTGCAACGCCAGCGCCTTGTTGTAGACGAACCGGCATGCGCCCGCAAACTGGCGCATCTTGCGCGCCTGCTCGCCGGTCGGCATCAGTTCGAATTTAAAGGCTTGGAGTCGTAGCATAGGCGCATAGTATAATTTGGTCTATGAGCAAAGACAACGACATTCGGCACGGTAGGCACTGCGTTTTCAAGATGCACGTCCATTTGGTCTTCGTGACGAAATACCGTCGCGGAGTATTCACGAAACAGATCATCGACGACATGCGCGGCGTCTTCCTCAGCGTGTGCGCCGACTTCGAAGCAGAGCTAGTGGAGTTCGACGGCGAAGACGATCACGTTCACCTGTTGGTGAACTATCCGCCGAAGGTCGCCGTTTCGGCGCTGGTGAACAGCCTTAAGGGCGTGTCCAGCCGGATGATCCGCAAGAAGAATTATCCGAGCATCCGCACGAAGCTATGGGGCGGTGCGTTATGGTCGCCGTCCTATTTCGCCGCGTCTTGCGGTGGCGCTCCGATTTCTATCGTGCGCCAATACATAGAACAGCAGCGAACGCCGCACTAGCGCCTCAGAAGGACGCCTTCCGCGTCCGCGCTGTCCTTCCCCGGCCCGAAGGCCGAGGCTTGTCGCGCACCTGGTCAACCTGGGGGCCTCTCGCTGGAAGTCGGGGCGCCGCCGCATGACTTGCACGCGACTGCGTTCGTTGAACAACGGCGGTCGCGTCAGCCGCGAGCCTCGTCGGCCGGCGCCGCCGCGCAAGCTGGCGAACGGAAGCGCGCCGCGGTGTGACTGGCGGGCAGCCGCGCATGGCCGAACAGCTTTTCGCGCAGCGTGCCGTCGCGATACGCGCGCTTGTACGCGCCACGTTCCTGCAGCAGCGGCACGACCAGTTCGATGAAGTCGTCGAAGCACTCCGGCACCACGGTGCGCGACAGATTGAAGCCGTCGACACCGGTCTCCTCGGTCCACGCAATCAGCTCGTTCGCGATCTTCCCGGCCGAGCCGACGAGCGGCTGCTGGCGGCTGCCGAGCACCATCTGTTCGAGCAGCTTGCGCCTCGTCCATTGCGGACCGGCCGCGCGCGTCATTGCTTCGACGTTCGACACGATCGCCTGGCTTTTGCCGGTTTCGATCGGCTCGTCGAGGTCGTAGCGCGCGAAGTCGATGCCGAGCGATGCGGCCGCGTGCACCAGCGCCGCCTCGGAGCTCACATAGCGGCGGTACTCTGCGAATTTTTCCTGCGCTTCCTGATCGGTGCGGCCCGTGATGACGGTCTGGCCGAGCAGCACCTTGATGTCGTCGGCGCGGCGGCCGCCTGCGACCGCGTGTGCGCGAATGTCGTCGACGATCGTCTTGACGGCCGGCTTCGCCTGGCCGTTGACGAACACGCACTCAGCGTGTGCCGCCGCGAACTGTTTGCCTCGCGCCGACGAGCCGGCCTGATACAGCACCGGCGTGCGTTGCGGCGACGGCTCGGCGAGATGCATCGCATCGACGCGATACTGCTTGCCGTGGTGATGGATCACGTGGACTTTCGACGCGTCCGCGTAGACCCCGCGCGCCTTGTCGCGCAGCACCGCGCCGTCTTCCCAGCTGCATTCCCACAGCTTGTACACGAGCTCCATGTACTCGTCGGCGAGATCGTAGCGGTCGTCGTGCGCCATCTGTCCGCTCAGGCCGATCGCGCGCGATGCGCTGTCCAGATAGCCGGTCACGATGTTCCAGCCGACCCGGCCGTGCGTCAGATGATCTAGCGTCGACATGCGGCGCGCGAACAGAAACGGCTGCTCGACCGACAGATTCGACGTGACGCCGAACGACAGATGCCGTGTGACCGCGGCCATCGCCGGAATCAGCAACGTCGGATCATTGACCGGCACCTGCACGGCGCCGCGGATCGCCGCGTCGGGACTGCCGCCGTAGACGTCGTAGACGCCCACCACGTCGGCGAAAAAGATGCCGTCGAACAAACCCGCTTCGAGCTTGCGCGCGTAATCGGTCCAGTACTGCAGATCGGTGTAGCGCGTGGACTGGTCGCGCGGGTGGGTCCATAGCCCTTGCTGGATGTGGCCTACGCAGTTCATGTCGAACGCGTTGAGAACGACTTCCTTCGGCATGGTGTGTTCCGTCTGATGAGCGGGTTCGGACGATGGCGTTGCGTTTAATATAGTGGACGAAAAGCACTATGCAAGACTTTGTTCGGTGGGAGTGCCGCTTCCAGAGGGCGAAGCGGCTGAACTTGTCCGCGCTGATCGTGGCGCTGCTGCGTCAAAGGTAATCAGCTTCGCGTAGACCGTTCCTGGGCAGCAAACCCGCCACGGCAACCAGCATGGCACGGGAAGTGAAGGCATTGCGAGTCTCGACTCAATCGCTTATCGTCTCGATCAGTTTCGACAAGAAAGGATGCCCATGCGACCGTCCGTTGTGCTCGACATGAAGCGCGGCGTAGTGCGCGAAGCGACGAGCCGCTTCCGCGCAGCGAACCCGCGCGTGTTCGGCTCGGTGCTGCACGGCACCGACCGGGACGGCAGCGACCTCGATCTGCTGGTCGATGCGCTCCCCGGCGCGACGCTGTTCGACCTGGGGGGCTTGCAGGATGAGCTGGAAGCGCTACTCGGCGTCCACGTCGATCTGCTGACCCCGGCCGACCTGCCGCTCAAGTTCCGGGCAAAGGTGCTTGCGGAGGCGCAGCCGGTATGAACGAGAACCGCTTGCCGGACTACCTCGATCACATGCAGCAAGCCGCAACCGATGCTTGCAGCTTCGTGCAGGGGCAGGCCAGGGACACTTCCTTGGGGACAAGCGCACCCAGCGGGCCGTCATCATGAGCCTCATCATCATTGGCGAGGCCGCCACGAAAGTCATGGATCGCTATCCAGACTTCGCTCAGGCGCACCCCGAAGTGCCGTGGCGTAGCATGCGCGGGATGCGCAACCGCATCGCGCACGGCTATTTCGATATCAACCTTGATGTGGTGTGGGACACAGTGCAAACGGCGCTACCCGAGCTACTGAAACAACTGCCCGCCGCGTGCCAGGATGCCGAAGACGAAGACCGCAAGGACGATGGATTGGAGCCATGACCCCCACTTGCGCAATCACGCCCCCGCCATGTCCGAATCCTCCGCCATCGATCTGACCCAGGCGATCTCCGCGCGCGTGAAGACCGAGCGCGAGGCGCGCAACTGGTCGCTCGCCGAGCTGGCCGAGCGCTCGGGTGTGTCGAAGGCGATGATCAGCAAGATCGAGCGAGGCGAGGCGAGTCCGACCGCGACGGTGCTCGGGCGGCTGTCTGGCGCGTTCGGGCTGACACTGTCGACGTTGCTCGCGCTCGCCGAACAAACCGGCGAGCGGCTCGTGCGTCATGCGGACCAGTCGCTGTGGGAAGACCCCGAAACCGGCTATACGCGGCGGCGTATTTCACCGCCGACCGGTGGCGTGCTGGAACTGCTCGAAATCGAATTGCCGATCGGGGTGAGGGTGCCTTATCCGTCGGACGCGTTCGTGTTTCAGCATCAGCAGATCTGGGTCACGCAAGGGGTGCTGACGTTTCGCGAGGGCTCGCTGACGTACCGGCTCGAAGCGGGGGACTGCCTGCAACTCGGTGCGCCGGTGGAATGCGAGTTCTTCAATGGCGGCACTGAGGTGTGCAGATATGTGGTGGGCCTGGTGCGGCGCTGAGGTGTGCCAGGTTATGTCCAGCGGTCCAGATAGCAGGACGAGGAGCAGGGACTAGCGGGAGACACCACATGCATCGCAGCTTCGCGGTGCTCCCGTTCGCGAGTCGAATGCCGACGCTCAGCTTCCACCACTTCCGCGCGACGGGAAGTTCAGCGTGAGCTTGTTGGTCACCGAGGTGACGCCTGGCACGCCTTTCGCCACGTCGGCAGCCTGCTGGATCATGCCGCTCTCAGGCACCGAGCCGCTCAACGTCACTGCGCCACCGCGCGCCCGCACGAACACGTTCGACACGTTGAAGCCCTGTGCTCTCGCGAGCGCGTGCCGCACGTCGCGGCCGAGCTTGCGATCCGCCGCGCGCGTCGATGGCGCGGCGGTGGCCGGCGCGGCTGCCGTGGCGGCAGGCGCCTGCGCGTCGCTCGCCTGGGCGTAGGCGCTGGATGCGCTCGCCACGCACAGGGCAATACCGAGCGCCTTCAAAAGATTGAGTGTTTTCACGGTTTAACCATCCTCGATAAGTTGAGTTCGCTTCGTTGCATGTTAAAAACGTCGCGCTTTGTCGAGCTGGTCTGGACTCTGGGAAGCTGCTGTCTTGTACATGAGTGGGGGTTTCGGCGCTTCCGGCGCGTTTAAACGATACTCCAGGCAGCGCGGTGCCACTGAAAATTCTGGCGCGACGCGCGCGGGAAGCGGTGTCGCGCCGGTTTTCGACGCGATGATTTACATCCGCAACGCACCCCGGGCACACGTCAAGAACGTCCCACGTTTCAGACTATAATTTCGCATCCCGGATCGTGACGATCCATCCCACGGCTCGCATCATCATCAGCAGGCGGCCGTTTCGCGGGAGCCTGATTCGCCTTGAGCAAAACCCACCACGGCCCGGCCGATCTTCCCGACCACCACCTCAGTTCCGACGCCGACCCGGCGTCCACAAAAGCACCCGCCGCGCTCGCGATGCGCACCGCGCATGAATTGCACAAGGACGACCGCCATTTCGTCACGGCGCTCGCGCGCGGACTCGAAGTGCTCGCGTGCTTCCGCTCCGGCGACAAATCGCTGAGCAACCAGGAACTCGCGGCGCGCTGCAGGCTGCCGAAATCGACGGTGTCGCGGCTCACCCACACGCTGACGTTGCTCGGCTATCTGATCCATCTGAAGGAGAGCGGCAAGTACCGTCTCGGCACCGCGTCGCTGGCGCTCGGCAGCGCGATGCTCGCGCGTCTCGACGTGCGCAAGATCGCGCGGCCCGTGATGCAGGAACTCGCCGACGTATCCGGTGCGACCGTTTCACTCGGCACGCGCGACCGTCTGTCGATGATTTACGTCGAAAACTGCCGCGGCTCGGTCGCGCTGACGCTGACCCTCGAAGTCGGCTCGCGCATTCCGGTCGCGACGTCGGCGATTGGACGCGCGTGGCTCGCGGCGATTCCCGAGCACGAGCGGCTCAGTTTCATGGAGCAGGTGCGCGAACTCGATCACATCGCGTGGCCGAAGACGCGGCGCGGCATCGAGAAGGCGTTGGATGACTACCGCACGCTCGGCGTGACGACCTCGTTCGGCGACTGGCAGAAGGACGTCAACGGCATCGCGCGCGCGTTTCAGCCGGGCGGCGAATTGCCGGTCATGGCGATCAACGTGGGCGGGCCGGCGTTCAAGCTGTCGAAGGAGTTTTTGCTCGAAGAAGTGCGGCCGCGCCTGATCGATGTCGTCACCCAATTGGAAATCGCGCTGGCGCATTGAGCGGCAGCGCTACTCTCGCGTACCGCGCGGGGTCGGCCATCAAAACCACTGCGGCTCCATGCTGAGCGTGGTGTCATCGAGCGTGCGCAACGGCGCGAGCATCGACGCGACGCGCGGCAACTCGCAACGGAAGAACCACTGGCACGCGTGCAGTTTGCCGCGATAGAAGTCCTGATCCGCCGCGCCGTTCGCGCGCGGCAGCGCGGCGCTCGCCACTAGCGCCTGCCGCAGCCACGTCCACGCCATCACGACATGTCCGAATGCTTCGAGGAACGCGTTCGCGTTGGCGAGCGCGCGGTCGGCGTCGCTGGCGAGCGCGGGCAGCAGCGCTGCGAGCGTGTCGCTCAGATCGGCCCATGCGGCGCCGAGCGCGTCGGCGTGAGCCCGTAGCGGCGCGTGCTCGCGCGCGGCGTCGATCGTGCGCTGTAGCTCACGTGCGAGCAGCTTCAGCGCCGCGCTCTGTTTCATCGTGACCTTGCGGCCGAGCAGGTCGATCGCCTGAATGCCGTGGGTGCCTTCGTGAATCATGTTCAGGCGATTGTCGCGATAGAACTGCTCGACCGGATATTCGCGGGTGTAGCCATAGCCGCCGTGAATCTGGATCGCGAGGCTGTTCGCTTCGAGACACCATTGCGACGGCCACGACTTGACGATCGGCGTCAGCAGATCGAGCAGCAGCGCTGCCTCGGCGCGCGCGGTGTCGCTTTCGCCGGTGTTCTGTTCGTCGACGAGCCGCGCCGCGTACAGGCTCAACGCGTAAGCCCCTTCCACATAGGCCTTTTGCGCGAGCAGCATGCGGCGCACGTCGGCGTGTTCGATCAGCGGCAATTGCGGATCGAGCGGGTTCTTGTTGGTCGGATGACGTCCTTGCGGCCGCTCGCGCGCGTATTCGAGCGAGGCCAGATAGCCTCGATAGCCGAGCATCACCGCGCCGAGACCGACGCCGATGCGCGCCTCGTTCATCATATGGAACATACAAGCGAGCCCTTGATGCGGCTCGCCGACCAGTTCGCCCACGCATTCGCCATGCTCGCCGAACGACAGCATCGTCGAGGTCGTGCCGCGCCAGCCCATCTTGTGAATCAGGCCCGCGAGCGCGACGTCGTTGCGCTCGCCGCGGCTGCCGTCGTCGTTGACGCGGAACTTAGGCACCGTGAACAGCGAAATGCCCTTGACCCCCGGCGGCCCGCCCGGAATGCGCGCGAGCACCAGATGCACGATGTTCTCGCTCAACTCGTGATCGCCGCCCGAGATGAAAATCTTGTTGCCGCGAATCGAGAAGGTGCCGTCCGGGTTCGGCGTCGCGGTGCTCGTCAGATCCGACAGACTCGACCCCGCCTGCGGCTCGGTCAGCGCCATCGTGCCGAACGCGCGGCCTTCGAGCAGCGCGCCCAGGTACTTGCGCTTCTGTGCCTCGGAGCCGAACCGTTCGATCACGTTCGCGTTCGCGCTCGTCAACATCGCATAGGACGACGTCGCGATGTTGGCGCTTTTGAATAGCGACAGGCAGGCGAACGAAATCACCGCAGGCAACTGCATGCCGCCCCATTCGTAATCTTTGCCCGCGGCGAGAAAGCCGGTCGCGCGCAACGCGTCGAGCGCGTCCTTGACCTCGTGCGGCATCGTTACGCGCTGCCCGTCGAACTGCGGCTCGTGCTCGTCGGAGAGCCGGTTGTGCGGCGCGAATTTCTCGACCGCCACCGCGTATGCGGTTTCGAGCGCCGCGTTGAAAGTCTCGCGGCTGTGATCGGCGTGACGCGGGCGCTGCGTGAGCGTCTCGGCTTCGAGCACCTCGAACAGCTGGAATTCCAGATCCCGCGTGTTGATGATCAGCGCATCTTGCATCGATGAAAGCCCGTTTAAAGGTAAGCCGCTGTGCGGAACCGCATCGCGAGGCGCGTCGTTCGGTGCTCGCTGATGCGTACCGCTTCAATGGCGTGGATCGTTGGAAAAACGCGCTATGCGGGGAAGTCCCGAGGAACCGCGCGCCGCCGATGCACGTCAGTTTATAACTTAAAACGAATGATCGTGCTTTTATTTACATGCCGAATTTCGGCACGTATGATGGTCGAAAACCGTGGAATCGGAATCTGCATAGCAGAACAACTGGAGGAGCGACGCATGTCAGTGAAGGACCTGTTTCAACTCGACGGCAAGGTTGCCTTGATCACCGGCGGTTCGCGCGGGCTCGGTCTGCAAATGGCCGAAGCGCTCGGCGAAATGGGCTGCCGCGTCGCGATCACCGCGCGCAAGGCCGGCGAACTCGAGGAAGCGAAAGCGCATCTGCAGGGGCGCGGTATCGAAGTGCGGACCATCATCAACGATCTGCAGCGCTTCGAGGGCATTCCGGGTCTCGTCGACGAGGTCATGGGCGCGCATGGGTGCATCGATATCCTCATCAACAACGCGGGTGCCACCTGGGGCGCGCCCGCCGAAGATTACCCCGACGACGCGTGGCACAAGGTGATGAATCTGAACGTCAACGCGCCGTTCTTTCTCGCGCGCGAAGTCGGCAAGCGCAGCATGATCCCGCGCCGCGCGGGCAAGATCATCAACGTCGCGTCGGTGGCCGGCTTGAAGGGCTCGCCGCCGGGCATGAACACGATTGCCTACAACACGTCGAAGGCCGCGGCGATCAATTTCACGCGTGCGCTGGCGGCGGAGTGGGGCAAGTACAACATCAACGTCAACGCAATTTGCCCGGGCTTCTTCCCGTCGAAGATGTCGGCGGGACTGCTCGACAAGCTCGAAGACGCGATCGTCGCACGCACGCCGCTGCGGCGGCTCGGCGGCGACGAGGATCTGAAAGGCCCTGTGGTGTTTCTCGCGAGCGAGGCGTCGCGGCACATCACCGGTCAGTATCTGGCGGTGGATGGCGGTTCGATCATCGTCTGAGTCCGCGCAACGTTCTGGCGCCGCACGCGACGCGTGCGGCCGAATAACAACCCTGGAGACGTTGCATGAATTTCGAGTACTCGGACAAGGTCAAGAGCCTGCAGAAGCGTCTGACCGCGTTCATGGACGAATACGTGTATCCGGCCGAAGCGGTGTTCGAAGCGCAAATGGATGCCGCGCGCGAAGCCGGCAATCGCTGGCAGCCCGCGCCGGTGATCGACGAGTTGAAGGAGAAAGCGAAAGCCGCCGGTCTGTGGAACCTGTTTCTGCCGGAATCGAAATACGGCGCCGGGCTCACGAACCTCGAATACGCGCCGCTATGCGAAATCATGGGGCGCTCGCATATCGGCGCCGAGCCGTTCAACTGCTCGGCGCCCGACACCGGCAACATGGAGACGCTGGTGCGCTACGCGAGCCCCGAGCAGCAACAGCAGTGGCTGCTGCCGCTGCTCGACGGCTCGATCCGCTCGGCGTTCGCGATGACGGAGCCGGAGGTCGCGTCATCGGATGCGACCAATATCGCCGCGAGCATCGTGCGCGACGGCGATCACTATGTGCTGAACGGCCGCAAATGGTGGACCTCGGGCGCGAACGATCCGCGCTGCAAGATCCTGATCTTCATGGGCAAGTCGAATGCCGATCATCCGAACCGCCATCAGCAGCAATCGATGATTCTGGTGCCGATGGAAACACCGGGCGTCAAAGTGCTGCGTCATCTGCCGGTGTTCGGTTACGACGACGCGCCGCACGGTCACGCCGATATCGTGTTCGACAACGTGCGCGTACCGGCGAGCAACATGCTGCTCGGCGAAGGACGCGGCTTCGAGATCGCGCAGGGTCGGCTAGGTCCTGGCCGTATCCATCACTGCATGCGCCTGATCGGACGCGCCGAGCGCGCGCTCGAAGCAATGTGCCGTCGTTCGCTCGATCGCGTCGCATTCGGCAAGCCGATCGCGGAGCAGGGCGTGACGCGCGAGCGGATCGCGAACGCGCGGATCATGATCGACCAGACGCGTTTTCTGGTGCTGAACGCCGCGTACAAGATGGACACGGTCGGCAACAAGGACGCGCGCCAGGAGATCGCGATGATCAAGGTCGCGGCGCCGGGCATGGCCTGCCAGGTGATCGATTGGGCGATGCAGGCGCACGGCGGCGGCGCGGTCAGCGACGACTTCGGTCTCGCGCGCGCCTACGCGAGCTCGCGCACGCTGCGTTTCGCGGATGGTCCCGACGAAGTGCATCGCAATGCGATTGCGAGCATGGAACTAGGGCGTTATCTCGAACGCTGAGCCCAGGTCGCTTTTCAATTCACGAACCCCACGCGTGACGGGTCGCGCGCACGCGTGCGCAGAAAAAGCCGGAGACGCCCATGAACGAACGCCATTACCCGCATTGGCCGCCGCAAGTGCCGCTGCATCTGACGCTGCCGCACACCAATCTTTACTACAACGCCGAAGTCTCGGCGGCGCGTTTTCCCGACAAGCCGTTCATCATCTATTACGACTCGCCGATCACGTTCGCCGAGTTCAAGGACGAGACCGAGCGTCTCGCCGGTTTTCTGCAGCACGAGTGCGGCGTGAAGTCCGGCGATCGCGTGTTGCTGTACATGCAGAACAGTCCGCAGTGGATCGTCGCGTACTACGGCATTCTGCGCGCGAACGCAGTGGTGGTGCCGGTCAATCCGATGAACATGGGCACGGAGCTCGCGCACTACGTCGAGGATAGCGGCGCGACGACGATCATCGCGCCGCAGTGTCTGTTCGACAACGTCGAGCCGTTGATCGGCGATGGGCCGGAGCAGGGGCTCGAGCATGCGATCGTCGCGACATATAGCGATTATCTGAAACGGCCGTCGCCGATCGCGGTGCCCGAATTCGTCGCGGCGCCGCGCAAGAGGATCGAGCGCGCGGGCGTCACGGCGTGGCAGGATGCGCTCGATCGACGCCTCGCGCCCGGTCCGCTCACCACAGGTCCCGACGATCTGTGTGTGATGCCGTACACGTCGGGCACGACCGGCCGGCCCAAGGGCTGCATGCATACGCATCGCAGCGTGATGAGCACGCTGCTTGGGGGCTGCGTGTGGTTCGGCGCGGTGGCCGATGGCGTGCATCTGTCGGTGCTGCCGTTTTTTCATGTGACCGGCATGCAGGGCGGCATGAACAGTGCGGTGTATTCGGCCACGACGATCGTCGTGATGTCGCGCTGGGATCGGGATTGCGCCGCGGTCTGCATGCAGCGCTACCGGATCAGCGCGTGGCAGTCGATCTCGACGATGATGGTCGATTTCCTGTCGAATCCGCGGCTCGGCGAATACGATCTGTCGAGCTTGTCCGGCGCGCGTGGCGGCGGCGCGGCGATGCCTGACGCGATCGCGAAGAAGCTGAAGACGCTGACCGGGCTCGACTACGTCGAGGGCTACGGCATGTCGGAGACGATCGCGGGCACGCACATCAACCCTCCGCATCGTCCGAAGCCGCAGTGTCTCGGCATTCCGGTGTTCGACGTCGATTCGCGCGTGATCGATCCGGTCACGTTGCAGGAGTTGCCGCAAGGCGAGACCGGCGAGATCGTCGTCAACGCGCCGCAGGTGATGCGCGGCTACTGGCGCAATCAGAAGGCCACCGACGAAGCGTTCATCGAACTCGACGGCAAGCGTTTTCTGCGCACGGGCGACCTCGGTCATATCGATGAGGACGGTTATTTCTTCATGACCGACCGCCTCAAACGCATGATCAACGCGTCGGGCTACAAGGTCTGGCCGGCCGAGGTCGAGGCGCTGATGTACCGCCATCCGGCGATTCACGAAGTCTGCGTGATCGGCGTGAAAGACGAAAAGCGTGGCGAGACCGTCAAGGCGCTGGTCGTGCCGACGGCGGCGCAGGCAGGCAAGATCGGCGCGCAGGAGATCATCGACTGGGCGCATCAACAGATGGCCGCGTACAAGGCGCCGCGTATCGTCGAGTTCGTCGCATCGTTGCCGAAATCGGGCAGCGGCAAGATTCTGTGGCGCAAGCTGCAGGAGGAGGATGCGGCGCGCGCGGCTGCTCAGGCCGGCAACGGAGGCGCCGCGCAATGAATTGGCTCGATAGCTTGATGGACGAACCGTTCGTCTGTATCACCGACATGCTGCGTCGCTTTGCGAAAACGCGTGGCGAGCACGCGGCGTTGATCTGCGGCGACGAGGTCGTCACCTACGCGGCGCTCGATGCGCGCGTCGAGCGCTTCGCCGCCGCATTGCAACGCGATGGCATCGAGCCTCGCGATGCGATCGCGCTGTGTGCGAGCGCATCGGTCGATTACGTGGTCGCGTTTCTCGGCGGCTTGCGCGCGGGCGCCGCGGTCGCGCCGCTCGCGCCTTCGTCGAGCGCGGCGAGCCTTGTCGCCATGATCGGAAATTCGGCTGCGCGGCTGCTGTTTCTCGATGCCGACGTGAAGCGCCTGCTCGATCCGGTCGCGGCGGACATCGGCGCAACACCGGTCGCGCTCGATGGACACGCGGGCAGCGTGGCACTCGACGCATGGCTCGCACCGCAAGGCACCGCGCCCACGCCGGTGACGATCGATCCGGCATGGCCGTTCAACATCATCTACTCGTCGGGCACGACCGGCACGCCGAAGGGCATCGTGCAGTCGCACGGCATGCGCTGGGCCTACGCGGTGCGCAGCGTCCAACGCGGTTATGGTCCCGACGCGATCACGCTGATCTCCACGCCGCTCTATTCGAACACGACGCTGGTGAGCTTCATGCCGACGCTGACCTTCGGCGGCACCGTCGTGCTGATGCCGAAGTTCGAGGCGACGCGCTACCTCGAACTCGCGCAACGCCACCGCGTCACGCACACGATGCTGGTGCCGGTGCAGTATCAGCGCCTGATGGCGCATGCGGAGTTCGACCGCTATGACCTGTCGAGTTTTCAGGCGAAGTTCTGCACGAGCGCGCCGTTCGCCGCGAGCCTGAAGGCCGACATCGTGCGCCGCTGGCCGGGTCGTTTGACCGAGTACTACGGGATGACCGAAGGCGGCGGCTCGTGTCAGCTCGAAGCCGATCAGTGGCCGGACAAGCTGCATTCGGTCGGCCGGCCGATGGAGGGGCACGACATCCGCCTGATCGACGAACGCGGCAACGAGGTGCCGATGGGCGAGGTCGGTGAAGTGGTCGGCCATTCGCCGGCGATGATGACCGGCTACTACCGCCAGCCCGACAAGACCGCCGAAGCCGAGTGGTACGACCCGAGCGGCAAGCGCTTCATTCGTACCGGCGACATGGGCCGCTTCGACGCCGACGGTTTTCTGACGCTGCTCGATCGCAAGAAGGACATGATCATTTCGGGCGGCTTCAACGTGTACCCGAGCGATCTCGAAGGCGAGTTGCGCCAGCATCCCGAGGTCGCGGACGCGGCCGTGATCGGCGCGCACTCGGAGCAATGGGGAGAGACGCCGGTCGCGTTCGTCGTGCCGCGTGCGCACGCGCGGATCAGCGCGGCAGGGCTGCTCGAATGGGTGAACACGCGGGTGGGCAAGATGCAGCGGCTGTCTGCGCTGACGTTTCTCGACAGTTTGCCGCGCAGCCCGATCGGCAAGGTGCTGAAGCGGGAGTTGCGTGAGCAGTTCTATCCGGTTTCGCGTTGAGGTATCACGCTCGAAGCGCAATCCCAATCAATTCTGAAACAGGACAACGCATGAACCAATTCGCAGACAAGGTCGCGGTGATCACGGGCGCGGGCTCAGGCTTCGGCCGCGAGTTCGCGCGGCTCGGCACGAAGCTCGGCATGCGGCTCGTGCTCGCCGACGTGCAGCAGGATGCGCTCGATGAAACCCTCGCCGAAGTCACGGCGTCCGGCGCACAGGCGATCGCGCGCCGCGTCGACGTCGCGAACGGCGACGAGGTCGACGCGCTCGCGCGCGCCACGCTCGATGCGTTCGGCGGCGTGCATCTGGTGTTCAACAATGCGGGCGTCGGCGGCAACGGCGGGCTCGTGTGGGAGAACACCGAGCGCGACTGGCAGTGGCTGCTCGGCGTCAATCTGTGGGGCGTGATACACGGCGTGCGCGCGTTCACGCCGCTGATGCTGGATCAGGCGAAGCGCGATGCCGGCTATCGCGGGCATATCGTCAATACGGCGTCGATGGCGGGACTGCTCGCGCCGCCGCTGATGGGGCCGTACAACGTATCGAAGCACGCGGTCGTGGCGCTGACCGAATCGCTGTACCAGGATCTATCTCTTGTCACGCAGCAGGTCGCGTGCTCGGTGCTCTGTCCGTACTTCGTGCCTACCGGCATCGCGAACGCGCAGCGCAACCGTCCGGCCGATCTCGCGAACGACACGGCGCCGACGCTGTCGCAACGCGTCGCCCGTTCGTTGAGCGAGAAGGCGGTCAGCTCGGGCAAGATCAGCGCGCAAGCGGTCGCGGCGATGGTGTTCGATGCGATCCGTGACGAGCAGTTCTATATCTACTCGCATCCGCATGCATTGAATGCGGTGAAGACGCGTGCCGAAGATATCGTCACGCCGCGCAATCCGACCGATCCGTTTGCCGAGCGGCCGCAGGTGCGCGAGCAGATCGTGGCGGCGTTGCGGGGATAGAAGGTCAAACGTAAAGCACAAACAAAAGCGCCGTGAACTGAAATTCACGGCGCTTTTTTCATGCGGGGCTGACCGCGCCCGTTACTTCGCCGCCGTCAGCGAACTCAGCGTCGCCTCCTTCAACTGTCCACCCTCGACCACCGCCGCGAGCGGATTGCCGAGCACGAAGCCGCCATGCTCGTCGACCCCCGCCACGCTTTGCGGGTTGTTTTGCGGCGGCAGTGCCTTCACGGCCTTGTCGAACTGATTGCGAATCGCGGTGGCATCGCTGGTCGTGCCGGCGAGTTTCATCGCGAGCGCGGTCGCATACACGGCCGTGTAATTCAGCGACACCTCCTGGCTAGGATCACGCCCGCCGTGCGTCTTGCGGAACCGCTCGACGAACGACTTCGCGTTCGGCGTCGTGTCGTCGGCGAGCGGCAACACGCCGATCGCGCCGTTCAGCGGTGTGTAGCCGTTCGTGACCTTCGCGACTTCGTCGAGCTTGGCCTGGTCCATGACGATGAAGCCGCCCTTGAAGCCGAGTTCGCGCGCCTGCTGCGCGACGAGGCCGGTCGGCTCCGACGGTCCGCCGATGAACATCACGTCCGGCTTTGCCGCGAGCACGCGGCTCACGCCGCTGTAGAAATCCGTCGCGCGGTTATACGACATCGCGTTGTCCGCGACGATCGTGCCGCCGGCCGCTTCCCACGCGGGCTTGAACGCGGCGACCCAGACCTTGCCATAGTCGGTATCGGTCGCGGCGAGCGCGGCCTTCTTGCCGTACGTCTTCATTTCATACTTGATGAACGAGTCCAGATACGACGTGAACGCGGGCGGAATGTGCACGGTCAGCTTGTTGCCACGCTCGCTGATCTGCGGCACGCTCGTGTACGACAGCAGCAACAGCTTCTGCTGCTCGTTACTGGTCTGCACCGCGAAGCCGCCGCCCGAATGCGGCACCAGCACGACCACGGCTTGCTGCTCCTGGGCGAGACGCCGCGCGTTGATCGCGGTTTCGCTCGGATTGTATTTGTCGTCGAGCGGCACGATTTCGAGTTTGATCTTTTTGCCTGCGACGTCGATGCCGGCCTGGTTCACATCGGCGGCGGCCATCTGCATGCCGTCGAGCACTTCCTGGCCGTACTTCGCCGCGCCGCCGCTCAGCGGACCGGAGTAGCCGATGTGCACGACCTGCTGCGCCATCACGGCGCCGCAGCCGAACAGGGCGGTGGCGGCAGCGATCGCAAGCAGTCCGGCGCGAACGCTCGGGCGTTGGTTCGTCATACGTGTCTCCTATGGAATGTCCTGAATGACCAGGTGTTGTTCGAATGCGCGCGCATCGGCGCGTCCAACCCGCTTTATCCGCCGACGTACGCGCGCCGCACCGCCTCGTTGTTCATCAGGCTCGCCTGATCGCCTTCGAGCACGATGCGGCCGTTTTCGATCACGTACGCGCGGTGCGCGATCTTCAGCGCGGCGAACGCGTTCTGTTCGGCGAGCAGTACCGTGGTGCCCGCGTGGTTGATCTGCTGGATCACGTCGAAGACCTGCTTGACGACGAGCGGAGCCAGGCCGAGCGACGGTTCGTCCAGCAGCAGCACTTTCGGCCGCGCCATCAGCGCGCGGGCAATCGCGACCATCTGCTGCTGACCGCCAGAGAGCGAGCCGGCCGCGTGATCCTTGCGTTCGGCGAGCAGCGGAAAGAGGCTGAACACGTGTTCGAGATTGCGCCGGTTGCCGGCGCTGTCGCCGCGATGCACGTACGCGCCGAGCGTGAGGTTCTTCAGCACCGACATGCCCGGAAACAGCTTGCGTCCCTCCGGACACTGGATCACGCCGCTCCTCACGATTTGCGCGGGCGTCATGCCGAGCAGTTCGCGGTTTCCCAACCGCAGGCTGCCCGCGGCCGCACGGCGCAGGCCGCTGGTCGTCAGGAAGATCGAACTCTTGCCCGCACCGTTGGCGCCGAGCAGCACGACGAGTTCGCCGTCGCCGGCATGCAGGCTGATGCCGTCGAGCGCGCGGAAACTGCCGTAATCGAGCGATACGTTGTCAAACTTCAGCATGCTCGCTCCCGAGGTAAGCGTCGATCACGGCCGGGTTCGCGCGAATCTCGGCAGGCGTGCCCTCGGCGATCTTGCGGCCGTAGTTCAGCACCATGATGCGGTCCGCGAGCTTCATGATCATGTTCATCTTGTGTTCGACGAGGCACACCGTGACGCCGTGTCGGACGAGCTTGCGGATCAGCTCGGCCAGGCCTTCGGTCTCCTCGGGATTGACGCCGCCGGCGGGTTCGTCGAGCAGCATCAGGCTCGGCTCGGTGGCGAGCGCCAGCGCAACCGCGACGCGCTTGCGCTCTTCCTGCGAGATGTCGCCGGCGAGCCGATCGGCGAGCGCGGACAGGCCGACGAAGTCGAGTGCTTCGCGCGCCTTGTCGCGGCAGATGCGCTCTTCGTGCTTCAGACGCCGCGTATGCAAAAGTACGTCCCACAGCCCCGATTGCGTGCGCAGCCGGTGGCCGACGATCAGGTTGTCGAGCACGCTCGCGCGATCGAATAGCGCGGTCGACTGAAACGTGCGTGCGACGCCGAGCCGCGCCATGCTGTCGGCGCCGAGCTTCGTCACGTCCTCGCCTTTGAAAACGATCCGTCCTGAACTCGGCAGATGCGTGCCGCTGATCAGATTGAAGAACGTGGTCTTGCCCGCGCCGTTCGGTCCGATGATCGCGTTGATCCTGCCTGCCTCGATGCGCGTGCTGACGTCGTCGACCGCGACGAGACCGCCAAAGCGCTTGCTGAGCGAGTCGATTTCAAGCATGCCGGTCTCCATGCGTGGGCTGCGGCTGCTGCGTCGAATGAACGGTGCTGCGGCCGTTGGCCGGTACGGCACGCCGCGCGCGCCGATGCTTGCGCGACTGATACAGCCCGACGATGCCGTTCGGCAGAAATATCACCAGCGCGATCAGGATCGGACCGAACACCACGAAGCGATACTCCTGCAGGAACTGCAGGTACTGCGTGAGCCAGGGCACCAGCAGCGCGCCGAGCAGCGGACCCGCGAGCGTGCCGATGCCGCCGACCAGCATGTACATCGTCATGTCGAACGTATGCTCGACGCCCGCGAGGTCCGGGCCGAGGAAGCGCACGGCGCCCGCATAGAGTCCGCCCGCGAGCCCGGCATAGACGACCGACAGCACGAACGCGAGCACCTTGTTGCGCATCAGGTTGATGCCGAGCGATTGCGCGAGGCCGTCGCTGTTGCGGATCGCCATGAAGGTGCGGCCGACGAGCGAGTTGACGATGCGATGCATCAGCCACACGCCGAGCACGAGGAACGCGAACGTCAGGTAGTACAGCGCGCGGGGCGTGTCGAACGACACGAGGCCGAAACCCGACGGCGCAGGAATGCCGATGATGTCCGTCACGCCATGCGTGAGCGAGTCCCACTTCTCGATCACGAGAAACATGATGTAGCCGACGCACAGCGTGAAAATCGAAAAGTAGTGGCCACGCAAACGCAGCGACACGAGCCCGACCACTGCGCCGAACACCGCGACCACCGCGCCGGCCGCGACGAGTGCGAGCCAGAACGGCACCTGATGATCGACCGTCAGGATGCCCACCGTATACGCGCCGAGCGCCATGAAGCTGCCGTGCGCGAGATTGAACTGGCCGGTGTAGCCGGTGATCAGGTTCAGGCCCACCGTCGCCAGCGCGAAGATGTACGCGGTGGACATCACGGTCAGCATGTAGTCGTTGGTCGCGGCGAACGGAAACGCGAGCCCTAGCGCGAACAGAAGTGTCCAGCCCGTCTTGCCCTCGAAGAGTCTCATGATGCGCGCAGTTCCCTCGTGAAGAGTCCCTGGGGACGTACCGACAGAATCACCACCAGCAGCACGAACGCGATGATGTCCTTGTAGTCGGTCGAGATATAGAAGGCGCCGAAGCTCTCGGCCATGCCGATGATGAGCCCGCCGACGATCGCACCCGGCACGCTGCCCATGCCGCCGAGAATGATGATCACGAACGCTTTCAGGATCACGAGCTGACCCATCGCCGGATAGACGAGGTTGATCGGCGCATAGAGCGTCGCGGCGACGGCCGCGAGCAGGCCCGAGATGCCGAACGTGAGCATCGTCACCTTGTTGGTGTCGATGCCCATCAGCGATGCGCCTTCGCGATCCTGCGCCATTGCGATGATGCTCGCGCCGATCACGGTGAAGCGCAGGAACAGCTGCAGCAGCACGACGAGCGCGAAGGCCGCGCCGATGATCAGCAGCCGCTGCAACGGCGCGCTGACGCTGCCGAGCTCGACGATGCCGGTATAAGGCGCCGGCATCCGGTGAAAATCCGCGCCCCAAAGTGCTTGCGCACCGGCTTCGAGAAACAGCAGCAAGCCGATCGCGGCGATCATCGGATGCAACTCGGAGGACTTGCGCAGCGGATGAAACACGAGCCGCTCGGCTAGGATCGCCAGCAGGGCGACCGCGATGCCGGAGCCGATCATCGCGAGCCAGTAGTTCAGGCCGAGCCGGCTCATCAGATAGAACGACACGAACGCGCCGACCATGTAGAACGCGCCGTGCGCGAAGTTCGGCACAGCAAGGATGCCGTAGACGAGAGTGAGACCCAGCGCGACGAGGCTGTAAATGCCGCCTAGCGTCAAGCCGTTGAGGACCTGCTGCAAGAACATATCCACGCTTCGACATCCTCCCACTGGGACACACAGGGTGCGCATCGTGTTGGCTTTCGGCGCGTGCCGCGGCACTTCAATCCGGACGACGACAGCCGATGCTTGAAAACGCACCTTCGGCTGCGAACTGCGCATCGCGAAGGGCGGCGGAGCGGAACAAATTTGGCACGGGCGTTCGCTTTCCGTCAATCAATTTTTGTGTGGAGTTGTTCTGCATTGCGGATTATTGGGGAAGTCACTGAGGTCGCGGATGAAGACCGCATAACCGCATGTTTTCGCGCGCGGAGCCACGCGCACAGCATTGGGTGCCGCCGGCTTCGAGACAGGATCCGTTGGATCGGGCGCGACCCGCGACAGTGCTTCATCAATGCTCCGATTCTGCAATGCAGAATGTTCACGCCCAATCCGGCGCGCCGCTCGCGCGGCGCACCTGCTTCGTTCAGAACGTATGGCGGATGCCGATGTTCACGCCGGCGGTCGTGCCGGTCGGCAGGTTCAGCGCGTTGTTGACCGACAGCCCCGTATGCATGCCGCCGTGATTGGTCACGAAGCCGACCTGCGCATACGTGACCGTCGCCTTCGACAACGAATACAAGAGCCCGGTCGACGCGAGGATCGAATTGTTCGCCCCTTCGTTCGCATCGCGCGTGACCCAGATGCCTGCGTCGATATTCAACGCTGGTGTGATGCCGTAGCTCGCGCCGCCGGAGAAGACGCGATTGTTGAACGAGCCCGCGACCTTGTACTGCGTGTACGACGCCTTCAAGGTCAGGTTGGAGAACGTATAGCGCGCACCGAGCGCGCGGCCCATGAATTCGACTGCGCTAGGTATCGCGATCGCCGCGGCGCTGCCGCCCGCGTTGCCGCTGTAGAGCGCGCCGTCGATCGTCAGGCCGCCCAGGTGATAGCGCAGACTCGCCGAGTATTGGCGGCCTGCCTGGAAGTCGCCCGCGGTGCCGCCGAATGCAAACATCGCGCTCGCCTGCAAGCCCGCTATTTCCGGCGACGTGTACGAAATGCCGTTCGGGTTGAACAGACCCGTCACGTAGACGTTGTTCAGATAGGTGACGAGGCCGCTGCCGAAGTACGCCATCTCGCGCGGATCGAAGTCGTACACCGACAGGAAGAACGGCGAGAACTGCAAGCCCGCTTTGACCGTACCGAAGCGGCTGTCGATGCCGATCCACGCCTGGCGGCCGAACAGGTTGCCGTTCGAGTTGTTCAGCGAACCGTTGGCGACGCTGAAGCCGCTTTCGAGCTGGAAGATCGCACGCATGCCGCCGCCGAGATCCTCGGCGCCCCGCATGCCGAAACGCGAGCCGGACAGGCCGCTATCGGTGAACGAGTATTGATGACCGGCGCTCTGACCGGTGGCCGCGTTGAGCGTTTTGTTCGTGTACAGCAACGATGCGTCGACGATCCCGTACAGCGTCACGCTGCTTTGCGCATGGGCTCCCTGCGCCGCGCCTAGCGCACATGCACCCACCAGACCAAGAATGGCTCCCACCCTGTTGCAATGACTTGCCGGCATGCTGCGTGTCTCCTTGTTTTTACGTTGTCGGGCAAACGGTGAAACGGGTTCTGCAGTGCGCTGCGCGGTGCAATTTCGGCGGGCAATGACGCACCCCGGCAATCCGATAAGGAATGCCAATGTTCGGGTGGACTGCGGGGAGTACGAATCGGCTCGAAGGCGCTTCTTGTGTTTTGCTGCTCTCCTGTTGGCGGATGTGTCGAGCGATGAACGGCCGCTCCGATTCGATTTGCTTGCGCACGAAATGCATGCGAAATTTGGCACGACCGTTCGTGCTGTGTCAACGAGGGAAACCGCCAGAAGTACTGCAATGCAGGCGTGAATAGGGAAAGTACCTAAATCGAAAGATGCGTTTCATTTGCATCGTAAGTCTTTGTAATAGAGAAGGATTTGCCGATTACGATGTTTGAGGAGGGGTAAGGATGTACCGTCGCATAGTTCTGCAATGCAGAAACAAATAGGATTGGGCGTTAGGGGATTCCGCCTGTGGATCGCCGATGATGGAGCGACGAACCGGGGCATCGACCCTTGCCACCCGCGTCCCGCTATTTGACTGTAAGCTTCCGTTGACGGGTTCGCGGCCACGCCGCGCGACCCGCTTTGGTGGTTCACGATTCGCAGACGGACTCGTACGTTATTGCCCATTCTTTTTAAGGAATATCCGTTATGAAGAGCTTCGCGATTAAACGAATCATGCTTGGCGTCTCGGTCGTCGCACTGGTGGCCGGCACGATGCCGCTCGCGCTCGCACAGGGTTCGACGGATGCCGCAGCCCAGGAAGGCGCAACGAGCGCCCCGAAGCCGACCAAGGCCGAGCGCAAGGAAGCGCGCAAACAGGCTCGCGCGAAAAAGAACGCCGAGCTGAAGAAACTCGAAGAGGCGGGCTACCAGCCGGCGCAGAACGATCCGAACTATCCGGACAAGCTGCAGGCGGCGCAGAAGAAGGCCGGCGTTGGCGCTGCCGCACCGGCCAGCCAGTAACGGACGAGCGGACGCCCGGCGCGATGTTGATCATCGATGAAGCGCCGGGTGTTTTCGAGGTTCACACTATCGCGATTCCGTACGGCATTCGATTCGCTGTCCGGATGCGGGTCAATCGCAGCCAATCAATATTGCTTCTCGCTCACCCCAAGCTTTAGGGCTTTTCCGGCCGCTGTTCACGGATCGGTTAGGCTTTGCCGTCAGCAACGCGATCCGCGGGGAACGTGATCATGGCAACGAAGCATGAAGTGAAACGCTACAAGGCGAATCTCTCCGACGAACTGCACAGCGCCGCCCTCTATGAGACGCTTGCGAACGTCGAGAAAGACGAGACCCGCAAGCAGGTCTATCAGGATCTCGCGCAATCCGAACACAGCCACGCGCAAGTGTGGGCCGACAAGCTCAGGGCCAACGGCATCGAACCGAAAGGCCATGGGCATGCGGTCAAAACGCGCCTGATGAAGGGGCTCGTGCGCCTGTGCGGCGCGGACTTCGTTCTGCCGACGCTCGCCGCCGCCGAATACGCGGACCGCAACAAATATCAAGGCCAACGCGACGCGGGCCGCATGTCGGCTGATGAGCATCATCACGCGGCGGTCGTGCAAACGCTCGCGAGCACCGGCAATTCCAAGCTGTCGTCCGGCGCGCGTATTGCCGAGGCCGAGTCGTGGCACAAGGGCGCCGCGTCGGGCAACGATCTGCGCGCGGCGGTGCTCGGCGCGAACGATGGTCTCGTGTCCAACTTCTGCCTGATCATGGGCATCGCCGGCGCGGGCACCGGCAACAAGGCGATCCTGTTGACCGGCCTCGCCGGGCTGATCGCCGGGGCCTGTTCGATGGCGCTCGGCGAATGGCTTTCGGTCACCAATGCGCGCGAACTCGCGAGCACGCAGATCGCGAAGGAAGCCGAGGAGATCGAAGAACAGCCCGAAGCGGAGGAGCACGAGCTCGCGCTGATCTACCGCGCGAAAGGGCTCGACGCGAACGAGGCGAAACGCGTGGCCTCGCAGATGATGCGCGACAAGGACAAGGCGCTCGACACCCTCACGCGTGAGGAGCTCGGTCTCGATCCGGCGGAACTGGGCGGCAATCCGTGGTCGGCGGCGGGCGTGTCGTTCTGTCTGTTCTCGCTCGGCGCGATTTTTCCGGTGATGCCTTTTCTGTGGACGCACGGCGTCAGCGCGATCGTGCAGTGTGTCGTGCTGAGCATGCTGGCGCTCGCGTCGATCGGCGTGTTCACGTCGCTGTTCAACGGCCGCAGCGCGGGCTTTTCGGCGCTGCGCCAGATCGTCATCGGGCTGATCGCGGCGGGGTTTACGTTCGGCGTCGGACGTTTGCTGGGCGTTTCGATTTCCTGAGCGGTTCACCCAGCGCGAGCGCGTCGCGCTCGCCGCCGTCCGGGAGCGAGGCTTGCTCTGTCGCGACACACGCCGCGCGCTGGTCAATCCGCGCCAATCCCTTCTCCCATAAGGCTTTCCTCGCCGCGTCGAGTGCTCATGGCGCGCCCGGGTGTCGCATTTCCACATGTGGTTGTCGGAATTAGTCGGCTAGTCGCACTTTTTTCTGGCAACTATGTAGGCACAGCGCGGACGGACGTCCGCAAGCGAGGAGAGCAACCGATGAATTCCCCCAAGGTCGTGGTCGAAGGGCTGTGCAAGGTCTTCGGCAGTAACCCGAAACAGGCGCTCGCGATGCTGGCCGGCGGCGCCACGAAAGAGGAGGTGTTTGCCCGCACCGGCCAGATCGTCGGCGTTCACAACGCGTCGTTCGAGGTTCGCGAGGGCGAGATCTTCGTGCTGATGGGCCTGTCCGGCTCAGGCAAGTCGACGCTGATTCGCCTGATCAATCGGCTCGTCGAGCCGAGCGCCGGCAAGGTGCTGATCGACGGCCGCGATGTTGCGAGCGTGCCGCGCGCCGAACTGACAGCGCTGCGCCGCAAGGATATGAGCATGGTGTTCCAGTCCTTCGCGCTGATGCCGCAGCGCAACGTGCTGGCCAACGCGGCGTTCGGGCTCGAAGTCGCGGGCGTCGGGCGCAAGGAGCGCGAGGCGCGGGCGCTGACGGTGCTCGAGCAGGTCGGGCTCGCAACGTTCGCGCACAAGCTGCCCGCCGAGCTGTCGGGCGGCATGCAGCAGCGCGTCGGGCTCGCGCGGGCGCTCACGGTCAACCCGTCGCTGATGATCATGGACGAGGCGTTCTCCGCGCTCGATCCGCTCAAGCGCAAGGAGATGCAGAACGTGCTGCTCGATCTGCAGCGCGAGCAGCAGCGCACGATCCTGTTCGTGTCGCACGATCTGGAGGAGGCGATGCGCATCGGCACGCGCATCGCGATCATGGAGGGCGGGCGCGTCGTGCAGATCGGCACGCCGCAGGAAATCATCAAGAACCCGGCCGACGACTACGTGCGCGCGTTCTTCGAAGGCATCGACACGAGCCGCTATCTGACGGCCGGCGATCTGATGCAGACCGACGCCGTGCCGCTGATGCATGCGCCGCAGGTCGATGCGGCGAGTGTGGCCGCGACGCTGAACGGCAGCGCCGACTACGCGTTCGTGCTCGACAGCGAGCGCAGGCTCCGCGGCTTCGTGTGCCGCGACGCGACGGGCAGCGCGTCGCCGCGGCTCAACCAGATCGAATGCATTCACCGCAGCACGCCGCTCAACGACGTGGTCGAGCGCGTGGCGGCGAGCCGCGCGCCGCTGCCGGTCGTCGAAGCGGACGGCTCCTACTGCGGTTCGATCAACCAGACGAACGTGCTGAACGTTCTTACGCGCCATCGAGGTTCACATGTCTGAAGTCATTCCACTTGGCGCCTGGGTCGATCACGGCGTTCACTACCTGCTCGATCACGATGCCCAGACCTTCGACACGATCGGCAAGGTCATCGAAAGTTTCGCCGCGGCGGTCGAGCACGGTTTGCAGGCCGTGCCGATGTGGGCGCTGATGGCGTTCTTCGTCGGCATCGGCTTGTGGCGGGTCGGCTGGCGCTTCGCGCTGTTCACGCTGGCGGCGCTGCTGTTGATCTACGGCACCGGCTTCTGGGATCAGATGGTGATCACGCTCGGCCTCACGCTGTCGTCGACGGTGATCAGTCTCGTGCTTGGCGTGCCGCTCGGCATCTGGATGGCAAAGAGCCGCACCGTCGAAATGGTCGTGCGCCCGGTGCTCGATCTGATGCAGACGATGCCCGCATTCGTCTATCTGATTCCGGCCGCGATGCTGTTCGGCCTCGGCCGCGTGCCGGGCATCCTGTCGACGGTGATCTTCGCGATGCCGCCCGCGGTGCGTCTGACCGCGCTCGGCATCAAGCACGTGAATCACGAAATCGTCGAAGCGGGGCAGGCGTTCGGCTGCACGCCGTGGCAACTGCTGTACAAGGTGCAGTTTCCGAACGCGCTGCCGTCGATCATGACCGGCGTGAACCAGACCATCATGATGGCGCTGTCGATGGTGATCATCGCGTCGATGGTCGGTGCGGGCGGTCTCGGCAACGACGTGCTCGCGAGCATCCAGCGGCTCGATATCGGGCTAGGCTTCGAAAGCGGCATGTCGGTCGTGATGCTGGCGATCATCCTGGACCGCATCACCGAGAGCTTCGGCCGGGCGCCGGGCAAGGCACGCGCACCGCTGTTCGCGGGATTGCGCAATGCACTGAGAGTGCGCCGGGAACCGGCGGCGCAACACGGCTGATACGCTGATACGCTGATCAGATGCACCTGTCCGACGAGCCTATGAAACGCGATGCAATCGCCGCAGCCGAAGCCGAAGCAGATGCGCGCCTGTCCGCGGTCGCGCACGTAGGCTTCCTGACGCTGCCGAACTTTTCGATGATCGCGTTCACGAGCGCGGTCGAGGTGTTGCGCATGGCGAACTACGTGGGCCGCGCGCAGCACTACCGGTGGTCGGTGATCACGCCGGACGGCGAGCCGGCGAGCGCGAGCAATGGCATCACGGTGAAGCCGACCACCACGCTCGCCGAGGCCGGCATGCCGGATCTGCTGTTCGTGTGCGCGGGCTGGCACGTGCGCGAGTATGTGAACGACGCGGTGATCGCGTTGCTGCGCGAGGCGGCCGCGCACCGCGTGCCGCTCGGCGGCATCTGCACGGGTCCGTATGCGCTGCTCGCGGCCGGGCTCCTCGACGGCTATCGCGCGACCGTGCATTGGGAGGACATGTCGCCATTGCACCAGCGCTATCCGCACGTGCATTTCGACGACGAACTGTTCGTGATCGACCGTGACCGGCTGACCTGCACCGGCGGCACCGCGCCGCTCGATCTGATGCTGCATCTGGTCGGCATGCGGCTGGGGGCCGCGGTGGCCGCGCAGGTGTCGGAGCAGTTCATCGTCGAGCGGATTCGCGGCTCGACCGACTACCAGCACATCCCGGTCGACGCGCGGGTCGGCCTGTCGCGGGCCGAACTGATCGAAGTGGTGCGGCTGATGGAAGCGAACATCGAGGAGCCGCTCTCGCTCGATGAACTCGCGCGGCTCGTCAACCTGTCGCAGCGCCATTTGCAGCGAATGTTCAAGCTGTTCCTGAACGTGTCGCCGACGCATTACTACCTGAGCCTGCGGTTGCGCCGCGCGCGCGACCTGCTTCGCAATACCGACACATCGATCGCGCGCGTGACCACCGTGTGCGGTTTTCATTCGCCGTGTCATTTCAGCAAGGCGTATCGCGCGCAGTTCGGGCATGCGCCAAGCGTCGAGCGGCGCTCGTCGGAGTAGCGCGCGCGGGGCTCTTGCATGCCGCGCGAATTCAGATTGCCTGCGCGCGGCCCGGAAACGTTTCGTCGTAGCACGAGCCGTCGTCGGCTTGCGCCGCTGTGCCGCGCTGCTCTCGATACATCATCGGCGGCACGCCGAACTGTTTGCGGAATTCCCGTCCCAGGTGCGAGGCGTCCGAAAAGCCGCAGCTCGACGCGATATCGGCGACGGTCTTGTCCGAACTCGTCAACAGCCACGCGGCGGTGCGCAGGCGCACCAGCTTCGCGTAGGCCTGCGGCGCCTTGCCGGTCTGCGCCTTGAACAGCCGTTCCAACTGGCGCGGCGACAGATCGAGCTTGCGCGCCAGTTCATCGAGCGACAGCGCGCGGCCTACGTGCTGCTCCATCAGCAGAATCGCGCGCTTCACCTTCGGATGCGAGGCCGGCGCGAGACCGGGCGGATGCGGCTGCGGCGCGTTACCTTTCTGCATGTCGTCGACCAGCAGGATGCGCAGCGCCTTCTGCACCGTGGCGGTTTCGAAATGCCGCAGCAGGATCGCGGCGGCGACGTCGATCGATGCGCGCCCGCCCGAACACGTGATGCGCCGCCGGTCGATCACGAACAACCGGTCCGCGACCAGCATCTGTTCGTCGACCGACGGAAAGCGCTCGATGAAATCCCAGTAGTGAAACCAGCTCACGCAGATTCGATAGCCGTCGAGCACGCCCGCGCGCATCAGCGAAAACACGCCGGTGCACATGCCGACCAGCGTCGCGTCGCGGGCGGCGGCGCGACGGATGAACGCAAGCGTCGCCTCGCTCGCGGCCGGCCCCGAGTGCAGCAATCCGCCGACCACCACCACGTAGTCGAACTTCTCGGCGGTGTCGAAGGTTTCCCACGGCGTGATCTGGATGCCGCAACTCGCGCGCACCGGAGCAAGGGTTTCCCCGATCACGCTCCACGAACAGCGCACCGGCTTGCTGAAGTCGCCTTCGTCGGCGGACAGGCGCAGCAGGTCGACGAAACCGGAGAAAGCGGTCAGCGTGAAGTTCGGCAGCAGGATGATGCCGAAGCGGATGCGCTGCTTCGTGGCAGTGTCGAGCGAGGGAGGGACGAGCGTTTCAGCGGAATTCATGCGCGCGGCGGATCGGCGAAAAGAGCTGCGAAAGAGGAACGAAGGTTACCCGAATGGGTGAAGACAAGCATAGCACCGCGGACCCTCGGCAATGCCGGTCGTAATCGGAGCGCCTGTCGCAAATGCGTCGCAAGCCATCGCAAATGCGTCGCGACGCCTGGCGGGCGGCCCGCCCCGAGGCTCACTTGACGATGCCATCCCACCGCGATGCCGTTTTTATTCTATCGATCCGGGCCGCCGTGCGGTGCAATAGGCGCACATTCCATCCGGGCGCCCGAATCAGGTTGAAGCGCTTCCGGCCATCGCAATGTTCAGGACACAACGCACAAGGCAAGCCATGAACGTCAGCGTCTTCGATCTGTTCAAGATCGGCATCGGTCCGTCCAGCTCGCACACGGTCGGGCCGATGATCGCCGCGTGCCGCTTCGCGTCACATATCGAGGACGCGAATCTGCTCGGCTTCGTGCGGCGCGTCAGAGCCGAGCTGTTCGGCTCGCTCGGCGCGACCGGCAAGGGCCACGGCAGCGACAAGGCGGTGCTGCTCGGGCTCGAAGGCAATCTGCCCGACCGGCTCGATCCCGACCTGATCGAGCCGCGGTTGCAGGCGATCCGGGCGACGAGGCAACTCGTGCTGCTCGGCAAGCATCCGGTCGCGTTCGACGAGCGCGAGCATATCGGCTTCTACCGCAAGCTGATGCCGGGCGCTCCGGGTTCGGGCTTCGCGCATCCGAACGGCATGCGCTTCCAGGCCTTCGACGAAAACGGTCAACTGCTGGTCGAAAAAGAGTATTTCTCGATCGGCGGCGGCTTCGTCGTCAATCGCGACGGCGATCGCGTGAACGGCCAGCGCACGAGCACCGAGGTGCCGCATCCGTTTCGCACCGGCGCCGATCTGATGCGCGTGTGCCGCGAAAGCGGTCTGTCGATTGCCGAAGTGACGCTGCGCAACGAATGCGCGACGCGTTCCGAGGCCGAAGTGCGCGAAGGCCTGCTGGCGATCTGGCGCACCATGGCCACGTGCGTCGAGCGCGGATGCAAGGTGAGCGGCGAGTTGCCCGGCCCGATGCACGTGAAGCGCCGCGCGGCCGAGCTGAGCGAGCGTCTGCGCGCACGCTCCGAAGAATCGCTGCGCGATCCGCTGTCGATGCTCGACTGGGTCAACCTGTACGCGATGGCCGTCAACGAGGAAAACGCCGCGGGCGGCCGGGTCGTCACCGCGCCGACCAATGGCGCGGCCGGCGTGATTCCGGCGGTGCTGCACTACTACGTGAAGTTCATGCATGCGGCGAACGACGCCGGCATCGTCGACTTCCTGCTGACCGCCGCGGCGATTGGCATCATCTACAAGGAAACCGCGTCGATCTCCGGCGCCGAAGTGGGCTGCCAGGGTGAAGTGGGCGTGGCCTGCTCGATGGCCGCCGCGGCGCTCGCGGCCGTGATGGGCGGCACGCCCGCGCAGGTCGAGAACGCCGCCGAAATCGGCATGGAACACAACCTCGGCATGACCTGCGACCCGGTCGGCGGGCTCGTGCAGATCCCGTGCATCGAGCGCAACGCGATGGGCGCGATCAAGGCGATCAACGCGGCGCGCCTCGCGATGAAGGGCGACGGCAAGCACGTGGTGTCGCTCGACAGCGTGATCCGGACCATGCGCGAGACCGGCGCCGATATGAAGACGAAATACAAGGAGACGTCGCGCGGTGGCCTCGCCGTGAACGTCATCGAATGTTGAACCTCCCGCAATACCAGCAAAACCGCATCAGCATCAGCAAACCCGCAAAGGACCGACGATGAGCCGCTATTCGATATTCAGCCTGCTGCGCAACGGAATGTCGTATCACGAGAACTGGGAGCGGCAATGGCGCAGCCCCGAGCCGAAGCGTGAGTACGACGTCGTGATCGTCGGCGGCGGCGGGCACGGTCTCGCGACCGCGTACTACCTCGCGAAGGAGCACGGCGTGCGCAACGTCGCGGTGATCGAGAAGGGCTGGATCGGCGGCGGCAATACCGCGCGCAATACGACGATCGTGCGCTCGAACTATCTGTGGGACGAATCCGCCGCGCTCTACGAGAAGGCGATGAAGCTGTGGGAAGGGCTCTCGCAGGATCTGAACTACAACGTGATGTTCAGCCAGCGCGGCGTGATGAATCTCGCGCATACGCTGCAGGACGTGCGCGACACCGAGCGCCGGGTCAACGCGAACCGCCTGAACGGCGTCGACGCCGAATTCCTCACGCCCGCGCAGATCAAGGAACTCGAGCCGACCATCAATCTGAACAGCCGCTATCCGGTGCTCGGCGCGTCGATCCAGCGGCGCGGCGGCGTGGCCCGGCACGATGCGGTGGCTTGGGGTTTCGCGCGCGGCGCGGATCAGGCCGGCGTCGATATCGTGCAGAACTGCCAGGTCATCGGCATTCGCCGCGACGGCAGCCAGGTGACGGGCGTCGAGACCACGAAGGGCTTCATAAAGGCGAAGAAGGTCGCGGTAGTCGCGGCCGGCAACACGTCGACGCTCGCCGATATGGCCGGCGTGCGGCTGCCGCTCGAAAGCCATCCGTTGCAGGCGCTGGTGTCCGAGCCGATCAAGCCGGTCGTCAACACGGTCGTGATGTCGAATGCGGTCCACGCGTATATCAGCCAGTCCGACAAGGGCGATCTGGTGATCGGCGCGGGCGTCGATCAGTACACGGGCTTCGGGCAGCGCGGCAGCTTCCACATCATCGAGGGCACGCTCGAAGCGATCGTCGAAATGTTCCCGGTGTTTTCTCGCGTGCGGATGAACCGGCAGTGGGGCGGCATCGTCGACGTGTCGCCGGACGCGTGCCCGATCATCAGCAAGACCGATGTGAAGGGGCTGTATTTCAACTGCGGCTGGGGCACGGGCGGCTTCAAGGCGACGCCCGGTTCCGGATGGGTCTTTGCGCACACGATCGCGAAGGACGAGCCGCATCCGTTGAACGCGCCGTTTTCGCTGGATCGGTTCTATACCGGTCATCTGATCGATGAGCATGGCGCTGCCGCCGTGGCCCACTAAGCGACAAGGAGACACAAATGCTTTTGATCGAATGCCCGTGGTGCGGTCCCCGCGCCGAAACCGAATTCTCCTGCGGCGGCGAGGCGGACATCGCCCGCCCGCTCGACACCGAATCGCTCACCGACAAGGAATGGGGCGACTATCTGTTCATGCGCAAGAACTCGCGCGGCGTGCATCGCGAGCAATGGTTCCACACCCAGGGCTGCCGCCGCTGGTTCAAGGCGCAGCGCGACACCGTCAGTTACGCGTTCCAGGGCTATCAGACGTTCGAGCGACCTTTGCTGGCGCTGGACGGTAACGATGCACAGGCAGGCAACAAGCAAGAGGGCAAAGCATCATGAGCCAGAAAGACCGACTCCCGACCGGCGGGCGCATCAACCGCGCGATCGCGCTGAGCTTCACGTTCAACGGCGTCGAATATCAAGGCTTTCAGGGCGATACGCTCGCGTCGGCGTTGCTCGCGAACGGCATGCATTTCGTCGCGCGCAGCTGGAAATATCATCGGCCGCGCGGCATCGTGACCGCGGGCGTCGAGGAGCCGAACGCGGTCGTGCAACTGGAGACCGGCGCCTACACCGTGCCGAACGCGCGGGCCACCGAGGTCGAGTTGTATCAGGGGCTCGTCGCGAGCAGCGTGAACGCGAAACCGAGCATCGAGAAGGACCGCATGGCGATCAACCAGAAGATCGCGCGCTTCATCCCGGCGGGCTTCTACTACAAGACCTTCATGTGGCCGCGCAAACTCTGGCCGAAGTACGAGGAAGCGATTCGCGACGCGGCCGGTCTCGGCACCGCGCCGCAACACCGCGACGCGGACCGCTACGACAAGTGCTTCGCGCATTGCGACGTGCTGGTGGTCGGCGGTGGCCCGACCGGGCTCGCGGCTGCGCATGCGGCGGCCTTGTCCGGCGCGCGCGTGACGCTCGTCGACGATCAGCCCGAACTCGGCGGTACGCTGCTGTCGTGTGGCGCGGAGATCGACGGCAAGCCCGCGTTGAAGTGGGTGCAGAAAATCGAAGACGAATTGCGGCAAATGCCCGACGTGAAGATCCTGAGCCGCAGCACCGCGTTCGGCTATCAGGACCACAACCTCGTCACGGTCACGCAGCGTCTGACCGATCATCTGCCGGTGTCGCAACGCAAGGGCACGCGCGAGCTGCTGTGGAAGATCCGCGCGAAACGGGTGATTCTGGCGACCGGCGCGCATGAACGGCCGATCGTGTTCGGCAACAACGATCTGCCCGGCGTGATGCTCGCGTCGGCGGTGTCGACCTATCTGCATCGCTACGCGGTGCTGCCGGGGCGCAACGCGGTCGTGTTCACCAACAACGACGACGGCTATCAATGCGCGCTCGACCTGAAAGCGGCCGGCGCGCAAGTGACCGTCATCGATCCGCGCGCGGGCGAATCGAAGGGCACGCTGCCCGTGCTCGCGCGCCGCCATGGCATCAAGGTGATGAGCGGCACGGTCGTCACGGCCGCGCACGGCAAGCTGCGCGTCGCGTCGGTGTCGCTCGCGTCGTACGCGAAAGGGCAGATCACGGGGCAACAGGGCGAGCTGCCCTGCGATCTGCTCGCGATGTCGGGCGGCTGGAGCCCGGTGCTGCATCTGTTCGCGCAGTCGGGCGGCAAGGCCCATTGGCATGACGACAAGGCCTGCTTCGTGCCGGGTAAAGCGGTTCAACCCGAGACCAGCGTCGGCGCCTGCGCCGGTGACTTCACGCTCGGCCAGGGCATCCGTTTCGCGGTCGACGCCGGCGTCGAAGCGGCGCGCGCGGCCGGGCACATCGTCGCGCGGCCGAAGCCGGTGCAGGTCGCCGAACTGAGCGAAGCGAAGCTGGAACCGCTGTGGCTCGTCGGCGGACGCGAGCTGGCCACGCGCGGGCCCAAGCAGTTCGTCGATTTCCAGAACGACGTCGCGGCGGCCGACATCTTCCTCGCGGCGCGTGAAGGCTTCGAATCCGTCGAACACGTGAAGCGCTACACCGCGATGGGTTTCGGCACCGACCAGGGCAAGCTCGGCAACATCAACGGCATGGCGATTCTCGCGCAGGCGCTCGGCAAGACCATTCCCGAGACCGGCACGACGACGTTCCGGCCGAACTACACGCCGGTCACGTTCGGCACGTTTGCCGGGCGCGAATTGGGCGAATTGCTCGACCCGGTGCGCAAGACCGCGGTGCATGAATGGCATGTGGAAAACGGCGCGGCGTTCGAGGACGTCGGCAACTGGAAGCGTCCGTGGTACTACCCGAAGGCGGGCGAGGACATGCACGCGGCGCTCGCGCGCGAATCGCTCGCGGTGCGCACGAGCGTCGGCATTCTCGATGCGTCGACGCTCGGCAAGATCGACATTCAGGGCCCCGACTCCGCGAAGCTGCTGAACTGGGTATACACGAACCCGTGGACCAAGCTCGAAGTCGGCAAGTGCCGCTACGGCCTGATGCTCGACGAAAACGGCATGATCTTCGACGACGGCGTGACCGTGCGCCTCGCCGAGCAGCACTACATGATGACGACTACCACCGGCGGCGCCGCGCGGGTGCTCACGTGGCTCGAGCGCTGGCTGCAGACCGAATGGCCCGACCTGCGCGTGCGGCTCGCGTCGGTCACCGATCACTGGGCAACTTTTGCGGTGGTCGGACCGAAGAGCCGCAAGGTGCTGCAAAAGATCTGCGACGACATCGACTTCGCGAACGACGCGTTCCCGTTCATGACGTATCGCGAAGGCACCGTCGCGGGCGCGGCGGCGCGCGTGATGCGCATCAGCTTCTCGGGCGAACTCGCTTATGAAGTGAACGTGCCGGCCAACGTCGGACGCGCGGTGTGGGAAGCATTGATGGCCGCGGGCGCGGAGTTCAACATCACGCCGTACGGCACCGAGACGATGCACGTGCTGCGCGCTGAGAAGGGCTACATCATCGTCGGCCAGGATACGGATGGCTCGATGACGCCGCACGACCTCGGCATGGGCGGGCTCGTCGCGAAGTCGAAGGACTTTCTCGGCAAGCGCTCGCTCGCCCGCTCGGACACCGCGAAGGCGGGGCGCAAGCAACTGGTCGGGCTGCTATCGGAAGATGCATCATTCGTGATACCCGAGGGTTCGCAGATCGTCGCCGGTCCGTTCCAGGGCGACACCGCGCCGATGCTCGGGCACGTCACGTCGAGCTATTACAGCCCGATTTTGCAGCGCTCGATCGCGATGGCGGTCGTCAAGGGCGGTCTCGACAAGATCGGCACGACCGTCACGATTCCGCTCTCGAGCGGCAAACAGATCTCAGCGAAAATCGCGAGTCCGGTGTTCTACGACAGCGAAGGAGCACGTCAACATGTGGAATGAAACAGGCGGAACGGTGTCGATAGTGGACCGCACGCTCGGGCGGCAAAACGGCGCGTGGCAGGAGTCGCCGCTGGTCGGCGCGCAAGGGCTGCTGAAGCAGCATCAGGCCAACGCGACTGCCGCGTTCCGGCTCGGCGAGCGGCCGTTTCTCGAACTCGTGAACGTGCGCGGCGATACGCGCGACGCGGCGTTCATTCGCGCGGTGGAACAGGTGATTGGCTGCAAGCCGCCGGAGAAGGCAAATACCGTCGCGCGCGGCAACGGCTACGACATGGTGTGGCTCGGTCCGGACGAATGGCTGGTGCGTTCGGAAGCCGCGCACGATGCGACGCGCACGGCGCCGTTGCAGGCGAAGCTCGGCGCGGCGTTCGCGGGCGTGTTCGCCTCGGCGGTCGATATCGGCAGCGGCTTTACGGTGCTCGAAATCACCGGCGCGCGGACGCGCGACGTGCTCGCGCGGGGCTGTCCGCTCGATCTGCATCCAAAGCTATTCGGCGTGGGGCAGTGCGCGCAGAGCCATTATTTCAAGGCGTCGATCACGTTGCTGCCCACGGGCGCGGACAGTTTCGACATCGTCGTGCGCCGCAGCTTCGCGGACTACTTCGTCAGGATCATGCTCGACGCCGCCGAGCCGCTGATGTCCTGATCGACGAGCCGATCGCTCCGCTGATACACGGCGGCCCGTGTGTGCAGGCACCGGCCGCCGCTTGCTTCGATTCTTCTTCATCTTCGCCATGACGTCGACACGTGTCGCCACCGCGCGTCTCACGGCGCTCGCGTGCGATCAGCGCGATGCCGGCGCCGCGCTCGCGCTGCTCGATCAGAGCATCGCGCTGCGTCATCGGCGCATTGCGCTGATCCGCTATCTGCTCGCGCGGGAGCTCGGTGCGCCGCTCGAAGCGCGGCATCACGCGTACGTCGAGAAAATCGCGGCCCGCCTGAGCACGGATGCGCTTGCGCGGATCGCCGGCGCCGCGCGTGCGCGGCTGCGGACCTAGGTTCACTGCCTGTCACTGCTTGCCGCCATCCAGCGCCGTGAGGATCTGATGCGCGGCGCTCACCCGCGCTTCAATGGGGAAATTGCGGTTGGCGAGCATCACGATGCCGAGGCGCTTTTGCGGCACGAACGCGACATACGCGCCGAAGCCGTTGGTCGATCCGGTCTTGTTGATCCAGACGTTCTGCTGCGGCGGCAGCGGCGGCTTGATTGCGCTCGACGGCGAGCCATCGAGGGCCATCTGCATTGAATTGCCGGCCAGCAAGGTCGGCAATGCGACCGGATACGGGTACTGCTCCCAGATCAGATCCTGGGTCAGCACGCCGGCCTGGAAGTAGCCGGTATGCGTGTCCGTGATCGCGCGCTGGAACTGACTGTCGAGCGGGATCAGGTTCATGTTCGCCTGCACGAACCGCAGCATGTCGGCGGCGGTCGATTTCACCCCGTACGCTTCGGCGGAAATCACGCCGCCCGTCAGGCGGATCGGCGCACCGTCTTTCGTATAGCCCTGCGCGTAGTCCGGCATTTTCGCCGCGGGGACATCGATGTAGGTGCTCTTCATGCCGAGCACCGGAAACACGCGCTGCTGCATCAGCGCGGTGAAGTCCTGCCCCATGGTCTTCGCGGTGATCAGGCCCAGCGTGCCGATGCCGGGATTCGAGTAGGTGCGGAACGTACCGGGCGCATGAGCGGGCTGCCAATCGTGGAAGTACCGCAGCAGTTGCGCGTCGTTGTGGATGTCGTCCGGCACCTGGAGCGGCAGACCGCCGGGCGTATGCGTGCCGAGGTTCAGCAGGCTCACTTTGCCGAACGGCCGGCCGCGCAGCGTGGGCAGATACCGCTCGGTGCCGTCGGACAACGACAGCTTGCCGTCGAGCTGCGCATACGAAGCGAGCGTCGCCGTGAAGGTCTTGCTGACCGAGCCGAGTTCGAACAGCGTATCGCGGGTGACCGGCTTGGCGGTTTGCGTCGATGCGACGCCGTAGTTGTACACGTAGGGCTTGCCGTCCTCGATCACGCCGACCGCCATGCCGGCGATATGGTACTTCGCCATCATCGGCCGGATCGCGGCATCGACGGCGGACTGCAGTTGCGCGGTGCCGGGCTCGGCCGCGTGGCCGGCGGGTGAGCTCGCGTACAGCGTGAACAGCGCGAACGTGGCGGTTGTTATCAGTTTGAGCGCTCGGGTCTTCATGGCAAACGGGGCCTTGGTCGGGAGTGTGAATCGGCGCAGCGCCGATTCGATCGAGGCTGCACTATCCGACTTTTGCGAACCGCTGGCAAACGAGGATATGTTGCGCGGGGGTAAAGAAAAAGTTGTGGGCACCAGCGCGGGCGATACCGCCGTTGTCGGTTGCAGCCAAACGCGTGTCGTGTTCGGCACAGGCGTCGCCGCGGGCGGCCGCTACGCTGGTGAAACGGCGCGCCATGCAGCGTGCGGGCGCGCCGCTCACGAACATGGAGACGAGACAATGAGCAGCAATCGCGGCGTCGTGTATCTGGGGCAGGGCAAGGTCGAAGTGCAGTCGATCGATTATCCGAAGATGGTCGATCCACGCGGCCGTTCGATCGGCCACGGCGTGATACTGAAGGTGGTGAGCACGAATATCTGCGGTTCCGATCAGCACATGGTGCGTGGCCGCACGACCGCCGAGGTCGGCCTCGTGCTCGGGCACGAGATTACCGGCGAAGTGATCGAGGTAGGGCGCGACGTCGAGACACTGAGCGTCGGCGATCTGGTGTCGGTGCCGTTCAACGTCGCGTGCGGACGCTGCCCGACCTGCAAGGCCCAGCATACCGGCGTGTGCCTGAACGTGAATCCGTCGCGCGCGGGCGGCGCGTATGGCTATGTCGACATGGGCGGCTGGATCGGCGGCCAGGCCGAATACGTACTGGTGCCATACGCGGACTTCAATCTGCTGAAATTCCCGGACCGTGCGCAGGCGATGGCGAAGATCCGCGACCTGACCTGCCTGTCCGACATTCTGCCGACCGGCTATCACGGCGCGGTGATGGCCGGCGTAAAGCCCGGCGCGACCGTCTATATCGCTGGCGCGGGGCCGGTCGGCATGGCGGCGGCCGCGTCCGCGCGGCTGCTGGGCGCGGCCTGCACGATCGTCGGCGACATGAACGAGGCGCGCCTCGAGCATGCGCGCAAGATGGGCTTCCAGACCATCAATCTGTCGAAGGACGCGACGCTCGGCGAACAGATCGAGCAGATCCTCGGCAAACCCGAAGTGGATTGCGCGGTGGACTGCGTCGGCTTCGAAGCGCACGGCCACGGCAGCAACGGCTCACACGAGGAAGCCCCGGCCACGGTGCTCAATTCGCTGATGGAAATCACCCGCGCGGCTGGCGCGATCGGCATTCCCGGACTCTACGTGACCGACGATCCGGGCTCGGCCGACGCCGCCGCGCGCCGGGGCAGCCTCAGTTTGCGTTTTGGCCTGGGCTGGGCCAAGTCGCATTCGTTCCACACCGGGCAGACGCCGGTCATGAAGTACAACCGCGATCTGATGCAGGCGATCCTGTGGGATCGCTTGCCGATCGCCGATATCGTCAACGTGACGGTGGTGTCGCTCGACGATGCGCCCGAGGGCTACCGGCAATTCGACGGCGGCGCGCCGAAGAAGTTTGTGATCGACCCGCATGGGCTATTGAAGGCGGCTTGAGGTTCGCTGGCCGCTAAAGCGCTGCGTGGCCTGCTGCGCACGCATCGCTTGAAGCGACGCACGCGCTGAACGGATACCCCGTTCAGCGCGTGCGTTCATTTGTTCATCGATCAAGCCGCCAACACCGGCGCGCTGGAGAGCGAAGGCGCCTGCTTGCGACGCTCGCGCGTCGGCGCGGTGCCGAACGCGTCGCGATAGCTCTTCGAGAAGTGGCAGGCCGACTGGAAGCCGCACGCCATCGTGATGTGCATGATCGACATGTCGGTTTGCAACAGCAGTTCGCGCGCGCGCCGCAGGCGCAGCGTCAGGTAATAGTGCGTGGGCGTCATGCCCAGATGCTCGCGGAAGAGGCGCTGCAACTGCCGTTGCGACATGCCAGCGAGCCGCGCCAGTTCCTCGCGCGACAGCGGCTCCTCGATGTTGTTCTCCATCAGCGAAATCACTTCGAACAGCGACTTATTGGCCGAGCCGAGCCGCGCGACGAGCGGCATCTTCTGCTGCGCGCTGGTGTCGCGCACGTGTTCGACGATGAACTGCTCGGCGATCTGCGTGACTCGCGCGGTACCGACGCGCGGCGCGATCAGGTTCAGCATCATGTCGAGCGGTGCGACGCCGCCGGTGCAGGTGACACGATCGCGATCGATCACGAACAGCTCTTTCAGAAAGCGCGTATCGGGAAACTCCTCCTTCAGCGCCGACATGTTTTCCCAATGAATCGCGCACGCATAACCGGCCAGCAGGCCGGCGCGCGCGAGCGCATAGGTGCCCGTGCACAGGCTGCCGAGCACGCAGCCCATGCGTGCGAAACGGCGCAGCGCGGACAGATGCTCGGCGGTGGTGGAGCGCTGCACGTCGATGCCGCCGACCACGAACACGATATCGGGTTGCCCGACGCATTCAACCGGACCCGTGTCGACGGATAGTCCGTTGCTCGCCATGACCGGTCCGCCCTCGGGACTCACGATCGACCAGCGGTAAAGCGGCTGGCCCGTCAGATAGTTCGCCATGCGCAGCACTTCGATCGCGTTCGTGAAGGCGATCATCGTGAAGTTGGGAACCGGCATGAATGCGAAATGCGACAACGATGCCGTGCGATCGGTGGACATGGGAACGGGAAATCCTGATGTGAATGTCGCGTCGCCGTGGGGAGGGCGACTAGCTTAATTCTGAGGATCAGGGCAACTACCGTGCCATCAGGCTAAACCCTCGGATGCTGCGCACAAAGCCTGGAATATCTAAGCAATCAACTGATGGAACCGCTTCCGCCCGGCACCAGAACGGCGCCGCAGCGCCGGGGCGGCGCACCCGATCGGCGCAGCGAGTCTGCGTTGTAGTGCAGCGCCGGGCGCGCGGAGCACGCCGACTTGTCGAAAAAGGACGCGCATGGCGGAAAAGGCAAAGAACGCGTCTGAATTCGTAAATCGACGCGCGCGGCGGAGGTCAAGAATAGATCCAAGGCAAAGCGGTGGCGTTAGCCCGCCAGCAAGCCGCAGCGGCCTCCCGTCAACGTCTTACGGACCTTCCATGTCGAACCCGAATCCCTTCTTCGAAGACTCGCTACCGGCGCGCGATCCGGCGGTGCGCGGCGCCATTCTGAAAGAGCTCGAGCGTCAGCAGTCGCAGATCGAGCTGATCGCGTCGGAAAACATCGTATCGCGCGCAGTGCTCGACGCCCAGGGTTCCGTGCTGACCAACAAGTATGCGGAAGGGTATCCGGGCAAGCGGTACTACGGCGGTTGCGAATACGTGGACGAGATCGAGACGCTCGCGCTCGATCGTATCAAGCAACTGTTCGACGCGAAGTTCGCCAACGTGCAGCCGCATTCCGGCGCGCAGGCCAACGGCGCGGTGATGCTGGCGTTGACGAAGCCGGGCGATACGGTGCTCGGCATGTCGCTCGACGCGGGCGGCCATCTGACGCACGGCGCCAAGCCCGCACTGTCGGGCAAGTGGTTCAACGCGGTGCAGTACGGCGTGCGGCGCGACACGATGCTGATCGACTACGAGCAGATCGAGGAACTGGCGCAACAGCACAAGCCCACGTTGTTGATCGCCGGTTTCTCCGCCTATCCGCGCGCGCTCGACTTCGCGCGGCTGCGCTCGATCGCCGACGGCGTCGGTGCGAAGCTGATGGTGGACATGGCGCATATCGCCGGTGTGATCGCGGCGGGCCGTCATGACAACCCGGTCCCGCATGCGCACGTGGTCACGTCGACCACCCATAAGACCTTGCGGGGTCCGCGCGGCGGCTTCGTGCTGACCAACGACGAAGAGATCGCGAAGAAGATCAACTCCGCCGTGTTCCCGGGCTTGCAGGGCGGCCCGCTGATGCACGTGATCGCTGGCAAGGCGGTCGCCTTCGGCGAGGCGCTGCAGCCCGGCTTCAAAACCTATATCGATAGCGTGCTCGCGAACGCGCGGGCGCTCGGCGACGTGCTGAAAGCGGGCGGCGTCGATCTGGTGACGGGCGGCACCGACAACCATCTGCTGCTGGTCGATCTGCGGCCGAAGGGGCTCAAGGGCAACCAGGTCGAACAGGCGCTGGAGCGCGCGGGCATCACCTGCAACAAGAACGGCATTCCGTTCGATACGGAGAAGCCGACCGTCACCTCCGGCATCCGCCTCGGCACGCCGGCCGCCACGACGCGCGGTTTCGGCGTCAGCGAGTTCCGCGAGGTCGGGCGTCTGATCGTCGAGGTGCTCGATGCGCTGCGTGCGTCCCCCGAAGGCGATACCGCAACCGAACGACGCGTGCGCCGCGAGATTTTCGCGCTGTGCGACCGCTTCCCCATCTACTGAGTACGCGTGGAGCAAACGATGAGTCAATTGCACGAGAACAGCATCATCATCGACGGGCTGAACATTTCGAAGTTCGAGCGCTCGGTGTTCGAGGACATGCGCAAGGGCGGCGTGACCGCGGTGAACTGCACGGTGTCGGTCTGGGAAAGCTTTCAGAAGACCGTCGACAACATCGCCGAGATGAAGCAGCAGATTCGCCAATACAGCGAGATTCTCACGCTAGTGCGCACCACCGAAGACATCTTCCGCGCGAAGAAAGAGAACAAGACCGGCATCATCTTCGGCTTCCAGAACGCGCATGCGTTCGAGGACAACCTCGGCTATATCGAGGCGTTCAAGGATCTCGGCGTCAACGTCGTGCAGCTTTGCTACAACACGCAGAACCTCGTCGGCACCGGTTGCTACGAGCGCGACGGCGGTCTGTCCGGTTACGGGCGCGAAGTGATTCAGGAGATGAACCGCGTCGGCATCATGGTCGATCTGTCGCATGTGGGCGGCAACACGTCGTCGGAGGCGATCGCGGCGTCGAAGAAGCCGGTCTGCTATTCGCATTGCTGCCCGTCCGGGCTCAAGGAGCATCCGCGCAACAAGAGCGACGAGCAGCTGAAGGAGATCGCGGATGCGGGCGGCTTCGTCGGCGTGACGATGTTCGCGCCGTTCCTGAAGCGCGGACCGGATGCAACCGTCGAGGACTACATCGAGGCGATCGACTACGTGGTGAACCTGATCGGCGAAGACCAGGTGGGCATCGGCACCGATTTCACCCAGGGCTACAGCACCGAGTTCTTCGACTGGATCACGCACGACAAGGGCCGTTATCGCCAGTTGACGAATTTCGGCAAGGTCGTGAACCCCGAAGGCATTCGCACGATCGGCGAGTTTCCGAACCTCACAGCGGCGATGGAACGCGCCGGCTGGAGCGAGACGCGCATCCGCAAGATCATGGGCGAAAACTGGGTACGGGTGTTCGGCGAAGTCTGGAAGGTGTGAGCCTTTTTGCAACGGATAAAAACGGAGTTCCCACATGCAACCTCAACTGCCCATCGACGTGAATCCGGACACCGGCGTCTGGACCACCGACGCGCTGCCGATGCTGTACGTGCCGCGTCATTTCTTCACCAACAACCACGTCGCCGTCGAGGAAGCGCTCGGCCGCGACAAGTACGCGGAGATTCTCTACAAGGCCGGCTACAAGTCCGCGTATTTCTGGTGCGAGAAGGAGGCGAAGCAGCATGGCCTTGCCGGCATGGCGGTATTCGAGCACTACCTGAACCGTCTGTCGCAGCGCGGCTGGGGTCTGTTCAGGATCATCGAAGCCGATCCGGCGAGCTCGCATGCGCGCATCGAACTGCGCCACTCGTCGTTCGTGCTCGCGCAGCCGGGCAAGACCGGCAAGCTCTGCTACATGTTCGCCGGCTGGTTCGCGGGCGCGATGGACTGGGTCAACGATACGGCGCCCGACGGCGCGCGCAAGGGGCCGCCGTCGCAATCGAAAGAAGCACGCTGCGCGGCGGAAGGACACGAGCACTGCGTGTTCGAAGTGTCGCCGCTCTCCTCAATCTAAACCGGGCATTCCGAGGTCGATCGCGATGCGTTACCCGAACCTTTTCAAGCCACTCACGTTGAACAAGCTGACGCTGCGCAATCGCATCGTCAGTACCGCGCATGCGGAGGTCTATGCGGAGCCGGGCGGCCTGCCCGGCGATCGTTATATCCGCTACTACGAGGAAAAGGCCAAGGGCGGCGTCGGACTCGCCGTATGCGGCGGCTCGAGCCCGGTGTCGATCGACAGCCCGCAAGGCTGGTGGAAGTCGGTCAATCTCGCCACTGATCGAATCGTCGATCCGCTCGCGCGGCTCGCCGAAGCGATGCATGCGCATGGCGCGAAGATCATGATTCAGGCCACTCACATGGGACGCCGTTCGGCGTTTCACGGCGAGCACTGGCCGCATCTGATGTCGCCGTCGGGCGTGCGCGAGCCGGTGCATCGCGGCAACGCGAAGATCATCGAGGTCGAGGAGATCCGCCGAATCATCGGCGACTTCGCGGCGGCCGCGAAGCGCGTGAAGGATGCGGGCATGGACGGCATCGAGATCTCGGCCGCGCACCAGCATCTGATCGACCAGTTCTGGAGCCCGCGCACCAACTTCCGTACCGACGAATGGGGCGGCTCGCTCGAAAACCGTCTGCGTTTCGGCGTCGAAGTGTTGCAGGCGGTGCGTGCGGAGGTGGGCGCCGACTTCTGCATCGGCCTGCGCATGTGCGGCGACGAATTCCATGAGGACGGGCTCAATCACGAACAGCTGAAGGAAATCGCCCAGGCGATGAGCGAGAGCGGTCTGATCGACTATCTCGGCGTGATCGGCTCCGGTGCCGACACCCACAATACGCTCGCCAACTGCATGCCGCCGATGGCGCTGCCCCCCGAGCCATTCGTGCATCTCGCGGCCGGCATCAAGCAGGTCGTCAAGGTACCGGTGATGCACGCACAAAGCATTCGCGACGCGGGCCAGGCCGAGCGGCTGCTCGCGAGCGGCATGGTCGATCTGGTCGGCATGACGCGCGCGCAGATCGCCGATCCGCATATGGTCATCAAGATCCGCGATGGCCGCGAGGATGAAATCAAGCAGTGCGTCGGCGCGAACTACTGCATCGACCGTCAGTACAACGGGCTCGACGTGCTGTGCGTGCAGAACGCCGCTACTTCGCGCGAAGCGACGATGCCGCACGTGATCACGAAGTCGCGTGGGCCGAAGCGCAAGGTCGTGGTGGTCGGCGCGGGCCCGGCGGGGCTCGAAGCGGCGCGCGTCGCGAAGTCGCGCGGTCACGACGTGGTGCTATTCGAGAAGAACGACTGCGTGGGCGGCCAGATCATGCTGGCGGCGAAGGCGCCGCAGCGCGAGCAGATGGCGGGCATCGTGCGCTGGTTCGACATGGAGACGAAGCGCCTCGGTGTGGACCGCCGTCTCGGTGTCGCCGCCGACGAGCAGACCATCATGGCCGAGAAGCCCGACATCGTCGTGCTCGCCACCGGCGGTTCGGCGTTCACGTCGCAGGTTCCGGCGTGGGGTGTGGACGCGGGGCTCGCGGTCAGTTCGTGGGACGTGCTGGCCGGCAGAGTCGAGCCGGGCAAGAACGTGCTCGTGTACGACGGCGTCAGCACGCATGCGGGCGCGGGTGTCGCCGATTTCATCGCGAGCCGCGGCGCGAACGTGGAGATCGTCACGCCCGACGTGAAGGTTGCCGACGACGTCGGGGGCACCACGTTCCCGATCTTCTATCGCCGTCTGTACGCACAAGGCGTGATCCATACGCCGAACTACTGGCTCGACAAGGTGTACGAGGAAGACGGCAAGAAGATCGCCGTGATCCGCAATGAGTACACGGAGGAGCAGGAAGAGCGCGCGGTCGATCAGGTGGTGATCGAAAACGGTAGCACGCCGAACGACCAGCTTTACTGGAAGCTGAAGCCCGAATCGCTCAATCGCGGCCAGGTCGACGTGCACAAGCTGTTCGCGTCCGAACCGCAGCCGTGTCTGGATGAAGAACTCGGCAACGGCCGCTTCCTGCTGTTCCGCGTCGGCGACTGCATTTCGATGCACAACATTCACGGCGCGATCTACGACGCGCTGCGCCTTTGCAAGGATTTCTGACGATGAGCCCCGTGTTTGTCATCACCGTCCTGCTGTGGGTGTCGATGGCCGGCCTCGCGTTCGCGCTGGCGCGCCGCGCCGCCTACTGGCGCGAAGGCCGCGCGAGCGTCGCGGGCGCCTATGGCTGGACCAATCTGCTCAAGATCCCGAAACGCTACTTCGTCGACCTGCATCATGTGGTCGCGCGTGATCCGTATATCGCCCGTACGCACGTCGCCACGGCCGGCGGAGCGATCCTCGCGATGGCGCTGGTGTTCGTCAACTACGGACTCGCGATCTACTCGGCGTGGCTCGACAAGCTGATCTTTCTCGCCGCGCTGGCGATGCTGATCGGCACGGTGTTCGTCTGGCGCCGCCGGCACGGTGCGAAGACGGTGCCGGCGCGGCTCTCGCGTGGACCGTGGGATCAGTTGCCGTTGCTGCTCGGCGCGTTCGCGCTCGGTCTCGCGCTGTTCATCGCGCTGCCGGCGACGGCGATGTCCGGCGCGCTCGCGGTGCTCGTCGCGCTGCTGATCGCGGCGGGCGCGTTCACGATGACGTTCGGCGCGGCGCGCGGCGGGCCGATGAAGCATGCGTTGGCGGGTCTGCTGCATCTCGCGTTTCATCCGCGTCAGGAGCGCTTTGCCGATGCCACCGCGGCGCGTAACGCTAGCGACGCCGTACCGCCCACCGCGCTGAAAGCGCCGCTGCTCGACGCGAAAGAATATGGTGTCGGCAAGCCGGTCGAGTTCCGCTGGAACCAGCTGCTCAGCTTCGACGCCTGCGTGCAATGCGGCAAGTGCGAAGCGGCGTGCCCCGCGTTCGCGGCGGGTCAGCCGCTCAATCCGAAGAAGCTGATCCAGGATCTGGTGACCGGCATGGTCGGCGGAACCGACGCGCAGTACGCGGGCAGCCCGACGCCCGGCATTCCGGTCGGCAAGCATGGGGGCGCCCCAGGCAAGCCGCTGATCTCCAGTTTGATCGAAGCGGACACGCTGTGGTCCTGCACGACCTGCCGTGCCTGCGTGCAGGAGTGCCCGATGCTGATCGAGCACGTCGACGCGATCGTCGACATGCGCCGCAATCAGACGCTCGTCGAAGGCAACGTGCCGGGCAAGGGGCCGGCGACGCTCGCGAATCTGCGCGAGACCGGCAGCATCAACGGCTACGACATCGGCGCGCGCTACGACTGGGCCGTCGATCTGCAGGTGCAGGTCGCGCAGCCGGGCCGTCATGTGGACGTGCTGCTGATCGCCGGCGAAGGCGCGTTCGACATGCGCTATCAGCGCACGCTGCGTGCCCTCGTCAAGGTGCTGAACCGCGCGGGCGTCGATTACGCGGTGCTGGGCGGCGTCGAAACCGACACCGGAGACACCGCGCGGCGGCTCGGCGACGAAGCGACGTTCCAGCAACTGGCCGGTGCGCTGATCGGCACGCTCGCGCAGTACTCGTTCACGCGCATCGTCACCGCCGATCCGCATGTGCTGCACAGCCTGCGCAACGAGTATCGGGCGCTCGGCGGCTTCTATCAGGTGCAGCATCACACGGCGCTGATCGACGAACTGATCGCGAGCGGCAAGCTGTCGCCGCGCGCGGCCGCCGCCGTCGCGGAGCGCAACATCACGTATCACGACCCGTGCTATCTGGGCCGCTACAACGGCGAGACGGAGGCGCCGCGCCGCGTGCTGAAGAGCATCGGCATCAAGGTAATCGAGATGGAGCGGCACGGCCTGCGCGGGCGCTGCTGCGGTGGTGGCGGAGGCGCACCGTTGACCGATATTCCCGGCAAACGGCGGATTCCCGATATCCGTATCGACGACGCGCGCGCGAGCGGCGCCGAAATCGTCGCGGTCGGCTGTCCGAATTGCACGGCGATGCTCGAAGGGGTGGTGGGGCCGCGACCGGAAGTGCTGGACGTGGCCGAACTGGTCGCCGCGGCGCTGGAGTAACGCGATGATGAATACGCTCAAACGAATCGATCCACGCCGGCCGTTCACGGTGACGGCACACGGGCTCCGGCGCATCACGCTCGGCGTCGTCGGCATCGCGGGCGCTGACGGTGGCACGCTGGCGGACGCACGTCACGCCGCGCATCTCGAACAGCCGAAACCTCGCCGCACGACGCTCACGCCGCATCACGTACTGCTGGTCGCGGCGCACACGGACCGGGGCGCGCTCGATGAACATGCGCGCCAGACGCTCGCGGCCGCCGCGCTGATCGCGGACGCGCACACCGAAGTCGTGCTGCTGGTGTTCGGCGAATTCACCGGCGATGCCGCCGCGCTCGGCGCCGACAAGCTGATCGAATTGCCGATGTTCGATCGCCGTATGTACGCACCGGCCGATGAACTGAACGCACTGGCCGCCTGCATCGCGGCCTACTCGCCAGCCCATGTCTTCGTGCCCGACAACGCGACCGGCGACGGTGACCTCGGCCGGCGTTACGCGGCAGCCGTCGATGCAAGCGTCGCGACGCACGTCGTCGAGATCGATGCCGGGCATGTGTCCACTTACATCCGCGCGAATACGGCGTACGCGAGCCGCGCGCTGCCCGAAGTCGTGCTGCTCGAGCCGAATGCGGTCGATCCGAAGCTGCCGTTCGTCGGCGCGGGCGAGCGAGTCGCGTGGCGCTTCGACCGTGAGGCGGACAGCGCGGTCGCGCAACCCGCGATACGCGATCTCGGCATCGACGAAATCGACGCGGCGCAGGTCGCGCTGGAAGAGGCGGATTTCATCGTGTCGGCGGGCAACGGCGTGAGTGACGTGCCCGCGTTCGAGCGGCTTGCGACGACCCTCGGCGCGGCGATCGGCGCGAGCCGCGTCGCCGTCGACGACGGCAAGTTCACGCGCGACAAGCAGATCGGCGCGACGGGTAAGACCGTCGAGGCGAGCGTCTATATCGCGTTCGGCATCTCCGGCGCGGTGCAGCATCTGCAGGGCATCAAGGATTGCCGCCATGTGATCGCGGTCAATCTCGACGCGAGCGCGCCGATCGCCAAACGCGCGAATCTGACCGTGATCGCGGACGCGCAGGAAACCATCGCGGCGCTCAACGAGGCGGCGGCCGCGGCGCGCGGCGCGCGCGCGACTTCGGCCGCGCTGCTGCAACCGGGCAAGCTTGCCGAGGGAGTGTTCGCATGAAGATCGCCGTGCTGGTTTCAATCGGACGTCATCCGGTCAGCGGCGTCGCGCGCTACAGCCGCAACGATGCGGCGGCGTTGACGCTGGCGCTGTCGCTCGCCAGAACGCATGGTGCGACACTCGACGTGCTGCACGCGGGCGATCCGTCGAGCGCCGCGTTGAACGAGTATCTGGCGCTCGGCGCGGGTTCGGTCGAAGTGCTCGACATGCCGGCGGACGCCGATCCGGCGCCGCAACTCGCCGCGCGTTTGCGCGGCTACGAACTGGTGCTGACCGGCACGCGCGCCGAAGGCGGCTTCGATAGCGGCATGCTGCCGTATCGCGTCGCGCATGCGCTGGCGGTGCCGCTCGTCGGCGCCGCCGTCGATCTCGCACTGCGCGACGGTTGCGCGCAGGTCCGGCAGTTCATGCCGAAGGGTTTGCGACGACGCGTCGAAGTGCGGCTGCCCGCCTTGATCGCCGTGCATCCGCTCGCGAACGTCGCGACCTCGTACGCGTATGCACGGCTGCGCGAAGGCACGATCGAGCGCGCCGTTGCGTCGGGCGCCGCCGCGCGGCACGCCAACACTCCCGCACAGTCCGCATGGACCGTCGGCCCCGTCACCGCGAAACCGGTGCGGCTCGCCGCTGCCGAAAAGCGCTCGGGCCACGCCCGCATGCTGTCGGCGACGACGACCGAGAGCCGCGGCGGCAGCGTCGTAATTGAAGGGAGTTCCGTCGAAAAAGCACAAGTGATTCTCGCGTATTTGCGCGAGCATCAACTGGTGGATTACTGAATTCCAGTTCGGCCAGCATGCGCCAGGAGGGCCTGGCGCGGCGCCAGACGTGACACGCAACGGAGCACACAATGAAAGTTTCCGCAGACGTTCGCGCAATGATCGAACGCCGCAAGCAGAATTACACGCTGGAAGCGCCGTTCTATACGAGCGAGGATATTTTCGCGCTCGATATCGACGCGATTTTCCGCCAGCACTGGATTCAGGTCGCGGTCGAGCCCGACGTGCCCGAACCGGGCGACTACGTGACGGTCGAGATCGGTCTCGATTCGATCCTGATCGTGCGCGACGACGACATGCAAATTCGCGCGTTTCATAACGTGTGCCGCCATCGCGGCGCGCGTCTGTGCAATACCGGCAAGGGCTCGCTCGGCAATATCGTCTGTCCGTATCACAGCTGGACGTATAGCCTCAATGGCGACCTGATGTTCGCCGAGCACATGGGGGAACAGTTCGACCGCTGCAAACATAGTCTGAAAGCGGTGCATGTCGAGAATCTCGCCGGACTGATTTTCATCTGCCTCGCCGAGCAGCCTCCCGCCGATTTTTCCGTGATGCGCGCCGCGATGGAGCCGTATCTGTTGCCGCACGATCTGGCCGGCTGCAAGATCGCCGCTTCGATCGACATCATCGAGGAGGGCAACTGGAAGCTGACGATGGAAAATAATCGCGAGTGCTATCACTGCGTCGCGAATCATCCCGAGCTCACCATCTCGCTGTACGAATACGGCTTCGGTTATCAGCGCAGCCCGGCGAACGAGGAAGGCATGGCCGCGTTCGAGGCGACGGTCGCGCGTCGCACTGCGCAGTGGGAGGCGATGCAGTTGCCGTCGGCGGAAATCGACCGGCTCGCCGATCTGGTCACCGGGTTCCGTACGCAACGTCTGCCGCTCGATCGGGACGGCGAATCGCAGACACTCGACGCGAAGGTCGCCTCGAAGAAACTGCTCGGCGGGCTCGAGCATGCTGATCTCGGCGGGCTGTCGTTCTGGACCCAGCCGAATTCGTGGCATCACTTCATGAGCGACCACGTCGTCAGCTTCTCGGTGATTCCGCTGTCGGCCGGCAAGACGCTGGTGCGCACCAAATGGCTCGTGCACAAGGACGCGCGCGAAGGGATCGATTACGACGTCGACAATCTGACCGCCGTGTGGCGCGCGACCAACGACCAGGATCGCGCGCTGGTCGAATATTCGCAGCGCGGCGCGACGAGCAGCGCGTATGAGCCGGGTCCGTATTCGCCGTTCACCGAAGGACTCGTCGAAAAATTCTGCGAGTGGTATATCGGCCGCCTCGCAGACTACGACGCGAACCCGCAGACGTCGCACGACGAGAAAGTCGTGTCGTTCGTGCGCTGAGCTAAACACCGCAATGACGAGCGGGGGGACAACCATGATGCGCGATCAGGCGATGTTTCAACCGGGCATCGAGCAGACTTCACAGTATCGAACTGGCGCCGCGAGCCGCGTCACGCAGCCACGCTTCTGGGACGCGCTGCCCGCGCGCTGGAATAGCGACGCGGACGACACGCTGGAGTGCTGCCAGGTTCGCAGCGAGACGCACGACGTGAAGAGCTTCTTCTTCCGCGCGCCATCCGGCCGGGCCTTCGTGTTCGAGCCGGGGCAGTTCATCACGCTGGAGCTGGAGATAGACGGCGAGCGGATCAATCGCTGCTATACGATTTCGTCACCGCCCACGCGGCCGCATACGATTTCGATCACCGTCAAGCGCGTGCCGGGCGGCCCGGTGTCCAACTGGCTGCACGACCATCTGCATGCGGGCATGCAGGTGCGCGTGCTGGGTCCAGCCGGCGAATTCACTTGCGCGCGGCACCCGGCGCGCAAGTTCCTGTTCTTGTCGGCGGGCTCGGGCATCACGCCGTTGATGTCGATGAGCCGCACGCATCATGAACTCGGCGAGGACAGCGATATCGTCTTCCTGCACAGCGCGCGCACGCCGGACGACATCATCTTCGCGCGCGAGCTCGATCTGATCGCCGCCAATCAGGCGCATTTCCGCACCGCGTTCGTTTGCGAGCGCGTGGGCGCGCGCACCAATTGGCCCGGCATCACCGGGTTTCTGACGCTGCCGCTGCTGAAGCTGATCGCGCCGGATTTTCTGGAGCGGGAGATTTTCACCTGCGGCCCAGCGCCGTATATGCAGGCGGTGCGCAATCTGCTCGATGAAGGCGGCTTCGATCGCCAGCACTATCACGAGGAAAGCTTCTCGTTCGAGACCGTCGGTGAAGCGGCCGCGCATGTCGCCGACGCGCCGTGCGATGAGCCCGCGCCGGTCGAAACCGCGACGCGCTTCAAGGTGAGCTTTACGCGCAGTCATCGCGAGATCGAGTGCGGTAGCGGCCAGCATGTGCTCGATGCGGCGAAGCAGGCGGGCGTGCGGCTGCCGGCATCGTGCACGCAGGGCATGTGCGGCACCTGCAAGGTGAAGCTCGTGTCAGGCGAAGTGGCGATGAAGCACGCGGGCGGTATCCGTCAGCGCGAGATCGATCAGGGCATGGTGCTGCTGTGCTGTAGCAAGCCGCTGACCGATCTCGTCGTCGACAAGTAATAACGATTGAAACACCACGAGAACACGGCAAAACACTGGGCGGATTTGCGTGGAAGTCGCATGCGGACAACTGCATGTCGCAAAACGACGCTACCTGGCAATTCTGGTTGGCGATTCTGAATGCGCGATGAGCGGTTCGATGGCAAACGCGTCAATGGGCAAATGGATCAAACGGGAGAACGTCGATGAGACTGATCGGAAAGGTAGTGGTGGCAAGCGCGTTGGGGTTGATGCTGACGGCGGTCAGTGCGGGTGTGTCGGCGGATGCGAAGCCGACCATCAAGATCGGTTACGTGGAGGGCTGGGACGATAGTGTCGCGACGTCGAACGTGGCCGCCGAAGTGATCGAAAAGCGCCTCGGTTATCAGGTGCAACTGGTGCCGGTGGCGGCCGGCGTGATGTGGCAGGGCGTCGCGCGCGGTGACCTCGACGCGACGCTGTCCGCGTGGCTGCCGGTCACGCACGGCGCGTACTGGAACAACTTCAAGGACAAGGTGGTCGACCTCGGGCCGAACTTCAACGATGCGAAGATCGGTCTGATCGTGCCGGACAACGCGGACGTGAAGAGCGTCGGCGATCTGCAGGCGAAGAAGTCGGAGTTCGGCGCGCGCATCGTCGGTATCGACGCCGGTGCCGGCGTGATGCAGAAAACCAGCGAGGCGATCAAAGCCTATGGCCTCGACTACCAGCTGATGCCGAGCTCCGGCAGTGCGATGACCGCGGAACTGGCGCGCTCGGAGGCGGCCAGCAAGCCGATCATCGTGACCGGCTGGAAGCCGCACTGGATGTTCGCGAAGTACAAGCTGAAATTCCTCGACGATCCGAAGAAGGTATTCGGTGAAGCCGAGCACGTGGACAGCGTGGTGAATCCCGAGCTCGAGAAAAAAGCGCCGACGGTGGTCGCGTTCCTGAAGAAGTTCCAATGGAAGCCGGGCGAGATCGACTCGGTGATGCTGGCCACGCAGAATGGCGAAAAGCCGGCCGCGGCCGCCGACGCGTGGATCAGCGCGCATTCGGACCGGGTGGACAGCTGGGTGAAGTGAGTCGGCAAGCGTCGGCCCGCGTCGGCGCCGCACACGAAAACGCCGCTTTTCAGCGGCGTTTTTCCGTTTACCGCAGCACCACGGTGCGCTCGCCGTTGATGAACACACGCCGCTCGACGAACGCCTTCACCGCGCGCGCGAGCGTGATGCATTCGACGTCGCGTCCGGTCGCGAGCAGCCGTTCGGGGCTGTACGAGTGATCGACCGGTTCGACTCCCTGCTCGATGATCGGACCTTCGTCGAGATCGTCGGTGACGAAATGCGCGGTGGCGCCGATCACTTTGACGCCGCGCGCATGGGCCTGATGGTACGGTTTCGCGCCCTTGAAGCCGGGCAGGAACGAATGGTGGATATTGATCGCGCGCCCGGCGAGCGCGCGGCTCGTTTCTCCCGACAGGATCTGCATGTAGCGCGCGAGAATCAGCAGTTCCGCGCCGGACTTGTCGAACAGTTCGAGCAGTTGGGCTTCCTGTTGCGGCTTCGTGTCGGCGGTAATCGGCAGATGATGGAACGGCAGGCCATGCTGCCGCGCGAGCGGTTCGAGGTCGCGATGGTTCGAGCCGATGCCGACGATGTCCATCTGAAGTTCGCCCATGCGCCAGCGAAACAGCAGGTCGGCGAGACAGTGTTCGAGTTTGGACACCATGATCAGCACCTTCGGCCGGATCGACAGATTGTGGATCGCCCAGGTCATCCGGAAGCGTTCGGCGATCGGCGCGAATTCCCGCTTCAGCGTGTCGAAATGAAGCTCGTCGTCGCGATCGACGTGGTGAAACACGCAGCGCACGAAAAAGCGCTCGCTGAGTTCGTCGTCGAATACGGTGAGTTCATCGACATAGCAACGATGCCGTTCGAGAAACCCGGCGACGGCGGCAACCTGGCCCGCCGCGCTCGGACAAGCGACGGTGAGAACCCCTTGAGCAGAACGGGAAACGGCGGACATAAGCTCTCCACATTGACGATCGGGCGAGGCCGCGGGGTGCGGCGCGCATCGTCGCAGTAGAGCAAATTGGGCGATTGCGGGGATAGAAGCTAACCGCCGTTGCGCTGGAACGGGAACGCCAGGCGGCTCTGCCGGGCTAATCCGCGGCGTCCGTCGCGAGCCTTCGCTTGAGCGTGTCGATCAATGCCCGCACTTTCGCCGGCGGGTGGCTCGTCGGTGGAAACACAGCCTGGATGCTTGCCGGTGCGGTCGCCCAGTCGGGCAGCAGCCGGATCAGCCGTCCGGCCGCGACGTCGTCCGCGATCGAAAAATCGGTCAACAGACCGAAGCCGCCGCCCGCGAGCGTCGCCGCGCGGCAGGCGTCGGCCGTGTTGACGCGCAACGCGGCCGCGCAGCGCACGCTCGCGGTTTTGCCGTCGGCGTGCCGCAGATCGAGCGTCAACGGATGCGGCAGCACCGACAACGCGCAATAGGGCAGAGCCTCCAGCGCGACCGGCGTGCCCGGCGCGCCCCACGTCCGCAGAAACGCGGGACTCGCGACGAGCCACTTGACGAAACTGCCGAGCTTCACCGCGCGATAGTTTGAATCCGCGAGACGGCCAAGACGGATCGCGACGTCGATGCCATCGGCGATCAGATCGACATAGCGGTCGCTGCTCAGTAGTTCGATGTCGAGTTGCGGATGCGTGCGGCGCAGTTCGACCAGCGCGGGTGCGACGACGAGTGTGCCGTAGTCGTTCGGCGCACTGACGCGCAGCGTGCCGCGCACCGGCGAGGTTTCCCCGCCGAGCGCGTTCAGCGCGTCCTCGGTGGCGCGCAGAATCTTCACGCTCGCCTCGTAGAAAGTGCGGCCCGCCTCGGTCACGCCGAGCCGCCGGGTGGTGCGCACCAGCAGGCTCGCGCCGACCTCCGCCTCGAGCCGCTGCATGTGCGTGCTGACCATCGTCTTCGCGAGTCCAAGCCGCGTCGCGGCGGCGCTCAGCGAGCCCGCGTCGATGACCGCGACGAAGATCGCGAGGCGGTTCAGGTTCACGCTGCGCACATCGGCCATGATCGATTGTCCATTCTCGCTTGACTGTGTTTCCCGGATTATCGGGCTTCCGCGCAACAGTGCCTACGCCTTATGCTCGGCCTGTCATTCAACCCATCCGGAGCCCTGCATGCCCGCCGCCAGACCCGCCGAGCCTATCAAGCTGTATACGACGCTGCTATCAGGCCACGGCCATCGCGTGAAGCTGTTTCTGACGCTGCTCGATCTGCCGTTCGAGGTCATCGAGCTGGATATGAAGGCGGGCGAGAACCGCACGCCCGAGTACCTCGCGCTGAACCCGTTCGGTCAGGTGCCGACGATCGAGGACGGCGAGCTCACGCTGTTCGATTCGAATGCGATTCTCGTCTATCTGGCGAAGCGCTACGGCGACGCGTCGTGGCTGCCGGAAGATCCGTCCGGCGCCGCGGCGGTGCAGCGCTGGCTGTCGCTCGCGGCGGGGCAGATCGCATACGGGCCGTGCGCGGCGCGGCTCGTTACCGTGTTCGGCGCGCCTCTCGATCACGAGCGAGCGAAGAAGATCGCCATCAAGCTGTTCGACGTGATCGACGAGGAGCTTGCCGGCAAACCGTTCGTGGCTGGCGAGCACGTCACGATCGCCGATATCGCCGCGCACACGTATATCGCTCACGCGCCCGAGGGCGGCGTGTCGTTGCGGCCCTATCCGAACATATGCGCGTGGCTGCGTCGCGTGGAGGCATTGCCGCGCTTCATCGCGATGCCGTCGACGAAGGCGGGCCTGCTGGCAGCGTGATACGCGTTTAACGGCGCGTCAGATCTTGCAAAGGAATCCGATCATGGCCGAGTTCGTTCTGTTGAATAACTGGGAAGCCGGCGCGTCGCCGTTTCATGCCGGCGAGCAGGACGCGCAGCAGCGTGCGGGTGTGCGCGAGGTGGCGGAGTCGATGGGACGCCGGGGCATTCGCCGTTTCATGCCGGAGCAGCATCGCGACTTTTTCACCGCGCAGCCGTTCGTCGTGATCGGCGGCGTGGATGCGAGCGGTCAGCCGTGGGCGACGCTGCGTGCGGGTGCGCCGGGTTTCGTGTCTTCACCGGATGCGCGGACCCTGCGGATCGAAGGCGGCGCATTGGCTGGCGATCCGCTCGGCGCGGCTTGGCGCGACGGCGCGCAGGTCGGGCTGCTGGGCATCGAGCCGCGCACGCGACGGCGCAATCGGGCGAACGGCGTCGTCCGGTCGGTGGATGGCGACACGTTGCGGGTCGAAGTCATGCAGAGCTTCGGCAATTGCCCGAAGTACATCCAGAGCCGCACGCCGTTTTATATCGAGCGCGACGCGGCCGCGACGAGCGCGCAGCCCGAAGTCGCCACGCATCTGAGCAGTGCCGAGCGTGAATTGCTCGCGAGCGCGGACACGTTCTTTATCGCCAGTGCGAATCTGAGCGAGGAAGCGGGGCTGGGGAAGGGCGTCGACGTGTCGCATCGCGGCGGCGCGCCGGGTTTCGTGCGCGTGGACGACGCGAATACGCTGACCACGCCCGACTACAGCGGCAACCGCTTTTTCAACACGATCGGCAACCTCGTGCACGATCCACGCGCGGGCCTGCTGTTTATCGACTTCGCGACCGGCGATCTGCTTTATCTGGCGGTGCAAGCGGAGATCATCTGGGAAGGCGACGACTTGGCGGCATTTGCGGGCGCCCAGCGGCTGGTGCGGTTTCATGTAAACGAAGTGCGGCGCAGCCGCGGCGCGTTGCCGTTCCAATGGTCGGAGGTCGAACTGGCGCCGCAGTTTCTGCCGAAAGTCCGAGAAAACGCATGACCCGGTGCGCACGCGCGTGCTTTAGCTGGGTACGGCGATCGATCTACTGCGCATTCCTGCCTAGCCGATAGGACACGCCGAGTCGGGTGGCCAGTTGCCACACATAGACTCGCGAGTACGAGATGCCGAACTGACGGCTGATCAGTTCGCGCATGCGGGCGTTGCTCCAACCGTCGGCGTCGAAGCCATAGTCTCGTGGCGAGGCCCTCAGCGCCTCGGCCAGCCAGTCCAGATCCGCCACCGCGAGCGCGGAATGGCGGCCGCCGACGCTCATGTTTCTGAGCGCATCGAGCCCGCCTTGCTCCAGCAATTTGCGATATCGCTCGACCGTGGTTTTGGCCATGCCCATCTGTTTCGCGACCTCGGCCGCAGCGACGCCGTCGAGCAGTTTTTTGCCCGCGGTGAGACGCCGTGCGACGGTCGGTAAATCCTCATTCAGTCGATGCATCGGAGAACTCCGCCGTTAGGTAGCTAACCTGACTGCAATCGGTCGCTGGGGTAGACAGAGAGAAGGGCGCGCCACTTACAGATAATCGAAAAATCGTCCGCTGTGTCCAAAAGAAAAAAAATCAATCGCGCCTTTCCTCCGATAGAAAATGACGCGAATTTCGCGTAAGGCGGTCGCACGAAGTTTTCTTTCTAAAATCTTAAAAATCTTCCTTGCGATTGAATTTAACGTTTGCTAACCTGATTGAACTCATTTAAAAAAACGTATCAATTCGACTTGGCTCGTTCTGGCGAGCCGGCATAACGTGAGGCCCCGTACGGCTTGAGGTTGGTCGTTTTTGAGTGCCGCGGCCTGACAGAAGCCTGGAGCGTTTCAATGCGTGGCTTCCGGTTTTGCGAATGTTATTCGAATGCATTTTTTCGATGCAGGGCGGAGATATTCGCCGCAGACCCGCGAGCAAGGTGCTGAAAATTGAAAACCCGTTCCCGTCGCTTTTCCAGCGGATTATAGGTGAACGTGGTATTCGCGCAGAGCGGTGCCGTGAATCCCGAAGCCAGTAACCATCTGCTTAATTTGGCTGTGTCGTTCAATACCCGAAAAAATGCTTTATGGCGGGCACTTTCTGATTCGTTATGCATAACCGCAATATGAGGTGACAGCACTTTCATCGGTTGGCATTCTGCGCTTGCAAGCAGGCGGTAAGGAGAACGACATGAACCCGGATAGGACCCGCGATATTGCCGCGATGCTATTGCGTGCCGCGAGGCGCAAAAGACTCGTGACTTATCAGGAACTGCACGCGCTTTTCGGTCGAGACGAACCGTTGCATAGCCGCTATCGCGCATTGGAGGACGCGGCGCGCTCGCTGAGCGATTGTGCGTCCCTCGACTATGGTTGCCTGATGAGCCTCGACAACGGCTTGCCGGGCGATGACTTTTTTAACCGCTTCAGGCACGGCCGGCCGCGAGAATACGAAAAGGTGATGGGCTTCGGATCGGCGGGACGCTCGACGACGAAGAAACGGCTGATTGCGGATGCCGAGCGTGTGCGGGTGTTCGAACATGCGTCGCAGAACGCGGCAGTTGGGAACGCAGCGAACACGTTGCGCCCGTACGCGGCGTCGAAATGCACGTAGCCCGTGTAAAGATCCGCCCAAACTGGGACGACGTTGGATGAAGTGGCCCGTGGGCCGCTTTTCGAAGCCTATCTAATTTGACATAAGATAAATTATCAACAACGATTTTGTAGGTCCCAAATAGAAATGTCGGGTTTCCGCTAAATAGAAATGTCGTGTTTTGGGTAGTTTGACTGCCGGACATCCGCTCAGGGAGCCGGCGATGAACGCGACTGGGACGATCACGATGACGATGCGTGAGATCGATCGGCTGAAGGTCATTCAGGCCGTGACCGAGTTCCGGCTCAAGCCGGGCCAGGCCGCCGAACGCCTGGGGTTGAGCGTGCGCCAGATCGAACGGCTGGTGTTGCGTTACGGCGCGGCCGGCGTGGCCGGGCTGGTGTCAGGCAAGCGTGGGCGTGCAGGCAACCACCAGCTGCCTGCCGGCAAGGCGCAGCGGGCGCTGGCGCTGATCCGCGAACGCTATGCGGATTTCGGGCCGACGCTGGCGCGCGAGAAGCTGCGGGAATGTCATGGTATCGAACTGGCGGTCGAAACGGTGCGCACGCTGATGATTGCCGCGGGACTGTGGGTGCCGCGCAGGGATCGCCCGCCGAAGGTGTACCAGCCGCGTAATCGCCGTGCCTGTCTGGGCGAACTGATCCAGATCGACGGCAGCGATCACCGCTGGTTCGAGGACCGGGCGCCCGCCTGCACGCTGCTGGTATTCATCGACGACGCGACCGGACGGCTGATGACGCTGCACTTCACGGCGACGGAGTCGACCTTCAGCTATTTCGAGGCACTGTCGAAGTATCTGGGCGCGCACGGCAAGCCGGTGGCGTTCTACAGCGACAAGGCCAGCGTCTTCTACGTGAAGCAACGCTCGGAGACGGCGGGCAAAGGCGTCACCCAGTTTGGCCGGGCGCTGTATGAGCTCAATATCGACGGATTCTGTGCCAACACGAGCCAGGCCAAGGGACGCGTGGAACGCGCGAACCAGACGCTGCAGGACCGGCTGGTCAAGGAGCTGAGGCTGCGCGGCATCAGCACGCGGGACGCCGCGAATGCGTATGCGCCCTCCTTCATCGCCGACTTCAACCGGCGGTTCGGCAAGCCACCCAGGAGCGACTACGATGCACACCGGCCGCTGCGCGACGACGAGGATCTGCGGCAGATCCTGGCCTACCGTGTCCCGCGCAGGATCTCGAATGCGCTGACGGTGCAGTACGATCGGGTGCTGTACCTGCTCGATGACACACCCGTCAGCCGGGGGCTCATGCATGAATATGTCGAGGTCGTCGAGTATCCCGATGGCGTGATCGAGGTGCAGGCCCGTGGCGAGGTACTGCCGTACCGGCAATATGACCGCATCACCCATATCGATCAGGGCGCGGAGATCGAGAACAAGCGCCTCGCGGGCGCACTGGAAGTCGCCCGCCGGGTTCAGGCCATCCGCGACGATCGCCGGGCAGCGGGCTCCCCATCACGCACGCACTGCGGCGAGCAGGTCCAGGCAAAGAAGGCGCTGATCGGGCTGAAGAAGCAGCGCGCAATCGAGGTCGCCGACCTTAATCAGGCGATTCTCGAAGTCAGCACAAAAATGAGGGACGGACGGGGGGCGGCTTCGCCGCCCCACCCCAAAACCTTGAAAAAAGACCGGAAACAGCGAGAAAAACCCGACATTTCTATTTAGCTGGCACCACGACGTTTGAACTTAGCGGGGACAGATTTTTGTAGTGGCTAAGTTGAAATGTCCGCTTCTAGCTCATTAGCGATGCCTGAGACTGAGCGGCTGAAGGCATGCGGATTTCACTTTGCTTTTAATCCGGCATAGACTGAATTCAGACTTTTTCCGTTAGACGCTTTCTCCGCATTTGCCGTGACCGTTGCCGTGCGCGGCGACGGATGTTTTTGTCGTGCTCCCACGGGCCGATGGCAGCCGAACCGGTTCGTGCCTAATCAACACTGAAAAAAAGGGACGACTTATCATGGCCTCTACCGGTTATATGGCACGCAAAAGCGTCGCTGATATCGTCGCCAGCGCCGACGCCGAAGAAGGCCGGCACCTGTCGAAAACGTTGGGCGCGACGAGTATCACCGCGATGGGCATCGGCGCGATCATCGGCGCCGGCATCTTCGTGCTGACGGGGACCGCCGCCGCGCAGTTCGCGGGGCCGGCCATCACGCTGTCGTTCGTGCTGGGCGGCATCGCGTGCGCGTTCGTCGGCCTGTGTTATTCGGAACTCGCGGCGATGCTGCCCGTGTGCGGCAGCAGCTATACGTACACGTATGCGACGCTCGGCGAGATCTTCGCGTGGATCATCGGCTGGGACCTGATCCTCGAGTACGCGATGGGCGCGGCGACCGTCGCGGTCGGCTGGTCCGGCTATATCGTGAGCCTGTTGCGCAACGTCGGCATCGACATTCCACCTACCCTCGCCGCCGCGCCCGGCACCGTCGTCAAACTGGCCGATGGCTCGACGGTCACCGGCGTCATCAACCTGCCAGCGGTGCTGATCATCGCGATCCTGACCATCCTGCTCGTGTTGGGCACGAAGGAATCCGCGCGCCTGAACAACGTGATGGTTGCGATCAAGCTGACCGTGGTGGTCGCGTTTATCGCCATTGGAGTGTTTTTCATCAAGCCGGAACACTGGCATCCGTTCATTCCCGCCAATACCGGCCAGTTCGGCAGTTTCGGCATGAGCGGCATCCTGCGCGGTTCGGCCGTGGTGTTCTTCGCATTCATCGGCTTCGATGCGGTGTCGACCGCCGCACAGGAAGCGCGACAGCCGCAACGCGACATGCCGATCGGCATTCTCGGCTCGCTGATCATCTGCACGGTGCTGTACATCCTCGTCGCCGGGGTGCTGACCGGCCTCGTTCCCTTTTCCGAGCTGAACGTTCCTGATCCGATCGCGAAGGGCGTCGACGCGATCGGGCTCACGTGGTTCGCGATCCTGATCAAGATCGGCGCGTTGACGGGACTGACCACCGTGATACTGGTGCTGCTCTATGGACAAAGCCGCATCTTCTTCACGATGTCGCAAGACGGCCTGTTGCCGCAGTTTTTCGCGAGTGTGCATCCGCGTCTGCAGACACCTTATCTGAGCCAGATCCTCATCGGCACCATCGTCGCGATCGTCGCCGCGCTGACACCAATCGGCGTGCTCGGCGAGATGGTCAGCATCGGCACGCTGTTCGCGTTCGTCCTCGTGTGCGGCGCGGTGATCTATCTGCGGCGCAGCGACTCCGAGGCGGCCCGCCCATTCCGGGCGCCCGGCGTGCCGGTCGTGCCGGTGCTGGGCATCCTGTTCTGCCTGCTGCTGATGGTCGGCTTGCCGCTCGTCACGTGGCTGCGGCTCGTCGTGTGGCTCGTGATCGGCATGACGATTTATCTGTCATACGGCCGCAATCATTCGGTGTTGCGGCATCCGGAGCTCAAAAGGTGAATGAACCGGGCTGGGTGTGCGACCGAATCGACGACCGAATCGACCGAATCGCGCGCCCAGCCCTGTCTCGTCACTCTTGCGGGATTGATCGCCTGTCGCGCTATTCCGTTCAAACCGCATCCGCCAGACACGGCACCAGACTCCGGTCGGGCAACTCTCCAATCCCCTTCAAACGCTGCGCCATGAATTCGCGCAGCACACGCACCTTCGTCGAGAAACGCCGGTTCGGCAGATAGGCCATATAGATTTGCCGTCCGGTCAGCGCGTTCTCGAGCCGATAGTCGGGCAGCACGACTTCGAGCTCGCCGCTAACCAGCAGATCGCGAATCAGCCAGATCTCGAACTCGGCGATCCCTAGCCCCGCGCGCGTCGTTTCGAGCAGCAGTTCCGAGTGGTCGGACTGGAGATTCCCCGAAGGCAGAATCGACTGCACCCCCTGCCCGTTCGTCAGATGCCAACGCGGATCGCCCTCCGGATGCAGATAGCGCAGGCAGTTGTGCTGCGCGAGATCGTCCGGCGTGCGCGGCCTGCCGCGTCGCGCCAGATAGGACGGCGCCGCGCACAGGATGCTGTCGTTGCGCGATATCGGCTGGACGATCAGGTTGTCCAGATAGTTTTCGCCCTCGTGGATGTCGAGATCGAAGCCCCCCATCACCATGTCGTTGTGGTTGTCGGTCAGGCGCAGATCGAGCTGCACGGCCGGGTAGAGCTCGAGAAACGGCGCCACGAGCGGCGCCAGATAGCGTCGGCCGAACGCGACCGGCGCGGTCAGCTTCAGCGGGCCGCTCGGCGCCGAATCGAGTTCCGCGACCACGCGCAGCGTGTCGTCGAGGTCCGCGATCATCGACACCGCGCGCGCGTGATACAGGCTGCCGGCTTCGGTCAGCGCGACGTGATGCGTGGAGCGATGCAGCAGCGTCACGCCCAGCATCGCTTCCAGCGCGGTGATCTTGCGCGCGATCGTCGAGGTGGCCACCTTCAGCTCGCGCGCAGCCGCCGAAAAACTCCCGAGTTCGACGATCCGCACGAGCGCGCGCATCGCGCTCAGATGGTCGAGACCGGCTTCCTTGATATTTTTTGAGGGCATCTTTGCGTTGCGTCCAATGCAAAACCATTTTCGAAAATACGTCTAAATGCTTTTTTTTGCAATAATTAAACTCGGCCTTGTCTGATCCAATTCAAAACGAATGCAATGACCCTCCCTTCGCACGTCCCGCTCGTCGTCGCCACCCGTAACGCTCATGTCGAGCGGATTCACTGGGGTTCGGTGGCGGTGGTCGATGCCTCCGGCGCGCTGCTGGCCCATGCGGGCGACCCGCACGCATGGGTGTTTTCCCGCTCGACGCTGAAGCCCTTCCAGGCGCTGCCCTTCGTACGTGACGGCGGCCCGGAGCATTTCGGCTTTACCGACGCCGAACTCGCGCTGACCTGCGCGAGCCACGGGGGCGAGGAGATTCACGTCGACGCGGTCACCGCGATGCTCGGCAAGATCGGCATGGCCGAGTCCGATCTGCGCTGCGGCGTCCACATGCCCGACTGCTACGGCGAGGACAATCTGCCGCCGCGCGGCAGCGTGTTCGACCAGCGTCATCACAACTGCTCGGGCAAGCACGCGGGCTTTCTCGGCTACTGCTGCATGCACGGCTACGCACGCGCCAGCTACCTCGAACGCGAGCACGAGTTGCAGCAGGAGATCGGCCGCGAAGTCGCCCGGCTCGCCGGGGTGCCCACGTCCGAGCTGTGGTTCGGCATCGATGGCTGCAGCGCGCCGAACCTCGGCATGCCTCTGTCGCGGCTCGCGATGATGTGGGCCAAGCTCGCCACCGGCGCATCGGGCGCAGGCGCCACCAGCGATGCGGCGCTCTCACGCATCTTCGCGGCAATGGCCGCGCATCCGCGGATGGTATCGGGCACCGGCCGCTGCGATCTCGCACTCGCCAACGCATCGAACGGCGACTGGGTCGCGAAGGTCGGCGCCGACGGCGTGCACACGGTCGGCGTGCGCAGCCAAGGCATCGGTGTCGCGGTGAAGATGGCCGATGGCGACTTCAATGCGGTCTACGCAACCACGATCGCGGTGCTTCGACAGCTCGACCTTCCGCTCGAAACCGAAGGCACGCCGCTCGCGAAATGGGCCGACCCGGTGCTGCGTAACGTGCGCGGCACGGCGGTCGGGCAACTGAAGGCCACCGTGCAACTGACATGGGCGTGAAGCGATGGGCATGAACGATAGTGCGCAGCTCAGCCAGCCCGCGGCGCTCGTCTCGCTGCGCGGCGTGAACAAGTCGTTCGGGGCGCAGCAGGTGCTGTTCGACGTCGATCTCGACGTCGCTCCCGGCGAAGTGGTGGTCGTGATCGGGCCGTCCGGCTCGGGCAAGTCGACGCTGTGCCGCTGTATCAACCGCCTGGAGACGATCGACTCCGGCGAGATCCTGCTCGCGGGCGAACATCTGCCCGAAGAGGGCCGCGCGCTGGCCGCGATGCGCGCGCAAATCGGCATGGTGTTCCAGTCGTTCAATCTGTTCTCGCATCGCACGGTGCTGCAGAACGTCGCGATGGGGCCGCGCAAGGTGCTGCGTCAGTCGCGCGAGGAAGCCGAGGCGCTGGCGCGCCGTCTGCTCGCGCGCGTCGGTCTCGCGCACAAGGCCGATGCGGTGCCCGCGGAGTTGTCCGGCGGTCAGCAACAGCGCGTCGCCCTCGCCCGCGCGCTCGCGATGCAGCCGAAGGTCATGCTTTTCGACGAACCGACGTCCGCGCTCGATCCCGAGATGGTGAGCGAGGTGCTCGCAGTCATGCTCGAGCTCGCGCAAAGCGGCATGACGATGGTCGTCGTCACGCATGAGATGGGCTTCGCGCGCCAGGCGGCGGACCGCATCGTGTTCATGGACGGCGGGCGCATCGTCGAAATTGCCGAGCCCGACGCATTTTTTAGCGCGCCTCGCTCGGAGCGGGCGCGCGATTTTCTCTCCAGGATCCTGGAGCACTGATTCTTATCGATAGACCCGGCAGGGCCACCCTGCCACGAATAACAGAGGAGATACCACCATGCGTTTGAAATCGATTGCAGTGCTGGCTTCGTGCGTCGCCGGCACTTTCTTCGCGGCACTCGCGCCGGCCCATGCGGAAACCTTCCCGGCCGATTCGACGATGGCGAAGATCCAGAAGAAAGGCAAGCTCGTGGTGGGCACGTCGCTCAATACGCTGATGTTCTCGGTGCGCAATCCGATGACGGGCCAGACCGAGGGTTTCGAAGGCGACCTCGCGCGCCTGCTCGCGAAGAAGCTGACCGGCTCCGAGGACAACGTCGAATGGGTGAAGACCACGACGGAGAACCGTCTGCCGTTCGTGCAGAACGGCCGCGTCGACGTGGTGATCGCGACGCTGACGATCAACGACGCGCGCAAGAAAGTGATCGGTTTCGCGGGTCCGTACTATGTGGCCGGACAGGACATTCTGACCAAGCGCGCTGATACGTCGATCCACAGCGTGACCGATCTGAACGGCAAGACCGCCTGCGTGCTGAACGGCACGACCGTCGAGGACAACGTGAAGAAGCTCGCGCCGCAGACGAAGTTCGTCACCTTCAACGACACGGCCGCGTGCGTCGAGGGTGTCGCAGACGGCCGCTTCGATGCATACGTCGACGACGGCGCGACGCTCGCGGGTGAATCGCTGCGTCAGCCGAACAAGTTCCGTATCGTCGGCAAGCCGTTCACGCAGGAGCCGTACGGCATGGGCGTCGCGAAGGACGACGCGGCGTTCCGGCAATGGATCGACACGCAACTCGAGCAGTCGATCAAGGACGGTACGTGGAACAAGCTGTACGCGAAGAACCTCGAAGGCACGCTCGGCAAGCCGCAGGTGCCGACGATCGAGCGTTGATCCGCTTCTGATTGCCGAGCCGCTGCCCGCATGGACTTTCTGCTTCCCCTGCTGCCGTTCACGTGGCGCTTCATCGAGGCGATGGGCGTCACGATCGAGCTGACCGCGCTGTCGTTCGCGATGGCGTTCGTGCTCGGTATCGCGTTGACCGTGATGGCCGTGTGCCCGCTCACGCCGCTACGCTGGTTCGCCGCGACGTACGTCGAAATCATGCGCATGACGCCGCTGCTCGCGCTGCTTCTGCTGTTCGTGTTCGGCTTGCCGAAGCTCGGCTTCATGTATTCGCTGACCACGTCGTCGGTGCTCGTGCTGGGCTTCTACACCGCGGCGTGGGTCGCCGAGGTGTTGAGGGCCGGGGTCAATGCGGTACCGGCCGGTCAGGTCGAGGCAGCGCGCAGCATCGGCATGCGTTTCGGCCAGGTGCTCGGGAACGTGGTGATTCCGCAGGCGATGCGCACCGTGATTCCGCCGCTCGGCAATCTGTTCGTCAATCAGATCAAGGCGTCGTCGATCGCGGCGGCGATCGGGGTGTTCGACATCACGTATACAGCGCAGCGCATCAACTTCGAAACCGCGCAGGCGGTGCCGACTTTCGCGGCCGCGATGGTCGCGTACATGGCGCTGACGATTCCTCTGGGTCTGATGATGCGCCGGCTCGAACGGAAACTGGCGGTGGCGCGATGAATCGGACGCCTATGCTTTACGAACCGGCGGGACCCCTTGGCCGCAAGCGGCAACGGATCTTTGCGCTGCTGAGCGCGCTGGCGGTGTTCGGCCTGCTGGTCGCGATCGGCATGCGCCTGCAAACGAGCGGGCAGTTCGACGCCGACAAGTGGGCGATCTTCCTGCATTGGGGCACCGCGAAGTTTCTGTTCGACGGGCTCGTATCGACGATCATGGCGGCCGCCTGCTCGGCGCTCGCCGCGTTCGCGCTGGCGCTGCCGCTCGCGCTGGGGCGGCTGTCGAAGCGTCCATGGATCGCCCGGCTCGCGGGTGCGTACATCGAGTTTTTCCGCGCGATTCCACTACTGCTGCTGATCCTGTTCATGGTGATCGAGCTGCCTGCGCTCGGTTTCGACTGGCCGGCGCTCGGCTTCCTCGTGTTCGCGATGGCGCTGCATCACTCCGCGCTGACGGCCGAGGTGGTGCGCGCGGGCATCCTGTCGTTGCCGCGTGGCCAGCGCGAGGCGGCGCTCGCGCTCGGCATGCGGCCTGCGCAGGCGATGCTGCATGTGGTGCTTCCGCAGGCTCTGCGCAGCATGTTGCCGGCGCTGATCAGTTCGTTGCTTGCGATCGTGCAGGACACGTCGCTCGGCTATGTGATTCCGTATGACGAGTTGCTGCATCGCTCGCAGGACGTGTCGAGCTATGCGCCGCAGTCGTTGCTGCAGGCGGCGTTTATCGTGACGATGATGTATGGCGTCGTCAGCGCGGTGCTGCTTTATCTGAAGCGCTGGGTGTTGCGGCGTCAGCGGCGGGCTCAGGCACGCAGCGCGGCGAAGCGCGGCAGCGCCGGTTCAGCCGATGTCGCGGAAAATGTGGCGGCGTCGATCGCGGCGATGAGTTCGCGGGAGTGAGCGCTGGGGTGTCGTTCATTGCCCTTTGATGCCCGCTGAATTGATCGTGGCACTGTGCTGGCAAAATCCGGGGCTCTTTTTATGTTCCTCGTGTGCGTCTTTCACAAATAATTGTGAACTCGAACAGAATGAATCGATGTCGAGAAATGCACACGAGCAGAAGCGCATTTCTATTGAAATATAAATAGAACCTCCATCGTTCCCTGTCTTCGACCTGACAGGGTGCGGCTTCTGCCGGCAGATTCGTGGCTCATTGCGAGTCCATTCCACTCGCGACAACCAAGAATAAATTGACAAGTCACCCAGACCCGGTAGGATCAACGGAAATCTTTTCCGCGCATTAACGCGCCCCGCACACGTTCTGAATAGTTAATTCGACCGCAAACCGTTAAAACCGTCACCGATCTCACGCGCAAAAAAGACTGCCTTGATCAAAGGAGTTTCTCTTGCTTTGCTCCGCATTCCGCCTGCGTAGTCGTGCCGTATCGCTTCTGATCATCGGTTTGCCGATCCTGCTTGCCGCCTGCAACGACCGGCAGCAAACTCCCACCGCCGCGTCGATGCCGCCGGTTCCCGTGCTCGTCGAAACGGTTTCCACCACCGCTGTCGCCGATATCGTCGAGTTGCCGGGCCGCATCGAGGCCGTGCGCACCGCCGAGATTCGCGCGCGCGTCGATGGCATCGTCGAGCGCACGCTCTATCAGGAAGGCACGGACCTGCCGGCCAACGCCCCGCTCTTTCAGATCGACGCGAGCGACTATCGCGCGCAGTTGCAGCAGGCGCACGCCGCGCTCACGCGCGCGAGCGCCGTGCGCGACAACGCGGCGTCGGTGGTGGACCGGTTCAAGCCGCTCGTCGGCCGTCATGCGGTCAGCGCGCAGGAATACGACGCCGCGCTCGCGACGATGCAGCAGGCGCAGGCCAATGTCTCCGATGCGCAAGCTGCGGTTTCGCTTGCGCAACTGCGGCTCGATCGCTGCATCGTGCGCACGCCGATCGCCGGGCGCGCGGGCCGCGCGCTCGTCACCGAAGGCGCGCTCGTCAGCGCGGGCGCGGCCACGCTGCTCACGCAGGTCAATCAGCTGACGCCGATCAACGCGGTGTTCACGCAGTCGAATACCGCGATGCTCGACGTCGAGCAGCAAATCCAGTCGGGCGCGCGCAAGCCGACCAGCATGAAGCACGTCGAGGTGCAGCTGATCCTCTCGAACGGCCAGGTTTACAACGAGCGCGGCTTTCTGGACTTCGCCGATCTCGTCGTCGATCCGTCCACCGGCACGCAGACGGTGCGCGCGCAGTTCGCGAATCCGGACCGCACGCTATTGCCGGGACAGTTCGTACGGGGGCGCATCATGGCGGCCGGCAATCTGCAAGGGATCCGGATTCCCGAGCGCGCGGTGCAGCTCGATAACGGCATCGCGAGCGTCGCGCTGGTCGCCGACGACGGCACCGTGATCCGCCGCAACATCGATCTCGGCGAACAGGGCGAAGGACGCTGGACCGTGCGCGACGGCCTGAAGCCGGGCGAGCGCCTGATCGTCGATGGCTGGCAGAAAGTGCAGCCGGGTCAGCGTGTCGACGCGCGGCCCGCGCCGGATGCGTCGCCAACCGCGCAGTCGGCCGCGTCCCCCGCTCCCGCTTCGTCCGCGCACTGACGGGCTCGCCGATGAATCGATTCTTCGTCGCCCGGCCGGTTTTCGCGTGGGTCATCGCCCTTTTCATCGTGCTGTTCGGCGCGATCGCGCTCGCGCTGTTGCCGGTCGAGCAGTACCCCGACGTCGCCCCGCCGTCGCTCAGCATCACCGCCGCCTTTAGCGGCGCAGACGCGAGCACGCTCGAGCGTACCGTCACGTCGATCGTCGAAGACGAGATGAACGGCATCGAGAATTTCCTGTACATGTCGTCGGTGAGCCGCTCGAACGGCACGATGCAGATCACCGTGGTGCTGAAGCCCGGCACCAATCTCGACATCGCGCGCACCCAGGTGCAGGACCGTCTGAGCCGCGTCGAGCCGCGCCTGCCGCTCGAAGTCCGGCAGGTCGGCGTGCGCGTCACGAAGGCGTCGTCGGGCTTTCTGATGCTGCTTGCGCTGCAGGCGACCGACGGCACCACCAGCGCCGTCGCGATGGGCAACTTCGCGTCGAACAACATCGTCAACGAGCTGCGCCGGATCGACGGCGTCGGCGACGTACAACTGTTCGGCTCGTCGTACGCGATGCGGATCTGGCTCGATCCGCGCAAGCTCGTGGGCTTCGGGCTGTCGGCGAGCGAGGTGCTGCAGGCGATCCAGGAGCAGAACAGCCAGACCGCGGGCGGCGGCCTCGGCGATCAGCCGATCGCCCCGGGCTCCGAATTCACCGCGCAGATCGTCACGCAAAGCCGCTTCACGACGCCCGAGCAGTTCCGCGAAATCATCGTGCGCGCGAATCCGGATGGCTCGACCGTGCGCGTGGGCGACGTCGCGCGCGTCGAACTCGGCAACGACAGCTATGGCAACCGCCTGAGCGTCAACGGCAAGGCGTCGGCCGGTATCGCGATCCAGCTCGCGAGCGGCGCGAACGCGCTCGCGGTCGCCAACGCGGTGCGCCAGCGCATGACCGAATTGCAACCGATCTTCCCGCGCGGCGTCACGTGGACCGTGCCGTTCGACACCACGCCGTTCATCACGACCTCGGTGCATGGCGTGATCCGCACGATGATCGAGGCGCTGCTGCTCGTGACCGTCGTGGTGTTCCTGTTCCTGCAGGACTGGCGCGCAACCGTGATTCCGACGATCGTCGTGCCGATCGCGCTGATCGGCACCTGCGCGGGGCTCTATCTGTTCGGGCTGTCGATCAACATTCTGTCCCTGTTCGGCATGGTGGTCGCGATCGGTATCCTCAACGACGACGCGATCGTCGTCGTCGAAAACGTCGCGCGCATCATGCGCGAGGAAGGGCTCGGCGCGCCGCGCGCAACGGTGAAAGCGATCGGCCAGATTTCGGGCGCGGCGATCGCGAGTACGCTGGTGCTCGTCGCGGTGTTCATTCCGATGGCGTTTTTTCCGGGCTCGACGGGCGGCATCTACCGGCAGTTCTCAGTCACGCTCGCGGTGTCGATCCTGCTGTCGACGCTGCTGGCGCTGACACTCGGCGCGGCGTTGTGCTCGGCGCTGTTGCGTAGCGAGAAGGCCGCCAGCGAGCGGCCGAAGAACCCGGCCTCACGCATGCTGCAGCGCGTGTTCGACGGCTTCAATCGCGGGCTCGACTCGGGCACCACGCGCTATATCGGCGGCGTCGATGCGATGTTGCGCTCGCCGTTGCGCTGGCTGCTGATGTTCGTCGCGGCCTGCGCGATCACCGCGTTTTTCTTCACGCGACTGCCGACCGGCTTTCTGCCGACTGAAGACCAGGGGCACATCTTCATCACCTACACCGGGGCGCCGGGTTCGACCGAACAGCGCACGCAGCGCGCAATCGACCAGGTCGAGGCGTTTTTGCGAACACAGCCGCAGGTGCGCAACGTCGCGTCGGTGACGGGCTTCAGCTTCTTCGGCCAGGGGCAATCGGCGGCACTGTCGTTCGTCGATCTGAAACCTTGGGACGAACGCTCGGGCGAGGCCAATTCGGCGAGCGCGCTGGTGCGTCGCGCGAATGCCGCGTTCCGGCAGATTCCCGAGGCGATCATTTTTGCGCTCGATCCGCCGCCGATTCCGTCGCTCGGCAACGCGACCGGCTTCACGATGAAGATTCAGGATCGCAGCGGCGTCGGCGGCGAGGCGCTGCAACAGGCCGCGCGGCGCATGATGATCGAGGCGGCGCAAAGCCCTCTTCTCGCGGGCGTGCGCGCCGAGGGCATGCCGGAGGCGCCGCAACTGTATGTCGAGATCGACCGCGTGAAAGCACGCGCGCTCGGCCTGCAGATCGGCCAGGTCAACCAGGCGCTGGCGCTGACGTTCGGCTCGAACTACGTGAACGATTTCGTGTTCGAGGGCAACGTGCTGCGCGTGCTGTTGCAGGCGGACGCCGAGCAACGCATGCGCGCGGAGGACGTGAGCGCGCTGCGCTTGCGCAACAACCGCGGCGAGATGGTGCCGTTCTCGGCGTTCTCGCACGTGCGCTGGATTTCCGGGCCGCAGCAACTCGAACGCTATAACGGCTTTCCGTCCGCGACGCTGTCGGGTCAGGCCGCGCCCGGCCGTTCGAGCGGCGCGGCGATCGCCGAGATGGAGCGCATCGCGTCGCACGTGTTGACCGGCAACCTGACCTACGAATGGACCGGCACCGCGTTCGAGGAAAAGCAGGCGAGCGGCCAGATCGGCATGCTGCTCGGCTTGTCGCTGGTGGTGGTGTTCCTGCTGCTCGCGGCGCTGTACGAGAGTTGGGCGATTCCGGTGGCGGTGCTGCTGATCATCCCGTTCGGCGTGATCGGCGCGGTGCTGCTGACGATGCTGCGTGGACTGTCCGCGGACGTGTACTTCAACATCGGCCTCGTCACGATCATCGGCCTTGCCGCGAAGAACGCGATTCTGATCGTCGAGTTCGCGATCAAGGAGGAATCCGAAGGAAAAGACGCGCTGGCCGCCGCGAAAAACGGCGCACAGCAACGCCTGCGCCCTATTCTGATGACGAGCGTCACGTTCGTGCTGGGCATGCTGCCGCTCGTGCTCGCGACCGGCGCGGGCGCGGCGAGCCGGCGTGCGGTCGGCACCGGCGTGATGGGCAGCATGCTGACCGCGACGATGTTCGGCATCTTCTTTACGCCGCTGTTTTATGTCGCCGCGCGTCGCTGGCTGAGCCGCAAGAAGCGCGACATCGATCTCGACGATGACGATGTGCCGACGGCCGCGCCGCGCGAATTGGGTGGAGGGCAGCGCGATGCATGAGAGCTTTCATAAGCGCCTGCTGCTGCCCCTTCTCTGCTGCTCGCTCGCGGCCTGCAACTTTGCGCCGAAGTATCAGCAGCCTTCACTGCCGATCGCCGATCACTTCGACATGACGGAGTCCGCCAATCCGGCCACCGCGCATGTGGCAAGCGAAGTCGACTGGCAGACCTTCTTCGCCGATCCGCAACTGAAGCTGCTGATCGAGGCGGCGCTCGAGCACAACCGCGATCTCGCCGCGTCGATCGCACGCATCGAACAGGCGCGCGCGTTCTATCGCATCCAGAATGCCGCGCGTCTGCCGCAGGTCAATGCGAACGGGAGCGCGACCCGCACCAAGGCGCCGCTCGGTTCGTTCGATCCCGAGTTCGACAACACCGACATCTCGGTCCAGTTCAACCAGTACAACGTGCAGGCCGCGGTGACGTCGTTCGAGCTCGATTTCTGGGGGCGTGTGCGCAACACCAGCGAAGCGGCGCGGCGCCGGTATCTGGCCACGGTCGACGCACAGCACGCGTTCCGTTTGTCGCTGATCGGCAATGTCGCGTCGAACTACTACGCGATCCGCTCCGGCGAGGAAGGCATCGAGCTTGCGCAACGGACGCTCGACAGCCGCCGCTACGCGCTCGACGTAGCGAAGATGCGACTCGATGCGGGCGTCACGTCGATGGTCGATTACGACCAGGCTGCCATTCTCGTCACGCAGGCGCAGACGCAACTGGCGGAGCTGCAACGGACCACCGCGCAGCAGCGCAATCTGCTCGACGTGCTGATCGGCGGGCCGCTCGGCGAGTCGTTACCGCATGCGCCGCCGATCGCCGACGCCGCGCAGTTCGGCGAGCTCGATGCGGGCTTGCCCTCCGCGTTGCTGATCGACCGGCCGGACATCCAGCAGGCCGAGCAGCAGCTTCGCGCGGCCAATGCCGACATCGGCGCGGCGCGCGCGGACTTTTTTCCGCGCATCGCGCTGACCGGCAGCTTCGGTTATGTGTCGCCGGAACTCGGTGATCTGTTCGTGCCGGCCAAGCAGGCGTGGTCGTTCGGCGCGCTGGTCGGCATGCCGATCTTCGATGCGGGCCAGCGCCAGGCTCAACTAGCGCAGGCGCGTGCGCGGCGCGACGAACTGGTCGCCGATTATCAGCGCACGGTGCAGAACGCGTTTCGTGAAGTGTCCGACGCGCTGGTCGCACGGCAACGCTACAAGGAGCAGATCGCGGCGCAGGAACAGGCGGTGCAGGCGCAGCGGCAACTCGCCGAAACGGCGCAACTGCGCTACGAAAATGGGATCTCGATCTATCTCGAGGTGGTGGATGCGCGACGCAATCAGTTTGCCGCCGAGCAGCAGCTGATTCAGCTTCGGGCGACGGCACTGCAGAATGGGGTATCGCTTTACGTCGCGCTGGGCGGCGGACCCGACGAGCCACAGAACGAATCGCAAAGCACGTCTCACGCGGAAGGGGCCCAACCGTCCAACTGAGGCACGAGCGCTGCATCAGCGCCGTGCCAGCCGCCGGCATTGCACCGGCGGGTTCAACTCAGCTCATCAGCCAAGCGTTACTTCGACCGACGCTTCTGCGCCGTCGCGCACTACGGTGACCGACACGCTGTCGTCCGCCTGAGCGATCATGCGGCGCAGTTGCTCGACGCCGTGAATCACCTTGCCATCGACGGCAACGATGATGTCGCCAGCCTGAATGCCGGCTTCTGCGGCCGGACCGGTGGCCTGCTGCACCACCACGCCGCCCGGCAGTTGCGCTTGCTGCTGCTCGTCCTGGCTCAGCGGACGCACGGCGACGCCGAGACGCGGACGGTATTGCTGCTGCGGCTGTTCCTGCTGCTCTTCACGCGGCGCGGCCGACGCCACGTCCGACGCTTGCTGCGCGCCCACCGTCACCGACAGCTTGCGTTCGCCGCCGTTGCGCCACACGCTGATCGTCGCTTCGCTGCCCGGCGACAGTTGCGCGACCTGACCGACCAATTCGGTGGCGTTGCCGATATGCTTGCCGTTCACGCCGACGATCACGTCGCCCTGTTTCAGACCTGCTGCGTGTGCGGGGCCATTCGGGTCGACCGAGCCGACCAGTGCGCCGCCTGTCGAGTCGAGGCCGAGCGCCTTCGCCTTGTCGGCGCTGAGCGGCTGTACGCCCACGCCGATGCGGCCGCGGGTAACGTGACCGGTGCTCACGAGCTGGTCTTTGACGTGCATGGCCGCGTCGATCGGAATCGCGAACGACAGGCCCTGGAAGCCGCCGGTACGCGAGTAGATCATCGAGTTGATGCCGATCACTTCGCCGTTCAGGTTGAACAGCGGACCGCCCGAGTTGCCCGGATTGACCGGGACGTCGGTCTGGATGAACGGGATCGGGCTATCGTCGGACATGGAACGCGATTTCGCGCTGATGATGCCCGAGGTCACCGTGCTGTCGAAGCCGTACGGCGAGCCGATCGCAACGACCCATTCGCCGACTTTGCTGCTGTCCGGGTTGCCGATCTTCACGGTCGGCAGATTGGTCGCGTCGATCTTGACGACGGCGACGTCGGTAGCCTTGTCCTTGCCGACCACGCGGGCATGGAATTCGCGGCCGTCGGTGAGCTTCACGCTCACGCTGGTCGCGCCGTCGACGACGTGATTGTTGGTCAGGATGTACCCGTCCTGGCTGATGATGAAGCCCGAACCGAGCGCTTCGCCGCCGCTCTTGCGTTGACCGTTTTCGTCGACCGACGCGGCTTCTTTCACGCCGATATGCACGACCGCCGCGCCATAGCGCGACACGATGCCGGAGAAGTCCGGTGCCGACGAGCGCGAGCCGACGATATCCGCCGCTGTGTGCAACGACGACGCCGAGCCCTGCGCGTCGTGCACCGACGCGTCGGCATTGCGATGGCTGAGCGCATACGCGCCGCCGATTGCGAGGACAACGCAGATCGCAGCGCTACCGCGCCAATAGTTTTTGGTGGTCATAGTCAGGGAATGTTGCGGAGGGTTACGTGGTGGATGCGTAATGTAGTGGCCTCCACTTAAAGCAGGCTTAAAGATGGTGTTCGATCAAAATGCGCGCGCAAGCCCTGTTTTAGGGGCTTTTTGCATGTCACGCGCTTTTTATGAGATAGCGGCACGTGCATCTTTCGCGCGATGTGAGAATGAGTGGCGACGTCGCTTGATGGTGCCCGACCAGTAATTTCCCCAGGATTGACCCCGCCGAAACCGGTTCCGATAATAGCCATATCGTGGACTTCATATCCACAATGTGGACATTGTTTCGTCCAGCACACTTCGCGAGGAATTTCCCATGCCAGAGGCCACTCAATCCGACCTGACGCCGTACCAGCTACCGTTCCCGAAGGAAGCGCAAAAGGAAATCGTCGTGCCCTTCGCGATTCCGACCGACGAACGCGTGTGGGTTCCGCAGGCCGAAAACGTGTCGTTCCGTCCGCTTTGCCTGAATGCGTCGCAGGGCTACTGGATGAATCTGCTGCGCGTGCGCCGCTCCGGCGTGTTGAGCCGGCATCGTCATCCGCAGGGCGTGCACGGCATGGTGCTCAAGGGCCACTGGCGATATCTGGAGCATGACTGGGTCGCGACCGAAGGCAGCTACGTGTACGAGCCGCCGGGTGAAACGCATACGCTGTACGTGCCCGAGGACGTCGAGGAAATGATCACGTACTTCCAGGTCAACGGCGTGATGTTCTATTGCGATCCTTACGGCAACTACACCGGCTACGAAGACGTGTTCACGAAGATCAACATGTGCCGCAAGCACTACGCGGCGGTCGGCCTCGGTGAAGACTACGTCGACCAGTTCATCCGCTAAAAAGCCGCGCAAGCCCCAAACAGCACCAAAAGCTACGAGACCGCAATACCGAAAGGCACAGCACCACCATTCCCACACAGCAGGACACATTGCGCAGGAGACAAACATGCTTCAGAAGTCGCAGCGTCTGAAACGTATCCAGGTGGTCGCCGTCACCTTCCTGACGGTGGCGGGCATCGTCAATTATCTCGACCGCAGCACGTTGTCGATCGCGAATCACCTGGTCAGTGACGAATTGCATCTGTCCGCTTCGCAGATGGGGCTGCTGCTGTCCGCGTTCTCGTTGTCGTACGCGTTCGCGCAGTTGCCGGTCGGCGCGCTGCTCGACCGTTTCGGTTCGCGCGTGATGCTCGGGCTCGGCATGCTCGTGTGGTCGATCGCTCAGGTCGCAGGCGGCTTCATCCAGACGCTCAATCACTTTCTGACCGCGCGCGTCGTGCTCGGCATCGCCGAGGCGCCGCTGTTTCCGGCCGGCGCAAAAGTCGTCAGCGAATGGTTCGCAGTTCGCGAGCGCGGCACGCCGATCGGCACTTTCATCTCGTCATCCACCATCGCGCCGATGATCGCACCGCCGCTGCTCACGGTGCTGATGCTTTCCTTCGGATGGCGAACGATGTTCGTGATCATGGGCGTCGTCGGCATCCTCGTCGCGCTCGGGTGGTACGTCGTCTATCGCAATCGCAGCGAAATCGCGCTGACCGAAGCAGAAACTGCGCATCTGAACGAAGGCACGACCACTCAGGAGAGCCCGCAGGGATTGAGCTGGTCCGAATGGGGCGCGCTCTTCAAGCTGCGTAACACGTGGGGCATGATCTTCGGCTTCATGGGCGTGATTTACATGGTGTGGCTCTATCTGACCTGGCTGCCCGGCTATCTGGAGCGCGAGCGCCATCTGAACATCGCGCACACCGGCTGGGTCGTCGCGATTCCGTATGTGTTCGGCACGATCGGCATGGCGAGCAGCGGCGTGATCGCCGACTATCTGTTGAAGCGCGGCATGGCGCCGATCCGCAGCCGCAAGTGGCCGCTGTGCGTCGGTCTCGTCGGTGCGGCCGCATTCACGGTGCCGGCCGCGTACACGCCGAGTACGACGATGGCGGTCGTCTACGTATCGCTCGCGATGCTGTTCGTGAACCTCTCCAGCGGCAGCGCCTGGGCGCTCGTCAGCGTCGCCGCGCCCCGCCATCTGGTGGCCTCGCTCGGCAGCATGCAGAACTTCGGCGGCTATCTGGGCGGCTCGTTCGCGCCGGTGATCACCGGCATCGTCGTCGATCAGACGCATTCGTTCGTCAACGCGCTGCTGATCAGCGCAGCGGTCGCGTTCGCGGCGGCGCTCGTGTATCTGTTCGTCGTCAAGGAAGTGGCGCCCGCACCGCTCCCGAGTTCGATCGAGACCCAACCCACCTGACGCGGCTTCTCACATGACATTCCAGAACCAGCTACTCGAAGGCAAGACCGCGCTCGTGACCGGCGGCTTGTCCGGCATCGGCGCGGCGATCGCCAACGCGCTCGCGCAACTGGGGGCGCATACGGTGGCGGCCGGTTTGCCGCTGCCCGACGGCGCGCCCGACATGCTCAATCGCGAGATCCCGCGCGTCACGCTCGATGTGCGCTCCGGCGACGCGGTAACCGACGCGGTGAACGCGTTCGAGCGTCTCGACATCGTGGTCAACTGCGCGGGCGTGATCAGCCGCGTCGAAGAACATCGGCTCGACGTGTTCGAACGCGTGATGGATATCAATCTGAACGGCACGATGCGCGTGTGCGCGGCCGCGCGTGAATTGTTGAAGGCGTCGGCGGGCTGCATCGTGAATACGGCGTCGATGCTGAGTTTTTTCGGCGGCGGCCTGGTGCCCGCGTATAGCGCAAGCAAGGGCGCGGTTGCGCAGCTCACGAAGTCGCTCGCGATCGCCTATGCGGCCGACGGCGTTCGCGTCAATGCGATCGCGCCGGGCTGGATCGCGACGCCGCTCACGCAGGCGTTGCAGGACGACGACGGCCGCTCGCAGGCGATCCTCGAACGTACCCCGCTGCGCCGGTGGGGCACGCCGGAAGAAGTCGCGCAGGTCGCGGTGTTTCTGTGCACGCCGGCCGCGTCGTTCATGACGGGCGCGATCGTGCCGGTCGACGGCGGGTATCTCGTCGCGTGATCGAGTCGTTGCGTGAAGCGCATCGCGCTCGTTTGACGCCATCGATATAGGCATAATTGCGTACCTCTGCCCTGCCTCCATGTGATGTCGAGTTCCGCTTCCAAACCCTCTTCTCGCGTTCGCACCGCCGGCCCCGCCGCCGCCGGCCGCGCCGAAAGCAAAGCCGACGCCAAGGCCGTCGCCGGTGCCGCCGCGTTCTCGAAGTTCATCGCGGTGCTGCAACTGATCGCCGATGCGCAAACGCCGCCCAACGTCGCCAAACTGAGCGCGGCGAGCGGCTATCCGCGCCCGACCGTGCATCGCATCGTCGCCGCGTTACAGGCGGAAGGGCTGATCATCGCGAGCGGCAGCGGCACCACCTTTGGCCTCGGACCGCGCCTGATCAATCTCGCGAGCCATAGCTGGGAGCGCTCGGACCTGCGGCTCGCTGCCGTCGATGCATTGATGAGCTTGCGCGATATCACATCGGAGACGATCCACCTGGCGGTGCCGAGCCAGGGCGAGATGGTCTACATCGAAAAGCTCGAAAGCCCGCACGCGGTGCGCATGGCCTCGCGCATCGGCACGCGGGTGTCGCTGACGTCGAGCTCGGTCGGTAAGGCGTATCTGGCGACACTGACCGTGGCCGAGCGCGAAGCGCTGCTGAAGCACGCGCCACTCGAACGCTTCACCGAGCACACGCTGACCGAGCTCGACGCCGTGCGCCGCGAGATCGATGCGACCGCGCAACGCGGCTACGCGGAAGATCGCGAGGAGAACGAAGTATCGATCTGCTGCTACGGCGCCGCGATTCGCGGCCCGGACGGCCGTGCGGCCGGCTGCGTGAGCATCAGCATGCCGACCTTCCGCCGTCGCGACGATGTGCAAGCCACTTACATCGAGCCGCTGCTGGCGGCATGCCGCACGATCGCGGCCCGGCTGGGGCCCGCGAGCGGCAGATAGCCGACGATAGTGCGGCCGCGCCCGTCGATAAACTGCTATTCTTGCTGTCGCGCGGCCGCTCTGGCCGCCCGCCGCGTGCAAGCGGCAGACCCCGACAAGCTCCCGGCGGCGCTCACGCGCGCGCCTTCGAAACGACAGGAATACGCATGTTCGGCTTTCTGCGCGGCTACTTCTCCAACGACCTCGCGATCGATCTCGGCACGTCGAACACGCTGATCTACATGCGCGGCAAGGGCATCGTGCTCGACGAGCCGTCGGTCGTGTCGATCCGCCAGGAAGGCGGGCCGAACGGCAAGAAGATCATCCTCGCCGTCGGCCGTGAAGCGAAGCAGATGCTCGGCAAGGTGCCGGGCAACATCGAGGCGATCCGCCCGATGAAAGACGGCGTGATCGCCGATTTCAACATCACCCAGCAGATGATCAAGCGCTTCATCCAGATGGCGCATGAGTCGCGGCTCTTTGCACCATCGCCGCGCATCATCATCTGCGTGCCGTGCGGCTCGACCCAGGTCGAGCGCCGCGCGATCAAGGAGGCCGCGCATAGCGCGGGCGCCTCGCAGGTCTATCTGATCGAGGAGCCGATGGCCGCTGCGACGGGCGCCGGCCTGCCGGTGTCGGATGCAACCGGCTCGATGGTCGTCGATATCGGCGGCGGCACCACCGAGGTCGGCGTGATCTCGCTCGGCGGCATCGTGTACAAGGGCTCGGTGCGCGTCGGCGGCGACAAGTTCGACGACGCCATCGTCAACTACATCCGCCGCAACTACGGCATGCTGATCGGCGAGCAGACCGCCGAGGCGATCAAGAAGGAAATCGGCTCCGCGTTTCCGGGCTCCGAGGTCATGGAGATGGAAGTCAAAGGCCGCAACATGTCCGAGGGCATTCCGCGCAGCTTCACGGTGTCGAGCAACGAAATCCTCGAAGCGCTGACCGATCCGTTGAACCAGATCGTGTCGTCGGTGAAGATCGCGCTCGAACAGACACCCCCGGAACTCGGCGCGGACATCGCCGAGCGCGGCATCACGCTCGCGGGCGGCGGCGCGCTGTTGCGCGATCTCGATCGCCTGCTTGCCGAGGAGACCGGCCTGCCGGTGTTCGTCGCCGAGGCGCCGCTGACCTGCGTGGTGCGCGGCTCGGGCATGGCGCTGGAGCGGATCGAGAAATTCGGCAGCTCGTTTTCCTATGATTGACGCGCGTGCCGAACCCTGAGCGATGACGACCCTGCCCGCCTATGAGCCGCCCGTCGACGAAACCGAGTTGCTGTTGAAATGGATTCGCCGCGCGCGCGAATCGCAGATGAGCCATTACGACATGGCGGACTTGCTATCGGCGCGCGAGCGCGGCATGGGCTGGCTCGTCACTGTACTGACGGCGTTCGTCGGCACGGCGGTGTTCGCGTCGCTGAGCGCGCCGCCGGTGTCGATCGAGATGCGGATTTTCGTTGGGCTCGTGAGTGTAGCGGCGGCGCTTTCAGCCGCGTTGCAGACTTTCCTGCGTTATGCGGAGCGTGCCGAGAAGCATCGCGCGGCCGGTGCGCGCTATGGCGCGGTGCGTCGGCGGCTCGAAGCGGTGTTTGCCGGCGACGCCGATGCGCGCGAAGCGCACTACCTCACCGCGATTCGTACCGAACTCGATCGTCTCGCCGAAGACTCGCCGAACGTGCCGCCGCGGATCTTCTATCGCACGCAGCGCACATTGCTGGCGGACAGGCCGCGCCGGCGCGACGCATGAAACGAGGGCCGGGCGCGTTTCCGGCTCCGCTTGCGTGTGAGATCACAAATCGTCTGCGCTGATACCCAGCTCCGTTGCCATGCGCCGCACGACGGCCTGCAGCCGGCTAACTTCTTCGGCGAGACGCTTCTGCTCGGCCTTCAGCGCCTCGAATGCGGACGGCGGCACGCTGTCGTCCTCGGCGAGCGAGGACTGCGCGGCTTCGCTGATGCTGACTTCACCGCACAGCAGATGCATCCAGCGATTCTCGCGCTCGCCCGCCACGCGCGACAACCGGATCACCCGGGGCGGATCGTTCGCGGCCAGTTCGTCGAGGAACGCCTCGACCGACGAAATATCGGCAAAGCCATGCAGGCGCGCGCTGTTCAGGCGCAGTTCCGCGGCCGTTTGCGGGCCGCGCAGCAGCAGTGTGGTGAGCAGCGCGATCGACTGTCCGGGCAGCCCGAGCACGCGGTTCATGTTGTGCTCGAAGCGCGGCACACGGCTGCTGCTGCCTTCGAACACGAGGCTCAGGCGTTTCAGGCCGTCGACGGCGGTCAGCACCTCGGCCTCGGTCGCGTTCATCACCGGCGCGCGGCCGGTCTTCTGATTGCAGCCGAGCGTCAGCGCGTTCAGCGACAACGGATAGCTGTCGGGTACCGTGTGCTGTTTTTCGACGAGCACGCCGAGGACACGTCCTTCGAGCGCGGTCAGCGCGCGCAGCGAGGGTCGGGAAGGAGCGTCGGGAGTCGAATTCATGGGGATGCGAGGTCTCGTGGATGATGCGCGCGCCGTTCGCGGCTGGACGGCGCGTTCTGTCAGGTGGGCACTATGATAAACGCGGCGGAGGCGGCGCGGTGAGCGAATCTGCACGACCCGCGCGGCCGGCGCTCAGGCGGTCTTCGAATACTTGAAGGTGCCCTGCGCGCTCGCGATCAGCAGCTTGCCGTCCACCCACGCTTCCGCGCGCGAAAAGAAAATCGAGCGGCCCGCGCGTTCGAGAAAGCCCTTCGCGGTGACCGACGCGCCGAGCCCCTTGTCCAGGTAGTTCGTGGTCAACGACAGCGTGAAGCCATGCCGCACCGGCTGTCCCGGCGGCGCATAGAGGCCCGCGTAGCCCGCGGCGGCGTCGAGCAGCGTTGCGATCGCGCCGCCTTGCAGCACGCCCTGACGATTGAGCTTGTTCGCGTCGATCGGCATCAGCAGTTCGGCGTAGCCGTCGCGCCATTGCGTCAGACGCACGCCGAGCGATTCGAGAAACGGGTTGTCGATGGGAAAGTCGGACATGATTCGGGCCTTGCCTGGGTCGGAACGAATCGTGAGCATACCCGCGAAACGAGCGGCGGCAGTGGCAAAGCCAGCACGCGTCGGCAAAACCCGCTGCATCTGCTAGTGTTGGTGGATCAGCATTCTGTTCCGTGGAAAATCCATGCGCTCCACAAGCTCGAAGTCGAGCGATTCTCCCCGTCTGACCGACGCGCAGATCGCGGCCGAAGCGGCGCGCCGTCTCGCGTGGGACTCGGCTGTCCCGCCGCATGCCGTGCGCGTGAAAGTCGCGCGGGGGCGCATCACGCTGTCGGGCGACCTTCAGCGCGAAGCACAGCGCGCCGCGATGCTCGAAGACGTGGCGCGCCTGTTCGGCGTCACCGCCATCGCGGACCGGACCGTCGTCAAATCGGCATAACGTGGGTCGAGTGGCTCGAGCGGCTCGAGCGGCTCACCCCTCCCCTGCCAACAGCAGTTCCCGGCAAGGCCGCGCGATCCGCCTTTCCTCCGCGGTGTGCAGCACCCTCACCTTGCCCGCCGGATCGCTCTCGATGAGCCCCGCGAACGCGGCGGCCGTCTTCGCTCAAGTTTTCCACGTCCAGTTGCGGATTTCCTCCTTGTCGATCCCTTCCTCGTGCGCATAGGCCAGATGCTCGATGATCTGCCCGCGCAGCCACTCCTTCGTATGATCGCCGACGCCGCGCAGCGACGGCACCCGATCGATCACGTCGATCGCCAGCGTGAAGCGGTCGACGCCGTTGATGATCGCGAGTTCGAGCGGGGTATTGATGTTGCCCTTCTCGTTATAGCCATGCACGTGAATATTCTCGTGATTTTGCCGGTTGTACGTGAGCTTGTGCACGAGCGTCGGATACGAGTGGAAGTTGAAGATCACCGGCTTGCTGGTCGTAAACAGCGAATCGAAATCGCGGTCGGACAGTCCATGCGGATGCGCATGCTCGGGCATCAGCCGGAACAGATCGACCACGTTGACGAAGCGGACCTTCAGCGTCGGGCAGCGCTCCCGCAGGATCTGTGCGGCGGCCAGCGCTTCCATCGTCGCGATGTCGCCCGCGCACGCGATCACGACGTCCGGTTCGACGCCCTGATCGGTCGACGCCCAGTCCCAGATGCCGATGCCCTTCGTGCAATGCGTGACGGCCGCGTTCATGTCGAGATAGTCCAGGTGCGGCTGCTTGTCGGACACGATCACGTTCACGTAGTCGCGCGAGCGCAGGCAGTGATCGGCGACGCTCAGCAGACAGTTCGCGTCGGGCGGCAGATAGATGCGCACCACATCGGGACTCTTGTTCGTGACCACATCGAGAAAGCCGGGGTCCTGATGCGTGAAGCCGTTGTGATCCTGGCGCCACACGATCGACGTGATCAGCAGATTGATCGACGGCACCGGCAGCCGCCAGCCGAGGTCGCGCTTGGCTTTTTCCAGCCACTTCGCGTGCTGGTTGAACATCGAGTCGATCACGTGCACGAACGCTTCGTAGGTCGCGAAGAGCCCATGACGGCCGGTCAGCACATAGCCTTCCAACCAGCCTTCGAGCGTGTGCTCGCTGAGTATCTCCATCACGCGGCCATCGGGCGACAGGTAGCCGCCGTCGGCGTCGCCCGGTTCGAACCCGGCGAGCCAGGTCTTGCCGGACGCCTCATACACCGCCTGCAGCTTGTTGCTCGACGTTTCGTCAGGACCGAACAGCCGGAAGTTCGACATGTTCTTGTGCATCACGTCGCGCAGGAAGGTGCCGAGCACCGCGGTCGGCGACGTATATGCCGCAGCCGGTTTCTTCACGGCCACCGCGTAGTCGCGAAACGGCGGCAAGTCGAGCATCTTGCACAGCAGGCCGCCGTTCGCGTGCGGATTCGCGCTGATACGACGCGCGCCTTCGGGCGCGAGCGCGCGCAGTTCTTCGACGAGCCGGCCGTTCGCGTCGAACAGCGTTTCCGGTCCGTAGCTGCGCAGCCACGCCTCGACGATCTGCAGGCTCTTGCGATTACTCACCGCATCGGCCACCGGCACCTGATGCGCGCGCCATGAGCCTTCCACCTCGTGACCGTCGACTTCCTTCGGCCCGGTCCAGCCCTTCGGCGAGCGCAGCACGATCATCGGCCAGCGCGGCCGCGCGGTGTCGTTGTTCTGCCGCGCATGCTGCTGGATCGCGCGGATTTCGCCGATGCACTGTTCGAGCGTCGCGGCCATCTGCTGATGCATCGTGTCGGGATCGTCGCCTTCGACGAAATAGGGCTTATGCCCGTAACCGACCATCAAGGCTTCGAGCTCTTCACGCGGAATGCGCGCGAGCAGCGTCGGATTGGCGATCTTGTAGCCGTTCAGATGCAGCACCGGCAGCACCGCGCCGTCGCGGATCGGGTTCAGGAATTTGTTCGAATGCCACGACGTGGCGAGCGGGCCGGTCTCCGCTTCGCCGTCGCCGATCATCACCGTGACGATCAGATCGGGGTTGTCGAACGCGGCGCCGTAGCCGTGCGACAGGCTGTAGCCGAGTTCGCCGCCTTCGTGAATCGAGCCCGGCGTTTCCGGCGTGCAATGCGAACCGATACCGCCCGGGAACGAGAATTGCCGGAAAAAGCGCCGCATGCCGGCTTCATCCTCGCTGCGGTCCGGATAAATCTCCGAGTAATGGCCTTCGAGGTAGCAATGCGCGAGGCTCGCCGGCGCGCCGTGGCCGGGACCGGACAGATAGATCACATCGAGATCGTGTTTGCGGATCAGCCGGTTCAGATGCACGAGCACGAAGCTTTGGCCGGCGTCGGAGCCCCAGTGACCGAGCAGCCGGTTCTTGATGTGCTCGGGCTTCAGCGCTTCGCGCAGCAGCGGATTGTCGCGCAGATAGATCATGCCGACCGACAGGTAATTGCACGCGCGCCAGTAGCGGTCGATGTTGCGCAGCGTGTCCGGGTCCAGAACTTGTGGCGGGGTGGGATGCGAGGTTGCTTCGGCCATGGCGTCACTCCTCGAAAACGACTGTCAGACAGGTTGGCGGATGATGCGGTAGTGGATGGGCGATGGCGAGCGGCGGCGGTTCGCGAGGCGGTTCGCGCGAATCGGCAGGACGTGGTTCGGTGCGCTCGAAACGAAGTCGCGGTGCGCGAGTCGAATGTACTAAGCTGCTCAAACGGGGCAAATGCCTTTTCGCCCTCGCAGTATGTCGCGCTGAATGTGGCATTCGTGCTGCATTTGCCTTACGCGAAGTGGTTTCTTTCGAGGTTCCTTTGTTTTAGGTCAATGGCCGTTATGTCGACATCTTCCAGTCCACTCAAAGTGCTCGTGATTCTGGTCCTTACGCTCGTGTTGACCTGCGTGGCGATCGCCATACCGATCGGCATATTCGGGCTGCTGATCAAGCTGTTCGGCGGCCACGGCTAGCGCGGCGCCGCCGCTGCCAGCGTACCCACCTGAGCGCCGCCGAATGTGTATGCTCGCCGAAAGACCGGGCGCGGCGGTTGCGTCGCGCCGCTGATTCAACGCAAGGAGAGTGCCTTGACCGACCGCACCGACAACCCGCCCGCATCGCAACCCGATCCTGAATTGCAGGCGCTCGCGCGCGAAGTCTTCGACCTCGCGCGGCGCGGCGATGCAACGATGCTCGCCGCCGTGATCGAGAAAGGTGTGCCGCCGAATCTGCGCAACGAGCGCGGAGACAGCCTGCTGATGCTCGCGAGCTACCACGGTCACGTCGACGCGGTGCGCACGCTGCTCGAACAGGGCGCTGATGCGAACCTGCGCAACGACGCCGGACAGACGCCGATCGCGGGCGCCGCGTTCAAGGGCTTCGACCAGGTGATCGAAACCTTGCTCGCGCATGGCGCCGACGTCGAAGGCGCATCGCCCGATGGCCGCACCGCGCTGATGATCGCGGCGATGTTCAACCGCAGCGCGATCGTCGATCTGCTGCTCGCGCATGGCGCCAACCCGCATGCGCGCGACGCGAACGGCGTCAGCGCGGCCGATGCCGCCGCACGGATGGGCGCGGCCGATACCCGGGCACGCCTGAATGCGCTGGGCGCATAACACTGCCACTCCACGCATGAGACGGCGCCCGTACCCAGCGCATACCGCGCACCTCAGGCGCTGCGCCGCCTAGTTGCCCTTCGCACTTTGCAACAGCGTTTCCACGTCGATCTCCGCCAGCTCGCCGATCCGCCCGACCGTCACGTCCGCGGGCGGATTGCTCGCGATCTCCTTCGCATCGAACGCATAGTGCCCCTGGCGCGGAAACACGGTGGTCAATCCCGCGCCCCATGCTTTCTTCATCGCGCTCAGAATTCGCAGCTTGTCGTCGACCATCACGTAATGGCGCGCCGGATAGCACTGCATCACCTGATCGAGCATCAACTCCTTGTGGATGTAGATCAGCACGCGCCCGTCGACTTCGTCCCACAGGCCCGAGCGCGAAATCTTGCGCGGCTGGAACACGACGTCCCCGTCCGACAGGATCACCGTCGGCCCGTGCTTGCCGACATGGCGCAGCGCATCGAGCGCACCCGGATAGAGCCGGTTCGCAAACGGATACTCGATCAGGAACGACGACATCAGCAAGAGACGCGTGTCGCGTGGATGCTCGGTCCGGTAGCGCTGCAGCGCGCCGAGGTAGTCGGCGTAGCCGAGTTCGGTGCGCAGGTTCTCGAAGATTTCCCAGTAGCGCGCACTGTTCTCTTCGCCGAACTGGCCCATCATGTGCGCGCGCAGATCCTGCAGCACGTGATCGTTGTCGAGCAGCGTGTTGTCGCAATCGAACAGAAACACGACGTCGTGCGGCGTGGCGGAGGTGACTGGCATCGGGGCTCCTTGTGGCAAGTTCGCGGGGACGGTTCGGCGGATCGGCGCGATGGCGCGCTCGTGGTTGGCCTCGGCTAGTTCGGTGCGCCGTCCGGCGCGGCGGGTTTTTCCGCGTGGCCGCCGAAATCGTGCCGCATCGCCGACAGCACGCGATTGGCGAAATCGGCGTCGCCGCGCGAGCTGAAGCGCGCGAACAGCGCCGCGCTCAGCACCGGCGTCGGCACGCCTTCGTCGATGGCCGCAGCAACGGTCCAGCGCCCCTCGCCCGAATCCGATACGCGGCCCGCGTAGCCTTTCAGTTCGGTGTCGCCGGCAAGCGAGCCGGCGATCAGATCGAGCAGCCACGAGCCGATCACGCTGCCGCGCCGCCAGACCTCGGCAATATCGGCAAGATTCAGATCGTACTGATACAGCTCGGGGTTGCGCAGCGGCGACGTCTCCGCATCGGCTTCGCGCGCTTGCCGGCCGGCATCGGCGTGGCGCAGCACGTTCAGGCCCTCGGCATAGGCGGCCATCAGCCCGTACTCGATGCCGTTATGAACCATCTTGACGAAATGCCCCGCGCCTTGCGGGCCGCAATGCAGAAAGCCCTGCTCGGCGGTGCTGGCGCCGGCCGCGCGACCCGGCGTCGCGCTCGCCGTGCCCGCGCCTGGCGCCAACGTCGAGAAGATCGGTTCGAGCCGTTTGACCACCTCGGCTTCGCCGCCGATCATCAGACAGTAGCCGCGCTCGCGCCCGGCGACGCCGCCGCTCGTGCCGACGTCCACGTAGTGAAGCTGGCGCGCGCCGAGTTGCTGGCCACGGCGGATGTCGTCGTGATAGTAGGAGTTGCCGCCGTCGATCACGACATCGCCCGGCTCGAGCAGCGGCACGAGCTTGTCGAGCGTCGCGTCGACCACGGCAGCGGGCACCATCAGCCATACCGCGCGCGGTTTGTCGAGCTTCGCGACGAAGTCTTCGAGCGAGCTCGCGCCGGCCACGCCTTCCTGCTTCAGCCTGTCGACCGCCGCCGGCTGCACGTCGTACACGATGCATTGCTGAGCGCCTTTGGTCAGGCGCCGCACCATGTCGGCGCCCATCCGTCCCAATCCAATCATGCCTAGCTGCATAGCTCGCTCCGATAGATGCTGGGTTGCGCCGCCAGATTGTCTGTTCGTCGTGTTGCGGCGGCGTGGCTGCCCTTAAGCATAGGCGCTGTGTCGTGAGCTACGCCGAATGTATCGAAGCAAGCCGCATTTTTTGCAGAGGTGCAGCGCGGCTCGAAGTTCCACGCAGCAGCACGTACGTCGTATTCGCACAAGAGCGAACGCGCCGTCGGCACGCGTCATTCGCTGCGCTCGGGCACGCGCGTGCCGCGGCGCGCGGCCAGCTTCGCGTATTGCGCAGCCGCAAAGCGCTTCAGCGCGCGCCACATCAGCGGATAGCGATAGCCGGGAACCGCGAACAGCACGAGCGCGCACAGCGCCAGCAGCCCGCAGAACAGGAACGTGCCGCGATAGCTGAACGCCTGGACCAGCAGCCCCGACAGCACGCCCGACAGAATCGAGCCGACCCGCGCCGCGTTGAAGAACAGCGCGGTCGCGCGTCCGGGCGAATGCGGCATCAGATCCTGCACGTAGGTCATGCCCAGGCACGAGGTCACGGCGACCACGAACGCGTTCAGCATCTGCATCGGAATCAGCATGCCGACGCTGCCGGCCATCGACATCGCGACGAAGTACACCGCATGCACGGCCGCGCACGCGGCGAGCCAGTTCGGCTTGTGCAGCGACGACGACTTCGCGCCGAGCGCGAGCATCATCGGGATTTCGGTGAGCGCGCCCAGGCCGAGCATCACCGACACGTCGAGATGCGTGCCGTTCAGACCGTGCACGATGTAGAGCGGCAGCACGATCATCGTCGCATTCGCGGCGAGGCCGAGCAGGGTCAGTGCGGTCACGGAGCGCAGGATGTCGTTGGCCGACGCGACCGGCAGCGTTTCGTGCGCATCTTCGCCGGGCTGCCTGAGCGGCGGCACGGTGATCGACGCGGACGGCTCCGACGCGGTGTCCTCGACCGTGTGATCGCCGAGATGGCTCTGCGGCTCCTGCATGCGCCAGACGATGAAGCCACAGGTCGCGAAGCTCGCGGCCGCGAACAGGAACAGGCCGGTGAAGCTCGTCGCGGCGAGCACCAGCGCGCCGACCGACGGCCCGAACACCCATGCGGCCGACAGGATCGTGCGCAGCGTCGCGCTCGCGAACACGCGCTCGGCGGGATCGGGCACCGGCAGCGCCGCGCGGCTGAACGAGAACACCATCGAAATCGCCGAACCGCCCGCGCCGATGAACACGATGCCGACCACGAGCAGCAGCCGGTAATCGCGCACCACGCACAGACACAGATAACCGAGCGCGGCGGCGATCAGCGCCGCCAGCAGTAACGGACGATGCCGCCCGCTCCTGTCGCTCCAGCGCCCGGCGGCCGTGCTCGCGAGCACACCGCTCGCGGCGATCAGCGTCATGAACACGCCGAGCCGGAACGGCGTCATGCCGGCGCGTTCGATGCCGAACAGCGACAGATACGGTGCGGTGAAGGACATCGCCACACCGAGCATCAGCGTGGCGGCGGCGAGCGGCTTGAAGCCAGGAATGCGAAGCAGGTCGAAAAAACGCGCAGTTTTCAACACGGGGACGGTGGCTCAGGTGGAGCGGGCCTCGAAGCGCGGTAAAACGCTCGAAGGCACGATAGGCGTCGCAGGCTCGGGGCCGGAACGACCGGGGCATTATCGACCCGGAGCACGGCTCGCGTAAACCCGCGAACCGCCGTCCCAAATCCGCAAGACGCGCACGACGGCATCGTGCTGCCCGCGCCATGCCGTGCCGATGCGCGCCGTTAGCGGCAAGCTGCCGGCACGCTCGCCGCTACTTGCCCTCAGTTGCGCGCATTTGCTGCGCTTGCGCCTTGTAGTCGTGGGTCGATTGAACCCAGCTTCGATCACATGCCTGCGTTCAACAATCCCCGCTTCAGCGCGAGTGCATCACACCACGACGTAGCCGCGCTGTTCGAGCGTCCAGCGATGCCACCGGTTGCCATATGCGCCGCATGCGAACGCGAACACGATCGACAGCGCGAAGCCGATCAGATCGGCCGTCTCGCCCCACAGACCGATGCCGAGCAAAATCACGTTGATACCGAGCATCACGAACGCGGCGAACCACATTCTCTTCGACAGCGCCCAGATGAAACCGAGCAGGCAGGCTCCCCAGCTGAAGCCGGTCGCGACGGCGATAGGATCCTTGTGTTGCGGATGTTGCAGATAGATTCGTGCGTTCATGTTTTGCGAGGTTCCGTGCGATGACGCGGCGCGTCGATCGGTCGAGCACGCGCGCACCGCTTTTTAACATGCCACGGCGACACCGCGCGCATCGGCGGCGCACGCCCGCTCCGCTGACGATCCGCGGCATAGCTGCTACCCTTGGCAGATCACGACCGCACGCGGAGCACGCATGACCTCCCCGACAGCTTATTCCCCGAAGGCCCCGACCCGCACCGAGCTCGACTCCCTGCCCGGCGTCACCGTCGTCGAATTCGGCACCGACTGGTGCGGCTATTGCCAGGGCGCGCAGGCGTCGATCCGCGAGGCGCTCGCGCCGCACGCGGGGCTGCGGCATCTGAAGATCGAGGACGGCCCCGGCCGCCCGCTCGGCCGCTCGTTCAAGGTCAAGCTGTGGCCGACGCTCGTGCTGATGCGCGACGGCGCCGAGCTCGCACGGGTGGTGCGGCCCCGCAGCGCCGAAGATATCGAGGACGCGTTCGCGTCGCTCTGACAATCGACATTCGAGCCCCATCATGCGCCAGGTCATCCATCATCTGAGCGTCCAGGCTCGCGGTCGCGGCCTGGTCGAATTTACCGACGACGCGCGCCGCTTCGTCGACGACACCGACATCCGTACCGGTCTGCTGACGGTGTTTTGCCGGCACACGTCGGCGTCGCTGCTGATTCAGGAGAATGCCGATTCGTCGGTGCGGCGCGATCTCGAGCGCTACTTCGAGAGCCTCGCGCCCGAGGACGACGCGCGCTACGAGCACGACACCGAAGGCCCCGACGACATGCCCGCGCATCTGCGCACGGCGCTCACGCAGGTGCAGCTATCGGTGCCCGTCGAGCATGGAAGGATGCTGCTCGGCACATGGCAGGGGCTGTATCTGTTCGAACATCGGCGTCACCCGCAGCCGCGCGATATCGTGCTGCATCTGCTCGGCGAATGAAGTCCGCTATCGCACCTACCCGTCACGCCAAGGAACCTGTCACCGGCTTTTCTCCGCACACCGCATCGAACGGAGCCTACCCAAGGGAGCACACCTCATGGACACCCGTAGCGAGCTGCAAGCCACCGTCAAAGCGATGGTTCAACCGGGCAAAGGTCTTCTCGCCGCCGACGAAAGCGGCCCGACCATCGCCAAACGCTTCAAGACGATCGGCCTCGAATCGACCGAGGAAAACCGTCGCGCGTATCGAAACCTGCTTCTGACGACGCCCGGCCTTGGCGAGTTCATCAGCGGCGTGATCCTCTACGAGGAAACGCTCGGCCAGAAAGCCGACGACGGCACGCCGTTCCCGCAAGTGGCCGCGGCGAACGGCATCGTGCCCGGCATCAAGGTCGACCTCGGCAAGGTGCCGCTCGCGCTCGCTCCCGGCGACGAGATCACCGAAGGCCTCGACGGTCTCGCTAAGCGCTTCGTCGATTACAAGCGTCAGGGCGCGCGCTTCGCCAAGTGGCGCGCGGTCTACAACATCACGGCGAGTCTGCCCAGCCGGCTCGCGATCGAGGCGAACGCCGATTCGCTCGCGCGTTACGCGGCGATCAGCCAGGAAGCCGGCATCGTGCCGATCGTCGAACCCGAGGTGCTGATGGACGGCGATCACACGGTGGAGCGTTGCGCGGAAGTGACCGAGGCCGTGTTGCACGAGGTGTTTCATGCGCTGCATCGGCATCGCGTGGTGCTCGAACATATCGTGCTGAAGCCGAGCATGGTGCTGGCCGGCGCCGAACATCAGCAGCAGTCGAGCACCGCGCATATCGCGGCGGCGACCGTGCGCGTGCTGATGCGTACGGTGCCCTCTTCGGTGCCCGGTCTCGTGTTCCTCTCGGGCGGCCAGTCGCCCGAGGAGGCCACCGCGAATCTCGGTGCGATGAACCGGCTCGGCGCGCTGCCGTGGAATCTGAGCTTTTCGTACGGGCGCGCGTTGCAGGAGCCGCCGTTGAACGCGTGGCGCGGTCAGCCGGGCAACGTGAAGGAAGCGCAGCAGGCGCTGCTCAAGCGCGCGCGTCTGAACGGCGCGGCCGCGCTCGGCAAGTATGACGCGTCGATGGAAAAGGATTGACCGCTGGCGAGTGACCGCGAATCCTCAGTCATCACCTCTCTGTACAAAACGTCTGGAGCCGACTCGCCGGGTGAGACCCGGCGCGTGACTCCAGCCGCTCTTCGGCATTCATACGCCGCGCTCACTGCCCCTTCGTATCGCTGCTTGCGTCGGCGCCCGGCGTATTGGTCGTGTCGGTCATGGGCTTCTTCGACTTCGAATGCTTCTTCATGTGCCCATGGACGCGATGCGCGAAACGGTCCCGCGGCATCAGGTGCCGCAAGCCACCAGCGCATGCAATTCGTCGATATTGAACGGCTTCGCGAGTATCGCGATGCCGAGCCGACGCGCGCGGTCGAGTTCGTCGGCGTAACCGGTCATCAGCGCGATCTTCTGCGACGGCCACGCGCTGCGGACCTTCTCCGCCAGGTCGATCCCGTTCAGCTTGCCCGGCATCTGGATGTCCGACAGCACCAGCTCGAAGCGCTCGCCGGCGCTCAGCACGTCGAGCGCCTGGTCGGCGGTCGGCTCGTGATGCACCTCGCAGCCGAAGGTTTCGAGCACCGCGGTCACGCCGGCCGCGACGTCCTCGTTGTCCTCGACGAGCAGCACGACCCCGGCCACCGCCGGCAGCGGCTGGCGTGCGTCGGCGTCGGCCTGCGCGGCGCCCTCGCGATAGCGCGGCAGAAAGATCCGCACCGTGGTGCCACTGCCCGGCACGCTGTCGATCTTCGCGGTGCCCCCAGCCAGCTCGGACATCGACAGCACCTGGGCGAGCCCGAGGCCGGTGCCCGAGCCGCGCAGCTTGGTCGTGAAGAGCGGCTCGAACGCGCGTCGCGCGACCGATTCGGGCATCCCTTCGCCGTCGTCGGAACAGGCGATCAGCACGTACTCGCCGTCCGGCAGCAGCGTATCGCTGCTGACCAGCCGATTGTTCTGGCAGCGGATCACGAAGCGCCCGCCGTGCGGCATCGCATCGTGCGCGTTCATCGCGATGTTCACGATCGCGAACTCGAGGTCGGTCGGATCGACGAGCACCTGCCACAGGTTCTCCGGCATGCGCAGCGCCAGCTCGATCGTGTCGCCGAGCGCCGCGTCGAGCAGCGGCACGGCACCCGGCAGCCAGCGCGCGAGCTCGACCGGTTCCTGCTTGAGCGGCTGCTTGCGCGCGACGCTCAACAGACGCCGCGTCAGCGCTTCGGCCGTGGCGGTGGCACGCTCGACCGCATGCACTTCCTTCTCGACATCGTTGTAATGCTTGAGCCGCGCGAGCTCGATGTTCGCCGCCACCACCATCAGCAGGTTGTTGAAGTCGTGCGCGACATTGGCGACCAGATTGCCGAGCGCGCCCATGCGCTGCAGTTGCCGGCTCGACGCCTCGGCCGATAGACGCATCGCGACCTCGCCCTGCCAGCGCTCCCACGCGCGGCGCTCAGCTTCGAGCTGACGCAACGAATAGAGCACGAGCCCCCAGATCGCGATGCAGGGCACCGCCGTCAGCGCCGCGATCAACAGAAAGTGGATACGCCACGCCGCCACGATCGACGACGTCGCATACGCACTTATCACATACAACGGATAGTCGCCAACGCGGCGAAACGCGAGCAGCCGCTCGATGCCGTCAACCGTCGAATTCAGACGCACGTGACCAAACAGCTGTTTGTCGCGCAACGCGGACATGAACGCGCTATGCATGGACAGCCGCGCGCCCGGCGGCCACGGCGGATAGCGCACCAGCAGATTGCCGTCCTGCCGGTATAGCGCGAGCGCGAGCGACGGATCGTGGTTGGTCAGATCGCGATAGAAGCGCGAAAAATATTCGTTGCGCAGCGCCACCGCGACCACCCCGAGAAACTGCCCGTCCGCGCCCGAGCGGCCGATCGAGGTCGTGAACACGTCGATCTTCGACTGCGCGCCGAACATCGGCATCGAGAAATACAACTGCGGACGCATCGCCTTCGCGGCGAGAAAGTCGTCGCGCTGGCCGATCGTCATCGCCGGCGCCGGATACGTGAGGCTCGACGCCAGCAGCTCGCCGTTCACGCCGAGCAGCGAGATCGATGCCACCTGCGGAAAATCGCCGCCGATGGTCTGCATGCGCTCGTGCAATTCGCGCTCGCGCGCACGGATCTGCGCGTCGTCGGAATTGCCGACCAGCTCGATCACGCGCGAGGCCATCTGCCGGTTCAAATCCAGTACCTTGACGGCCTGCTCCTCAGCCACGCGCGCGAGGCGGTCGATCATGTCGTTCGCATCGGAGATGCGGCGCTGGTAGTCGAAGTAGCCATAGCCCGCGAGGCAGGCCAACGGAAACACGATCGACACGGCCAGCACGATCAGCAGCACGCGCCGCGTCGCCGCGAAATTGCGTGACGGCATCAGTACATCGACTGCGACACGTTCTGCACGCTGCACGGTCACCCGCTCCATCAAATTTGCATGCGGTGAGGGAGGGCATTGCTGCCGAGTTCGCACGTCGCTGTTCGCGTGCTATTTCCCCTGTCTCGAAATTTACCGCAACTAGGCCTATCTTCCCAAGTAGATCGACAGCACTTCTCCCGCGCGCTCAGGCACATCGATTGCTCCCTTTTCGCTGCCTGATGGCAAGCCCATCTCTGTCCCCGCTCGCGACGCGTTGCCGTGCGCCGCGCGAGCGCTTCCTTTAGCGAGGCCTCACCATGTCCACCCCTGCCCGCCGCGTCGCGCGGCTATCGGAATTGCCGGCGGACCGCGCGATACGCGTGACCGTGGACGACACGCCAATCCTGCTGGTGCGCGACGGCGACACCGTGCGCGCGTATTCACCTGATTGCCCGCATGCGGGAGGCCCGCTCGAGGAAGGCGCGCTGTGCCACGGCCGCATCATCTGTCCGTGGCACAAGGGCACGTTCGACGTCGCGACCGGCAACGTGCTGGAGCCGCCCGCGCTGCTGCCGCTCGATCGCTACCCGGTCACGCTCGATGGCGACGACGTGCTCGTATCGGCGGACAAAATCGCCGCGCCGGAACCGGCGTCCGGCACGCCGCCGGCCGATACGACTGCGCAAGCAAAGCACTACGTGGTGATCGGCGCAGGCGCGGCCGGCGCCGCCGCCTGTGCCGCGTTGCGCGAGTTCGGCTTCGAGGGCCGCATCACGTTGATCGGCGACGAAGCGCACGCGCCCTACGATCGCACCTCGCTCAGCAAATTCGTGCCGTCGTTTGAAATGGCGCCCGCCGACGTGCCGCCGCTGCTGCCGCCCGACTGGCTGCGCACGCACGGCGTCGAGCGGATCGTCGCGAAGGTCGCGCGGCTCGACGTGCCTGCGCGCACGATCCATTTCGAATCCGGCGCGGGCGCCAGCGAGCCAGACATCGCGCCGATGACCTACGACACCGCGCTGCTCGCGACCGGCAGCGTGCCGAAAGTGCCCGACATTCCCGGCTGCGAACTCGGCGGCGTGCACGTGCTGCGGCACCTCGACGATGCCGCCGCGTTGATCGACGCGCTCGGCGACGACGCCTCGCAAACCCGCGTCGCGATTCTCGGCAGCGGCTTCATCGGCCTCGAAGTCGCATCCGCGTTGCGCAAGCACGGTGTGCCCGTCACCGTGATTTCGCGCGACAAGGTGCCGTTCGCGAAGCAGTTCGGCGAGCGCGCGGGCCAGATGTTTCGCGCGCTGCACGAAAGCAACGGCGTGACGTTTCATCTCGACGCGCAGGTCGCGTCGCTCGAGGGAGACGAAGGCAACGTGCATAGCGTGATGCTCGACGGCGGCGAGGCCATCGCCGCCAATGTCGTGCTGCTGGGCACGGGCGTTGCGCCCGCGACGGGATTCGTCGACGGATTGCCGTTGCAGAAGGACGGCGGCGTGGTCGTCAATGCGGGCATGAACGCAGCGTGCGGTCTGTATGCGGCCGGCGATCTCGCGGTGTTCTCGCTGCACGAGAACCAGGAGCCGGTGCGCATCGAACATTGGCGCGTCGCGCAGCAGCATGCGCGCATCGCCGCGCAGAACATGTGCGGCGCGCGCAACCGCTATGTCGACGTGCCGTACTTCTGGACCTATCACTACGGCAAGAACTTCGAATACCTCGGCCACGCGAGCGAGTGGGACGAGATCGTCGTCGATGGCGACTTCGATCATCACCAGTTCATCGCGCTGTACGTGCGCGACAACAACGTTGACGCGGTGCTCGCCTGCGAGCGCGAAGCGCTGACCGCACGGCTTTCCGACGCGATGCGCGGCGGGCTGTCGCGTGCTGAGGCGCTCGCGATCATCGGCGCAGCGGCGCAAAGCGCGCCGGAGCGGGCCGCGTCGTGACGACGCGCACGCGGATCCGCGCGATCCGATGTCTTGCCGCGAAGTCTTGCCGTTCAACCTGGGAGGAAAGCACCATCATGACGACACACAAGGAAAAGCATCCGCACTCGGAAAAGAGCGAGAAACAGATCGACAAACAGGTGGAAGACAGCTTCCCGGCTAGCGACCCGCCGTCGACGGGCGGCACTACGAAGATCGAGCCGGAGCAGGACAAGGCAAAGTCCGGGCACGACAAGCCCGCTGGTCGCTAGTCGTTAGTCGCCAAACCGGCCAGGCCGGCGCGCGCGGCGAATGCAAGCGATCTCGCGCGCTGGTCGCACCTGTTCCCTTCTGAAGCCAGGCTTCAGCCATCCTCGAACTGCGGCTCCTTGAGCACCGTTCGCGTCGCATCGACGCGACGGCACGCGGCCAGCATCTGCTGCAACGACGTCGCCGAGCCCTCCGCTTCCAGCGAATCCTGCTGTTCCGCGCTCCACTGCTGCATCTCCTCGGGTGTCCAAAGGCCGACCACGATCGACACCTCCGGCAAGCGCGCGCGAATGCGCCGCACCAGATTGCGCAGATGCGAAGGCATGCCGTCGATCTGCAGATACAGAATGCAAACGATGCCGACGTCGCCCGCCTCGAGGCTGTCGATCGACGCGCGCGACACCGCCTCGTGCGGCAGCGAGCGCGCCGCGAAGCCGTGCTTGCCGAGCAACTGCAGCAGGATGACCGTCGCGAGCGCATCGAGCGGGCCACGGCCCGGCAGGCACAACACGCGGCTCGTCGGCGCATGCCAGGCGAACCCGGGCGCGGCGGTGGACGGTTCGCTGACCGGCGTCTGTTCAGGGCAGTGGGTCTGCTCTGGCGTGAGCATTGGGGTGCTGATGCCGCTGTTCGCTGCGGCGTTAGATTGCGGCGCCACCCGCGCGGCCCGCGCGTCGTCGGAGGGCGCGAGCGGCCCCACCGCACCCCGGTTCGCCTGCGTCGCATGCGGCGTGGGCTCGCGATCCTCGTAGCCGTCGAGGCCGTCCACGAGGTCGTTGGTCGTCGACTCGATGCGCGCGAGCTGCGCGCTCGTCACGCTGCCGCGTGTTACGTCGTTGGCCGCGAGCCGCAAGCCCTTGATCGCGACTTCGTCGTAATACGCAGACAGCGAGCGGTCGCGCAGCAGCACTTCGGCCTGCTCGATCGCTTCATCCGGATCGCCCGCGAGCGCGCGCTGATAGAAGTTTTCGACCGGCGTCAGCGCGGGCTGGTCGCCGAGCAGCACGTCGAGAAACTCGAGACGCCGCACATGCCGGCCGAGCACCAGCAGACACAGCGTCAACGGTGTGGACAGGATCAGGCCGATCGGCCCCCAGATCCAGCTCCAGAAGATCGCCGCGACCACCACCGAAAACGGCGACAAGCCCGTGCTGCGTCCATACAGCAGCGGCTCGACCACCTGCCCTACCGCCAGCTCCGCGACCACGAACAGCACCAGCGACCAGATCGCCGTCGCCCAGCCGGGACTGACCGCGGCGGCGAGCGCGGTGGGCAGCGTCGCCGCGATCCAGATGCCGACGTACGGCACGAGCCGCAGCAGCGCCGCCAGAATGCCCCACAGGATCGGGCTCGGCACGCCGATCAGAGCGAGCCCCGCGCCGATCACGACGCCAACGCCGGTGTTCACGCCGAGTTGCGACACGAAGTAGCGGCTCAGGCGCCGCGCGGTCTCGTCCATCACCGTGGTGGTGCGATGCAGGTCGCGCGAGCCGAACAGCCGGATCGCGCGATCGCGCAGGTCGTCGCGTTGCAGCAGGATCACGATCGTGACGACGAAAACGATGAACGCGGTTTCCAACGGACTGATGGCGGGCGACAGCACCCGTCGCGCGAGCTCGAACGGCGTCGGCACCGGCTCGCGCACCTCCACCGGCACCGCGGTCGACGCCTGCGGGCTCGCCGCGGCCGCCGCACCGTTCGGCGCTTGCGGTTGCGGCGGCTCGATCGTCGCGCGCTGCAACGCCTGCCCCGCCTCGCTCGCGAACCGGTTCAGCTTGCCGATCGTCAGACTGTGCACGGTGTCGAGCTTGTGCTGGATGGTCGCCTGATAGCGCGGCATGCCGGCCGCGAGATCGGTCAGCTGGGTGGCGATCATCGCGCACAGCAGCGCGATGACCGACACCGAAATCACGACTGCCGCACACACCGACGCGACATGGCCGAGTTTGAGCCGGCACAGCGCATCGGCGAGCGGCGCAACGAGAAAGCTCAACAGGATCGCGAGCGTGATCGGAATCATCACGGCGCTCGCAAAGTACAGGCACGCGACCGCGATCACGGCGACGCCGAACGTGACGAGGCCCTCGATGCCGAATGCGGTGGACGCCGCCTGAATGCGCGCGGCGGGGCTCGTGCCGCGCGGCTCGGGTGTGTCGTTCATGTCGTGGAGCGAAAGTCGGACGTGGGAAAACGGTCCCTGAGCCGCACGCGGTGCGGCGGCCCGGAGTCGCATTACTCAGTACTATTGAGCAATGCCTATTTCATCGTATCGCCCGACACCGGCCCGCTCTCGACCGGTGGTGCCTCCTTCTCGATCTCACTGCTCGCCTGCTCCCAGTATTGCTCGGGCGTGCCCTTCGGCTCGGCAGCCTGCTCCCACAGATAGTAGGCGCGCGTGCGGATCTGCTCGTCGATGCTCGGTTCCTGTTCCATTTGTTCCCCCAACCTGGCTGTTCGTGCGCGCGCTCCTGCCGTCGCGAAGATCGCAGACGCGTGCGTGTCGTCACCAGACGGGAAGAGCAAACGTTGTACCTGGGCTGCGCCCCGCTTCTGCAATGGGGCCGGCGTCGCTGATCAGCCTGGTGCGGACTCGGCTTCGTCGGAAGTCAGTTGCTCTTCGAGCCGGTCGAACACGCGTTGCGTCGCGCGGCTCGGCGCTTCGAGCGCGAACAGCAGCAGCGAGCGGCCGGTCACCTGGTACTCGTCACCCGCGCTGAATTGCGGCAGTTCGGCGCGCACCGGCATGTTGGTGTCGACGAGGCAGGTCCAGCGCTCGCCCTCGGGAATGTCGGGCAACGTGAAGTTGACGACGTCGTGATGCGCGTTCAGCACCAGCAATAAGGTCGCGTCGGACGCGAGACGGCGAATGCCGCTCGCCTGCGCGCGGCCGTCGATCACGAGGCCGAAGCAGCGCATCAACGAATCGGCCCACTGCTCGTCCGTGATGTCGGTGCCATCCGGCGATAGCCAGCGGGTGTCGGTCACGTCGAGCGTCTCGTTGTATTCGCCAGTCAGAAAACGGCCGCGCCGCAGCACCGGCAAGCGGTGGCGCAGCGTGGTCAGATTGCGCACGAACTCGGTGAGCGCGCGGCCGTCGTCGTCGATCGCATCCCAATCGACCCAGCTGATCTCGTCGTCCTGGCAATAGGCGTTGTTATTGCCCTGCTGCGTGCGGCCGAATTCGTCGCCGGCGAGGATCATCGGCGTGCCCTGCGACAGCAGCAGCGTCGAAAGCAGATTGCGCTTCTGGCGCTCGCGCTGCTGGCGGATGTCGGCGTCGTCGGTCGGTCCTTCGACGCCCATGTTCCACGACCTGTTGTCGGAATGGCCGTCGCGGTTGTCCTCGCCGTTTGCCTCGTTGTGTTTGTCGTTGTACGAGACCAGATCGTTCAGCGTGAAGCCGTCGTGCGCGGCGATGAAGTTCACGCTCGCCCACGGCCGCCGGCCGCGATGATTGAACTTGTCGCCCGACGCGGTGACGCGCGTCGCGAGATCGGCGGCGGTGCCCTCGTCGCCCTTCCAGTACGCGCGCACGGTGTCGCGGAAGCGATCGTTCCATTCAGCCCAGCCCGGCGGAAAACCGCCCACCTGATAGCCGCCCGGGCCGCAATCCCACGGCTCGGCGATCAGCCGGATGCTGGAGAGCACCGGGTCCTGGCGGCAACTGTCGAGAAAGCCGCCGCCCTCGTCGAAGCCGTGATCTTCGCGGCCGAGAATCGTCGCGAGATCGAAGCGGAAGCCGTCCACTTTCATCTCGGTGACCCAGTAGCGCAGACTGTCGGTCACCATCTGCAGCACGCGCGGATGCGACAGGTTCAGCGTATTGCCGGTGCCGGTGTCGTTGATGTAGTAGCGCGGCTCGTCGGGCATCAGCCGGTAGTACGACGCGTTGTCGATGCCCTTGAACGAGATCGTCGGGCCGCGTTCGTTGCCCTCGGCCGTGTGGTTGTACACGACGTCGAGTATCACCTCGAGATCGGCCTGGTGAAAACGGTCGACCATCTCCTTGAACTCGCCGACCGAATCCGTCGACGACGCGAAGAAACGCGGATCGGCCGCGAAAAAGCCGATCGTGTTGTAGCCCCAGTAATTCGTCAGACCCTTGTCGAGCAGATGATTGTCGTTGACGAACGTCTGGATCGGCATCAACTCGACCGAGGTCACGCCAAGGCTGCGGATGTAGTCGAGCACCGGCTGCTGCGCCAGACCCGCGAATGTGCCGCGCAAATGCTCGGGCACTTGCGGATGACGTTTCGTGTAGCCGCGCACGTGCGTCTCATAGAGAATTACGCGCTCCCATGGCAGCGCGTTGCGTTCCGGATGGCTCCACGAAAAATTCGCGTCGACCACCTTGCACTTCGGCACGAAGGGCGCGCTGTCGCGTTCGTCGAATGACAGATCGAGCTCTTCCGAGTCCAGCGTATAGCCAAAAATTTCCGGCGCCCATCTCAGCTCGCCGATGTGCGCCTTCGCATACGGATCCAGCAGCAGCTTGTTCGGATTGAAGCGATGCCCGTTCTCGGGCTCGTAAGGACCATGCACCCGGTATCCATAGACGTCACCCGGTTTGAGATTCGGTATGAATACATGCCATACCTCGTCGGTGTACTCGGGAAGCTCGATCCGTTCGAGTTCGTGCTGGCCGGTTTCATCGAACAGACACAGTTCGACTTTGGTCGCGTGCGCGGAGAACAGCGCGAAGTTGACGCCGCTGCCGTTCCATGTCGCACCGAGCGGAAAAGGCGTGCCTTCGGAGATGCGCGTCGAGTAGCTGGCTGGGGATGACATAGATGTTCTCAGTGGACGCAAGGAGTTTGGTATTTCAGGGTCGCGCGTGTGCTTTTTTTTCAACCGCCTTTCCACGTATTCGTTGCTGCTCGTGGTTCCAGTGTAGGCATTCGAGCCGCGCGCGCCGGACATTGCACAGCGCGCGAGGCAGCAGGCGGGCTCAGTGAGCAACTTTCGGGCCCGCCCCGAAGCCCATCTCCTCGACCAAACCCGCGGCACGCGATTTGCAGCATGGAAGCAGGCGTGCGCGCTCAGCGCGATTGACACGCCACGACAGCAAACAGGGAGAACCCAGATGATGCGCAACACGCAGATCAAACCGGTTGCCGCTTCCGCATCGCTTCTCGCCGCCATTACGCTAATTTCCGCGTTAGGCACGGGCGGCAACGCGTTCGCGCAAGGCGCCCCGCAGGCGATCACCGAAAAACGCACGGACGTCGTGCAACTCGCGAGCGGCTATCGTGCGTCGAAGCTGTCGGGTGCCGATGTGTACAACCGCACCAAGGACAACATCGGCACGCTCGATGATCTGATCGTGTCGCCGGGCACCGAGCGCACCACGTACGCGATCCTGTCGGTCGGCGGCTTTCTCGGCATGGGCAAGCATCTGGTCGCCGTGCCGTTCAACGATCTGCAGATCGACAACCGGCACGTCGTGCTGCCCGAGGCGACCAAGAAATCGCTCGAGGCGTTGCCGGAGTTCAAGTACGCGGATTGAGGTCGGCGTTGCCGCGTCGAGTCGATCGACGCGTGCGTGATCGCTTGCGGCCAAGCCGCCTTCGGTTCGACCACCTAAATAATCGGCGCGCCCCTCGTGACCCCAATCGTCGCCCCCGAGATGTAGCGCGCTTCAAACACGAACGCGCCGAGTCCACGGTCGTTCAGCAACGAGTGGGCCTGCATGCCATAGCGTGGGGAAGCCCCCGCTTGCCTGACAACGCGGGGGCTCTGATGGCTAAAGAAACTGCAACGGACAGAAAGGTGGCAACCAGATGGCAGACAAATGACAAACAGGATCGCAGAGAGCCGGGTGCGATTTCTGACGACGACCGAGCAGAAATGACTGAATCGTCAGTCAGTTTTCGCTAACAACGTGATTCAGATGATGGCTCCGCCGCATGCAACGCGGCCGCCGATTCGAGCACGCGCAGCAGACGCTCGGGCGTCAACGGCTTCGCGCAATGCGCGTCGAAGCCGGCGGCCTTCGCGAGCGCGCGGTCATCGCGCGACGCGAACGCGGTGCACGCGACCAGCAGCATGTGCGAAGTCTGCGGATGCGCGCGCAGACGCCGCGCGAGTTCGAGCCCATCGAGTCCCGGCATCTTGATGTCGAGCACCACCGCGAACGGCTGCCATTCGCGCGCGGTCTCGCACACGGCAAACGGATCGTCGAGCGCGCGGCATTCGAAGCCGTCGGCCATCAGTAGCATTTGCAGCGCGTCAGCCGCTTCCCGGTAATCGTCGACGACCAGCACGCGACGATGCGCGGCCATCGCATAGCGGATCGGCCGCCATACGAGCACGTCGTCGCTGCTGTCCACGTTGTCGTTGAACACAGTCATTTTTTCTCGCCCTTTTCCATTCGCCATGAATGGCATCTCGCGCGACGCGCGCAAGATTCGATCCCATGGCGTCTGCCAGACCACGACCAGGTTCTTGTTATTCCCGCTCCGCGCGGACGATGCCGCAGCCGGCGCGCCTCGTCGCTCATTCCAGCGTGCGATCACCCTGGAATGCGGGATTTAGCGTGCCCATTCATCACGGCGTTTGAATGACGGCGCTTGCGATGTGCGCACTGCGCAACATCGGTTGGCGCTCTGTCGTTGTGCAGTCCGCCTCGTTCAGTGGCGTCGCATGATATCGGTACTTCAACGGATTGAGGGGTCCACGCAATGCATGCCGCTAGCGCTCTTTTGGCGCAAATCGATGACGCGGTCATAACAAAAGGATAAGCGACGATGCCGATAAAAAAATGCTCGACACGTTAGGGGTTTGCGCTCAGCGGGTTATCCCGCACGATCATCGATGAAGCCCTTCAGCATCGCGAGCGTATCCGCGTCGTCGATATGTTTGTCCGTACGCCAGCGCAGCATGCGTGGAAAGCGCACGGCCACGCCGGACTTGTGGCGCGAACTCGCTTGTATTCCTTCGAAGCCGATCTCGAACACGAGCGTCGGCGTGACGCTCCGCACGGGGCCGAATTTATCGACCGTGGTCTTGCGCACGATCGCATCGACGCGACGCATCTCTTCGTCGGTGAGCCCCGAATAGGCCTTCGCGAACGGAACCAGCGTGCGCACGCCGTCGGCTTCGTCCCACACCGCGAACGTGTAGTCCGTGTAAAGACTCGCACGACGGCCATGACCGCGCTGCGCGTAAACGAGTACAGCGTCTACCGCATAAGGGTCGATCTTCCATTTCCACCATGTACCCGAAGCTTTGGTACGGCCGACGCCGTACATCGACTCGCGCTCCTTGAGCATCAAGCCTTCGACGCCGCGCGCGCGGCTCTCGTTGCGCAAGGCCGCGAGCGCGCTCCAGTCCGCACCGCTGACGAGCGGCGATACGCGCAGCAGACCACGCGCGAGCGTGCCATCGACAGAGGCGGCCAGCGCATCGAGCCGGGCGCGCCGTTCGGCGAGCGGGCTCATGCGCTGGTCTTGTCCGTGCGCTTCGAGCAGGTCGTATGCGAGCAGCGCGGCCGGCGAATCCGCGAGTATCTTGCGCGTCAGCGTCTTGCGGGCGATGCGCGGTTGCAGCCGCGCGAACGGCAACGGCGCAACCGCGCCGGGCTCCCACGCGAGAATCTCGCCATCGATCACGAAGCCATCCGGTAACGACTCGCCCAATGCCGCGACCTCGGGAAAACGATCGGTAATCAGATCCTCGCCGCGCGACCACAACCATACGCGGCCGCCGCGTTTGACGAGTTGCGCGCGTATGCCGTCCCACTTCCATTCGATCAGCCAGTGCGCGGGGTCACCGAGCGCGGCCGGATCGGTCTGCAACGGATGCGCGAGAAAGAACGGATACGGCAGGCCGAGCTCGCTGTCGTGTGCGGGCGCGTGCGCCTGGGTATCGTCGTCGGTCTGCGGCGCGATCAGACGCAGATAGCGTGCCGCGTCGGGCTTCTGTTGCGAATCGGTCCAGCCGACCATCCGTTGCGCGATCCGTTTGTGGTCGACGCCGGCCACTTCGGCCAGCGCGCGCACCACCAGTTGTCGCGCGACGCCGACCCGAAAGCCGCCGCCGATCAGCTTGGTCAGCAGGAAGCGGCCGTCCCAGTCGAGTTCGTCCCAGTAACTGAGCAGACGCGTGCGCAATTGGTCGGGCGGCAGGCCGCGCAACGGCAGCATGCGTTGCTCGATCCATTGCGTGAGACCCAGCTCGGAGTTGCGCTGCGCGGGCGGCAGGATATGCGCGATGGTCTCGGCCAGATCGCCCACCGCGTGATACGACTCCTCGAATAGCCACTCGGGCAGACCCGCGCGTTCGCGCGCGAGTTCGATCAGCAAACGCGTCGGCACCAGTTGCCGCGGCTTGCCGCCTGCGAGGAAATACGAGGCCCATGCGGCGTCTTCGGGTGCGGCTGCTGAGAAATAACCGGTCAGCGCCGCGAGCTTGTCGTGCGTCGACGTGGTGGCATCGAGCGCGGTGTAGAGAGCCGCGAAACGTTTCATACAGTGCCCGTCATGATTCGCTCGTCGTCGGCGCTTCGTCGGCTCCGGCCGCGTCGGCTTCGACGCTATCGTCGCCGTATTGCGTTTCGAACGCGCTCGCTTGCAGGCCCTGCTCGTTGAGCCAGCGCACCATCGGTTCGATCGAGCCATGCGTGACGATCACGCGCGAGGCGCCGCTCTCGCGTATCGCCGTTTGCAGACCCGGCCAGTCCGCGTGATCCGATAGCACGAAGCCGCGATCGACGCCGCGCCGGCGACGTGCGCCGCGCAGACGCATCCAGCCCGACGCGAACGCATCGCTGTAGTCGCCGAAACGCTTGAGCCACGCGCTGTTCTGCGCCGACGGCGGCGCGACGATCAACGCCTGCTTGAACACCGCCTTCTGTTTCGCGGCAATCTCGCCGACCAGACCGACCGGTGGCAGATGCACGCCCGCGTCGCGATACGCGCGATTGAGCGGCTCGACCGCGCCGTGGCAGAAGATCGGCCCGATTGCCGCATCGACGCTCGCGAGCACGCGCTGCGCCTTGCCGAACGAATAGCAGAACAGCACCGACGCGCGCCCTTCCGACGCGTTGTGACGCCACCATGAATCGATCGAATCGAACACGGTTTGCGGCTGATCCCAGCGATAGATCGGCAGGCCGAACGTCGATTCGGTGATGAACGTGTCGCAATGCACCGGTTCGAACGGGGCGCAGGTCGGATCGGCTCCGAGCTTGTAGTCGCCCGATGCGACCCACACGCGCCCCGCGTGCTCGATTCGCACCTGCGCCGAGCCGAGCACGTGCCCGGCCGGATGCAGCGACACGCGCGCCGCGCCGATCGTCAACGGCTCGCCGTAGTCGAGCGCATGCAACGATATGCCCGGCAGCCGCGACAGCAGCACGCCCGCGCCCGCGCGCGTGGCCAGATAGCGCTGATGACCGAAGCGCGCGTGATCGGAATGCGCATGCGTGATCACCGCGCGTTCGACCGGCCGCCACGGATCGATGTAAAAATCGCCGGCAGGGCAATACAGTCCCTCCGGCCGCGCGAGCACCAGATCGCTGGCTTGCGGCGCGCTGTTCGTCTGACGCGGCGGCTGATTCATCGGCTGTCCTCAGGAAGGGAACGCGATTCTCCGGACGCGGCCAAGCAAACTGTATGCCGCGCAATTGATGGCCCCGTTTCTGCTTACGGTATATAAAGCACACAGGCGTGTCGAGAGCGGCTGTCATCCGGCAGTGCCCGACGCGCATCGCGAGGCCTCATGCCGATCCTGCTCGACCAGCATGCGCTGTTGATCCTCAAACACCCGGGCCGCTTCCTGCTGCAAACGCTGAAGGCGTTCCGCGCGAACCAGGGGCTGCTGCTCGCGGGCGCGGTCGCGTACTACGCGTTGCTGTCCATCGTCCCATTGCTGATCCTGATCGTGGTCGTGCTGTCGCGGGTGGTGCCGCAGCAGTTGGTGCTCGATGCGCTCGCGCATCTGCTTCGCTGGCTCGTGCCGGGGCAATCGGCCGCACTCGTGCGTGAGCTGTCGAACTTTCTGCAGCATCGCGTGGTAATCGGCTGGGTGCTGCTGCTGACGATGATCTTCTTCAGCTCGCTCGCGTTCACCGTGCTCGAAAACGCGATGTCGTTGATCTTCGTGCATCGCGTCGTCGTGAAGCGGCGCCACTTCCTGATCTCGGCGCTGCTGCCGTACTGCTACATCCTGTTTCTCGGCGTGGGGCTGCTGATCGTCACGTTCGTATCGAGCGCGCTCGACGCGATCGGCGCCGAAGGCCTTCAACTGTTCGACCTGCATGTGTCTTTGCATGGCTTCACGCGCGTGGTGCTGTATCTGTTCGGGCTCGCCGGCGAAATCTTCGTGCTGACCTCGGTGTATCTGGTGATGCCGGTCGGGCGTCCGTCGCTCAAACACGCGCTGATCGGCGGCGTGGTGGCCGGCGTGCTGTGGGAGATCACGCGGCACGCGCTGGTCTGGTATTTCGCCACGCTGTCGCAGGTCAGCGTCGTTTATGGCTCACTGACGATGGCGATCGTGATCCTGCTCAGCTTCGAATGGCTCGCCACCTTGCTGCTGTTCGGCGCGCAGGTGATATCGCAATACGAGCGCTTTGGCCACGAACCGCTCGACGCACCGCAGCCGACGATCAGGACCGGCTAGGCAGGCTGGTCGCGACGAACATCCGTTGGTGGCGAAGCAGGTGCTCGGTGCCGTGCTGCCCGGGCATCACGACAAATGACGCGGTAGCCGTTCCACGATCCGCGCGCGCCGACGCTCGACGAAGGACGTGACTGGTAAAATGACGCGCGCTCCGTGCACGCGCTCATTAGGCCTGCTTCGTCGCGGGCCATCACGTCGGCCGTTATTTCATGCTCACACACGTCCTCGCCGCTTTCGCGGCAGCCTTCACTGCGTCATTCGCGCAAGTCACATCGTTCGCGCCATCAGGCATGGACGCTCTCGCCCATGCTTGACGAAGCCCGCATCGCGCGCGGGTTGAGCGCGCGCGGCATCACCCCCGATGCGCGCCAGCGCGAGGCCATCGGCGCGCTCGTCGCGTTGCTCGGCGCGCAGCAGCGCGCGCGGCATGCATGGTCAACCGCCGCGTTCGGGCCACAAGGCGTCTACTGCTATGGCATGCCGGGGCGCGGCAAGAGCCTCGTCGTCGATACGCTGTTCGAGCTTGCGCCATGCCGCAAACGGCGCCTGCATTTCCACGAGTTCCTGCGCGAAATGAACCGCCGGCTCGTGCACGCGCCGCGGGGCGACGACCGCCTCGGCGACGTGTCGCGGCAATGGCTCGACGGCATCGAGCTGCTGTGCTTCGACGAATTTCATGTGCACGATATCGCCGACGCGTTCCTGATGGGCCGCTTTCTCGACACCGCGATCAACCTCGGCACGCGCATCGTGCTGACGTCGAACTATGCACCGGACGATCTGCTGCCCGACCCCGAGTTTCACGAGCGCTTTGTGCCGACCATCGGGCAGATCAAACGCGGCTTCACGGTGATCCATTTCGACGGCGCGCGCGACTATCGCTTCGGCGGCGAAACAGCGGAGGTGCCGCGCTTTTTCGCGCCGCTCGACGCATCGAGCGACGCTGCGTTGCGCGACATCTTCATGAGCCACGAGCGCGACGCGGTGATCGAAGCAGTCACGCTGAGCGCGGCGGGCCGGCCCCTCGAAGCGCGCGCGGCGGGCAGCGCGCTGATGTGGGCGGACTTCGGGCAACTGTGCGTCGCGAGCCGCTCGCACCTCGACTACCTCGATCTCGCCGAGCAATGGCAAGGCTTGATCGTCGATCGTTTGCATACGGAAGCACTGAGGCAGTCGCATACGCTGCAGCGCCTCGTCTGGCTGATCGACATCTTCTACGACCGCAAGCGTGCCCTCTTCATCGCGTCCGATCAGCCGATCGAGAGCGCGTTGATCGGCCTCGAAGGCGCGCACGATCTGTCGCGTACGCTGAGCCGGCTGGCGGAGATGCAATCGCGCACGTATCGCAGCACGCTTGAACACGGCGCAGGGGACAACTCACAAGTAGGCATCGACGCCGACGGTTCATAGTCCCGCAACAGAAGAACCGCGCGCAATTCTGCAATTCTTGCAAAGCCACGGTAAAGCGTGCCAACGCCCTTTCGCGTCGACGCACGCGCCACGGTGCTGCGCGACGCGCCGGGCCGGCGACGAAGCGGCAGCGGACGCGGACGCGGACGAGGCCCGCCGCTTGCGCGGGAATAGCTTCTGCTACCGCGAGCGGACACTCCATTGTTCAGCGGATTGCTTCCGCTTCCGCCCGCCCATGCTCAGAACCGCTTCCTTGGCCGCCGCGTTGTGCGCCGCCTGCCTCACGACCGCGTGCGTGCATATCGGCCCCTCGCGTCTGAAGGCCGACCAGGTCGACTATGCGCGCGCGCTCGGCGACGCGAAGAAGCGCGCGATCCTCGCCGCCGTGATCGGTCTGCGCTACGGCGACGCGCCCGCGTTCCTGACCGTCAGCAGCATCATCGCCGCCTACACGTTCGATACCACCGGGGGCGCGACCGTCAACGCCGGCTCGGGCAGCATGCCGAACTACGCGCAGGCGACCGGCAGCGTGTCGTACTCGAACCGGCCAACCTTCACGTTCACGCCGACCACCGGCGAAGCGTTCGCGTCCGCGTATATCCGGCCGCTCGCGCCGGCGCTCGTGTTGCCGCTCGCTGAGGGCGGCGTGCCGATCGATCTGCTGTTGCGCATCACCGCTCAATCGATCGGCGGCCTGCGCAACGGCGATGCGCTGGGTGGTGACAACAGCGCGGGGGCGCCGGGCTTCTTCGAATTGCTGCAGGCGTTACGTCGTCTGCAAATGGCGGGCGAGCTGAACGTCGAGACGCGTCAACTCGATGCGAAGGCCGATCTCAAAGGCGGCCAGAGCCCCGCATTGGCCGTGTTCCTGTCGATCGGCGCGACCACGAGCGGCGAGTCGCCGAGCACGGCCGTCGATGTCGCGCGCGTTCGCAAGCTACTGCATCTGTCGGCGAAGACACGCAGCTATGAGATTGTGTACGGGCCTTCGTCGACTTCTCAGAAGGGTGAGCGCATTCCGATGGTCACGCGCTCGGTGCTCGGCATCCTCAGCGATCTCGGCGCGCAGGTGCAGGTGCCGCAGGAGCGCATCAGCGATGGTTCGACGAAGCCGACCGTCGGGTTGATCGGCGGCGAAACAAGGCCGACGATCATCGTCCATTCGGGCAAGGCCGCGCCGGACGACGCTTATGTGTCGATAGCGTATGGGCCTTCGGTGTATTGGGTCGAGCGCAATGACTTCGATTCGAAATATGCGTTTACGGTGGTGCAGAATCTGATGGCGCTCGCGGAATCGGATACGAGCAGCAAGGCGCCGGTGGTGACGATTCCGGCGAATTGAGTCGCGAACAAACCACCCGGCGGCTCGATCGGGATTTCCGCAATGGGAAGCCGCTGGCTAAACTACGGTTCTATGATTATCGACTTTATTTGGCGCATCGCGCTTCGCCTCGGATACCGGCTCGCTCGTGTCTGGTGGCACGTTCGACGCCCCCACCACGAGGGCGCGCTCGTGGCAATCTACGTCGGGCAGTCGCTGTTGCTCGTCAAGGCGTCATACCGGGCCGAGTGGAATCTTCCCGGAGGAAGTGTCCACCCGGGTGAGACGCCTGAGGCAGCGGCGCAGCGCGAGATGGAGGAGGAAATTGGTCTGCCGCCGCACCCATTGATCCCCGCGGGCAGCGTCTACGGCACGTGGGATGGGCGGAGAGACCGGGTGTATTTCTTTGAACTGCGCCTCGACAGCCTACCCGATCTGCGGATCGATAATCGTGAGATCATCGCCGCGCACTTCGCCTCGCCGCAGGAACTGCGCGGCACTGCGCTAACCGCCCCGGTAGCTGCGTATCTCGCCGGAGATCTTTGCCGTTAGGTCTCGACAGCGCCGGTGTCCGACACGCAAGCCTGGATCATCGACAATCAATTGATCCGCTAAAGGATGGAGGACGATTGAGATGGACAGCATCGATCTGTCGGATATCTACCGAGGCTACATCGCTTGCCTGAACAAACAGGACTGGTCAAAGCTGGGAGACTTTGTCGGCGACGACGTGGAGTACAACGACGAACGGATCGGCTTGTCAGGCTATCGTCAAATGCTGGAGAGAGATTTCCGTGAGATCCCCGACCTAAGCTTCAATATTCAGATCCTCGTTTGCGAACCGCCGCACATTGCAAGCCGGTTGTATTTTGACTGTACGCCGACCGGTATGTTTCTGGCGCTCCCTGTGCAAGGAAAGCGGATCGCGTTTGCTGAGAACGTCTTTTATGCATTTTGCGATCGTAAGATTGCGCAGGTCTGGTCGGTCATAGATAAGCGTGCGATCGAGAGTCAGTTGTAGTCATTGAGGAGTGGATTAAAAGCGTGGTGAATCGTTCTCTTCGGATGACGAAACATTAAGGATTTCTTAAGCCATTGTCTATTTGCCGGCACGCGCCATTAGCGCAACATCGGCTTCAACGAACGCGTCGATCGACCATTCCTCTCAGAGTCAATACGCTTTGACCAGAAAGACGTGCTTCAGGGTTTATCGCGAGATCGTCGAGTCGCAGCGCAACGGCGAAGCACAACGCATCCACGAACTGTACAAACAGCCATAAGAGCAGTTTGGGCCGTGCTCAATTCGCGCACTCTCTGTAGCAGATGTTGCTCTTACAGTTTGCCAACTTGAATAGTACTAAACGCTTGGCTGCTTAGGGATCATTCGCCACAACCTAGCGACGCTCAGAAATCGTAAGCAGTTGATTTCTTCAAGTGTACTAAGTTTTAATTCGAGCAGGACGTGATAGCTTCATACACGTCAACTGACTCGACCTGAAGAACAAGGAGGTCAACATGCCTAACTGTTTCTGGAATAACGTAACGGCAGCCGCGGTTGCACTGCTATCGCTGCAAAGCCTGGCATACGCTGACGGCAGCGCATGCACAACCGCCACACTGAGAGGCGCGTACGGCGTCAAGGTTCATGCGCAGTCGCTGGGCATACTCACAGGGACGCCCCCAAATCAGGTGCTTCACCGCTATGCCATTCCCAACGATGTCGACGCCGTTGCACTTGCGACCTTTGACGGCAACGGATCGGGCACGCAGGAGGACTTTGCAATGGTCAATGGCGCAGTGAGGCCCGGCTCACCACCCGATTCCTTTGTGCCAAACGAAATGCTGTCGTACGACGTGGATCGGAATTGTACGGGCCACCTGTACATTAGTTTTCCGAGTGATGTCACGCTGACGCAAAAGACCGTCGTTGTCGACAACGGCAACGAAATGTTCGGCGTGACGAGCTCTCAGCATATTCCGAGTGGCCCGCCTGCCGCCGACATGACATCGTGCACTATGGGTTGCGACGTAGCCCTTCAGGGAACCGCTCATTTCGTCAGAGTCGGACAGGGACACAAAGACTGACGTCGCGGTACTCGCTTCATGCGGCATCAAATACGCGGCGCGGCTCATTGCGCGGCACGCGAGGCGTACCCATGTCTTTGTGATCGAGCCCACCACCGTTGCGCGGCTGAACTTTACGAGCGGGATATAAGTCCAGCCGCCGCGCCAATTTTCGCGTCAAGCGTTCGCAAAACGCATCAAGCACATCGAGCGCATCACCTCAAGCAGCGCCCTTCCCTTTTGACACCCGCTCAATCTGCTGCCTGGCCGCCTGATACACAGCCTCCGGCGTGAAGCCAAACTTCTTCTTCAAATCCGCAATCGGCGCCGACGCGCCGAACGTGTGCATGACGACCTGCGCACCGAGTCGCCCCGTATAACGATCCCAACCGAGCGACGCAGCCTGCTCGACCGCGACGCGCGCTTCGACGTCCGCGGGCAGCACCGACTCCTGATACGCGCTGTCCTCGCGCTCGAAGATGTCCCACGATGGCATCGACACGACGCGCGCCGCAATGCCCTCGCTCTTCAGCTTCTCGTACACGTCGACGCAGATCGACAGCTCGCTGCCGGTCGCCATCAGGATCACCTGCGGCTTCTGGCCATCGGGCGCATCGGCGAGCACATATGCGCCGTGCCTGACACCGCTCGCGGATGCATAGCGGCTGCGGTCGAGCGTCGGCATCGCCTGGCGCGACAGGACGATGCACGCCGGCCGATGCGGCTGCGTCAGCGCGACACGCCACGCCTCGGACACTTCGTTCGCGTCGCCGGGACGCAGCACCGTGAGACCGGGCACGCCGCGCAAGGACGCCATCTGCTCGATCGGCTGGTGAGTTGGACCGTCTTCGCCGAGGCCAATCGAATCGTGCGTGAACACATAGATGGCCGGTACTTCCATCAACGCGGACAGGCGGATCGGCGGCTTCATGTAGTCGCTGAAGATCAGAAAAGTCGAGCCGTACGCACGCAGATTCGACAGCGCGAGACCGTTGACCACGGCGCCCATCCCATGCTCGCGGATGCCGAAGTGCAGGTTGCGGCCACCGTAGCTACCCGCCTGAAAACTGCCGGCCCCTTCGAACTTCAGGTTGGTTTTCGTCGACGGCGCCAGGTCCGCCGCGCCGCCGATTATCCATGGCACGCGCGCGGCAATCGCATTGAGCACCTTGCCCGACGATTCGCGCGTCGCGACGCCCTTCGCGTCCGCGGCGAAGCTCGGGATGTCGCTATCCCAGCCCTGCGGCAACTCGTGCGCTTCCATCTGCGCGAACTCGCGCGCGAGCTCCGGGTACTGCGTCTGATAGCTGTCGAACTTCGTCTGCCATTGTTCGCGCGCCGCCTTGCCGCGCGCGCCGATGCCCTGCGCGAAGCGCTCATGCACGCCTTCGGGTACGTAGAAGAACTTGTCCTCGGGCCAGCCATACGACTTCTTGGCCAGAGCGACTTCTTCCACGCCGAGCGCTTCGCCATGCGCGGACGCGGTGTCCTGCTTGTTCGGCGCGCCCCAGCCGATGATGCTGTTGATCACGATCAGCGTCGGCCGGTCGGTCACGCTCTTCGCTTCGACCAGCGCCTTTTCGAAGGCGGCGGTGTCGTTCGCATCGTTGACGTGCAGCGTGTGCCAGTTGTAGCCATGAAAGCGGCTCTCCACATCGTCGCTATATGCGAGGTCCGTATGGCCTTCGATCGTCACGCGATTGCTGTCGTAAATCCAGATCAGGTTCGACAGCTTCAGATGGCCCGCGAGCGAGGCCGCTTCGTGCGAGACGCCTTCCATCATGTCGCCGTCGCCGCAAATCGCGTACACGCGGTAGTCGAACAGCGGCGCGTCCGCGCGATTGAAGTGGCTCTCGTGCCAACGCCCGGCCATCGCCATGCCGACGCTATTGCCGAGCCCCTGGCCAAGCGGTCCCGTGGTGGTTTCGACGCCGGTCGTCATGCCGTACTCCGGGTGGCCCGGCGTCTTGCTGTCGATCTGGCGGAAATGCTCGATGTCGTCGAGCGACACGGCCGGCGCACCGGTCGGCTTGCCGTGTTCGTCGACGGCTTTCACGTTGGCCAGATGCAGCAGCGAATACAGCAGCATCGACGCATGCCCGGCCGACAGCACGAAGCGGTCGCGATTCGGCCACAGCGGCTCGTCGGGGTCGTAGCGCAGATGGTGTTGCCACAGGTGATAGGCGACCGGCGCGAGCGCCATGGGCGTGCCGGGATGGCCGGAATTGGCTTTCTGCACGGCGTCCATCGACAGCGTGCGGATCGTATTGATGCACAACTGATCGAGGGCGGGATCGTTTTGCATGGGGCGCTCCTTGTTCGGCAATTCGGAAGACGGCCGGCGCGCGCAGCGGAGCGCGGACGGATCGGCGCATCGTGTCTACATGGAATCGCGCAGGTCCGGGCGTGTCGACAGGGACGCGAAGCCGCACGTGGAACCGCACACGTGCCAGCGTCAGGGACGCAAGCGCGCGGGAAAATCGCGGCAAAGCCCACAGATGATGCGCCTAACCGCGCAACTCTGCACGCGCCGCCGACAAGGCGGCGGCTCAGTTACTTCGCGAACGACGAAGTTCAGGCCGCCTGCAGCCAAAGCTCGATCACAGGACCATGCTTGCCGTCGATCGGATCGAGCGGCGGAAACGGCAACGCCAGCATGTCGGCGAGTTCCGGCGGCGTCAGCGCTTCGCGGCGAAGGTCCCATTGCTGCCCTAACGGATAGCCCGCCACCACCTGAAAATGCCGCTCGAACGATTGCAAACAATGGCCGGTGCCGGCCGGCAGCAGCAGCACGTCGCCCGCGTGCAGCGTCACTACGCGTCCGCCCGGCCCGCCGACGATCACCTCGGCGCTCGCCTCGGTCACGCCGAGCACCTCGTGCGCGGTTGCGTGAAAGTGATGGAAGTCGAAGATGCTGTCGCGCCATTGCGCGGGCCATGCATTGCGCTCGAACAGGATTTCGAACGCGGCGGCCAGATTGCTGCTGCCCGGCGATAGCGCGCGCCGGTACAGCACCACCGGCAGCTTGCCGTTGTTCGGTACCCAGTCGTGCGGCTCCAGCATGAACGCTTCGTATTCGGTCTGCGCGGCGTCGAAGCCGTGCATGGACTCATTGAACATGGTTGGCTCCTGGCTTGTGATGAGGTTGCCGCGAACCTGCGCACGAGCGGCGGGTCAGCCGCCGCCGATGCCCTGCAGCACCTTGCCCGTGCCGCCGCACACCGCGCAGCGGGCGCCCTCGACCTTGCCGGTGCCGTGGCACGCGGCGCACAGGTCTTCGCCCGCGCCCGGCGTGTTGGGCGGCGCTTCGTCGCCGGGGTTCATCGATTCGGTTGGATTGTCCGGTTGCATCCGCTTTCTCCGGTTGCGTGTTGACGGATTCGAGGCGCGGGCTGGCCCGCAACGCGCCGAGTCATTGCTCGCCCGGCCGCTTGTGATGCGATGCGCGCCCGCCGCCGCCCGGCGGCTCGGCGTGCTCGCCGGTGCCGAGCGGCACTTCGGCGCCGTGCCGCGGCCGCTCGCTCGAACGCGGCGGATTGGTCGCTTGGTCCACGCCGGTCTGCACGACCGGTTCGATGCCGAGCGGACTCGGTTCGACGTAGTGCGTGCCGCTCGGCTTGTTGCGGGCTTTGACTTCGTCGGAGACCGTGGGCGCAGCGCGCTGATCCGGCGTGGTGGACTGCTCGCCGCCTGGCATCGCGCTCTGCTGCTGCGGGTCTTTCGATTGGGGATTCTGCATGACGCCCTCCTCGTATGTTCTGCCGTCGAGCCGCGTCGTTGCGCGCTGTGTCGAACGGGCACCTGTTGCATGCAGCAAGAGATCAGCAACAATCGCGCCTCGGCTGCGCAGCATCGACGTGGTGCGATGGGCACGACCGTCGCGCCGTCGAATACAGCCGCGCCGCATGATCTCTTTGTAAAAAGGAGAACCTGATGGGTATCACGACTATTTGCGTCTGCGCTACCGAGTGCAGAAGCAGCGCGAGTCGGACTGTGCGCCGCTCAGCTTTCCGGCGCGGCGCGATCGGCCGCGACGATCTCGCGGCCGTACGCAATCGCGGCGCGCCGCGCTTCATCGGCGGTCGCATAGGGACCGATCTGCGGTGCGCCGTCGAACGGAAACAGAATCCGTCTGTCCGCTTTCCTCAGTACCTTCAGTCCACCTATATATCGGCCGTCGCCTGTTCCGTGATAGCTGGCGAAGATCTCGAAGTCGTCGTCAGCGACGTCGGCCTTGTGTCGCGCCATGTGCGTTCCTCGTGCTGTGGTGGGCGATGTCCGATGTGAGCCGGGCGCGCGGTCATCGCGATGCGGTGCGCATGACGACCTCCAGCAATTGACGTTCCACACGAACAACTCTCGCCACGATGCGGCATGAGCATTGCGCGTCTGAACAAAAACTTTGTGGAGCCCCTGATGGATTTTCCTGACACGCGCCGGGAAGAACCCCATGCATTCGGCACCTTCGCCCCGCACGCGCGAGGCGAAGCGCAGATTTCGATGCGGTGGCCGGCGCCGCATCTGCATGTGCCGATGCCGCCCGAAGTCGACCCCGACATCGCGCTGCCGCCGCCGCCGAACATCGACCCCGATCCGGTCCCCGACGATCCGATCCACGACCCCCACCCGCCCCCTGAAGGCGATCCACCTGCGGCACCGCCGCCAGTGCGTGCCTCGAGCGAGAAGTTCGAGTTGCTCATGGAAGATCGAAAGCTGGCCAAGATAAGATAGGCGGCAATCCGGCTTCGGCCGACTCGAACCGCATCGTGCGATTCGACCTTTCTCTTCCTTGCCATGAGCGCGCCCGACCTGATCGAACACGAAGACGGCAACAAGGACGACAACCTCGGTCTCTATCGGCGCGCGACACAGGACGGCGCCGAATGGTGGCGCGTCAGCGTCGGCGACCGGCCCGAGACTTATCGCCTCGAACACGGCGCCGACGATCACGACAACGGTGCGGGCACGGTCGATATCGATCTGGTCGTCGATGCGGAAAATCTGCGCGCGAAGCTGAAGAAGTGGCGTCGCGAAGGCTTCGCGATCGAACGCGAAGCCGCGCACGATGCCGATGCGCCCACGCGCATCGCGTTCATGCCGGAATTGCAACGGGCGTCGGCGCGCATGCTCGCGGCAAGGCTGCACGATGCCGGGACGGCCGGCGAAGCGCTTGACGACGTCGCGCCGGACACCGTGCGCATCGGCAACGTCGACGTCCGTTGCGGCGCCGCGCATCCGCTCGTGCCGCGCGTGAATCCCGCCTATCTGTTCCCGGCGCGCTTCAACGATATCGTCGCGGACATCGTCGAGAATCGTCGCGTGATGCTGATCGGTCACACGGGTGCCGGCAAGACGAGCCTGATCGAACAGGTCGCCGCGCGCTCGCAACATGGGGTGTTGCGCTCGAACATGAACGGTCAGACCACGGTCGGCGATTTCGTCGGCTTCTGGACCGTCAAGGGCGGCGAGACCTTGTGGGTCGATGGCGTTCTGCCGACCGCGATGCGCGAAGGCCTGTGGCTGATCGTCGACGAGATCGACTTCGCCGAGCCATCGATTCTCGCCGCATTGACAGCAGTGCTCGAACCGCGGGGCCGTCTGGTGCTCAAGGAGAAAGGCAACGAGATCGTCGCGCCGCATCCGGCGTTCCGTCTGTTCGCGACCGCCAACGCGGTCGGCGCGATGAGCCAGTTCCGTCATCTGTACCAGGGCGCGAATCTGATGAACGAGGCGTTTCTCGATCGCTGGCGCGTGTACCTGCTCGACTATCTGTTGCCCGCCGAGGAAACCGACGTGCTGGTCCACACGCTCGCGCCGCACATGACTCGCCCGCTCGCCGCGACGCTCGCGGCCATCGCCGCCGACTGCCGCGCGGCGTTCGCGCGCGAGGACCTGTCGAGCGCATTCTCGACGCGGCGTCTGCTCGACTGGGCCGAGCTGATGCTGCGCACCGGCGACCCCGAACGCGCGGCCGGACCGGCGATCTACGCGAAGGTGAGCCCGGAGGACGCCGCGCTGATTCGCGGCATCATCCGTCATCACATCGCGCCGGCCGCCTGAGCGGACCTGAGCGCACACCAGAACAGCGGCCGCGATGAACGCACGCCACCCCGCCCATCTGCAACGCGACACGCAAGGCTTCGCGTTCGAATCGACGCTCGGCAAGGTCGCGCGCGTGCTGACCGGGCAATATGGCGTGACGGTCGTGTTCAGTCCCGACGGTCCGCGCGTCGAGCCGGGCCGTATCGTGATTCCCGACTACGACTCGACTGGCGGGGTCGAACGCGACGTGCTGATCGGTTACCTGGATCTGCTGGTCGCGCGAGCGAAGCACGCCTCGCTCGCGCAACTCGACGCGCTGCCCAAAGGCATCACCGCGACGCTCGCGCAGGTGATCGACGATCGGCGCGTGTGCGCGCTCCTGCTCGACGAATATCCGGGCGCGCGCTGGTTCATCGGCAAGCTGCGCGCGCATGCGGCCGAGCGCGTGCGGCAGCGCTGGCCGAAGCTGCATTGGCGCGACCGGCTCGCGTGGCTCGTCGAGCGCGCGCTATGGGACGAGCCGCCGACGCAAAGCGAAGCGAGTCATTCGCTGCTTGCCGCGTTGCATGCGGCGCAGGACCTGCTGCACGAGGCGCGCGCGAGCGGTTCGAGCGCGCGCAGCATCGCCGTGGCGCGCGATCTGGTGGCGCGCGTGCGGTCCTTGTCGGCGGGCGACGCGAACAACATGATGTTCACCGCCGCTCCGGCCGAAGACATCGACACGGACACGGCCGCGTCGTCCGCCTCGTTCGGTGACGACGACACGATGCTGCCCGAGCGTGACGGCCCGCCGCCTGGCGCTTCATCGGAGCGCGGCGGCGGCGAGCCATCGGACGACGCGGTCGGCATGGGCCAAACGCTCGCCGATACCGAAGCCCCTTCGACACGCGATGCAAACCAGCCGGGCGCGCAGTCCACACACCCTGCGCGCATGCTGCTGTCGCTTCCGCTCGCCACCGAATTCGACGTGATCGCCGATCTGACCGGCCAGGGCGACAGCGCCGCGTGGCGCGCGTTGCGTGCGCAGGCGCGCGCGCACACCGCGCCGTTGAAGGAAAAACTGGAACGCGCGCTGTGCGCCGACGAACGCATCCGCTGGCGCCGCGAACAGGAGCGCGGCGAGATCGACCGCACGGCGCTGGCAAGGCTCGCGACGTCGCCCGGTTATCGCACGCCGTTTCGCACGCAACGGGCCGCGAAGGGACGCGACGTCGCGGTCACGTTGCTGATCGACCGCAGCGGCTCGATGGCCGGCCGCAAGATCGAACTCGCGCGGCTGTGCGCGAGCGCGCTGTGCGATGCACTGACGCAGCTGTCGTTCGATTGCGAAGTGCTCGGCTACTGCTCGCTCGAAGCGCCGCCGATGAAGCAGCTCTACGAGCGCCAGCGCGCGGCCGGCGCGGATTTGCGGCGCTACAACCGTTTCGTCGAGCGGCTCGATCTGAAGGTGTACAAGCGCTTCGGCGCAACCGACCTGAGCGGCATCGCCGCAATCGACTGCGGACACGAGAACCCGGACGGCGAAGCGCTCGCGTGGGCCGCGACGCGTCTCGCCGATCATCCGGCCGCGCGCCGCATCCTGATGGTGTTCTCCGACGGCTATCCGTCGACCGGCGACGGCGACCCGCAGGTGTTGCGCAGCGACCTGCGCGAACGCGTCGCGGCGATCGCGAAGCGCGGCATCGAACTGGTGGGGATCGGCGTGCTGACCGACGCGGTCGAGGACTTCTATCCGCGCAACGTGGTGGTGAGCCGCCTCGCCGAATTGCCGTCGACGGTGTTCTCGGTGCTCAGTTCGATGTTGCTCACGCGTTGAGCATGAATCGAGTTCGACGACACGCTGCTACGGAGTTGCCCGCGTCGCCGCAATCGGAATCAGGAATTCGGACACGCCGGTCAGAATGATCTGCACGCCGATGCACAGCAGCAGGAACGCCGACACCCGCAACGCGACCTTGGTGCCCTCGACGCCGAGGTAGCGCGCCAACACCGTCGCGCGGCTATAGATCAGATAGACGCAGACGGCCACCGCGAACGTGATCGCGACCGACGCGATGCTCGACATCACGAACGCCGACAGCTTGTGCGTGCGATTCGCCGACAGCGCGATTGCGGTCGCGATCGAGCCTGGCCCGGTGGTCAGCGGCACGGTTAGCGGGAAGAAAGCGCGCGACTTCGCGCTCTCGGCGTCGACGCGCTTGACGTCCGTCTGCTCGGCCGGCGTGTCGGGCGCATTGAGCATCTGCCAGCCGCCCACGGCAAGCGCGAGACCGCCGCCAATGCGCAGCGCTTCCATCGAGATGCCGAAGAAATGCAGGATCGGCGTGCCGATGAAGAACGCGACCAGCAGTACGCAGGCAGCGTTGATCGCGATCTTGCGGGCGAGCGCGTCGCGCTCGTCGAGGGTCAACGACGCGGTCCGGTCCAGAAAAACGAATGCTCCGCTGAACGGATTGATGATGCTGATCATGCCGATGAAGCCAAACATAATGTCCGAGATCAGGCCTTCGAGCATGTGCGTGTCCGTGTGTCTGCGTTGGTTCGCGCGGGTTCGCGCCGGTTGGCAATGCGGGTCATGAAACCGGCTGGCATCGCGCGGTCCGGAAAATGCTGCAATGCTCGCAGATCCTGTCGCCACGCGCCAGTCGCGCCGCGAAAAAGCCGCACGATACCCCGTGCGCCAGCGCGCGTTCCGCCTTGCAGTGCAGCAATCCGTACTGGAAAGATGCAATTGCAACGGTCGAAAACCCGGCATTTATTTTGACCTACTTTACGGGACCGAAGTATCCGGCATACAGTCCTCAGCGAAGCCGGAATTTCAACGACACATACCTAACTGCTTCGAGGAGTTGCCCACATGCTGCTTCGTGTACTTGCCGCGTTGCCGTTCATCGGCATCCTGGTCGGCATATCGTTTGTCAATCGGGTCGAGCCCCTCGTGCTCGGCATGCCGTTCGTGCTGGCCTGGATCGTCATGTGGGTGGTGTTGAGCGCGATCATCATGGCGATCGTCTACAACCTCGATCCGTCCAACCGTCAGGTCGCCGCCGATGGCGAGGAGGTTCGCCCATGAGCGCACTCGTCATCATCGCCGCGGTCACGCTGTTCGCGCTGTTCCTCGGCGTGCGCGCAAGGCGCGGCCACGACATGAGCCTCGAGCAATGGAGCGTGGGCGGCCGCAGCTTCGGCACCGCGTTCGTGTTCCTGCTGATGGCCGGCGAAATCTATACGACCTTCACGTTCCTCGGCGGCAGCGGCTTCGCTTACGGCAAGGGCGCACCCGTTTACTACATCCTCGCGTACGGCACACTCGCGTACATCCTGTCGTACTGGATGCTGCCGCCGATCTGGCGCTACGCGAAGTCGCATCGCCTCGTGTCGCAGCCCCACTTCTTCGCGCGCAAATACGAGAGCCCGGCGCTCGGTACGCTGGTCGCGCTGGTCGGCGTCGCCGCGCTGATTCCGTATCTGGTGCTGCAATTGAAGGGCCTCGGCATCATCGTCGCGACCGCGTCGTACGGTGTGATCTCGTCGACCGCGGCGATCTGGATCGGCGCGATCGTCGTGACCTCTTACGTGATCGTGTCGGGTGTGCGCGGCTCGGCGTGGAACTCGGTGGTCAAGGACACGCTGATTCTCGCAATCGTGCTGTTCCTCGGCATCTATCTGCCGCTGCACTACTACGGCGGCTTCGGGGAGATGTTCCGCACGATCGACGCCGCCCGCCCCGGCTTCCTGACCTTCCCGGCACGCGGCTCGAGCGTCGTGTGGTTCCAGTCGACGGTGCTGCTGACCGCGCTCGGCTTCTTCATGTGGCCGCATACGTTCGGTTCGATTTTCACGGCGAAAGACGAGCGCATCTTCCGTCGCAATGCCGCGATCCTGCCGCTTTATCAGCTGATCCTGCTGTTCGTGTTCTTCGTCGGTTTCGCGGCGACGCTGCGCGTGCCGGGCCTGAAGGGCGGCGACATCGACCTGTCGCTGTTCCGCCTGTCGCTGCAAACGTTCGATCCGTGGTTCGTCGGCGTGATCGGCGCGGCCGGTATCCTGACCGCGCTGGTGCCGGGCTCGATGATCCTGACCTCGGCATCGACGCTGCTCGCCAACGACGTCTACCGCGGCATGGTGAACCGCAATGCGTCGGATGCATCGGTCGCGACGATCGCCCGCGTGCTCGTGCCGGTCGTGGCGCTGGTCGCGGTCGCCTTCACGCTGAACGGCGGCGAAACCATCGTCGCGCTGCTGCTGATGGGCTACAGCTTCGTCACGCAACTGTTCCCGGCCGTGATCTGCAGCCTGTTCCCGAACAACCGCGCGACGAAGCAAGGCGCGTTCTGCGGCATCCTCGCGGGGGTTGCGGTGGTCGCGCTGACCACGACGCTGCACTGGAGCGTCGGCCAGTTGCTGCCGTTCCTGCCCGATGCGCTGAAGGACGTCAACATCGGCTTCCTCGCGCTCGCGGTGAACGTGATCGTGTTCGTGATCGTCAGCGCGCTCACGCAGCCGAGTGCGGCCGAGCAGGAGAAGCATGCGTCGGTGCATTGACGAGGGCGGCGGCAAGCGCGATTCGAAGCTTTGGAGCGCACGCGCTTAAGTACGCTGCCGCGTAACGCAATTGAAGGGGCTGTCCGCTTCGGCGACAGCCCCTTATTCTTTCGGTTCACGGCTCGACCGCTCTCCCACCGATCCACGGAGCCCCGACATGTCCTACGTTCTGTACTACTCGCCCGGCGCGGCCAGCATGCCCGTGCACTGGATGCTGCTCGAAATGGGTGTGCCGTTCGAAGCGCGCCTCGTCGATATCGACTCGGGCCAGCAGCACGATCCCGAGTATCTCCGACTGAATCCGGCCGGGCGTGTGCCGACGCTGGTCGTCGATGGCGTGCCGCGGCATGAATCGGCCGCGCTGCTGATGCTGCTCGCCGAGCGTCACGCCGATGCCGGCCTCGCGCCCGCGCCCGGTTCGGCCGCGCGCGCGGAATGGCTCGAATGGATGATCTATCTCGCCAATACGCTGCTGCCCGCGATGCGCGACTGGTTCTACGCCGGCAGCGACGGCGAGCCGGACGGCGCCGAGGCCGTGCGCGCGCTCGCGCGACGCCGCATCGAGCAGGCGTGCGCGCGGCTCGACACGCATTTCGCCGATGGCCGCGCGTACCTCGCGGGCGACACGCTCAGCACCGCCGATCTGCTCGCGCTCGTGCTGATGCGCTGGACCCGCAACATGCCCCACCCCGCGACGGCAGGCTGGCCGCATCTGGCGAGCTATATCCGCAGGCTGCGCGCACGGCCTGCGTTCATCGAACTCAACGAGCGGGAAAAGCTGACCGAGTGGCGCAACGACGATCAGTGACGATCAGTGACGTTCAGCGGGTTCACAACGTCGCTTCCCTGCCCGTCTGCGCCGCGAACGCGAAGCCGTTCTTGCCGTCGCGCTTGACCTGATACATCGCGGCATCCGCGGCGGCGACCAGACGGCGGTGATCGTCGACATCGTCCGGATAGCTCGCGATGCCCACGCTCGCGCGCACACGGCCGATTCCCATCTGTTCGTCGGTCTCGACCACGCAGGCCATCAACCGGCGGGCGATCTCGGCCAGTTCGTCGTCGCCCGCGAAGGTGCGCACCAGCACCGCGAACTCGTCGCCGCCGATGCGCGCGACCAGATCGCCCTTGCGCACCGACGCGCGAAACCGCGCCGATACGGCGGCGAGGAATTCGTCGCCGGTGCGATGCCCGAACGAATCGTTGACCTGCTTGAAGCCGTCGAGGTCGATATACAGCACGGCGAGGCGTTGCTCGACGAGCGCGGTCCGCGCGGTTTTTGCGGCGGCGTCGAGCGCGGCCTGTAGCTTGCGGCGGTTCGACAGACCGGTCAGCGAATCATGCAGCGACGCGAGCTCGAACTCGTGCGACTGCCCCGCGAGTTGCCGGTTGCGCTTCGCGTACATGCCGAGGGCCGTGATCAGCATGCAGAACAGCAGCGCGGCAAGCGCGATCAGCGTGCGCGCGACGTGCGCGACGCGCAGCCGCACGTCGGCGCTCGACTCGTCGCGTTGCGCTCGCCAGTATTCCGACACTCTGCCGAGCACCGTTGCGACGGCTTCGGGCGTCGCCTGCGCGGGTGACAGCGACGGAATGGGCGGCGCCGGCGACGGACTCGCGTTGACGAGCGCCGCGAGCGACGCGAAACGCCGCGCGAGTTCGGTGCGCGCCGCGTCATAGGCCGGCACGAACGACGCGTCGTGACTCGCCGGAGTGTCGGCCATGCGCTGCCACACGGCCAGTTGTTCGCGCGCGCTGTCGACGCGCTCGGCCGCCTGCAGCACGAGGCCTGCGTACTCCTGCTTCAATTGATCGGTAAACACCGTGCGGATCTGCATCGCCACGTACAGCAGGCCGAACAGCAGACATAGCAGCGCGGCCACGGCGATGCTCGCGGGTCCAACCCGCAAGCGCCGCACCGGCACGCGCGCGTGTGCGGCGCCGCGCATCCCGGCTTGCGCCGCTGGCCCGACGACCACGGGCTCAGGGATGGGAGTAGTTATTTTGTTGCTGTCGGCCGTTGTCATGTTGACGATAGCTCACGCGTCGAAAGAACTGCCCGATCCGCGCAAACAGACCGCCTCTGTGCTCCGACGACGCGCGCCGATCCTGCTGCGCGAGCCGCGTATCTTTCGCGCCGTGGCCGGCCGGGGGCTTTGCGGTGGAATTGGCGGCGTGCCGCGTGGAGCGCGGGGGTTGCGTGGAAGCGGAGGCGGCTGTGGGCTTATCGAGCGAGGTATCGGCCGACGCATCGGCAGACGCATCGGCCGGCGTGTCGGTCGTGGTGTCCACCGGGGGATCGGCCAACGTGGCTGTGAGACTCGGGTCGGGCGTACCAGGGTGGATCTGGCCGGACCACACGGACGGGTTACTGTCCTCGACGCCGCCGTTCGCGCGGGCCGCTTCGTGCGCGACATCCGGTGCCGTGGGCTGCGCGGTTGACTGTGTGGCTGGCTGCGCGGCCAACTGTGGTGTCGCTGACTGTGTGGCTGGTTGGCCAGGTAACTGCGCGGCTAACGGCGCGGCAAACTGCGTGCCGGACGGCGCGGCGACCTCCTCCGGCGCGTGCGCGACGGCCACCGTCGGCACCCCGCCCGCCCCCGATGAGCCGAGCGCCAGGCGCGCGCCCGCAATCGCATCCGCGTAGGTCTGCTGATCCTGATTGAACCAGACGCCGTAGGCGACGGTGCCCATCACGCCGAAGGTCAGCGCGCCCGCTGCCGCGAGGCACAGTGCGAGACGGCCGAAGCGCGGCGGTGGCGCGCCCGATTCGTCCTGGCCGTCGGGTTCGAAGCCGGGGGACCGGCTATCCGTTGCGGAATGACGCAAATCGGTATCGTCGGGATCGGTAGCCATCGCAATACACTCCGGGTGTGCCACTTCCTGCTGACAGGCTGGCGCGCTGACGAGCCGGCGGGTAAAGCCGCGCTCGCGCGCTGCCGCTGCACGCAATGCTCAATGAATGTAATCCTGTCGCGATCGGCCGACAACATAGCAGCGTTGCGTTTCCGCCTCGCGTCAGTGGTGCTACGAATGAACGCCGTCAGACACCGTGCGAGTTGGCAAAAAATCGTGCAAAGCTGGTAAAAACTCCAACCCGCCAAATGGCCGATAGCCGGCCGTGCGCCTGCCGTCGCCCGCTACGCGAGAGACGACGCGGGTTCTGCGAAATGCGCCAACGCGGTCGCAATTTCGTATGCAACAACCGGGCCCGGCAGCAGGCCCGCGCGCGACACCCGGGACACCGCTCGAAACCCGCGCCGGACTGCGCGCGCCACACACCTCGAGCCGCATCCCGCGAACCTGCTACTGCGCGAATTCCCGCAAAACCGTGCGCGCCGGGTGGTAAGGTCACGTGCGCGCATGTCCCGAACGCCGCACCGTGCCCGGCCCAGCGGTGCGCGACACATCGGTGCGCGGCCCAACGGTGCCCGGCACATCGGTGCGCGGCCCAACGTCATCGGTCAGCATGAAAATCATGTCGAACAGGTATCAGCACAAACCACTCACACCGTTGCGCCGCGCGCTCGCGCGCTTTTCTCTTTCGGAAACCGCCAAGTACGCGAAGCTGACGCTCGGCCTGTGGATCGGTTTCGGCATCCCATACCTGCTCGGCTTCCCCGACGCGGCCGTGCCGCTCGCTGGTTCGACGATGCTGACGCTGGCGCTCGGTAGCTCGATTTCGGCGGCGCGGAGCTACTTCTACAAGCGCGTGTTTTCGAACGTGGTGGCGATGCCGATCGGCACACTCCTGATCTGGCTGACCGCGCCGCACCTGTGGATGGGCGCGGCGCTGCTGCCGCTCGTCATCTTCAGTATCGTCGCGCTGCGGCCGTCGCTGTTCCAGATGACCAGCATCACGGTGCCGATCACGCTCGTGCTCTATACCGGCGAACACATTCCGCTGCTCGAACAGCGCCTGATCGGCGTGGTGCTCGGCATGTTCCTCGGCTTCATCATCCAGCAGATCGTGTTTGCGCCCGATCACGGTTATTGGGCGAACACGCTCGTCAACGACGGCAACGAACTGGCCACCGATGTCGTCGGGCAACTGGCCGCCGCTCGGCTCGATAAAGCGCAGATCAAGCCGGCGGCCTCGAAGCTGCGCACGCTGAGCACGAACCTGAAGCAGGCGCACCTGCTGCTGAAGACCGATCTCGAGCAGGCGTGGGTGTCGCCGCATCTGAAGCGCAACGCGGCGCGGCTGCCGGTGTTCGCGTGCTATCAGGAGACCTTCGATTCGCTGGTCAATTTTCTCGAAACGATGGACACCTTCCACGATCAGTTCGCCGCGCTCGACGCCCCGTGGCGCGAAACGTTTCTGGCGCGGCTCGGGCAGCTCGTCGACGCTCACCGCCAACTGGCCGAGGCCGCGGATCTGCGCGTCGAGCGCCCTGGGCTCGCGGTACCGCCACTGCATATGGAGGACCTGCGTCAGCTGACCGAAGACCTCCCCGCATCGAACGTGTTTACGAGCGTGTACCTCGGGCACCTGACCGGCTACGGGATTCTGCTGTGCCGGTTGAGCGAGCTGCATACCGCGTGAGCGGCGCGGGTTGCCCGGTCCACCGCACCGCTCGTTGTACCGCCTATTGCACGGCTCATTGCACGGTAATCGTTGCCTTCATGTTCGGATGGATACCGCAAAAGATCTTGTACACCCCCGGCTTATCGAACTTGAACTGATAGGTGTCGCCCTGATCGAGCGCGGCCGAGCGGAACAGCCCCGAGTCGTTGACCACCGTGTGCGGCTCGCCGTCGAGATTTTTCCAGGTGACCGTCGTGCCCGCCTTGACGGTCAGTTCCATCGGCGTGAACATGAAGTTCTTCATGAACATCGCGTTAGGGGTCGCCGCGACAGTCTGTTTCTGCGCCTTCATCTGCATCGGCATCGTCGTTTGCGCGATGCCGAGCCCCGCCGACACCGCCAGAATCGCGACACTGCCGAGCAGAATCACGAGCGCGCGGCCCATCATGTTGGTTTTCATCATTGATCTCCTCGAGCGTAAAAGTAGCGCATGCCGTCAGGCGAGCGTGCTGTCGTTGAGCGTCGCCTTCAGCGGATGACGCGCGATGCTGACGCTCGTTACGCCGAGCATCTTCGGCAACTGATCGCTCGCAACCTTCAGCGGCCCCGGGCCGTCGCCCTGGCCGGCGGTAGGCTGCGGATAGGCGGTCGAGCGCGCCGTGTGGAACGTCACGTTGCCTTCGACCTTCGTCACGATCTGGTGAATGTGTCCGTTCAACACCGTCACCGAACCGAAGCGCTTCAGATAGCTCATCGCCTGACCCGCGTCGCCGGTGCCCCAGCCCCACGGCTCGTAGATCGTCCACATCGGCATGTGCGCGAACACGACGACCGGTGTGCTCGACGAGCGGCCTTTCAGATCGTTTTCCAGCCATTCGAGCTGCTCGTCGCCGAGACCGCCGAGGCCGTTCGGCTTGAAATGCATCACGTTGACGAGCGCGACGAAATGCACGCCCTGGTGATCGAAGCTGTAGTAGCCGCGGTTATCCGATGCCTTGCCGAAGCGGTTGAAGTACTCGGTGCCGGGACCGTCGGTGACGTCATGCTCGCCGGGGACCGTGTGCAACTCGGTGACCTTCAGGCCCGACAGCAGTTGCTGGGCAAGATCGAACTCCGAGGCCTTCGACAGATGCGTGATGTCGCCGGTGTGAATCGCGAGCGGCGGCCGCGCCGGCATTGCGTTGACGTAGTCGATCGTCTGCTTCAGCGTGCCCGCGACGTCCGGATTCGCTTCCTTGTTGAAGCCGATATGCGAGTCGCTGATCTGCAGGAACAGCGGAACTCCGGCCGGGGGCGACGCGGCGTTCGCGTCGGCGGCGAGCGCCAGCTCGACTGGCGTCAGCACGCCGCCCGACAGCATGAACACGGTGCCGAGGCCGCCGAACGCAAGACATTTCAGCGCGCCGCGACGCGCCGGATCGAATGAGTGATGTGACGACATGGTGACCTCACGATAAGGATTCGTCGAACCGAACCCGGTTCGTGAGGCATAACCGGCGTGCTACGGGTTTTATTCCCGTGACGAGCGAAGCTCGTGGGGAGCTGCGTTTGTATGCGAATGGAAAGCGGCAAGTAATCGTCGTGACGGATTGCGCACGGGGTTGCTCATCACGTCAGCCGCCGACTGCCGCGATGATCTTCGCGCGCATCGCGGCGTCGGGCAACGGTCCCGATCCCGCGCGCACGTTGTCCGCCATGTATTGCGGCCGCCCGGTGCCGGGAATCACGACCGTCACCGCCGGCTGCGCGAGCACGAATTTCAACAGAATCTGCGCCCAGCTTGCGCAGCCGATTTCGGCGGCCCATGCGGGCAACGGCGTCTTCATGACACGCGCGAGCAAACCGCCGCCGCCGAACGGTTGATTGATCACGACGCCGATGCCGAGATCGGCCGCGAGCGGCAGGATGCGCTGCTCGGCCGCGCGATCGTCGGCGGCGTAGTTGATCTGCACGAAGTCGGGTTTTTCGCTGCGCATCACCGCGGCGACTTCGTCGAACGCGCTCGACGTGTAATGCGTGATGCCGAGATAGCGAATCCGGCCGCGCGCTTTCCAGTCGCGCAAGGTCGCGAGCTGCGTGCGCCAGTCGAGCAGATTATGGATCTGCATCAGATCGACATGCGGCTGCTGAAAGCGCCGCAGCGATTCCTCCATCTGCGCGACGCCGGCGGCGCGTCCCTCGGTCCAGACCTTGGTCGCGACGAAGGCCTTGCGATGCGCGTCGAGTTGCGTGAGCAGCGCGCCCGCGACCGCTTCAGACGAACCGTACATCGGCGAAGAATCGATCACCGAGCCGCCCGCTTCGAACAGGATGCGCAGTACGTCGGCGAGTTGCGCGCGCGCGGCGGCATCGTCGCCGACGTCGAAGGTGCGCCATGTGCCGCAGCCGATCACCGGCAGCGCTTCGCCGGTGGACGGGATCGGGCGACGGTTCATGCGCGGTAACGCGCTACCGGTTGGCACGGGCGCGTCAGTCTGGGCGGTCGTGACACGCGACAACGCGAGCGTTGCCGGCAACCCGAGCGCCGCGCGCAGAAAACGGCGGCGCTGAGCGTGGTTCGACGGAAGTGTCATCACTTGATGATGCCCTCGCACACGAAAGTTCGACATGCATCACAGCAACAGCGGCAGCGGCAGCGGCTAGAGCACACCCCGCCGCGCGAATTCGACCGACAAACCCTCCGCGTCGACGAAGCGGTAGGCCTGCAAACCGGCCGCGAGCGCGCCGTCCACGTTGGCCTGGCTGTCGTCGATGAACAGTGTGTCCGTTGCGGCCGCGTCGAGCCGCTCGACGCAGCGCAGATACGTCTGCGTGGCGGGCTTCGCTGCACCGAACGCCGCCGACGAATAGACGTGCGGCCCGAACAGCCGCGCGACGGGCGGATTCAGATAAGCGATGTGATCGGTCAGCAGGTGGCAGTTGTTCGTCAGTATCGCGATCCGGCAACGCTGCGCGGCGCGGGACGCCAGCGCGAGCGCCGCTTCGTTCGGAGCGATCGATGCGAGCCGCGCGTCGAGCCATTCGGCGCGGCTCACCGGATAATCGAGCAGCACACCGAGTTCGCGCAGATATTCGTCGTCGCTGATTTCGCCGCCATCGGCGCGCGCCTCGAGTCCCGAGCCCCAGATCGCGTGACGCACGGTCTCCGCCGTGCAGCCCGCGATCGCCGCAAGACGCTCGACGCGCGCGGCGCGGTCGTAGTGCGACAGCACACCTTCCAGGTCGAACAGAAGCAGCGTGACGGGTGCGCTCATGCTGCGCTCCTAGCGCGCTTTCTGCCGCAACGGCCTGAAGAACTTCCGAATCTCCGCCGCCAGCAACGCGGGCTTTTCCATCGCCGCAAAGTGTCCGCCAGCCGGCATCTCGCTCCACTGCACGACGTTGAAAGTGCATTCGAGCCAGCTGCGCGGCGGATGATTGATCTCCTTCGGAAACAGCGCGAAACCGACTGGCGTGTCGATGCGCTCGCCGTCGGAAAAACGCATCGGCTGAAGACGGTTTTCCCAATACATCTGCATCGCCGGGCCGATGCACTGCGTGAACCAGTACAGCGAGATATTGGTCAGCAGCTCGTCTTTCGAGAACACGCTTTCCACGTCGCCGCCGCAATCGCTCCACGCGCGAAACTTCTCGCCGATCCATGCGGCGAGTCCCACCGGCGAGTCGTTCAGCGATGCGGCGACGGTCAGCGGCTTCGTGCTGTGCTGATGCGCGTAGCCGCCTTCGAGCGCGGCCCAATCGTTCTTCTCGCGCAGATAGTCCTGCTCGGCCGACGTCAGCTCCCGCTGCGCCGCGCCGATCGCCGGCTCGTAGGAACTCGGCAGGAAGTTCAGATGGATGCCGTCGACCGCCCGCGGATGACGCGCGGCCAACGCGATCGACACGCCCGCGCCGAGGTCGCCGCCCTGTGCGCCGAAGCGCTCGTAGCCGAGCCCGCGCATCAGCGACACCCACAGATCCGCGACCTGAAACGCGGACATGCCGGTATGCGCGGGCGCAGGCGAAAACGCGAAGCCCGGCAGCGACGGCGTGACGACGTCGAACGCGTCGGCGGGATCGGCGCCGAACGCGGCCGGATCGCACAACTGATCGAGCAGCGCGTGAAACTCGAAGAACGAACCGGGCCAGCCGTGCGTGATCACGAGCGGATAAGCCTTGAAGCCGGACGCGACACTGGCGGCGCGCCGATGCGCGAAGTGCACGGTCTGGCCGTTCACGTCGGCGAGGAATTGCGGCAGCTGGTTCAGGCTGCGTTCGGCCGCGCGCCAGTCGAATTGCCCAGCCCAATAGGTCGCGAGTTCGCGCAGCCAGCCCGGATCGGCACCCTGCTGCCATGCGGGCGAGGGCGTCACGGGCGCCCAGCGGGTGGCGTGGATGCGGCGGCGCAGATCGTCGATGTCCTGATCGGTGATCGCAATCTCAAACGGGTCGATCTGCATGCGGGTCATCCTGGGTCGGTTCGCGGCTCACCGTCATCGTACGCGCGTCGGACGAAAGCCGGATAATGGGCGTCCCTTCCCCACGATTCATTCACCGACCCACAGGAGATTGACGCGATGTCCGCTTACGATTCCAAAGTGCCGCGAGTGCTGCTGACGAACGACGACGGTATCGACGCACCCGGCCTCGCCGTGCTCGAAGCCGTCGCCGCCGAGCTCGCGCACGAAGTCTGGGTGGTCGCGCCCGAGCACGACCAGAGCGGTACGTCGCATTCGATCAGCCTGCATTCGCCGCTGCGCGTGAGCCGCCAGGGCGAACGCCGGTTCGGCGTGACCGGCACGCCCGGCGATTGCGTCGTGATGGGCGTGCGTCATCTGATGCGCGAGACGCCGCCGTCGCTGGTGCTGTCCGGCGTCAATCGCGGCGGCAACCTCGGCATCGAAACGATGTTCTCGGGCACCGTCGGCGCGGCGATGACGGGGCTGCTGCTCGGGCTGCCGTCGTTCGCGCTGAGCCAGGTGTTCAGCGATCGCGAGCGTGTACGCTGGGACACCGCGCGCACGCTCGCGCCCGGCGTGATCCGTCAGTTGCTCGCGATCGAGCATGCGGCGCCGACCTGCCTGAACATCAACTTTCCCGACGTCGATGCCGCCGCTGCCGGTCCGCTGACGCCGACGCGCCAGGGCGTCGGGCTCGTCAGGGACATCGACGTGTTGCCGGAAGTCGACCCGCGCGGCATCGCGTATCACTGGCTGCGCTTCGAGCGCGGCCCGCGCGAGAACGAGGCCGACAGCGAAACGGCAACGGTCGCGGCGGGTCGCGTATCGGTCACGCCGCTCGCGTTCGATCGCACCGACGAAGCCACCTTCGCGCGGCTCGCTGCATCGTTGATCTGACGGGTGCCGCGGACGCGGCGCAACGCCGCTGATTCAGTGCGCCCCTGCCCCCGTTGGTTCGGGTCTGCCGAACGCGGGCATCGTACCGTTCTCACGCGCGCGCACGAGTTCGGCCTCCACCTCCGCGCGGGTCTTGGGGCCGTTGCTGGCGACCGCTTGAGTTCCGCTCCTGCCGGTCATCCCCGCGCGCGGCATCGACCATGGCAACTCGACACCTTGCGTTGCAGATTGCGGCCACGCCCCCGCTTCTGGCACGACGCCGGACGCCTTCTTCGTAGTCCGCTCGGCAGTGGAACTTTTTCGGTGGCTGCTGCCCCGTGCGTGACTACCCGTTGTCGTCGCAACGCTTTGCGCTGAGCGCGGTTTCGTCGGGGTGCCAGACGCGCCTTTCGGATGTTCGCCGGACACAACGCGGCCATGGTGTGCGTGCCCGGTCTTTGCCGGCGGAGGCGCCTGGGTCCGGTTTGGCGTCACCGCAGGCTGCGGCGGCAAGCTCGTCTGCTGCGGCTGTACCTGTGGTTGCGCCTTGTTCGACTCCCGAGCGTACTGCAGTGCCGCGATGGCCAGAGCGTCGCCCGCCTGGGCGCCGATCGACGCGGCCGGTTGAGCCCGCAACACGGTCACGTCGTCACTCAGCGCATTGCGCCGCGCCGCCGGCGCGCCGCCCCGGCCTTCGCTCTGTCCCACCACCGCGCCCGTCACGCTGACGCCCCGTTCGCCATCGGCGGCGAGGCTCGCATCCTGGCCGGACGACCAGTCGTTGTCCAGCTGCGACACATAGGCCCCAATCGTCACCGCGCCGAAGACGAGGCCCGTCAACAGGATCATTCTCGGTTCGCTATACAAGGCACGCTCCCCATTCCAGCAGATCGACCGGCGAAGTCGACGCACGCGCATCCGAACGACCCACTTGTGAAAGTGTGGGCGATCTGAATGACAGTGTTTTCCTTTTAGACCGAACAACTGACGAATCGGCGGTTCCGGTCGGGGATGTGTCCGAAATCGACGGGTATTCTTCTGTCCAAACGTGCGCGTCGAGAGTCCCACGCATTTTTGGAGGGCGTCGAAAAAGGTGAAAACCGTCGACGATGCTACGTCTGCAGATACTTTATGTCGCCCACGCAATGGCACCCAAGCGCTCCCGCACAATCGCAAAGGCCTGGTCAGCCGCGGGAATGAGGGTCCGTCCTTTGAGGCGGACGATTCCAAGCGTCAGTTCCATGTCCGGCCACGGCGTCACATTGAGCACTTGCGTCTCCTTGCTGCGCAGCGCCCCGAGCATCGCAAAATCGGTCGATGTGACGATCGCGTCACTCGACGACACGAGGTCATAGACGGTAGGAAGATCGCTGGCGATCACCGCGAAGTGATCGACGAAAGGGCAGTTCAGTTCGTACAACTCCATGAAGCGACGGGCGAGCGTCTCTTCGAGATAGCCGGTCGCAATCAGCGGATACTGCCGCAAGTCGTTCATCGTGACCGCGGGCAACGCCGACAGAGGATGCCCGACCCGCGCATACCAGCCGAACCGGCATCGGTAGACCGGTTCGATCGCGACATCGGGATGACATGCCGCAACCCGGATGTCGCCGACGAAAAAGTCGAGCTTTTCCTCGAGCAGCAGGCGCATCAACTGGTCCGACGTTTCGATGACGGAGCGCAGCTTCACCTGCGGCGACGACGTGAGCGACAGCAGCAGCATCGGCTTGAGCAGGGTGCCGGCGAGCGACGAGCCCATGCCGAACGTCAGGGTTCCCGCGCCGCCGGAGCGCATGAACGCCAGTGCCCGCAACCCTTCTTTCTCTTCGAAGACGATCCGCCTCGCCCGCTCGGCGAACGTGTACGCGTACGGCGTGGGTTGCAGGCGCCGATCGGTCCGGTCGAACAGCGGCGCGCCCAGCGACTCCTCCAGCGCCCGCACGCTTCGCGACAGCGCCGGCTGGCTCAGGTGAACGCTTTCAGCAGCCGCGCTAAGCGTCCCCTCTCTCAACAGGGCCAGAAAGTGATGAAGTTGTCTCGTGTTCATGGCGATCGACCACTTGCAAAGACTGCATGTTAAGCCAAATTTATATGCAATTTACACAAATGACAGGGCTCACTAGACTGGGCCTGACCATCCTGAATATGTAATCGCCATGACTCATCCCCTCCCTCGCAGACCGGTCGTCGCCGTGGTGGCCGACCTGTTCGAACGACAGAAGCATGCGGCCCATGCCGTGCTCGACGGGTACGTGCGCGCCCTCGCCGATGTCGCGCAGGTGCTCCCGCTGATCGTCCCGGCCCACGACGAGGGGATCGACGCGGCAACGCTAATCGCCACGATCGATGGCTTCGTGCTGACCGGAAGCCCCTCCAACGTCGCGGCAGAGCGCTACGGCGCCGCGCCGCTAGCGGCCTCGACGATCGTCGACCCGGCTCGCGACGCCGTCTCGTTGCGTCTGCTACCTACTATGGTCGACGCGGGCGTGCCGTTTCTCGGCATCTGCCGCGGCTTCCAGGAACTCAATGTCGCGTTCGGCGGCAGCCTGGAGCGCGCGGTTCATGACCAGCCGGGTCGGCTCGATCACCGCGAGGGCGACCACGACCGGCCGCTCACCTGCTGGTACGAGGACCGCCACGCAATCCAGATCGTGCCGGGCGGCCGTCTCGCACGGCTATCGGGCGACACCACCGCGATGGTCAACTCGTTGCACCATCAGGGCATCGACCGGCTCGGCAGCGGCCTGAGCGTCGAGGCGACGGCGCCGGATGGCCTGATCGAAGCGATCTCGGTCGAAGCGGCGCCCCAGTTCACGCTGGGCGTGCAGTGGCATCCCGAAATGCGGGTCTCCGACAGTCCGTTTGCGCGGGCAATCTTCAGCGCCTTTGGCGACGCCTGCCGGCTTCGCCAACAACAGCGCCTGCAATCCCGCAATCACATCTGAATCTGTCTATTAACCGTGCTACACACCCAATTCAACCAGTTGTTTAGCGACAGCTATGCCGAGGCGCGTGAGAAATTCCTCGCCGCCGCGAGCCGTCGCGGACTCAGCGTCGACTCGTACGAACTGCCGTTGCGTGGCGCCGACGGCGAGACGCTCGCGACCGACGTCGTGCTCGACGGCCCCGCTGGAGCGTCGAAGCTGCTGCTCGTCATCAGTGGATGCCATGGCGTCGAAGGCTACTGCGGCTCCGCGATCCAGACCGGTCTGCTCGAACTCGGTCCGACCGCTGCCGCGGCCGACGCCGAAGACACGGCCGTGCTGCACATCCACGCGGTCAATCCGTATGGCTTTTCGCATGACCGCCGGGCTACGCACGAAAACATCGACCTGAACCGCAACTTCGTCGATTTCTCCACGCCGCTTCCCGAGAACCTCGATTACGCGGAAATCCATGATCTGCTGTTGCCACCCGAGTGGCCGCCGCATCCGGAAACCGAAGCGCGCCTGAACGCGTTCCAGCAGCGCGTCGGCGCACGCGGTTTCCAGCGCGCGGTCGCGCTGGGGCAGTACGCGTTCGCGGACGGGCTGCATTTCGGCGGCGTCGCGCCGAGCTGGAGCAACGCAACCTTCAGGTCGATCTTGCGCAAATACGGCTCGACGAGCCGCCATATCGGTTCCATCGACATTCACACCGGCCTTGGCCCGTATGGGGTGGGAGAGCGCATTTTCGCGGCGCCCGACGATTGCGCCACGCTGCTGCGCTCGCGACAGTGGTGGGGCGACAACCTGACCCGCGTGACGACAGGAACGTCGGCGAGCATTGCGCTGACCGGCCCCATCCAGACATCGCTCGCACAGGAACTGCCGCACGCCACGCACACCAATGTGTGCCTCGAGTTCGGCACCTATCCTCTAGAGGACGTCATTCTGGCGATGCGAGCCGAGCACTGGCTGCACCGATACGGCTGCCCGGACACGCCGAAGCGCGAATCGATCAAGGCCGCCTTCAGGCGCGCGTTCTACCCGTCGGGCGACGACTGGAAACTGGCCGTCTGGATACAGGGACGCGAGGTGTACCTGCAATCGCTCAATGGCCTGCGAAGAAGCAGTGCCGAATAGTCGCCCTAACCCGCCAGTCGCCATGCAGCGACGCGGACGACGATACCCATAAGGAGACCCAGCAAATGACCACTTCCAGTGCGCTCGACGCCTGCCTTCAGGACGGCAGCAGCGTGCGCCGCACGCGCCCTGCGATCAGCCGCACGGCGGTTGCCGGGGCCGTCGCCGGCAATGCGCTCGAATTCTACGATTTCGTGATCTACGCCTTTTTTGCCGTGTATATCGGCAAAGCCTTCTTTCCGGCTGGCGGTGAGTTCGGCAGCCTGCTGGCATCGATGGCCACGTTCGGCGTCGGCTTTCTGATGCGTCCGCTGGGCGCTGTCCTGATCGGCCGCTTCGCGGACCGGGCGGGACGCAAGCCGGCGATGATCCTCACGGTCGTGCTGATCACGATCGGCACCCTGGGTCTCGCCGCCACGCCGGCCTACTCGGTGATCGGTGCAGCCGCGCCGGTCATCGTCGTGATCTGCCGCCTCGTCCAGGGCTTCGCCCTCGGCGGCGAGGTCGGCCCGTCGACCGCGCTTCTCGTCGAGGCTGCGCCCGCTCATCGCCGCGGCCTCTACACGAGCTGGCAGCTGGCGAGCCAGGGGATCGCCGTGACGGTCGGCGGCACGATTGGCGTCACCGTGTCGCTGCTGCTCACCACCTCGCAGCTCGCGAGCTGGGGATGGCGGATTCCGTTCCTGTTCAGCCTGTTGCTCGTGCCGGTGGCGACCTACATTCGCCGCCATATTCCGGAAACGCTCGATGAAACGCGTGAAGCAGGTGCCGGGCGAGATGACGGCAGCCGCCTGTCCGGCAACCTGCGCTATGTCGTGCTCGGCACGCTGGTTCTGCTGGCCGGCGCGGTTTCGTCGCAGGTCGGCAACTACATGACGACCTTCGCGATTCAGGTCTTGAAGTTGCCGCCCACGCTCGCCCAGATGAGCGTGCTGATCGGCGGCGCGCTGACGTTCGTCTTCGGGCTGGCCGGCGGGCTCATCTGCGATGCATGGGGGCGCAAGGCCGCGATGATCGTGCCGCGCGTCGCGCTGGCCGTTCTGATCGTGCCGATGTTCTGGTGGCTCAGCACGGCGCCCCGCGCGACAAGCCTGCTGGCCGCGACCGCCGTGCTCGCCTCGCTGACCGCGGCGAGTGCCGCCGCGGGGCTGGTCGCAATTCCGGAACTGATGCCCGCGCGCTTTCGCAGTACCGGCATCGCCATCACGTATGGAGTAGGAACCGCGATCTTTGGCGGCACCACGCAACTCGCCGTCACGTGGATCATCGCCGTGACCCATAGCGCCCTCGCCCCCGCTTACTACGTGGTGGCCACCAGCGTGATCAGCCTCGTCGCCACGAGCTTGCTGCCGGAAACACGGAACCGCGATATCGGCGCTTGACGCGCCGGTTGCCCAGACACCCCACCGAGAAAGATCCAGCGGGCAGATCGCCCGCCAGGGGAAGCTGTTTTTCTAAATTATCGAACGTTGCCAGGAAAATAAATGAAGAGACACCACATCGCCGCAATGTTGATGCTCCAGTCGATCGGCGTCGGCGCCTTTGCCCAGTCATCGGTCACGATCTACGGTAGCGTCGACAACGGCATCAGCTACATCAACAACATCGGCGGGCACTCGGCGTTCAAGATGCAGGATGGCATCAACAAGGCCAATGCGCTGGGTTTCACCGGCACCGAAGATCTGGGCGGCGGCTGGCGTTCGGTTTTCAAACTCGAGAACGGCTTTTCGCTGAACACGGGCGCCATGAGTCAAGGCCTGATCTTCGGCAAGCAGGCGTACGTCGGTCTCGGGAAGTCGAACATCGGTGATGTCTACCTCGGTCGTCAGTATGACTACACGCTGCAATTGGAACGGTACATGGTGCCGTTCCTCAATGGTGGAATCATGGTGTTCCAGAACGCGGACCTCGACCGCACCTCGGGGGAGCGTCTGAACAACGCCGTGCAATTCAACAGCGCGAGCTTCGGCGGATTGACGTTCGGAACGATGTATTCGTTCGGTCAGAATGCCGGTACTTCGTCGACCAATATCGGGCGAGCCTATAGCGGGAATGTCCAATATAGCTACGGACCGTTTTCCGCGGCTGTCGTGCTGACCGACATCAACAAGGCACCGGTGTACGCAGGCCTCACGGGCGCGCCGACGCTGTTGGGCCAGCGATTGACGCCCTCGACGGTACTGCTGGTCGATAATCAGCGCATCTTCGGTGCCGCGAGCATGTACGCGTTCGGCAACTGGCGCGCTTCGGCAATCTATACGAACACCCAGTTGAAGCTGAACGGCCATTCAGCGACCGACCAGGTCATACACGTTGGCGGTGACTATCGGCCGATGGCCGATGTCGCGCTGTCCGCCAAGGTCTCTTACGACAAGCTGGAGGATTCGCACTGGTATTCGCTGAACCTGGCTGCCGACTATCTGTTATCGAAGCGGACCGATGTTTATCTCGAGTTGGCGGGACAGAAGGCGGGCGGCGCAACGGGCACCGTCGCGTCGATCGCTACGATGGGGCCGTCGTCGACGGATAAGCAGTTCGTGTCCCGCGTTGGTCTTCGCCACTTCTTCTGATTCGAGCGGCACCAACTCTTGTAGCACGTCCGAGCAACCAATGGATGGGCATCGGAAGCCTCATGGACTTCGACGCATTGCAGGTTCCGTTGAGGCGATGTTGTTGAACCGACGGTGGAAGTTGATGGGTTTCGCAAGCCCGATCCGCGAAATTTCGGATGGCCGTTGAGCATCCGAAAAGAGCCACCGTTGTCGCCCCTGACTCAGGGTCTGCGACGGGGCGCGACCCGCCGACCGCGTCGGGCGGCAGTCGGCCAGAAGCGGACCGTTCGAACAGAACTAAGCGGTGCGGTTCACTTTGGTTTTGGGAGCGTTCCGAGGCTTTCGACTTGCTTGCGCAAACACGTGCCGTAGGCGACAGGCCCGTTCCCCTTTTCCGAACCGCAAGCAAGCTCCATTGTTAGTCGCGTCTCGGTGTCGTAGCCGCTCAGACTTGGGATGCCCGGCGAGCTTCGCAGCGAAGCGATCTGCCGGTTCAGGCACGCGCCGTAGGCGACAGGGCCGTTCCCCTTTTCCGAACCGCAAGCAAGCTCCATTGTTAGTCGCGTCTCGGTGTCGTAGCCGCTCAGACTTGGGATGCCCGGCGAGCTTTGCAGCGAAGCGATCTGCCGGTTCAGGCACGCGCCGTAGGCGACAGGGCCGTTCCCCTTTTCCGAACCGCAAGCAAGCTCCATTGTTAGTCGCGTGTCGTTGTCGTAGCCGCTCAGACTTGGGATGCCCGGCGAGCTTTGCAGCGAAGCGATCTGCCGGTTCAGGCACGCGCCGTAGGCGACAGGGCCGTTCCCCTTTTCCGAACCGCAAGCAAGCTCCATTGTTAGTCGCGTGTCGTTGTCGTAGCCGCTCAGACTTGGGATGCCCGGCGAGCTTTGCAGCGAAGCGATCTGCCGGTTCAGGCACGCGCCGTAGGCGACAGGGCCGCTCCCCTTTTCCGAACCGCAAGCAAGCTCCATTGTTAGCCGCGTCTCGGTGTCGTAGCCGCTTAAGCTAGGGATGCTTGTGGGTAAGTCCTGCTTCGGCTGAGCGCAGACTCGTGTCAGCACTTGTTCGCCAAGCGTGCCTGGAGTCACGTCGTCTACGTAGCGCAGGGGGCTTTCTACCGATCCGGTGTGTAGCGGATCTCCTGTTCCATCGTCTGCGGCGTAGACAACCACTTTTCCTACGGCAAATTTCCTCGCGTTGCAATCGAACCAGGTAAGCATCAGGGTGGATCTGTACGGCTTGAAGCCTGTGTCCCGGTTGCCGGAATGGGCTCGCGAATAGCTGTATCGCACCCATGCCTTTCTGTAGGCGCGGTCGTTAGTGATGCTCTGCCGATCGATGTAGACGACCACCGACTTGTTTTGTGCGGCGCCGATGACTTCCCATTGAGCAGCGCCGGCCGACCAGGCTACGAGCGCCAAAAAGCTGGCTAGCGCTGGCGACTTTCCCATTTTCTGGTCCCAGATTCATCTAACGTAATGACAAGTTATACCGCCGACAGAATGTTTCCAGTCTTTTTCTAATGTCATACTTCGGATGAATTCGAATGTCGCACCCGTCCCGCATCATGCCAAGCTGGTGGCCTTGCCGCCACGCGAGGAGCGCGATCAACCTCGCCACCGACCGAGCGCTGCAAATACGCCGAGGGTAGAGGTATGTCCGTCAGACTAAGTGAGCTATGAACGACCGCTTTCGAGAGGGTCGAGAGTCCGCTCAGGGTCGACCAACGACAATCGCGGCCCCCCTCACACCCGCAATGACTTGTCGACTGCCCGGATCTTTTCAAGCACCGCGCCAGTAGTTTTTGACTTCCCTAACTCAAATTTCACCTCATGTGCCATCCGACATTTTCCGGCGCGCTTTTGAACCCCGTTTTCCGCCCCGCAAACCCGACCTAAACAAGCGGCCCTTCCTCCGACTTCCGCCGCATCGCAACGGCGATCGAACTACCAACGATCAGCGCGATACCGAGCATCGAAATCCCGCCAACCGTCTCGCCCCACACCAGGTAGCCGAACAGCGTCGCCCACACGATGCTCGTGTAGTTGTACGGCGCGAGCGCGCCGGCATCGGCGTCGCGAAACGCCATCGTCATCAGCAACTGTCCGGCCGTCGCGAGCGCGCCGAGTAGCGCCATGATCGCGAGCGCATCGAACGACGGTGTGCGCCACGCGAAAATCAGCGACGCACCCATCACCACCGTGCCGACCAGCGTGAAGTACAGCACGGTGGTGCTCGAATCGTCGCTGGCCTTGATGCGCTTGATCTGGATGATCGACAGCGCGCCGCACAACGCGCTCGCGATCAGCAGCGCGGGCCCGAGCCAGCTCGAATGCGAGCCGTCCGGACGCACCACCAGCAGCATGCCGGCGAAGCCGACCGCCGCGGCCAGTGCGTCGCGCGGCTTCAGCGTCTCGTGCAACAGCAGCGGCGCCAGCACGATCACCAGCAAGGTCTCCGAATAGACGATCGCCACCGCCTCGCTGAGCGGCATATACGGCAGTCCGGCAAAGAACAGGCCCGATGCGCCGAGCAGCGTCAACGCGCGCAGAGTCTGCCCGCGCACGTCCATATGCCGCAAGCGCGTGGCGAGCGGCTTGCCGCGCAGGCACATCGCGACTGCCGGAAACAAACCGAACAGCATGCGAAAGAACGTGACCTCGTTGGCCGGATAGGCGAGCGCAAGCGATTTCGCCAACGCGTCGACGAGCGCAAAGCAAAGCATCGATACGAGGATCAGCGCGACGCTGCGCAACGGTACGGCGCTCGGGCGGACGGCGACGACTGGCGGCATGAAGGGTTCGGTGAGCGTGGGTGACGGGAAACTGAGGGGAAACAGGATTATGCCCGCACTCGCGCGCACCCTCGCGCGTAACCCGCGCGCCCCACTTTGGCAAATCCGGGAATCCACCGATACTGGTCAGACGAACTAATAATATTATTCATATCGATTTCCGTACTCTTACAGCGACGCTTTCAAGCAGGTTCGCCGTATGCGCATTTAATAATAATTATGACCATCGACCAAGCGGGGACCTCAGGAGATACAGGTGCGCAATTACTATGTGCTGGCCGCGCTCGCGATGCTGAGCGCCTGCGGCGGCAATGACGGTTCGCAAAACGGGTCCGCTACGGCGAACCGCCAGGTCAACGCGATCGATGCGACGGCTGCCGCGGCCGCCTCGTCGGCGTCGGCCACCGCCGCGGCTTCGGCCGACGCGGCCGCCGTGCAGAATGAGTTCAAAGCCGCCAAGGCCATCCCGGTCGGCATGAAAACGACCACCCCGCCGCTCGTGATCGCGGACCCGACACTGAACCTGGCGCCCTACACGCCGCCCGCGCCGCCTGCCGCAACCGCGACGACGACGCTGTCGTTCGGCGATTTCACCAGCTACCTCGCGCCCGGTTCGGCGAGCACCTGGCACCCGGGCGCCAGTGCGTCGACGATCGCGATCGACGCGCCGCCCGCCAACGGCACCGGCGCCGGCGACAAGGCCGTCGCGCTAGGCTCGACCTACGCGAGCGCGTCGTACGAAGCGGACGTGACCGTCAGTGCGCCGGTCGGCACGGGCCCCGCGAATGCCGGCTTCGTGGTGCGCACGACGAACCCGACCGCGGGCGGCCCGGACAGCCTGACCGGCTATTTCATCGGCCTCGACACCGGCTCGCATGCGCTCGTGGTGGGCCGCGAGAACAACAACTGGACCAATTTCATCCAGTACCCGATCAGTTCGATCGTCGGCGGCAGCACGCATCATCTGAAAGTGACGACGAGCGGCAACGCGATCCTCGTCGACCTCGACGGCCAGCGCGTGGTGAGCGCCAACGACGCGACCAACGCGCTGCCCGCGGCGTTCCAGTCGGGCAGCTTCGGCGTGCGGCGCTTCGGGGTCGGCGTGTCGTTCAGCAACATCACGATCCATACGTATCCGACCGTGACCTCGCCCGTCTACGATTTCTCGAAGGTGGTCGGCGCGGTCTATACGCCGTCCAACGTGGTCAACGCGATCGACTTCTGGGAGAACTACGATCCCGAGATCGTCAACCGCGAGCTCACCTATGCGCAGACCTACGGCATGAACACGGTCGCCGTGTATCTGCACTACCTGGTGTGGGCGAACGATCGCGTGGCCTTCCTGAGCAAGTTCGAAAACCTGCTGACGATCGCCGCGCGGCACGGCATCAAGGTCTCGCCGATCTTCTACGACGACTGCTGGAACCCCACCCCTCAATACGGCCCGCAGCCCGCGCCGGTCTGGGGCGTGCATAACAGCCAGTGGGTGCAGTCGCCGGGCACGCCGGTCGAGCAGGCGTACTTCCAGGCGAGCGCGTCGAACCCGGCGATCACGTACAAGCAGAGCCTCGCGAACTACATCACCGACTTCGTCGCGCCGCATCGCAACGACCCGCGCATCATCTTCTGGGAGCCGATGAACGAACCGGGCTGCAGCGGTAACGGGTCATTGCAGAACACCCGCGCGGTGATGATGAACGATGCGCGCATCGCGATCCTGAACGCGGGCGCGACGCAGCCGATCAACTCGCCGCAGGTGCAGGAAGACGAAGGCACGTACTTTTCGGACTTCTATGGGTTCCATCCGTACAACAATCCGTACACGGGTCCGGTCAATGGCAGCAGCATCAACGCGCTGAACTCGGAGACGCTGCAACGCGGCTTCGCGGGCACGACGGGTCAGACGATGCCGGGTATCGTCGCGAACTACGGCGGCACCACCGGCTTCATCGTGTGGGAGCTGATGATCGGCCGCACCAATACGCGCTTCCACTGGGGCCAGACACCGGGCGCGCCCGCCACGGTCGAACCGGCGACGCCGTTCCAGGGGACGTTCTATCCGGACGGGCATCCGTGGCAGACGTCGGAAACCCAGGCGCTGACGGGCGGCTTCGACGTCAAGCTGCCGGTGCTGCAGGTCGCGTACTACAACGATCCGACCTTCAGCGCGGCGCCGGTGAAGACGTCGATCACGCCGCTGATCGACTTCGATCTGAACACCGAGCGCGGCACCGACTCGCCTGATGCATCGGCCGGCGTCAACGCGACCAACTACGGCGTGCGCTGGACCGGCGCGCTAAAGGCGACCCAGGACGGCGAATATACGTTCACGATCAACAGCGACAACGTAGCGCGTCTGTGGATCAATGGCGTGCAGGTGATCGACAAGACCAGCGCGACGCAAGGCAGTGCTTCGGCCAAGGTCCATTTCGCCGCGAACCAGAGCGCGTCGATCAAGGTCGAGTACGTGCACGGCACCGGGACGGCGAGCATGCATCTGTTGTGGTCGAACCCGGCCGCGAAGAGCCCCGGCGTGTTGCAGATCGTGCCGTCGGACGCGCTGGTGACGTCGAGCTGATCGAGGTGCTGGTGACGGGCGGCGCGGCGAGATTAAGACTGCGCCGCCCGCGCCGGCCGACCCGAAAAAAAACGCGGCGCAGCGGAAAAATCCGCTGCGCCGCGTTCGCTTTATGCAAGGGTTTTAGCAAACCAGGGTGTCAATCCTTCAAACTAGAAACCCCGTTTCAATCCCGCTTCAACCCGCATAAATTTCCCGATTATCCGCAAGCGACAAAAATTTACCGGTCTTGCCATCGAGCGCGAGCATTTCGCCGCTTTCGATATTGAAGATCCAGCCATGCAGCCGCAGCGTCTTGTTCACGAGCCCGACCGCCACCGACGGATGGGTGCGGATATTACCGAGCTGCGCGATCACGTTGTCCTTGACCAGCGCCTCGAGACGCTCCGCATCCGAGTGGTAATGGCGCGACGCGTTGATCGCTTTTGCCGCATCGGCGTGACGCAGCCAGCTCGCGACCGCCGGCATGTGCTCCAGATTCGTGCAGGTCGAGATCGCCGTCATCGCGCCGCAGTTCGAATGGCCGCAGATCACGATGTCGGTCACGCCGAGCACGGCGATCGCATATTCGACGGTCGCCGACACGCCGCCCGGCTCGGGGCCGTACGACGGCACGATGTTGCCCGCGTTGCGGATCACGAACAGCGAGCCCGGTTCGGTCTGCGTCAGCAGTTCCGGCACCACGCGGCTATCCGAACAGGTCACGAAGAGTGTGCTGGGATTCTGCGCGGTCGATAAACGCTTGAAGAGCGCGCTTTGCTGGGGAAAGACCTCGCGTTGAAAGCGGATCAGACCTTCGATGATTTCCTGCACGATATTCTCCAGAGAATCGAAGAGACGGATTTAAAGTTTGCCGCGACTATACCGCAGCCCTTCAATCGTCGCGCGAATCACCGTGCTAATCGTCGGGCGCTCCTGCGGCGAATTGCCAGCGGAATAATGGTGTGCATGCGCCATACTCCCGCGCCATAAAAAAAGACCCGGCTGCCGGCAGCCGGGTCCAACTCTCTCGCTCACACGCGTGAAGCGGTGTGTGCGTCGATACTGTAGCCGCGCCGGCGTTGCGGATACAGACGCCGCGGCGGAAGAGTCCTTTCCACCGCGGCCCGAATCGTTTGACCCGCTGTAATCAAGCGGATCGCTCAATCGAAGTCGCGCGTCTCGAGCTCCACGGACCGTCCCCCGTTGCGTTCGAGCACCCGCCGCGTGGCATTTTCAATGCGCGCGCGATTCGCCTCGAACGCTCCCACCAGATCGTGAGCCGACGGGGCGCCGTTGCCGAGGCTGCCATTGCCGAAATGGTCATTGAGCGCGTCGAGCGACACGCTGCACCATACGTCCTTCCCGTCCACATTGGCCTCGTAGGCGACGCGCGCAGCAGCCACCACTTCCCGCCGTCCGGTGAATTCGATCCTCATGATTGTCCTCCGTGTGTCAAAGGGAAATCCGAATACGCAACGGTCGTGCCCACGCCGGCCTGCCTCCCGGCTGCCGGGGCGCGAGCACGCATTCTCCACAAGGTGCATACTCCTGAGCGGCCGCCACACGTGGCCGCGCCGATGCGTCGCAGCAAGGCCTCCTCCGGGCCGTCGACGCACTCAACATATCGATACTACGCCCTTCATGTCCCGCAGCCTTCAATCTTCACGCCCGCTCGTGATCGCCGCCGTGATGGCCTCGATGGCGATGGTCGCAATCGAGGCGACCATCGTGTCGACCGCGATGCCGCAGATCGTCTCGCAACTCGGCGACCTGCATTTATATAGCTGGGTGTTCTCGTCGTTCCTGCTCACGCAGACCGCGATGACCGTCGTGTTCGGCAAGCTCGCCGACCTCTATGGACGCAAGCCCGTGATCCTCGCGGGCATCGCGATCTTCCTCGTCGGCTCGGTGCTGGCCGGCTTCGCGTGGTCGATGCCGGCGATGATCGTGTTCCGCCTGATCCAGGGGATCGGCGCGGGGGCGATCCAACCGGTCACGCTGACCGTCGTCGCCGATCTGTACCCGGCGCGCGAACGCGGCAAGGTGCAAGGCTATCTGGCGAGCGTGTGGGCGATTTCGGCGGTCGTGGGTCCGATGCTCGGCGGCTTCATCATTCACAACCTGTCGTGGGCGTGGATCTTCTGGATGAACGTGCCGATCGGGCTGGCGTCGGCGGCGCTCTTCATCGCGTTCCTGCGCGAATCGGAGCGGCACACGCGGCCGTCCATCGATTTCGCCGGCGCCGCGCTGTTCATGGCCGCGATCGCCGCGCTGATGATGGCGCTGACCTACGCCGGCGACGACGCAATCTCGCAAGCCTCGTTCGCGGCCGGCGTGTTCGTGCTGTGCGTGCTGCTGTTCGTGCTGCAGGAACGCCGCGCGGCCGAACCGATGATCTCGTTCGCGCTATGGAGCCGCCGCCCGATCGCCGCGTGCAACAGCGCGACGGTGCTGGCCGGCATGATCCTGATGGGCGCGACCACGTTCCTGCCGATGTACGTGCAGGGCGTGCTGCATCGTTCGCCGGTGGTCGCCGGACTCGCGCTGACGATGATGATGGTCGGCTGGCCGACCGGCGCGACCTTCGCCGCGAAGTCGTTTCACCGGCTCGGCTTGCGGCGCATCCTGATCTGCGGCAGCGCGTTCGTGCCGCTCGGCGCGGTGCTGCTGCTGTTCCTGTCGCCGGGCGCGTCGCCGCTCGTCGCCGGGTTCGCGTCGCTGGTCATGGGCTTCGGCATGGGCACGTCGAGCGTCAGTTCGCTGGTGCTGATCCAGGAGATCGTCAGGATGGACGAACGCGGCAGCGCGACCGCGTCGAACCTGTTCTCGCGCAATCTCGGCAGCACGCTCGGCGCAACGTTGTTCGGCGCGGTGCTGAACTTCGGGCTCAGTCATTCGGAAGGCACCGTGACGGTCACGTCGGATCAGTTGAAGGCGCTGCTGCAGAACCGCGCCGCCGATCTCGGCGACAGCGATCTGGTCCGGCTGGTGCTGCACCAGTCGCTGCATCTGACCTTCGTGTCGATGTTCGTGATCGCGCTGTTCGTGGTCGTGCTGCTTTCGCTGGTGCCGACGATCCGGTTCGGCGAGGACAAGCCGGTGCCAGTCAAAGCCTTGTCGCCGCTCGAGGAGTGAGTCGCGCGGCGTAGCGAACCACAGGCGTTCGCGAGCGCTACGAGCCGGCCGCCGGCAGCGTCGCCGCGAAGAAGTCGCGCACCTGTGCCGCGGTTCGCGCATGAACCGCCGCGCGGTCGACACCCGGTCCATCCTTGCAGATCGGCGCCAGCCGCTCCATCACCTCGGGCTCGCACACATCCATGAACGTGTAGTGCGAGGCGCCCGGCACCATCGTCACCGTCGCTTGCGGCATGAAGCCTGCGATACGGTGAATGTTGGTGTTGACCGGCGCGGTCGTATCGGCCTCGCCCGCGAGCAGAGCGACCGGAATCGTCACTTCCCTGAACGACGAGCTGTTGAACGCCTCACCGAGCGCGGGGGCGATCGCGAACGCGGCCTTGATGCGCGGATCGCGATACGAGTCGTCCGAACGCGCGCGCGATGCGTTCGCTTCGGCCGACAGGTTTTCAATCGTCAGCGCCGGCGCACCCGGCGCGTGCGCGAGACGCGCGGCTTCGGGCGGCGAGCAGATCGCATCGGCTTCGGGCGACGTGCAGAAGCGCTCGAACGCGGCACGATCGGTACGCGCGCCCGCGACTTCGAGCACCGTATATCCGCCGAGCGAAAAGCCCAGCGCGCCGATCCGGGTGGTGTCGACGCGCGGCCCGAAACGCGGGTCCGCGAGCATGCCGTCGAGCACTTCGCTCAAGTCGGTCGCGCGCTCCCACCAGAGGATGAAACCGTCGCGGGTGCGCGGCTCCAGCACGTTGTTACCCGGATGATTGACGCCCGCGACGATATAGCCCTGCGCGGCCAGCGACGCCGCGAGCCAGTCGAGACTGTCCGCGCTGCCGCCGGTGCCGTGCGACAGCACCAGCAACGGGTATTTGGGCTGCGTGGCGGACAGCGGCGCATCGTCGGCGGCCGCGTGGCCGACGAACATCGGATGGCCCGGCGCGCCGATATCGTGACGTGTCTCGGGTTGCGTCGCGTCGGCCGGATACCAGATGCGCGTGATCAGCGCCTGCGTTTGCGCGCCGCGCCAATTGCGGGCTACGGCGGGATGAAACACGCGGCTCGTTTCGCCGACATGCCAGTCGGCCGACGCGGTTTGCGCGATCGCGTGCGCCGGCCACGAAGTCCATATCGCGCCGGACAGCGCCCCCGACAACGCCACAGTTAACGATACCGCCAACGCGCTCGACAGCGCGGCACAGCCTCGACGCATCATGGTTAGTCCTCGCGAATGGGGATCAGCAGATCGGTGACGCAGGGATGCAGCGCGCCGCGATCGGGCGCGCTTCGATACAGTTCGAGCCCCGGACGTTGATCGCGCCGATAGCCGCTGCGCGGCAGCCAGCCGCTGTACAGCGCCCTGAAAGTCGGCGAGATCAGCGCATACGGGCCGACGAGGCGGTGCACCGCGTACAGGCCGCCTTCGAGCCGCAGCGGCTCGATGCCCGACGGCGGTGACCCGGCAGTACGCGAGCGTTGCGCGGACTCGTCGAGCCGCTCCATCGCAGCGCTGAACGCCACCTGCGACCCCGCGACGATTCCCGCGCGATAGCAAAACCCGCCGGCCATCGACGGATCGCGCGCGCAGATACCGACACGCTGTTGCAACAGCGGATTCTCGTCGCAGCGCAGCGCCGTCATCAGCGTGTGGAAGGTCTGGCCGATCGTCGCGACCGGGCCGTCATGGCGAAGGCACAGCACGTCGAGCGGCGCGAACTCGGCGACTTCTACGGACGGCAATGCGGGCGTGCTTTCGCTTGCGGCGCTTTGGTTGCGCTTAGCCTCGGCATCATCGTCAATGCCGAGGCCATCGTCGTTGCCACGCTGTGCGCTGCGCGCTTGCGCCGTTCGCCGCGTGCGCGACGAAGCCGCCGAAGCCGCCGGATTCGCAGCCAGATGCCGCTGCCGGGTCCTGAATTCGCTCGGCGACACACCGGTAAAGTCGCGAAACGCGCGCGCGAACGCTTGCGGACTGTCGTAACCGGCGTCGTGCGCGACCGCGGTCACCTGCGCCGCATCGGTCAGCCGCTGCGCCGCCTCGGCGAGCCGCAGACGCTTGACGGTGTCGACCACGCTCTCGCCCATCAACGCGCGATAGATCCGGTGGAAGTGATACGGCGACATATGCGCGACGGCGGCGAGGCTGTCCAGCGTGTGCCGCGCGCCGGGTTCGAGCAGAATGGCCTCGACCACGCGAGCGATCCGTCGACGGTAATCACGTTCGGTGCTGGGCTTCATCATGGCGCCACGATAGCGGTCTGCGCGCCGTGTGGCGGTGCAGAACTTGCGGATTTTCGGGCTTTCGCGCGTTCGCGTTTTGCCAGTAGACGGGCGACCGGGTTCGCGCTGCGTCACATTATGATCGACAAGTCACGGCGCTTCCTGACAGGTGAAAGGCTTTCACGGCGCCGCCCAAATCCGCCCTTGCCCGGTGCCGTCAGCTGCCCTTTCCATACAGCGTCGAATTGGCGAACCCTTCGGCCGCCAGCACCTGCCCGACCACGATCAGCGCGGTGCGTTCGATCGCGCTGCCCTGCACTTTCGCGACGATATCGTCGAGCGTGCCGGTGATTTTCTCCTCGTCGGGCCAGCTCGCGCGATAGATCACCGCGATCGGACACGCGCCGCCGTAATGCGGCCGCAATTCATCGACGATGCGCGCGAGATGCCGCACGCCGAGGTGAATCGCGAGCGTCGCGCGATGCCGTGCCAGATCGCCCAACTGCTCGCCCTCGGGCATCGACGTTTTGCTCGCGTAGCGCGTGAGGATCAGCGTCTGCGACACGCCGGGCAGCGTCAGCTCGCAACCGAGCGCGGCCGCGCACGCGGCCGTCGCGGTCACGCCGGGCACGATCTCATACGGAATGCCCAGCTCGCGCAAGCGGCGAATCTGCTCGCCGATCGCACCGTACAGCGACGGATCGCCCGAATGCACGCGCGCCACATGTTGGCCCTTCGCGTGCGCCGCTTCGAGCAGCGCGACGATCTGGTCGAGATCGAGCTCCGCGGTGTTGATCACCTGTTCGGCGCTGTGACCGTCGAGCACCGCCGCCGGCACCAGCGACCCCGCATACAGGATCACCGGACAACTGCGCACGAGCCGCTGCCCTTTCACCGTGATCAGCTCCGGGTCGCCGGGACCCGCGCCGATAAAAAACACCGTCATTCAGTACTCCAGTATTGATTCAATGCCCCGTTGCCCGACTCATGCAGGCAGTGCTACGAGCACCTCGGCAACGGTGGCGAACTCGCGATCGACCTCGGGCAACATCGGCCGTCGCAGCATGATCACCGGCAAGCCGCGGTCGCGCGCGACCTCGAGTTTCGCCTCGGTCGCGCCGCCACCGCTGTTCTTACTGACGACGACGTCGAACGCCTGCAGCGCGAACAGCGCGCGTTCGCCGTCGAGCGTGAACGGTCCGCGTGCCGCGATGATGCGAGAGCGCGCGGTGTCCGGATGCGAATCCAGCACGCGCACGGTCCAGAACTGATGCGGCGGGATCTCGTCGAGATGCGCGAGAGGTTCGCGGCCGAGCGTGAAAAGCGGCCGCCTGAACGGCGCGAGCGCGTCGATCAGTTCGTGCCAGTCGTCGACCATGCGCCAGTCGTCGCCGGCTTGCGGCTGCCATGCTGGACGCCGCAGCGCCCAGCACGGCACCTTCGCCACGCGACACGCCTCTGCGGCATTCGCGCTGATCCGCGCCGCGTACGGATGCGTCGCGTCGATCACGAGGCCGATCGCTTCGCTCGCGAGGTAACGCGCCAGCCCCTCGCTGCCGCCGAAACCGCCGACGCGCACCGCGCACTGCAAGTCGTCGGGCACCTTGCCGAGTCCCGCGAGACTGTACACATGCGCGGGATCGAGTTGGCGCGCGATCTTCAGCGCGTCGCCGGTGCCCCCAAGCAACAGGATGCGCGTCATCGGGCGGCTCCGACGAAGTTGCCCTGCCGGTCGATCGCGAAGATTTCGACGCTGACCTGCGGCGGCACGATGTCGCGTGCCACGGCCAACGCATGTTCGCAGACGATATCGCCGAGCCGCACCTGTTGCGCGTGAGCAAGCGCGAGCGCCTGCTGGCTGGTGTTGGCCGCGCGCATCGCCGCTTGCAGCTCGGCGTTGGCGCCATGCTCGGCGGCCCAGCCTGCGAGCTGTTCGAGATCGATACTGGAGTTGCGGCTATGCAGATCGAGATGGCCGGCCGCGAGCTTGCTGAGCTTGCCGAAGCCGCCGCAAATGCTCAGCCGCTCGAGCGGCGCGCGCTTCATATGCTTGAGCACCGCGCCGACGAAATCGCCCATTTCGATCAGCGCGATATCGGGCAGGCCGTAATGCGCGCGCATCGCGTCCTCGCTCGCGTTGCCGGTGCAGGCGGCCACATGCGTATAGCCGTTCGCGCGCGCGACATCGATGCCCTGATGAATCGACGCGATATATGCCGAGCACGAAAACGGCCGCACGATGCCGGTGGTGCCGAGTATCGACAGCCCGCCGACGATACCGAGACGCGGGTTCATCGTTTTCAGCGCGAGCGCTTCGCCGTTTTCCACGCCGATCGTCACTTCGAAGCCGCCGTGATACGCGTGGCGTGCGGCGAGTTCGTCGAGGTGTTGGGACATCATCTGGCGCGGGACCGGATTGATCGCGGGCTCGCCGACCGGCAGCGTGAGCCCCGCGCGCGTGACCGTGCCGACACCCGGCCCCGCCCGAAAGATCACACCGGGCCCGGGTACGAGCCGCACGCGCGCGAACACGAGCGCGCCGTGCGTCACGTCGGGATCGTCGCCGGCATCCTTGATCGTGCCGGCTTCGGCGATCCGCTCGCCAGCCATCTCGACAAGACGGCAGAACGTGAGCCGCATCGGCACATGCTGGCCCTTCGGCAACACGATCTCGGCAACCTCGCTGACCTCGCCGGCCAACAGCAGACGCGCGGCCGCGAGCGACGTCGCGGTCGCGCAGCTGCCGGTCGTATAGCCGCTGCGCAGCGGCGCCGGTTGTTCGGGGGTCTCGTCGCGCATCACGACCCGGACGACGCTTTGGCGGGTTTGGTCACATCGAGCAGCGTGATCGGCAACGCCTGGCGCCACGTATCGAAGCCGCCGAGCGGCTGTGCATGAGCGAGCGCGATGCGCGTCAGCGTGCCGCCATGCCGCTCGCGCCACGCGGCGAGCACCGCCTCGCCTTGCAGCGTCACCGCGTTCGCGACGAGCCGGCCGCCGTCGCGCAGTTGCGCCCAGCAGGTGTCCAGCACGTCCGGCTCCGTCACCCCACCGCCGATGAACACCGCATGCGGCGCAGGCAACCCCCGCAACGCGTCCGGCGCGCGGCCGGCCACGAGTTGCAGCCCGGGCACGCCCAACGCGTCGCGGTTCCGTTCGATGAAGCACTGCCGCGCTTCGTGCGCTTCGATCGCGATCGCGCGACACGTGGGATGCGCGCGCATCCATTCGATACCGATCGAGCCGCTGCCCGCGCCGACGTCCCACAGCAACTCGCCGGGCGCGGGCGCGAGGCGCGCGAGCGTGATTGCGCGCACGTCGCGCTTGGTCAACTGGCCGTCGTGGATGAAGGCATCGTCGGGCAAGCCGCAGGTCAGCGGCAGACGCGGCGCTTGCGCCGACGCGCGGCAGTCGAGCGCGATCAGATTGAGCGCGGCCATCTCGCCGGCCGGCCAAAGATCCGCGCGGCCATCGACAAGCCGTTCGCGCTCGCCGCCCAGATGTTCGAGCACGCTCATGTGAGTGGCGCCGAAACCGCGCGCATCGAGCGAGGCCGCCAGCGCGGCGGGCGTGCGCCCGTCCGCGCTCAGCACGAACAGGCGCGCGCCGTCATGCAGATGCGCATTCAGCGCGGCGAGCGGCCGGCCGACCAGCGACACGGTCGCGACATCCTGCAACGGCCAGCCGAGCCGCGCGGCCGCGAGCGACAACGACGACGGCGCGGGCAGCACGCGCAATTCGCCGGGCGGCAACTGCCGCGCGAGGGTCGCGCCGACGCCGAACAGCATCGGGTCGCCGCTCGCGAGCACGCACACCGCGTGCGGACGCTCGGCGAGCAACGGCGCGAGATCGAACGGACGCGGCCACGCGGCACGGCGCGCGGCGAGCCGCGCGGGCAGCATCGCCAGATGGCGCTCGCCGCCGTACACGACCGACGCGCCCAGCAACGCACGCCGCGCGGGCCGCCCCAAACCGGCGAAGCCGTCGTCGCCAATGCCCACTACGGTCAGCCATGCCGGCATGCATCCATCCTCATCAGTTGCGTCGTTTCTTTAGCGATTACGCAGCGCCGCGTCACGCATGCGGCCTCGCGCAGGCTTGGACCGCGGGTTGCGAAAGTCCGCATGATACCGCCGCAATGTGGCCCGCGGGTCCGCGGCACGGCGCCATGCCGTCGCGATCGGCGGCATCCCGCGATGGCCGACAAACCGGCGCTGCGGCCACAGCGTAAAGATATAATGGCCGCTTTCATTGCCCACGGTCAGCCCGAAGCGCTTTTCGGCCGCACGGTTCACGCCGGCCCTCATCGGGCAGCATGCAGCGAGGCCGCAGCCATGCCGTCGCGCGACGCTCAACCCGGTGCCCCTTTGAATCGAGCTTCGCCTCCCACCGTTTCGTCCCACGCGGTCACGACACCGCGGTCCTCGGCTTGTCCGGGGTTGCTGCGCATCGTCCCCGCGCGCGACGGCGGCATCTGCCGCATCAAACTGCCCGGCGGCGTGCTGAGCGCGGCGCAGGCACGCGCGCTCGCCGATGCGAGCACGCGGCACGCGAACGGCGTCGCCGAGTTGACCAATCGCGCGAATCTGCAACTGCGCGGCGTGCGCAGCGGACACGAAGCGGCATTGAGCGCCGCGCTGATCGCCGCGGCGCTTGGACCGGCTGCCGCGCTTTCTTCCGCATACGCATCTGCCTCTTTTTCGGTTACCGCTTCGCCCGCCGCCACCACCGACGCCACCGCGCTCAGTTCCGCCGACGACGTCCGCAACGTGATGATCAGCCCCGCCGCCGGCCGCGATCCATACGCGTTGATCGACACGACGCCGCTGTGCGCGGAACTGCTCACGCTGCTGCAATCCGATGCGCGTTTCGCGGCGTTGTCACCGAAATTCGCGCTGCTGCTCGACGGCGGCGAACGGCTCGCGCGAGTCGATCATCCGCATGACGTGTGGTTCGCGGCGTCGGCTGATGCAGACGGTGTGCGCTTCGTGTTCGGTCTCGCGGGGTGTCCGGGTCTGGCCGGTGAACACTCGAGCGCCGGCGAGCATCGCGATGCCAATGGCACGGGCGCGCTCGCTGCCGTGCCGCCATCGCGCTTGCCCGCGCTCGTGCGCGCGTTGCTGCGCACGTTCCTCGACCTCGCCGCCGCCGACACGACCCGCATGCGCGACCTGCTCGCCACGCACCGCGCCGATACGCTGCTGCGGCACGCGCAACGCTACGTTGATTTCCCGCTCGCGCGCGACGCCTCGCTGAGCCACTGGCAACGCCACGTCCCCGCCGACGCGTCGCTGCGGCTCGGTGCGCACGCGCAGCGTGGCGACGGCACGTGGCACGTCGGCGGCCAACCACCGCTCGGCCGTCTCGACGCAGCCACGCTGCACGGCCTTGCCGCGCTCGCGCAACAACACGGCAACGGCATGCTGCACGCAACGCCATGGCAAAGCGTGCTGCTGCCCGACATCGCGACGACCGCCGTGCCCACCGTGCTCGCGAAGCTGATCGCACTCGGCCTCGCCTGCGATCCCGCGCAGGCCATCACGCACGTGATCGCATGCGCCGGTTCGGCCGGCTGCGCGAAGGGACTCGCCGACACCAAGACCGACGCGCTGCGACTCGCCGAGCGCCTGCCCGCCGGCGTCGACGTGCATCTGACGGGCTGCCCGCGCTCGTGCGCGGCTGCGCATTGCGCGCCCTACACGCTGCTCGCCGCCGCGTCCGGCCTTTACGACCTTTATCGACGCGACGGCCACCCCGGCTTCGGCCAATGCGTCGCGCCCCAACTGACGATCGACGAGGCCGCCGCGCTGCTCGCGCGCCTCGCCCGGAGTACTCCACATGCTTGATTACATTCGCGACGGTCAGGAGATCTATCGCCAATCGTTCGCGACGATCCGCGCCGAGGCCGACCTCGCGCGCATCCCCGCCGACCTCGAAAAACTCGCGGTGCGCGTGATCCACGCGTGCGGCATGGTCGACGTGATCGACGACCTCGCGTTTTCCGACGGCGCCGGCAGCGCGGGCCGCCGCGCGCTCGCGCAAGGCGCGCCGATCCTGTGCGACGCGGGCATGGTCGCGCAAGGCATCACGCGCGCGCGGCTGGCCGCGAACAACGAAGTGATCTGCACGCTCACTCAGCCGGACGTCCCCGCGCTCGCGCGCGAAATCGGCAACACGCGCTCGGCCGCCGCGCTCGAATTGTGGCGCCCGCATCTGGCGGGCAGCGTCGTCGTGATCGGCAATGCGCCGACCGCGCTGTTTCATCTGCTCGACATGCTCGACGCCGGCGCGCCGAAGCCCGCGCTGATCCTCGGCTTTCCGGTCGGCTTCGTCGGCGCGGCGGAATCGAAAGCGGCACTCGCGCAAGACAGCCGCGGCGTGCCCTACGTGGTCGTGCACGGCCGACGCGGCGGCAGCGCGATGGCCGCCGCCGCGGTCAACGCGCTTGCGACGGAGATCGAATAAATGGCCAGCCAGCTAACGAGTCGCGGACGGCTGTACGGCATCGGTGTCGGTCCCGGCGATCCGGAATTGCTTACGTTGAAGGCGCTGCGTCTGCTGAAGGCAGCGCCGGTGGTCGCGTACTTCGTCGCGAAGGGCAAGAAGGGCAACGCGTTCGGCATCATCGAGGCGCATCTGCACGACGCTCAGCAGCATCTACCGCTCGTCTATCCGGTCACGACCGAAGCGCTCGAACCGCCGCTGTCGTACGAAGCGATCATCGCGGACTTCTACGACACCGCCGCCGACATCGTCGCGGCCCATCTCGACGCGGGCCGCGACGTCGCGGTCGTCTGCGAAGGCGATCCGTTCTTCTACGGCTCGTACATGTATCTGCACGACCGGCTCGCGGCGCGCTACGACAGCGAAGTGGTGCCCGGCGTGTGCTCGATGCTCGGCGGCACGGCGGTGCTCGGCGCGCCGCTCGTGTATCGCAACCAGAGCTTGTCGGTGCTGTCGGGCGTGCTGCCCGAAGATGAATTGCGCCGCCGTCTGGCCGATGCCGACGCGGCGGTCATCATGAAACTGGGCCGCAATTTCGACAAGGTGCGGCGCGTGCTCGACGAGCTCGGACTCGCGCAGCGCGCGCTGTACGTCGAACGCGCGACGATGCGCAATCAGCGCATCGTGCCGCTCGCCGAAGTCGATCCGATGGCGTCGCCGTATTTCTCGTTGCTGGTCGTGCCGGGGCAAAAATGGCAAGGATGAACGCGCCCGCCATCGTGATTCTCGGCGCGGGCGCGCTCGCGACCGCGCGTCGGATTCAGGCGCTGTACGTCGCGCGTGACGCGCATGGCGCGGCGGGCGTTGCTACCGACTGCCAGGTCCATGCGCTGCAAGGCCGCGTCGAGGCCGACGTCTCGTACAGCGAACTCGGCGCGCATCTGCGCGAGCTGTATGCGCGGGGCACGCCGATCGTCGCGCTGTGCGCGGCCGGCATCGTGATTCGCTGCCTCGCGCCGCTGCTGTCGAGCAAAGGCGCGGAGCCGCCGGTGCTCGCGGTCGCCGAGGACGGCAGCGCGGTCGTGCCGCTGCTCGGCGGCCTCGCCGGCGTCAATGTGATGGCGCGCGACATCGCCGCCGCGTTGGCCGTGCAGCCCGCGATCACGACGAGCGGTGAGCTGCGCTTCGGCACCTGCGTGCTCAATCCGCCCGATGGCTATGCGCTCGCCGACCTCGGTCAGGGCAAGCGCTTCGTGTCGGACCTGCTCGCGGGGGAAAGCACGCGCATCGAAGGTGACGCGCCGTGGCTCGACGACGCGCAGCTGCCGCGCTCGGAGTCGGCGCGTCTCGCGATCCGCGTGACGCCGCGCGCGTGGGATGGGCGTGAAGACGAGCTCGTGATTCATCCGCGCAGTGTGGTGGCGGCGGTGGTCGTAGGTGATGCCGGCACTGACGTCGATGCCGAGGCTGACGCCAATGCCGCCGACATGATCGCCGCACGCGTGCGCGCAGCGCTAGCCACGCACGGTCTCGCACCGCTTTCGCTCGCAGCCTTGCTCGCGCCTGCGGCAAGCATGGCCGATCCGGCGCTCGCGAAAGCGGCAACGCTTCTCGACGTGCCGCTACGCTTCGCCGATGCCAGCGCCGAACACGGCGAATCGAGCGCCGCGGCACTGCTGCGCGCCGCGTTACGCGTGCCGCACGAAACACTGCGCGACGCCGCCACCGACGACGCCCGGCCCCGCGTCGCCCTCGCCCTCTCCCCGCTCGCCATCGACCCTGCGACGCTCGGCCGTGCCCGCGGCCGTCTGACCGTGATCGGCCTCGGCCCCGGTTGCGCCGAGCTGATGGTTCCGGCCGCGCGCACCGCACTGAACGAAGCGACCGACATCCTCGGCTACGACACCTACGTGAAAATGGCCGGCCCGCTGCGCGCGGATCAGCGCGTGCACGGCACCGACAATCGCGAGGAAATGCAGCGCGCGCGGCACGCGTTCGAGCTCGCGAGCGAAGGCCGCTCGGTCGTGATGGTGTCCTCGGGCGACCCCGGCGTGTTCGCGATGGCGGCCGCTGTGCTCGAAGCGCTCGAAGCGTCGCAAAACGATGCATGGGCGGCCGTCGAACTATCGATCGTGCCGGGCGTGTCGGCCGCGCTCGCGACCGCTGCGCAGGCCGGCGCGCCGCTCGGCCATGACTTCTGCATGCTGTCGCTGTCGGACAATCTGAAGCCGTGGATGATCATCGAAACCCGCCTGCGCCATGCGGCGCAAGCCGATCTCGTGATGGCTTTCTACAACCCGATTTCGCGCGCGCGTCCGTGGCAACTCGACAAGGCGCTCGACATCGTTCGGGAGTATCGCGCGCCGACGACCCAGGTGGTGCTGGGGCGCGACATCGGCCGGCCCGGTGGCACGCTGCGCACGCTGACGCTCGGCGAGCTTCGCGCGGCCGACGTGGATATGCGCACGATGGTGATCGTCGGGTCGTCGCTGACAAGAAAGTTCGCGTGCGGCGACGAAGGCGCGCAATGGGTGTACACGCCGCGCTGGTACGAGTAAGCGGACCTCACCCGTACCAGCGCGCCCCGCTCACGCCACCTTCAGATCCTGCACCGCCCGCTGCCTGACGCCCAGGTCGTCCCACAACTCCGGATGACACGTGAACACCAGGATCTGATGCCGCGTCGCCGCGTCGATCAACACGCGTTTGAGCGCGTCGCGGCGCGCGGCATCGGTATGTACCGCGGCGTCGTCGAGCATCAGCAAAGTCGGCCGGCCTGAAGCCTGCAGCAGATCCGCGTAAGCGAGCCGCGTCAGGATGCCGAGCTGTTCGCGCGTGCCGAAGCTCAGCGCGTCCAGCAGTTCGGTGCGACCGTCGCGATCGAGCATCGCCGGGATCAGATCGTCGCCGAGCGCGAGGCTCGACTGCGGAAAAATCCGTTTCAGGTAGTGGCCGAGCCGCTCGGTCAACGGAGCCCGCAGTTGCGCGAGCACGGCGTCGCGTTCGTCGACGAGCACTTCGTCGAGCAGACTCAGCGCGCTCGCGCGCAGGCTCAGCTCGTCCTTGCGACGCGTGGCCTGCTCGACCTGCGCTTCGAGCGCGGCAAGCCGTTCGCCGAGGCCGGATGCGCCCATCGTTTCGAGCTGGCTGCGAAGCTGCGCGATCCGCAGTTGACGCTCGTGCTGCTCGTTGCGCGCGAGCTCCGCGGATGCACGATAGCGCTTCGCCTCCGCCACGGGATCGTCGAGGCGGGCCGCGTCGAGTTCGCGCTCGCGCTCACCGCGCTGGGTGTTCAGCGCATCGACCTTCACGCGCTGCTCGACGATATGCGCCTGCCACTGCGCGCGGTTGCGCCGAAACGCTTCGTCGTTCAGCTGTGCTTCCTTGCGCTGCAGTTGCGCCGTCAGCGAATCGGCCTTCGCGTCGCCCGTCGATTGCGCGCCCGCCGCCTCCGCAAGCACCTTGCGCGCGGCCTCCAACGCATCGCGCGCGATGTCGGCGTTGCGGCGCGCGTCGTCGAGCGGCGGCGCCGCGGACACGTCGGGCAGACCGGCGAGGCGCTCGCTCGACGACTGCAAGCGCGCCGCCGTCGATGCCAGCGCCGCCCGCAACGCATCGATGCCTTGCGGCGCGTGCACCTTGAGAATCCCCGCGTGGCTCTTCTGTTGCGCGACCAGCGTTTTCCATTGCTCGTGACGCGCCTGCGCATCGCCCACCGACGCAACGCCGAGCGCCCGCAGCAACTGCGCGTGCTGTGCATCGAGCGACGCCAGCTCCGACAACCGCGCGGACAGATCGGATACGCCCGGAATCACGCGCAACTCGCCGAGTTCGCCGAGGCCGATGCGCTTTTCTTCGTCGACGCGCAGCACGCCCGCGCCGCTGATCGTCTGCTCGCCGACGCTCAATTCGCCGTTCAGGCTGTACTCGATGCGCGTCATCGCCGCTTCGGTCCGCGCGCGCAGCACGGTCAATTCGCCGTCGAGCGCGACGAGGCGCTTGAACTGCGCGTCGTCGAGTTCGAGCGCCGCGGCGTCGCGCGCGGCTTGCAGCACCGCCGCGTTCGCTTTGTCCGCCTCGCCGATCGACGCTTCGAGCCGCTGGCTCTCCGCCCGGTAGAAATCGACCTGGCTGCGCAGGTCGGCGGCGGTCACGGCCGCGTTCGCGAGTTCCAGCGCGCGGTTCGCCTCGGCCGCTGCCTGCTCGAACTGCGTCACCCGGCTTTGCGCCTGCGCATGCGCGGTTTGCGCGGCCGCGACTTCGGCGCGCGCCGCATCGAGCTGCTCGCGTTCGCGCGCGATGGCCCCCTCCAGTTCGAGCGCGCCCTGCTCCTGCTGCACCGACAACGCGAGTTGAGCCTCGCCGATCTTCAACGACTGCGCGAGCCCTTCGAGACCGCGTTCGAGTTGCTCGACCGCCGCGGCACGTTGCTGCGCGAGCGCGGCCTTCTGCTCGTGAAGCTCCCACGGACGCCTGCGCTCGGCGTCGTCGAAGGCCTGCTGTTGGGTGGCGAGGCGCGCGATGTTGTCGTCGAACTGCTGGCGCTGCTGTTGCAGTTCGTCGCGGCTCGCGATCAGCGCTGCGAGCTTCTGCTCCGCCTCGGCGAGCGGCCCGGTCGACTTCTGCGTGCGCGCGGTCAGCAGTTGCCGCAGTTCGCGCTGCACGGCCGCGATCAGCGCATCCTCGCCGCCCGCTTCGTGCCCGCCCGACAGTTGCGTGAGCGCGTCGCGCAGATACTGCGCCGCGTGTCCGGTCGAATCGCGCATCTCCTGGGTGCCGCCTTGCTGCACCCACAACAGACCCGGCACGCCGGCGTTCTCGGCTTTCATCGGACCGCGCGCCGCGCGCGCGAAGCCGAGCAGCGCGGCGAGCTTGTCTTCGGCTTCGTCCTCGCTGTACACGGCCTGGCCGATCCTCAGCTCGCAGCGCTGACGCGACACGAACTGCTTCGACAGACGGCACGCGACCCCATCGAGCTCGAAGCTGACCTCGACCGAGGGCTGTCCGCTCGCCAGCCCCCAAGGCAACAGGTCCTTCAGATGCGAGGCCTTGTAGCGTTCGAGGAACACCGTGCGCACCGCTTCGGCGATCGTGCTCTTGCCGGCCTCGTTCGGGCCGACGAACAGGTTGAGACCGGGCTGCAGATCGTCGATCACGAGTTGCCCGCCGAACTGTCTGAATTCCTGAATCGCGATACGTTGCAGCTTCATGCGCAGGCTCCTTCGCGCGGCACTTCAGATTGCTGCCGATCGCGCGGCTGCGCGGGTGGTGCCGCATGTGAATCGCGTTGGCGCTGCTCGCGCTGAAAACGCGCCAGCAGCAGCAACGCCTCCGCCGCGCGCCGCGCCTGTTGCGGATCGGACTGCGCGTCTTCCTGCAAGCCGCGCAAGCGCGCGACCACCTTCGCGAGATAACCGCTTTGCGCGCCGAGTTCGGCGAGATCGTCGGCGGTGGGCAGCACCTGCAGGCTGCTCAGATCGGCGCGCAACGCGCGCACGCGCGCGCGGGCCTCTTCGACGGCGACATGCAACGCCTCGGCATCGGCGAGCGCCGCCGTGCCGTCGACCTCGATGCGCAGCACGTCGTTCGCGCCGAGTTCGGCGAGGCGGGTTTTCAACGCGTCGATGTCGGTCGGCACCGAAATCGTCTCGTCCCAGCGATGCCACCGGTATTGCCCGACTCGCAGCGCGTCGACCCGCGGCGACGCGCCCGGCTCGCTGATGGTGACGTCGAGCACGAAACCCGGCTCGTTTGCGCGGAAGCGGTCCTGCTCATGCGTGCCTGCGTACCACGTGCGCTCGTCGACGCGCAGATGACCGTGCCAGTCGCCGAGCGCCAGATAGTCGAGCCGCGCGCTGGCGGCGCGCGTCGGCGCGATCGGATTCGATGAATCGATGCCCTCTTGCAGAATGCCGCCGACGCTGCCATGCGCGAGCCCCACCCGGTGATAGCCGGGGGGTGTCTCGATGGAATCGAAGCATGCGGTGGTGTCGTCGTAGGTGATGCGCTGCGTGAGCGGCGCGCACAACAGCGCGCAGCGGCACGAGTCGAGCAGCACGACGCCGCTTTCGAGCACGAGGCGCACGTTCGGGGGCACGCAATCGAGCCGCCGCGCGCGAGTCCACACGCTTTCGACCAGCGCCGCGTCGTGGTTGCCCGGCAGCATGATCCACGCTCCGGAGAACGCTTGCAGCGCGGCGAACAAACGCCGGATCACGGTGTCCGACACCGTCTGCAGATCGAACACGTCGCCCGCGACGAGCACCGCGTCGACGTTGCGCGCGGCCGCTTCCTCGGCGATGCGGCGCACCGTGTCGAAGCGCGCCTGGGTGAGATGCGCGGCCTCGTCCGGTTCGAACTGACCGAATTGCGTGCCGATCTGCCAGTCCGCGGTGTGCAGAAACCTGATCACTGTGCCTCCATTGCGATTGCGTTGCGTCGTCTTGCGTTGGGCTCGACGCGAAGTCCAACCGCGAATGTTACCTTGCCGAAGCGTCGGCGCGTATTGCGTCGGCGCGTTGCGTCGGCGCGTATTGCGTCGGCGCGTATCCACGCTGGACGCGCGCGCCGGCCGTACCGCATCATTGCAACCGAACCGGCTGAACCCGGCCGCCTTTCAGCCGCCGCCCGACACGATCGACCGCGCCCGATGGACAAGACCACCGAACTGAAGAAGGCCAAGCGCACGCCCTTGATGCTGCTCGCCGCGGCCGCCTGCGTTTTCGTCGTCACCGCGTTCCTGCCGCGCGGCCTATGGGTCGACGGCATCAAGGCCGTCGCCGAGGCCGCGATGGTCGGCGCGCTCGCCGACTGGTTCGCGGTCGCGGCGCTGTTTCGCCGCGTGCCGATTCCGGTGGTGTCCGCGCACACCGCGATCATCCCGCGCAACAAGCACAAGATCGCCGACAACCTCGCGCACTTCGTGCAGGACAAGTTTCTCGATGTGCCGTCGCTGGTCGGTCTGATCCGCCGGCATGATCCGGCGCAGACCATCACCGCGTGGCTCAGCGAATCGGCCAATACCGCGCGTCTGGGCGACTACGTGGTGCGCCTCACCGGCGGCATCCTCGACGTGGCCGACGACGCGCGCATCCAGACCTTCATCAAGGACGGCTTGCGCGACGTGCTCGCGAAGGTCGATCTGTCGCAATCGCTCGGCGCGATTCTCGACACGCTGACGCGCGACGGCCGGCACCAGGAATTGCTCGACACCGCGATCGATCAGGTGATCGCGGTGCTGCGCGAGGCGCCGGCGCGCGAGTTCATTGCCGCGCGCATCGTCGATTGGGTGAAGAGCGAATACCCGACGATGGAGAAGTTCCTGCCGTCGGCGTGGCTCGGCGACAAGGGTGCCGAAGCGATCGCGAGCGCCGCGAACCGCATGCTCGAACAGATCGCGCAGAACCCCACGCACGAGCTGCGCGACAGGTTCGACGAGGCGGTGCGCAAGCTGATCGTGCGGCTGAAGACCGATCCGGCTTTCCTGCAACAAGGCGAAGTGCTGAAGCGCTATCTGGTCGAAGGCGAGGCTTTCAGCAGCTACGTGAAGGACATGTGGGGGGAGCTGCGCGCGTGGCTCAAGCGCGATTTGCAAAGCACCGATTCGGCACTGCATGCGCGGGTCGCCGCGATGGGCGCGTGGGTCGGCCGCGAACTCGCGCGCGATCCGGCGCTGCGGCAATCGCTGAACGATCATCTCGAGGAAGCGGCGCGCGCGATGGCGCCGGACTTCGCGCAGTTCCTGACGCGCCATATCAGCGATACCGTGAAGAACTGGGATGCTCACGAAATGTCGCGGCAGGTCGAGGAAAATATCGGCAAGGATCTGCAGTACATCCGCATCAATGGGACGATCGTCGGCGGGTTTATCGGCTTGTTGCTATATGTGAGTTCGCAGTTGCTGGAGATGCTGCGGGTGCATGTGGGGTGACGACCTGGCTGTAATACGTTGGGGGATATTCGGCCTTCCGTCGCGCTATGAACGGCCAGTTACACCAGCTTGTTTCGCCGCTGCCGGGAAGCGGTCAGGGAGAACCCAAAGACCGCTTTCCCTCGTGCAGCCGTCCCCCTTTATGTGACACGGCTCACAATGACGACGCCGTACGAGATTGCAGCGCTTGTCGCCGTGCGCTCATTTGCGCCTGATTGCAAACCTTGCCTGCTCTTATTGCCCTGCTGGCGACTTTGCGGACGGAGTGGCCAGTGTGTTGTTAACCCCGAAAGCGGGCATGGGAGTGGGAGACATCGTGCTATTGTTCGCGCCGGTGGGCTGGCTCGAATCCCGCGACCCGGAGCCGCTGTCAGTGTTGGTGACGGTAGGCGTGCCGTAGCCACTCGTTGCAGCGGCCGGCGACTTCGTGGTCGGGGTCGCCAGCGTGTTGTTCTGCGCATGGGCGCCGCCCGACAGCGTGAGTGCGGCGACCGCCGCGATTAATGTGCTGGTTACCTTGTTCATGACCCGTACTCCTTGGTTTGGAATGGTATGTCGACGCAACCGACCCTTTCGCATTTTCCCTGGCGGTCGTTATGCGCATGGCTAGCGGCGTTCAGACTCGAGTGACCATTTGCAGTGCCAGACGTGAAGCAAACCACAGATCACCGCTCAGGGCTTGCAACGAGACACTGACTTCATTCATTGAAATAATCTGCGCCCGCCTAACGCATATCCGGGTGACCGGAACTTCGTTTTAGACCACGATTTCTCGCTATGTCCGAATCAGTTCGAGCGGCGCGCGATCAGGCTTATCAAGCTCAAATTGCATGGTATCGACGTGATGCCGTTCACCGACAGCACGGGATCGAGTCCGTGCCACTTAATAGCAAGTTTAGGAAAGCTGTTTGCTGATAGTTACGCATTATTCGCAATGGTGAATTTCAATTTTCGGGCTAACCGGCCGGCGATCAAATTTGTAAACGAATAACAATTCATTATTACCGCAGACAGCAATGCTTTAGCCAATCCGTCCACCTGGTAATACAACGGTGGGTTTCCTATGCCGTTTTAATCCATTCTCTCTTTGCGCTGAAATCACGAATATGCAAAGCCTCGCAGCCGCCAGGCATGGAAAGTCATGCCGGAGCTTTCATTCAGATGCGACGAACCAGCAGTTGACGCTGCCACGGATAAAGTGCTCTGGCGCACCGCCGACCCGCAGCGGATGATGGCCACGTTTGCGATGTCCGAGGCGTAGCCGATGGCGAAGGACCCGCGCGCTAACCCTCAACCCTGTCAACGCGCACCACGCAGCGAAAACCGATATGGCTCGCCGACGTGTCGATCGCTTCGGCATGCCGTGCCGCTGGGCGGTAGCGACGGCAATAGTTCGGTGCGCAAAGGTGCGAACCGCCTTTCAGCACTCTGCGGGGAATTCGGATCTCGGGCTGGCAAGGGTCATAGCTGCGTTCCTGCGCGCCGCCGCGCGGGTTCTGAGGGACGCAGCACGCCTTGGGAGCGTCGGCCGTGTGGCGGGTCGACCAGAAATCCGCGGTCCATTCCCACACATTGCCGATCATGTCGTAGATGCCGTAACCGTTCGGCGGGAAAGACCTCACCGGCGAAGTGCGCTCGAAGCCGTCCTGCATCAGATTCTGGTGCGGAAAGGCGCCCTGCCATGTATTGGCCATCTGCTTTCCGGCTGGCGTGAACTCGTCGCCCCATGCGTATTCCGTGCCATCGAGGCCGCCACGCGCCGCAAGTTCCCACTCGGCCTCGGTCGGCAATTCCTTGCCAGCCCAGTGCGCATACGCCTCGACGTCGCACCAGGCGATATGCACCACGGGATGGTCGTCCTTTCCGCTTATCGAACTGCGCGGCCCGTAGGGCCTTCGCCAGTCAGCACCGAATTTGAAGCGCCACCATTGCGTCCAATCCTGCAGGTCGACGGGCCCCGTGGGAGGGGAGAAGACGAGCGACCCGGCCTGCAGCATGTGTGGAAGCGCGCCCGGATAGTCCTCCGCCTTCGGCGCGATCTCGGCGAAGGTCACATAGTTCGTGGCCTCGACGAACCTGCGGAACTGGCGGTTCGTCACCGGCGTACGGTCGATCCAGAACCCATCGACTCTGACCCGGTGCACCGGCGCCTCCTCGGGGTAGTGCCGGTCCGAGCCCATGCGAAATTCGCCGCCGGGGACAAAGACCATCTCGGCGAGCGGATCCCGCTGAGCGGATTGGATTCCTTTAGAAGGCTGGCTCTGTGAACTCATGGTATCCGGCTGTCCTGTCCGTCGTCGTGGCGTCCGTGTCGTTCGAACGCTGCGTTTTGAGGATCCCTACTGGACCGACATCATGGCTTTCGCCAAACCGTCGCGTAAACCCTTTTGCTCCTCTTCGCTGAGCTTCTGCGGTTGCAGTACCACGACGAATCGCTTGAGTTCGCCTGTGAACCTGAAAGGCATCTTGTCCGCGTAATCCTCGATCACGGGGGTTCCCGTATCCTCCCCGACGTCGAAGGTCTCATCAAGGGAAAATCTCACCCCCACCGTCCTTGAAATCTTGACTTGTCCAACCGGCTTTTCGTCCACCAGCAGCGTCGCCATGGCTCCTTTTCCGATGCCGCCGCCGTCGTAGTCGAATTTGGTCCGGATGATGTGATGGCCCGGGGCCAGCGGTCGATTGGACGACACCACGAACTTATGTTCCGGCTGGTTCGAGAACGCATAGGCGAATTCAGGCTTGCCATCCTGCATGAGCAGAGCCCAACCGCCGTACCTGCCGCCTATCGTTCCCAGTACCCCGTTGGCACCGCCTTCCGGGACGACCACTTCGGCAGCCACGGTCCAGGACTTGTTCTTGAAGTCCGGAGCCGATCCCTCCGGAATGCGGATCATGCCCGGAAAATAAGTGAACTCGCTACGGCCCCGGGTCAGACTTGGTCGAATCGCAGGATCAGCGCGTGACGCGAAACTCGAGTCGAGCGGATAGACGTTGTACTTTTTGGCCTCCACGTCAAAGGCGGCCTGAAGCTCCTTCAGCTTCTCGGGATACTTGCTGGCAAGATCATTAGCCTGGCTGAAATCCGCGTTGATATTGTAGAGTTCCCACTTGTAATCGTCGGGACTAGGCTCGGCGCCAACCGTCACCCAAGGCAGGCGAAGCGGCGTCGTGCTTGCCATCCAGCCATCCTTGTAGATCGCGCGGTTGCCCACCAGCTCGAAATACTGCACGGGATGCCGGGTCGGCACCTTGGCGGCGTCGAACGTGTACACCAGACTCACGCCTTCGATCGGCTTCTGCTTCACGCCGTCGAGCATGACCGGTGGCGTAATTCTGGCCGCCTCATAGATCGTGGGGGCAATGTCGATCACGTGGCTGAACTGTGAGCGCAGACCGCCCATGTCCTTTATGCGTGCTGGCCACGAGATCACCATGCCGTTGCGAGTGCCGCCGAAGTGGGACGCGACCTGTTTGGTCCATTGCATGGGGGCATCGGTGGCGTGCGCCCAACCGACCGGGTAGTGGTTATAGGTCTTCGGGCCACCGAGTTCGTCGATCATCGAAAGCAGAAACGGGATGCTTTCCGGGACGCTGTTTGCGGCGGTCCCGACCTCATTGGTTGTGCCTTGCAGCGTACCCTCGGCACTCGCTCCGTTGTCGCCCATGATGAAAATGACCAGCGTGTCGTCTTTCTGCCCCGTTTCCTCGACGGCGTCGAGCAAACGGCCAATGTGGTAATCGGCATGCGACAACGCGCCCGCATAGACTTCCATCATCCGCGCGTAGAGACGCTTCTGATCACCCGATAACGTATCCCAGGCAGGTATCTGCTCCGGCCTTCTGGTCAGTTGCGTATCGGGCGGGACAACGCCGAGCTTGATCTGTCGGGCGAGTGTCTCCTCGCGCACCTTGTCCCAGCCCTGATCGAACTGGCCCTTGTATTTTGCGATCCAGTCCTTCGGCGCATGGTGTGGGGCGTGCGCGGTGCCGGTCGCGTAGTAAAGAAGCCAGGGCTTGGTCGGCGCGAGTGCATGTTGCATCCGCATCCATGCAATCGCCTTGTCGGCAAGATCACGATCGAGTATGTAGGTTGGATCGCCGAGATAAGGCTCGATCGGCTTGGTGTTTTCGTACAGCGCCGGATGCCATTGGTCACTGTCGCCACCGATGAATCCATAGAAGTGTTCGAAGCCCAGTCCGTTCGGCCACAGGTCGAATGGGCCAACCTGACTGGACATCCAGTCCGGCACGTTGTGCATCTTGCCGAACCATGAGGTGTTGTACCCGTTCTCCTTGAGAACTTCGCCAATCGAGCCGGCGCTCTTTGGAACAAGCGAATCGTAGCCAGGATAGCCGGTCGCGAATTCGGTAATGACGCCGCTGGCGACTGAATGGTGATTGCGACCGGTGATCAGCGCCGCGCGCGTGGGCGAGCAAAGCGCGGTGGTGTGAAACATGTTGTAGCGCAGGCCGCTGTCCGCAAGCCGCTGGAAATTCGGTGTCTGGATCGGGCCGCCGAAAGTGCTGCTCGCCCCAAAGCCGACATCATCGGTCAGGATCAAAAGAACGTTCGGTGAACCGGCGGGCGCGGCGTATTCCTTAGGAAAGTCGGGTGTCGAATCCTTGGCCAGGCGTTCGATTTTGCCGTGAAAAGCTGGCGCAGGCCTCGGCAAGACGGACCCGTCCTCAGGTGTAGCGGCAGAGGGTGAGACCTCAGCGCCAGCGGATCGCGGCAGCGCCGCTGCCGCGGCGATGAGCGATGCGGATCCGAGCAAGCGGCGACGATTGATCCCGTCGGGTGACAGTTGCGAGTCCGAGTTCCCATCTGACTTGTTCTTGCCCATCATTTTCTCCTTCGATGTGCCACCTGGATGTGACTTCGTGCCACGTGCACGCCAACGCGCCGGGTCGACGACACTCACACTCCTCGAGAACCAAGACCTGGGCTTCTCACTCGCCACGCTTTCCTGTTCAACCTCCGCCGTTCCGTGGATACAGGACACTAATACTATGGAACAATTTCGCCTGACCGGCGGGCAAAATCTGGCGGCTTACCGCGCGTACCACTCGTGAGCCCGCCTCGCACCAAAGCGCCTACAATTCGGGCATATGTCTTGCTGACGACCTATGCTCCGCTCGGTCGTCTACGCGGCCCAACCGGAATTCCGTTCACATGAAAATATCGCTACCGCCGCCGCAAGGACGGCCGAACCGCGTTTACCCGCCGGGCACGCCGGGCTTGCATGGGCTCGTGTCGCTGATCACCGGCGTGGTGGTCGTGTGCGGGCTGTACTTCGGCCGGGAGGTATTGATTCCGATCACGTTGTCGGTGCTGCTGAGCTTCCTGCTCGCGCCGCTCGTGCAGATGCTGCGGCGTCTGCATATGGGCCAGTTGCCGTCGATCTTCATCGCGGTGCTGTTCGCGCTCGCCTCGCTGCTCGCGGTCGGCGCTCTGATCGGCGCGCAGCTCGTGCAGCTTGCGGGCGCCCTGCCGCAGTACCAGGAAGCGATCGAGCAGAAGATCGAAACGGTGCAGGAAAAGACCGTCGGGCGCGCCGATTCGCTGATGAGCAGTGCCGCCAGCGCGCTGCAGCGCATGGCGCCGTCGCCCCGTCCTGCCCCGCCCCGCCCGACTGGCCGCGCGGCGCGCAACGCGCCGCAGGTGCCGCAACAGGTCGAGGTGCACGAGCCCGCGCCGACGCCGGTGCAACTCGCGCAGCGCGCGCTGACGCCGGCCATCGCGCCGATCGAGACGACCTTCATCGTGCTCGTCGTGACCATCTTCATCCTGTTGCAGCGCGAGGATTTACGCGACCGGCTGATCAGCCTGTTCGGTTCGCGCGACCTGCACCGCACGACCACCGCGATCAACGACGCCGCGGGACGCCTGTCACGCTATTTCGTCGCGCAGCTGGGCGTGAATCTGAGCGCGGGCGGCATCATCGCGATCGGGCTGGCGATCATCGGCGTGCCGGGGGCGCTGCTGTTCGGCGTGATCGCCGCGCTGTTGCGCTTCGTGCCGTACATCGGCATCTGGATCGCGGCGATCCTCGCGGTGTTTCTCGCGGCCGCGATCCAGCCGCAATGGACGATGGCGGTGCTCACGCTGATTCTGTTCATCGTCGTCGACGTGGTCGCCGGGCAGATCGCCGAGCCGCTGCTGTACGGCCATCGCTCGGGCCTGTCGCCGCTCGCGGTGGTGGTCGCGGCGATTTTCTGGAGCTGGCTGTGGGGGCCGATCGGCCTCGTGCTGTCGACGCCGCTCACGCTGTGCGTCGTCACGCTCGGGCGCTACGCGGACCGGCTGAACTTCCTGACCGTGCTGCTCGGCGATCAGCCCGCGCTGTCGCCCGCGCAGAACTTCTATCAGCGCCTGCTCGCCGACGATCCGCACGAGGCGATCGTGCAGGCCGAGCGGCTGCTGCGCGAGATGTCGCTGATCGACTATTACGACAAGGTCGCGCTCGAAGGGCTGCGGCTCGCGCGCAACGACGCGCAGCGCGGCGTGCTGATGCCCGACCAGTTGCAGCGGATCAACGACGCGCTCGTCGATATCGTCGAGAACCTCGAAATCGCCGAAGGGCTGCGCGATGCGCTGTCGCCAGTCGAACCGGCGCACGCGGGAAACGCGCTGCTCGCCGCGACGCCGGACCTGGCGCCGCCGGGCGCCGGTGCCACGGAGCGCTATGGCGGCGATCCGCTCACGCGCTCGCAACAGCCGGGTGAAGCGGGCAAGGAGACGGTGTTGTGCGTGCCTGGCCGCGGCGCGTTCGACGAAGTGACCACGGCCATCGCCGTGCAACTGCTGAACCGTCAGGGCTTCGCGCCGCTGATGGCGACGCACTCCGGATATCGCAGCGCGCGCGCCGACGAGCCGAGCTTCAAGGACACGTCGATCATCTGCATCGTGTCGCTCGACGCGCCCGAGTCGCCGCCATATCTGCGCAACATGCTGCGCCGCACGCGCGAATGGCGGCCGCGCGCGACGCTGGTGGTCGGCGTCGGCGACGCGCCGGAGGGCAGCGTCGAACTCGATGCGGGCGGCGAACTGCATGCGTCGCCAACGTTCCGCGCGATGATCGAGGCATGTCACGCGGCGACCAGCGGGCAGGTGATACGACAGCCGTCGCAGGCGGCCGGCGCGGGCTGAGAGATGCGCTGGCTGACGCCGCGCCAAACCGACGGCGACAGTCTGCCCCCGGGACTCACTCCGAAAAGCTGAATCAGCCCGTGCGCCCACTGTTCAGCAATCGCTCGAGCGGTTCGGGCAGGCCCCGATTCGGCTTGACCGGCGGCTGGGCGAAACTGCCCTTGGTCGCCTTTTTCGGCCCCAGGCGGATAAGCCCCTCGAGCTGCGTAATCGCACTCGACACGCCATCGACCACCGGCACCGGCAATTCGTCACGGATCTCACGCGCGAGACCCGCAAGCGGCGCGCCGGCGATGATGATGACGTCGGCGCCGTCGTCGTCGACAACCTGATTGCACAGCGTCTTCAGTCTCGCCGCGTAGTCCTGCTGCACGCTGCCGATATCGCGCAACGGCTCATCGAGTGCGCGGATGCTGGCGAGCCGGCTCGCAAGATGACTGCGTTCGACAGTCTCGCGATACCACGCCTTGATTCGCGGCGAGATCGCGATGATCGAGAAGCGCTGCCCGAGCGTTGCAGCGGTGACGAGTGCGGACTCGGTCAGCCCCACTACCGGCACGTCGATGAGTTCCTTGATGCCTTGCAGGCCCGGGTCGCCGAACGCCGCGACCACGACACCATCGTAGGTGCCATGGCGTTCGGCCGCCACGCACGAGGTCGCGTACCCGCCGACCAGCGCTTCGAACCGGGTCTCGATGTAGGCGACGCCGAACGGCGCGGTCGCCACCTCGATCTCGGTGTCAGGCGAAGCACTGCGTTGCGCCTCGGCCTGAATCAGAGCCGAGACACTCTCGGAGATGTTGGGGTTGATCACCAGGATCTTCATGCTGCTCTCCAATGTCACAGGTCGACGTACTGCGGCTTGCCAGCGGCGAGAAAGCGGCCCCGGCCCGCCTCCGGATCAAGGTAGCGGCCACTCTCTACCAGCAGTTCGCCACGTGACAGACAATGCTTTGGCCACCCCTGCACGGTGCGGCCCTCGTATGGCGTGTAGTCGACGTTGTGATGCAGCGCGTCGTTCGCGATGATGATCTGCCTGTGTGGGTCCCAAAGCACGATGTCGGCGTCGGCGCCGACCGCGATCGTTCCCTTGCGCGGATAGAGGCCGTACAGCTTCGCGGGATTCAATGACGTCAGTTCGACGAACTTGTGCAGCGATAGCTTGCCGCGGTTCACACCATCGAACAGAAGCGCCAACCGGGTTTCGATGCCGGGGATGCCGTTCGGGATGTGCTCGAACGACACCTCATTGCCGCCAGGCTTTTTGCCCTGCGGATCGTCGTATGAAAACGGCGCGTGGTCGGACGAGAAAACGCTGAACACGCCACGCTTTAGTGCGCTCCACACAGCCTTCTGGCTGGACGCGTCGCGTGGCGGCGGACTGCAAACGCACTTGGCGCCGTGATATTCGTCCTCATGGCCAAGATCTTCGGCCGTCAGGTAAAGATATTGCGGGCAGGTTTCGGCGTAGATATTGAGGCCGCGCTGCTGCGCCCATTCGATCTGCTCGATCGCGTCCTCACCCGACACATGCACGATCAGGATCGGCACGTCGACCAGTTCGGAAAACGCAATCGCCCGATGCGTCGCTTCCCGCTCGACCACCGCCGGGCGAGAGAGCGCGTGGTACTTTGGCGCGTGCTTACCGGTTTCGGTGAGCCTGTCGGTCAGCCACGCGATGCAGTCCGAATTCTCGGCATGCACCATGACCAGCGCCTCGTTGCGGCGCGCAACATCCATCACTTCGAGGATCTCGCGGTCGCTGAGCTTGAGATCGTCGTAGGTCATATAGATCTTGAACGACGTATAGCCGGCGGCGATCAGTTCAGGAAGTTCGCGTTCCAGCACCTCGGGCGTCGGATCGGAGACGATCAGGTGGAATGCGTAGTCGGTTACCGCGCGGCCTTCGGCGCGGCTATGGTAGTCGGCCACCGCGGCCTTCAGCGACTGCCCCTTTGCCTGCGCGGCGAACGGGATCACGGTCGTGGTCCCGCCGCACACGGCGGCACGGGTGCCGCTGTTGAAGTCATCGGCCATCTTCAGCCCGTCCGGCATCGGTTGGTCGAGATGGCAATGGGCGTCGATACCGCCAGGCAGCGCCAACAGGCCGGTGGCGTCGATCTCGCGCCTGCCTGCGTCGAGATCGCGGCCCAGCGCGACGACGATGCCGTCCTTCACGCCAATATCGCAATTGAAGCGCTCGGACGCGGTGACCACGTCAGCGTTACGGATTACCAGGTCGTACAGGGTTGTCATGACAGTCCTCTCACGCGACTTCGGAGAACAGGCGGCCCCAGCCCGCAAGCCGGGTCGTATCGTAGCCAGCGAGCTTCAACGACTTCCACACCACGGTGGAGATCGTGTCGTAGAGCGGCACACCATGATGCCGCTCCACTTCCGAGGCCAGATGGGCGGCGTGCAGGTTGGTGCAGAAGGTGACGATCGCCTCCGGTCGGTGCTCGGCGACTTCGCGGATCTGTGCGCGCAGCGTCTCTTCGGTCACTTCGGAAAACTGATAGTTCACCTTCAGGCCGAGGTGGTTTTCGGAAGAGCAGTCGATGCCGTTGTCGCGGTAATTGGCGACGATCTTCTGCTGAACATCCTTCAGGTACGGGCTGACCAGACCGAATTTCTTCACGCCAGTCTTGTCCAGAATCTCGTTGAGCGCCAGCACCGACGTGGTTGCGCGGATGCCGGTCGCATCCTCGATTTCGCGGCACAGGCGGCGGTCGGTTTCGAAGCCGAGCCAGCCGGATGAAGTGCCGTTCCATGCGATCACGTCGACCTTGGCGTCGGCCAGCAGCCTGGCGGCTTGAATGATGTTGGTTGTGTCGAACTGCCCGAGCGCCTGGTCGGACAGCGAGATTTCGGTGACCCTGAAGCGGGAAAAATGGGCACTAACACCGGGCAACTGGGCCACCATCGCGCTCGTGATCGGTTCGAGCGCGGTGTTGGACGACGGTGTAAGCATGCCGAGCATGACGCGTTTGCTCATGATGAAGTCAGCAATCAAGTGTTAAGGGTGAAGAAAGTCCGGCTTAGACGGGCAATTTGCGTTCGTAGTCGATCAGCGTCGAACAGACGAGAAGTCCTACGCCTGCGGCGGCGAAAAACATCAGGGCCAGAAAATAGGAACCGGTGGTCTGCACGATCAGGCCGACGATGATCGGCACGAGAACGCCGCCGATATTGCCGCCCAGGTTCATGAAACCGCCCAGAAAGCCGACCTTGTTGCGGGTCCCGAGGATGGAAGGCAGGACCCAGAACAGACCGCACCAGCGCAGGAAGAACAGCGTGGAGGCCAGCAGCACCACCACCGTCGCCGGGTTCCCGACATAGGCGACCGAGAAGATCGACACGGTTGCCGCCACGGCGGCGATTCCGAACAGCGTGCGCATCACGCGGTTGGGAGAACCGCCCGCGGCCTTCCACTTGTCCGCGATCCATCCGCCGATCAGTTCACCCACGAAGCCGCTGAAGAAGATCGCGAAACTGGCGCCGCCCATCTGCTGGATGTTGAAGCCGTGAACCTTGTTCAGATAGTTCGGCATCCAGGTGAGCAAGCCGTAAAACAGCGAGTTGAAGCACATCCAGCCAAAGAACATGCCCCACACCGAGCGATACCGGAAAAAATCCAGGCTGCGGCCGCTGGCATGAACCGGCTCGCCAAGGTGTTCTTCCTGCAGGGACGCTTCGAGATAGTCTGCTTCGGCCTGATTCACGGCCGGATGCTCACTCGGATTGTTGCGGATGTAGTACCAGGCAAACAGGCCTGCAAGCATGGTTCCGATACCGGCCACCACGAACGAGGTGCGCCACGATCCGAATTCGGTGATCAACCCGGAGATGATCACCGCACCGAGTGCCGCCCCCAGCGGCGCGCCACCGTCGAGCAGCGTCGCGCCGCGGCCGCGTTCGTGACGCGTCATCCACATTGCGTTGAGCTTGCCGCCGGCCGGGTATATCGGTGCTTCGGCGGCGCCCAGACCCAGACGGGTGAAAATCAGCGCGGTCGCGCTCGTGCAGACGGCGGCAATGCCCTGGAAGAAACCCCAGAACAACGTCGCGCACGCGATCACGATGCGCGGCTTGAACCGATCAGCCAGCATGCCCCCCGGGATCTGCATGAGTGCGTAGGTCCAGAAGAACGAGCTGAGGATCAGTCCCTGCACGGCCGGGGCGATATGAAATTCCTTGGCGATAAGGGGCATCGCGACGGACAGCGAGGCCCGGTCCACGTAGTTGATCGAAATCAGCATCAACATGATGAGAAAGATCTTCCAGCGTACGCCGGTCCTGACCTCGGCCTGCACGGCCGCATTTACGGTTTGCATCTGTGTCTCCTCCGTTCGCCTGATCATGGCTGTCGGGTTTCATGTTCGCGTCCGGGACCGCTCCCGGACCGGTGCGCTGCATGCGCCAGCGCAGTATATGATGCCTAATTATGAATTACAAGCGTTGTATTTCATTGATTTTATTGAGTGTTTTATTTTTTGTGGATAGCGGGTCGAACCTGTAAGACAATTAAGCAACGACGGAAGATGCAATAACGGAAACAGGCGACATGGACCTCAAGTCACTACCGGCAGATACACGCAAGCGCGTCAGCCTGCGCGGCACGGGTATGTACGCGGCGATCGCGGAGCAATTGCGCGAGATGATTCTCGAAGGTGAATTGCCACCCGGCGGCCGTATCGACGAGAAAGCGCTGTGCGAGCGCTTTGACATCTCCCGAACGCCTTTGCGCGAGGCGCTCAAAACGCTGGTGACCGAGGGTTATGTGACCCACCGGCAGCACATGGGCTTTCAGGTCGCGCCGATCAACAAGGACGAGATCGCCGCCATCTTTGAAGTGCTGCATGGACTGGAGGAAACGGCCGGACGACTCGCTGCGCAGCGTATCGACGACAAGCAGATGAAGGTGCTGATGGAGCGCCATCGCACCATGGAGACATATCACCGCGACGGCAAGCGCACGGCCTACTACCGCGCCAACCAGAAAGTGCATCAGCACATCGTCGACGTCGCCGGCAATCCGGTGCTATCGGACATGTATGCATCGTTGATGAGCAAGATTCACCGCGCGAGAGGGGCGGCTAATGCTGATGTGCTGCGCTGGGCCGAATCCCTCGGCGAACACAGTGAAATACTGGACGCGCTATCCAGACGCGATGGAGCATGCCTCGCCCGGTTACTGCGCGAACATTCGGAACACACCGCCGCGGAAGTGATGAAAGTGCTCGAGACCACAAATGGGAACGAGTAGCGAAGGTCTGTGAAAGGACGCTCGGCGATACCGGATCATGTGTTCGCTATCGGAATAACAAAGGGCACCGCCTTACGGTGCCCGCGCAAGACTAGCGACCAGCGCTCTGACCGCCGTCGACGTGCAGAATTTCTCCCGTGATGAACGGCGCGGAATCAAGGAAAAGAATCGCGTCGGCGATATCGCTCATCTCGCCCATGCGCCCCAGCGGATGAAACGCGCCCAACGTCTCATGTGTTTGCGGCGCGTGCATCGGCGACTTGATGATCCCCGGCGCGACGGCATTCACGCGAATACCCTTCCTCGCATACTCGATTGCCAGCGACTTGGTGGCAGCGTTCAGACCGCCCTTCGTCAGGGCTGCCAGTGTCGAATACACACCGCTGATCGCCGCATCGACGGTGCTGGACGTCACGCTAACCACGTGGCCGCTCGAATGCTTTTCCATTTCGGCGATGGCGAGTTGGGTGATGTGGTAGAAGCCCGCCATGTTCACGTTCATCACCGCGGCGAAGTCTTCGGCAGTGTGTTCGGTGAAAGGCTTCCCGATGTAAATGCCGGCGTTGTTGACCAGCGTGTCGATCCGGCCGAATCGTGCGACGCCCTCGGAAATGACGCGCTGAGCAGTTGCCGGGTCACCAATATCTCCCGCGACGCTCAGAATGTTAGGGTCGTCCGACGGCTTGATCGAGCGTGCCGTCGCGACGATGCGATAGTCGAGCCTGCGAAATGCCTTGACGACTTCGGCGCCTATGCCTTGCGAGGCGCCGGTCACGACGACGACTTTCTGTGATGTGCTCATGCTTTGCCCAAAAGATTATTCGCTCGGCTTCGACGCCTACCGGGTCGATCGCCGCTATCAAATGAGACGCGGACCTGCCGATTCAGGGTTCGCAAAGACCTGAAATCACGCTTTCTTGTTTTGCGCCAGCCACTGGTCGAGGCTCACTCGGCCAATCCGCGCGTCGCCGAGCGGTACGAGCGACTGTTCCTCGACGCGACCGCCGTAGTAGCGCGCATCCTGATCCGTCACCACCGGGCGCGGGTCGCCGACAGACTTCAAATAACGTCCGACGATTGTGGCGAACGGTTCACGGTCCGGGCCCGCGATATCGACGGTGCCGTTCAGCGGCGCGGCGAGAGCGACCTGCGCGAGGCTCGCTGCGACGTCATCCGCGGCGATCGGCTGGAACAGTCCGTCCCCGACGCGCACCGTCCCGCCTTCCGTGCCGTAATCGGCAATAGCGCCGATGAATTCCATGAACTGGGTCGCGCGCACGATCGTGTAGGGCACGCCCGCCGCTTCAACCGCCTCTTCCTGCGCGACCTTGGCAACGAAATACGCGTTGTCCGGACTGCGCTCGCAGCCGACGATGGAAAGCGCGACGTGATGGCGTACCCCGGCAGCCACTTCGGCTTTGCCGAGGTTGCGCGTCGAGGTGCGGAAAAAGTCGAGCACAGCCTGAGGCTCCCACGAGGGCGCGTTCGCCACATCGACTACGACGTCCGCACCCGCTAGCGCATTGCTCAGGCCTTCGCCTGTCACGGCGTTCACACCGGTTCGCGGTGACGCGGCAAATGCGTCATGACCAGCCTTGCCAAGCAGTGTGACGACGCGCGAGCCGATCAGGCCGGAACCACCGATTACGACGATCTTCATGGCACATTCTCCAGATGAGAGTCAGATAGCACGAGTACGCGGCAGGCGACCGTTGCATCGCGGGGAAGCACTCGCGGCCGTCGCATCGTGTGAGGCTATTGTGGGAAGATCATGAACTATCGAAAAGTGCCAAGAATTGTCGATTCGACCAGGACATGCTGATTCCGGTCGACTTGCAGGCCAGACCGTCATGACCATGCCGTCCACCGAATTCACCGTCGATATCGATCGGCAACTGCAGTTGCCGATCTACCTGCAGATCTGTGCGCGCTTCAGAACCGCGATTACCGCGGGGCATCTGCGTCCCGGCGATCGCGTGCCCGCGCTGCGCAGCCTCGCCACGCAACTGAACACGGCGCGCGGCACGATCGAACTGGCGTATACGATCCTCGTCGACGAAGGCTATCTCCAGATGCGCGGTGCGGCCGGCACGTTCGTGTCGCCCTCGTTGCCAGCTTCGGTGACGCGCACGCGGACGCAAGGCGCAAAGGGCTCGACCGGCACGCAAAGCGCTAATGCGGCTGCCCCGCCTCAGAAGCCAGGCCAGTCGGACGGCGCTCCGCGCCAGCTTGCCATTGCCGCCGCCATGAGCGGCGAGCCCCGGCCGTTGCAGCCCGGGCTGCCCGCGCTCGACGCGTTTCCGGTCAAGGTCTGGAATCGTCTCGTTTCACATCGCGCGCGCAGCGGCGAGCGGGCGATGCTCGCGTACCCGGATCCTGCCGGCTACCGGCCGCTGCGCGAACACATCGCAACGTATCTTGGGCTGTCGCGCGGGGTGACCTGCCTGCCGGACCAGGTGTTCGTGACCAGCGGCTACCGTGCGACGCTCGAGCTCGTGTTGCGCAGTCTCGCCCGCCCGAACGACAGCGTGTGGTACGAAGATCCGGGCTATCTGCTCGCGCGCGGTTTTCTCGCCGAAACCGGCGTGCAGCTCGTCGCGGTGCCGGTGGACGAAGCAGGCATCGACGTCGAACGCGGCACCCAGCTGGATGCGCAGGCGCGCTTCGCGCTGGTCACGCCGTCGCACCAGAGCCCGCTCGGCCACACGTTGTCGCTGCCCCGACGCATGGCGCTGCTGGACTGGGCAGAGCAAGCGTCCAGCTGGATCATCGAAGACGATTACGACAGCGAGTTCCGCTATCTGGGCCGGCCATTGCCGGCATTGAAGAGCCTCGACCGCCACGATCACGTGATCTACTGCGGCACCTTCAGCAAGGTGATGTTTCCCGGCTTGCGGCTCGCGTATGCGGTGGTGCCGGAGCGCGCTGTCGAGCGCGTCGGGCGGGTGGCGCGCAGCATGAATGCCGGATCGTCGACGCTGTTGCAGGCCGCTTTGGCCGACTTCATCGAGCTGGGGCATTTTGCGCGACATCTGAAGCGCATGCGTGCGTTGTACGGCGAGCGGCGCGTGCTGGTGGTGCGCGCGCTGGAGCAGGTGTTCGGCGAACGGCTCAGCGTCGAGTTGCCACCTGGGGGAATCCAGTTCGCGGCACGCTTCGCCGAGGGCCCTGATGGCCCGGTCGACGACGTCGCGGTTGCCGCGCGCGCCCGCGACGCGGGGCTCGCCGTGCTGCCGCTTTCGATCTGGTACGCGAATGGCCGCACGCGTCTCACGCCGCGTGGCCTCGTGATGGGCTTCGCGAACGTCACCGATGCACGCGAAGCCGGCCGTCTCGCGCGGATCTTGCGCGCGTGTCTGGACGACTAACGAGGGGGCGAAAGTCCACTTCTCCACTGCCTGATCATAAAAAGCGAGCTTGCGAAGGGTCGGAGAAGCGTCGTACCCAAAATGAGGACAGTCGCGCACGAACGCTGACGCATACTGCGCCGATAACGCAAGCAAACTGGAGACACGCATGACCCGCCCGTTCAAGCCCTATCCGTTCGCGCCGCGCCGTTATCCGGCCGCGGTGCCGCTGCTGGTCGACGGACGCGAGCCGCAAACGCGCGCCGTCGCGATCGTCGGCGGCGGTCCGGTCGGCATGACGCTCGCACTCGCGCTCGCGCGCCAGGGCGTGCGCTCGGTGCTGATCGAAGCCGACGACAGCGTCTGCACCGGCAGCCGCGCGATCTGCATCTCGCGACGCAGCCTCGAAATCTTCAAGCGGCTCGGCGTGGTCGAAGGATTTCTGAAAAAGGGGCTGGCGTGGACCGGCGGGCGCAGCTTCTATCGCGACACCGAGGTGTTTCGCTTCGCGATGCATCAGGACGACGAGCAGTCGCTGCCGCCGATGATCAATATCGCGCAGTATCAGATCGAGCAGTTGCTGCTCGACGAGATCGAACGGCACGCCGATCTGATCGACGTGCGTTGGCAAACGCGGGTGACGGGCCTCGAACAACGGCCGCAAGGCGGCGCGAGCTTGACGCTGCGCAGCGCCGATCCGGCCGATCCGCAAGGCTCCAGCTGGCGGATGGACGCCGCATGGGTCGTCGCCTGCGACGGCGGCCGCAGCACGATCCGCGACCTGCTCGGGCTGAAGCTCACCGGCACGACCTACGAAGGGCGCTACGTGATCGTCGATATCGAACTCGACACCTCGCGCGCGACCGAACGGCTCGCCTATTTCGATCCGCCGTCGAATCCGGGCTCGACGGTGCTCGTGCACAAGCAGCCCGACAACGTGTGGCGCATCGACTACCAGTTGCGCGACGACGAAGACCCCGACGCCGCCGTGTTACCCGAGAACGTGATACCGCGCGTGCAAAGCCTGCTCGACTCGATGGGCGAAACCGGCGCGTGGTCGCCGATCTGGATCACGATCTACAAGGCCAACGCGTTGACGCTCGAACGCTATCGGCACGGCAGCGTGCTGTTCGCGGGCGACGCCGCGCATCTGGTGCCGATCTTCGGCGTGCGCGGCGCGAACTCCGGCATCGACGATGCCGACAATCTCGGCTGGAAGCTCGGCTGCGTGATCAATGGCAGCGCGTCGCCCGCGCTACTCGATAGCTATAGCGACGAACGTGTGTACGCGGCGCGCGAGAATCTTAGCTACGGGATGAAAAGCACCGAATTCATGGCGCCGCCGACCTTCGCGTTCGATCTGATGCGCACGGCCGTGCTCGGACTCGCCGAGCGGCACGCGGCGGTGCGGCCGCTGATCAATCCGCGCCAGACGCATGCGATCGCGTATCGGCAATCGCCGCTGAACTTCACGGGCGACGCAGCCGATGCGTTCGATCGCGGCCCCGCGCCGGGCACTGTGTTACCCGAGTGCAGGCTGCTTGAACAATCGCAAGATGGCGCACGGATCGGCATTCATCTAACCGACCTGCTCGGACCGTGCTTCACGGCGCTGCGCTTCGACGTAGAGCACACGAACGACGGCGACCCGTGGCAACCACTGCAAAGCACGCTAGCCGACCAGGGCATTCCGTTCAACCTGATCGATATCGCCAAAGCCGAAGCGCAATCGGCAAACGTCCCTCGAACCATCGACCCGACCGGCCGCCTGCACGACATGCTCGACGCACGACCGGGCACCGTCTATCTGATCCGCCCCGACGGCCACGTGCTCGCGCGCTGGCGCAACGGCAGCGCGGCGGCCGTGCGGCACGCGCTCGATGCCACGCTGACACAGCAGAACTAACGCACAAGGACCTTCGACATCATGACCGATAGCGATCTCGACCTCGTCTATACGACGCTGTGCAACACGCTGAGCCACGAAGGCGAAGCGCAGGCGTCGCTGTATCTGGCGCGCCTCGCGCTGTTGTGCCTGACCGAACTCGACGACTCGCGGCGCGCGTTGTCGCTGATCGAAGCGGCGAAGCTGCCGGATGCCGCCACGGCCTAGCGCGGGCAAAAAAAAACCGCGCGGTCGACGCGCGGCATTTCTTCGGTCCTCGAACCGAGGGGTGTGCGACAAGCTCACTGCTTCGGATACAGGCCCAACGTACTCGCATGCAGCCGCGCGAGACCGAGCAACGCATCCGTGTAAGGCGTCGGCACGCGCGTCAGTTGCCCGAGTTCGCGCACCGCGCCGACCAGCGCATCGAGTTCGACCGCCTTGCCGGCCTGCACGTCCTGCAGCATCGAGGTTTTCATCGCGCCGAGCTTCAGTGTGACCGCATGACGGTCCTCGGGCGCCTGGTCGATCGGGATGCCGAAGCGCGCGCCGATTTCCTTCGCCTCCAGCATGATGTGCGTGACGAAGCCGCGCACGAGTTCGTCGCCGAGAATCCGGTCCGTCGTGGCGCCGGTGATCGCGCTGACCGGATTCATCGTCATGTTGCCCCATAGCTTGAACCAGACGTCGCGCTGGATCTGCGCCGAGGCCGTCGTATGGAAGCCCGCCGCCTGCAGCAGCGCGGCGAGCAGTTCGACACGCTCGCTCGGCTTGCCCGACGCCTCGCCGACGATCAGCCCGTTGCCCTGGTGATGCCGGATCACGCCGGGCGCGTCGATCAGGCAACTGGCATGCACGACGCAGCCGACGGTCTGCGCGACCGGGATCGCGGCGGCAATGGCGCCATCGGGATCGATCGACTTCAGCCGCTGGCCGGCGAGTTCGCCGCCGAGGCCGTCGCAGAACCACCACGGCACGCCGTTCATCGCCGTCAGCACGATCGTCTCGGGGCCGAGCAGCGGCTTGACATGCGCGGCCACCGCCGCCATCGCCGGGCCCTTCACCGCGATCACGACGAGCTCCTGCACGCCGAGATCGGCCGGCTTGTCGCTCGCCTTCACCTGTTCGGCGTAGATCACGCCGCCTTCGATCAGCCGCAGACCATGCTGGCGCACCGCGTCGAGCGTCGCGCCGCGCGCGACCACGCTGACCTGGTGCCCCGCCTGCGCGAGCTTCACTCCCATCCAGCCGCCGATCGAGCCGGCGCCGTAGATCGCTACTTTCATCGCCTGAATCCTTGCTTGTTGCTGTGTTTATTGCAGCGTTGATTGTCGCGCTCTTTTACCCGTGGCTTCAATCATTGCCGGTAGCTCGCGTCGATCCGCTCGACCCGCCGCACCAGCGCATCGAACACGTCCTGCCCGGCGCCGTGGCGCGGGTCGAACTGCAGCGCGTCGCGCGAGCAGCGGATCGCGATGTCCTCCGGCACCGGACGCGCGCGGCCCATCGAAAACGTCGCCATCTGGATTTCGCAGGCGCGATTCAGTGTCCACAGAATCGCGAAAGCCTGCGGCAAAGTCCGGCCCCACGATAGCAGACCGTGGTTGCGCAGGATCACGGCTTGCCTGTCGCCGATATGCGCGAGCAGCCGCGGCCCCTCTTCCGCATGAATCGTGATGCCCTCGAAGTCGTGATACGCAATCCGGTCGTGCAACTGCGCGCTATAGAAATTGGTCTGCTGCAAGCCTTCTTCGAGGCAGGCCACCGCGACGCCCGCCGTCGTATGCGTGTGCATCACGGAGTGCGCGTCGGGCAAGCCCTCGTGAATCGCCGCATGCACGACGAAGCCGGCCGGATTCACCGGATAAGGCGAGTCGTCGAGCACCCGCCCCTGCGCGTCGATCTTCACCAGATTGCTCGCGGTCACTTCGCTGTAGTGCAGCCCGAACGGGTTGATCAGGAAGTGGCGCTCGGCCCCGCTGACGCTTTCGGGGACGCGCAGCGTGATGTGGTTGTAGATCATCTCGGTCCAGCCGAGCAGATCGAAGATCCGGTAGCACGCGGCCAGCTGCACGCGCGCCTGCCATTCGTCCGGATGCATCCCGGCCGAACTGGGCGGGCTCGCCGGTCGCGCTTCGAGGGTCGTGGCCATCGTCAGTATCTCCATGATTGTCATTGTGACGGCGCGTCAGCGCGCGCCGATCTTCGGTATTCATGCGTGCCGCGATAGCGGCCGAACCTCGGGACGGCTTCAGGCGTTCGACACCACCGCCGCGATCGACGAGGCGACATAGTCCGCGTTGCGTGCGTTCAGGCCGGCTACGCACATGCGGCCCGAGCGCAGCACGTACACCGCGTATTCGTTGCGCAGACGCTCGACCTGGCTTTCGGACAGGCCCGTGTACGTGAACATGCCGCGCTGCGCGACATAGCGCGCGCGCATCACCTCGTCGACACGTCCGTCGAGCCCCGCGTGGATCACGTTGCGCATCGCCAGAATGCGCTCACGCATCGCGCCGAGCTCGGCTTCCCACGACGCGCGCAGCGTCGCATCGGCGAGCACGTTGGCGACGAGGCGCGCGCCGTGCGTCGGCGGATTGCTGTAGTTCGCGCGCACCGCCGACATCAGTTGGCCGGCCACACGCGCGGCTTCGTCGGCGCTCTTGCAGACCACGCTCAACGCGCCGACGCGCTCGCCGTACAGCGAGAAATTTTTCGAGAACGAGTTCGCGACGATCAGCGGCACGTTCGCGTCGGCGAGCAGTCGCACCGGCGCGGCGTCTTCTTCGAGGCCGGCCCCGAAACCCTGGTAGGCCATGTCGACGAACGCGATCAGCTTGCGGCGCTGCAAAACCGGCACCAGCTCCGCCCACTGCGCCGGGCTGAGATCGACGCCGGTCGGGTTATGGCAGCACGCGTGCAGCAGCACCACGCTCTTTTCCGGCAATGCGTCGATTGCGGCGAGCATTTCGGCAAAGCGCAGGCCGCCCGTTTGCGGGTCGTAGTACGGATAGGTGTTGACCGTGAGCCCCGCGCCTTCGAACACCACGCGATGGTTTTCCCAACTCGGGTCGCTGATCCACATCTGCGAGCCGGGGAAATAACGCTTCAGGAAATCGGCGCCGACTTTCAGCGCGCCCGAGCCGCCGAGCGTTTGCAGCGTCGCGATCCGGCCTTCGGCACGCGCCGCGCTGTCGGCGCCGAACACGAGCGCCTGCGCGGTGTCGCGATAGAGCGGCAAACCCGCCATCGGCAGATACGAGCGCGGGCCGATCGCGTCGAGCAGCGCGGTTTCGGCGCGGCGCACCGCGTCGATCACCGGCAGCTTGCCGGCGTCGTCGAAATAGATGCCGATGCTGAGGTTGACCTTGTTCGGCCGGGGGTCCAGCTGAAAGTCTTCGTTCAGGCTCAGAATCGGGTCGCCCGGATAGGCGGGAATATGGTCGAACATGACGGGTCCTTGAAGACGGCCTCTGCAGGCCTGTTGTAGCGGTCATCCGCGCGCCGCGGGACGACAGGGCAAACCTTGAGTCTAAGCGGGTTTGCCGGGCTAAGTCGACCTGCACGAGTGTCGGTGGTCGGCGCGCCGCGCACAATCAATCGATTTTTCATGATTCGTAAGTTTTTCTTTAGAATCGATCGTATGCCTCTTACCCGCGTCACGATCCGCCAATTCGAAGCGTTCCTCGCCATCGTCGATCTTCATAGCATCGGCGCGGCGGCGCAGCGGCTCGGGCTGACTTCGTCGGCGGTCAGCCAGTTGCTTGCCGAGCTCGAAACGGAGCTCGGTTTCCGGCTGTTCGATCGCACCACGCGGCGCGTCGCGCTGTCCAGCGCTGGGCAGGACTTTCTGGCCTCGGCCGAATCGGTGCTGCGCCACGTGCGCGCAGCCGCTCAATCCGCGGACGATATCCGCAACCGCGCGGCCGGTATCGTGCGGGTCGGCGCGCCGCTCGTCATTGCGTCGACGGCGCTGCCCGCGGCGATCGCCGAATACGCGCGCGACAAGCCGAAGGTGGTCGTACGCGTGTGCGATACCGTAGTCGAGCAACTGGTGGAGCGTGTCGAGAGCGGCGACCTCGATCTGGCGATCGGCCCGGACCGGCAGAGCGGGGCACGCGTGCGCTCCGAGCCCGCGTTCGCGAGTCCGTGGGTCATGTGGTGCTCGGCCACGCATCCGCTCGCGGCGCGCCGCCGCGTGCAGTGGCAGCACCTGCGCGACGTGCCGATCGTCGCGACCGGCCGCGACCACGAGCGCGCGGTCGACCAGATGCTCGCCCATCTGCCGGTTGAGGCGCGCATCATCCCGGTCGATGTCGTCGACAATGTGACCACCGCATTCGGCCTCGCCGCGCAAGGGCTTGCCGTCACGCTCGCGCCAGCCTACGTCGCGCCGCTCGCGCGCACGTTCGGGCTCGTGATGAAGCGCATCGTCGATCCGGAAACGATTCGCGAGGTGTGCGTGTATCGCTCGACCAAGCGCGCGCTGTCTCCATCGGCCGATGGATTCGCGGATTTCGTCATGCCGTGGTTGAAACGCTGGGATCGGGAGACGCAGGCCGAGGCGCGGGGTAAGCGGAGTTGAAGCGCTGTTGAAGCGGACATGAAGCGGACATGAAGCACGCTCCGACGCCCGCTTCGACCGGAGTCCGGACACGAGCTTCGACAGATGCGCAGCTAAGGCTGCATACACAGCGCGAACAGCTGCCGTTGATTCGAAATCCCCAGCCGCGCGTACGCGCGCTTCTGATACGTGACGACGCTCGTGGGCTTCACCCCCATCCGCCCGGCGATCTCGGCGGCGCTCGCGCCTTCGAGCGTGCCACGCAGCACGTCGAGCTCGCGCGGCGTCAGCGCCGGACACGCGCGCCGCGCGCGCGCGAGCATCGCCGCGCCGGTGCCCTGCTGGTGTTGCCCGTTCAGCGCGTAATGGCCCTTCGCCGCATGCGCGAACAGCGGCGCGACGCTTTCGATCCGCTCCAGTTCGCCCGGTGCGAACACGCCGTACGCGCGATCGCGATACAGGTTGATCGACAGCCACACGCTATCCGCCGGCCGCACCAGCAACGACAGCCGGTCCGATACGTTCGGCTGCGCGTAGCACGCCGCGCGATACGCTTCGTTTTCGATTTCGTCGCCGCGCTGCTGATGCAGCACCAGCGCATCGCGCGCAGAAATGCCCCGCCTGCCGTCGGTCTGGCCGATGATCGCGCGATTGCCGTCCAGCACATAGAAATGCGCGGCGTAGCGCTCGGCGACGTCGCGCAGGAAATGCCCGCCGCGATGATCGGCCGCCGACACCGTACGGGGCCGCGCATCGAACTCATACGCGAAGATCGTGCACTGCGAGACCGGCAGCGACAACGACTCGCCAACCGTCTGCAGAATGCTCGCGGCGAGCGCGTCGGCATCCGGATCGGACATCGCCATGACGAGGTCGGTGGCGCGCGCGGTGCTGATCTGACCGCTGCGCTGCGATGATGCGAGGCGCCAGGAACGCATGATGGGGATTCGTGCTTGCGCTGCGTGGATTGGGTTGCGGCAAGCGTAGCACAGCGGGCGCGCGGCACAGGACTACCGGCGTTGTCGACGCCTCATCGCCGGGTAAACGACCCGCGCTGCAACGCCACCGCTCTCGGCAAGTCGATCGTGAAGGTCGTGCCCGCCTCGTCGCTGGATGCGACGCTGACGTCACCGCCATGCATGCGCGCGATCTCCTGCACGATATGCAGGCCGAGCCCGAGTCCCTCGCGCGAGCGCGCGCTGCTGCCGTTCGACGCGAACGCCTTGAACAGATGCGGAAACACCTCGGCCGGAATCGTGCCGCGATTGGACACCTTCAGACGCACGCAATCCTCGGCTTCGCCGTCCACCTCCACGCCGATATCGCCCTGCAGCGCGCCATGCTGCAGCGCATTGCTGACGAGATTGGACACCGCCTGCCACACGAGGTCGGTATCCCACGCGCCGGCCGTATTGCCGGTGCAGCTGAACACGATCTGCTTGCCGCTCTTTTGCGACGCGAACTCATCGATCACCGAGCGGCACAGCGTCGCGAGTTCGATCGAGCGCGGCTGCAACGGCAGACGTCCGCCTTGCAGACGCGCGAGGTTCAGCAACTGATCGACCATCCGCGCCATGCGCAGCGAGCTGTTCTTCACGCGCGCGGCGACGCTCACGGCCTGCTCGTCGACGGCCGTGCGCATCAGGTATTCCGCCGACGCCAGTACCGCGCCCAGCGGCGTGCGCAAATCGTGACTGAGCACCGCCATCAGCATTTCGTTCGCTTCGAGCATCTGGCGCGTCGTCACCAGTTGCGCGGCGAGCTGGCGCTTCTGCTGCTCCAGTTGCACGAACACGTCGACCTTCGACTGCAGGATGCGCGGATCGAACGGCTTGTACAGGAAGTCGACCGCGCCCGCCTCGTAGCCACGGAACGTGCGCGTCGCGTCCTGCGCGGTCGCGGTGAGGAAGATGATCGGCACGTGCGACGTGCGCGGGCTGCCGCGCATCAGCGCGGCCAGCTCGAAGCCGTTCATGCCGGGCATATTGACGTCGAGAATCGCCAGCGCGACTTCGTGCTTGAGCAGCAGATCGAGCGCGGCGGTGCCGGAGTCGGCGACCAGCACCGCGACGTCGGGCCGTGCGAGCAACGCTTCGAGCGCGGTGATGTTGTGGACGATGTCGTCGACGATCAGGATGTTCACAGGTGAGTTCGACATGGCACCGGATCAGAGGGAAGTCGGCAGCGCGGCAACGCGCTTGGCCAGGGTTTCGGGATTGTAGATCGCGTCGGCCGCGCCGCGTTCGATCGCCGCGCGCGGCATCTCCGGCGAACCGGCGCTGCCGGGGTCCTGCACCCACGCGGTGCCGCCGCACGCGCGCACGCGTTCGAGCCCGTACGCGCCGTCGTCGTTGGCGCCGGACAGCAGGATCGCCAGCAGCCGCTCGCCGTACACCGCGGCGGCCGATTCGAACAGCACGTCGATCGACGGCCGCGAGAAGCGCACCGCCGCATCGGTCGACAGCGCAACCGTGCGGTCCACTTCGACGAGCATGTGATACCCGGGCGGCGCGACGTGCACGCGGCCCGCCAGGATCAGCTCGCCCGCATCGGGTTCGAGCACCGGCAGTGCGCAGCGATGCGCGATCGCCGGCACCAGATAGCTCGGCGAATCGGCCGGCAGATGCGCAACGATCATCACGGCCGCCGCGAAGCGCGCGGGCAACGCGGCGAGCAGCACGTTGAGCACCTCGAGGGCGCCCGCCGAGCCGCCGATCACGACGAGGTCGTAACCGCGCGGCGCGTCCGTGCCCGTGTCCGTGCCGAACGCGCCGCTGGCAGCGGCGGCCCGGGTGACGGTGGGATCGACGTTCGAGCGTGGCATCGCGACCTCGCTAACGCTTCTGGTAAATGCGTTCGGTCGCACGGAACTCGTCGAACGCCGGATAGTGACGCGAAAAGCGCAGGCTTTCCTTGCTGCCCAGGCCGAGAAAGCCGCGCCGCACCAGCGCGTTCTCGAACAGCCCCAGTGCGCGATCCTGCAAGCCGCGATCGAAATAGATCAGCACGTTGCGGCACGACACCAGATGCGCTTCGAGGAACACTTCGTCGGTGGACAGGCTGTGATCGGCGAACACCACGCGCTCTTTCAGCGAGCCGGCAAAGCGCGCGCCGCCATACGCTGCATGATAGTAGTCCGACAGCGAACGCGTGCCGCCCGCCGCCAGATAGTTCTGCGTGAAGCCCTGGATGCGTTCCAGCGCGTAGATGCCCGCCTCCGCGCGCGCGAGCGCGTCGGGGTTGATGTCGGTCGCGTAGAAGAGCGTCCGCTCGGTGAGGCCCTCCTCGTCGAACAGGATCTTTAGCGACCACAGCTCCTCGCCGGTGCTGCATCCGGCGACCCACACCTTGATCGACGGATAGGTGCGCAGACGCGGCAGCACGTGTTCGCGCAGCGCGAGGAAATACGACGGGTCGCGGAACATGTCGCTGACCTGCACCGTCAGGTACTGGAACAGCCGCGAAAACTCGTTGCCGTCGCGGATGATGCGGTCCTGCAATTGCGACACCGTCTCCACGTTGAATTCGTCGAGCGCCTGCGTGAGGCGGCGGCGCAGCGACGACATCGCGTAGTGGCGAAAGTCGTGCTGATACTTCAGATAGATCGCCTCGAGCAGCAGCCGCAGCTCGATGTCGAAATCGCTGAGGCGGGCTGGGTTCATCGCGTTTCTCGCTTGCCTGCTCACGCTCGCGTCCTCAGCGCTGCCGCAGCCACACGCGGCACAGCGCGACGAGCTTGTCGACGTCGATCGGTTTCGACACGTAGTCGTCGGCGCCCGCTTCGAGGCAGCGCGTGCGATCGTTGGCCATCGCCTTCGCGGTCAGCGCAATGATCGGCAGATGCGCGAAGCGCGGATTGCGGCGAATCTCGCCCATCGCGGTCAGCCCGTCCATCTCGGGCATCATGATGTCCATCAGCACCAGATGCACTTCCGGTCCGTTCTCCAGTTCGTCGAGCGCCTCGCGGCCGTTGCGCGCGATCAGCAGTTTCGCGCCGAGCGGCTCCAGCACGTGCGACAGCGCGAAGATGTTGCGCACGTCGTCTTCGGCGAGCAGGATCGTGCGGCCCTCGAAGGCATTGTCGCGTTGCCGCACGGTGCGCAGCATGCGCTGCTGCTCCGGCGCGAGCGACGACTCGACGCTGTGCAGGAACAGCGTGACTTCGTCGAGCAGACGCTCCGGCGATTTCGCGCCCTTGATGATGATCGATTTCGAATAGCGGCGCAGCCTGTGCTCTTCTTCGTCGGACAGCATGCGGCCCGTGTAGACGATCACCGGCAGCGATGCCTGCGCGGTGTTCGCGGCGAGGCGTTCGAGCAGATCGTAGCCGGTGCCGTCGGGCAGCGCGAGATCGGTGACAACGCAGTCGAACGTCAGCGTCGACAGTTGCTCGAACGCCTCGGCGAGCGTCGCGACCGCGACGATCTCGGTGTTCTCGCTTTGCAGCAGCGCGCGGATGCTTTCGCGCATCGGCGCGTCGTCCTCGATCACCAGCACGCGCTTCAGGCGCTGTTGCAAGCGCGCTTCGAGACGGCGGATCGCGGCCTCCATGGTCGAGCGCGCGGTCGGCTTCAGCGTGTAGCCGATCGCGCCCAGGTGCAGCGCCTTGTCGGCGTGATCGGTGGCCGACACGATATGGATCGGGATGTGGCGCGTCAGCGGATCGTTCTTCAGCCATTCGAGCACGGTGAGGCCCGAGCGGTCCGGCAGTCCGACGTCGAGCAGCACCGCGGCCGGCCGCATGTCGCGCACCAGCGCGAGGCCGCTGGCGGCGTCGCTCGCGTGCACGAAGTCGAAGTCGAGTTCGTGCACGAGATCGCGCAGAATCGCGGCGAACGGCGGATCGTCTTCGACCGCGACGATCAGACGGCCCGCGCGGGTGCGGTTGTCGCGATCGTCGGCAATCGACGCGGCGGCGGGCTCGGCGGCGCGGGCCAGCAAAGCTTCGTACGATGCGCTGGGCGACGCCCGGCTTGCCAGACCATTCGCCGGCGAGATCACCGCGGCCGGAGCGGCGTCGAGCGGCGTGTGCAGCAACGGCGCTTGCGCCGTCGCGCGCGCCCCCGGGTTCTCCGCGTTGATCGCGGCGACGCTCGTCATCTCGCTGTCCGCGGCCGCGCGCGCATCGAGCGGCAGCCACAGCGTAAACACACTGCCCTTGCCGACTTCACTCGCGACCGTGATGCGCCCGCCCAAGAGCCGTGAGAACTCGCGCGAAATCGACAGCCCAAGGCCGCTGCCGCCATATTGACGGCTCGTCGAGCCATCGGCCTGCTGGAACGCCTCAAAGATCATGTCGAGCTTGTCGGCGGGAATGCCGATGCCCGAATCGCGCACGTCGAAGCGCAGCAGGTTGTCCTCGACCCTGGCGACCTCGAGCGTGACCTCGCCGCGCTCGGTGAATTTCACCGCGTTCGACAGCAGGTTGCGCAGGATCTGCGTGAGCCGCTGGCCATCGGTGACGAACGTATCGGGCGCGCCCGGCAGCTTGTCGAAGGCGAGACGCAACTGCTTGGTCGCCGCGATCGGCCGGAACATTTCTTCGAGCGACTGCAGCGTCGCCTCGATCGACACCGTTTCGTGCTCGACCGTCAGTTGACCCGCCTCGACCTTCGACAGGTCGAGAATGTCATTGATCAGCACGAGCAGATCGCTGTTCGACGCGTGGATCGTCTCCGCGTAGCGCACCTGCTCGTCGGTCAGATTGCCGCTGCGATTCTGCTGCAGCAACCTGGCGAGAATCAGCGAGCTGTTGAGCGGCGTGCGCAATTCGTGCGACATGTTCGCGAGGAACTCGGACTTGTAGCGGCTCGACTGTTCGAGGCGTTCCGCGTTGGCCGCCAGATCGCTCTGCGCGCGCAGCAGCTCCGATTTCTGCCGCTCCAGCCGCTGCGCGTATTCCTCGAGCTGCACGTTGGTCTGCTCGAGCTCGGCCTGCTGCGCCTCGAGGCGCCGTTGCGATTCCATCAGCGCGCGGCCGCGTTCCTCGAGCCCTTCGTTGGAGACCCGCAGCTCCTCCTGCTGGACCTGCAACTCCTCGTTCAGCTGCTGCGTCTCGGCGAGCACATCCTGCAGGCGTTCGCGATACAGCGCCGCTTCGAGAAAGTCGCCCATGCTGTGCCGGATCAGCTCCATGAACTCTTCGTCGCGGGGTGTCACCTCGCGCAGGAAGCCCATTTCGACGACGCCGTTGACCTGGCCGTCGTTGTCGATCGGCAGGATCAGCAGATTGCGCGGTGCGCCGCTGCCCGTCGCCGACATGACCCGCACGTAATCGGCGGGCACGTCGCGCAGCACCAGCGTGCGGCGCGAGCGCGCCGCCTGACCGACCAGCGTTTCGCCCTCCTCGAAAGTCAGGCCGGCCGTCTGTTCGCTATCGCGGCCATATCCGTACGCGGCGATCCGGCGCAGCGTGCCGCTCTGCCTGTCGCGCACGTACAGCGCGGCGACGACCGCATCGAGATATTGGGCAAGAAACTCGAGCATCGCGCGGCCGACGAGCGGCGCGCTCGTCTGGCCGACGACCTTGTCCGCGAGCAGCCGCTGACCCGAGCGCAACCACACCTGCTGCTCGAGCAGCGCGGTCTGTTCGCCCTGGCGGCGCAGTACGTCGTCATAGGTTTCGGACAGCTCCAGCAGTTCGCGGCGGCCCCGCCATGCGAGCAGGCCGCTGACGACGAGGCTGAACAGCAGGAACACGCCGACCAGCGTCGCCGTCACGTTGCGTGTCGCCTCGGCGCGCTGCTGGCGCAGGCGCAACTCGACGTCGAGAAAATCGTCGAATTCGCGGCGGGTTTCGTCGAACTCGACCTTGCCGCGCCCCGCCGCGATCGCGGTCTCATAGTCCTCGTTGCGGCGGCGCGCGTCGATGATCTCCTCGGCGAACCGTCCCCACCGCTGCTGCAGCGCTTCGATCTGCTTGAGCCGCTCGACCTGCGGCGGGTTGTCGGCGACCTGCTTCTCCAGGGTGTCGAGCTGTGCCTTGAATTTCGGGCCGCCGTTTTCATACGGCGCGAGGAAACTCTCGTTACCGGTGATCAGGAAGCCGCGCATCGACGATTCGCGATCCACCGCGAGCCGCAGCATTTCGTTGGCGTCGCCGATCACACGCTCGGAGTGCTCGACCCAGCTGATCGTCGACACGAGGTAGGCGATCAGCCCGACGAACAGCGCCATCGTGACGACGCCGACGCCCAAAGGCAGCGCGATATTGCGGCGAAGGATGCGGCGGAAACGGAGTTGATCGACGGCCTGCGATGCGGTCATTTTTTCTGTAGATGGCATGGCGAATCGGGTCGATGCGGAATATTTTTCGGGTCTGCGCACGGTGTTTGATGCCGCGACGCGACCGCCGTCATCATACAAGGACGTCACGCATCCTGTAACGGACAGTGCGTTCGTTGAGCCTTGCTGGGCAGGGCACGGAATGCAAAAAAGAACCTGGCCGGTTCGCACCCGCCAGGCTCTCGCAGCGACGCGCATCGGTGCGCCGCGTTTCAGCAACGCGCTGCACCGATCAGCGACTGACGCGGCAGCGCCTCGGCGCCACCGCGCCGGCCCGCTCAGGCCGGCACCGATTCCGCCTGCGCCGCGCGCGACCACACGCGATGCTGCCCGGCGGCCTCGATGAAGGCCTTCAACACGTCGGCGGACTGCGCGCCGTCTCCGGTCGCGACGCCGTCGGAATTCGCGGGCAACTGTGCGGCCGCGAGCAGGTCGCGCCCCGCGCCGAGCGCCGCGATCGCCTTCAGATGCTTGAACGCTTCGAGCACGAAGTGCCGCGCATCGCCTGATTGCGACAGCGCCTTCGCCCCCTTCTCCCCGCCGACGACGATCACCGCGTCGAACATGATCGACGGCAATCCAGCGATCGTCGCGTCGGGCGTGAGGCCGTCGATCCCGGCGAGCGTCGGCGCGATCAGCAGCGGCGTCGCGCCTTCACCCTCGAGCGCCTGCCGTAGCCGTTTGATCGTCGCGCCATCGGAGCCGGGCGCGGCGAGCAGCGCGATCTTGCGGGTCTTGATGCCGGGCTTCACGCGATTGAGCAGACTCAGCGCCGGCGACGACTTCGGCCCGACGAGTTTTGCCGTGCCCTTCTTCGGCGCCGGCAAGCCGAGTCCAACGGCCACCTTCGCGGCGAGGTCGGCGTCGAAGTTCGCGAGAATCTCGTTGACCTGGCGCGCGCGAATCTCGGGCTTCGTCACCTTGCCGAGCTCGAACTGATAGGCCGCCGCGATATGGTCCTTCTCCGGCTGCGACATGCTGTTGTAGAACAACGCGGCCTGCGAGAAATGATCGGCGAACGAGTCGCTCCGCACGCGAATCTTCGTGCCCTCGACGCGCTCCTGATAGCTGTCGAAGCCACCATCTTCGGCCGCCGGATCGGTTTCCTTCGGCCAGCCGTCGTTCAGCGAGTTCGGCTCGTACGACGCCTGGCCGACGTGGATCGTCTGCCGATGCATCGCATCGCGCTGATTGTTGACGGCTGGACAGACGGGCCGGTTGATCGGAATCTCGTGAAAGTTCGGGCCGCCGAGGCGGCTGATCTGGGTGTCCGTGTACGAGAACAGACGCCCCTGCAGCAACGGATCGTTGGTGAAATCGATGCCCGGCACGATATGCCCCGGATGAAACGCGGCCTGTTCGGTCTCGGCGAAGAAGTTGTCCGGATTGCGATTGAGCGTCATCTTGCCGATGATTTTCACCGGCACGAGTTCTTCCGGAATCAGCTTGGTCGGATCGAGCAGATCGAAATCGAATTTGTGCTCGTCGGCTTCCTCGACGATCTGCACGCCCAACTCGTACTCCGGATAATCGCCGCGCTCGATCGCTTCCCATAGATCGCGCCGGTGAAAGTCCGGGTCCTTGCCTGCGAGCTTCTGCGCTTCATCCCACAGCAGCGAATACGAGCCGAGCACGGGACGCCAGTGGAACTTGATGAAACGCGCGCGGCCCTCCGCATTGACGAAGCGGAACGTGTGGACGCCGAAGCCTTCCATCGTCCGCAAGCTGCGCGGAATCGCGCGGTCCGACATCGTCCACAGCACCATGTGGGCCGATTCGGGCACGAGCGAGACGAAGTCCCAGAACGTGTCGTGCGCGGACCCGCCGGTCGGCATTTCGTTCGGCGCCTCCGGCTTTACCGCATGCACGAAGTCGGGAAACTTGATCGCGTCCTGAATGAAGAACACCGGCATGTTGTTGCCGACCAGATCGAAATTGCCTTCCTGGGTGTAAAACTTCACCGCGAAGCCGCGCACGTCGCGCACGGTGTCGGCCGAGCCGCGCGGACCTTGCACGGTCGAGAACCGCACATACACCGGCGTTTCAGCGGCCGGGTTCTGCAAAAACGCCGCCTTGGTATACTCGCGCATCGATTCGTAGACCTGAAATACGCCATGCGCGGCCGAGCCGCGCGCATGCACGATGCGCTCGGGAATTCGCTCGTGATCGAAATGCGTGATCTTTTCACGCATGATGAAATCTTCGAGCAGCGACGGACCGCGCGGTCCCGCACGCAACGTGTTCTGGTTGTCGGCGATCTTGACGCCCTGATTGGTTCTCAGGGCCTCGCCTTGCGGCTTCACGCGATTGCGTTCGAGCTGGTTCGATTTCGCGTCGTTCGACGGCGCTGCCCCGTTTGCCTGGGCCGCGGGCTTCCGGGTATTCGCTTTACCTGCCATGGGGATCGACTCCTTGTGTTCGGGCGCGCGGCGACGAAGGCGTCGCGGCGCGCGAACACGGAGTCAGCAAGGGCTATACCCGCGAAGTCGCGCCGTGGCGGCTAAACCCTGGCTGTGAAGTTGCCGATATTGGCGAGACTGCAAAGCAAATGATGAAACACCACTCTTTCCCGAACACATGTCTAGCAATCCACACATGACTAACCACGCAGTTCTGATAGCCGCTCCGCTTGCGACGCCATCGATTGCCGCCCATGCACAAACGCGTTGCGCTGAACGATTGGACGCGGCGTGGCAGCCTGTCGCAAATGGCGTTTCTGACAAAATGCCGGCTACCAATCGCGGAGAACAGTGCGGATGAGCCGTGCACCAACAGAGATCGTTGCGCAAAGCAGCGCGGAAATCCCTCGACAGTATCGGCGTGATCTGCTGAAGACCGTCGTCGCAGCCTCGCTCGTGACAGGGCTCGAAATGTTCGACTTCACCGTCTTCGGCTTTTTCGCGGCGGTGATCGGCGATCGGTTCTTCCCGGCGAACGATCCGATGACTTCGTTGCTCTATGCCGTCGGCACATTCGGTGTCGGCTTTTTCATGCGGCCTGTCGGCGCGATGATGATTGGCGCTTACGCCGACCGTGTGGGACGCCGTGCAGCGATGACGAGAACCAGCTGGATGATGGCCCTGGGAACCGCCGCGCTCGTCCTGTGCCCGTCGTTTGCCAGCATCGGCATGATTGCGCCGCTCGTCGTGATCGCCGGTCGATCGTTGCAGGGCTTTGCCGTCGGCGGCGACATCGGAGTCGCCGCGGCCTTCGTGCTGGAGGCTGGCCCCGTGTCACGCCGCGGCTCTCTGGTCAGCTGGCAGCTCGTCAGCCAGGGCGCAGCCGCGTTGCTGGGCGCAACCCTGGGCCTGCTGATCACCAGCACGATGCCGCCGGCTGCCGTGGCTTCGTGGGGCTGGCGAATCCCGTTCGTGATCGGTCTGCTGATCGCGCCTGTCGGCCTCTACGTTCGCCGCCGGCTTCGCGATCGTCCGATAGCGACCAGCGCCGCCAGATATGCCGCCACGCCGCTCGCCGAACTGCGTCGCGAACATGGGACGACGATTCTGCTGGCGATGCTGATGATCATGGGGCAATCCATACCGGTATACGCGATCGTCTACTTCATGCCGAGCTATGCGACTCGCGTGATGCACATGCCCGCCGTCATCGGCTTTCGTGCTTCCGCGTTGTCCGCGCTGCTGCTCGTCGTCATTCCGCCGCTGGCCGGCCGTCTCCTCGACAGCATGCATCGCCGCAAACCACTGGCCCTGCTGGCCTCTGGATGCACGGCGCTGCTGGTCTATCCGGTCTTTGTGGTGATTACCCGTGCGACCAGCGCGCTGCCGGTTCTGTGCGGCGTCGCGCTCATTAGCACGATGGTGGCGTTTAGCGCCTGCGCGATCACCCTGCTCGTGCTCGAAGCCTTTCCTGCGCGGGTGCGCGGCAGCGGTATGGCGGTATCGCATGCGCTGCAGGTCGCGCTGTTCGGCGGTACGACTCAATTCATCCTGACGGGTTTGATCAAATGGACCGGCGATCCGATGTCGGCAGCCTGGTATGTAGCGCCGGCGTGTGCGGTCAGCTTCTGTGCGGTGATGCTTTTCAAGGAAAGAGCTTCGAAGCCGGAACCTTCCACGACACGCATCGAAGCATCGTGTGAAAAAAGCGCCGCAAGCAGCCCCTCCTCGTCGTCTCAACAATTGAGATCAATCAGAACCGGTAGTTGATCGACACGTCGGCGACGCCGGTCGCGCGGCGGCGCGTGATCGGACTGTTGCCCGCGCTGCCGACGAGTTGCTCGAACGCGCCGTCGGCGGTCGCGAACCAGTGCTTGCTGAACAGCCAGATCGCGCTGACGCCGAAGCCCACCGATTTGAAGCCGGCGCTCGCGTGGTACTGCGGATACTGCGAGTGCGCAGCCTGCTCCTGATTGACGCCCCACCAGCTGTTCATGTAATTGGAGTCCGCGATGGCCACGTTCGGACCCGCGAACCAGAAGAACTGCTTCGTGCTGCCGGGCATCGGCATATAGGCGCCGAGATCGCCGATCCAGCCATTCGATCCGCCGAAATACCGGCGGATATCGGCGCGCAGCACGAGCGGAAAATCCTTGGACACGACGTACTCGCCCGAGAGCTTCAGACCCAGCGCCGGGTTGATATTGCCGAGCCCGTTGAGTTCCTGCGGATCGTCCTGCCCGCGTCGTCCGAGGTCGTAGACCGCGGCGAGACTCATGCGCCAGTTCTCGCCCTGCGCGAAATTCACGCCAAAGCCTTCGCCGCTCGACAGAAACAACAGATCCTTGTAGCGCACGTCGATGCTCGGACCTGCCACCAGGTGATAGCGGTCCGAACCCTCGAAGCGCGGCTGGAACGACGTGGCCACACCGAAGCGCAGTTGCCACTCGGGAATGTTCGGCTGCCACATCTTCTGCAGCGGCACGCCCACCGAGTATTGCCATTCGCCGAGTGGCGACGGCGTCTGCGCGAAGGCGACACGAGGCATGCAGGCCATCGCACTCAAGGTCGCGACGACGAGCGTGCTCGCCGCGATGCCGGACTGTTTATGGCGAGGCTCGGTGCCTCGCTTCTTTCTACGGCTGTTCAACACCGGAAGCCTCCGATCTCGCTCCTCGCGATGAGGTTAGGTTTTCGTCCGGGGTCCAGCGCGAACCCAAAAGCGCGGACGACCGCCGCACCGTTACTTTACGGCGTGTAATTTTTCCAATCGATGACGCGGGCAACGCGATGCGCACGAAGCACGGTGGGCCCGCATGACCCACGCGCTCGTGTGGCCGCTGCGCATAGTGCTTGCACGCCGCGGTGAGGCGGACGGTGGCCAACGCAACCGTGGTGCGCAAGATATGCGCCACGTCCGTGGAGAATTGATGACGAGCGATGGAAGGCGCACTGCGAAGACGGGTCGGGCGCTGCGGCGGCGCCGCTGGCGCCGCCGTTCAGAGGGGTTCCGGAGGGGTTATTGCCCTGCTTCGACGAGCACCGGTTTGTCGCGATACAGGTTGGGGAACAGGCGCTTCAGGTTGGCGATTTTCGGCATGTCGTTGAACACGATGTAGGCCGAATCGGGATGCAAGGTCAAATAGTTCTGGTGATACGACTCGGCCGGATAGAAGCCCTTATACGGCTCCGTCTTCGTAACGATCGGTGCGGGAAACACGTGCGACTTGTCGAGTTGCGCAATATAGTTTTGCGCGACGCGCCGCTGCGCATCGTTAAGCGGAAAGATCGCTGAGCGGTATTGCGTGCCGCTGTCGGGACCCTGGCGATTCAGCTCGGTCGGGTCCTGAACCACCGAGAAATACACTTGCAGCAACTGGCCGTATGTGACCTTGCCGGGATCGAAGGTGACCTGCACCGATTCGGCGTGCCCGGTCTCGCCGCCGCTGACGGTCTCGTACTGCGCGGTGTCGCGTGAGCCGCCCGAGTAGCCCGACACCGCTCGCGTGACGCCGCGCACATGCTGGAACACGCCTTGGACGCCCCAGAAGCAGCCACCCGCGAGCACCGCGGTTTCCTCGTGCGCGGTACTGGCCGGAATCGGTTCGTCCAGCGCGGGCGGCGCGATCACGACCGCGTTCTCCGCCGAGAACGCGACGCGCTGCACGAGCGGCAACGCAAGCGCGGCCGCGCCGAGCAGCAACCACAGCGCGGCCGCGCGCGAGCGTCTGGAGGTGTCGCCGAACGATGTAAGGAATTGCGGTCTGTTGCGAATCATGATGGTCGCTCCGGAAAAGTGCCGACGCTCACCCGCCTTGGCACGGTGCCCCCAGGGCCGCGTGTGGGTGCGTCGATGCTTGGTCGCGCGGGCGCGGCATTTATGACAGCATGCGCGCTTTCGCCGCCGGCTGCGTGGCCGCGCGCTTGCGTTGCCGCACGGGTCACAGCGGAAATTTCGTGGTCGACAGGATTTCCTTCAGCACCATGAACGAGCGGATTTGCCGCACGCCCGGCAGATATAGCAACTGCTCGGCGTGCAGACGGTTGAAGCTGTCGCTGTCGCGCGTGCGGATCACCATGAAATAGTCGAACTCGCCGGTCACCACGTGGCACTCCATGCAACCGGCCACTTTCTGCGCGGCCTTTTCGAACTCGGCGAACGACTCGGGCGTCGAGCGATCGAGCACCACGCCGATGATCACGAGCATACCTGCGCCCGCCGCCTTCGGATCGAGCAGCGCGACCACGCCGCGAATCAGCCCCGATTCCTTCAGCCGTTCGACGCGCCGCAGACACGCGGGCGCGCTCAGTTTCACTTTCGCGGCGAGCGCCACGTTCGAAATCGACGCATCGCTCTGCAGTTGCCGCAGGATCGCCCGGTCGATGCGGTCCAGCGCGTGGTGGGAATCGGCCGGCGACGTGGAGAGAGCGAGGCTTCGATCGGAAAGTTTCGATCCAGCACGAACTTTTGTTGCGCTCATTATCGTAGATACGAAGTTTTGTTAGGAACGAGAGGTTCTTCGATTTCTAAAAATACGTCTGGTCGATTTTTTTCGCAAGCTCATTTCTGGCGGTTTTTCCTACCATGAACTCACGGAAATCACTCACCACGGAGCCGCGATGAACCTGCAACGATTCCCCCGCTACCCGCTCACCTTTGGGCCGACGCCGATCCAGCCGCTCAAGCGCCTGAGCGCGCATCTCGGCGGCAAGGTCGAGTTGTATGCCAAGCGCGAGGACTGCAATAGCGGCCTCGCGTTCGGCGGCAACAAGACCCGCAAGCTCGAATATCTGATCCCCGATGCGCTCGCGCAGGGCTGCGACACGCTCGTGTCGATCGGCGGCATCCAGTCGAACCAGACGCGCCAGGTCGCGGCGGTGGCCGCCCATCTGGGTCTGAAATGCGTGCTCGTGCAGGAGAACTGGGTCAACTACTCGGATGCGGTGTACGACCGCGTCGGCAACATCCAGATGTCGCGCATGATGGGCGCCGACGTGCGGCTCGTGCCGGACGGCTTCGACATCGGTTTTCGCAAGAGCTGGGAAGACGCGCTCGACAGCGTGCGCGCCGCCGGCGGCAAGCCGTACGCGATTCCGGCCGGCTGCTCGGATCATCCGCTGGGCGGGCTCGGCTTCGTCGGTTTCGCCGAAGAGGTGCGACAGCAGGAAGCCGAACTGGGCTTCAGATTCGACTACATCGTCGTGTGCTCGGTCACCGGTAGCACGCAGGCTGGCATGGTCGTCGGTTTCGCCGCCGACGGCCGCGCCGATCGGGTGATCGGCATCGACGCGTCGGCAAAGCCGGCGCAAACGCGCGAGCAGATCATGCGCATCGCCAGACGGACCGCCGAAAGCGTCGAGTTGGGCCGCGACATCACCGCGAAGGACATCGTGCTCGATGAGCGCTACGGCGGCCCGGAATACGGTCTGCCGAACGACGGCACGCTCGAGGCGATCCGTCTGAGCGCGCGCCTCGAAGGCATGCTGACCGATCCGGTGTACGAAGGTAAGTCGATGCACGGCATGATCGACAAGGTGCGCAACGGCGAATTTCCGCCCGGCTCGCGTGTGCTGTATGCGCATCTCGGCGGCGTGCCGGCGTTGAGCGCGTATAGCTTTATTTTCCGCGATGGTTGACAGGATTTAGCGGGTTGACCGACGGATGTCCGCGGTTCGGCTTCGGCTTCGGCTTCGGCTTCGACTTCGACTTCAAGCCGCGAGCTTCTTCCTCAGATGCTTGCGCAGAAACTCGACGAATGCCCGGATCGTGACCGAGCTCTGCCGATGCTGCGGATACACGGCGTAGACGCCCGTCGCCGTCGGCAGGAACGCTTCGAGCACGGGCACGAGCTGGCCGCTCGCCAGCGCATCGGCGACGATGAAATCGGGCAGCCGAACGATTCCAAGTCCCGCGACCGCGGAATCGCGAATCAGATCGCCGTTATTGGCCCGTAACGGCCCTCGCACCTCGACGCTTCTGAGCGCGCCGTCGACGCGAAACTCCCAGCTGACCGCGCCGCCGTGGCCGTACAGCAGACAGTCGTGGTTCGCGAGATCGGCCGGCACCGCCGGGCTGCCGCGCCGGCGCAGATAGGCGGGGCTGCAACACGCGAGCATCTTCACATCGATCAGCTTCTGCGCGATCAGCGACGAATCCGCCAGCGTGCCGATCCGGATCGCCATGTCGAAGCCCTCGCCGACCACGTCGACGGCGCGGTCGCTCAGTTCCATGTCGAAACGCACGTCGCGATGCTCGCGCAAAAACGCCGCGACGAGCGGCGATAGATGCATCATGCCGAACGACATCGGCGCGCTCACGCGTAGCAGCCCGCGCGGCCCGGCGCGGCGCAGCGACATCGCCTGCTCGGCGTCCTCGACCTCGCCGAGGATGCGCTTCGCGCGCTCGTAGAACTCCTGCCCCAGATCGGTCACCGCCAGCTTGCGCGTGTTGCGAATCAACAGTTGCACGCCGAGCGCCTCCTCCAGCGCCATCACCCGGCGGCTCACGAACTGTTTCGACAGCGATAGCCGGTTCGCCGCGGCGGTGAAATTGTGGGCGTCGACGGTCGCGACGAAGATCCGCATGTCATCGAGCTGCATCGTATTGTCTACTCCAATGCGACAGTGTTTCCATTTTCACCATGATTATAGCCATCTGAATTGACCTACACTGTCGTTCATGGATCGCAGCCAAACATCTGGCCCGGATCGCACGACAAAACTCAAGGAGAAAAGAGCATGCTCGAAATCAGACACGCCAACCAACGTGGCCGCGCGGAACACGGCTGGCTCAGCTCACGTCATACGTTTTCGTTCGCGCATTATCACGATCCGAAGCAGAACGGCTTCTCCGACCTGCTCGTGATCAACGACGACCGTGTGGCACCGGCGCAAGGCTTCGGCAAGCATCCGCATCGCGACATGGAGATCTTTTCGTACGTGCTCGAAGGCGCGCTCGAACACAAGGACACGATGGGCACGGGCTCGGTAATCGTGCCGGGCGACATCCAGTTGATGAGCGCGGGCACCGGAGTCGCGCACAGCGAATACAACCATTCGAAGAACGAGCCGGTGCACTTCCTGCAAATCTGGATCGCGCCGGCCCAGCAAGGCACGAAGCCGCGCTATCAGCAACAGCACTTCGGCGCGGCCGACAAGCGCGGTGTGCTGCGCCTCGTGCTGTCGCCGGACGGTGCGAACGGTTCGCTGGAGTTGCAACAGGATGCGCGCGTGTACGCCGGTCTTTTCAACGGCGACGAAACCGCACGGCTCGAACTCGCGAAGGACCGCTATGCGTATGTTCAAGTGGCGCGCGGCAGCGTCACGGTGAACGGTGTCGAGCTTGGCGAGGGCGACGGCGCGCGGGTGCGTGGCGAAGATGCGCTGACGTTCACGCAAGGCCGCGACGCGGAAGTGCTAGTGTTCGACCTGCGCAATATCGAAACCTCGGCGCTGTGGGCATAAGCGCTCCGCTCGCGCCGCCACTCACCCAACCTTGAACGCGGCTCGCTGGACGACGATTTCCAGCGAGCTTCACCCCTCTCCGCCATCGGGAAAAATCATGCGCTACACACTGTTTGAAAACCAGAAAGACACTATCGTTCTCGTCGCTCGAATCCTGCTGATGGTGCTGTTCGTGATGTTCGGCTGGTCGAAGCTGACCGGCTTTGCCGGCACCGTCGCTTATATGACGTCTTCCGGCGCGCCCGTGCCGGAGCTGTCGGCTGTTATCGCGGTGGTGATGGAGCTGGTCGTGGGCGTCGCGCTGCTGGTGGGATTTTTCACGCGACCGCTGGCGCTGCTGCTCGCGGTGTATACGCTCGGCACCGCGATCATCGGCCATCACTACTGGAACATGACCGGCGCGGTGCAGTACGACAACATGATTCATTTCTACAAGAACATCGCAATCATCGGCGGCTTGCTGTTGTTGTGCGTGACCGGCCCCGGCAAGTATTCGTTCGATCGACGTTGATACCGATTCCCGCGCTTTAACGAAAAGGCCCGCTTCCATGCGGGCCCGGGTTTCGCGCACAATGAAAAACGGCGACCCGCGGGCCGCCGTTTGCGTCTCTGGTCGACCCGATCAAACCGCTGCTTCAGCTTCCTCGTCGCTGAGCACCGCGACTTCTTCGCTGTTGCGGATCAGGTGATCGAATGCGGACAGCGATGCCTTCGCACCTTCGCCCACCGCGATCACGATCTGCTTGAACGGCACCGTGGTCACGTCGCCGGCGGCGAACACGCCCGGCACCGACGTCGCGCCGCGCGCATCGACGACGATCTCGCCATGCTTCGACAGCTCGACCGTGCCCTTCAACCATTCGGTGTTCGGCACGAGACCGATCTGCACGAACACGCCTTCGAGCTCGACGCTCTTCACTTCGCCCGAAGCGAGGTCCTTGTAGACCAGACCATTGACCTTCTTGCCGTCGCCGGTGATTTCGGTGGTTTGCGCCTGCGTGACGACCGTCACGTTCGGCAGGCTGCGCAGCTTGCGTTGCAGCACTTCGTCGGCACGCAGCGTCGCGCCGAATTCGAGCAGCGTCACTTCGCGAACGAGGCCCGCGAGGTCGATCGCCGCTTCGACGCCCGAGTTGCCGCCGCCGATCACCGCGACGCGCTTGCCCTTGAACAGCGGGCCATCGCAGTGCGGGCAGTACGCGACGCCGTGATTGCGATACTCGCGCTCGCCCGGCACGTTGATTTCGCGCCAGCGCGCGCCGGTCGCGAGGATGATTGTCTTCGCCTTCAGCACCGCGCCGTTCGCGAGACGCACTTCGTTGATGCGCCCCGGAATCAGCGCCTCGGCGCGTTGCACGTCCATGATGTCGACTTCATAGGTCTTCACGTGCTGTTCGAGCGCGGTCGCGAACTTCGGACCTTCGGTTTCGGTTACGGAGACGAAGTTTTCGATCGCCAGCGTATCGAGCACCTGGCCGCCGAAGCGTTCGGCCACGACGCCGGTCGCAATGCCCTTGCGCGCCGAGTAGATCGCTGCCGCCGCGCCCGCCGGGCCGCCGCCGACGATCAGCGTGTCGAACACTGGCTTCTTTTCCAGTTCCTTTGCGGCGCGCGCACCGGCGTTGGTGTCGAGCTTCGCGAGGATTTCCTTGACGCCGCTGCGGCCCTGGCCGAAGGTTTCGCCGTTCAGGAACATGGTCGGTACCGCCATGATCTGGCGCGCGTCGACTTCGTTCTGGAACAGCGCGCCGTCGATCGCGACGTGACGGATGCGCGGATTGATCAACGCCATCACGTTCAGCGCCTGCACGACTTCCGGGCAGTTCTGGCACGACAGCGAGAAATACGTTTCGAATTGGTAGTCGCCGTCGAGGCTGCGGATCTGTTCGATCACCGCATCGTCGAGTTTGACCGGATGGCCGCCGACCTGCAGCAGTGCGAGGACGAGCGACGTGAATTCATGCCCCATCGGAATGCCGGCGAAACGGATGCCGGTGTCCTTGCCCGCTTCGCCAATCGAAAACGACGGCTTGCGCTCGCTGTCGCCGCGACGCTCGATCACCGTGACGCGCTCCGACAACGTCGCGATGTCGTTCAGCAGAGCCAGCAGCTCCTGGGACTTCGCGCTGTCGTCGACCGACGCGACGAGCTCGATAGGCCTGCTAACTTTTTCGAGGTACGACTTCAGTTGAGTCTTGAGATTGGCGTCAAGCATGGCGTTGCGATTCCGTGACGAGGGGTGTGGGTGTCCCGGCGCCGCGCGCATCCGGATAGGAGGTGCGCGGCCCGGGGACGCGCGATACGCCGTATCAGGCGATTCGCGCGGGTGTTGCGCCGGGAAGATCCCGGTAGATGCAGACTGCGGGTGCAGCGTGAGCTGCGCGGACCTTAGATCTTGCCGATCAGGTCGAGCGACGGGGTCAGCGTTTCCGCGCCCGGCGTCCACTTGGCGGGGCACACTTCGCCCGGATGCTTCGCGATGTATTGCGCAGCCTGAACCTTGCGCAGCAGTTCGCCAGCGTCACGGCCGATGCCGTTGTCGTGGATTTCGCACAGCTTGATCTCGCCTTCCGGGTTGATCACGAACGTGCCGCGCAGCGCGAGGCCTTCTTCTTCGATCAGCACGTCGAAGTTGCGCGAGATAGCGAGCGTCGGGTCAGCCAGCATCGGGTACTTGATCTTCTGGATCGTGTCCGACGTGTCGTGCCAGGCCTTGTGCGTGAAGTGCGTGTCGGTCGAGACGCTGTAGATCTCAACGCCGATCTTCTTGAACTCTTCGTAACGATCGGCCAGGTCACCCAGTTCGGTCGGGCACACGAACGTGAAGTCGGCCGGGTAGAACACGAAAACCGACCACTTGCCCTTCAGGCTTTCTTCAGTGACGGTCTTGAAATCGCCGTTGTGGTAAGCCTGTGCTTTGAACGGTTTGACTTGACTGTTGATGATCGGCATTTGCTGAATCCTCTCTGTGAGGGGGGTTGGAAAGTGGAGTCAGTATGTCAGACTGCGCTTAATAGGTAAAGTGGATTGTATTAATGAGATCAATAGTCTGACCCTATTCACTTTACCGGTCCAGACTATCGGAATGATTTGCCGGGCGGTTCAGCCCTTCAGAAGCCGCCACAGCGTGGTGCGGCCGATGCCGAGCGCGCGGCTCGCGGCGGCGCGATTGCCGCCGGATCGTTCGAGGGCGCGCAGCGCGTCCTCGCGGCTGGGGGTGGCGCGGGTCGCCGAACTGCCGGGCGGAGAGCCCTGAGGCGCCTGCGTAACACGCTCGACGCCGGCCGGCCTGACCCGGGTGAACTCGGGAAACACAGCCTGCCAGTCTGGCAATGCGTCGGCGGTCGAGTTCCCGGACATCTCGCCGGTCACGTCGCCCATATAAATCGCCGCGCGCGCCAGCAGATTTTCTAGTTCGCGGACGTTGCCGGGCCACGCGTAGTTCGCAAAAAGCGGGGCGAGAAACGCGAGCACCCGCTCGAGCGCCGCCGCCGACAAGCCGTACTGCAGCGCGCTGCGCTCCAGCAGATGGCGCGCCAGCGGCGCGATGTCGGCGCGGCGTTCGCGCAGCGGCGGCAATTTTATCTGAAGCAGATTTAATCTGAAATACAGATCCGCGCGAAACGAGCCCTGCTCGACGAGCGCGTGCAGATCGCGATGCGTCGCGGCAATCACTCGCACATCGACCGGCGTCGCGCGGCCCGCGCCGAGCTTCATCACCTCGCGCTCCTGCAGCACGCGCAACAGCCGGCTTTGCAGCGCCGCCGGCATCTCGCCGATTTCATCGAGAAAAATGGTGCCGGTGTGCGCGATTTCAAACAGCCCCGGCTTGCCGCCGCGCCGCGCCCCCGTGAACGCCCCTTCCTCGTGCCCGAACAGTTCGCTTTCGATCAGCCCCTCGGGCAGCGCCGCGCAGTTGAACGCGACGAACGGATTGCCGCGCCGCCGGCTCGCGTTGTGGATGCCCTGGGCGACCAACTCCTTGCCGGTGCCGCTTTCGCCGCTCAGCAGCACGGTCGCGTCGTGCGCGGCGCCTGCGCGCGCGAGCCGGCGCACCCGTTCGAGCGCCACTGAAGCGCCGATCAGATCGTCGAGCCGATGCCGCGCGACCAGATGCCTCGGGCGCTGGCTGGTACGCAGCGAACGGTCGATCCGCTGCGCAACGAGCGCGTCCTGCGCGGTCACGACGAAACCGGCGCGCGCGCCCTGCTCGACGATCGGCACACAGCTGACGATCAGCGCGCGGCCGCCGATCTGCTCGATGCGTTCGTCGACGGGCTGCTCGGCGGTGCGCGTCTCGCGCAGCAGCGGCGCGAGCGCACGAGCGACTCGCGCCGGGGTGTCCTCGTCGCCTTTGGGAAACTGCTGGGCAGCGCCTGGACCGAGCAGTTCGAGCATCGCCGGATTGACCGCTTCGAGCTGGCCGGCTTCGTCGAACGCGGCGACGCCGTCGCGCAGATGAGCGACGATCGTGTTCAGGCGCACCCGCTTCGATTCCTTCTGGCGGCTCACGCGCGCGAGTTCGACCGAGCGCTCGAACGCTTCCTCGACCGCGGCGAGCGAGTACAGGAACACGCTTTCCATGCCGGCCTGCTGCGCCAGATCGCAGGCCATGCCGGCGCCGACCACCACGCGGCAGCCTTGCGCGGCGAGTTCATCGACCGCGAGCCGCACTTCGTCGATCGACCGGTACGCGCGTTGCCGCAGATCGACATTCAGCAGCGGGCTCAGGTCGGCCAGTTCCTGCGCGATCGCTTCATGCAGCACGAGCCCGATGCGCGCCTGCGGCCACGTAGCGGTGGCGCGCGTGATCGCGCTCAACACGTCGAAGCCGTTCACCTTGACCATGACGACCGGCACGCTGAGGTTCTCGCGCAGGTACGCGCCGTTCGACCCGGCGGACAGTACGACGTCGACGGAACCCGCGTCGACGTATGCCTGCAGCGCGGCGACGGCGGCCCCGTAGCCCTCGCGCACCGTGAAGAATTTCGCCCGGCCGGCATAGCGCGGCGCTACCGCCTCGCAAAGCGATTGCAGTCGGCTGATACTGACGAGTGCGACGCCGGGGCGGCCGGCATCGACGGCGGGACTCGGGTTCGCGACGAATGGTGTGAACGTGGACACCGCGGCTCTCCTTGATTGAAACGTTCCGAGAAACGTTTCATGAAACGTTCCAGCGATTGTGCCACGAACCTTCAGGTCGAGCCCATTTCGCGCAAACCCTTGTTGCAGCGGCCCGACCCGCACAACGCCAGCTTATGGCACGTTTCCTGCGGAAGGTCGCCCGCGTTCCACTAACGATTGCTCTTCTGGAGACCCGCATCATGACCACCACTTCCGCCACCCGCCGCGCCGCCTTCCGCGCCAAGGTCAATCAGCGTCAGGGCCTGCTCGTGCCCGGCGCGTTCAATGCGATGAGCGCGCGCGTGATCGAGGACGCCGGCTTCGAGGCGGTCTATATCACCGGCGCGGGCGTCACCAACATGTCGCTCGGCCTGCCCGACCTCGGCTTCATCGGCCTCGCCGAGGTCGCCGAGCACACCGCGCGGATCCGCGACGCGGTCGCGCTGCCGCTGATCGTCGATGCCGACACCGGCTTCGGCAACGCGCTGAACGTGCGCCAGACCGTGCGCGTGCTCGAGCGCAGCGGCGCCGACGTGATCCAGTTCGAAGACCAGGTAATGCCGAAGAAATGCGGCCACTTCTCGGGCAAGGAAGTCGTCGCGACGAGCGAGATGGTCGGCAAGATCCGCGCGGCCGTCGACGCGCGCGAAGACGCGAACCTGCAGATCATGGCGCGCACCGACGCGGCGGCGGTCCACGGCATCGAGGACGCGATCGAGCGCGGTCATCGCTTCATCGAGGCGGGCGCCGACATTCTGTTCATCGAGGCGACCGAATCGCTCGCCGACATCGAGCGTTTGCCGGGGCTGTTCGACGTGCCGCAGCTGATCAACATCGTGATCGGCGGCAAGACGCCGGTGCAGTCGCGCGACGCGCTCGGCAAGCTTGGCTACGGCATCGTGCTGTACGCGAACGCGGCGCTGCAAGGTGCGGTGCTCGGCATGCAGCGCGCGCTCGGCACGCTGCAAAGCAACGGCCGCCTCGACGAGGACGCGACGATCGTCGCGCCGTTCAGCGAGCGCCAGCGGCTCGTCAACAAGCCGCTGTATGACCGGCTGGACAAGGAGTATGCGGCGAAGGACTGACGCACCGGCGGCGGCGCGGCGGTGCGACGCGCTGCACGCCACCGCGATATGGGACTCTTTATTGCGTTAGGATTCAGGGCTGGCAATCAGGGCTGGCAATCAGGGCTGGCAATCAGGGCTGGCAATCGGGGCTGGCAATCGGGGCTGAAAATCAGGCAAGCTGATGTTCCCGCCAGCCCGGCGCGACCGTTCGCGGCCCCGGCCTCTGTCGCCCGGCCCGTTTTCCCGGATGACGGCCGAAACACCCAACGCAATCAAAAGGTAGTCGCAAGCATCATGACGTCGAACTCTTCGCGCGGCCCGCGCCGACCTGTCCATGGTCTTTCCGCCCTCAGGCGCCTGGCAGAGGAGCTTGCGCGATGAGCACGAGCGGCACGCGCACCGCGCACGTCGGCTGGCTGCCGTACATCGTCGCGGCCACCTTCTTCATGGAGTACCTCGACACCACGGTGATCGCCACCGCGCTGCCGCAGATGGCGCGTTCGTTCGGCGTCGGCCCGAACAGCCTGAGTCTCGGCATGACCGCCTACATGCTCGCGCTCGCGATCTTCATCCCGGCGAGCGGCTGGGTCGCCGACCGCTGCGGCGCGCGCACCGTGTTCGTCAGCGCGATCGGCGTGTTCACGGTCGCGTCGATACTGTGCGGGCTGTCGCAGAACGTGCCCGAGTTCACGGCCGCGCGGCTGCTGCAAGGCATCGGCGGCGCGATGATGGTGCCGGTCGGCCGTTTGATCGTGGTCCGCAGCACCGAGAAAGCCCGCATGATGCAGGCGATCTCGACAATCACCTGGCCGGCCATCGCGGCGCCGGTGGTCGGCCCGCCGATCGGCGGCTTCATTACGACCTACGCGTCGTGGCGCTGGATCTTCCTGCTGAACGTGCCATTCGGCCTCGCGGCGATCGCCGTCGCGCTCGCCATCGTGCCGAACCTGCGCGGCACCGAACGCAAGCCTCTCGACGTCGTCGGCCTGCTGCTCAGCGGCGTCGCGCTGACCGCGATCCTCTACGGCGCGGAGCTCGCGAGCCAGCCGGCCACCAACCCGTGGCTCGCAATCTCGATCGTGGCGGGTGGTCTGCTGGTCGGTGTGGTCGCTTTCCTGCACGCGAAGCATCATCCGAATCCGCTCGTCGACGTGTCGACGCTGAAGGTGCCGACGTTCTCGGTGACGGTCATCACCGGCTCGTTCACGCGCATCGGCATCGGCGCGGTGCCGTATCTGATGCCGCTGCTGTTCCAGGTCGGCTTCGGTCTGTCGGCGTTCCGCTCGGGTCTGCTGCTGCTCGCTAGCGCGCTTGGCAACCTCGGCATGAAGGCGCTGACCACGCGCATCCTGCAACGCTATGGCTTCCGGATGGTGTCGATCGTCGACGTGGCGGTGGCCGGCATTTTCATCATCGCGTGCGGACTGCTGACGCCGGATGTGCCGCTCGTGTTCGTGCTGATCGTCGTATTCGTGTACGGCGTCGCGCGCTCGATGCAGTTCTCGACGCTCGCGACGCTCGCCTACGCCGACATCCCGCAGCCGCAGATGAGCGCAGCCAGCACGTTGTGGAGCGCGGCCGCGCAGATGACGATCGGTCTAGGCATCGCGTTCGGCGCGGTGTCGCTGCGCGTCGCGGCGCTGTTCAACGGCGAGACGACCGGCCACGTGTTCACTCTCGACGATTTCCGCCTCGCGTTCCTGTTCGCCGGCGTGCTGACGCTGCTGTCGGTGCTCGGTTATATGGGGCTCGCGCGCAACGCCGGACAGAGCATCGGCGGAGGCTCGCGCGGCGGCGAGACCACGGCGAAGAGCTGACGGGCACACGCTACCGCTACGCGAACCAGGGAGACGCGACTTGCAAGCAGGCGAACTGACGATTTCCAGCCGCAACGACGATCTCGACCTCGACATGGTCTACACGTTCCTGTCGCGGGAAACGCCGTGGGCCAAGGGCATGCCGCGCGCGACCTTCGAGCGGGCCGTCGCCGGTTCGCTGTGCTTTGGCGGCTTTGTCGACGGTAAGCAGATCGCGTTCGCGCGCCTCATCACCGACGCGGCGACCTTCGCTTACCTGTGCGACGTGTTCGTACTGCCGGTGTATCGCGGCCGGGGGTATGCGTCGGTGTTGATGAAACACATCTTCGCGAGCCCCTCGCTCGCCAGCCTGCGCAGGATCGTGCTGGTCACGACCGACGCGCATCACGTCTATGCGCCGCATGGGTTCACGTCGCTCGCGAACCCCGAGCGGTATATGGAGCTGCACCGGCCGGACGTTTACAAAACGGCCGACTAGGCGCCGTGTCAGCACGCTTACCACTCGCGGAATTCAGCCTCAGCCGTACGCGCGCTCGCGCATCCACTTCGTCATGATCCATTTGTCGCCGGCCAGCACCGGCGCGCCGCCGTGCAGTGTCGACGGATCGAGCTGGCGCTCACCGTTCATGTAGCGGAAATACACCGCGCCGCCCGCGCGCGCCGCGACCGACAGGCCCGCCGCGGGAAACACCGTCTCGCCGCCGTCGGCGACGTCGTTCAGATAGATGATCAGCGTCGCGACGCGTTGGCCGCCCTGCGCGGTGTGCACCGCGCTGCCCGGCTGATCGGGCGAGAAGAAGTCGAAATGCGGGCTGTATTCGCCGCTCGTGTCGTAATGCAGCACCTGCAGGCCCTCGCCGTTTTCGAGCGGCCAGTTCGTCAGGCTCTCGATGCGCCGTTCGATTCGCGCGATCAACTCGTCCTCGCCGCGCCGATACCAGACGCCCTCGCTGGTGCGATTGCGGATCACGTCCTCGTGGCCGGTCAGCGGATTGACCGTCGTCGAGCGTGCCAACCGATCCCGCGAGCGTTCGATCAGCTCGGCGCATTCGGCGACGGACAGCAGGTCGGCGAACACCACGAGCTGCGGATGCTCGCAGCGCAGCAGCACGCGAACGGCGCGGTCGTCGGTGTGGATCAGGTTGCCGCGCGCGACTGGCGCGTCGTCGTATCGATAAGGCTGGGTGGCCGGATCGGCGACGGCGACCATCGTGGCGGAGTCGGCCGTGCGCCGGTCGAACGCATGATGGACGGCAACGCGGGCGTCGCCGTCGGCAAAACCGGCCTGCACCATCGCGTCGATCATCGAGCCCGGCGTGCAGCCGCGCGCGACATTGCTGCTCAGCCAATCTTGCCAGGCGGCATCGACGACTCGCATAGCGCTTCCCTTGCAGCGGCCCGGCAACGAGTGCCGGCACGCTCGTGCTTCGATGATAGCCAGCGCGATGGGCGCGGCGCCCGCACGCGCCTATTCGCGCTCGCGCTGCAACTGCCCGCGATAGTGCAGCAGGCCCCGGCGCGCCTGCTGCCTCAGCAGCCGCTGCACGAACGGCGACCAGCCGAACAGCGTGCCGCGCACGCCCATCGCCTGCCGCATCCACAGCCACAGATCGAAGCGGTCACGATGCTCGACGATGAGCCCGTCGCGGAACACGAAACGCGCCTCGATCCGGTTCACGACGTCGCGCCCAGTCTGGACGAAACGGTAGCGAGCCACCCACTGCGCGCGGCCGGTGCGGTCGTCCGCTTCGATATCGCTGAAGGTCAGCGTGAAGTCCTGCGCATGCTTGACGAGCATGCGCCACATGTCGCGCGCTTCGTCGCCGACCAGCTCGCCAAAGGCGGGGTCGCTGAAGACGACGTCGTCGGCATAACAGGCGACCATGGTCTCGGCGTCGCGTTGCTGGAAGGCGGTGTAGAAGCGTTCGATCAGCTCGGTGTTGGGATGGCTCATTGATCTCGTATGGTGTATTGCGGGAGCGCATGATGCATGCGCGCAGTCGCGCCGCGCTCCGGAAAAACAGCCCGCGCGCGGTAGGCGGCGGGCATGGCGCACACGATATAGGAAAACGGGAAGAATGGGGGCAGCGCGAGCCGGTGATGGCTTTACTTTTCCTGCCGCACGATTCCTGCCGCACGATCACCGCCGCACGATTCCGGCTTCCCGCTTCACCCCTCCGATACCGCGCCCGTCATCCGCACGACCTCCGTCCGCCCGGCCAGCCCCCACACCACCACGGCCACCGACGCCGCGACGAGCGCCGCCACGCCCAGCGCCGCAGCAAAACCCGCGGCGAAGCTTGCCTGAGCGGCCGCCGTCAGCGTCGCGCGTAGCGCGGGCGCCAGTGACACAGTGGCCTGCGCGGTGTCGCCCGCCATCACGCGCGACATGAACCCGGCGTCGAGCGCGGCGCGCACGGCCGGCGTCAGTGGCGTGGCCGCGACGAACGCCGCGCGCGTGTGCGCGGCCAGTACCGCGCCGAGCACGCCGACCGAGGTGACGATCGCGGTAAAGCGCGTCGTCGTGCTGATCCCCGAAGCCATCCCGGTCCGCTCCGGCGGCACGCACGCCATGATCGCCTTCTGGGTGTCGCCGTTCAGCACGCCCGCGCCGAGTCCGGTCACGAACATGCCGCCCGCGACCCATGCGTAGCGCGCGCCGCCGGCCGCGAACGCGGTCAGCAGATTGCCGAGCGCGATCAGCAGCAGGCCCGCGCTCAGCAGCAGCATCGGCGGAATCCGTCTGCCGAGCGCCGCGCCAACGTAGGGCCCCACGACCATCGCAAGTGCGAACGGCAGCATGCCGATGCCCGCGGCCACCGCCGACAAGCCGAACGCGTTCTGCAGATACAGCGGCAGGAACGTCATCATCACTTGCGCGCATGCGGCATAGCCGAACATCGCGAGCACCGCGGCGACGAAACGCGGCTGGCGGAACAGCGCGAGATCGATCATCGGATGCGCGCGGCGCCGCTGCAGTTGCACGAACGCGCCGCCCAGCAGCGCGCAGACCGCGAGCCGCGCGCCGGTGGTCCAGCTTGCAAAGCCGTGCGACGGCGCGTCGATCAATGCCCAGATGCCGCTGGCGAGCGCGAGGCCGAATAACAGGCTGCCGGCGCCATCGAGCGGACCGGGCGCGGGGTTGCGCGACTCGGCGAGCTCGCGCGACGCGCACCAGCCAAGCACGGCGCACACCGGAAGATTGAGCAGAAAGATCCAGCGCCAGCCGAGCCATTGCGTGATCACGCCGCCGACCAGCGGCGCGATCGTCGTCGCGACGCCCATGCAGGTGCCCCACACCGCCCACGCGCGTACGCGGGCGGGGCCGTCGTGAAAGGTGTTGGCGATGACCGCGAGCGCGGCCGTCAGCAGCATCGCGGCACCCACGCCTTTGACCGCGCGCGCCACGTTCAACACGAGCGCCGATGTCGCGAGCCCGCAACCAAATGACGCCAGGCTGAACACCGCGAGCCCGACGAGCAGCATGCGCTTGCGGCCCACGCGATCGGCGAGCGCACCCGCGCACAGCAGGCACGACGCGAACGCGACCATGTAGGCGCTGACGACCCATTCGACCTCGGCGAAGCTCGCGTGGAACGAGCGCGCAATCGACGGCAGCGACACGGCGACCACATTGGTATCGAGCACGATCAGCGCGCAGGTGGCCGACGCGATGGCCAGCACGAAAGCGGGACGGGCGGCGGGCAGCGGCGTTGCCGACGCATGGCGGTGGCGGACAGATGACATAGGGATCGTTCGCGAAAACGCGAAGGACGGAGCGGAAGTGACGTCATCGTAACCGCCGTACTATTGCCTGTCATTCACCTAAAATCACAGAATAATTAGCAATTCGATCAATACTGGAAAAGCATGCGACAACTTGAACTGCGTCATATCCGTGCCTTCGTGTGCGTCGCTCAACAGCTGCATTTCGCGCGCGCCGCCGACGAACTCGGCATCGCCGCGCCGTCGCTGACGCGGCTGATTCAGGAGACCGAGCGCCTGCTCGGCGTGCGGCTGTTCTATCGCACGAAGCGTTCGGTCGCGTTGAGCGCGGCGGGCAGCGCCTATCTCGCCGAAGCGCTGGTCGCGCTCGATCATCTCGAGCGCGCCGCGCAGCGCGCGTTGCTCGCCGGACGTGGCGAAGTGGGACGCATCGAGATCGGCTATGTGGCGTCGGCCGCCTATGCGGGCGTCTTGCAGAAAGCGGTCGGCGGCTTTCGCGGCACCCATGCGGGCGTCGAGGTATCGATCCGCGAAGTGCCGATGGACGAGGTCGCCGCGATGCTCGGCGACGGTCTGCTCGACGCTGCCTACGTGCGTCCGCCGATGCCGCTCGCGAGCGGCATTCAGGCCACGACCGTGCATCGCGACCGATTCGTGCTCGCGCTGCCGGCTGATTCTCCACTCACGAGCTCGGCCAGCGTGCGTCCCGCGCAGTTGCGCGACCAGTGTTTTGTCCTGCCCGAACAGGAGTCAGGCACCTTCGAAGTCGCGCGGCGCGGGCGTTTCTCGGCGCGGCTCGGCCCGCGTCCTGGCACGCTCGCGGCCGTGCTCGCCTGCGTGTCGCTCGGCGGCTACGTGTCGGTCGTGCCGCATACGCTCGCCGATTGCATTGCGCTGCCCGGCGTCGTCTACCGCGACATCGCTGGTCAGCCGATCAGGTCCGAAATCGCGCTCGCGTTCCGTCAGCACGAGCGAGCGCCGGCCGTCAAGGCGTTCCTGCGCTTCGCGCGTGGTGGTAAAGACTGAGGCTGACGGCAGCGCCGCTACGTGAATCCAGCTCGGTGATAGCGAACGGTCGTCAGGTTTCGCGTCCACACAGCGGCGGCCTTTCGTTATATCCTCTCGAATATTACGGTAGGGCTTGCCGACGAGCGGCGAAGTTCAACGAAGCACAGGAGCCGCCGAATGACCGCTATTCTCGCGTACCGTTATATCAACGCGAATACATCGACGACGATGAATTTGCAGTGAACGGGTGCCACGCACGCGTTCGGCACGACTGACACGAACCGGATTCGAGACCGACATGCATACGCCCCCGTTTCCAATGGCTCAGCCTCAGCGCCTCAAGCTATCAGGCGACGAGCTTGCGAGCACCGGCATCCGCGCGCCGCACGACGCCTGCTGCTCGCCAGTCAATGCAGCGCCGGCGAACGTCAGACGTCGCGCGCGTCTGTCCGAACTCGACTGTCATCTGCATTGCTCGATCATCGGCACCTGTCTGGGCACGCACGAATTGCGCAAGCTGGTGCCGAAATTTGCCGCCCTCGATCGCCACGACTCGACCGATCTCGAGATCCACCACACGGCGGTTGAACTCGCGATCGCCGGCGGTCCGGGTGCGAAGGCGCTGCACAAGCTGCTCGACGAACGCTATGCAATCGCGATCCGCCGCTTCGCCAACGCCGCCGACGATACCGGGCTACTGACGCTGTGGGACGAAGCGCTCAAAAGCGGCGACATCCCATCCGCTTACTGGGCGCTGATGACCCATCCGCTCGCAACGATGCCAGTCCGCCAGAAGGCATTCGGCGACTTGCACATGCTGTCGCATCTGGTCGGCGCGGCCAATCGCGCGGACATACGCCGGCTCGTCGCGCTGGAGGAAGAAAACGCCGCGCTGAAGGAGAAAATCGACCGGCAACAAAGCCGCATGCAGCAACTATGCATCGAGCGCGATGCGTCGATCGCGGCGCTCAACGATCAGATCGCGCGACTGCAAGCAAACCCGTTGCCCGCTGACACCATCGGCCTCGAAGCCCAGGTGCAGCAACTACGCGAGTGGCTCGCCGTCGCCGATCAACGCGTTGCGCTGCATACGAGCCGGCGCGAGGCGGCCGAGCAACGTATGCAGCAGGAACAGGACGCGGCTGCGGCGCTGCGTCAAAGCCGCGATCACGCGCTCGCGCTGCTCAAACTCGTACAGAACGAGTGCGACGCGCTCGAACGTGCGACCGTCGAGGCCGCCGATGCCGAGAACGCCACCGGCCCGCGCCGCGCGAGCCTCGTCGGCGTGCAGGGCAAACGGATCATTTACGTGGGCGGCCGGCCCGGCTCCAATGCCGCGCTCAAGCGGCTCGTCGATGCGGCCGGCGGCGAACTGGTGGTGCATGACGGCGGCATCGAGGATCGCAAGGGGCTGTTGGCCGCCGCGCTGCCGGGCGCGGATATCGTCGTGTTTCCGGTTGATTGCGTCGATCACGATTCGATGTCCACGCTGAAGCGGATCTGCGAGCGTCATGGGATCGACTATCACCCGCTGCGCACGGCGAGCGTCGCGAGCTTCGTCGAGTTGATCGCGCGGCTGCATCCGGAGCACGTCGCGCAGCTTCGCAATCCGCCGCCTTCGGCGTTCTGTTTGCGGCACGGCTGAGCGCCTGTCTCTCAGGCGCGAACGAAACCCTTCACGGGCGAATCAGTTTCATCAGTTCGGCGATCTGCTTCGCACAGCTTCGCCGCGCCTCTTCCTCGACGTCGCGATACAGGCGGATGATGGTTTCGCCGACCGGCGTCAGCGTGCAGCCGCCGCCGCTCTGACCGCCCTGCTCCGAATGCGTGGCCGGCGATTTCAGCGAGCGGTTCAACTCGTCGATCAACAGCCACGCGCGCCGGTACGACATGTCGAGACTGCGCGCCGCCGCCGAGATCGAACCACATTCGCGCACCGCTTCGAGCAGATCGACCTTGCCTGGCCCGAGTGCAACCGCATCGCCGTTGCGGATGCGCATTCTGAAGCGCACTTCGGGACGCGTCTTCGTGGACTTCGTCGCCGGAGCGGCTTTGGTTTTCGTGGGTTTTGCGGTGTCGGTCATGCGCGCAAGCATACACGAACGGTTTCGCGCCGCGACCTCCGGGGACGCGCGTCAAAGCCGCCCTGGAAAGCAGTATCCGTAGTCTTCACAGCCTGGGCAACCCGGCGCTGGTCCCGGCTCCTGGCCCAGAGAAAGCGCGCATTGCGCGGCGAGGAATTTCTTCCAGCGCAGGTTATCGACGTTGCGCGCGACCAGTGCCGGAAAGTAGCGCGTGAGCATCCACGTCACGTCATCGCGGCCCGCGAGGCCGAGGTCGCGCCATAGATGATCTGGACGCAAACATGCATGGGCGATGATCGTCGCGAGGCAATGCGCGTCGTCGGGATCAACCGCGCTGCTCGCGTTCGCGACGAGCAGCGCGTGCAGTGCGTGGACGAAGTTCGCGTGTTCGCTGGGAACCACCGAAAGCGGCAAGGCCGGAATGCGCGCACCAACGAAGTGCCTCGCTAGCAGCGCGCGCCATGCGTGCGCTGGCAGGCCGAGCAACGCGAGTTCATTGCGAACCTCGCGCGCGGCGATCAGTCGGGCGAACAGACGCGTATCGGCGCACCCGGGTTCGGCGGCCTCGCCTAGCCATGCGCGCATGCAGTCAGTGCTCAACGGATCGTCAGACATGGCTGAACCCGCGCCAGGAGAAGTGAATCAAGCCTCGTCCGCATACGCGCGGCTTCGAATCTCGGCCAGCGACGCATCCACCAGCAAGCGGCCCGCATCGAACACCGTCTCGAGCGCTTCGTCCCACTCGCCCGCCACCGTGCGCACGTCCCACACGATCGGCAACGTCACCGTCCGGTACTCGCCGCTGCGGCGATGGCGCAGCAACGTGAGCCGGCCTTTCATCGAGCGCTTGGCGTGATCCGTGACCGGATCCTTCGACACGTCGTGCCACGTGTCGCCTAGCCGGATCGCCGAGCACTTCATCGCGAAGCGCTGCGTATCGCGGTTGATCTGCTGCAATAGCGCGCCACCCATGCCGAACACGATGTTGTCGGCGGCGAAGCCGGCCTCGTCCATCGCGGCGAGGATCGCGACGATCGAATCCGGGTTCACGCCGTCGCCCTGAATCACACGCACATGGTCGAGCACGCGCCGCCCCTTGCTGTTCGTCTGGGAGCCGAACGACGCCTCCAGCGAGCGCAGCGTGTGCAGGACGATCGTGCACGGATCGCCGGAGTCCGGCCGAATCACGAGCGTGCCGCCGGCATCGAGCACGGCCTGCTTCAACTCGCCGCCCCAGGCGTTCAGCGCGGCGAACAGGTCGTAGGAATCGGACACCACCGATACGATCGCGCCCGGCTTGCCGAAGCGGGCGATCATGTTGCGATACGCATCGACCTCGCGCTCCCGGCCCCACGACGTGATCGTGCTGTGCTCGGCCGCCGGCACCGAGAACGCCGCCATGCTGTCGTGATAGTAGTGATTGGCCGCAACCACGCCGAGCACCGTATCCGAACCCATGAAGCTGACCAGATGCGCCGCGCCGCCGATCGCCGCCGACTCCGCGCTCGACACGCCGCGCGCGCCGAAATCATGCAGCTTGAACGGCAGTTGCGACAGGTCGTCGCTGCTTTTCAGCAGATACTCACGGATCGTCTGGCGCAGATGCCAGCTTTGCGTTGCAACCGTGATCGGATACCAGACGCGCATCAGCATCGTCTCCAGATACGACGCGAGCCAGAACACCTCGGGGTCGTCGCATTCGACGGTGACGAGCACGTTGTGGGTCGGCACGACGGAGCCTTCCGGCACCGCGCGAATCCGCACGGGAAGATAGCCGCCGTATTGCTGCACGACGTAGCGCCAGCCCGCTTCGTTGAACGGCTCGCCGTGCGCGCCGAAGAAGCCGCGGGCCTGGTCGATCATCGCGCCGGTCACCGGCCGGCACAGATACTCCTTCAGCAGCATCTGCAGGCCGAAGAACAGCGTGCGCTCGTAACGTCCGCCGCGCGATTCGATGTACGAGAACATCCCCGTCGCGTCGGGCGGATATTGCAGATAGTGCGATGCCTTGTACGAATCCGTATTGAGAATCGGATTGGCCAGGATCGACGCGAGGTCGCTGAAACCCTGCGCGTGTTGCATGGACGGTACTGCGCTCACGTGATTTTCCTGCTTGATTGACCGGACGGCGCGAGCCTGCCCATCGCTTTCGAAACGCTGACGCCGCCGCTCCAGACCTTCAGAATATGCCGGGGATGCCCCTGTGTCTCACCTTACTACGGTATGCGCGATAGCGCTCGTCGTCGGACAGCAGCTTCTCTTCGAGCAGGATGCGACCAACTTGCAGCGCGGACTGGCAACCATAGAAGATCAGGTTGCCAATCCCGAAGTTCACGAGCAGAAAGCCGCGCCGGCCGTTTCAGGGATCAGTTGCACGCCGGGCGAAAGCCGCACCGCGGCAGCCGCACCGGATGTGCTTCCGATCGCGGGCAGTAGCCGGCAAGCAGGCCGCCTAGACACCGGGCTTCAATTGCGGCGGCTGATTCGGCCACGTTGCCAGCAGCCGGCCGAGCACGCTCCTGCGGCGCTCGGCACCGGCGGGCCACAGCATCTTCGCCAGCAGGACGATGCCTTGCGCAAGCCCGCTGTCGCGCGCACTAGTGACGAGCGGCACGCCGCGGCTCAGCGCGTCGTTGACGTGCTGATCGTCGCGCGGCAGTTGATGCGCGACCTTCGCGCCGAGCGTGCGTTCGAGCATCGGCAGGTTGATCTGCGCATCCTTGTCGTACTGGTTGACGACGATCCGCACCTTGCTGGCCGGATGTCCGAGTTCGCGGAAGATATCGAGCATGCGGCGCGCGCCATGCAGATACAGCGGGTTCTGCCGCACCACCATGCAGATCGCGTCGCTATGCGCGAGCGCACGGATCGTCAACGGATTCAGGCTCGGGCCGATGTCGATCAGCACCGCGTCATAGCGCTCGCGCACCAGCGTCAGAATCCGGTCGAGTTGCCCAGGCAACAGTTCCGCGGCCTTCAACGGATCGCCTGCGCCGGCGAGCAGATCGAGGTTCGGGCGCACGTGCATCGCGCACGCGTCGAACAGCGCCGCGTCGAGTTGCTCGTTGCGCGAGCACAGATCGGCGAGCGTCATGGGCGGCGGGCGATTCGCCATCAGCAGGCTCGCGTCGGCGAATTGCTGGCTCAGGTCGATCAGCAGCACGCGACGCTCGCGCTGCGCGGCGAGCGCGCACGCGAGGTTGACCGCGATCAGCGTGGTGCCGCTGCCGCCCTTGCTCGACGCCAGCGTGACCACGCGCGCGCCGCGCCGCTCGGGCTCGCGGCGCCACGCCTCGATCTGCGCGAGCGCATCGGCGACGTCCTGACGATCGAGCGGCCACGACAGCACATGCCGCACGCCGGCGCGCAGCGCCGCGCCGATCAGAGCGGTGGACGGCGCCGGCGTCACCAGCATGCAATGGAGCGTCGGCGCGCAGGCGAGCGTTTCCTCGATGCCGTCGAGTCCCCGGACGTTCAGATTGGCGTCGTCGACGATCAGCAGGTCGGCGCCGCGGACCATGCGCAGATGCATCGGCAGTTGCCGGGCCGAACCGTACGCGGTGTGCAGCCGGTAGCGCACACCGCTCTCTTCGAGCCGCACGACGATGCGCTGCGCGTTTTCAATGCTCGCGGCAATCAGGAAGATGTCGATCATGGCAGCTCTTCGGCGCTTGGCGCGTCATGCGCGGGTTTTTATTCAAGTCGTCTGTTCACGATCGGCGCCCCCAGGCTTCGGCGCGAGCGCCTTACCGCGGCGCTCCTCCGTGAAGACCATGCGCCGGCAAACGATGTTATCGGGCTCCCTGTGCGGCCGTCGTGAGGCTCCGCCGAGGGCCGGGCATCACGCGTCGGTGTCACCGTCGGCTTCATCGTCGTCGCGCCGATGGGCTGCGCTGCGCTCGGCGCGCGCCGGCATGTCGTACAGCGCGTCGCGCAGCACGCCGCGGCGGATCTCGGCCTGCGCGCGGCGCTCGAGCGCCTCGGCGACGACGAGCGTCAGCAGGTCGACCGACGAACCCGCCGACTGGGCGAAAAAGCGCGCCCGCGACGCCGCGACATAGCGCCGGTAAGTGTGCCCCGTTCCCTCCGATGCGGCCGGCCTGCGATTCAGTTGTGGTTTCATGACAGCCCCCGATTTCGATCAGATCTGCGCCAGGTCTCGCCGTTTCGTCGCAGCGCCCCAGCCACTGGGCCAGGTCGCCGTGCCCGTGCCAACCCACGGACACGGCCCCTGGTTCACCTCGTACATTCGTCTCTCTGTGGAGACTATGGCCTCTCTCCCCGCTTCATCGCGCCGGGCGGTCCTGGTCCGGCGCTGCCCCTTCCCTTTGCGGCGCGTCGCTCGCAAACGTTGCCAGCGCGCTGCCTGTCGTTATCGCCAACCTTTTCGCGTCGTCAGGACAAAAAGTCGAAAAGGAAAAACGGCGAAGTCAATGCCTTTTTTCGTCCGGTTTTGAATGGCCGGCATACCGGTCCGCCACTCCCCCGCTTTATTGACGTATTTAAGAAGGCCTCGCCGCGCTCCCGCAAACACCTGATGGCTTCCCCGACCTTGTCTGCGAGTGACATTTTTACCGCTGGTCATTTCTTAATCCGGTTTTCCCCGTACCGTCGACCAGGCGGCAAAACATTTTTCTGTGCAGACCTTATTGCAACGGTTATGCCAACTCGCGTTCCAATCGGTAAGGCGCCCGTCAAAGCTTCACGCCACCGTGAAGTCGGTTTGCTTTTGACGCGGCGCGAACCTGCCCGAATTTTTAGTGCGGCGCGTATTGATTCGTTTCTGACACGCCAATTCGCCGTGCGCCGGTCGCAAAGCGCGTGCGCGGCCCCGTCCCGCAGGGCCGCCGGGCGGCCGCGATCCCAGCCGCACGCGGCTTCGCCGCCCCTCCCGGTCGGCGAGGCACCCCGCCCGGGGCGGCAAAACGCATTCGACTCGCGCCGTCCGATCTGTCGCAAGTGTGAAACATGACGGCTCGCTCCCCGTCCGTTTTAGTCACGCCTTAATACCAGGGCAATTGCTATGAAATGTGCGATTCCTCGCATAAGCGGCCTTGACCTCTTATTCATTAGTGATCCGCGTTAATCCGAAATCCAACAGGCATGCTTCATCCATGTTTCTTTGTCTGGCACTTTCAGGCGCTTTAGCTTATCGTTAGGCCATGCGCCAATCAGAGCGCTTGTATCAGGTCAACGAGGCAAGCCACGGTTCAAGTGGTTTTCACGATTCGGGGATAAAGTCGCCGGGCAGTTTCAGCAATGAACGACAAGTTCGCCGCCATTGCATGAATCGGTCCGCCATGCAGCGCGTTGCGGTTCGCGCCGCGCTTGCAGTGTGTCCCTTGTTCGTGAGTACTGCTGCCGTGAATGCGTCGCAGCCGGAGTGCCGCGACTGGCCGCCTGAATCTCACTACGTCGCACAGCAGTCCTGAGGATCGAACGGGGGAACCATGACTACGACTTGCACGCCGGCCGACATGGAACGCACGGTTCTGTACGTGGCGAACGCGCCCGACCAGAAACTCGCCGAGTTTCTGGCCGCGTCGGGATGGCAAGCCGTGCACGCAAAAAGCACGGCCGTAGCCGAACGCATGATCGAACGCGGCAACATCAAGGTCGGTCTGGTTCAGCTGCCCGAAGATTGCACGTCACAACAGCTGTCCGCGCTCGCGCTGTGCATGCGCCGCGTCGAAACCAACTGGGTCGCGCAGATCGTGCCGGGCCAGGCCGACAACGAGCTGGTCAGCCGCTTCATCCTCGATTACTGCTTCGACTTCGTCACACAGCCGTGGCTCAACGAGCGGCTCGTGTTCGCACTGGGCCACGCGCACGGACTGTCGAGCCTGCGTCAGCCGCGCGTCGCGCCGGAACCGTCGCTCGGCCGTCACGGCATGGTCGGACAATGCGAGCCGATGCAGCAGCTCTACCGGCGCATCGACAAATGCGGCGTGACCGACGCGCCGGTGTTCATCGCGGGCGAATCGGGCACTGGCAAGGAGCTGACCGCTCGTGCTATTCACGACCGCTCGCCGCGCGCGGGCCGCACGTTCGTCGCGATCAATTGCGCGGCGATTCCGCCGAGCCTGCTGCAGGCCGAACTGTTCGGCCACGAGCGCGGCGCGTTTACCGGCGCGCTGCAACGCAAGATCGGCCGCATCGAGAGCGCGCATGAAGGCACGCTGTTTCTCGACGAAATCGGCGACATGCCGCACGAGTGCCAGGCGGTGCTGCTGCGCTTCCTGCAGGAAGGCACGATCGAGCGGCTTGGCGGCAACGGTCCGATCAGCATCGACGTGCGCGTGATCTCGGCGACCCACGTCGATCTGGACCGCGCCGTCGAAGACGGGCGCTTCCGCTCCGACCTCTATCACCGGCTGTGCGTGCTGCGCCTCGTCGAGCCGCCGCTGCGCGAGCGCGGCGGCGACATCAAGCTGCTCGCCAATTACGCGCTCAGCATGTACAAGCAGGACGGCGCGCGCAAATTGCGCGGGCTGTCGAGCGACGCGATCGTCGCAATGTCGAACTATCCGTGGCCCGGCAACGTGCGCGAGCTGATCAACTGTGTGCGCCGCGCGGTCGTGATGAGCGAGGGCCGCTTCATCACCGCGAGCGACCTCGGTTTGCCCGAGGCCGACAATGGCCCGGCGATCACGCTGGCGGAAATCCGCAGCAAGGCCGAAAAGGACGCGATCGAAAGCGCGCTGCTGCGGCACGGCTACAAGCTATCCGACGCGGCGGCCGAACTCGGCATCTCGCGCGCGACGCTGTACCGGCTGATGCACGCGAACCGCCTGCATCAGGAGCCGACGGGACGCGGCGCGAGCAGCGGCCCCGATGCCGACGACGAAGCCCAGCGGCACACCTCGTCAGTGGCATGAGCGCGGATTTAAGCGTTTTTTGCAGTGAACGCTTAGCAGCGCATGCTCACGGCGATTGATTATTCCGGCCTTACAACACCCTGTCGACACGTAACGTAGTCGTCCAGGACCTCCCCGCGCCAGCGCCAGCCTTGCCATCCGGCAAGCGGCCTCCTACCTCGCGCTCCGCCCCGCCCACGGTGCTCTCAGGGCAGGCGTTCTGCTGCCTTCGACAGGCCTGCCGGCCAGCATAGGCTATCCTGTCGCATCAACGCCACGCCCGGCGGGCGCCGTCCTCGCGGCCCTTTCGCCCGTCCGGCGGGCCTCCGCCGCAGGAACTTCGCCCCCCCGACCCGTGTCGGTCCCGGGTCGCCCGGCTGAATCAGTCCCACGTTCCGGCACATTCGACCGCCCTGGTTTCATCCCGCTTTACACCCTATGCAAAAAATTCTGCGTGTCTGTTTCCTGATTTTTCTGCTCGCCGGCGCGGCGCCCGCCTTCGCCGCCGCGCCGCAGCCCGCCCACCCTACGCCCGCTACGCCCGTCGCGCCCGCGTCCGCCGCCGTTACCCTGACTCCTCAGCAGGCCCACGACGCGCTCGCCGTGCTGAACGACCCGAAACGTCGCGCGCAAGTCACCGATACGTTGCAGGCGATCGCCGCCGCCGGCGCTTTGAGTGCGCCGCCCGCTTCCGCGCCGGCGGCGGCGTCGGCGCCGGCCGCCGCCAGCGGCGCCGCGTCGCTCGTGCCGACTGCGTTCAAATCCAATGGTCTCGCCTCGCAGATCGCTCGCCAGGGCGCGCATTACGCGAGCTATCTCGCGACCTCGCTGCGGGGCTCGATTGGCGCGCTGCTCGACGTCGCATCGGTGCGCGCGTGGTGGAACTGGCAGTTCGCCAACCCGCACGCGCGCATGGTGCTGTTCCAGGTGCTGTGGTCGCTGCTCGCTGCACTGATCCCCGCCTTGCTGCTCGAATGGCTGGTGCGGCGGCTGCTGCGGCGCGTCTATCGGGCGATCGCCGCGCGCCGCGAAGCCGCGCAGCAGGATGACTACGACAGCGCGCCGCCGCCCGCGCACGGCGCCGCCGGCGCTGCGCCGACCAGCACGCCGCCGCTGCCCCCAATGTCGTCCTTGCCGTCGGTGCTCGAAGCGGAAGCGCAGGCCGTCGCGACCGGACCAGCCGCGCCGTTCGCGACGCCATCGGAGAAAGGTCGCGCGATCGAAGCCGAAGGCAAGCGCAATGCGACGCACCACTGGACGCTGCTGCAACGTCTGCCGCGCGCGCTGCTCATTACGCTGGTGCGGCTCATCCCGATTGCCGTGTTCGTCGCCGCGGCGAGCGCGCTGATTTCGATCGTCGCCGACAACGGCACGCCGCAGGATCGCGCGCTCGATTCGCTGATCGACGTCTACGTGGTGTGCCGCTGCGTCGTGATCGTCGGCGCGTTCTTCCTGCAGCCGAGCGCGCCGCGTCTGCGGCTGCTGCGCATGGGTGATGCGTGGGCCAGGTACATACTCGACTGGATCGTGCGGATCGTCAGCGTGGTCGGCGCCGGTGTCGCGCTCGCCGAGGTCGCGCAGGCGCTCGGCATGAACGATGCCGCGCATCTCGCGCTGCTCAAAGTAGTCGCGCTCGTCGGTCACGTAATGATTTCGATCCTCGTGTTGCGCTGCGCGAAGCCGGTCGCCAACCGGATTCGCAATCGCGTTGCCGCGCACGAGTCGTTGGAGATGTTCGGCAATGCGTTCGCCGATGCGTGGGCCTGGGTCACGGTGACGATCGTGATGGCGCTGTGGTTCGTCTGGGCCTTCGACGTGCAGAACGGCTACCACGCGCTCGTCAATATCGGCGGCATGACGCTCGCGGTCCTGATCGGCGCGCGGCTCGTGTCGATCGTGATCTTCGGCGCACTCGCGCGCCTCTTCCACGTGCAGGACGAAGAGTCGCGCTCGCTCGTGCATCAGCACGCGTACCGATACTATCCGGCGCTGCGGCGCGTGATCGGCTGGATCCTCGGCGTCGTCACCGCGCTGGTGCTGTTGCAGGCGTGGGGCGTCGACGTCGTCGATCTGTTCCGCAGCGGCACGATCGGGCACCGGCTCGCCTCGGCGCTCGCGACGATCGCCGTGGCCGCGGTCATTGCGCTGGTGGTATGGGAGGTGGTCAACGTGTCGGCCGAACGCCGCCTCGACAACTGGACGAGCCGCGGCGATCTGGTGCGCGCCGCGCGTCTGCGCACACTGATGCCGATGCTGCGCAGCGCGCTGTTCTGCGTGATCGCGCTGATCGTCGTGCTGACCGGCCTGAGCCAGCTCGGTGTGAACATCGGGCCGCTGCTCGCGGGCGCGAGCATCTTCGGCGTCGCGCTCGGCTTCGGCTCGCAGAAGCTCGTGCAGGACTTCATCACCGGCATCTTCCTGCTGATGGAAAACGCGATGCAGGTGGGCGACTGGGTCACGCTCGCGGGCGTGTCGGGCACGGTCGAATATCTGTCGATTCGCACCGTGCGGCTGCGCGGCAGCGACGGCTCGCTGTTCACCGTACCGTTCAGCTCGGTGTCGACCGTGAACAACACGAATCGCGGCATCGGCAATGCGGCGGTGCGCGTGAACATCGTGTTCGGCCAGGACGTCGAGCGCGCAATCGACACGCTGAAAGAAATCGGCGCATCGCTGCGCGCGGACGACAAGTTCAAGGACGGCATCCTGTCGGACTTCTCGTTCTGGGGTGTCGATGCGGTCGACGGTTCGGCGGTGACGCTGGCCGGTCAGATGCAATGCCGCGATACGTCACGCTGGGGCGTGCAACGCGAATTCAACCGGCGCATCCTCGAGCGCTTCAGCAACCTCGGCATCGAGATCGCGAATCCGCAGCGTCATTTGCTGACGTGGGACCCGGCGAGCAAGGCCAAGGTCGTTTCGGCCGTGCCGCGCATGCGCCAGGGCGGACGGCCGGATGGCGACGCCGCGCGCGACGACCACGCTCCGCACAAGGGCGACGCGCCGCTGGACGATCAGATCCCCGTCGATCCGCACCCGGCCGGCGGCCCCGGTACGCCCGGTAACCCGGGCTCGACCTCGCCGCATGCTTGAGGCGTGAGGCGTGAGGCGTTATGCGTGACGCGGCGCCCGCAGCGCGCGTAGAGGTTCGCTAGCGCGGCGCCGCTTTAGCGAACCTGCCACCAGCGCGGCAACAGCCGCCGCACCTCCGGCCTGCGAAAGCGGTCGTCGATCAGATGCACGACGCCGCGGTCCTCTTCGGTGCGGATCACGCGCCCCGCCGCCTGCACGACTTTCTGCAATCCCGGATACAGGTACATGTAGTCGTAGCCGTTGCCGAAGCGCGCATCGAGCGTGCGGCGCATCTGCTCATTGACGTCGTTGACCTGCGGCAGACCGAGAGTCGCGACGAACGCGCCGATCAGTTGCTGCCCGGTCAGATCGACTCCTTCCGAAAACGCGCCGCCGAGCACCGCGAAGCCGATGCCCTGATTCATCGTCCTGAAGCGCGCGAGAAACGCATCGCGCGCGGCTTCGTCCATGCCGGGCTCCTGCACCCACACCGGCAAGCCGGGATACCGCTCGCGCAGCAGCGCAACCACGCGTTGCAGATAGTCGAAACTGCTCAGGAACCCGAGATAATTGCCGGGCTGCGTGTCGTACTGCTTCGCGATCAGCTCGACGATCGGCGCGAGCGAGCGTTCGCGGTCGCGCCAGCGCGTCGACACATGAGCGGCCACGTGCACCTGCAACTGCTCCGCGCGAAACGGTCCTTCGACGTCGAGCCATTGCGTGTCGTCGGCGAGCCCAAGTGTGTCGCGATAGAAGTGTTGCGGATTCAGCGTGCCCGAGAACATCACCGTGGTACGCGCGCCCGCATAGCGTGGCGCGAGGAACGGCGCGGGGATCACGTTGCGCACGCATAGTGCCGCACTGATTTTGTCGCGCGGCGCGTAGCGGTCAGCGCTCAAGGTCACGTCGAACATCGAGTGCTCGCCGAACTGCTCGGCCAGCGCGACGAAGTGCATCGCGTCGAAGAAAAACCGCAGCGCGTGCTCGTCGATCGACAGCGGCGCGTCGGCGAGCTGATCCGTTACCGCGCCGATCAGATTCTGCGCGGCGGACAGCAGTTTGCCGGGCACCTTCGCATACACCTGATAGCTGGCCGTCTGAGCACGCTTTAGCGCATTCCACTCGCGCTGCAAGCGTTCGAGCGGCTTTTTCAGCGCCGCCGGCGCGTTGTTGCGCGCGAGCCGGAACGCGCTTTGATCGAGCGACGCGGTATACATGCGGCGCGCGCGTTCGAGCAGGTTGTGCGCTTCGTCGACCAGCACGCCGACGCGCCACTGGTTGATCTGCGTGAGCGCGTACAGCATCGCGCTGCCGTCGTAGTAGTAGTTGTAATCGCCGACGATCACATCGGCCCAGCGCGCGAGCTCCTGCGCCAGATAGTACGGACAGACGTCGTGCGCGAGCGCGGCCTCGCGCACCGCCGCGCGATCGAGCCGCGGCGTCGCCAGCGCGGCGGCGCGCGCCGCATCGAGACGGTCGTAAAAGCCGCGCGCGAGCGGACAGGACTCGCCGTTGCAGGCTTTGTCCGGATGCTCGCAGGCTTTGTCGCGCGCGACGAGTTCGAGCGTTCTGAGCGGCAACGGCGCCGCCTGGTGCAGCGAGTCGATCGCATCGAGCGCAAGCGCGCGCCCCGGTGTCTTCGCGGTCAGAAAGAACACGCGATCGAGCCGGTCTTCGCCGCAGGCTTTCAGCAACGGAAAAATCGTCGCCAGCGTCTTACCGGTGCCGGTCGGCGCCTGCGCCATCAACGGCTTGCCGTCGCGCGCCGCGCGATACACTGCCACCGCCAGCTCGCGCTGCCCACTGCGAAACTGGCCGTACGGAAACTGCACCGCGACGAGCGCCGCATTGCGCGCGACGCGATGCGCGTCTTCCTGCACGGCCCAATCGAGAAATCGTTCGCACTGGTCGACGAAGAAGATTTCGAGCTCGCGCGCGCTGTGCTGCTGCGTCAGCACGGTTTCCTTCTGAGTGCCGATATCGAAGTACACCAGCGCGACCGTCAGCTCGCCGAGCCCGCGCGCCCGGCACAGCAGATGCCCATAGACGAGCGCCTGCGCCCAGTGCAGCACGCGATGATTGGCGGGCATGCGAGCGAGATCGCCGCGATAGGTCTTCACTTCTTCGAGCCGGTTGGCGATTCCGTCGTAGCCGTCCGCGCGGCCACGCACGGTCAGACTGCGATGCGTGCCCGTCAGCGTGAGTTCGGTCTCATAGCCGCTCGCGCGACGGCCGGCGACCATCTGATGACCGGCGATGCCTTCGAGCGACGTCGGCGCGGGCGTGAAGCGCAGATCGAGATCGCCGCGCCGCGCGGTGAATTCGCACATCGCGCGCACGGCCACCACGTAGCTCATACGACGCGCTCCGCCTCGGCCTGCGTCGCGACGTCCGCTTCGCTCTGCGCCTGTTGCCCGGCCCAGCGCACGTCGACGACGCGCACCGGCATGCCGTGCTGCACGCAGTACGCGAGCCAGCGGATCTGGTTGTCCTGCAGACGATCGCCGGGGCCTTTCACCTCGATCAATTCGTAGCGACGCTCGGCCGGCCAGAACCGGATCAGGTCCGGCAAGCCCGAACGATTGCCGCGAATGTCGCGCAGCAAGCGCTCGAACCACAGCTTCAGATGCGCGGCGGGCAGACAGTCGAGCGCGAGCGCGACGAGCTCCGGGCTCAGCAGTCCCCAGAACACGAACGGCGACTGCATGCCGGCCTTGTCGTGCAGATGACGCAGAATCGTCTCCCGATAGACGCCGCTGTCGAGCTGCGCGAAACACGCGGCGAACTGCGGGGCGCGACGCGCGTGAAAATCCGGCGCGTGCAGATCGGCCGGTCCGCGCTGGAACGGATGAAAAAACGCGCCGGGCAACGCCGCGAAAACCGGCTCCCAGCACAGCAGGCCGAACAGCGAATTGATCAGCGCGTTCTCGACGTAGTGCACCGGCGCGGCGTCGCTGCCCAAATGATCGCGAACCAGGTATTCGACGGCCACGGGCGTGTCGGGCTTCGGCAGCACCAGCGTGCCGCGCTCCACAGGCCGCACCGCCGCGGCGCGCTGCACCGGCTCGCCGCATTTGCGCCGCAAGCGCGGCAACATCCGGGCGACGCGCTGCGCCTCTTCCTCGCTCTCGGGCACGGTGTCCGCCTGCGACGCCAGCGCGAGCGCTTCGCCGTGACGCTCACTGCGTTCGAGCACGCGCATGCGCCGATGACGCGCGCCGGGCCATGCGCAGGCCTCGTACACCGCGAGCGCGATGTCCCACTGGGCGCGCCGCTCGCAATCCTGACCGATCCGGAACAGCAGTTTCGCCCGGCGCGTTTCGAGCCACGGATTTGCGGTGTCGATCGAGCGAACGGTTGCAATCAGTTCGTCAAGGTGGCTGGTGTCGTTGTCGACCGGTAGCCATTCCAGCGCTTCGCGGCAAGCATGCAGCGCGAGATAGACGTCGACGTCCGCGCGTTGCTGGAACGCGCGCGACGACGGGCCGAACGCGACCTTCTCGTACTGGAACACGCCAAGATCGGCGAGCACGAACTCCGACCAGTCCTGATGCAGATTGCCAAAGAACATCAGCCGCAAACGATCGCACAACGGCGCGATCGCGACGTGCAGCACGCGGTCTGTCGTAGTTTCGTGCCACGCGGCGAGCGGACGTGATGTGCGTGCAGGCTCATCGCCGCTTTCAGTTTCGTAAAACGCGCGCAGCGTTGCGAGCAGATCGGGTTTGCGCAATGCCTTCGCGCCGGGAATCCGCGCGATCGCGTGCGCGAACATGTCCATCAACTGCGCTCGCGTGCTGAGCGCAAACAGATCGTCGAGAGACAGAGCGGGCTCGGTGTCGATCCAGCGATGCACGGCCATCGGCATCGCCGCCTGCAACGGACAGCCGATCTCGTCGTAAGTCAGGCGGCTCGCGCGAAACAGCATGCCTTTGCGCATCAGCATGCGCACCAGCAACGCACGCGATGCCTGCGGCAATTCCGCGAAAGTTTGCAGAAAGGCGTGCTCTTCGTCGTCGAGCAGGTCGTCGTAACGCGCGGCGAGCCACGCCAGCGCGCGTTCGAAATTCAGCAGGTAGTAAGGGACGTCAGAGCGGATCTCTGAGCGAGCGTCGGTTGCCACGGGCTTTTTGCAGAACCTGTATGTTTATACAGTGATGATAGCAAAGTCCGGCGCGGCAACCGCCGCGGATCAGCCCGCGAGCCACACGACCGTCAGCGAACGCACGCCCTGCGCGCCGCGAATCAGTACGCCCTCGATATCGGCCGTCGCCGATGGTCCGGTAACGAGCGCCGCGTAACGCGCACTGCGGAAATCGTCGCGACGATAGACGTCTTGCAGTCCATCGAGCAATTGCGTCGGATCGAGCAGCACCACCAGATGCTGGACGATGTAGCCCAATGCGTTGACCACATATTCGCGCTCGCTGAACCACACCGAGCCGGTTTCGGCGACGCCGAAGCGCGCCCGCACCACACCGACGTCGACGTCCTGCAGCGATGCGGGGTCCGTATCCGCGCCGATCGCGCGCGTGCCCGGCACTTCGGCGCTCGCCGACGCAATCGATGCCGCCGCGCCAAAACGTTCGCGAATCAGATCGCCGACGTCGCTCGCGCTTGTCGCTTCGACACAGGTGCCGCCCATCGTTTGCAACGCCGCCGTAAAACGCGCCCGCAGATCGCCGCCCACCGCATCGAACAGCGGCACGTCGGGACGCGGCTGCGCGGCCGGTTGCGCGGCGCGCACTTTGGCGAGAAAAGCCTCACGTGTTGCCATCGCCGCCTCCGCGATTCTTTTTGTACCAGGCATGAAAAGTCATCTTCGGCGCGGCCGGCAATTCGCGTTGCCGGCCCCAGATATTCAGCGGGTTGTACAGCACGAAATTCGGCAGCCGCCGCAACGCGCTGCCCATCGACGACACCGTCGCGCGATACAAGGTTGGACTCGATAGCAGCCGCCCGGCCATCTTCAGTACTTCCTGTTTGACGAACGGCACTTCGTGCTGCTCGGCGATGACCGCGCGCCACTTATAGATCTGCTCGTGAATGTTGATCTTCACCGGACACACGTTCGTGCAACTGCCATTGAGTGTGGACGCGAACGGCAATGCGCTATAGCGTTTCAGATCGTAAGTCGGATTGATGATCGCGCCGATCGGTCCCGAATAGGTGCCGCCATACGACAGCCCGCCGCTGCGCCGATAGACCGGACACGTATTCATGCACGCGCCGCAGCGTATGCATTTGAGCGAGTACCAGAAGTCCTCCATGGCGAGCCGCTCGGAGCGGCCATGATCGACGAGGATGAAATGCATCTCGGTGCCCGGCCGCGGCGCCCGAAAATGCGACGTGTACTGCGTGATCGGCGAACCCAATGCGCTGCGCGACAGCATGCGCACGAACACGCCGAGATCCGACACCTTCGGGATCAGTTTCTCGATTCCGATCGATGCGATATGCAGCGGCGGCACGTTCGCCGAAAGATCCGCATTGCCTTCGTTCGTGCAGACGACGACCGTACCCGTTTCCGCCACCGCGAAATTACAGCCGGTCATGCCAGCGGTTTTCTCGCGCACGAAATACGGCCGCGTGTTCATGCGCTGACTTTCGGCCAGATAGTGGATGTCACTATTCGTCGGATCGGTGCCGATGGTGCGGCCGAACAGCTCGGCCACGTCCGCGCGCAGCTTGTGCACGGCCGGCACGACCATATGGCTCGGGTCCTGGTGATCGAGCTGCTGGATGCGCTCGCCGAGGTCCGTCTCCATCACGGTAATGCCGCGCGGTTCGAGATACTCGCGCATCCGGCATTCGTCGGTCAGCATCGACTTGCTCTTCACGAGCGTCGTCATGCCGCGCTCGGCCATCAGGTCGTGGACGATTGCGTTGTGCTCTTCCGCGCTCGCGGCCCAATGCACGACCACGCCATTGGCCTCGGCCGCCGCCGCGAACTGCTCCAGGTAGTCGGCCAGATGCGACAGCGTGTGTTCCTTGATGCCCGAGGCCAGCGAGCGCAAGGTTTCCCATTCGGCAATGCCGTGCGCCTGCGCGTCGCGCTTCTCGCGCAGGTCCCACAGACGTTTGTCGTGAAACGCGACGTGCTCGGTCTTGCCGATGAACGAACCCGCCGCTTTGGCGTGATCGACGCGATGATGGTCGCCGCTCATGCGCGTGCTCCATTGAGAACCTGCGCGATATGAATGAAGCGCGCGTCGGCCTTCATGCGCTCCGCGCAACCCTGCTGGTGCATCAGGCACGACATGTCGCCCGAAACGATGTACTCGGCACCCGCATTCAGATGGTCGCGCACCTTGTCCTGGCCCATGCGCACCGAAACCGCTTCCTCGGTGACCGAGAACGTGCCGCCGAAGCCGCAGCATTCGTCGGGCCTCGCGGGCTTCACGAACTCGATGCCCTTCACGCCTTCGAGCAGCGCGCGCGGTTTCGAAAACGACGGACCGGCGATTTCCGACGCCGACGCCTGCTTCAGATGACGCAGCGCGCTGCAACTGGTGTGCAGGCCGACGCGATGCGGAAACTCGGCCCACGGAAATTCGCGCGCGCCGATCACGTCGTGCAGAAACTCGACCAGCTCGTAGGCGCTTGCGCGCACTTTCCTCACTTCGTCGGTCTGCTCGAGCGCGGTGAGATGCTCGCGCACGTGATGAATGCAGCTCGCGGACGGACCGACGATGTAGTCGTAGCCGGCGAAGTTGCGCGCGAACAGCCGCTCGGTGGCGGCGGCGTCCGCGTGTGCGCCGCTATTGGCCATCGGCTGGCCGCAGCAGGTTTGCTGCTGCGGATAGTCGACCTCGATGCCGAAACGTTCGAGCAGTTCGAGCGTCGCGATACCGACCTCGGGATAGAACGCGTCGATAAAGCACGGGATAAACAGTGCGACTTTCATAGGCTCTTCAGGAAAAGCGGCGGGGACGATGTCGGTTGACCGGTGCGGCCGGTTTGGTCGTCTTGGTCATGTTGGTCTGACCAAGACTATAAAAAAGTCCGTCAGCGGTGTCAATTCGGACAGCCTGCGTAGCGCGCCAGAGAATGTGCAACTGGCGTCATAGCATTGGCCGCCTGGCGGCGCAGTGGCTGCGACCCGCCGCCATTGCCATGAAGCCGACCGCTCAAACCGACTCCCGCAGCACCAGCCGATGCTGCAGGATGCGCGGCGCGGGGCGTTCGCCGTCCAGCAGTGCCAGCAGCATTTCGGCCGCCGCGGCGCCCAGTTCGACCATGGGCTGGGCCACGGTGGTTAGCCCCGGCTCGAAGATGTCGGCGATGGGCACGTCGTCGAAGCCCATTACCGCCACGTCGTGCGGCACCCGCCGCCCGGCTTTGCTGAAGCACTTGATCGCGCCGATGGCCAACGTGTCCGACACGGCGAACACCGCAGTCGGCGGATCCACCACCGCCAGCAGACTTGCCGCCGCCTGGCTTCCGGCGGCGTAACTATTGTCGCCAGTGACACAGACAAGCTCGGGCGCAGGCGCGAGGCCTGCGCGCAGTAGTGCTGCCTCATAGCCCTCGCGGCGCTGACGCGCATACAAAAAGCGCTCATCGCTGGTGATGAAACCGATGCGCCGGTGGCCCTTGTTGATCAGGTACTGCACGGCATCCGTAGCGGCCTGGCGGTGGTCGATGCTGACATAAGGCACATCGCTACCGGGCAAGAATTCCGAACAATTGACCCACGGTTTGCCATTCGCCGCCTCGCGCCGGGCTGCCTGGTCGGACATGGGCACGAGATTGATGACGCCGTCGCTCAGACTGCCGACCAGCGTCGGCAGCGACGCGTCCGCCGTGCCGGTCCAGGCTTCCAGGTCCGCCGGCAGCAGCGTGTAACCGGCCTGGCGACTGACCGCCGCGGCCCCGCGGACGATCTCGGCGTAATAGGGGTTGGCGAAATCCGGCATGAGCATCAGCAGAATGCGACTCTGGCCGGTACTCAGACTGCGGCCGAACGGATTGACCCGGTAATCCAGTGCGCTGACGGCTGCCTCGACCCGCTGCCGCGTGGCCGCCGACACGGGCTTGGTCCCGTTGAGCACACGCGACACCGTGGCGATGGATACGCCAGCCTCGCGGGCAACGGCTTCGATAGAGGGTTTGCTTCGCATGGTGTGGGTTCAGGCGGCGGCGGACCCGACGTCGGCAAGGAGGTAACAATTCTAGCACCGCCGGGAAAATATTTTCCTATCATGCGTTATCGGACCTCCAAACTGAGCGGGGATTCTGACGTGACTTGCGGGAGGCCATGGTGTTGCCGCAAACCGCGGATTTATACAATCCGCATCTCAAGCGACTTTGCGCTTACTCTTGTTTGAACCGATCCCCGCCGGCCTGGGGTAAAGCCGTGTTCCAGAGAAACAGGAAAGCGCTTACCTTCTGATCTGCACGCAGTCCCGCGGCGGAAGCTGTTCGTCACCTGAGCAGCCTGCCATCCGCGCCGCATCCACCTTGACTCTTTGGATTGACGACCATGAATCAAGCCTTGCCCATTTCCATCCAGATTTACAGCCTGCGTAAAGCAGGCGACTTAGACCGGCAGTTCGACATTGCAGCCCAGGCGGGATTTCGCCAGGTGGAGCTGATCGGGTCCTTGCTGGAAGATGCGGCCGACACCCGGAACAAGCTTCAAGCGCACGGCCTGAGCGCCTCCTCCAGCCACCTCAGCATGGCCATGCTGCGTGAGCGTCTGGACGACGTAACCGCGGCGTGCGAGACCATCGGGTTCACCCAGTTGATCATGCCCGCGGTGCCGCCAGCCGAGCGCGACAGCGACGCCGCCTATTGGCGGGCGCTCGGCAACGAGTTGGGCGAGTTCGCCCAGCGGCTGGCCGATCGGGGCATCGCCCTCGCTTACCACAACCACGATTGGGAACTCCGCGCCAAGGAGAACGGCGCAACGGCGCTGGAACTGCTGTTCGAGTCCGCCGGGGCAAGCCCGCTCGGCTGGCAGGTGGACGTGGCCTGGCTCGTGCGCGGCGGCGCCGATCCTCTGCCCTGGCTGCGTCGTTATACGGGCCGCGTGGTCTCGGCCCATGCGAAAGACCTCGCGCCGGCGGGTGAAAAACTGGACGAGGACGGCTGGGCCGACGTGGGTCACGGCGTGATGGACTGGCCCACGCTGTCGGCGGCCTGCCGCGCAGCGGGGGCGCGTTTCCTCGCCGCCGAGCACGACAATCCCAGCGACGCGGAACGCTTCGCCCGCAATGCCTTTGCCTATCTGCACCAGCTCGGAGCCTGATCCATGAAACCTGTCCTCATCGGCATCATCGGTTGCGGCAACATCAGCGATGCTTATTTCACCGGCGCGGCGAATTCGGAGTTCGCCCGCGTCAAGGCTTGCGCCGACTTGCGTCCGGAGGCCGCCCAGGCCAAGGCCTCGCAGCACGGCGTTGCCGCGATGACGGTGGACGCGCTGCTGGCCGACCCCGACATCGAAATCGTCATCAACCTGACGGTGCCGCACGCGCATGTGCCGGTAAGCCTGCAGATTCTGGAGGCGGGCAAGCACGTCTACCTCGAAAAGCCTTTGGGTACCGACTTCGCGTCCGCACGCGCGATGTTGGCGCGAGCCGAGGCGGCGGGATTGCGCGTGGGCTGCGCACCGGACACCTTCTTCGGCGCGGCCCATCAGGCTTGCCGCGCGGCGCTCGATGGCGGCCGCATTGGGCGTGCGATTGGCGGGGCCGTGGCCGTGTTGTCCCGCGGCATGGAGTCCTGGCATCCCAATCCGGAGTTTTTCTTCAAGCCAGGCGGCGGTCCCATTCACGACATGGGCCCGTATTACGTGACCCAGCTGGTGAACCTGCTTGGGCCGGTGGCACGCGTGTCTGCTTGCGCGACCATTGGTTTTCCACAGCGCATCATCTCCAGTGAGCCGCTGAAGGGCCAGGTCATCGAGGTCGAGGTGCCCACCACGGTCAACGGTATCCTGCAATTTGCGAGTGGGGCCAACGTGACGATGACTGCCTCGTGGGACGTGTGGGCTCATCAGCGTTCGCCCATCGAAATCTATGGCACGGAAGGCAGCCTGTTGGGCGTCGACCCGAATTTCTTCGGCGGAAGTCCGCGCCTGGCTGAACGGGACGGCGGCTTCAAACCGCTCGACACCCAGCTCCATGCCTTCGGCGTCGACAACTTCACGTTAAGGAGTGGCGCGCGCGTGGCCAACTACCGCGCGGTGGGCGTGCTGGATATGGCGGTGGCATTGCGTCGAGATCGGCCCCATCGCGCGAGCGGCGAACTGGCGCTGCATGTGCTGGAGGTGCTGGATGCTTTCGAACGCTCTTCGCGCGAGGGGCGGCACATCGATATCGAGACCCCGGTGCAGCGACCTGCCGTCGTGTCGTTGGGGCGAGGCGAAGAGGTGTTGCTCGCCGACTGACTCACCTGACCTTGATGTTCTCGAGCCCGCGACGACACTCGGCCGCGGGCATCGAAACCGGCAAACTCAGGAAATCACCGCGGACGACGGCTTCGTCGCATCGTCCTTGTAAATCTCGCGCACGAAGGCCAGATGCCGCTCGGCGGCCTTGCGTGCTTTGGGCGCATCGCGCGCGACGACGGCGTCGTAAATCGCCTGGTGCTGGCTCATCAACTGCTTTTCCATCGCGTCGTCGTAATCGATCAGCCGATGATACTGGCGCATGCCCTCGCGAATCAGCGTATGAATGCCGTGCATCACATGCGCCAACGCGACGTTGTGTGTGGAATCCGCGATCGCGAGATGGAACGCGGCATCGAGTTCGGCGAGATTCGCGCGATCGCGCGACAGTGACGCAGCCTTCAACGCGTCGAACGCCGCGTGGATTTTCTTCAGGTCGGCGGCGGTTGCGCGCTGCGCGGCATAGACCGTCGAGATCGCTTCGAGCCCCTGGCGCAACTCCAGAATGTCGGCACTGGTACGCGGATTCTGCAGCAGCAGCTCGGCAAGCGGCTTCGAGATGATCGGCGCGGTCACGTCGACCACCGTGAACCCTCCGCGCCCCGACGTTTCGATGTAACCGTCCGCCTCCAGCCGGATCAGCGCCTCGCGCAGCGACGGCCGCGACACACCGAGCTGCGCCGCGAGATCGCGCTCGGCCGGCAGCCGGTCGCCGGGCATCAGCGTGCCCTCCGAGATCAGTTGCTTGATCTGGTCGGACACCACGTCGGAAATGCGCTTGCGCGCGAAGGACGGAATCGGGGTGAATGGCATAAGCGGCAAACGATGAAGCCGGTTGACGGAGCGCGCGGCTACTCCACGGTGCGTGGAATTATACCGTTCGACACCGTGCGCCGATTCGCCGATCTCACCGCGGCTGCGCGGTATAAAAGCTCACGAGATCACGCTTCATCGCGTGCAACGCGGCATCGTCGAGATACACCATGTGGCCGGTCGGATAGTAGGCGATGCTCACGTTCTCGCGCAGTGACCGATCGAGGCCGAGATGCGCCAGCGCATATTCGGTCGCGAAGAACGGCGTGGCGAGATCGAAGTAACCGTTCAGCGACAGCACGCGCAATTGCGGATTCTGCCGCATCGCTTCGGCCAGATCACCGCCCGCGTACGGCAGCTGCAGCCGTTCGCCCCACCATTCGCGATGTTTCCAGTCCCATTGCTTCAACGCGTCGTCGCTGAACACGACGTAGCGGTCGGTCGGCGTGTAGTGCAGGTCTTCCGACAGATGCTGATGAAGCGCCGCATTGAACGCATTCGACACGCCGCTGACCGACGCATCGAAGTCGGGATCCTCCGCTGCATCGTCGTAGTTCAGGCCTTCGAAACGGCCATCGTAGCGGCCCACGCTGCGCGACTCGTTGCGCAGCAACTCGTTTCGGAATCGCGACGGATAGAGACGCAGACGGTTGCGCTTCACGAAACCCACGTCGAGTCCGGTGAAGTACGCGATGCGCGCGGCGATCGCGTCGCGCTGCGCGGCGGGCAGCGCATCGCCCTGTTCGAGCGCCTGCGCATAGGGTCCGCGCGCGAACGCGCGCGCTTCGTCGAGAAAGGCCGGCAGGCTCGCGGGCTTCGGCGTGACCTTGTCGTGATACCACGCGATCGCCGCGAAACTCGGCAGATAGCTCTCGCTTTTGAAATCGTTGCCAGGCGTGAACGCCGCCGAATTGAGCACCGACGACAGCAGGATCACGCCGTTCAGCGCGATATTGTTCTGCCCCAACTGATAAGCGAGCATCGCGGCGCGCGCGGTGCCATACGATTCGCCGAGCAGGTACTTCGGTGAATTCCAGCGCTGATTCACCGTCAGATAACGGTCGATGAATTGCGCAAACGCGCTGAGGTCCTGATCGACGCCCCAGAAGTCTTTGCCGGTGCCATGCCCGACCGGTCTCGACAGGCCCGCGCCGACCGCATCGATGAACACGAGGTCCGAGATGTCGAGCAGGCTGTCGGGGTTGTCTTCGAGCGTGTACGGCGCGGGCGGCGTGCTCGCCGGGCTCGCGGTGCGCACGCGCTTCGGGCCGACCGAGCCCATCATCAGAAACAAGCTGCCGGCGCCTGGGCCGCCGTTGAACAGAAACGTGACCGGACGCGTCGCCGGCGTTCTGGTCGGCACCGTGTACGCAACATAGAACACGCTCGCGTTGGGGGCGCCGGTCTTGTCGTGCAACAACAGATTGCCGGCCGTCGCCGTGTAGTCGAGCTTGCGGCCGTTCAGGCGAAGCGAATGCGTGGTGACGCTGGTGACTTCGGGCGGTACGGGAATCGCGGGCGTCGATGCCCTGTCGTTGCGAGCCCTCGCCGTCGCGTCGGCCGCATCCGTCGGATTCGATGCAGCTTGCGGGTCGCCGCGCGCAGCCGTCCGCTTGCGCGGCTCGCCGTTCGGGCGCGCTGTCAGCGCGTGTGGCTCGTGCGCATTGCCGGGAGGCGACGCGCTCGCCTCCATGCCCTGGCGAGGCGCGATGGGCGCGGATGCGGCGTCCGCGCTCTCCCCCGTAGCTGCGCTGTCCGCGGTACTCGACGCATCGGCCTGTTCGGATGCCATACACCGTTCGCCGAACGGCACCGCACCGGCCACGCAGAGCGTCACGGTCAGCACGGTGGCCGGGAACCCCGCTGTCAGCAAGCGGTGCAACACAGGAGAGAAGCGAAGGATCATGAAGTTGTCCGCGACGAGTCGAAACGCGCTGGAGTCCGTCTAGCCGGATTCTGGAGCAAACCCGGCGCTCGATTCTTGACGCAAGTTTGCCCGGCGTCAACCTTGCGCATGCTTGCATGCCCAACATTACAAAGCGCTTTTCTTCGACGTGGCGTACACCTGCGCAGTCATGGCAGAATCGACAGCGCCTTCGTCGCCTTGTCGAGAATACCCAATGGCCCAACTGGTACTGGATGCATTCGACGCTGCAGCGCTGATCCCCGGCTTTCGCGCGCCGCAACTGCCGCAGGAACTGCCGGACCCCTCGACCCTCGACGCCGCCGACCACGCGATGCGGCACTGGACGAGCGCCGTCAGCGGCCCGCTGCCGCCGGGCTCCGACACGCACCGGCACGAAATGTGCCGCATGTTTCGCGAAACCTTCAATCCATATCGCCCGTCCGTGCTCGCATGGCCGCAGCTCGAAGCCTCCACGCTCCAGCGCATCGTCGAACTGCCCATCTGGGACATCGCCGTGCAAACCGAAGGCAGGGCACGCCTGCGCATGGCGGCCTACGCGGCCTCGCTCGACACGCCGGACCTGCGCGACGCGCTGGCGCTCAACGCGTGGGAAGAAAACCGCCACAAGGAAGTGCTGTCGCGCATGGTGCATGCGTACGGCATCGCGCTCGCGAGCGAGCCGGCTTACGTCTATCCGAAAGACACGGAACGCGCGTACCTCGTGACCGGCTACAGCGAATGTATCGACAGCTTCTTCGCGTTCGGCCTGTTCGAGGTGGCGCGGCGCTCAGGTCTGTTCCCACCGGAGCTGACCGAGACGTTCGAGCCGGTGATGCAGGAAGAGTGTCGCCATATTCTGCTGTTCGCGAACTGGGTCGCCTGGCATCGCGCGCAGCTTTCATGGTGGCAGCGCATCCGCTTCGAGATCAAGGTGGCGGGCGTGTGGGCGTTTCTGATCTGGGAGCGTATCGGGCTCGCGCGTGCGATGGATGCCGAGGGCAACGTCCACGAGCACGATAACAACTTCACGGTCAACGGCGCGCAGTCGGTGACGGATGTCGATATCAGCGTGCCGGAATTGATGCAACTGTGTCTTCAGGAGAACGAACGTCGATTCGCCGGATATGACACACGGCTGTTGCGGCCCGAAACGATGCCGCGGCTGGTGCGCTTCGGCTTGAAGTTCGCGCGCAAGAAAAAATAAGCCACGCCGACGCACACGCTCTGCTCGTGCGCGCCACCATTCGAGAATTGCGAATCGCTGCCTGACGGGCGACGTCACTCGTGTCAAAGCGAGTGGCGCGGGAGTCATGCCCGCGTCAGGTTGACGCCATGCTGCTTGCGTAAGCTGGGAACCAAAGCGAACGACAAGGAGCGCGCAATGGAGTCCTTCCCGCTGTTCATCATTGGCTCGCCCCGGTCAGGAACGACCTTTCTCTGTTCCGTGCTGAACGCGCATCCTCTGATCCAGCTGACCAACGAATGCCGCGTCTTCGCATTGCTGAAGGACTTCCTCGAAGTCGGCTGCCATCGCGCCGATCTGCTCGGCGAGACTTCGCGCGATCGCCTGTGCACATTCGGCCGTCGGACGCTCGGCGGATGGGTCGAACGCTTCTATCGCGAAGAGCTGAAGTTCGGCGCGCCGATCTGGGGCGACAAGCATCCCCCGTATGCCGACCCCACGGTACTGTCGGGCCGAACGGGTTCGGTCGAACGCCTGCCGCGCTCGGGTTCCTGTTTGCGTCTGATCCGCGAACTGCTGCCGCAGGCGCGCTTCATTCATATCCACCGCGATCCTCGCCACGTGGCCAATTCGCTCGTCCACAAGCATTGGACTGGATCGATCGAAGACGGCATCCGCGTGTGGGGGCAATACGTCGGCGAGATCAACGCATTCTTCGAAGAGATACCGGCGGCTCACGCGCTGAGCGTTTCGTACCGGAAGGTGATCGAAGAACCGCGCGCGACGGCGGCCAGCATCGGGCAGTTTCTCGGCCTCGCGGATGCATCGCCGATCAGCGACTTCCTGATCTCGCAACGCAGTTCACCGACGCCGTTCAGCGATCCGGTGACCGATATCGGCGATCTTTATCTGATTCCCGATACCGCCGCGAGCGACGACACGCTCCTCGCTCTCGCGGGAACCCAGGCGCGACGGCTTGGTTATGCGGCCGCTTGAGGTGGCCGCTTGAGGTGGCCGCATCGACTGGCGGCATCCGATGCCGATATGACGCGGAGTTGCCCGGCCACCTTCGGGGCAACTCCGCTTGCAGCACTTACACGTCGGCGTAATCGATACCGGTCAGCGGACCGAGATGGGCAACCGTGGTGAAGTGCGCCGCACGCTTCGTATCGATGTCCAGTTCCCGCACGTTGCCGCCCAGGTCCGTCACGAACGCGCGGCGCCCGCGCCGATCCAGCGATACGCCGATGCCTTCCTGCAGCTCACGCGCGAGCACTTCGCGATCCGCGAGGCCCGACGCGGTGATCTTCGCGCGATTCAGCGTGTTGCCGTCGTACCTGTCGTCGCCGCGATCGGTCCAGTAGAGGACGCCGTCGCGATGATCGATGTCGAGATCGATCGGCTCGGGCAGACGGTCGAGCAGGCACTCGAGATCGGGACGCGCATCGGGTTGCGCGCCGGCAGGCAAGTCGATGCTCGCCCGGAAAATCCGGCCCTCGCCCGCATCCGGCGGTCCCTTCTGCGTCCAGTAGAGGTGGCCGTTCGGCTTGTCGAGCGCAATGCCTACGCAATGCCGGGTGGCATCGCCGGTATCCTCCGGGAAATTGCCGGTGCGCACGAGTTCCGTCACCTCGGTGCCGTCCATGCGCGCGCGCATCACGCGCATGCCTTCGCGGTCGCACCAGTAGAGGTATCCGCCCTCCATGTCCAACGCGAGTTCCTTCGGCGTTCCCGCGGCACCTGATGGCACCAGCACACGATGCTCGCTGCCGTCGAACTTCGCGCTTTCGATCGTGCCGTCGTTCGGCGGCACCGCGCCGGCGACCGGATCGCCGTCGATCAGATGGATGCCGCTACCCATGTTGGTCCAGTACACCGTCTGGCTTTCGGCATCGACCTTGATGCCGTCGGGTGTACGCATCAGATTCGCGAGCACCACCTCGTGCGAACCGTCCGGCCACAGCGCGATGATCGCCGGTGGACGTGCCTGCAGGACGTACAACGTACCGCCATTCTCCGTAGCCACAATAAGTACCCTCCATCTGATCGTCAGAACGTCGTCGGATTGCTGGAGCCGGTCCGTGGACCCGCCACTGCGCGCGCAGTGGCCGACAGGCTAACGCAGGTTGCGTGAGAACTTTGTGAATATGCGGCGCAGGATCAGACCGGGGGGCGAGGCGGGCGGTATTGCGATGTTAGAACGGCGTCTTTTCGGCGGGCTTACCTGGCACTGGCCAGGTAAGCCCGCCCGATTCTCCACAAACGCCGACTCACGCCCTCTCAGCCCCTCGTCCCTTCGACGAACCGCGCGATCCTCTCGCATGCCTCGATCAACCGATCCTCGCCCACCACCAGCCCCAGCCTGACGAATCCGTTCGCGGTCTCCCCGAACGCACTCGCGTCGAGCACGGCCACGCCTTGCGCGCGAAACAGCTGCCACGTGAACTCGGTCGTATCGAGCCCGGTCCCGCTGACGTCGACCATCACGAACATGCCCGCCTCGGGCAACAGGCACCGCAAGCCCGGCACGCGATGCAGGCGCTCGAACACGACGTCGCGCCGCCGCCGGTAGATCTCGCGGATATCGGCAACGATCTCCGCCCTGTTCTCCAAAGCCGTCAATGCAGCCTGCTGGATGAAACCCGGCAAGCCATACAGCATTGCGAGCGCGAGCCGCGCCATGTGCTCGATCAGCGTCTCGGGCCCGATTGCCCAGCCGACGCGCCACCCCGCCATCGCATGCGACTTCGACAGGCTGCCGAGCGTGACCGTGCGTTCAGCCATGCCGGGCAGCGACGCAATGCTCACGTGATCGCGCTCGAACGTGAGCTCCGCATAGACCTCGTCGGACAGCACCCACAGGTCGTGCTCGCACGCGAGCCGCGCGATCCGCTCGAGATCCGCTCGCTGCATCACGACGCCGGTCGGATTGCACGGGGTCGCGAAAAAGATCGCTTTGGTGCGCGGCGTGATCGCCGCTTCGAGCGCGTCGCAGTCGACGTGAAATGCGCGCGCCCGGTCGACCGGCACCGCGACGAGCGTCGCGCCCGCCGCGCGCACGCAGGCCTCGTAGGTCAGATACATCGGTTCGGGAACGATCACTTCGTCGCCCGCTTCGAGCAGGCACAGCGACACCGCGAACACGCCGTTTTGCGCGCCGGCGGTCAGCACCACGTTGGCGGCGCTCGTGTCACGGCCCGTCGTGCGCGCGTGCTCGGCGGCGATCGCGGCGCGCAGCGGCTCGCGACCGGCCATCGCCGTATAGTGCGTATCGCCGGCGCGCAACGCATCGACGGCGCGCTCGACGATCGGTGCGGGCGTCGAAAACTCGGGATCGCCGACGCTCAGCACGATCACGTCTTCGCCCCTGGCAGCCGCCTGCTGCGCGACCCGATGAATTTCCCACGCCGACGTGCGCCGCCCTTGCAGTCGCTCGACCAGATTCGAATACTTCATTGCGCTCATCCGTTGTTGTGCCGATCCGTTGCGCGGATCTCTTTCCATTCGACCCGCCAATGTAAAGGCACGCCGACGAAACGTCCAGATACGAAAAAGGGTCATGCGAGCTGAGAACCTCGCATGACCCTGTGCGCAATGTACTGCTGTTTGAATGACTACCTGGTTTCCCCCCCGCCAAACTTCATTGCCAACCCCCGTCAAAGCTTCGCCGCATCAAAGCTGCCGGCGTAGTTCCGCAGGCGGCACCTTCATCAGGTGCCGGTATTTCGCCACCGTGCGCCGCGCGACCAGTACACCCTGATCCGCGAGCATCTTCGCGAGCGTCACGTCCGACAGCGGATCGCGCGTGTTCTCCGCGGCAATCATCTCCTTGAGCAGCGCGCGCACCGCGGCGGCCGAGCAGGTGCCGCCGCTTTCGGTGCCGAGCTCGCGCGGAAAGAAATGCTTGAACTCGAAGATGCCGCGCGGCGTCGCCATATATTTGTTGCCCGTCGCGCGCGAGATCGTCGATTCGTGCAGGCCCAACTCGTCGGCCACGTCGCGCAGCACCATCGGCTTCAGCGCGATTTCGCCGTACTGGAAGAACGCCTTCTGATGCGCGACGATGCATTCGGCAACCCGCTGAATCGTATCGAAGCGCTGTTGCGCGTTGCGGATCAGCCAGCGCGCTTCCTGCAACTGCTGCGCGAGCGGCGAACGGCTCGCGCCGGCCGACTGCGCGAACAACTGCGCATACATGCGATGGATGCGCGCCCTCGGCTGCACCGCCGGATTGATCGACACGACCCACTTGTTGCGCGCTTGACGCACGATTACGTCGGGTACCACGTAGTTGTCCTCGGCACGGCCGTAGCAGTTGCCCGGCTTCGGATCGAGCTTGCGCACCAGCGCGCAGGCCACGCGCAATTCCTCCGCGCTGCAGCCGATCTGCTTTTGCAGTTCGGCCTGCTCGCGGCGCGCGAGACGTTCCAGATGATGCTCGGCGATTTGCCGCGCGACGTCACGCCCCGGCGTACTCGCGGACAGCGCATTGATCTGCAGCGCGAGGCATTCCGACAGCGAACGCGCGCCGAGCCCAGGACGATCGAGCGACTGCACGAGGCGCAACGCCACCAGCAGTTCTTCCTCGGTCAGTTCGGGTTCGAGATCGACGCTGTCGGCCAGGTCTGCGAGCGACTGCCGCAGATAGCCGTCGTCGTCGAGCGCCTCGATGATGAACCGGGCCACCGCGCGATCGCGGTCGTCGAGCCGGTACAGCCGCAGTGCATCGTGCAACTGCTCGCGCAACGTGGGTTGCGAGCGAGCCCAATCGGCGGGGTCGCTGCCGTCCGCGTCACCGTTCTGGCGCGTCGAGCTACGCGAACCGTAGTCGCCGGAAAAGTCGGCGGGCATGTCGTCCTGACCCGCGCTGTCGAGCGTTTCGGTACCGGCGCCTTCGGCCTGCTGTCGGTCCGGCCCGGCGGCGGCAAGCGTATCGGCGGCGGGCAGCGCGCCGGCGTCTTCGCCCGGCGTCGTGCTGGCGAGCGCGACGTCCTCCGTTTCGGATGAGTCGTATTCAAGGAACGGATTGGTATCGAGCGCCGTGCGCAATTCCTGCTGGAACTCGAGAGCCGACAATTGCAAGAGCCGCACCGACTGCTGTAGACGAGGCGTTAGTGCAAGAGACTGCCTTGTGCGTAGTTCGATTGAAGGCATTGCTGTGATCCCGTTCGTTAGTAGTCAAAGACTCAATGAGCCGAGTTCACTCTCCAACGCAACGTCCGTACCAGCTTGCGCAAGACGCTGTTTTGATTGCGCTTTGTTTATTCGGGCGAATGAATTGCGCGCAGCGCGCGCGCCCGTTTTTACAAACAACAGGCAATTTCCGGTCCCTTTCTTTACACCCTCGGTGACCACGCGCGTTACCGCGCCGAAATCCGATTCATCAGTCGAAAATCCCTGCCAGTCGCGGCTGTCCCGGCCGGCATGGATTGGCGCAATACCCTCGGGCACGATGGTTGCGGAGCATTGGTGTGTGGACGGACGCCGCCCTTCGCAAACGCGCCGATCAGGAGCGGATACGAGCCCAGCGTCCGGTGTCGAGAAACGGGCCCCCTGAAGGTACCGTAGCGGCGACGCCCCCACGTGTGTCATCAGCGGCTTCGGCCGCGATCGGCCACCGGCAACAAGACCGCCATTTTTCATCAACACCTGAAGGAGAGAACCATGAAGACGATCCAGCTTCTGAAGACCGCGGGCAGCATCGCCGTCGTCGCGTTCGCGTTGAACGCGAACGCCCAGACCAGCACTTCGGCCCCGCCCGCGGCGTCGGAGAGCGTCGGCCAGCATATCGACGACGGCACCATCACGACCAAGGTCAAGGCCGATCTGCTTGCCGCGAAGAACGTCAAATCGACGCATATCCACGTGAAGACCCGCAAGGGCACCGTCTGGCTCACGGGTTCGGTGCCTTCAGCCGACGACAAGACCGCCGCCGAAGATGTCGTGCAGAACGTCAAGGGCGTGGCCAGTGTGAAGAACCATCTGAAGATCGCGGCCGACTGATAGCCGCGATTGGCCGACGCCGATTCGACTGAGTGGAACGAAAAAGAGCCGGCAGTGCCGGCTCTTTCCATTGCAATGACGTGTCGATCAACGCTTCATCGCCGCATACTGGTCGCGCAGGTCGCGCACGCGATCGTGCATTTGCAGCACGCCCTGATACTGCCGCTCGACGATTGCCCGCACGTCCGCCGGCAAATCCTTTTCGAGCGCGTCGTGATAGCGTTTCTTCGCGACGTCTTCGCCCTTTTCGCACTCGGCGAGAATTGCATGGTCGCTGCGATCCGACACCGCCGATTTCACGTCGACCCAGCCGCGATGTAGCGCACCGCTCATGCTGCCGCCGGTTTCGGGCTTGCCGCCCAAGCTCTGAACGGCATCCTGCAACTCACGCGCGCCGCGCGAGCAGTCTTCGGCGCTCGAGCGGAACAGCATCTTCAACTGGTTGTCGTGCGCATCGTCGGCTGCCTTCATAAAGCCCTTTTCGCCATCCTTCGACGTTTCGACCAGATCATTCAATACGGAAACAACGTTGGTAGCCATTCATTACCTCCAAGGGTTTCGTTGATCGCGGAATCCGCCGCGCGGAGCTTTTTATGTGCCTCGCGATAAACCGGTTCGGCGCGCGGCGGGCGGCATTTGATAGTCCGCATGACGCGTGCCCGACATAAGCTCGGCAAAACTCATCTAGCTTCGAATGGCACAGCAGTTGCTGCTCGAATGCGCTCGGCAATCTATAACGACAGGGAGAATTACGATGAAAAAAACCGGCAGCTTGATGTTCTTAGCGGCGGTCGCGGTCGTCAGTTCGGCTACCGCGATGCAGATTCGCGCGCACGTTGCACTGCCCGACCCGGCTGCTGCCCAGCCGCGAGCCACGATGTCGACGTGCGGCCGCGCGAACGACGGCATTACGCCGGCTTCATGCGAGCCAATGCATGGCGAAAGGCAACTCGAACGATGGCAGGCGCCGCACGATGCGCGGCAACTTTGGGTGTAGCGCGACGGCGAAACGGCGCGAGAAACGGCAAACGCAAAACGGAAACGGAAACGGAAACGGAAACGGAAACGGCCCGATGATCGTCACCAGGCCGTTTTTCGGAGGTTTGCCGCGTCGCCTAAATCACGCGTGCTTCTCCGCGAATTCATTGATCGGCTCGGGCGTCTTCCGCGGATCGAAATCGGCCCAGCGGCCCTGCTGCCAGCGCCCGGTCGCCTTCTCGATCGACGTGCCGCCCGCTTCACGCAGCACGCGCGCGGCGTCCAGCTGATTGTCGGGCGACACGTGGGCGGCGACGAGCACGCCCGAATCGCGCACCTCCTCGTGATACGGTACGCGATGGTCCGATTTGGCGTGCTCCCTGGTACGCGACATCGCGCCGACCAGCGAGCCGACATACGCGCCGACGCCCGCCGCGATCAACGACACCAGCAGCGGCGCTGAAAACGCCGCGAAGATCGCCACGCCAACTACCGCGCCGATCACCGCGCCGATCGTCACGCCCATGCCCGCGCCCTTTGGCGCTTCTCGCGCGCCGGGGTCGGTATCGGTGTCGCCGCCGATTGCGAAACGCGCATGCTGGCCGCGCGGATTGACGAAAAACAGCGTGACGTCCTCTTCCACGAAACCTGCGTCGAAAAGCTTCTGCGCCGCACTTTCGGCAGCCGGAAAAGTCGTGAAACGTGCTGCGACGATGAGTGACATAAGGCCTCCTTATCGTTAACTAGCGTTCGCGGACCCTACCTTCGCCCGGTGGCGCGCGTCAGGAGCAGCGCGCCCGGTCAGCGCGGCACGCGGCAGCGTTACGCCGCGGCGCCGCGATCCGGCTCCATGCCTTCCACTCTGAACAGTCCGCTATGCAACACTACGCCTTCTCCATTGTTCTGGTCGAGCGCTTCCGCGCAGACCGAGCGGATACGCTGACGGCCTTTATCGAAAGCGGCCATCAGTGCGGCTTCGAGCGCGGATTGCGCGCCGAAATGATCTTCCAGAGCCTCGGCGGTGATCGCGCAGACCACCGGCTCGCCATCGACTCGCGCTAGAAAGCGCACTGTCAGATTGGCGCCGTCGAAAACCGGTTCGTCGTCAGGAAAAGTGATCTGCATCAGAGAGTCCTCATAAGCAGGCCGTGGCAGGATCGCGTTCATGACGAGCCTTTCAATTTGCCGGCCAGTTGCTGCGCCATCTCGAGGTGATGCTTGATGGTCGGCAGCGCTTGCGCGGCCGCGGCCTTCAGTTGCGCGTCGGTGCCGCTGCCGCTTTGCTGCTGGAACAGGTCCACCGCGCGCTGGTGCGCTTCCACGCCGATCTGCTCGACGTAGGCTTCATCGAACTCGGTGCCCTTCAACGTCTGCAGTTTGCCGACCAGCGCGGAATCCGCCGACGGCGTCGGCTTGAAGCCCTTCTTCGCGACCAGCCCAGCCATCGCGTGCGACAGCTTCGTGTGGTCGGTGATCATCTGTTGCGCGAACTTTTTGACCGCCGGATTACTGGAGTTCTTCAGCGCGATTTTGCTGGCGGCGATTTCAGTGGCGTCCGACTTCGATGCGTCGAGCACGAACTGCTGATCGGCAGGCGACAGCGTCGTGCCACCGGCTGGCGCGGCACTCGCGGGCGCGTCGCTCGCCTGCGCGCAGGCTGTGCCGATCGACGCCGCGCTCATGCCCAGCAAGGCAAGCGCGCTAATCAGCACTTGTACGGAATACCGGAATTTCATGCATTTTCTCCCTGTCGAATCACCGATGCGCAGGCGCCCTAGCCAACGCGCCGCCTTCGATCAAGCCGCCTTGCGCTTCGTCAATTGCCCGATCAGCGTCTTGTTGAACGCGGGAAGGTCGTCGGGTTTGCGGCTCGAAATCAGATTGCCGTCTTCGACCACTTCCTGATCGACCCAGGTGCCGCCCGCGTTGCGAATATCGTCCTGCAGGCTCGGCCAACTCGTCACCGTGCGCCCCTTGATGATCCCCGCGGAAACCGGCAGCCATGTGCCGTGGCAGATCACCGCGATCGGCTTGTTCGCTTCGTTGACCGACTTGACGAAGGCCTGCGCCTGCGGCAGCAGTCGCAGTGCGTCGCCGTTCACGACCCCGCCCGGCAGCACCAGCGCGTCGTAGTCGTCGGGACTGGCCTTGTCGAGTGTCGCATCGACGTCGACGGCGTCGCCCTTGTCGACGTGTTTGAAGCCCTGGATCTTGCCCGGCTTCGCCGAAATGACGTGGACCGTCGCGCCCGCCTCGGTGAGCGCGCGTTTCGGCTCGACGAGTTCTGCCTGCTCGAAACCGTCTACCGCGAGTACCGCTACCTTGCAGCCATTCAGTGCGTCAGTCATGCGTCCTCTCCTTGCGGCGCCGCGCTCATGCGGTTGCCCGTTATGCATGTGCATAGCGCGGTGCCTTCGCTAAAGGGTTGATCCGCAAAACACGTGCCCGGGTCGGAACCGGTGTTCAGCGGGCTTCGTTACGTTGGCGTTGCATCGACGCAGCGGTTGCGCCCGTTTGGCGCGAGCCGCTTCAGGTGCAAAGCGCGGGTGCAAAGCGCGGGTGCAAAGCGTCGCGGTCAAACGTCGGTTTCGTCTTCGCCGGACCGCTCGGCGCCCGGCGGCACTTGTGGATCGACGAGGTGGTCCGTGTCGATATCGCGGTCGAACTCCAACGTCGAATCGCCATCGGCCGACGCGCGCTCGCCCGTACCCGAGCGATCGGTATCGCTGCCGAGTTCGGCGTCGCCGGTTTCGAGCGCGTGATTGTCGAGTTCGGTATCGACGTCGAAAGCGTGACGCTTCGCGCCCGCCACGTCGCTGCCGCTATCGGACGAGTCGCTCGGACCCAGCGCGCCCGTCGTGCCGGACGTTTGCCTGACGGTCTGCTGCGGCTCTTCATCGGGGTCGAGTGTGCTGCTCATAAAGGCTCCGATTCCGGTTGGTCACATCGGCATTTCCGCAAGGACCGTTCCGCGTCGGCGCTCGGGGTGCTTGTCAATGGCATCGCCCTTGCTTCACGGCGATCAGACGGCACGCATCGGCACGCATTGCGCCGACTCGCTGGACCGATCCGAACCACGCTTGAAACTTCTACCTGCAACGATGGCTACCGCGACTCATTCCGCGAACGCACCACGCAACCCGACGACCGCGAACGGCACCACCGCGCCGCCACAGATGCCGCCGGGACTGCGCCATGCCGACGACACCAGGCCCGGCTATACACGCAAACTCGACCGCGACGGCTTCATCTATTTCGACGTGAACGGCAAGCGCATCGTCGACGAGGACGAGATTCAACGCATCAATTCGCTCGCGATTCCACCCGCCTACGAAGACGTATGGATTTGTCCCGATCCGCGAGGTCATCTGCAGGCCACCGGTCGCGACGCGCGGGGCCGCAAACAGTACCGCTATCACCCGCGCTGGCGCGAAACGCGCGACGCCGACAAGTACGATCGGATGGCCGAGTTCGGTCGCGCGTTGCCGAAGATCCGCGCGCGCGTCGCGCGTGATCTGAAGCTGCCGGGCATGCCGCTCGACAAGGTCGTCGCCGCCATCGTGCAGTTGCTCGACACGACGCTGATCCGCATCGGCAGCGCCGAATATGCGCGCGATAATCAGTCGTACGGATTAACGACGCTGCGCAAGAAGCACGTGAAGATAAAGGCCGGCCAATTGCGCTTCCAGTTCCGCGGCAAGAGCGGCATCGAGCACGACGTGACAGTGGAGAATCCGAGCATCAAGCGCATCGTGCGACGTTGCGCGGAGCTGCCCGGTCACGACCTGTTCCAGTATCTCGACGAGGACGGCGCACGACACAGCGTCGGCTCGACCGATATCAACGACTACCTGCGCCGCGTGAGCGGCGCTGACTTCACCGCGAAGGACTACCGCACGTGGGCCGGCAGCGTGTACGCGCTTGCGGCGTTGCGCCGGTTGATGTGCGGCAGCGCCGCCGAGGCGCGTCGTCATATCGTCGCGACCGTCAAAGAGGTGGCGACGCTGCTGCGCAATACGCCCGCCGTGTGCCGGCGCTGCTATATCCACCCGGCGATCATCAGCGCGTTCGAAGCCGATGAGTTGCAGAGCCTGGCTCCTGGCCAATCGCGCCGCGGACTGAAGGTGGATGAACAGGCCTTCGCCGTTCTGCTCGCGCTGGCGGAAAAACGCGCGGCGAAACTCGCGCGCGCATCTGGTGCGAAAGGACGCAAGACGCGGGAATCGTCGGTCAACGACAGCATCAACGGCTCGCTGACGAGTCTGCTGAAAAAATCGCGCGTGGTGCGCAAGCAATCCGCCGCCGCGAAACGGAAAAGCGTCGCGGCGCATCTGCACGCCGGTGCCCGCGTTCGTACGCCTCGCGCCGCGCGGGAAACGCCATCCGATCCGAAACCGCCGACCCGGTGACGGATTCAAGGATCAAGCGACAACGTCTCTCAAACATCTTCCTCGAACGCCGCCATCACTAGCCACACGTCGCGTTCACCATCGCGTATTTCGGCCGCCAGCGCATAGGCATCGCGTGCCGAACACGCGCGAGCGAGCGTGTTGTGCGCGACTTCACCGTTGTCGAACACACGCTCCGAGAACCGCCGCACTTCCTGCTTGCCTTCGAACATCGGCTGTTGCCGGCGATACACGAGCGTCTCGGACTTCCAGTTGCGGAAGCACTCACGAACGTGCGCGAAGTCCCCGCCGCAAATGTTCGCCTGATAATGAATCTTCTTCGTCACGACTTTCTCCCCCTCGATGCGGAGCGCGGCATCGCCGGCGCGTTACGGTGAACGCAACGGCGCATTGCCGCGACCGCATCGATCCAGCGTTACTGTCCCTTCGTATCGCTACTGGCATCGGCGCCGGGTGTGTTCGTCGTATCGGTCATCGGCTTCTTTGCCTTCGACTTCTTTTGATGATGCTTCATCGACGAAGTCGAACCCGCGGTGCTGCCCGTGGCATTCGACGCGGGCGCGTTGCCCGCCGTGGGCGCGGCGGTCGCGGCGCTATGCGAGTTGCCGCCGCCCGCGCCGCTATTGCCGTTGCCGCCGCCCGCCTGCGCGAACGCGGCGCCCGACGCGAGGGCGCCCGACGCGACCACACATGCCGCGGCCAGCCATGCTTTCGGATACTTGCTCATCTGAGTTCTCCCTGAAGTAAAAAGGACGGGTGTGATCCTTCTGTTCCCCACTGCCATCGCTGCACGTCGAGCAAGGCCTATGCCGCGCGATGGACTCAACGCATGCTCGCATCACGTTTTTTTGTGGTCGGCGCTTGCGTCGGCATGGACGAAATAATTGCAATCGCGCTCGCATCCTTTACGCATGCGGCGCCTCGTCGCGCGGATGCGTCGCGCGCCAAGGCGCAATGGCGCCGCACGGATCGATGGAACGGCCGTTGCTAAATGCCTCGGTACATTCACCCCTTCAAAGGAGTCCATCATGATCATGCAGACCCAGACGCAAGGTGCCGACATCGTTGGCAAAGGCGCCGCAACCGCGGAAGGCCCAGGCCCGGATGTCATGGCCGCGGCGACGCTCGACGGCAACAAGGTGATCAGCAGCGACGGCGAGCACATCGGCAAGATCAAGGACATCATGCTCGATGTGCGTTCGGGCCGCGTCGCTTATGCGGTGCTGTCGAGCGGCGGCTTTCTCGGCATCGGCGACAAGCTGCTCGCGATTCCGTGGAATGCGCTGACGCTCGATACGGAGGAAAAATGCTTCGTGCTGAACATGGTGGCCGAGCGCGTGCAGAACGCGCCGGGATTCGATAAGGATCACTGGCCATCGATGGCGGATCAGACGTGGGCCACCACCGTGCATCAGTACTACGGCAGCGAACCGTACTGGGGCGGCGACGTCTATACGAGCCGCGACGACCTGGCGGTCCGTGACATTCCTCCGGGTTCGGCGGAGCTGCCGGAGTCCGGCGGCGTGAAACTCTGATCGCCAGACCGACCGTTTTCGAGGCGTGGCCCGTTCGACATTTCGCTTCAGGGAGAACACAATGGCGACCCGAAAGTCCAGCAGCAGATCGAAACGCCCTGTGTCGCGCGGCAAGTCGGGACGGCCACCGCGGCAGCGCCACGCGCAGGCGCGAGCCGCGCATCGCGCGAAAACCGCGAAGTCGAACGGCGCCTCAGGCGCGAACAGATGGTCGCACCACGTCATGGAAACGAGCGACGCGATGGACATCCAGAAGGATATTTTCAAAACCGGCAGCGCGGGGTCCATCGCGCGATCGTTGAAGCATTCGTCGACGGCGAGTCGTCGACGCAAGGGCTCGCCGTTTCAATCGGCGATGTCGATGCTCAATTTCTACATCAATCGAGCGGGCCGAAACCTGCCGAAGGAGCGGCGCGATACGTTGCAACGGGCCAAGCGCAAGCTGCGTGAAGCATTTGGACGCGAGCCGCGATGATGTGAGCGGGTGGCGGCGCAATCAGGCCGCGCAGCGCTTCAGTCGGCCCCGGGCTGAATGCCGAAGGCACTCTGCACGGCCTCGAATCGCGAATTGACGTTCAGTTTTTCGAACACGTTCTTCATGTGCCATTTGACCGTCTCGGGCGCCAGATTCAACGATCGCCCGATTTCCTTGTTGGACAGCCCGCGAGCGACGTAGCCCAGTATTTCGAGTTCTCGCGCGCTCAGTGTGCCCGGCGTTATCTTCGTGTCGGCATAGCTCGACGACGAAGATGGCGTGTTATCCGCATCGTCGAAAGCCGACAGCAACGTGTCGATATAGGTGGTGTGCCCGGTCGCGATTTCCGATGGCGTACGGCGAAAACGTTCAAGCAACGCACGCATCGGCGGCCCCTCGTCCACGAAGCTGCCGATCAAGCCCATCGCACCGCCGATCCTAAGCGCGCTTGCCAGCGCGGCGAACGCCTGTTCCGAAGCGCCGTTCTGCTCATGCGCGAGAGCAAGCAGCAGCGAAACGCAGGCCTCGGCATAACGCCAGCCCAGCGCAACCAGATCGTCGAGTGTGCGCGTAAGAGAACCAATGGCGTCCCCGGCGGCATTTTCAGCGAGCAGTACGCGGGCTTGCAGCACACAGTAGCTTGCCCACGTTTCCATGGCCGAGCCCCGTCGTCCTTCGCACATCATCGGTACGCTCGCGCTCAGTTCGTCGGCGACCTGTCGCGCCTCGATCACTCTATCGTCGGCAAGGAGCTGCCTGACGGTCTCCGCGTCGCAGGCGAGTTTCAGACGCAACCAGCGACGCGTTATCGCAACCTGCCGTCCGTCTTCGAGAACGGCCAGTGCCGGCCCCTTCTCCCCCTCCCGCCACAGCAGGCGCGACGCGGTAAGCATATAGCGCATCAGCGCAGCGAGCGGTGCGGTCTCCAGAGCGATGGTCATGCGACCGTCGATCAACTTCCGCGCCTTGGACAACTCGTTGCACTCGTAGTAAATCGACCCGAGACAACCGGCTACCGCGGCCGCGCCCGCCGACCACTCCCCCAGCTTGTCTTCGGAGTACCGCAGCGCGACCTCCATCACCCGTCGCGCATCCGGGAGTTCACCGTGGATCAGCGCGGCAATGCCGTACACCGCGTCGCGCAGCATATCCGCGCTGTTCGGCTTCCGGCTGAGGCCCACCTGATCGACTCGCGCTCTCCACACGCGGGATATGTAGGCGAACTGCCCTCGATACATCAGACCGAAGATCTCCGCGGTTTGCCCATATTGGCGTACCCAGGGCTCCGCAGGCGCAGTCGATGCCTCGACGGCCCGCCCGAGTTCCAGCGCATGTTCGCTGTCGTCGTTCACACAAGCGATCACCGCGCGGATCGCGGTGATCTCCGCCCATGCGCTTTGGTCGGCTACCGTCCGCTGATCACGGGCCATCCGCTCGAACTCGTCGGCAATCTCGCCGATCTCCTTCGACGCGCGCGCTGTTTCGAGCGACATCGCGAGCGCCCATGCTTTCGCGAGACGCAAGCGCAGTCGACCCACGATCACATCCGGCGGAAGTTTGCGAATCCAGCCCGGCAGCATGAACGGGTCGCCGCGATGGAGCATCTCCATCGCACAGTTTTCGGCCCACTGCGCTGCCTGCCCGATATCGCCCGCGGCCAGCGCATGTCGCACGGCCTCGGCCCACAGGCGCGCCCGCGCGAACCAGAGGCTGGCCCGGCGATGCAGCAACGGAACCTGTCGAGGCGTCTGACGCATCAGACGGCGGCGAAGCGCATCGCTCAGCAACGCGTGATAGCGATACCAGTTCTGCGTTTCATCGAGCGGCCTGATGAACACGTTATGTCGCTCGAGCCAGTCCAGTTTCTCCCCGCTCTCCCCTTCACCGCCCATGACTTCGTCGCACAGCGATGCGGAAAGCCGTTCGAGAATCGACGTGTACAGCAGAAACGTCAGCATGTGCGGCGGCAAATGCGCAAACACCGTATCGTCCAGATACCGATCGATACCGAGGCGGGAACCGGCGAGATGACCGGCGAGCGCGGCCACGTCGTCGACCCGTTTCAGTCCGAGCGAAGCCAGTTGCAAACCGGCCACCCATCCTTCGGTCGCGCTGTTCAGCAACTCGACGCTGTGGCGGTTGAGCAGCGCGTTACCAGTGTGGTCGAAAAACGACTGGGCTTCGTCGAGCGAAAAGCGCAAATCGTCGACATTCACGCGCGAGAGTTGGTCGGGCGAGCGCAGCCCGCTCAGCGACAGCGCCGGCTCCCCGCGCGCGCCGAGCAGCACGTGCAGGTTCTCGGGTGCGTAGCGCAGCAGGCGTGACACGATCGCGAGAACCGGTTTCGCGCTCAGACGGTCGACGTCGTCGAGCACGAGGAAAACGCCGCGGCCATATGCGGCGATGCCATTGAGCAACACTGAAATGACCGTTCTGACCGGCGTGTGGGCATCGTTATCGAGGAGTTGCTGTGCCTGCCACGCGACATCCTTCGACGCACGACAAAGTGCCGCCACCAGATAGGCGCCGAGTTGCTGCGGATCGTCGTCCTCTCCATCGAGACTCAGCCACCCGACGGGACGCTTCTTTCTTGCTTGCGCTTCGCTCCACGCGGCAAGCAAAGTCGTTTTGCCGAAACCCGCGGGCGCGGTAACGAGCGTAATGTGACGTGGGCGTCGTTCATCGAGTCGCCGAAGCAATCCCGGCCGTTGCACGCAACCCGCGGGAAGACGCGGCGGCATCATCTTGGTCTGGATCAGCGACACGATCCATTCACGCTCGAAGCTATCTGCGGGTGTATTCATGAGTGGTCCTCTCACCGGCTATCCGTGAGAGGCATCGAAGAATTTTTGTGAATTGTTTTTTAAGATACGCCGAACCGTGTGACGACTCAACGCGGAGTTGCGCGACGAGGCGCGGCGACCGGAATCCGCTTCAGGTCGCACATGGCCTCATGTCGAATCGCTAGCGGAGATTGCTTTGCGCGCGCTGCTCGGGCGTGTCGTTCTCCGCGATCGGATCTTCCAACTCGGAGCTCACCGGCGTTGGCGCGTCCACGCTGCCGGCATCGACCTCGTCGAGCCGGTAGCCGTGCGTATAGACGGTCGTCAAACGCACGCCATTGTCCGGACGCAGGGCGAGCTTGCGTCGAAGCCGGTAGATATGCGTGTCGATCGTGCGCGACGTACTGTCCAGTTCGCGGCCCCAGGCAAGCTTCGCCAGCAGACGTTTGGACACGACCCGTCCGACGTTCGCGAAGAAATAGGCGGCCACATCGAATTCCTTTTCCGTCAGCAGGATAGATTCGCCGTGCAGAAAAACACTGCGCTGCGTGACGTCGAAGATATACGGTCCAACGGCGATTGCGCTTTCGACTTTTATGCTGCGCCGGGTCCGACGCAACAGCGCGCCGACTCGCGCCATCAGCTCTTTGGACCGGAACGGCTTGACGACGTAGTCATCCGCACCGGCGTCTAGCGCCTGCACGATGTCCACCTCGAGAAGGCGGCTGGTCACGAACAGCACCGCGGGTTCGCGGCCCAGATGACGGCGTATCCAGTACAGCACCTCGAAGCCGCTCATGCCCGGCAATTCCCAATCGAGCACCACGAGATCGACCTCGTTGGCCTGAAGAAAGGCAATGGCGTCCTTGCCCCGTGCGACCTTGCTGATTCGATGCCCGGATTGCCCGATTTCCCTTTCGACCGAATCGGCGTGCGCGGGATCGTCTTCCACCAACAGGATATTCATTTATCACCTTTTGCTTTCGCCCGACTGGAAGACCGCCCCCCGACGAATACGGCGAAAGACATTTGCATCTGGAATTCCATTCACACGAGCAACCAGTTCAAGCAGACCGAAACACCCAACATAGAAATCGCAAACGGCACAGGGTCGACGTGAGCGGCCCGCGGCATCGGCCTCGTATGCTTTGTGAATTTTGAGAAGAAAGATAGAGCCAGTCGCTTTTCAAATCCCCCCCTACGGGGAGGGGGGATGGCGTTTTCAGCGGGGGGGGCATATTGCGGACTCAGCCCCCCCCTTATGGACGATTCGATCTGACGCGCGAGCATCGGGCGGCGCGTCGGCGGCGGTAATCGATCGAAATCGTCGAGGACACACCGCCGGTTTCCCAAACTATGGACGAACGGTCCATGTCACCACTGATATCCGACGCCGGCGCCCACCACGCTGCCCGAGGCGCTCGTACTGACACCGCCCTTGACCTTCAGGTTGTCGGTCACGCGCGCGGAGAAGCCGATTGCGACGGCCGTGTAGCCCTTGTAGTTGCCCGAGCCGATCCCGACCGCGAGGGTCTTGCCGGGGTCGACGTCCGGGATCATCGTCAACGCGGTCGCACCGGCGACGCCGGAATAGGCCTGACGCGCCACCGCGTTCACCCCCTGCTGAACCGAGTTCAGCTGCTGCATGTTGACCGCGTCGGTCGGATTGACGCCCGGCGCGACGTTCGCGATCGTCCGCTCGTGACCCAACGAGCCGACCGACACCGAGTTCGCGTCGCTGGCGACCGAGCCCGCACCGAGCGCGACCGAGTTCGGCGCGGCTGCAACCGCATTCGCGCCGACCGCCGAAGAACCCGCGCCGCTCGCCTGCGCGCCAGACCCCACCGCAACGCTGTTGCCAGAGCTCGCGGTCGCATTGCCGCCGATCGCCACCGATTCCGCCCCCGTCGCGCTAGCCGCGCTGCCGCTCGAATTGACCGCGACGTATTTCGAAGTCGCCGCATTGCCGGATGACGCCGGCGCCCCTTGCGGTGCCTGACCGGCCAGCGAGCTGCTGCCGAGCGAGGTGATTTGCGCCTGCAGCGCGAACAACTGGCTGCCGTTGACGGCATCCGTGCTGGTTGCCGTAATCGCACCGGCAGCGACATTGGTCAGCGCAACGGCCGAACTGGCGCCGACACCGCCGAGCGTCACGATTGCATGGGACGCGTTGTCGTACAGCACCGCATCGTTGGCGACCGAGGCCACCGCCTGCAACTGGCTAACGTTGACCGCATCGGTCGGCGCGGTGCCCGCGGCGACGCCGGTCAGCTGGCGCGCGCCCGCCGTGCCGGTGAAGTCGACGACAGTGCCGCCGGTGTTCGCGCCGACCGTGATCGTTCCATTGCCCGGCGCGCCGCCGACCTGCTGGACGAGGCCGACGGTGCCGTTGGCGATGCCCGTCGACAGCGCGCTCACGCTGCTCGAAGCCGTGGTGAGACCGGTGGACAGCGACGCGAGGTTGCTGTTGGTGGTGCTGAGTCCGGTCGACAGTGACGCTACGCCGTTCTGCGCGGTGCTGATCGCTGTCGACGTCGAGGTCGACAGTTGGGTCAGGTTGCTGTTGGTCGTGCTCAGTCCGGTCGATAGCAGCGTGACGCCGCTTTGTGCGGTGCTGAGGCCCGTCGCGGTCGAGGTCGACAGCGAGGTCAACTGGCCGAAGTTGGCTGCGTCGGTTGGGTTCACGCCGTTGGCGACGTTGGTGAGCGTGACGGGAGTGGTCGAGCCGGCGCCGCCGAGGGTGATTTTCGTGTGCGATGCGTCGTCGTACTGGACGGAGTCGCCGAGGCCGGTGGACAGCGAGGCCAGGCTGCTGTTGGTCGCGGTCAGCGCGGTGGAAAGGGAACTCAGGCCGGTCGAGGTCGAGGTGGACAGTGCGGTTACGTTGCTGTCGGTCGTGCTGAGCGCGGTGGAGAGCGAGGTTACGCCGCTTTGCGCGGTGCTGATGCCCGTCGATGTCGAGGTCGACAGGGAGGTCAGCTGGCTGAAGTTGACCGCATCGGTTGGGTTCACGCCGGCGGCGACGTTGGTCAGTGTGACGGGCGTGGTCGAGCCTGCGCCGCCGAGCGTGACTTTCGTGTGCGTTGCGTCGTCGTACTGGACCGAGTTGGTAAGGCCGGTGGACAGCGACGCCATGTTGCTGTCGGTCGTGCTCAGCGAGGTGGACAGTGAGGTCACGCCGCTTTGTGCCGTGCTGATGCCGGTCGATGTCGAGGTCGACAGTACGGCCACGTTGCTGTCGGTTGTGCTCAGCGCAGTGGAGAGCGAGGTGACGCCGCTTTGCGCGGTGCTGATGCCCGTCGATGTCGAGGTCGACAGGGAGGTCAGCTGGCTGAAGTTGACCGCATCGGTTGCATTCACGCCGGCGGCGACGTTGGTCAGCGTGACCGGCGTGGTCGAGCCAGCGCCGCCGAGCGTGACTTTCGTGTGTGACGTGTCGTCGTACTGGACAGAGTTGGTGAGGCCGGTGGACAGCGACGCCATGTTGCTGTCGGTCGTGCTCAGTGCAGTGGACAGCGAGGTCACACCGCTCTGTGTCGTGCTGATGCCGGTTGAGGTCGAGGTCGACAGCACGGCCACGTTGCTGTCGGTTGTGCTCAGCGCCGTTGACAGCGAGGTCACGCCACTCTGCGCGGTGCTGATGCCCGTCGATGTCGAGGTCGACAGCGAGGTTAGCTGGCTGAAGTTGACCGCATCGGTTGGGTTCACTCCGGCGGCGACGTTGGTTAGCGTGACCGGCGTGGTCGAGCCGGCGCCGCCGAGCGTGACCTTCGTATGCGATGCGTCATCGTACTGAACCGCGTTCCCGAGACCTGTTGACAGCGAAGCGATGCCCGTCGAAGTGGAGGTCGACAGCGAACTCACACCCGTGGACAGCGACGCGATACCCGTCGAGGCGGATGTCGACAACGAACTCACACCCGTGGACAGCGAAGCGATACCCGTCGAGGCGGATGTCGACAACGAACTCACACCCGTGGACAGCGAAGCGATGCCCGTCGAGGCGGACGTCGACAACGAACTCACACCCGTGGACAGCGAGCTCACCCCTGTGGACAGTGAAGCGATGCCCGTCGAGGCAGACGTTGACAACGAGCTCACGCCAGTGGACAGCGAGCCCACACCCGTGGACAGCGAGCTCACGCCGGTGGACAACGAGCTCACACCCGTGGACAACGAAGCCATGCCCGTCGAGGCGGACGTCGACAGCGTGGTCAACTGGCTGAAGTTGACCGCATCGGTCGGGTTCACGCCGTTGGCGACATTGGTCAGCGTCACCGGCGTTGTCGAACCTGCGCCGCCCAGCGTGACCTTCGTATGCGTTCCGTCATCGTACTGAACCGCGTTCGCGAGACCTGTCGACAGGGAAGCGATACCCGTCGAGGCGGACGTTGACAGCGAGGTCACGCCGGTGGACAGCGAAGCGATGCCGGTCGAAGCCGAAGTCGACAGCGAGCTCACACCCGTGGACAGCGAAGCGATACCCGTCGAGGCGGATGTCGACAACGAACTCACGCCAGTGGACAGCGAAGCGATGCCCGTCGAGGCGGACGTCGACAGCGAGATCACGCCCGTGGACAGCGAACTCACCCCCGTGGACAGTGAAGCGACGCCCGTCGAGGCGGACGTCGACAGCGAACTCACCCCCGTGGACAGCGAAGCGATGCCCGTCGAGGCAGACGTTGACAACGAGCTCACGCCTGTGGACAGCGAGCCCACACCCGTGGACAGCGAGCTCACGCCGGCGGACAACGAAGCCATGCCCGTCGAGGCAGACGTCGACAGCGTAGTCAACTGGCTGAAGTTGACCGCATCGGTCGGGTTCACGCCGTTGGCGACATTGGTCAGCGTCACCGGCGTTGTCGAACCTGCGCCGCCCAGCGTGACCTTCGTATGCGTTCCGTCATCGTACTGAACCGCGTTCGCGAGACCTGTCGACAGCGAAGCGATACCTGTCGAGGCGGACGTTGACAGCGAGCTCACGCCGGTGGACAGCGAAGCGATGCCGGTCGAAGCCGAAGTCGACAGCGAGCTCACCCCTGTGGACAGCGAAGCGATACCCGTCGAGGCGGACGTCGACAGCGAGCTCACGCCGGTGGACAGCGAAGCGATGCCGGTCGAAGCCGAAGTCGACAGCGAGCTCACTCCTGTGGACAACGAAGCGATGCCCGTCGAAGTGGAGGTCGACAGTGAGCTCACTCCCGTCGACAGCGACGAGATGCCCGTCGATGCAGACGTCGACAATGAGCTCACTCCCGTCGATAGCGACGAGATACCCGTCGACGTGGATGTAGAAAGCGAGGTCAGTTGAGAAAAATTGACCGCGTCGGTCGGATTCGTACCTGCCGCCAGGTTGGTGATCTTGTTCGAGTTGAGAGACGTTACGCCGTTCAGCGTTATTCCCGCTGTGCTATTCAGCACAATCCCGGCGGGACCATACAGCGTAATCGCTCCCGTTGCGTTATTCGCTGTCTTGCCGATATACATGTAGGCGTCGGAACCAGTCGTACCGCCGGTCGCGTTTGGGGATTCCGAGAAAATTAGCCCCGTTCCTCCGCTTATGCAGGCACCCTCAGCACTGGCAGCATTGTTATTGGTTACCCACGCGCCGCTAGAGTAGCTACCGGCCGAGGTGGTCCCGGTGCCCGAACAACTGGTGACACCACCAGCCCATGCGAGATCTGGCAGGAATCCGGCCACGACCAGTACCGCGAATCCGAAAGAGACGGGCGTCATCCCCCTGCGTCGCGATGCGTCGCCAGAGCCAACGCTGGCACTCTTTGAAGGCTTACCCCGAGCCCGCGTCAACTCCGACGCCGCGACCCACGTGCCCAACACCTCACTCCAAATGCTTCGATATGTTTTATTCATGTCTGACAGACCCCTATTTTTATCGAGCGTCGATTAAGCACGTCGCCAGGACGGCCATATCTGATTTGAAGTAAATGTTTTAAACGCCGGCAATTCCCCATAATCGCCGGTCGCACCCAGCAATAAGCCGCGAGCTAACGCCCGCATTCCCGCGACTTAACCTGGATAGATTCGTTAATGACCCGATTCGGGTGCCACGTCTAAGCAGATAAACTGAAAGAGGCCTGAATATCCGACCTATTAATTCGCCGTTTAAATGCCACCGATTTAGTTGTTTTTAGGCCAACCCCCGATTGACGACGATCATATCGACGCCAGTTTTTTCCGTTGCGAATCTTTGTGAAATCTGACGGTTTATGACGATCTACGACGCAATTCACGAATGTTCACAGTGACGCGGCGTCCGTTATAAATTCACGCGACGAGTGCCAATTCAACGTGAATCAATTGCAAACTCCCCAATTCACCATCCGCAAGGTCGGTTTTTCAATAATTCACAGCGCCGCATAACGGGATTCGATACGATCCCAACAAGAATGGCAGTCATCGAATGGCACGCCTGCCAACACAAGGATCGGGAATAGACGGTGACAAATAGCGCGCGAATTCACAAATAATTAACGTCAAAAGGCGTTCAATCGTGAATTCAAATTTCGCGCGTCACGGAATTGACACCGGCAGGTCGATCGACCCGGCAGGTGGTTTGCAGCACACGTGCATCAGAGGTAAACATGGAACGCATCGCCACGGACGCTCGCACCCTTTGCACGATCGCCGACGCCAAACGCGGTCTGGCAGCACGAGAGTTCTTCTTCGTCTATCAACCGAAATTGCGTATGGGAGAAGGCCGGTTGTCGGGCTTTGAATCGCTGTTGCGATGGAACCATCCGTCACGCGGCGTCTTGACACCGGGCTCGTTTATCGACGTCGTGGAAGACTCTCCGTTGACCGGGAGTTTTACGGATTTCATCACGGCGCAAGCAGCTCGAACGCTCGCCGATTGGACCGTGCGCGGGTACGACAGGCTCTCGCTGTCCGTTAATCTCCCCGCGGCCGAAATCCGGCGACCCGGCCTTGCGAACAAGGTGTCCACCCTGCTTGGCAACTGCTCGATCGATACCTCGCGCTTGCAGATCGAACTCACCGAGAACACGGATCCCGGTTCAATCGAAACGCTCGCGTCGTCAATAGAATCACTAAAGGAATGCGGTGTAAGCGTCGCGATCGACGACTTCGGCGCGGGGTGCTGGTCGCTCGCCATTCTTCACCGTCTCGGCATCGACACATTGAAGCTCGACCGCAAGTTCATGCGCGATGTTCAGGACAATGCGGATTCGAAGCTCGTCGTCGAATCGCTGATCGAGCTCGGACAACGACTTGGCAAGCGGGTCGTTATCGAAGGTGTCGAAACTGAGGAGCAGTTCGCATGGGTCAAGACAATCGATCAGATAGATTGTCAGGGATACTATATTTCGGCCCCGATCCCAATCGAGCAGATCGACAAGCTCGTTGCGAGGCACGGGCTCGTGCATTGATCAGCACGCGCCTGATGCATCTATTGGCATTGTGCTGTTCTGATGGCGTGATGATTCCGGCCGGCGTCCGCAACAGCGCGCTACAAAGTCGCGCCGTTGCGACAGCCGGCCCGGTGTGAGTCAAAATCACACGCCACCACTCCCGCCCACGGTCCGCTGGCTCTTCCACTGCCCCTGCTGCACCTCGAACAGCGTATAAGGCGGCTTGATCAGATCCCCATGCGGATCGAACGCGATTTTCCCCGTCACGCCAGTCACGTTCACCTTCGGGAAAGCCGCGACGATCTTCGCGCGATCGAGCGAGTCCGCGTCCTGGATCGCCTGAATCATCGCGAGCGCGGCGTCGTAGGCGAACGGCGCATAAAGCTCGACATCCTGATTGAACCGCGCCTTGTAGCGCTTGCCGAATTCCTGCGCGGCCGGCAGCTTGTCGAGCGCCGGACCGGGCTCGAGATCGCGCGTACCCTCGCCCGCGTTGCCTGCAATCTGCAGGAAGGCATTGCTCTTCAGCGCGCCAGCGCCGAACAGTTGCGCGGGCATGCCGAGAGAGCGCATCTGCTTGACCAGCATCGCGCCCTGCTCGTCGAGTCCGCCGAAGAAGATCAGGTCCACGTTTTTCTGTTTCAACGAAGTCAGGATCGCGCGCAGATCGACCGCCTTGTCGTTCGTGAACTCGCGATCGACGATATTGCCGTTCGCCTGCTTCGCGCCCTTCTCGAATGCATCGGCGAGGCCCTGGCCGAACGCGGTGCGATCGTCGATGATGCCGATGCGCTTAGCCTTCAACTGCTGCACCGCGAACTCGCCCGCGATCACGCCGCCCACCCCGTCGTGCCCCATCGTGCGAAACACGTTCGGAAAGCCCTGCGCCGTGAGCGCCGGATTCGTGGAGCCCGGCGTGATCATCGCGACGTTCGCTGTGTGATAGACGGCCGAGGCCGGAATACTGCAGCCCGAGTTGTAATGGCCGATCACGCCGACCACGCCGTCGTCGACGAGCTTCTGCGCGACCTGGATCGCGATGCGCGGATCGGCCTGATCGTCTTGCACGTCGAGCACATATTTGACGGGTTTGCCACCGATCATCGGATGCTTCGCGTTCGCTTCGTCGATCGCGAGCTGCGCGCCGTTCTGCAGATCCTTGCCGACCCGCGCGACCGGTCCGGTCAGCGGTCCGACGAAACCGATCTTGACGATTTGCGGGTCGGCGCCGTACGACGGCGCGTGCGCGCACAACATCCCAAGGGCGAGTGCGACAACCAGGTTTCTGCGTTTCATGATGTCCGTCCTTTTCCGTGCAACAGTTGCGGTGGTTAAAAACGACGCGCGCTAAAAGGCGCGAGATCGACCGGCGGCAGGCGCCCCGCCACCAGATCGGCGACGACGCTGCCCGTCACGCCGCCCAGCGTGACGCCCAGATGCTGATGACCGAATGCATAGACGACGCGTGGCGACGCGCTCGATGGCCCGACGACCGGCAGGCCGTCGGGCAAACTGGGCCGGAAACCGAGCCAGTCGCTATCCGGTTGCGGCAATTGCGGCAGCGCGTGCTGCGCGGAGCGCGTGATCAGATCGAGTAGCGCGGCATTGCGCTGCGGTCCATAGCCGCCAAGTTCGACGGTGCCCGCCGCGCGGATGCCGCCGTCCATCGGCACCATGTAGAAGCCGCGCTCGGCCCAGCCGCACGGCCGCGAAATCAGCGATGACGTGCCCGGGAATCGCACGTGATAGCCACGCTCGGTATCGAGCGGTACGCGGTCGCCGCATTGGCGCGCAAAGCGGCCCGAAAACGCGCCGGCACAGACGACCACCTGCGCCGCGTCGTATGCGCGCCCCGCGTCGTCGACGATGCGCACGCCGGTTGCGCCCGGCACGAGTGTGCGAACCGCGATGCGCTCATGCCTTAGACCGCGAGCGAGCAGCGCCGCGTGCAGCGTCTGCAGGAAGCCGCGCGGGTCGCTGAGGAACCAGCTGTCGTTGAACAACGTGCCGTGCGCAAAGATCGGTGCGAGATTCGGCTCGAGTGCGGCGATGCCGGCGCGGTCGAAGTTTTCGAAGCGCACGCCGAGCGAGCGGCGCAACGCGAGCGACGGCTGGGCCGCCTCGAACGACGCCGCATCCGAATACAGGTACAGACATTCGCGCGGCCGCACGAAGCGCGACAGGTCGTCGCTCGCGAGCATCTCGCGGTAGCCTTCGAACGCGCGCGACAGCAGGCTTGCAAGTGCCTGCGCGCTGTGCTCGTAGCGTCGCGGCATCGATGCGCACAGAAAGCGCGCGAGCCACGGCGCGAGCTGCGGCAGATAGCGCCAGCGAATCCGCAGCGGACTCGTCGGCGAAAACAGGAAGCGCGGCAGATTGCGGAACACCGCCGGGTTGTTCACCGGAATGCAGCCGTAGTTGGCGAACGTGCCCGCATTGCCGTACGACGTAGCCTCGCCCGGACCGAGCGCGTCGAACAGCGTGACGCGGTGACCGTCGCGCATCAGCCAATAGGCGCTCGACAGGCCGATAAAGCCCGCGCCCAGCACGGCGACTTCGCTCATGGCGTTCGCCGGCCGGCCGACCCGGCCGTCCGACCCGAACCCGCACCGGATGCACCGGCCGACGGGAGCGTGCTCTGAAGCTCTATCACGACCGTCCCTCCTGTACTACAGTTGCGCGTCGTCTTTCGACACAACGCCATACAAATCATGTTTTAATACTCACACAAAGTTTTTTTGTGTGCAATTAATTTGGCTTTGTGTGGACTTAGGTACTTTCCCCGAGCGAAACGGGCCGAAATTGTGCAGGTGACGTGCTTTCGCTTGCCGATCGGATGACAAACGGGTTTAGTATTGGCTTGTCCGGTACGGCCGAACGAGTTTTTGTATGGAGATTCACGCTGGATGAAAAGCGCAATTGACCACACAAACGGTGAAGACAACCTCCAGACAAAGGGGCGTCAGCCGACTTATCTCGAAGTCTCGCGTGGCCTCGAAGAAAAAGTCCGCAGCGGCCTCTACCCGCCCGGCAGCCGTCTACCGCCGCAGCGCGAGCTTGCGTCGGAGCTGGGTCTGAATGTCTCCACCGTGTCGCGCGCGTACAAGGAGTTGCAGGCGCGCGGGCTGATCGTCGCGAGCAAGCGGCGCGGCTCGATCGTCACTGGCGGCGCCATGCCGGCCGTGCATGCCCGCAGCGACAGCGCATCGGCGAACGGCAGCGCCAACCCGAACGCCGTGATCGACCTGACCGTGAACAGGCCGGCCACCGGCGAATTCCTCACGCAGCTCGCGCGGACCATGCCGTTGATCGCGCACGATCCCCGCTACCCGGAGACTCAGGAATATCAGCCGCCGCAAGGCCCCGAATGGGCGCGCGCCGCGGGCGCGCAGTGGCTCGCCGCGCCCGGCTTCACACCCGCTGCCGACAGCGTGGTCGTCACGAGCGGCGCGCAGCATGGCCTGTATGCGGTGCTGAGCAGCCTGATGGGTCACGAGGGCGTGATTCTGTCGGATCAGCTGACCTACTACGGCCTGAAAGCCCTTGCGCCGGTGTTTCAGTTCGAACTCGTCGGCATTCCGAGCGACGACGAAGGACTGCTGCCCGACCGTCTCGAAGACGAGTGCCGGCATCGGCGCGTGAAGGCGATCTTCACGGTGCCGAATCTGCAAAACCCGACCGTCGTGACGATGAGCCTCGCGCGCCGCGCGGCGCTCGCCGACATCGCGCGTCGGCATCACATCGTAATCATCGAAGACGACGTATACGGCCCGCTGCTGCAAGCGCGCCTGCCGACGATTGCGAGCCTGTGTCCGGAGCTGACTTTCCACATCACATCGACGTCGAAGATCCTCGCACCGGGTCTACGCATCGGCTATCTGCACACACCGCCGCATGGCGCGGCACTGGCCGCGGAAGCGGTGCGCACGACAGCGTGGATGCCCGCGCCGCTGTCGACGCTGATCGCGACACGCTGGATCGAGGACGGCACCGCGCAGACGATCCTCGACGCGCAGCGCGCCGAGTTGCGCGCGCGCCAGGAAATCGCGCGCGAACTATTGCCCGCCGAGCATCTGGTGAGCGATCCCGCATGCATGTTCGTGTGGTTGCGCGTGCCGCCGCCGTGGCGCTCGGACGACTTCGCGGCCAATGCGCTCGCGCGCGGCGTCAACACGATGCCGGCCTCCGCGTTCGCGGTCGATCGCTCGACGGTCGAGCACGGCGTGCGCATCAATCTCGCCTGCGCCGCGTCGCGCGAGCAGTTGACGCGCGGCCTGCAGATTCTCGCGCACACGCTGCGCGACCGGCCGCGCGCGCTGTTCGGCACGATCTAGATGACGGCGGAAGCGTGAAGCGGAGCGGCTAGAATACGGCACTACCCTGCCCCGCCGAGCCGCCCTGATCCGATGACTCCGTCCGACGATTCAAGCCCATCCTCGCGCACGCACGCCGCCGATGCGCTGTTCGCTTTCCTGAAGACGCTGCCGCTCGGCGACCGCCTGATCGAGGGCGGCTTCATGGCAGTCCAGGCGGTTGCGGGCGCGAGTCTCGCGTTCGGCATCGGCCGCGCGCTGCATACGGAGCAGGCGTTCTGGGCCGCGATCACCGCGATCGCGGTGAGCCAGCATAGTTATATCGACACCCGCAAGCTGTCGCGCGATCAGTTCATCGGCGCGATGGTCGGCGGTATTTGCGGGCTGATCGGCACGCTCGCTGGCGGCGGTCATTTCGCTGCCTATGCGGCGACCGTGGCGGTCGCGATCCTGATCTGCTGGATCGTCAACGTCGGCAGCGCGGCGCGCCTGGGCGGCATCACCGCGACGATCATGCTACTGGCGCCAGGCATCGGCCCCGCGTGGGACAAGGCTTTCGTGCGGCTCGCCGAAGTGACGCTCGGCACGGTTTGCGCGCTGGTGATCGCGCGATTGATGGCGTCGCTCGAAAGACGTGCGTTCAGCAAGGGCGAATCGCCCAAATAGAATCGCACGCGCTGCGAGTTTTTAATCAGTCGTCCGGAGCATCGTCCGCTTGCGTGCGACGCCGGTAGCGTCCCGGCGTCACGCCGACGCTTTGCGCAAACGCCTTGCCGAACGCCGCTTCCGATTGATAGCCGACCGCCTCGCCGATGTCCGCCGCGCTGCGTTGCGTGCGCAGCAGCAAATCGCTGGCGATCGCCATGCGGATCTGCGTCAGAAAATCCATCACCGTCACGCCCGCGCGTTCGTTGAAGTGGCGCGCGTAGGTGGCGCGCGACATCGCCGCGCGTTCGCCGAGTTCGGAGATCGTCCATGCGCGCTCGGGTGCGTCGAGCATGGCCTGCACCGATGCGCCGAGGCGCGCGTCCGACAGCAACGCGAGCATGCCGGCGCTGTTCGCGTTGCGCTCGCCGTGCACGCGCAGCGCCATTGCGAACAGCGCGTGGCTCAAGGCCGTGACGATTGCGAGCGCACCGGGCTGACGCCGCTCCGCTTCGCCTCGCATCAGCGCGATCACCGTTTGCAACGCATCGAGCGTTTGCGCATCCGCGAGCGACACGTGCAGCGGATCGGGCAGCACATTGAGCAGCAGAGCCGACGAACCGGGCGCATAGACGAAGCGGCCGCACAGCAGATCGACGCCGTCACGATTCGCGGTGTGCCCGGGCGCGGGCGCGGACGTGGCGGTGGTTTCATGGCCATCGTTGCGCCGCACCGGGAGCATGCCGTCGTGCCCGAGCGTCAACGGCAACCCGCCGACCGAGCGCTTCGCGTCGCGCACGCGATGCGCGGCGCCACGCGGAAACAGCATGAAATCGCCGGCCTGCAATTTGAGCGGCTCGCCGGTGGCGGTCTCGACCACGCAACTGCCGTCCAGCACCAGATGAAACGGCGCGACGCCCGCCTCCAGCGGCGCGTGATCGATATCGAATGCGCCCGAGAGCAGGCAGCGGAGATCGAGGCTCGCTTGCGGCCGGGCAAGGTCGAGCAGGCGGCTGAGCGTGTCCATGAGACGAGCGCGCTAAAAGTTGAGTCGAATCAGTATTCAGGATATCGCGGCGCGGCGCAATACTTTGTCCCACGACGCCGGCAACCGCCGACGCGCAACGGACCAAGGAGCTCTACCATGTTGAACTGGATCGATTACCGCAAGGAACTGTTCGGCCGTATCGGCGAAATGTCGAAGCTCGCGCCGGATAGCGTGAAGGCGTATCAGGCGATGTCGAGCGCAGGTCAGAAGACCGATCTGCTCGGCGCGAAAACGCGCGAGCTGATTGCGCTCGCGGTCGCGGTCAGCCTGCGCTGTGACGGCTGTATCACGGTCCATACGGCCGAAGCACTGAAGCACGGCGCGACCCGCGAGGAAATCGCCGAAGCGCTCGGCGTCGCGATGGCGATCAATGCCGGTGCGACGCTGGTGTACTCGGCGCGCACGCTGGACGCGGTCGCCGCGCATACGCAGGGGTGAGCGGGCCGATGACTCGCCGCTAGTCGCGGCAATCGGCAAGTCATGGCGCTTCGTTACGCGCCGCATCGGCCGGGCAGGTTCGGCGATGCGGCGCGAGGCGCTTGTCGAAGCGATCGATCAAACGCCTGCCAGCTTGATGACCATTCGTCCGCTGAACGTCAGAACTGAATCGTCGTGCGCAAGCCGAGAACCGCTTCGTTCTTGATGCGCTGGGATGAATCGTTCGGGTCCGGAATCCCGCCACCCGGCAGCCAGAAATACTGAAAGTCCGCTTGCAGCATCCACCACGGCGCGACCTGGTACTGGTAGGTGGCTTCGAGCACCGTCTCCGCGCTGCGCGACGGATAGCCTGGCGTGTAGAGCGCCTGCGCGCTCGCGAGATCCTGCGCGTGCGGGCCGATCTTCGCATAGCCGAGCGCTAGCCCGACCACGTCGTTGTCGCGTCCCTTGAACGGCGCCTTGAGTGTCACGCCCGCGTTCACGCCGAGATCGACCAGATTGCGGTCGCCCGGCGCGCCCATGATGCGCGCGAACACGCCGAGCGATTGCGGACTGTCGGGGCCCGCGCGCCACACCATCTGATCGGCGACCGCGTAGATGCTGTAGTTGCCGCGATGACTCGCCGGCACACCGTTGCTCGCCGGATTCGCGAGCGACAGTCCGTTCGTGTCGAAACCCTGATCCGCGAAGTGGTTGCTGTTGTACCAGAAGCCGAGCTTGTAGGTGCCCGGCAGGCCAGCCGGCTTCGGGTCGGACGGATTCGCCGACGGCTGGTTGATCGCGTACTGCAGTTCGCCGATCACGAGCGCGCCGTTACCGAGATTGAAATTGGTGCCGCTCGCGTTGAGCTTTTGCGGATCGCCGACGCCAGGCGCAGGATTGCCGTCGAATACGCCGCCCAGCACGGTTACCCCATTCGCGAACGACGCCCGGGCCCTCACGCCGAGCGACGACAGCGGATAAGCCGGTCCGCCCGCCGGCAGATCGACGGCTGGCAGCACTGGCCAGCCGAACGTCGCGTTCATGAAGGTTGCCGCGTACTGGCTGATCATGAACTCCTGGTCGAGACTCTGCTGACCGATCTTCACGTCGACGTTGCCGAGCGACTGCTGATACCACAACTCCCACAGACGGGTCGCGGCGTCGGCTTCTATGCCGCTCGCGGTTTGCAGCGTTTGCAGATTTCTGGCGGTCAGGCTCGTGCCGTGAATCTGCAGACCGGATACGTTGAAGGTGCCGCCCGGCAATCCAAAGGCTTTCTGCGTATCGACGACGAGCCCGAACTCGGTCAAGCCCTGATAAGCGCCGCCGCGATTCGTGCCGCCCGACACGTTGCCCATGTACTCGCTGGTTTCCTGCAGATTGAACGTCACACCATAGTTGCCGAGCCAGGGACGCAGGCCGCCCATGTCGCCGAGCAGGTTCGAGCGCTCCCACAATCCCGTCGGCGCGGCCGCGCTTTGGTCGGCGGGCGCCGCATTGTCCGTGGCACCGGGAGCCGATGCGGCCGGTGCAGTCGATGGCGCAGCTTGCGCCGGCGCGGCTTCGCCGGATGTCTGCGCGAACGCGCAAGGAACGAGGCCGAGAGAAAGAATGGCACTCACGGCAACCGGGCCACCGCAGCCCAGCAGTCTGCGCTTGTAGATTTTTTCCATCACGTATTTGGGGATTGAAGTTATAGGCGGATCGCTCCGTTGTTATTCGCACACGCACATGGCAAACGTGTGTTCAATTCATTGCCGGCATGCAAAGTTGCGCGAGCCACCAACGCTGCCGTAACGCACTCTCCGGATCGTCGCAGGTCGATGCTGACAGCGTCGCGAGTACCGTGCCGACGGCCACGGCCGTCGCGAGAATCGCGTAACCGGTCGGCGTCAGCGGACGCCCGGCATGAGCCGCGCGCAGCGCGGCACGAGCGGCCATTCGCGTCGCCCGCTCCAGCAGACGCAGCGACTTGCGATCCGTGCCGCATGGCAGCGCGACACCTGCATCGGACGCAGTCGACGACAGCGGTGCATGGGTGAGCGCCGACATGCAAACGGACAGTAAGGAAACATGCAGGTATGCGAAAGAGTCGGCACACCGCGAGCGCAACGCGCTTACGTGTCCCGAGCGCAACAGGCGTTGCCGCAATTGATGAAACAGATAGACAAGCATCATCCCTCCGCGTCGCTCGCCTCGAAGGCGAGCGCGATGCGCAAGCGCAACCGCATCTGCAAGCAGAGGTTGCAGACGACGGTCAGAACTGAGGAAGCGTGCTACGGAAAACCGGCGGCAAGGGCCGGTCAGAATTGAAGCGCGCTAACCCGACTGGGGGCGAGTTAGCGGCGAAGGAGTGAACCTGCGTCGACTATCTCGCGGTTGTGCTGCCGGCGCTGGCCGGCATCGGACTTCCACTGCCTGAACATGCGTCCATGGACGACTCCTTCGATACGTTGGGGCGGATTGTATTGACACCGCCCGCAAAAGCGCAAGTAAAAAACGCATAAAGATCACATCGGATTCTCTGGACATCAAACAACGCTTCTCGAACTCGTTGCGCAAGCTGAGTCGATGAATGTTGGCTCTGCTTAAAGAATCTGGTTGACTCCTGGTTTTTACCGCGTCTAGAATTCGCCCGTCTTCTCAACTGGGGCTGATGCCTTGGACACCTGCAGTAGTCGATCTTCGAACAGTTTCGCTGCCTGACCGGCAGAACGTCCGCGCCTCTTCCCCGCGCCGCCGTTCCGCCAGCAGGCAGAACGGTGCGCGCCGTAGCAAATCTTCTCCGTGTACCTCGATCACCAGCGCCATGTGGCCGCGGCCTTCGCTCGTCCGCACTGGCACGCCCTCGCAAGCCTTCGGGTTTGCGGCCGACGCTCGCCCATTCCCCGCGCCTCGTCGCGGCTTCGGTCGAGGGCCGGTAGAACCGCGCTGCGCGCCTGAGCGCAGCTCAACCCGACGAGGAGCCCACATGCCCGACAGTGACAGTTGTTGTTTATGCCCCTTCCATTCAGCCTTACAGAAGGAAAGCCGCTAGCACCCTGACGCCGCGCCAAGCGTGCGACGTCGGACCGTCTGCCCGCTTTCCGCTTGCCGCGTCACACACGACGCGCGGAGAAACGTCATGAATTTCGCTCTGCTTTTGCCGCATCTGCCTTGTCGCAACGAGTCGCGCGCTCACTACGAGTCGCTGCTGTCGCTCGATCCGGTCCGTTCAAATCGGCTCGCCACGCTCTGGCGCCGCATCGGATCGCTACTCTCTTAAGCTCTGCCAAGTTTCCGTCACGAATCAACGTCATGATCGAAAGATTGTGGCGTTGATTCGTCGTGACCGTTGCTTGCCGAATAAACCCTTACAACTTGCGTTTCGTCATGTTCCAACTCAACGATCCGCCGCGAATCGATGCGCATGTCGCCGCCGTGCACGCCGGCACGACTTCGCTGCGGGCAAATACTTACGGCCCAGGAGATTACTGATGGAGTTCGGTTTCAACCTGAACCGCACCGCCAATGCATCCGCCCGGCGGCTGCTTCCAAACGGCTGGGACTTCGTTGCCTTTCCGCTGATCATCTGCCTGATCGCGATGGCGTCGATCGGCTTTCATCAGACTCTAGCGCCGATGTCGACGCTCAACACGCAGGTGATCTCGCTCGATCCGCTCAACCTGCCGGAGTACGCGATGCGCACCACGCTGCGCATGCTCGCGGCGATGGTCGCGTCGCTCGTCTTCACGCTGGTCTATGGCACGCTGGCCGCGAAAAGCGGCCGTGCCGAGAAGGTGCTGGTGCCGATCCTCGACATCCTGCAGTCGGTACCGGTGCTTGGCTACATTTCGTTTACGGTCACCTTCTTCCTCGCGATGTTTCCGGGCCGCGTGCTCGGCGCCGAGCTCGCCGCGATCTTCGCGATCTTCACGAGCCAGGCGTGGAACATGACGTTCAGCTTCTATCAGTCGCTGCGCACGGTGCCGCGCGATCTCGACGAAGTGTCGCGCGGCTTTCATCTGACCTCATGGCAGCGCTTCTGGAAGCTCGAAGTGCCGTTCTCGATGCCGGGCTTGATCTGGAACATGATGATGTCGATGTCGGGCGGCTGGTTTTTCGTGGTGGCTTCCGAGGCGATTACGGTCGGCAATCATACGGTTACGCTGCCGGGCATCGGCGCCTATCTGGCGCAGGCGATCAGCGACCAGAATCTGCATGCGGTCGGCTGGGTCATTCTGACGATGACGATCGTGATCCTCGCGTATGACCAGTTGCTGTTCCGTCCGCTCGTCGCGTGGGCGGACAAGTTCCGCATGGAGACCACGAGTTCGGGCAACGCGCCGCAGTCCTGGCTGCTCGACATGATGCGGCGCACGCGTCTGATTCACCAGTTGCTGACGCCGGCGGGCGTGATGCTCGCGACCACCGCCCGCCTGCCTTTCCGGGTGCCATTCGCGAGGGTCCGGCGCGCCGGCCGGGCGCGCAGCGAGAAGTCGACGCGCATCGGGGACATCGTGTGGGGCGTGCTCGTATTCGTGCTGACGGTCTATGTGATCTATCGCGTCGTCGCCTATGTGCGTACCGGCGTCACGCTCGACGAGGTCGGCCACGTGTTCGTGCTCGGGCTCATCACACTGCTGCGCGTCGCGCTGCTGATCGCGATCTCGTCGGTGATCTGGGTGCCGATCGGCGTTTTGATCGGCCTGCGGCCAGCGCTCGCGGAAAAAGTGCAGCCGCTCGCGCAGTTTCTCGCCGCGTTCCCCGCGAACCTGCTGTTCCCGGTGTTCGTGATCGTGATCGTGCGCTTTCATCTGAATCCGGATATCTGGTTGTCGCCGCTGATCGTGCTCGGCACGCAGTGGTACATCCTGTTCAACGTGATCGCGGGCGCCACCGCCTATCCGAACGACTACCGCGAGGCGGCCACCAATTTCCGCATTCGCGGCTGGCAATGGTGGCGTCAGGTGATGCTGCCGGGCGTGTTCCCCTACTACGTGACCGGCGCGATCACCGCATCGGGCGGCGCGTGGAACGCGAGCATCGTGTCCGAGTTCGTGCAGTGGGGCGACACCAAGGTGGTCGCGCACGGCCTCGGCGCCTATATCGCCGAGACGACCGCGGCCGGCGACTTTCCGAAGATCATCCTTGGCGTCGCCGTGATGTCGCTCTTCGTCACGCTGTTCAACCGTTCGTTGTGGCGCCCCCTGTATGCCTTTGCCGAATCCAGGCTCCGACTCGACTAGGAGTGAACCCATGCAAAACGTCATTCAAGCCGTTCCCGCCGACCTGCTGCAGTCATCGCCGCGTGTTGGCGCGCAAGTGCTCAATATCGAGCACGTGAGCCGGGGCTTCCATAAAAACCAGAGCGAGCTGCTGGTGCTCGACGACGTCAATCTGACGCTGCACGAGGGCGAGATCGTCGGACTGCTGGGCCGCTCGGGCTCCGGCAAGTCGACTCTGCTACGCATCATCGCCGGCTTGATCCGGCCGACGAGCGGCCATGCGACCTACCTGGGCAAGCCGCTCGACGGTCCCGCCGAGGGCGTCGCGATGGTGTTCCAGACCTTCGCGCTGTTTCCGTGGCTGACGGTGCTTCAAAACGTCGAAGCGGGGCTGGAGGCGCTCGGCGTCGGCGTCGAGGAGCGGCGCACGCGCGCGCTCGCGGCGATCGATCTGATCGGCCTCGACGGTTTCGAAAACGCGTACCCGCGCGAACTGTCGGGCGGCATGCGGCAGCGCGTCGGCTTTGCGCGCGCGCTCGTCGTCGATCCGACCATCCTGCTGATGGACGAGCCGTTCTCGGCGCTCGACGTGCTGACCGCCGAAACGCTACGCACCGACCTGCTCGACCTGTGGAACCAGGACCGCATGCCGATCAAGTCGGTGCTGATCGTCACACACAACATCGAGGAAGCCGTGTTCATGTGCGATCGCATTCTCGTGCTGTCGTCGAACCCCGGGCGCGTGGTGGCCGAGACCGTGGTGCCGTTCGCGCATCCGCGCAACCGGCTCGATCCGGATTTTCGCGCGCTCGTCGACGAGATCTACGCGAAGATGACTGCGCGCCCCACCGGCACCGCCGCCAAACGCGAACTCGAACCCGGCAGCTGGTTGCCGAACGTGTCGACGAACCTGATGGCCGGTCTGATCGAAACGCTGGCGGCCGCGCCCTACAATGGCCGCGCCGACATGCCCGAGATTGCGCGCACGCTGCAACTGGAAGTCGACGAACTGTTCCCGATCGCGGAAATGCTGCAGTACCTCCGCTTTGCCGAGCTCAGCGAGGGCGACATGCTCCTCACGCCGCCCGCGCATCGATTCGCCGAGGGCAGTACGCAGGAGCGCAAGATCATGTTCGCCGATCATCTGTTGCAGTGCGTGCCGCTCGCCGCGCGGATCCGCAAGGTGCTCAACGAGCGGCCCGGACATCGTGCGCCGCGCGTGCGCTTCGAGCAGGAGCTCGAGGACCTGCTGTCCGACAGCGCGGCGCAGGAAACACTCGATGCGGTGATCGACTGGGGCCGCTACGCGGAAATCTTCTCGTACAACGACAAGACGGAGACCTTCAGTCTCGCGGACGTCGAGACCTGAGCGCGTGCCGAAACGAAATTGGCCGCGGAGAACCCAAGGTACTCCGCGGCCATTTCGAACCACGCGGAACTTGATGGATCGAGCTACCCGCCCATGCCGGGCAGCTTCGCCATCGATTCCTGCTGTTATCGGGCGCCGACTCCGCCCGCACCGTGCCGTGCGCGCAGACGCGCGGCGATGCGCCCGAACGCGTACCACTGCTGCGCGATGAGTCCATCCCCATACGAGCGCGCGGCACCATGCGGCGCGGGCAACTGATCGCGGATACCGGTCGGCTCGACGGCGCGGTCCCACGACGCGGTCCTGAATAGCATGTCCCACCACGGAAACAGCACGCCAAAATTGCAGCCGTAGCGGGTGCCTTCGTGGCCATAGCCGATCGCATGATGACGCCGATGAAACGCGGGGCTCACGATCAGGCGTTCGAGCAGCCAGCCATAAGTGAGGCGCGCGTTCACGTGCTGCACGCTCTGCATGAAATTGCCGAGCGCCACCAGCACGACGAACTGGCTCGGCTGCACGCCGATGAACAGCGAAATGGCCGCAAAAAAAGCCGCCTGCAAGACGTCGTCGAGAAAGTGGTTGCGGTCGTCGGCCCACAGCGACATCTGCCGCTGGCTGTGATGAACCGCATGCAACTCCCACCACACGCCGAACCGATGTTGCCAGCGGTGATACCAGTAGCCGGCGAAATCGAGCACGACCAGATAGATCAGAAACGACACGAGCGGTTGATCGGTGACGCCCGGCCACAAATCATCGACGTCGATGTTGGGCACGTCGTGGATCGCCATCAGGCTCTGCCAATGGTTGAAGAACGGCTGCAGCACAAAGAAGAACGCGATGTTGATGATGCCGAGCTTGGCGATCCATGTGTAGATCACGTCCGCGCGCAACGCCTTGCGGTCCGTCCAGGTCTCCACCGGGCGAAGCGCTTCGAGCGGCCGCAACAACAGATACGACACGACTATCTGCAACGCGCCAACGATCACCCAGTAGAGTGCGTCGTAAGTGTCTTCGTCATAGCCCATCAGATTGAAGCGGTAAAAGATCGGCTGGACGACATCGACGTACAGCAGCGTCTGCAGCGCTGAGATGCCGTTGTCGAGTTGAGCGACGAGTTCGTGGATCATGTAAAGCCTTTCGGGTTGCCTCAGTCCGGATTGGGCGCGTAGACCGGCGCGCGGTTGGCGAAATACAGGCCGTGCGGCGAGCGCCCCACCGCGATCGTATCGACCAGCCGATGCGTGCTCAGGTCGATGACGCCGACGTGCCTCGCGAAGCGGAACGTCACCCATAGATAGCGCCGGTCCGCCGATAGTTCCATGTCGTCGGGACCGGGCATCAGGCCGGTGATGTCGGCCACTTTGGTCAGGGTGTTGTAGTCGAGGATGCTGATCGTGCTCTCCACGCGATTCGACACGGCGATGTGCTGGCCATCGTCGAGATTGCGGAAGTTGTGCGCGCCGCGGCCTGTGTGGATTTTCTTCACGAGTTGGCGGTTCCTCCAGTCGACCACTGCGACATTGTCTTCGCCCGTCATGCCGACGAGCAGATAACGATCGCCCGGCGTCATCCAGAGTCCGGCTGGCGTCTTGCCTACATGCAGCTTCCACGAGACCGACTGGGTGGGCAGATCGATCGCCGCGACTTCGCCGGTGTCCTGCAGCGTGACGAACACGGTGCGGTTATCGGATGCAAAGGTCAGGTGGCTCGGTGTTTTCGCAAGCGCAATCCGCTTCGCGAGCGTCACGTTCGTGCCATCGTAGTGATAGATATCGACGCGATCGAGCCTCAGGCCCGCGGTCACGAACCACTTGTGGTCAGGCGAAAAGCCAAGCTGATACGGATCTTCGATGTCCTCGACGCGGCGTTGCACACGCCCGCTGTGAGGGTCGACGAACATCAGGTCGTTCGAAATCGAATCCGCGACGATCAGCGAATTGCCGTCGGGCGTGATCATCAGATGGTGGGGTTCCTTGCCGGTCGGCTCGGTGCCGATCACTTTGCGCGTGGCGGGATCGATCAGCGTGAGCTGCGCTTCGCCCGAGTCGAGCACGATCACGTTGTCGGCCGCGTGGGCGAAATGCGGCAATGTCAGCGAACAGCAAGCCAACGCCACGAAAGCGCCGGCTTTTGTAATTGAATCGAATGAAAATGTCACGAACTGGATAGGAGTCTGAAATAAAACGCGAGACATCGGCATAGCCGATGCGAAAAAGACCTGCAGTGTGAAGTCTACGCGCAATCGCGTGACAGATGTGAGGTTCGTCGCGGCCACGCGAGCATGAAACTGGCGCGGCGCGACGATGACGATTCAGGCCTCTTCGAGCGATGCGATGCGACGCCGTTTCCTGCGCCGGGCGCCGGCCCTCGCCGCACGTCCGGTCGGCGTTCGCCAGTACGCGGTGGCGCTACCGCGGCACGCCGTTGCGCGCGTCAGCCAGTTGCTGCCGACGTTGCTCCCCCTGCCGCTCCAGCATCCAGCCCGGATACTCGGCGGGCAGCGTGCTGACCTCGGCGAGCTTCGCGAGCTCATCGGCGGATAGCGCGACGTTGGTCGCCGCGATGTTGTCGTCGAGCTGCTCGATCTTCTTCGCGCCGACGATCACCGTGCTGACGACACGCTGATGCAGCAGCCACGCCAGCGCGATCTGCGCGACCGACACGTTTTTCACCGCGGCAATCTCGCGCATCACGTCGATGCAGTCATACGCGCGCTCGCGATCGACCGGCGGAAAATCGAAGCTGGTGCGGCGGCTGCCCGCCTCGGCCTGCTGCTCGCGTCCATATTTGCCGCTCAGCAAGCCGCCCGCGAGCGGACTCCACACCATCAGGCCGAGGCCTTCGCTTTGCAGCATCGGTACGAGTTCGCGTTCGAGATCGCGGCCCGCTAACGTGTAGTACGCCTGCAGCGTTTCGAAGCGCGCGGTGCCGAGCCGCTCGGCGATGCCGAGCGCCTTCGCGATCTGCCAGGCGGCCCAGTTCGACACGCCGACGTAGCGCACATGACCGTGCTGCACGAGCGTATCGAGGGCGCGCACGGTTTCCTCGATCGGCGTGGCCGGATCGAACCCGTGGATCTGATACAGGTCGACGTGATCGAGCTGCAGACGCTTCAGGCTCGCCTTGATGCCGTCGAGGATGTGATAGCGCGACGCGCCGCGCGCGTTCGCGAACTCGCCGGTCTGGCCGAACACCTTGGTCGCGATCACGACCTTGTCGCGCGGCACTTGCAGATTCTTCAGCGCCTGGCCCGTGATCTGCTCGGACAGGCCGCCCGCGTAGACGTCGGCCGTCACCTAGACTACTCAATAGTTACCCACGTATCCCCCACTTTTTGCAAGGTTACACCCGATGAAAAAAACCAACCCTATGAAGGCCGCAGCCAGCGCTGGCGCGGTTCCCCGGCTGTTCGTGTATGGCCGATTCTCCAGCGCCCGGCAGGAGAAGGGCGACAGCTTTGAGCGTCAGATGAACTACGCGCACAAGTGGGCAGCGGATCACGGCTACACCGTGGACGAAAAGCTGACCATGTTCGATCCGGGTCTCAGCGCCTACAAGAACGAGCACATCACCAAGGGGGCGCTTGGCGTTTTTTTGGCCGCGCTGCGTGACCCGAAGCTAAACGTGGTCCAACCCGGCGACGTGCTGCTGGTCGAGTCGCTGGACCGCTTGAGCCGCGCCGAACCGATCGACGCACAGGACCAGTTCAACGACATCGTTCGCGCGGGTGTCACCATCGTGACCTCGAACGATAATCAGATTTACAGCCGCGACGGCCTTGCGCGTGACCCGAACCGCCTGTTTCTCGCGCTCGCCGTGATGATCCGCGCGCACGAGGAAAGCGCATCGAAAGCCAAGCGTATCCGCAGCGCGTACCACGCGAAGTGCGCGAACTGGCAGAAGAAGCCCTGTCGCATCAAGTTGGGCAGCGACCCGGATTGGGTAAGGTGGAACGAGGAGACCCAAGCCTTCGACCTGATACCCGACCGCGCGTTCGGTATTCGAGCGCTGTTCGATCTCTACCGCGACGGTTACGGTCCGCGCCGCGCCTTTGAGCTGATGCGCGAACGGAACATCCCGATTCCCAAGGGCATCTCCGACACGTACCGCCTCTATGCGGTGATGAGCAAGCGAGCGCTCATTGGCGAGAAGACAGCCACCGTTCAAGGGGTCGAGGACCAGGGGATCGAGACAACGACCTACACCCTCCCCGGCTATTACCCCGCGCTGCTCACCGAGGCAGAGTTCGCGTCGCTCCAGTTCCTGCGCGGACAGCGGGGTCGGCGCATCACCAAAGGTGACACAGTCAACATCCTGAGCGGCCTCGGCATCACCTTCTGCGCGCATTGTGGTTTCGCGATGGCGGGACAGAATGTGCAGCCATATGTGCGCATCAGATCACCCGGAAGCAAACCATCACCGCACGCCGGTTTCCGGCGCATCATGTGTAGCGGATTGCAGAAGCGAGGCAACGCGTGTCCTGCGGGGGGCTGCAAGGTCGATATGCTTGAGCGCGCGGTGATGAAGTTCTGCAGCGATCAGATGAACCTCTCAGCGCTGTTCCGGGATACCGACGCGAAACAGCGCGACATGGCGGAGCGGCTGGTGATCGCCCGTCAGACCGTCGCCGAGACCGAGGCGGCGATCAGAAAGTTCATGGACGCAGCGGGAATCGATGACCAGGAGACACCCGAGCTGCTGGTGGCGCATACGCGCAAACTACAAGCACAACTAGGCGCTGAACGGAACAGGGTCACCGAGTGCGAACACGAACTCGAAGCGCTCCAGCGGCTGTCGCATCCCGCCGTGGCTCAGGTATGGGCAGAACTGCGCGAGGGTGTGGAAGCGCTCAACACGGATGCGCGGATGAAGGTGCGCCGGATGATTAGTGACACGTTCAAGCGCATCGAGATCGCGCTGCCCGCAGACCGGACGCGGATCGGTGTGCGCTTTGTCTCCAAGCACGACATTCAGGCGATTGTGTGGCTGGACCGCAAGACCGGTGAATACCTCACCGATCCGGTGTGTGAACCTGTGGAAGTGGACGACCGCAACCACGCCGCGCTCGAAAACGATCCGCGTCCGCGGCGAACCCGGCGCGCTGCCTAACGATACATGGCGCGAGACCTACTCGCGCTCCTCAAAAAGCCCTGACGGTTCGGACCAGACCTTCAGGGCTTTTTCCTTGATGAGAAAACGCCGGTACGACATCACCGCCACCGCCCACAACTCGGACACCAGTTCGGGGCCGCTCTCGATAATCTGCCCGCGTTCGTCGACCACCGCCAGCGTCGCCGGGTGACCGTCATCGGTGGTGATCGTAAAACCTTCCCACCCCTGAGCCGCGATAACCGCGTGCTCCAGCACGCCGCCGTCCAGCTTTTCACCACCCTTCGCTGTCGCCATGCTCCTCTCCCTGTCACCCTGCGGCCCCGTGGCGGCTACGCGCGCACGGGCTCGCTACCAGTGCATTCACCAGCCGGTGCCAGCCGCCTGTAGCCGTTTCTACCTGCCCGCCGTGCTTATCATCGCCCGGATACTGTCCGCGCGCCAGTAGCGGGTCTTGCGCGTCAGCGACGCTGAAGGTGCGGGGAAGCGGCCCGCGCGCACCCCATCGGTCCAGACGCGGCGACTGATGTCCCACGGTAGCAGCGCGAGCACCTGTTCGACATTCAGCAGCCTTTCCCCCGGCATGTTCTCCAGCGTCTCGCCGACCGCGAGCGCCGGGGCCATCATGTCAGGGGGCAATGACGCGCGGTGACGCGCCAGGTGCTCACGCGTGCCCACGCTAATCACCCTCGGGATGGTCTGCATTATCGTTCACCGGCATCTCACCGTAGGTATCAAAGCAAACCTCGCACAGACCCGAAATCTGCGTTTCCAGCCAGCCCGCATCGCTGAACACGTTCGCGTCGCTGAACGGCAGACCACAGCAGCGGCAGTGGAAACGGCGCGGCTGTTGCTCTACCCAGTAATCCACGTCGCGAACTGACGCGCGAGATAAACGATGCCCGCGAGACATGCCAGAACCTGTATCAGAAACAGCATGAAGGAAAGAAGCAACGCCAGCGGAACGACCGCGCGCACTGCCGCGCTGATCGCCACCAGTTCACTCGTCTCCATCACCCTCATGTGTGGTCGCCGCGGACATGTCCTGCGTGATGCGTACCTCGGCGTGCATAAGCCCGAACAGGCGGCCCGCGTCCGCTTCGTTGGGTTGGACTCGGATATTCCACACGAACGCACAGGTGCCTCCTTCCTTCGGTTCAAAGGCGATTTTCGAGAGTCGCGTCTCGCGAAACACCATGTCGTCTTTCGCGGAGCGGCCACTACCGTGAATCTGCAACACCACCGGGCGAAACTCACCGGCCCAGTGCTGCACACCCAGTTCGGGATGCTTCAGGTGTTTCAGGTGCCCGTGCATGTCGGGCTGCGGACCCGCGCAGAACAACGCCTCGCGCAGCGTCGGCGAGAAGCTGTCGAGGATGGTGTTCGACAGGTCGGCCTTGAGCTTGATGTCGATGAACTTCACTTCCTCGGCACCGTGCATTTCAGGCTTCGGGTTCAGGTTGTCCACCCGTGCGGTCTGTTTGGTCAGGTCGAACATGGTCTACTCCTCGCGCCGCCGAAGCAATACGAACACGCCGCCAACACCATCGCCACCCAGCACACGTCCCGACACCAGTGCATCACCGAGCAGCGCGGCGATACGTTCACGCTCGTAAAGCCGGTATTCGTCGTTCAGGTTCTCCAGCGCCAGCAACCCCACGGCGGGCGTGTCGGCTGTGCGCTTCACCTTGTCCACCATCCAGAGCGTCGAACCCACGCCCTGATAGAACGCATTACGCAACACCGCCACCGCCTCCGGTGACATCTCCTCGGGTAACTCGGTGGCGCGGTATCGCTCGAAGTTCTCGGCAATGCTCGGCAGGGAATCCATGTCGTGTTTCTCCTGTTAGCTGTTACGCCCGAAGGTGCGCACCTCGTGGTAGTACGAAGCGAGGTACACGGATTCAGCGTGATCGTCCAGCGCGCGCAGTTGCGAGATAGCGTCGAGCATGGCACCGACCCCGCAATAGAACGCGAGATGGACTTCGGCGACCTGCACCGGAGAGGCGACCGGAGACAGCCGGTTCTGTCTGAACTCCGTCCAGTAGTCCTGTATGCTTCTCATCACCAGGCCCCCTCCGGCTCAATCCGTGATTCAACGATGTAGCGCACCAGCGCCGCTTCGAGCGAAGCAACATGGTCACCGGCTGCGCACGGCAGATCGAAGTCGCGGAGCGCCGCGAGCGTTTCTTCGAGTGCGCCGTCCAGTGCATTGTTCTCGTCCGTCACGAGCAGTTCGCGTGCTGCAAACCACTTGTGGTCCTGATCGGTGAGCATGGTTATCCCCCCACCAGCATTCTGTGACCGAACACCAGCGCCATCTGCGCACGTCTGCAAAGCGGGCTGGCGCGTATCCATCTGGTCTCGTCAGCGTTCGGCCTGCGCAGCGTGAGTTCATCCGTGAAGACGGAAAAGAGCGCACAGTACGCGCACAGTGACACGTCACCCGGTTCTGGCGAGGCGTCACCCTCGATTGGCGTGTTGCCGCTGTTATTCCTGCCGCAGTGCGAGCATTCCTGAGCGGTGAGCATCACTGGCTCCCTTCGTCGTCGAACTTCGCGGCGAGCGTCGAATACAGTTCGGACAGTTCGCGCCGCTGCTCCTCGTTGGCGACCGAGCGGATCAGGTCACCCGCGAGATTCAGCGCTTCCATGCTGCCCGCCATCTTGAGCGCGTCGGCCACGTCCGCATACGTGCTGACAGGTGTCGCCTTATCACGTGGTTCATCGGCGCGCGGGGCGGCGGACGGCTTCGATACCGGTTCGCGTTTCTTCGCGTTCGCCTTCATCCGGCTCTTGACCGATGCGGTGCGCGACGAACCCACGGGCTCGGCCACGTTCGCGGCGGGGTCGTCGGCGGGCATTTCAAACCACTCTGCGGGCGTGCTCATACCGTCGCGCAGTGATGTATAGATACGGCGCAGCGAACCCACGTTCGCGGGTGTGATTGCGTCGATACGGCGCTGAATGCGCTTCTCCACCATCTCACGTGTGACCCCGAAGGCGGCGAGCCGGTTGAGCATGTCCGCCACCAGTTCGGGCGTCAGTTCAATCTTCGTGTTGACCGTGTACTCACACTGGCGCACCGCCGCGTCGGTCACGTCCCCAGGTATCAGCGCGAGGATGCAGGCGCGCTTGCGGCGGGAGCCGATGTTTAGCTCCAGCTCGCTGATGTCGCGCTCGTCGCGCAGCGGGTAGCCGCCCTGCTTGGTGTCGCGCCAGTGGCGCACCGTGAAACCGCGCTCCTCGCGCACGTTCGATTCGAGATCCCAGCAGAACGCGAGGCATTCGGAGACACCATCGCGCCGCGACAGTACCTTGACGCCCGCGACCATGTTCCGCCAGTTGCGCGCAATCGTCTCGGCGAGCCGGATCGACGGCCCCGTGACCTCGGTACCACCACGGACATACGAGTATGTGGCTTCCTCGGCGAGCGTTGCACGCTGGCACTCGGTGAGGATCGCGTCCATACACCTGCGCGGGTCGCGCGGCGAGGTGCGCGCAAAGACGAGCGCGGCCTGCACCTCGGCAATCGCGCGCTGCTGCTCGGCGGCGACTAGCGCACCCACGACCGACGGCGGTCCCTCGTTGCCGAACGGGTTCGACGCAAGAACTTCACTCATTGCCGCCTCCCTTCTTCGAATAGCGGAAGTCAACGTAAGTCGTGTCCTCCACCACATAACCGCCGCGCTTCACCAGCTTGCGCCGGTACGCACCGCCGTTCGGTAACAGCCCGATACTGGCGTCGCCCATCATGTCCATGAGCCGCGCCTTCGCCGCGTCGGAGCCTTTCTCCATCAGCTTCGCGTGCTCATCGAAATCGAGCCGCGCATAGTGCAGCGCTTCCGCTTCGGGGGGAAGGTTGACCGTCTGACCGTTCGTGTTGCGGTAGAGCCTTTTCATCAGGCCGAGCGCCGTGGGGTGCTGGTAGTCGAGAGGTGGTGGTGTACCGCGCTCGATGTGATGCCAGAAGTCGAGTTCGCCTTCGCGCAGAAGGTCGATAGCTTCCTCGTCGCGCTCGATGACATAACACACCAGGCGTGAACCACCGACACAGGCACCGAGATGCCAGCGCTCGTAGCCCGACACCATCAGGTAATGAACGCATTGCAGGTAGTACTCAGTGGGCACCATATCGGTTCCGGGCTCGCCCCACTCGCCGAGCCGGAACGCCATCGAATCGACGTTCTTTGCTTCAAACCCTTCGGGCCTGCCGATCAGCGTGCGGTCGTAGTGCGCACAAAGTTGCGGGTGTGTCGCGTCATGCGCGAGCTGGTGATGGCGGCGCAGTTTCACCCTGTAGCGCTCGGCGAACATGTCGGCAATGACCGGCTCGATAGCCTGTCCGAATGCCATGCGCTCGCGCGCCGTGTCATCGAACAGGCTTTCCGGGTCGAGTAGCCCGAGCTTTTCAAGCCCGAGCTGGTACGCCGTCTTGAAGCGTGACTGACCGCACGCAGCCGCGGCGTCAGAACCACCCACGTACTGCTGCCGCTCGTTCACCGCGAGCGCTGTGTCGTTCTCCATTTGATGTTCTCCCTGAAGCCTGCCCTGACGCCCTGCCTGACAGTGCAACTGCTGGTGCTGCCTTAGTGCCTTGTTCTCGTGTACTGCGACAGCAGCGCAACGCGGGTTAATGCCGTAAGCCGGGGCGTCATCGGCAAACGGGCTTCCAGACGTTCAATGTCACGCATCATCTGGTCGTGATCCGGGTGAACGCGCAAGACGATCCCGAAGTGGCGGCATACTTCCCGCAGGTTCGCGTGGACGCTGGTAATGAACTCGCGCATCTGCTGGATTGACGGGTCCGCCGTATGCAGCACGAGGCGCAGTATCACGTCGTGCTCGGTGGGACGGGTCTCACGGTTCGCAATCGCATCGCATAAAACCTGTCGCCATTCTTCCTTGCTCTGCGGCGGCTCTTGCATCGGTGTTGTCCTCGTGTCTGTTATTGTGGGGAATAGCTTGCACGCGCATCCAATCATGATGCGCGGTGCGTCGTACCGATAACGCAACGTCAACCACTGTCGCCGCAACGGTTTAGGTAGCGACCGCAGTACCCGCCGGTACGACATCGGCGTGCGCCCGGTGAAGTGGTAGGCAGCGCTCATGCTGTGCGTCTCGTGCGCACGGTCACGCTCCACATGTCACGCCGCGTGTTGTAGCGTGCGCGGGTGATTTCGGGAGTGCGCTCTACCGGAATAACGTTCTTGACCGCAATCGCTGCTTCAAGCAGCGAATCAATATCGCGTGCCTGAAGCGTGACGCGAGTGAGATAAGGCGCACCGCTTTTTAAAGTCAGCGGCAACAGCAACGTATCAAACGGGTCATGGACGCGCTTCATGATTAAGCACTCTCGGCTTTCGAGTAACGGAGTTTATGAAATTAAACAACCGGTATCAATTGCCGCAAAATGCGTTTTATATAGATCGCTATCTCATATAGATATGACTTTAAGTTATAAGTCGGATTTGGCGGGTTGCGCCCTACCAGCGCCATCCCGAAAAGTCCGATGAAATAGGGATTTGAAGGGCATCTTTAATTTCGAGAGCCACTATGTGGGAGCGGTTACATGTGAGGGTTTTTCCTATGCAAGAACAATCGGTGCCAGTTTGAGTAAGGGAATATCCTTAGAGTCGCTGGCAAACGCCGTGCACTACCGCGCGAAGTTGGTGCATCAGTTCATCCGGCTACAGGTGCAACCCTGTGACAACCCTGTGACACGAACCCGTAACGCTACTGAAAGAAAAGGCGTCGCAGATAGCCCGATAAACTGGCGGTGAGCGTTATGCGGTGGGTTTTACAACGAATTTAATTACGTAACTTGAAATTACAACTTTTACACGTTTTCGCCGCATTAGACGCATTCGAGGTATTGCACATTTTCGACTTTTAATCCGTTTTAAACGCATTCGACGTTTTATACGTTTTCAACGTTTCGCACGTTATTTGATTGCTGTCTTATTGCGGATTATTGTTATTCCCGTTAAGGGAGATAACGAACATGGCACCTGTCCGTCCATCGGCCACGCAGCGCCGTCAGGCGCGTCGTGGCCTCGAAGCGCTCGACCTCGCGTGCGATCTCGCGGGCACGCAGTTCGTGCTCGCCGAAGCCATCGGGGTGAGCAGCGCCACCATCAGTTCTTGGCGCAACCGCTATGAGCGCGTGCCCCTCACCCACGTGCCGCACATCGTGGAGTTCGCCAACGATCCGCGCGTCACGCCGATGACGCTGAGACCCGATTACCAGCGCGGCTGGCTACTGCTCTCGAAGCAGCTCGCGACCCTTCGACCACCCCTGCCACGCACCCGGTTGCGCAAGCCGCTCCCGAGCGGTGAGACGGGTGACGTGGACGAGACCGGTGATACGCCACCGGCACGAACCCACGCCGACGAGACAACTGGCCTGCCCGTCTGAACGGTGACGGCCATGACCCAGCGCTCGCGAACCGTCAAGGGCAAGTTCTTTTCGAACGAAAGCCTCGGCATGATGCCGCCTATCGGACGGCTTCTTTTCATCGGCCTGTGGACGCTCGCGGATCGGGCCGGACGACTGGAGGACCGCCCCGCGCGTATCGCTGCGGAACTGTTCGCGTATGACCACGACGTGGACGGTACGACGGTCGATATGCTGCTCGCGACGCTCGACCGCGAGGGGTTGATCGTGCGCTACGAGGTGAACGGCGCGCGGTTCATCGAGGTGGTGAAGTGGACGGACCACCAGCACCCGCACCCGCGCGAGGTTGAGAGCGTTATCCCGCCGTCCGGCGGACAGCGCCGACATACCCCAACCCATGTCGCGGGCGCACCAGGGCAGAACCTGAGCAATGGTGCAGCCGCGCCCACGCAACACGTAGGCAATGCCAAGGACATGCCCAAGGACATACCTGAGCCTGTCCCAGGCAATACCAAGGACATGCCCAAGGACATGCCTGGGCATGACCAAGGTATGGTCGAGCCGGGCAGTGTCCTTCTGGGACCTTCTGTGCCTTCTGGGGCCTTCTGGGACCTTCAGTGTCCTTCTGGGCCTTCTGAGGCTCCGCCACTCCGTTCAACCTTATCGCCAGCGCATAGCTTGGAGCCGCGCACAAAAAAAAATGCGCGCGGCGAACGACTCGCGGACGGGTGGCAATTGCCGCCCGACTGGGGGCAATGGGCGATGCGCGAGTGCGGCATGACGCGCGATCAGGTGGCGGACCAGGCGCTTCGCTTTGCCGACTACTGGCATGCAAAACCCGGACAGCTTGCCAGCAAGCTCGACTGGCTGGCGACGTGGCGCAACTGGTGTCGCAAGGCGCGTGATGAAGGCGCATACCGCGTTACACCCCGTGCCGCTGCGCTGGGTGATGCGCGCCGCCGCACCGCGCGAGCGTTCGGCGTTGGTCCGCGTGACCGCGACGTGATCGACCTGCCCGAGGAGGACTGCCATGTCGTCCCAAAGCACTGAAAGCCGGGGCGCGTGGCTCTGGCACAAGCAGGCCGCGATCTTTGGCGCGAGGTTCCTCGACATGTGGGCAGACATCGACGCGCAGGACGTGCAGGCCGAATGGACGCACGCCTTGCAGGGGCTATCGCGTGAGGCGCTGCTACACGGTGTTGCTGCGTGCTACCACATGCGCCACGTACCCACGTTGCCCGAATTCCTCGACGCGTGCCGCATTGAACCCATGTATCGACCCTTCACCGGGTTGACCGACCAGCGGCAGGCAACGCCCGAGGTGGTGGAGCCACAGCTCGCGAACATGCGCGCGGTTCTCGCCGGGGCGGGTCTACCGAAACGCGGGGTCTCCGGCGCACAGACGGGCATCGAGTGGGCGGTGAGGATCGAGCAGCAGGCCGACAGCGACACGCAGGTGCCGTTGCTCAAGCTCGCGCTCGCACGCGAAGCAATCGACCTGTGGTGCGCTTCGCAGCACTGCACGCGCGAAGACCTCGACGAGCACGGTGGCTGGCGCGGTGGTTCGCGCGCAGCGGCGGCTCGCGAACGCGTGGGCGTGGGCGTGATGGCGCTACCGCCACGCGTACCGAGTCCGCACATCGTGGGCGACGACGCGCCCGTGCGTGAACCGGGTTGCGATGACGAGGAGGTGTCGCAATGATCCGCTTCGAGAATGATCTCACCACCGTCGCCGAGCGCCGACTGCTCGCGGTACTGCTGCGCGAGCCGGATAGCATCCGGCACGTGCAGAAGCTCGCACCCGGCGAGTTCTCCCATGCGCTGCATGGTGAGCTGTGTCGCGCCATTCTCGCGGTGATCGACGCGGGCGAAACGATGAACTATGCGAACGTCGTGAAGCACCTGCATCACCGCATGAAGCGAGTACCAGCGGGCTGGCTGTCGTACCTGCTCGATCTCGGCCTGTGCTATTGCGACCCGATCAATGTGGGCTACTACGCGGCGGTGATGCGCTGGGGCACGAAGTGAAGATCGCCTTCGTCATCCTCGGCGAGCCCGCGAGCAAAGCCAACAGCCGCGAGATCGTCACGCGCCGTTTTCGCAGCACGCCCGATGGTCCGCTGAAGACGCGTCCGGTGTCGATCAAAAGCGACAAGGCACTCGCGTATGAACGCGACGCGCTGCGACAGGTGCCACCGAAAGCACGCGTGCGGCTCGAAGGCCCGGTGCGCGTCACGCTGCGCATCTGGTACGCCACCGAGCGCCCCGACCTTGACGAGAGCGTGATTCTCGACGTGTTGCAGGACCGCTATGAACGCAAGCCGGATGGCAAGCGTGTGCTGGTGCATCGCGGGGTCTATCGCAACGACCGGCAGGTGCGGCAGAAGTTTGTATTCCACGGCATCGACCGCGCGAACCCGCGCGCCGAAGTCGTGGTTGAACCGTTGCAGGCGCAACAGATTGCGCTGGCGCTCGACAACCCCGAATACGATCCGTTCGAAGAAGTGAGCACATGAACCACCTGCATATCTCGAAGACCACGCTTCAGATGCGCGCGCACCTTGCGCACGAAAACGAACGCATGCGCGAAGCGCTTCGCCTGATCGCGACAATGGCTGAAACCGGTGGTAGTGCCATTGCGATGATCGACATCGCACGTATCGCGCGCAATGCACTCATCAGCGTACCCGCCGAGAACGTGGCATTGCGCCCAGTACCCGAGGGAGAGAACCATGAACACGCAAAAGGCTCCGAAGCCTGACCCGCGCACTGTCCACGAGGTGATGGTGCGCAACCGGCGCTGCGAACGCTTCACGCTCACCAGCGGGAAATTCGTCTACATGGCGGCGGTCGATAACGGCTTCGGCACCATGCGCAAGGTTCCCTCGCGCGAGCAGCGCCTGCGCGATGCCATCGACGCGGCCATTGCAGCGAGCAAGCATTCATGAGCCATCGGATACGGTTTTATGACGAAGCCGAGCCAATGCCGGGGGCCTGGGGAATACATGTGCTGTCGTTTGAATACGATGCCGATGGCGAGCGACAAGCGATTGATGAAGTGATGATAAATGGGCATATCACGGCAGTACCTTGCGTCGTGATTGCACAGCCGGGCCGAGAACGACAGTGGGAATACTTTGGTCCTTTGTATCTCTGATTCTCTCTACGGAGCCGCAACCATGAATCACCGTTGTCCGTGGCCGGGATGCACCGAACAGGTCAGCGAAACGAACTGGGGTTGTCGCGCGCACTGGTATCGCTTGCCGAACAACCTGCGCGCGTGGATCGGTCGCGCGTATCGCATTGGCATCGAGAACGGTACGCACCCGACCCAGAGCTGGCGACGCGCACACACGGCAGCGCTCGCGTGGGCCGCGCATGAGGAGCATGGCGACCACACCGGGGAAGCTCCATGAGGATCGACCTCACGTGGCCGGAAATGCTCAACGCGGCAATAACCGGTGTCATCCGCCGCATGTCGAGCATGGACAAGGGACTCAACAAGAACCGCCATGCAAGCAAGAGCGACTACCAGACCGATGTGACCGGGGCAATCGCTGAAGCCTGTTTCGCGAAGTTCATGGACCACTACTGGTCATGCTCGGTGAACACGTTCAAGGCTCCCGACGTGGGCGACTGGCAGGTGCGGTCCACTGAATACCGTGATGGTCACCTCATCGTGCGGCCCAATGATCGCGACGGCGAACGCGTGGCGTTTCTTGTCGTCGATGGCTTCGGCGCAACGCTCATTGGCTGGATCAGCGTGGCCGACGCGAAGGTTAAATGCTTCTGGCGGGAGGAGTGCAATAGCTGGTGGGTGCCGCAGGATGCGCTCGCCCCATTCGACGAGCAGATTGCACACCCGGCATGATCCATTACCACGGTCTGCGGATCAACCCATGCACTGCCGCCGCGCGTGCGATCAACGCGGGGCACGCGTTCATTTCCATCATCGACGTGGCGCAGTTCTCTCTCGCGCTCGACGTGTGCCAGAGCTTTGCCGTTGACAATGGCGCGTTCAGCGCATGGATAGCAGGTAACCCGGTCGCCGACTGGGAACGCTTTTATGCGTGGGTACAGATGATTCACCGCTTCCCGTCGTTTGACTTCGCCGTGATACCCGATGTCATCAACGGCAGCGAAGCGGATAACGATGCACTGCTCGAAGCGTGGCCCTGGTGTCATCACGCGCCGTGGGTCGGTGCGCCCGTGTGGCACCTGCACGAATCGCTGGAGAGGCTGGAACGCCTCGCCACCCGGTTCCCTCGGGTGTGCCTCGGCTCAAGTGGCAACTACCGCACACCGGGGACACCGGGCTGGTTTAACCGCATGGCCGAGGCGATGGACGTGGTATGCGACCGCGAGGGACGACCCGCGTGCAAGCTCCACGGACTGCGCATGCTCAACCCCGACATCTTCACGCGGTTCCCGTTCGCGAGCGCCGACAGCACAAACATCGCGCGCAACATCGGCATTGACTCAAAGTGGCGCGGCCCGCTCAGTCCGCCGAACAAGGAAGCTCGCGCGCAGGTACTGCGCGAGCGCATCGAATCGCAACAGAGCCCGACCCTGTGGCACCGCGAACATGCGCCGATACAGGTGGCGCTGATATAGCCGTCCCTAATTCCGAAAATGCGAAAAACCTTGACAAGTGACAAAACGTGGCTATTTTGGACTATTAACGAGGACACTCCCTCGGTGCCCCCTCAGTCCGAAAGCCCGCCACGCGCGGGCTTTTTCACGTCTGTCTCCCCTCCCGGAAAAGCTCACCATGCGTGACTGTTACGCAGCCACAGGCGCGGCCCTGCGCGACGCCCTGCGCTATTCGGTCGAACGCGGTGGCGGCTGCTCGCTCTCGGTACTTCACCAGGGCGTGCCGTCAATGGCGACCCTTTTGGGCGACTCGGCCACCGCACAGGTGGGACGCATCCGCCGCCAGCTTGACCGCCTGCCCACCGTGCAGCGCGCGCTCATCATCCTCGCGCATGCACCACGCGATCTCGACTGCAACTGCCGCGCGCCCTGCTGCGCGGGGCGCTACCCGAACCCCGAATGGCGCGAAGCGCTCGACGTGATCCTCCTGCATACCGCGCCACTGCTGGTGGGCCATGCGCCCAATATCCGGCTACGTTCGGCGATCATTGCCAACCTCCTGACGCACACCCACGAGACCGCCGTAAGCCTCGCCGCGCGCTGCGGCGTGCATCGTAAGACCATCGCCGAGCACACCACCATTCTCGAAGCGGCGTTGCTCGGTACGCGCCAGAAGGCGGGTGAACTGGACGCGGCATTCTCGCGCATCGACAGTCTGCTGCGCGCGGCGCATATCGTGGGCACCACCCGCGACGAAGTGGCGAACGAGGTGGCGGCATGATGGTCAATGCGAACCCGCTGATACCAGCGACGCTCACCGACAAGCTGGAGCGCTGGCCGCTCTCGCGACTGCGCGAAGCCGAGCACAACCCGCGCACGCACTCACCCGCACAGGTGGAGCAGATTGCCGCGTCGATGCGCGAGTTCGGCTGGACCATCCCGGTACTGGTCGACGAACATGGTGAACTGATCGCGGGTCACGGGCGGCTCGCCGCCGCGCGTCTGCTCGGGCTCGCCGAAGCGCCGGTTCTGGTGGCAAAGGGTTGGACTGAGGTACAGAAGCGGGCCTATCGCATCGCCGACAATCGCCTCGCGCTCAATGCGGGGTGGGACGACGAACTGCTCAGTGCGGAACTGACGGGGTTGCGCGACGCGGATTTCAACCTCGACCTGCTGGGCTTCAGCGCGCCGGAAATGAGCGTGATTATCGAAGGCTGGACCGCTGACCTCGGGCTTCTGCAGAAGTACTCGAACCGCGACACGGTGGAGACACCCGGTTTCGAAATCACCGTTCACGGTGTGGACGTGGCGAAGAAGGCCGATGTGCTCGCCGTGCTTCGCGACGCGCTCGCCGACGTTGAGGGGGTGGAGATTGAGTGACAAGCCCTCGCTCCAGATTCTCTGCTCGTATGCGTACCTGCAAACCAAGCCGCCGATGCTCCAGCACCTGTGGCGCTTTGACCGCGAGTATCCCGGCAAGCTCGACCTGCTGGTGGACAGTGGCGCATTCACCGCGTGGAACAAGGGCTTTGAACTAACGCTCGGCGGCTACTGCAAGTTCCTCACGACGCTACCCGTGAAGCCGTGGCGCTACATTGCACTCGACGTGATCGAGAACCCGGAGCGCACGCGGGAGAACCTGAAGCGCATGCGCGATGCGGGCTTTGACCCGATACCGGTGTTCACCCCTGGCGAATCATTCGATCACATCGAGGAACTGTACGACGGCACCGACCTGATCGCGTGCGGTGGTGTGGCGGGCAAGTATTCGAGCTATGGTCAGAGCTATCTCGGTCGCGTCATGCGTCAGGTGGGCGCGCGGAAGATCCACCTTCTCGGCGTCACCCACACGGACATCATCAAGCGCTTCCGACCGTACTCGTCGGACTCCTCCTCATGGGAGGTGGCGCGTCGCTTCGGTCGCGTGAACTTCTATGCGGGATACGGGCGCATGAACATCATGGACCGCGAGGACTTTCTCAAGGCACCCTCGGATGCCATCTTCGCGCAGGCGGGGCGCGCGGGACTCGACCTGTCGGGGCTCACCCGCGAGAAGTGCTGGCGCGGTCGCAAAAGCCTCACTTCGCAACTCACCGCGGCGAGTTGGGTGAGCATGCAGCGCGACACGCGCAAAAACATCGGCACGCAGATTTTTCTTGCGGCGGTGGACCCTCATGCGGTCAACCTGCTCATCGAAGCGTGGAAGGCCGTCCCCTGATGGACACGACACCATGACGCAGATGATTACCCACCAGCGCGAGCAGTGGCGCGGAAAGTCGGTGCTGCTCTTTTCGGGCGGCATGGACAGCCTGTGCATGTCGCGGCTACTCACTCCCGACATCCTGCTGTGCGTCGATAGCGACACACCTTACTCGCGCCGCGAGCGGCAGTGCATTGAGCAACTGATCGACACCGGGGACATTGACGGCGCGCGGGTCATCAAGCTCGACGGCGTGTTGCGACTCTCGCGCTTTGAACGCGACGATGCGATTGTGCCGAACCGCAATGCGCACCTCGTACTGCTCGCGAGCCACTACGGCGAAACGGTCTTCATCGGAGCGGTATCGGGTGACCGCAGCACAGACAAGGACGACGCGTTCTGCGCGCTCATGAGCACGCTGCTCGACCACATGTGGCAGGAACAGCACTGGACCGAGCGGCGGACGTTTAACGTGGCGGTGCCGTTCAAGCGCATCACCAAGACGCGAATGGTCGCACAGTACCTCGCGCGCGGCGGTACGCCAGCGTCCCTGCTGCGCTCGTTCTCCTGCTATGAGGGTGGCGTCCATCACTGCGGGCAGTGCAAGCCGTGTTTTCGCAAGTGGGTCGCGCTCACGAACAACGACATAGAACTGTCGGCGGGCTACTTCACTCATAACCCGTGGGAAGCCGGGTGGCTACCTGAGACGATGAACGCACTGCGTGCCGGTACATGGCGCGGGGCCGAGGATCGCGAAATTCTGAATGCGCTGGAGCACGTGCGCGCGCGAGGTCTGGCATGAGCGTATCCGAGCGACTGGTGCGCGAACTGGCGAGCATCCGTGCCCCCTTCAGCGCCAATGACAACATCGCGCCATATCTGCGCGACGGTGACCTTGAGGCAATACAGGCGGAAGCCGAGCAGCACGTGCGGGCGCTGCTGCGCTCGCTGGTGATCGACACGGACCACAACACCACCGACACACCCGCACGCGTGGCGCGCATGCTGGTGCAGGAAGCATTCGCGGGTCGCTACCAACACCCGCCAATGGCGACCGCCTTTCCGAACGTGCGCGAACTGGACGAGCTGTACACCGTTGGCCCCGTCACCGTGCGCTCCACCTGTGCGCACCACCTCGTGCCAATCATGGGTGAGGCGTGGATCGGTGTCATACCGGGCGCGCGCGTCATCGGCCTGTCCAAGTTCGCACGGCTCACGCGCTGGGTCATGGCGCGCCCGCAGATGCAGGAGGAGGCGGTCGTACAACTGGCCGACGCCATCGAGCAGGCGATCGAACCACAGGGTCTGGGCGTGGTGATCCGCGCGACGCATATGTGCATGGTGACGCGCGGGGTGTGCGACCACGCGAGCAGCATGACCACCAGCGTCATGCGTGGGGCGCTGCGCGACAACCACGCGGCGCGCGACGAGTTTCTGCGCCTGATCGGCGCGCAGGGGTTCGGACCATGCTAACCGTCACGCGCTATCACGACATTTCCTGTGGTCATCGCGTCCACGGGCACGAAGGCAAGTGCGCACACCTTCACGGGCACAACTACCGCATTCACTTCACGTGCGAAACCGCCGAGGTGGATGCGCTGGGGCGCGTGATCGACTTCGGGGCCATCAAGCTGCGGCTGTGCGAGTGGCTGGAGCGCCACTGGGACCACCGCTTTCTCATCAGTTCGCGTGATCCGTGGTCGGGCTCGCTCGGGCTGATGGACGAGAGCGTGGTGAAGCTGCCGTTCAACCCCACCGCCGAGAACATGGCGCACCACCTCGTCACGGTGGTCGGTCCCGAGGTGCTGGCGGGCACAGGGGTGCGACTGGTCGGTGTGACGGTTGAGGAGACGCGCAAGTGCTCCGCCACATTCACTCTCTAGGGACCGACGTGTATCCCGTGAACGAGCTTTTCGAGAGCATTCAGGGCGAAGCCTCGTTCACCGGCACACCCGCGTTCTTCGTGCGGCTGCAAGGCTGTCCCGTGGGGTGCCCGTGGTGCGACACGAAACACACGTGGGAGATTGAGTCGCGGCACGAAGTCGCGCCCGCGCAGATGCAGGCGAAAACGGTGGACGCACCCACGTTCGCGGTGATGGACGTACACGGTCTCGTTGACGCCGCCAGCGGCTCGCGCGCGGCTCATGTAGTCATCACGGGGGGTGAACCCTGTGTGCATGACCTGGAGCCGCTGACGGCGGCGCTGCTCGCCACAGGCCGCACGGTGCAGGTGGAGACCAGCGGCACATTCGACGTGCGGGTCGCGGACGGTACATGGGTCACTGTCTCACCCAAGTTCGCCATGCCCGGCGGACTGGCGGTGCGCGGTGACGCGCTGTATCGGGCCGACGAGGCGAAATGCGTCGTGGGCCGCGCGCGGGACATCGACACCGTACTGGAGAGCGTCCTGCCGCACCTGCGGCCACACGTACCGGTGTGGTTGCAGCCCGTGAGCCAGTCACGCACCGCGACCACGCTGTGCATCACCGAGGCAGCGCGCCACGGCTGGCGGCTCTCGCTACAGACTCACAAGTTCATCGGGGTGCGCTGACCATGCTCGCGATCTCGGTGGAGTCGAACCTCGCGGCGGTTTCGCTGGCGCTGTCTGACCTCGCGGTTCGACAGCTCCCGTTCGCTACGGCGCGCACGGTCACGGCGCTGGCGAAACTCGCTGGCGAGGCTGAGAAAAAGGCCATGCCACAGGTGTTCGACACCCCTACACCGTTCACCGTCAATTCGGTGGCGGTGCAAAGCGCGAAGAAGGCGTATCCCGAGGCGCGCGTCTATATCCGCGACATTGCCGCGCAGTACCTGTCCCCGTATGAGTTCGGCGGTATGCAGTTTCTCGGCAAGAAACCGGGTGACCTCGTACCGGTCAATGCCGCGACGAATGCGTATGGCAACCTGCCGCGCAACCTGATCCGCCGCTACATGGGTCGGCCTGACGTGTTCATGGGGAAGGTGAAAACGAAGCACGGCGAAACCTATGGGCTGTGGCAACGCCCCACGGTATCGCCCGCGAAACCGGTCAAGGGTGCGAAGCGCACACGCGGCGGCAAGCTCGCCAACAAAACCGGACACCTGAAGCTGCTGGTGTCGTTCGCTGCACCGGTTGAGACGAAAACGCGGCTCGAGTTCGGTGACCGCGCTCAGGCGGTGGTGTCGGCGAACTTCGACAGTGTGTTCGATGCGGAAATGGCGAATGCTCTCGCCACCGCGAAGTAATGCTCTTTTACAGGAGAAGCGCCATGCTCTCGCTCGCCCTGCTGGTCGCTGCGTTCGTTCTGTTTCTCATGGCTGCGCTGTCGGTGCCGGTGCCGCGCATCAACCTCGTGGGCGCGGGGCTGGCCGTGCTGACACTGGTGCAGATCGTCGCGGTCTTCGTGTCGAAGTGACGCGCGAGCAGCACCTGCGTTGCGCCCGTGTGTTCCTCGCGGAGGCACGTCGCCGCCGCGATCAACCCGCGTTTCATGCGGTGCTGCTCAGGTGGGCCGCGCATCAGCGCCGCATGGCGATGGATCAGACACCGGGCCTGCACCACCACGACTGACCATAGGCCACGTCGCCGATGAATTCGATACCGGTCAGGACAAAGCCAAGCGGACCCATCCACGACACCTCGACATCGTGCAGTGGCGGGAGTGGTTGCGCATCCGCTGCGCCCGATTGCTGGAAGCTCGCGACCTTCGTCATGCGCCCGTACTGCTCGGACTGCTGCTGACTGATGGTCATGTCACCGCGTACCGGGATGGCCGCTTCAATGTCGCGCTTCGGGCGTGGTTTGCCGCGCTCGCGCATCGGCACTACTTGAACGTTCATCGGCTGGCGTGGGGTGAGGTGAGGAAACCCGTAGCCTACCAGCCCGCGCAGGCGGCTCCCACCATCACCGACCCGCGTGAGACCCCGGCGAAGCGGCACGAGGCGCGCCACGGGGCTCCTGCGGGGTCTCCCCACCGTTCCCGTGGGACTCCGGGACGACCCCGGCACCGGGGGGGGTGTGGGGCGGGTCCTTCCGGGGGGGTGCAAGGCACACGGGGATTGCGCGCCGCGATTCTTCTCTAGCTCTGACCCCCAAAAGGTCTACGCATCATGGCCGACACAATCTCGATCCGCGAGTTCGCGCGGCGTGAAGGTGTATCCGACACGCTCGTTCATTTCGCGCTGAAGGAGGGACGGCTTACCCGAGCGGGCGACGGGCGCATGGACCCGGCGCTCGTCGGCACGCGCTGGCGCGCGAGCGCGACCTCAAACGACGATGCAAAGCTCCCTTTGCAGGCCGCCACCGAACCGGCCAAGGGTGTCGCCTACGGTGAAGCGCTGCGACTCAAGGAGAACTGGCTCGCGCTGCTGCGCCGCATCGAGTACGAACAGAAGTCCGGTTCGCTGGTGGAACTGGCGGTCGCGCAGGACGTGCTCTTTGACGTGTTCCGCTCACAGCGCGATGCGTGGTTGAGTTGGTCCGAACGGGTGGCCCCGCTGATCGCGAGCGAACTGGGCGTCGATGACACCGAGCGCCTGACGCGAATATTGCACGCGCACGTGTTGACACAGGTGCGCTCGTTCGGCGAGCCGTCTTCCGACATTTTTGTGCGTCACCCCTAGCCACCGGGTTCGAAGTCATGGGCCGCAATGCTCTCCCTCGCCGACAAGATCAGAAGCCTTCGCCAAGCCGTTCGACGCGCATGGACACCACCGCCGCAACTGAGCCTGCCGGACTGGGCCGATCAGTACCGCGGACTCGCGCGCGCCGCTGGCAGTCTTTCCGGTCGCTGGCAGACCTCGACCGTGGAGGTGGCACGCGGTGCAATGCTCGCGGTCACCGAGCCCGGCGTCCATGTCATCACCACGATGGTCTGCACCCAGCTTCTCAAGACCGCGCTACTGGAGAACATTTTCGGCTATCACGCGCACCTCGACGGCTGTCCAATCCTGTTGCTGGAGCCGAAGGACGACGCAAGCGCCCAGTTCTCCAAGGAGCGGCTAACACCGATGATCCGCGCGACCCCGGTGCTGCGCGAACTGCTGGGTCCAGCGCGCACGCGTGACGCCGATGACACGCTCTCTTACAAGTCATTCCCCGGTGGCTTCATCGCGCTCGCGGGTGCGGGGAGCCCCGACAACCTTGCGCGCCGACCCATCCGCATCGTGCTCGCGGACGAGATCGACAAATATCCGGTGACGCGGGAAGGTGACCCGATCCTTCTCGCCGAGGAGCGTACCGCGAGTTTCGTGAACTGGCTGTCGGTGCGGGCATGCTCTCCCACCATCGCCGAGGAGAGCCGCATCGAGGACAGCTATGAGCTATCGGACCAGCGCCGCGCGTCGTTCGCATGTCCTCATTGCGGGCATCGGCTCTTTCCCGATTTCTTCAAGCACGTGGAGTGGACGAAGACGCGCGACGAAGCGGGTAACGTCACGGCGCACGAAACCGCGACGGCGCGAATTTACTGCGAGCGCTGTGGCACCGCGTGGAGTGAGGCCGACCGGCTTAATGCGCTGAAGACGATTCGCTGGCACCAGACCCGCCCCTTCGACTGCTGTGGTGCCCGCCACGCGCCGATCATCGACTACGACAAGGGGTGGCGCGAGACCGGGGACGACGCGGCGCTCGCCGCCGTGTGGGACTGGTGGGAAGACGCAGTAGAGGGACGCTATGCGGTGTATCGCGCCCGGTGTCCCACGTGTGGTGACTGGGGTGTCGATAACGCTCACGCGGGCTTTCAGGCGTCCAAGCTGTACAGCCCGTGGATGCGCGACCGCCCACCAGAGATAGCGAAGAAGTGGATCGAAGCACAGGGTGACGAGGAAAAGCTGCAAGCCTGGTGGAATACGCAGATGGGACTACCGTACCGCGCACACACCGGCAGACGCGTTCAGGTGGAGGTGCTTCTCTCACGCGGTGAGAAGTGGGCCGCTGAGTTACCCGACGGCGTTGCGGTGGTCACGGTGGGCATCGACGTGCAGGACTACCGCGTGGAGTGCGAGACGGTGGGCTGGGGGCGCAACGAGGAGAGCTGGTCACTCGACTACGAGATTATCGAAGGCGAGTTCGCCGACACCCCGGTGCAAGACCTCGTTGACGAGTACCTGCAACGCACGTGGACGCGCGCCGATGGACGGCCATTCGAAGTCATGGCGGCGTGCATCGACTCGGGCGGTCACCACACCCAGTCCGTCTACGAGTTCTGCAAAGCGCGGCTCGGGCGACGCGTATGGGCCATCAAGGGCGAGAGCGCACGCGGCGGTGAGCGCAACCCGGTATGGCCCGCCAAGCGACCCTCGCCACGCACGAAGAAAACCTTTCGCCCGATCATCCTCGGCGTGAACGCAGCGAAGGACACCATTCGCCAGCGCCTGCTACTCGCGGAGCCGGGACCGGGCTACATGCACTTTCCCGGTGACCGTGACCTCGGCTACTACTCGCAACTGACCGCCGAGCGGCTGGTGATTCGCGAAGTGGGTGGCAAGCGCTTCCGTGTGTGGGAGCTACCCGCAGGGCGCGCGAACGAGGCGCTGGACTGTCGTGTGTACGCCTACGCCGCTCTATGTGGACTGCTCTATTTCGGACTCAAGCTGAACGCGCGCGCCGATGCGGTGGGCGCGACCTCGACCCTTCTCACCACCCCGGCACGCGCGCTGCAATCGGTTCCCCCACCAGTGGCACGCGCTGCGGTGGTTCGCTCACTCGTCAACCGTCTCGCCTAACACACCATGTCCGTCTGTCGAACCCCACCCTGTGGATGCAACAGCATCCTCGCCGGGATGGACCCGGCTACGCTGGCGCAGCAGTTACAGAGCATGCAACTCGCGTATCTCCAGCTTATCAGCGGCGGCAAGACGCAATCCGCGTCGTACACGCAAGCTGACGGCTCGCGCTCGATCACCTACACACAGGGCAACATCGGTGCGCTCGTGCAGGGGATTCTCCTCGTGCAGAAGCAGCTCGCGGCGCTCAACGGCTCCTGCTGCAACATCCGCCCGCCTATTACCCCGTTCTTCTGAGAGCACGCCATCATGGGTCTGATCGTTGATCCGTCGGGACGCCCGATGGAGCCGGACGCGCACGCGGGTATGGGTGAGGTGTTGCCACCCGCCACGGGTGGTGCAATCACGCCCCGTGTGCGGATGCGCGCCGAGCAGTTGACCGAGGGACCGCCCCCCGGCTCGCCGCTCGGTCTCGCGCCGTACCAGTTCCCCTACGAGGCTGCGAACTGGATGTCGCAGGAGTTCGGCAACTGGTTGCCGTGGATCCGTTCCCCCGACTCCGAAATCAACCTGTTCCGCGACCGCATGGTGGCGCGGGCGCGCGACCTCTCGCGCAATGACGGCTGGATCAATGGCGCGGTCAACCGCATTCTCGACAACACGGTCGGCACCGCGCTCAAGCTCTCCGCCAATCCCGACTATCGTGCGCTCGCGCTGCGCACCGGTATCACCGCGTTCGACGCCACGTGGGCCGATGAATTCCGGCGCACCGCCGAGGCTCTGTGGCGGGGCTTTGCGGAGAACGTGGACCACTACAACGACGTGGCGCGACAACTCACGGTCGGTCAGCAGTTTCGCCTCGCGATGCGGCACAAGCTGATCGACGGCGAAGGGCTCGGCGTCAACTACTGGCTACCCGATCAGCGCGGCTACGGTGCGGCCGACTACGCGACCTCGCTGCTACTGGTGGACCCCGACCGGCTCTCCAACCCGTACCAGATGATTGACTCGACGTACATGCGCGGCGGGGTGGAGATCGACGACAACGGTGCGCCCGTGGCGTACCACATTCGCGAGGCGGAACAGAACGACTGGTATCTCGCCATCGAGGCCAACACGTGGGAGCGCATCGAGCGCTATGACGACGACGGGTGGCTGCGCGTGATCCACGACTTCGACCGTGACCGCGCGGGACAGCACCGGGGACTCGGCGTGTTCACCCCGGTCCTGTCGCACGCGAAGATGCTCGCGCGCTATTACGGCGTGGAGCTTCAGGCGGCGGCGGTCTCTGCCATCTTCGGCACATACGTCACCAGCCCCTACGACCCGGCGCTGGTGCAGGACGCGCTCGGTGCGGGTGAAGGTGACGAGTTGCCGCTCTACCAGACGTTGCGCGCGCAGTGGGCCAATGAGCGCCCCGCGTATCTGAACGGTGTGCGCATCGCCACGCTCGCACCGGGTGAGTCGCTGGAGAGCGTTCAGGCGGGACACCCGAATAGCAATTTCGAGATGTTCGCGCACGAGATGCAGCGCGTTATCGCCTCCGCGCTCGGGCTCTCTGCCGAGCAGATCACGCAGGACTGGAGCAAGACCAACTACTCCAGCGCGCGCGCCGCGCTGCTCGAAGCGTGGAAGACGCTTCAGCGCCGCCGCGACGAGTTCACGCTGAACTTTGCCACCCCGTTCTACGGCACGTGGCTGTGGGAGGCGTTTGATCTTGGCGAGTTGCCACTGCCAGCGGGCGCACCGAGCTTTGCCGAAATGCGCTCCGCTTACTCGCGCTGTTCGTGGATGGGTGTCGCGCGCGGCTGGATCGACCCGACCAAGGAGAAAGCCGGGGCGGTGATGGGTATGGACGCCGCGCTCTCCACGCTCAAGCGTGAATGCGCCGAGCAGGGACTCGACTACGAGGAAGTGCTCCACCAGCGCGCAATGGAAATCAAGCTCATGAAGGAGCTTGACCTGACGCTCCCCGACTGGGCCGGTGAGGTAGCGGCAGCAGAACTGGGCCGCCCGGAAGTGGCTCCACAGGCGCAATAGGCTTAACGGGGCTTATCGGTCCCTTGACTATTGAGGACGGTCGTATATGAAGCCCAACTACCCACACCTCGCCACGCGCCTGTTTAACGTGCCGCTCGCGATCACACCGGGGAAGATCGAAGTCGTCATGGCGGCGCTTGCTGACCGCTTCGGCCTCGCGCGGCTCTTTCGCGCGGACGGCGACATGGTGATGCTGCTCGATGACGACGAAGACGACTTCGACATGGGCGATGCAGCCGACGAGCGTCCCTATCGCGTGGTCGAAGGGATTGCGGTGATTCCGGTGCTCGGCACGCTGGTGCAGAAGCTAGGCTGTCTCCACCCGTACTCGGGCATGACCGGCTATGACGGCATCCGCGCGAACCTCTCAATGGCACTCGCCGACAGCACGGTGCGCGCGATTGTGCTCGACATCGACAGCCCCGGTGGAGAAGTCGCCGGGTGCTTCGACCTGGTGGATGCGATCTACGACGCGCGTGGTACGAAACCCGTGTGGGCCATTCTTTCCGAGTGCGCCTACTCCGCGGCCTACGCGCTCGCAAGCGCGTGCGACATGGTGACGGTGCCACGCACCGGGGGCACCGGTAGCGTGGGCGTGATCGTCGCGCATGTGGACTTCTCACAGGCGCTCGCGAGCCAGGGCATCACCGTCACGCTCATTACTTCGGGTGTGCGCAAGGGGGACGGCAACGAGTTTCAGCCGCTCGCCGACGAGGCGCGCGCCGCGATACAGGCCGATGTGAACGAGGTGGCCGAACTGTTTTTCGCAACCGTCGCACGCAACCGGGGTCTCCCCGCGTCGAAGCTACGCGCCGCACAGGGCGCAACCTTTCTTGGCGGCGCAGGTGTCGCGGCGGGACTTGCCGATGCCGTCATGTCACCCGATGAAGCGCTCTATACGCTCTACTCATCACTACAGCAGGAGGCTGAAACATCATGGGCTACGTAATGCAAGGCATGCAGAAGCGTGTTCAGAAGGCACTCTCATTTGCGCATCTGTCGGGTATGAGCGCGCGGCGCATGCGCGCACAGGACGATGACAGCGACCGCGAGGAGCGGGATGACGAGCGGGAGAGTGACCGCGACGAGCGGGATCGCGAACGGGAGCAGGACCGCGAGGAGCGGGACAACGAACGCGATGATGACCGCGACGAACGCGACGAGGCGGACACCACCACCGCCAGCGCGCGGGCCGCGAGCGACGACGGTGACGATGACGCGAACCCCGATGACGACAGTGGCAAGGGCAAGCGGGCCCGCAGCCGTCGCGCGCAGGGAGAGGACGAGGAAGCCGAGGACGACGAGGACGACGAGACCGAGATGCGCGGCAAGACCGCTATCGCACAGGCGCGTCGTCGCGAGCAGGCCCGCTGCGCGACGATCTTTGCGTCGAAAGCCGCTGCGCACAACCCGCTGCTCGCCGCCCACCTCGCGTTCAAGACGCGCATGCCGCGTCGCGAAGCGGTGGCGATGCTCGAAGCTACGCCCGCCCCGGTCTCCGGCGAACGGGTGGCACGCAACCCGCGCGTCGGTCCCGGTGGTACGCGCGAGCTAAACAGTCGCCAGGCGATTGCATCGGGTTGGGACGCTGCGTTCAAACGGGCCAACCCGCGCGCGCGCTGAGTCACCTTCTTTCACTTCCTCGGGAGAACCGAACATGAGCAGCACTCCAATGGTCGTCTATGAGCAGTGGCACGACGGCGGGTTCATGGTGTCCGAAGCAAACGGCCACCGCTCGCGCGATCAGGTCACGCTATCCGGTGGCACGAAAGTCCTTGCGGGCACCGTGCTCGGCATGGTCACGGCGGGCGGTGCGTTCGCGCCACTCAACCCCGCCGGTTCTGATGGTACGCAAAACGCAGCGGGCATCCTGTGGGGCACCAAGGACGTGACCGCCGCACCGGCACCCGCCACGGTGGTGACGCGCTCCTGCGAGGTGAACGCGAGCGAGCTTATCTGGCCCGCTGGTGCTACGCCCGCACAGATTACCGCCGCGACCCAGCAGCTCACCGCGCTCGGCATCATCCTCCGCTAAGTCACCACCGCCACACCACCACCGTTCACCACTTCCAACGAAGGCCGCCACCGCTTCACTGCGGTGCGCGGCCTTCGGCTTTTTTGGGGAGACCTGTCATGTCAGGCGAAATCCTTGACGTATTCCACCAGGACCCGTTCACGGCCATCGCCCTGACGGACGCGGTGCAGCGCAACCCGTTCCAGCCGGTCGGGCTCGGTGCGCTGAATGTTTTCGAACCGAACCCGATCCGCACGAAGGCGCTGGCGGTGGAGGAACGCACCGGCAAGCTCGTGCTGATCCCGTTCTCCGAACGCGGCGCAGAAGGCACCGAGCGCACCACCGAGAAGCGCGACATGCGGTATTTCACGGTGCCGCGCCTGATGCACGATGACACCGTGTACGCCGAAGAGGTGCAGGGCATCCGCGAATTCGGTACGGAGTCCGTGCTGATGCAGATCGAGACCGAGGTCGCGCGGCGGCTCTCAGGGCCGACCGGGTTGCTCGCGTCGGTCGAGTACACGAAAGAGTACTTGCGTCTCGCGGCGCTTCAGGGTCTCGTGCTCAACCCGAAGGACGGAAGCATCTACTACAACTGGTTCACCCAGTTCGGCATCACACAGGCCCCCGTCGTGCCATTCAACCTCGCGGCAGGAACCGCCAACACGTTGCGCCCCATCTGCAACGGCATCATCCGCACGATGGCCCGCAAGGCGCAGGGCGCGTTCACCGCCACCACCCGCGTCTATGGCATGTGCGGCGATGCGTTCTACGACGAGTTCGTCAACCACCCGGACGTGATCCGCACGTTCGTGAACTGGTCAGACGCGCGCGCGCTGCGCGATAACTCACAGGGTGCCGCATTCGACGCGTTCGATTTCTCGGGCATCACGTGGTTCAACTATCGCGGCTCGGACGACAACACCACCATCAAGGTGCCGGACAACGAGGTGCTGTTCTTCCCTGTGGGCGCACCGGGCATCTTCCGCGAAGCGAATGCACCGGGCGAGACGGTGGACTGGGTGAACACGCCCGGAAAGCCCGTGTATGTGCTGCCGATCTTCGATCTCTACCGGCGCATGTGGTGGAAGATGGAGACGTATGCGTATCCGCTATTCATCTGCACGCGACCCGAGGTGCTGCTCTCCGGCACCGGGCTCGCCTCGGTGCAGGCTGCGCAGGAAGCACGCGACGCGGCACGCAAGGCACGCGAGGAGCAGGACGCCGAAGAAGCGAAGGAGATCGCCAGCGAACGTGCCGCCAGCGAACGCGGGAGCGCCGGGTCAGGTCACCACGGCAGCGGTGGCGGCGGCAAGGGTAGCAAGCCGTGATCGACTGGGACACGGTGTTGCTCTCGCCCGTTGAAGGCATCTTCGGGCAGGCCGCGAACTACATTGCAGCCGATGGCACCACCACGCCCATCAACGGCGTGTTCGATGAAGCCGTGACCGACGTGGACGTGACCGACGGCATACCGGTGACCACGAAGCTCCCCTGCTATGGCTTCCGCGTGATCCAGCTCGCGACACCCGCCGCACAGGGCGACACGCTGCTGGTGTTCGCAGCATCCCCCGCGCCGCTGGTGGACACGACCTATGTCGTGCGCGAGGTGCGCGTCGATGGTCACGGCTGGTGCTTCCTGCTGCTGAACAACGCAAGCTGACACCCCACCATGCGACGCGACCTGACACCCGTGGCGCTGCCAATGATCGGGCGGCGACAGCTTCGTCTCGCGGCCATTGGCGCGCTGACGAACGCGGCGCTGACCGACCGTGGCACACCGGTCACCATCCAGTCGCCCGGTGACTGGTCGGTGCCCGACACGAAGGTGCCGGTGGTGATCGTCCGCACCACGGGCGAGACCAAGACATCGGCCACGAAGGGTATGGCGCAGTTCACCACCGGTTGCACGCTGGAGGTCAAGGCGGTGGTGGTGGCACTCACAGGCGCGGACGCACAGGACGCCATTGAGGCGCTTTGGTACAGCGTCGAGCAGGCGCTGTTCACCGACTGGTCACTGGTGCGCATCGTGCAGCAGTTCGCCACCGTGGACAGCGCGCTGGAGATCAGGGCGGACGGCTCGCGCCACCTCGCGGGCATCGCCGCCGCGATCCAGTGCGAGTTCTACGAAGCGTTCGACCCGCTCGCGGTCGCGCCTTCTCCCGGTACATGGCCCGCCGATCCGAACGCGACCGCGCCCTTCGAGAGCATCGACATTCACGTTGACATGACCCGACCGTTCGACCCGAACGGCACCTACCCGAACCCACCGTTCCCCGACGCCGTAACGCCCGCCCCGCGCACCCAGGGGCCGGACGGTCGCGACGAAGGTTTCATCGACATCACCCTACCGCAGCCGGACAGCAAATAACTGTTCCGGCGCTGCTCCCCGCCATGAAGACACTCCGCATCTCACCCGTGGAGGGTCGCGTCGTGCGCGACCCCGCCCTGCGCGACCTCGTGACCGCACCCCGCAATGTGCCCGACACGCCGTTCTGGCGCCGCCGCATCCGGGACGGCGACGTGAGCGTTGAGGCAGTGGGAGAAACCGCGCCTGCGCCCGCTACGCCAGCCACAGAGGTATCGGCGCACACCCACCGATCAGCCGCGAAGGGTGGCGGCAAGGCTGAAGGGGAAGCGTCATGATTCCGTTCAAACAGATTCCGCAAAACATCCGCGTCCCGCTCTTTTACGCGGAGGTCGATAACAGCCAGGCGAACACCGGGCAGACCACGCAGCGCGCGCTCATCCTCGGACAGATTCTCCCCACCGGCACCGCGAAGCCCGACGTGCCAGCGATCAGCCAGGGCGCTGACGACGCGATCACCGCAGGTGGTGCGGGTTCCATGCTCGCGCTGATGCTTGACATGTACCGGCGCAACGACTCGTTCGGCGAGGTGTGGTATCTGCCGCTCGCCGACAATCCCGCTGCGCTCGCCGCGACGGGGACCGTGACGTTCAACACACCACCGACCGCACCGGGCACGGTCTACCTGTATATCGCGGGTGTGCGTATCGCGCAGCCGGTGATGCCGACGCAGACCGTCGCGGACATTGCGACCGCGCTGGTGTCGATCATCGGAACCACGCCGAACCTCCCCGTCTCCGCCGCCGCTGCGGCGGGCGTCGTGACCTTCACGGCACTCAACAAGGGACCGGGCGGTAACGACATTGACCTGCGGATGAACTACCTCGGCACACCGGGGGGTGAGGTAACCCCTGCGGGTCTCACCTACACCATTGCCGCGATGGCGGGTGGTGCGACAGCACCGGACCTCACCAATGCGCTCGCGGCGCTGGGTGACATGACGTTCGACTTCATCGTCTCACCCTACACCGACACCACCTCGCTCGATGCACTCAAGGAGTTTCTTGACGACATCACCGGGCGCTGGAGTTGGCAACAACTCCTCTACGGTCACTTCTTCGCGGCGGCTCCCGGCACCCTCGGCACGCTGGTCGCACTGGGGACCGCGCGCAATGACCAGCACGGCTCGATCATGGGCTTCAACGGCAGTCCGACACCCGCGTGGCTGTGGGCGGCGGCTGAAGCGGGAGCCTCCGCGAACAGTCTGCGCGCCGATCCGGCATTGCCATTGCAGACGCTGCCACTCGTCGGTGTGCTTGCCCCGCCAGTCGATTCCCGCTTCTCGCTCTCCGAGCGTAACTCACTGCTCTATGACGGCATCTCCACCTTCACGGTGGCGGATGACGGGACGGTGCAGATCGAGAACTTCATCACCACGTATCAGGAGAACCCGTACGGCCAGCCCGACGACAGCTATCTCGAAGTGGAGACGCTGTTCACGCTCATGGCGCTGCTGCGACACCTTGAGTCGGTGGTCACCAGCAAGTACGGGCGCGTAAAGCTCGCGGACGATGGCACCCGGTTCGCACCGGGCTCGGCAGTGGTGACGCCGAACATCATCCGCGGTGACCTGATCGCGGCCTATCAGGAGGACGAATACGACGGTCTCGTGCAGGGTAGCGACGTGTTCGCGAAGGCGCTCATTGTCGAGCGCAACTCAAACAACCCGAACCGGGTTGACGTGCTGTGGCCGGGCATCCTGATCGACCAGTTGCGCATCTTCGCGCTGCTCGCCCAGTTCCGGTTGACGGCATCTTAAGGGGGCGATCATGGCAGACAACACAAACCGCCTCGCCGGGATTGCCTACGTCTCGGTCGATGGTCAGAGCTACATGCTGGCGGGCGAACTGTCGTACTCGCCCGGTGTGGTGGAGCGCGAATCGCTGATCGGTCAGGATCAGGTTCACGGCTACGGTGAGAAACCGCGCGCGCCGTTTATCTCCGGCTCCTTCCGTGACGCGGGCACGCTCACGGTGGCGGACTTCAACTCGATGACCAATGTCACCGTCACGTGCGAACTGGCAAACGGCAAGACGGTCGTCGGTCGCAACATGTGGACCGTTGAAGCGCAGGAAGTGAAGACCCCGGACGCCACCTTTGAAGCCAAGTGGGAAGGCTTCAGCGGTTGCGTGACCGAACAGTAATGGAGGCGCAATCATGAATGCACCCGACGACGGCATGGGTCGCCACCCCTACCTTGCGGCGCAGACCATCCAGTTGCTTGCACCGCTCGACGGCATGATGGAGATCACCTTGCGCGAGCCTACCGTGGACGAGATCGCGAAGGTGAACGACGACTCGCAGAAACACGGCTCGGTGCGCGCGATGAAGAACCTGATCGCGACAATGGCGCACATCGAGGTCGCGGTCGTGGGCCGCATGGGCGCGCGCGACTTCAACGCGTGCAACAAGTATCTCGCGACTTTTTTCGAGTAGTCCCGCCGAACCTGCGCGACGTGGTGGCTGACGTGACGTGGTTCTATCGCTGGGGACCGCGCGACGCGGGCGCGCTCACTTGGACTGAACTGTCCTACTGGTACGAGCAGGCGAAGCGCATCCAGAGGCAGTTGCATCCGCAGGAAGGTTGAGAACATGGCCGACAAGAAAATACAGTTCACCATCACGGCGGTGGACAAGGCGACGGCCACCATCGCCCAGGTGAACCGCAACGTCGAAAAGATGATGAAGCCTTATGCGCAGTTTGCGAAAAGCGCGAAGGCGATGGCCGACACCTCGGGACTAACCAAGGTTGCAAAGAACCTTGGCAATGTCGCCAGCGAAGCGGAGAAAGCCGCGCGCAGCATCCTGAAAATCGGTGCACCACTGCTCGCGATTGTGGGCGGTGGGACGCTCGCGGGGCTCTCGGAGATGGTGACGCACTGGGAGCGCATCGGGATGGAGACCGAGCGCACCTCGCGACTGCTCGGTATCACCGCAAACGAGCTTACTGCCATGCGCAGCGCCGCGACACTAATGGGTGTATCTACCGACGCGATGACCAGCGGCTTCCAGTCCCTTCAGGACGTGTTGCAGGACGCGCGCTGGGGTCGCAATCAGGCCGCGTATATGGCGTTGCAGGGATTGGGTATTCACCTCAAAACAACCAAGACGGGTGCAATCGACACGCAGGCCGCAATGTATGACCTCGCGGACGTGATCCAGAAGGTACAGAAGCGCGACCCGGCGGCGGCACGCAACCTCGCGCGCCAGTTCGGTGTCGAGCAGCTTCTGCCGATGCTCATCCTCGGGCGCAAGGGTATGCAGGCATACGAGGCGCAGGCGAAACGCTTGCGCGGTGAGTTCACACCGCAGATGGCGGATCGCGCCACGGCTTTCACCCAGGCGGTGTCGGGTCTCGGTCTCGCGTTCGAAGGTCTCAAGGTCTCCATCTCCGACAAGCTCGCCCCCGTGCTCGGTCCAATGATCCAGCAGTTCGCCGACTGGATTGCGGTGAACCGCGAGTGGATCTCGCAGAAGATCGCGACCATCATCGAGAACCTTGCGAACGGGTTCAAGCGTCTGTTTGAGAGCGTGGACTGGCCGACCTTTCTCGATAACGTGGGCAAGGCCGCCGACAAGGTGGCGGACTTTCTTCAGGAACTGCTCAAGGCGGTTGACGCTATCGGTGGGTTCAAGACGGTCGCAATGGGTCTTGCGCTGTACATGGCCGGTGGTTTCGTGACCTCGATGCTCGGTGCAGTCGGGAGCATCATCGCGCTGATTACGCGCGTGGGCATGCTCGCGACCGCCTTCGGTGGTATGGAGACCGCCGCAGCAGCGGCGACGACTGCCGCCGAGGGTGCAACGGCTGCGGCTGCTGTTGCCGAGGGTGGTGGTGCGGCGGCGGCAACGGCGGGGACGGCGGCGACAGCGGCGACGGCGGCTGAAGCGGCGGGTGGTGGTGGTCTGCTCGCGGGTCTCGGTTCACGGCTCCTCGGGCTAATCAATCCGGTCACCGCCGGTATCGGCGCGATGCTCTACAGCCCGAACCTGAACACCGGCGAGGACAAGCAGCTCGCGGGCATTCGCGCAGCCGAAGCGGCGAGCGGCGGCAAGTGGAGCGGCGACAAGACACAGGTCGCGAATTGGGCGAAGAAGCTGAATTTCGCCGGACTGGAGAAGCAGTACGGACTCCCGCCCGGTCTGCTCTCAGGCGTCGCACAGACCGAATCAGGTGGTGATGCGGCGGCGGTCAGCAAGGCGGGCGCGGCGGGTCTGTTCCAGTTCATGCCCGCGACCGCGAAAGAGTACGGCATCAACCCGATGGACCCTGCCGCCGAGGCGGGTGCGGCGGCGAAGAAGCTCGGTGGGCTGATGAAGCGTTATCACGGTAACGTGCCGATGGCGCTCGCTGCCTATAACTGGGGTGAAGGGAACCTTGACCGCAAGGGGCTCGCCAATGCACCGCTTGAGACGCAGCAGTATGCGCCGAAGGTGATGGCGGCAATGGGCTACGGTGGTGATGCTGCCAATGAGGGTCTTGCCGACACAGGTACACCCGCCGCCGAACCGATGCCACCCCTGCTGAACGCGCCAGCGCCCGCTATGGCACAACAGGCGGCTCCCGTGGTCAACGTGAGTACGCAGGTCCATGTCGAGCGCGACGGGCGCACCAGCGTGCGCACCACGACGCCCAATGGCCTTCACGTGGCCTACCCGATGACCGACGCCGCATAGGTGCCCCGCATCATGAGCGCAATCAACCGTCCGTTCTTCCAGACGCTACAGACCGCAAGCTGGCGCGGCATACCGTTCGCGACGCGCGGGGGCACGCTGCGCGTCGGGCGGCGTGTGGTGATGCACGAGTACCCCTACCGCGACGACGTGTGGGTGGAGGACTTAGGACGTGCGGGGCGGCGCATCTCGGTCACCGGCTTTCTGCTACAGGACGCGGCTTATGGTGGCGGTGATGTGATCGCGCAGCGCGCGGCGATGATCGCGGCGTGCGAGACTCCCGACACGGGGGACGGTGAACTGGTGCATCCGTCACTCGGGCGCGTCACCGCGTCGCTTCTGGAGTTCGAATGCGAGGAAACCACCGAGCGCGGTCGCAGCTTCGAACTGCGGTTCACCTTCGTTGAGGGTGGTGCTCAACAGTTCCCCTCATTGCTGATTGCTACGCAGGCCGCAACGGGCCTCTCTGCTGTGGCCGCGTTCGCCGCGACTGCGCAGGACTTCACCAACCGCATCACCGCGCTACTTCAGACACCTTCGCTGGTGGCGGAGATCGAGCGCACCGCGCAGGCGTTCGTCAACAATGCCGTCACCATCACGCGGCTCGGCACGTCGCTGGTGGCGATGGTGGCGAACCTGCCGGGTCAGTTCGGGCGTTACGTGGGTGAGTTCACCGCGTCGGTGGGTACTACTCCGGCGAGCAGTATCGAGCAACTGATCGGCGCGGGCGCACAGGCGCGCGAGTCGGTCACGCTCACCGGTAACACGCTCACCGCGTGCGCGGCAGCGGGTGACTATCCGGGCATGGCGAGCGCGGCGCAGGCGCTGGTCACGGCGGTACAGGACAGCAACCCCGATCCGCAGACGGCGGTGCAATCGCTCCTCGGGCTGCAGAACAACACCACCCCGGCCACGCGCGCCAATGCGACGCTGACGGCGGGAAATGCGATCACCACGGACATGCTGCGCAGAAGCACCGTGTGCGGGCTCGCTGACAGCACGACGAACTATGCGCTGAGTTCGTACGATGACGCGCAGCAGCTTAGAAGCACCGTGTCACAGGCGCTCGACACCGAGATCGTCAACGCGTCCGCAGCGGGTGACGACGCCACGTATCAGGCGCTTCAGGCGCTACAGACGGCGGTGGTGCAAGACCTTGTGACGCGCGGCAATACGCTCGCCACCATGCAGACGGTGACCTTCGGTGCGTCGCTGCCGGTGTTGGTGCTATCGCAACGGCTCTATCAGGACGTGTCGCGTTATGACGAGCTGGTGCATGAAATCAACCCGGTGAACCCGGCCTTTGCACCCGCCTCGTTCAGTGTGCCGGTGAACTGAGCCGCACGCGCGCCCATCATGGCCGACGACCTCTCGCTCACTATCGGTGGGCAGAGCATCCTCGGGTGGACGAACATACGTGTCACGCGGGGCATGGAGCGCATTCCCGCCGACTTCGACATCAGCCTCACCGAGCGCTATCCACACGTCTCCGACGTGGTGGTCACCGAGGGTGATCCGTGCGTGGTGACGATCGGTGGTGACGCGGTGATTACCGGCTACGTTGACCGGGTGAACGAACAGGTGGACGCGCACAATCACATGCTCTCGGTCGCGGGGCGTGGCAGGTGCGAAGACCTCGTGGACTGCTCGGCGCAGTTCGATTCATACCAGTTCCAGAACATCGCCACCGCCGACATCGCGGCCAAACTGTGCGAGCCATTCGGTATCAGGGTCAAGGCGCTCTCCCAGGGTATCGTCCACCCGCAGGTGTGTCTCAATGTAGGTGAGTCACCTTTCGCGCTGATCGACCGGCTGTGCAAGGTCGCGCAGATGCTGTGCTATGAGGATGCGGATGGTGACCTCGTGATTGGACCGCTCTCCACCACCGAGGCGGTGGGCGGTTTTGCGCTGGGTGTGAATGTGGAGCGCGCGGGCTATCTGCGCGATATGTCGCAGCGCTTCAGTCAGTACCGGGTCTATCCCGTGGGCACCGGCATCATGAACGACATAGGCTCACAGGGACTCATCGAATACGCGGTGAATGACTCGCTGGTGTCCCGGTTCCGGCTGAAGTCGTTTGTGGCGGAAACGGGGGACGCCGACGACACGGTATCGAAAGCGCATGCGCTATGGGAATGCAACCGGCGTATCGGCCACGGCAACGTCATTACGATCACAACCTCAAGCTGGCGCGATGCAGCGGGCACGCTGTACGCACCGAACACCCTCGCGGCGCTGTCGCTGCCGCAACTGAAGCTGCTACCGGGTCAGAAGTTCACCATTGGCGAGGTGACGTACCGGCGCGACATGAAAGGCTCGGGCTGTGACCTCATCCTGATGCTGCCGCAGGCATTCCAGCCCGAACCGATTCTCTACATTCCGGTGCCGCAGGACGTGGCGGCGGCGCTCGGTCCCGACACCGGCCCCAGCGGCGGTCAGTGAAATGTCCCCAACGTTCTGGTCGCTGGTGCGCTCGCTCGGGCGCGGTCGGCTTACGCGCGTCGATGACGGTGGGCCATGCCAGCTCGTGCAGATGCAACTCTCGCAGACCGAGACACGGGACGCGACACCACGCATGGCCGAGTACGGGTTCGAATCCAATCCACCGGCAGGAGCCGACGCGGTGGCGGTGTTTCTCGCGGGTAATCGTACCAATGGCGTCGTCATCGCGTGCGGTCACCAGCAGTACCGCATGCGCGGGCTCACCACCGGCGAGGTGGCGATCAGCGATAACAAGGGGCAGTCCGTGTACCTGTCGGCGGCGGGCATCGTGGTGAACGGTGGTGGCCTACCGATGAAGTTCACCAACACACCACAGGTCACCGTCGATACGCCGCTCATGCACTGCACCGGCAACATCACGGCGGACGGTGACATTACGGACAACATCAAGACGCAATCGCACAGCATGGCGCAAGGACGCGCGATCTATAACGGGCACACGCACCCGGTGAAGCAGGTGCAGAGCGGCGGTAGCACCGTGACGAGCGATCCGCCGAACCAGCCGCAGAAGATCGGCGACGACGACGGGAGCGGCGGCGATGCCTGACGTGACGACAGTCTGGTCAATACCGGACATGCGCGGTGACTGGGCAATGGATGGACCGTCGCTGCTCGCGGGCGATGACCTCGCGACCGCGACGCTCATCTCACTCTTTACCGACCGGCTGGCACTACCCAGTGACCCGACGCCCGATGGTGACCGGCGCGGCTGGTGGGGTGACACGAGCGCGAAGTATCCGATTGGTTCGCGCCTGTGGCTGCTCGACCGCGCGAAGGGACCGATGGACCTCGTACAGCGCGCCGAGGACTACGCCGCCGAGGCGCTGCAATGGATGATCGACGACGGCGTGGTGGCGACGTGGGACATTGCCGCGCAGTGGGTGAACCCGAACCAGCTTGACCTGACGGTGATCGCGAACCGGCAGGACGGCACCAAAGTCGCGATGAACTTCCCGCAGGTCTGGACGCGCTGACCTCTCCATACCCGTGCGCCACCCGGCGCGCACCTCGCTGTCTCTCCCCACCATGCCATTCACGCGACCGACGCTTGCGCAGTTGCGCAACGCGAGCGCGCAGCAGCTTAATGCGTCGCTACCCGGTGCCGACGCGCTGCTGCGCTTCTCGAACCTTGCGGTGATTGCCGATGTCGATGCGGGCCTCGCCTGCATGCTCTACGGCTATCTCGACTGGATTGCCCTGCAATGCACGCCATTCACCGCGACCGATGAATACCTCGAAGGCTGGGGGGCGCTGAAGAACATTACGCGCAAGCCGTGCGCACAGGCCACCGGCTCCATTACCTTCACGGGCACGAGCGGCTACACCATTATCGAAGGCGTGCCGATCAACCGCAGCGACGGCGTGGCGTATGTCTCCACCAGCGCGGGTGAAGTCGTCAATGGTTCGGTCACGATCACCGCGCAGGCAGTGGCCGACCCGGCTGGACTGGTGGGTGCGAACGGTAACTGTCCAGCGGGCACGCAGTTCACGCTCGCCAATGCTATCGCCGGAATCGACTCCACGGGCACCGCCGCCACCGACTTCACTGGTGGCGCGGACATCGAGGAGAACGACGCCTACCGAGCCCGTGTGCTGCTTGCCTATCAGAACCAGCCACAGGGCGGGGACAGCACCGACTATGTGGAGTGGGCACTCGGTGTGCCGGGTGTGACGCGCGCGTGGAGCACGCCGAATGGCATGGGTGCGGGGACGGTGGTGGTCTACATCATGCTCGACGTGGCCAATGCCGCCGAAGGTGGATTCCCGCAAGGCACCAATGGGTGTGCCGCCGAGGAGACCCGTGCGCCACCCGCCACGGGTGACCAGCTCACCGTCGCGAATGCAATCTGGCCGGTACAGCCCGTGACCGCGCTCGTGTACGTGTGTGCGCCCACCTCGCAGAAAATAAACGTGGCGATCACCGGCATTGCCGTTGAGTATCAGGCCGAGGTGAACGCCGCGCTCGCGGCACAGCTTCAGGCCGATGGCGCACCGGGTGGCGAGGTGATCGTCGCGCACCTGTGGAGTGCGGTGCTTTCGGTGCCGGGTGTCAACGACTTCATCATCACCGCACCCACCGTAGACATCAAGCTACCAACCGGCGCGCTGCCCGTGCTCGGCACCGTCACCTATTCCTGAGTCATGGCGCACACACCGAACAGCGCCGCGGACTACGCGCACGTGCTGCGCACGCTGTTACCGCGTGGTCGTGTGTGGACGCGCGAGGACGACGGCACGCAGGCGGGGGTGCTCGATGCGCTGGGTGTCACCGCGCAGACCACCGATAACGCGGCAGTCAACCTGATCGTCGCCGCGTTCCCCGCCACCGCCACCGATCTGCTACCCGAGTGGGAAGCCTCGCTCGGACTGCCCGACCCGTGTGTGGGTGAAGCAGGTTCCACCCAGCAGCGACGCCAGCAGGTGGTCGCGCGCCTCACCAACTCGGGTGGCGCGTCGGCCCAGTACTTCATCGACCTCGCCGCATCGCTCGGCTACACGATCACCGTCGAGAACTGTGCGCCGTTCCGCTGCGGACAGAGCACATGCGGTGACCCACTGGGGAATCAGGACTGGTCGCACACGTGGGTCATCAATGCGCCGGTCAACACGGTTACCTATTTCCAGACCGGGCTATCCACGGCAGGCGATCCACTCGCGTCGTGGGGCAATGACGTACTGGAGTGCGAGATGAACGCGCTCAAGCCCGCTCACACGATCCTCCAGTTTCACTATTCATAAGGGAAACTGACCATGTATCAGATCGACAACTCTACGGCGGTGGCATCGCAACCACCGTCAACGGCCCAGGGTACGGCGGGCTTTTTTACGGACGGTAACCCTGCGAGCAATCTCCCCGCCACCATTGTTCCGGCTGAGTACATGAACATGCTCATGCTGGAGGTGATGAATGCAATCACGGGCAGCGGGCAGTCATTGAACAAGGCTGCATTTAATCAGCTATGGACTGCGATGCAGACCATTGCAAAGAACCCCGGTGTCACCCCACCCCAATTCGATAACACCACAAAGACCTCAACCACTGCATTCGTACAACGTGCGCTAGGCAATCTTTCGAATTTGACAGGCTTACCAACGGGCACAACCGCACTCACTGCTTCACAGGTCGGGCAGGCGTTCAATGTCTCTGCCGGGTCAACAGTCACGATGCCACCTGGTGCGGGCTTACCGCTCGGTGCAGCAGTGACCTTTATCTGCGGTGGCAATTTCACGATAAACACCTCAGACGGCAGCAAGATTTTTGTTGGCAAGACGGGACAGGATGGAGTGTCGGTCAGCGTTGCCGGTGGGATCAAGCTCCTATGGTCGGGCGCAAACGGATGGCAGTCTTCTAGCTATGTCGTGAGCTATTCGAACGCGGGCGGTTTTCAGAGATTTCAAAGCGGCATTATTTTGCAGTGGGTTACATCAACAGCCAATAGCGCAGGACAGGTCGGGTGTGTCTATCCGATGGTGTTTCCGAATGCGTTTTATGCAGCCTTTGGTGTCTATCTCGCGGCGGCAATCACACCCCCACCGAGTGCAGTCCAGGTATCGGAAATATCGGGCAGCGGCACTGGCACCGGCAGTCTTACCTTCCTTGCATCGCAAGCAGGCGCAGGCCTTCCCAATGCGAATATCCGGGTCTTTCTGATCGGGAGCTAAACCATGAGCCAGAAATACGCACACTTCGATGCCGATTATTTTGTGATCGGTTTCTATGATGATGAAATTCACGGTGATGCGATCCCTGAACGCGCGGTGAAGATCAGTGACGAGACCTATGCGGCATTGCTCGACGGACAAGCCAGCGGCAAGCGTATGAAGGTGACCGCAGATGGCTCACCTGAACTCGTGGATCACCCGCCACCACCTGATGACGTACTCGCCGCACAGGTGCGTGCGCAGCGGAACGCGGCACTCGCCGAAACAGACTGGACGGTAGCGCAGCAGCAGGAGCACATACTGAACGGCACCACACCGGACAACCCCGAACGCTTCAAGGCGTATGCAACCTACCGGCAGGCACTGCGCGACGTGCCGCAGCAGGTGGGGTTCCCGCGTGAGATCGACTGGCCCGCCAAACCACAGTAACGGGGCATGCCGTGAACGTGCGCACCGCGCGGCTGTTATTCGGCCTCGGACTGGTGATCTTTATTTGTGTAGCCGTGCTGACTATCATCCTCACCTCATGCGCCGCGCCCGATGACCGGGTGAGCGGTGGACACACCACCACGCTTCCACCATTACCCGCGTGCCTGCTCTTTTGTAGCGCCACGGTCACCTCTACGGTCACCTCGTCGGCGGAACTGAGCCGCGTGCCGAAGGCGAAGAAGAATCCCGCTGGAGCCGCGAGCGGAGCGAGCCCGGCGAGCGCACCACCATCACCACCCACCACCACAAGGAGTCGCAAGCCATGAACCTGACCATCATCAACACAGGCGTGCATGCCGTGCGCGTCATCATCGACCACGACACCGTGAACGACTCGCAGCTTGATGCGGGTGAGGAAACCACCGTTGACGCGCCCGGTGGTGTGGTGGAGCTGCGCGAACTGGAGATGAATGGCGAGGGGGATGACGCGGAGGAGCACACCTCCGGGCGGTAGCATTCGCTGCTAGAGGCAGATGACGTATCATGAGCGGTCCTCACGCGTAGAGACCGACCTTAAATGCTGATCGACTTGGATGAATTAGTAGCGGAATGCCCCGACCCGCGTTCCAGAAAGTATATTCGCGAGTCCGTCCAGTGTTACAAAGCGGGCGCGTATAGATCCGCTGTGGTTGCATGCTGGATAGCTGTCGTTTTCGACCTGGTAGACAAAATTCGCGGATTGGCTGCGTCTGGAGACGCGATGGCAGCCGAGACGATTGGTAGGTTCGACCGGGCCAGACAGGACGGCGACATTGCCGTATCGCTCGCATTCGAGAAGGAGTTGCTGTCGCTTGCTCGCGATCAGTTCCAGTTCATATCACCTATCGAGTTTGTCGATCTACGGCGCCTGATAGAAGACCGAAACAGATGTGCGCATCCGTCTCAAGTCTCCGACACGGAGGTGTTCGAAGCTTCGCCAGAACTCGCCCGCCTTCATATAGTCAACGCCACCCGTTATGTGCTGTCCCAGCCAGCTGCACAGGGCAAGCAGGCGCTCGAACGGCTTATATCAGAGCTGGATTCAAATTTCTTCCCGTCGAAACGGAAAGACATTGTCGTGTTCTTGCGGGCGGGTGCGCTCGCAAGACCGCGAGACTCGCTGCTAAGGAACTATCTCAGCATTCTCCTGAAGCGACTCATGAAAGGCGAATTGGCTTGGGAGGCATCCGCACGAGCTTCCAATGCACTGTTTGCCTTGGCGGAAATCCATCCCGAGCCATGGAAGCGGTTGATCCCGGAATTGCTCGGTGCACTTATACCGAACCTTCAGGAAAACGCCCACCTGCTTCGCACGGTTAGGTTCCTTGGACACGGCGATGGAGCAAAGCTCTGGGACTTTGTTCAGCAAGCGGATCGATTGCGTCTAAACACGTTCGTGGAAAACCTGCCCTCGGAGAACTTCGATTCGGTAGAACGCTTGCTCGGCGATGAAGCAGTACCTTTTCATGCGCCCGCGACGAAGCGCGTAAAAAAGGCATCTGCGGAGGAGGTATTCGATGCTCCGTGGTTCGACGTGCCCACGCCTGTGATAGATCGCATGCTTGCTTTCTACTTGGGCTCTTCGAGTTTCGCCGAAGCGAATGACCTAGCTCACAAATTGCGGTTTGCGCTCCCTGATTCTACAAAGCCCGTTGAGCATTTGGGCCTCATGGCGCGAATTGCGGCCCAAAACGACCAGGTTAGATACAGCAACCAGTTTCCACGGTTGGTTAAAGAGTTTGTTGAAACGAAAGAAATAGACAAGGAGCGCGTTCAGCTAATACTGCGCGAAGCGAAGCTTGATGATCTCGCCGATGAGCTGCAAGCGTCCTGAATCACTCTTGCGGAAGTAACCGGTGTCGAGTGGCCTTACTAGGTCAAAACACTAGTGGACCCACCCGCGCGACGAACCCAAAAAAAGAACCCGCGCTGCGGGGCGCGGGCATTAACCCATACAAGGGTAACGAGGTTTGTGCCGGACAGTCAGGGAGGAGACCATCAAGGGTGGCACAGCGCTGATTCTAGCGCTCTGGCGGCTCCGTTGCATAGTGTCCGCCACAACCCCACACGCACACCCGCGCGAGCCGCCTGTAGACACCGCCTGATGAAGCGCGCAGGCGTAAAAAAACCCGCCGAAGCGGGTTGATTGGTGGATCATGAGCGCCGGTCAAGGTACTCCCATAGCGCGGCTGCGCTGACACCGATGACGACGCCGAGCGGGACCATCGCGAGCATGGTCAGACACGGGTGAACGTCACCCATAGATGTACACCTGACAGACGCGGTTGGCCGCGAAAATGACGTTATCCACCAGAAAGGGATAGTCGTTCCCGAACCCCTGGCGCAGATGGGTCACCAGCGCCGCCGCCGCGTCAATCGCGCTGGCGCAGTCCGCACCGCACGGTGAGTCCACGGGCATTTCATCCCCCATCAGGTCGTCCATCGGGTCGCGCCCGAGTTTCTCGACAAAGTACTCGTGAACGTTCATTGCGCGTCCTCCCTCACCGGGTAACGTGACAGGTTCGCGTCCACATAGGCGCGTACCTCCTCCGCTGTCCCCCGGTACGTCTGTGCCACGTACTCGTGGACCGTGCCGTCAACACGCCGCACCACCTGTGTCAGGTGCGCTTGCGTACCATCCGCGCTGAAGCGGATGAAAACCTCTCCAACCTCGTTCACTGTACTTCTCCCTTGATGTCGCGCCTGAGCATCCACCCGTCAGTCGCGGTGACCCGCTTTTTCCCCAGGTACTCCCCCTCTGCCGAGTAGTTGTCCTCCTGATGCGTGAGCGGTTGCCCGAACAGGACATGCACCAGCGTGACCACCCCGGTCTTCAGGTGAAATGGTCGAACCTCCAGAATGGCCCCCTGCGGGAGCACCCGTTCGGGACCAGTGGTAATGATTGCGCACCCCGCCACATTGAGCAGGTGAACAAGCTCTGGCGTCGCGCCCTGTCCAGCGGACGTGTACGCGTTATACAGAGCCGGTTCCATGTTCACCAGCGCGCCCGGTGTGGTGCAGTACATGGACACACCACCGCGCAGTGTGACCGTGGCGCACGCGGGTGCCGCCGCCAGCGCGAGCGCCAGCGACACCACCGCCGTCCTGAGCTTGTTCATTGCTCCTCCTTCGGGTGGTTGCGCGCGTAGTCCTGCGCCTCTGTGAGCAGGCGAAACGCGTACCCTGTGTTACCTACCGTGAACAGCCGACCGAAGCGGCTACCGACCGGACGGATCGCGTGACCCGCCACCCATTCCACAATCGACGCGTCCAAGTGCTCGCTGAATAGCCGGTTGTACTCGGTGGGGCCAACACGTTCAGCGAGCGCCGCGCGCTCTGCGGGATCATCCCAATTCATCAATTCACCTCGTCAATAAACCATTACTTCGTGCGCCGGATACGGTAGAACCGCACCGGCATCTCATCCCCCTTGACCGCGACGCCAAGGTGCAATTTCATGTCGTACTCGCGCGCCGGGTCGTGCTTGGTGACCGCGCGCATCGAGCGCTTGCAGTTATCGAGCACCAGCGTGCCGTCGCGGTCCTCCTCCAGTACGCTTTGACCCACCTCCAGTTCGAACAGGCGCGACGCGAGCGAACCCGCGTGAAAGGTGCCAGTGGGACGCCCACGTGATTTCGTTTCAGTCGTCATCATCAGTTCTCCAGTAGTTTTTCCGCGATCTCTCGCCAGTCCACGTCGCCAAGCGAGCGGGTTATCAGGTCGCGCCACACACCCGTGACCTGTTCGGGGACCGACTCCATGTGGTCCGCCTTCAGGTAGTCCGCCAGTTCATCCACCAGCGCAGCACCCGTACTGTTACCGAGCGCGCGCATGTCCGCGATGGTTTCCAGCGTGTAGCGCCACGTGCCCTGGTCCCCCGTCATCCACCGGTGGACGCACCACGTCGCGTAGTTGGTCCACCCGTTGTATTGCCCCGTCATTTCCCGTACCTCTCAACACCCAAAAAACAACCTGATTTCCGCGAGGGTCATCTGACCGTCGTAGTCAAGTTCAAACACGTCCAGCACCAGCGCGGGGTCATCCCGCCGCGCGACGCGCTCTGCGGTCTCGCGATCCGCTTCGATAGCGGTTACCTCCGGTACTTCGCCTTCCTCAATAAAACCCTCCAGCAAAAAGGCTTCCGCCTCGATCAGGTCGAACCCCTCATCCGCCACAAAGTAGACTTTCATCAGCGCCACCCCAGTTCGCTTGACACCGCACCGGGGAGGTAACCCAGTTGCGTCCCTTCCGCGAGGTACACCACCGGTTCGCGGTAGTCGTCGCGCATGTCGTCGTCTTCCTCGTCGCGCCCCAGGTCCACACACACCACACCCGCAATCGCGTACTCAAACGGCCAGTTCGGCTGTTGCGCGATACGCACCTCCGCGTCCTCGGGCATCCCTTCCAGCAACTCCATCAGTTCACAGACCTTCATCATTAACCCCTCGTTACCCTTTGCTCAGTTTGTCGGGAGCGACTTGAGAAAAAACTCGCGCTCGACCTGTTTGGTGCCACATACCGCGACCACGCGGAACACGATGTATTTCGTCCGCGCCGTGTGCCCGAACCGGTGGGGTTCGGCGGACCTGATCACACCCTCGGTGACCACGTTCTTGTCGGTGCGCACGCGTACCGTGTTGCCAATCGACCGGGCGGCGATCTCGCGCGCCCTGGCGATCAGCGCGGCGTCGCGCGGGTCATTCGATTCCAGCGTCATGTTCAAACCCTCATTACCGTTAAACCAACCACCCAACCAACACAACACAACCAACCACAAGACAAATATTACACCCCTCACGAGGGTGCCGTAAATAAGAATTCGTCGGGACTTACCCGTCCCATCTGAAGGGGGTCAAAAAAAACCCCGCCGAGGCGGGGTGGTGACGCGCTGTATATATAGGGGGCACCTCAGTCGATGGCGGCGAGCACCGCGCCCGCCTCCGGTTGGTCGAGGACGTACTGACGCAACTGGTGGTAGTTGTCGGTGAACCGCTCGCGCAGCGCTTCGTTCTCGATCCAGCACAGGGAACCAAGCACGAACAGGGTGACGGTCATGCCAAACGCCAGCGCGCTGACCTCGCCCTCGTAGCCGTTGCCCGCGACGCTGATGGTGTAGCGCTTGTCGTTGTCTGGGGCCACGAAAAACCCGCCGTTGGACAGGCGGTAGAACGCCCACAAACCACCGTTGTAGTCGGCGGAGAGTTGGTCGGCCTGCCGGTAGATCATCGCCTCGCCCTGCATCATCAGGCGCGGGGTGAAGACATCGGGAAGGAACGCGAGGCGTTGCCGGGTGGGAACCACGGTCGCCGTGATGGGTTGCTGCTCAGTCATTTGTGAAGTCATCCTGATCGTTTAAAAACCGGCGCAGCGACGCGCCGGACAACCATTTTAACTTCGCCATCCGAACTAATTTTTTTGAGGGGCAAGGCTGATGCCGGTCAACAGCGCGCGCCGCAGCGCCTCGACAAAGTGCTCACCGTGCAGACGCGCGGCGTCGGGGTACATGCCAACGAGGTGCGGGCTATAGGTCTCATACGCGCCGGGCTCGTTACCGTAGCGGGCGATCAGGGTTGGAGGTAGCGGTGGCTGGAGACCTATATAGAGGTCGTAGCCGCCGAACCCACCGAGGGGGATACAGGTCGGCGCGCCTTGCGGCGCATAGCGCATCGACGCGTGCGCGCGGTCATCGTGGAAGACATGACAGGCACCACAATAGCGCTGCTCCACGTCGTTCGGGTTCCACGATATGCGGCCGCAAAGCCGACAGCGGATTCCGCGAACCGGTGTTTCGATGATCTCGAATGTCATACCTTGCTCGCCCACACAATATGCGCGCGCACATAGTCGAGCGCGCTTACGGGACTGGCAATGTCCCCCTCGTCATTGCGGCCCACCCATAACGCTCTGCCCGTGAGCGGTTCATGCGGCCACAGGCGGCACAGGAAAAACGCCTGCTCGGACGGCTTGCGGTACTTGCCGTCCTCGTCGACAAACAGCAGGTCGCCACCCGCGTTCACCGGGTTGACCGCTTCGATGGTGGTGCAGTCGAGTAGCGCGTATATCTCGTGCAACTCCTCGGGGCTGCTCACCGCCGAGTGCAGGGTGACGTGTGTCACGGTGCGCGCAAACGGATCGACCAGCCACGCATGGCGTAATTCCGTCATGACCGTTCCTGCGAGAAGGGGTTAGCCGCTATGCCGCTCCAGCGGACCAGCAGCGGGGGCGAAGTCGGCATCAGGTGCGATCACCACGTCACCGAGAATCGGCCACGTCGTGCCGGGGACGCAGCGCGCGTGATACATGGCCGTTGCCGTGGCGTTGACGGGTAGACCCCGTTCGCAACCGAGATCATCAAGGATCATCACCTCACCGTGCGCGAGGTTCACACTGTCCAGCGTAGTCGCACCGATCAGGTCCGCGACCTCCCTGATGGTCATCGGGAGCGGGATCGGCGTTTCAGTACCATCGGCGCGGATCAGTCTGCGGCTCATGCGTGACCTCCCTCGTTCATCAGGGGTTGCACGATGTTCACGGCGTCGCCATGACCTTGCAGAGTTTCGAGCCACTGCGTGCAGTGCTCCAGCGCGCCAGTGAAACCCAGTTCGGTCGCAACGCTCCACACCGCCTCCGGGCTCGGTACTCGACCCGCCTTGCCGACACTCATGCTCAGGTGGCGACATGTACCGACCGGGTGCCCGGTCTCGATACTGAAGGTCACAAGGAAGTCCGCGGGCAGGTTCACACTCTGTGTCGTCATCTGCGCGCGATGTGCCTGCTTGTTCGCAGGCACCTTGAGCCGGTCACTCAAACCCCGCATGTCAACCGGGTGCGCATTGGCCCGCTTGCGCAGTGCCGCCAGCTGTCGGCGCTGGTCGGGTCCGATCAGTAACGGTGTGGTCATCCTTTACCCCTCGGAAAGAACTCACGGATGTCGCCCACCACGGGCGCACTCTCAACAGTACGCGGCTGCATGCGCCCGGTGCGCGGGTTGCGCTCCACGCTCTCGCGCCGGTCTATGGCCGTCATCGCGAGCGCCGTCTGATAGTCGAACATGTTCATGTAGGGCACCTTGCTCGCGGTTTCACCCACCAGTTCGCACAGCAGCGCGTCGCGGTCCATATTGAATAGCTGTCGGCACGCGAGCGGACGCGAGCTGTAGATCGAGCACGCGCCGTGTGCGTCGAGAAAGGTGCACGGGTTGTGATAACCCGCTTCGATGTCGTCGCGCCCGCTGATCCCCGTGAGCTTCACCGGCTTGACACCGATGCGCCGACCGATCAGTTCGGCTTCCTGCACCGGCACCAGCACGGGCGTATGACAGCAGTGCGAGCAACCCTTGCGACACGCCGTATGCGGCTTGGCAATCTCACCGATCTCGTCCACCGCTTCCCATAGCGCCTCGATCTTCGCGCCGGTCGTCATGGTGGTATGGTTGATTACCCGGTTCACGCGTTCATCGTGGCGCACCTTCAGCGGTATCGCGCGCTCGTTGATGATGGCGACGACGCGCTGGAGCCGTCCGTCGCTTTCAATCAGGGTCCAGCGCTCGCGCACCGCCACATCGTGCGCGGTCACGTCTTCAGTGATCGGCATGGAGTCGCACCTCGCGCGCAGTAGCAATGGCCTGTTTCGCCGCTTGAATGTGCGGTATGTGCTCGGTCCAGTCCGCGATCTGCTGCGCCAGCGTCGCGCACTCGCCGCGCACATAGTCGAAGGTCCGGTAGACGAAGTGATCGAGCGCGAACTGCGCGTCTCCACCTATGAGTCGCAGGCTTTCGACCAGTTGCGGTTGAAGGTCACCCGCATGTCCGCAATCGAATCCGAACCACCACCCGGTGTGATCGTGCATGCGCTTCGACCACGTGAGTCCACCGTGTGCGCCTATCAGCATATTGAGCGGCGCAAACCCCTGGGGAACCTTCTCACCCGCCGACTGCTCCAGCGCGAACGCGAAGACGTCGAGAACGCCGTGCTCGTTCATGTCGAACGTGCGTGTCAGCCACGTGTCCGGTGCGGGCACCAGGTCGAGCCGGTCCACACCGTAGAGCGGGTGTGAAGCGGGCACGCCAACATAGCCGCACAGGTGACCGAGCCCGTCCGAGCGCCGGATGACACACGTGAGACCCGCCGCGCTGAACATCGCATAGTCGGGTTCGCTCTCCCACGGCTTCGTGTTGCTCATTGGTTTAGCGCGAGGCTAATCGCGTCCGTGCAGGAAGTCGCGCCAAGGGAGCGGAAGTCAACGAAGCGACACGCACTGTCGATCACCGCCTCGTCCCACACGCCCATCGTGTCGCGGTAGATAAAGCGATCACCTGAATTGAGCATGCCGGAGGCATGCAGCGCATCGACCACGTGCTCGATGTCGTTGGTGACGCTCATCCCCTCGTCACGGTCGGTGACACACACAAAGCGCACCGAGTTGCGCACGCGGGTTTCAACGCTGTAGGTGGAGTGCATCATGCGGCCCGTGCCTCCGCGCTGCGCGCACGACGCAGCACCTCCTCGGGTTGCGCACCGCGCACCGGCACACGCACGTTCGCCTCGGGCATCCCTGCGGGTCGGAGCAACTGGGCGGGCTTGCAGTGGAGCGCCGCGGCCAGCTTCTCCAGCGTGCGGGCGCGCAGGGTTGTATCGCGCTCCTCCATCTTGCGGATATTGTCGTTGGAGCACCCATACGCGTCGGCAAGCTGCGCGACGGTGAGTTCGCGGTGGATCCGCCACGCGGTGAGCGGAGACTTGCCGCCGATGATATGTGCGAGCACCGCCTTGGGATACTCGGTGCCCTCGGGTGCGTTCACTTCCGGTTTCGCGCTGTCCGCTGGAGGTGTATTGGACTGCTCGATCACGCGTAGCCACGGCTGCGTGTTGCTACCCGGCTTCGCGGTCAGTTGCGCAACGCTGCAATCCAGTATCTCGGCGAAGCGGGCGAGTGTCTTTGGCGTGGGTGTGGAGTATCCGTTCTCGTGCCAGTTGACCGTAGCCTTGCTCTTGCTGAACAGGTCCGCGACATCGTGCATGGTGAGCTTGCGGTAGACGCGCCACGCGCGCAGGAAGTACACGCCGCGCCGCACCTGCTCGGCGACTTCCTCGGGGACCGGTGCGGCGAACTCGCGCACGAAGATCACCTGCTTGGTCTTGTGTCCGGTGATGCGGTTTGGATCGGTGGGTGACGCGGCAGGACTTGGAGTGGGATCGGCGGGGGCTGGTGAAACTTCGGGTGGTGCGAGTGGTTCGGGTGGTAGTGCTGCGCACAGCTTGTCCCACTGTGACGGTCTGGTGCGAGGCGGTGGTTCGGCTGGTGATGTGGTGGGTTCGACAGCAGCGGCAGCGAGCGAGGTCTTGAACTGTCCCGGTCGGGTCTGTGTCTCCAGGCTCGCGGTCTGCGCCCTGCGTGCCTCGCGCCAGAATTCGACCAGCGCGGAAAACATGGGATAGGGAATGGTGGCCTTGAGCTTGTTGCCTGCGTGGTCGGTCTCGTACCGAACCTCGGACATGTCGAGTCCGTAGTACATGCGCGCCTCCCTTGGGCTTTGGCAAAGACTGCACCCTAGACGATAGGTTAGACAAACCCGAATCGGGGTTAACTCCCGATGGTCTGAAACCCTTGCTGGACGGGGCGGAAAACGTTTGCGGGGAGGCGGTCTAAGGGTTAACGCTCGATGGTCTGAGACCCTTGCTGGACGGGGCTTGGCGGCGGGTTATCCCAAAAAGTGGGGTACAATATATTGAGTGGTTTTAGTGGTATCGATGAAATTGATGCCCGCGTCGAGCGCCCGGCCGACCAGCCGCTCCGCGTCGTTCTGCTGCAGGTCGCCGATCTGCCGCCAGATGCCTTCGCCGCCGCCGAAGGTCATCGTGCCCAGGCACAACTCCGAAACAAACGACCCGATAGACGAAGGTTTACGCAATCAAATCATCAGGTTGCGCGATTTTCAGTGGTAAAAACAACATGCAGAAACGTCATGTTGCGTCGTAAACAAATCAATAAGTTACGCGTGGTTTTGAACGCAGTTACCCGTGTCGCATAGTTCAAATCCGCCACGCTGCTAGAATCGTCCGACCAAACGGAGACGCCTAATGAACAACGAAAAATGCAGGTTTTGCGGATATGTCGGCCCTATCGTCTGCGACGGAATCGGCCCGCGCATGGGGTGCGACATGCCGGGAAAGCAGCCTGGCTATCAACCGCCATCAGACGCGCTGATTCGCGCGGAGATCAACGGAGATAGCCCGGTCATGCCGTTCGTGTCGGAGTTGCAGACGCTGGTGCCCTAGCTCCCGGTATCGACGAGGGAACCCATCAGGGCTGAGACCGTAGTCCCGAGCGGGTTGGATAGCGTTGCGGTGGATGGAGTAGCGACCATGCCCCACGGATCGCCCTGGAACATCTGATAGACGAGCACGCCTGCGATGTTGTACTTGTATTTCAGGTTCCACGCCTCATTCATCAGGCGAGTACAGTAAGCAGCGTTCTGTGCCTCGGTCCAACCACCGTTGCCGTTGAACTCGGAAATGATGATCGGAACGCCGAACTGCTCTTTCAGGTACTGGTAGACGTTGAAATACGGTCCGTTGACGAACGTCTGCATGCCAGTCAGGAACCCATACGACTGATAGTTATGGAACGCGCTGATATCCCACCGAACGGGCGGCCCTCCAGGCGTGACGGTATTCCCGGCGGCCGGCGAATTCCCGTTCCAGAGGTTGACCATCGCGCCGACGCTCGCGATCGTGAAGGCATTCGACGCTGCCAGACAGCCGAGCGAATGCACACCATCAACAGCGCCGTGGATGATGCCGCGCATAATCGGCCATTGGGCAATGCTATACGTGTACGGGTAATAGCCCCACGTTCCGCCGCCTGATGTCCCGTTGCCATACTTCGTATCCAGTTCGTTCCCACACTCAAACATCGTCACGCCGTAGGGCTTCAGCGCGCTCACGACGTGCTGCGCGTAGAGATAGCCGTACGTATAGGCGGCCTGCTCGTTCGGCCATTGATTCGTACCATCTGAGGTCTGGTCAAGGTCGATGCAGACGTAAAGCTGAATGTTCAGCGAGTTCGCCTGGATGTACTGCGCGAGGTTGACAATAGCCGCGAGTGATGCATCACTTGACTGCCACGTGTATCCGACGTTCTCGACCGTCAGTCGCAACGTCGTCGCATTCATAGCCGTCATACATGACGCCATCTGCGCATTGGTGACAGCGCCACCGCCGGCAGACAGGTCATTGAAGTGCGCGTTGGCACCCCAGAAAATCTTTTTACCTGGCAGCAGCCGGTTCGTCGGATACGACTTGCCCTGCACCGCCCAGATGCTGTACCGCTGGATCTGCATGCTGTCTGAAGCACTGGCCATCGTTCCCCAGAACGCCATCTGTAGCGGCTGGCCCGCGATGCCCGAGTAAGTCATCGTGAACGTTGTCGCCTTGAATGCAGTAGTCGACGACGAGCCAGGCACCTTGGATGATGAAACCAGTTGAGCCGTTGCAGTCTGCCCAGAGAACGTGATCCGGAACATCAATTCATTCGAGATATTGGTCGTCTCGATGTCCGAGAACAGCGTCGCCATCAGCGTGCCGATGTCGCCGAAATTCACGTCGAGTTGCTTGGTATTGGCGCTCGAGCTGCACGACCAGCTGATATTCACAAGCAGTTCTGTATCCGGGGTAATGGTCGCAGGAACAGTGATATTCACTACGTCGAGCAAAGTCCGCGACGTTGTGCCAGTCAGCGAATATGACGGCACATTGCTCTGTGCCAGAGAAATGACGTTATTGTTTGGCGACGCGCCGATTGCTCGCAACATGACTGCTTCTCCTTAGCGGCGGCGCCGCGCCGTGATGGTCCCATATGCGGAAAGTGTGCTGGTAGTGAAGTTGCCTTGGGCTACCAGATAAACCGTGGTCGTCGATGCCAGACTCACCCGAATCGTCGGGATCGTGACGCCAGCTACGGTCGTAATGCCCGCTGCGTATGAGCCTCCCGTAACAAACGGCGTGGCTGTAGTGGCGCTCGTCTGACTGGCTGATCCCACAAGCAACTGAACGACAGTCGTAGCGCCAACGTTGTAGTCCACCGCGCCGAAAACGTCCCAATCACCAGCGGTCAATGAGATGGATGTGACATTGACGGGCGTCCCGGACGTGAGCGAGATCGCCGAACCGGAAGCGATCGAGGAAGCGATCGTCTCGCCAACGCTCCCTGCGTTCGCATTGTTATTCGTCGTGGTGCCTACGATGCCGTTCGTCTGCGAAGGCGTGAACGTGCTGGTGCTGCTGAGCGTGGTGAAGCTACCGGCCGCCGCTGCCGTGCCGCCGATCGCAGGCGGCGACGCGAGGTATGTGCTGAAGCCTGAGCCACTGACCGTGCTACTCGCGGCAAGCGTCGTGAACGATCCGGTGCTTCCGCTGATTGGAGTCCCGGTCACGCCGTCAAGCATCGTCACAATACCGGTGCTGTTCGCGACGGAGATCGGGCTATCAGTGAACGTGCCCGCGACGTATCGCCCGAGGGTAAAGGCGCTCGTTGACGATGTATTCGTCAATGCCCATTTACCAGTTCCGGTGTTATTGAAGAACAGCGATGAAGCGCTGGCGCCGCTGGTATCGTTGATCGCCATCACAGGGCTAGCGTCGCTTACCTGTACGGTGCCTGTGAACGTCGCGCCAGTCAGCGCCGCCGCGCCTGTCACGTTCGCGACCACCATCGTTGCGAATGTTGGCGCACTGGAAGGGCCATTCGATATGATCGCCTGACCGCTCGTTGATCCGACCGGATTCAAGAGTTGAACAGGAACGAGAGTCGCGCCGAAAGAAGCGGCCGAGAAAAGCGCCAGCAGCGCGCCGAAGATTCGTTTCATGTTGTCGCTTCCTGAGAAGTGGTCAGAGCATCGATCACCTTGACGATTGAGTGATCGAGCGTGTTAGGGAACGGCAATTCAGGCTTTCCGATCTGAATGAGAGGCGCGGAGAGCTGCCAGTAAAACGGCACGTCCGGAACGATGTCGAGACCATTGCGATAGAGCGCGACCGGGACCGTGGCGAGGATCGCAGCTATGTTCGTTTCCGGGCTCACGCGCGGCGGCTCGAAGCCATAGACGGCGATCGGCGGCTTACCTTCTACCGTCAGCGCAGCTGCGGCACAGACTGCGATAGCGGCGCCAAGACTATGGCCCACGAAGATGACCGGCCGATCCGCGATGGCAGCGACGACAGCATCGGAGAGCGTCACCCATGCGTTCCAGAAGCCGCGGTGAACCTTGCCGATGCCAGGCACGTCGATAATGTCGATATCGAAATCGGCTTCCCAGCACTCGCCATTGTCCGAGCCGGGAAATGCGACGACGAGCCCCGCATCAGTCAGTCGAACGATCGCGCGCGAGGCGCTTGCCGCAACGCCGATATCCGGCGCCGCGGTATAGGACTCTTGCGCGATCAGCGCGAATTCCAGCGCGTTCATTGCGACACAGCCGGAGCAGATGCAGCAGCGGGCGCCGAGGCAGCGGCCGGCGCGGTTGCCGGATGCACCGTTGCGACTACCTGCTCGGCGAGTTGCAGCAGGAGCGGCCCGAACGTTCCCAATCCCAAAGCGATAGCCTGGCTCGGGAAAGCGGGCGTAGGCGGGATTGCGTTGAGGATGATCACGAGCTGAGGCAGCAGCGTATTCGCCAGTTTCTGTACGCTGCTCACGTCGATTGCCGATCCCGCGTTACAAGCAAGCACGTTCAGGTCGTGCGCCTCCTTTGCAACGGCTTGCCCGGCCGGATTGACCAGCGGGCTGATCGAGATCGTTTGCAGATCCGCTGTGACGGTCGGACAGAGCGCGTTGAACTGCTGCTGCACGGTCGGAAGGTTCTTGCAGCCGGCGAAACCGACAAGTGCCGCGAGCGCGGCGAAGATCAGAAAGATGCGTTTCATGGCGGTTCCTTTAGTGTTGGGGAGTGGCGGGGATGGGAGCACCGACGACCGCTGGGACTGCGGTCGCTTGCTTCGCCGCAAGGAGAGTGGCTACTTCCTCAGCGACGGAGGTCACATTCACGCCGGTCTCTTTCGCGTGCATGACGTTCAGCGCGAGCGCGTCGAGTACCCGATATGCCTTCCCCCACGGAGTAGCGGGATTCGGCGTCGGGATGACCGCGGCGATTGCAGATGCCGCAACCACCAGATGCGACGGATCGGCTTGCAGCCAGTTGAGAATTGCCATCAGGAATTGCATGGTGTTCATGTGATTTCCTTTTAAGAGCCAAGTAGAAAGAGAGCCTTCTCGGCGTCCCTGCGCTTCACCAGACCGGGCAGAACTTCTCCTCCGGCCAGATCCCATTTGTCGAACTCATTCGCAGCGGCAAACGGATTGCCTGCATTGACGAGTTCAAGCAGTGTCGAGTGCTGAAGATTGCCGAGGCCTTCGTTGTAGGCGAAGTCGCACAGCGCGCCCTTCTGCTCATCCGTCAGAGCGACAGTGCATATCTCGTCGATGCGCGAGCCGATCGCGTTCATGCGGTTCGAGAGATCACTATCGGCCTGCTCCTGCGTCCAGACGGTCTGCTTCGTGATGCCGTAGCCGGTCGCGCCATAACCTATGGTCGGAACCAGCCAGCCGTGTGCAGGGTCCGGATAAGCCTGCAATCGGCATCCTTCGAACTGCTTCGCGAGCGAGACCGCCAGATCGACCCAACTCATACGATCCTCGCCGGTATAACTGCGTCTTCGTCGAGGCTGTAGACGGCGCACGCGCGGTGGTAGCCGTCAGCAATAATCAGCTTGTCGCCAGTGCGCACGAGCAGGATCGGCGAGAGCTTTTGCCCTTCATGAACCTTCTGACGATCGCGTTCGATGTGGCTATTGCTGATGCCAAGGATCGGCAAACCCGAGGCGCGCATGATGTCCTTCGCCTTGAATGAAACCTTCTTGGCGTGTCGCAATCTGTCGACGAGTTCAGCCGCTTCCTTGAGCGTGAAATGCAGGCAGAGATACGACAGCGCCGCAGGGTAGTCGTGATGTTCCGGCTCATCCAGCCATTCAATCGCGTGAGACATTTCTCCCTCTCGCAAAGTGCGCCCATATCGTCACGACGCTACAGACGATCGACAGAACCAGAGCAATGTTCGAGAGCGTGATGTCGCTTACGAAATGGCCCATCGCAAAGGCGAGCCATGAAACAAAAGAAGCGATCAGATTGCTGTGGTTATTCATGTTTTCCCCGTTATTGCGAGCCGCCGCCGATGGTGTTGTTTGTGCCTGCGTTATTGACGTTCGTCCCGTTCCCGCTGTAGCAGTTGGACTGGACGTTGACGAACTGAGAAGCCGCGAGCAATGCAATTGCGATGGTCAGCCCGTTGAACTGGTTGCCAGTGATGACGCCCGCGCCCTGCTCATAGGTGCCGATTTGCACGCCCTGCTGATTCACCGGCGAGCCGTTTGCGGTGCTGAAGATGTTCCCGACGATGCTGAGATTGGCCATCTGTGCCGCGTTGATGCCGACCGAGTTATTCAGGACCAGGAAGAAGCAATTGACGAACGAAACCGCCTGGCAGAAGACCTGGAACAGAACCGAGTCGTTAATGTTGGCGAACTGCGACGAATTGACGGTCAATTGATCAGGCGCGACGGCCGTATTCGGGACGATGATCCCGACGAAATTCCCGGTGAAATTGCACTTCGAGACGGTGACGCCCTGGCAGTTACCGCCGTAGACGAGGCCGCTTTGCAGGTGCGTGAACGAGCAGCCGTCGAGGTTGTAGACCACAGGAATGATCGTGTGATCGTTCGGCGCATATCCGAGGCTGATGCCGGCGCCGAATGGCGTTCCGGTAGGGCCATAGAAGGTGCAGTCGTACCAGTTGATATTCGAAGCGCCGAGCACGCTGCAACAGTTGCCCCAATAGTTCGTTTCGTTGAAGCCATCGCTGCCGCGGAATTCGAGATCGCGCATTGTGCTGAGGCTGTATTGCCCCTGCCCTGTTGCGAACGTCGCATTCTGCTCAAGCGTGAGGCCAGCATTACCGCCCGCAGTCGGAGACAGGAACGAGATGCCTTCCACGCGTACGCCAGTCCAGGCGGAGCCATACAGAATGGTGAAGCCACTGCTAGCCGCGGCGAACTTGAATAGTGTGATGCCCGAGCCCGCGCCACGAATCGCCAGACCAGCCGGATTCGTCTGCGTCGATGTCATCGTGATCGTCTGCTGCGTGGCGAAGTAGTACGTCCCGGCCGGGAAATAGATGTTGACCTGATTCGTCGGGCACGAAGCGATAGCGGCGGTGAGTGCCGCAGTGCAATCCGCCACGCCAGTCGGATCGGCACCGAACTGCAATACGTTCACATGGTCATAATTACCGACGACGTTTTGCCACTTGGCGGGCGAGACCGCCGTTGCGACGACCGATTGCCCGAGCGTCGTGTCGTAGTACATCTGCCCGATCGACTGCGGAACCGGGCGCGCGCTCGTAGGACCAAACACCGGGAAAGAGAAATTGGCGATACCAACCGTGTTGGTTCCGGGCGTGCCGACAGTCAGCGCCGTTCCGCCCTTCACATAGACTTTGTTCGTCCCTACCGGAATAACGGCGTTGAACGTGAGCGTGTTTCCGCTGAGCGTATAGGTATCGCCGCCTTGTTCTACTCCGTCGAACGCGACCCACAGATTCGATGCAGAGCCGTAGTTCTGCGAGAGCGTCAGGCTCGTGGTCGTCCCTGCGGTGAAATCCACACCGTTGACGAAGCCAACCTGGCCGCCGCTGCCCTTCTCGTCAGTCATGTTGCCGACAGCGATAGGCGCGATCGCCATCACGTCACTGGCCGTCCATAGCTGATTGCCGAGCGAGTCGAAAAGCGTGAAGGCGTACTGAATCCCGGTCTGCAAGAAAAGCTGACAGGAGATCCCAGACGAGTTCGAAATCTCGCCGCGCGAGTTCAGCGGAATCGGATTCGGAAGCGGCGTTGCGCCGGCTGAATCCTGATAGGTCGGATAGTTGACGCCGCCTACCTGCGTGAGAAGGCTGCCGCCTGCATTAAGCAGACCGGCATTGTTCAGAAACGACAGGATTGGCGATTCGGCGAGAGCGACGGACATTATTGGGTTCCCCGATTACGGATCAGCGAGTTCAGCGGGACGCCGACGCCTGCGCCCGGTTCGAGCGAGCGGGACACCGCTTTTTCACCCGCGCGACGCTCAAGCGCCTGTCGGGTCCATGTGCCGATTGGCACGCCGAAGGCCGCTCTATTGGCGACGCCCTCTGCGGCAGATTTGGCGGCGCTGGCGGCGCTCGCGACGAACGTATTGCTGTTGTTCACGTAGCTGCCGCGCGGCTGCTCCTGCGTATAGCGCGCCACGTTGCCGAGCTTTTCGAGCGTCTGTGAGGCTTGCGGGCCGAGGACAATGCGTGTCTTGTCGCCGAGATTGACGAGCGCCTTATTGAGCCCCGCCTGGCTGATGTTTCCTGAGCCAGTGCGTAGATCAACGCCGGCCTGCTGTCGAACGTGGTCCATCAACGCAGACGCGACGAGTTCCCGGTTGGCTGGATCGTTCGACAGGTTCTGCATCATGTTCTGGACGTTCGATGTCTTGCCGCCTGCGATGTACTTGCGCGCGAAGTCATCAGCAAGCGCGGAAGGCTCGCCAGCGGGCGCTATATCGTTCACCGCGGCCTTGTATGCCGGGTCTGCATCCATCGCCTGGAATCGCGCGCGCGCGCTTGCCTGCGCCGTCTTGTATGCAGCAAAGGCATCGGCGCCAGCGGCCGACGGATCAAGCTGCGAATTGACGATGCTGTCGCGCAGTGCGCCGATGTCGTGCCGAACCGAGCCATCCGTTGCGCTTTTCAGCGCTCCGGATAGTGTCTTGTCGATGTCCATCAGGTCACCGACGTTCATGGGGCGCACTGACGAACCATTGACCTCGAAGCCGGGAGGAAGCGCGACCTGATTGGCGCTCGCATCGCGGAAAATCTGCTGCACGTTCGCCGGCAGAGCGTTAAACCGCGTCGGCCCGATCTGCGCGGCGAAGTCCTTCATCTGCGGCGCGGCATCGACCAGAGCAGGCGCGCCGTTGTTATCGCGCGCTTTCGCGTACAGCTCCGAAATCTGCTGCTGTATCGGCGCGTCCATTTCCTTGTACGCATCGACCAATGCTTGACCGGTCGGCGCGCCAGAAGGGACATTGACGTTCGGCGAGACCTGATCGCGGATCGCGGAGAGGTTGTCGGCAATCTGGCCGTTCTGCGCGTTGAAGCGGTTCGCAAGTTCCGGATTACGGCCGCGCGAGTTCATTTCGCTCGACAGCAGATTCACATCACCGCTCGCCTGCCCTGCGGTCAACTCGATCGGAACCGGAAGAGATCCGGCTTCGATATGGCGCTCAGCAGCGGTCGGATTCAATTCACCCGATTTCTCGGCTGCGGCGATCTTCTGGACGATCGGTGAAGGAACGCCTTCATCTGCGGCTTGCTGGGCAAACGAGGTACCGGCCGCGCCAACGCTTGGGCGCCCAGGAACCGGCATAGGCGCATTCGTGAGCGCGGGCGCTTCCGGAGCCTTCAGGCCGGTCACCGTGCCTATTGCATTGCCGAAGTCGCTAGCAGTCTGACCGGCTGCTCTGCCTGCATCAGCGACCGCTCCGCCGACCTTGCGCACGCCGGCCGCTGCTGCATCTGCGGCATAGCCGACTTCATTCGCAATGCCGCGCGCGAGCGGTGCGGCGAGATGCGCGGCGCCCGGAACGAGCATCGCGGCAGACTGCGCCATGTTCGCTACGTCCTGCTGCGGCAAGCCGGTCGCATTCGCTACTGCATTCACGCCTTGACCGACAGCGCCGCCTACGGCCTGCATCGCGCGCTGTGATGCTTCGCCCTGATAGCCCAGTGTATTCGTGACGCCGAACGCATTGCCCACAGGATGAATCGCACCGCCGAAATGCGCCGCTTGGGCCTGCGCTTCTTCGGGGCTCATGCCCGAGGCGCGCGCGAGTGCGTATGTTCCTTGCTGCGCTATCTGACCGGGCAGACTCAGCGCGGTATCGGCGAGCCCCGCTGCGGCGTGGCCGAACTGCTGAAGCGGCGTTTCGGCTTGCTGAGGCGCGGCTGTCGGCTGAACTGGCTTTGCGGCTGGCGCTGCGGGCGCGCCGCTCATCGCCGATTGCAATGTGTCCAACAGATCCGACTTCGGGCCGCTATCGGCCGGCGCCTGCTGACCTGAATAGGACTGCCCCGGCGTGGTAGGTGCAGGACCGCCAGAGAAGCCCGGTACGCCGTTCTCAACGTGGTTGATGTACTGCGACGGATCGGCATGCACGAAGCCGCCATAGGCCTTCAATGCGCCGTCATAGCTGCCGCCGTTCTGCGCTTTCAGCTTCTGCAAATACCAGTCAGCCGCCGCGCGCGATTGCTGCGGGTCGAACGGATCGAACTTGACGCCCTGTTGACGTAGATCGGCGATCGTCTGCGGAAGGAACTGGTACGGTCCCATCGCGCCGGTCTGCTTGTTGACGAGATTCTTGCCGCCGCTGCTTTCCTGATTGGCCAGGTTGTCCAGCATTTGCGACGGCGTGCCATAGCTTTTCGACGGATCGAATGCACCCGGGCCACTCGGCGCGGCGCTCTGCGGCATCTGCGCGCCGGTTGCCTGCGAAAGCGTGGCGAGAAGATCGTCCATTACTGGGCGCTCCCCGTATTCGACAACTGCTGAAGCGCGGACGCCTTCTGCATCAGCGCCTTGAACTGCGGTGAGTTCTTGCCGCCGAGGCTATTGACGATCGAATTGACGGTCTCGGTGTCGCCACTCTTCGCCGCGTTGTACATCTGGTAGATGCGCGGATCGAAGTTCGCGCCCCATTGCTGGTCAAATTGCCGCTTGGCGAAAACGCCAGCAGAAGGGTTCGCTGCGATGGCGCGCTCAAGACCAGGCTGATACGCCTGTACACCGGTCGTCAGCGCATCATTGAGCTTCGTAACTTCCTTGATGGCTTGAGGCGTATATCCCAGCGATCCATTAGCCTTGATCTGCGCGTCCAGCCCGGCGTTTGTGTTCGGGCCCATCGACTGAGCAGCCTGCAATGCGGACCGCTCCAAGCCCTTACCAACGAGGTCATAGGCAGTCGCCGCGTCGGAATTGCTGTTGATCCCAAACACACTCAACGCGTTGCGCGCTTTCATGCCGATCGGACCTGTCGCAGCCACCTGATCGATGTTCTGCAAGACAAGCTGATTGTTCGTGTGAGCAGACGGTGCATTCGCAAATGCAGAGCGAGCCTGTTCGCGTTCAGCCGAAAGACCCGGCAGCGCCTGCGCGTCGCCCGGTTGTGGAACGTAGACGCCCTGCGTCGGCGGATTGGTGAGGCCGGTGATCTGGCCGCCGCCATTGCGGTTGACGATCATCGGTCCGCCGGTGACGCTGTTCGTGCCGACTTGCTGACGCTCGCCAAGTGGGATGCCTTGCTTGACTTCCGGACCTTGAGCGCCCATCGGCGTAGCCGAGTTCGGATTGACGTTGAACGCCTGCACACCGCCGTTCGGGCCGGTCGTGGTTTGCATATTCGGCGCCTGCTCATTAGCCGTCGTGCCGGCCGGCTGCAATCCCTGCACCGCATGCCTCAAAACCTGATTGCGCTGATCGGGAGTCGCATTCGGCGGAATCGCGCTAACAGCTTGCTGCGCGTTCTTGATAAACGGCACTAGGTCTGGATTCTGCTGGGCGAGTTGATCCAGCCGGGAAGAAACGCCGGAACTGTCGGGTTCGCCAATACCGGACGCCAGTACGCCACTAACCGCGCTGCGCTGCTCGTTGGTCAGTTTCAGAGCATTCGTGTGATAGGTATTGGCGTTGTCCAGCGTCGAGATGATGTTTTGCTGGACTGCCTGGCCGCTGATCGGGAGATACTTGTTCGCGAACTTGCTAACAGCCGGATAGTTCAGCGAGCCATCGGGATTCTTTATAGAGTTCCCATCCGGATCTTTCCCAGATGACAAAGCACTTTGATACAACTGGCGCTCTGCCATCTGCTGTTGCGCCATTTGTGCTTGACCCTGACCGACCTGAAGTTGCTGTTGGCCAAGCTGAAGATCCTGATTCGTTTTCGCGAGACCCAACATCCCCGAGAGCGTTTGCATCCCTTGGGTCGGGCTAGGAGATGTGATCTGATCTGCGACAGGCGCGCCAAAGTCCGGCATGGCTTAGCTCCCCCCCGATGCCGGCGACCATCCAGGAACGCCATAATCTGTGGAATTGTTGTTGGTATTGCTGAGCATGTTGCCGAGCGTCAGATAAGAACCAAGCGTATTTCCGGCTCCGCTCAATCCGCTGGAAAGCGCATTCGCTGATCCCACAGTGCCGGCCGCTTGCGAAGCCGCTGCTCCGGCGGTGGCTTGGGCCATACCAGTTCCGAGTTGCGTACCGGCCGTACCGACCTGGCTGGCAGCGTTCTGGCCCAATCCAGCAATCCCGGAGAGGCGAGAGAAGATGTTGTTCTGCTGGCTTTGAAGCGAATTCAGGTTCGTCTCATACTGGTTCTGCGCCATGTTGTAATAGTTGTTGTAGTACTGCTCGGCAGTGCCAGTTGCGAAGCTCGTCAGATCCTTGAGCGCTGCCCCTGAGAGAGCACCAACCGCGGGCGCGGCCGCGTTCTGAACCTGCTGTAGCCCTTGGCTTTGCGCAAACTGATAGGCCGGCGAATTCGCCATCGTCGACGGATCGAACGAAAACTGCCCCATCGTCTGATTGAGGTAGCCGTTCGGCAATCCCCCGGGACCGGCACCGTTCGTCAGCCCTAGCAGGTTATTAAGTGCGCCGGCCGCGCCATTGCCGATACCGATAAACGGCTGTTCCTGCCCGTTTATGGTGTTGAACATGTTCTGCTGAACCTGTGCGGCTGCGTCTTGCCCGGCTGCCTGTGTATTGGCCGCCGATTTCGCACCGCTGGAACTGATAACGGCGCCGGCTACCGAACCGACGCCCGCCGCAATACCACCGATTGCAGCCGCCGAAAGCCCCGCGCTCATGATTTATCCCCGAGTGGTTTGAACCCGGCGCCATTGACCTGCATGGCCTGCCGGTAGTCGACAGTCACTTCGTCTCCCATGCCGATTGATTTGCAGGCATAGGCCATCAGATCGCCATTCGGCATGGCGACAAATCGGCAATTCGGATTTACTGAGTGATTGATGAAACGCCCTGCTGGTGTGCGTTTGTCATCTATCCGGACTGGTGCGATCAGATCGCCATCGGATAAAGCGTCTCGCGCAAACATGCCGTAACCGGCAATCAGGGAAGCGCCTCGCACGAGAGTGTCAATTCCGTGAGGCATCTGAATCTGGTCGAGTTCGTTCTCGACAAGCAGCGACACGTATTCCTGTGTCAGACCATATTCGACGAGGAACCGGGAATAGTCTTCACGATCACGTTGCGCGCGCGCCTGAACATTGTTTGCACCGCCGATCAGCTCTGCGCTCGTCGATTCGGTGATTTCCTCGATGAGCTGGTCGATATCCGTCGTATCGGTCGCGTGGTATGTCGTCCAGACGGTTTCCTCGATGGCATATCCGACGCGCTTTGCGCCCGGTTTGCTCACGATCGTGCATGGCGCCGCAAGTTCTTTCATGCCCTCGTCGGTCGAAACTAGAATCCGTCCTTTGCTTACAGTGCAAAGATGCTCATGCCGATGCACCGCGCCAGTGATAACGACTCCAGCCGGAATCGTCATTTCTCGCGCGGCCATGCCGGGTGCGAAATAATGGCGAACCGGGCAATCAACCTGAGGAAGACGCTGAATCTCGCGCTCAAGTGCGACGACCTGATCGAGAGTAACGGGAGACGTTTCGACGACGTCGCTCATACGATGAGAACGCCGGATGCAGTAAACGTTACCGAACTGGCCGAGCCCGCAAAGACATGCAGAACAGAACCGGGATTGATAATGGCGCCCGCGAGTTCTGGCGAAACGTAGGATTCGCCTGGGGCAAGAGTTCGCGCGGAAATCATCGTGGTAGAGGCTCCGAGTGCTCCGCCGGTCGTGATACCGGCAGTGATGGTGACTGCACTCGAAGAGGTGTTGCAAAACACCGCACGGCCGATCTGGGCCGATGTATTCGTGCTCGGAGAATATACGGCTGTATCTGTTGCGGCAAGCTGTTGCGGCGCAACTAGAAGAGTTGGAGTGATAGTAGTGATTTCAGCCTCCTACGCAGGAAGAAACGCGACAGTCGGCGCGCTTGAATAAGTGATGACGACTTTGTCCAGCCGGCGCAGTGGAACGAGACCGCCGGATGCGCTAACCGTCGCTGCGAGCGCGCCTTTGACGTAGACCTTGGTTGTGCCGACAGGAATGGCCGCGTTGAAAGTCAACGTCGTACCGGACAACGTGTATGAGTCCGCGCCCTGTTCGACGCCATCAAAGGCCACCCACAGACGCGCGGCGCTTCCATATGCCTGCGAGAGCGTGAGAGAGGTCGTTGTGCCAGCCGTGAAGTCGACGCCGTTGGCAAATCCGAATGTGCCGCCAGAACCCTTTTCGTCGGTCAGGCTCTGGACGACGCCTGAACTTGAAGACGTGATGCCGGTGGCAACCGTGACGCCCTGTCTGACGATGGAAACGTTTGACGTGGCGCCGCCAGTGACAGAAAGCGTGCCGTTTGCGAGTGCGGTATAGGTGAATGGCGACGCGCCGACAGTGACTGTCTGCGCCGGCTGTGCCGCGGGCGTTGGGTCTTGCAGAGCGGGCGCCGCTATCAGCGCACGCAGATTTGAGATCTGCCGGAACGCCTGCGGAATGTCCGAGGTCGCAGCGAGAAGATCTGCGGCGTCGATCGCATCGAATGGGGAAGCCGGGGTACTCCCGCCCCCGCCGCTGCTGCTGAGTGTGCTGTTCCACAGGTTGTAGATCAGCAGGAACCAGGGCATGTCGATGGTGACTTCTTTTCCATCCGGCGTACGCCCGAGTGGCACGCTCTGCTGCGGGAACTGGTTCGGTAGCCCGCTCATGCTGAACTGAACGCTTTCAACGTGGCACCAACGAGATCGCGCGCGACCGGGTCAATGACCTCAATGTCGAGCACGTTGTCGCGCCCCATGCCCAGGCGCCGCCACATCGTACGGTTGCGATACTGCCCGGTCTGGCCGATCGGCGCCGGCCACGGCTGGCCGAACGTGATCCCGCCATCGCGCGAAATACGCAGATTGCATTGCGGGTTTGAGCCCATGCCACTCGAATTGCCGACGCCCGGATTGAAGTCGAGCTGAAGGCTCTGCATGAAGACGCGGCCGCGCTGGCCGTCATCCCACACATGCGGCGAGCGACGTTTAGCAAGCAAGGGCCAGCCAGCATCCGTATATGCGTTGCGCGTGAGCCAGTAGAGCGCGCCGTTCTGATAGTCGCCGACGACGCGCATGCCGCCGAAGTTCATGAACGAGTTCGATCGATGGCGGTGCATCTGCTGCGCGTACGGATCGTATGAGGCGCGCTTGTGCAGCAATCCGGACTGACCGTCATAGACCCAGGTAACGTCCGCGGTCGGGAAGGTCAGCACATAGAATTCATGCGTGTCTTCCTGATAGGTGTAGGCGATCGCATCCGCGGTCGTCGGATACGTGGCGACCTCATCACCGAAAGCCGGCGTCGAGACGGTCTGATCAAGAAAGCCCTGAGTCTTGATAATGACGTTCTCGCCGCGCTCGGAGCGGCCGAACCACATCAGCCCTTCCTGCCCCTGCGAGGCAAAGCGCGCGATCGAGGCAGCAGCCTTGCAGCCGGTTTGCAGAAGCGTTCCGGAGATCCGCTGGAACGGGAAATACTGGCCGCCCGCGTCGTACCAGATTTCGGTTGTGCGCTCGCCAAGCAGCCAGAGCATTTCCTTGTTCTCGAAGACGGCGACAAGGTTGTCTGAAGCGGCGTCTTTTAGCGCGAAATAGAGACCATTGAAGCCGGTTCCATACACAGGGAAGTTCGTATAGAACGTCTGCGTCCCGGGCTTGTTGAAAATGAACCAGCCATCGATAAAGGCGACCGTGTTCGAGCCGTGAAAGTTCGGATCGTTGATCTGCGTGAACTTCTGCGTCGCGATGTTGTACCAGTAGCCATACGGGCCATCGACGAGCACCGCATAGCCGCCTGCGTTGTTGTCGCGGATGCATACAGGCCCGGTCGAAGTCTGAAGCGTGCCAACTGACGCCATGCTGAGCGTAGGCCATACCGTAGGCGCGGTCTGCGTCGCGGTGACGAGATAGCAGGTATTGCCAATCACGGCGAGCGCGGTTGTGCCGCCCGGCAATGGCCATAAGCCCCGCACCGGGAGTGCAGGACCGGAATAAGGCTGCGGCCATACGGTCATCGTGCTGGTGAAGCCAGGAGCACCGCCACCAGGCGCCGCGCAAAGCTGTTGCAATCCAGGCGCGCCGAGCAGCCCGACGACCTCTTTCGCGTTCATCTGGTTTACTTCGGCATACCAGTTCACACAGAGCTGATCGTCTTGCCGCTTGTTCGGTGCGTTGTCCTGGCCGCCCGCGAGACCGAAGTCCCCGAACATGTTGAGCGGGCCATTGTTGGCGCCGGCCATTACCGATACCCGCCGTGAGTTATCCAACCACCATCGGGCCGGTTGCCGCGCACCAGTTCGCGGTCATACTTCGCGACCGCCGCGGGCTTCGCGTTGAGAGCCTTGATGTAGTCGGCCGCCTCGCGCGAGAGCTTTTCCAGCATGCTCGGGATCTGGCTTGCGCCCATATATTCGAGCCAAAGCTCACGCGCGAGAAGCAGTTTTAGCGACCGCGCATATCCCTGCGGCATGACGAGAACGCTCGTCAAGGTGAGGTTTTGCAGGAGCGTATCCGTGAACAGATGGCATTCGGCGCTGTTGCCTGGCGTCTGGTAGACGTTAAGCAGGCCATACGGCATCGTGTTGTTGTACCAGGCCACCGTTGGCCACGGTCCCGGCTGCGCCTTGTACAGGAACTCGGTGTATTGCGTTTCCGTCTCGTACACGTCGAGCGTGAAGTCGAGCGCATTGAATCGCGTGAAGCCGTGCGTGATGCGCAACGGGCGCGGGATCGGGAAATCGCCCGGTACGGTGTAACTGACCTGGTCGAAGCCGGCCGAATTGCCGATGGCATTCGCCGACATGGTGATCGTGTTCGCGCCAGCGTTGAACGAAAGGACAGTCGTGTTCGCCGGAATCAGCCCCTGCACGTCGGTCAGGATTGAGCCGGAGCCCACGGTATAGGCTGCGTTCTGCCCCGCGACGAGTTGCGCCGGAAAGTTCGTCACGCCGGTAATGACGGGCGATCCTGCCGTCAGCGTGCCGGCGAACGGCGCGAGGCCTAGCAGCGTCATGACCGGATTGCCGATCTTGTACAGCCGCTGCTGAGCCGTCCATGTCAGGATGTTTTCCTGCGAGCCGAAGATGAACTGCTTGTCCGTGCTCAGCGAGTCGAGCAGATCGTTCAGCGTGTCAAGAGAATCGAGTTCGTCAGGCGTCGCAATAGGCTCGCCGGACTGGTATGAGTTGATCTTGCGGAGCGCGCCCTGAATGAGGTTAAGCGCGGTCGTTGTACCGATGGTCATGAGAATGCCCCTGCGGTGAACTGGCTTGACACGGCCATCGTTGGCGCGTTGACAGTGAGCGTGATTGGCGGCGTATAGCTCTCGTTGACAGGGACCGAGTTGACGACCGTCACAGGCTGACCTGATGCCGGCGACTGAGCCGTCACGACGCCTTCGGGAACACCCTTCTGCCAATGAATAGCCACCGGCCACGGCGAGAAATAGCCCACCATGGCCGGCGGATTTAGAGCGGTTGGCACTGACCCATCGTTCGGAATAACGCCGGCCTCGATGAGCGCCACCGTTGCCGCACGCCATTGGAGGCCGACGAGGTTGGGCATCGTCGGCATACTTCCCCCTATATGCCGTCGCCGGGCGTGACTTCGAACCCGGTTGCGCTGCTCGCGATCATGAAATCGCCGAGACCGGTGAAAGTCTCGGTCGAGCTCGGCAGCATCCCGATCGTGGCCACAGCAGGAACGCCAGCGGAAGGCGGGCTTGCCGAAGTGACGCTGCTCGTTGCCCCGGTCGTGAAGTACTGCACCGATGTCGACAGGTTGCGCACGCGATAGCTATTGGAGACGCGGACGTTCTGGCCTATCTGCGTGGCGGTGGCGCCGACAAAAACTGTCGGGCCACTCGGTGCGAATGCGAATGATGAGGCCATGTCAGGGAATCGACGAAGGGAGAGCCGCGAAGCCCAACGAATCGGCGTCCGAGCGCGTCACGCCCATGACGATCTTGTAGCCGGTCTGAACGCCGATCGTGCCGGTCGTGGAGTTCTGGAACTGCACGGTTAGAACCCCATTCGCTGCGCACCAGCCCGCAACGATCGCGAGGCCGGCCGTATGAGTCTGCGGAACCGGATCGCAAAGATCGTTGACGAGCAGGCCGGGAACGTTGTACGTCGCTGTCACCGACGTATTCGCACCGACCGAAGGCGTCGACACCGTGAGGCCAAGCTGCCATTGGCCTTTCGTGTTTCCGTACGGCAGCCATGCGCTAGTCATGTCTGCCTCTCCTTACCAGTCAAGCTGGTTGCCGCTAGCCGGCTTCACCCAGTTCGGTTGGACGCGGAATACGGTCACGAGGTAGTTGCCGGCCGGCGGCGTCAGAGAACCAGCAGTCGGATTCACGAACTGAATCGAGAGCTGGTCAGCAGCCGACACCCACGTGGAACCTTGAGTAACGCCGGCCGTAGCGCCCGGAGGCGTCACAACCACGGCATCGGTCGTCAGCAGGCCAATACCGGTCGCGGCGAAGTTCTGGATCGGTGCGCTGATCGTCGCGACTGCTGCCGGCGTCAGAGAGATCGAAAAGGTTCCGATCTTCCAGAGGTTGCCGACCGGGCTCTGCGTGGTATCCGGTTGCGTGACTACGTTCGGTCCCGGATTCGAGCCGTCGACGTTTGTGCTTGCAGGAAATGACATGTCGGTAGCTCCTTAGCCCGAAACACGAACAGCGAGCGAACGGTAGAGGCTTGAGAAGCCATAAGCCACGTCCATACGCGTCGGTTCAGCGTCGTTGTTGATGGTGTACTGCGTCGCAACGCGAATCGAGAGACCGAGGTCTTCGTCGAACGCGCGGCTTGCTTCCACTGCGGTACGCGGAAGCGGCAGATCGACGAATGCCAGCGCGAATGCATCACGATGGAAGTACAGGTTTTCCGTCGAAGCCGTACCGCCTGCCGATCCGCCGTTGATCGTCACGGCCGGCGTGCCGGTGAATGCCGCGGTCGCCATGCAGTTCTGGAACTGGCCGCCAGTGATCACGCATTCGCCAACCGTCACCGACAACGTGCCGGAACCGCTCGACGTATAGAGCCCGGTCGTCGCGTTGAACGTGCCGGCTGCGAGCGTTGCGGGTGCGAACTGAGGACCGCCAGGAGCAGCCGAGCCCGTCATCTGCGCGTAGCCGCCCGGAGGCAGCACGACGAACGACTTCAGCGTGTTGCCGTAACGGCCGCGGTTCTGCGGGTTGACCGGGTAGATACCTGCGATCTGGATCGTGTCACCGACCTGGCATTGCGCAGCCGTGTTCGTGAGCCCTTGCAGGTTCAGAACGCCCGTCTGTGCCCAACCCGAAGTGATGATTGCCGAGCCGCCAGCCGAGGTCGTCACGCCTGCGAGAACCGGAGTACCGGTCAGCGTACCGAGCGAGTAGTTGGCGATGTTCGGATCTTCGAACCAGTCGGCGCCAGCAGTCTTCGACGCGACCATGCCGGTCTCGAAGAATTCGCTGATCTGCGCTTGCGGGTTGAAGAGGCCCTTCAGGCTGTCAGCCATCGACGACGATGCGAGCGGGTGCAGGACAGCGGTCGGCATCAAGCCCTTGGGCATGCCTTCTGAAGCCAGAATCGCGCGAGCGTCCGAGAACGACTTGAACGAGGTCGGCGTCGTGCCGGGATTGCCGAGGCGGTTCGCCGTGTTCTGCATCGCGAAGTACGCGCCATCCGAGTCGATCCGGTTGCCAACAGCGACGCAAGCCGGATGGATGAAGCGCTCTTCGAAATCGTCGATGTCCAGCAACATATTGATCGTGTTGAACTGGATGTCGACGTGGAACTGATACAGGATGTTGACCGGCACATAGTTTTCGGTCGAGGGCTCAACGTTCAAAGCCGGACCGAAAGTACCGAGGTAGCGCGGGGGCAGACGCACGTTACACGTGGCGCCGATCTTGCGGCCCTTTTGCCCGAATTCCTTGTCGTACTGACGGTTAAATTTGTCCGTCAGCACACACAGATTTGCCAGAACCGGGAGAGCCCGGTTGGTGATCTGGCTGATTGTGAGAAGCTGATTCGCCATTTTGGTTGATCCCCAAGCGCGCCATAAGGCGCAAGCACATTACGAGTGCGTGTCTTGGGGCCAACCGGGGACGGCTAGTGCCGTTTGCGCATGCCGAGATTTGCCTTGTTGCGCTTGGAATAATCCTCGATGGCCTCGCGGATGTTCATATCCTTCGAGTCCTTGTGGATTCCAGCGCTACCAGTACCATCTAACGGCGTGATCACCGGGGCCGCTTTGACACGCGGCTTGCTCGGACTTGTGTCCGTTTCTGCGCTCGGTGCAGGCTTGGCCTGGCCGTCAGATGCTTCCTTGCTCGACTTTTGGTCGTTTTCGGTCTGTTTTGACCCGAATGGCGAGAGGGTACTCTCAATCTTTCCGACTTTCACTAGTTGCTGATGCGGCGTGAGTTTGGCGAGTGATAGTAATACTTCCGGATTCTTCGCGAAGTAATAGCTAAGTTCCGCGATCATTTCGGACTGTTCGAGATACGTCCCCACCGCTGCGGGGATCTCCGTATCGACCGCGCCGACCACGTCGTCGAAGTCCGGAACCGCCTTTCGCGCGGCATCGATCCGCTTCCCGATCGCGGCAACTGCTTCCTCGCGCGCCTTCTTGGCCGCCGCCTCGGCATCTTCCGCAGCCTTCTCGCGGAGCCGCTCGTCGACGCCGTATTGGATCATCGCGTCAACGTATTCGTATTCGTTGGCGAAATTCTCCCGAAGCGGTTTCGTTGGTGCTTTCTGCGTCTCAGGCGACGTACTTTTGGCCCGCTCCGCAGCGAGTTCCTTCTCCAACCGGTCGGCGCGCTCTTCGGCGAGCTTGCGTTCGTTGTATTGCGCCGCAGCGAACTCCTCGGCTTCCTTCTGCATGCGATGCTTTTTACCGATGGTCTTCTGCATCTTCTCGGTTAGGTCGCGCCGCTGTTCGGCCGTCAAGCCGTTCTCATCCTCGTCGTCATCGCCCGCGATGCCTTTGTCGGCCGACTTCGTTTCCGGTTTCTCCACCGCTTCCTGAGGCTTCTCGGTCGGCTGTTCAAGCTCGACGCCCGCATCGGCCAAGATCGCGGCGGTATCTGTGCTGTCAATGGTTACGACTGCCATGATTACTCTCCCTTCGAAAGACGGTCTTTGAGCGCATAGCCCATCAGCGGCCAAATCTTCTGCACTGCATTCTGGCGTGCAATCTTCCGGCCGATCTCTTCATCGAAGTTCTCGGGCGATGCGCATGCGCTCTCGCCAGTCACTGTGAATCCGTTTTTCAGGACAAGTACGCAGAACGTCAGTAGTTCGAGAGAAGGAGGAATCTGAATGCTTCCATTTCGGACAGCGATCCAAAACCCATCGGGAGCGCCGACAGTCCGGAATGCACCTGCCATACCGTCTTCCGCCGTGAAATAGTGCTCACTCGAAATTGCCGCTTCGATGTCTGCCGGCGTAATGCGTGCGGCTATCTTGCCCTTGCGGACGATCTCGTTTTCGATGCTCTGATCTTCAGTAAGCGGGGTTTGGACTGCCATGTTCATGCGCCTTCTCCTGTGGGTTGTTGAGCCGCCGCGGCCCGGTCAGCCGAAGCATTCATGTTGTCGTTGTGCATCGTAGTCATCGCCATGCGCGCTTCGTGTTCAAGCTGGTCGGCGAACTGCGCGGCAGAAGCATCACGATCAGCACGCGAGTCGATGAGCTTGCCGGCTGCGCGGATCTCTTCGACCTTTAGCGCCGTGTCGGCACGCGTCTCGGTGTCGTGCGCCTTGACGACGGCCTGCATATGAGCTTTGGCGAGACCTTGCTTGACCTCGGTCTGAGCCGCCTGCAACGCCTGCTTGAGCTGCTGATTCTCGTTGGCGAGGTATTGCACGACGTTCTTCGCGCGGCTCGACAGGCTGTCCATAACCTTCTTGAGACCTTCCGGATTGGCCGCCATGAGCCGGTCAGACAGTTCCTGCATGTACGGATGGTCGATCGAGCGGAACACGAGGTCTGCGCCCTGCTTGGCGATCAGTTCGGCCAGCGGCGGGATCTTCATGAGCTCGATCATGTTCGCCGCGCCCTCTTCGCGCTTCGTCTCGTAGCCGGGGCCTGTGTCCATCACCACGTCATAGCGGCCGACAGACATATCGTTCATCACCTTCTGCTCTGCCGGGTCTTCGCTCGGCTGGTTGAGCGTCACCATTTGCGGCGTCGAGTCTTCGCCGATGATGCGCTGCACGCGGTTCGGCTCGTTGAAATAGGCCGGAATCCATTCCTGGATCACGCGCCAGCACTGTGCGATGGACTGCGTGAGGCTGTCGTAATACTGGTAATGCGACTGATCGGAAAGGAATTGGCGTCGGTCGATCGCCTTCCCGGAGACCACAACACCTTGCTGATCCTGCCCCGGCTCGTTCGGCATGCCAGCAACCGCGACGAGATTCGAGCGCATGCCCTGCACGAACTCGCTGAAGCCTGCCTCGATCTGTGCGGGCTCCTGACGCATCGGAGGCGGCACCATGACCGGCAAGCCGCCCGTTTCAAGCAGCACCGGCTTGTAGGTGAGCACCGAATAGGCTTTCTGATTCGCGTCATCCCACTCTGGATGGCCGTCAAGCTGGCCTTCAGCGGCGACCCACGGCGCCTTAGGCGCGAGGCCAAGCCGCTTGATTTTCGCGACCTCGCCATAGTTCACCATGCGCTGTGGGTCCATCATCGATTCGACCATGCCGCGGCGACGCACACGCCCGTCGATGTCGACCGTGTTGCCTTCGACGCGGAACACGGGGATGTATGAGCCGGGGATCTCCTGCCGCTCGACCACGACGAGGCCATTCAGCCGGAACCACTCGACCTGCCGCTTGATCGAGTCGCGCTCGCCGTCGATGTACCAGTTCTGGCCTTTCAGTTGATTGGCCGCATAGTCGACGCTGAATTTGACACCACGCTGGCGAGGCATCTCCGATTGATACGCGGTACGCTCTTCGCCCCGCGGATTGCGCAGCATGAACAACGTCTCGGGCTTCTCACGGATGCGGAAGTATTCGGCGAGGCGCACCTCTTCCTTGTCTTCCCACTCAAGCCGGTTCGTCTGCCGGTCCAGATCGTTCCAGTTGACGTTCTTCGCGTTGGGATAGCGGCGTCGGTATTCCTGCCGCTTCATCTTGACCGAGATGAGGCACCAGTTCTGATCCGCACCGCTCGGCATGATCGCGCCGGGGTCCATGTAGACGCTGAAGATGTTGCGAATCGGCAGGATGCGCAGGTCTTTGCGGAACGACCGCGGGCTCTCGTACTCGGCAATCAGGCGGAAATAGCCCTCACCTGCGTCGACTGCGCGCTCAGCGGCCAGATCATATGCAACCGAGGCCTCAGAGCGTGTCTCGACGTGCCGTCCGATGCCGTTGATGATCTCGGCAAGTTCGATGTCAGCACCATCGCCTACAGGATGACACTTGCCGCGTGGCCGCTGCTGCTTGATGTTGTTCACCACGCGGCGCACGAATGCATCGGTCAGGTTGATCGTCAGTTCGGGCGAATCCTCGAAGGCTGTCGTGGTGACGTCGTGGTCCCACTGATCGCCCTCGCGGAATCGCATCGCTGCTTTAGCGCGAGTGCGGTTCTCCTGATAGGCCTCAGCCGCGATCTGAAGCCGATCCTTGGCTTCCTCCCAAATGTCCTCGTCCTTGATAGCGGCGAACTCGCGATCCTCTTCCGTGCGCTCGACGGGCTCATTGGCTGCGTAGGTGTCGTCACTCATAGCGTCCCCATTGCGATGATGGGCGCTAGGCGCCGCTCAGAGAATTCATCGATATTCATCAAAAGATCGTGCGTGCTGAAAGGCCTGATCTCTGCCGCTCGCTGACCGACCATGATCCAGAGGGAGGTATTGTCATCTCCGATCGAATACATGATCTGGACACCTACTGTCCATGGTTCCACTCCAAGTAATCGAGCTATTTCGTCGCCGATCTGTTCTAGTTCAAGCAGGTGCGCGCTCATGTCCTCATCCATCCAGTGTTTTTCCCGATGCGCCGATGAATGATCTGGCCGCGCTGCTCGGGTTTGGGTTGCTCAGGCTTTTAGACTTTGACGCCTCAACCCACCCATACCATGCGCCCCATGCATGCGCGCTTTGCAAAGAAGATTGCGGGAAACGTTTCACATACCAATCAATAAATACTTTACGTTCGTCAGTAGCAGTTTTCACGTCCTCATCCATCCAGTGTTTTTCCCGATGCGCCGATGAATGATCTGGCCGCGCTGCTCGGGTTTGGGTTGCTCAGGCTTTTAGACTTTGACGCCTCAACCCACCCATACCATGCGCCCCATGCATGCGCGCTTTGCAAAGAAGATTGCGGGAAACGTTTCACATACCAATCAATAAATACTTTACGTTCGTCAGTAGCAGTTTTCACGTCCTCATCCATCCAGTGTTTTTCCCGATGCGCCGATGAATGATCTGGCCGCGCTGCTCGGGTTTGGGTTGCTCAGGCTTTTAGACTTTGACGCCTCAACCCACCCATACCATGCGCCCCATGCATGCGCGCTTTGCAAAGAAGATTGCGGGAAACGTTTCACATACCAATCAATAAATACTTTACGTTCGTCAGTAGCAGTTTTCACGTCCTCATCCATCCAGTGTTTTTCCCGATGCGCCGATGAATGATCTGGCCGCGCTGCTCGGGTTTGGGTTGCTCAGGCTTGGCAAGCTCGGGGAATAGATCAGAGAACGCCCAAACCATCGCGTCGGCCCGATTTGGCGAGTTCTCGCCCATATAGCCGTGCGTGGTGAAGGCGCAAAGCTCGTCTTCCAGCTCGCGGAAGATGCCAGCCATGCGGACCTTTCCTGACTCGACGAGCGCCGATATGGGTTCGGCACGCACGACTTTGCCGCGGGAGGCCGTGACGGGCCGGAATGGCGTGTTAGCACGAGCAGCACGAATGACGAACTTGACCATCGCACCGCCAAAGTTCATTTCAGCCACGATACGATCAGCTTCCCAGCGGTCAAAGGCGTCAGTTGCCACCTTGCCCCATACTCCGGGACCAGCCTTGCATGTGAGGTCTTCGAGCACGTAGCCATTGCCATCGATCCCAAGGCCGCATACCACGATGCCGATCTCGTCGTTCTCGATGTTGTCGTCGTCATCAGCGCCGGAAGGATCCACTGCAACAACGATGCGTAGCATATCGGGTAGTTCGTCGTCGATATTGCGCCAACGCTCGAACCAATCATCGCGAAAGAGTGCGTTAGGAGCGGCATCTCTAAATTCACCGTAGAGGAAGCGTTTGCGGAGACGTTCGGGCAGGGATTCGAGCGTCTTGACGTAGGAACCGGAGAGATTGACCAGATTGTCGCCGGGGTTTATCTGATAGAACTCGTAATCGCGGCCATCAAGCGGCCGTTTTGTTTCCGGATCGACCTTGAGCTTGAACATTTTGTACGTCCAGTGCCCTTTGTCCGGAGGGTTTTCCGCATAGTACATTTTGAGCGGAAGATTCTGACCGGTCGCACGATCAGTAACCTTCTGCGCAAGACGCGTTACTGCCACGTTCCGGCTGTCATAAGGAATCTGGCTGCACTCTTCGAGAAAGATGGTTGCGTACTCATTCCCCAAAATCTTCTCGACTCGCTGCTTGTCGTCCAACCCGCCAAAGTAGATCTCCGAACCGCCGGGAAGCTTCACATACAGATCGGACTTGTTCAGGTCATAAGCCACAGTCGGGAAACAGAGTTGCATCACCTTTGGGAAAGTGTCCATGACGATGGATTGCTTCACGTGCCCGAGGCGGAATCGAAGGATTGCATGACGTGAACCGGGCGCTTTGAGCGCACGAATAACGATGGCACGCACAAGTGCGAACGTCTTGCCCGAGCGGCTCCCGCCTGCCAGCATGATGTGCGTAGCCTGCGAGCCCAGAACCTCGTTGGCCTCTTCCTGCTTGGCTGTGAGCTTGAATTCGGTCACAGCTTCACATCCGAATCAGAGAGAAAGAGTTGCACCGGCGCATCCGGATCACCCGAGTGCGTGATGCTGTCGCCGTACTTCTTGCGGTTGCGGATCTTCAGCTCCCACTTTCGCGCGTCCATCCGGTTCTTCGCGATCGAGGCATCTTTTTCGGTGTCGGCGATGTAGACGATGTCCTGAAGCACCGAATCCTCGTAGTCCCTGTATGCCTGGTCATACTGCGCCTGAAGCTCGGCAGTACGCTTGCGCCATCCATTGAACGTCTTACGGTCAGGCATGCCCTGTAGCTCGCAGATTTCGCGCAAGCTCTTGCCATCAGCTATCAAATCGCAGATGGCATCGAACCGCTCCTGTGTGAATCCCGGCGCGCGCGGCTCACCTTTCTTCGTCATGTCAGCGGCTCCGAGGTTTGTCGTGGGCCTGCGATTTCGACCATTTCGAATGCTCGGTCCGAGTTCCCCAACGGCAATGCTCAGGGAAACCGATAGAACGCTCCATGCACGATTCGGCCCGCTTGTCTTTATGCAGAGGATCAGTTGAACCACAGCAGAGCCAGTAAGGCTGTTCTTTTAGCTCATCCATGTCAGTGCCCGCAGCAGGGTTGGGTGGCTGAGCCGCAGCCGAGGCATACCTTGAATGCGTCACGGCGCACGTCGTATGCATTCTTCGGGATGAATCCGGCTGCGAGGTGTCGATCAGCAACCGGAGGTAAGCCGAGTAGACGTTCGGGATCATCAAGCAGATTCCTCATCAGCATCCGCTCCATACTCTCGTATAGCATCTTCAATATCGGATCGCTCATCTCGCCCTCGGATCGTAGTGTTGGTGCGCGTACCAAGCGGAGACGAACGCCTGGCATTCGCCCAAGTTGGTGAACTTGAGGCAGCGGTCTTCGTGCTCGGGCGAGTACTCGTCAGGCCAACGCGTTACCACGTAATACTCGCCGCGGTTGCGTACGTTAAGCAGTTGGCCCTTGACCCAGTCGGCCGGCGGTTGCATCGGGTCAATGGGCTTTTCTTCCTCGGTCACCGCTGGGGCGCAAGTGGATTCTTCCTCTCCGCTCGCTGGTGCTTGAGAAGAATCTACCTTGCGCGGACGCGGGCGCCCCTTAGGCCATGCCATGACGCAGCACTCCGAAGTTCACCCAGCCGGGAACCTTCACAATCATCGGACCGAGCCGCGTAGGCACGATCAGGTCGACGCCGTAGAGTTCAGTCATCGCAGACCACCCCGCTTACGTCAGCCTCGCGGCACATGATGTGCATCTTCGAGCCGATCATGATCTGTTGAAACGAATAGCCGGACATCTTCCCGTCGATGCGGATCGAGCCCAACTCGACAAGATCGCCGACCTTGATCTGCGTCGGCTGAAACGTCTTGCTCTTCCACATCTTCGTGCGCTTGTGCTTGTCAGGGTGATCGTAGACGTTCGGGTAGATGCCCGGACCGATCGCCTTGACGACACCGCGCACCGGCTTGATGTTCTCGACCACGTCGAGGATCAGCGAGTGCTCGATGTTCAGCGGCTCGACGATCATGTAATCGTGCAAGCAACGGATCGTGGCCTCGGGCTCGATATACGTCGTCGATGCGTACGAAAGCTCGCCGGACCGGCCGTCAGGAGCGCGCAGGATGCTCAATGGCGCCTCCGCGAATAGCTCGGCTCCTTCGCCGTCTTCCCGGGCTTGGCGCCATCCTTCTCGGTCACCTTGCCGGCGTTGGGCGTCTTGCCGCTGCCGCCCTGATCCTCGGACTTGAAACCGTCGGGCTTGTGCGCGATGCCCGGCTTCGCGTCCTTCTTAACGGCTTTGCCGTACTTGTCGCGGGGCATTATTTGCTCCCCTTCTTTTCGTTGCACGCGTCGGGCGTCGGCCGCACGGCGCCGGTCGACTTGCCTTGGCTGGTGCCGTTTGCGTTCCAGTTGCCGCCCGGCGTGCGCTGGTTCGGTTGCGGCTGAACTTGCTTCTGATTGCCTTTACTTGCCATGACGGCTCTCCTTTTTGCTACGTTCACGAGCCTCGGCATAACCCACTGCGAGGCGCTGTTTCATTTCCGGGAACTTGCGTTCCTCCCGTTTCGACGAGACGAAGCGGCCGATGAAATGGCTCAGCTTCTCGCCTTTCTCGCGTGCAGGCATTACCCCTCCTTCCTCGCGCTGAAAACGTTGGGCATATTCTTGCGCCAGCGAAATCGCAGATGGTATTTCCAAATCAGCAGTTCAATCGAAAACCACCGACCCGGTTTCGGGGCATAACCGACGTTCCAATTGATGCCTTGCCGAAGAGGGTCGCACTCTAAGCGTCGATGGATCATTTCGCCTACTCCTTGAGGATGCCTGTTGATACAGCAAGCGTGCGCCGCTCGCAATGCAAACTATCACTCAATGCGAGACGATCATCATCAGCACGCCAATTCCGAGTGCGATAACAGCGACAGTGGCGAAGATAGCCTTCGCAAGCTGGCGCCATGCAGGGATGAAGATGCTGCCGATGCAAACGAACAGCATGATGAAGAGGACGGCACCGATCATGTTTTGTCTCCTGAGAAAAGCTGCGATACGTCGTCCTCGATCCATTCGAGGCGCGTCGCAAGGGTGTAAATGCCGATGAGTAGACCGCGCGTGCCATAGCCTCTGCGAGCCGGATAGGGATACGTCAGTAGCATGCCTTGATAGAGCCGCACCTGACGCGTGCCGAGTGTCTGGAGCTTGATATAGATGCGCTCGGCCGCCAGACGGGCTCTATTCGCTTCCGCGCGGTGTATGTGCGTATTCATGTCGAGCCTTCCTGCCGCACCCATCGGAACGTCGCCATGCGATGCGCGATCACTTCGTCCCAAAGCGCGTCGAGTTCATTTGCCGCGAGCTTGCGTGCGCCCCCGTTCTTGCCTGCTTCCGAGCTTTCGCGCTCGGTTGGCGTGCCCCTGCGCGGGACTGTTGACTCTTCGGTTTTCATATCAACGTCCCTTCCTCTTCCCTCACAGAAATCATCACCCGGCACTCGCCACCCTTCAGCACCGGCCCGCGAATGATGTGTAGCTCGTCGATCTGCTCATCGTCATCAAACACGCCGGCATGCTCCAGAGCGTCACATAGCGCCTTGAGGCGGTTATCGAGATCAGATGCCCTCTTATCCCTCATCGACAGCCGCACGGCCATGAAGAGCCGCGCTGTGCCGAATTTGAGGCATTGGCGCTCGGCGATGATCTCGGCGACAGCTTTGCGGAAGTCTTTGCCCTGCTGCGTGATGTACATGCCGTGCGGGCTCTTGCGCCAGTAGGTGTTGACTGATGGCGGCAGCGGGAGCGTGATGAATTGCGAGAGGTCGGCAGTCATGCTGATTCACTCCCCTGCCGAACCATGCCACACGTCATGTTGTCGATCTGCGTCAGCAGGCCGTACAGGTCATCAAGCGGCTTCCAATCCGGAGCGGTGTGGCGCCAGTGCTTGTGATGGAGAACGACGGCGATGGCGTGCGCATATGCGGTGGCGCGCTCAAGCTCTTCGGTCAGCTCTTGCGCGTGCGCGCGGGTGGTGGCGGCGGTCATCGTGTCCACTCCTGTTTCCATGTGTTCGACGAAAAGTCGATGTATTGACGGGCTGAGTTCGGGTGCTCGAGCAATTGCTGGCTGTCCTTGTCGAACCACAGGCTGATCTTCCCTTCCCATGTGAAGTGACGCTGCTTGGCGCAGATCAGGAAGGAATCAGGAACGAGCGCGACTTCCTCGAGCTTTTTCAGGTCGGTCTCGGCCTCTAGTTGGGCCTCCTTGCGCTTGTTCCGGAACACGACGAGTACGTTGTCGACCAGATCGGTGATCTCGCCAGCGCCCTTGATGCCGAATTTGTCCGGCATATCGGTCTCGCGGTCGCCCTTGCGCATGTGGTGAACGAGGTGGATGTGCAGTCCGGTGTCTCGAGCGAGAACGCACAGCGCATCGACGAAGTTCTTCTGCCCGGTGTAGTCATCGGGCGCAAGGCCACATTTCATCAAGCTGTCAATGACGATGTGATCGACGCTCAATTCCTTGCGGCAATAGCGGGAAACGGCCACCATTCGGTCAGGAGTGACCTTGCCGCGATGGTTGTAGAGCCAGAGACGGTCATCCGTCCATCGGTGGAAGCGGTCGATCAGCTCTAGCGTCGGCAGATGCGAACCAGCCGCCTGGCGGCACATGCGACTCATCGTTGCCTCAGGCGCCATTTCGAACGAAGCGATACAGGCCTTGCCGCCGTCGACCATGGCGTTAAGCATGATGTAGCCGGCCGCACCGGACTTTCCGTGCCCGTTGATGCCGGCCCAAAGGGAAACCTCGCCGGGACGGAACATGAGCCTGTTCTCGACCTTTGCCCAAGGGGTACGCTGGCCGAGCGCCTGCTCTTCCTCGCCATGGAAATACTTTGCGACTGCGTCGGCCCATTCCGAGGCGCGGCGTACATCCGCGCGGCCGTCGTCCTCGGCCTCTAGGTACGCAGCGAAATCGATGTTGTCCGGAATCAGGCGCATGGCTGATTCTCCGCAGCAACCTGCAAAGCCAGATCCATGGCACGGTCGTACAGGTTCGGCAACGTATCGCCGACCGCTTGCCAGAGCTTGCGGGCGATTGCCTGCCCGTCGTTCCATGCTCGGATGTGTTCTGTCGGCTCTGCTCGACGAGGCGTCACCACCATCGGGAACCAGTCGAACAGCGCGAAATCCATCACGGTTCGCATCTCTCCGCAATCGACGCACGCGCCTTCAGTGAAGGTCAGAATCATGCGCTTCGGCACGACAGCAGCGATGTCGGCAAGTGTGCGAAGCAGTTTCGACCAAGGAACCTCGAGCGAAACGAACAGTTCCACCTCGAGCGCAGCAACCGCGCGCCAGTCATACGGTTTTCCTGCTTCGGCGTACAGCACGACGTTCGTGAAGTCGAGCTTGCCAACGAGCGAAACCAGCACTGGAAGCTCCGGAATACGTCCATTGAGCCGAAAATCGATAAGGCTTTGAGCGTTCAAAGGAAGGTTCACAGGGCGCCTCGCATCATGTCTTCGAAACCGTTTAGCACGGGCGTTGAATGCCCATTGACCGCAGCCCCGACGTCTTCCCATCGCCGGCCGTTTAGCCATGTCGAGGCGTAAGGGATAAACCGACCATCGTCCTTGCGCCATTGATCCGAAGTCTCGGCCCGCTTGACGCCTGCAAGGATCTCGGCGAGAAGCTGCTCGTTCGGAGCGATTTTGTCGAATGCCTTCTTCGCCTGGACTTTCGAATCCTTTCGAGGGTAGGCAATCCAGAATTTCTCGAAGTCGTCATCACGCGTGTCGACGCGTCTTATATCTTTCCTTTCCTTTCCCTTCCTACCTGCACGTAGATCACGCGTCGTTGACGCGTCACTGACGCGTGCAGCCGATAATGGCTGAGGCAATACTGACGCGGCTTCACGAGGGTTGATGTGCTGGTGGAGAGAAAACTTCGGGACGAAAGCGAGAACGTCTTCCTCTTTCTCGATTTCTTTATCGAAATCCGTATTTCCGTCGAATCGATAAAGTTTTACGAGCCCTTTCTCGAGCAATTCGTTGCAAATCGAGAAAATATCGAGATCGTCAGCAGGGAAATAGCGCATCTTGAAAGTGCGTGGTTTCCACAGAAAACGCCCTTCACGATCGGCCTCACACCACAGCGCGATGTACAGCAAACGGGCCGGCATCGACAGTGAAACGATGTCCTCGCTCGTGAAGAATTCCGGCTTGATTGTGCGGATGCGAGCCACAGCGTTACCTCACTCCGCGCCAGCAACCGACCGCACACAGCGCGATCAGGCAAAGCATCCACAACGCGCAAAAAGTAGCCATTTCAATCCTCGTCCAGTGCGATCTTGGCGACGGTCCCGGAATCCTCGATCACGCTGTAGAGGATCGTCAGCATCGCTTCGAGCATGTGTTTCTTCATCACCGCGCGATCACTGCGAACGACCTTGAAACCGGCATGCGCGAGAAGTTGACACGTGCGTTCAAGGTTTTCATTCACGAGGCGCGACATGGTCGACTCTGAAACCGCGATTTTGTCGGCGATGGTGTTCTGACCAACCTCTTGCAGGCGTCTCAAGATGCGGGCGTGCGACTTTCTGGCTACCTCGTCCGGAGTGGCGGATGATTGATTCACAGTGATCCTCACAGATGCCCTCGGTCCCAAGGCTGATTGGGAGTTGGTTGATCAGTTTTTGTTTTAGGCAGCAGCAGCCGACTCGACGGGTTTCAACTTGCCCGCCTTCATATCGGCGTGAAGACGAAAGATCGCGAGCAAGGTCGTCGATGAGCACTTCACCTGACCTTTCAGCATGCGATTGACGGTCGGTTGAGAAATCTCAAGGCGGCTCGCCAGTGCTGTTTCAGTCATACCGGTGAAGCCCTTGATTTCCGCGAGCATCTCGCTAGGGGTTTGGTCGCCCATGTCGGTGTCCAAAAGTTGATTCGCTTGAACACAGTCTATACATCTATGAATACATTTGTCAATGCATCTGTGGATAGCTGCTTGAATGATTCATATTCGCGCGCGTATATTTCCCGTATGAACATTGGCGACAACCTCGATGAGGCGATGCGCGCGCGGGGGATCGAGAGCCAGGTTGCTCTCGGCAAACTGTCGGGCGTTCCTCAACCAACTATTGCCCGGATCCTGAAGGGGAATACCCCTGATATCGGAACGGCTAAAAAGCTCGCGGACGCTTTACAGGTAAGCATTACCTGGTTGATAGATAGGACCGGTAACGGTCCCAATTCGTCGATCAGAGACCAAAAGACCCCTCTATCCGACGAAGCGGAATTGTTAATTCAGTGTGTCAGGCTGCTGGACGGTTCCGGCCCCGAAATCGCGCAAATGTTTGCGTCGCATGCTCGTTTATTGGTACTTGCCGCGCATCTTAAGGGAATACATGATGCTGACGTGGACCGCGACCTGCTTATCGAAGAGCAAAAATTGACGGCCCACATCGATGAAACGAGGGGCCACCATGCGAAGAGAGACCGCAAAAACAGATGAGATCATTGACCTAGCCGCCTACAGGGCAGGCAAACGCCGCGCGCCGAAGATCCCCACCCGCGAGCCACGGCCAACTCCAGAAGACGCCGAAGAAGCGCTGAACGAGATCGCCAGACACCTCCTGATGGCCGTAAGGGTCATCACGGCCCGTAAGAACTGACATTCCCGCCCGCGCCATATCGAAGCCCGCCAGAGAGCGGGCTTTTTAACGCAAAAAAATATTCACAGATGCATTGACATCTATTCGGCGATGTATAGAATGGTTTCTAAGGCGTCACACACGACGCAGCGGAGACCGAAATGTCCAGCATCCCCCACCTGATCACCGCCCACAGCAAGTCCGACTCGTGGCTATTTGACGCCAGCGACGAGGAGGCTGAAGGCATGAATGCGCTTCGCGATGCATGCGAAGCGGCCGTACTCGAAGAGGAAATTTTCTACCACTACGGCGAGCTGCCGCAGCGCATGCAAGCGGCTCTCATTAAGGCGCTCAAGGCAGGCGACACCGAAGCCAACGATCGCGAAGTCGGTCGCATCATGCGCGCCGCTTTCAATCGCGCGGTTAACGACGCGCTAGAAATGCGCATCGACCGGATCAAGGCTGAAGCGATGATCGGAGAGCGCGATGACTAACTTCTTTGACTTCATCTACACCGCGCGGCAAGCGGCGGCGGACATGGATTGGAACCGCGGCTTCTTCTGCTTTGACGTGGAATCGCTGGACGCGCCGCAATACGTTCCGGCTGGCTCGACTGAGTCGCGCACCAACTTCCACATCACGAGCTTCACGTTTCGGGAGTACTGAAATGTCCACCCTTGCGAAAGACCTGATCGAACTCAACGCGTTGCCATTGCCGCACGGCAGCTTGACTGAGCACCTTCTGCGCGAGATCGCTTTGAACCTGATCGCGGAAGGCGTGGCCGACGAGCGCGGAGGTCTGTGATGATGACTCTCGACCAATTCCGCAATCGCGCGATGACCGTGCGCGTGCTCGACTGCTGCCCGGAATGCAAGCAACTCAGCGAGGACGTTACGGCTCGCGAGGAATGGTGGCCGCGCGTGAAGGTAACGACGTGCGAACCGTGCTTCAAGAAGCTCGTTGCTGAGGCGCAAGGACTTATTGCCTGCTAAGGAGGCTGTCATGTCTGGAATCGTCATTGCCGCCCTGATCTGGGGATTCGTCGCGCTGTGCTGCTGCTTCTTTATGCGCGGGTGCTAATCATGTCGACGTTTCATCGGCGTCGCCAATGGCGCGATAAGCAAGTGCGCCAGCCGGTGACATTCGAACAACTGATGAAGGCAGACCTTTATATCGGACTGCACATAGCAATTACGGGGTTCTTTCTGGCCGTTCTTCTGATGCTTCTCGTCTTCGGTGAACGGTTCGTCAATCTGTTCTGAGAGGAAAAATCTCGTGAAAAAGCTGATCGCCATTGCTGCCGCTTTGTCTTTCGCTTCTGGCTCTGCCTTTGCCCTTAGCGCGAACACGTCGGCCAATACGATAACCGGCGCGTTTTCGAATGGCACGCTGTCCGGTAATACCAACGTCGCGAAGGGAAACCTTCATTCGCTGCTGTACGCAGGGAACACGACGCAGATCATGGTGCATTACCTACCGTGGTTCGATGGCGGCATGGACTCAGGCATCAACGTAAACTATTCGAACAGCGATCCGACCTACGTCAACGCGTTCATGACCGATATCGTGAGCCGCGGCATTGACGGCGTGATGGTGGACTGGCAAGGACAGACCGACATCAGCAACACAGGCACGCTCACGCTTCAGCCGATCATCCACAACTACACGTCGCTGCAAGGCCAGTCGATGAAGTTTCTGATCGTGCTCGATGCGAACCTGCTGAACAACACGAGCGGATCGACGAACACGCAGAAGGTCGTGAACGCAATGAACTACATCACGACGCAGTATCTGAGCGATACGGCCTATGTGACGTACTCAGGCAAGCCGGTCGTGATGGACTTCGGTCTTACGGCTTCGTCGCCGGCCGTCAATTGGGCAACCATCCAGAGCGACTTCCCGAACGTCGAATTCGTTCACCTGGACAATGCCACGTCGCCGGATGGCTTCGGCATCACGGATTCGTCGGGCTCGTTTGCGTGGGTGACGCCGAGCGACACGAGCTTGGGTCATGCGCCGAGCCTGTCGTATCTCGACGACTTCTACACGCGCGCGCTCACGCATACGAGTCAGATCGCGGTCGGCGCCGCGTTCAAGGGCTTCGATGCGAACCCGTACGCGCCCTGGGACGGTCCGAGCTATCGCTACACCGACCAGCAGTGCGGGCAGACCTGGCTGAACACCTTCGCGCGGATCAACGCGCATTTCAGCAGCGCGCATCAGCTGCCGTTCCTTCAGCTTGAAACGTGGGATGACTACTACGAAGGAACGCCGATCGAAACCGGCGTCGACAACTGCATGACCGCGACGGCATCGAACAGCGGCCGCACGATCAACGTCACGTACTCAGGCAACACGAACACGATGACGAACATCGAAGTGTGGCGCCTCGACGATGGAAGCCATGTCACCTATACGAACATGCCCGCGAGCGTGACCGTATCGCAGCCGGGGACGTACGAAGTGAAGTTCAACGGGCAACCTGGCATCAAAACCACGATCAGCTCGCCAATGAGCATTAGCTGACCTGAGGGTTAGCGCAGGAGACCGACATGTTTTCCAGAGACGTCAAGCATTGCCGACCGACGCCGCGCACGATCAATCAGGCGTTCGGGCCGTACGCAGAGATCCAGATCGGCCGCAGGCGCGAGCGTAAGGCATGGCTATACGCGATCGGCTACGGCTTCGCTATCGGCCTGACGTGGTACGTCATTACGGCGATCAAGGCGGGGGCGCGGTGAAGAAGATCAATCGCTATTTAGACCGGCATCCGCTGCTTGCTATTGCGCTCGGCGCGTTACTGCTCGTCGTCATCGTGCTGGTGGCTGTGCCGAAAGATCCGGATTACGTGGACGCGGCTGTGCATATGGGGAAATCGACGTGATCGACTTCATTCCACCACTAGAGAACGGGCGCGGGCTTGTTGAGAATCTGGACATTGAGAGATATCACGCGCTCGAGCCGGTCTCAAAGTCGCAACTCGACGATCTCAATGTGTCACCTTTCCACTTTTATTCGTGGCATCGCGATCCGTTGCGGCCTGTGCGCGAATCGAAGTCTGGGCAACTCGAAGGAAATCTCGCGCACTGCGGGATTCTCGAACCGGACGCGTTTCAGGACCGCTACGTCGTCGGGCCAGCAGTGAATCGCAATACAAAGGTCTGGCGCGATTTTGTCGAAACACACGAAAATGCGGTTGCGATCCAGCCCGATCAGTACGAAACGGCAATGCGACAGGCCGATTCGGTGCGCGCGCTACCTGAAATACAGGCGTATCTGGCGCGCGGTAAGGCTGAAGTTTCCGCATTCTGGACCGATCCGATAACCGGCGTCGAGTGCCGTTGCCGTCCCGATTTCGTGCATCCGTTGTCGAAATCGTCGGTCGTTCTTCTTGACGTGAAAACGTTCAGCAGTGTAGACCCTGACGATTTTCGCAGGCAGGCAGCGCGCAAGCGTTATCACGTTCAGGACACGTTTTACTCGGCCGGATTCAGTGAAGCCGCGCGCGTCACTGTAGAGAAGTTCATCTTCGTGGTTGTCGAAAGCGCATGGCCATATGCAGCAGCGGCTTACACGCTCGGCAATGAAAGCCGCGAACAGGGCTTTCTCGAATGGCGGCGCTTGCTTGACGTGTACGAGGAATGCGTACGCACAAAAACATGGCCCGGCTACGCGGAGAAGACCACGCAAATTGATCTTCCGTCGTGGGCCTTTACCTCTCAGGAAGTGGAGATTTCTTATGTCTGATATCACCGATCTCCGCGGCACGATAGTGCCGAAGTCGGACCAGCTCAATGCTGAACAGTTGCTGGCCGGCGACGTAACAATCACCGTTACCGACGTGCGCATGGGCAGCGAAGATCAACCGGTCATCCTGCACTATGAGAACGACGAGGGACGCCCGTACAAGCCATGCAAGACCATGCGGAAGCTGCTTATTTTCGCATGGGGCGAAGACGGCCGCGCATGGGTTGGCAAGTCGATGACGCTCTATAACGATCAGGCTGTGCGCTTCGGCGGGATGGTCGTCGGCGGAATTCGCATCAGCCATCTGAGCCATATCGAGCGCGAGATATCGCTGTCGCTCACGGCGACGAAGGGCAAGAAGGCACAGCACACCATTCTGCCGCTCCAGGTGCTGACAATCGATGACGTGCTCAAGGCAATCGCGACGGCGACCGATCGCAACGGCATGAACGCCGCGAAAGCTATGGCGATGAAGCTGACCGGCGAGAAGGATGCCCAGCGCGCGCAGGACGCATACAACGCGCGCATGAAGGAACTTCGCGGCACGTCTGCGCGCAAGCCAGCGGAGCCGCCCCCGACAGACGAAAACGCCCCGCTCGTCGACGAGGCCGAAATGCTTCGCCGCATCGAGTCGTGCATCGATGTCGACGTGCTCGATCTGTGCGCCGACGCAATCCGCGACTATCCCGAAGAAGTGCGAGATCGTCTGAACGAGGCATATAACGCCCGTCGTGAAGATCTGCTCGGCGCATAACCAATCCACCACGAAGGAGAAAGCATGTCTGACCAGAATGAGCAAATGTTGATCGACGGCGTACAGGACACGGCGCCTCACGCCAACGGCCCGCGCCGCATGATCGCGCGCGTCAACGCGATGGTGCTCAAGATCGTGTTCCCGTTCATGGCGCAGGAAGATATTCGCTATTACCTGAACGGCATCAACATCCGGCCGCTTGTCCTCGAAGACGGCGTTATGGTCGTGGCGACAGACGGTCATCGCTATGTGGTCGTGCGCGACCAGCACGGCTACGCCGAAGAAGAAATCATCGTCAGCATCAAGAAAGACGCGCTGAAGAGCTGCAACACGAAAAGCACGTTCGATGTGATGTCGAATGGTTCGGCGATGGTCAATGACGAGACCGGGCAGGAGCAATTCATTCAGCCGGGTAACTCGCTGATCGAAGGCACGTTCCCGCGCATCGAGAACATCGCTTCGGCCATCGGCTACAAGGAAGGCATTTCCGGCGCGATCAATCCGGCATATCTGAACGACGCGCTCAAGATCGGTCAGCACTTCGGAAGCATCCGCTTCTTCACGCGCGATCAGGACAGCCCGCTCACATTCGTTGTCGGCGGTCTGGGCGATCTCGAAGTGTTCGGCGGAATCATGAAGATGCGCGATTCGTTCGAGCAGTTGCCGCGCTGGTTTCCGCGTCCGGTGCCGTTCGAGTTGACCGAAGTATGACGCGCATCGACTGACTAAGCCTCCATGCCAACCCCCACGGACGCGCTAAACCTACGCCTGATCGCGGCGATGGCCGAGAAGATAGCGAAAGCGATCGAGCGCGGCGCGCTGTGGCCCGGCGAACTCACGATGGCCGTCGCGCAGATGCAGAAATGGCTAAACGAGATTAAGGAGCGGTGATGACTAAAGACCAAATCCGCGCCATCTTCATGGCGCATGGCTTCACGATCAAGGACGGCCAGACCGACTTAAAAGACTACGTGTATGAGGCGGCCGAAGCCCTGCTATCTGCAAGCAAGCCTGCCGCCGAAGATCAAGCAGTAGCAGAACGCTGCGCTCGATTAGCTGAACTGTACCGCGACGAGCATGCGACCGGAAAACTTGCCGAAGAAGCGTGCGACGCCATTGCAGAGGCGTGTCGCCAATATGCCGCGCCAGCGCAATCGGCTGAGCCGGTGGCGATGAAGACAGTGCAGGAAGCAGCGGACTGGATGTTCGCCGCCCCGCAACCATCCCAGCCCGCGCAAGCTGGCGAGGCGTGCGACGTTAAGTGCGCGGTCGGCAAATACAAGAACACCGATCCCTGCCTGGAATGCCCGAATGCCGCCGTGGTGCTGGACGATGAGCGGGCGACTGACGCATGGCTGATAACGGTGAAGGTTCCCGGCAAATGCACGTCATGGGCTTCTGTAGACAGGCACGAAGAAACGCCTGCCGATTTGGTGAAATGGATCGACAAGCAGTTTGAGCGCACAGAACAGCCGCTCTTTTTCCGCGCCGCATCCCCGCAAGCGCCAGCACAGACGGCGACCTTTACCGTCACACCAAACGCTGTGCCTGACATGACGGATCGAATCGTTGAAATCAACGCGCAGCCAGCACAGACGCGGGCGCTGACGGGTGATGCGCGAGACGCAGCGCGGTATCGGTGGCTGCGTGAGCATGCGATACCGCAATGGCGTAACGGCCCTGGGCTGTACTGGTATCTGCCGCGCCTCATGGAAGGAAGCCCTGCCGAAAAACTGGACACGGTTCTCGACTCCGCCCTTCTCGCCGCACAAGCAAGAGGAGGCGACCATGACTGACATCACCGATCTGGTAGAGCGCTTGCGCGACCATAAACACCGCGATCTCAAAGACTTCTATCTTTATTTCGAAGCGGCCACGGCTCTAGAACAGCAAGCCATCCTGATTACCCGCCTCATAAGCCAGAACGAAGCCCAGCGCGTGCTGATCTCGGAGCACATCGAGGCGCAGAGGAAAGCGCGCGGAGAGGCGCTGGAGGAGGCGGCGAATCTATGCAACACAAAGGGCGACGAATACTTCGCAGCATACAAGCGGTCGCCGGTTGATGATCCTCGACGCGGCAATCCATATGTCGAAGGGATGTCGGACGGTTGCAGCAACTGTGCCGACGCTATCCGCGCCCTCTCGCACGCGAAGGAGGAGTGATGAAAACGCCGAAGCCCGAGACAATCGCCGCGGTCACGGCCGCGATCGAAACCAAGGCATTGCGCGTGCCGCAGATTTCAGACGCGATTGGCATTTGCCAGATCAGCGTGAAGTACACGATCAACTATCTGCGCGCGACCTACGGCTCGATTCATATCGAGCGCTGGGAAGTCGCAGGGCCAGCGAATAACCGTCAGGTTGCGCTCTATCGATTCGGCTTAGGTGAAGATGCGGCGATGCCTGCTAAGAAGGTGAAGGACCGCGCCGAGATCGAAGCACGACAGGAAGCGCAGCGCATCTACCGCGCGGCCTGCGAAAGAAGGAAAGCGCAGGAAGCCGAGCGAAGAAACCGCGAGCGCGCGATCAGGGAAATGGCAAAGCCGGTGAGGCGCGATCCGTTCATTGCCGCTTTCTTTGGCCACGCTGCGCCAGTGCAGCCGGTCTGCGGGCGCGTCTACAAGCAGGATATGACAATCACGGATGACGACGAGGTGACGGCATGAAGGTCCGTTTAGACAAGTGGCTCTCGGACAACTTCGACCCAGCGCCCGCCATCCGCACCGCCCGCCTGTGGATCAACGCGGGCAAAATCTACCCGGCGCCGGTCAAGGTCGGCCGGAGCTATTATGTCGAGCAGAACGCCACCTTTCAGGACGGCAAGACGGCGCGCGCCCCGCTCGCTCAACGCATTCCACGATAAGAGCCATATGATGATTGATACCGACCGCGGCACAGGCCGCACGACGAAACAAATGAAGGATGCACCCATTGGCGCAATCTACGTTTCCTGCCATGCATCTGCAACGAACTATGACAGGTGCCTTGCACACAAGCTGAAGCGGACTGATCTGAAAGTCGTCGAACCATCATGGCTCGATCATGGATGGTATGGAAAAATTCTGACCGGCATCGTGATCGACCATGCAGCCCATCTCACTGAGCGACAGCAAGACTCGCTGCTAGTCGCACTGACCAGGGTTCGGTAATGACGAGGACTCGATGAGCCCGCGCCCACGAATCCGCAAACGCGCCAACTGGCCCGCGAACCTGCACGAACCGCGCGCGGGCTATTACACATGGCGCGATCCGCGCGACGGCAAGACACACGTTCTAGGCCGTATGCCGCTCGCGCAGGCCATCCACGAGGCGCAGGAAGCGAATCTCGTCGTCGAGGGCGGGACGATCGCCAGGACGCTCGCTGAGCGCGTCGCGCAGGAGCAGCACACGGTCGCAGACCTGTTGAAGAAGATGCCGGTCAAGGGCGCCGCTAGCACCATACGGGGCCGGAAGTACCACGATGCGCACATAGCGAAGTGCATAGGGTCAGTGCCATGTGCCGATCTGACGACGAAACACATTGCCGACATTCTGGAAGCCCTGATCGACGCTGGGAAAGCGCCCTACGCGCGGACCATCCGAACCCGGCTCGTCGCCGTCTGCAAGCGTGGCGCCGCGCTCGGCTGGATCACAAACGGCAATCCGGCCGCCAACACCGAGCAGGAAAGGATCACCGTCAAGCGGCGGCGCCTCCGCGGCATAGAAGAGTTCAACGCGATCTTCGAGAAGGCGCCCGAGGTTTGCGACTGGCTGCAAAACGCCATGCTGCTCGCGCTCGTGTCCGGACAGGACCGCTCGACGGTAGCACGCTGGGAGCGCTCGTCCGTGAAAGACGGCATCGCGACGGCGTTCCGGAGGAAGACGAAGGTATATGTCGAGATCCCGACTGCGCTCCGCATGGATGCGCTCGGCATGTCACTCGCTGAGGTCATCGCGCGATGCAAGTCGACCGGCGTCGTCAGCAAGTATCTGATCCACCATGTGCGCAATAAGGGCGGCGCAAAGAGCGGACAGCCGGTCAAGATCGATTCCCTTAGCCGGACTTTCATGGAGGCGCGCGAGTTGGCCGGCATCACTGGCGACGACGCGCCGAGCTTTCACGAAATTCGCAGTCTTGCGAAGCGCCTGTACGAAAAGCAGGGAGGCGTTGACACGAAAGCGCTGCTCGGACATATGACAGAGACCGCTGCCGATCTGTATGCTGACAGCCGGGGTATCGAACCGATCCGCGTTAAGATCAGCGCCTGAGTTCTGAACATCTGTTGAACAGATTTTGAACAGGCCACGCCCAGCAAGGGATTGCGCGGCTAATCACATTTCCGAAACAAACACACCGGTACGGCCCAACTGGTTATATCGCATCGTCGACGCTCCATCGTGGGTGCAGGGAGAAGTCGACAAGCGTACTGCAAATGGCGGGGACCGGCAGGAGGGGCGCGCGCGGCAAAAACTACGAATTCCAGCAGCAACGTGAAGCCCGACGCGCCGCGCACGAGTGCCGAAAACCTGCGAGACTGAGCGCTATTGCCCGCTCAGGTGGAACGACCTGCAACCGCCAAACCGGGCGACTTCAGATGTTTGCAACCCAACCGCGCAACCACTGGATATCCCCCGCGCCGCCCTCACCTACCCGAGCATGACTTCGGCCAAAACCACCGCCGCACTCGACGCGGCGCCCCGTTCCCGCAAGGCACGCTCCACCGCGAGCGCGGCGCGCGCCGCCGCGCCTGCGCTGGCGCCGGCCCAACAGGCGCTCGACGGCTTTCACCCAGCCGTGGCCAACTGGTTCCAGAAAACCTTCGCCGCCCCAACCGACGCCCAGGCCGCCGCCTGGCCGCAAATCCGTAGCGGCCGCTCGACGCTGGTCGCCGCGCCGACCGGCTCCGGCAAGACGCTGACCGCGTTCCTGTCCGCGCTGAACGACCTGGTAACGCAAGGCGAAGCGAACAACGGCGCGTTGCCCGACGAAACACTCGTCGTCTACGTGTCGCCGCTGAAGGCGCTTTCGAACGATATCCGCCTGAACCTGCAACTGCCGTTGCAAGGCATTGCCGCCGAACTCGACGCGCTCGGCCTGCCGCCGCTCGACATCCGCACCGCAGTGCGCACCGGCGACACCACGCAGCAGGAACGCAATGCGCTGAAAAAGCGCGCGCCGCACATTCTAGTGACGACGCCCGAATCGCTGTACGTGCTGCTCGGCTCGGATTCGGGCCGCCGCATGCTGGCGACGGTGCGCACGGTGATCGTCGATGAAATTCATGCGCTCGCGGGCGGCAAGCGCGGCAGTCATCTCGCGCTGAGTCTCGAGAGGCTCGACGCGCTGTGCGCCCAGCGCCTGCCGCGCATCGGGCTGTCGGCGACGCAAAAGCCGGTCAGCGCGGTCGCGCGGTTTCTGGTCGGCGGCGCGAGCCTCGACAGCGACGTGCCGGCCGAGTGCGCGGTAATCGACGTCGGCCACGTGCGCGCCCGCGACCTCGCGCTCGAGATCCCGCCGGTGCCGCTCGAAGCGGTGATGGCCAACGAAGTATGGGAACGCGTCTACGACCGGCTCGCCGAACTGGTCGCGCAGCATCGCACCACGCTGGTTTTCGTCAACACGCGCCGCATGGCCGAGCGCGCCGCGCGCCATCTGACCGAGCGGCTCGGCAAGGACGCGGTCGCCGCGCATCACGGCAGCCTCGCGAAAGAACATCGTTTCGACGCCGAACAGCGCCTGAAACGCGGCGAATTGCGCGTGCTGATCGCGACCGCGTCGCTCGAACTCGGCATCGATATCGGCGACGTCGATCTGGTCTGCCAGATGGGTTCGCCGCGCGCGATCGCGCCGTTCCTGCAACGCGTCGGCCGCTCTGGCCACCACGTCGGCGGCATGCCAAAGGGGCGGCTCTTTCCGGCCTCGCGCGACGATCTGCTCGAATGCGCGGCGCTGCTCGATTGCGTGCGGCGTGGCGAGCTCGATGCGCTGCGCATCCCGCGCGCGCCGCTCGACGTGCTCGCGCAACAGATCGTCGCGGAGGTGTCGAGCGCCGAGTGGAGCGAGGATGCGCTGTTCGACATGCTGCGCCGCGCCGCGCCGTACGCGGATCTGGCGCGCGAGCAATACGACGCGGTGCTGCGCATGCTCGCCGAGGGCTACACGAGCCGGCACGGTCCGCGCGCCGCCTACGTGCATCGCGATGCGGTCAGCGGCACGCTGCGCGGCCGGCGCGGCGGCAAGCTGGTCGCGGTGACCTCGGGCGGCACGATTCCGGAGAACGCCGATTACGCGGTCGTGCTCGAACCACAGGCGCTCAATATCGGCACCGTCAACGAGGACTTCGCGGTCGAAAGCCTCGCCGGCGATGTGTTCCAGCTCGGCAACGCGTCGTACCGGATTCTGCGCATCGAAAGCGGCCGCGTGCGCGTCGAGGACGCGCAGGGGCAACCGCCGAACATTCCGTTCTGGCTCGGCGAGGCGCCGGGGCGCAGCGACGAGCTGTCGTTCGCCGTCGCGCGACTGCGGCAGCAGGTCGAGGCGTTGCTGACGGAGCGCGACCCTGAAAACGAACCCTCCACCCCACTCCTCGACCACGCCATCGCCTGGCTCGCCGTCAACCTCGCGCTCGACGAACCCGCCGCGCGGCAGATCGTCGAATACCTGGCGCGCGCACGTGCAGCGCTCGGCGTGCTGCCGACGCAGAGCACACTCGTGATGGAGCGCTTCTTCGACGAATCGGGCGGCACCCAGCTCGTGATCCACTCGCCGTTCGGCAGCCGCGTGAATCGCGCGTGGGGGCTCGCGCTGCGCAAGCGCTTCTGCCGCAGCTTCAACTTCGAGCTGCAGGCCGCGGCCACCGAAGACGCGATCGTGCTGTCACTGACCGGCAGCCACTCGTTCGTGCTCGACGAGGTCTGGCGCTATCTGCATTCGAACAGCGCCGAACATCTGCTGATCCAGGCGCTGCTCGATGCGCCGTTATTCGGCGTGCGCTGGCGCTGGAATGCGACGACCTCCCTCGGCCTGCCGCGCTACACGGGCGGCCGCAAGACCGCACCGCAACTGCAGCGCATGCGCAGCGAGGATCTGCTCGCAAGCGTGTTTCCCGAGCAGGCCGCGTGTCTGGAGAACGTCGTCGGCGAACGCGAGGTGCCGCGCCACCCATTAGTTGACCAAACCATCGACGACTGCCTGCACGACGCGATGGACAGCGAACGCTGGCTCGCACTGCTACGCCGCATCGAGCACGGCGAGTTGCGGCTCGTCGCGCGCGATCTGCCGGCGCCGTCGCCGCTCGCCGCCGAAATCCTGACCGCGAAGCCCTATGCGTATCTCGACGACGCGCCGATCGAGGAGCGCCGCACCCAGGCGGTGCTGAACCGCCGCTGGACGGACCCTGCCAGCGCCGACGATCTCGGCGCGCTCGACGCCGCCGCGATCGACAGCGTGCGCGACGAAGCGTGGCCGCAAGCGCGCACCGCCGACGAAATGCACGAAGCGCTGACGGGCCTCGCGTGCATCACCGAGGCCGAGGCGCGCGCGCACGAAGATTGGCCGACGCTGCTGGCGGCGTTGGCGAAAGCCGGCAGGGCGACGCGCTTGCCGCTGGCCGCGCCTGCGAACGCGAGCACCGCCAACGACAACCACGATGACAACGCCCTGTGGCTGCCCGCCGAACGCCTCACCAGCTTCGAAGCGCTGTACCCGGATATCGCGCGCGATCGCTACACGCCGCCGCTGAGCGCCCCGAAGGGCTACACCGAGAGCTGGAGCGCCGACGACGCGCTCGTCGACGTACTGCGCGCGCGGCTGACCGGCTTCGGCCCGCTGACGGTCGAGGCAATCGCGCGCCCGCTCGGTTTGCCGCTCGACCGGATCGAACAGGCGCTGATCCGGCTCGAAGCCGAAGGCTATCTGTTGCGCGGCCGCTTCACGCCGCATACGAGCGACGAGCAATGGTGCGAGCGGCACCTGCTCGCACGCATTCACCGCTATACGGTGAAGCGGCTGCGGCGTGAAATCGAGCCGGTCGAGCGGCACGACTTCATGCGCTTCCTGTTCGAATGGCAGCATCTGACGCCAACCACGCGCGCCGAAGGCCGCGACGCGCTCGCCGCCGCGCTCGAACAGCTCGAAGGCTTCCAGGCCGCGGCCGGCGCGTGGGAGGAGGACATCCTGCCGGCGCGCGTGCGCGCCTACACGAGTAGTTCGCTCGACGAGCTATGCCGCGCCGGCAAGATCGTCTGGACCCGCCTGACCGAGCGGGCGCGCGGAGCCGCCGGTCCGGTCCGCGCCACGCCGATCGTGCTGCTGCCACGCGCGCAGTTGCGGGCGTGGCGCGCGCTGCTCGATCCGGCGCGCCAGCTCGAGTTGTCGGCGCTCGCGCAAAGCGTGCACGACACCCTCGCGCAACACGGTGCGATGTTCTTCGACGAACTGCTCGCCGAAGTGCGCGTGCTGCGCATGGAGCTCGAAAACGCGCTCGGCGAGCTGGTCGCGGCCGGCCTCGCGAACTCCGACAGCTTCGCGGGCCTGCGCGCGTTGCTGAAGCCGGTCGCCAAACGCAACGCGTTTTCCAGCGGCCGGCGCGCGCGAGCGAGCGCGCTGATCGGCGGCATGGACGACGCCGGGCGCTGGGCGCTCGTGAGCCGCCCGTCCGCGGTCGCGCCGGAAAATCCGCCCGAGCGGCGGCGTCAGTTGCCGCCCGAGGTGCTCGAACACGTCGCGATGACGTTGTTGCGGCGCTACGGTGTCGTGTTCTGGCGCGTGCTCGAACGCGAGGCCGAATGGCTGCCGCCGTGGCGCGATCTGCTGCGCGTGCTGCAGCGGCTCGAGGCGCGCGGCGTGATCCGCGGCGGACGCTTCGTCAACGGGCTCGCGGGCGAGCAGTTCGCGCTGCCCGAGGCGATTCCGCTGCTGCGCGAGGTGCGGCGGCAGCCGAACGACGGTGCGCTTATCTGCGTCGCGGGGACGGACCCGCTGAATCTGGCCGGCACGCTGCTGGTCGGCGACAAGGTGCCGGCCGTGGCCGGAAACCGCCTGCTGTATCGCGACGGCGTGGTGGCGGCCACGCTGGTGGCCGGCAAGTTCTGGTTCGACGCTCCGCTGGACGCCAGTCCGATCGAGCGCGAACGCGCCCGCGCGTTGCTGGCGCACCGCTTCTAGTGGCGTCATCATGGTGTCGTTTTGCCGCGCAATAATCGCGCGGCGGGCCGCGTCCATTGTTAGCAAAACGTTAATGATTCTTCGCTCGAATTGTCACGCTTAGATACAATAAGACAGATTCAATTTAGTATGAGGAAGACTGTCTGCGGCCGCCCGCCTTGGTAGGGACTGCCGGCACACTCCGGGGATTTCATGAGCGACGAGCTACACGACCAGGTGCTTCACGCGCGGTTCGGCACGAGCAGCCCTTGCTGGCGCCTAGCGGCGGCCAGCGACACGCTGGAACTCGTGCCAGTGCACGGCCACGCGGCTGCCGGCGTCGCCATTCCCCTCACGTCTTCTCAAGCCTCCCAGGTCCGCGCGCTGAGCGGGGTGACCTCGCACGTGGTCGTCGACGTGCAGCTGGACGGAGCGCCGCTGCGGCTGCATCTGGTCGGCAAGAAACTCGACTGCCACAGCTGGGGCGGCACCGCGTCGGCCCATGCCGACACCGAATCCGTCGCGCGCGCGCTGCTGCACGGTCTGTCGTTCGCCGAACAGGTGGTCTCAGAGGTCAATTCGGTGGTCGTGATCGTCGACCGGCACGGCCGGATACAGCGCTTCAACCGGCTCGCCGAGGAGCTGACCGGCCTCCGGGAAGAGGACATCATCGGCCGCAGCGTGTGGACGCTGTTCATGTCGTCCGACGGCGACGTGGTCTCGAACCAGGTCAGCGCGAACTTCTTCAATCGCGGCGAGCCGTACGAGATCGAACGGCGCATCAAAACGGTGCACGGCGAGCGGCTGTTCCTGTTTCGCAACAAGTTCGTGCGCAGCGGCAGCGGCATCGAAGACCAGTTCCTGATCTGCTCGGGCACCGACATCACCGAGCAACGGCTCGCCCAGGACCGCCTGATCGAGCAGGCCACCACCGACCCGCTCACCGGCCTCGCCAATCGCAATGCGATCCAGGAGCGCATCCAGATCGCGATCGAACAGGCCGCGCCCGGCGAAACCGTCGGCGTGCTGTTTCTCGATCTCGACAACTTCAAGAAGGTCAACGATCACTACGGCCACGTGTTCGGCGACCGGCTGATCTGCGACGTGTCGGATGCGATCCGCAACTGCCTGAATCCGGGCGACTCGCTCGCACGCCTGGGCGGTGACGAATTCATCGTGCTCGCGGCGAAGGGCTCAGCGCATCTGCTCGAAAACATCGCGCAGCGCATTCTCGACCGCATGCGCATGCCGTTCGCGGTCGGGCTGGTCGAGGTCTATACCGGCTGCTCGATCGGCATCGCGTGTTGGCCGGAGCACGGCGACAGTCTCGAATCGCTGATCCGTTCGGCCGACACCGCGATGTACGTCGCGAAGGACGAAGGCAAGCGCACGCATCGCGTGTTTTCTCCGGACATGAACCGCCGGGTCGCGGAGTTCATGTGGCTCGACACGAATCTGCGCCGCGGACTCGAGGAAGGCCAGTTCGCGCTGCACTATCAGCCCAAGCTGAACCTCGCCACGGGTGCCGTGCAAGGCGCGGAAGCGCTGGTGCGCTGGAATTCGCCGGAGCGCGGCCAGATCATGCCGGTGGAATTCATCCGCTATGCCGAGGAATCCGGGCTGATCGGCGTGCTCGGCCGCTGGGTCATGGAAACCGCCGCGAAGCAGGCGGCCCGCTGGAAGGCGGCCGGCTATGACCTGCGCGTCGCGATCAACGTGTCGGCGCGACAGCTCACCGATACGGCCGTGGTCCGTCATTTCACCGAGGCGTTGCAGCATGCGAGCCTCGATCCTTGCCTCGTCGATCTCGAGCTGACCGAAAGCTGCCTGATCGAAAACGAAGCGGCCGCGATCGAGCTGATCAAGCAGTTCCGCCAGCTCGGCGCGCAGGTGCATCTGGACGACTTCGGCACCGGCTACTCGTCGCTGTCGCAACTCGGCCGTATTCCGCTCGACGTGATCAAGCTCGACCGCAGCTTCACGCGCTCGATCCACGCCGACATGAAGGCACAGGCACTGGTGCGCTCGATGGTCGCGGTCGCCCAGGAGCTCGATTTCCAGGTGGTCGCCGAAGGGATCGAAACCGAAGCGGAAGAAGCCTTCATGAAGGGGCTCGGCGTCGATTACGTGCAGGGCTTCCTGTACGCGAGGCCGATGCCCGCCACCGAGTTCGAGCGCTGGCTGCTCGATCGGCGCAAGCTCAGGCTGATCGCCTGAGCCTATGCTGTCGCGCGCTTCAGTCGAGGCGCGCGGACCAACCTTCCACTTCGTCTTCACTCATCCCGACGGCGCGCGCCGCAGCGTGGATTTGCGCCCACGTGGCGGCGTCGATCGGAACGCCGGCGGCTTCGCGTTGCGCCCGCGTCACGCGCTCGGGCTCACCGGGTTCGTAGATGCGCTCGGTGCCCGCCGCGAGCGGCGACGCCTTCACCCACGCGAGGAACGCATCGGCTTCGGCTTGCGCGTCGGGCGCGTCGAATGCGGCCGGATCGATGATCACCGACAGCATGCAGTTGATGATCGCATGCGTGGTGCCGAGCGTGTCCGCATGCGTCGTGAAGCCACCCGACAGCGCGCCGCCGAAAATCTCGCACATCGCCGCCAGCCCGAAACCCTTGTAGCCGCCGAACGGCGTCAGCGCGCCGAACGGCGCTTCGTGCATGACCTTCGGTTCGAGCGTCGGCATGCCTTCGTGATCGATCAGCGCGCCGGGCGGTGTGTGCTTGCCCTGGTTATAAGCGACGCGCGTCTTGCCGAACGCGATCGTGCTGGTCGCGAAGTCGAGCACGAGCGGCGGCTTGCCGGGTCGCGGATAAGCCGCGCAGAACGGATTCGTGCCGATGCGCCGGTCCGCGCCGCCGAACGGCGCGACGAGCGGATCGCCCGCGACGTTGACGAAGTGGAACGACACCAGACCGGCGCGCGCGCACTGCTCGGCCCAATGCCCGATGCGGCCGATATGATGCGCGCCGCGCAACCCGACCGCGCAGATGCCGAGCCGCTGCGCGCGCTCGATGCCCCGCTCGATCGCCTCGAACGCGATCACCTGACCGAAGCCCTTGCCGCCTTCGACGGTCAATATCGCGCCCGCGTCCTTGACGATGTCGGCGTGCCGATTCAGTTGCAGTTGCTTGTCGGCGAGCGACTCGACATAGCGCGGGATCATGCCGACGCCGTGCGAGTCGTGCCCGGTCAGATTCGCGGCCACCAGATGATCGGCCACCAGCTCGGCTTCGCGCGGCGTGCTGCCCGCTCGCTCCCAGATTGCCCTGACGTAGGCATGCAGTTGATCGGCCGGAATCCGGGGCGTGGTGGCTTGGGCAGTCTGGGAGTCGGTCATTCAGCGTGTGGGTGGGGTTCGATCGGAAGGAATGAAACGGCGGGAACAGACAGCTGCTTCAAAACAGCGGCAATAAACAGCGGGGCCCGGATATGCCCGAGCCCCACTCAAACGAAATCAGCACTCAAGGCGCCGCGGCGATCACCTCGGCAACCGCGGCCGTCAGCTTCTTGCCGTACGGCACGTGCAGGAACTCGTTCGGCCCATGCGCGTTCGACTTCGGCCCGAGCACGCCGCACACCATGAACTGCGACTTCGGGAAGCCCGCCTTCAACACGTTCATCAACGGGATCGTGCCGCCGAGGCCCATGTAGGCAGCGTCGGCACCGAAGTGCTGACGCGATGCGTCATTCAGCGCGGTGGCGAGCCACGGCGCGACTTCCGGTGCGTTCCAGCCGCTCGCCGCGCCTGCATCGGGTTTGAAGGTGACCTTCGCGTTGTACGGCGGATCGAATTCGAGCAGCGCCTTCAGTTCGGCGACCGCCTTGTCCGCTTCGATGGTCGGCGGCAAACGCAGCGACAGCTTGAACGCGGTGCGCGGCCGCAGCACGTTGCCGGCGTCGGCGAGCGCGGGCAAGCCAGCCGCGCCCGTCACCGACAGCGACGGAAGCCACGTCGAATTGAGCAGCGCCTGCCGCGGATCGGTCGTGGTGGGCAGCACCTGGCGGCCGTCCTGGCCGCACGCCCACGGCATCTTCTTCCACACGTCATCGCCGAGAATCTTTGCGGCGGCCTCGGCTTCGCGCAGACGATCGGCCGGCACCGGGCAATGGAAGCCCTTCGGCAGCAGCGTGCCGTTCGCGGAGTCTTCGAGACGGTCGAACAGTTGCCGCATGATGCGGAAGCTCGACGGTACGATGCCGCCGTAGACGCCCGAGTGAATACCTTCGTCGAGCACCTGCACTTCGAGATCGCCGGCGACGAGTCCGCGCAGCGACGTGGTCAGCCACAGTTGATCGTAATTGCCCGCGCCCGAATCGAGACACACGACCAGCCCGACGTTACCGAGCCGCTCGCGCAGCGCGTCGACGTAGGGCAGCAGATCGTAGCTGCCCGACTCCTCGCAGGTTTCAATCAGACCGACGCAGCGCGGACGCTCGACACCCTGCGCATCGAGTGCGGCGAGCGCCGTCAGGCTCGCGTAGATCGCGTAGCCGTCGTCCGCGCCACCGCGGCCGTAAAGCTTGCCGTCTTCGAGCTTCGGCGTCCAAGGACCAAGGTCGTTGCGCCAGCCATCGAACTCGGGCTGCTTGTCGAGGTGGCCGTACAGCACGATGGTTTCGTCGCTGCCCGAGCGCGTCGCGGCCGTCTCGAAGAAGATCACCGGCGTGCGGCCCGGCAAGCGGATCACCTCGAGCTTCAGCCCGCGCACCGGTTGCTGCTCGGCCCATTGCGCGGCGTCGGTGATCACGCGCTCCAGATAACCGTGCTTCGCCCAGTCGGGATCGAACGCCGGACTCTTGGCCGGCACCGCGATGTAGTCGGTCAGCGCGGGCACGATCTCGTCGTTCCACTTGCGCTCGACGAATTCTCGTAGTGTGTCCGGGTTCAGTTGGGCCTGCTGGGTGTCGTCGGTGATCATGATCGGGTCCGTGAAGTACCGTTCAGTCGAAACGATCATGATAGTCCCGATGCGTGTCGGGCTGAACCCCTTGCAGCGATTGGATGCCGAGCGGGAATGCGCAGGTGCGAGGCACGCAACGGCCATTCGAGCGACAATCCCTACATGCATCGCGCATCAGGAGTTTTTATGGGTGGCAACGCGGTCGTTCAGGCCATCGGCGCGGCGTTCGCGCTAGCGCTGTATTTTCTGCCGGCGATCATCGCGGACCGGCGCAAGCGCCGCGACGTGCTGACGCTCGCGCTGTTCAACGCCTGCCTCGGCTGGACCGTGCTCGGCTGGATGCTCGCGCTGTATTGGGCGCTACAGCCGAATCCGGCGGAGAGCCTTGCTAGTGAAGTCGTAGAGACACGCAAGCTGTCGACCTTGCGCGCGTTTTCATCGGCGCTGACGATGCGCGTGCGGCGACGCGAGGCTGCGCGCAACCGGCCCGGGCGCTGAAACGATTCGGGCTCGAATACGACGGGCAATAGACGAACAACAGGAAACAGATTGATCGACGTGCACCTGCGTCACTCAGGCTGCGCGCCCGATGCGACTCCACTGTACCGAGCCCGCCGGGATCGAGCGCGGCTCCGCGCGCACGGCTTGCGGTGCAAAGGTTTCGTGGCGCAGTTCGCCGTGTTCGTCGAACCACTCACAGATCAGCCAGCTACCGGGATCCAGCGCTACCGGGCCTGCGTACGTCACGGTCATGCGCGGGCCCCCTTCTTTTAACTTGACGACGTCGCCCACGTTGAAGGCGGCGGATGTTGTCTGGAACGCGTCAATGGTAGCGGTCAGCATATTTCGTCCCCCTATCTTGAGCTTTATTAAGTCATTGAGCCCGGCTTATCGACTTCGACCTGCTGAATGAACATTCTAAAAGTTAAGACAGATTAACAATTGAATTTAAACGCGGCAAGCGCTTTTTATTGATACCGTTTTCACTGGGACGGAAGCTGACGCCTGACGACTAAAGTTCCCGGCGCTCCAAGAAAATGCCCACGACACGCTGTGGGTAACCCCTATGTGCGCTACCGCACATACGCAACACTTACTGTAGGCCGTTTGCAGGCCGGTAGAAAATGCGAGGCGGTATTCGTCTGCTTAGAAAACGTGACGCAGCGCCGCATAGCCGTTAATCAGCGGGAGCCAGTTTGATCTAAATCAGAATTACCTGTGAACCAGTAGATCGCCGGTAAATACCACGCAATTCGTTATACCGCTTCGTTCAAATTCAACGATTTTTTTCAGCCAGCCAACAAATGAAAACGATTACCAGCGAATCAAATTTCAAACCGCTTGCGCGACTGAGCGCCGCGCGCCTTGTTGATGACGCACCAGCAGCACGCTCAGGCCGATACACACGAACATCAGCACGGCATTAATCGCGAGGCTCAGTTGGAACGCGTGCGCATACGACGCGGGGGCCGCGCTGCCGCCGAGCGCCCCGAAGAACGCGCCGCTGATCGCCGCGGTGCCGAATGCGGAGCCAATCTGCAACGTCGACGACACCACCCCCGATGCAAGCCCGGCCTTCTCGGGCACCACCTCCTGTAGCACGATGCGCATGATCGACGGCAACAGCAGACCATGTCCGACGCCCGCGCAGACCAGCCCGCAGTAGAACAGCAGATCGGGCGTCGCGGATTGGGTCGCGGACCAGCCGGTTACGGTGAAGCCGAGCGTCATCATCGAGAAGCCGAGCGTCAGCACGTGCGCGCCGATTCGCTTGACCACGGCCGGCGACGTCAGCGGCCCGATCACGAAGCCGAGCGCGAACGGCATGATCGCGATGCCGGACGCGAGCGGCGTCCAGTGCAGGCCGGTCTGTAGAAAGATGCCGTAGGTCAGGAAGAACGCACTATTGCAATAGAACAGGAACGCGAGCACGAGGCCGAGCGCGAACGCGCGATTGCGGAACAGTTGCAGATCGACGAGCGGATGGCCGCCGCCGCGCTCGACGCGTCGCTCGGTCGCGACGAACAGCGCGAACACCGGCACCGCGAGCGCGAACATCGCGAAGGTCCACGCGGGCCAGCCGGCTTCTCGGCCATGCGTCATCGGATAGATGACGAGCAGCAACACCGCCGACAGCAGCGCGACGCCCTTCAGATCGACGCCGGTATGCGTGGCCGGCTGGTTCTCCGGCACGAACTTCCATGTGCCGATGAACGCCGCGATGCCGATCGGGATGTTGATCAGGAAGATCACGCGCCAGTCGAGCCCGAACGGGTGATACGTGATCAGCGCGCCGCCGCCGAGTTGCCCGACGATCGACGACAAGCCGAACACGAATCCATACAGACTCATCACGCGTGTCTGCTGATGCAACGGTACGACCGCGCGGATCGTCGCGAGCACTTGCGGCGCCATCACCGCGGCCGCGATGCCTTGCACGATGCGCGAGATCACGAGCATATGGCCGCTCGTTGCGAAGCCGCACAGCGCCGACGCGATCACGAAAGCCGCCATGCCCGTCATGAACATGCGACGGCGGCCGAACAGATCGCCGAGGCGGCCGCCCGTGATCAACAGCACCGCGTAGGCGGAGGCATAGGCGGACACGACGAGTTGCAGTTGCGCGTCGCTCGCGTGGAGGCCCGTGTGAATCGACGGCAGCGCCAGATTGACGATGAAGTAATCGAGCGGCGCGAGAAAGACGCCGACGAACAGCACGGCGAGCGCGAGCGCCTGGCGCGGGAAGCCTGGCGCCGCCCCTTTGGCGGCGATCGCCGTGCTTGCCACCACCGCGCCAGGGCCGCTCACGGCCCCCGCTGCGCACGCCGCGCAGCTGGCGGATCCACCGAATGCCGCCGGAGCGGACTTGATCGCTTCGCTTTTCATGACCGATCGTTCAAAAATTAGTTAAAAAATTTTGCGTCAGTGTGCGCAGACGACGCGCTACACCAGCGCGCGCATCGCCACATCGACGATACCGATCAGCGCATCCTGCCGATGCGCGACCCGTCCCATGACGCGCAAGCCCTGCATCACGCAGAGCAGGAAATCGCCGACGGCTTTTTCATCGAGCGTCGAATCGAAGGCGCCGCTCGCCTGGCCGCGAATCACCGCCGCCGCAAGCAAAGTTGCCATGCGGCGCTGAATCGCGGCGACGCGCGCGCGCAGCACTTCATCGTCGGGCTGCATTTCGAGCGTCGTATTCGTAATGAAACAGCTGCGCCGGCCGCTCAACCCGCACGACACCCGCGCGTAGTGCAGCAGCGCGTCGCGCAGCGCCTGCTCCGGCTCGGCCGTCGCGCTCAGTCGCTGCGCGAGCCGCGCGACCGCGCCTTCCGAGTAATGGTCCAGCGCGGCGAGCATGATGCCGTGCTTGTCGCCGAACACGCCGTACAGGCTGCCGCGCAGCAAACCGGTGGCCTTGCACAGATCGTCGATCGACGTCGCGTGGTAGCCGTGATCCCAGAACACCTGGCTCGCGTTGGCCAGCACGGTGTCCGTGTCGAACTCGCGCGGACGGCCCCGCGGGCATGTTTCGCCGGCTTTTTTCGATGCTTGCTTTGAATGACTCAATTGCGATGACCTTGCTGCCTGGTTGGCGTCGGTTCGTGGATATTATGACTGCCTGTTCAAGAAATCAAGGACGGCTTTTCGTAGACCTACTGGCGTCGGGGTCATCCGTTCATTCAACGACCGCCAGTAAAAAGCCGGCGGCGGGCGTCGCCCTTCGCCGGCTTCGTTGCGAGACGACAGCGACAGCAGAGGCTCAGGTCTCGAGCTTCGCATCCATCGTGATCGTTGCATTCAGCACCTTGGACACCGGGCAACCGGCCTTCGCGTCCGCGGTGGCCTTGTCGAACGCGGCCTTGTCTCCGCCCGGAATCTTCACGGTTACGTCGAGATGCACCGCGGTGATCGAGAAGCCGCCGCCGTCCTTGTCGAGCGTGACGGTGGCCGTGGTGCCGATCCGCTCCGGCGTGATGTTGGCCTTGCCCAGCTCCGCCGACAACGCCATCGAGAAACACCCCGCGTGCGCAGCCGCGATCAGCTCTTCCGGATTCGTGCCGATGCCGTCCGCGAAGCGCGTCGCGAACGAGTACTGGGTGTCCTTCAGGACGCCGCTGTCAGTGGAAATCGAGCCCTTCCCGTTCTGCAGGCCGCCTTGCCAGACTGCCGATGCCTTGCGCTTCATTGCTCTCTCCTGTTTGTGCCTTGCCGCGCATGCTGCTCGACCGAAGATGATGCCCGCCGCGGCGGTCCGCCCAGAAGTGTCCGCGCTCGGGCATCGGTCGCAGGTGCCGCGCGGCCCGCAGGCGCGGGCGTTGACCGGATTTCATCATAGGCGCTTCCGTGCGCCGGCGCGGAAGACCACCCTTTTCACTATCTCAAATTTGGCAATAATATTTCACCGGAAAGCCGCTTTTTTGCCGACCTCGTAAGAAATAGACTGCGTGCAACGGATCGGGAAACGTAGTTCACACCGATCCACTACACAATCAATTGGAGGTCATCATGAAATCGCTTATTTCCGCAGTCGTCGTCGCATCCGCTCTGATCGTTCCGGCAGTTTCGTTCGCCCAGCGGGCAAACGCTCCGGTCACGCGCGCTCAGGTGCGCGCCGAACTCGTAGCTGCGCAAAAAGCGGGCCTCCTGAACCAGAACGACACCACCTATCCGATGGCCGTGCCGCAAGGCTCGACGATCGTCACGGCTTCGGCGGACGGTTCGCAGGATGTCGGCGGCGCGAAGGCCAGTTCGTCGGACGCAGGCGCCCCGACGACGGTGCAGCAACGTCTCTTTTCGACGTATCGCGGTAACTAAAAGTAGTCACTGATCGTGCTGGCAGTTAATGCGGCACTCAGTAGAAAAGCCCCGGTTGCGAAGTTCCGCAACCGGGGCTTTTCGTTGGCGCATGCGGCGCTAGTACGGCGCCGCTCGCTTGCAAACTCGCTATTCGGGAAACGGCAGACTTTGCTGTCCCAATGCGCGCATGTCGAACACGTTCAGCGTCATCGCGACCAGCGCGTAGTAGCCGAGCAGGCCGACCAGGTTGATCACGACCTGATGCCCGAAACGCCCGACCGCCCGCGCGTACGTCGCCTCCGTCACGCGCTTCGTCTCGTACAGTTCGCTCGCGAAGCCGTAGATCAGCGCGTCGTCGGCATTGGCGAACTCGGGGCGGCGCCCCTGGAGGATCGTCTCGGCGTCCGCTTCACTGACGCCCGCCTGCAGCGCGATCGGATAGTGGATGTACCACTCCGCCTGCGCCTGCCAGCGTGAAGCGGTCACCAGAATCGCGAGTTCCGACAGGCGCAGCGGCAACCCGGTCTGGTAGCGGCAAAACGCGCCGAGGCGTTGCGCGTGCTGAGCGAGTTCCGGGCTGTGAATCCAGCCGAGGAACGGTCCGTTCAGATTGCCGCGCGGGCCGGACAGGATTTCATCGAGCACCGCCTTCTGTTCGGGCGTGGCGGTGGACGTGTCGAAGTGAGGCAAGCGCTCGGTCATCATCGTTCTCGTTGAGGGCGGTGGTTCGGATATCAGACGGCTGCGAGCGACGCGCCGATCGCATCGCTCAGGCGGCTGACGATCTCGTCGATATCACCTTCCGTGCAGATGAACGGCGGCGCGAGCAGCACGTGGTCGCCGCTCTTGCCGTCGACGGTCCCGCCCATCGGATACACCATCAGGCCGCGCGCGAACGCTTCGCGTTTGATCGTCGCGTGAAGTTTCAGTCTGGCGTCGAACGGCTCTTTGGTAACGCGATCCTTCACGAGCTCGACGCCGACGAACAAGCCGCGCCCGCGCACGTCGCCGATATGCGCATGCTGCGCATAGTGCTCGCGCAGCCGGCTGCGCAACTGCTCGCCGCGCGCCTGCACATTCGCCAGCAGCCCGTCTTCCGCAATCACGCGCTGCACTTCGAGCGCGGCCGCACACGCGGTCGCATGGCCGATATAGGTATGGCCATGCTGGAAGAAGCCCGAGCCCCCGACGATCGTCTGATAGATGCGGTCGCTGACCAGCGTTGCGCCGATCGGCTGATAACCCGCGCCAAGGCCCTTGGCGATGGTCAGGATATCGGGCGCCACGCCGTCTTCGTCGCACGCGAACAGATAGCCGGTGCGACCCATGCCCGACATGATCTCGTCGAGAATCAGCAGCACGCCGTAGCGGTCGCACACCGCGCGGATCTTGCGGAAGTACTCGCGCACCGGCGGCACCGCGCCGGCCGTCGCGCCGACCACCGTTTCCGCGACGAACGCCGCGACCGTGTCCGCACCGAGTTCGAGAATCTTCTGCTCGAGTTCATCGGCGAGACGCTGCGCGAACGCTTCTTCGGTTTCATCCGCGCGTTGCTCGCGATACGCGTAGCACGGACTCACGTGATGCGCTTCGATCAGGATCGGCAGGAACGGCTCACGGCGCCACGCATTGCCGCCGATCGCGAGCGCGCCGAGCGTGTTGCCGTGATAGCTCTGCCGACGCGCGATGAAATGACGCCGCTGCGTCTCGCCCTTCTCGACGAAATACTGACGCGCGAGCTTCAGCGCCGCCTCGATCGCCTCCGAGCCGCCCGACACGAAGTACACGTGTTCGAGTCCGGCCGGCGCGCTCGCGACGAGCTGGTTGGCCAGCTCCTCGGCCGGCTCCGTCGTGAAGAACGACGTGTGCGCGTACGGCAGCTGTTGCGCTTGCCGCCTGATCGCGTCGATCACGCGCTGGTTGCTGTGACCGAGGCACGACACGGCGGCGCCGCCCGATGCGTCGATATAGCGCTTGCCCGTGGAGTCGATGATTTCGATGCCGTCGCCCGCGACGGCCACCGGCAACGATTGCTTCGGAGAACGATGGAAAACGGTGGACATGGTGGTCAGTTCCTGGTGATGGCGGCAGGCGCACAAGCGCGAGCCGGCCCGGGCGTCGCGCACGCGATGAAAGTGTCGAACACGCATTGCCGCTGGCGATACGCCTTTATCGATACGCCCGTGCTGCCGATTTCGAACAGCGCGCTGGCGAGGGTGTTCTCGTCGTCGGGATCGTGAGGATCGTCGCGATAGATCGGCAAGCCTGCCGGCGCGCGATCGTGCAGTAGGTCGAGCAAGCCCGCCGGTTGCAGCGGGCCGGCCGCGGCGAGCGCGGGCAACAATGCGTTCACGCGCACCTGCCGGTCGCGCGACGACTCGGTGACGATCTGCGCTTCCGCTTCGCAGCCCGGATGAATCATGTGATTCGCGTGGCCCGACAGTGTCCGCACCGGCTGCACCGAGCAGCGCCGCGCGCTCGCTTCGACGCTGAACAGCCGCGCGTCGCCCGCACAGCCGAGCGTGTGATGGAAACCGCTCGCCGACGGCATGCCGCGCAGCGTCTGCAACGCCTGATCGAGCGAGCCCGCGTCGAGCACCGCCCGCGCGATGAGCATGCGCGGCACGCCGGTTGCCGGCGCACGGATGCGCAGGTTATTGATGGCTTGCGTGAGTCCGGCGCGATTGGCCGCGAACGTATGACCCGGCAGCGAGCCGGGATAGTAGAAGCTGACGAAGCCTGGGCGGCCGTTCGGCTGGACCTCGACCATCGCGCAGCGTTCGCGAAGAAACGGGTCGCCGTCTTCGTTGTGCGCGATGTAGCGCGGGTTGCCGGCGCTGCCTGGGATGGCGGCAAGCGTCGTGCAGCCGTCCGGCGCGTTGTGAATCAGCTCGCCGCGGCAGTTCCACAGGAATATGTCTTCGGCGGCCCAGCCGAGGCCGGCCGCCATGCCGTCGAGTTCGGCGAGCAGCGCCGGACAATGCGCGCGCGCCGCGTCGCGCAGCGTCTGCACGAACGGCGCGCCGCGCCAGCGCCGCACCGCCTGCCAGGCGGCGCTTTGCGCCATGTAATCGGCGAACACCGGCCGCGCGATTTCGCCGAGCCGATAGCCGATCTCGTACGGCTCACCGCTGACCTGAAAGACACTGAATCCCTGCATCGACGCCACGGGTCGCACCCATATTCAACAATCAGTACGTATTTATACGCCAACGCAACATTTGTTGTCAAATATTGCTGGACAGCACCAGCTGGAGTGCGGCGTGCTTCCCGCAATCGCTCAGGGAACGTACGCGCCCTTCGCGTGCAACGATTGTTCGGCGAGAGCGAGCTGCTCGAGCGCGTCCGTGCCTTCGAGCGCCAGCAGATGCGCGACCAGCGCCTCGGCGATCGCGGTGGCGGCCACCAGCGACGGAAAGAACGATGGGCTTTCGTGCGAGAAGATCAGCACCTTGTCGGCGTTCAGCGCGATCGGCGACACGGCGCTGTCGGTGATCGCGATCAGCTTGCTGCCTTTTTCGAGCGCGGCCTCGGCGACGCGCGCGGCCTCGACCGAATACGGCGCGAAGCTGATGACGATGGTCGCGCTGTCGCGCTCGATCGTGCGCAGCTGCATTTCGAGCGTGCCGGCCTCGCCGTTGAGCAGCGATACCGACGGACGAAACAGCCGATAGCCGTACACGAGACCGAATGCCACCGGGTAACACGAGCGGAAGCCAGCCACGTGCACGTGCGGCGCGCGCCGCAGCACCCGCGCCGCCTCAACGATCACGCGGCCGTTGTGCGCGGCGGTCGTTTCGAGATTGTGCTGCTGCGCGACGAGCAGGTCGTTCGCGAGTGCATCTTTCGATTTGACCATCGAGCGCGCCCGACTCGTCAACGGCTCGGGCCGCGTGCGCACGCGCGCGACGAACAGATCGCGCAATTCGTTCCAGCCGGGAAAACCCAGTTGCTGCGAAAGCCGCACCAGCGACGCGGGCTGCACCTGCGCGCGCTCGGCCACCTTGCGCATCGACGACACCGCGACCTCGTCGGGATGATCGAGCAGGAAGCCCGCTCCCATCTGGAACTGGGGGCTCAGTTCGGGGAAGCGCGCCCGGATCAGGGCGACGAGCTGATCGAAGCTGTCTGGCATGGTGAGGTGGCTCGGCGCCGGGGTGAAAGATGACAACAAATGTTACCACCGGGTAGGCGCGTTTCAACGGGTGAAGACACTGTAACTTCTCAGAAAAGCTACGAAATCGCCAACTGCAGAAGAACAACCATTCCGGCTTTAAGGGAGTCATGTGGAGTGAGGGAAAGAACTCCTGGGCTGCTCGTGCAGGGGTGAACGGAATGAAGGGTTACCGTGGATCGTTTAAGAAGCAAGAGGCAGGACACGCCGCATATTCGAAGCGGCCGAGGAACCGCATGGCGAATTCGCCCCGTGCGGAAGGACTGAAGAAGGCACCATGGACTCAAGGAAGGCGCAATGACCCGTACGGACGGAGTACAGGAATATCTGGACGCAAGCGAATCCTACTTGACCGCCATCAAACCGACGGCGCGACAGACCGCAACGTTCTGTGCGGCGACGGCACAGATGCTCGCGGATGATCTGGGCGGGAAGGTGGCGATCTCGTTGCCGGAGGGAATTTACATCGTGCGAATGCCGAACCGGAAGAAATATGGAACTTGAACTCAAAGCGCCGGTGAAGCAGAAATCGCACAGAATTTGAATGACTCAACAATACGCATTTGTTGAATCCGGTAGCGCTCGTTCGTCGCCGCTCGGCCGTATTCCGGCGTACCAGCGTCGTCACACGAACGTCGGCTTTGTTCTAATTGCGTGCGTAGTTCATCCGTCGGATTTCGGCTGCAATGCTCTCGCTGAAACTGCAGGTCTCCCCGCTCGCTGGATAGAAGGTCATCTCAAGCAAGCCGCACTACGAGCCGAATTCAGCCTTCATCATGCTCAAGTGATCGGCCACGCGTTGTGCATAGCCCTTGGCACCCCCGCTATAGCGATCTAATGCGGACTCGATGTTCCCATCTGCCGCTCTGATGTAGTCACGCAGAATTGCGGACCCGATGCGGACGTTCGTGCGCGGGTCGGTCAGATCCGACGTGCGAAGGACAAGATCCTGGTGCTGGGACGGAAGTACTTGCATCAACCCTCTGGCGCCAACCACACTCACCGCGAATCGATCGAAACTGGATTCAACCGCGATAACTGCAAGTAACAACAGCGGCGAGATTGTGTATCGCCTGGCTGCATTCATCACCGCGTGACCAATCTCCAATGCGTCGTGCAATCCTACATGGAAGCGAGTGTTCACGACGGTGGCGATTGCTTCCGCAGTGGGCGTTTCGCCTCCAGGCACGTCGACAATTTGCATGGGCGTTGGCCCAACTTGCGAATCGGCGCCATAGCACAGTCCCGTTAGCGAGCCGAAAATCACAATTGCAGCGAAGACAAGGCCGCGGAGACCGTTAGCAATAGTGCGTGACCAATCAATAAGATCTTCGTTCAGGTTCGCGAACATGGCCTATTTTCCATAAAAGTCCCTGGTCACGAGGTTCCATCGGTGCTTGCGCTAGAACAGCCTGACGAAGGTGGGTCAACAACAAAATCAAAAGCAAAGTTAAGCGTGCCCGGCAGGCATGCCTAATTGGGAAACCAATTCATTGTTGGGAAAACCTTGGCGGGTGGATAGACGCACCATGACCCGTCCTCATGTCGAAAGAAGACAAGCGCAAACGTTCCGGACGAACGCGTGACTTCTACCCGAACAACTCGCCATGGCATGTGTCGCGAGCGATCTGGTCGGGTGATTCTGAAATTTCCGTTTCGTCCAAACCAATCACTCACAATAACCCGAAGGGATTCGCACTGGTTCCTCATTTCCTTCTCCGTGCTTCGTGGTTGAACTAGCAAACCGAGTCAATTGCATGAGCAATATCAGTTGCCTCGACGTCTTTAAGCTGCCCTGGCGGCATTTCAAGCAGAAAAAATAGCCGGTGTGAGGGTCTGGAGGAGTTGTCACACCGGCCTCTTCAAATGAAGAGTAAAAACAGGGTTTCTCCGATTCACTGAGTCCTTGCACTCTCTACGATTTCGCAGGCGCTCAGAACTGATGCATGACGCCCGCGAAAATTCCTTCCTGGCTATGGCCGTAATTCGGATTTCCATTCGACGCCGTGTTGGTCACCGGATCGAAGTTGTTGTTTCCATAAGCGCTGTCGTACAAAGCGAGGTTGGACGTCGAGCTGTTGTGGATATAGCCCGCTTCTGTGTAAAGGAACGTACGCTTCGACAGGTTGTAGGTAGCAGCAAGCGTGTACAAGGTCGCATTGCCGTTGCCGTGATTGGCATTCGCGTGGTAGAGCGCTGCCGTGACCGCCGTCGCGGTGGATACCTGCCATGCCGCGCCGAACCACTCGTGATCCACGGAGGTCGGTGCGCTGACGCCGCCAGGTTGTGAGCCCGGCGTCACACCGACGCTCGCGTCAGTCGCATTGGGTGCGTTCAGGTGCTGGTAACCGGCATAGAGATGCACCGGCCCGAACACCAGCGTTCCGCCTGCGAGCAACGAACGCGAGTGGTTGTATACATCATTGAAAGCGCCATCAGCACCGCGTACTTCGTCGTAAATCACGCGAAAATCGCCCATCCCGAACGTGTAGACACCTTCAATACCGTTGGTACGACCCTGCCCCGTGGACGTGGCGGCTGTATTCCAACTAGTGTTGTTGGTAAGAGCGTATTGACCTCTGAAGTACAGTCCACTCCAGGTGGGCGTCTGATATTCGAAGGCATTTGCAGCACTCGCCCAATTGCGCCCGCGCACCAGCGACGAGATTCCGTAACGCTGCATCAGTTGAGGATCGGTGCCCCAACTATCCTGGGAAATCTCCCCTGCGCCGATGTTGCCCATCTTGAACGTGCCGTAGCTCGGATTGGTGAATCCGATCGTGGCATGACGGCCGAAGAGATTGCCCTCCAGTTGACCGTTCATCGTGTTCAGCTGGCTTTCCAGCTGGAAGATGGCCGCGGTTCCACCACCCAGGTCTTCGCTTCCCTGCAGCCCCCACCAAGAGCAACCGAAATTGCCGCTTTGCGCGCTCCACGCGTGGCCTCCTGGAATACCGCTTTCGAACTGGATGCCGTTATCGATGCGCCCGTACAAGGTGACGCTGCTTTGGGCCTGCGCCGCGGCGGCCATCGCCAGCAATGAAAGTGCCAACGCCGTCTCCTTCATTTCGCTCTCCTATCTTTACTATGTACTTCAACACCGAATCTTCGAATTCATCGAGTAGCGCGAGCACAATCATCAGACCGCCAAAGGGTTGCATAGCCGCAACCCCTTCTCATTCAAAAAAAATGCTCGATGCCAAGACCACCCGTTATGTCGGACATGCTCCCGCGGCTACCAGACGAGCCGTCTGCGCATCGACTTCCCTCCTGTTTCAGTACCAGGTTGCTCTCAGCTACTGCCCTTCTGAAAGCGCTTTCATAGCTGGACGGTTTGTGCCGTCATTGGCCCCACGCTCGATATTCATTGCAATGTTGTACTAATATATTAGTTATATGAAAGCGCTTTCATAACTCGGCAGCTTTTGCCCATCACGGGCTACGCCGTCAAAAAATCAGCCTATGGAGTTTGTTTTTGGTTCGGAGGACCGCACGGCGCAAGTGGTTTCCCGCACGATCAGGCTCAGCGGGGCCACGCTCAGCGTAACGGGCTCCTTGCGGATCAGTCGCACAATCGCTTCGGCCGCTTGACAGCCCATTTCATAGATCGGCTGGCGCACCGTGGTGAGCGGCGGCGTGACGTACTGTGAGGTCGGCACGTCGTCGAATCCGACTAGCGATACATCTTCCGGCACGCGCAGGCCGCGCCGATGAAGGACCAGACGTGCCCCGTAAGCAGTCTGGTCGTTCGCGCAAAATACCGCGGTAAAGCCGACCCGCCGTTCGAACAGGCGTTCCATGGCGATCACGCCGCCAGATTCGAGAAAGTCGCCCTGCTCGACGCGAACGCTATCGAAGCCAATGCCTGCTTCCTCGAGCGCCATGCGGTAGCCGACCAGCCGGTCGACCGCATCGGCGTGGCTCATCGGACCCGCGATAAAAGCAATCTTGCGATGACCCTGGGCGATCAGGTGCCGCGTCGCATCGCACGCGCCCTGCACGTTATCGATGGGGAAGCCGGCCAGCGTCGGAGCGTCGTCAAACTCGCGCCCCAGAACGACGATGGGCGTTTGCCGGGAGAATTCCACGAGACAGTCCTCATCGAGTTGGCCGTGCAGAATGACGATGCCGTCGACACGCCGCGCGATGAACTGCTCGATGCGGGCACGCTCCTCCTCGACACTCCAACGACTGCTGACGAATACCGGGGTGAATCCCGGCTCATGCAGCGCGTCTTCGATACCGCGAAGCCACTCGGCGTAAAACGGGCTCGCGACGGTTTGCGTCAGCACCCCGATGGTGTCGGTCTTGCCGCTGGCAAGACTGCGGGCGAGCACGTTCGGCCGATAGTTGAACCGCGCTATCGCCTGTTCAACAGCCTCCCGCTTCTCCGGCGACACTCGGACCGTTCCGTTGAGGATTCGCGATACCGTGCTCGGAGAAACGCCCGCGGCACGCGCGATCTCTTCGAGCTTGACGTTGGGCGGGGTGGGATCGGTAACTTTCATGAGCCAAGCGTAGTCGACTCTGAAAGCGCTTTCAAAGAGGGGAAACCCGAATGCGCGATGCATATCACGTCAAGACAGCTTTAGTTCGCCAGCCACCGACTCACTTCACCAGCGCTTCCCGATGCGCGTTGACAAAGTCCGCCATGCTGTCGAAGCGGAAGTCGATGTTCGGCTGCGAGCCCGGATTCATCGTCGCGCCAAAGCCAGGCTGCGAATGACGGCGGTAAATCCAGCACGACGCCAGGCCGAACCCGTTTGCAGGCTTGTGGTCATGGAAAAGGCTTTCTGCCGTGTGAAGGATTTTCTCCTTCCTGATGCCGCGGTCATTGAGCTTCTCGAGCATGTACGCGAAGTTGCGTGGCGACGGTTTGTAAGAGCCGACGTCTTCTGCTGTGATGATGGCGTCGAACTCAACCTGCAGTTTGGCGTTGCTGAAGGTGAAGCTTTCGTTGTCGATATTCGACAGGATGACAAGCTTGTAGTGCTTCTTCAGATACTGCAGCGCGGCTGCGGAATCGGCGAATGCCGGCCAGTTTCTGATCGACCGGCCGTACGCCACGCATTCATCGTGGGTATAGGGCAAGCCCCATTCTTCTGCCATGCGCTTGTACACGATCGGCAGCAGGTCCTGATAGCGCTTCGCGGGCGTGAAGCTCTGCTGCGACGACTCGTGGCGCGCGTGGGCTTCCAGAACCTGGTCACGCGTGAGCGGCGTACCGGCTCGCTCCAGCAGAGGTTTCAGGCCTTCAAAGATGCCACTCTCCCAGTCGATCAGGGTGCCGTAGCAGTCAAAAGTCAGTGTGTCGAAATCGGTCAGTTTCACGACTCCTCCTATCAGATGTCCATGACGAGAACCACAATGGATTGAGCAAGCGCCGCAACCAGAACTTTAATGCAGCGGCGAAACAACAGCTTCACCGTCTCGGCACAACTCGAAACCGACCTCTCGCGTGCTCTCCGATTGGCTCGCAAACCCTGGCGTTTTCCCGAATGCGACCGTGCTGACGAAATCCGGTTCGCGGCCACGGCGAGTCATGCGCCACAGCGGCAAGCATGCCGGCAACATCTCGCCTGCCAAGGAATCGGGAGATATTCGCCACCGAGTTGCGAATGCGCAAAGGTTGAACCCGCGCAGAAGCGGAGCTAATCTGCTCTAACCCCGGTCCAATACTTGGAGACTTTATGCGCCCCCTCGTCATAACAATGGCTGTCCTGACAGCCGCCGGCATCACCGCATCGGCCAACGCTCAATCGGTGGTCACCCTCGGTCACTCGGCTCCGCTTACGGGCCCACAGGCGCCGAACGGAAAGGACAACGAGAACGGCGCCCGCCTCGCTATCGATGAACTCAACAAGAGCGGTGTCACGGTTAACGGCCAGAAAGTAACGTTCAAACTGGACTCCGAAGACGACCAGGCAGACCCGAAGATCGGCGTTCAGGTCGCGCAGAAACTGGTCGACAGCGGCGTGATTGCTGTGCTGGGCCCGTACAACTCAGGTGTGGCTATTCCGGCATCGCGCGTCTACAACACCGGCGGGGTACCGATGCTGCCGGTTGCCTCCAATCCGGCGCTGACGAAGCAAGGCTTCAAGAACATCTTCCGGATCGGCGCGAGCGACGAGCAGCTAGGCGGGACGATGGGTGAGTTCGCGGCCAAGACATTGAAGGCCAAGACCGCCGCGGTGATCGACGACCGCACGGCCTATGGGCAAGGTGTGGCCGAGCAGTTCATCAAGGAGGCCAAGGCGAACGGTATTCAGATCGTGGACCAGCAGTTCACGAACTCGTCGGCGACTGACTTCCTGGGCATTCTCACCAGCATCAAGGCCAAAAATCCGGATGTCGTCTTCTTCGGCGGGTACGCCGCTCAAGGCGCGCCGATGGCCAAGCAGATGCGTGCACGCGGGCTGCGAGCCAAGCTGCTGGGCGGTGATGGCATTTGCTCGGCCGACATGGGCAAGGTTGCCGGCGACGCGGCGTCGATCGTGTATTGCGCCCAGGGCGGGATCGCGCTCGACAAGACTCCAGCCGGCCGTGAGTTTCTGCAGAAATACAAGGCCGCCTTCAACACCGACACGCAGGTCTATGCGGTCAGCTATTACGACGGCGTAAAACTGCTGGCCGATGCGATGGTCAAAGCGGGGACCACGACCGACAAGGCAAAGCTCACCGCCCAGTTGGCAAAGACCAACTATAAGGGCGTGGCAGGCACCTACTCTTTCGATGAAAACGGCGATCTGAAGGGCGCGCCCACGACCGTCTACGTCATCAAGAACGGCCTTCCGGTGCCGTACGGTCAGTGACGTTCAATCGACCAACCCCAACCCACACATGAAAATCACTCGCACCATTTCGACAGTCGAGGTTCATACCGGCGGCGAAGCGTTCCGTATCGTGACGAGCGGGCTTCCTCGTCTGCCCGGTGACACCATCGTGAAGCGTCGAGCGTGGCTGAAGGAGAACGCCGACGAAATTCGTACCGCGCTGATGTTCGAACCGCGCGGTCATGCCGACATGTATGGCGGATACCTGACCGAACCCGTTAGTCCCACCGCGGACTTCGGCATCATCTTCGTGCACAACGAGGGTTACAGCGACCACTGCGGACATGGCGTCATCGCGCTGTCCACCGCGGCGGTCGAGTTGGGCTGGGTTCAGCGCCAGATTCCCGAGACACGAATCGGCATCGACGCTCCGTGCGGTTTCATCGAGGCGTTCGTGCAATGGGATGGTGAACACGCGGGCAATGTGCGGTTCGTGAACGTCCCATCGTTCATCTGGAAACGGGATGTCACGGTCGAGACGCCGTCGTTTGGAACGGTAAAAGGTGACATCGCCTTCGGTGGCGCCTTCTACTTCTATACGGACGGTGCGCCGCACGGTCTCGCAGTCCGGGAGTCTTCTGTCGAGGAACTCATCAGGTTTGGCGCCGAGGTAAAAAAAGCCGCAAACGAGGCGTACCCGGTTGAGCATCCGGACATCCCGGAAATCAACCACATCTACGGGACCATCATTGCCAATGCACCGCGGCACGAAGGCTCGACACAAGCCAACTGCTGCGTGTTCGCCGACCGTGAGGTGGACCGTTCACCCACCGGCTCAGGCACGGGCGGACGCGTCGCGCAACTCTATCTGCGCGGCGAACTGGCCAAACACGAGACGCTCGTCAATGAGTCCATCATCGGCACGGTCTTCAAGGGACGGGTACTCGGTGAGACGAGCGTCGGCGACTTCAAGGCTGTCATCCCCGAGGTTCAGGGCAACGCATATGTTTGCGGTTTCGCAACCTGGCTCGTGGACGAGCGTGACCCGTTGACTTACGGTTTCCTCGTCCGCTAAGCGGCGCCTGGCAGTTGCTTTGAGCGCGGAACGCCGTGACCGGCATTCCGCGTTTTTTGATTGGCGAATCGAGCGGCCCGAATGACGCAAACCCGGTGTTCGATGACACTTTTCATCGCCCGTTCTTGCCTTGCGTCCTCTTTGCAGTCGCACTGCACCGGTTCCGCAGCGCGAAGAACACACCGGCTCCGAGCGCGACGAGCAGGACTGCGATCAGGCCGCCACCCATGCCGGCCATACCGGTCATGCTGCTTGAAGCACGCTCACCGGGCACCGCCGACGCAGCCGCGGGCGCGGAAGCCTCCGGCGCGACCGGCTGCGGAAGCGCCACACCGGCGGCACTGCCTTGCCGCACAAGAGTGGCTTCCGATGTCGGCAACGCCTGCGACGTCGGCGACACTTCGTCCGCGGACGCGACAGGAGGCGCCTCCGGATTCGGTCCGACAGGGGCCATCGCCGTTTCCGAAGCCGTCACGACAGGCGCGGCCGCCTGAGGACCGGCCTGGACCGACCGGGCCATCGTCTTCCACTTATCAAAAACGCCATCCACGCAGTGCACGTCGATACAGGCGTTGCGCGCCTGTCGCCATTGCGCCAGTTGCGCGGCCGAGAGTTTCCCGCTGCTCAGAAGAGCCTGTTGCTGCGCGAAGATATCGTCGTACTCGTTGTTCAGGATCGCGTGATCGCAAATGACGCGCTCGGCGGGTTGCCGCGTGGTCGCACACTGAATGTCGTTCGCCGATGCCGCGGTCGAACCCAACGCTGCCATGGATAGCAGCACTACCCCAAATCGTCGTGCTGGATGCACCCGTCCTCCCGATGTGAGTGTCAAAGTCTGGGCACCACGATGAATCCGCCCGACTCGTCACCGTATGTATCGACTCTGCCTTCCAGCAGATAACGTGCCGCCAACGCGCATAGCGCCGCGTCGACATCGTCGATCGATCTCAGCGGCGCTGTGTCGATGCCTTCCCGAGCGAGGATTGCCCGGCGCTGCGGGCCTTTTTGCTTCGCGGATGCGACGTCCGTCCCGAGAAATGCGCAGGTGATCGCGTGGGGGAACGTTTCGAAGCACACCCGGCCCGTGATTTTTTCGCCGCCACTGAAAAGCGGAAAGCGCGCGGCGAACGCGTCGTAGACGCGCTCGCCGTTGAACATCCATCCATAGAAGCCGCTTTTGCTGGCCATCGCCAGTTCGCGTGCCGGCGTCGCAAACGAAAAGATTCGCTGCCGCGCGAGTGCCTTCTCCGCTAGCCGTCCCGCGGCACCCGTTCGCCAACGGCACGGCGCGTCGATACCCACCGCCGCCACCTCGTGTGCGCGACACCGCTCGAGCATCTGTTCGGGAGTCGAGTGGCCGAGATTGCACACCATCTCGGTGCCGCGCAGGATGACCAGATGGTTACCCTTCCGGTCACCGCCGATATCGATGCCAGCTACGACGTGAGGCGTCAAAGCAGCGCCACCACCCTCACGTCGCCCTGCTCCGCCGACGCCACCACCTTCTCGCCGATCCGTCGGAACGTGATCGTCACCGATGCATCTCCGACCCGCAGATCGCTGACTTCGAGCCAGTCGATTCCTTCAGGAAGCATTGGCTGTTCGATCAGCACTTCGCGGCGCTCGGCATCGATCGTGATGCCCAGACACGCCTCGAGCATCATGAACGGCGAGCCCGCCGCCCACGCCTGCGGCAAACACGCGACCGGATAGGCCGTGGGCGGCTCGCCGCGGCGACGCGGGAAGCCGCAGAACAGTTCGGGCAGGCGCATGTCGAAATTGACCGCGGCCTGAAACAGCGCCTGCAGCAGCTTCACGGCCGACGCCTTGCCGCCATAGCGCGACAGCCCGCGCGCGCACAGCGCGTTGTCGTGCGGCCAGACCGAGCCGTTGTGATACGCCATCGGATTGAAGCGCGCCTGGCTCGCGGCCAGCGTGCGCACGCCCCAGCCGGTATGGAACAACGTCGAGTCGAGCGCGCGCACCACCGCTTCGCCGCGCTCGCGGGTGGGCAGACCGAACGCCAGCAGATGCCCCGCGTTCGATGCCATCACGCGACACAACTCGCCATGACCGTCGAGCGCGATGCCGTAAAAGCCGACCTCGTCCATCCAGAACTTTTCTTCGACGCAGCGGCGGATCTTCTTCGCACGCTCCGCATATTGCGCGGCCGCGTCGCGCAGGCCGCGCAGTTTGGCGTAGTGAGCCATCGTGTCGAACGCGGCGCTCGCATAGGCCTGCACTTCGACGAGCGCGATCGGACCGTCGGGGAAGCGTCCGTCCGCATGGAACACCGAATCGTGACTGTCCTTCCAGCCCTGGTTCGCGAGGCCGCCATCCGATTCGCGCTGGTAATCGAGCAGTCCGTGCCGGTTCTTGTCGCACACGCCCGCGACCCACTGCGCCGCGCGTTCGAGCGCGGGCCATAGTTCGTCGATCAGCGCGACGTCGCCGGTGCGGGCCGCGTAGGCGCCCGCCAGCACGATGAATAACGGCGTGGTGTCGACGCCGCCGTAGTACAGCGCGAACGGCACTTCGCCGGCCGCGGCCATTTCGCCCTTGCGCATCTCGTGCATGATCTTGCCCGGCGCGGCGTCGCGAAACGGCGAGTTCTCGCGCGCCTGGTGCTCGGCGAGAAAGCGCAGCACGCCGGCCGCGAGATGCGGCTGCAGCCACAGAGTCTGCAGCGACGTGATCACCGCGTCGCGGCCGAACGGGGTCGAAAACCATGGGATGCCCGCGTACGGGTATGGGCCGGTCGCGAGATCCGTCGTCAGCAGGCCGAGGTCGGCGAACGAGCGGTCGATCCACGCGTTGAACAGCGGGTTGCTCGAACGCACGCGCGCGCTCGCGTTGCGTCGCTCGCGCATCACCAGATGCGCGTCCACCTGTGCGGCGCGTACCGCCGCGCGGCCGACGCGGGGACGCTCGGTATCGATCTGCGACATATGCGCCTCACTGAGCGCATGCATCGGCTGCGACACGTCGGCGCCGGGCTTGCCGGTCATCGGCACGACGTGCACCGACACCGACAGATAAAGCGACACGCACGCCTGCGCGGGCAGCTTGACGGTGTAGTCGGCGCGGTCGGCGAACAGCTTGTCCGGCTGCGGCGAGAACGCGATTTGCACGTTGCGCGCCACGTCGTCGAGACCGATATAGCCGAGCAGCACCTCCTGATTCTCGATCCGCGCGGGCTGGACGCGACCCTGTTTGTCGCGCTTCAGGCCGCGCACTTCGAACATGTCGCGGAAGTCGCTGGAAAACGAAATGGACAGCGGCACGGTCGCATCGCTGGTGCCGTAGTTCGTGAGCTCGATCGCCTCGTTGAGCACGGTGCCCGACAGCACGCGCACGCGTTCGACGTGGATCACGCCCTCGGGCGTGCTGCTGCCGCCGAGCGGCGGCAGCGGGCGGTTGGTCAGGTGAGCGGTAAACGTGGTGTTGTCGCTGCTGACGCTGCCCGACAGCAGCGACGGCGCGCGGCCGCCGAAGGTCAGGCGCAGTTGCGACATCACGCGCGTGTCGTTGACGAACAGGCCGTCGTCGTGGCCGGTGATATCACCGAGCGGATCGTTGACGATGAAAGTGTCGCCCGACTTGAGCACGTGCTGCGTGGCGCTCGCGACGTTGAGGTTTTCCGTCGGGATGAAGACGCCGTCCTGCTCGGGCTCGCGATGATCGACACCGCCCGAGTGGGTCAGCCCGCCGAGGGCTTCTGGCTGCTGTATCAAGGTCGCTCCTATGAATTCGCTGCTGCGTTCAGTTGCACTTCGGGTCTCGCCTCGGATTTGCCGCCGGCCGGCCCCCGGTTGGCCGGCCCATCCGATTGTAGAGGCTCCGTGCGCGTGAGACGATCTTATCGCGTCGGAGTTTCAGCTTTTTGCGCCGTTTTTTTTGGCGCTTCTAGTGGCACAGGACGTGCAGGCGTGAGGAATGCGCGGAACGCAAAAAAACCCACGGCCTCGTGAGCCGTGGGTCCGGGAACCTCGATGAACGCTTGATGGAGCGTCCTGTCGGGTCTGTTACCGTTTCGCGACCGGCTTCGCTTCGCGCAGCGTCTCACCGATGAACAGCTGACGCGGACGGCCGATCTTCTGCTCGGGATCGGCGATCATTTCGTTCCACTGCGCGATCCAGCCGACCGTACGCGCCATCGCGAAGATACACGTGAACATCGACGTCGGAATGCCCAGCGCGCGCTGCACGATGCCCGAGTAGAAGTCGACGTTCGGGTACAGCTTGCGCGACACGAAGTATTCGTCTTCGAGCGCGATCTTTTCCAGCGCCATTGCGAGCTTGAACAGCGGGTCGTCATGCAGGCCCAGTTCTTCGAGCACTTCGTGGCAGGTTTCGCGCATCAGCTTCGCGCGCGGATCGTAGTTCTTGTACACGCGGTGGCCAAAGCCCATCAGCTTCACGCCCGAATTCTTGTCCTTCACCTTCGCGATGAAGTCGGGGATGTTGTCGACCGAGCCGATTTCTTCCAGCATGTTCAGCGCGGCTTCGTTCGCGCCGCCGTGCGCCGGGCCCCACAAACACGCGATACCCGCCGCGATGCACGCGAACGGATTCGCGCCCGACGAACCGGCGAGACGCACGGTCGACGTCGACGCGTTCTGCTCGTGGTCCGCGTGCAGGATCAGGATGCGGTCGAGCGCGCGCACCAGCACGTCGTTGACCTGGTACTCCTCGGCCGGGTTCGCGAACATCATGCGCATGAAGTTCGCGCTGTACGACAGATCGTTCTTCGGATAGACGAACGGTTGACCGACGCTGTACTTGTACGCCATCGCGACCAGCGTGGGCAGCTTCGCGATCATGCGGATCGCCGACACGTCGCGATGCTGCTGGTTCGTGATGTCGAGCGAGTCGTGATAGAACGCGGACAGCGCGCCGACCGCCGCGACCAGAATCGCCATCGGGTGCGCGTCGCGACGGAAGCCGCGGAAGAAGAAGTGCATCTGCTCGTGCACCATCGTGTGCTGCGTGACGGTGTTCTCGAACTCTTCTTTCTGCTGCGCGTTCGGTAGCTCGCCCTTCAGCAGCAGGTAGCAGGTTTCGAGGAAGTCGGCGTTCTGCGCGAGGTTGTCGATCGGATAGCCGCGGTACAGCAGTTCGCCCTTGTCGCCGTCGATATACGTGATTTCGGAGTTGCACGCCGCCGTCGACATAAAGCCGGGATCGTATGTGAATTTGCCGGTCTGGCCGTACAGCTTGCGGATGTCGATGACGTCGGGGCCCAGCGAGCCCTGATAGATCGGCAGATCGATGGTCTGGTCGCTGTCGGAGAAGCTCAGCGTTGCGTGTGACTTCGAGTTCATCTACATCTTCCTTTTGCTTGATACCGCACAAGTGCCGGCATGCAACGCAGTCGTACCGCGAGACGCGATAAAGGCGCTCTCGAAGAGGTACGGGCATGCCCAGGCTCCGCTGCGCATTCTACGGCTCGACGTGTCGTTGATTGCGTCGATTGCTCGCAACAGACCATCTCCGTGTGCGCAACATTCGTTGTCGCCACGCGGCGCGTGCATTCGCGAGCGATGCGCATGCGTGCATCGCGAAGCCGCTGAAAGTTGCACGAAAGTCGGAACACCAATAGCAACAATGTTTTGCTGCCAGCACACTGCGTCGGCCTCGATCCATCTGCGATACTCGATCCGTGCATTGATGCTTGCGGCCCGCGATTCGAAGCGGGCTTTTTTGATCACACCGAAAAGCAGGACGAATACAAATGAATGCCTCTCTCGAAACGCTGTTTCCGGATCATGTCCATACCGAAAGCCACACGGTCACCGCGCTCAATCATCAGGACATCGTCGTCGCATTGTCGGCGGCGCTGAAGACGCAGGACGTCGCGGTGCTGCACATGCTCTATCCGCGCACCGACGCGCGCACGCATCGCAGTCTCGACACGCTCGTCGACGTGCTGCACGGACACGGCCTGCATGAAGTCGCGGATCTGATCGCGCAGGAAGCGCACTATCTGCTGTTCAAGGACCCGGTAAAGGCGTGGAAGGTGTTCCACGAAATCCGCAACGACTCGCTCGCGATCGGGGTGCATCTGTACTATCACGGGCTCGTCGGCGAAGCGGCCGAACGCGCGCTCGACAAGGACGCGCACCGCAAGTCCTGATGCAGTCAACGGGAGATCGGCGGCGGCGCGCGCAGGCCGATTGCCCTCGAGATTCGCCGCACTGCTTCAGAGCGCGCTCATCGCCTGAATGAATTCATCGACGTAGCGATTGAATGCGGACGGATGCGCAAGGTTCATACCGTGCGACGCACCGCGTACCGTTTCGCGGCGCGCATCCGGCAGCCATCGCTGCAACGCGCTCACCGTGCGGTGGAACATGTCGGGACTCTTTTCGCCATCGATCAGCAGCACCGGGCAGCGCAGGTCGGCCGCGTCCTCGGGCACGTAGGCGGGCAGCGGATCGCGGAATTGCCGCGCGAGCGTGTGCGCGTTGTCGGTTGCCATGCGGCGAAAGCCGGGAGTGCTCATCGCCCAGAAGCCGGGGCGGCTCACCGAGTCGACGAACAGTTGCAAGCCTGCGTCGACCTCGCCGCGTTCGATCAGCTCGGCCGCTTTCGCACGCAATGCGTTGACCGTCTCCGGCAGGCTCGCAGGCGGACGTCCGGCGATCTGCAACGGGCCACCGGGATCGGCGAGCGTCAGTGTGCGCACGTGCTCGGAATGGCGTCGCGCGAAATGATAGGCGACGCAGCCGCCGCGCGAATGCCCGACCACATGCGCGGGCCCCGCGCCGAAACGGGCTATGAACTCCGCCACTTCGTCCGCGTGATCGCTCCAGCTGAACGGATGGTCCGCCGCGCTATCGGTTACCGGCCAGTAATGCGTGAGACTGACCGCGACGCAGCGATAGCGCTTCGACAGGCCGGCCAGTTGCGGCTGCCAGTAGCGGTAGTCGCACAACGAGCCGTGCACGAACAGCAGCAATTCGCCGCCGCCGGCCTCGACGTAAGGCATGCGCAAGCCGCTGCGTAGTTCGATGAAGGATGGCGATGCCGACAGGGACGAAGCGGAAGCGGATTGATTCACGGGTGATCTACGGACAGCGCGGCATCGGCACGCGAATGCGCACGCAGCCGGCAACAGGCGTTGGGAAAATGGGACGCGATGCCTATTGTCACATAAGCGTCAGCGACGCGTCGGGCCGTCGCCTGATCAGCGCTCCGACCCAATGCGAATCCGGCGCACCCTGACGGATGACCAATCGCTGAGCCACCACGCGCCCGAGCACAGACCCGAATACGGGCCTGAGTGCAGGCCCGAGCACCCGCCCCTGCTCACTCGCCCCCGGCTTCCTCGACCAAACCCGCCGCGGCCGCCGCGCCCGCGCCTCGCACCGCGCAGGTCAGCGGTTCGTCGGCGACGTGCACGTCGAGCCCGGTTTCCTCGCTCAAGCGCCGCCCCAGATTGCTGAGCAGCGCGCCGCCACCGGTCAGCACGATGCCGGTGTGCGCGATGTCCGTCAGGAGTTCGGCGGGCGCCATTTCGAGCCCGCGCTTGACCGCGCCGATCACCTGCCGCAACGGCCCTTCGATCGCCTCGGAGATATCGTGATTGCTCAACTGCACGGTGCGCGGCAGGCCGTCGTCGACGCTGCGGCCGGTCGCGTTCATCTGCGCGAGCGGCACGTCGTGCACGGCCGAGCCGATGTTTCGCTTGACGTACTCGGCGGTCTGCTCGCCGAGCAGCACGCCGTACAGATTGCGCACGTAGCTGATGATCGCCGCATCGAAATTGTCGCCGCCGACGCGCACCGAGCCGCTATACGCGGTGCCGCCCAGCGCGATCACGCCGACCTCGGTGGTGCCGCCGCCGATGTCGACCACCATCGAGCCGGTCGCGTCGCGCACCGGCAGGCCCGCGCCGAGCGCGGACGCAAACGATTCACCGATCAGGTTGACTTTCCACGCGCCGGCCGCCTCGGCCGCCTCCCGGATCGCGCGGCGCTCGACGTGGGTCGCCGCGGCCGGCACGCACAGCGTGAATGCCGCGCGCCAGCTGAATAGCGAGCGCGGCCGCGCCATGTCGACGAATTGCTTGATCATGTGTTCGGCGGCAGAGAAGTTGGCGATCACGCCGTGGCGCATCGGCCGCACCGCTTCGAGATTCAGCGGCACCCGGCCGAGTAGCTGGCGCGCCTCGGCGCCGATCGCTGCGATCCGTTTCGCCCCGCTCGCGGGCTGCTTCTCGAAGCACACGACGGACGGCTGGTTCAGCACGATGCCGCCGTCGTCGGTATAGATGAGAGTGTTGGCCGTGCCGAGATCCATCGCCACGGAATGGCGGAACAGTCGCTCAAAGAGCGGGTAATGCGGCGTCGGTCTGGCCATAAGAAGGCTCTGATGTGTCGTTATCCGCCGTCTCGGGCGGTCTGGAAATGCGCCCCCGGTACCCCGAAACCGCGCGATACGCCCGGCTGGGCGTTGCGCTTCCCGCGCGGCGGGGGTGATTTTCAAGCTATTGCCCGTATGACGGCAAGCCAATCAGAATCTTTAGGGCCACTTTCTAGAGGGGTTGTATCAATCGCGCGACAGCCCGCCCAGTGCGCGTTCCAGCGCGTCACGGCCGAGCGCGACGCCGTCGGCGTTGATCGTGTGGCCGACGCCGGGCAGCATGTAGGCGTCGACCGGATAGCCGGCGGCTTGGAAAGCGTCGGCCGCGGCTTCGAGTTCACGCACCGGGATCACGTCGTCGTCCTCGCCGTGCACCAGCGTGAGCGGCGTCGCGTGGTTCGACGACACGATCGGCGAGGCGAGCCGCCCCGAATACGCGACCACGCCCGCCGCGCCCTCCACGCTCGACGCGACGTGATGCAGCGCCATGATCGAACCTTGCGAGAAGCCGACCAATGCAAGGCGATCGAAAGACAACCGCCAATGCGCGAGTTCGGCATCGAGCACGCGGCGCAGCGCCGGATAGGCGGCGGCGACGCGCGCTTCGCGGTTCGCCTCGTCGACGTCGCGCAGGCTGAACCACTGGCGACCGCCGAAGCCGCCGTCGAACGGATCGGTGCCGTCCAGCGACACGAAGGCCGTGCCGGGCAGGTGCTCGCTCCAGATGTCGGCGAGCGGCATCAGATCGCGCGCGTTGCTGCCGACGCCGTGCATCAGCACGACGAGGCTCGTCGCGGGCGCGTCGTTCGACGTACCCTGCGATGCGTGTTGCGGCGCGCGCCGCCAGCCGTGTTCGAATTGCTGCCAGCTCATGGTGGTGTCCTTTTTTCCGTGGGATTGGGTTCGCGGGTCTGGCTGTCGTGATTCAGCCTCAGCCGCGAGCATACGCCGCGGGCCGCGTTCGCGTCGTCGGGAGCCGCATCGGCCACGGCCGCGGCCGTGGTCGGCGCCGGCCAGCGATTGCGGGTATGCTTTTGCCGATCGATGGACCCGCCGCCGCGGTGCTCTGTCCGAGGCACCCTGCGCCGACCCTGCATGGCGAACCGCGCGCCCTCGCCGTCCGTCCGCAGGCCGTCCGCGCTGTGCGCCGCAAAACGTCCGGAGAAACCCGTTTGAGCCAGCCCAACGCCGCGCCTGATTCCGCGTCGCCGCCGCCTCAGCCACCCGCGCCACCGCCGCCCCCCGCACCTCTCGAAGGCGGCCGGCTGGTTCTCGCGACGATCGCGGTTGCGCTCGCCACGTTCATGAACGTGCTCGACACGTCGATCGCGAACGTGGCGATTCCGACCATCGCGGGCAACCTCGGCGTCTCGGTCGACGAAGGCACGTGGGTGATCACCGTGTTCGCAGCCTCCAACGCGGTGGCGATTCCGCTGACCGGCTGGCTTACGCAGCGCTTCGGCCAGGTGAAGCTGTTCGTCGGCGCGATCCTGTCGTTCACGCTCGCGTCATGGCTGTGCGGCGTCGCGCCGACGCTGCCGATCCTGCTGCTCGCGCGCGTATTTCAGGGCGCGGTGGCCGGCCCGCTGATTCCGTTGTCGCAGGCGATCCTGCTCGGCTCGTATCCGAAAGAGAAATCGTCGACCGCGCTCGCGCTGTGGGCGATGACCGCCACCGTCGGCCCGATCGCGGGCCCGGCGCTCGGCGGCTGGATCACCGATAGCTACAGCTGGTCGTGGATCTTCTACATCAACATCCCGGTCGGCCTGTTCGCGGCCGGCGTCACCTGGATGATCTACCGCACCCGCGAATCGCCGACGCGCAAGCCGCCGATCGACGTGGTCGGCCTCGGCCTGCTGATCACGTGGGTCGCGTCGCTGCAGATCATGCTCGACAAGGGCAAGGACCTCGACTGGTTTGCGTCGCCGGTGATTGCGATTCTCGGCCTCGTCGCGCTGGTCAGCTTTGCGTTTTTCCTCGTCTGGGAGCTGACCGAGGAGCATCCGATCGTCGATCTGCGACTCTTTCAGCAGCGCAATTTTCTCGGCGGCACGATCGCGATTTCGGTCGCGTACGGGGTGTTCTTCGGCAACCTCGTGCTGCTGCCGCAATGGATGCAGGAGTATCTGAACTACCGCTCGGTCGACGCCGGCCTCGTCACCGCGCCGCTCGGCATCTTCGCGATCATCCTTGCGCCGATCCTCGGCCGCGTGCTGCCGCACTCGGACGCGCGCGTGATCGCGACGGTCGCGTTCGTCGGCTTCGCAATCGTGTTCTACATGCGCTCGAAGTACGTGATCGAAATCGACACGTGGCATCTCGTGCTGCCGACGCTGCTGCAAGGCATTCCGATGGCGCTGTTCTTCGTACCGCTGACGGCGATCATCCTGTCCGGCCAGCCGCAAAGCCGGATTCCGGCGGCGGCGGGTCTGTCGAATTTCGTGCGCGTGTTCTGCGGCGCGGTGGGCACGTCGATCGCGGGTACCGCTTGGAACAGCCGCACGATTCTGCATCACGTACGGCTCACCGAGCAGGCGTCGGTCAACAACCCGTTGTTCGCGCAGCAGATCGACAACACGCAGTCCGTGCTGCATCTGAATCCGCAATCGGCGAATGCGCTGTTCGATTTCACCGTGAACACGCAGGCCGCGATGATGGGCCTGAACGACATCTTCTTCGTGTCGGCGATCATCTTCGTGCTGATCATTCCGCTGATCTGGATCACGCGGCCGGGCAAGGGCGGCGGTGGACCGGATGCGGCTGGCGCGCATTGAGGCGGATTGGTTTGTTTGCGCGCGACGGCGACGCTCGCGCGGTGATCGCGCGGTGATCGCGCGGTGATCGCGCGGTGGTCGCGCGGTGGTCGCGGGGTGATCGCGAAGCGGCCTCAGCGGAAATAGCGCGCCGGGGTGTCGCCGAACGCATCGCGAAACACCGCGATAAACGACGACACGTCGTTGTAGCCGACTTCGAGCGCCACCTGGGTGACGCTTTCGCCGGCGCCGAGATGTTCGAGCGCGGCCAGCAGACGCAACTGCTGGCGCCATTGACCGAAGGTCTGCCCCGTTTCCTTCGCGAACAGACGCGCGGCCGTGCGCGCGGTCACGCCGGCAGCCGCGGCGAGTTCCTCGAGCACCAGCGATTGCGCGGGATTCGCGCTGAGCGCCTCGGCGATGCGCTGCGCGCGCGGATCGCCCGGCCAGTTCAGGCCGAGCGGTGCGGCCGGCAAGCCGGCGACGCGATCCAGCAGCACCTGCAGCAGACGGCGGGCGGGTTCATCGGGTGGTTGGTCGAGCGGCAGAACGGCCGCGGCCCCGAGCAGCGCCTGCACGAGTGTGTCGGGGATCAGCGCACCGGTTTGCGTGGGCAGCGGCGCGGCATCGGCGGCGGCATCCAATGCGGAATCGGTCGCGATGTAGAGCGAATACAACCGCACGGGCCGCGTCGCGTGCAGGCAGTGCAGCGTGTTCGCGGCGATCCACAGCGCGCGGGCGGGCGGCACGACCCAGCGGCCCGACGCCGTGCGCACGGTCAGCACGCCTTCGGTGACGTGAATCAGTCGCGCGCGCCGATATGCGCGCCACGGCTCGTCCAGCGCCGCATGGCGCTCGCCGACCACGAAGACCGCTTGCTCGATGCCGTCCGGATCGAAGGCTTCCGTCATGGTGTCTGCTCTGACGCGGGACGTCCGCGAAGGGAGCAAGATTAGCACGCGCGCGTGGCTCGACAGCGGGCCGATCTCATCGGTTCCGGCAACCGTGAGCGCGGCCCCGCCCGACGGCTGGCCTACCCTGCCCGCCTCAGCAGTTCCGCCAGCACAGTCCGATACGAGGTCGTCCCGACCACCCGCTCGTTCGCCCCGTCCTCGAAATCGATCCACCCCGAGTTGAAACCGTCGAGCATCTCGATACGCGGCGCGGGCCACTCGGTGCCTTGTGCCTGAAACTGCGCTTCCCACTGCTCGCGTGGCACCGTCCGCGCTTCGACCGGCCGCCCGAGCAGCTCGGCGAGCAGCGCGGCGATCTCGCGCTGCGTATAGCGCTGCGGTCCCTCGATCTCGATCACGCGCCGCCCCTGCCACGACTGCGTGAGCGCCTGCGCGACCACGCCGCCGATATCGGCGGTCGCGACCATCGGAAACGCCCGCTCGAGCGGCTGCAGATAGCTCGGCATCACGCCGGAGGCGCGGGCCGGTGCGATGTCCCACAGTGAGTTCTCCATGAACCAGGCGGGCCGCAGAATCGCCGTTGGAATCGTCAGATCGGCGAGCGCCTGTTCAAGAATATGCACCTGCGTGATGAGGCCGAGCCCCGTTTCGCGCTGCCCGCCCACCGACGACAACGCCGCGACCCGTCCCGGCCGCGCCTTCGACAACGCTTCCTTCAGCACCGCGGCCGCCGCATGCGCGTTCGGATAGCCGGGCTGCGGCGCGAAGTTCGGCGCGATCATCACGAACACGCCGGCCGTATCGCGAAACGCGGCGGTGAGCGCGATCGCATCGTCGAACGACGCGATCGCCACGTCGGCGCCGCGCTCGCGCCACGGTGGCACCTTGCTTTCGTCGCGCAGCACGGCGCGCACTGCGTGGCCCGCGTCGAGTAGCGCTCGTGCCGCCGCGCCGCCCACCTGCCCTGACACACCGGTAATTGCAAACATCATCTTCTCCTTGATTACGGCGGATGCCGTGTTGGGAGGCATTCTCGGTGTGGCGCGGCGATTCCGCGATGGCACGAGTGTTACTTGTTTAGTGACTCGATGTCATCAAATCTTCTGTCGACGCATGGTTTATCGCTATGAAGACACATCAAAGTCTGCGGGGAAAATTGATTGGAAGGCCGCTATCACCGTTGGGGGCTCAAGCATAAGACAGGGGCACGGTTCGAGGCAGCAACTGAGATTTCTGAGACAGCATTGATTTCGGCTCCGCAAAGTCTGCGGGATCGCCCACCAACAACGTTTCTGAGAGCGACAACAAAAAGTGCCACATCGAATTCGTGCTGCGCCGCATTAAATGGGGACGCAGCATTGCGAATCGGGTATGGAAGCCGAAACGTAGTTCATGGATTTTCACCCGCGCAGCCGCGTGCGTTGTTGCGGATGGGATTGAGTGCAGGTGGGGGCCGGCGCCTACCATGCCACCCCCTGTCAGATTCGATGCACGCTACTGGCGCAGCCTCCGACGTCCGCGCCACGACGTTCAAGAAAAGCGCAACGTGCCGGTTGCACGGCGGCTCGAGGGGTTGCGCGGAATGGCGTGGAGCGTTGCCGCCGTCATCTACACGCGAAAGACCGCGTCATGGTTGAGCGGGCCGGCGGTTCGCAACCTGGCAAGCGGTAACAGAGCAGAGATCCCGGACAATGGTCGTTCCCGGGCCAACAGCAAGATCTTTCATCAGTACCTTCGCGGTGAGCGTGCGCCTACACGTGGACCGCGGGGAAAGTGAGGCTTCGATCTGATGGGTGCCGTGCACTCCCTGCCGGGCGGCGCCATGGCGCGCCTCTATCTCGAATCGCCGTTGTGGGATCTGCTTGATCGGAACGTGTCCCTCGACCGTGCGAAGTCGATCCTCTTTTTGACCAATCAGCATCAGCCGTGTATGCCGCTGCGTGGCTACATCAGCGCGTGGGCGCAGTACCGGATTGCCATCGCGAAAAGTTAGCCTCCCTCGCAGCAGCAGCGCTGGGCGGACAGGCTCCTTCAGTTGCACAGGATCCTGCGAGACTTCGATCCGGTCTTCGACCACCTGTTCGAGCCGCTGATGCACTATCTGGCGACGCACGAACCACAAATCGGGATCGAATAGCGCCGGCAATCACCGTTGCCGAAGTCCGCGTATGGACGCCGAGTCATGGAAGCTGCCAGGCGCGCCCGGCAAGTTGATCACAGTTTTGACGATGGCGTTTGGCGGTTCCTGCTCTCCGGTCGCCTCCCGGACCGCCGCTTCCTGCGAAAGTACCGCCACAGGTGGACCAACTTCATGCTGCACGACGGAACTATTAATAGATGCGCGGCGGACCTCCGTGCGGAGGAACCATCCAGATTTGTAGCCCCGCTACGAACCGGATTCTGCGGTATCGCGGAAGCCTGCGTCGCGTGCTGCGCCAATGTACCCCCGGCTGCGACGCCGCGTTGTCGGCGCATCTTCGTCGCCGAATTGCCCGAGACCGACCTGCCGACCCTCACCGGGCAGGCAGTCGACAGCCAAAGCAACCGCGGCGTGCAGCTCATGCTGCTGGCGCTGCCGCCACACGGACATTGAAGGAAGATGTGCGATAGCGCATCAATGCGCACCAACGCTCAAGGGAACATTGCCCCGCACCCTCTTGATCCCGATGGCAGATCGGCGCTGCACGTTCTGTCGAGATTCCTTTCTGTTCCTGCATTTTTTCACCTAATCTGTGAAGGTCTCCAGGGGACCGAGTCATGTTAAACGTCAGTGTCAGGTCACAGCTGCAGACGTATCTGCGAAACGTCCGCAGACCTGTCGAACTGGTCGTGTCACGGGACGCTCCTCAGGAATCGCCCGAGATGCTGACGCTATTGAACGAAATCGCGTCGTTGACTGGTCTCGTGACGGTAATCGAGGAACAGCAAAACGACGGGCGCCAGCCATCATTTTCAATCAGGCAGGCGGGAGCAAAACCCGGCATCCGGTTTGCCGCCACTCCAACAGGGCCTGAATTTTCGTCCCTTGTCCTCGCAATACTCCAGGTGGGAGGACATCCCGTAATAGCCGACCGTGAGACCATTGAACAGGTTCGAACGCTGGAACGTGACTATTATTTCGAGACCTATATCTCGCTATCTTGTGCATGTTGTGTGGACGTGGTGCAAGCGCTGAACATGATGACGGTGATCAATCCAAGGATTCGCAACACTACGATCGATGGAGGGCTTTTTCAAAGTGAGCTGTCGGCGCGCGATATTAGCGTTGTGCCAACGATGTACATGAACGGCGAGCTATTCGGCGAGGGGCGCAGGAGCTTTGAGGAGCTCGGCGCGAGGCTTTGCGACATTGAAATGAGCATGAGAGCGGCACTGCACGCAGCGGGCAAGCCGCGGCACTAATTTGGTTGAGGCGGTGCCGGGCAGCCCGAAAAATCAGGGCTCCCTCGGTGGCGTTATGTGAAACGCTGGTCCTCACGCGTGGACGTCAGCCGACCGTGTCGAGCTGCAGTCGGCCACAAGCTGCCGCCCACATGCGCCGTCGGTTGGACATTCAGGCGTCGGCTCTACCCCGCAACGGGCCATCGGGTTGTTAAATTAAAGACGAACGCACCTTCATCGGCCACAGCTGACATTGGGCCGGGCTGAGTTCTACGTCAGCGATAAGGCGGCGGATCGCTGACGGTCGTGGCACCGACCAGCCGAACGACAGCTTCCTCGATCGGCGAACTCACACTCCCGACCCACATGTGCCCTTCGACCCGACGCGTTCGCTACGGCAGCCTCCAAAGTGGAACAGCCATTCGAGCAGCCGTCTTGGCCGGGAAGTTCTCGGCCCAGCCTTGCTGCCGTTTGGATTGCTGAACTGACGAAGAACGGATTGAGCCGGTGGCTACTTGCTAAGATCCGAAATTCCGCAAGCCGGACGCACCAAAGAAAGAACCCGCCGGCACTCCGTGTGCAAGTATGCGGCGGGCGGGGTTTCAGGTTCGATTGCGCTTCAGTCTTGCGAAGGCGGAACCGGTTCGCTTCGCCGGATAGGAACCAGGCCGACCTGCAGCCCAAACAGCTTCGCGATGCTGTTCAGCGATTCGACCGTCGGGTTGCCGGTGTCCCGCTCAATGTCCTGGATCACGCGGCGGCTCACGCCCCGATGCTGGGCGAACTCCGCCTGGGTAAGGCCCGTCATCTTGCGCATTGCCAACATTGCCTCGGCGATGCTCAGTTCGCCCTTGCCGATACGTTCGTAGAATGCGCGGCGCCGCGCATTCTGTTCGTCACGGCTCAGGGATGTGCGACGTGGCATGATGGACCTCGGGAGGTTGAAGGGCCCGCAGTTGCCTGAGCTGCGTGTCGATGGAGGGCATCAGGAATTCGATGATGTCGTGATCGGCACCCTGCGCCTGCATGGTGTCGGGCAGGCGCTCCACCTGCGAGGCAAACGCGCCCAGCGCTGCGCGGAGCTGCTGCCGCTCGCGCGCGTCCACCGGCAGCGCTGCGAGCACATCACCCCATTCCGTCAGTTCAGCCCGAGTGCTGTCCGGCCGATACCATCTGAGCGTGCGCGGGATCATTTCGGGATCGAGATACATCGGCGCAAAGTCGAACAGTGGCGTGAGCTGCACCCTGCCATCGACGAGCTGAACCGCCGTGTTGCGCACATGGTTGTCGGTGTTGCGCATGGCGAGGTTGAGCACGTCACGCCGAATGAATTCCAGCGTTTCGGCAGCCGGGTCCGTCGTCACCCGGCGGATGCCCGCCACGACCTCAAACAGGCCAGGACGCTGGTCAAAACCGCTCAGGCCGAGAATGGAGGCGACGCTCTCCTGGTGAAGCCGCTCGACACGCCCGTCACGCACACGACGGTCAAAGCGCGGAATCAGCAGCACGTCGCCATGAAGCTCGGGCAGCTGCCCATGCGTGCGGATGCCGGTCGCGGCGGCCACTCGCATGTATGCCGCCTCGTTGTGGAGCACCTTCAGGTCGGCGGCGGTGCTGCCGCGCGGCAGCTTCGCAATCAGGTGCCCAATCGCCTGCGCGTCAGGCAGCACGGCGTCGCCATGCAGCAGTCCCGCTCGGTCGCGCGTGAGCAGGTATTTGGGCGCAGCGCCCTGCACGCCCGTGGTCCCGGTGCCCAGCATGCCGTGCAGGTACATGCGTTCCGTGAAGTCGGCGCTGCGATCGACCACGTCGGCGAGCATCATACCCGGCAGTCCGGGCACGTCCGGGTGTCGCCCCATATGCGCCGCGAAGTACTCCACGGCTTCGGTCACGCGCAGGCGCCCGATCGGATTGAATGCGCCCGCGCAGACGAGCGGAAAGTCCGCCTCAGGGCCGTCCGGCAGGCCTAGCTCGCCAAGCAGGAACCGCCGGCCGCCGCCCTGCGGCACGAGGTCGTAGAGGAAGGCCGGCAGCGCGCGCGCCGAGCGCAGTTCCATGTCGACCGGCTCCGCGAACGACAGCGGGTCGTTCGTGTGGTCGAGCGCGTAGGCGACCAGCGGGCTCCACTGGCACAGGCCACGGTCGAATTCGATCTCGGCGCAGTCGACCCACGCGTTATCCAGGAAAACCTGCAGAGTACACTCCACGCCCCACCTCCTATATGCCTCATAAATGTAGCATAAAAGGAGGATGACAGGATGGAATGCTTCTTTTATGGAGCACTATCTTGAAACAAGGAGTCATTGGCAGCGCGCAGGCGGCCCCGGCATGAAGACGCCGACAGGCGGTCCGCATCCACACGGCCGTGGGATTGTCGTCAAGCGCGACCAGGCTGGCCGCCGCAGCCTCTTCACCCAGTTGCTTGTAGTGATCGACTTACGACATGATGTCGTCCTGTAGTGTGACTACCCTTGGGTATGGTTAGCCCATACGCGGACCCGGCGAGGCCGCTGGTGCTTCCGCGACGTACCAGCCGAGCGGATCCCGCCACTCGAATGCCGCTTCCGCATCAATGCGCAGTTCGTCGCCACTGAAGGCGAGCGCCTCGGCGATCGTCAGGAACCCCCTGCTCTCGCCGTCCGTGATCACCTCGATCCGGATGGGCTTGTCGACGACCAGATCACGGCATCCGTACGGGATGACGAACTGAGGGAACTCGGCGAGCTGGCTTTGCGCAACCACTTCTATGTCGAATACCGCAGGCTGGTCGCGCGGTATCGGTACGCAGAGGGTGGCCTGGAAGTCGATGACCCGCGCGAACGTCTGGTCGAGATGCGCAACGGTTCCAGGTGCATCGTGTTTCCCTCCCTCTGCGGCGCGGCGTCCTTCCGAGCCGATGAAAAGCTGCTTGAGATCGATGTCAGTCGTGTTCTTCGTCACGCGGTTCATCATCGACAGCATCGTGCCATCCGGTAAGGCAACTCCGAGCCCTAGAATCAGATCACGCATCGTGCCAAACCGGATCACGCGATTGCCGCCCGCATTCGTTGCCGCATTGCCGCCGATCTGACAGGTGCCGCGGGCACCGAGATCAAGCGGAAAGAACCACCCTTGCGCTTCGACGTGCGTCTGCAACTGCTCCAGTGGCACGCCCGCCTGCACGGTCAGCGTTCCGCCGATACGGTCGAACGACTCGATCGCATTGACGCGCGCCATCGACAGCGCGACCTCGTCTGCTTGCGGCGTCGCGCCGCCCGCAAGACCCGTCAGTCCACTTTGAACGACGACACGCTGCTGATGCTTCGCCAGCACGCGCAACGCGCGTGCGACGTCTTCTGGCGTCCGCGGCAGCAGTGTCATGCGCGGCCGCAGACGCGGCGCGTCGCTCCAGTCGCCCGCGTGCGCTTCGGCAACGGACGGGTCGAGCGATACGCAGTCGTCACCCAGTAATTCAACGAGCGCTATATGAAGCGCATCGGCATCATGTATAGGCATGTGGTTCTGATGCTCCGATTCAGTTCTTTGCCCGCGCAATCTGTCCGCCGAACCGGCCGACGAAGACGCCTGCCAGCAACGCGATCAGTGCAACGCCCGTCAGGAAGATCCCGGGTGCAGTCGTCGAGCCCGTGTGATGCACTAGTTGCGTGACGACCAGCGGCGTGATCCCTGTGAAAACGACAGTCGCGAGATTGAGCGACAGCGCAATGCCGCTGAAGCGGACGTTGGTGGAAAAGAGATCGGCAAGCAGGTACGCGTATGCACCGTTCACGAATCCACCGACGAAGCCGATCGCCATGAACGCGACGAACGGACCGATCTCATGGGCTGCCACCAACCGATAGAACGGATAGCGTGCGAGCAGCATGATCAGCGAGCCGATGCGATGCCAATGGCGCGGAGGCACCAGATCGCCAAGCCATGCAAAGAGCAGCAGCGAAGCCGACATCGTTGCGATACCGAGGTTCTTTCCAGCGCTCACTGAGGCGGGCGCGTAGTGCAGCACGGTCGTCATGTACGACGGCAGCACGACGAACAGCAGACTGTTCGATGCATTCACGATACCCGCCACGCCAACACCGATCGCAACCTGCTTCGGATACTCGGTCAGGACTTTGCGGAACGGCCGCTTCGCCTTGTGGCTCTTGAGCCGCTGATATTCGCTCGACTCTTCGAGCGAAGTGCGAAGCCAATACGAGACGAGACCGATCACACCGCCGAAGATGAACGCAATGCGCCAACCGTACGTGAGCACATCGGCGGCGTTGAGCAGCGAGTGCAGCGTGAGGCTGATCAGCGTCGCCGTCAGCACGCCGGAGTTCAGGCAGAAGATCACGAGTCCGCTGACGAGGCTCGCACGTACCGGAATCTCTTCAACGACGTAGGTGATCGAGCACGGCAATTCGCCTGCGAGGAAAAAGCCTTGTGCGAGACGCAGCAGCACTAGCAGGACCGGCGCCATCACACCGATCGACGCGTAGCCGGGAATCAGCCCGATGCCGATCGTCGCAGCCGACATCGCCAGCACCGACACCAGAAAGATCACGCGCCGCCCGAAGCGGTCGCCGAGACTGCTCAACACGACGCCGCCCAACGGGCGCGACACATAGCCGATCGCGAACACTCCCACAGACTTTGTTGTCTCCCCATAGTTGCAAAAAAAAGTTTGACAGACTATCTTTAGATATATATCTTAAGATGCATCTTACGACACTCATGGGAGTCTCCCAAATGCGTCATCGCCATCATTTTTCCGGTCCGCGCGGCGCGCACGACCGTTTTCACGCGGGCTTCGGCCATCCCTTGCTGGCTGCAGGCGAGCTCGCCGGCGGCGGCGCCCCTGACGCCGCCACTTCGCCCGACGCCCGTCACCGCTTCCTGTTCCACGTTTTGCTTCACGGCTTCGGCCGCCATCAGGAGAGGCGCTTCGGCGGCCGTGGCTCGCGCTTCGGCAGCCATGGCGGTCATGGTGGCCCCGGCGGCGTGGGCGGGCACGGTGGTTTCGGCGGCGGCCGTGGCGGCTTCGGCGGCGACGGCGAGGGTTTCCCGCGTGGCCGCAAATTCAGTTCCGACGACCTGCAACTGCTGCTGCTGTCGCTGATCGACGCGCAGCCGAGTCACGGCTACGAGTTGATCAAGGCGCTCGAAACGCGTTCGAACGGCTTCTACAGCCCGAGCCCCGGCATGGTCTACCCGGCGCTGACCTATCTCGAAGAGCTCGGCTACGTCACCGTGCAGCTCGAAGGCAACCGCAAGCGCTATGAGCTGGCGGATGCGGGCCGCGAATATCTGGCCGCGAACCGCGAACGCGTCGAACTGATGTTCGCGCGACTCTCGCATATCGCACGCAAGATGGATTCGGTGCGCCGCGCGTTTGCCGGCGAAGAGCCGGCCGACGTCAGCGAAGGCGGCTGGGTGCCCGAACTGAACGAAGCGCGCCGCACGCTGAAGAATGCGCTGCTGCGCCGCGACAACGCGCCGGCCGACGAGCAGCGCCGCATCGCCGCGATCCTGATGCGCGCCGCGAGAGAAATCGAAGGCGGCAACCTCGGCGACGACGCAAAGGCCGGCAACGACAGCGAGCCGACCGTCTGAGCGCGCGCTCGTCCACGAGACGACCCGCGCGTCCTCCCGAACCGAACAGGAGCACCACCCTCATGCAAGAGCAACACCATCGCCCCGATCTCGCCGTGCATCGCGTGCGGCATCCGTTGAAGTTTCGTCTGCTGCAGGTCAAGCAGGTGCGCGCGCTGACGCCGCACCTGATTCGCGTGACCTTCACCGGCGACGATCTGCACGACTTCGAGTCCGCGTCGTTCGACGATCACATCAAGGTCTTTTTCCCCGAACCCGGCGCCGACAAACCGACGCTGCCGCAAGCCGGCCCCGACGGCCCGGTGTTCCCTGAAGGCAAGCGGCCGACCGCGCGCGATTTCACGCCGCGCCGTTTCGATCGCGACGCCCGCGAGCTGGACATCGAGTTCGCGATGCACGATGCGGGCCCTGCGGCGACGTGGGCCGCGCAGGCGCAGGTGGGCCAGTACCTGGGCGTCGGCGGTCCGCGCGGCTCGCTGGTGATTCCGACCGGCTTCGACTGGCACCTGCTGATCGGCGACGACACCGCGCTGCCCGCGATCGCACGACGTCTCGAAGAGTTGCCGGCGGGCACGCGCGCCGCCGCGCTGATCGAGGTCGCCGATGCGTCGGCGCGCATCGAGTTCACGACGCGCGCCGAGCTGCATCTCGTCTGGTGCTATCGCAATGAAGCCGACGCGCAGACGCGCACGCGCGGCGAAGCGCTGTTGCACGCGGTGCGCGATACCTGGCTGCCGGAGAACGGCGAAGGTTACGTATGGGCCGCCGGCGAAGCGGCGACGATCCGCGCGGTACGTCAGCATCTGTGCGGCGAGCGCGGCGTCGACAAAACGCGGATTCGCGCGGCCAGCTACTGGAAACAGGGCGCGGTGGCGGTCCACGAGACGATCGACGACTGAGCTTCCGCTTGCGTGGCGCACGCGGCATGAGCGGCCTGCTTCGACGCTCATGCCGCCACCATGCACGATGGAAGACTCTGGCGGTGATAGCGGGTGTTGTCGCGGCTATGCGTTCGTACACGTCCCGGCTGCGCGTAACGCACTTCCATTCACAGGCGCTCCATCCGTCACGGCAGCGCGGTGAAACGTCAGCGCGCTCGACGCCTGTATCCAGCCTTCAGCGCATCGACGACGAGTTGCACCGCCCGGGACGATTTGCGCCGACTCGGATAGTAAACGTGGTGCCCAACGAAAGTCGGAAACCAGTCTGCGAGAACCCAACTCAGCCGGCCAGCCTTGACGTGGGGGTCGGCGAGATCCTTCGGCACATAGGCGAGCCCGAAGCCGCCAAGCGCTGCGTCGACCATCTGATACACGTTGTTGAACGTGAGCTGACCTTCGACCCGGACCTGCAATTCACGCTGTCCTTTACTGAGCTCCCAGGCAAGCAGCGAATCCCTCGTCGGCAGTCGCAGGTTGATGCAGTTGTGCAAGGTCAGATCGTGCGGCGTCTTCGCAAGAGGTCTTGACTGCAAGTAGTCCGGCGAACCTACGATCGCCATCGTCATGTCCGGCGCAATGCGTACAGCGACCATGTCTTTGGCCACCTGATCGCCAAGCCGCACGCCGATGTCATAGCGATCCGCGACGATATCCGCGAGGCCGTAGTCGTTCACAAGTTCGATCTTCAACTCGGGATACTGGCGCAGGATGGTCTGCAGCCGCGGCCAGACGTAAGTGTTCGCCGCGTAATCCGTCGTCGTGATCCGCACCGTTCCCCCCGGCCTGTCCGTCATCGCACGAAGCGACTCGAGCTCCTCCTCGATTTCTTCGAGTCGTGGCCCGATCGACGTGAGCAACCTTTCCCCCGCTTCTGTCAGCGAAACGCTGCGCGTCGTGCGCGTTAGCAGTTGCAGGCCCATTCGCTCTTCGAGGCCGCGCACCGTCCGGCTCAACGCGGATTGCGAGACGCCCAGCTGCGCGGCAGCCCGTGTGAAGCTCCGCTCCCGCCCGACGGCCATGAAACCCACCAGATCGTTGAAATCTTCCATTGATTAATGCTCCACAGCATAAGGGCATGCCGATATTGCCATCTAGTCGCATGAATGGATAGCCGTTAGATTGACGGCATCGGCTCTTACGCCACTACAGCACATTGACAGGATCAATCATGGAACTGAAACGCGCAGGCTCCCAGCCCTCGAAGAAAGGCCCGGAAGAGTGGTTCACCGGCACCGTACGGCTCGATCCGCTCAACGCTCCGCCACCGCCGGCACGGGTCTCGTGTGCGAGCGTGACATTTGAGCCGGGCGCCCGTACCGCCTGGCACACCCATCCGCTCGGCCAGACGCTGATCGTGACGGCCGGATGCGGCTGGACTCAGTGTGAAGGCGAGCCGCGCGTCGAAATTCGCGCGGGCGACGTGATTTGGTGCCCGCCGGGTCATAAGCACTGGCATGGCGCCACGGCAACCACGGCAATGACGCATATTGCCATCCAGGAAGCGCTCGACGGCAAGAACGTCGAATGGCTGGAGAAGGTGACAGACGAGCAATATCTGCACAGCGGCGAGGAACCGTGAGGGATGGCTCGGGCGGATTGCGTCGCTGGCCGCAGCGGCAACCGTGACGATCCTGATCCCCGCCTGCGCGCACATACAAAGGACTGAAATGATGCAAGAACCGTCATCGCTCACCGACTTGAAGTCCGTTTCTCCGGCCTTCGAACGCTACACGACCGAGACCGTCCTCAATGGCTTGTGGAAGCGGCCGCAGTTGTCGCTACGTGACCGTAGCATCGTGACCCTTTCGGTGCTGATTGCCCGCGGCCAGACCGTGAAAATGCCGTTCCAGATCCGGTTCGCGCTCGATAACGGCGTAAAGCCCGCGGAGATATCCGAAATCATCGCGCATCTGGCCTTCTACTCGGGATGGTCCAACGCGACAGCGGCTTCGGCCGTCGCCAAACCTGTTTTCGACGAACGCGGGATCGGTGTCGACCAGCTTCCGGCCGCCGAAGTAGCCTTGCTGCCGCTCAACGAAGTTGCGGAAAAGCAGCGCGCACAAACGGTCGAGGAGAATTTCGGCGCTGTCGCGCCGGGCGTCGTTCAATACACGACCGACGTGCTCTTCCGCGACCTATGGTTGCGCCCGGGACTCGCGCCACGCGACCGAAGTCTGGTCACGGTGAGCGCCCTCGTTGCGAACGGTCAGGTCGCACAAATTCCGTATCACCTGAATCGCGCCATGGACAACGGCCTGACCAGGGACGAGGCGTCCGAGATGCTAACCCAACTCGCCTTTTATGCAGGTTGGCCAAATGTCTTTTCGGCATTGCCTGTGTTCAAGGACGTGATTTCGAAGCGAGCCGCGTAATCACTGAACCACGCATCCAGGACTTTGCTCGTGCGGGCGCGCAGCAATTCGCGCGCGTTCGTCGCACTTAATCAATGAAGGATGAACCTCATGCCGCACGTCATCGTCAAAGCGTGGCCCGGGAAGACCGAGGAACAAAAGCGACGCCTCGCCGAGGCGATCACTCGTGATGTGATGGATGTGCTGGGATACGGGGCTGAGTCTGTCTCAGTTGCTTTTGAGGAAGTCACTCCGGACCGATGGAAGCAGGACGTCTATCGTCCCGATATCGAAGCACATGCAGACACGCTCTACAAAAAGCCAGGATACAAAATGTAAAGGCACCTCTATGTCCGATTCACCTCTGGCGAGCACGGCCGAAGAATCTGTTGTCGCTACGTTGATGCCGGTCATGACCGCCGTGCTCGCCGGCTTCGCGATCATCGGTGTAGCGCTTCCGGTACTTCCTTTACACGTCAGCCACGGTCTTGGCTTCGGGACCTTCGTAGTCGGCCTTGTGGCAGGCGCGCAGTTCGCCGCTTCGCTCATCTCGCGTGTCTGGGCCGGGTCCTATTCCGATAAACGCGGCGCGAAGCGCGGCGTGCTCGCCGGTCTGATTGCTGCGTCAGCGGCAGGTCTGCTCTATTTGTTGTCGCTCGCCTTCGTAGCGGTCCCGGTGCTATCCGTCGCTATCCTGCTGACGGGGCGCGCGGTTCTCGGCGGGGCTGAAAGCTTCATCATCACCGGCGCCGTCGCGTGGGGCCTCGGCCTCGTCGACAGGCAACACGCCGGGAAAGTGATCGCCTGGGTGGGTACGGCGATGTTCGCGGCATTGGCGCTGGGTGGCCCGATTGGGGCTACGCTGTACGCGTCGTTCGGATTTGTCGCGATAGCGTTGATCACGGTGCTGCTGCCCCTGATCGTACTCGCTCTCCTGTTCCGGATGCCCGCAGTGGCGCCGCACGCCCACACGGAGCATGCGTCCTTCCGCACGATCGTCGGAGCCGTCTGGCTACCGGGGCTCGGCGCGGCGCTGGCCAGTATCGGCTACTGCGCGATCCTGGCATTCAGTTCGCTCCTCTATACCGAGAGGCAGTGGCAGCCGGTTTGGATGGCTTTCACCGCCTTTGGTGCCGCCCTGATTGCTGCGCGCGCGATTGCGGGTCATCTTCCTGACCGGTTCGGCGGTGCGAGAGTCGCTTTAATATTCGTGATGGTCCAGGCGACCGGTCTGCTGCTGATGGGACTAGCCGGGACGGCTCTCCTCGCGTCCACGGGAGCCGCGCTTGCCGGCCTCGGCTATTCACTCGTCTATCCAGGACTCGGCGTTGAGGCAGTGAGGGGTGCCTCAGCCAGAAATCGCGGGGTGGTGATGGGCCTTTATACAGCCTTCCTCGATCTCGCGATGGCTGCGGGCAGTCCGGCGCTCGGATGGGTGGGCGGGCACGCGGGCTTGCGTGCCGTCTTTCTGGTGAGTGCGATGACCGTCGTTTGCACCGCTGGCGTCGCTGTCCAACTGCTTCGCCAGCACCGCGTAACGCGATGAATCCGCGCGCTGCGTCTTGAGCACGTGGGCCGTTGCCGCTACGCTATTGAAGCTGCTCCGGCCCGAGACAGGTTTCTCCATGCGCGCCAACCATGCTTTGCCCACGCAAACTGGCATGCCCGTGTTCCAGACGACGGGCCGCATCTCCACATTGGGCAACGATGCGATCGCATTGCGCTGGACGAACGAGGACGAACGTCTCGCCGGTTTCTCGCTGATCGATTGCGAGCGCAAACGCACGCTGCCCATCGTCGCGCCGTTCACGCTCACGCTTGCTGACGGAACCACCACGGGCCTGGCCGCGCTGAGGGTCGTTGCGCCCGCGAGCGACGGCGCGCTCGAACCGGCCCCGCTAGCGTCCCGCCTGGGCGAACGAATCGCGGGGCGACGCGTGAGCGTCTCCCTGGTCGATGCTCATGGGCGCCTGAAGGTGCAATGGAGCGTGGAGCAGCGCGAAGGCTCACGATATCTACGCGTCCAGCTGGCGATCACGGCGCTGCTTCAGGACGAAGCGATCTCCGCCGTGTCATTGCTGCAGATGCGCGCCGCTGGCGCCAAGGCCAGTAGTGAGCGCAACGGCACGCCAGTCATCGCGGGCAACTTCTATCTGGGCTTCGAGCACCCGCTGGCGACCAGTCAAGTGGACGGCCACAGCTTCAGCTTTATGCTGCATCGCGCGTTGCCGCTGGAGAAAGACAGGACGCTGGTCTACTCCGCCGTGGCGGGCGTAGCCAGTGACGGCCAGATCCGGCGCGACTTCGGCATCTATCTGGAACGGGAACGGGCTCGCCCGTATCGCCCGTTTCTGCACTACAACAGTTGGGGCGACATCGGCTACCTCACGCCGTACACGCAGGAGCAGGCGCTCGAACGCATCGGAACGATCGGCCACGAGTTGCGCACAGCGCGCGGGGTGCAGATCGACTCTTTCCTGTTCGACGATGGCTGGGACGACCTTGGCGGCGGCTGGCGATTCAGCAACGCATTTCCACATGGCTTCGTTGCGCTGCGCGACGCGGCCGCGCGATTCGGCGCCGCTCCAGGCATATGGCTTTCCCCGTGGGGCGGCTACGGTATGCCGAAACAGGAACGCGTGACGCGAGGCCGTGCCGCTGGTTATGAGGTCATCGACGACGGTCTGGCGTTATCGGGGCCGACGTATTACCGGCGCTTTCATGAAGTCGTGATGGACTTGCTCGACAAGGGCGGCGTCAATCAATTCAAGTTCGACGGCACAGGCAATGCCGACAGGGTGTTCCCCGGCAGCCTGTTCGATAGCGATTGGGACGCGGCGATTCAACTGATCGAGGACATCCGCGCGGCCAAACCCGAAACCTTCGTCAATCTCACCACAGGTACACATCCGTCGCCGTTCTGGCTGCGCCATGTAGACTCCATCTGGCGCGGCGGCAGCGACGATGGCCTGGCGGGCAGCGGCACGAACCGCGAGCGCTGGATCACATACCGCGACATGCAGACGTATCACAACGTCGTGGAGCGCAGTCCGCTCTTTCCACTCAATTCGCTGATGCTGCACGGCGTCCTCTACGCTCAGTGCAATCCGCGGCTCGATACGTCGGCGGGCGACGCCTTCTCGAACGAAGTGTGGTCGTACTTCGGGACCGGCACGCAATTGCAGGAGCTATACATCACGCCGACGCTGCTGGGCGAGCACGACTGGGATGTGCTTGCGCGCGCGGCCCGATGGGCGCGCGAAAACGGCGACATACTGCGTGACAGCCATTGGATCGGCGGAGCGCCGGACGAACAGGCGGTCTACGGTTGGGCGGCGTGGGCGCCGCAAAAGGCGATCGTGACGCTGCGCAATCCTCACAGCAGCACACAACGCTTCACACTCGACCTGCGGCGCCAACTGGAACTGCCGGATGGGTCGGCGGGACGATTTGAAGCGCGCAGCGTCGGGCGTGCAGTGGCTTGCGGTATTCCTGCTCACCTCAACGCGGATCGGCCGCAAGCACTGCAACTCGCGCCGTTCGAAGTACTTACGCTCGAACTGCTGCCGGTTGCCGCGACGAAGCGATGAAGGCGACAAGACGTATGAGCTAGTACAAGCTGTCGGCAAGTCGAATCGGCTTTGCCTCGATCTGATGAAGGTCGAAGACCAGCACCTCGTTGTTACCTTGCACGAGCCATGGCGCGGGGCAATACAGACGCCTTTGCGGGCCGATGTTCCAGTAGCGTCCGAGGTTGTTGCCATTGACCCAGACGATGCCCTTGGTCCAGTTGCTCATGTCGAGCCAGGTATCGCCGACTTCAGTCAGCAGCAGACTCGCCTTGTAAAAGAGGCCGGGCTTGCGCGGGTTCGTGCACCCTTCGTTGAGGTTGGCGATGAACGTTTCATCCATCGGCAGCAGGTAGACGTCCCATTCATCGAGCAACGAGAGCGAGCCGTCCATGTGTTTCATCGTGACCGGTTCGAGCAGACCTTTGCGGTCGACGATCGCGGGTCCGAAGTTGACGCGCCCCATGGCCTCGACGAGTATCTCCAGCGCTACCGGGCCGTCCTGGTTCGACTCCTGGTTGCGCCGCGCCGAAGCCAGCGCGAGCCGCGCGCGATGCGTCATATGGAGCGACTGTGCGTACCTCTGCGGCAGTTGCGCTCTCGATACGCCACCCGCGTACCGTTCACCAAGAAAAACGGTTGCATAGTCATGAACGCCGCTGATATCCAGCACGCCGCACGCGTGTGCCGGCAACGGCTTGCGATACAGCACGAAGCCGAACGCCTGACCGTAGCGTTCAAACGACTGCGGTTCGACGCCATGCTCGCGCGGCAGTGCCGCGGGCAGGTTGTCCCAGATCGACGCGTAAAGTGTCGGCATCAAGGCCCCAACGCCTGTGCGCTCGAGCGTGCCGATGGGCTCGGGTATGGCTGGCAACGGTTCGGGCAGATAGCTGGCGATCAGGTCCCGATACTTCATGTACTTCGGCGTCGCCATGCCTTGCTCATTGATCGGCGCGGAGTAGTCATAGCTCGTGATGTCGGGCTGATAGTTGCCTGAATCGTCCACGTTCGCGCCGGCAAAAAAGCCAAAGCTCGTGCCGCCGTGAATGACATACAGGTTGAACGACAGCCGCGCCTGCATGAACGCGGCCAAGGTGCTGGAGAGGTCGTAGTCCACGCCCGCGAACCCCGCTTCGCCCCAATGCGTGAGCCACCCGGGGTACACCTCGCCGGCCATCGCGGGCACCGTGGGGAATTCGCGCCGCACCGTTGCGATTTGCGCTGCGTCGCCATTACTCAGCGCGATCGCGCCGCCCGCTACCGTGGTGTGATTGCGTTCGAGTTGCAGCAGACCGTCTTCGGTATAGAACGGCCCGGTTATTCCTCCGTCGAGCCAAAGCTGCCGGAGTTCTTCGAGGTAAGCCGGATTGCTCGCATACGAACCGAATTCGTTTTCGATCTGGATCATCAGGATCGGTCCGCCGTGCTCGCTCATCAATGGCTTGATACGCGCAACCAGTTCGTCGATATAGCGAGCCACCGCCGCCATGTAGCGAGGATCGGTGGCCGAGTCCGTGCGCAACCGGATGTCCGGATCGCGCAACAGCCAGGACGGCAGGCCACCCAGATCCCACTCTGCGCAAACGTAAGGCCCGGGGCGCAACAACACCCACATCTGCTCGGATTGGCATAGGCGGATGAAGGCCTCGATATCGCGATTACCGCTGCGGAAGTCGAACACGCCTCTCTGCGTCTCGTGGTAATTCCACATGATGTACAACGCGATGCAGTTCATTCCCATCGCCTTTGCCATGCGGATTCGGTGTTGCCAGTACTCGCGCGGGATGCGGGCTGGATGCATTTCGCCACTGCGAATCTGGAACGGCAGGCCGTCGAGCAGGAAATGTTCGCCGTCGGGGCTGAAGGAGAAGCCGTGGCTGCGTTCGAGGTTCACGATGGGCGTTGTCAGGTTGGCGATGCGGCGAGGCGCTCTCGAAGTATGGCGCGATGACGTACCGCGTTGATCCGATGTCCGGAAAGCGCGAAGTGCTGACGGATCGCCCCGAAACGATTGGTTTATATGTCTGGCCACGATATGCGCGGAATCGCACAGAGCGACGCGCGCCGGGCACCCTATTCTGCTCGATGCCGCACCCACGAAGCGCGAGTTTGAAAGGCCGCTGTTTGCGCGTGCCTGGCACCTGTCTCAACGCCACGAGCAGTCGGTCAAGATCGGTCACAACCCCACGTCGACATCGGCAAGCCGCGCTGTCGCGTGAAATTAGCGTTTTCGCCAGCAGGTGCCGCCGATGCATGCCCCCTCCATCACCCGTGTCATGACATTCGCGTGCGGCTTGGCGAGCACTGCCGTCATCGCTTTTAGCGCTCTCACCGCCACTGCCGCTTTTGCCGCTGACCCCGCCGCGTCCGCATCCGACGCCGCTTCCACGTCGACGAGCGCGCCCACCGTCGCGTCGGATGTCGCCGGCGTCGTCAAGACCGTCAAGGGCACGGTGCGCCTCGAGCGGGCGGCAGGCAGTTCGCCGGCGGTGATCGGCAGCGACGTGTACAGCAAAGACCGCGTCGTGACCGGCCCGGAATCGTCGGTCGGCATCACCTTGCGCGACACGACCCAGCTTTCGGCCGGCGCCAATACCACGCTCGAACTCGAACAGTTCGCGTTCGACAGCACGACCCATGGCGGCGTGCTCAATGCGCGCGTCCAACGCGGATCGCTCGCCGTGATCTCCGGCAAGCTGGCCAAGGCGAATCCCGACTCGGTCCGCTTCAGCACGCCGACCACCACGCTGGGTGTGCGCGGCACGCAGTTCATCATCGAAGTCGGAGACAAAGGGGAGACTTCGCATTGAAAGCCGCGATCCGATCTGGGCGCGTCGCATCAGCGGCCGCGTTCGTCACACTGGGCTGGCTCGCGGGGTGCAGCACGCCGCCGGACAAGATCATCCTGTTGCCCGATCCCGACGGGAAGGTCGGCGCGGTCGTGGTTCGTAGCGCGAGCGCCCAGCAGACCATCGACAAGGCTTACGCCGGCGTCGACGTCGCGCAGAACGGCAGGATAGAAACGACCATGGACAGCCAGCAGGCCGTGCAAACACGTTATAGCGATCTGCTCGCGGCGCGCCCGCCTCGCCCGGTGACCTTCACGCTGTTCTTCCTGTTCGACTCGGCGACCGACCTGGCGCCGGAGTCGCCCGCCACGGTCGAAAAGATGAAAGCCGTGCTCGCGACCTGGCCTGCGCCGCAGGTAGTCGTGATCGGCCACACCGATCTGGCGGGCTCGCAGGAGTTCAACGACCGGTTGTCGATGCGGCGGGCCCAAAGCGCCGCGGCGTTTCTGATCAAGCAAGGAATTCCCGCGAAGCAGATCGAAACCGCCGGGCGCGGCAAGCGCGAGCCGCTCGTCCCGACGCCGGACGGCGTGCCCAACCGCATGAACCGGCGGGTCGTCATCACCATTCAATGACGCATACAGCCCGGCGCCGCTGACTGCCCTTGCCCGCGATGAAACGCTTCTTCGACCTCTGGCGCGCGCGGATCCGCAAACTACTGAAGGCGTGTCAGGGGCGGCCGGTTGCATTGATCATACTGTTCGGCCTGAGCCTGCTGAACCTGATCAGCGAATGGCCGAGCGACATCCCGCGTCCGTCTTTTGTCGATAGGGTCGACGAAACGCTGCCGGACACCTTTAAATCGGCGCGGCAACTCCTGTTCGATCAGTTCCAGCGCCACTACCCGCGAATGCCGGCCACGCAACCGGTGATCATCGTCGAGATCGACGAGGAGACGCTTGCGAGCGTCGGCCAGTGGCCGTGGCCGCGGGACCGGCTCGCCGGTTTGATCGACGCGATTGCGGCGCAGCAACCGCTTGCGATCGGACTCGACATCTACATGCCGGAGCCGGACCAAACGTCTCCCGAGCGCGTCGCCGACAATCTGCCGCCCAGCGCCAAGACGCTCGCCGCCGCGCTGCGCGCGCTGCCGATGCACGACGAGATCCTCGCGCAGTCATTGCGCGCGGCGCCGACCGTCCTCGGCGCGGCCGCGCTCGATCACCCCGCGCTCGCCACCCGCACCTCGATGCGCAGCGCGCCGATCGTGCTGCACGGCAGTGATCCGCTCGATCGCGTGCGGCGCTTCGAGTACGTGCTCGCGAGCCTGCCGGTGCTGCAGGCGGCGGCGCATGGCCAGGCGCTGCTGAGCGTCGCGCTCGAACAGGGCGTGGTCCGGCACTTGCCGCTCGTCATGGGACTCGGCGACAAACTCGTGCCGAGTCTGCCGATGGAAATGCTGCGCATCGCAACCGGTTCGCCCGCCCTCGACGTCTATGCCGACCACTCGGGCGTGCAGGCTGTCGGCGTGGCGGATGTACAGGTGCCCACGCAACCCGGCGGCGACATCTGGCTGCATTTCGCGTCAATCCGCTCGACGCTGGCCCGCTACGTGTCAGCGCGCGACGTCCTGCAAGGCAAGCTCGATCCGCAGCGCTTTCGCGACAAACTCGTGCTGGTCGGCCTGACCGGCGCCGGCGTGACGGACATGCGCACGACGCCGCTCGGCGAACTGGTGCCGGGGATCGAGATACAGGCTCAGGTGATCGAGACGATCTTCGACGGACGTTTCCTGCTTCGCCCGACGTGGCTGAAATGGGCGGAGACCGGCTTCATCATGGTGGTCGGGCTGCTGATCGTCTGGTACGTGCCGCGCAAGAACACCCGGCTCGCGATGTTCATGACGGCCGTTCCGAAGGGCATCGCGCTGGTCGGCGTGTCGCTGCATCTGCTGAATGTGCTGTGCTGCTTTTACATCTTCATCCACTTCGGGCTGCTGGTCGACGCCGCGGCGATATTTATCATTCTGTCCGCCGTGATGGGGTGCTTCCTCTCGCCCTCGTTGCTTCATCTGCAGCGCTTGGCGACCGCGGAAGCCGCGCTTGCGCGGGAGGTGCCTCTGGTTCAGGTTCAGGCGCAGATACAGGCGCAGGCTCGAGCCCACGCCAGCGCCCCGAGTGAAAAGAACGAAGGCGGTGCGGGCGAGGCGCCGGGGTCGTGACGCGGGCGCCCTGTGCGAGGCCGATGCCATTGGATAGCGCCGGTTGTATCAGGCCTGCGCGCTGCCGCGCGTGCAGCCACTCTTTCGCCGCCCGTTGCCCATGAAAAAAAAGCCGGCAAGCGTTGCCGGCTAATGGATTGATACGCTCAACGAATCATTATTTGCTCGTTGCTTACCTGGCCCTCATTGGGCACCGCAGGCTACGCCCAGGCTCGCCCGCCCGACCCTCGCATCCGCCGCGCGAAATGCGCGCGCTCCGCGTCGTCCATCAGCATCAGGAACTGATCCGCTTCCATATGAATCAGTTCTTCGTGATCGCCCGCCTCGAAGTAGACGTCGGGCTGGCCTGCCAGGCTGGATTCCAGGTAAGTCTTCATGCCATACGCCATACAGATCGGCGGCAGCGCTCCCACATCGCAGTCCTTGAACAATTCGCGCAGCTCGACTTCCGTGGCGAGAGTGAGCCGGCGCCCTGTCTTGCTCCAGAACTCGGAGAGCTGCACGGCGTACGTCGACGGCAACACGGCGGCCACATAGCCGTGTTCGTCTTCGAGGAGCACGGTCTTGGCAAGGCGGTCACCCGATATGTGCGCCGCAGCAGCCGTTTCGATACTCGAGTGGCTGTATGGGTGACGCACGACCTCGTACCGGGAACCCTTGCTCTGCAGGCGCTCCTGCAAGGTTGGCGAAATCGACATGACACACCTCCTGTCGAATACGTGAAAAGGAATGAACGTTTGAGGTCTATTCAGAATAGTTCACGGACCGGTAATACGCACGTTGGCTGATCGATTCCAAATCCCAAGGTGGCATTACAGCCGTGAGGTTTCGGCCTAGAATCGTCTGAGGAGGTGCCAGTCATGTCAGCTACCAGGCGCATCGATCCGGGCCATCTCGTCTATCAGGCGGCACTGCACAGGACGACCCGCTACCCTGCGGAGCACGTCACGTTGACAGCGGGTGCCAGAAGAAGGCAGCGCCCCTGTGCGGCGCATCGCAAGCTCGGGCGCGGCAAGGTCGGCGTTGGCGGCAGGAGCGGTGACAAGTAGGTATGTGCGCGCCCTATTTGCGCGTCGGGCGTGGGAAGGGTGGCAGCGCGACGCCCTGCGCCCCAGCGTGGCAGTCGCGCTAGCGGCAGATGTCGATGTCGTTCTTGCGGTGACGATCGGAAGAGAGACTCGACAATGAATCAGGCGCTTAATCGCCGCCTCCCGGCTTCTGGAACTGTTATCGAGGAGATCGCCATGTCCCGCGTGTCCGAATGGGTCAAGCTTCTGCTTCGTGAGGAATTCCCATCCGACGTCGAATTTCTCGAAGGAAGTGCGCCCAACCATGTCGTAGTCGAATGGCCGGGAGTCGGACCGGATGACGCGCCGAGGTGCAATGCGCCCTTCGTCATCGTCATCGACACGAAAACAATGGACCGCTACGACAACAGCAACCCGTCAGAGCAGGCGCGAATAGCGTCGCGAATCCGGGAAATCGTGCAGCAGCGCGGCGCTCACTTCGTGGCTTCTGGTCCGGTCGACGTCGTCGAACCATTCGTCGTCGAGATTGACGAGGGTGACCTCTAAGGCATCGCCGGGAACGCAATGATGGGCTGGGCGGCGCTCAGCGCCGCTGGCGAGACGACGCCTCGCGCGCCGCGTACTACGCCTCGTCGTCGGTGCTGCCCGTCAGCACGCGCCGCGCGGCCTCGCCCTGCTCGTGCGATGCTGAGTAAAACAGGCGCGCCCGGCCGATCACGATTTTCAGCGTCGCGATCACGGGCACCGCGAGAAAAATCCCCGCGACGCCGCCAAGCTGGTCGCCCGCAAGCAGCCCGACGATCACCAGAAACGGACTGACCTCGACGCCCTCGCTCATCAGATACGGATTGAGCGCGTAGTCCTGAAACAGCCGGTACAGCGCAATAAAAATCACCAGCCACAACAGGTGCGGATAGCCGCTGAACACCGCGACCACGAGCGTGATCGCGACCGCGGCAAGCGGCCCCGCGAACGGCACGAATTCGAGCAGCCCGGCGCTGACCGCGAGCAGAAACGCGTACGGCACGCCGAACAGCGAGAACCCGACGCCGTAGGAAAACAGCGTGGCGAGCGACAGAAACAGCAGCGCGCGCACGTACTTCGACAGCAGCACGTTCACGTCGTCGACGATCTCGCTCCACAGCACGCGATGCCGCCTGTCCAGCAACGCGAGAAACGCGTCGCGCATGCGTTCGCCGTCCTTGATCAGCAGAAAGCTCAGGATCGGAATCAGCACCAGATAGATCAGGTTGCTCGCCGCATGGACGACACCGAGCCCGAGGCTGCGCGCCAACGGCACGGCCTTGTCGGAGCCGGTCTCGATCTGGCTGCGCACGAAATCGACGATCCGCTCGCGCAATGGTTCGAGAAAATGCGGCAACGGCAAACGGTTCGGCACGTCGGTGCGCAGCAGCGTGGGCAGTTGCGTGAACAGGCGCGTCGCCTGATCCTGCAATTCCACGCCGAACAGCGAGCCGACCACCGCGAGCAGCGCAACCACGACGACGAACACGACAGCAATCGACGCGACGCGCGGCACGCGACGCGGCCTCACGCGTTCGACCAGCGCCACCATCGGGTAGATCAGATAGCTGAAAAACACCGCGAACACGACGACGAGCACCGTCGTCGACGCGATATAGATGACGAAGAACAGCAGCGCGAGCAGAAACGCGGTCCAGACTTTTCTGGCCGCGCCGACGTCGAATCCCAGCATGAAGCGTCCTCAAATGGGCGATGCGTGGCCGGCGCGACGAGTGCGCCGGCTGACTCTGGACCGTAACAGAAATTTACACGATACGTGTGACGAACGCCGCGACGCGGCGAGCACCGACGGCGTGCGAGGCGCTACGCGCGTGGTGCGTCGATGCACGGCTTGCGTGCCTGATTTGATGCGCCCGAAACCGGGCAGTCCGGGTAAATGTAGCTGCGGGTACGTGAAACTGCGGCGCGCTAACCCTTCACGCGTTCTTCTTGTACCTCTTCCGCCTCTTCGCCGATTCTCGCCTGGATCCTGCCGGCTATTTTTTCGGCCGCCCCTTCGGCCTGCTTCGCGCGATTGCGGGTGACCTTACCGATCGCTTCCTTGACGGAGCCCTTGAGCTCCTTTGCTGTACCTTCTACACGATTCCTGTTCATGATGCCTTCCTGCAAATTGTGACTGTGGAGTTGCCTGCTGGCGTGGCAACGAAACAGCCAACGTAAGGCGCGACGCGCCGCGTGATGGTGCGGACCGCTTCGCCAGAGGCGATCCGCGTGGGAGCAACCTGAAAAGTCCTAGCATTCGACGTTCCCGATACCCCGTGCGCCGCGCGTCGTCGCCTCTGCGTGACGAGGTCTTTCGCGGCGTCGCTGGCGGCATCCTTGCCGTGATGCCGGACCATGATGATCATCTTTCACGCCGTGAAAGATATGCTTGAAAAGTTCGTTGTTTTTTGCGCCGTTCAAGAGGTTTCGCAGCGCGGCTTCGTCGCCCGCCGGCTTGAACGACAGCACTCTCTTGCGGTAACGCTCCCTGCGTTCATCGAGCATGTAACTCGCCCGCCGCGGCAGTTCCGGCTTCCCACCTCGAGATCGATGCCTTCGAAGGACAGCAGCCCCGCATCGTGCTTGATGAACACGCACTGCTTTTGCAGATTGCCGGCCTCGGGCAGCCTGCCGCCCATGACCGCAGAATTTCGGTCTTCGGAATGTCCTCTGGAACGGCATAGTAAATCGGATAACCCGCCCTCAGGTAAAGCCGCAGTTGCAACACTTCGTAACAGCGCCCCAATGCATGGATCGACGCTACGAGCAGAGACCGTTCATCCGACTCGTCGCCTTCGGTGGGTCCAGTCGCCGTCTGGCTGCGGATCGAAGGATGCTCCCGGCAGGAACGGGTGGACGATCAGATGCGTCGACGCCCTGCGTTTGACGCGCTCGCTCGTATCGGCTTCAGCGGGTAGCGTGGGATGCCATTTGCGCGACGAGCGCACGATGTCGCCGATCGCCTTCGCCACGCAGATGCCGTTCGGCAGTCCGCCGCGCTCCTCGTCGGCCCAGGTCTGCACGAGATCCCACGGCTCGCTGATCGGCACGCCGGGAAAGTAAAGGCCGAGCGATACCGCCGTGCCAGGACTCGCGCGCCCACCATTGCTTGTCGATATCGAAGAAACGTTGCGTGAACGCACCGCGAGTCGGACGAGCGCCCGTGATGAGGGCTGTGAGCAGGTTTTGCCGGTCGGGACGGGCCTGAACTATCTATCTAAGATCTAAGATTGCGCCCGGAAAGATGTCAATTGGCGCACATAGTCTGTGTGCGCCAGACCACAATTGACACCCGGCGTGCTGACCGGGGGACGCTGGGATCACGATGCCAGGCAGACCTAAGGGCGGCCGCATTCCAGTCGGGCGCGCGGGGGCGTACCACGCCCCACGCGCCACGCCACGTGAGTCAGTCGCCGTGCTCCGCGCCCAGCGCCGCCAGCGGATGCGTGTCGCCGTGCCACGGCGAACTCAGGAAATGCCGCACGCGCTCGGGCCGCACCTCGGCGAGCGTCGCCGCCGACCAGCGCGGCTGACGGTCCTTATCGATCAGTTGCGCGCGCACGCCCTCGCGGAAATCGCCTTCCTCGATCGCGCGCTTCACGATGCCGAGCTCCATGCGGAAGCATTCGGCAAGCGTCATCTGACGGCCGCGCAGCAGCGCCTCGCGGGTCACCTGCAGCATCGTCGGCGAATGGGCGGTCAGTGCGTCGTAGGTCGCTTGCAACCACTGCCGCAGCTCGCGCGGCGGTTCGCGTTCGAGATCCTGGCGCAGCGTCGCGACGATGCGCTCGACGCCCGAGCGCCGGTCGAAGTGGCGCAGTATCAGTTGCGTCAGCGCGCCGAGCGGCGCGTGCGGCACGATATTGCACGGCGGCTCGAATACTGCGCGCAGCGCGGCGATGGGCTCCCCGTCATGCGACATGCGCTGCAACCGTTCCTCGAAGCTCGCCAGCCAGTCGGCCGGCACGCACAGGTCGGCCAGTTGCAGGCGCATCGCATCGGCGCCCGATAGCGTCGCGCCGGTCAGCCCGACATACAGCGCGAGCTCGGCCGGCATCACGCTCAGAAAGCGGCTCGCGCCGACGTCCGGCACGAAGCCGATGCGCGTCTCCGGCATTGCGATCCGGCTGCGTTCGGTCACGATGCGCAGCCGCGCCGCCTGGCCGAGGCCCATGCCGCCACCCATCGCAATGCCGTCGAGCAGCGCGACCACCGGCTTCGGAAACGTGTGCAACGCGTAGTCGAGCCGGTATTCGTCGACGAAAAACGCGAGCCAGCGCGGATCGCCCTGCGTCGCGAGCCGATGCACCTCGCGCACGTCGCCGCCCGCGCAAAAGCCCTTGTCGCCGGCGCCCTTCAGCACCAGCGCGACGATCCCGGGATCCGTGCGGCAATGCTCGACCAGCACCGCGAGTTCGCGCACCATCGCATGTGATAGCGCGTTCAGCGCGGCCGGCCGGTTCAGCGTGATGATCGCCACGCGGTTGACGACGCGAAACAGCACATCGGGTTCGGCTCGCGTGTTCGTCGCATGACGCGCTTCGGCCTCGACGCTCTGCAGGGCGCTCATCGCTGCGTCTCCCGTGGTGCAGCGCTCGCCTGCCAGCGCGGCGCGCGTTTTTCAAGGAACGCGTTGACGCCCTCGCGCTGATCGGCGCCATCGAACAGGTCGACGAAGCGCTCACGTTCGAGCGCGAGCGCGGCGGCGCGCGGCACGCCATGCCGCGCCTGATGGATCAGCTCCTTGCTGAAGCTCACCGCCTGCGGGCTCAGACCGGTCACGCGCTGCGCCATCTTCAGCGCGGCTTCACGCGCGGCGCCCCGCTCCACCACTTCTTCGACGAGACCGATGCGCAGCGCGGTCGCCGCATCGACGCGCTCGCCGGTCAGAATCATCCGCTTGGCCCAGCCTTCACCGACGAGCCACGGTAGCGTCTGCGTGCCGCAGCCGCACGGCAGCAGGCCCACGGCGGTCTCGGGCAGCGCCAGCACCGCATGCTGCTCGGCGATGCGGATATCGCAGGCGAGCGCGCATTCGAGACCACCGCCCATCGCAAAGCCGTTGAGCGCCGCAATCACGACGGGCCGCGCATTCTGCAGCATTTCGAACGCGGCGCCGAAGCGCGCCGCCGCGGTGCGCGCGACTTCGCGATTGCCGTCGGCGAACGTGTTCAGATCGGCGCCCGCGCTGAAGAACTTCGGGCCGTCGCCGGTGATCACCAGCGCGCGCACGCGCGCATCGGCATTCAACTGCTCGACGGTGCGTTGCAGTTGCAGCAGACCGTCGGGCGTGAACGCGTTCGCGGGCGGCCGTTTCAGCGTGATCACGGCAACGGCGCCGTCGTGCGCGTAATCGAGTTCGATCATTGCGTGCCTCCCTGGCCGTCATCGCCGCGATCGCGCGAGCGATACAGCTTGATCACCGCCGAAAAGTCCAGACGTCCCGCGCCGTTCGCGCTCATCGTTTGATAAAGCTGCTGCGCGAGCGCGCCGAGATAAACCGGTTGGCGCACGCCGCGCGCGGCATCGGTGGCGAGGCCGAGGTCTTTCAGCATCAGGTCGGTGCCGAAGCCGCCGGTATAGCCGCGCGACGACGGCGCGGTCTCGATCACGCCCGGCATCGGGTTATACGTGTCCGAACTCCAGCAGCGCCCGGTCGACGTATTGATGATGCCGCCGAGCACCTTCGTGTCGATACCAAGCGCCTCGCCGAGCGACATCGCCTCGGCGACGCCGGCCATCGAGATGCCGAGCACGAGGTTGTTGCAGATCTTCGCGACCTGGCCCGTGCCGGTGTCGCCGCAATGCACGATGTTCTTTCCCATCGCCAACAGCACCGGCTTCGCCTGCTCGTACGCGCTCGCGCTGCCGCCGACCATGAAGGTCAGCGTACCGGCCGCCGCGCCGCCCGTGCCGCCTGAGACCGGCGCGTCGACGAAGCCGTTGCCGTGCGCCGCGGCGAGTTCTGCAAACGCCTTCACGCTGGCCGGATCGATCGTGCTCGAATCGATGATCGGCACGCCCGGCGCGATGCCGGCGAGGATGCCGTCGTCGGCGGTGAGCACGCTGCGCACGTGCGCCGCGGCGGGCAGCATCGTGATCACGCATTCGACGTCGCTCGCGGCGGCCTTCGGCGAGCCGGCCGCCTGCGCGCCCGCGTCGACGAGCGTGCGCACGGCCTGCGCGCTGAGGTCGAATACGCTGAGCGCATGGCCCGCCTTCAGCAGGTTCAGCGCCATCGGCGCGCCCATGTGGCCGAGTCCGATAAAGCCAATTTTCATGATGTCGTCTCCGTGTGTGCGTTCAGCGCAATTCAACGCAGGCGGATCGTCGTGTTGACGCCGTCGTTGACGGTATCGTCGTCGAACCAGCGCGCGGTGACCGTCTTCGTCTGCGTGTAGAACTGCACGACCTGCTTGCCGTACGGACCGAGATCGCCGAGCTTCGAGCCGCGTGAGCCGGTGAAGCTGAAAAACGGCACCGGCACCGGGATCGGAATGTTGATGCCGACCTGGCCGATATCGATCTCGCTCTGGAACTTGCGCGCCGCCGCGCCGCTTTGCGTGAAGAGACCAACCCCGTTGCCGAACGGGTTGGCGTTGACGAGCGCGATCGCATCTTCGAGCGTCGCGACGTTCACCACCGCGAGCACCGGCCCGAAGATTTCGGTGCGGTAGATCTCCATGTCGGTCGTGACGTCGTTGAATACCGTCGGGCCGATGAAGTTGCCCTGCTCGTAGCCGCGCACTTTCACGTCGCGGCCGTCAAGCGCGAGCGTCGCGCCTTCCTTCACGCCGGCGTCGATCAGACCGAGCACGCGCTGTTTCGCCGCGCGCGACACGACCGGCCCGACATCGGTGCCCGGCTCGTGCCCCGCGTTGACCGTCAAGGTCTTCGCTTTCGCGACGAGTTCGGGCAGCCACTCGCGCGCGGCGCCGACCAGCACCGCCACCGAAGTCGCCATACAGCGCTGCCCGGCCGCGCCGAACGCGGCGCCGGCGAGCGCGTTGAGCGTCTGCTCGCGATTCGCGTCGGGCAGCACGACCGCGTGGTTCTTCGCGCCCATCATCGATTGCACGCGCTTGCCGTATTCGCTGCCGAGGCGATACACGTGCGTGCCGACCGCCGTCGAGCCGACGAACGAAATCGCTTTCACCAGTTCATGCGTGCACAGCGCATCGACCACTTCCTTGCCGCCATGCACGACGTTCAGCACGCCCTTCGGTACACCGGCTTCGAGCGCGAGTTCGACGAGTTGCATCGTCGACAGCGGGTCCTGCTCGGACGGCTTCAGCACGAACGTGTTGCCGCACACGAGCGCCATCGGGAACATCCACAGCGGAATCATCGCGGGGAAATTGAACGGCGTGATGCCGACGCATACGCCGAGCGGCTGACGCAGCGTGTAGGTGTCCACCCCGCCGGCGACGTTCTCGGCGAATTCGCCCTGCTGCAACGTGCCAATCGAACACGCGTGCTCGACCACTTCCAGACCGCGGAAGATGTCGCCCTCGGCATCGGGAATCGTCTTGCCTTGTTCGGCCGACAGCGTCTTCGCGATACGCGCCATATGCTCGCGAATCAGCGCCTGGTACTTCAGCATGATGCGCATGCGCGCGCCGATCGGCGTGTCCTTCCACGTCTTGAACGCGGCTTGCGCGCTGCGCACGGCGGCGTCGACTTCCGCGACGGTCGCGAACGGCACACGCGCGAGGACCGCCTGGGTGGCCGGGTTCACGATGTCGCGCCACTCGGCCGTGTTCGATTCGACGAACTCGCCGTTGATCAGCAGTTTGACGGTATGAACGGCGCTGGCAACGTCGCGGCTGGTCTCGTTCGAAGCAAGGGTGCTCATGCTGAAACTCCTGTGCGATGGCCGCGCGGCGGCCGGACAACGATGGGGAAGAAAAAACGGTGCCCCGCCGGGTCGAATCCGAAGCTCGAATCCGAAGCTCGAATTCGACGCGTGCGATTCAGACCGGGGCGCCAAAACCGGTAATAGCGGGGAATAGAGACACTCAACGCAACTCGGGAAAATCCTCTTCCCAGTACTCGTCGGGTAAACGCGCGGGCTCGGCCGCGCGCTCCATTTCGCGGCGCCGCAGCTCGACGCGGCGGATCTTGCCGGAGATCGTCTTCGGCAGTTCACTGAATTGCAGACGGCGAATCCGCTTATATGGCGCGAGTTTTTCGCGCGAGAACGCGAACACCGCGCGCGCGAGTTCGGGACCGGCTTCGTAGCCGTGGCGCACGGTGACGAACGCCTTCGGCACCGACAGACGCAACGCGTCCGCACTCGGCACGACGGCCGCCTCGCCGATCGCCTCGTGTTCGATCAGCACGCTTTCGAGTTCGAACGGACTCAGGCGATAGTCGGACGACTTGAACACGTCGTCCGAGCGGCCGACGTACACGTAGTAGCCGTCGTCGCGACGCAGCGCGACGTCCGATGTGCGATAGAAGCCGTTGCGCATCGCCTGCGCGGTCGCGTTCGCGTTGTTCGCGTAGCCGGTCATCAGGCCGAGCGGCCGTTCGGCGAGCGGCAGCGCGATTTCGCCTTCGGTTACCGGGTGATCGTCGGCGTCGAGCAGTTCGATCCGGTAGCCCGGCATCGGTCGTCCCATCGAGCCGGGCACGACCGGCTGGCCCGGTGAATTGCCGATCTGCAAGGTCGTTTCGGTCTGGCCGTAGCCATCGCGAATCGTGATGCCCCACGCGTGCCTGACACGCTCGATGACCTCCGGATTCAGCGGTTCGCCCGCGCCGACGATCTCGCGCAGCTTCACCGGATAGTCACCGAGCGGCTCCTGCACGAGCATGCGCCACACGGTCGGCGGCGCGCACAGCGTGGTGACGTTGAAGCGCACGAGCGCGGCGAGCGTGTCTTGCGGCACGAAGCGCGCGAAGTTGAACACGAACACGCAGGCCTGCGCGTTCCACGGTGCAAAGAAGCAGCTCCACGCGTGCTTGGCCCAGCCCGGCGAGCTGATGTTCCAATGGATGTCGCCGGGTTGCAGGCCGATCCAGTACATCGTCGACAGATGCCCGACCGGATAGCTCTGATGCGTATGCTCGACGAGCTTCGGCTTCGACGTGGTGCCGGACGTGAAGTACAGCAGCATCGGATCGCTGGCGCGCGTGACGCCATCGGGCGTGAAAACCGGCGAGGCCTCGTAAGCGGCGGCGATATCGATCCAGCCGTCGCGCGGCGCGCCGACCGAGAAGCGGGTGAGCGGCACCTCTAGCGCATCGAATTTGCCGAGCTCCGCGCTATCGACCACGGCGTACTTCGCGCCGCCGATCTGCACACGGTCGCGCACGTCGTCGGCCGATAGCTGCGTGGTGGCGGGCAGCACGATCGCGCCGAGCTTCATCGCACCGAGCATCACGTCCCATAGCTCGACCCGGTTGGGCAGCATCAGCAGCACGCGGTCGCCGCGGCCGACGCCCGCGCCGCGCAGAAAGTTCGCCATCCGCGACGAGCGCTCCGACATCTGCGCGTACGACAGACGCAGGCCCTCGCTAGAAGGATCGTCGACGATCCAAAGCGCGGGGTTGTGGTTGTCGCGCGCGATCGCGTCGAAGTAGTCGAGCGCCCAGTTGAACTCGCCGAGCGCGGGCCACGCGAATTCGCGGTAGGCGCGCTCATAGTCGGTGCGATGGCGCACTAGCAGATCGCGCGCTTCGAGAAAGGCTTTCGCTGCTGTCATCGTCGTCTCCTGGTGGCGCTCGCGGCGCTCGGTTTTTTTGCCTCTGGTTTTTGCCGCCGTTCCGCTCAACGAAGCTTTCACGGCCAGGCTATTGTGCGCTCAAACTCGCGACACAAACGCCCTCAAACATGGCGCGCGATCACCATTCGCTGCACTTCGCTCGTCCCTTCGTAGATCTGCGTGATCCGCGCGTCGCGATAGTGGCGCTCGACCGCATAGTCCTCCAGATACCCGTAGCCGCCATGAATCTGGATCGCGTTCGAGCAGATCTCCTCGGCCAGTTCCGACGCGAACAGCTTCGCCTGCGACGCCTCCGACAGACACGGCCGCCCCGCCGAGCGCAGCCGCGCCGCGTGATGCACGAGCAGGCGCGCGGCGTTCAGGCGCGTCGCCATGTCGGCGAGCATGTTGGCGATCGTCTGGTGGTCCTTCAGCGGCTTGCCGAACTGCTCGCGCTCGCTCGCGTAGCGGCGCGCGGCATCGAACGCGGCGCGCGCGATGCCGACCGCCTGCGCGGCGATGCCGATGCGCCCGCCTTCGAGATTCGACAGCGCGATGCGCAGACCCTCGCCCGGCTCGCCGAGCAGATTGGCCTCGGGCACGGCGCACTGATCGAGCGAGATCGGGCAGGTGTCGGACGCGCGAATGCCGAGCTTGTGCTCTGGCCGGCCGACGTCGAAGCCCGGCGTCGAGGTCGGCACGATGAACGCGGACAGGCCGCGCTTGCCGCGTTCGGGATCGGTGACGGCGAACACGATCGCGAGACCGGCGCGCGCGCCGTTGGTCACGAACTGCTTGCTGCCGTTCAGAATCCATTGGCCATCGCGCAGCTCCGCGCGGGTGCGCAGATTGTTCGCCTCGGAGCCCGCCTGCGGCTCGGTCAGGCAGAACGCGCCGATCGTGCGGCCGATGGCGAGCTCGCGCAGATAGCGGTCTTTCTGCGCCTCGCTGCCGAAGTTCAGGATCGGCGCGCAGCCGACCGAGTTGTGCACGCTCATCAGCGTCGCGCAGGCGGCGCAGCCGGCCGCGATCTCTTCGAGCGCGAGCGCGTAGGCGACGTAATCGGTATAGGAGCCGCCCCACTCGGCCGGCACCATCATGCCCAGAAAGCCGAGTTCCCCCATCTGCGCGACGACCGCGGCCGGCAGTTGCGCGTCGCGATCCCATTGCGCCGCGTGCGGCGCGAGGCAGTCGGTCGCAAAGTCGCGCGCGGCGTCGCGGATCATCCGTTGTTCGTCGGTGTAGAAGCTGTCCATGACTGCGTCCTCGTTGGTGCTGACGGCCGTGCTGGCGATCTCGGTGATGTGGCAAGTGTAGGCAAGCGACCTGCGTCGCTCGATGCTCGCTCCGCTCAGATTTGCTGAGCGCTTTTGCCATAGTGCTACGATGCGCGTGCACGGGGCCTCGCCATTTCAGGGGCTTCATGAACCCGGCGCCGGCTCATGCTGAGCGCTTTTGCCAGAAAAACCGCATCTCGATGAAAAGCGACAAAGGCACGATCTCCGTCAGTCTCGTCGAGGAAACGCTCGCGCTCGCGAAGGCGCGCGGCCTCGATGCGCGAGCGTTCGCCGAGGCGGCCGGCATCGCCGCGCCGATGCTCGCGTCGCCGAAAAGCCGGGTGTCGTCGGCGCAATACGGCGCGCTGTGGGCCGACATCGCACGCGCGCTCGACGACGAGTTCTTCGGCCAGGACTCGCATCCGATGAAAAGCGGCAGCTTCATCGCGATGACGCAGACGGCGCTCGGCGCGCGCAACGGCGCGCAGGCGCTCGCCCGCGCGGTCGGCTTCATGCGGCTCGTGCTCGACGATCTCGGCGCGACGATCGACACCGACGCCGAGCGCGTGCGCCTGAAGTTCGTCGAACGCGCCGGCACGCGCAAACCGGCGATGTTCGCCTACGCGACGTATTTCATCCTCGTGTACGGGCTCGTGTGCTGGCTCGTCGGCCGGCGCATTCCATTGCTCGAAGCGCGCTTTCGCTGCGCCGCGCCGCCGGCCGCGCACGAATACCGGCTGATGTTCTGCGAAGACATGTATTTCGACGAACCCGAGTCGTACGTCGATCTCGACCCTGCGTTTCTGGAACTGCCGGTGATCCAGACTTCGCGCTCGGCGCGCCCGTTTCTGCGTGATGCGCCGGGCAGCTTCATCGTCAAGTACCGCAATCCGGGTTCGCTCGCCGCGCGCGTGCGCAAGACGCTGCGCGCGCTGCCGATGGCGGGCTGGCCCGCCGCCGATCAGATGGCCGCGCGCCTGCACGTCGCCGAGGCGACGATGCGGCGGCATCTGAAGCAGGAGGGCCACACGTATCAGTCGATCAAGGACGCGCTGCGGCGCGACATCGCGATCGCCGAACTGCAGCGCACGCAGCGCACCATCGCCGATATCGCGAACGCCGTCGGCTTCGCGGAGCCGAGCGCGTTTCATCGCGCGTTCCGCAAATGGACCGGCATGCGGCCGACCGACTATCGGCCAGCCCGGGCCGCCGGGCCCGATCTCACGCGTCGCGCCGAATCGGACTAAGCTTTAAGCGGCAACAGGCCAGCCTTGATCGAGGTATCGGCCCGCGCCGCCGGTTCGCGCCGGCGGGCGCGGCGGCCGTCAGCGATGAACACGACTCCGCGTCTCCCGCTCCGGCAGTCCAGTCCGCGCAAGCCGCCTATCCGCGGCGGCATCGTGGGCCGTTTGATGCGCGGCATCGCCGTGCTCGGCGTGCTATGCGCGTTTGGCTTCGCGACGCGCGAAGCGCTGGCGCCGCTGCAAGCGGCCAATGCGGCGAGCGCGGCCAACGTTGCCGCCGTGACCGCCAACAGCGTCGAGGTGATTCCGGTGAACGGCGCGATCGGGCCGGCCAGCGCCGATTTCATCGTGCGCGGCTTGCAGCGCGCGGCCAGCCAGGGCGCGCAGCTCGCGGTGCTGCAACTCGATACGCCCGGCGGCCTCGATACGTCGATGCGGCAGATCATCAAGGCGATCCTCGCCTCGCCGGTGCCGGTCGCGACCTTCATCGCGCCGAGCGGCGCACGCGCCGCCAGCGCCGGCACCTACATCGTCTACGCGAGCCATATCGCGGCGATGGCGCCGGGCACCAACCTCGGCGCCGCGACGCCGATCCAGATGGGCATCGGCGGCAACGAGCCGCCCGCGGGCGGCGGCCCGCCGGGAATGCCCGGAACACCGGGAACACCGGGAACACCTGGGACACCCGGCACCCCAGGCACGCCGGGACTGCCGGACATGCGCACGCTGCCTGGCGGCGCGTCCGGATCCACGCCCGCGTCTGCGTCATCCAGCGCGTCATCCGAAGCCGCCGGTACGCTGCCGCTCGACACCCAATCGACCGAACTGCGCAAGCAGGTCCACGATGCCGCCGCCTACATTCGCGGCCTCGCGCAGATGCGCGGGCGCAACGCCGACTGGGCCGAGCGCGCGGTCCGCGAGGCGGTGAGTCTGTCCGATGAGGAAGCGCTCGCGCAGCACGTCGTCGATATCGTCGCGCGCGACGTGCCCGACCTGCTGCGCCAGCTGAACGGCCGTACGATCGTCACCAGCGCCGGCAGCGTCACGCTGCATACCGCGCATGCGCCGCTGATCACGCTCGAACCCGACTGGCGCAGCCGTTTCCTCGCCGTGATCACCGATCCGAGCGTCGCGCTGATTCTGCTGATGCTAGGCATGTACGGCCTGTTCTTCGAATTCGCCAATCCGGGCTTCGTGCTGCCCGGCGTAGTCGGCGCGATCAGCCTGTTGCTCGGGCTGTTCGCGATGCAGATGCTGCCCGTCAGCTACGTCGGCCTCGGGCTGATCTTTCTCGGCATCGCCTTTCTGATCGGCGAAGCGTTCCTGCCGACCTTCGGCTCGCTCGGTTTCGGCGGCGTGGTCGCGTTCGTGGTCGGCGCATTGATGCTGATGGATACCGATGTGCCCGGCTACGGCATCCCGCTGCCGCTGATCGCCGCGGTCGTCGTGTTCAGCGTCGCGTTCGTGCTGGGCGTGTCGCGGCTCGCGTTGCGCGCGCGGCGCCGGCCGGTCGTGACGGGCTCGGAGGCGCTGATCGGCTGCGTCGGCGTGGTGCTGGACGCCGGCTTGCTGCCCGAACCCGAGCACGCCTCGGGCGGCCCGCTGGCCGGCTGGGCGCGCGTGCACGGCGAGCGCTGGCGCGTGTCGAGCACGACACCAGCCGCGCCGGGCCAAAGCGTGCGCGTCACCGCGCGCAACGGCCTCACGCTGACCGTGGTGCCCGTTGCGTCAGTCGACGCCTTACAAGGAGAACGCTCATGATCGGCTTCACATTCGGCTTCGGCAGCATCCTGATCTTGCTGGTGGCCGCGCTGATCGCGTCGTCGGTGCGGATTTTTCGCGAGTACGAGCGCGGCGTCGTGTTCATGCTCGGCCGCTTCTGGAAGGTCAAGGGGCCCGGGCTCGTGCTGATCATTCCGATCGTGCAGCAGGCGGTGCGCATGGATCTGCGCACCGTCGTGTTCGACGTGCCGACCCAGGACGTGATCACCCGCGACAACGTGTCGGTGAAGGTCAACGCGGTCGTGTATTTCCGCGTCGTCGATCCGGAGAAGGCGGTGATCCAGGTCGCGCGCTACTTCGAGGCGACCAGCCAGCTGGCGCAGACGACGCTGCGCGCGGTGCTCGGCAAGCACGACCTCGACCAGCTGCTGTCGGAGCGCGAGCAGCTGAACACCGACATCCAGAAGGTGCTCGACGCGCAAACCGACGCATGGGGCATCAAGGTTTCGATCGTCGAGATCAAGCACGTCGATATCAACGAAACGATGATCCGCGCGATCGCGCGTCAGGCTGAAGCCGAGCGCGAACGACGCGCCAAGGTGATTCACGCGGAAGGCGAGTTGCAGGCGTCCAAGCAGTTGCTCGAAGCGGCCCAAACGCTCGCGCGGCAGCCGCAGGCGATGCAGCTGCGCTATCTGCAGACGCTGACGACGATCGCCGCCGACAAGAACTCGACGATCGTATTTCCGTTGCCGATCGACCTGGTGAGCGCGGTGATGGAAAGGTTCAACAAGCCTTCGGCGTGATAGGACGATATTTTGTCAGGACACCCGTTCAGCACGGATTAGCGTCGAAGTTTCAGCCTACCCGCCCGCTTCCACGTTGGCAGAGCTTACGTGGCGAACGAGGCTTGCGGCGGGTTCGTTCTGCCGGCAGAAATGGTGCCCCGCTTTCAACCGCCTTACCCGGCGCGCACCGAAAAACCATCAAGCCCGGCTGTTTTTCTGCTCCGCAGGAGCCCGCCATGAAACTGTTCTCCCGCATTGGACTCGGCGCGCTGTTGGCCGCCGTAGGTATCAGCACCGTCTACGCGCAAGCGGTGATGCAGCCCACCGATCCGTCGGCACCGAAAACGCGCGCCCAGGTCCGCGCCGACCTGTTGGACTGGCTCGCCGCCGGCTACGATCCGTTCGACTGGATCAACTATCCGGAGAACGCGCAGCGCGCGGGCCGCATCGTCGCGGAACATCGCGCGCAGCAGCAAGGCATCGTGCCGACGACAGTGCAGTAAAGCGGTCGCGGCCTGGGTAGCCGCTGCTTGCGCAGTCGCAGCCTGAATGCCGCCCGGCGCGGGCGGCATGGGCACGGCTTGCGTCGCGGCAAGGTATCATCCCGTCCCTCCAACCCCACGTAGCAAACCCGCCGCACTCAGCCGGAACCCGCACCATGCCAATCTGGGTCGATGCCGACGCCTGCCCGGCCGTCGTCAAGGACATGCTTTATCGCGCGGCGCGCCGGACCGGCATGCCGCTGACGCTGGTCGCCAATGCGTTCCTGCGCGTGCCGCCGTCGCCGCTGATTCGCGCGATCCAGGTGCCGGCCGGCTTCGACGCCGCCGATCAGCTGATCGTCGAGCGCGTCGTTGCGGGCGATCTCGTGATCACCGCCGACATCCCGCTCGCCGCCGCCGTGCTGGCGAAAAATGCCCACGCGCTCGATCCGCGCGGCAACTGGTACACGCCCGGCACGATCGAGGAACGCCTGCGCATGCGCTCGATGCTCGACCAATTGCGCGCAAGCGGCGTCGACACGGGCGGCCCGGCGGCCTACAGCGCGCGCGACGGCAAGACGTTCGCGGGCGAACTCGATCGCTGGCTCGCCCGTCACGCGCCGCGCGGTGATGCGCCGGCGCCACACTCCGGCGGTAAACCGCCCGCCTGACGGGCCTGACGGGCCTGAGTTGCCTGCCGTCGGCGCCGCAAGTGCCGGGGCGTCCCCATTCGTGTTTACAATCCGCCCTAACGCCCCTGTGCGGCCCGCTTTGGCGGGCCGCACAGGGGCCGCCTTAATTACAAAATCACGTTCTGAACGACGAGAGAGAAAAAATCCGCCACATGGACTCGATCAAACGCTATTTCGGCTTCGACGCCGTCGACACCAACCTGCGCACCGAAGTGCTAGCCGGCGTCACCACCTTCCTGACGATGGCCTACATCATCTTCGTGAACCCGGCGATCCTCGGCGACGCCGGCATGCCGAAGAGCGCGGTGTTCGTCGCGACCTGCATCGTGGCCGCGCTCGCGTCGCTGATCATGGGTCTGTACGCGAACTACCCGATCGCGCTCGCGCCCGGCATGGGCCTGAACGCGTACTTCGCGTACACGGTCGTCAAGGGCATGGGCTACACGTGGCAGGCCGCGCTCGGCGCGGTGTTCATCTCCGGCTGCCTGTTCCTGATCGTCACGCTGTTCCGGGTGCGCGAGGTGATCGTCAAGGGCATCCCGCACTCGATCCGGATCGCGATCTCCGCCGGTATCGGCCTCTTTCTCGCGATCATTTCGCTGAAGTCGTCCGGCATCGTGGTCGGCAATCCGGCCACGCTCGTCACGCTCGGCAATCTGCATGACCCGCACGTCGTGCTCGCCGCAGTCGGCTTTTTCGGCATCGTCACGCTCGATCATCTGCGCGTGCGCGGCTCGATCCTGATCGGTATCGTCGGCGTGACGATCCTGAGCTTCTTCTTCGGCGGCAACCAGTTTCACGGCGTTCTGTCGATGCCGCCGTCGATCGCGCCGACGCTGTTCCAGCTCGATATCCGCGCCGCGCTGTCGAGCGGCGTGCTGAACGTGGTGCTGGTGTTCTTCCTCGTCGAACTGTTCGACGCGACCGGCACGCTGATGGGCGTCGCGAACCGGGCGGGACTGCTCGTCGAGGGCAAGATGCATCGACTGAACCGCGCGCTGCTCGCGGACAGCACCGCGATTCTTGCCGGCTCGATGCTCGGCACGTCGTCGACCACGGCGTATATCGAAAGCGCGTCGGGTGTGCAGGCCGGCGGCCGTACCGGCATGACCGCGATCACGGTTGCCGTGCTGTTCGTCGCTGCGCTGTTTTTCGCGCCGCTCGCCGAAGTGGTGCCGCCGTATGCGACCGCGCCCGCGCTGCTGTACGTGTCGTGCCTGATGCTGCGCGAACTGGTAGACCTGCCGTGGGACGACGCGACCGAAGTCGTGCCGGCCGCGCTGACCGCGCTGCTGATGCCGTTCACCTACTCGATTGCGAACGGTGTCGCGTTCGGCTTCATCTCGTACGCGGGGCTCAAGCTGCTGACGGGCCAGGCGCGCCAGGTGAAGCTGGTCGTGTGGATCATCGCGGCGATTTTCCTGTTCCGCTATTTCTATCTCGGCAGCGAGTGAGGACGCAGCTTGTGAAGTGCTGAAACGCGGCGTTGGAATGGGTGAATGTGTCGTAGGGTTCGGGGACCATTTATCATCTGATGTTTCGAATGATGATCGACCGGGTCTCGATAGACCGGGTCGCGATCGACCGGGTCGCGTACGACCGGGTCGCCCCAGGAGCCGCGATGTCCTCATATAACCGCACGACGGACCGTTACACGAAGCCCGCGATCTTTTTTCACTGGGTGATTTTTCTGCTGGTCGCGCTGGCCTATCTGGCCATCGAAATCCGCGGCCCACGCGGCTCCGACAGCCGCACGTTCTGGACCGGCGTGCATTTCTGGGCGGGCACGCTGGTGCTCGGGCTGGCCGTGTTGCGGCTGCTATGGAGGCTGTGGGCCGGCGCGCCGGAGGAACTCGAAAGCAACCGGCTGCTCGCTTTTCTGGCGCGCGCCGCGCACCTCGTGCTTTATGTGTTCATCTTTGCGCAGCCGCTGCTCGGCATACTGATGGTCAACGCGGGCGGACGGCCGGTGTCGCTCGCCTGGACGGACATCAGCTTCACGCTGGTGCATGCGGATTCGATCGCGCGGCCGCTTTTGAAGGACGCGCACGAGTGGCTCGGCAACGTGTTCTATTGGGTGATCGGACTGCACGCGCTCGCGGCGATCGCGCACCATGTGGTGTTCAAGGATCGGGCGCTGCGGCGGATCATTTGATTGCGATGGAGTTGGCTGCTTGCCGCCGCTGCGTTTGGCGCGGTCGCGGCTTGCGCGCGAGCGATAGCGGCTCGGGTGAATCCGAACTTCGCGCTTCGGCAGCAAATAGTGCTTGCCGAAGCTTCAGTGCCGGGAGCCAGCTGATAAGTCGCGGTCAGTCAGTTACGCCAGTTCGCCTCATAAAAACGCACGTAACCGCTTCTGAGCACGAGACATTGCGCGCGCGTTTCCGACAACAGCCGGCGCGTGGCGGCCTCGATGCGCGGCCGGTGCGCATCGAATGCGACGATCATGTCCTCGAGCCGGGGCGACGCAGCACCGAAGTGATCTTCCAGTGCTTCCGCGGTGATCATGCACTCCACCCTCTGCCCATCGATCATTGCCGGAAACGCCAGCGTAAGTTCGCGCCCTGAATATTCAGGGGCTTCGTTCGGAAATTGGATCTGCATGGGAGTCACCTGGAAGAGTGCGCGCACGATGCACTCGGGTAATGCGCGCGCGGATTGCTTGCTATCGCGTCTGCCGCTCGTTCCTCCTTGTCCCATGCAGTCGACGCGGGCCGTCACCTCGACCGGGCATCGTCAGTTCGCGCCACGCGGAGGTGAATTGATTCACTTTAGACGAGTTCGGGCAAGGCGCAAGATTTCGATGACATTTTCTTGAATGCGCGACTTGCGAACGCATGTTGCAGCGCGATATAAAGCCGCGTTCGATCCCGTGTAAAGTGTCGCGCACCCAGCCACTGATCAGCACGATGTCCACCCCCACCCGCCCCCCTGTGGTTCGCGTCGAACCGCTCGGCCAGAGCTTCGAAGCGCCCGATTCGCTGACGATTCTCGAAGCCGCCGCTTTCGCGAATCTGCGTTTGCCACGTTCGTGCCGCAACGGCACGTGCCGAACCTGCCTGTGCCGGATGACTTCCGGGCGTGTGCGCTACGCGATTGAGTGGCCCGGGGTGAGCCGCGAGGAAAAGGCGGACGGTTATATCCTGCCGTGCGTGGCGATCGCGGAAACCGACGTGGTGATCGAAGTGCCGGATGCGGTCGTAATAGCGGCGGGCTAAGTGGTGGCGCGAGCGTGAGGGCGAGGCGCCACGCTCGCCGACGACTTCAGGCGCAGCGTCTTACCGCCCGTTGCCGTTGCCCATTGCGCGGGCGATTTTCTTGTCCGTGTTGTACTGGCTCAGCGCGTACACCGACCAGATGGCCGCCGGCACCCAGCCGATCAGCGTGATCTGCAGAATCAGGCAGATGACGCCCGCAAACGGACGGCCGATCGTGAAAAACTGCAACCACGGTAGAAGGATGGCAAGCAAAAGACGCATTCGGTTTTCCTGTTCCTGTCGTTAAGGCAGCACGCGTTAGTCCGCGGGGGACGCATCTGCCTCGTTGTTGAACTCATCGAGCGGCGCAAAGCGCGGCACCTTGACGCCGTCGCGCTCGACCAGCTCGAAAAACACGCTCGCTGGACGGGTCCAGATCGTACCGTTGGCCGCCTTGTAGACGATCATCGTGACCGTCGGATCCGATTCGAGCGTGGCCTCGCAGACCAGTTCGTAAATGCCGCCTTTGTAGTGTCGGTAGCGCATCGCATATGTCCTAGTTTTGGGCGTCATCGAAGCATTTTCAAGTACGGCGTGCCTGAGCTCAGCCGGCCTCTTTCATCTGCTTCAGGATCTTGTAGACGGTCGCACGGCCCATGGTCAGCACCGCCGCCACGTAATTCGCCGAGCTGCGGCCGCGAAACGCGCCCTGCGCGTGCAGCGCTTCGACGATTTCACGCTTGTGCTCGCGCGTCAGCGCATTGATGCCGATCTGCCGGTCGCGCAGCCACGTGTGCAGGTACGTGTTGATGCGGTCCTGCCAGTCGTCGCGGAACAGATCGTCGGCGGGCGCGCCCGTCATCGAGCCGCCCTTGATGAACAGGTCGAGCGTCGAGCGCACATCCTCGAACACCGCGATGTTGAAATTCACACACAGGATGCCGGCGGGCTTGCCATCGTCGTCGAGCAGGATGTTGCTCACGCAGCGCATCCGGCGCCCGTCCCAGTTCAGTTTCTCGTAGGGACCGATGGTCTGGCCGCGCGCCGCGAAGTGCGCGTCGTCGAGCACCGACGGCGCGCCCACTTCGAGCCGCGACAGATTGTTCACCAGATACGCGATGGTCTGATCGCGCAGATCATGAATCACCACTTCGGCGCAAGGATAAAGCAGCGCCGCGATGCCGTCGGCGATCGGCGCGTAGCGCTTCAGCAGCAGGTCTTTGACAGGAGACACGTTCGGGTTGCGCATGGAAAAAACGCGGGGTTCGAAGGAGGCGGCGCGCGATACCGGATGACGACGATGCCGGCAGCCAGCAGCGGAAGTCGACGCGCACGCTTCGGTCCGCAATTTCAGGAAGCCGCCATTGTAGCGGCCTCGCGCTGGTGCCGCGAATCAATGCCGACGGCAATTTTGTCGATCTCGCGAGCTCATTTTTTTCATGCGATAAACACTGATCCACCGACATCCAATCGAACGGAGCCAACCGATGGCCACACTCGAGGCGCTTCGCGCCGTGCTCGACGACGAACGCACGCCGGAGATCATTCGCAACCACATCATCGATTCGCTGCAGTACGCGCTGCGCAACTACGGTCAGATCTTCACGGCGAAGGAAATCGAATGGCTCGCCGGATGGAACGATGCGCGCCTGCCGCTGGCGGCCGCGCGCGAATTGCAGAAGCGCGTCGCCGAGACGTCGCGCTGACGCGCGCGTTCGAATCCCGGGCCTCGCTCGCGCAACTCGCGCGAGCGTCACCCGTCACGCCTCCGACACGACTTCGCCAACCGCCCGGGAAACCCCGCCAGGCGGGCGTTCCGGCCGTGAGCTGAAGATTGCACTATCCAATCAGCCCTATTTCAGGCATCATATTGCAATAGTTGCACCTCGCACCCATATAGCACTGGCAGCACCAGGCAGTCTCAACCCGGCATCTCCGCACCACCCCCGACTGTTCGCGACCGCCGCTTATCGGCGATCCCGTCACTCCGGCAATGCGCCGCCTGCATTCGCCGCCGCGAGAAGTACACCGAGCGGTTCAGCATCATGCGCCCGGCGCACGAATTGGCGCGCCGCTTCAGCGTTTTTTGGTCGAATCCGCGTTTTCGCGCGACCGCTCGAGCCATTGTCATTGAGCCCGCCGGGTCTAGCAGGCCTGTGCCAACCATTTTTATCGCGGCGCGCCCATCGGTGCTGCGCCGCCGGTCCGCGTCGCGACGCGTCAAAGGGGCGCTGCCGGAAGCGGCGCCCTGCACGCGGCCCGCGGACCACGCAATACAGGACATTTTTTTCATGAATCCAGCAGTCAAGACCTACAAGGGTTACGAAATTCACCCGCTCGTTTATCCGCGCCGCCCCGCGGGCGCGCAAGCGACCCGCGATCCTCGCGCCGGTTACGACGCGTCGGTGCGCATCTGTCGCGTCGGCGCCAATGCGGCAGCCGACGGCCGGGTGTTCCGCCTGCAGTATCTGTTTCCGTTCGACGGCATGGGCAAAGCGCGCATCGCGTGCATGGCGCATGCGGAACGGCTGATCGACGGCCAGGTGAGCGGTCAGTCGGTCACCGATCTTTGAGCGGCGTCATCGGCGCGTCACTCGCGTCGCGCAGCGTGCTTTCGGGCGCCGCTGCTTTTCCAACGAATCCTCAGCCGCGGCGCCCGCAATGCGCGCGGCCGATTTCCCCTTTATCCCATCGACCAGGAGTTATGCATGGCGAAAGAAGAACTGCTTGAACTTGACGGTATCGTCGACGAAGTGCTTCCGGATAGCCGCTACCGCGTGACGCTCGACAACGGCGTCGTGGTCGGCGCTTATGCGTCCGGACGCATGCGCAAGAACCATATCCGTATTCTCGCGGGCGATCGCGTGACGCTCGAAATGTCGGTCTACGACCTGACCAAGGGGCGGATCAATTTCCGCCACAAGGACGAACGCCCGAGCGGCGGCGGTGGGCCGCGGCCGGCATCGCAAGGCGCGCGGCGCCGCTAGGCGGTGATGGCGGCACCGCCCTGCGTACCTGCGATGCTGTGCAGGTGACGCGGGCAGCCCGCCCGAACGTCGTGTGAAAGCGCGAGGCCCTACAGACTCGCGCCATACCTTCCGACTTCGCTTTTCTGCATCAACCCGATGCGTCGGCATCGCCGCCTAGGCGCACGAAATCGGCGTCTCCCCCGACATCCGGGATGCTTTCCAGCGCTTGCGCGATTGCGGTAAGCCGCGACATGCCTTGACTGGAATCTCGCGGCGCGCCGCTTCGGCAACCACGCACGTCGCAGCGCCACCCGCTAAACCCCAAACACCGCCCCCAAATCCTGCCCACCCGCGCTTTTGCGCACCTGCTCGACTACCCGCTCCTCCAGTTCCGAAAGATGCTCCCGCATCGCCGTCAACGCGGCCTGCAGGTTGCCGGCATCGAGCGCGTCGATGATCCGCGCGTGCTCGTCGGCGGAACAGCTCGATCCCTTCGACGGATCGAACAGCGCCTTGTACAGCTCGGTCTTCGCGACCAGTTGCCCGACCAGTCCCAGCAACTCGGTACCACCCGCCAGCTCCGTCAGCAGTACGTGAAACTGGCCGGCCAGGCGCACGGACTCATCGATGGCGCCAGCGCGCAGCGCCTTTTCCTCGCCGCGCACATGCGCGCGCAAGCGCCGCTTATGCGCGGCGCTCAGCGCCCCGCACAACGACGCGACGATGCCCGCCTCGACGATCTGCCGTGCCCGATACACCTGGCGAATGTCCTCCTCCGACGGCGACGGCACGAACGCGCCGCGATTCGCCTCGAGCACGAGCTTGCCCTCGAAGCCTAGCCGGGCGAGTACCTTGCGCAGCGCGCCGCGGGTGCAGCCGAACGCGGCCGCGAGATCGCGCTCGACCAGTTGCGCACCCGGCCGCAATCGCCCCTGCAGCAGGGCCGCGGTAATCGACGCGTAAATGCGCTCTTCGACGCTCGGCGAGGCGTCGTCGCTCGCAGCGGAAACAGCGGAAACGGGGGAAGCGGGTGGAGCGGATTCCGCGGGGGAAGAACGCGGGGAACGCGTAGCCATGATTTCAGTGACCGTAGACGGTGAAAAACAACAACGGAACAACGCCGCAGCATTCTAGCGATGCTCCGCTCACGACGCCAATCCGGCTGGCTCCGTCGCCGCTTATACCGGACATTCGCCGAAATGGTTAACCATTTTAAGTTACTATGGTTGACCAAAACGCAAACCGCAACGTTTTCCCGCGGTCCAGTTCTCAGGCTCGCCATGAATTTGCCCACCAGCGCCACTCCTCACAGTACCTCCGCGAACCGCGCCCGCTCGGCGCTGACATGGCACGAGCTCGCGTGGCTCGGCGCGATCGTCGTGATCGGCATCAATCTGCGCCCGCTGCTGACGTCGATCAGCCCATTGATGACGACGATTCGCGACGCGACCGGCCTGAGCTTCTACGGCGCGTCATTGCTGACCAGTCTGCCGGTCGTCGCGATGGGCGTCGGCGCATTCGGCGCGGCGGCATTGACGCGCCGCGTCGGCGAAACGCGCGGCGTCGCGCTCGGCCTCGTCGCAATCGCGCTTGCATGCGCAGCGCGCTGGGTGGCGTCGAGCGGCTTCACGCTGCTCGCGACGGCGCTGCTCGCGGGCGCCGGCGTCGCCGCGATTCAGGCGCTGCTGCCCGCCGTCATCAAGCAGCGTTTCCCCGCGCGCGTGCCGCTCGCAATGGGCGTGTTCTCCGCGTCGATCATGGGCGGCGGCGGCCTCGGCGCGAGTCTGAGTCCGTGGGTCAGCCACGCGCTGCGGACGTGGCATGCGGGGCTCGCGGTGTGGGCGCTGCCGGCCTGCGGCGCGCTCGCGTGCTGGTGGCTGCTGACGCGTCGGCATGCCGTGGCCCACGCCGCGGTTCACAGCCAGGCCACGCCCGCGCCGGCGTTCTCGCCGTGGACCACGCGGCGCGCGTGGACGCTCGGCCTGTACTTCGGCATCGTCAATGGCGGTTATACGAGTCTCGTCGCGTGGCTGCCGGCGTTCTATCAGCAGCGCGGCACGAGCGTCGCGGCGAGCGGTTCGCTGCTCGCCGCGATGACGGTCTTCCAGGCCGCGTCGGCGCTGCTGCTGCCGCTCGCCGCGGCGTCGTTCCGCGATCGCCGCCCGTGGCTGCTGCTTGGGTTGTCCGCGCAGCTGGCTGGCGTGCTCGGCCTGATCGTAGTGCCCGACGCCGCGCCGCTGCTGTGGGTCGGTGTCGCGGGCGCGGGGCTCGGCGGCGTGTTTTCGTTGACGCTCGTGACCGCGATGGATCATTCGGCCGATCATCGCGTGGCCGGGCAGCTGGTCGCGTTCACGCAGGGCGTCGGCTTTATCGTCGCGGCCGTTGCGCCGCTCGTGGCCGGCATCGTACGCAGCTGGAGCGGCGGGTTCGTCGCCGCGTGGATCATGCTCGCCGGCTGCATCGCCGCGATGATGGCGGTGACGTTGCTGTTTTCGCCGCGTAGTTATTCGCGCTGGCTTTGAGCCTTCGAGCCTTCGAGCCTTCGAGCCTTCGAGCCTTCGAGCCTTCGAGCCTTCGAGCCTTTGAGGCTTTGAGTCTTCGGCCGCGTCATACGCGATGCGCCGCTTCGGTGCATCGGGCCTGCGCGGTCTTGCGTGCCCCGCGCCGGTGCAGCGCGACTGGCGTGGCCGCGCGCCTGTTGCGCTGCCGATCCGCAGCCGACGCCCGCAAAAATCCCAATCGATCCGCGCCGTTTGCGCGCGCACACTTTCAAAAGACCTCGCCAGGCCTCGTCGCACGAGGACTGGCATGTTCGTTGCTTTACAGGTAGTCAGTTGCCCTTCCACCGACTCCATGCTGCGCGTTCTTCTTGTCACCGACACCGACAAACCCATCGGCGATCTGCGCGACGCGCTCGCCCTGCTAGGTTGCGAGATGCTCGCCGGCACCGCGACGCCGCAGGCACTGCATCGCGCGGTGCAGGACGAGCGTCCCGACGTCATCATCATCGATACGGAATCGCCGTCGCGCGATACGCTCGAACAACTCGCCGTGATGCACGCGACCGCGCCGCGCCCCGTGCTGATGTTCAGCCACGACGCGAACCAGCAACTGATCCGCGAAGCGGTCAACGCGGGCGTCACCGCGTATCTGGTTGAAGGCCTCGCGAGCGAACGGCTCGCGCCGATTCTCGAAGTCGCGCTCGCGCGTTTCGCGCAGGAGTCGCAATTGCGCGAGCGGCTTGCGCAGGCTGAGAACGAACTGGCCGAACGCAAGCTGATCGATCGTGCGAAACGCCTGCTGATGGATCAGCAGAAACTCTCCGAACCGGCCGCCTATGCGAGTCTGCGCAAACGCGCGATGAACCAGGGTGTCAAACTCGCCGAGGTCGCGCGCGAGGTCGTCGCGTCGGCCGGCTTGCTCAAATGATGCGCTCATGAATCCAGCCATTTCCGTCACCGCGGCGGCCTTTGCGGAACCGCCTGAAAAGACCCATCTGAGGCTTGGCTTCGTCGCGTTGTCCGACGCGGCACCGCTGATCGCCGCGAAGCTGCTCGAGTTCGGCCACGCGCACGGACTCACGCTCGAACTGTGCCGCCAGCCGTCGTGGGCCGCCGTGCGCGACAAGCTGCTAACGGGCGACCTCGACGCCGCCCACACGCTTTACGGTCTCGTCTATGGCGTGCAGCTCGGCCTCGGCAGCCCGCGCACCGACATGGCCGTGCTGATGGTGCTGAACCGCAACGGCCAGGCCATCACGCTGTCGAATCGGCTCGCCGATGCGCTCGCCAGCCGCGGCACGTTGCGAGACGCGCTCGCGACGCTCGGCCGCAAGCCGGTGTTCGCCCAAACCTTCCCGACCGGCACGCACGCGATGTGGCTGTACTACTGGCTCGCGGCGCAAGGCGTCGATCCGTTGCGCGACATCGACAGTGTCGCGATTCCGCCGCCACAGATGGTCGCCGCGCTCGCCGAAGACCGGCTCGACGGCCTGTGCGTCGGCGAGCCCTGGAACGCGATGGCCGAGGCGCACGGTGTCGGCAGAACGATCGCCTATACGAGCGAGGTGTGGCCCGAGCATCCCGAGAAAGTGCTCGCCTGCCGACGCGATTTCGTCGACGCGCATCCGCGCACGACGCGCGCGCTCGTGCAAACCGTGCTCGAAGCATGCCGCTGGCTCGATGGCGCCGGGCATCGCGACGAGATCGCGCGCTGGCTCGCGCAGCCCGACTACATCGGTATCGACGAAACGCTGATCGCGGCACGGCTCGGCGACCAGCTTGACACGACGAACCCGCGCCGCCTGCCGATGCGTTTCTTCGACGACGGCGCGGTCAACTATCCGCATCCATCCGAAGGCGCGTGGTTCCTGACGCAGTTCGAGCGCTGGGGGATCATCGATGCGCGCAGCGATTACGACGCGATTGCCGCGCGGATCAACCAGACGCAGCTGTATCGCGAGGCCGCCGCGCGCGTGAACGTGGCGGTGCCCGGCGAGGACGTGACAAGGGAATTGATCGACGGCGAGGTGTGGGGAAGCGGCTCGCCATCCGCCGGGTATGCGCGGCGTTTTGCGATCCGCCGCTGAGCGGACCGCACGCGAAAACTCGAACCGATGCGCTGACTGCCCACGTATCGCCAATGGCGCTCAGGTGGACAGTCAGCGTTGCCGAAGCTTAGAAGTTGTACTTGTCGATATTGCTCGCATCGAACGTGGTCGGCGGTCCGAGAATGATTTCGCCTTGCGGGCCGATCGTGCGCTTGCCGAGCTTGCCGGCGTCGAACGTTTCGCCCTCCTTACCCGTGATCTTGCCCGACGCGAGCGACGCCGCCGCGTACGCGGCCAGATAACCGAGCTCGCTCGGGTCCCACAACTGGAACGCGGTCACCGTGCCGTTCTTCACGAACGCGCGCATCTGGTTCGGCGTGCCGAGGCCCGTCACCGCGACCTTGCCCTTGCTCGACGACGACGAGATATAGCGCGCCGCCGCCGCGATGCCGACCGTCGTCGGCGCGACGATCGCCTTCAGGTTCGGATACGCTTGCAGCAGACCCTGGGTTTCGACGAAGGACTTCTGATCGTCGTCGTTGCCGTACGCGATCTTCACGAGCTTGATCTTCGAGTACTCCGGTTTCTTCAGTTCCTCCTGCATGTACTTGATCCACGTGTTCTGGTTCGTCGCGTTCGGCGTCGCCGACAGGATCGCGAACTCGCCCTCGCCGCCCATCAGCTTCGCCACCAGTTGCACCTGGCCGCGGCCGATGCCCTCCGCGTTCGCCTGATTGACGAACAGCTGCCGGCCTTCGGGCGCCGTATCGGAGTCGAACGTGACGACCTTGATGCCCTGGCCCATCGCTTTCTTCAGATACGGCACGACCGCGTTCGCGTCGTTCGCGGCGATCACGATCGCGTCCTGATGCTGCGTGATCAGCGTGTTGATATACGAAACCTGCGACGACGCGCCCGCATCCGACGGCCCCACCGCCTTGCCCACGCCGCCGAACTCCTTGATCGCCGAGAGTCCACCGTCGTCGGCGATCACCTCGTACGGGTTGTTGATCTGCTTCGGCACGAATGCGATCTTCAGCCCGCTTTTCAGGTCCGCGGCGAACGCGCCGCCGCAACTGATCGCGAGCAACGCGGCGCATAGCGCGGCCGTGCCGGTGTGACGTAGAGGCTTGAACATGAAGTGTCTCCTGCGTTGTTGTTGGACAGAGAGGGGTCCGGGTTATCGGTCCTTGGGAGCTTCGGACTAACGGTGACGACTAGGTTGCGGATGAAGACGCGGCGGCGGACTTCGCGATGAAACGCCGGTCGCGCGCCGCCCGCCAGCGCGCGACGAGGTTCGGAATCAGCACCGACGCGAGCAGCAGCACGCCGGTCACGATGGTCAGCGTTTCGCTCGATACGTCGTCGAGCGTCAACGCGTTCTTCAGCACGCCGATGATCAGCAGCGACAGCAGCACGCCGACCATCGAGCCGCGTCCGCCGAAAATGCTGACGCCGCCGAACAGCACCGCCGCGATCACCGACAGCTCGAAGCCCTCGCCGTTGTCGCCGCGCGCACTCGTGAAGCGCAGCGTATAGACGATGCCGGCGAGCGCGCTCACGAGACCCGACATCACGAACAGGCGCAAACGGATCTTCGCGACCTCGATGCCGGAGAACGCGGCGGCGGTCGGATTCGCGCCGATCGCATAGAGACTGCGGCCGAACGCGGTGGCTTGCAGCAGCACGGTGAACAGCACCGCGGCGACGATCACGATCACGAACGGCAGCGGAATGAACGTGGGCCCAAGCGTGTTCATGCCGAACGCCGTGTAGGCGGCCGGAAAATCCGCGACCGCCTGATCGCCGAGCAGCACATACGCGAGACCGCGAAACAGTGCGAGCGTACCGATCGTGACCGCGAGCGACGGCAGGTTCAGCTTGACGATCACGAGTCCGTTGAGCAGGCCCGCCAGCGCGCCGGCGATCAGAACCAGAACGATCACGACCGGCATCGGCAGACCCATGTGCCACAGCACGCCCATCAACGCGCTCGACGCGCCCAGCACCGACGCGACCGACAGATCGATTTCGGCGGCGACGATGATCAGCGTCATCGGCAACGCCATCAGCGCGATCTCGGTCAGATCGGCGAATACGTTGCTCAGGTTCGCGCCGCTCAGAAACACCGGCGACAGCCAGCGTCCCAACACCAGCGACACGATCAGCACGACCACCAGCAACACTTCCCATTGCAGCGGCGTTTCGCGTTTGCGCGTCAGCAGCGCGGAATCGGGTTTAGCCATGATCGCGTTTCCTCATCATGCGTTTGGCGACGGAGCGGGCCAGCAGCGTATCGGCGGCGATCGCGGCGACGATCAGCGCGCCCTGGATCGCCTGCTCCCAGAATGGCGACACATGCAGCACGACGAGCGCGATGCTGATCACACCGAGCACGAGCGCACCGAGCGTCGCGCCGAGGATCGTGCCGACGCCGCCCGTAATCGCGACGCTGCCGACCACCGCGGCCGCGACGACCTGCAATTCGATGCCCTTCGCGGTGCTCGCATCGACGGTGCCGAAGCGCGCGAGCCACAACGCGCCCGCAAAGCCCGCAATCGCGCCGGACAACAGAAAGCCCGACATCACGCGACGCTCGACGTTGACGCCCGCGAGCCGCGCGGCTTCCGGATTCGAGCCGATCGCGTAGTGCTCGCGACCGCCGCGAAACTGCTTCAGATACACCGACAGACCGGCAAGCACGACGATCGCGATCAGCGCAAGCGTCGGGATACCGAGCAGCGTGCCGGTCGCGAGCCGCGAGTACGCGTCGGGCAGACTCGTCGCGTTGATCTGGCCGCCGTGCACCCATGCGTAATCGGCGCCGCGAAAGATGTACAGCGTCGACAAAGTCGCCACGAGCGAAGGCACGCGCCCCACCGCGACCAGCACCGCATTGATGCCGCCCGCGACTAGGCCGATCGCGAGCCCAGCTCCCAGCGCGACGAGCACCGGCATATGCGGGAACGCAACGTACAGGCTGCCCACCGCGTACGCGCTGATACCCACCGTCGAGCCGACCGACAGATCGATATGCCGCATCAGGATCACGACGGTCATGCCAGCCGTCAGCAGACCGATGATCGACACGTTCAGCAGCACGTCGCGCAGGTTCTGCAGGTTCAGGAACTGCGGCTTCGCGAGCCCGGTCCCCGCGATCAGCAGGATCAGTACGACGAACAACGTGGTTTCGCGGCTCTTCGCGAGGCTGGCGACGAGACCGCCCGATGAAGCGGCGGACCGCTTCGGCAGCGACTGCCGCACCGGCGCGGGATGGGTCGAATGGCGCATCATGCTGCACGTCCCAATGGTGAAAGTCCCTGACCGAGCGCGGCGCCCATGATGCGCTCCTCGTTCGCGTCGGCGCGCGCGATCTCCGCGCTGATGCGGCCCTCGTGCATCACGAGCACGCGATCGGCCATGCCCAGCACCTCGGGCAGCTCGCTCGAAATCATCAGCACCGCCATGCCGTCGCGCACGAGTTCGGCGAGCGCGCCATACACCTCGGCTTTCGCGCCGACGTCGATACCGCGTGTCGGTTCGTCGATGATCAGCACCTTCGGGCCGGTCGCGAGCCACTTGCCGAGCACGACCTTCTGCTGGTTGCCGCCCGACAGCGTGCCGACCGGCGCGTTCGGGTCGCCGGCCTTCAGGCGCAGTCGCGTGCCCCACTTGTTCGCCAGCTGCGTTTCGCTGCGCGTCGAAATGAGGCCATGCCGCACGAGCCGTCCGAGCACCGTCATCGACGCATTGCGCGCGATGCTCAGCTCCAGCGCGAGGCCTTGCTGGCGACGATCTTCCGGCACGAGCGCGAGCCCGGCGCGCACCGCGGCCGCGGGCTTGCCGGTGGCGAGCCGCTTGCCGGCCAGCCACACTTCGCCCGAATCGAGCGGATCGATACCGAAGATCGCGCGCGCGACCTCGCTGCGCCCCGCGCCGACGAGACCCGCGAGCGCGACGATCTCACCCGCGCGCACGTCGAACGAAACGTCCTTGAACACGCCGATGCGCGTCAAGCCGCGCACCGACAGACGGACGTCGCCGGGCGTGCAATCGGCTTTCGGATAGAACGTTTCCAGATCGCGGCCGACCATCTTCGCGACGATCGCGTCGGTGCTCAGATCGGCGGTCAATGCGTCGAATACTTTCGCGCCGTCGCGCATGATCGTCACGCGCTGCGTCAACGCGAACACTTCGTCGAGCCGGTGTGTGATGAACAGAATCGCGACGTCGCGTTCGCGCAGCTTGCGCACGATCGCGAAGAGCCGCTCGACTTCGGGCAGCGACAACGCGGCCGTCGGTTCATCCATGATCAGCACGCTCGCGTTCAGCGACAACGCCTTCGCGATTTCGATCACCTGCTGATCCGCAATCGACAGACCGCGCACCAGTTGATCCGCGCGCAGCTCGACGCCGAGCGACGCGAGCAGTCCGTCCACTTCGCGATGCATCGTGTCGTACTGGATCCGGCCGAAGCGGTCGACCGGCTGCCGCCCCATGAAGATGTTCTCCGCGATCGACAGATCGAAGAACAGCGTCGGCTCCTGATAGATGACCGCGAGCCCGGCGTCGCGCGCTTCAGCGGGTGTCGCGAAGCGGCGCGGTTCGCCGTTCACCAGAAGCTCGCCGGCATCGGGCTGATGCACGCCGGCGAGAATCTTCACGAGCGTCGATTTGCCAGCGCCGTTCTCGCCGAGCAGAGCATGCACCTCGCCGGGCCACAGCACGAGGTCGCCGTCGGACAAAGCGCGCACCCGGCCGAAGGATTTGCTCGCGTGCCGTAGTTCGAGTCGCGGCACCGCGGATGGGGATGGCTGCACTACGTGTCTCCTACTCTGGTCCCATGCAACTTTGTTGCGCTTCTGTTGCGCTTCTGTCGCGGTTCGTTATTCGTTTGCCTGACGCGTCAAATCCGGTAATACCGCTCCGCGTTACGCCTGAACAGCGCGTCTTTCTCAGTGTCACTTGCATCCGCGACGATTGCCGCATACGCGCGCCACAAATCCGTATATGAACCAAACAGCCGGTCGACCGGAAAGTTCGATGCAAACATCGCGCGCTCGACGCCGAACGTATCGATCGTTTCGAGCACGTACGGCCGCAGGCTTTCGACGCTCCACTGATGATCGAACATCGCGAGCCCGCTGATCTTCACCGCGATGTTCGGACACGCCGCGAGCACGCGCATGCCGTCGCGCCACGCGCGATAACCCGCCACGCTATTACGATCGACGAACATGCCCGCATGATTGACGATCAACAGCGTGTCCGCATGCGCACGCGCGAGCGCGGCCGCCTCTTCCATCTGCGACGGATAGAGTTGCAGATCGAACGACAGATCGTACCGGCGCAGCAACCCGAAATGCTCGCGCCACTGCGGCTCGCGCATGTAGTGACGACCGACGTAATCGAACAGCTTGTTGTCGTGCACGTTGAGAATCTGCCGAATGCCGCGTGTATTCGCGAACGACGCATGCGCTTCGAGCAACGCCGGTGCGTTCTGCGCGGAAAGGTCCACGGCCGCGACGATCGCGTTCGGCATGCCGCGCGACGCGTCGCGATCCGCAATCGACTGCAGCCAGCGCGTTTCTTCTACGGGATCGGCCGGATCGTGATTCGCCTCGACGTGCACGAGCTTCAGCACGTCGATGTCGCCCGCTTCGCCGAGCAGATCGTCGAGCAGATAGTCGTGCTTCAGATCGCGCGCATCGCCGACGAACGACACGCCCGGGTTCTCCAGCCACGGATAGCGATGCGTCTTCAGGTCCCACAGATGGATATGCGAATCGACAACCTGCATGCGGCACCTTCGTTCGGTGAAAAGCGTTTCGAGGTTCGTGCGTCGTTTTGCGGGGTTTCGCTGTGTTCAGCCGGGTTCAACTCTACTCAAATGACTGAGGTGAAAGACCGGTTCGAGCGTCTGCGACCGCGGCGTATGATCGGGCGCGGTCTGCATGATGTCGGCCATGTAATCCCACCATTTGCGCATCACGTCGAGTTGCGGCAACTGGTCCATCGCGTGATCGCTGGTGCGCGAAAGCACCGCGAAAAGATGATGCGTATCGGGGTCGAAGAAAATCCGGTAGTCGCGCACGCCGGCGTTGTGCAATGCGTCAACGAGCTCGGGCCAGATCTGCGCATGACGGCGTTCGTATTCTTCGCGCATGCCAGGGTTGAGCACCATCCGGAAAGCGATTGTCTCCATTGCGGCCTGTCTCCTGTCGACCTCTTCGAACGACTATAATTCCGGCATCGATAGCCTCTCAATCCGTTGTTGGGATTGGGCGATCCACAAACCGAATCGCACGGGCACTCCTACCGGCACCATGAGCCAACATTCAGCCGCCGTCGCACTCGTCAACCGTCTCAAGTTCAAGCATCTCGCCCTGCTCGTCGCGCTCGACGACACCCGCAACCTGCATCAGGCCGCCGAGGCCGTCAACGTCGCGCAACCGAGCGCGAGCCGCATGCTCGGCGACATCGAGGAAGCGTTCGGCTTCCTGCTGTTCGAGCGCAACGCCCGCGGCATGACGCCGACGCCGCTCGGCGTCGTCACGCTCGCTTACGCGCGCCGCGCCCTCGCCGAACTGACGCGCTTCGCCGAAGACCTCGACGTCAAACGCCGCGGCGGTCACGGCCAGCTGACCGTCGGCGCGATCATGGGTGCCGCGCCCGATCTGCTGGCGATGTCGGTTGCCGCGCTGAAGACCGAAAGCCCGCTGCTCAATGTGCGCATCCTCGGTGAAACGAGCGACCAGGTCGTGCAATTGCTGCATCGCCGCGAGGTCGATCTCGCTCTGGGGCGCCTGACCAATCCTTTGCAGCACAATGACTTCAGTTTCGAGCCGCTCGCGCGCGAAACGCTGCTGCTCGTCGTGCGCGCAGTGCATCCGCTCGCGCGGCGCACGCGCATCACGTTGCGCGAACTGGTCGCGTGGCCGTGGGTCGCGCAGCCGGTCACGAGTCCGGCGCGCGTGCTGTTCGAAGAAGAACTCGCGCGTGCCGGGCTCGCCACGCCAGTCAATCTGACTGAGTGCGCGTCGATCTTCGCGACGCTGCAATTGCTCGAGAATTACGATGCGGTCGCGATGCTGCCGGAGTCGGTCGTGCGCGATCACGTGCGCGGCGGGCTGCTCGTCGCGCTGCCGCTCGAAATCGGCAAGAGCCTTGCGGGTTTCGGCATTCTCACGCGCAAGGAAGAACCGCTCGCCGAGCCGGCGCTGCGCTTCATCGAGCTGCTGCGCGGCTTTTCGCGCAACCTCACGCGCGATAATCCGCCCGCCGCCCCCGGCACGCTGACTACGCCCGCCACGGTCAATTGACGCCCCCATCGTTCGTCACTTATTGCAGGTTCACGAACAGGCCGCCGTCGACGAGCAGCGCGGCGCCCGTCACATAGCGCGCGCGGTCCGACGCGAGAAACACGACGCAATCGGCGACGTCGTCCGGATGCCCGAGGCGGCCGAGCGGGATGCGCTTTTCGAAGTAGGCCTTCTTCGCTTCGTCGGCGAGATCTTCGGCGTTCAGATCGGTCGCGATCGTACCCGGCATCACCGAGTTGCAGCGGATGCCGAACGGCCCCAACGCGATCGCGCACGACTGCATCAGCGAGTGCACGCCGGCCTTGGTCGGCGTGTAATGCGTCTGCATGCCGCCGCCCACCAGCGCGCTGATCGAACTCGTCGCGACGATCGCGCCGCCGCTGCCCTGCTTTTTCATCTGCTGCGCGGCGGCTTGCGTCACGAAGAACGCGCCGTTCAGATTGACCGCGACCGTCGATTCGAGCACCTCCGCCGGCATGTCGAGAAAGGCGTGGAACGGGCAGATGCCGGCATTGCTCGCAAGCACGTCGACCTTGCCGAACGCGTCGACCGTGCGGCGCACCAGTTCCTGACCCGTCTCGTGCGCCGCGACGTTGCCTTCCACCGCGATCACGCGCCGCCCCAACGCCTCGATTTCGCCGACCACCTCCGCGACCGCCGAGCGGCGGCCATACGACGCGTCGTTGTCACCCCAGTAGTTGATCGCCACGTCCGCGCCTTCGCGGGCGCAGGCCACCGCGATCGCGCGTCCGATACCGCGCGAGCCGCCGGTGACGATCACGACCTTGTCCTTGAGCAGCACCTTAGTCTCCTTTGCCAGGGTTCGCCGTTCGCTACACGTTCAACACGTTCAACACGATCAAATCGTTCAATGCTGATAAGGCCGCACTAGCGCGCACTCCGGATTGAGCCGCACGCCGAAGCCCGGCGTGTCCGGCACCTTCATGCGCCCGTTCACCGGCACCGGTTCGTCGAGCAGCAGCGGGTTGAACATCGGCACGACCTGGTCGGCTTTCGGCGCCATCATCAGAAACTCGGAAAACGGCGAGTTGTGGCGCGTGACGACGAAGTGATAGCTGTACACCGACGACCCGTGCGGCACCACCATCACGTTGTGCGCATCGGCGAGCGCGGAAATCTTGATCAGCTCGGTGATGCCGCCGCACCAGCCGACGTCGGGCTGGATCAGATCGCAGCACTCCATTTCAAGCAGCATCCGGAAGCCCCAGCGCGTCGCCTCGTGTTCGCCGGTCGACACCATCATGCCGCGCGGCACGTTGCGGCGCAGTTCGGCGTAACCCCAGTAATCGTCAGGCGGAAGACACTCTTCGAGCCATTTGAGGCCGTATTCGTGCGCGCCTTGCGCGAGCCGCGTCGCGTAGCGCACGTCGAGACTCATCCAGCAGTCGTACATCAGCCAGAAGTCGTCGCCGACGCGCGAACGCATGTCGGCGAGCTTCTCGAGGTTTTGCCTGAGTCCGTCCTCGCCTTCCGCGGGACCATGCTGCAACGGCAGCTTGCCGCCGATGAAGCCCATCTCCTTCGCGAGATCGGGCCGCGCGCCGGTCGCGTAGAACACCAGCTCGTCGCGCACCGGGCCGCCCAATAGTTGATACACGGGCTCCTTGCGAACCTTCGCGAGCAGATCCCACAGCGCGAGGTCGACGCCGGAAATCGTGTTGAGCACGACGCCCTTGCGCCCGTAGTACAGCGTCGCGAAGTACATCTGATCCCACATCTTCTCGATGTCGGTCACGAGTTGCCCTTCGAGAAAACGCGCGAGATGCTTTTCGACGATGAACGCGCCGATCTCGCCGCCGGTCGTCACCGCGAAGCCCACGGTGCCGTCGCTCGCCTCGATCTCGACGACCAGCGTGCCGAGCACGTTGATGCCGAACGACTGGCGGCTCTGGCGGTACTCGGGATAACGCGCCATCGGCGTCGCGATGTGGTCGTCGATCCAGTGTCCGCCGGCCTGGTCGTGATAGTCCGCGCCGCCGCCGCGAACGATGAAGGCACGCACGTGCCGGATGGTAGGCATGGCCATGAAAGGGCTCCGTGAGAGAGGCGTCGAAGCGGCTCGACAACGCGCGCTCGACGCGTGTGCAATGCGCCGCGGTACGTGAACAATGCGCGAGCAGCGCGCTCAGTAGGTGGCGCGGCCGCCGGACAGGTCGAACACCGAGCCGGTGCTGAACGCGCAGTCTTCGGAAGACAGCCACAGGATCAGCGACGCCGCTTCTTCCGGCAGCAGGAAACGGTTCATTGGAATCTTCGACAGCATGTAGTCGATGTGCTGCTGCGACATCGAATCGAAGATTTCGGTCTTGGCCGCGGCTGGCGTGACCGCATTGACGAGGATGTTTTTAGTCGCGAGCTCCTTGCCGAGCGACTTGGTGAGCCCGATCAACCCCGCTTTCGATGCGCTGTAGTGCGAAGCATTCGGATTGCCCTCCTTGCCCGCCACCGACGCGATATTGACGATACGGCCATAGCCCTGCTTCAGCATCTGCGGCACGACCGCGCGGCAGGTCAGGTACGGGCCGATCAGATTCACGTCGATCACGCGGCGCCACATGTCGGGCTCGAGCTCCCACGTCGTGCCGTTTCCGCCGGTGATGCCCGCGCAGTTGATCAGCACGTCGATCGAGCCGTGCTCGGCGACCGTTTGTGCGGCGGCCTGCTGGACCGCGGCGTCGTCGGTCAGCTCGACCGTGACGGCGCTCACCTTGCCGAGTTCGCTCAGCTCGCGCTGGCTGCGCGCGAGGCGTTCGCTATCGACGTCCCACAACGCGACCGACGCGCCCGAGCTCAACGCCCGCTGCGCAACCGCGTAGCCGATGCCGCGCGCGCCGCCGGTGATGACGACCGCGCGCCCCTCCAGATCGATCCGATTCATTGCTGTGCTCCTGTGGGCCGCCGTGCGGCGTGCCATCGAGTTGTTGTATATCGCTGCGGTCAATATACGGGCGGTGCGATGCGCCAACAATTCGACTATTGGAGGGGGCGATAGCAAAAGTGGATCGACAGCGGAATCGGACGCTAACGAAAACGAAGCTGCTAATCGTCGGCAGCGACGAAAAGCATCGAAACATAAAGAATGGTCGACACGACGATGATGCCGACGCCGACCAGCACCTTGGTCCGGTCGAAGTTGATCCCGCCGATGATCGCGATGCCGATTCCGAAGACCGACGCCAACGTGCCGACCGCCGCAAGGCCCACGTGTATCTTGCTGCGGATCAGCCTTTTGCGCTCCGATTCGGCAGCGGATTCCGTTTCGCTCTGTTCCATTCCCTGCTCCTTCGCGCGCGCCGCGATGACCATAGTGAAACCCGAGCCGCAGTGGCCGGCGCGCGACATCGAACCCCGGGATCAGTTCGACGCCGCGCGCCTCGATACGCTTCAGCGTAGTTGATTTACGCCCTTTTAACTAAGCGCCGTTATTTGACGTCCTCGCCATTGCGCGACACCTGCGCCGCGATGGCCGACACGAACACCGCGCGCACCGAATCGCCGACTTTCAGTTTCTCGAGCGCAATGTCCGGCGCCACGTCGAGCGTTTCCGTGCGCGACGGCCCCCGCAGCGTGATCGTGCGCTTCTTGCGATCGATCTTGCGCACCGTCGCCACGACCTCGACGCGCCGCGCCGATGCAACGACACCGTTGGCCGCGGGCTGCGTGACTTCGGTATCGATGCGCGAACGAATTCCGTTCGGCGCGAGTTTGTCGACGCCGACCAGCACCGCCTTCTTGTACGCGATCGTCACGACGTCGCCGACATGCAGCTTGCTGACGTCGGCGGCTTGCGGATTCACGTCGAAAGTCTCTACGCCGCCTTGCGGGCCGCGCAGCGTCACGCTGTTCGTCGCGGGATCGATCGAGACGACGCGCGCCTGAACGTGCAGCAGCGCGGCTGCGCCGATTACCTGCTGGTCCGGCGCGGACGCCGCCGCGTTGTCCTGCGCGAGCGCCGGAGTCGCCGCGGCGACCGAAACCGCCAACGCAACCGTGATCGCCTTCACTCGCATGAGCCTAGAGCCCGTTGTATTGCAAGCCATGAAATGCTCCTTTTGATTGCGTCGTCGTTACGGTAAATGTTTTGTCGCAGATCGCGTACTACGCGCGGCAGTAAGTGTGGTTGCTTCCAATATAAAAAGGAAAACGGACTATTAATCGCTTTTATCGGACGGAGTTACGCTTATTGAAACCCAATGGCGGTTCTTCTCTAATGCGTCGATTTGTGCAGAAGAACTCCTTGCGAAAAACGCATGCCTCTCCATGCGACGTAATCGCAATGCGCAGCAGTGGCGGATGAGCTTGCGCGAGGAGCTGTGCGGCTTTGCGCACGTTCCCGCGGGCGTCAGCGGAGGGGTTGGGAGCTAGCCATAACATATTCCTCGCAACGAGATGGACTACCGGGCGACCCAATGTGCAGCGGGTCCGGAAATTGCCGAACGTTATGACTATTTCAAACTGTCTCGGGGATGCTAGCAAACGCGTAAGGGAATGGCAAGGCAAGCGGTGGCGTATTGCGATTTCCGATTAATCGGCGTTGCCGAGTCAAATCTTTTATGCCGGGTCGGCGATTCATTTGCCATCAAAATGTAACGCACGCAATTCGTTGGGTTCAGATGCCCGGCAACGCCGTCCTCGTTCTGACTCTGTGCAGTTGCCTGACAACGGTCGAATCGACGCATTCGATATGCATTGGAAAGCGCTAAGCGCTCGACGAAGTGGCAATCGCCGAACGACTCAGCACAAACCCTTAATGGATGATACTGAAGCTATTTCGCATCACTGATGCGACGAATACAAAAAATTGTCGTCAATCATTGGAATACTGCCAACACGGCCGCATTGATTGATCGAGCCAAATTTTTCATGAAGGCGATGTGAAAGGACGCGTGAGCCGGTGCGCACAAAACGTGGCATCACAGGCACAGCGTTTGCTCAAGCTCGCGTTAGCGCTTAACACACTCATTGGTTTATCGAAAGGACACCACACATGCTCGCTTCTCGCCCCTGCACCGCCGCCTGCGTCATCGACGGCCGCCTCGTCACGCTGACGTTCTATCCGGACAACGGCGTATTGCGGATTGCCGATTCGTCTGGTGTCTGTCTTAGGGAAACGCGCTGGCATGGGTCATGGCGCGCGCTTCTCGACGAGTTCCGCGATTACTACGATGCGGCGGAAAACCACGACACGGTTCGCGGCGTCGACGATATCGTCGCGCGCCTCGGTGAGCGCAGCGCTGGTGCGCAGCCGGAATTGGCATTGGCGTGAAATGGCATGCGCTTGCAGTCAAGCGCTTGAAATGCGGCGGCGGCGCGCGGCACCTGTTCGTCGCCTGGTGAACGCGCGTCGTTCGCGGGGTGCTTCATCCGAGGCGCCCCGCTGCCGCTCGCGAACCGGTCACTGACCGAAATAAGTTTTGCACTCCGTGCCGAACGAGCAGGACTGGCTGCGCCGACCTCCCGCTTGCGACTCCCCCGCCGGAACACCACCATACGACGCGTTGCGCACGCCCTGCTCGCGCGGATCCCAGCTCTGACCGAACGACATGTCGGTGGTCGCCTGCGCCGATTCGTTGGCATTGTGTTGCATCATCGCGCGCCCCGACATGCCGGGGTCCGCCTGGCCACTCAACTCCTCCGCGGTCGCCGTTCTCGGCGCGAGAAACAGAACGGCGGTTGCGGCAATCATCAATATACGCACTCTCATTTCCGGACTCCCTCGAATCCGGCGCAGCAGTGTTCGTCCTCCATAAGAATTGATCCGCGAACAGCCAACCTGCCCAATGGGCCGAGGAACGGGTCGATGCCAATGCGCTACTGCTGCGACGGGTCACCGAATTAAACAGATGAAGAATTACCGCATTTGCAACCGATACTCGACGCGTTCCCGAGCGTCGGCGGAATCGGTGCGCACAAGGCGGTTGTAAGTCTGCATTTGCGCAGCTTTTCGTCTTTCTTTTATAGTTCGCGCACCCCGGAATTCAATCCAGGAGGTTCCAGCAGTGTGGTCAATTGTCCACACCGTTCGATAAACCGCATTCACCAAGAAATTCAATGTGAACTAAGCGTGCTTTGCTCGCGCATTGCGTTATGATGTTGCTACAAAGCATAAAAGGCGGCACCGCACATCGGCGAAAGTCCGGTGAAAGACGGACAGCGTGGAGTGAGTCCATCCATTCGCAATCATTGCATCGAGACACACAGTTATCCATAGCGAACGTCAGGCTTACCGGCCTCGTTTGCCGCGCTGCGACATGCTGAAATATTTGCTGATCGAGACTCTCTGTTCGAGGGTCGGTTGTTCCGGCGGCCGTGTTTGTCCGAGGCCGTATTGCAATTCAGGGAGCAACGTTTTTTAACCCGGCCCATGGCATTTCCGTCAATCGGCAACCCCATCGCGGGGCGGCCCCATTCCGTCGGGCTCGACGCTTCGCAGCTTTTTCCCCGCAATCTGTCTTCGACAGCACGCTGCACGTTTTAGAAGGACGAATATCCTATGGACGAAAGGAAGCGAGATAGCATGATTGCGTATCTCCGCCATCGTATGGAAGAGTTTGGTATCAGACCGGAAGACCTTGCCGCGGCGCTGGCGACCGAGTCATTGGCCAAAAAGGCTGAACGCTATCGTAGTGCGACCGGAGACAGTTGGGACGGTAATGGCGAAATGCCGCAATGGTTGAAGCAGGCCATTAGTGCCGGCCAGAGTATTGAGCATTTCGAATTGGCCGCAAAACCGGCGCCCGCGCCCCAACCGAAAAAACCGGTGGACTGGTCGAATGACCCGTTCGCCGGCACGCGGCTCGGACGCCCGAATAGCCGCTAGGTGCAGGCCGCCGCGCTCGAAGGCGCGCACGCAATGGCTGCGGTTTCGAAATGGACCGCTGTGCCACGCACCGGTTTTGCACCACCGCTTGCCACATTCATGGCATTCGCGGCATTGACTGAATTCCCCGTATTGATGGCATTCGCCGCATCGGCGATATTCGCGTGACTCGCGTGATTCGAGGCAGGCTGCGCATATTGCGGCAACTCGATCAGCGCGCTGACCTGCCGCACGATCTGCCAGAACGTCTTGTCGAACAGACGGGCCTGCTCGTCAGCGGACCCGTGGCCGCTCGCGAGCGGATCGGCAATGGTCCAATACACGAACGCCGGCGCGCCGGGAAACACCGGCGCGTGCAGTCCGCCGACGAATTCGTCGAGCGCGATCACGATATCCATGCGCGGCGCCCATTCGCCGGTGAATTCGAGCCAGCTTTTCGGGCTCAGCACCGCCCGCCCCGAAATGCCTGGACGTAATTGCGCGACCGCAAGTGGATGAAGGCGCGCGGCCGGTTCAGGGCCCGCGCTGAACGCATCGAACCGGTGCCCCGCCAGTTCGCGTAGTAAAGCTTCGGCAATGATGCTGCGGATCGAATTATCGCGGCAGAGAAACAACACCTTATATTTTCTGGACACGCTTACCCCGTACCGATGTTTTTTTATTTGGCCTCTGGGCGGAATTGTGCCGCTCCAGTCTTGCGCCCCCGTGACACTACGGCGTCTTTATTATTTGCGCCACGGGATTCGCACCAGGTATCTCGAGTCACGGGGCACAGAGCACAACTTTGCGAACGATCGGCAGTGTACCAGTGTCCGGCCCGCTGTTTCACCACCCTGTCAATATTTGTCAGATCACCCGATGCTGCCGCCGTCCCGCCGGTCCGGCACGATTGGGTTGGCCGTGTCGCCGCCGGCGGCCGGCGCGGGGGTGAGCGCGGGCGCGGCGGGTGTCGCCTCGAACGAGGTCGTCGCGGGCGGCGTCCAGGGTGACTTGACGCCCATGGCGTTACCCGGCGCCGCGATCCAGGTGATAAATGCCGCCATCCGACGGGTCAGAACTTCAGGCTGTTGAGGAACTGGAACCACAGGTTGCCCAGTGCGCCTGCCGGATGCATGTCGCTGACGGTTTCATCGTGCTTCGCGTGGTTCGCGCGTTTGGTATGCGGCGTGTCGTGAGGGGCGGTTTGCGAAGCCGTGCCGGTGTCTTGCCCGGTTTGCGCCAGTTCGGACTCGGCCGCCTCAGCTCGCGCTGATTGCGCGCCGTTCGCGGTCGTTCCCGCGCGCTGCGCATTTTGCGCGACGTCAGCCTCGGCGCGGCGTGCGGCCTGCAATGCCGCGACGCTATCGGCGATTTGCGCGGCGCGCTGGGGTTCGCATTGCCGCCCGAGCAGCACGCCGAACAGCACGTCGCGATTGTGGCCCTGGTCGGCGAAGCGGATCGCGATCGACACCATCTCCGCATACGCGGCTTCGTCGGCCGCGCGAGCCGCAGCCTCACGCTTCGCCTGCGCGCGTTGCCGGCGCGTATGCTGCGCCTCCCACTCGCGCATCTGTTCGGCGTAGACCGCGTCGTAGACCTTGCGCTGCTCGGCATCGGACAGGATCGCGTACGCGTCCTTGATGTCCTGGAACGCCGCGCGCGCCACGTCCTCGGCACCGTGGTTGCGGTCCGGATGCCATTTCATCGCGGCTTTCCGGTAGGCCCGCTTGATTTCATCGTCGGTGGCGTGCGTGGGCACGCCGAGCGTGTCATACAGGGTTGCCATGCTGGGCTCGATCTCGCAGAAAAACCATGCGGGCATCGTAGCATGCTAAAAGCGGCGTCATCGTGAAGCGACCTCCACGCAAGCACGCGCATGGCGGCATCGCCGCGATGGCTCGGCGGCCCATCGCCCATCAACGATCCACGAAAAAAAGGCCCCACCACTTGCGTAGCGAGGCCGAGTCCCATGTCTAAGGAGATGTCATGGAGGAGACGGGTCCATCTTATCGTCAGACCTGCGCGCGCCCAACCAACGGTTCGCCATATGCTTATCGGCCGCGCGCTCACGTGCATTGCAGGGGGGCTTGGCGGCCTGCGACCGCACGGTTATATCGTTAGAACAAAAAGTCGCTTAGCCGCGCGGCGACCGCTCATTAAGATGACGCTTCAAAGTCCGGTTCGCTCCGGCCGGTCGGTTCGAGGCCGTGCACGTGCGTTGCCAGCGCTGCATGAGTTCCGCTTGAACCGCGCCGTGAACCGTACCGTGAACCGCAATCGAAGGAGCATCACGTTGAGCAGATCCAATCACTCCCGGGCGCCGCTCGTCGTCGGCATTGGCGGCACGACGCGCGCGGCTTCGTCGACCGAGCGCGCGCTCGCCTTCGCGTTGCGCGGCGCCGAAGCGGCGGGCGCGCATACCCGCCTGTTCGGCGGCACCTTCCTGCATAGCCTGCCCCACTACGCGCCGGAACAGCCGGCCCGCACCGACGAACAACTCGAGCTGATCGAGGCCGTGCGTCGCGCGGACGCGGTGATCATCGCCACACCGGGCTATCACGGCGGCGTGTCCGGGCTCGTGAAAAACGCGCTCGACACGCTCGAGGAATTGCGCGCCGACGAGCGCCCGTATCTGGATGGCCGCGCGGTGGGCTGCATCGTCACCGCCTACGGCTGGCAGGCGGCGGGCTCCGTGCTGACGTCGCTGCGCTCGATCGTGCATGCGCTGCGCGGCTGGCCGACGCCGTTCGGTGCCGGCATCAACACGCTGGAGACGCGCTTCGATAGCGCGGACAGTTGCTCCGATCCGAAGGTGGTCGAGCAACTCGCGACCGTCGGCCAGCAGGCCGCGCAGTTCGCGCTCGCGTTCAATGCACAGCATGCTCACGGCACCCCCGCCGCATCGAGCCACTCCACTGCGAGCCCGGCCTCCGCGCAAAGCACTTCCATCGCAGCGGACGTCCGTTCCGCACGCGTCCTGCACGCGGTCTGAAACACTCCCCGGTCACCGTGACGCCGCCGCGAAACGCGCGCGGCGCCACGCTTTGCCCCGAGCGACCGTGCGCCACATAACAGACACCTCGCCCCCACGCGCATAGAGTCACCGAACACAGCGACTTTGATCCAATCCGGGCCTTTGATTACCACTCCCGCCCCGCGCTGATTTGCTTCCGACGAAAGATTGGTTCACCCGCTGCGCAGCGCGCCCTACGCTTGACCCTGCCCGCCGCTTCACTCACCTCCGGCAATGACAGGGCCGCGCCGCACGCATGGGTATTCCGCACAAGAAATGCGGACACATAGAGAAGTCAAGATCATGAACTCACACATCCGCTACAAGGGCTACGAGGTCGAAGCCGCAACGCAACTGCTCCCCAACGGATTATTCGCCGCCAATCTGACGATCGAGCAGCGCGACGAAAATACGCGCAAGGCTTATTCGTTCGACGCGCTCGACTACTTCTTCGACGAAGAGCATGCGCTCGCTTATGCGTCCGACTGGGGGCGCATGTGGATAGACAATCACCAGTAAGCGGATCGCAGAGCGCATCGCCATTCATAACGGCGAGCGCGACGCGGGTTGTGCATCACCCGGCATCGGCTTTCGGGCGGATGTGCCAGAATAGGTGAACCCTTGCGTTCGCTGCCTGCCCGCGTGAGCTGTCCGCAACTTCGACGGATGCAGTCGAAACTCGCGCCGCCCGCGACGCATCCATCGATACGGAGACGCCGGTCATGACATGGACCGTCGACGCACAACTCGCGCTCAGCGCGACACAAGCGGTCGAGGCGCTGCAATCGGGCCGCCTCAAAGCCGCCGACTACGTCGCCACCCTGCTCGCGCGCGCCGCCGCGCTCACGCGCCTGAACGCGCTCACCACGCTCGACTTCCACGGCGCGCTCGTCGCCGCGCAGCGCATCGACGCATTGCCGCCGGCCGAGCGGGCGCGTTTGCCGCTCGCCGGCTTGCCGGTCGTCATCAAGGACAACATCAACACCGCGGGCCTGCCGACGACGGCCGGCACGCCCGCGCTCGCGGGCTTCGTGCCGAAGACCAACGCGCCATCGGTGCAACGCCTCGTCGATGCGGGCGCGATCCTGCTCGGCAAGGCCAACATGCATGAGCTCGCGTTCGGCATCACGAGCACCAACCTCGCCGCGCACGCGGGGCCGGTGCGCAACCCGTACGATCCGTCTCTAATGCCGGGGGGCTCGTCGGGCGGCACCGCGGTCGCGATCGCCGCGCGCATCGCGCCCGCCGGACTCGGCACCGACACCGGCGGCTCGACCCGCATTCCGGCCGCGTTGACCGGCACCGCGGGCTTGCGTCCATCGGTCGGCAATGGCGGCGCCGAGCGGCGCTATCACGACCCCAACGCGGTCGTGCCGATCAGCCATACGCGCGACACCGTGGGCCCGATGGCGCGCAGCGTAGCCGATCTGGCGCTGCTGGACGGCGTGATCACCGGCGACGGCGGGTTGCCCGCGATTGCGCTCGACGGCCTGCGCATCGGCTTGCCAGCGCCACTGTGGGACGATCTCGAGCGACAGGTCGAGGACGTCGCGCGGGCCGCGTTGCACAAGCTCGAAGCGGCAGGCGTCACGTTCGTGCAGGTCGCGATGAATGAGTTGGAGCATCTGAACGGGATGGTCGGCGGTCCGCTCGCGATTCACGAAGCGCGCGGCGACGTGCTCGCGTGGCTCGTCGCGAATCAGGCGCCGGTGCAAACCGTTGCCGAGCTGGCGATGCGCATCGCGAGCCCGGACGTGCGCGCGATCTACGACGACGTGCTCGCCGATGCGCTCGGCTCGCACTACTCGGCGGCGCTCAATTACTGGCGGCCGCGGCTGCAAAGCTACTTTGCCGCGACGTTCGCGAATGCCGGTCTCGACGCACTGCTGTTTCCGACTACGCGGCTCGTGGCGGTGCCGATCGACGATCTGAACGGTTCGTCGACGGTCACGATCGATGGCGGTCCGCCGATCGATACGATGGAGGCGTTCCTGCGCAATACCGACCCGGCCAGCACGTCCGGCATTCCGGGGCTGTCGCTGCCGGCGGGAATCAGCGCGAGCGGGTTGCCGGTCGGCCTCGAACTCGATGGGCCGCTCGGCTCGGACCGGCGGCTGCTGGCCATCGGCGTCGCGTTCGAACAGGTACTGGGCGCACTGCCGGCGCCGGTGCTTTGAAGCCCCTGTTTCACGCGCACGCCATCGGCTTTGTGCTTTAATGCCTGCGCGTTGGAGCCCGCCTTCCGACGCCTTGCCTGCCTGAACCTCACCCTAAGCGACGATGACGAACTCCGCCACCGCCCTCTCATCTCGCGGCCTCGCGCGCCGCGTCGTTCACTGGACGGCCGTTCTCGCGGTCACGTTAGCCGCCAGCGCCTGCGCGCGCCTCGCGACGGTTGATTCCAACGCGCTGTGGAAGATCGTCGACATTCGCTGCGTGCCGTCGCAGCAAGCCACCGGCACGCCGGGTCAATGCACAGTCGTGGATCTCGACAAACGCTACGTCGTACTGAAGGATATCGCGGGCCGCTCGCAGTTTCTTCTGATGCCGACCGATCGCATCACCGGCATCGAAAGTCCGCTGATCCTCACGCCGGATGCCATGGACTACTGGAGCGACGCGTGGGATTCGCGCCATTACGTGCAGCAAGCGGTCAAACGCGAGTTGCCCGACGATCAGCTCGGCCTCGAAATCAACTCCGAATCTCGACGCTCGCAAAATCAGCTGCATATCCACATCGATTGCATGCGGCGTGAAGTCAGCGCCGCACTTGCCAGGCACGCCCACGACACGCCCGGCGAATGGCGCTGGGACACGCTGGATGGCGAGCGCTACCGGATCATGCGCGTGAGTTCGCTGAGCGGTACCGACAACCCGTTCAGGATCGTCGCGCGCGACAATCCCGATCCGGCGACCATGGCCACGCAAACGATCCTCGTCACCGGCGCGGGACCCTCCGCGGCTCAGGATGGCTGGCTGATCGTCAACAGCGGGATCGACGTCGATGGCGGCAGCGGCACGGCCGAAGGGCTGCTCGATCATGCGTGCCAGGTGGCGGACGAGCATTGAGCGTTGACCGGATACGCACTATCCGCGCGTGCCTTTCCACGATTGCGCAGATGCATTGCTCAATAAAATGGTTCGGGCGCGCTGCATTGCCCCGTACGATCGGTCTGAACCTGCGGGTCAACACCGCGGGTTCGAACATGCATTCGGACCGATTCAACGATGGCGATCTATCTCGACGACACCCAGCGCAACGATATCGACCGTCTGGCCGCAAGCCGGGCCTGGCGCACGCAATGGCCGACATGGGTGCTGATCGTCGTGATCTACGGTGGCTGGTTCGGCGTCGCCACGCACGCGCGTCTGCTGGGTCTGCCGCTGACGGCCGCGCTGCTGGCCGTATTCGGCGCATGGTACATGTCGTTGCAGCACGAGCTGTTGCACGGTCATCCGACGCGCTCGCGATTCGTCAACGCGCTACTCGGATTCGCGCCGCTCGCGGTGTGGTTTCCTTATCGCGTGTATCGCGACTCGCATCTGCGTCATCACGACGATGCGCATCTGACGGAGCCCGGCAACGACCCGGAAAGCTATTTCGTCAGCGCAGCGGAGTGGCAACGCGCGGGAACCGCGATGCGCGCGTTGCTGATTTTCCGCAATACGTTGATCGGTCGATTGCTTTGCGGGCCGGCGTTTTCGATTGCCGCGACCGCTGCGCAGGCGCTCGGCAAGATTCGCGACGACGATTGGCGCGACGTGCCCGCATGGCTCGCGCATCTCGCCGCGCTGGTTGCGCTCACCGCATGGTTACAGCAGGTGTGCGGGATACCGGCGTGGGTGTTCATCGTCGGCGCGGGGTATGGCGCGCTCGCGCTTGCATCGGTGCGTTCGTTTCATGAGCATCGGGTCGCGCAGGAGCCCGCGCATCGCACGGTGATCAATGAAGCGGGATGGTTGTGGCGGTTGCTGTTTCTGAACAACAACTATCATCTGGTTCATCATGACTTGCCGCAGGTGCCGTGGTTTGCGCTTCGGGAGGTCTATGAGAACTCTCGCCAGCAGTATGTCGATCGCTCCGCAGGCTTTCTGGTAAAGGGTTACAGCGAATGGATGAAGCATTTTTCCTTGGCTTCGGTAACGCATCCGGTCGCTACCTCTGGGTCCAGCGACTTCCGGGAAAATCCGCCAGCTTCCGCCAGTTTTGCAGGTAAATTCATGGTAGTTGCCCCTCACGGAGCTCGCCGTGAAGCTCGCCTATCCGTTCCTGCTGAACGCGAAGCCCCAAGCTAGGCCGTATAAGCTCACCGACCGCGATTCGATGTATTTATACGTATCCGTTACGGGTACAAAGACGTGGAAATTTGACTACCGGCTGGATGGCAAGGCGTGTACTTTCACCCTAGGGCGCTTCTATGACCTAATGCAATCGATCGCAAAGCGCAAACCGCTTGCGCGCGATGAACGCAAGGCCGACGGTGCTCCCTATATCGCGATACGGCTCCGCCAACACCTCGATGCAATATTCGGGCGAGCGATTATCAGCGGGCGAGCCGACGCGAATCCTGTTAAATATAAGAGTCAGTTCTAGCTCTGGCCGGAACTAACATCTCCGAACCGTCTGGGATTTGTTCCCGCCATCTTTTTTACCTCTGCGACCGTTTCATGTCCTTCATGCCCGCAAGGTGCTAGCTTTGCTAATGTGACGAGTTGTTCATTCTTTCCTAGTCCCACTTTTGCGTCCGCACGTGATCGCGGCTTCCTTTGACCTTGTTATGTTCATCGACGAACACTAGATTTGGCTTCCATCCCGCCGTCAGCTCCACCTCGTCGGCCTCCGCGAACGCTGCGATGATGATGAGATCTCCGAGGTGCGCGCGCCGCGCGGCCGAACCATTCAGTGAAACCATGCCGCTGCCGCGCTCGCCCTTGATCGCATAGGTCGAGAAGCGATCCCCATTGTTGACATTCCATATGTCGATACGCTCGTTCTCGACGATGTTCGCCGCTTCGAGCAGATCTTCGTCGATCGCGCACGAACCCTCGTAATGAAGCTCACAGTGCGTGACCGTGGCACGATGAATCTTCGACTTCAGCATGTTTCGTCGCATGGCTAATCCTTTTACTTTGCGGTGCGTAAGCCGCGCATTGATTTTCCCAAGACCGCGGGCGTACAGACATTTCGAGTTTATCGGCAACGGAGAACGCGAGACCCACGTCGGCCCTGTTGTCAATGAGAGATGACGACCTTACCCATAAAGGCTCGGTCGTCGAAGTGGCGCCAGGCATCAAGTGCACGCTCGAATGGAAACACGGTGTCGATTACCGGCTTCAGTCCGGATGCCGTGATCGCACGCACGAGATCCCGCAGCCCAGCACGGTGGCCGACCGAAATCCGGTAGAAAATGCCACCGCTGCGAAACAGATCGTTGAAACCGAGGTCCACGGTGTCGGAAGCAAGAAAGCCGATAAGCGCAATCTCGCCACGACTCGCCACGGCCTTAATGGACTGCGCGAGCGTACCTGCTCCGCCAACCTCAAGGACGCGGTCGACGCCGCGTCCCTCGGTTAGCTCGCGGACCCGCTCGCCCCATGCCGGCGTCTCCACATAATTGATGACTTCGTCTGCGCCGAGTGCCTTGAGGCGCGCCGCTTTTTCCGCCGAAGAGGTTGTCGCAATTACGCGCGCGCCAAACAGCCTCGCGAGCTGAACTGCGAATACAGAGACGCCGCCACTACCCTGCGTCAACACGGTTTGTCCGGGACGCAGCGCCCGCAATCCCGTCAATGAGGTCCATGCAGTCAGCGCAGCACAAGGCAGGGTCGCGGCCTCTTCAAACGAAAGGTCTGGCGGGGCAGCGATGACCGCTTCCTGACTAACGACTTTAAGTTCGGTCAGCCAGCCATCGCGGTGCGAGCCGTAGCTTTCCGAGCCGAGCGTCGACGGTGGATCTCCACCATACCAGCGCGGATGAAACGTGTTAATGACACGATCGCCGACCTTAAAGTCTGTAACGCCCTTGCCTACCGCGAGAATTTCACCGGCAGCGTCGCTAAGAGGGATCAGTCCGGTCTGCTGCCCGCGCAAGTAGGTGCCATGGATCATCGCGATGTCGCGATAGTTGAGAGACGACGCGCGCACACGCAGCAGCACTTCGCCACGCTCTGGCTCTGGCGTAGCCTCGTCGTGAAGCGTCAGATGCTCGAGACTGCCTGGCCGGTCGAAACGATATACTTTCATCTGGACTCGCTACGAAATCGCACTATGCAGACCTCTTGCCGGCAATGGGCTTACGGGCCTCGCGCGAATGGTTCGCCCGATGGACGCTAAACCTCTCGCCGCCCCGACCATTGGCAATGCAAGCTTCATGCCGCACCGCGCTTTCACCCAACATTGCTTAGCAAACCTCATCCGCAGCCAATTTCTGTCGTTTGGGCGTGCCGCGGAGGTTGGAAATGCGAATTGCGCGAGTGACCCTGACAACTACAGCTGAGTGTTTGCGCCAGACGCATAAACTGCTTTTGCGCACGAACTGCATCTGCCCGGCGTCTCGCACTAGCCACCATGCTGAAAACTGCGGGACGCCAGTTCCTGAAAGGCAGTCCGTCAGGAACCCCGATGGCATGCCATTGGCGGAAAACACCCTCTACGTGAGCGGTGCACCAGCCGCGCGCCAATGACCACTCAGTTGCGACGGTCGCCGTTCGCCGGCGCCCCGCTCATCGTCCGGACCGGGTAGCGTTGCCGCCCCCGGGCATTCGCTCTCATGCCGATCACCACTCCGCTCAATAGACAAATCGCAACGATAAAGGCGAGGATCAGTTGATAACCACCGCCGTTCAAGGCGAGCAGTGATGCGAGCGTAATGGGCGCAAATCCGGCGCCCACGGTCGACGCGGTCTGCAACCCCAACGATGCGCCGGTGTACCGGGAATGCGTGTCGAACTGTTCGGCGAGATAGGCGGCAGAAGGACCGAGTACGGGGCCAATCACACAGACGTTCATGAGCAGGAAGCCGACGGATGTTTTGAACACGTCGCCACTGGCCAATAGCAACAGAAAGGGATACGCGAGCACAGCGCCCGCAGTAATGCCGAAAATCAGCACGGAATGACGACTGAACCGGTCCGACAGATATCCGCACAGGACTTCGCTGACCGCGCAAAATACCGCGCCTGTGGCTTGTATTGCCAGCACCGACGAAATCGGCAGGCCGTGCTTTCTCGCATAGGTGAGTCCGAAGGAGGCGACGAGACTGTATAGCGTGAACGGTCCGAGCATTGAGATGAATCCGGCCAGCAACGGTTTTGGCGCGCGCAGAACGTCGAGAAGCGGCGGCTTGTGCGTGGCTCCGGTGGCTTGACGTTTGCGTTGCGCTTCGATGAACAATGGCGATTCCGCAACCCGAATGCGCATCCAGAAGCCCACACCGACCAGCACGGAACTAAGCAGGAACGGAATGCGCCAACCCCATGCGAGAAACTGCGACTCCGGAAGCAACGCGAATAGACCAAGGACCGCTGCCGCGAGCATGGTTCCGGCGGGTCCTCCGGCAACCGAGCAACTCGACGCGAAGCCGCGGCGGTGCTTTGGCGCATGCTCGAACGCCATCAGCGCACCTCCGCCCCACTCGCCACCGACCGAGAGGCCTTGTAACATCCGCAGAAACACCAACGCTGCGGGCGACCATGTACCGATCTGCGCACTTGTCGGCAAAATTCCGATCAGCGTAGTCGAGACCCCCATTGTGATTAAGGTGGCAATCAACACCGATTTGCGGCCATACCTGTCGCCGAAATGCCCGAAGATGGCTGCACCCAATGGACGGCTCAGATAGCCCACTGCCAACGTGCCGAGCGATGCGATCGTTGCCATCGTGGGCGTCAAGTTGCTAAAAAACAGCCGGCCAAATATAAGACTTGCCGCCGCAACGTAAAGCAAAAAATCATAGTACTCGATGGCGCTGCCTATACAGCTCGACAGCAGAACGCGACGCAACTCCTTTCGGCGAGTTGCGACTGCGGCGGACTGTGAGGAACCAGCGGAATCTCTCATGTTCGTCTCCATCACATCTGTTTTGTAAATCCGGCTCGTCACGTTTGACGTGCGGGATTTGGCTTCTGTGCGATTCGAACGCGCACAGCATGTCTCGCACGACCGGCGGACACTACTCATCTTCCAGAACTGCCAGCGGTAAGTCGGCATTCAGTCTATCGACCGCAATTTCCACTGTCGCTTCGGTTTTTTTTGGAGGCCCGTAAGTATTTCTGACGTCGAACGCGGCGGTGCACGAGCCAACTTTTTCCCGTGCTGTAGTGAGGACGAGGCATGGCCTAACCGGTCACGTTGTCCGCGATGCGGACACCCCTGTCACAGGGTTGTCTGCGCTGCGCGCACTCGCCGCCCACGTGCAGCGGGAGAACCCCTTTTTATCGGCAGCACCGCAATGGCACGGTCTTTGCCCTACAGCTCGCACCCGATCTCGTCCTGCCTTTCCCTCGGTGCCCTCACTCATGAATTGCAATGTCGCCGCACTCTCGTTCCAGCATGTATCTTCCGAACTGAGGCTCTTCTGCGGAGAGGACAGCCTGGGCCTGCTATCGCGCGAGCTCGGCCGGTTCGACTGCCGCCGAGTCGCTGTCGTGTGTGGGCAGTCGGTCGGCGCATCGCATCTGATCGAGACGTTGCGCGCGACCCTGGGTCCCCTCTTCGCCGACGTCTGCAAGACAGTTCAGCCCAACAGTCCAATTGCGGCAGTGGCAGCCACCGCTAATGCCCTGAAGAACCTGGACGCGGATGGCGTGATCGCAGTGGGCGGCGGCTCGGCTGCTGTAACGGCGCGCGCCGCCAGCATCCTGATGGCCGAGCAGACGCCAGTGAAAGACCTCTGCACCACGCGGGATACGAATGGTCACTTGCGCAGCCCGAAGCTCGATAAACCGAAGCTCCCGCAGTTCGCGATTCCGACGACGCCAAGCACTGCGTTCGTCAAAGGCGGTAGTGCGGTGCTTGACCCGAGCGGCCATCGGCTGGCGCTATTCGACCCGAAGACACGCGCGAAGGCGGTCATATTGAGTCCGGCTTTTCTGCAAACGTCGCCCCCGGCACTCGTCCGTGCAGCGGCGTTGAATACGCTCTGCACGGCGGTCGAGGCGTTGTCATCGCCGACCTGCGACGCAGTTTCAGAGGCAATGCTCAGACAGGCTGTCCGCTTGACCGCGCAACATCTGCCGAACGTGGAAAGCGACACCTCGGCGCGCCTTCAGGCAGCCATAGCCGCCGTGCTATGCGGGCGTGGAACCGACAACGGCGGAGGCGGCCTTGCGTCAGCACTGGGGCACGCGATCGGACACCGCTACAGCGTCGACAACGGGACGGTCAACACCATCGTGTTGCCGTATACGATGCGGTTCAACGCGGCGCATGTGGAATCGACCACAGCAAGGATAATAGAAGCGCTCGATTTATATGGCGGCGCGCTGACGTGTTCCCCGCCTAGTGAAGAGCAAGCGATTGCCAGTCTGAACGCAATACTTGACACACTTCCCGTCCCCCGCCGCTTGCGCGATATCGGCGTGGCACGAACGGACCTTCCATCGATATCGTGCGAAGTCATGTCCGACTGGTTCGTCAACCGAAACCCCCGCCCGGTGACAAGCGCGGAAGAGGTGACCGCCGTGCTCGAAGCGGCATGGTAGGACTCGCGCGTCGGGCGAGCGGCAATGCGCAACCATGGAACTTAGACACTTACGCTACTTCATCGCGGCAGCCGAGGAGCAGCACTTCGGCCGGGCGTCGGATCGACTGCATGTCACGCGACCAGCCGTATCGCAGATCATCTCGGATCTCGAGGCGGAGATCGGTGCTACGCTCTTCGTGCGGTCCCCGCAGGGCGTGAAGCTCACTGCCCCGGGGCGCACGCTCCTGCCAAAGTTGCAACGCGTCATGGACGACCTTGCCACAGCGTTCGCGCTGACACGGCAGGTTGCGGAGGGCAAAAGCGGCTCGCTCACCCTCGCGTATGGCTCGCTGACGTTGCTGCATCCGATCTTTCGTGCAGTCATCAAGCATTTTAGCGAAGCGTATCCCGACGTTACGCTTTCGCTCGTGGAAATGCTTTCGTCGCAACAGCCTCGGGCCCTCGCCGACGGCACTATTCAAGCGGGCTTCATGCATTTCGGACCGCTGCCAGCGCTCGCTGACGACGCCCTTAGAGAAGGCGTTCTCCCTCTGGAGCAGATGACGCTCCGGTGGTATCGCATTCAGACCGGGAAGTTGGGCGTCATGCTACCGCCTGAGCATCGGCTCGCAACGCGCCCCTCGTTATCGCTGGCTGAACTCTCGAGCGAGCGCTTCGTCGTCGTGCCGCGCTCGAGCAGCACGCCCGGTTACGGTCCGTTGTTCGCGCTTTGCCAGAAGGCTGGCTTCGAGCCGAATATCGTTCAGCGGGTCAATTCGATCGCAGCCCAGATCAACCTCGTATCGGTCGGCATGGGCATCGGCCTCACAGTCATCGGCAAGGAATTTCGCTACCCATCCAGCGTGACTGTCGTGCCGCTCGATGGTGTGAACTACCAGACCAGCTTCGTGTTCGCCTGGGCCGAACTCTGCACAGACCCGATCATCGAACGCATGCTAGGCGTCATCAAACAGTGGACCGAAAGCGCATAACTGGATATCGCGTCTCTGCGCTTTCATCATTCGCTTCTTCATATTGCGCCCACATTGCATCACTCGCGCCTCGTTGTGCACATGACGATGAAGAGCTTGGTGTCACCGTGTGCCCTCTGCACTGTGCTTTCGCCACCGCACCCCCATCAGCCGCAGTTACCGCGCGGCAAGAAAAATCGACTCGACGTGAACAGCCGCGCAATGGAAGATTGGTCTCATGCGCTAGTCCACGTGGTTCATTGCATCGCGCGTCTTTCGGCATCGCCGCGCTATCCGATTCGAAGCGAAAGAGCGTCCGGGAGTGTCGGCGCCGCACCCGCGGGAGAGCCAGTATCAGTTTAAAAACATAGGAGGCAAACAATGTTTGATCCGTCAGCGTCCCCCGAGATCGAAGCTGTTCGCGACATGGTCGCCCGCTTTATGGATAGCGAAGTGGTTCCGGTTCTGGAAAGTTACGAGAAGCGCCGTGAATTTCCACGGGAACTGGTGCGCAAGGCCGGTGCGGCCGGTCTGTACGGCGCAGTATTTCCCGAGGCGGTTGGCGGTAGCGACATGGGGTACCTCGCTGCTACTGTCATCCAGGAGGAGATGGCGCGTATCGATGTGCGCTTTGCTCACTGCAACAACCAACAGGGCTCGTCCTGTCCCAGTTGCATCTACTTTGGCGGGACGCCGGAACAGATCGGAAAGTATGTGCCCGACCTTCTCGCCGGCGAGACGATCGGCATGATGTCGCTCACGGAACCAGGCGGCGGCTCCGACCCGGATGGCAACATGAAGACTTTTGCGCAGCGCGACGGAAACGTCTATCGCATCACGGGGCAAAAGATGTTCGCGTCCATGGCCGGGGAGACCGACGTCGGCGTGCTGTTTGCAAGGACTGACCGGACGGCGGGCGCGAAGGGCGTATCCGCGTTCATCGTCCATCCCAAGCAGTATCCCGGCTGGCACGCACAACCCATCGACACGGTCGGATTGTCGAAAGCCTTCCGTACCACGGTTCTGTTCCTCGACGATTTCATCGTGCCGGTGGAAGACAGGCTCGGCGAAGAAGGCGATGGCTTCAAGATCGCCATGCACGGATTGCAGCCCGGTCGCGTCACGGTGGCAGGCAAAGCGTTGGGTGTCGCGCGGGCCTGCTTCGAGGATGCCGTGCGCTACGCGCAGGAACGTACGCTGCGCGGCCAGCCGATAGGTCATTTCCAGATGATCCAGTCGGACATCGCGGAGATGGCGACCGCGATAGAAGCCAGCCGCGCACTCGTGTACAAAGCCGCCTCGTTCCTCGACGAAGGTCTGCCATCCAATCGCATGGCGGCGCTCGCCAAATACCATGCGTCCCAAACGGCGAAGCTCTGCGCGGACAAGGCGATGCAGATCTTCGGCGGTTATGGCCTCGCGCGCGAATACCGTGTGTCATGGCTGCGCGCCTATGCCGACATGTTCTTTACCGGCGAGGGCTCGGCGAACGTGCAGAAAATCATGATCGCCGAGGATGCGTTGGGCTACAAGCTGGCCGACCGTCACCACGGCAAGACCGGCTTGCGCGATATCCGCCGCGACCGCGTGGCCGCCGAGATCAACGAGCGAGCCGCCTGAGGCGGAATACAGCATCGCGGGTCGTGCCAGCCGCGCTTCTCGTCCGCCCACCAGTCGCAGACGCATTCAAACCAAGCTACCGTCGAAGGCTGCATCCATGAATCCGAACACTCCGAAAGCTCTTCCGCTGAAGGGCGTCAAGGTGATAGAACTTAGTCATCTGATCGCCGGCCCTCATTGCTGCCAGATGCTCGCCGATGAGGGCGCCACCGTCATCAAGGTCGAACCGCCAGGCGGCGAGTTGACCCGGCATCGGGAGCCCACTCGCCGTTGCGAGGAAGGGGAAGTCACCGCCTACTACGCATCGCTGAATCGAAACAAGCAAAGCATCGTACTGGATCTGAAGAACCGTGACGGCCTGGGCGTATTCATCAAGCTGCTGGAGACCGCGGATGTGTTCGTGACCAATCTGCGCGTCTCCGCCCTTGCGCGGCTGGGCTTACACCCCGAGATGTTGCGGGAACGCTTTCCGCGCCTGATTATTGCGGTCATTTCGGGCTTCGGCATGAACAACGCGGGAGAACATGCCGAACGCGCCGGCCTCGCGATGGTCGCCGAAGCGATGGCAGGCGCCACTGGTCTGACCCGTGATCATGCAGGCAACCCTGTCTGGTGCGGCTTTGCGCTCGGCGACATCATGGCTGGCGTGTCCGCGCATGCGGGCATACTCCTCGCGCTACGCGATCAGGAACGTCTTGGTGAGGGACACTTACTGGATATTGGCCTCGTCGAATGCATGTTGCCGACAGTGTCTGTCGCGCTCGGGCGGGTGCAGGTGGAAAACAACCATTTCTCGGATTTCGCCGGGTCGAATAACTTCCATGGCGTCCCTTATGGCGCTTTCCCTGCAGCCGATGGCGCAGTGAACATCGGTTGCAATCACGATCAGTACTGGCGCCGGCTATGCGTCGCAATGAATCGCCCTGAACTGGGCACCGACGAGCGTTATGCGAGCTACCTCGATCGGATCAAACGGCAGGGCGAGGTTCATGCCATCACAGAGGCATTCACACGTGCACATACGCGTGCGGAGATCATTGCGAAACTGTCGGAAGCCGATGTGCCGGTCGCGGGCATTCTCAGCATGGAGGAGGTCGTCAGCGACCGCTATCTGCACGAGCGCGGCGCGTTGATCGAAGTCGAAGACGGTTATGGCGGCACGTTCACGCTGCCCTCGAACGTTGTGTGGCCGGGCCAGCAGCAGCCGGCTTCAGGCGTGCCGCACCTCGGCCAACATCGCGACCAGATTTTGTCGAGCGAACTCGGCATGACGACGGCACAGATCGAGCAATTCGCGCGACAAGGCGCTTTTGGAGCGCTCACGCGTGCTGAGCTCGAACACACGAACGTTGCTTCCCGAGCCCAGCGCGATACTGCGATGACAGGTGGCTCATTGGACGGCGCGGCCGCTGAACTCGAAACACGTATCGCAGCAGGTTGACGCGAAACAATGTCCAAACAGCCGATAACAAATGCCGTCGTCGAATACAGTCGAGTTCGGCCGTCTGGCGGTGGCAATAGACGCGTAGCATCAACGTCGGGAAGCTTGCGCCCTAATCGCGATATTTTAGGGCTTCGATCAGCAGCCCCAAGGCGGCCGATTTGAGACGGCGACTTGGGTAATACAAGTGATAGCCCGAAAACGACCGGCACCAATCCGCCAGCACCTGAACCAGCGAACCGTCGGTCAATTCGCTGGTTAAAAAATCTTCCGGCAGATAAGCGAGACCGAGCCCCGACCTCGCGGCTCTAATAATTGTGTGCAGATTGTCGAAGATAAGTTGCCCTTCCACGTTGGCGTTGACGAGGCGCCCTCTTTTCGCAAATTCCCAAGGCCGCAATTGCCCCGTGGATGGCCGACGGTAGTGAATGCAGTCATGCTGCGAGATATCATGCGGTGTCGATGGCTTGGCACGGTGAGCAAAGTAGGAAGGCGATCCAACCACGATCATTCGCATCTCAGGACCCACGCGAACGGCCACCATGTCTTTCCCGACCTCCTCGCCTAACCGGATCCCGGCGTCGAATCGCCCGGTGACAATGTCCGGATAAGTGGAGCCGACTTCAATCTCGAGCTTCACCAAAGGATGGTCGCGAATGAACGTTTCCAGCTTGGGCCACAACAGATCGACTGCATGCTCAGGTGCGTTTATTCGCACTGATCCAACCGGCGTCTCTCGCATCTCCGCCAAAGAGTCGAGCTCGGTCTGGATGTTTGCGAACGCCGGACCCAAGGTTTGCAGCAATTTCTCGCCAGCGTCCGTCGGTGCCACGTTTCGAGTAGTCCGGTGCAACAGTCTGACGCCGAGGCGCGTTTCCAGCCGTCGAATCGCGTAGCTGAGCGCTGACTGGGACGTCTTCAGCTTGACGGCTGCGCGCGTGAAACTGCGTTCCTCGGCTACGGCCGCATACGCGTTCAGATCCAGCAGGTCTTCACGTTGCATCTTGCGCTGCGCCCCCTGAGCCGAAGCATTTCATCGCGCGCAAAGAAACCCAAGGTGTTTCATGCGGTCGATGTATTGGGGACAGGCAAAGCCGGCAAAATCTCACGACCCACCCCATTCATGAATCCGCAGTATAAGCGCCTCGATCGCCAGGAGCAACGAAGGCAACTCCGTGGTGAGCCGCCACCAATCTTGAGTCCGGGTCAGTTTCGGCCTCGCCCAATGAAAATTGCCAGAAAATGTTCGGACGCTAAAGGCTATAGAAAGCCGATGATAGCCTTGACCTCAAGGTACTCTTCCATCCCGAACACACCCATTTCCCGACCATTACCGGATCTCTTGTAGCCTCCCATCGGCGCCGAGGTATTAGCGGACGCACCATTAAAGAAGACCCGGCCGGCCTTCACGGCGCGGCTCATCTGGAGCGCCTTTTTATGATCTCTGGAAAAGACATAGGCACCCAAACCGTACGGGGTATCGTTGGCGATTTCTATCGCTTCGTCCAAGGTTCGATACGTCAGTACGGAGGTGACCATTCCAAAGATCTCTTCCCGTGCGATCGTCATATCTCGAGACACGTCAGCGAAGATCGTCGGACGCACGTAGAAGCCGCGGTCGATGCCTTCAGGGCGGCCGGGACCGCCGCATACCAGCCGGGCACCTTCCGAAATTCCCACATTGATGTAGTGTTGGATCCTTTCGAACTGCGCTCGATTGACTACCGGCCCATGTGTCGTCTCGGGCTGCCTCGGATTGCCGACCCGGAGCTTTTCCACCTCATCGGTGAGATATCCCAGGACTTCGTCGAGTTGCTCTTCATGGACCAGCAACCGGGTCGGAGAGTGACAAGACTGACCGCTGTTGGAGAATCCACGCGTAACGTTGAAAGTCGCCGCGGCTCTAAGATCTGCATCGGGAAGAATAATATTCGGGGACTTGCCGCCCAGCTCCTGGGCAACCCGTTTCACAGAAGGTGAGGCGGCCTGCGCTACCAGAATTCCAGCCCGCGTCGAACCCGTGAATGACACGACGCCGATGGCATCATGTGCGCTGATCGCATGGCCGACCGTCGGGCCGTCGCCGTTGACGAGGTTGAAAATGCCTTCGGGCGCGCCCGCATCGTGAATGACCTCCGCCACAAGCAGTGCGCTCAATGGCGTGTATTCCGACGGCTTCAGAACAACAGGACAGCCAGCAGCGAAAGCGGACGAAATCTTGTTGCAGATGAGTTGAACGGGCCAATTCCACGGCGTGATCAGACCGGCCACCCCGATGGCTTCGCGGCGAATGATGTTTTCACCCAAGCGCGTCTCGAAGCGATAGTCCTTGAGCGTTTCAATCGCTTGCCTGAAAGCGGCCAAGCCTGAGCGCGTATGCTGCTTTAGACGAATAGGGCAGCCCATCTCCTGAGTCAGCGCCGACAGGATGTCGTCTTCCCTGCGTTCGAATTCCGCGGCGATGTTCGTCAACAGATCGATTCGATCCCTCGTGGAACTCTCGCTGAACTGTGCGAAGGCGCCCGATGCGGCGCTTACTGCTTTGTCGACATCTTCCGCAGTACCCATTGCAACGGTTGCAAAAGGCTCCTCGGTCGACGGATCGACCAGTTCAAATGCGCTCGTCCCCAGTGCGGCGACCCACTCGCCGCCGATATAAAACTTGTCATAGTGTCTCATTCTTTCGATGCTCCCGAAGTTGACCGACAATGCATGGCTGGGCGGGCTCGAAAGCCAGCCGCGCTACTCGCAACAGGCTAGCCCGCACCCAGGATGCCATTTTCAAAGACGTAACGAATCAGGCTATGCCACGCATTCAAGATGCGCTTAGTGCGGTGGTCGAGGGTCTAGCGGCCAATATCATGTCGGCCCCTTTCTCGCCAATCATGATGGTTGGCGCGTTTGTATTGCCGGAAGTGACTGTCGGCATGATGGACGCATCCACCACCCGCAAGCGCTCCACGCCGTGCACTCGCAACTGGGCATCAACTACAGCGAGGGCATCTCGTCCCATCTTGCAGGTTCCGGCCGGATGGTATGCGCATTTTCCTTGCTGCTCCATGAACTCCACTAGACGCTCGTCGCTATGGACATCCGGCCCCGGCGACATTTCCCGAACGATGCACGATGCCATCGGCTGCGACGCAAGTATCGATCGAGCATGTCGCAGTCCGGCCAGCATCGCGTGCTTGTCTTCTTCCGCGTGCAAATAATTGGGATGAAAGGAAGGCGCCAGTAAAGGGTCAGCGGAGCGGAGCACGACTTGTCCGCGGGACGCCGGACGGACCCGATATACCGACGCGCTGATCGCATGGTAGGGATCGACTGCGACCGAGCCAGAATCGTTGTGCGTGAATGTCATGGGCCGGAAGCTGATTTCCAGATCGGCGTAGTCGACATCCGGACCGCTCTTCACGAATGCCGCCGCAAGAGAAGATCCGAGCGCCAGATAGCCGCCTTTCGTGGTGACATACCGCAATCCCTGCCAGTATTGGCGCCAGCCGAGCAGGTCGAAGTTGTACGAACTGCCGGGTAGCGTCTGCGCCTTGACATGGACCGAGAAATGATCCTGCAAATTCTGACCGACGCCAGGCGAATCCATGAGAACGCCGAGGCCATGTCGCTGCAACATCGCGCCGTCGCCGATACCCGACAGCATGAGCAGATGCGGTGAGCCCAACGCGCCCGCGCAGATAACGACTTCGCGCAACGCACGAATTTCGCGTACCCGGTCCCGCTCGAGCACCTCCACGCCGCTCGCCTGCCTTCCCTGGAACAGGATGCGTCGCACATGCACGTCAGTGCGCACCGTTAGATTCGCACGGTGTCGCACCGGGGCAACGAACGCATCGTATGCGGACTGCCGGACGCCGTCGCGAATCGTCGCCTGAAGCACACCCACGCCCTCCTCGCCAGCCGAACTCAAATCCGCGACGTAGGGAATGCCTTGCTGGCGGGACGCTTCGATGAAGGCCTCGACCGAGCGCGGCATGACCGCCGGGTCGCTGATCCTCAGTGGTCCGCCCGCACCGCGATAACTGCTGGCGCCCCGCTCGTTATCTTCCGCGCGCTTGAAAAAGGGCAGAACGTCGTCCCACCCCCAACCATCGTTTCCGAGGCTTGCCCAATGATCGTAGTCGCGACGATTGCCTCGGGTGTACACCATTCCGTTGATCGCGCTGCTGCCGCCGAGCGTCTTGCCGCGTGGCCAGTAGACCCTCCGGTTGCGAAGCGCAGGCTCCGGCTCGGTCGAGTAACGCCAGTTATACCGGTCCGACAAAAACAGCCTGGCCATGCCAGCGGGTGTCCTGATCCAGAAGTCATCGGCCGGCGGACCTGCTTCCAGCAGCAACACACGCGAAGCTCCATCGTCTGACAAACGGCGCGCCACCACGCAGCCTGCCGACCCGGCGCCCACCACGATGTAGTCGTAGCTCTCCACCCTTTCTCCTGTTATTTACCAATATGGACCGAAGCTCGGACGCCAACCAGACGAAGCGATCACGCCGCTTTCAACATTTCCTCGATCACTTTCTTCGCGTCACCGAACACCATCATTGTCTTGTCCATGTAGAAGAGTTCGTTGTCGAGCCCCGCATACCCTGCCGCCATAGAGCGCTTGTTGACGATAATCGTACGGGCTTTGTAGGCTTCCAGAATGGGCATGCCTGCGATCGGAGACTGCGGATCGTTCTTCGCCGCGGGATTGACCACGTCGTTCGCCCCGAGGACCAGCACCACATCGGTCTGTCCGAACTCGCCGTTGATGTCTTCCATTTCCTGCACGAGTTCGTATGGCACCTCTGCCTCCGCGAGCAGCACGTTCATGTGGCCGGGCATGCGGCCCGCGACGGGATGAATCGCATAGCGCACGTCCACGCCCTGCTCGATCAGTTTGTCGGTCAACTCCTTCAGCGCGTGCTGTGCGCGAGCGACAGCAAGTCCGTAGCCGGGTACGATCACGACGCTCTCCGCGTTACCTAGCATGAAGGCCGCGTCATCGGCGGACCCGGATTTCACCGGCCTTTGCTCTTGCGATGCATTCGCCGTCGCGCCTCCCGTCTCGCCGCCGAAGCCCCCGAGAATCACGTTGAAGAACGAGCGGTTCATCGCGCGACACATGATGTACGACAGGATCGCCCCAGAAGAACCCACCAGCGAACCGGCGATGATCAGCATCGCGTTGTTCAAGGAGAACCCAATGCCGGCCGCCGCCCAACCCGAATAGGAATTGAGCATTGAGACGACGACCGGCATGTCCGCACCGCCAATCGGGATGATGATCAGAACCCCAAGCGCGAACGCAATCGCCGTCATACAGATGAAAGGCAGCCACGATTGCGTGACGAAGAACGCGACACCGAAGCCGATCATCGCAATCGCAAGAAGCAGGTTTATCAGATGCTGGCCGGCGTAGACCACCGGTGCGCCTTGAAATAGCCGGAACCTGTACTTGCCTGAAAGCTTCCCGAATGCGATGACCGAACCGGAGAACGTGATCGCCCCGACGAACGTTCCGATAAAAAGCTCTACGCGATTGCCGTACGGAATCAGCGCGCCGGGCGCCGCGAGGCTGAATGCGGACGGTTCGGCGACCACGCCATACGCAATACACACGGCCGCCAGACCGATCAGCGAGTGCATCGCGGCGACCAGTTCGGGCATCTTCGTCATCTCGACTTTCGCGGCGATATAAGCACCCGCTGCACCGCCGATCACCAGAGCCCCGAGGAGCAACGCGAGACCGACTGACAAATTCGAGCCAAGATAGGTCGACTGATTCACGATCAGCGCGATTGTGGTCAGCATCGCGATGGCCATCCCGCCCATACCGAACGCATTGCCCAGACGCGCGCTTTTTGGATGAGACAGTCCCTTCAGCGCCTGGATGAAACAGACGGATGCAACGAGATACAGAAGCGTAACGACATTCGCGCTCATTTTTCACCTTCCTTGACCGCAAGTCTGCGAGGCTCTTTCTTTCTGAACATCTCCAGCATGCGTCGCGTGACGAGAAACCCGCCGAACACATTGACCGCCGCCAGCAGCACTGCCAGCGTGCCGAAGAACTTGCCCATGCCGCCGACGGTCAGCCCTGCTGCGAGCATCGCTCCGACGATGACAATGGCCGATATCGCATTGGTCACGGCCATCAGCGGCGTGTGCAGCGCGGGCGTGACGTTCCAGACGACGTGGTAGCCGACATAAATGGCGAGCACGAAGATGATCAGATTGATGATCGTGTGATTGATGACTTCCATTTAACGCATCTCCTGAAGGATCATGCCGCCTCGCGCATCAGTGAGCCGTCGCGCGTGAGCAGTGTCGCGGCCACGATGTCGTCGCTCGTGTCGATTGCAAGCGCCCCCTCTTTCGTCAAAATCAGCTTGAGGAAATCGAGTACGTTGCGCGCGTAGAGCGATGATGCATCGGCGGCGACCATCGAAGGCAGGTTCGTATGGCCGACGATCGTCACGCCGTGTCTGTTCACGATCTGGTCCGGCTCTGTCAACGGACAATTGCCGCCACGCCGCCCGTCCTGCTCGGGACCGCGTCCGGCTGCGAGATCGACCAGCACGGAGCCCGGCTTCATGGCTTGCACGGTGTCGGCGGAGATCAGTGTGGGCGCGGCCGGTCCGGGAATCAGCGCGGTCGTGATGACGATGTCCGCCTGCTTCGCACGTTCATGCACAAGGGCCGCCTGTCGCTGCAGCCACCCTGGCGGCATGGGGCGTGCGTAACCGCCAACCCCTGCCGCCGCGTCGCGCTCTTCGTCGGTTTCGTAAGGCACATCCAGAAACTTCGCCCCGAGCGACTCGATCTGCTCTTTCACAGCCGGGCGCACGTCAGACGCTTCGATTACGGCACCGAGACGCTTTGCGGTTGCGATCGCCTGTAGCCCCGCGACGCCTGCGCCAAGAATCAGCACGCGCGCTGCCTTCACCGTGCCCGCTGCGGTCATCAACATCGGCATGAAGCGCGGATAGAGACTGGCCGCGAGCAGTACCGCTTTATAGCCTGCGATGTTGGCTTGAGACGAGAGGACATCCAGACTTTGCGCACGCGTCGTGCGCGGTGCCGCTTCCAGCGCGAACGCCGTCACGCCGGCTGCCGCCAGCCGTTGTGCGCCGTGGGTATCGAACGGATCCAGCATCCCGACCAGAACGGCGCCGGCTCGCATGCTCGCAAGCTCTTGCCGGCCCGGCGCGCGCACCTTCAACACGAGGTCACAAGACAGCGCGCCTGCCTGATCCGTGAGTTCCGCGCCCACCGCGCGATAGGCGTCGTCCGTTGCGCTCGCTGCCACGCCCGCGCCGGACGCGACACGGACGACATGGCCCTGGGCACAAAGCTTTTTGGCCGTCTCCGGCGTAACGGCGACGCGTGTTTCGCCTGGGATGGTTTCGACTGGCACGCCGATGTTCATGCGCGCGACTCCTGTAGTTGCAAATACTCGAAGCAGCGCGAAGCATGTGCGCGGCTGGACGCCGCGATTACATTCACGCTGGCAGAGCTTGCGGGTTAATGAGGCGAAAAATTGTTGCGAAGCGGCTCAGACTCGCTCGAGCACGACCGCGATTCCTTGTCCAACCCCGATGCACATGGTGCACAACGCGAACCGTCCTCCGCCCACGTGGAGCTGGTTGATGGCTGTCGTAACGAGTCGTGCACCCGAAGCGCCAAGCGGATGGCCCAACGCAATGGCTCCGCCGTTCGGGTTGACGCGGGGGTCGTCGTCCTGCAGCCCTAACGCGCGCAGAACCGCGAGGCCCTGTGCCGCAAAGGCTTCGTTCAACTCGATGACATCCATTCGATCCAGCGTCAGCCCTGCAAGCGCGAGCACCTTCTCAGTTGCAGGCGCGGGCCCGATGCCCATCACGCGAGGCGCCACGCCTGCAGTCGCCATCGCAACCACGCGGGCGCGCGGCGACAGCCCATGACGTGAGGCCGCGGCTTCGTCGGCCAACAGCAGCGCACAGGCGCCGTCGTTGACACCGCTCGCATTGCCAGCTGTCACCGTTCCGTCGGGCTTCACCACGCCCTTCAGCTTCGCGAGCGCTTCGAGCGAAGTCTCCCGCGGATGCTCATCCCGTGAGACGACAACAGGATCGCCCTTCTTCTGCGAGATGGTGACGGGAATGATCTCAGCATCGAAAAATCCTCTCTTTTGTGCTGCCAGCGCCCTTTCCTGCGACGCCAACGCCATCCGGTCCTGCGCCTGCCGCTCGATGCCGTAAACGGTCGCCACGTTTTCGGCGGTCTCGGGCATTGAGTCGACGCCGTATTGCTCTTTCATCAGGCGGTTGACGAAACGCCAGCCGATCGTCGTGTCGTACACGGCGCTTGCGCGGCTGAATGCCGATTCGGCTTTTGGCATCACGAACGGTGCCCGGCTCATACTCTCGACTCCGCCGGCGATCATCAAGGCCGCCTCGCCTGACTTGATGGCCCGCGCGGCGCTGCCGAGCGCGTCGAGACCCGATCCGCACAGCCGATTCACCGTCGAACCCGGCACTTCCAGCGGCAATCCAGCCAGCAGGCTCGCCATGCGCGCCACATTGCGGTTGTCTTCGCCTGCCTGATTCGCGCATCCATAAATCACGTCCGCGACGGCAGCCCAATCGACGTTGGGATTGCGCTCCTTCAGCGCCTTCAGCGGTATCGCGCCGAGATCGTCAGCGCGTATTCCGGAAAGTGCGCCGCCGTAGCGTCCAAACGGTGTGCGAATAGCGTCGCAAATATAGGCTTCTATCGTCATGATCTCGATTCGTGGATGAGCAAGTGTCTTCTGAAGTTGGTGGCTTGGCAGTGTTGGGCGAAGGGGGCGACGTCCCGGAACTCAGCCTTTATCCTTCGCCAGGATGACCGTGCAGTGGGAAGAGAGAATGCCACCCTCGTTATGGACGAGCGCGACTTCCGCGCCCTCGACCTGACGCGGCCCGAACCCGCCACGCAGTTGCCGCACGGCCTCGACGATTCCAAAGAGGCCGCCCGCCGCGCCCGCGTGGGCATGAGAGAGCATTCCGCCGTGCGTGTTGACCGGCAGCTTTCCGTTAATGCGGGCATGTCCTTCGGCAAAGAACGCGCCGCCAGCGCCGGCCTCGCAAAAGCCGAGTTCCTCCAGTTCGATAATGGGCACGATCGTGAAACAGTCGTACAGTTCGGCCAGATCGATATCGCCCGGTCCGAGTCCCGCCATTTGATAGGCAATCCGTCCGGATTCCATTGCGCCGAACTCGGTGAGACTCGGCGCGCACATCAGGTGCTCGTGCGTGTGATGCTCGCCGATGCCCTGCAGATAGACAGGCTTGCTCGCCAGATCGGCGGCGCGCTCCGCGGAAGTCACGATGAACGCGCCGCCCGCATCCGAGATGAGACAGCAGTCCAGCATGCCGAGCGGGTCGGCGATCGGTTTCGCCGTCAGCACCTGTTCCGCCGTCAACGGCGTCTTCATGTGAGCATTGGGATGCAGGAGCGCGTGCGCGCGCGTGTTCACGGCGACCTGCGCGAGTTGCTCCCGCGTAGTGCCATACACATGCATGTGACGCTGCGCGATCATTGCGTAGAAGCCGGGAATCGATGTGCCATAAGGCTGCTCGAAGTACGGATGACCCACGGCCATTAGCGAAGCCACGGCGGCGTCACGCGTTTGACCCGTGGCGCGGTTTTCGCCAGCGCATACGAGGATGGTCTCCGCCTGTCCCGATACGATGGCCTCGGCCGCGTGCTTGAGCATCACGGCGGGGCTCGCCCCGCCCGCGATCAGCGATGCGTTGAAGCGGGGCTTCAGACCCAGGTATTCACAGATCACTGAGCCGAGCATGAAATACGGTTCGGTAAACGAGTAGGCAGTGAGTACGCCGTCGATGTCCGACACCTTCAGGCCAGCGTCGTCGAGCGCGCGTTTGGCTGCTTGAGCATTGAGGCCGAGCCCGGACATATGGGGAACCTTGCCGATTTCCGATTCGCCGACGCCGACAATGGCAACCTTGTTTTTGAGTGATGCCGCTGGTTTCATCTGACTGGCCTCATGCGTGGATTCGATTGAACTGCGGGATCAAGGCGCCGTCGCCACGATCCTCGAAGGTCACGCCAACGCGATCGCCAATGCGAACCGACAGTGCGTCGTCGCCGATGACGTTCGCCATCATGCGCGGCCCCTCGTCGAGTTCGATCAATGCGATCACATAGGGCGTTTGCGCGGCAAACGCGGCGATCGGTGCGCGACGGATGATCGTGAAACTATGCACAGTGCCCGTGCCTTTGCTTTCAACCCATTCAAGCCGATCCGACCAACATACGGGGCACAGATGTCTCGGCATGAAATGCAGCGCCTGACAATGGGTGCATTGGCGAATCAAAAGCCGCCGTTCGCGCGCGGCGTTCCAGTAAGGCAGAGAGTCGGCATTCGGAACAGGTAAAGGCAGAGGTGTAGCGGCTTCCATCAAGTTTTCTCCGTTGCATTGGACCCGTCATAATGTTTGTTGCCGCCGATGTACGCCCGAAACACGAGCCTTGCGGTGATCTCGCGATCGAGGCGTTCAAGCGAACTTAACCGGACCTAAATGCAACACCTGTGCCAATCGAAGCAGGCGTCTCGGTGCTCCGCGATCCACCCGCGCAGAAGAGCCTGCATCAATGCCTCGCTGCTCCGTTAGCTCATGGCCGTAGGCGCGCCCGCCCCGGGCTCGCCAGCATGCGCGTTGCGCCGATGTCTTCTCCTTCGACATGCGTTGTCTTTCCGACGTACAGTTCCCTGCATGACCTGATGCGGCCATCACCCGCAGCCTCGACCGGAGCATGCGATGCGATGCCCCGGCATCCGCGCTGGCACGCCTCCTGCATCGAAATACCGAGGTCACGCGCGCCCGGTGACGCAAATCGAACAGTTGCGAAGGAGTCTTTATGCCGTTCTTCAAATCGCTTTCCGCTGATGCGGGGCCCCCCAACGTCTTCACTCAATATCCGGATCTGTACAGCGCCTGGTCAAAGATGAGCGAAGTCCTGATGAACGGACCGTCTCCGTTGAGTCAAGCCGAACGGGAGCTGATCCTCGCCTACGCGGCGGGAGTGGGTGGATGCGAATTCGTGTATGTGGCGCACTCCGAGGTTGCGTACGCATGGGGCATCGAACAAGGTCTCATCGCACGGCTGCTCGAAGACCTCAACGACGCGCCCATCGATGAGCGGCTGAAGGCCCTGCTCGCGTTCGTGCGCAAGCTGATACTCACGCCCGGCGAGTTGTGTGAAGCGGACGCGGACGCAGTACTCGCAGCTGACTGGAGCGAGCACGCGCTACACGACGCGATTGCGATCACCGCACGCGCCGCTTTCATGCAGCGACTGGTGCAAGGCTATGGGTTCACCCCTCTGTCGCGCGAATCCGCTGCGAGGCATGCCAGGCGGCGTGTGGAGCGCGGCTACGTCAACCTTTATGCAGCTTTCCGCGAAAGCAAATAGCGTTCAGGCAAGGCGGGGGCCGCACTGCTGGCAGCGCGTGGCCCTACTTCCGATCGCTATTCACTTTAATCGCGTAGACGTCAATGCGCGGCTAACGGGCAACCGCTTTGCTCAAGCGGTTCGAATGCCGTGTCCTTCGGAATGACCGATCGAATCTTCAGGAGATCCCACTCACTCTTCGATTCCGATGGCTTTTTTGCCTCCGCTAGATACATGTCATGCACCATAAGACCATTCGCGAGGATTCGACCGTCTTTGGCGAAGAAGTCATGAATGGGCGTGGCGCGCAGCCTGGCCATGACTTTGTCGCTGTCGGTCGATTGTGCCGCCTGCACCGCCTCAAGGTAATGAATCACGGCGGAGTACATGCCTGCCTGGACCATTGTCGGCATCTTGTTGGTCACTGCGTAGTATTTCTTCGCGAACGCCCGCGTGTCGTTGTCGTAGTCCCAGTAGAACGCCGTTGTGAATTGAAGGCCCTGCGCGGTCTTCAACCCGATGCCCTTCAAATCGCTGTCGAAGATCAGCAGCGGCGCAACGATCTGCTTGCCGTTTGCCATGCCAAACTCCGCTGCCTGGCGAATGGCGTTTTGCGTATCCCGCCCCGCGTCGGCCAGTCCGATTACCTGGGCTTTCGACGCTTGGGCCTGCATCAGGAACGATGCGAAGTCCGAAGCCGACAAAGGATGGCTCACGCTTCCGTCCACTTTTCCACCCATCGAAAGCACGACCTTCGTTGCCTGAGCTTCAAGAGAATGGCCGAATGCGTAGTCGGCCGTGATGAAATACCAGCTTTTTCCGCCTTCAGCGGCGATTGCGCGTGCGGTGCCATTCGCCAGCGCGTAAGTGTCATAGACATAGTGCACGCCATAGGGCGAGCATTGTTTGCCGGTGAGTTCGGTGGTGGCCGAGCCCGCAAAAATGGTGATCTTCTTCTTTTCTGCTCCGAGTCTCTGCAATGCGAGCGCCGACGCAGAATCGGTCGACTCGATCACCATTGAGACGTTATCCCTGTCGTACCATTCGCGAGCCCGACTGGCTGTCACATCGACCTTGTTCTGATAATCCGCCGATAGCACCTGGATCGGCCGTCCTAATACCTTACCGCCGAAGTCTTTCACGGCGAGATTGACGGCCGCCACGCCACCAGGTCCTCCGATACCCGAGTAGACGCCCGACATGTCAACGATGACACCGATCTTCACGGGATCGTCTGGCGAGTCAGCGACGGCAAGCGGAGACAAAATCGACGCGCCGCACAGGAAGCTGGTTAAGATGGCTGACTTCATTTTCCGATCTCCGATGTTTTTATACTGTTGTCTACGTTCTGACCGCAACCGGCACCTCAGTTGGGTCCGTCTCAAACTTCACACACGAGCGCCTGCTCGAACCCGGTTTCCGTCGAAGTCGTCTGATCGTCCAGCGCGACGCCCATGACCGGCCGTTTGACGGCGGGCGGATAGACTTGCCAGCAGCCGTCGTCGTGAAGAAAGAACGCAAGGGAAAGCAAACCTTCACGACACGACATGTCCACTCGCACGCAATTGCAAGCCGTCCGCGTAGCTCGGCGAACCCGCCGCACCTGAATGCGTGCTCGCGCGTCGGGTCTCATCCATTTGTCGACCGCACTCCGCAGTGACTGTCTCTCGGGTCGCATGATCAGTCTCTCCCGCTGGTGTATGAGCTAGTGCATCAATTGATATAACGGCTCGGACCTCAATCCACGCACGAATACCGTTTGAGCCTCAGCCGCTCGTGAAAGGCTCGCGATGCACCTATCGCCGTTTCGAGCTTGTCGGACAGGGCTTTGAAAGTCGTCCCCTGGCTGAATCTGGTCGAGCGCCGCTCCTCTATGCAGCCTGTCCCATATTTCGCACGTCGCATCGCGTCGTTCGGCGCATCTAGCGACCGTCGCGTCTTTTGCGCAGACATCTTCTCGAGCATTGCACCGCCCCCCTCTGAAGCTGCCGCGTCGAAGGCATCCACCTTCACCGTGATCACGTTGATTACGTCGCACGATTGCTGGGTCTTCGACGCGCGATGCACAGCCGCCGCTCGCTCGAAAGTCCCGGCGCTCAGGATCCCCGTCACATCGCTGATCCACGCGACGCCGAGTGTTGCCGCCACGCTCGATGCAAGCCGCGATCCGTTCCGGGTCGCGGGAGCGAGTATCCATGAATAGCCTCGTGCAATCCGTTCGACCGTCATTGCATGTACCTCCGCCATGTCCGGGACCTGCAGCGGAACATCGACAAAGATGACCTTCGAGACGCCCGCGATGCGCGTCGCCGCTTCGGCGGCGGCCTTCGCATCGTGTCCGGCAACGAGCACGTGCACATCGAGCCCCGCGAACGTGGCGATCAACGCCGCCGCGCCCACGGTTGCGTGCGTTGACCGACCAAGGGCGGCGTTGTCGTGCTCTGCAATGACGAGAATGGTCACGGCGCTCCCCTGGCTGGTCAGATCACCTTTGCTTCGTTCCTGAGCTTGTCGACGAGCGCTCTCACATCAGGCACTTTCACGCCCGCGCTGCGCTTGGGCGGTTCCGTCACCTTGAGGGTCTTCAGACGCGGCGTGACATCCACCCCGAGCGTGTTGGGGGCGACGGTCTCCAGCGGCTTCTTCTTCGCCTTCATGATGTTCGGCAGCGTCACGTAGCGCGGCTCATTCAGGCGCAGATCCGTGGTGATCACCGCGGGAAGCGGCATCCTGAGCGTTTCCGAACCGCCATCGACTTCCCGTGCGACGGTGACTCGTCCGTCGGCGACCGTTATCTGCGAAGCGTAGGTGGCCTGCGGCAGATCAGCGAGCGCGGCGAGCATCTGGCCTGTCTGATTCGAATCGTCGTCTATAGCCTGCTTGCCGAGAATGATCAGTTGCGGCTGTTCCTTGTCGACGAGCGCCTTCAGCAACTTGGCGATCGCAAGGGGCTGCAACTCGTCGTTGCTTTCGACGAGGATCGCGCGATCCGCGCCGATGGCCAGCGCCGTTCGAAGCGTTTCCTGACATTGCGTGACTCCGCAGGATACGGCGATCACTTCCGTCGCGACGCCCGATTCCTTGAGCCGGACTGCCGCCTCCACCGCGATTTCGTCGAACGGGTTCATCGACATCTTGACGTTGCCGATATCTACACCGCTGTTGTCGGATTTGACGGTGACCTTGATATTGGCGTCGACTACTCTTTTGACGGGCACCAGGATCTTCATTTCCATTCCTCGATAACAGATTGGGTTAGCGTGTCGTCACCAGTGCGTCGACCGCACCGAGACCTTGACCGGCTGGCTTGACGATGACCGGGTTGATCTCGAACTCGAGCACGTCCGGCGTGGCCAGGAACATGTCGCCGAATCGCACTGCGGCCTGCACCAGCGCATCTACGTCGGCAGCTGGTTTGCCGCGGAATCCCTCCAGCAACGTCCACAGCTTGAGCCTGCGCAGCGCTGCCAGCACCTGGTCTGCCGACACGGGCAGCGCAAGGTGTGCCACGTCTCGATACAGTTCGACAGCTACACCGCCGGAGCCGATCGAGATGACCGGACCGAAATCAGTCTGACGAAGGCACGACAGAACGATCTCGACTCCATCGCCGAGCATCTCCTGCACGAGTACCGCCATGTTCGGCTTGTCGAGACGTCCGCGAAATTCCGCCGCGATCGCGTCGACCTCATCCGCCGAGCGCACGCGCAAGCGGACGAGACCCATCTCCGTTTTGTGCTCGCATTCGGATGGCAGCACCTTCACGACGAGCGGATACGACAAATGCGCACATGCTTTTGCTGCCGTTTCATCCGGGCCAAGCACGATCCACTTTGCAGGTGTTATCCCGCTTTCTTCGCAATAACGCATCGTGTCCGCCCAGTCTCGCGGCGCCGCACGTTGTGGCAATGGCTCCCGAACCGGTGACTTCGGCAGTTCGTGCATACGCTTGCGCTCGTAGAGCAGCGCCAAAGCGCTCATCGCCTGTGAAGGGTCGGGCGTGATGAGCACGCCAGCTTCCCGCAACCCTTGCCGCGTCTCCAGATCGGGCAATTCGCCGATAAAGCTCACTGCCAACGGTACTTTTGCGGCGACTGCCTTGAACACCTCGCCGTTCTGCTCCAGATACCGACGGCCGCTGCTGGCGAACTGCACGATCATTGCTTCGGTTCTCGGATCCGCCTCGATAGCCTCGCAGGTATCCTTGAACAGATTCGGCATACTGTTGATCTGCCCGGTCAGGTCGACAGGGTTTGCCTTGCGCGCGAATTCCGGAAGAACCTGCTCCAGGCGGATTGCAGTGTCTGGACTGAACTCGGCCATCGGAATTCCGTATTCGCTGCTGTGATCCGCAAGCAATGCGCCCGCACCGCCCGATGAGCTCATCACAGAGGCACCGCCCTTCGGGTCGCCGCTCACACGCGGATGCGGCAGGTAGGCCAACACTTCGACAGCCGCCAACGCCTCGATCAGGCTGTCCACGGCGATGACACCGGCTTGCTCGAAGACATCGGCATAGACGGCATGCGAGGACGCGATCTTGCCGGTGTGCGAAGCCGTTGCCTGTTGCCCGACAGCCGAACGTCCGGCCTTCAGCGCAACGATCTGCACGTCTCGTTCGCGCGCGCGCTCGGCGATCCTTAAAATCCGGCCCGCGTCTTCGAGGCCTTCGATATACAAGGCCACCACGCGCACGTCATCCTGCTCGATGAGGCTCGCCAAAACATCGAGCGCATCGAGGCACGTCTCGTTGCCGACGCTGATGATGTACGAGCAGCCCACCCCGTTGTTTTGCAAATAGTTGCCGATTGCGCCCGCCAGCGCGCCGCTCTGGCTCACGACGGCGATTGGCGCATGCTTGAGCGACTCTTGCCCGAGCGCTGCGGGACTGAACGTCAGCATGCTCCGGTGACGCACTGACCATACCCCCTGGCAATTCGCGCCCAGCACGGCCACGTTGTGCTCGCGGGCCGCCTCAGCCAGAAGACGCGCGTGTTCCTTGCCGCCTTCGGTTTCCTCAAAGCCCGAGCTGAACACGATGGCGGTGCGAATTCCTTTGGCACCGCATTCCGCAATCACGCCAGGCACCGTTTGCGCGGGCGTAATCACGAGTGCGACATCAGGTACCTCGGGGAGTACCGCTACGGATGGATAGGCCTTCAGGCCTTCCACTTCCTGGTGACTTGGGCTGACGGGGTAGACGTTGCCGGCAAACCCGTGCTTGAGCAACACCCGAACCATCGTGTTGCGCGGACTTCCGCGCTGCGGAGAAGCACCGACGATCGCCACGCTGCGCGGCTGAATCAGCTTGTCGAACCAGTTCTTGTCGTTCATGTCTCGAGTGTGTAACGGGCTTTCCGCCGTGGTTGCGTTGGATGGTTTAAGGTCGTCAATCAGTTCTTGGGACATGAGCTTTTCCTTATCTGGCCGCGTTCAGTTCTTTCGCAACGTCGTCCTTGCGGATGTCGCGCAACCCCGTCCTGCCGTGATGACGGTCCGCCAGCTTGTAGCCCAGTGCGTCTTCCGCGATCAGGATCTTCTGCACGTTCGCCGAGCCCTCGCCCGTGAAGAACATGTCCGCATAGGCCCGGTACCACGACACCCGGTATTCCTTCGCCAGACCATAGCCACCAAAAATCTGCACCGCCTTGTCCGCGCACAGCTTCGCCGTCTGCGACGCGTGGTACTTCGCGATCGCCGCCAGCCGGTTCGACGGCTCGCTCTCGTCCATCGCGATCGCCGCCTTGTACACCAGCGCCCGGCTCGCCTCGATCGCCACCGCCATCTCCGCGATGTCCGACTGGATCATCTGGAACCGGCCGATCGGCTGGCCGCGCAACGTGCGCTCGTTGGCGTAGCGAACCGCATCCTCGAAGCACGCGCGCGCCACCCCCAGCGCCTTGGCCGCCACCCCCACACGCCCCGGCTGCAGCGTGCGCATGATGATCTTGAAGCCCTCGCCCTCCTCGCCCAGACGGTCTTCCACCGGCACCACGAATTCGTCCAGGTACACGACGTTCGTGCGCAGCGCGTTGGACAGCCCCATCGTGTCGATCGGCGTTGCCGTCCACCCCGGATACTTCTTCGGCTGCACGATGAACGCGGTCACCCCCTTGGCGCCCGCAGCCCGGTCTGTCTTCGCGAACAGCACGCCGACATCCGTCTCGTTGGCGATCGACGCCCACATCTTCTGCCCGGTGATGCGGTATACGTCGCCGTCGCGCCGCGCGAACGTCTGCATGTTGCCCGCCGCGTCCGAGCCGCCACCCGACTCGGTCAGCGACATCATGCCGATCGTCACCCCCGCCAGCAGATTCGGTACGTACTTCTGGATCTGCCCGGCCGTGCCGCCGAAATAGATGCAACTCGGACAGGTCGAGCCCTGCTGGTTGTTGCATGAGGCAAAGCGCACGTCGATGCGGCACATCTCCTCCTGGATCACCGCGGCAGCGAGATACCCCATGTTGCTGCCGCCCACCGATTCCGGAAACACCGCCCCGTACAGGCCTGCCGCACCCGCCTTCCTGATCAGCTCGCGCGGGAACTCGCGACGCTGCTCGTAGCCTTCCATCACCGGCACCACTTCGGTCTGCATGAAACGCTTGACCATGTCGCGTACCGCTTCGATCTCCTCGGACATTGCTGGATCCACCACTTCCTCCTTTGCCGTTTTCGGAAGCGCTGTGCGACTGCATCTGATGCATGCCCACAGCGCCGTGTGCGGCCATTGATTTGCAACATGCATGCCATCAGGCACGGAGCGAATGGAAGCGCTCACGAAGGCTTGTCGTTTCTTGTCCGAGCCCTTGAACACCCGGCGCGTCGGCACGCGAGATGTCTGTTTGGAAGACGAATGAATCGATCGAATGTCTTCAGCGCATACACGACCTCACCCCAAGTCGTGTGCGCCCCGTATGACGTTGACCGATCGGCGCGCGGAGTTGGATGTGGGCGATCGACGCACGGCTTAGCGAGAGCCGCAGCATCACCGCGGGACCGATGCAACGCCGCCGTTCAGTGGCTGAGACGTCGTTGGCACGGCGTGGCATAGGACTTGCCCTGACAGGCTGCCAAGCGAACCCACAATGCCAATGACCATGACCGATCAAGACCGTCTGCCTCCTGCCCGCGAAGGCGCCACGCTGAACCTGCTCGATGGTGTGCGCGTGCTCGACCTGACCACCTCCGTCTCCGGCCCCTACACCACCTTGCTGCTCGCCGATCTCGGCGCCACGGTCGTGAAGATCGAATCACCCGGCCAGGGCGATGACGTGCGCGCCTGGGGGCCGCCGTTCCTCGACGGCGAATCGCTGTGGTTCCTGAGCATCAACCGCAACAAGCACAGCCTCACGCTTGACTACGGCAAACCCGAGGGTCTGGAGGTGCTGCGCCGCATGGTGGCGTGCGCCGATGTGGTGGTGGTCAACAAGACCGCTGCGGTACAGCGCAAGCTCGGCATCGATTTCGCGAGCCTGAAGTCCGTCAACGAACGCCTCGTGCATGCCTCCATTTCCGGCTTCGGGCTCGAAGGCGCGCGCAGCGAGATGCCGTGCTACGACCTGATCGCCGAGGGCTACAGCGGCGTGATGGATCTCACCGGCGAGGCCGACGGCGCGCCACAGAAAGTCGGCACACCCGCCGCGGACCTGCTCGCGGGCACCGATGCGGCGCTCGCCGTGCTCGCCGCGCTGATCGACCGCAACCGCACGGGGCGCGCACACTGCATCGACGTCTCGATGATCGAGAGCATGACGCGCTTCATGACCCCGCGCCTCGTGCCGTATCTCGGCTCGGGCGAAGTGCCGCGCCGCTCGGGCGGGCGCGACAGTGTGATCGCCGTCTATCAGGTGTTCCAGGCCGCCGATGCGCCGCTCACCATTGGTCTGGGCAACGACGGCATCTGGAGCCGGTTCTGGCGCGCGCTGGGCGAACCGCAGGTCGCGCAGCAGGCGTGCTACGCGAGCAACAGTGCGAGGCGGGGTCTGCGCGAGGAGATCGTCGCGAAGATCCAGTCGGTCATCGGCACGCGCGAGCGCGACTACTGGCTGGAGGTGTTCCGCGAAGCGCGCATTCCGGCCGGCCCGATCAACCGGCTCGACGAGGTCGCGGGCGATGAGCAGTTGCGCGGGCGCGGCTTCTTCTACGCGATCGAGCGTGGTGAGACGCCGATCCCTCAGGTGGGACTCGGCATTCACGTGGACGGCAATGCGCACACCTACCGCAAGGCGCCGCCACGACTCGGTGAGGACAGCGAGAGCGTGCTGAGCACGTGGCTCGACATGCCGGCCGACGAGTTTCAGCGCTTGCGCGACGAGGGGGTGGTCTAGTCTGCATCCCGCGCGCCACCGATGAGGGATGTGTCCTTGCAACGCACACAGTGGCCGTGGAGCAAACAGGCTTTGCGGTCGAAGTCCAACGCTGAAAACAAGGTGTCGGATGGCATACGACTTGCCTTGATACCGCACCCGTCACAGAACACCTATCGAGTCAAACGGAGGAGACATGCGACCGACAATGTGTCAGCTCGGGCCAAGGCTGCGCGCGTATTTCGCGCGGGTTCAATTGGTTCGCTTTCTGATTCCGCCAAACAAGAGTGAAACCAGCATCGTCGCAGCGGATGGTCACTCTTCACTCTGCGCTTCCGAAGCCGGACGACCATCGCGATGGCTTGCCAGCCTCGATCTCAACCGCCTCGGCGCGACCTACATCTACTCACCGTACACGGAGGCCACATGACACTCGTGCGTAACCTGCACAAGGACGTTGTCGGCGGCATCCTCATTGCGGGATTCGGTGTCGTCGTGGCGACGCATTCGCTATCTGCGTTTGCCATCGGCACTCTCAGCCAGATGGGTCCAGGCTTTTTTCCGCTTACGCTCGGCGTGATCCTGATTCTTTCCGGTCTCGCCATCGCAATCAAAGGCCACCTGTCGGGACCCCAAGCCAGTAAGGAAACGGTGCGACATCCACCCGAGTGGCGAGCCTGGTTCCTGATTTGCCTCGGCATCGCATCGTTCGTCGTGCTGGCGAAGTATGCCGGCATGGTGCCAGCCACTTTCTCGATCGTGTTCATTTCCGCGTTCGCCGATCGCAACAACAACTGGCGCCACGCGCTCGTCCTTGCCCTCGCGATGGCGTTGGTCAGCGTCGTAGTGTTCTGGTGGGCGCTGCAGATCCAGTTACCTTTGTTCAAATGGGGCACCGCATGATCGGACAAACACTTCACGACCTGTGGTTTGGCTTTAGCGTCGCATTGCTGCCGCACAATCTCATGTGGTCCTTCTTCGGCGTGCTGATCGGCAACCTGATCGGCGTGCTGCCCGGTATGGGCGCGCTTTCCGCGATCGCCATGCTGTTGCCGTTGACCTACACGATGCATGCGGTGCCGGCACTCCTCATGCTCGCGGGAATTTTTTACGGCTCGCAATATGGCGGTGCGATCGGCGCCATCCTGCTTAACCTGCCGTCGCATCCGCCTCACGCGGTGACTTGCATCGACGGCTACCCGCTGACCTTGAAAGGCAAAGGCGGGACAGCACTCGGCATTGCGATGATTTCGTCGTTTTTTGCGGCCTCGGTCGGGATTATCGTGATGATCGTGGCGTCACCGCTGCTGGTGAAGGTCGCATTCGACTTCGGGCCTGCCGAGATCTTCTCGATCATGCTGCTGGGCTTGCTGGCAGGGTCCACGATGGCGCGCGGCTCGCCGTTGAAGGGCATCGCGATGACAACCTTCGGCCTGCTGCTCGGCATCGTCGGCACGGATGTCAACAGCGGCGTAGAGCGCTTTACGCTTGGTTTCGTCGAACTCTCCGACAAGGTCGAACTCGTGGCACTCGCGATGGGCCTGTTCGGCGTCGCGGACTTTCTGCGCAACGTCAATCGCGTGCAGTTCATCGGCAAGCAGGCGAAAGTGCGTTTGCGCGATATGCGTCCCACTTGGGCCGAACTCAAGCAGTCGTTCATGCCGATGGTGCGCGGCACGTTCATCGGCACGCTGTTCGGCGCGATTCCGGGCACCGGTCCGACCATCACGACGTTCATCGCCTACGCTCTGGAACGCAAGGTGTCACGTCACCCGGAGCGCTTCGGTCAAGGGGCAATCGAAGGCGTGGCCAGTCCCGAGGCGTCCACGCACGCAAAAACCCAGGTCGATTTCATCCCGACGATGAGCCTGGGCATTCCCGGCGACGCGGTGATGGCGCTGCTGCTCGGCGCACTGCTGATTCAGGGCTACCAGCCCGGACCGCAACTCGTCACGGAGCACGCTGACCTGTTCTGGGGTTTGATCGCGAGCTTCTGGGTAGGCAACGTGCTGCTGCTGATCCTCAATGTGCCGATGATCGGCATCTGGGTCAAAGTGCTTCAGGTGCCGTATCGCTACATGTTCCCTTCCGCACTCTTCTTTATTGCCGTGGGCGTCTACAGCACCAACAATAGCCTGTTCGAAGTGAGCGAAGTGCTCGTGTTCGGAGTAATCGGCGCCATACTGCTTGCGCTTGATTTCCCGGTGGCGACCATTCTGCTTGGGTACGTGCTCGGACCCATGGTGGAAGAAAACTTCCGCCGTGCGTTGCTGCTGTCCCGCGGCGACCTGATCGTGTTCGTTCAGCGGCCCATCAGCGCTGGGTTCATCGGCATTTGCGTTCTGATGCTAGCCGTCCAGCTATATTTCGGGTTGCGCGCGACGCGTCGGAATCGACGCTCGTTGAGCAGTGAGATGCCGACGATCGGAGAACCCGCCACCGCTGACGAATAAGCGTGCCTTCGATGCCGAGCCGCTCCCCCAGCGACCAGAATGAACAGGTTGGTCAACAAGGCGAACGCGCCGGAAATGACAACAGCCTGTCCAGCTCGGCCTTCGCTGATATGCAGATCCACCGCAATCGGCGTGAGCAGGCTGACAGGCATGAGCTTGGACAGGACCTGGGCGAACGCAGCAAGCGACATCGCAAGAACGGCGCTCGATGCTTGTCGGCACCGTTTCCCTGATTACTTGAGATGGGCGCGGAAGAACGAGACCAGCTTGTCGAACGGGATCATGTCGGCGCGGTCGTACAAGTCCGTATGATTGGCGCCCGGAATAATCATGAGTTCCTTCGGCTCCACAGCAGCCGCGTAAGCCGTTTCGCTGAAATATCGCGAGTGCGCCTTTTCGCCGTGGAGAAGCAGCATCGGGCGCGGCGAAATTTCCGCGATGTAGGTCAAGATTGGCATGTTCATGAACGACAGCGGGGTGGTAAGGGTCCACGAGCCGTTCGAATTGACCGCGCGCGGGTGGAAGCCGCGCGGCGTCTTGTAGTAGTCGGCGTACTCCACCACGAATTGCGGTTCGCCGCCCTTGAGTTCAAGGGAAACCGGGCCGTACGCGGGAGTTCCATTTTGCGCATCCTGCCAACGCTGCTGGCCAAGTTGCTCCAGCCCTTGCGTGCGCTGTTCGAGGGTCACACTGTCGTCGTAGCCCTTGGACATGACGCGCGTCATGTCGTACATGGTGCTAGCCACGACTGCCTTGACGCGCTTGTCCACCGCGGCGGCGTTCAGCGCCATGCCGCCCCAGCCACAAATGCCGATGATGCCGATACGCTCGCGCTCAACGTTGGGTTGCAGGCCGAGAAAATCCACTGCGGCACTGAAATCTTCGGTGTTGATGTCCGGCGAGGCGACATTGCGCGGTTCGCCGCCGCTTTCCCCGGTATAGGACGGGTCGAAAGCGAGCGTGACGAATCCGTGTTCCGCCAAGGTTTGTGCGTAAAAACCCGACGATTGCTCCTTCACTGCGCCGAACGGGCCGCTAAGGGCAATCGCTGCCAGCTTTCCACTGAGATTCTTCGGCTGATACAGGTCTGCGGCCAGGGTGATGCCGTAGCGATTCTTGAAGCTGACTTTCTTATGGTCAACCTGGTCGCTTTTGGCGAAGGTCTTATCCCATTCATCGCCAAGTTGTATTTGCGGCTGCGCCAAGGATTGACCAACTGCATTGCCAGTTTCGTTTTGCGTTTTCATGATGATTTCTCTTAGTGAGCCGTACTCAAGCGGCAAGGTGGCGCTGGCTACTCGCGTGCATGGTCTCTGCCACCATGCCCTTCACAATTGAGTCGGTGAAGTTTTGTCTTGATGCGTCGTGAGGGTGAGGGGGAAAGGTCAACCGCTTCATTAAGCACTCGACCGAAGACTCACCTTGACCGTCGCTGCGCGTGCGCCAGCGCCGATCATGGGGCGGAGGTAGGAGCTGGCCTTGTATTTGGCCCGGTAGGCATCGTCGATGCTGGCGTTGATTTCGCCGTCGACCGGCTCGAACGCCACATCTTTAGTCATCCCCGCGGCGACGATCTGCCCGGCACGCTGGCGAACGGCGGCTTGATACCAGCGGGATTGCCTTCCGTTGTAGGCACGCACATAGAGCTCGCCGTCCACAGCGACGCACCAGATCCACGTCGGAGTGCCTGGGGTAATGCCGTCATCACGGAAAGGCGCGATCTTGAGATCGTCCGCTTCGACAATGCGGTGTAATTCGTCAGCAGACCATGCCATTTCTATTTCCTCATCCGGGGTTCCCAGGTCGAACACGCAATGTGAGACGAAGAGCTTGGTGCTAGCTTCGCCGTAAAGAACTTCCGACATGGCTTCAAGCGCACTCTATTGCCTACGCGACTAGTTCGGAAGATAGTAAAATCGGCATACTCATGTGAATGTAGCTCACCAATGCCGAAAGAGAATCTGAGTGACCTGCAAGCGTTTGTAGCCGTGGCCCGTGAACGCAGCTTCACCAGGGCCGCAGCTCAATTGGGTCTCTCGCGCTCTGCGCTGAGCCACGCCATGCTCGCCCTGGAAGCTCGCCTTGGCGTGCGGCTACTCACGCGCACGACCCGTAGCGTTTCCACCACGGAAGCCGGAACACGGCTCTTGAATGCGGTCGCGCCGCGGCTCGACGAAATCGAGCTGGAGCTGGGCTCGCTGAGTGCAATGCGCGACAAGCCAGCCGGAATGGTGCGCATCACGGCAAATGACCATGCCGTCGTGACCGCGCTGTGGCCGCGCCTTTTACCATTGATGCAGGCATACCCCGATGTCCAGATCGAGTTCAGCGTGGACTACGGGTTGACCGACATTGCTGCGCATCGTTTCGACGCTGGCGTGCGATTGGGCGATCAAGTGGACAAAGATATGATTGCCGTGCGCATTGCGCCGGACCTGCGCATGGCTGTGGTGGGTGCCCCCGCATACGTCGCTGTTCAACCATTGCCCGCAACGCCGCACGACCTGATCAAGCATCGCTGCATCAACTTACGCCTGCCCACGCACGGTGGCTTGTACGCCTGGGAGTTCGAGAAGGATGGCCAGGAGATCAAGGTCCGTGTGGAAGGCCAGACCTTGTTCAACAACACGTTCCTGATGTTGCAAGCGGCGTTGGATGGCATGGGACTGGCCTATGTACCACTGGATGTCGCGCAGCCTCACATCGACGCGGGACGGTTGGAGCCGGTGCTCAAAGACTGGTGGCCGCTGTTTCCCGGCTACCACCTCTATTACGCCAGCCGTCGGCAGCTTCCTCCAGCACTGGCACTGGTGATCGACACGCTGCGCTGGCGCGAGGGAAAGCCCGGCGTTGCCAGGGCGCGAAAAAAGCGCGGTAGTTAGCCGATGCTCCAGGCCGGTTTCGGCGGGAATGTCCTTCGCGAGCCTGCGGCCTCGGTCGGCAACGCGACGAGCACGATCCTGCTCACGAACCGGACACGGCGGACTTGCCGTGCACGCTTACCTCCACAATGAAAGGGCATTTCGTCGCTTATGTCGCCAGATTCTCAAACGGGGCGATTCTTGAAGGCGCTCATTTACCGTCGTTCGGCACACCCACTGAGCAGCTTCGTCTGGAAACACTTGCTTTGCCGCCGGCCAACCCGTTGCAGATGCGCGTTGCCATGACCGTTGCGCCGGTCAATCCGTCCGACCTGATTCCAATTACCGGCGCCTACTCGCACCGTATCCAGCTTCCCGCAGTCGCAGGCTACGAAGGTGTGGGTCGGGTGATCCATGCACCCGAAACTCACGCCGAACTCATCGGGCGGCGCGTGCTGCCGCTGCGCGGCACGGGCACCTGGCAATCCTACGTCGATTGCGACCCCGACCTTGCTGTCCCGGCGCCAGATACGATTGGCGATCTCGTCGCAGCGCGAGCCTATATCAACCCACTAGCAGCCTTGACCATGCTGGATACCTTCCCGGTCGCTGGCAAGCGGGTGCTTCTGAGCGGTGCAGGGTCAGCCTGTGCCGAACTTCTGGGACGATGGGCGCAGGAGCAAGGCGCAGCAAAAATTCAAGGCATCTATCGCTCTGACAGTCGTGTGAAACGACTTATCGCGTGTGGCATCGAACCTATCTCCATGAACGACATACAAGCGGTAACGGCAGCGGCGAGAGAAGCGGATCTAGCTTTTGATGCCCTCGGCGGGCCGGTCGGCTCAATCGTGATTGATGCCATGCTCGACGGCACGGTTTTCATCGCCTACGGCCTTCTATCCGGACAGAGCATCAGGCCATCCGGCACCCCACGCGCCAGCTACCGGCGGTTCCATCTTCGGGATTACCTGGCGACGATGCCCCCCGGCACATGGCAGAGACAGTTTCTGCGCTTGTGGCAAGCCTTGCTCCACGCCGATCCGCCTCCGGTTCAAGCGTTTGCCGTCGAGAATTGGAAAAGTGCGGTAGAGCAAGCCCTGCGACCCGGAGCAGCAAAGCCGATGCTTTGTTTCGGCTGCGCCGGATGATGAGCCGGGCGCGGCAGACTTCACGCCCGGTTCGGCAAGAGGCAGAGCCATGCCGAAAATTCGAATCCGCTACAGTCAAGCCATGCGCTCGTCAGGCAGCGACATACTTCAGCCAGCGACCGCCGTCCACGATGAGATTCTCTCCCGTGACATACGCGCCCAACCCCGATGCCAGAAAGACTGCTGCATTGGCGATGTCTTCCTTGCGGCCGAATCGTCCAAGCGCGGTTTTTTTGGCCTCGAGATCGCCCCGGCCCTTTTCGATATACATCCGCTGTACGCCCTCTGTGTCGCCGATGGGACCCGGAGAGATCGTGTTGACGCGAATGTCATCGCCACCCCATTCAACTGCAAGCGTGCGGGACAGTGACAGGATGCCGCCTTTTGCAGCTGCGGCGTGTGCTGCCTGAGGCCATCCCGTCACGCCAAGCATGGTGATGATGCTGATGATCGACGCGCCCTGCCTTGATTGCTTGAGGTACGGATAAGCCGCGTGACAACAGTGAAATGTTCCGTTCAGATCGATGTCGATGACCGTTTGCCAACCGCGCGGCGATAGCTCGGCCGTCGGACACACGAAGTTGCCAGCCGCGTTGTTCACAAGAATATCGAGCGAACCAAACGACTCTACGGTGGCGTCGACGGCGGCTTTCACTTCATCGTAATTGCGCACATCCGCCTTGCGCGCCGCAGCCACACCACCCGCTTCCGTGAGTGCCTGGGCGGCGGCTTGCACGCGTTCCTCGTTGCGGCCCACGAGCATTACCGATGCGCCTAGCTTCGCGTACGCCGTGGCGATCTCCAGCCCAATCCCTGTTCCTCCGCCCGTAATGAGCGCGGCGCGCCCCTTCAGTGTGTCATTCGCATACATCAAGTTATCTCCGTTGGTTCGATCGTCGTCTGCCGGTCTGCTGCTACTCGCCAGTCCGAGTGTTACCAAGGCAAGGTCCATGCCGGAGCGCCGTCTACCGAAATGACTATCGTGAGGGACCGTCGCACCAACCGATTCGCCAGCGAGAGCAACGCATGCCTTACTTTCGCTTTGCTGGCGCCACTGCGAGTGTTCCCGGCGCGGACGAATTTGTGTCCGGGAAGAACACATTCGATTCGCTTGGCCCAGTCAGGTGGACTTTCTTTGTTTGGCATGGCAGTTGCATTTGCCAAATTGCAATCCATCAAGAACGGTACAGGAGAACCCAATGACAAAGCAGCTGGTGAGCACGACGACCGAAGGTGCCGTGCTCGTAATCCGACTCTGTAGCCCGGAGAACCGCAATTCCCTCACCACTGAGCTGCGGGAGCAGCTCGGCGATGCAGTCGAACAGGCCGAACGCAATCGCTCTGTGCGCTCGGTGCTTCTTACGGCGGACGGACCCACATTCTGTTCTGGCGGCGATCTAAAGATGCTGCAAACGGCGAGCGATCCGTGGCCCGTGCATCGGCGCTTCCGCAACCTGAGCCGTTGGTTGACGCCGCTGATTACACTCGATAAGCCCGTGGTCATTGGTGTACGAGGCGCTGCAGTGGGAGGCGGCCTTGGCCTCGCGCTGACGGGCGACATGCTCGTTGCTGGCGAAAACGCAAAGTTCATTTCGGGCTTCTTTAAACTCGGTGCGCTGCCGGACATCGGCACGATGTACCACTTGCCTCGACTGATCGGCATGGCACGGGCGAAGAACTTCCTGTTCAGCGGCGCCACCATGTCGGCGCAAGAGGCTCTGGAGCTCGGCCTCGTTGCCAGGGTGGTCCCGGACGAGCAGGTCGAAGAAGTGAGCCTTGCGGAGGCGACGCGTCTCGCCGAGGGACCTTCGGAAGTGATGGGGCTCGCGAAGGCACTGATGGCACGCAGTTATGAAACCTCGCTGCACGAGATGTTCGCGTATGAGGGACTCGGGCAGGCGCTAGCGATGTCGAGCACGGAGTTTCGTGAAGGCCTCAATGCGGCATTGGAAAGGCGCCCCGCCGACTTCGCTGGAGCATGCCGCGACGCGGGTTGAGCGTGACGCGGCGAATACGAGGAGGCGACGGCGATCGGGCCGTCGCCTCTCGGCAACTCGGCGAATCGAGCCGGTTCGTTCAGTTGGCAAGCCCCATCTGACCGAGTCGCTTGTAGAGATACGACCTCGATATGCCGAGACTTGACGCAACACGCTTCTTGTTTCCGTCGTATTGCATCATCGCCGTGCGAATCAGTTGCTCTTCGACCTGCTCGACCGCGCTGCTTACGCTGACGGACTCACCCATCGCGGGCTGCGACTGCTTGCGCTCCGGATTGAGGTAGGTACGCGCGGACATCAGCATCGGCGGCTCGGCCCCGGCCGATTCTATCTGTCCGAAGTCAGCTGCGGTGATGACGTCGGACTCGCTGAAGATCGCCGCGCGTTCGACGGTGTGCATCAGTTGACGCACGTTGCCCGGCCATGATTGCGCCTTGAGGAACTCAATCGCCTGAGCCGACATTTTTTTCGGCTGTTGACCATGCCGTTCAGCGAAGTTTCTGAGCGCCAGATCCGCGAGCAGCGGAATATCGTCGAGACGTTCGCGCAGTGCGGGCAAGCGTATGACGACTGCGCCGATCCGGTAAAACAGATCCAACCGGAACGTGCCTTCGTCGATCATGGCTTCGAAGTTCCGGTTGCTCGCGCTGATCAGACGGAAATTCGAGTGGCGCGGCTCGTTGCCGCCGACACGTTGAAAAGAGCCATCCTGCAACACGCGCAGCAGCTTGACCTGTACTTCGGCTGGCATGTCGCCCACTTCATCGAAGAACAGGCTGCCTTGGTCTGCTTGCTCGATCTGGCCTTTTCTCCCCTTGCGCTCAGCGCCCGTGAACGACCCTGCCTCATAGCCGAACAGTTCGCTTTCGACGAGCGTCGCCGGGAGCGCCGCCGCATTGACCATCACGAGATTCGCATCGCGCCGCACACTGAGCTTGTGGATCGCGTGCGCGGCCAGTTCCTTGCCCGTGCCGCTTTCACCGGTCAGTAGCACGGGCACGTCGAGCGGGGCCACCTTGATGATCTGCTGTTTGAGCCGCTGCATCGCGAGGCTCTCGCCGACGATCTGGTCGAGCCCATAGCCTCGCGTTTTCAGATCTTTGAGTTCCCGCCGGTAATACGCGACTTCGGATTTGAGTTTGGCGAGTTCGTTCGAGAAAGCCTGCAATTGCTCAGGACCCTTGAACATCACTTGCCCGATCGCGCCGACGGTATCACCGCGCGCGTTCATGATCGGGTGCCGCGTCACCACGCGCGTGACACCGCGCATTTCCTGCAGCGAACCGATCTCCGACTTGCCGGACTCCGCGACCTGGTGCAAATGCGTGTTCTCGATCACGTCGGTTACATGACGGCCAATCCCGCTGCCGGCCTTCATGCCGAAGAACCGTTCGTGGACCGGGCTCATGTAGCGCAACATACCCGCCTTATCGACCACGGTCAGCGCTTCGAACGGATTCGTGAGGAAATGCGCAAGGATGTCGCTAGCGAAATCCACTGTGCTGACAAACTCGAAGAGCGCATCGCGCCCTTCCCGGACCATGGCCACCAGGACGGTGACATCGGCCTCCGGCAGCACCACGACAACGACCGGCGACGCGTCGGGACCCTCTACCGAAAAGAGCACCCGCTGACGCCGCCTCGCCTCGTGCCATCCGGACACGATGCGCGTCGCCATTTCTCGTTGTTCCGCGATGCCGCTAGCCACCAACTCCTTGCCGTCTGCAGCAAGGATCAACACACCGCGTAACGTCGATGCGAGCGGACGCGGTCGGACCATTTCAACTGTCTCCATGATTCAGTGTCTCCGTCGCGAGCATTGGTGTGTTCTGCTGATAAGTCTGTACTCGCCGTGGACACAAGCGTACCACCGTGGCTGCGTCCCATTACCGGTCGGCGGTTGATTTCACTTATATCTGCCTCTCATGAATCGCGAGTCGAAACCGCCGTTTGCATTGATTTCGAGTGCTTTGATGGAAGGCGATCACCCGGTGCCCACTCCGAATAACGAGGGTAATCCCGGCCATCCCCGGTCTCTCGCTCCATTGGCATAGGACTTGCGGAATTCGCCCCACTGCAACGCCGCGCAGACGTACTCGTCGACCGAGCCGAGAGCGTTTTGGCAGACGTGTTACGCGGACCATCACACAGGAGGAGCAAGTCCATGCAGTTCGAAGAGATCATTTATCAGGAAGACGGCCCGATCGGTACCATCACGCTCAATCGCCCCCATGACGGCAACATGTTCACCGCGCGCATGTGCCATGAGATTCGCGATTGCGTCAACGAGATCCGGAGAGAAACACGCACGCGCGTGATCGTCATCACGGGCGCAGGAGACAAGTTCTTCTGCACGGGCGGACGCAAGGACGGCATGGAAGATTCGCTGCTGTATGCGGGCGTGCTGCCAACGCTGGAAATGTACGAGAGCATCGACCGGTTGCAAAAGCCTGTGATTGCGTCGGTCAACGGGTTCGCCGTTGGCGGCGGCAATGTCCTGCAAGTGGTTTGCGACATCACCATCGCGAAGGAAAGCGCGATATTCAGGCAAGTGGGCCCGATGGTGGGCAGCTTCGACGCCGGCTACGGCACCTGGTACCTCGAAGACCTCATCGGGAAGAAGCGCGCCAAGGAGATGTGGTATCGCAACCCCAAACTCACTGCCCGCGGAGCGCAGGAATGGGGGCTCATCAATCACGTGGTACCAGACGCCGAGTTGCAGGATGCGACCCGCAAGCTCGCGCTCGAAATAGCGGATCGCGGCGCGTTCGCGCTTGCCTCCATCAAGGCTGCGTTCAACGCGAAGCACGGCGGCGTAAGCGGCCTTTCGCGCATGGCGCATGACCTCCTTCTGCGCGGCTATCTCGAGACTGACGAACACGCTGAAGTTGCCTCGGCATTCGCCGAGCGTCGCAGTCCGGACGCTACGCGCTTCGGTCACTGAATCTCGAGACTTGCGGAGCTCCGACCATGTCGCACCTTCTTACCCTGCATGATCCTGCGATCGATCGACGGCACTATCTCACAGGCATCTGGCAAACCGACACGCTTTATTCGCTGGCGAGGCGCCATGCGACAGAGCGCGGCAGCGCGTTTGCCGTGCGCGACGGTACCCGGCGCATGACGTGGAGCGCCATCGTCGCGTGGGCCGATGCCGTTGCAGCCGATCTTCACGACAGCGGCTTGCGCACCGGCGACCGTGTGTCGATCTGGCTGCCGAACCGGCTCGAAACGGTGGTGATACTGCTGGCCTGTTCTCGCAACGGTTACGTCTGCAATCCTTCATTGCATCAGAACTACACGGTCTCCGAGATCGTGGCCATGCTCGGACGCATTGATTGTCGAGCGCTGTTCGCCCAGCCGGGCTGGGGAGCGGACGCGGAAACCGCGAACATCTTCTCGCGCGTCTCCGACATGCCGCATGTGAAGCGGGTCTACGCTCTGCCGCCGCTGGACGCACAAGACCCGCGATTGCCCGAGGGCGTCCAGCGGATGCCCTATCCAGGACAGGTGTCGCGCATTCCGCTGCCGCCTGCCAGCACGAACCCGGATCAAGTCGTCTATCTGGCGTTCACGAGCGGGACCACTGGCACGCCCAAAGGCGTCATGCACAGCGACAATACGCTGCTGGCGAATGGCCGCGCGCTGGTCGCGGACTGGTCGCAGGACCACAACACGGTGCTGCTCACATTGAGCCCAATGAGCCATCACGTCGCAACCGTCGCCGTGGAGCAAACGTTAGTGGCAGGTTGCGAGCTCGTTATGTTCGATCCTTCGGCTGGCGTGACGGCACTTGACTGGATCGAGAGCACAGCTGCGACCTATGTAATGGGCGTTCCTACACACGCGATCGATCTGCTACGAGAGGTCGATCGACGCAGCGTTATGCGACTCGGCTCCGTGAAGGTCTTTTACATGGCAGGGAGTCTCATCCCCACCGAAACGGCCCGTAAGCTTCTGTCGCTCGGCGCAAAGCCGCAAAACGTCTACGGTATGACGGAGAACGGTTCACACCAATACACAAAGCCGGACGACACCGTGGAAACCATCACGAGCACTTGCGGCAAATCGTGCGGCGGCTATGAGATCCGTTTGTGGCAACCGGACAATCCGGACCTCGAAGCGGCCCCCGGTGAGGTCGGCGAAATCGGCGGGCGCGGTGGCGTGCTGATGCTCGGCTACTTCAACAATCAGACTGCGACCGAATCGTCGTTCAATAGTAGTGGATGGTTCATGAGCGGCGACCTCGGACGGTTCGACAGTGCCGGCAACCTCGAAATCGTCGGACGCAAGAAGGATCTCATCATTCGCGGTGGTCATAACATCCATCCGAGTCATATCGAGGAGTACGCGCATCGTCACCCGGGCATTAAAAAAGCCGCCGCGTTCGGGGTGGCGGACGAACGCCTCGGAGAGAAGGTCTGTCTCGCGATCATCTGCGACGGCATTGCGCCGACAGCAGACGATGTCCTGCAACACCTTGCGCGCGAAGGTTTGTCGAAATTCGACATGCCGGAATATTTGGTCGCACTGTCCGAGTTTCCAATGACGGCGAGCGGCAAGATTCTCAAACGCGAGCTGACGCTGCAGGTTCAGAAAGGCGAGCTCAAACCCGAACCCGTGCGGTTCCGTGCAGCATGAGTCGGATGGAAAGCCAGCGCTCAGGAGCCGGTCTAACCGAACAAATAGTCTGGAGTTGCGTGAATGAATCGTGATTGCATAGTCGTAACGGGAGCGAGTCGAGGTATCGGTGCGGCGATAGCTCTCGCGCTTGCTGCTCAAGGCCACCATGTCGTTTGTCTTTCCCGTTCCGGATCGCTGCCCTCGTGTGCGACTGACGATCCCGCGGTAACAGAGCGCTGGATCGCTCGCAAAGCGGACGTGACAGAACCCGAAGCGCTTTCGGCCGTGTTTAAAGAACTGAACGGCGAAGGGTGGCGTATCACCGGGCTCGTGAACAATGCCGGCGTGCACGTCGATGCGCCGTCGGCCGAGTTGCCACTTGACCAGTGGCGGCATGTGATGGACATGAACGCCACGGCAGTAGTCTCGGCTTGCCAGGCGGTCTACCCTCATCTGATCGCGAATGGCGGCGGGCTGATCGTCAATATTGGTTCGTTTTTCGACAAGCTGGGCGTGAAACGCAACCTTGCATACTGCGCGAGCAAGGCAGCCGTCGGTGCGATCACGCGTTGCCTCGCGGTCGAATGGGGCGGCAAGGGGATCCGGGTCATGAACGTGGCGCCCGGATACATTCAAACCGACTTGAACGCGGACTCCATCGCCGCTGGCCCGCTGAAGGCCTACCTGGAAAAGCGCATTCCCCGCGGCCGTCCTGGGACCGCCGATGAAGTTGCCGCTCTGGTCACGTCGCTGTTCGCTCCTACGAGCGGATTTCTTACCGGGGAAACAATCTACATCGACGGTGGACAAGGCATCGCGCACTAGGACGCGGACAGGGAGCGTCTTGTCCGCGCTCCCGCTTGACGGGCACCGAAGACCAGCTCTTGGAGTCTCATCGAACTGGCACGCCGCGAGGCGTGCCTTTTTCTTAAACGCGCGCCGTACGTTGCAATACGGTCTTCGTGATCGTATAAGAGTCGAGCGATTCGGCTCCACCCTCGCGACCCATGCCACTGTCTTTCACGCCGCCGAACGGGGTTTCGGCGCCAGGGCTCCCGAAGTGATTGATCGACAGTACGCCGCATTCGACCTCGCGACCGATACGCTCGGCGTCCTGCAGCGAATTGGTGAACGCATAGGCAGACAGGCCCACCGACAAGCTATTTGCCAACGCGATACCTTCGTCGAGATCGCGCATCGGCACGCACAGTGCAAGCGGGCCGAAGGGCTCCTCGCGCATGGCCTTGGCCCGCAACGGCACGTCGGCGATCACCGTCGGCGCATAGAAGTAGCCGCGCTCGCCAATGCGACGCCCACCCGCGGCCACACGCGCCCCGCACTCCCTCGCGTCACCCACGAGGTCCTCCAGCGCGGTAAGCCTGCGCCCGTTGGCGACCGGTCCCATTTGCACACCCGGTTCGAATCCGTCGCCAACGCGTAGTTCACTGGCCGCGCCGGCGAACGCCGTGACGAATTCGTCATAGATCTGATCGTGAATAATGAAACGTGTCGGCGATGCACAGATCTGACCCGCCATGCGCATCTTCGACGAGCAAGCGAGTCGCGCCACATTCGCAGCGTCGACGTCTGCTCCTATCAGCACCGGCGCATGGCCGCCTAATTCCATCAGTACCGGCTTCATGGCGGCGGCAGCAAGTTGCGTCAACTGTTTGCCGACCTGTACCGACCCGGTGAGCGTGATCATCCGGATCACCGGCGAGGCGATCAGCATGGACGAGATTTGCGCCGGATCGCCGAATACCAGATTCAGGACGCCCGCTGGCAAGCCGGCATCGACGAAACACTGGACGAACGCGCATGCCGTGGCCGGTGTTTCTTCCGCAGCCTTGAGGACGACCGAGCAGCCTGCCGCCAGAGAAGCGCTGATCTTGCGCGATGGCGAGCTGATCGGTACGTTCCACGGTGTGAATGCCGCGACCGGCCCAATCGGCTGCCGCATGACAAGCCGCTGCATCTGCGGCTCGGCCGGAACGATGCTGCCGTAGGTGCGCAGACACTGCGCGGCATCCCATTCCAGGAACGTGCTCGCGCGTTCAACCTCGCCTCGCGCATCCGCAATCGGTTTGCCCTGTTCGAGCGTAATGATGCGCGCGATCTGCTCGGCGCGATCGCGCAGCAGCGCGGTCGCTCTGAGTAACAGGGCGGCGCGCTTCTGTGGCGGCGTATCGCGCCATACCAGGAAGCCTCTGCCCGCAGCCTCGAGTGCGCGCGCGAGATCTTCACTCGTCGCACGCGGCACCGGACCGAGCGGACTTTCATCACTGGGATTGATGACCTGTTGACACGCGGGCCGATCGTAGATCCATTCACCGTCGATGAAACATCCGATGCGCGGATACGCACTCGCTGCCTTACTTTTTTCTTCCTCTGTGCCTGACATCGGCATGACCTTGCTCCTGTTGTTGCGTCGTTTTCATCCAGACGAGCCTCATGCACGCGGGAGCGGCCTCGCTGCCCGGTCTTCGAACACGCCGCCGAGTCTCTTCGTCCAGCCCGGCGACTGCCCGTTCAATCGTCTACCATCGTCGACATCGTGAGCTCCTCCCAGCGATCGAGTTCGGCGCTGACCGAGCGTAAGTCATCGCGAATGAGTTCGATGCTGTCGATTCCGAGCGGCAAGCGCAACGGCGGCTTCTCCGCGTCGACGAGCCGGCTCAGCGCGGGACCAAACTTGGCCGGGTCGCTCTGTTGCTTGCCGTGCCGTTCTTCGACATATTTTTCGATCATGCGGTTGGTGACCGCATAGTCCTCCTCGTCGCTCGACGCGCACACGAGAGAGGGGCCCGCGAAGTCGCTGCGGAAGCCGCCCGGCTCGATGAGGGTGACGTGAATGCCGAGATGCCTGATCTCCTTTGCCAACGCTTCCGAATACCCTTCCACCGCGAACTTGGATGCGCTATAGAAAGCGAAGCCGGCCGATCCGACAAACCCGGCCTTCGACGACAGATTGATGATGTGCCCCGAGCGCTGGCGGCGCATGATCGGCAAGACGGCGCGGGTCATTTCGACGAGACCGAAGAAATTGATCTCGAACATGTTGCGATACTTGTCCGCGGGAGTCGACTCGGCGACTGCGAGCAGTCCGTAGCCCGCGTTATTCACGAGGACGTCGATTCGGCCAAAAGCACGCTCGGCTTGCACGACGACTTCGTCGAAACGGCCATGGTCGCGCGCATCGAGGTGAAACGCTCGTAGCGTGTCGGGGTATTGCGCCGACAGGTTATGGCTGCCATCCGGCGCGAGCACCGTAACGATCACGCGATCGCCACGCTCGAGTGCGGCCTTCGCGGTCGCATGGCCCAGGCCCTTGTCCGCACCCGTGATCAACCAGGTACGAGGTGTTTGAACTGTCATTGAACACTCTCCATGTCGTTCGATACGTTTCGGGCAGAAGGCTGCCATCTGCCCTCTGTCACTCGTTCATACCGCTCAGCCATTTTGGGCCGACGAAGTCGATCCGCGACGGCGGTATAGCAGCGTCACCTCCATCTCCTGAACGATCGTCCCATCGTGCCGAACGAAGCGCCGCTGCATCTTCACCGAGCCGCGATCCGGCTTGCTGGACTCTTTGCGTTCCAGCACCTTCGTTTCCGCGTGCAACGTGTCGCCATGCTTGACGGGTGCGAGCATGCGCCAGCCGTCGATCTGCAATAGTGCGAGCAGCGTGCCGTCATTGATGCCGCTCGCGTAGGTCAGGCCGCCCATGATCCCGTAGACCAGCGGACCATGAGCAATGGGCTCGCCAAACGGCGTCGTCTTGCAGTACTCCCAGTTCGTGTGCACCTCATTGAAATCGCCGGTCAGACAGGCGAAGTTGACGATATCGGTCGAGGTGATCGTGCGTGCCGGAGTCTGCAAGACCATGCCGACCTCAAAGTCCTCCCAGAAAAGTCCCCTTCTGCTTGACGCCATTGCGCCGCTCCTTGCAATCGTTGAAGATGAAGCGGTAATGCAACCATCGTGCCGTCGCTCGCAAAGGTGGTGGAACGGGGCAAGGACCCGCTTCGGCCGTGGCGCGCAGCGCTCGAAGTGTCAGTCACGACAACACAGTGTCTTCGCCGATGACAGACAAACACCGATACCGTCGGGCGAAGCGGTTGATGGCGTGGCGGCGGTCGTAGCGAGTCGACTGGCCCGATCGTTGCTCGATATGGCCGTTGACGTAACAAGCCATGCATCCAGGGGAAAACTATGCCGTTGTCCGACGCCACAGCACGCCGTGAGATTCATCATCGAGTCATCGAAATGAAGGCCTACGAACGCGAGGACGGTCTGTTCGATGTCGAAGCACATCTGGTGGATCGCAAACCGTTCATTTTCAAGCGTGCCACGGTACCCGAACCCATCCCGCCGGGCGAACCGCTACACGATCTGTGGGTCCGCGTGACGATGGACCGCGACTGTGTCGTGCGGCATATCGAGGCGTCTTCGGATGTGACGCCGCATCCCATCTGCAAGGGCGCGGAGTCCAGCCTGGAATTGATGGTGGGAGAGCGCATTGCCAGCGGTTGGTCATCCAAAGTCAAGCAGCGCTTACGCGGCTCAGTGAGCTGCACGCACCTGATGGAGATGTTGATTCCGCTCGCCACGACAGCGCTGCAAGGATTGATGGGAATAAGGAAGGGACCGAATCGGTCGGTGGACGGGCAAGGCATCCCGGTGAAACTCAACAGTTGCTATGCGTACGACGTGCATCGGGACGTCGTGAAGATGTTGTGGCCCGAGCATCATCGAGCAGAAAACGAATTGCCCGATGAGTGACAGGTGGTCGATCGCGCGCCGCGGGCGCGCGATCGCATGCAAACGCTTGTCAATAACGTGAAGCCTCAACCACCACGCTCGAACCTTGCTTCGCTGCTGCCCAGCGCCGGGGAATCGCGCACCTCGTCCTTAGCCCGGAACACATCGGCGATCGGCACCGGAAGCGCCGTCATGACATCGCCGCCGGGCATGCGCACCTTTCGATCAAACAAGCCTCGTTGTACGAAGTGCGGATCCTTCACTGCTTCCTCCAGCCCGACAATGCGCACCGTGCAGGCGTCGACATCGGCAAAGCGTTCGACCCATACATCGGACGGTTCACTTCCGATCAGCGCCGCAACCCGATCCTTCACGGCAGGGTCAAGTCCGTCCGCTGTCGCCAGCTCCGGCGCACCGATAATCCGGGTGAAGTTCTGCCAGAATTTTTCTTCGAGCGGCGCGGCAGCCAGGTACCGGCCGTCCGCAGCGCGATAGATCTGATAGCGAGCCGTGCCGCCCGTCACGAGCTCACCGCCTGGTTTCGGCCAACCATATCCCGACTCGCCGTTGCCGAGCGCCCAGTACATGAACGTAAACAGGTTGTCGGCCATCGAAATATCGAGCCGGCAGCCTTGTCCCGTCTGCTCTCTTTGCCTGAGAGCGAACAGGATGTTCATCATCGCCGGATAGGTGCCACCCGCGATGTCGGCAATCAAGGCCGGCGGCAGAACCGGCGCGCCGTCGCTGCCGGCGCAAAGCGCGAGCATGCCGGATTCGGCGAGATAGTTCAGGTCATGCGCGGCCACGTCCGCCTTTGGTCCGGTCTGACCGTAACCGGTGATCGAACAATACACGAGGCGAGGATTGCGCGCGGCGAGGACATCGTAGCCGAGTCCCAGCCGATCCATTACGCCAGGCCGGAACTGTTCAACGAGGACGTCGGCTTGTTCGATCAACGCAAGCGCCGCATCGCGTCCGGCTTGCGTTTTGAGGTCGAGCGCGACGGAGCGCTTGCCGCGATTGAGCAAACCGAAGTTCACGCTGTCCGGCCCTCGCTTCGGCACGTAGCTGCGCATCTCGTCGCCCCCCTTCGGACGCTCGATCTTGACGACCTCGGCGCCCGCCTCGGCCATCAGCAGCGTGCACATCGGACCCGGCAGCAAGGTGCTGAGGTCGACAACCTTGACGCCCTGCAGCGGCAGCGTCATTGCGCCTTCTCCTTTGCCCGGCGATATGCCACCTGAGCGCGCCGCGCTGGCGCGTAAGCCGCGTCGCCGAGCGCTTCATACAAGGCCTGTGTCGCCTCGTAGTGATGCTGCAATCCCGTGCGCTCGAGCAGCGCGATGGGTCCTTCGGGATAGCCGAGCCCGAGGCGCAAGGTCATGTCGAGATCGGTTGAGCTCGCGAGCTTCTCGTCGAGCCGCCGTAGCGCCGCGTTGTAGTAAGGACGCACCAGGCGGTCGACAATCCGCCCAGGAAAGTCTCCACATACGGCAACGACGAAACCGGCCGCCTCGAACGCGGCTTTTGCCTGCTCAAGTGCTTCGCTATTCGCCTGCGCCGGCTTGACGAGTTCGATCAGGTTGCTGGGCACCGCTTCACCGAGCCTGAAGCGCGCGAAGCCAAAGACGTTGGGTGCGGCTCCCCCTTCAAGATCCGCGCGAGCAGAGTCAGCGGTGTAGTCGGCGAGGCACTCGTAGCCCAGTTCAATTGCGACGAACGGCGCGTCGGCAGCTTGCCATCCGCATTGCACGTCGCGCACGAACGCGCGTCCGGCATCGACTCCGACATAGATGCGCGCCTTCGCGTCGTCGGTCGCCGCATCGATGAAGGCATGGCCCTCAGGAAACGAACCGCTTTGTCCTGCACGAGTGATGCGATAGGTCATGGTCATGCTCCGAACATCTTCGTGTTGTCGTATGTGTGAAAACCCCGGCCCGACTTTTTCCCGAGGCGCCCAGCCGCGATCATGCGTTTGACCAGTGGCGGACATGCGGCGCGAGGCTCATGAGTCAGGCCATGCATGGCCTCGCACAACAGGCGCTGGGTGTCCATGCCGACCAGATCGAGGAGTTCCATCGGGCCCATCGGATAGCCCAGCGCGGTCTTGATTGCACGGTCGATGTCGGCCGGTTCGGCCACGCCCTGCTCCACGAGCCGGATGGCGTCGTTGTTGAATGGAATCAGAAAGTAGTTGAGGATGAACCCCGGCGTATCCTGAGTACGCACGGGCTTCTGGCCCAGGGCCTGAGCGAATGCCCATGCACGCTCGAAGGTGTCATCGCTGGTGTTGATGCCCGGCGACATTTCGATGAGCTTCATGAGTTGCGCCGGCAGGCAGAAATGCATACCGACAAAGCGGTCCGCACGGCCGCAGCCTCCTGCGATTTCCGTGATCGAAATCGTCGACGTGTTGGACGCGAAGATCGTGTGCGGGGGACACACCTTGTCGAGCGCGCTGAACAGTTGGTGTTTCACGCCGAGGTCCTCGAACACCGCTTCGATCACGACGTCGCATTCGGCGAGGTTCTCCAGCGTGGTCGTGCCGTGCCAGCGCGACATGATCTCGGGAACGGCATCGGCGGGAATCTTGCCGCGCTCGGCCGATTTCTTCAAAAAGCTCTCTGTCTGGGCACGCGCCCGGTCGAGCGCGTCCTGCCGCGTGTCGTACACCCAGGTGACGAACCCGGCGCGCGCGGCAACGATCGCCATGCCGCAGCCCATCGTGCCGCTGCCGGCGATGCCGACGGTCTTGATCTCTGCCATGTGGGTCTCCTATTTCTGAATGAAGCTTCGTCCAATGAGCTGACGGTGAACCTGATTGGTGCCTTCCCAGATTTGCGTGATCTTCGCGTCGCGCATCAACCGCTCGACACGATAATCCGCGCAATATCCGTAGCCACCTAGAAGTTGGACCGCGTCGGTGGTAATGCGCATGGCCGCGTCGGATGCGCGCATCTTGAGCATCGACGCCTCGATGCCGAACTCTGTTTCGCCCGCATCGATCTGTGCCGCTACCCGCCACAGCCACGACTCGCACATCGCCAGTTCCGCGGCGAGGTCTGCCAGCATGAACTGGATGCCTTGAAACTCGATGATCTTGCGGCCCGACTGCTTGCGCTCGTTGATGTAGGCCACGGCATCCTCGAACGCGCCGCGGGCGATACCCAGCGCATGCGCGGCGACACTCGGCCGCGAGCGGTTCAGCGACCCGAGCAGAATGCGCAGTCCGTCGCCAGGGTTGCCGATCAGATTCTCGCGAGGCACGCGGCAGTTTTCGAAAGCGAGCGTTGCGGTGCCCGATGCGCGGGTGCCCATCTTCTCTTCGGTGCGCAGCACGGCAAGTCCTGGGGTTCCCTTCTCCAGCATAAGGACCGAAATGGAACGCTTTGGATCATCGATTCCCGCCCACTTGCCAAACAGCAGGTATTGATCGGCGACATCGCCGTTGGTGATGAAGGTCTTGCCGCCGTTGATCACGATATGTTCGCCCTCCTCGCGGAAGGTCGTCTTCATGCCAGTGGCGTCCGATCCCGCTCCGGGTTCGGTGATGGCGAGCGACGCCAGCGCGCCCTCGGCGATGGCTGGCAGGAAGCGCTGCTTCTGCGCCGGGCTGCCATACTCGATCAACGGCTTGATCGCATGGTAGTTGGTCGCCCAGATGATGCCGGTCGACGCGCACGCCTTGGCGATTTCGCGCACACACAACGCGTAACAGGTGAACGACAGTTGCGCGCCGCCGTACTCCTCGGGCACGAACATCGCATTCAAACCGAGGGAATTGATCGCCTCGATGTTCTGCTGGGGAAACGCCCCCGTGCGATCGTATTCCGCGGCGCGAGGGGCGATCTGCTCGCGCACGAGCGTCTTCACGCTATCGGCCAGAAGTCGTTCGTCTTCGGTCAGCGGGATGCTTGAATCGATTCTTTCCAGTACATTCATCGTAGTTCCGCATGGTTGCGGCCATGATCCGGCCGTAGTACGTAAGCCGCGCATTCAAGACCGGCCGTATAACGGCGGCGTCTTCTCCCGCTTCACGCGTCCTTGAATTGAGCCGGCCGTTTCTCGACAAACGCTCGCATACCTTCGGCGGCGTCCGCCGTTCGGTACGCGAGCGTCGACAAATCGGCTTCGACGCGAAGCCCTTCTTGCAGATCGACGTCCAGCGCGCGGCGAACGGCGTCCCGTGCGAACGAAGATGCGCACTTGCTAAACCCGATAAAACGCTCCGCGTATTGCGCGCCCATCGCTTTCGGGTCGCCGCCTTCGACGATCGCATTGACGAGACCGATGCGCTCAGCCTCCTCCGCTCCTACCGTGCGGCCGGACATGACGATGTCCAGCGCGCGCGACTGACCGACGAGGCGCGGCAAACGTTGCGTGCCGCCATAGCCAGGGATGAGCCCCAGCTTGATTTCCGGCAACCCGAGCTTCGCCTTCGAAGTCGCGATTCGAAACGTGCAGGCCATCGCCAGCTCAAGGCCGCCGCCGAATGCATAGCCGTGGATGACCGCGATCGACGGCATGCGCAAGCGATCCAGCTTCGCGAATACCGACTGTCCGAACAACGCGCCGTCGCGCTGGGCCACGAGGTCCCGGTCCATCAGTTCATGGATGTCGGCACCAGCGCAAAACGATTTTTCACCCGCTCCTGTCACGACGAGCGCCCTCGCATCGCTACGGCCGACTTCGTCGAAGGCTTGGGACAGATCCTCCAGCAAGCCGAAGTTCAACGCGTTGAGCGCCTCCGGCCGGTTCAACGTGATATAGGCGATCTGTCCGCCCACTGTGATTTCAATTGACATCTTCGCTTCCCAAGGGCAGTCGAGCACGCTCGACGGATGAGTTTTCGCTCTTCAATGTGATGTCCTCAAATCTGTGCGACCAGTTCGGGCACTAACTCGAAGATGTCGCCCACGAGCCCATAATCGGCCACGCCGAAGATGGGCGCTTCCGGGTCCTTGTTGATGGCCACAATCACCTTCGAGTCCTTCATGCCGGCGAGATGCTGAATCGCGCCCGAGATGCCGCATGCGATATAGAGTTGGGGGGCGACGATCTTGCCGGTCTGCCCCACCTGCAAATCATTCGGCGCGTAGCCGGAATCGACCGCGGCGCGGCTCGCGCCCAAGGCGGCCTGAAGCTTGTCGGCAAGCGGCGAGAGCAGCGTATCGAATTGCGCCTGCGAGCCGAGGCCGCGCCCGCCAGACACGACGATGCTGGCGCCCTGCAGTTCCGGCCGCTCGCTTCGCGAGATCTCCGAGCCGACGAAAGTGCTCTTCGCAGCGGGCGGGACCGCGGCAATCGTCTGCACCGCGGAGGAGGACTCTGTTTGCCGCGCCGGGTCGAACGCCGTGGGACGCACTGAGATGACCTTGATGCGGTCGCTGCTCTCCACCGTGGCAATCGCATTGCCCGCGTAGATCGGGCGCTCGAACGTATTCGTGCTCACGACGCGCGAGATATCACTGATCTGGGCGACATCGAGTTGCGCGGCGACACGCGGGGCGACGTTCTTGCCGTTTGCTGTCGCAGGAAAAAGGATGTGGCTGTAGTCGGCCGCGATCGCCACCACCTGCGCAGCGACCTCTTCGGCCAGACCGTGCTCGAACTGTGCGGCGTCCGCATATAGCACCTGGCTCACGCCTTCGATGTGCGCAGCTGCTCGCGCAGCTGCGTCCGCACCGTGTCCGGCGACGAGGAGGTGAATATCGGTGCCACACGCGGTGGCCGCCGTGACCGTGTTGAGCGTCGCACTCTTGATCGACGCGTTGTCGTGCTCGGCAACTACGAGAATGGTCATGACTTATCCGTGGTCTGACTAGTTGAGTTGAACCGGAAGCCTGCGCACACGAAGGCGACGTCGAAGCATCGCGCATTGCATGTGCATGCTTCGTATAGCCGCGCTACGGTTCGGGCGCTTGCCGTGTCCGGAAGACACAAGTGAAAAAGCAACGATTGGGCCAATCTGCCGTTAGACCGTCAAAGCCCGTCCAGACGAGACTTTGCGTGCGTGGCGCGACGGACGGCTGCCTTTGGCGCAGACACTGTGTTGTCGCGATTGACACCGGAAGCCGGGGAATCGCCCGCCGCCGAGGATAGCCTTGGCCTTCAAATCACCCCCTCGTCGCGCAAGCGCTGATACTCGTCGGCCGGCATGTCGAGCCATGTGCTCAGCACGCTCTCGCTGTCCTCACCGAGTCGTGGCGGCGCCTTGCGGTAGGTGTGCGCATTGCCGTCCACGTGAATGCCGAGTCCCACCTGAGGGATCGGCGTCTCTCCACGCTCGATCGCGTAGAAGAAGCCGCGCCGGCGCAACTGCTCATCGCCCGCGACCTCGTCGAGCCGGTTGATCGGGCCGGCCGGAATGCGCGCTTCGCGGAACACCTCCAGCCAGTAGTCGCGCTCGCGCGTGCCGATGACCGACTGGATCTTCGCGACGATCTCCTCGCGCAGACCCCGCCTCGCACTGTTGCTCGCGTAGCACGCCTGCTGCGCGACCTGCGGTTCGCCCAGCGCGCGCCAGAACCGGCTCCAGATGCCGTCGTTGCCCAGACCAATGGTGAGCGGCGCATCGGCGGCCTGGAACACCTGATAGACGGCGATCACACTGTCGCGCCCGCCCGAGCGGCGCGGCACTTCGCCCGAGCCGAGATACGGCACGAGGCGCGGGGTCATGAAGCGCGTCATGCTCTCGATCATCGAGACGTCGATGCAGTGTGCGCGCCCCGTGCGGTTGCGGTCGATCAGCGCGGCGAGCACGGCGAGCGCCGCATCGGTGCCCGCGAGCAGGTCCGCGGCGGGTGTGCCGACTTTCTGTGGCGCGCCGTCGGCCTCGCCGGTGAGATCCATCACGCCGCTGTAGCCCTCGGCGATCAGGTCGTAGCACGGCATCTCGCTGCGCGCGCCTTCGAGCCCGAAGCCGGAAATGGAGGCATGCACGAGGCGTTCGTTGACGGACTTCAGGCTCGCGAAATCGATGCCGAGCTTGCGCTGTACCGCAGCGGTCTTGTTGACCACCACCACATCGGCGCACGCCACCATGCGGCGCAGCACCTCCAGACCCTCGGGTTTGCCGTAGTCAAGCGTGAGGCTGTGCTTGTTGCGGTTGATGCTCAGGAACCACAGCGATTCGCCGTCGAGGAACGGCGGCCCCCAGGCGCGCACGTCATCGCCCTGGCCGGGTGATTCGATCTTCACGACCGTGGCGCCGAGATCGGCGAGCAGCAAGGTGGTGTAGGGGCCGGAGACGGAGGTGGTCAGGTCGAGCACGCGCACGCCATCGAGCAGGTTCAGCGTGGCGCCTTCGCGCGCGGGAGGCAGACGGTCTTGATGGGTCATGGTCATTGGCATTGGGGGTTCGCTTGGCTGCCTGTCAGGGCAAGTCCTATGCCATTGCGTCCTTGCTCAAAGGCCAACGGTTAGCGCAGTGACGTTTCATCAGACAGCCGGCACGCAGCACCCTGCGCATCATCGGGCATGCATGCACGCCCCACGGTGGTCCGGCGCATTCACTGTCTTCACAGCGGACAGACTTTTGTCCACCCGGACTACAAGACGGCTCATCGGAATCGCGGCAAGCGCATTCCTTTGCAGTCGGTGGCCGCTGCGATTGACCGACGTCGCCCGACAGCCGCTCTGAAAAAAATGGCATGGCCTTTGCATGAATGGCGCACTCCCTGGCGACGAAGCTACGAAGCCTGGAGGAACCCTGTCAATGTACGGACCGCCTGCCTCATCTGCGATCCTCACCAAGGAGCCACTGAATGACCTTGAACTCCACGTCCGATTCCGCGCGTGTCTACAAAGCGGTACCGCAGCTCGCGCGGATCCGCGAGCAGGTTCTGCTCGGCGATGTCTGGAAGCAACCAGAAATGGCTTATCGCGACCGGATCCTCGTCACCTGTGGTGTGCTCGCCGCGACGGGCAAGCTCGACGAGTTGAAGGTGTGGATGAGCCGCGCCGTAGAGAACGGCGTTACGCACGACGAACTCCGCGGCCTGGTCGTGCAGGTCACGTTCTATGCCGGCTGGCCTGCAGGACTGTGCGCGGGCAAAGCTGCGCTGCCCTTGATCGAAGGCGACACCGACAGCGGGCAAACCGGCTAAACCGCGCTTGAGTTTGAAGCACCGTCGCAGGCACTTGATTCCTGCGACGGACTGACCCAGAGGTGATACGTGCAGATTGGTTATATCGGATTGGGCGCGATGGGCGGCGCACTTGCGCGCAGACTGCTGCTCACGCATCCGCTAAGCATTCTCGATCTCGATCGCGACGCAGTGGCCGCCTTCGAAAAGCTCGGCGCGTCAGCCGCAACTTCCGCCGCGCAGATGGCACGGAGCTGCGACGTGATCATGATGTGCCTGCCACGCTCGGCAAACGTCAAACAGGCGATTTTCGGCGACGGCGGCTTGCTGGAGGGGTTGTCCGCGGGAAAGATCGTGATCGATCAGACGAGCGGTGATCCGGCTCAGACCGCGGCGATGGCGAAGGTTCTCGCGCAGCACGGCGTCACGATGCTCGACGCGCCGGTATCCGGAGGGATCAGCGGCGCGCTGGCGGGAACGATCGCGATTATGGTGTCCGGTCCCCGCGCGGGCTATGAAGATGCTCGGCCTGCGCTTACGTCCATCAGTCCCAACGTCGAGTATGTAAGCGAGCGCATCGGCGATGCACAGGCTCTCAAACTCATCAACAACGCGATGAGCGCCGGCTGCCGTCTCGCGACGCTGGAAGCCGCGGCGCTGGGCCGAAAGCTCGGACTTCCGCTCACCACCATCGCGGAAGTGCTCAACCGGGGGCCGGGGCGCAACAAGGCATCGAAGGTGATGTTGCCCGCTCTCATCGAAGGCAAACCATCGGCGGGAAGCTTCGCATTGTCGTTGATGCTCAAGGATCTGAACCTGGCGACGGGACTCGGCATGAAATGCGGTGCACCGATGCCTATTGCCAATGTCGTGCGCGCATTGCTTCAGACCGGCGTGAACACGCTCGGTGATAAGGCGTTGCTTGAAGACACGGTCCGCATGGTCGATTCGATGGCCTGCACACATATCGCCAATGCGCCATCCGCCGCGTAACGAGCTCGGCTTACGGAGAATCCTCGAAATGAATGTGGCCTACATAGGTTTGGGAGCATGCGGGGCGGCCTTCGCACGGCGGCTGGCAAGTTCGTACCAGACCCAGGTGTATGACGTCCATGGTCCGTACATGCAGGCGTTCGGTGTGACCGATGCGATTTACGCCAGCGACCTTCCCTCACTGGCAAGCGCCTCGAACGTGATCCTGCTCTGTCTGGCGGATCAGGATCAGGTCGAAGAAACCCTGTTCGGCCCGACCGGACTCGCCCGAGCGCTCAATCCCGGCACACTCGTCATAGATCAGACAACGGGCGACCCGGACAGAGCACGCGCTTTAGCCGCGAAGTTGGCAGCGGCGCACGAAACCATCATGATCGACGCGCCGACGTCCGGAGAACCGGATGACATCGCGGCGGGTACGGCATGCCTCATGTGCGGCGGTCCGCAGGCAGCAGTCGAAGCAGCCAGGCCGATTCTGGCTACGCTTAGCGATAGCATCGTGTATTGCGGGGAGACGGGAAACGGACATGCGGCGGCGCTTGTCAGTCACGCCGTGGCCCAGTGCAACCGGTTGATCACTTATGAAGGGGCATCGCTCGCCGTGAAGTACGGCCTCGACCTCGGTATCCTCTCGGCTGTCATCAACAAGAGCGGCGCATGGAATGGCGCTTCCGAACGGGTGTTGCCGGTGCTCGCATCGGGAGGCCACGCGTCGTGCCGGCCCCTCGCGCAAGCGACGACGGACTTGCAAACGGCGACCCGTGCTGCAGTCGGGTGCGGTGCGCCGATGTTCATCGCGAATGCCGTGCGCAGTTTGATCGAAATTGCAAGTAATGACGCGGAGTCCGCAGCCGGTGTGGACGAAATCGCGCACCTGTTCGAAAAAATGGCAGACATCAGGTTTGCGGGTGCATAACTCTCAGGCCGACTGGCAGAGGCTCACGAAGCCAATGACCGGCTTGATGGACGAAGAACAAGCCACAACAGGCAAACACGAAGCATAGGATGGAGACATGAGCAAGAAAATGAGCGCACGCCGCGTACTCGCGGCCACCTGCATAGGGAACTTCGGGGAGATCTATGATTTCGCCGTCGTCGGATTCTCGATACCGGTCCTCGCCAAACATTTCTTTCCGGGCACTGATGCGACCGCCGCTGTTTTGAGCGTCTTCGCCGCCTATGCCGTCGCGTTCTTCGCGCGACCGCTCGGCGGACTACTGTTCGGCTTCCTCGCCGACAAGTTGGGGCGCATCAGGATATTGAGCACGACGGTGATCCTGATGTCTGTCGGTACTGCCTTGATTGGGGTTTTGCCGACTTACGAGACCATCGGCATCGGTGCTCCGATCGCGTTCGTGCTGTGCCGGATCTTGCAAGGCCTTGCGATGGGCGGCGAAACCACCAACAGCACCAGCTTCATTCTCGAATGGTCGCCTGATCATCGCCGGGGCTGGTACCAGGGCGTAAACTGGTTTTTCTCGTTCTGCCCAAATGCTTTTACTGCGCTCTTCGTGCTCGGCATGCAGTATGGAATGGGCCACGCGTATGGCGCCTGGGGATGGCGCATTCCGTTCCTCGTGGGCGGATTGGTCGGTGTCGTCGGCTTCTGGCTTCGCCGCAAATTGGACGATCCTGAGGAATACAAGCAAGCCGCAAGAGAAACTCCCGTCGAAAACCCGTTGCGCGCCGCATATCGCACAGGAATGCGCTCGATGGTCCAGGTGGTCATCATCGAGATCGTGCTCTCCGTTGGCGCTTATATCCTGCTTGGCTTCATGTACACGTTCCTCGTCAGACAGGCAAAGCTCGACTCGATCCTCGCGCTGACGACCAACGCGGCCGCCATTATGGTCATGTCGTCATTTCTGGCGATTGCCGGCGCCTTGAGCGACCGCTTCGGCCGAAAGCCGATCATGACCCTCGGTGCCGCGTGGGTGGCACTCGCAGCGTATCCCGCGCTACATATGGCCGCCTCGGGAACCTTCGCCGGTGCGCTCATTGGGCAGATTCTCCTGGCAATCGGCGTCGGAATCTACTCCGGAGCTGCGTTCATCACCATGCCCGAACTCTTCCCGACGGCATACCGGGCGACCGGTCTGTCGATCTCCTACCAGCTTGCGGTCGCCGTATTCGGGGGGACTACGCCTTTGGTCGCGACATGGCTCGTCGCCGTCTCTGGCTCGCCACTCGCGCCGGGTGTCTATACTGCCGCGGCTGGTGTCATCGGCCTCATCCTCATTCAATGGGTCCCGGAAACGCGTTGGACTCGGCTCCGCACCTCGGTTGAAGACCTGTCCACCGACGATGGCGCAATGCACGCCGAGCGCTCGAGCCCGCGCCATCCGTGAGCTGACAACCAACGGCTCGCCGCTTCTGCGAGCCGTCTTCTCAAAGCCGCCGATCACACCTCCAGGCTAAAGACATGAATCGCATACAGTCGTCGTCTGTCTTCGGTCAGACTCAGCGCCCGGACGAGCAGTGGCTCGCCCTCGCCTCCCCCGAAGAACCGTTGTCGCCGGAACTGCCGATCGTCGATCCGCACATGCATCTCTGGCATCACAAGAGCGGCTATCAGTATTTTGTCGAGCATTTTGCGCGCGACCTTGCCGCCTGCGGACACAACGTCGAGGCGACAGTCTTCGTTGAATGCAATGCCATGTATCGCGCCGGGGGACCTGAGCACCTGAGATGCGTCGGTGAAACCGAATTTGCTGTCGGCATGGCTGCAATGGGCGCAAGCCAAAAATACACATCGGCGCGCGTCGCGGCGGGTATCGTCGGCTTCGCCGATCTGACGCTCGGCGAACGCGTAACAGAGACGCTGCAAGCGCATGTTGACGCCGCGAACGGCCGCTTTCGCGGGGTGCGTCAGCGGGCGAAATGGGACGCGGACCCGATCGTGCGCGGCCCGGTTAGCGCGGACCGCGCGCAGCTATACCTCGAACCTTCCTTCGGCAAAGGCATCGATGTACTCACCGAGATGGGCCTTTCGTTTGACGCGAGCATTTACCATCCACAACTCCCCGATGTGACCGCGCTCGCTCGTGCACATCCCGACGCGAGCATCGTGTTGATCCATTCGGGGAGTCCGGTTGGGCACGGCACATACGCCGGAGACGAGAACAAAAACCACGCGGACTGGCTTGCGGGCATGAAAGAGTTGGCGTCCTGTCCGAATGTCACCGTGAAGATGGGTGGCCTCTTGATGAATCTCGCGAACTTCGACTTCACGACCGCCGTCGCGCCGCCGAGTTCGGTCGAACTGGCGCGACTCTGGAGACCCTATATCGAACCGTGCATCGAAATGTTTGGCGCGCAACGCTGCATGGTCTCCTCCAATTTCCCGGTGGACAAAGCGGGTTTCGGCTACGGGACAGTTTGGAACATGTTCAAGCACATCACTGCCGGATGCTCGGCGGCGGAAAAGCAATTGCTCTTTAGCGAAACCGCAAAACGCGTCTACCGGCTGAACGACATTGCGCGTTGAGCTGCCCGATTGGCTGCCCGATTGGCTGCCTGGGTGGTTCCCGTTCACGGACGGCAACGAGTTGTGTACGGAAAATCGACATCTGTTCGCGGCAACGACAACAACCGGCGAAGCCGCTCTTCCTGTAGCACGGCGCTTCAGTGCATGACACGCGGCGCGCGTCTGGCACCGAAGTTGCGACATGCAGGTCCGAGAGGAATCAACAAAACAACCTTCAATCAGGAGACGAATCAATGTTCGATTCGAGAGAAGCGACCGTGGGCTTTGTGGGACTCGGCATGATGGGCGGCCCGATGGCCGAGAACATCATCAAAGCGGGACACTCACTCGTCGTGTGCGATGTAGATCCGCGCAAACTCGATCGGTTCGTCGCGCTTGGCGCAAGACCCGCGCAAAGTCCCGCCGATGTCGCCCGCCAGGCGAGCGTGGTCGTTTCCATGGTCGACACCACCGCGCAGGCCGAGCAGGTCATCACCGGCTCCGAGGGTTGCGCGGCGAGCGCACAGACCGGCGACGTAATCGTGAGTATGAGCACCATCGATCCCGTCGCGCTGAGAAGAATGCAGCAAACGCTCGCGGCGCACGGCGCCGACCTCATCGACGCGCCCGTCAGCGGCATGGAAAAAGGCGCCCGCGAGGGAACGCTGAAGGCGTTTGTTGGGGGTGCCCCCGAAGCCCTTGAGCGCGCACGTCCGGTCCTGAACGCGATGACCTCCGAGATCATTCATTTCGGCCCGATTGGACAAGGCACGACGATGAAGCTCATCAACAACATGCTCGTTCAGGTCGCATGGATTTCCATCGCCGAAGCACTTGCACTCGGCGCCAAGGCGGGGCTCGACCCGAAACAGATGGTAGAGACGATCGGCAATGCGACCGGCAATAGTGTCGCTTTCCAGTACTCCGCGCCGCGCATCCTTGCGCGCGACTTCGATGGCATCCGCATGGACATCACCTACAAGGACATCGAACTGCAAACTTCGCTCGCAAAATCGCTTCAGTGTCCGATGTTCCTCGCCAATGTCGCGCAACAGGTCTACCAGATGGGCCGCGCCGCCGGGCTAGGCAGCGAGGACGGCGGCAGTGCCATCGTGAAGATCTATGAGCAGATGACTGGTGTGAAAGTCACCGGCTGACCTGACCCACAGTAAAGATGAAGTCGCCAGAATCCATCCGAATTTCCATATAACTTCGCATTCCAGAATAGATATACGTTGCGCGAGAAGACCAGCCATGAAACGACTTAATGCAGCTTTTCTGACGATCGCCCTCGCGATCTCAGCTTCCACGTCCCACGCCGAAGGCGCCGCCTATTCGGACAACGTGATCCGCATCGGCGTCATGAACGACCGCAGCGGACCTTACGCAGACCTCAGCGGCGAAGGTTCAGCGATCGCAGCGCGCATGGCCGCCGAAGAATTCGGCAATAAGGTCAATGGTGTACCCGTCGAGATCGTCACCGCTGATCATCGCAACAAGCCGGACATCGGGGCCGCGATCGCGCGCAAGTGGTTCGACGCGGACGGCGTTGACGTCATCGTCGACATCGCCAACTCGGCGGTCAGTCTCGCTGTTAACGGCCTCGTCAAGGACCGCAACAAGCTCGTCCTCCACAATTCCGCGTCGAGCGAATTGACAGGTAAGGCATGCAATCCCCACTCGGCGCAGTGGCAATACAGCGTCTATGCTGCGGCGAGCAACGTCGTGACCAAACAGATGGTCGACAGCGGTATGAACACTTTCTTCATCATCGCGGTGGATTACGCACTGGGTGAGTCGATCTCGAAGGACTTCAAGGCCGCCGTCGCGCGCGCCGGCGGCAAGGTCGTTGGTGAAGTGCGCCATCCGCTCAATACCACGGATTTCAGTTCCTACCTTTTGCAGGCACAAGCCTCTGGCGCCAAGGCGGTGATGCTGGCGGACGCCGGTTCGGATCTTGTAACGGCAGCCACCCAGGCGCAGGAGTTCGGACTCACGCCGAAAGTCCAATTGCTGGCTGGCGCGCTGACCAAGGATGTCGTCCGCTCGGCTGGTCTCAAGGTGATGCAGGGCATGCAGACGATGTCCTGGTACGAGATGTACCGCGATGATGCGTCGAAGGCCTGGGCGAAGAAGTTCGCCGAGCGCAACAAGGGCAAGACACCTACCGAACTTCAGGCTTCGACCTACTCGGCGGTACGCAGTTACCTTAAAGCAGTCCAGGAGGCCCACACGGACGATGCTGACGCCGTTATGGCCAAGCTCAGGACGATGAACATCAACGATGCGTTTGCCGCGAACGGGCACGTACGTCCCGACGGGTTGATGTCGCACGACATGTATCTCGTTCATATCAAAGCGCCGAGCCAGTCGGTAGGGGAAGGTGACTACTCGAACGTGCTCAAGACCATCAAGGGCGATGACGCGAATATCCCGCTCTCACAGAGCGAATGTCCGTTGGTGAAGAAGTGATCGCCGCTGGCACGAGCAAAACGACGCAGGAGACCAAGCATGCAACCTAGCCCTCTTCAACCCATCGGAGAGCGCCGCGCCGTCCATGGAACCGGGCACGAAGCCGCAGTCGCCGCGACGCTCATCAATGACGAAGAGCCGATCCTTGCCGCCACTGGTCTGACCAAATCGTTCGCGGGCATGGTCGTCGTAAAGGGCGCGAGTCTCTCGGTGAAGCGCGGCAGCATTCACGCGCTGATCGGACCGAACGGCGCGGGTAAAAGCACGATGTTCGGCATGTTGTCCGGCTTTCTGCGGCCGACGAAAGGCCGCATCGAGTTCGAGGGGGTGGACATCACGCGCGAGAGACCTGAGGCCGTTGCACAACGTGGTCTGGTCCGCTCCTTCCAGATTTCGGCCGTGTTCGGTCATTTGAGCGTTCACGAAAATGTGCGCGTGGCGTTGCAGCGTCACGCGGGCATGGCAAGCCAATTCTGGCGATCGGACGCGTTGCTTGAACGACTCGACGAGCGCGCCGACGAGCTGCTGGAAATGGTGAACCTGTCGGACTATCGCGACGTCCCCGCGGTGAACCTTAGCTACGGACGCAAACGCAGTCTTGAAATCGCGACCACCTTTGCCGTCTCGCCAAAACTGTTGCTGCTCGACGAACCGATGGCGGGCATGGGCCATGAGGATATCGACCGGGTTGTCTCTTTGATCCGCCATATCGCCGCTGGCAGGACCATTCTCATGGTCGAACACAACCTGTCTGTCGTTCGCGACCTGTGCGACACGATCACGGTATTGCAGCGCGGTGAAGTGATCGCGGAAGGCGACTATGCAACGGTCTCGAACAATGCGCGGGTACGCGAAGCCTACATTGGCACGGAAGAGGATGATTGATCATGTCGAATGCCATGACCGCGTTGCAAATCGACCGGCTCGAAGCCTGGTATGGCGAGAGCCAGGTGTTGTTCGGTGCGTCGCTCGACGTGCGTGAAGGCGAAACGGTGACGCTGCTCGGCCGCAATGGCGCGGGCAAGACGACCACGTTGCGAAGCATCGTCGGGCTCGTGCGCCGCCGCAAAGGCTCCGTCACGCTCGGGCGCTCGGATTTGCTCGCCCTCCCTGTTCACAAGGTTGCCCAAACCGGCATTGGCTACGTGCCCGAGGAACGGGGCATATTTGCGAGCCTCTCTGTCGAAGAAAACTTGCGCCTGCCGCCGAAGATCGCGGAAGGTGGCCTGTCTGTCGCCGAGATCTTTCGCATGTTTCCCAATCTCGAGGAGCGCCGGGACAGTCCCGGCACGAAACTCTCGGGAGGGGAGCAGCAGATGCTGGCGATTGCGCGCGTGTTGCGCACCGGCGCGCGCCTTCTGCTGCTCGACGAGCCAACGGAAGGTCTCGCACCCGTCATCGTCCAGCGCATCGGTGACTTGTTGCGCGACCTCAAAAGCCGGGGCTACACGATATTGCTCGTCGAACAGAATTTCCGCTTCGCTGCGAAGCTCGCCGATCGCTTCTTCGTGATGGAAAACGGCAAGATCATCGACGCGCTGACGTCCGCTGAACTCAAGACGCGCGCGAGCGCGCTTCATCAATACCTGGGGGTCTAGCCATGAACGCGTCGGCACTCGCCGGGCAGCTTCTTGTCGGCCTGATCAACGGCTCCTTCTATGCGATGTTGTCGCTTGGAGTAGCCGTTGTCTTCGGCTTGCTGCACATCGTCAATTTCGCGCACGGCACACTCTATATGCTCGGCGCATTTCTGGCATGGCTCGCCTTGCAGCAACTCGGACTGAGCTACTGGACCGCATTGATCGTCATTCCCCTCGTGGTTGCCGCGATCGGCGCACTAATCGAGCGATCCATGCTGTCGAGGCTCAAGGGCCTCGATCCGATCTACGGCTTTCTTCTCACTTTCGGCATCTCGCTCTCGGTGGAGGGCTTGTTCACCTATTGGTTCGGCTCTTCCGGCAGACCCTATCCGCCGCCGGAATTGCTGCGCGGCGGGTTGAACCTCGGCGTGGCGTTCCTGCCCGTCTATCGGGTCTGGATCGTGGTTGCCTCGCTGTTCGTTTGTACGTCGACCTGGTTTTTCATTGAACGGACTCGTCTCGGCGCGACGATGCGCTCCGCCACGGAAAATGCACCGCTGGTGCAGGTCTTCGGCGTCAACGTGCCATTGCTCGTCACATTGACATATGCCGGGTCCGCTGGCCTCGCCGCGTTGGCCGGTGTGCTAGCCGCTCCGGTGTTCCAGGTGAGTGCGCACATGGGATCTCAATTGCTCATCCTCGTTTTCGCGGTCGTCGTGATCGGCGGGATGGGATCGATTCTAGGCGCGGTCATCACGGGCTACGCGCTCGGGATCATCGAGGGCATTACCAAGTTTGTATATCCGGAAGGTGCGAGCATCGTCATCTTCGTCGTGATGGCCATCGTGCTGCTGCTCAAGCCGGGCGGTTTATTTGCGAGGAGTCGCTGACATGAATGCATCACCAGGCCGCGCTGCATCCCCGCGACGTTGCGCATTTCGCATGACTCTCGTCGGATCGGCAGCGGTGCTTGTCCTGTTGATCGCCGCCCCGGCGGCGGTCTATCCGGTGTTTCTGATGAAGCTGATGTGTTACGCGCTGTTCGCCGCAAGCTTCAACCTGATGATCGGGTATGCTGGACTGCTCTCGTTCGGGCATGCCGCTTTTCTCGGGGCGGGCGGATATCTTTGCGCCTATGCCGCGAAGGCATGGGGACTAGACCCTCTCGCCTGCCTGCTCGTCGGCGTCGTAGTGGCGGGGTTATTGGGAGCGATCATTGGCTTTCTCGCCATACAGCGCAAAGGCATCGAATTTTCAATGATTACGCTGGCTTTGGCCCAGGTCGTCGAGTTCATTGCACAACAAGCGCCATTTACGGGCGGTGAAGACGGCATCCATGACGTCCCACGCGGCCATCTGTTCGGATTCATCGATCTGAACAACGCTGTGGCGATTTACGCTTTCGTGCTGGTTCTTTTCGTGCTCGGAATGGCTGTGGTATGGAGAACGGTCAACTCGCCCTTCGGCCACGTCCTGCAGGCCATCCGCGATCACGAGGACCGGGCAGTTTCACTCGGCTACGGCGTGCGGCGATACAAGCTCACTGCGTTCATCATTTCCGCAGCGCTCGCCGGATTGGCCGGGGGCATAAAGGCGCTCATCTTCCAGTTGGCTACATTGGACGACGTGAGTTTTCATGTATCCGGTGCTGTGATCCTGATGGCGTTGCTGGGTGGCGTCGGCACGTTCTCCGGACCGTTGATTGGCGCAGCGCTCGTCGTCGCGCTGGAAAGCGCGCTGGCGACGTCAGAGTTTCCCGCTCCGGTTATCACGGGCGCGGTTTTCGTCCTCTGTGTGCTTGTGTTCCGGCGTGGCATAGCGGGTGAAATCGCGCTTAGACTAAGAGAGCGCAAGGCTCGGCGCAATAACGGGGACAATGGTGCCGTCACAGCTCAACCTCATGAAATCAAGGCAGTCGACGGTTGAGCCGCGGCTGAAACGGCCGTATCGTTCGATCAGCATCACACAGATCGCAGTCTCCTTTGAATTCAATTCGTCCAGGAACCTCCATGACCCCGTTCGCCACGATACAACCGCCGAACGAAGCGTGGCTCGCACGTGCTGAGCCGGAGCCCGTTCTCGACCCGGACTTGCCCATCATCGACACGCATTTGCATTTGTGGGACTTCGGCGGATATCGCTACTTTCTCGACGAGTATGTACGCGACCTCGAAAACTGCGGGCACAATGTCGAAGCGTCCGTGTTTGTCGAATGCTTCATGATGTATCGCGTGCGCGGCCCGGAGCATCTGAAGTATGTCGGCGAAACGGAGTTTGCGCTCGGCATGGCCGCCATGGCCGCGAGCGGAAAATACACGCAATCCCGGGTGGCCGACGCAATCGTTGGGTACGCCGATCTGACGCTCGGAGAGAAAACGCGCGAAACCATCGAGGCTCACGTTCAGGCAGCCAACGGCCGCTTCAGAGGGGTGCGCCAGCGCGCGAAATGGGATGCCGATCCGGCGGTGAAAGGCAAATATAGCGCCGACCGACCCGGGCTCTATCTGGACCCGGAATTTGGCCGGGGCATCGACATGCTTACTTCCTTCGGTCTCGCGTTCGATGCAAGCATCTATCATCCGCAGATTCCCGATGTCGCAGCGCTCGCGCGAGCTCATCCGGATGCCAATATCGTGCTGATCCATAGCGGCAGTCCGGTAGGCCATAGCTCCTATGCCGGCAAGGAAAAGGAGAATCACGAAACGTGGCTCGCGGGAATGCGCGATCTCGCACGATGCCCAAACGTATCGGTGAAACTGGGCGGCATTCTGATGAACCTCGCCAACTTCGACTTTACGAAGGCTCCAGCGCCGCCCACTTCGCGCCAGCTTGCCGAACTGTGGCGTCCCTACATCGAGCCGTGCATCGAATTGTTCGGCGCCGAGCGCTGCATGGTCTCCTCGAATTTTCCAGTCGACAAGGCGGGCTTCGGCTACGGGACTGTGTGGAACATGTTCAAGCACATCGCCGCCTCGTGTTCGCCGCATGAAAAAAGGATGCTTTTTAGCGAGACTGCGCGGCGCGTTTACCAGATGTCTTGAAGAACGCCCTTTGCAAGGCTTTCAGTGCCGACATGCCGCGGAGAAAGCGCGATCCGCTCAAGTATCGCCGGACGCGAAGAGCGACTCCCAACCCACAAACCTGCCGAGCGGAATAATCTCCCAGTCGATAAGGCCAACCCTGGCAAGTGGAAATTCCGCCAAGGCTTGTCTGGCGGCCTCTATCGAATCGCTCTCAGCAATAATGGCGACGCCCGGACGGTCCTCACGAAAGTAAATGTCGCGCACAAAGCCGGACTTGTAGAGATGCCAGCCGTGGCGCACTTCTTCATGAAGATGAGGCTGGTACTTTTCCGGACTGGCGCCCGGTAGAGGGATGTCGAGACAAAGCAATCTCATCAGCGGGCTCCTTGGAAGAATCTGGACAGTCGAGCGTCGCGCGCTCCGTTAGACCGCAGCTCCAGCTTTGAACCGGCCAGCCACTTCAGCCACCCGCTGGCCAAGGTGAGCAGCAGTCAGCAAATCGCTTTCGATCGGGGTCACGTCGGGCGATGCGTCATCTGACTGGGCCATGGCGCCGAGCCAACCGCCAATCCGGTTCATGTCGTTGCTGTTGGTGCTGGCAAAGAGATCGAGGCCGACCCAGATCATTCCGTGCTGAGCAGCGAACAAAGCCATGGAGACGAGCGAGCTGAGCTTGTCGCCATGCATTGCGCCGGAATTGGTGAAGCCTGCGGCGATCTTGTTGCGCCACTTCATAGGTAGCCAGGCGGGCCTTGTCGAATCCTCCATGAACTTCTTCAATCTTGACGAAAGCGATCCGTTGTAGGTGGGAGCGCCGAAGATGATGGCATCGCTGGCAGCCAGCGTTTCCCACGGCGTTTCGCCATCGGCGACCGCTATCAACTGCGCTTCGGCTCCCGGCACGCGTCGAACACCGTCGGCGACTGCCTGGGCCTGTTTTTTCGTGTGGCCGTAGCCACTGTCGTACACGATGGTTATGAGCATTTCGATTCCGCGCCATTGATAAGTTGGGGAGATGCCCCCATTGTCGCCAACCTCATCCTTTACCAGAAGTTGCGATTGGGTTGAATCAACCTCAACTGAAAGTTTAGAATGGTCATCTGCGGCAACTATGGCACGCACGAAAACAATCACCCGGTAACGGAGAATGGCGTGGATTCATCGCAGCGCGTTCGCGCGATCATGTCGCTGGTCCAGGCAGTGGATACCGGCAGTTTCGCGGCAGCCGGCCGCATGCTCGGTGTCACGTCGGCCGCCGTCAGTAAGAACGTGGCCGGCCTGGAGAAAGCCTTGGGCGTGCGACTCATGAACCGCACGACCCGCACGCTGAAGCTCACCGAAGAGGGAGAGGCATTTCTGCGCCAGGCTCGCGTTGCTTTGGAGGCGCTCGATGCCGCGGTCGATGCGATCGCAGCGCAGCGCGCTGTGCCTGGAGGACGGGTTCGAATTTCGACGAGTTCAGCCTTCGGCCAAGACCACGTGCTGCCGGCGCTACCGGCATTACTCAATCGCTACCCTACCCTTTCCGTCGAGGTCGATTTCGATGACCGGATCATCGATATCGTGCGGGATGGTTACGATATCGCGGTGAGGGGCGGCACCATTCCCGATTCTGCCCTCGTGACCCGTCCGGTCTGTCGCTTGAACGCAGTGCTGGTTGCCTCTCCCGAATACCTGGCGCGCCATGGAGTCCCGCAAACGCCTGAAGCGCTGCAATCGCATCGGCTCATCGCGAGGAAATTCCTGAGCGGTCAGGCTGCCTCGTGGAGCTTTAAGGCCGAGGACGGAAGCATTACCACACTGGACCCGGCGAACCGAGCGATGTTGACGCTATCAGCGCCCGAATCGCTCGTTCGGGCAGCCTGCGACGGCGTTGGGATTGCCCAGGTCGGTGTCCATCTTGCCTGGGATCACCTGCTGTCCGGTGCATTGAAACTGATCCTCCATGATTCACACCAGCCGGGAACGTACGAGATGGTGATGCAGTACCCGCATCGGGCGCTGATGGCCCCACGCGTGCAGGCAACACTGAAACATCTGCAAGAGGCGTTCGCGGCAGATGCAAAACTGCATGTGCGGATGAATGCTTTGGACGCTTATATCGCATAGCACTCTGCGCAACGCGGCGTCACACTGGGGAGCGTCAGTCGAGCTTACCGTGTACCCCAAAAAATACGACTCGACTGTCTCAATGGCTGCCGTGAGAATCAAAAGGTCATCCACCTCGCGAGCATCAAGCCATGTCAAGCACGAATAGCGCGCCATTGCCCCTGGAGGGAATCAGGGTCGTCGAACTCTGTCATCTCATCGCCGGACCCTATTGCTGTCAGATGCTCGCGGACGAGGGGGCTCAGGTGATCAAGATCGAGCCGCCTGGCGGCGAGCTGACCCGACATCGTGATCCCATCCGACAAGTAACCGGCGAGCAGATATCCGCTTACTACGCATCGCTCAACTGCAATAAGCACAGCATCGTGCTCGACCTCAAGAACGCGAGCGGACTCGGTGTTCTGCACGAACTTCTGGAAACGGCGGACGTACTTGTGACGAACCTTCGCACGTCGGCACTGGAACGGCTCGGCGTCCATCCAAAGGCCTTACACGAACGCTATCCGCGGCTCGTGATCGCCTGCATCTCCGGCTTCGGAATGGAGGATGCGGGGGATTACGCCGATCGCGCCGGACTCGCGATGGTCGCCGAAGCGATGGCTGGCGCGACGGGCCTCACCCGCGACCACGCAGGTCAGCCCGTGTGGTGCGGTTTCGCTCTCGGCGATATCGCCGCTGGCATGACCGCCCACGCCGCCATTCTGCTCGCGCTACGCAATCAGCAGCGCTACGGGATGGGCAAGCTCATCGATCTCGGTCTCGTCGAGTGCATGTTGCCGATGGTCTCCGTGGCGCTCGGACGCGTACAGGCGGGCAACACGGCGCATACCGCTTTCGCTGGCTCGAATGGCTTTCATGGCGTGCCCTACGGCGCGTTTCCAGCGTCCGATGGATACGTCAACATAGGCGTGAATCACGACTCGTTCTGGCGGCGCTTCTGCACGGCCATCGACCACCCTGAACTGGGCAGCGACGAACGCTATGCGACGTATCTCGAACGCGTGAAGCGGCAAGCGGAAGTGCATGAGATCACCGAGGCGTTTACAAGGACGCATACCCGCGCGGAAATCGTAGCGAGACTGGTCGAAGTGGACGTTCCAGTGGCCAGCATCCTGAGCATGGACGAAGTCGTTTCGGACGCGTATCTGCACGCGCGCGGCGCGCTGCGGCAAGTCGAAGACGGATTGGGCGGGACCTTCACACTGCCTGCGTGTCCTGGCGGATTCGGCACGTTAGCGCATCCACCGCGCGTGCCGCGTCTCGCCGAGCATCGCAATGAAATTCTCGCGACCGGACTCGGCCTCACGCCTGAAGACATCGCCGAACTCGAGCGATCAGGCGCCTTCGGCCAACCTGCGGCGACGTCGTTCCAGGGAAAAGCAGTCGACTCAAGAGAGCCCGCGCTGCCTCGATAAGCGCATCCTCGATCTGTGCCTCAGAGCTATTAGTCAAAGGAACAACCATGGATACTGGACTCTATTTCGAAGAATATGCCGACGACTGGACGTTTGAAACCGAGGCGGCAACGATTCTGGATGAACACGTGCGCGCTTTCGTGCAACTGCATGGCTTCAAAACGCCAACGTACACCGATCCCGCCTACATGCAGGCGGCCTACGGAGGGCGAATGGTGCCCGGTATGCTAGTGATGTGCACGGCCGAAGGTCTCGTGATGAACGCAGGCGTGACGCGCCGCCGTGGAATTTTTCTGATGGAACTAACGCCCCGGTTCAGGAAGCCGGTTTATGCGGGCGACACCATTCTGAATCGCATTCGCTTCAAATCGAAGCGTTTGACGAGCCGACCTGATCGAGGTGTAGTCGTCACTGCTCACCAGGTGATCACCAACCGCGGCGATGTCGCAATCGAGTACGATTCGGTGCGGATGATCCGCACGCGCCTGTTCGAAGAACCCGCCGAACAAGCGACTCCCGGCACGTCGGACAGCTGATCAATACAGTTCCTGAAAGGCGTCCGGAACTTCTCATCCCGGGCGTCGCGGGGCGTTGCTCGCTTCAAGGCGGATCAGTGAGCAGCGCCGTGCCGCAGTTCACATTCCAAGTTCCTCACCGATCAGAATCACATTGATCCGCTCCGAAAACCGTGGCAACGCGCCCTCCAGAATGCCGGTGTAATTGCAGATCCGTCGCGGATGATCGCAGTCCGAACACACGCCGCTCGATGCGCACGGCAAGTCCCCATACCAGCTTCGCCGATGCATGTCGAGGTGACGCCTGACGTTGACCGGCGCGCAGAACTCGTGAATGCGATCGAATGCCGCGTCGAGATTCTTGACGATCTTGTTGATTCCAACGACGATCACGACCTTGCCGGGTCCGAAGATCATCGGTGCGACGCGATTGCCACCGCCGTCCGTGCTCACGATCTTGCCATCCATCGTGACGGCGTTCGCTCCGGTCAGATAGACGTCGGCGGAAAATACCTCGCGTTGCAATCGCGCATAGAGCTCGCGGTTCACTTCGTAGTCGCCGTGGATGTTCAGACCGTTGCCGTCCTTCTCCTGCGGCCACATCACCTTGTTCTTGCCACGCGCGCGCAACGCTGGGACCACGTCCAATTGGTCCAGTGTCACCGAATCGGCGCGAAAAACCGTTGCGCCGTCGGGCACCAACGCCAGGATCGCCTCGAGCGCCTGCGCCCGTTGCGCGACATATTGCGCCTGAAAATGTCGCCGTTGAAAAGCGGCGACGACAGCCTGAGCGCGCTGTTCCCTGACCCAGTTGACAGGATGAGAGATATCGCGTTCGTCGACGGGTGAGCTGGCATGCATATCGAACCGCTCCTCGATGAAAGGATCTGCAGTATGTCAATCGGCGTGGACATTCGCGGCTTTTACGACCGGGCCCCAGCGCGCGATTTCCCGTTTGACGATCGAACTCCAGCCGTCCGGGGCGCAAGCGTTCGGCGTCAGTCCAAGCAATCTGAAGCGCTCCTGTACGGCCGGCTGAGAAATCACCTTGGTGATTGCTTCGTTAAGCTTCTTCGCGACCGCCAGGGGCGTATTAGCGGGAACCATATAGCCGTAGTTGCTCGATGGATCGAAACCTTTGAATCCAGCTTCCGTCATGGTTGGAAGGTCTGGAAAGGTTGAGACGCGCTGTAGCGAGCTGACGGCGAGCGCGCGCATCTGTCCGGCGGCCACACCCTGGATCGCCTCCGGTTGTGAAGCGAATGAAAAGTCGAGGCGCCCGCTGACAAGGTCCGGCACCACGGCGGATTCGCCCTTATAAGGAATGTGCAAGGTATGGATGCCGGCGGCCTGGCTGAAGAGTTCGCCTGACAAATGTCCGACCGAGCCGACTGCGCCCGATCCGAAGCTGAGTCCTTGCGGTTTCGTTTTGGCATACGCGACCAGGTCCGCCACGGAATGGCTCGGCGCGGACGCCGGGACGACCAGTACAAGGGTGGACCGAACCGCGCAGGCAACCGGTTCAAAATCACGCGTCAGGTCGTAACGCGGCTTGGCACGCATCACCATGTTAATGGTGAGCGGCGTCGAGACTTGCAGCACGGTGTAACCGTCGGGGTCGCTTCGACCTGCGTACTGCGTGCCGACCAGACCATCGCCACCGGGACGGTTCTCGACGATGATCGGCTCGCCCAGTTGGTCCGACAGCGGTGCACTGACGATGCGCGCGATCGTGTCCCCGATGCCTCCCGCCGAGAATGGGACGATGAGATGAATCGGCCTCGACGGATAGTTGTCCGCAGCATGCGCGCCGGGTGTCTGCGAGCAAATGGCGCAGGCAAATAGCGCCAGCAACGTCTGTTTCATGAATGTCTCCTTATATCGGCTCGATGGGCCACGCAGGGTGCTCCTGTCCTTCGAGTCTTTGCTCAATGTGCATTGATTCTGGGAGTGAGAGCGGATCACTGTCGAGTCGCTTTTTTTGGCGCAGACGGTAAGTTTCGCTGACCGCCCCGTGTACACGCGTGTGCTCGCGCCGCACACGACCGCAACCAGCGTCCGCTCGCGCTCCGCTTCTGCGTCGGGCTTGGCAGCCGACGTACCTACTCACAGAACGGCATGCAAGTTGCGTGCGCTATGTCATCCCACCCTGCCCTGATACGGACATGGAACTTCGACACTTACGCTACTTCATTGCCGCAGCCGAAGAAGAGCATTTCGGACGCGCCTCAGACAGACTGCATGTGACGCGTCCCGCGGTCTCGCAAATGATCGCCGACCTGGAAAGCGAACTGCGCACACCACTGTTCGAACGTCTCGCGCATCGGGTCAAATTGACGGCGGCCGGACACTGGCTGCTGCCGCGACTGCAGAAGGTCATGTCCGACCTGGACGACGTCGTCGTATCGACCAAACGCGTCGGGGAAGGCAAGAGCGGAACATTGAACATGGGGTATGGCTCGCTAACGCTCCTTCATTCGCTGTTTCGAGCAGCAATCAAGCAATTCCGCGACACGTATCCGGATATCTCCCTTTCCTTGTTCGAAATGGCCACTTCCGCGCAGCCGAAGGCGCTGGCAGACGGCAAGATTCAGGCGGGCTTCATGCACTTCGGCCCGAGCCCCGCGTTGACCTGCGAAAAAAGCGGCGACAGCGTGCTGGCGCAGGACCAGACGGTCCTCGAGTGGATTCGCATTCAGCGCGGCGAACTCGGAGTGGTCGTGCCCGCCGACCATCCGTTTGCAAAAAAGCAGGCTGTTGCGCTCGCAGAGCTTGGCAATGAGCGCTTCGTGGTGGTGCCACGCTCAAGCATCAGTCCGGGGTATGGGCCGCTGTACTCGCTTTGCCAGAAAGCCGGCTTCGAGCCGCAATTCGTGCAGGAGGTCGGGTCGATCTCCTCGCAACTCAACCTGATCTCCGTGGGGATGGGGATCGGTCTCGCGGTGATTGGCAAGAACTTCACTTATCCCTCGAGTCTTGCCGTAATCCCGCTAGTCGACGTGAGCTTCACGACGAGTTTCGTGTTTGGGTGGGTCAAGGGTCAGCGCGACCCTGTGTTGGACCGCATGATCGATATCGTAAAAGCGCTGTCAGAAGAACGCTAACGGCCGGCGCTACCCAAAGAGTGCCGCAGCTTTGCGAAGTGCAGGACGCTCACATATTCGGATAGTTCGGGCCGCCACCGCCTTCCGGCGTCACCCACACGATATTCTGCGTCGGGTCCTTGATATCGCAGGTCTTGCAGTGCACGCAGTTCTGCGCATTGATCACGAGCCGCTCGTTGCCTTCCTCGTTCTTCACGAACTCGTACACGCCAGCCGGGCAATAACGCGACTCCGGTCCCGCATAGGTCTGCCAGTTCACATTGACCGGCACGGTCGGATCTTTCAGCGTCAGGTGCGCCGGCTGGTTTTCCTCGTGATTCGTGTTCGAGATGAACACCGAGGACAGCCGGTCGAACGTGAGCTTGCCGTCGGGCTTCGGATACGTGATCGGCTTGCACTGCGACGCCGGCTTCAGCATCTCGTGATCGGAATGCTGATGATGCAGCGTCCAAGGCACATTGCCGCCGAGCAGCTTCTGCTCGAGACCGACCATCAGCGTGCCGAGGTAGAGACCCTTGCTCATCCACTGCTTGAAGTTACGCGCGCGATACAGCTCGGTGTAGAGCCACGACGTCTTGAAGGTTTCCGGGTAGGCGGTCAGCTCGTCCGACTGACGGCCGGCCTGCACGGCGTCGAATGCGGCATCGGCGGCGAGCATGCCGGTTTTGATCGCGGCGTGCGAACCCTTGATACGCGACGCGTTCAGGAAGCCCGCGTCGTCGCCGACCAGCGCACCGCCCGGGAACACCAGTTTCGGCAGCGACAGCAGGCCGCCCGCGGTGATCGCGCGCGCGCCGTACGACACGCGCTTGCCGCCTTCGAGAATCGCGCGGATCGCCGGATGCGTCTTGTAGCGCTGGAATTCCTCGAACGGCGACAGATACGGATTCGAATAGCCGAGGCCGACCACGAAGCCGACCACGACCTGGTTGTTGTCCATGTGATAGAGGAACGAGCCGCCGTACGTATCGCTTTCGAGCGGCCAGCCGGCCGTGTGCATCACCAGACCCGGCTTGTGTTTGGCGGGATCGATTTCCCACAGCTCCTTGATGCCGAGGCCGTACACCTGCGGATCGACGCCATCGCGCAGCTTGAACTTCTCGTTCAGCTGGCGGCCGAGGTGGCCGCGCGCGCCTTCGCAGAACAGTGTGTACTTCGCGTGCAGCTCCATGCCGAGCTGGAAGTTCCCGGTCGGCTCGCCGTCCTTGCCGATGCCGAGGTTGCCGGTGGCGACGCCCTTGACCGAGCCGTCGTCGTTGTACAGCACTTCGGCCGCCGGAAAGCCCGGGAAAATCTCGACGCCGAGCGCCTCGGCCTGCTGACCCAGCCAGCGCGTCACGTTCGCGAGGCTGATCACATAGTTGCCGTGGTTCTTGAAATTGTCCGGTAACGCCCATGTCGGCACGCTCTTCGCTCCCGTTGCCGACAGGAACAGGAAGCGGTCTTCGGTCACGTCGACCGTCAGCGGTGCGCCTTTTTCTTTCCAGTCCGGAATCAGCTCGGTCAGCGCGCGCGGATCCATCACCGCGCCCGACAGAATATGAGCCCCGATCTCAGAGCCTTTTTCGAGTACGCACACGCCAAGCTCGACGCCCTTTTCGGCGGCGCGCTGCTTCAGACGAATGGCCGCCGACAGGCCCGCAGGGCCGCCGCCGACGACGACGACGTCATACTCGATCGAATCTCTCTCGGACAAAATCACTACCTCCTGGATGTTGAATGCTGGGGTGAACGCGGTGTCGCCGAAATGATTCGACGCGCCCTTATCCAGCATTTGCCCCCGTCCAGCATACTGAGTTGGACATGCAATGCCGAATTGCGGCCCTTAGGTGCAAGAGCCATACCATTCGCTCGTACAGGACATCCACGCCTAAAGTGCCCAGCGAAACAGACGATCCCTCCTCGGATGGAGCCGTTCCTTGTTCCCTGCATAGACAGCCGGATGTCCGCTAGAAAGACACGCGACGTCTTTACTTTCTTAATCAAGCCAGCTTCGTGTGCTGCAAGGCTGCACGTTGCGGAGCATCGCGTATCGACGCAGCTCATACATGCCCGACAAAGAAGATTGGCATTCATATTGCGTTGTCCATCGCGCTTCACTTCTATTTTTCTTAACGCTATTGGAGACTCGCTTCATGAAATCCAAGTCGTGGCTGCGCGCAGTAGCAGCCGTCTTCGCGCTCGCCAGCGCCGCGTCGGTCATGGCCGACGATACCTACCCGAGCCATCCCGTGCGTATCATCGTCAATGTCGCGCCAGGGGGGTTGACCGACGTCGTCACTCGCCTGGTCGCGCAGCGCATGAGCGAGACGCTCGGCAAGGGCGTGACGGTCGAGAATCGCTCGGGCGGAGATGGGCTCGTCGGGATTCGTTACGTCAAAGCCGCCGCTCCGGATGGATACACGATTCTCGCGGCGGCCGGTACGATCGCGATTCAGCCATCAGTCAAGCTCGAACCCGGGTATGACCTCAACAAGGACTTCGTCGGCATCGGACCGATGGCGCGTTCGCCGTTGCTCATGGTCGAGTCGTCCGACCTGCCGGACAAGTCGCTGGCCGATTTCGTCGCGCGGGCGAAGGCGAACCCGAACAAGCTGTCCTACGGCTCCGCTGGTGTCGGTTCGACGACGCATCTCGGCGCGGCCCTGTTCTTCAAGCGTGCTGGCGTGAGCTTGCTCCATGTGCCATACAAGGGAAACGGGGCAGCAATGACAGACGTGTTGAGCGGACGGGTCGCGACCATATTCGATGCCTACGGCAGCAGCGTCGCCAATGTCAAGGCGGGCAAGCTCAGAGTGCTGGGCGTGACGTCCACCGCACGGCTAGCGTCGCTGCCAAACGTACCGACGATGGCCGAGCAGGGCTATCCCGACTTCAGCTACTACCTCTATCTGTGTCTCGTCGCGCCAGCCGGCACGCCGCCCGCCGTCGTGCAGCGGCTCTCCGACGCGTTGCACGCCGCAACGGCAAGCAAGGAACTGATGGCGCGCTTCAGCGACAATGGCCTGGAGCCCATGACGATGCAGCCTGCCCAGTTCTCCCAGTTCCTCAAACAGGACGAGACGAACATGAGCAAGGTAGTTGCTGAACTTGGCATCGAGAAGCGCTAGGCCCGCCGGATAGTCCGGACGAAGCGAAGTTCATGCTTCGTCCGGTCATGACAGATTACGGTTCGGTGCCGCGCGGTGTGCGTCGGCTCTCAACGGCCAATACGTCTGAAAGCCAACGTACTTGCTACGCTGTCGCGGCCTTTTCGGCGGCACTGGAGTCTGCCGGGATCGTCCTCACGATGGGTTCGCGGCGGTCCGGCGAGGCCAGCGGCAATCCAAGCCCCGCTCGGCGCGCGAGCCATGGTGAAGGGCGGTATCGCTGATCGCCGAACGTCGCGTAAAGACCCTCCAGGATGGACAACACGCGCCTGGCACCCAGCCTGTCGCCCCATTCGAACGGCCCCACGGGATAGCCAAGGCCCAGACGCACGGCCATGTCAATATCCGCGGGCGATGCGATGCCCTGCTGCGCCATTTCGCACGCCAGATTCACGATGCAGGCCACGACGCGCGGCGCGACGAAGCCCGGAGAATCAGCGATCACGTACGTAGGAACTGAATGCGCGGCAAACACAGCCTGAGCCATGTCGACCGTTTCGGCAGCGGTTCCCGGGCATGTCATCAAGGTGATGCCCGACGGTCCGCCAAACACCGGGTCGACGCCGATCGCCTTCGACCCATCGGCGCCCAGTTCCATTACAGTTGTGGAGAGGTCGCGATCGAGCGGTGCGAGCAACACCACATCGGCATCGCCGATGTCGGCAACGGGCGCATGAGCATTCAGGAGCGCCGCGATAGGTTCAGGTAATGCCGCAGGTCCGTGGGTCGACCACCAAAGCTTGGGCGCGACCACGTTTGCCGCTGCGGGCTGCACCATGGTGTGCCCCGCTGGTTTGCCATCGTAGCGATAGAACCCTTCGCCGGTTTTGCGCCCGAGAAGGCCGGCCACCAGACGCGTCCGTGCAAGCGGCACGGGTCTGTAGCGGTCGTCGCCATAGTACTGCGAGTGGATCGATTCCATGACGGGGACTGAGACATCTAGTCCTGTCAGATCCAGCAATTCCAGCGGCCCCATGCGAAATCCCGCACAGGTTCGAAGAATGGCATCGAGCACATCATGACTAGCCGCTTGTTCGGCAAGGAGCTTGAGCCCTTCCGTCACGAAAGCGCGTCCGGCATGATTGACTACGAAGCCCGGTGAATCCGAGGCGACGATCGCGCGGTGACCAATGCGGCGCGATAGCGAAATGAGTGCATCGGTGGCCCGCGGGTCTGTGCGCGGCCCTCGTATCACTTCAACCACTTTCATGCGCGTTACCGGGTTGAAGAAATGCCAGCCTGCCACCCGGTCTGGATGCGCGCAGGCGGCGGCAATTTCGGTGACGCTGAGGGACGATGTATTGGTGGCCAGCACACATTGCTCGTCAACGATGGTTTCGAGCTCACGGAACAATTGCTGCTTTGCATCCAGTCGCTCGACAATGGCTTCCACCACGAGATCGCAGCCCTTCATATGATCCAGGCTGTTGATGCCTACTATCCGCGCGAGTACCGCTTGCGCTTCGGATTCAGACATCACGCCCTTCGCCGTCGCACGCGCGAGATCCTCTCGAACGGCGTCGATCGCGCGTGACACGGCCGCCTCGGCTGCATCGAACAACTGCACGCTGCAGCCGGCCATCGCGCATACCTGTGCGATGCCACGACCCATCGCGCCGGCACCGACGATACCCACTCTGCGCAAATCCTCTTTCAATTCCCACTCCCTTTCCGTTGCAAGCATGAATGGGCCCGCCCTGGCGCGGGCCCGGCTCAATTGCCCAGCAGATGACGCTCAACGCCCCTTGAACTGCGGCGTGCGCTTTTCCTTGAACGCGGCGACCGCTTCGCGGTGGTCTTCGCTGCTGCGCACGATCGGCAAATTCGCGGCGACCAATTCATGCGCGGTCGCGAGATCCTTATCGAGCCCGAAGCGCATCACGCGTTTGATCAATTGCACGGCCAGCGGTGGTCCGTCCGCGACACGACGCGCGAATGCATAGGTGCCCTCCATCAGCTGCTCGTCCGGAAAGACCCGGTTGACGAGCCCGATACGCTCCGCTTCGCGCGCGTCCACCCAGTCCGCGCTCCAGAACATTTCCAACGCCTTCGACATGCCTACGATCCGCGGCAGCAGATAAGCGCCGCCGACTCCCGGAATCAGGGCCATGCGCAAATAGGTCTCGGCAAAGCGAGCACTCTCGGCGGCGAAGCGAAGGTCGCAGGCGAGCGCAATGTCGAGGCCTCCGCCCGTCGCGAGACCATTCAAGGCGGCTAGCACCGGCTTGTCGATTTCGGCGATCTTGCGCGGCAGCCGTTGAATGCCCTCGGCGACACGCGCTTTAATGTTGGCGGCGGTTTGTTCCGCACTCGACGAAAACGATTCGACGTCGCCGCCAGTCGTGAACGCCCGCCCGGTGCCGGTCATGACGATCACGCGCACGTCCGGATTCGTCCGACACTCTTCCAGCGCTTCGAGCCAGGACTCCTGCATGGCATCGGTGAACGCGTTGAGCTTCTCCGGACGGTTGAGTGTGATCGTTGCGATGCCGTTGTCGATCGCGAACTTTAGTTCTTCGGACATGACGTCTTCCTCATCTGGCCGCGTTCAGTTCTTTCGCAACGTCGTCCTTGCGGATGTCGCGCAACCCCGTCCTGCCGTGATGACGGTCCGCCAGCTTGTAGCCCAGTGCGTCTTCCGCGATCAGGATCTTCTGCACGTTCGCCGAGCCCTCGCCCGTGAAGAACATGTCCGCATAGGCCCGGTACCACGACACCCGGTATTCCTTCGCCAGACCATAGCCACCAAAAATCTGCACCGCCTTGTCCGCGCACAGCTTCGCCGTCTGCGACGCGTGGTACTTCGCGATCGCCGCCAGCCGGTTCGACGGCTCGCTCTCGTCCATCGCGATCGCCGCCTTGTACACCAGCGCCCGGCTCGCCTCGATCGCCACCGCCATCTCCGCGATGTCCGACTGGATCATCTGGAACCGGCCGATCGGCTGGCCGCGCAACGTGCGCTCGTTGGCGTAGCGAACCGCATCCTCGAAGCACGCGCGCGCCACCCCCAGCGCCTTGGCCGCCACCCCCACACGCCCCGGCTGCAGCGTGCGCATGATGATCTTGAAGCCCTCGCCCTCCTCGCCCAGACGGTCTTCCACCGGCACCACGAATTCGTCCAGGTACACGACGTTCGTGCGCAGCGCGTTGGACAGCCCCATCGTGTCGATCGGCGTTGCCGTCCACCCCGGATACTTCTTCGGCTGCACGATGAACGCGGTCACCCCCTTGGCGCCCGCAGCCCGGTCTGTCTTCGCGAACAGCACGCCGACATCCGTCTCGTTGGCGATCGACGCCCACATCTTCTGCCCGGTGATGCGGTATACGTCGCCGTCGCGCCGCGCGAACGTCTGCATGTTGCCCGCCGCGTCCGAGCCGCCACCCGACTCGGTCAGCGACATCATGCCGATCGTCACCCCCGCCAGCAGATTCGGTACGTACTTCTGGATCTGCCCGGGCGTGCCGCCGAAATAGATGCAACTCGGACAGGTCGAGCCCTGCTGGTTGTTGCATGAGGCAAAGCGCACGTCGATGCGGCACATCTCCTCCTGGATCACCGCGGCAGCGAGATACCCCATGTTGCTGCCGCCCACCGACTCCGGAAACACCGCCCCGTACAGGCCCGCCGCACCCGCCTTCCTGATCAGCTCGCGCGGGAACTCGCGACGCTGCTCGTAGCCTTCCATCACCGGCACCACTTCGGTCTGCATGAAACGCTTGACCATGTCGCGTACCGCTTCGATCTCCTCGGACATTGCTGGATCCACCACTTCCTCCTTTGCCGTTTTCGGAAGCGCTGTGCGACTTCATCCGATGCATGCCCACAGCGCCGTGTGCGGCGATCAATCTGCAACATGCATGCCATTCAGGAACACATGGGTTACTTTCGCGTTGCGACACGCTCCAGGCTTGCAGGAGCGTGACGGCAACGCGTTCCAGCGTGGTCTACCGATGTCCGCAAAGAAGACGTTCGCCGGCGTAGTGTCTTTGCCGCACACATGCGCTGGCTCCGATCCTGTGTGACGTCGATCGTGAAGGCGGGCTCTGCTTCTCGCCGCATTGCCGTCATCCAGTCTCCCGGCGCACCGTCATGGCTGGCCATCGGTCTCCGGCACGTTCGCCAGTTCGCAACACCAGGCGAGGCGTCGACTGGTCCAGATCTGTCTTGCTGGCTTCCCCAACTCATGTCGCTGATCGAGCCCGCCGACGCGCAGTGAGTACGTAGGAGGATCGCTCACGGCACACGAGAAGATTGGCGATCCGCAGTTCTCGCAAAACGCGTGCACACGCTGCGCCCCGCTAGCCGCCGTCTTCACATAGCGGCGCGGCGAGCCGTGCAGCAACCGGAAGCTTTCCGCGCGCGCCAGCACGTTGGCGCGAAAAGCCGACCCCGTCAGCGTCTGGCAATCCAGACAATGACATATGCCAATGGTGTCGGGCTCCACTTCCGCTTCATAGCGAATCGCGCCGCAATGGCATTGACCTTCGACTTTCACGATGACCTCCTCGATTGCGAGACGTCGCACAGGCGCAATGTCTGCATCAACAGACTTTAGATGCTCTCAGATCACGGATCCTCTGCTCACCGTATCCCAGGTCGCGGAGTATCTGATCTGTATCCGCTCCCCCATCTGGTGTCGAACGGCGCAGCACTCGCTCGCTGCCTTCGAAGTTCAGCGGCGAGGCCACGAGGTGGAGCTCGCCCAGAACTGGGTGCTTCACCGGGCACGCCATGCCGAGCAACTGAACCTGTTCGTCGTCGAAAACCTGGTCCATGGTATAGATCGGGCCGCACGTAACCCCGACCGCGTTCAGTTTCTCGATCCAGTGTTGCATCGTTTGCGTGCGGATGACTTCAGCGATGCCGGCGTGGATTTCCTCACGATGCGTCGCGCGGCCATCCCGGGTGCTCCACTCGGGACGCTGCGCCCAGTCTGGACGATCGATTGCTTCACACATCTTCGGCCACATCCGCGAATTCGGCGCGGCGAGTGTGATGTGACCGTCAGCGGCCTCGAACACGCCAGTGGGGATGGCTGTCGGATGCTCGTTGCCGACGCTGCGTGGGATCTCGCGATCGACCAGCCAGCGAGCAGCCTGGAAATCCAGCATGAACAGCAGGCTTTCGATCAGGCTGGTATGAACCCAACGCCCCATTCCGGTCCGCTGCCGCTCGTAGAGCGCCATCATGATCGCAAGCGCAAGCATGTTGCCCGCGCTCAGGTCTCCGACTGCGATGCCGGTACGCAACGGTGGGCTACCGGAGTGCCCTGTTACGGACATCAGCCCCGTCATGCCTTGCGCGATCTGATCGAGCCCGGGCCGATCACTGTAAGGCCCCGCCTGACCGAAGCCACTGATGCTGCCGTAGATCAGACGCGGATTGATCGCGCGCAGGTCTTCGTAGCCGATGCCTAGCCGATGCTTCACCGCGGGCCGCATGTTCTCGATCACGACGTCGGCGTCCTTCACAAGGTCAATGAGGACTGCGCGTCCCGCCGGATCTTTCAGGTTCAGTCGCAACGACCGCTTGTTGCGATGCAGGTTCTGGTAGTCAGAACCCCGCTGTCTGCCCGTTACGTCTTCGTGTGCCGCCGAGCCCGGCGCGGCGAGTGGCTGGTCCACACGAATCACGTCCGCACCCCAGTCGGCCAGGTGCCGCACCGCGGTGGGGCCGGCACGTGCGTGCGTGATGTCGATCACCTTGAGCCCCGCCAAGGGCAATGTTTGAGTTGATTCCGTCCTCCCACGAGGTTTCACGATGTCCTCGATATCCGCCATTTCCGACTCCCGTTCGTTTGCACAGTAGGTCTAAGCATCGTGAGTGCAAAGCGCTTGTGCGTCGAGTTCCTCCTGGTTAGAGCGCTCCAAGAATTGGTCATGCCTTCCCAATGGTTTTCACGCTCAAACTTTTCGTTGCTTTACACGCGCGACCTGGACGATAAGAATGAATCGGGTGGGTTCCTGGATTGAGTCACCGGAGAGTCGTTCGATGAGTGAAGGTATTCAGTTGGAAGACGAGATGCGAATCATTGGCAGCTACGCTGACGGAAAGCTGCTGGCGGGACGGATCGATAACATCGGCATCTTGCTCTTCAATCAGCCCCAGAAGCGAAACGCGATCAACCTTGAAATGTGGGATGGCATCGCCGAGGCGCTCGACCTGCTCGAGGCGGACCGCGAAGTGCGGGTGGTCGTCCACGCAGGCGCGGGCGGAAAAGCGTTTACTTCAGGCAACGACATCAGTCAATTCGCCGCCCGTAGAAACGACGCAGACGCAAACGTGGAATTCAAGCGCATCACCGGTCGCGGACGAAACAGGATGGCCAGCTTCGCAAAGCCGAGCGTCGCTTGCATACAGGGCTTCTGCCTGGGGGGCGGTCTCGCGACAGCGCTACTCGCCGATCTCCGTGTGGCCGCGGCCGATGCCATGTTCGGCGTCCCGGCAGCACGGCTCGGCATTGCATTTGGCCTCGATCCAATGGAGCTTCTGGTGCAACTGGTAGGTCCGTCCCGCGCGCGCCTGATGCTTTACACTGCCCGACGCTTCACGGCCCTCGAAGCACAGGCCATGGGACTCGTGGATTGCGTCGTGGAAGCACAAGACGCGGTTCGTGAGACTTTGGCCCTGGCTCGAAGCATCGCGGAGAATGCGCCGCTCTCAGTGCTCGCCGCCAGGTTTGCGATTGGACAAGTAATGAAGGCGCCGCACGAGCGCGACATCGCCGCTATGGACGCCTTTACGCGCCGTTGCATGAACAGCGCGGACTATCGGGAAGGCCGCGCGGCGTTCGCTGAGAAGCGCAAGCCGCAGTTCACGGGCGAATGAAGCAATGCTTAGTGCTCGGCCATCACCTCGCGCTCGAGGCGTTCCCGCTGGAGCTCTGGACAGAGCTGCTCGAGAAAAGAATGGATGTAGCCCGGAAGGTGCGCACCTCGTCGCAGCAACGCAGCCGACACTGCCGGTTCGAACAGATGTCCGGCATCTCTCGCTTCCAGCCCGCTGTCTCTCTGCGCGTCGTAGCAAAACGCCGGGATGATGCCCACGCCGAGACCGGCCTCGACATAGGTCTTCACCACGTCGGCGTCCAGAGCCTGAACTGCGAGATCTGCTTCGAGACCGGCTTCCTCGAACTTGCGCAGGATGCGACCACCTTCCGGCCTCGGCGAGTGCGGAACGATAAGACGGTAATCAGCCAGCGCTTCGAGCGTCAGCGTGCGCAGAGTCAACAGAGCATGTGCGGCGGGTGTCACCAGCAAGCGTGGCGAATTCAGAAACGGAATAGCCACGACTTCCGGGGGCAGCCGGGCGGGCAAATGGGTGACGCCGAGTTGAACGGTCCCATCCCGAACAAGTTCAGCAACGCGGTCGGGCGTTCCTTGCAGCACGTTAATGCGAACCTTTGGAAAGGCACGACTGAACGCTGATACCGGCGGCAGCAAGACATAGGTAGCGTGCGCGTGACTGGTGGCGATCGCGACGCTGCCGACCGTCTCGTCTCCCGTCTCTCGCGCCATGGCCCGGATGTTGTCGGCGCACTGCAGCGCGCGTCGGGCCCACTGAAGGGTCCGAGCGCCCGCATCGGTAAGCCCGGTCACGCGTCCACCTTGCCGCAACAACAGGTCGATGCCGAGTTCGTCTTCCAGCTCGCGCACCTGCTTTCCGACTGCAGGCTGCGTGGCATGCAACACGTTTGCGGCCCGTGAGATGTTGAAACCCGCGTCAGCGACCGCGCACAGGCACTGAAGTTGTCGAAGCTTCATTCAGGATGCCCAGTTCGGTACGGCTCGCAAGTGGAGCGCTTCATGCCGAATGCTCGCTCGCCATGGACTTCGAAAAATCGATAGCCGCCATCTCTTCCAATAGCCGGGCCATCGCGTCGAGGTTCTCCTCTCCACCGAGCCGGTGGGCGCCTACTTCGAACAGGTTGCGAACCGCGTTTGCGATGAACAACGGTGCGCCACAGTCTATCGCCATTTGCGCGGCAAGCTTCAGGTCCTTGACCATCAACTGGAGCTGGAAATTCGCCGTTTGTCCACCCGCCGCCAGGACCGGCAGAATCCGCTCCGACGCTCCGTTCCAGCCCGAGCTCCGGTTGATGACCTTTGCCATAGATTCGATCGACAAGCCGTATTTGAAGCCTGCGGCGGTGGTTTCGTACGTGATCAAGCGGTTACACGAAGCGACAGCGTTGTTGATCAGCTTGGCTACGTGCCCATTACCAGTTTCTCCGCAATACACAATGTTCGGGCTGATGGACTCGAGAATCGGGCGCACGCTGGCAAAAGTACCGGGCGCGCCGCCACACATGATTGCGATGGTGCCCGCCACTGCGCCTCGCGGACCTCCCGAGACGGGCGCATCGACCAGCGACACACCCAGCTTCGCCAGGTCGGCCGCGATTCGGCGCGTTTCGCTGGGGTCGCCAGTCGTCTGATCGACGACAATCTTACCGGCGCCCAGTCCTTCCGAGAGACCGCCCGGTCCGAACACAACTTGCCTGACGATCGCGGAGGTCGGCACGCAGATCATGATTACGTCGCATGCCCGGGCGAGAGACGGCAGGTCAGCGGCGTCCAGCGCGCCCTCCGCTTCGAAGGTACGCACCAGATCCGCTCGCGCGTCGAATACGTGCATCTTTCGTGACAGCATCAGGCGGCGAGTGAGTGCGCCCCCCATTGCTCCAAGTCCTACGTAGCCGACCTTCAGCATGTTCGGATCGGCGGGCACGGCGGCTTGCGCATCGTGCACAGGTGTTTGCTGAAGCGGCTCCTTGATGCATGCATCCGACATCGACTCGATCAGCTCCACGACGTCTTCGAGTTGCGCGGACTTCCCGAGCGTGTTCACGCCCACTTGCAGCAAGCCGCGCACGACACTCGCAACAGGCATCGGCGCTCCGCAGCTCATCCCGAGTGCAACGCCCTGGTTCAGGTCCTTCAACATCAGCGAAAGCGCAAATTGCGTCGATTGCCGCCCTTCGATCAGCGCCGGCAACATGGTCTTCGACGTGCTGTTTCTCCCAGAACCTTTATTGACGACGTCAGTCATCGCTTCGAGCGAAAGGCCCATCTTTTTGCCCATCGCGACGACTTCGAGCGTAGCAAGGCGACATCCTGCATTCATCGTGTTATTGACGAGCTTCATCGCTTGCGCGTCGCCCAATCGGGTACCGCAGTGAATGACGTTGGAGGTGATTGCGCTCAAGATCGGTAACACACGTACGAAGAGATCGTGCGCACCCGACACCATGATCGTGCTGTTTCCCGCTGTCACCGTCGACGGACCGCCCGATACAGGCGCATCGAGCATATGGACACCCCGCGTGGACAATTGCGCGCCCATCTCCCGAGTGACAACAGGATCGCCGCTCGTCTGGTCGATGATCACCGCGCCATCGGAGAGCCCTTCCCCGAGCCCGTGCGGGCCGAACACAACTTGCTGTACATCCGCGCTACGCGGCAGACAAAGCAATATCACATCGGAGCGGCGCGCCAATTCGGCAGCCGTTGAAGCACGCTGTGCGCCGAGCTCTTCCATGGCGTCCACTGCGGTCTTATTGATGTCCCATACGCACAAGCTGTGCGTTGCGAGAAGACGGCGTGCGAGCGCACCTCCAAGCGCGCCAAGGCCGATATAACCAATGACCATTTCCCACTCCTGATGTTTGTCTATTTGCGCACGTACCGCGCGTTTCCGGGTTATGGGGCAACGGGAGCGGTGACCGATGCACGCGACAGTTGCCCCCTTGCTCGCGACGGTTTGGAAACGCAAGACATGTGCCATTGCCTTGCTTGCGTCACAACAGAACCGTCATCTTTGAAGGTCGAGCGCCATACATTCGTTGTGGTTCTGTATCGAGCAAGTACAGATGTATGCCGGAGCGACGCCGATGTCCTCGCAGCGAACACGTTCGAATCACTGTCGCTACTCTTTAATCTGAACGGATGCCACGCACACAGATGGCATTGGATTTGCCTTCTACCTCAGCCGCATCATCGAAAGATGTTGCGCGGCGAAGTTCGACATTCAGCACCAGACAAACATACGGAGACACCTGAATGAAGATTCTCGGTTCGACAGCGCAGATGCGCCGTCTGGGCGCATTCGCGCTGGCGGTTGCCTGCACCTTCCCGGTCCATGCAGCCGGTGCATATCCCGACCACCCAATCCGGATGATCGTGCCTGCTGCGCCTGGTGGCCTGCTGGACGTCACCACGCGTCTCGTGGCTAGAAGAATGAGCGAGGCACTCGGTGTGTCGATCATTGTCGACAACCGTCCCGGCGGAGAAACGCTCGTCGGTACTCAGGTCGTCAAGAATGCGCCGCCGGACGGCTATACCGTGTTGTCCCAGGCGAATAACATGACTGCCAGACCGGCCTTCTATAAGGACCCCGGTTATGACCTGATGAAGGACTTCGTCCCGGTCGGGCCGATGATTCGCGCTCCGCTCGTGATGCTAGTGCCACCTACCGGGCCTAAGACATTCAGCGAGTGGGTGGCGCAAGCCCGAGCCCAGCCCGATAAGGTAGCGTTCGCCTCCGGCGGCATCGGAACGCCGCAGTATGTTGCGGCTGCGTTGCTACAGCACGATGCGAAACTATCCCTTCTACATGTTCCCTACAGCGGAAACGGCGCCGCGATGCCGGATGTCATGGGGGGACGAGTCAGTATGATCTTCGACGGCTATGGCAGCAGCGTGGGCTACATCAAGTCACAGAAGCTGCACCCGCTGGGCGTGACGTCAGGCAATCGGCTGGCCGACCTTCCGGGCGTTCCGACGATCGCCGAACAAGGCTATCCCAACTACAACTACTATCTTTGGTTGGGTCTATTTGCGCCTACCGGCACGCCGCCCGATGCGGTACAGCGACTCTCGGAAGCGTTGCACAAGGCGTTGACCAGCAAAGACCTCGCGGAGCGCTTCCGCACCGAAGGCTCCGAACCGATGATGATGACGCCCGCGGAGTTCGGAACGTTCCTCAATCGCGATCTCTCCCAGATGTCCCAACTCGTCAAGCAAGCGGGTATCCAGAAGCGCTAGTTCTAACTCGCCTAATCACCACTCATCCCTACGCGCTCTCGCCGGCCTCGTGCCGTCGACGCGCCACGTGCTTTCGCACCCGCACCTCCGGAACTGCCCATGAAAACAAGCGCGCCCTCAGAAATCCAACAATCGAGGCCCTCCTTATCGCCGGAATCCGGCAAGACTTACGTGCTCGTGCACGGCGCTTATCATGGCGCCTGGTGCTGGAAGGAAGTGGCTCGCCGGTTACGTTTGCACGGACACACCGTGTACACGCCGACTCTTACCGGACTCGGCGAGCGATCGCACCTGCTCGCCTTTCGTCCAGGTCTCGAGACGTTTATCGAAGACGTCGCTCAAGTCATCCGGTTCGAGGAACTCTCCGAGGTCATCCTCGTTGGTCACAGTTTTGCGGGCCCGGTGATCTCCGCAATCGCTGACCGAATGCGGGACCGCATCCGGCACCTGGTCTTCCTCGATGCACTCGTGCTGCGCGCGGGAGAATGTGCAGCGGACCGCTCGCCGCCGGAACGCATGGCGCTATACCGGCAACGTGCAGACGTAGCCAATAACGGGCTTGGTGTTCCTCCCGTCCCGCCGGAATATTTCGGCATCACCGACCCGCTGATCGGCGCCTGGCTTAAAACAAAGCTGACGCCGCAGCCGGTGCAGACCTACGAAGACAGACTCACGCTGATCAATGAGTTAGGCAACGGCCTCCCCGCGACCTACATTGCGTGCACGAACCCGCTGCATCCCACTACCGTGCGATCGCGCGAGCTGGCGAAAGCTCAACATGAGTGGCACTACCTTGAACTGCCCACCACGCATGACGCGATGATTACGATGCCCATAGAACTCACGGAGATGTTGCTTGCGACCGCGTAGTTACAGGTCTGGCAAGCGAATCCGATGCGCGGCAGATCGCTTCTAGCAAGCTACGCCGGTCACATCATGGGATCGAGGTGTGCGCGGCGGACCGATGCAGCGCACACCTCTACCGTTAGAACTTGTGACGAAGCGCGATGCGGACGAGGACTTGATTCTTCGTGGTGGACGCATCGGGTGCTGCCGCGCCGCCCGTACCAAACGTATCAGGTGCGATGGAGGCGACAGTTGCGTCACCTGCCGCCCGTTGGTATGCGCCCAGCAAGTAGACATCCGTGGTCTTGCTGAGGCCGTAATCGCCGATCAACTGCACTTGATGATATTTCGGACTCGCGCCAGTGGACCTCAGTTTGCCATCGGTGAAACTGTAAATCCCGGCGAGCGAGAAGAACGGAGTGAAGAAATAGATTGCGTTAGCCTCGTAATTGTCGAAGGTCAGGCGATCAGTAGTCGAATCGAAACTGGTATGGCTGTAGACAAGACTGACCCTGCCCCCATTGAACGCATAAGCGCCGCCAACACCCAGAACGTCGGAGCGTACCACCGGGGAAGTGAGTCCGTTGACCTGCAACGCGCCCGTGGTGCTCAGATTGATGTAGTCACCCGACACCGCGCCCACCGTATTGCTGTTTGGTGTATTCAGGTGCATATAGGCCACGCCTGCGCTGAAGGGGCCCCCGCTGTACGAACCCCCTACGCTCCACACGCGGTTGTTAGCGAACCCGGAATTAGGCGCTCCGGTGTTCGCGCTATTGCTGAAACCGTACAGACCGCCGAATTTCAGGCCGTGAAAATCAGGGCTAGCGTATTTGACCGAATTATTGATACGAAACGAGTTAACGAAGTTGTCATTGTCGAACGGATGTGAAAGACCCGTGTATGGGATGCCGCTGAATTGCTGGACGTAGTCCACTACCGAATCGTACTGCCTGCCCGCTGTCAAGGTCCCGTAGGTGTTGCTACTAAGACCGGTGTAGGCTTGACGCCCAAACAGGCGACCACCCTGTCCCATCGTGCCGTTCGTCAGTGAGAAGCCGCTTTCGAGGCGAAATATTGCCTTCAGCCCGCCGCCCAGATCTTCACTTCCCAATAGACCCCAGCGGTTGCCCTGGAGCACGCCGGATGACATGTCGACATTGGCCTTTCCCCCGTCGTTGCTGATGTAGTTGATGCCGACGTCCAGCACGCCATAAAGCGTCACACTGCTTTGCGCATAGGCCGATCCTGCGGCCATTCCCAGCGCGGCCAGACATATCGCTTTCTTCATAATGTTTTAGTCTCCTAAGTTTCATCACGGCGTTTCGGTTTTTGATGGGCCCTTGACAGGCGATCACACAATGCAAGGTGCATGCCGACCGTCAAGACAGGCCAACCGCTGGCGAACCGTGAGGTTTTATCCACTCAGGCGGATGTCGATGTTGCTCTTGCAATCAAAATTGATGTCTCCGTCGCGAACAAAGCGTCTGCCACAGAGACAAACCTCGCTTTTAGCGTGGGAATTTTTTGGCTGTAAATTTGAAATAACCGCCACCATCGTTTTCCTTCACATCGAAAAAAAGGACCCCGAAGTTTGCACCCCGGGGCCCTTTGACGGTGGTCGACGACACTCTCAGATTCTGACGTTCCGCCTCCTGTACAACAATGTCGCCTTCATTTCCTGGGCGACTGAACCATCCTGTTTGACGCACTTCCGTTCAAACGTGACGATGCCACGGTCGGTCTTGCTGGTATCCTTCTTGTCCAAGACACGCGACACCAGGCGAATCGTGTCACCATGTAAGACCGGCTTGAGCATCCGCCAGTTATCGATCTGAAGTAGCGCAAGCAGCGTTCCGTCATTGACTCCGCTTGCATATTGGAGGCCGCCCATGACCGCGTACACCAGAGGTCCATGCGCGATCGGCTCACCGAATTGCGTCTCCTTGCAGTATTCGAAGTTGGTATGAACTTCGTTGAAGTCACCGGAAAGGCAGGCAAAGTTCACGATGTCCGTTTGCGTAATCGTTCGGGCCGGGGAAACCAGTTCCTGGCCGATCTCGAAGTCCTCGAAGTAACGGCCGCGTGGCGCGGATTGATGGGTCATAAGAATTCCTCGCATATAACGATGACAGGTGGTGGCAGTGCGCAGAGCTCAGTACGAGCGCGGCATCTTCAATACGTGCTGCCCGATATAGTTCAGTACCATGTTGGTCGAGATGGGAGCGATCTGAAAGATCCGGTTCTCGCGGAATTTCCGTTCGATGTCGTACTCGACCGCGAGCCCAAAGCCACCATGCGTCTGCATGCAGGCATTAGCCAGTTCCCACGATGCCTCTGACGCCAGCATCTTTGCCATATTCGCTTCGGCGCCGCACTTCTCCTGGCGGTCGTACATTTCGGCTGCCTTCCATCGCAAAGCATTAGCGGCTTCGAGATGGGCGTAGCCGCGAGCGATCGGAAATTGCACGCCCTGATTCGCGCCTATCGCACGACCAAAAATGACGCGCTCGTTCGCGTATTTGACCGAGCGGTCGACAAACCATCGGCCGTCGCCGATGCATTCCGATGCAATCAGGATCCGTTCCGCGTTCAACCCGTCGAGCAGATACTTGAAGCCCTTCCCTTCTTCGCCGATCAAAGCGTTCGCGGGAACCTTGAGGTTGTCGTAAAAGACCTCATAGGTATGGTGGTTGAACATCACTTCGATTTTTCGCACCTGGAATTGCTTCGGATCAACATCGCGCACATCGACCAGAAAGCACGAAAGACCTTGGAAAGGTTTGGCAGGATCTTCAGGAGGACTCGTACGGGCCAGCACGATAAGCATGTCGGTATGCGCCGCACGCGAAGTCCAGACTTTCTGACCCGTGATATACCAATGATCGCCCTCACGCCTCGCACGCGTTTTTATTTTCGACGTGTCGGTACCGGCATCGGGTTCGGTAACGGAGAATGACTGAAGTCGCACACGGCCGGCTGCCACCTCGGTCAGCACGCGGTGCTTCTGATCCTCAGAACCATGACGCGCAAGAATGCCCATCATGAACATCTGACCATGCAACATCGCACCTGCGCCGCCCGACCGATGAATCTCCTCCGTGATCACCGAGGCTTCTCGCACCCCTAGCCCCATGCCGCCGTATTCGACTGGGATCATCACGGTATGAAGCCCTGCATTCATCGCATCCTTGATGAATTCGTGCGGATAACCGCCGCTCTTGTCGAGCTCACGGTAGTAGGCGTCGGGGTAGCGCGAAGTGATTGCCTGAGCGGCCTGAAGCACTTCGTCCAGAGTGATACGGGTGGCGGAATTGGAGTCTTGCATGGCATTGTTCGCAGTGTCGTTGGAGCCTTTAGTCTCTAGCGATGACGGTGATGTGTCGAGTCGCTTTTTTTACGCGCCTTGGTAAGTTTTGTTGACGCTGGGTCGGCGATAACATGGGGTTCCGTTCAGACGCTCGACGAGCTTTGGAAACCAACACATGTAAATGCGCGTCGCTGACAGGATCTGCGCGACGCAAGATGATGGAGGGGCGCCCTTGCCGATGCACGGCAACCATGAAGCATGACGCGCTCAATGGCGCGTCATGCTCAGATACGCGGACAAAGCGTATCGACGAGGCTTCCTGCGCTCGCGAGCCGATCGACTTGCCAGAGCGTATCGAGCGTGCATCTAGCCGCGGAGGCGTCCCCCCAGGAGGCGTATAGCTCAATGAACTTCGCCTCAAGCTCTGCGTCGGAAAGCGGATTTTCCGCATGCCCTCTAGGAAGCTCCTGAAGATGGCAGTATGTCTCCCCGTTCTCCGCTTGAATGCTGATCCGGGTCTGCACGCGAGTCGGGAACGCCGCCGTCATCGCCTCCGAACTACTCACACGGATCAGGTTCATCAGATGTTTCGTGCGCGCGTCGGCAAGGCGTTCCGGCTTGTATGCACCGGGGACGAGCTTTCCCTCCTGCAGCGTGACAGCGATCGTATACGGCAGACTGTGGTCGGCGGTCTCACGCGTGCGGGGCGCCCATCGGTGATCGTCGCTGCCCATCGCGCGATAGGCGGCGGCATAGGTCTCAACATGGATCTCACGAATCGTCTCGATAGGCACTCTTTTGTGCAACTCGATGGCGGCATCGATAGCGGACTGGCCGTGGTAGCAAACCGGATGAAACTTCAGATGCGTCGCGGTGATCCACGGTGCGCAGGCATCGACTTTCCACTCGAACGGATTGACCAGATCGAACAAGCCGCCCGCGCCCTCAACGACGGCCGCAGGGCCGCTGACGTTGTCCCGAGCCAGCAACGCAGCAAATATGCCGTTGCGCGCGCCGTTCGGTCCCGCACAGCCTTTCCAATCTGAAAGCGTTCCGCAGCGTACGTTATAGAGGTGAAGATTGGGCGCGAGCGCAAGCGAGATCGCATGCGCAAACTGCGCTTCAGAGAGGCCCAGCAGTCGTCCTGCGCCCGCTGCAGTGCCGACCGCCGCGCATGTCGCCTGGTCCAGGGCCAGCGATGCAAGTGCGACGCCATCGCACAGTCCGCAATAAACCTCATAAGCCACCACGATCGCGCTGGTTAGCGATGCCCCGGATTGCCCATGAGCTTCGGCAACGGCGACGAGCCCCGCGATCATGTCGCTGGGATGACCCGCGCTTTTGCCGAGAAACGTGTCGCTATAGTCGAGGTAGCGAACCATCGTTCCATTCGCGAAGGCTGCCATTTCAGACGACGTGGTCGCGCCGCTGCCCCAAATGCGTGCAGCGGGCACAGCGGAATATCGCGCAGCGAAGCCACGGATCCGCTCGCAAAAGGGTTCCCGATAAGCCGCTGCCGCGCACGCCACACTATCGATGAGCCGTCGCTTGCACGCCTCGATGGCCGACGTGGGAAGAGAATCAATATCCGTCTCATGAGCAAACCTTGCGAGCCGCGCGACCGTGCCCGTCATGATGCATCCCCCCTCAGTGCCCGCACGACATCGGTGACATCGTCCAATGACTCCAGATGCCGGCACATCTCCTTCACCTGCTTTATTTTCTCCCCCGACGGGGGCGCGACGGCAAACGAAGCGCAATCGCTGAACTTGTCGAAGAGGTAATCCCACGTCATCGGCGTGTCGGAACCGCCCGGCACGTCATTGGCCGCGCGGCCGAACGTGCGGCCATCGCGCGTGAGAATCTCAAGACGCCCCTCTGGTAACTTCATCTTCCAGTCGAACCGCTCGTCCAGTACCGGAACGACTTTTTGCGCGGTTGCCAGCACGCGAGGATCGCGCAAGCGCTCGCCGGTGAAGTCCGCGATGCTCACTTGTCCCCGTGTCGCCGCGACGGCAACACAAAAAGGGATGCTGAACTTGGCGTCGGCCAGCGTTGCCGGCTTGCGTCGGCTATCCAGCGGCAGGCACAAGCGGTTCTGAAAGTCACCGACATGCACGCGTATCTGCTCAATATCCTCCAGTGCCAGACCTTGTTCTTTCATCAGTTCGATCGTGCCGTGTATGTAGGGATGCGACGCGCCGCACGAAGGCCACGGTTTGTAGAGAATAGAGCCCCCTGCGTAGTCTCGGCCCAGGCCGAGCAGCATCTTTTCCTTTTCGTATTGGCCGTCGAAATAAACGTTGAAAATCCCCGCCTTGCCTTCGAACACCGTCTGGATTCCGGTGATGTCTTGCGCGGCAAGCAGAGCCGCGAGCACCGCGCCTTTGCTGCTGAAACCCGCGTACATCCCTCGCAGATCACTACCGACCCCGTAGGCCAATTCCATCGTCCCGCACGATTGCATGCTAGCGATGCCAAATGCGTTCGCCAGTTGCCGCTGGCTCAGCGACAGAATGCGACCTGCGCTGGCGGTCGCCGAAAACACGCCGAGCACCGTCGTCAAATGCCAGTCCTGCTTCCAGCCGACATTGCGCCGCAGTCTAAGGAACATGTCTTGCCCCGCCGCAACCGCGGTGATCATGTCCCGCCCCGAGACACCGCCCACGCGCTCAGCCAGTGCGAACGCAACGGGCACGATCGAACTGCTCGGGTGATGGCCTTCGGGCGCATGGTCGTCGAAGTCCAGACAGTGCGCCATCGCTCCGTTGGCGAAGGCGGCCATCATCGCCGGTGCGCGCCCTCCAAAGCCCAATACGGTGCTTTCCGCGGCGCCGCCACTCTCCATCACAAACTTCGTGAGGCCGCGTACCGCGGGCTCGACGCCGCTCGCGGCGAGTACCACACCTAACGTATCGAGAATGCTTTTCTTGGCCGCCTCGACGGCGTCCCCCGGAATGTCCTCGAATCTCGCCCGGCTCACGAAATCTGCAAAGTCACCTGCAATGTCCGTATGAATGGTCATGACCAGTTAAGCGCGCGCAGCGCGACGAATCAATGGGCTTCCAGTTTCAGAGCCGCCGACGGGATTGTCGAGTCGCTTTTCGTTCAACACAGGTAAGCAGCACTTACGCTCGCTTGCGGTAAGGACATCTGACTCTTGCCCCCAGTAAAGCCGACTTGACGGTATGAAGCGCGCAGACCGAGACTTCGCTCGTTATTGACTCGCTTCCGGAGACTTTCACATGGACCTCGCTTACAGGCTCGCCAGCAGCGCAACTTCCCGTCGCTTTGCCGACCTCTCCTCCGCGACTGTCGACGCCACCATCGATGCTTTGATCGACAGCCTCGCTTGCGCGCTCGCCGGTACCAACGCGCCGGGATTGGCGCAAGCACGCGGTGCGCTGAGCCGGTGGGGCGACACCGGCAGCACCGTGTGGGGCGGCTTTGGAGACGCACCCGCGCCCATCGCCGCGTTTCTGAACGCGGGAAGCATGCATGCGCTTGACTATGACGACACGGACGACAAGGTTCCCCTGCACGCGAACAGTGTGGTTCTTCCCGCATTGCTGGCAGACATGGAAGAGAGCCGCCTGGACTGCCACGGACACGCGTTCCTCGCGGCCCTTGCAGTGGGTCTCGACGGCGCGATGCGCGTTGGTCGCGCGGGCGGTCCGAAGGGCTCGCGCGGCTGGAATTACAGTGTGATCAGCGGAGGCATCGGGGCGGTGCTGGCCATCGCCAACCTGCGTCGGTGGGATACGGATCTGACCGTCAGCGCGCTCGGACATCAGCTCGCGCAGACAGCCGGGACCTTGCAATCCATCATTGATGGGTGTCTCGCCAAACGCTTCCAGCCCGCCATGATGGCAAAGAATGTGCTGATGGCGGCCGCGCTTGCACAGGCGAGGATCGATGGTCCGCGCAATGTATTCGACGGCAAGGCGGGGTTCATCAGGCTGTATCAGGACGGCGAGTTCGATCGGGAATTGATCGAACCGGGTCTTGAGCGGTGCTCCCTCGTCGAGGACCTGAGCCTCAAGCCCTATCCGGCCTGCAGATTCACGCACGCTCCAATCGATCTGGCGCTGCAAATGCACGCGCAGGGCATCCGTCCAGGCGACATCGGACACCTTCGCATCCAGGTCAGCGCTCAAGCGGTCAACATGGTCGGACGGCATTTCGCCTCGAAGACGGCCAATGTCGTCGATGCACAGTTCAGCATCGCGTATTGCGTCGCGCGAGCGCTCGAACGCGGCAAGCTTCGGATCGAGGACTTTAGCGAGGCATCGGTCCAGGAGGAGCGTGTCGGAGCGTTCGCCGCGAATCGTATTACGATCGAGGTGAACGACAAGGTTTCGTTCCTCGGCATGGTGCCCGTGTTATTCGACGTGCAGCTAGCGAACGGGCAACACCTTGAATTCAGAGCCGACGAAGTATCGGGTAGTCCGGCAAAGCGCATGACCGCCTCCCAATTGCACGCGAAGGTTTCCGACTGCCTGAGCTTCAACGGTGTCCGCTTCAGCGCCGACGAGTTGATTTCAACCGTTCGGCAACTGCGCATGGACGCGCCAGTTTCGAAAGTGTTGGCGCTGCTCGCCTGATGGACCCGTGCGCGCGGTTTGACGCCGCGCGCATCGTTTGGCCAGTTTCCGTGCGATTTCGATAAAGCGGATAAGAGTAGGCCATGGGCTTCCCCGCTCACGCTATACAAAAGCGACTTCGGCTACGTCGATACTGTCCAGTTGCCATATCTGCTCTCTCAGTCTCCGTGCCTGATCGTGACCTACCACCGGCGTGCAAAGCGCATCGAACTTGCGATTCAAGTCGTCGTCGCTCAGCGGGGATTCCGGATCACCGCGGCGATGCGTGACGGACCCGGAAACTTGACGCCCGTCGATGATCGTGACGGTTACACGCGCGCACCGTCGGGCTGGGAAGCTAGCGGACATGACAGTGTCAGTTTGCAGGGTGCACCGGCTCATCAACGAGCGAACGCTTTCATCGTTCATCCGCTCTGACGCGAAGGCATCGAGTCCGACACTGCCGTGGATCAATGCGTGACTCACTGCGAAAGGCAAGCTGAATTTCGCCTCGTAGGAATTACGAGGATCAAACCGCCCGGTCGCATCGATAGCGGTCTGGTACGTCTCGACAAGAATTCGCTCGACAGCGCTCAGCGCAGTGCCGTAAGTAGAGCGGAGCGACAACGTGGCATCGATCGCGGGGAACAGATGCCCACAGCACGCGTGCACCTTATGCGTGATCCGCGCGATGTGATACGTCGCCCCTAGCTCGTGCGTGGCCTGTGCCCAGACAGGCGCATCGGCCATTGCCGCACCGAGGCCGACCTCCCCTTCGAGAATATCAAGTGCGCCCTTGACACCGCACGATGCAGCGAGTGCCGCGCGCACACCTACGGCGGCCGCATGGCCCGCATGCAGGGGCTTGGTCATCGCATCGGAACGCAGGGCTTGCTGGAGCCCGGACGCAAATGTTGCCGCGGTCGCAAGCGCGTGAGCAATGGTCTCGGCATCGCCCCTGGCGACCAGGACCGCTGCCGCCGCTGCCGCGCCAAGACACCCCATCGTGCCTGTTGCATGAAAATATCGAACGTGCGAAGGCTGCAGTGCCGCGCCGACGCGCGTCGAAATCTCATACCCTGCGACGATCGCTTGAACGAATGCCCTCCCGCTGGCTTTCTTCGCCTGCGCCACTGCGAGCGCGGCCGCGATGGTCGGACTGCCGGGGTGATAAACCGCTTCACGATAGATATCGTCGAATTCGACCGTATGAGCGGCGCTTCCGTTGATCCACGCGGCGGTCGGAGGAAACGCCGTCGTGCCGAAACCCAGCACCCTGCTTTGTCCCACGCCGAGTTCGTCGTGACACGCCTTTGCAAGCAATGTCGTGGGTGGCCGCCGAGTGCCCGGGTACAGGGACGCCACCCAGTCGAGCACGGCGCGCTTGGCGTGATGCATGACATCGGCATCCCCGGCGCTATTCGACTCCGCTGCCGCGTACGCGGCGAACTCGTGAAGCAACGTCATGTTGTCGATCCCACTCGAGAAGTCTGTGCCAGTCTGCAGCGCAGCCGTCTGTCGCGTCAATTCAGATTGAGTGGGGTCTTGCGAAAGCGCTTCTTACCATGCAAGGGCGGAATATCGATACCCCCGAACTGCGACCCTTTCGGGGAGGCCGTGCACTCCAGTCGATCGGATCGATCGATACCATTGCTATACGTCCAGACGAGAGTGGCAGGTAACCTTTATCGTTAGCCTGATATCCTGATTCCGGCCGCGCCGCCGAATTCACGCCACTTCGCGAGTTCCTTGGTCACGAACTCACGAAACGACGTTGGTGAGCCCGTAGCAGGTTCGATATAGAAGGACTCCCTCATTCTCGAGGCCACATCTGGCATGGCCGCAACTTCGTTGAGTGCCTGGTTCAGCCGTGCAACCGCTTCGCTGGGCAAACCAGCCGGCCCGACCAGACCGAAGAATGTATACGGCTGCATTTCCACCAACCCCTTTACACGCATGTCAGATAACGCCGGTACGTTGGGCAGGTATGTTTGCGATTGCGATGCCACAACCATGATCGGCCTGACCTTCCCCGCCTTAATGAGCGGCATGGCAAAAGGCGCGGTGATCATTCCGACGGGCACGGTGCCCGCTGCAATTTCCCTGATCGCCTCGGCGTCCGATTTGTACGGGATCTGTGTCATCCTGATCCCGGTTACATGCATGAAGTACTCAGCTTCGAGGTGACTGGCACTTCCGAGCCCGGATGATTCGAAATTGAGCTCGCCGGGATGAGCCTTTGCGTACGCGATCAACTCATCTATTGAGCGAGCTGGAACGGATGGGTTCACCAGGAACACGCCCGGCTGCGTACCGATGAATCCGACAAAGCTGAAAATCTTCAACGGATCATAACCGAGGTCCGTGCGGACCGCCGGTGCTTGTGCAAGGGAACTGCCGGTACCAAGATACAAGGTGTATCCGTCGGCCGGCGCGAGCTGAAGCGATCGGATTGCGGAGAGCTGGTTTGCACCCGGCTTGTTCTCGACGATCACTGACGTATGCAGCACCTGAGACAGCTTTTGTGCATACAAGCGGGCCACGGCGTCGGCGGCGCCTCCCGCGCCGAAGCCCACGATAATTGTGATCGGTCTCGTCGGGTAAGACTGCGCATCGGCATTCGCATGAAAAAGTAATGCGAGGGCGAAGCAGAGCACACCCCACGATCTGAGGGATTTCAAGTGCATGCCGTCTCCTTGGCGGTGTTTGGTCACCGGCTTCACATCGAGCCGGGGCGAGTCTATGTTTTCAGTTGACTCACCCAGCGCCTTTTGCAAGCGCTATGCCAGCACAGGTCACGCACATGTGCTATCTGCGAGTGTCCGTGGTCAAAGCGAAGGAATGGCCGCGCATGAGACGACGGCGGCTCTTCGTCTCTGTCGCCGCCGAGGACACGCTGTCTGACGTAAATACACTCCGCGTTCGCCATAAGAATTTGCGCATGCCGCTTACGGAAGAGCAGGCACATTCATCGGGCTACGCGGCGCCGACGAAGCAGTTGGAAAGCGACGCGCGCGGTGCAAACGACCGTCATCGCGCTAACCAGAAAGACAGCACGCAAGCCAGTGTGGCCGCCAGCCGATCCGAGCGCCGGACTGCGCGCCTGCTACCAGACCGACTACGAAGGTCCCGAAGCCAAGACCGTGGCTAACATGTAAAGGAAGAACCGGAAGCGCTATGCCAATGATCGCGAAGCCTACCAGCGCTGCCGTCATTACCGGCATCAGCGTCCGGACAACAAAATCTCCGGCAGCGCTCGCCAGACGATGACATGCGGCATGGGTTGATCCTCCACTGATCGAGTACGACAAATGGGCTCTTAATCTGTACGCGCCTATAGCATGGGCGTCAGTACACTGGCTTGTGGGACGGAAAAGAACTTCGTTGATATTTACGTCGTCAGGCTGGCTGATGGCGAAGGCGACAACCGCGACTGGCAAAAAACTAACCCTCATAGGTGCCGGGATGCGGCCCGACTCGGCCGGTATCGCCTCGGTCCAGGGTGTCGATAGCCGCCATCTCCTCCTTGCCGAGTTCGAAGTCAAAGATGTCCATGTTTTCGCACATACGTTCGGGACGGACGGACTTAGGAATGACGATGTCTCCGCGCTGTATGTGCCAGCGCAGGATGATCTGTGCCGTCGATTTTCCGCGCCCGCTGGCGATGTTGGTGATGATCGGATCGCTTAGCGGTTCGCGGTTGTGACCTAGTGGGCTGTGCGCCTCGATAGCTATCCCGTGCTGCAAGCAGGTTTCACACGTTGCACGGTTGGCAAAATACGGATGCAACTCGAACTGGTTCACGACTGGCACCAGCCCGGTCTCACCAATAATGCGCTCCAGGTGTGCGGACAGGAAGTTTGAAACACCGGCACTACGGAGCCGACCATCGCTGACCAGTTCCGCGACCGCCTTCCACGTCGTTACATAGTCACCACTGTAGAGAGTCGGGAGAGGCCAGTGGATCAGGAACAAATCGAGTTGTTCGACACCGAGATTCTTGAGTGTCTGTTCGAACGAGCGATATACCGCGTCGGGGGCGTGATTTCCGTTTGCGAGCTTGCTCGTTACGTATAGATCGTCTCTCGAAATACCTGATGCGGCAATGGCTTGTCCGACTCCGCGCTCAGTGCCGTAGGACTGCGCGGTGTCGATGTGTCGATACCCAGCCTCCAAGGCCTTTGCGACAACGCTGGCGGTGATCTCAGCATTAGCGGTGCTGGCATCCCTGTTCGGTTGTACCGCGAGGGTTCCAAATCCGAGTTGCGGGATAGTCATTCCGTTCGAGAGCGTGATCTGAGGGACGGTGGTTGGCTTCAGGTTCATGATTGCGCTAATTGGTTGTACCGGGCGTTGTATTGTTCATTGGTGGCTTTGTTCGTCCACGCGACGTTCCTGCCATCCACCATGCCAGTAATTGCAAAGGTGTGTCGTCGCGTTGGTAGGTGTAGTTGGAGATGTCGCTAGCCACGCGGAGGAACTTATGACCCGCCGCCAGTCTCGAGGTCGCGTAAATTGGACACAGCGATACCCTTACATTTTGTATCCGGGTCTTTTGTAAAGTGTGTCTGGACGTGCCTCGATATCGGGACGATAGACGTCCTGCTTCCATCGGTCTGCAGCGACTTCCTCAAAAGCTACCGAGACAGACTCTGCCCCGTATCCCAGGATATCCATCACATCACGGGTGATTGCCTCGGCGAGGCGTCGCTTTTGTTCCTCGGTCTTCCCGGGCCACGCTTTGACGATGACATGCGGCATGGGGTTGATCCTCCATTGATTGAGTACGACGAGCGCGAGCGAATCTTTACGCGCCGATAGCACGGGCGTCAGTACGCCTGGCTCGTAGGACGGAACAGGACTTCGTTGATATCCACATCGTCCGGCTGGCTCATGGCGAAGGCGACAACCCGGGCAAAGGAGCTGGCGGGAATCGCTTTCTCGTAGGTCGTAGCCATGCCTGCGGCGACGTCCTGATCGGTGATCGTCTCGATCAGTTCGGTGGCGACCGCGCCCGGCGAGACGATGGTCGTGCGGATGTTCCAGGGCTTGACTTCCTGACGCAGCCCTTCCGAGATTGCCCGGACCGCCCACTTCGTCCCCGCGTAGACCGCGCCGCCGGGACCGACTTTGTGACCCGCGACCGACGACACGTTGATGATCTGCCCGGATTTCTGGGCCTGCATATGCGGCAGCGCAGCCGCGATGCCGTACAGCACGCCCTTGATGTTGACGTCGATCATTCGATCCCACTCGTCGATCTTGAGCTTGTCGAGCATCGAGCTTGGCATCAGGCCGGCGTTGTTGACAATGACGTCGATCCGACCATGCAGTTCGACAGCCCTTTCGACCAGCGCCTTGACCTGATCGCGGTCGGTCACGTCGGTCTGCAAAATCGCTTTCGCGTCGAGTCCCAGCTCGCTGGCAAGGGCCTGCAGCCGATCAAGACGGCGCGCGCCCAAGACGAGTTTGGCTCCTAGCGTCGACAGATGGCGCGCAGTTTCCGCACCGAGACCGCTACTGGCGCCAGTAACGACGACAACCTTGCCGTTGATGTTTTCAGTCATGAAGCTCTCCTTCCTTTTCGAAGCATTGCGCAAACGCGTCCAGCGGAGGATCCGCGGAGGCACATTGCTACTACCGTTTTAGTCGACCGCTCCGCTCAATCGCTGCCCACCGGAGCTTGCTAATTACGTGGCTCGCTTGGAAATGACGTCCTTGAATACAGGCAACGCCGAAAAAACGTTTGGCCACCCCGCATAAAAGGCGAGTTGGGTCAGCATCTCAGACGCCTCGTCCCTGGTCAGGCCGTTGTCCATTGCGCGGTTCAGGTGATACGGGATTTGTGCGACCTGACCGTTCGCAACGAGGGCGCTGACCGTGACCAGACTTCGATCGCGTGGCGCGAGTCCCGGGCGCAACCAAAGGTCACGGAAAAGCACGTCGGTCGTGTATCGAACGACGCCCGGCGCGACAGCGCCGAAATTCTCCTCCACCGTCTGCGCGCGCTGCTTTTCCGCAGCATCGTTTAGCGGCAGCAAGGCCACGTCGGCGGGAGGAAGCTGGTCCACGCCAATGTTTCGTTCGTCGAAAATATGTTTGACGATGACCGAAGCCGCAGTCGCGTTGGCCCATCCCGAGTAGAAGGCCAGATGCGTGACGATCTCGGATAGCTCCGCGGGCTTTACGCCGTTATCGAGCGCCAGCCGGAAATAGAACGGCATTTCCACGGTCTGGTTGCGCGCAATGAGCACCGAAAGGGTCACGATGCTACGGTCACGAGGCGACAACTGCGGTCGCTTCCACAGGCCGTTGAGGACGGTCTCTCTCGTATAACGTTCGAAGGCCGGAGAAACCGACTTCAAGTCAGTGAGCGACGGTGAGTCTTGCATCAATTCACTCCTTTGCAGGTGCGCGCAGGCTGGGATCAGGATTGTCACGGCTCCCGCTGCTGCCAGCGACGGCATCCGCGCGAGCCATCGCTTACGGGTGACGGTACTGTTCGTCCGTGACCCGTTCGAGCCAGTTGACGTTCTTGCCATCAAGCGCCTCCTGCAGCGCAATATGTGTCATTACGGGGAACGAAGTGGCTACTTGCCTGTGCTTAGCGCGAGGCGAGCCGTCTTTTCCTCCCCCCTCCGGGATCCACGCACGACTGGACGCGATGATCGGCGTCTTGCGGCCCGCGCGCTCGGCCGGAGCGAAGCCGCTCCCCCTGCAGCTGCGGTGGCTTGAAGGAGGCGATCGATGCACGATTGGCCGCTGAAGCGCAGGGTTGCTCGGCTACAGGGTCAAGGGATCTCAAGCACTGCCGCGATGATGACCGCGATGGGCTTGATCAGTTTTGCTCGCCGCTGCCGAGGTATTGCTCATCGCTCACCTTCTCCAGCCATTCGACGTTCTTGCCGTCGAGCGCTTCCTGGATGGCAATATGCGTCATCGCCGTGGTTGCAGTGGCGCCATGCCAGTGCTTATGACCCGGCGGGCACCAAATGACGTCGCCTGCGCGAATTTCGACGCGCGGCTCGCCTTCACATTGCGTCCAGCCGCATCCGGCCGTCACGATCAGCGTCTGGCCGAGCGGATGGGTGTGCCAGGCGGTACGGGCGCCCGGCTCAAATGTGACGCTCGCGCACGAGACGCGCGCCGGCGGTGGCGGAGCGTTGAGCGGATCGAGCCGTACCGTGCCGGTGAACCACTCTTCCGGGCCTTTTTTCGAAGGCTGTGAGCCCGCGCGTTTCAGTTCCATGATTGATCCTCTCAATGTGCTGTAAAGGCGTAAGAGCCGATGTCGTTAATCTAACTGTTGTTCATTCATGCGACTAGATGGCAATATCGGCATGCCCTTATGCTGTGGAGCATTAATCAATGGAAGACTTCAACGCCAAGCTGCGCAGCAGCCCTTGTGTCGGCTCTGGCCGAAGTGTGCTCATTGGCGACGAGGAAGGTCTCGGGTAAGAACCGGCCATTCGGCTGACGGCTTCGCAAGATGAGGGAACGTCACTAACCCGCCGGACTTCATGCTTGACGCTCTGCAGTCCGACGTTGACCTTGGGAAACAATCGGCCCTTGAACGGTCCGCCTCGGGCAGAACTCGACCTTGAACTGCCCTTCGATCCGAAGTCCGCTCTACCGCCGCCTCCTGGCGGGATTTGCCTTTCGAATGTCCGCGGGACGCGCCCGGCGAAGGGCGAAGGGCGAAGGGCAAAGGGCACTTCACGGCCATCCAGCACCAGCGATCCAGTCCGGAGACGCCGGCCGATATGCGATCTCCTGCTCGATCGGCGCGACAAGATGCGCTCTAGTGGGAGCGCAGCTAGCGCCCTCATCTCCTGTCGTCACACTTAAGCGCCTTATGTGGAATGGTAACAGTCTCCACGCGGGTAAATGATGACATTACAATATGCTTTCATACTCTGCGATCGGAGAGCATCCAATGCTTCTATTTCACCATGGCGCAGCGATTCAAGCGTCAACGATAAGGGACGGCAACACGTTCGTGGCCCGCGCCTGCATCTTGAAGGAGGACGGCGAATCTACCTCACTGGGTGATCTTGGTCAGTTTGCAAGCCAGACCTGTGGGTACGAGTTTGCTGTGCGCTGTGCTTGCGCGTTTGTGGATGGCGTACCAATACCTCGCTCCCCTTTCGGCAGGTCATCAGCTTTGAACCAGGCAGCAAATAGCTAAGGCCGTATCGCGGGATCCGGCAGGCATCCCTAAAGCAGTGAACGACTGCCTTCACCGCGACTCCTGCAATCGGTCAATTCAAACGCCGCCACGGATACATGATGTACAAACCACTGTTAAGCCGTTTTCAGTACACCCGCAAGTACGGCAAGCGACGGAGATACGACATAACGATCAACCTCGTGCAAAAGGCTTCCGGTGTTTGCGCGTACGCAGCATGGGTGCATTTCGAAGCTGAATTCAAGGGTTCAGGGCTGATGCTCCCACTCGTTGCCAACACACTCGATGCCGCTGCACAGGAGGCTCAGATGCGTGTCCAGAAGGAGATTGACGGTCTGATCGGCATCGTCGAGTAAAGACGAACGCAAGTGAAATGGTGGTTGGCGCTTCTTCCTGCTTGCCGCACAGGCGATCGAAGCCGATCATCCTCCGCTTGCAGAGAAGCTGTGTTTTGCGAGTCCGCACAGGATGCGCCACACGCACGCGACCCACTCCTGGCGTGCGAAGCGGCCGAAAATCATCAGCATCAGAGCACGCGTCACGTAGTCGCAGATTGCGCTCGCCAGAAGGATTGCGAGAAACAGCGCAGCGACGAGTAGGCCCGCAACGGGCCAACTGTCCGTATAGATGTTGAAGTGATGCCAGTCTGGTCCGCCCTCGAAACGCAGCGTCTTGTCGAACATAGACCCTCCCGTTGTCGGAGAAACTACATCGCTGGGCAGGCAGATCCGTTCGTGTCCTCTAATAGGAGATGTAAAGACTGACGATTTCGATCCCTAAGTGTCAATACCATGATGTCCACTTGAGGTAACGACCCGCTCGTGTATCGCCTTGCAATGCCGAACGAGGGTCGGCCGCGACAGCACGTAGCGCTTCAGCGGCGTATCGATGTCGTAGTAGTAGATGTTCGCGACGCAGCCGTAGATCGCGGCATCGACCGTGGCCGGCTCGGGCCCGAAGACAAAGCCGCTGTCGCCGAGCAGATCGGCCACGACGCGCAAATCGCCGATACCGCGCTCATACACCTGATCCGGCTCGTAGCGGCCGATGCCCTGATAGTGATACCGCAGCCGGTTGTACTCGCTCGCGGCTTCGAGCGCACTCGCGGTGACTTCGGGGTGCGCCGCCATGAAGGCGTTGCAAAACGCCGGGCGAAAGCGCTCGTCGCGCCAGCGCGAAAAGCTCATCGGCCAGTACAGGTCGTCGAGCGTGCGCCGCACCAGGAAGTCGAGATTCGCTTGCCCCGTGGAAAGCGCACTGTCGATGCGTATATCGTACTTGCGCTTCAGGTAGCCGATGATCGCATCGCTATCACCGATTGATTCCTCGCCGTCGACCAGATACGGCAACTGTCCTCGCGGCGCCTCTTTCGTATCGAGAATGTGCTTGTGCTCGAAGTCGAGCCCGCACAAGCGCATGAATGCATAGACCTTCAGGCCAAACGGATTGTTGTCGGCGACGCCGAACAGGTCCGGGTACGAATAGAGCGTCGGCATGGGGCTCTCCCGTGATGGAGACGTGATGCGGCCGGCGTCGAGGATGTTCGCGGCCGGGCGCAATGCGTGATCGTGACACATGAATAGCCGATTCGACTGTGACCCAGCGAACGCCGCCAATCCGAATGAATGCGATGAGCGCCGCCGGCATGGCCAAAGACGGGATGAAAGAAGACGCGATGAATCATGACGGCATGGCCGGAGATGGAACAAAGAATGTCGAGGGGAAGCAGCAGTGTCGATGCGAAGCGAGCCGCCGGCCATTCCCACCACCTCGGACCACTCCACGGTGCTCACGGCCGCGTCTCAGCTGCCATCGGGCATCCCCTGTTCGTGACTTTCGGGTGTCACGCCACGCCGCACGACGGTCGCCGCCGCGAGCGCGCAGGAATTGACACGCGCGGCGAGGCTGTCCGCCCGGCTCGTCAGGATGATCGGCACGCGCGCCCCGACAACCAGGCCCGCGCTTGCTGCTTCGCCGAGAAACTCCAGTTGCTTGACCAGCATGTTGCCGGCCTCGAGATCCGGCACGAGCAGGATGTCCGCGTGTCCCGCGACGGGCGACTTGATTCCCTTGATCCTCGCAGCGCGGACGGAAACGGCGTTATCGAAGGCGAGCGGGCCATCGACCAATGCGCCCGTGAGCTGCCCGCGCTCGGACATCTTGGCAAGCGCCGCCGCGTCGATGGTCGAGCGCATGCGGGGATTGACGGTCTCGACCGCGCACACCACCGCAACGCGCGGTTCGGCGACACCCAGCGCATGGGCGAGGTCGATCGCGTTCTGCGCGATTGCCTGCTTCTGCTCAAGATCGGGCGCGATATTGACTACGGCGTCGGTAACGATGAACGGCCGTTCATACGCGCGCGTTTCGACGAGGAAACAGTGCGACACGCGTTTATCGGTCAACAAACCTGAACCGGGTGCGAGCACCGCGCTCATCAGTTCGTCAGTGTGCAGGCTGCCTTTCATCAGCGCGTCGGCCGCGCCCTGCGCGACCAGTTCCACTGCGCGGGCCGCTGCGGCATGGCTGTGCGGCACGTCTTCGATTTCGAAGCCTGTGAGGTCGACCCGCAACGTGCGCGCCAGCGCGTCGAGCTTCGCTCGTGGCGCCACAATGACCGGCGTAATGAGGCCACCTCCCGGTCCCGTGGCCGCCACAAGCAATCCTTCGAGACTCGTCGCATCGCACGGATGCACGACGGCCACCCGCAGCGGACCGGCGTTGCGTGCCAGTCGCACTATGGCCGAGGCCCCGGCGTCGGCGCACAGCAGACCGGGGAGCCGGTCGGCCGCGAGCGCGCCCGCGAGCCCGGCGGCTGCGTCGTGTGGAGCTTGCGCCCCGGCTAGCACGGCAGCGTCGCCGGCGCGGCGATTAGCGTTCGAATACATAGGTTCCGGGTGCATCGTCAACCCCATCAATGATCTCGCGCGCGGCCACCTCACCATCCGAGTGCTCGCGCAGCCACTGGCTCCAGCGCGGCCACCACGAGCCTTCGACGGGTTCACACTGGCTCACGAAGTCATGCCGGCTGCGGTAGGGCTCGTCGGGCGCGCGCGTCGCACAACGGTAATGCCGCCCTGCGTGACCCGGCTCGGACACGATACCTGCGTTATGTCCACCCGCGGTGAGCAGGAAGGTCAACTCGGGAAGCTATGTTCGAAGTCACCGTCCGGTGACGAATGCCTGACATGGATGGTGGATTGGAAACCGCCGTCTTGCGCCGCATCCGTCTGGACGCTCACGGACTATGTTCCTTGCCGCACATTTGCCGATAGGGTCATCGAAGACTCCTTGAGTTTTCACGAGCGAATTCTGACTACGCGAGCGCGCCGCTGCGGGGGCCACAGGTCATTCGACAACGAGATCGTCGACGACCGCGCACACGCCGGGCGCGCTCCACGCCACGCCGCGCGCGACCGCGCGTTCCGCGTAGGAGCCCACTTTGCCCGTCAGCGTGACTGTTCCATCCTTCACCTGGATGCCGATGTGCTTGACTTCGCGCTGCGCGTGACGCTGCATCGCCTCGCCGATTTTTTCGACGATGTCCTCGGACACAGCCTTGCTGCGCACCTCGATCTCATTGGTCATGCCGCGCAGGCCGCGCATTTGACCGACCGCACGCGCGACGATATGGCGCTGGTAGGCCCAATCCACCGAGCCCGTGAGCGTGACCCAGCCCTTTTCCACCTGGACCTTCACCGAATCGTCGGGCACGGCGACGCTCCAGTGCAGAATCGCGTGGACCGCGTTGGCCACTTCTTCGTCGCTGTGTTCGTGGTGCTTTGGCAACCGGACCTGCATCTCGACGACCACCGCCTTCACACCGGCGACGCGCTGCGCCGCTTTCTCGGCCGCGAGTTTCTCCGCGAAGCTCGGCGGATGACCGGAAAGCGTGACGACCCGGTTCGTCACCTCGACACCGATATCTGTCGCGGTAACGGCTGGATCCCAAATGAGTTCCTCCTCGACTTCCCGCTTTAGTTGCCTGTCGGTTTTCATCACGAGTCTCCTTGTGGTGCATCGTCTTCGACGAAACGTGGCTCACGTCGTCACCACACAGATTCGTCCGGCGGCAGGGTTAGGTCTCTGATGCAGATCAACGGTGCGCGTGTTCGTAGTCGTAACCTGATCTGAAACTTCTTCACTGACTTGTTCCTTTCCTGCGAGGTCGCCGAAGCATGACGCTCCTGTTGATCGCACTGAATGCGCTGGTGTTCGTACTCGAGGCGCGTGGTCCCGCCTCAGTGATCGCGACAACCGGTGGGCGCGTGCAGGCTGCTCCCAGGCACCTGAACTCATGCGCGACGCAGCACCGTATCCATCACAACGGAGCGAGCTGACTTCGCCGGCGTTATATCAGCCATTCCATTTCCCGCCGCGCCGCCATTCTGTTCCGGATCTTCTGCTCGAACGCCTCGCGTTTCGCGCCGTCCATTCGCCTGTACAGGTCGCGGCCGGTTATCACACAGGTCGCGAGTGGCGGGCGGCCGGCAGCTAGCGACATCTGGTTCAGCGCCGGCACACTGCCCCGCGCGCCTTCGCAACAGAACAGCGCGAGGTGCCGGATCTGTGCGCCGTAACGCTCGAGCCACGCGCGAACCGGCGCACACGCACTGCTTGCCCACACTGGCGCACCAACGATCACCACGTCATAGGCAGACACGTCCAGCGACGCCGGCATGACCTCGACGTGTCGATGGCAAATTGCGTCGATCGCCGATCGGATGTAGCCGCGCGCCCCCGCCCGCGGGGCGGGCGCGCCGCGTTCACGGATCGCTTCGATATCGGCACCCAGCTCCAATGCGAGCAGCTCGGCGACACGTCGTGTCGTGCCACTGCGCGAGTAATAAACGACGAGAATCCTGCGATGCTCGGACATGTTCAGTTTTCCTCTTCTGGGACCGACGTTCGGCACGACACCCGCGAAGCCAGTTGGAAGCTATTCGGCGATATCGACTTCGTATGCGTGGAAGTGGCGTCCCGAGTCCCGCTCATCCCGTAGCCATGTCGCGACATGGTCGTCGTGCGTCGAGTACGTCACCGCCACCGTCATGCCCATGTCGTGAACCGCCCGGCCGAGCGCCGCGCCCAAACCACCCATGCTGCCTGTGACCAATGCCACGCGTTCCTTTCCCATATGCATTTCTCCGTCCTTCGGTGCTTTTCACTGTATTGGCGCCCGGCCGCTGCCGGTTGACCTGCATCAAGCGGCGCGCAAACCGACAGCGCTTGATCTGCGTCAAGAGCCGCACCCGCGCCACTTCTAGACTCGATCTCAACACGGGTTGCCCGCCCGTTCCTCACGTTCTGTCACGGAGCCCCGGCGATGAGCTACAAAAGCATTCTCGTTCACCTCGATACGAGCGTTCGTACCCACCCCCGCCTGGAGATGGCATTGAAGCTCGCGCACCGGTTTCACGCCCGGCTGACCGGCCTCTTTTCTACCTACGTGCCGCCGCGGCAAGCATTCTTCGTGATGGCCGGCACCGCGGAGTATTACGCTGAGCACGAGCGCCAACGGCACGAGCGGGCCGGCGAGCTGGAGCGGCTGTTTCATGCAGAACTCGCGCGTTCGAAGCTCGACGGTCAGTGGATCGCTGCGAACGGCTATGCAAACGACGTCGTGCCGCCATACGCGCGTCTGGCCGATCTGATCGTGCTGGGACAGTCGGACCCGGCCGACCCCGAGTCTTTCGTCGCCGAGCAGTTCGTCGAGCACATCGTGCTGTCAGCCGGACGTCCGGTGCTGCTAGTGCCTGCGGCCGGCACGTTCGCGCCGCCGGGCCGCCACGTCCTGATCGCGTGGGACGGCAGCCGCGAAGCCACCCGTGCGATCAACGACGCGCTGCCGTTTCTCGCGCATGCAGCGAAAGTGACGCTGCTGACGGTCCATTCGGCCAGCGATCAGACGATTGTCGACAGGATTCCTGGCGCCGACATCGCGCTTACCGTCGCCCGTCACGGTGTGAAGGTCGAGGTGCGGGAGGTAACTGTCGAAGACGACACTCCGGTAGGGGACGCGCTGCTGTCGCAGGTGTCCGAACTCGGCTGCGACATGATCGTGATGGGCGCCTACGCGCATTCCCGCCTGCGCGAAGTCGTGCTGGGCGGCGCGACACGCACGATCCTGCAGTCGATGACCGTGCCAGTCCTGTTGTCTCACTGAAGTTACCGAGGCCGCCCTCCGAGGAGACCGCCATGTTTCACCGAATACTTGTCGCGCTGGATGGCAGCGATACTGCCTCACGTGCCTTCGATGCCGCATTGAAACTCGCCGCCGAATCCGGTGCCGAGCTGATGCCACTCTATGTGATCGACTTACCCGTCTTCGCGTACGACGCCCCCGGCTTCGACCCATGCGTGATCCACGATGCCTTCGCCAAAGAGGCCAGGCGGATCTCGGTTGACGCTCGGAGCAGGATGGCCGCGCGCGGTGTCGAGGGTACGCCCCGCACGGTCGAAGCCGCGATTCCCGGCGAAGACGTTGCGCAGCGTATCGTCGCGGCCGCAATGGAATGGCAGGCCGACGCGATCGTGATCGGCACACACGGCCGCCGCGGCGTGCGCCGACTCGTGCTCGGCAGCGTCGCCGAGCGCGTGCTGCGCAACGCCCGCTGCCCGGTTCTGCTGATTCCCGGCCGAGCAAGCGCCCCCGCCTCCGACTCGACTGTTACGGCCGCCGCCGATAAGGAACTGACATGAGCTATAAGACTGTGCTCGTCCATCTCGATGACAGCTGCCGCTGCGACACGCGCGTCAACCTCGCGCTCGCGCTCGCTCAGCGCTGGGAGGCACACCTGATCGGTCTGTACACCGTGTGTCAGGACCTCACGAGACCGCTATCCGAATGGAACGAAGAACTGATGGCGCGGCTCGCCGCGCAAGCGGCCGAGCGCCGGCAAACGGCTCAGGACCGGTTTCTGGCCACAGCCGAGCGCGCCGGGTGGGCAGCGGAATGGCGTGCCCCTGAAGGGCAGCCGGTCGACGTGACTACGCTGCACGCGCGGCACGCCGATTTGCTGGTATTGGGCCAGCCCGATCCGCACGACCCGCAGACCTACGTCGACCGGCAATTCGTCGGTGAAGTCGTGCTCGGCGCCGGCCGGCCCGCGCTCGTGATTCCGCATGCTGGCGCGGTGCCGACGCTCGGCGAGAATGTGCTGATCGCGTGGGACGGCAGCCGCGAGGCCACACGAGCGATCGCCGATGCGCTGCCTCTGCTCAAACGCGCTCGCTTCGTTGCCATCGACGTCGTCAAACACGCGGACGACTACGCCAACGTGCCCAGCGCAATCGACGTCGCCGCATGGCTCGACTCTCACGGCGTACGCGCGTCGTTCACGACTGCGCCGCGCCACGGCATCGTCAGCACGGGCGCGACACTGCTGAACCGGGCGGCGGATCTGCATGTCGACCTGCTGGTGATGGGTGCATATGGGCACTCGCGCGCGCGCGAACGCGTGTGGGGCGGCGTCACGCGTACGATGCTCGAATCGATGACCGTCCCCGTGCTGATCGCTCATTGACGGTTGGCGCAGGCGGCTTGAGCCAGGCCGGCTGCGCCGAGCTGGCAGTTCCGCTTCAGGGCCGGGAGGGACCGGAGGAATCGTGCCGTACGATCAGCACGGGCTTATCGGTCGAACGACTGCGATGCGATTGCGCTAGAGGATGGCGTCGTGTGCGCCATTCCGTTCGCGCAGCTTGAGCCGATCTGCCGCGAGATGAAGCCGATGCAGCATCACATCCATCAGATGATGAGCAGAGGGAACGTCCGCGAATCGAGCCAGATGATGCTGTTCGGCACGATGACAGCCGAACAGCGTATTGCGACGTTTTTGCTGAATCTATCAAAACGCTTTAAGGCGCGCGGCTTCTCGGCCGCCGAATTCCATCTTCTTCTGAAGCGCTTGTGCCGCTGACAGACTATTCGGCGACTGATTCGTGCTTGTGTTCTTCGCGAATCAGCAACACAGGACACCGTGAGAAGCGCACGACCTGCTCCGCCACGCTGCCAATCACCAGACGCCGTACCCCTCGGCGCCCATGCGTGCCCATCACGAGCAGCTCGGCATGCACCTGATCCGCGTGGCGCAGTACGGCGCTGGCTACGTCGTCAGACAGGTTGTTCGTTTCGACCAGTTCGGCGCGACATTCCACGTCGGCGACAGCACAGGCCCGCTCGGCCTCCTGCAGCGCTGAGTGTCCGTCCTTGCGCACCGCCTCGATGAAGGCGATCGGATCGTAATATCCCGCGTAGGAGAAGAGCGGAGTCTTGTCTGTGACATAGAGCGCATGCACGACACCCTTCGTCACGGCAGCAAGACCCACAGCTTCTTTTAGTGCGCGCTTCGAGGAACTGCTGCCGTCGAGAGCGACGAGGATGTTCTGGTACATGGTGATTCTCCGATAAAGATGGTCATGTGTTCCGGCAACGCATGTGCCACACCGCGCATACCATGCACACTCGCTGCAGACCACGTCAACGAGGCCGACCGTTGCAACGCGACATTGGCCGACAGCTGCGCGAAGCGTGTGGTGTGGCCAGCGCCGCCCCGAATAGGCTGGAGATAACGATCTGGAACCGACCAGTTGCTCGGTTACATCATCGACCGCGATGCGAAAGCCAGCTTGATCTGGGTCAACCGTCACCGGATCGCAAGCCCTTCATCGCGCGTCAGGTTCGCAACAGGTACGGCATAGCGGGGCCTGGTTGATCGGGGTCAAAGAAGACTGTAGCGCCGCGCCTAGACTGAACCCGTTCGTAAAGTGTGTCCGCAACCAGAGACGACGCTTGAGCCGTGGGAAACTGACATTGGTCCGGCGCCGTTGTCGTCAAGGAGGCAATTGCCATGAGTCTCGTGTCCAATCTGGACGGTGTGCGGCACGCATATAGACTGTGCTTCGTCCGTGCGCCGTGGGCCTGCTTCACTCGGCTACCGCTCGACCAACAATGGGGTGACGGCTGGGAACGCGCGCCCTATGAGCAATATGCTGGACTACCCTACGACGACGCCCAGCAAATTCTGACGGTCGCCTATGACGGTGCGCTGCTGACACCCGACGCCGGATACGCCGGCCACCCGCTGAGCGCTAACGAAATTAATCGTGGCGTCGTGCCATGGTTGCGCACGCAGAATTTCATCGGCAATGCGCAGGTGCGGATTGCTGCGGGCGTCTCGGTCGAACGATTCGTGGAGCTTGTCGAACTCGCGGGTGGGCATGTGTATGCGCCGCTCGGCTGGGGGGCTTTGCGGTTGGAGCGCGCGGGGGCCGCGCCCTTCGCCAAATCCGATCGCGAAGGACCCGAGAACAGCCGGCCATCGCTGCGGGCACCGAGGGATCAGGCATAGGCTGTCAATCGGCACGACATTTGATAGAAATCAAGTCTCCCGCTTCAGAGCATCGCAATATGAATAAGACAGTATTGCAAGTGGAGTTTCAAAGGGGAAAGAAGTATGGGTCCAGCTTCAACCCTCAACGTCGAGCCACGAGATCGCGAACTCGCTACTTGCGTCATGGACAGGATTCGCAGCGATCCTTTCTTGAGTCATGAAGCGATAAGCATTGATGCGATCAACGGAAACGCAATCTTGCGCGGCACAGTATCCGGCTATGCTGTACTGGTCGCCGCATGTGCCGCAGCTAAGGATGTGAAAGCGGTTGTGGCGGTGCGATCGGAACTGACCGTCCAGATTCCTGAACATTTGCGTCGTACCGACGCCGAGATCCGCGGAGCGGCAATTGCCGCACTCAGGTGGAGAGCCTGTCTACCGCCTGGCGCCGTGAACGTGTGCGTTCTGGATGGTCGGGTGACGCTTACGGGGCGGGTCGACTGGTCGTATCAAAAGAAGTTGGCCGAAGAGGTTATCGTTTCACTCCAAGGCATCACCTCGATCGATAATATGATCGAGGTCAGCGACCGTCAGATAGAGATGGAAGTCTTGACACGCATCCGTGCCGCGCTGCGTGTGGCCGCCGAGGCGCAAGCTGATGCGATTGAAGCGGAGGTGCTACACGGTACGGTCACGTTGCGCGGGATACTGCAGAGCATCGGCGCACGTGCCACGGTATGCGCTGCCGCGCGAGGGCACCCGGAAGTGCGCCAACTGTATGACGAGCTGCGCTTGGCACCGTGAAAGCGCCTCTATCAATCTGCTGATCAGTGATCGCGGCATTGCGTGAGCCGTATGGCGACATAGAGCCCTGACGCGCGAGACGGTGCCGTCGTGCCTGATCGGCGTACCGTTGCCTGCCCCATTTCAGCTGACCACGAGATGATCGACGATCGTCTTTACGCCTGGCGTAGAGCGCGCCGCGCCCCACACGATAGACCGCTCGGAGGACGAGCTGACCCGGCCCGACAACGTGACCTTGCCGTCGTCGACCTCGACGCCGAGATGCTTCAGTTCGCGTTGCGTGTGGCGCTGAATCGCCTTGCGGATATTGAATTCGATATCTGTCGGCGAGGCGCTACCCGTAATGCGGATGCTGTTGGTCACGCCCGTCACTCCGCGCATGTGCCGGATGTTTTTCTCGGCAATATGGCTGCGATAACCGTCCCGCACTTCGCCGCTCAACGTCACCCAACCCCTTTCCACTTTGATTTTGACTGCGCTTTCCTCAAGGCCCGCGATCCAGTCGAGCACGGCGCTCGCGCTCAGCGCGAGGTCCTCGTCGCTCCTGCGGTCGGCTTCGTGCAGTACAACGTCAATGTGCATGACCACGGCGACGACACCGGCGATACCGAGCACCGATTTTTCGGCGGCGACTTTCTGCACGTAGTTGGGCACCTGGCCGCTCAGTGTAACGATGCCCTCGACGACCGCGACGCCGATCCGGTTCGCATCGATCGCCGGATTGTTCGCCAGCTCGTCCTCGACTTCCTCACGCAATTGACTGTCCGCTTTCATGGCCGGTGCCCTCCACAAATCGCATCGACGCGAAACTGCCTCGACGCCAGAGAATAATCGGGTTTCTCGCGCAGCCCTCAGCGAGGCACGCAAGCACTCGCACCCAGACTAGCGCGCAAGGGCGCGGTGCAATTGATCGAGGTCAATCACTCGCGTCCATCGTCAACTGGCGGCGCAGCGCCCCGCTGGAGAATCGGACGACACGATTCGAGCTCTTCTGCTGAGTTTCAAACGCGCGTCACCCATTCGCGCTTGATCTGAGTCAATCGTGCCCCGTCTTTCCCGCAACACACTGGCTGCGATATCCAGAGCCATGTTCGAGTCACGCGCGCAACCATGCGGCCGATCGTCGCGTATCGGCCAGCTGCGCGACGCGCGGTGCTTACCATTCATACCAGCGAGGAGACTATGTCCACTGCCGCCGTCAACCACCACGAGCCAGAAACGGCCGTCCCGCCGCTTCTGAACGGCACTGCCATCGATGGCATGGCCGCCTACGAAGCACTCGTCAGCGAAGCGCGCGCCGATCGACCCGGCTTCTGGGCACGGCTCGCGCGCGAGCATCTGAGCTGGCACCGGCCTTTCACGAAGGTGCTCGACGAATCGAACGCGCCGTTCTTCAAATGGTTCGACGACGGTCTGCTGAACGCGTCGTACAACTGCCTCGATCGTCATCTGCACAACGGTAGTGCCAACAAGACCGCGATCATTTTCGAGGCTGACGACGGCTGCGTGACGACCATCACCTACCGGCAACTGCACGCCCGCGTGTGCCGACTTGCGAATGCATTGCGCGCGCGCGGCATCGCGTGCGGCGAGCGCGTGATGATCTATCTGCCGATGTCGATCGAAGGCGTCGTCGCGATGCAGGCGTGCGCGCGCATCGGCGCATTGCACTCGGTCGTGTTCGGCGGCTTTTCGGCGAAGTCGCTGCACGAACGGATGGTCGATGTCGGCGCCGTCGCGGTCATTACCGCCGACGAGCAGATGCGCGGGGGCAAGAATCTGCCGCTGAAATCCATCGTCGACGAAGCGCTGAAAATGGGCGACACCGACGCCATCCATACCGTGATCGTCTACCGGCGCACGGGCGGCTCGATCCTGTGGGACGAACCGCGCGACTGCTGGCTGCACGAGCTCGAAGCGGCCCAGCCCGACACCTGCGAGCCCGAATGGGTCGGTGCCGAGCACCCGCTGTTCGTTCTGTACACGTCCGGCTCGACCGGCACGCCAAAGGGCGTGCAGCACAGCACGGCGGGCTATCTGCTGTGGAGCGCCGTCACGATGAAGTGGACGTTCGACATCCGCCCGGACGACGTGTACTGGTGCACGGCCGACATCGGCTGGATCACCGGACACAGCTACATCTGCTATGGCCCGACCGCGGTCGGTGCCACCCAGGTCATTTTCGAAGGCGTGCCGACGTGGCCGCACGCGGGACGCTTCTGGGAAATGATCGCGCAGCACAAAGTCAGCATCTTCTATACGGCGCCTACCGCGATCCGCTCGCTAATCAAGGCGTCCGAGTCGGACCGCGGCGTGCATCCGGGCCGCTTCGACCTCAGTTCGTTGCGCCTGCTCGGCACCGTCGGCGAGCCGATCAATCCGAGCGCGTGGGAATGGTTTGCCCGCGAGGTCGGCGGCGGCCGCTGTCCGGTGCTCGACACGTTCTGGCAAACCGAAACGGGCGGCCACATGATCACGCCGCTGCCGGGCGCGACACCGCTCGTCGCCGGATCGTGCACGTTGCCATTACCCGGCATCGAGGCCGCGATCGTCGACGAGACCGGCTGCGAGCTGCCGAACGGCCAGGGCGGGTTGCTCGTCGTCAAGGCGCCGTGGCCGTCGATGCTACGGACCATCTGGGGCAATCCGGAGCGGTTCCGAAATGGCTACTACCCGCCGGAATTGGGCGGCCAACTGTATCTGGCGGGCGATGGCGCGATCCGCGATCCGCAGACTGGCTACTTCACGATCACCGGCCGCATCGACGATGTGCTGAACGTGTCCGGCCACCGTATGGGCACGATGGAAATCGAATCGGCGCTAGCCGCTCATCCGCTGGTCGCGGAAGCCGCGGTCGTCGGCCGGCCCGACGAGACGATCGGCGAAGCGATCGTGGCGTTCGTCGTGCTCAAGGGTCCGCGCCCCGAACACGCCGAGGCGAAGAAGATCGCTGATCAACTGCGCGCATGGATCGGCAAGGAAATCGGGCCGATCGCCAAGCCGAAGGAAATCCGCTTCGGCGACAGCATGCCGAAAACGCGCTCCGGCAAGGTCGTGCGGCGTCTGTTGCGCTCGGTGGCGAAGGGCGAAACGCTCGCCCAGGACATGTCGACCGTCGAAAACCCCGCCGTGCTGCGGCAGTTCGGCGACCACACGTAAGCAACCCAGGATCGATTCAGGAGACGCCACCATGAAACCCACCGCACCCAACCCCGCATCGCTGGGCCTAGCCGCCTTCGCGCTGACCACCTGGCTGCTCAGCATGATCAACGCGGGCTGGTTTAGCAGCGGCTCGCTCGGTCTCGTGCTCGCCGTCGCATTCGCGTTCGGCGGTAGCATGCAGATCGTCGCCGGACTCATGGAGATTCCGCGCGGCAACACGTTCGGCGCCACCGCGTTTCTCAGTTATGGCGCGTTCTGGTGGTCGTTCGCACTGTTCGCGCTGTTTTTGCACGAGCAGGTGCCGGCCGCGTTCGTCGGCTGGTATTTGCTGCTGTGGGGCGTCTTCACGTTCTACATGTGGATCGCGACGTTCCGCGCATCGCGCGCGTTGCAGTGCGTGTTCCTCGCGCTGTGGGCGACGTTCTTTCTGCTCGCGGCCAGCGAATGGCTCGGCTCGGCACCGCTGCGGCACGCGGGAGGATATGGCGGGCTGCTGACCGCGCTGCTCGCGTTCTATCTGTCCGCGGCGGAAATCATCAACGAATCGCTGGGCCGCAGCGTGCTGCCGGTCGGCGCGAGGCCCGCGCTCGTCGAGATGGAGTCGGTTAGTGCCGCGGTGGTGACGCGGTTTGCAGACTGATTGGGCGTAGTGATTCGGCGACTCTTAGGGATTTGTACGGGGCGGGCTTCGTCATCTCGCCGCGCGAATCGAAATTGATTTTCCTTGCGCCTCAAAGAATCGAATCGGCCCGCTCCCATGCGGGCCGGTTTCTTTGTGTGTCATTGTTCACGCCCGTATCGAGTGCCTGCGACGGCCTTCGATCTCACTGAACCGGCTGCTCGGCAGGACTCCCTGCCGGTTGTTGCGCCGAGTCCGGACGCTCGTGCATCGCACGTTCGACGAGCGCGCGAATGCGCCCGCTCAGACTGTCGCGAAGCGTGTCGTCGAGCGGCTTGCACAGCCACGCCGCCGCTCTAGCGTCGCTATGCACGTCATCCGCCGCGTTGAGTTTGTCGCGTACCCACGTCGTCACCTCCGGCGCGACGCCGTCGAACACGCCGGCGGCGAGCGCCGTGAGCAATGCGACCTGATCGGCGACGCGCAACGCGTTGAAACGCGGCTGCGTCAGCAGCGCACGAATCCGTTTGCCCCGCGCGATCTGCGCGTTGACGCGTGCATCGGCGAGACCGCCGAAGCGGCTGAACATTTCGAGCTCGAGAAACTGCGCATAGTCGAGCCGCAAGCGACCCGCGACATCGCGCAGCGCGGCGTGCTGCGCCTTGCCGCCGACGCGGCTCACACTCAGGCCGACGTCCACGGCGGGCCGCTGGTTCGCGGCGAACAGCGCGGCGTCGAGCACGATCTGCCCGTCCGTGATCGAGATCAGGTTGGTCGGAATGTAGGCCGACAGATTGCCGGCGTCCGTCTCGGCGATCGGCAATGCGGTCAGCGACCCGCCGCCCAACGCGGGCGACAGTTTCGCCGCGCGTTCCAGCAGTCGCGCGTGCAGATAGAAAATGTCGCCGGGATATGCCTCGCGTCCGGGCGGCTCGCGCGTGAGTAGCGCGAGCTCGCGATGCGTCGCCGCGTGCTTCGTCAGATCGTCGATCACAATCAACGCGTGCTGGCCGCGATCGCGAAAGAACTCTGCGATCGAACACCCCGCGAACGGCGCGATCCACTGCAGGCCGGGCGGCGCGGCCGCCGAAGCGACGACGAAGATGCAGCGCTCGAACGCCCCCTGCTCGCGCACGGCATCGATCACGCGCTGCACCGCCGTCGCGCGCTGGCCGACGGCGACATATACGCAGATCACGTCGCTGCGCTTCTGATTGACGATCGCCTCGACGGCGAGCGAGGTCTTGCCTGTCGCGCGATCGCCGATGATCAGCTCGCGCTGCCCTCGACCGATCGCGAACAGCGCATCGACGACGAGCACGCCCGTCTGCAACGGCTCGCTCACGAAGTCCCGTTCGATGATCGCGGGCGCCGAGCGCTCCACAGGCAAACGCGCGGTGGCCCCGAACGCCTCGCCGCCATCGAGCGGCCGACCGAGCGGATCGACGACGCGGCCGAGCAGCGCGTCGCCGACCGGCACGTCGAGCACGCTGCCGGTCCCCGCGACGCGCATGCCAGCCCGCACCGCCTCGCCGCTGTCGAGTAGCACGACGCTCGCGCTCTCAGCGTCGAGCGAATGAATGAAGCCACGCACGCCGCATTCGAGTTCGACGACCTCGTCGAGCGCGGCGTCGGGCAGCCCCGACACGAAAGCGATGCCGTCTGCGATCTGTTCGACACGGCCCATGCTCGCCGCGCGCGGTTCGAGCACCACGCGCGCGAGCGCGTTGCGTTTGCGGGCGAGCCACGCGTCGGCTAACGGCGCGTTGTCGCGGTCAGCGCTCGTGGCCATCGTCACGCAGCAGTCCACCGTGAATCTGTTCGAGCTGGTCACGCCAACTATTGCACACGACCGCGTGCGCGCCCGACAGTTCGAGCCCCGCGAGCAACGTCCGGTCGATCGCGGTATCGAGCTGGAGCGGCTGTGCGAAGGCTGCCGCGAGCGCCGCTTCGCAGGCGGCGCGCTCCTCGTGCGTCAGCTCGCGCGGCGCGCTAAGGCGCAGCGGCACATCCCCGGCCATCGCGGCGCGCGCGCCCGGCGACAAGCGGCGCACGCCGTCCGCGAGCCCGTCGATGAACCCGGCGACGCGCATGTCCTCTGGCGACCGCTCGAGCAAGCGGTCGAGCAGCTTGCCCGCGATATCGACGGCGAGCCGCGCGGCGGCCGCCGACGCCGCTTCGGCTTGCGCCGCGCGCTCGCGCTGCCGGTCCGCCGCCGCCTGGGCGAGTAGCCGCTCGGCTTCGTCGCGCGCGGCGTCGAGCAGTGCAGCGTGTTGCGTGCGCGCGTCGGCCTCGACGGTTGCGAACGCCTGCGCTCGCTGCGCGGCGAGCTGCTCGCGTTCGGTCTGCAGCGCCTCGCGTTCGGCCTGCGCCGCGTGCTTCGACGCGTTTGCGTCATCGATCAGCGCATTCGCGCTCGCCTGTCTCTGCGCGATGATGTTCGCGACCGGACGGAACAGGAAGCGCGCGAGCAGCCAGACCAGGATCAGCGCGTTGAACGTCTGCAGCGCCAGCGTCGACCAGTCGATTTTCATGGCGCGCCCTACCTGACGAATGGATTGGCGAACAGCAACAGCAGCGCGACGACGAGGCAATAGATCGCCATCGTCTCGATCATCGCGAGCCCGACGAACAGCGTGCGTGAGAGCGTGCCCGCCGCATCGGGCTGGCGCGCGATCGCGTCCATCGCGGCGGCGACCGCGCGGCCCTCGGCCAGCGCCGGCCCGATCGCGCCGAACGACACCGCGAGCGCGGCGGCCGCGATGCTGACGATTTCGATGAGACTCATGCCTGTCCTTTCTGGTTGTCGTGAACGGCGGCGCGCGACTCGCCGGCGGCGGCGCCGATGAAGACCATCGCGAGCACCGCGAAAATGTAGGCCTGTACCGCGCCGGTCAGCAGATCGAGCGCCATCAACGGAATCGGCACGAGCAGCCCGGCGAGCGACAGCACGATACCGACCACGAAGACGCCGCTCATCACGTTGCCGAATAGCCGCACCACCAGCGAAAACGTGCGGGTGATCTGCTCGACGACGTTCAACGGGATCATCACCCATGCCGGTTCGGCGAACGTCGCGAGGTAGCCGCGCCAGCCGCGCGAGCGCACGCCGTACACGAACGTCGCGGCGAGCACGACGAGCGCGAGCGCGGCATCGGTTTCGAGGTGCGCGGTGGGCGGCTCGATACCCGGAATCAGCGACGACCAGTTCGCGATCAGCACGAACAGGAACAACGTGCCGATCAGCGCGCGATACGGCGCGGGCTCGGTTTGCATGGTGTCGCGGATCTGCGCATCGAGCGTGCCGACCAGCAGTTCGAGCGCGGTCTGGGTACGCGACGGCATGATCGACAGCCTGCGCGTGAGCCACAGCGAGACGACCGTCATGAGCGCCATGATCGCCCACGTGACGACGACGGGCGTGGTGATGACGAGCGGACCGGCTCGCGCGAGCGGCTCAGTAACGAGCGGCGAATGGATCACGGCGCCGCCCGCCGCATGCCGAGCGCCACGCCGCGCGCCCACAGGAAGCCCCCGATGCCGCCGAGCAACGCAAATGCACCTGCTTTCGCCAGCGGGACGAACAAAGCGGCCGTCAGCGCGAGCCGCACCAGTTGCAGCGCGAAGGCGCGCATCACGCGTCCTCGCGCGAAAAGCGCGACGTTCCAGCGCAGCGTCGCGAAGTGAAGCGCACCGCTCAGCAAGCCGACCGCCATTCCCGTGGCGGCAAGCGCGAGCGAGTCAGTGAAATGAAACGAGGTGGCGTCAATCACGATCTCTCCTTTGCTGTCGATGCATCCAGCGCCATGCGGACCATAGGCCGATGGCCGCGCCGATCATCAGAAGCGGCGCCGCAAAAAACACCCGTGTACCCGCGAGACGGTCGAGCCAGCGCCCGAGCGCGAGGCACAGCAAGATCGGCAAAACGATCGTCCAGCCGAGAATGCCGATCTGGCCAAGCCGCGCACCCAGCGATGGCTCCGGGTTCTCCCGCCCGGTCCGCGCGCGGCTCGCCGCGCGCTGCGCGGCCTGCGCGACGCGGTCGCCGGGTTTGCCCTCCGCTTTGCCGTCCGCCTTGCCGTCCGCCTTGCCGTTCGCTTTGCCGTCCATTTCGCCGCCAGGCGGCCGCGTCATCATCCCGGTTCTCCACGCGTGGCTCGCGGGCGCAGATAGAGCAGCATCTGACGCACGGCCTGCGCGTGCAGGCGCGTCTGCTCCACGCGCGCGCGCCGCATCGCGTCGATCTGCGCGGCACGCGCGCGGCGCACGTCCGCTTCGAGCGCTTCGAGCGAGTCGCCCGGCAGCGCTTCGCGGCACGCGAGCGCGACAGTCTCGCCGCCCGAGACGATCAGCACGCCGCCATCGACCGCGCAGTAATGCTCGACGCCGTCCGGCGTGCGCCAGCGCACGACCGATGCGCTCAGCAGCGTGACCATGTCCGCGTGCCCCGGCCGGACGCCAAAAGCGCCGCTCTCGTCCTCGGCACGTAACGACACGACCGGCAAGCCTTCGACGATGACGTGCGCCGGCGTAGCGATCGTCAGAGCCAGGCCATGTTGCGGCATCTCACCCTCCTTCTCACGCCACGACGGCGCTCACGTCCGCCGACCTGGCGCGGGCTTCCTTGTCGCGCGCCTCGTCCAGCGCGCCGACCATGTACAGCGAGCGCTCCTGCCAGTCATCGCACTCGCCGGCGAGAATCGCCCGGCAGCCGGCGATCGTCTCGGCAAGCCCGACCGTCCTGCCGGGTTGTCCGGAGAACGCCTCGGTGACCGCGAATGGCTGCGTCAGAAAGCGCTGCAGACGACGCGCACGCTGCACGGCGCGCCGATCGTCGACGCCGAGTTCCTCGATACCGAGCAACGCGATCACGTCTTGCAGCTCGCGCTGATGTTCGAGCACGCGCCGCACCTCGTTGGCAACCGTCGTGTGCTCCTCGCCGACGACGAGCGGATCGAGCAGGATCGACGACGACGCGAGCGGATCGATCGCCGGATACATGCCCTCGGCGGCAAGCGCGCGCGACAGCACGATCATGCTGTCGACGTGCGAGGCAATCGTCGTGACGGCGGGGTCGGTGAAGTCATCGGCGGGGACGTAGACGGCCTCGATCGCGGTGACAGCCGCGTTGCCCACCGACACGATTCGCTCCTGCAACGCCGCCACCTCGCTCGCGAGCGTCGGCTGATAGCCGACCCGCGATGGCATGCGCCCGAGCAGCCCCGACACTTCCGCCCCCGCCTGCACGAAGCGAAACACGTTGTCCATCAGCAGCAGTACGTTCTGGCCGAGCTCGTCGCGGAAGTACTCGGCGATCGTCAGCGCGGTAAGCGGCACGCGCCAGCGCGCGCCAGGCGGCTCGTTCATCTGTCCGTAAACGAGCACGGCGCGCGGCAGCACGCCCGAGCTGCGCATGTCCGCAAGCATTTCGTGCCCCTCGCGGGAACGCTCGCCGACGCCGGCAAACACCGACATGCCGCCGTAGCGCGCGGCCATCGCGTGAATCAGCTCCATCACGAGCACCGTCTTGCCGACGCCCGCGCCGCCGAACATCGCCGCCTTGCCGCCATGCGCAAGCGGCGTCAGCAGGTCGACGATCTTGATGCCGGTCTCGAACAGACGCGTGGCACCTCGCTGCGCCGACAACGGCGGCGCAGCACGATGGATCGGCCGGCGCTCGACGGTGTCGGGCACGGGTGCGCCGCCGTCGCGCATGACACCCGCTACGTCCAGCAGCCTGCCGAGCACAGCGTCGCCGACCGGCACCTCGATCGGTCCCGCGCCAACCCGCACGGCGGCGCCGCGCGCGAGGCCCGCGGTCGCTTGCAGCGCCAGCGTGCGCACCGTGCGCTCGCCGCTGTGCGCCTGCACTTCGGCGAGGATCGACGTCCCGTCCGGCAGCGCGATCCACAGCGCGGTATCGACGGGCGGCAACACGTGCGTGTCGAACTCGACATCCACGACTGCGCCGCGGACGGCGCTCACGCGCCCGCTCGTGGCGGCGGCTACCGGCATCGCCATGTCCTGACAAACTGTGCTCGCGGCTATCGGCACGTCGCGCTCTCCACGATCAGCTCAGCAATGCACTCACGATAGCGGTGTGCCCCGCATCAAAACTGATCCTGATCAAAGCTTGTGCCATTGGCGCCCGATGCGCCGGTGCTCGCGCAGGTGAACGTTGGTTCGAACCGCCCATGCGCACGACTGCCATCGTTCGCCTCGCTTGATCTTCGTCAATATCGAGGTCTCCCGTCGAACGAATACTGGACAGGCCATTTCGAGGAGCGTCATATGACCCGTCTCATGAAAGCCGCCGTCGTCCACCAGTTCGGCGCGCCGCTGCGCATCGAAGAAGTGCCTGTCCCGCAGGTGGGACCGGGACAGATTCTCGTCAACATCAAGGCCTCGGGCGTTTGCCACACCGACCTGCACGCAGCCGACGGCGACTGGCCGGTCAAGCCGAGCCTGCCGTTCATCCCCGGGCACGAGGGCGTCGGCTATGTCGCCGCGGTCGGCAGCGGCGTGACTGCGGTCAAGGAAGGCGACCGCGTCGGCGTGCCGTGGCTGTACACCGCTTGCGGCCACTGCGAGCACTGCCTGAGCGGCTGGGAAACGCTGTGTCACGAACAACGGAATACCGGCTACTCGGTCAACGGCGGATACGCGGAGTACGTGCTGGCCGATCCGAACTATGTCGGCCACCTACCCGACAACGTAGCGTTCGATGAAATCGCGCCGATCCTTTGCGCCGGCGTGACGGTCTACAAAGGCATCCGTATGACCGACACGCGTCCCGGTCAGTGGCTCGCGATCTCCGGTATCGGCGGGCTTGGTCACGTCGCGGTGCAATACGCGATTGCGATGGGCCTGCACGTCGTCGCCGTTGATGTCGCCGACGACAAACTCGAACTCGCGCGCAAGCTCGGCGCGAAACTCGCGATCAATGCGAAAACCGAAGACCCGGCAGCGCTGATCCAGAAGGAAATCGGCGGCGCGCATGGCGTGCTCGTCACGGCGGTCTCGCGCAGCGCGTTCGCACAGGCGCTCGGCATGCTCCGCCGCGGCGGCACGGTGTCGTTGAACGGGCTACCACCCGGCGATTTCCCGTTGCCGATATTTTCGACCGTGCTCAACGGCATCACTGTGCGCGGCTCGATCGTCGGGACACGGCGCGATCTGCAGGAATCGCTCGACTTCGCGGCAGAAGGCAGCGTGCGCGCGCATATCCACCGTGATCGGCTGGAGAACATCAATACGGTGTTGGGCGCGCTGCGGGAAGGCAAGGTTGACGGGCGCATCGTGCTGACGATGGAATAGCGTATATCGAGGTGAACCGTCCGTTGTCCCTACGACGGACGAGAGCTCGCGCGGGCGGATCCACCACGACGTATAGCGCTGGAATTCGCCGGCGCCATACCAGCCACTCTGTCTCCCGCCGCGCCGCCATTCGGTGGCGGATCTTCTGCTCGAACCTTTTCACGGCGCACACCCGAAACCATCCTTCAGCGTTTCGTGACGGCACTGGCTAGTCCAGGAGGGCGATTTCAGACATTCCGATCAAGCGCAAACTATTTGGGCGAGGTTGGATGAGCCGTCCAGTACTGCTGTTGCCACATCATGTTGTTCATCAGACGGTTTCGAGAGCACATCGCATACACCGTCCAATTCCAGTTCGCCTTGCTTCCCGGGTACCCTGAGCAAAACAGACCTGGTTTGGCGCCCTGGCGACGCCGTATTCGCGCCACTGGAACTACCCATGTTCTTTAGCGAAAGCATAAGGCGCCGCGATTGAGCACCGCAATGTCGTCAAGTCTTCCCTGTCCCCGCCCTGATGACATGATCTGGATCAATGTCCACACCGGGAATGATTTTAGTCTTGAATAACCAGTCAAGGCTTGTGTGGAACACGTTCTTCTCTCATAGGCATGTCATGTCCGGTTAGCAGCCCGTTACGCGCGGCCCTTGCTGGGACCATTCGTTACCGTCGCCTGTCCGACGGGAGAGGAGATTGAAAAATGTCTCGTCAATTGGGCATCCAAGCCGGTAGCGCGTCTCCTGCTGCACCGTCCGCTGAAGAAATCCTCCGGGACAGCGATAACTTTTCTCTTGTACTTGGCGGTCCACTCTTCCAGCTCATGTGCCGCGCGCACATGGCGAACGATACGCTGGCGCTGGTGCGCCAGCGTATCGTTGCGCTCGTGCTTCTGGCCTGGGTCCCGCTCGTTGTTCTCGCTGCCCTGGAAGGACACCTGTTGGACCACACGATCGCGGTGCCCTTCCTGTACGACTTCGAAGCGCATATCAGGCTCCTCGTCGCCGTACCATTGCTGGTCATCGCAGAAATCGTCGTCCATCGGAGGCTTCGTCCTATCGCCCGGGCGTTCATCGATCGCCAGATCGTCCCTGAAAAATCGAAAGAACAGTTCGATAAGGCGATCAGGTCGGCATTCCGCTTGCGCAACTCCGTACTCACCGAGGTCCTGCTGCTTGCGTTCGTGTATGGCGTCGGCGTTCTTGTTATCTGGCGCCACTACACGGCGCTTCAGGCGAGCACCTGGTACGCAACTACTACGCCGGATGGCCTGAAGCTTTCCCTTGCAGGAACGTGGTACGGATATGTCAGCCTACCGATCTTTCAATTTCTGCTGGTTCGCTGGTATTTCCGGTTGTTCATCTGGACACGGTTCCTTTGGCAGGTCTCGCGTATCGAACTCAGTCTCGCACCCAGTCACCCCGACCGCGTTGGTGGGCTCGGCTTCCTGGCCAATACCGTCTATGCGTTTACCGTTCTCCTCGTCGCGCACGGCGCAATGCTGGCCGCGCAATTCGCGAATCGAATCCTGTATACAGGTGCAGCTCTTACAGACTTCAAGTTCGAAACGGGCGCCATGGTGCTGTTTCTTCTATGTCTGGTGTTCGGTCCGCTTCTCGTCTTCGCCCCACAACTTGCGAGCGCCAAGCGCAAAGGACTTGGCGAATACGGTGCCCTGGCGGAGCGCTATGTACGCGAGTTCGATGCCAAGTGGCTCCGAAACGGAGCACCAACGGACGAAGCGCTGGTAGGTAGCGGCGATATTCAGTCGCTGGCTGACCTCGCGAACAGCTTCGATGTGGTCAGAACAATGCGGCTTGTGCCGATCACGAGAGACGCCGTGCTACGGCTGGCGGCAGCTGTACTCGTGCCAATTGTGCCGCTGGCGCTCACCATGATGTCTCTCGAGGATTTACTGAAAAAACTATTCGGAATACTGTTCTAACCGCGCGCGCCCTAACTTACGCCGCTCAACCGCGAGACGCTTACCCGCGCGCCTCGTGATGCTTGTTGCCCGTTCTGATCCGCGAATGCAGTTCGCACGCGAACAACGACTACGAATCAACAGAGATTGTCTCAATGCGAAAGTCAACAGCGTGCCTCACGGTCATGGTCACTTGCTTGACCGGCTGCGTCCATGTCCCAGCAGTTTCACCGGAAGCGGTCGCGCCCCCCACGGCCTGCGTCGCGGGTCCGCCAATCGATCTGCAACGCTACATGGGAAAGTGGTTTGTGATCGCGGAAACCCCATATCTCAGCGACAGCGATTACGTGGGCAGTTACGACGAGTGGACATTGCGTGCCGATGGAAAAATTACCGACGACTATCTTGGCCAGCGTCAGACCTTTGATCAGCCAGTCACGGGAAGCCACTTTGTGGCGAAAATTGTGAGCGGTACGGGAAATACCACCTGGCGAGTCGGACTCATTTGGCCGTTCGAAGTACGGGTTATCACTGCGTACGTGGATCCTGAATATCGCTACACGGTTCGATGCATGGTCGACAGCAACATGGTGTGGGTGCTTTCGCGCAGTCCCACGATGGACGAAGCGACCTATCTGGATCTGATCGCGCGGCTAGCCGGTATGGGTTTCAACGTCGAGCGAATACGTCAGGTTCCACAAAGTGCCGGCCGAATCGCCCCACCACGATCTGAATAGGCATCGCTATGTCGAGTTCCGTCGTCCTTTAGAGCGTTGGAATCGGCGTCGTTCCAACCGACCACATGTTTCGGCAAGACGGACTCGTGCTCCATCATTGACACACGTCAACACGTGCACCCCGCGTCCGTTCATCCTTTTGCTTGAGCGTCACGCGCCGGGTATCGCACGCACAGACCGGTCCAGCATGACCGTTACGCAGGATTCGTCCGGCGTCGATCTCTAAGGCGTGAGCCTCGATTTCACACGCGGATCGCGCGACACAGTCGCGGATTTTGCGGCATAGCCGCATCGCGGCAACTTGACTGCGGTCTCGCGACCAAGACCCAAGGGAGGTATTCATGTTGACTCAATCCACTGCTTCCGATTTGCCGAAGATCTGGACAGCCTTCACCAATGCGCAGGTTCAAGCCTGCGTCGATTGGCTGGCGCTAACACAGGAAACGGGGGCGCGTTGCGCGCTCGCACGGAATCCGCTCGAATTCATGTCGACTGCCAGCCTGATGCTTCCCGAGTGCGTGTCCAGCGCGATGCGATACGGTAAAAGCGTCGCGGATCTCGTCGAGGCGTATCGGCATCTCGCGAGCGGGGCCGGCGTAAGCCAGGCAACAGCGCTGCCGATCTCCGAGTCCGCCAGCCCGATTGGTCCGGTCGGCGTTGCACAAGTGGCGGCGCATCATCCAGCACGCTCACAAACGCCACCGGCGCCGTCGGATGCGCCGATCGGCAGAACGGAAACATCCGCTTCGCCGGCTGTCAGGATGAACGGCGGGGAATAAACGACGCGGCGAAACTGCCGCCCTTGCAGTGCATACCGATACCGTTGGGTGCCGTGCACGCGACGCATACGCCAATTCTTCAGCCGGAGGACGAGGTGCCCTATTCCAGTAATGCCGATTTGCCAGCATCGGTTCGGGATAATCTGCCACGGCACGCGCAGGACATTTATCGGGCTGCATTCAACGCCGCATACGAGGAGTACGCGACCGATCCGGATCACGAAGCAATCGCACACCGTGTGGCATGGGCGGCGGTCAAGCGGTGTTACATGAAAGACGGCAACGATTGGATAGAGCGGCTGTGACAGGTCACGAAAGCGGTGCCGCTGCGGCCGGCGAATCGCTCTCAATACGTGTCGGAAAACGCGCCAAGCCCTGAATCCCATTGACGTATGTCAACGCTATGGCGCCTCGGCTCCCTAGACTGAATTCAGTCACGCGCGCACACATCTTTTGCGTGCCGATGGAGCCAATGCAATGACTTACCGCGCCCTATTGGTGCACCTCGACGACAGTGAAGCAGCGCTGCAGCGGCTCGAAATCGCGTTGCGGATCGCCCGGCAGTTTGGCGCACATGTGGTGGGGCTTGACATCGCGCCCACTCCGGACGCTCACATTTTCTCCGCAATACCAGGCGCGGCCGGTTTGTACGCGGAAGTGATCCGACAGAGAGAGCAGCGGCGTGGCACGCTTAGGGAGTTGTTCGATACAAGGTGCCGGCATGCGGAAATCTCCGGTCGATTTCTGTGCCTCGACGCGAGCGACAGGCAAAGCATCGTGCGGCACGCGCGTCTGGCTGACCTTGTCATCGCCGGCCAGGCAAACCCGAACGCCCCCGAGACATACATTCACGATCACGTTGGCGAACTGCTGATGCTGGCAGCGGGACGCCCAGTGCTCTTCGTGCCCTACACCGGCGTTTTCCCGAGCGTCGGTAGCCGGATCCTGATCGCGTGGGATGGAGGCCGCGAGGCGACGCGCGCCGTGTTCGACGCCCTGCCGTTCATTTCCCACGCGCAACAGAACATCGTCGTGACGGTGCATGGTGCGGCGGACGCGCCGCTTGGCTCGCGCATCCCCGGTGCCGACATTGCACTGACGCTCGCCCGTCACGACGCGGTCATCGAAGTACTCGAACTCGAGGGCGCCACCGGGGAGCACGTAGGAAGCGTCTTGCAGTCGTGCGCCCAGGCTCGCGGCTGCGACCTCATCGTCGTCGGTGGATACGGGCACACGCGCTGGCATGAGGCCGTGTGGGGAGGTGTTACGCGCACGCTCCTGCGAACGATGGCGCTGCCGGTCCTGATGTCGAACTGAATCCGCGCGGTTTTGCCCCCGTGAATCGATTCGGCGAATTCATGAGGAGACGCTCATGACGCAATTGCAGTCTGATCAGCGAAAGACTCACGTCACGGTCGAGCCGAACCGGCTGCTGGACCTGATTCGCGCGCTCAGTCTTGAACTTCAGGGCGCGCCGCAAGCTCAGGAACCGTTCGCACCCGCCGCATCAGGCACCCCTGTTTTCGTGCCCATCACACTGGAGACCCAGCTCGAACGGGATCTCGGCTTCGACAGCCTTGCGCGTGCGGAACTGCTGGCGCGCATCGAGCAGGCATTCGGCGTTCAGTTGCCGGTCGACGCGTTCGCCTCGGCGAGAACACCGGCCGACATCCTTGACGCGCTGGCCATCGCGCCCGCGCGAGCCGCGAGCGGCGTGAGCACGCGGCTTTCCGGCGCGGAGCCGACAGCAACCCCAGCCCCCTCCGGCGCGAGCGGTGCGCCGCAGGACCTCGACGCACCCAGCACAGCAAAAACGTGGGCCGAAGTCGTCCGTTGGCATGCGACGCGTCATCCCGGGCGTCTGCACCTGGTCATTCTGGATGAAAACGGCGGCGAAACGCAGGTAAGCATTGGCCAGCTCTATCGGCAAGCGTTGCTTGCCGCGGGTGGCCTGCGCACACTCGGTGTCGATCCAGGCGACACCGTCGCGCTGATGCTGCCGACTGGCCTCGACTACTTCGTCTGTTTTACCGCGATCCTGCTGTGCGATGCGATCGCCGTGCCGGTCTATCCGCCGGCGCATCGGCTCGAAATTGAAGATCACATGCACCGCAACGCTGCCATTCTCGCCAACGCCGGTGTCAAAGTTCTCCTCGCCGCCCACGAGGTAGGCGTGATAGCGCGACTGCTTGCGATCCAGGTGCCGACGTTGCGACACGTGCTCTCGCCGCAGCAGATCGAACCTCTGCCCATATCTACGCCGCCTGCAGCAGGTGCCGACGACATCGCACTGCTGCAGTACACGTCGGGGAGCACCGGCGTGCCCAAAGGCGTCGTGCTCAGCCACGCGAATCTGCTCGCGAACGTTCGCGCGATGGGCGAGCGCATGCGCGTGAATGCGCGCGACGTCCTCGTCAGCTGGCTGCCGCTTTATCACGACATGGGATTGATCGGCGCGTGGCTCGCCCCGCTCTACTTCGGGGTGCCGCTCGTGGTGATGTCGCCGCTCACGTTCCTCGCGCGACCAGCAAGCTGGCTGCGGGCGATCGGCCAGTATCGCGGCACGATTACCGCGGCGCCCAACTTCGCGTATGAACGCTGCGCACAGCAGCTCGCCGACGAGGACCTGGCCGGCGTGGACCTGTCGTCGCTGCGTTTTGCATTTTGCGGGGCCGAGCCGGTCAGCCCGCGGACGATGCGCTCGTTCGCCGCGCGCTTCGAGTCTCGCGGGCTCACTCCCCACGCGATCACGCCGGTCTACGGGCTCGCTGAAAACGTGCTCGGCGTGACATTTCCGCCGCCTTCGCGCGGTCTTTACGTCGATCGCATCGAGCGCCCGGCGCTCGACAGGACCGGCGAGGCAATTCCCGTTGTCGACAACGACGCGGCCGAGGTCGTCGGCTGCGGTTTCCCGCTCGCCGGGACCGAGTTGCGCATCATCGCCGAGGATGGACGCGAGGCGGCTCCTCGGCATATCGGCCGGATCGAGCTACGCGGCACGTCCGCCACGCGCGGTTACTGGCGCAACCCAACGCAGACCAGAACCATGTTCGACGACGGCTGGCTCGACACCGGCGATCTCGGCTACGTCGCGGACGGCGAGCTATTCGTGACGGGACGCTTGAAGGACATGATCATCCGCGGCGGGCGCCACTATTTTCCGTATGAACTGGAGGACACGATCGGCCGCATGCCAGACGTGGTGCACGGCGGCGTCGCCGTCTGCGGGGCGATCGATCCGCGCAGTGCGACCGAGCGCGTCATCATCATTGCCGAAACAACGCTTGCGAGTGCGCGGCAAGACGCCCGCGAGCAGTTGAGGATGCGCATCAATGCCGCCACGATGATGCGGTACGGCGCCCCGGCCGAGCAGATCGCGCTGGTGCCGCCGCATAGCATCGTCAGGACGCCAGGCGGCAAGATCCGGCATGCGGCAACGCTCGAGCAATTCGAACGTGGCGGCGAGACGATGGCGCCGCGCCCGTTCTGGCGCCAGCTCGGCGACACGCTGCAACGCAGTTTGTTCGCACTGGGGCGCCGCGCGTGGGAACGCACACGCGGCGCCGTGCGTGGCGTTGCGTGCTGGAGTGTGTTCGCTGCGCTTGGTGTCGGTGTCTTCGTCCGTATCGCATTTCGACACGATCAGGCGCGTAACTGGAGCATCCTCGCGCGGGCCTGCCGCCTGTTCCTGCGCGCGGCGGGACTGCACGTGGAGGTCGAAGGTGACCCCGACGCACTGCGCGAGCCGCATACCGTGATCGTATCGAATCACACCAGCTATCTCGACGTAGTGGTGCTCACCGCGTTCCTGCCCGCGCCGGTTGCCTTCGTATCGAAGCGGGAGCTGGCGCGCCAGCCGTTCACCGGTCCGTTGCTGCGGGCAATCGGCGCGCGTTTCGTCGAGCGCGGGGTCTACGCGGGCAGCCTCGCCGACGAAGCACAGTTGATTGAATTCGCGAAGGCGGGAGAGCGTCTGCTGTTTTTCCCCGAAGGGACCTTCGTGCGCGAAGCGGGCTTGCGCGAATTTCATCTGGGCGCTTTCCGGTGCGCCTGCACGACAGGACAACGTGTCGTTCCCGTTGCGTTACGCGGCGTGCGCGCCGCATTGCGCGACGGCGAATGGGTCCCGCGGCACGGCTCCATCACGATCAACGTTTTGCCGGCTGTTGCTCCCGACGGCACTGACTTTGCCGCGACCGCGCGATTGCGCGAGCGGGTACGCGCCTCCATCCTCGCGCGCTGCGGCGAGCCCGATGCGGCTGGCCACCTGTCCTCAGCCGTGAGATCGCGCCTGGCCGCCTCCGCGATCACCGACGAGATGTAAAACACGATGCGCTCGCGGAGCGCAAGATGCGTGTCGCCGTTGACGTGCATCAAACGCGCCGGCGCGAGAGGCCTTACGCTGAAACCGTACGTGAAGCGCAATCGAGGCTCAGCATGCTTAAACGGATCTTGCTCATCGGATTTCTCGCACTGCCTGGATCATTCGTCGTCGTGTCGCTCGCGTGCGTTCATCCTCGCATTCGCGCGAGATTGGCCGAACTCACGTACGCGCCACAGCTGCTGGCGCGCGTGAACCGACGCAATGCGTCGTTCAGACATATCGGGCGTGGAGGCATACGCAACCGCATTTGAGTCAAATGGCGCGGAGGAGACATGACGAAACTCAGAGGGCAATATGGATTACCTGCTGCCATAGCGGCGCTCGTATTCAGCGCGGCGGCGATGCTCGCGGCCATGGGCGAAGAAGCCACGACGCAGGCGCCCCCTGGCCCCCCATTCTCGGGCACCAGCGTCGCGCATGCGAACGCGGTCGTCTTCGCGATCGATAGCGAACGAAACAGCATGACGCTGCTGGAAGACAATGGCGAGCCCGTGGACGTGGTGGTCGACCGGAGTATTGGCGACGTCGGCAAACTGCGGCTCGGCGACGCCGTTGCCGTCACGTTCAACCGCGCCCTGCTGCTGCGCGCCGACAAATCGAACTCGAGCGGGATACGCGAGCGCGTCGACAAAGAATTCACGACCGGTCCGTCGCTCGACGCGTCCCTCGTCTTGCACCGCGTCGAGGCGGTGGTCACGGTCGTGCAGATCGATCGCGGCAAGCATCAGCTGACGTTGCGCGGCCCGACCCGCACGGTGGTGCTGCAGGCGTCGTCCGAGCGCCTGCTCGACGGGCTCGAAGCAGGCGACAGCGTGCGAGTCGACTACGTCGAGGCGACCGCGGTTCAGGTCACGCGAGACGGTGCGCCGGTGCGCTGAGCCGGTCCCGCGATTCCAGCGGAAGAAACGCGACAGCGCTGCAATTTGTCGTTTCCGTGATCGGCGTGAACTATATCGCGGGCGAGGATGAGGTGATTGCCGGCAATAAGGCGATCGTCGGCGCGCTCGCGCTCTATCTCGACTTCCTCAACATCTTCCTGATGCTACTTCGCTTGCTGGGCGACCGTCGCCGATAACCCGGTCGCCTGACGCTCCCCTGCGCACCCATTCCCTCGTTCGGGCATGCGGGCTTGTCCGCCGCATTCGAAATGCCGGAGTTATCCCGCTTCGATATCAGCATTTCACCCTGCACGGCTCAGAAAATTCCGACAACCACGGCCGCAGATCGGACGCGAATGCCAGCGAGGACTGATTGTTGTCGAACGGCCCAACGCCCATTCTTAAGGCATGACCGAAGCACACATCTTCGGGCGCATATCGGGCTAAGCCATCATTCAGAACGCTATTCCGATGGAGCCCGGCGCCGTAGCAACCGTTGGGAGCGAGTCATGAGCCAACATCAAGCAGAAAGCGTGGACCTCGTGTTCATGCGCGATTTGCCGGTCGGTGCCCACCTCGCCTCGCGGCGTCCCGGTTATATGCACCACGGCATTTACATCGGCGACGGTCGCGTGATTCATTACGCTGGTCTTTCCGGCCGATTCTGCGGTGGCCCGGTCGAGGCGATTCCCCTCGAACACTTCTCGGCAGGCTTCAGGATCGAAATCGTCCGTCACCCGGACGCGCCATACACGGGCCGTGAAGTGGCGCGCCGCGCGGCATCACGACTCGGCGAGCGCAACTACAGGGTGCTCACCAACAATTGCGAGCATTTGTGCCAGTGGTGTGTATGCGGGCATGGAAGAAGCTCGCAGGTCGAAGCCTGCATTCGCAATCCTGCCCGGGCCGTGCGCGTGCTGATCACATTCCTGGCTTGCAAGCTCGCCCATGACTGGATGCCGGCCTGGTCAGGACGCCCGTCCTTCGCTTTCCCGCATTGAACAGCCAGGTCGGCAAGCGCAAGCGGCAACCCAGCGACGCGCGCGTTTCCCGCGCCCCGAAGTGCGCGCTCATCCGAAGCACAAAGAACCTACGAAATTGACGTGCATCAAGTCCAAACGTCGGTCCGTGCGGAAAATTTCATCTGCCGGGGTGCAATCGACCCGCATTGTGCTGCCGCCCCGTCCTCCACCAGACAGGGATTCGATGAATGCTGGCCGCCCGCCTTCTCGTCCCCCTCCCGATAGCGAGCGGGGCATACCGCCGCGCCCCGCGCCTTTGGCGCGACGTGCTGCGAGTATTCTGCGAACTGCGCTTGCATCGGACCCTGCAAGGCGTGCGCAGGCAGGCTGGATCGCAGGACTTCTCTGTCTGCTCGTGCTGGTGCTCGTGGTCATACGCGCCAGTTCGCTCGAACGCAGTCTCGCGCTTGCGCGCGCGGCGCGCCCCGGCTGGTTGCTGATCGCCCTCGCCGCGCAGGCGGCGACCTACGTGAGCGCCGCGCTGGTCTGGCGCCAGACGCTGCGGGATTCGGGCTACGTGCTGCCGATGCCCGTGCTGGTCCGGCTTGGCATCGTCAAGCTCTTTACTGATCAGGCTTTGCCGAGCGCCGGGCTCGGCGGCAGCCTGATGGCGATCCGCGGGTTGCTGCGTCGCGGCGTACCGCGTCCGATTGCGCTGACTGCCCTGCTGGCGAGCCTGCTATCGCGCGACATCGCCTTTCTGATCGTGGTATTCACGAGCGCGATGCTTCTTTGGCTGCATCACGCCGCGGGCCGCCCACTTCTGCTCGGGGTCGCGGTGTTCCTGCTGGTGCTGCTGCTCGTGCCGCTGTCGCTGTTCGCGCTACGTCGGTGGAATCGCGATCCGCGGGTTGCCGTCCTCGGCCGATGGCTACATCTGTCGCGCCTGATCGAGTCGTTCAACGACATCCCGCTCGACCGGTTGCTGAGCCACCGCCTGCTCGCCAGCACCGTCACGCTGCAGCTCGCGATCTTTCTGCTCGATGCCGGCACCTTGTGGGTCACGCTGCGCGCGCTCGGCGCGCCGACGCAGGGATGGGTCGCGCTCGCGAGCTTCGCCGTGGCGTCGATGGTAGCGACCATCGGTCCCGTTCCGGTCGGGCTCGGCACCTTCGAGGCGGCGTCGGTCGGCATGTTGAAACTGCTCGGCGTCCCGATCGAAGCGGCGCTCGCCGCAACCCTGCTGCTGCGCGGCTTCACCTTCTGGCTGCCGATGCTGCCAGGCCTCTGGCTCGCTCGTGTCGAGTTGCACGGTGGGCTGCCCACGGCGGCAGTCGAGCCAGAAACCGGCGACACGGCCCCGCCGGCCCCGCCGGCCCCGCGACGACGATATCCTCCGACTGATATGGATCAACCGGCGCCGCGCGATTTCCCGGACGATAGACCGTCGTGACTGCATTGCGTGTACCCGCCGACGCGGCTCGCGAGCGCGCGATGTCGGCCATCGATCTGATCGGTCTCACCGGCTTCGAGTCAGCGTTCCCGCGCGAATTATCTGGCGGCATGCGCCAGCCATGTCAGCACCGAATAGATCTCGTTGACGATCGTCGGCTGCCCTGCGGTTGTGATCGATTCACGGATCTTGCCGACTCCTCCGCCGCTTTCATTGAGCGATATGCGCGTAAAGACGCGCACTGATCGCCGCCATCAGCGCAAGCACGCCGACAAGCACGGCGAAGTCGATTGCCAGCGCGAAGCGAGCCGTCGCGTTGAAACCCGGCAACAACAGGATCCGCAGCGCGTCGACCTGGTAAGTCAACGGATTGAGCGCCGAGATGACCCGCAGCGCTCGCGGCATCATCGAGGTCGGATATATCGCGTTGCTCGCGAAAAAGAGCGGCATCGTCAGCAATTGGCCGACGCCCATGAAACGCTCGCGCGTCTTGACGAGACACGCGACGATCAACGAGAAGCTCGAAAACACGGCCGCGCCGGTCACGACGAAGAGCGCCAATCCAGCGAACGCCGCGAAATCGGTGCGCATGTGCACACCGATCACCGCCGACAGGGCAAGCACGACGATCGCCTGGATCAATGCTCTCACCCCGCCGCCGAGCGCCTTGCCGAGCACGAGCGACACCCGCGGGGCGGGACTCGCGAGAAACTTGTGGACGATGCCGAGGTCGCGCTCCCATATGATCGAAATGCCGTTGAAGATCGCAATGAAAAGCACGCTTTGCGCGAGAATGCCGGGCATCAGGAAGTCAAGATACGGCAGGCCCGCCGTGTCGATGACGCGCGCGCGGCTCATCACCTGCCCGAAGATCAGCAGCCACAGCGCCGGCTGGATTGCGCGCGTGGCGAGTTCAGTCGGATCGTGCCAGAGCTTGCGCACTTCCATATCGGCAATCGCCATCGTCTTGACCGGCACGTCGACCAGCATGGCGAGCCACCCGGGCCGCGCCACGCCAGCCGCGATCCGATGCGGCTTAGCCAAGGCGCCCGGCCGCCTGGCGGGTTCGGGAAGTCTCATCGTAGGCTCCGTGCAGCGGCGAGTCCGCGCTCGTGAAATGTTCGAATACGTCCTCGAATGTCGCGTCGTGACCGACGGCCGCCTTCAGTTCGACCGGCGTGCCCACGACCGCGAGGCGGCCGCGATTCATGATCGCGACGCGATGGCAGAGCTCCTCTGCCTCTTCGAGGTAATGAGTCGTCAGAAGGATCGCACTGCGAAACTGGCCTTGCAGTTGACGAACCTGCTCCCACACGGTCAGCCGGGCCACCGGATCGAGACCGACGGTCGGCTCGTCGAGGAACAGCACGCGGGGCCGATGCAGTGTCGACTGGGCGATCTCGAGTCTGCGTATCATGCCGCCCGAATAGGTCTTGACGAGCTTGCTGCTGAATTCGCTCAAGCCCATGAACGCGAGCGATTCATCGATTCGCCGCGCCCGTTCGGCACGTGGAATGTCGTAGAGCTTCGCGAATACAAGCAGGTTTTCGTAGCCGGTCAGATCGCCGTCGGCCGATAGCGCCTGCGGTACATAGCCGATGATGCGCCGCACCGACGCCGCCTCGCGTACGACATCGAAACCGCCGACGCTCGCAGTACCCGAGGTGGGTGGCAGCAACGTGGTGAGTATCTTGACGACGGTCGACTTGCCCGCGCCATTTCGCCCGAGCAGACCGACGATTTCGCCGGCCGCGACCGACAGGTTGACACTATCGACGGCAGTCAGCGTGCCGAAACGGCGCACAAGCGCGCGCGTTTCGATCACGGGATCAGGTTCGGTCGCCATGGGCTCAAGTCCGTCGGGTTCGTGCGCCGTCGCGCTTATTCGCACGGCGCGACGCGTTGCTCGTCTGGGCGGTCTGCACTGCCCGGAAACGTCGAAATGCATTGCCCCACCAGCCATGCCGTCGTGCCCCATCACGCGGCCCTCAAGGCACGGCAACGATTTCGGCGCACGCGAGCTCGCCGTAAATCCGCTCTATCTGCTGCCGGTCGCACAGGCGGGTGCCCTCCGTGAGGAGCGTCGCCGAAGCGGCCGCCACCGCGTAGCGCAGGGTTTCGTCGAACGCCATGTCGCGATTGAGTGCCCAAACCATGGCGGCGAGAAAGCTGTCTCCCGCGCCGATCGCACTCGACACCGGTACGGCGAATCCGGGCACGCGCAGCGCGCGATCGGCGGTTACGACGAGCGCCCCTTGTTCGCCGAGCGTGAGCGCGACGATCGTCGCGCCACCATCGCGCACGATCTGGCGCGCCGCGTCGAGCCACTGGGCCTCGTCCTCGAGCGCACGGCCCGCCAACGTACAGAGCTCGGCGAGACTCGGCTTCACCATGAAGACCCCGGTCGCCAGTGCTGCGCCAAGCGGCGTACCGGAGGTGTCGAGCACCACGCGGCTGCCATGTTGGTGGGCCATCCGTGCGATGCGCGCGTAGATGTCGTCGGGCACGCCTGGCGGCACGCTGCCGCTCAGCACGAGGTAGCCCGGCGGGTCGGCGCGCTCATCGATGTAGCGCAGGCACGCCTGCCATTCCGCTTCGGCGAGCACGGGACCTGGCAACACGAAGCGGTACTCGCGTCCGGTCGAACTCTCCCGAACCGAGAAGTTCTCCCGGGTTTCGCCGGCGATGCCGATGCAGGTGGCAGGCACGCCCTCGGCTTCTATCATCGCGCTCAGCGTCCTGCCGAGCACGCCGCCCGCCAGATACAGCGCCTCGCAGTCGCCACCGAGCCGGTGCATCACGCGCGCGACGTTGATACCGCCGCCGCCGGGATCTCGCCGCGCCGCGTTGCAGCGAAGCTTGCGCGTGTCGACGATTCTGTCAACCGAGGTCGCCACATCGACCGCGGGGTTCAGTGTCAGGGTCAGGGTTTCGGCCATTGGCGTCTCCGGCGGCACCGGCTGCGGGCAACCGGCTCAGACGCTCGCCGCGCGCGACGCGAGGCCCGCTTCCGCGGCCGCCACCTCGCGCTTGACGGCAATGAAACTGTCCGGACCCACCGACATTGAATCGATCGTGCAGTCGACGAGAAACGCCGCGAACTCCGGGTGATCGCTCGGCGCCTGACCGCACAGGCCCACCTTCGCGCCTGCCCCATGCGCGTCCTTGATCACGCGGCGGATCATCCATTTGACGGCTTCGTCCTGCTCGTCGAACAGTTGCGCCAGCTCCGCCGAGTCGCGATCGACGCCGAGCGTCAGTTGCGTGAGATCGTTGCTGCCGATCGAAAAACCGTCGAAACGCAGCGCGAATTCGCGCGCAAGAATCACGTTCGACGGTATTTCGCACATCATGTACACCTGCAGTCCCGCCTCGCCGCGCCGCAGGCCGTTTTGCGCCATCACATCGAGCACCTGATCGGCTTCGCAAACCGTGCGGCAAAACGGAATCATCACCACGACGTTGCGCAGGCCCATTTCATCGCGCAGCCGCCGGATCGCCCTGCACTCCAGTGCGAAGCCTTCGCGATAGCGCGGCGAGTAGTATCGCGAAGCACCGCGGAATCCCAGCATCGGATTTTCCTCGTGCGGCTCGAAAGCCTGCCCGCCGATCAGATGCGCGTATTCGTTGGTCTTGAAGTCGCTCATGCGGATGATCGCGGGCCGCGGATACTGCACGGCGGCGATGCGGCCAAGTCCTCTTGCAAGCCGGTCCACGAAATACTCCGCCTTGTCCGTATACCCCGCCGTCAGCTCCTCGATGCGCTGCTTGACAGCCGCGTCTCCGAGTTCGTTGAAACGCACCAGCGCCATCGGATGAATCTTGATGTCGTGGCTCACGACGAACTCCATTCGAACGAGACCGACGCCATCAGCCGGCAGGCGCCACCAACGGAACGCGGCCGCCGGATTGGCCAGATTGAGCATCACGTTGGTGCGCGTGCGCGGGATCGAGCGGAAATCGATCTCCTCGACATCGAACGTGGCCGTGCCTTCATAGACGAACCCTTCGTCGCCTTCGGCGCACGAGACGGTCACCTCCTGTTCGTCGTGCAACAGATGCGTGGCATTGCCGGTGCCGACGATCGCCGGCAGCCCCAGCTCGCGGCTCACGATGGCCGCGTGAGAAGTGCGTCCGCCGTGGTCCGTGATGATCGCGGCGGCGCGGCGCATCACCGGCACCCAATCGGGATCGGTCGTAGAAGTCACCAGAACCGCGCCGTCGACGAAGCGGTGCATGTCGCGCGGATGCTCGATCACGCAAACCGCGCCAGCCGCAATCGCTTCGCCTACGCTGACGCCGCTCAGAAGACGGCGACCCTTATCGCGCAGCCGGTAGCTTCTGACTGAACTCGCTTCCCGGCGCGACTGCACGGTTTCGGGACGCGCCTGAACGATGAACATCTCACCGCTCGCGCCGTCTTTCGCCCATTCGATGTCCATCGGCTGCCCGTAGTGAGCCTCGATCGCGCAGGCCGAGCGTGCCAGCGCAAGTATTTCCGTGTCGTCGAGCACGAATGCCGCGCGTTCGGCTTTGGAGGTCGGAACGTTCTTCGTCGGATGCGGGCCGCTTTTCGCGTAGACCATCTTGTGAGCCTTCTCCCCACGCTTCTTGCCGACGATCGGCGAGCACCCCTGCGCCAGCGGCGGCTTGAACACCTCGTACTCGTCCGGGTCGACGGCGCCCTGCACGACATTCTCGCCGAGACCCCAGGCCGCATTGATCAGTACGATCTTGTCAAAACCCGTTTCCGTGTCGATCGAAAACATCACGCCGGCGCCGCCGAGATCTGAGCGAACCATTCGTTGCACGCCGATCGACAGCGCGACCTGCATATGGTCGAAACCCTTCGCCGTTCGATAGACGATGGCCCGGTCGGTAAACAGCGATGCATAGCAGCGCCGGCAAGCATCGAGCAGCGCCCGCTCGCCGCGCACGTTGAGGAAGGTCTCCTGCTGCCCGGCAAAGCTCGCGTCAGGAAGATCTTCGGCAGTGGCGCTCGAACGGACCGCGACGTCGACATCGGCGCCGCCGCCGCCGCGCTCGGCGAGCGTCCGATAGGCGGCGCAGACGGCCCGCGCGAGTTCGGGCGGCCAGTCGCCGTGCACGATGGCTGCGCGGATCGCCTCGCCCGCTTCGGCCAGCGTGAGGCGCCCCTTTTCGAGGTCATCGAGATATGCCGAAATGCGCTCGCGCAGGCCATTGGCGTCGATGAAATGCCAGTAGGCCTGCGCTGTCGTCGCAAAGCCGGGCGGCACCCGCACGCCCCGGCCGTCGAGTTGCGACAACAGTTCGCCAAGCGAAGCGTTCTTCCCTCCGACGCGTGCGACGTCGTCGCGTCGCAAGTCGTCGAACCAGATCACGTGCGCAAGAGCCTGATCCATGATGAGCTCCTTATCCCGGACTAAATGCTGATATAGCCCCGAAAGATCCACGGCAACTGCATGTGTCCCTGCATCGTCGCTCCGTCACCACTTGCGATGCACGTGCCCGAGAACCCCGGGGCGCCATCGGCCGAAAAGACCGGTACGAAAGCGAACTCGTCGTTGACTGTGATCAGAAAATCGCGGTTGTAACGCGACGGCGCGAAGATCGTCACCGAGCGGAAAAACGGCGATGTCTGCAACGGGCGGTCGAGGTCGACCGCACGTGGGTCGGACACGCGCTCCAGATCGAACCGCGCAGGAAGCTCGTATTCGAGGCCACCGCGCTCGACCCGCTCACCGGAGGTGAACACGAGCGTCGCGCCGGGATAAGGAAGAGCGTGTACCGGCTGGGCGGCCGGTCCTTCTGGTCCGAGAATCAGTGGCGGGTATGCCCACATCGAGAGGCACAGTGATGCTGTTTTGTGTGAAAAGTACTCTGCAAGCCAGTTCATGGGATCCTCCACCACGACGTTGTATCGAGCTCCGACGATCGGACGCTCTGCCATGCAGCTGCAGGTCGCATCGCTGCATCCGTTCAGGCTCACTGTAGGCGGCCCGGCGCATCGCTCATTGACTTGGGTCAATCGCGTGCGGTCCGTTGGCGCCACGCGATGCAGGCAACGAAAGCGCATTTCGATTGACGGAGGCATGGCATTCGAGAAATGCGCTGCAGTTTGCCCGTGAAACCGAACCGGTGCGGTGCGCCCGCATCTCAGAAATTCGAGCAGGACGGCTCGGGTGCCGCTGCCTGCACAGCCTCCTTGACCACCATGACCGGACACGGCGCCTCACGTACGAATCGCTCGGCAACGCTGCCGAGAACCGCATGCGGCACGCCGCTGCGTCCGTGGCTTCCCATCACGACGATTTCCGCGCCAATGGATTGGGCATGACGCTGCAGACATGAGGCTATGTCCTCCGACATGCTGTTCGCGTCGACGATTTCCGTTTCGTACGCCACGCCCAGACGCGCCAGTTCCCCGCACGCGGTACCGAGGAGCATGCGCCCGTGGCGGTGTAGCGCTTGATTCATCAGCGACAGGTCGTAGTGGACGGTGAACGGGTAAGCCGGAGCCTTGTCGGCCACATACACAACATGCACCACGCCACCTGCCAGCCTGGCAAGCCGGGCCGCCTCGCCCAATGCAGCGCGCGACGAATTGCTTTCGTCAAACGCCAGAAGAATCCGTGAATACATAGACCGTCCCCACTCCAGCACTTCACGTTGCTGCCTGCTTACGAACCGGACGCAGGCACTCGACCGTGGGAGTCGATTTGCAAGCTAACCGCGACGCGTCAGCTTGCTAACGACCTCGTAGCCGTCGGCGGCGACCTTCCACGTCGTCACGCGCTGCAATGCTTCGAAACGGTGAATGGCGCCGGAGACGGCAGCCTCCTTCTCCTCGCCGCCGTAGCAAACGCGCATGACCTCGCAGTGGTGCGGGAAGCCGCGATGGTCGAGGATCTCCTTGTAAAACACCACTTCGACGCTGGGCGGGTCCGCCGGCGATGCGCTGCGCGAATGGGGGTTGATACGATGAGCACGTTTATTCCTGCCGCTTAGCGCCGACTCGGCCTCGCATCTCGCATCGCAACCGGCCAGCTTGCGATCGACACGTCGTTCAAGATTCTTCGCCATGGCAAGCCCCCGATATTCATGCGGCTCGTCTCAACGAAGCCGCGTTGCGCGCAAAGAGCGCAAGGCGCGCGTAAAGTGCGTGCCGATGTAAGGCAATTTAAACGTCTCACTGAAGGCGCCATTGACGCACGTCAAGCGGAGCAAATCCACGCGCCAGTGCTCTCGCGCACCTGCACCGGTGCGTCCTCAGTACTACCGCAACGATTAATTCAATGTCGCGCCGCGGGCGTAAAAATTGCGGTTAATGTCCGTTCAGGCCGGTAATAGCTGCTATAAAATGAATGAGATTCACATGCTCTTGGCGGCACTCTTCGAACACACGGAGATCGAATGGAACCGTACAAGCATTTGAGCAAACCCACGCACGAGCTATTCCGCCAGGTGGTCGAAGCGGCCCCCAACGCGATGGTCATGGCCGACCGGGACGGCCGGATCGTGCTGGTCAACGCGCAAACAGAAAAGTTGTTCGGATATCTACGGGACGAACTGGTCGGCCATAGCGTCGATATGCTCGTGCCTGAGCGTTTTCGTGCGGCGCATCCCGAGTATCGCCGCATGTTCTACGGCAATCTCAGCAGCAGGCCAATGGGCACCGGCCGCGATCTCTTCGCGCTCAGAAAAGATGGTACCGAAGTCCTTGTGGAGATCGGCCTCAATCCGGTCACCACCTCGGAAGAAGTCTTCGTGCTCGCGGCGATCGTCGATATCACGGAACGCAAACGCGCGGAGCAGGAGCTCATCATACGCACCGAAGAGCTCGCACGTTCCAACCACGATCTCGAGCAATTCGCCTACGTCGCGTCGCACGACCTTCAGGAACCGTTGCGCGCCGTGGCCGGGCCTCTTCAGCTTCTGCAACGCCGCTATCAAGGGCAACTGGATGCCCGCGCGGACGAGTACATCGCGCATGCGGTAGATGGCGCGACGCGCATGCAGAAGCTCATCGAGGATCTGCTGGCGTACTCGCGCGTCGGCAGATCAGGGGCCGTGCAGGAGCTGACCGAATGCACGGCGGCACTCGACCAGGCGCTCAGGAGCCTGAGCGTCGTGCTGCAGGAATCCGACGCACAAATCAATCGCGAGGCGCTTCCCGTCGTCGTCGGCATTCCGACGCAGCTTGCCCTGCTGTTTCAGAACCTGATCGGCAATGCGATCAAATTCCGGCGAGCCGATCAACCGGTGCGCATCGACATCGGCGCCCGTCGTGAAGGCGACGAATGGATCGTGTCGGTCCAGGACAATGGAATCGGTATCGAGTCGCAATACTTCGAACGCATTTTCATGATTTTCCAGCGCCTGCATTCGCGTGCCGAATACCCAGGCACGGGAATCGGCCTCGCGCTATGCAAGCGTATCGTCGAACAGCATGGCGGCCGCATCTGGGTGGAATCTGCGCCAGAGGGCGGATCGACCTTCTTTTTCACGCTGAACGCGAAATTGGATGGCAAAGCTCGAACATAGAATCCACCCGAGGAGTCGCCGATGCTGTCACAGGTCACGAGTAATCCCGTTCACATCCTTCTGGTCGAAGACAGTCCCACTGACGTCTTGATGACGCGCGAGGCCTTCGAGTACTACGAGGTGCAAAATCCTTTGCACGTCGCGCAGGACGGCGCCGAAGCCATGGATTTCCTGCGCCGCAAAGGACGGCATGCCGACGCGCCACGTCCCGGCCTGATCCTTCTCGATCTCAATCTGCCGAAAAAGAGCGGCCGGGAAGTTCTGCAGGAACTGAAAGCCGACCCCGATCTGATGAGCATTCCCGTCGTCGTGCTCACCACGTCGAAATCGGAGGAGGACGTCGCAAGAACGTATGGTCTCCATGCGAATTGCTACGTCACCAAACCGGTCGACTTCACGATGTTTGTCGATGTCCTGCGCCGAATCAACGACTTCTGGTTCAGCGTCGTGACGTTGCCGCCGGGCAGAGCATGAACACGATTGAACACCTGCGGATCCTGCTCGTCGAAGATAGTCCGACTGATGCCTTGCTGATCCGGGAGGCGCTTGTCGATGTCGATGATTTCCAGCACGACCTCGTGCATGCGGGACTGCTTGGGGAGGCGATCTCCTGCTGCGCGGCCACCCGTTTCGACATCGTTCTTCTCGATCTGGGTTTGCCCGACGCACACGGCATCTCCACGTTCAGAATCTTTCACGAGCGGGTCCCGGAGTTGCCCGTGCTGGTATTCACCGGTCTCGACGACAAGGCGGTCGGCCTTCTGGCGATTCAGGACGGAGCCCAGGATTATCTCGTCAAGCGCAACATCGACCCTTCCGAATTGAGCCGCGCGATCCGCTACGCGATCGAACGCCATCGCATCGCGCGTGCGCTCGAGGAAAGCGAAGAGCGGTTTCAGCTTGCCGTAAGCGGCGCGAGCGCGGGCCTATGGGACTGGAATCCGCAATCGGGCACAACCTGGCTTTCGCCCTATTTCAAGAAAATCCTCGGCTATGAGCCAAATGAATTTCCCGACGACTCCAGTGCCGTTCTTGAAGCCATTCATCCGGCTGATCTCGAACGCGTCAACACATGTCTCGCCGCGCATCTCGAACAGATGCGCCCCTACGACGTCGAATATCGCATGCGGACAAAATCCGGCGAGTACTGCTGGGTTCACGCGCGCGGGCAGGCATTGTGGAACCAGTTTGGACAACCCCATCGGATGCTGGGCTGGATCATCGATGTCACGGAACGCCGGCTCGCCGAAGAGGCCCTGCGCGCCTCCCGCGAAGAACTCCAGCGACTGTCGGCCGGCATCGAGCAGGCGCGCGAGAAGGAAAAAACCCGGATCGCGCGCGAATTGCACGACGATTTCGGCCAACAGCTCGTCGCGCTGAAGATCGCGTGCGCGAGGCTGGATACGCCGGTCAAGAGCAGCGATAGCGTGCAAGGGGCGGCCGACCTCGGCAACGTCTACAAGCTGATCGATCAACTCGTGGTGTCCGTGCGGCGCATCGCCACCGAACTGCGGCCCGCGATGCTCGACGATCTGGGCCTGATTCCGGCCCTGGAATGGCTCGTCAACCGGTTTTCGGAGCGGCACGGCGTGCGCGTCGCTCGACACATCGCGGATGACATCGATTTCAACTACGACAGCGCCACCGCGGTGTTCCGGATCGTTCAGGAAGCGCTGACGAATGTCGCTCGACATTCGCAAGCAACGGACCTGGTGTTCGAAATCGTGCGCGAGGAACCGCACTGTATCGTTCGCATTACAGACAACGGCTGTGGCGCCTCGCCGGACCTCCGACCCGCGGCGGACTCGTTCGGTCTGCTGGGAATTCGCGAGCGCGCGTGGGCCCTGCGCGGCGACCTGCAGATCCGCACGGCGCCAGGCCAGGGCTTTGCAATCACGGTGTCGTTGCCGCTCGACGCCATCGAAGCCCGCAGCGCAAGAGACTGACAGACGTCAAACGTCGCGACCAAAACATGCTTTCGAATCGGAATCACCGGCACACGGTTTCCATTGTGCCGCGCCCTTCAGCCAACCTGGAGTATCCGTCGTGCGCAACCTACCCTTGATGCCGAAACCCACATCGGCTGCCAGCTGTGACGACGCCGCGAAAATCTGCTTCCGCTACCGCGGTGGCCGGCGGCATGCCCATCTCTATGACGTGTTGTACCTGGCCGCCGTCGCCGACCGAGCCGGCGGCTCTTGCGCCGCGCCGGTCACATCGGCGTGAAGGCGACCGGGTACTCCAGATGATCCTGCACCGCTTTCACACCCGGCGTGCGTGCGGCGGCGGCGAGAATCGCCTGGCGCTCTTCCTCGGAGCGCACCACACCCCAGCAATGAGCGACGCCCTCCGTGACGATCAGGGCGTCGGCGGCCATCGACCAACGATGTCCATCGAGTTCCTTCTTGATCGCGCTGCGGATCTGCTCGTCCGACGGTTGCGCGTCGAGCTGCGCGGGCGCGCAGCTTGCGAGCGCGCGCACCAGGTTGGACCTGCTGACGATGCCGACGAGCTTGCCTCGGCTCAACACCGGTAACCGCTTGATGTGCCTGCGCCCGAGCAATTGCGCGACGTCGGTAAGCGACGCGGATTCAGCGACGGTGACAGCGGGCGTGCTCATCACGTCACGCACCTGTATCGAGCGTTCTTTCAAATATTCGACCGCGAGCTGACGCGTGGGCGCGAGGAACTCCGCAAGCCACGAGCGACGCGGCGTTTCGGTGCCGGTTTCGACACGCCGGAGCAGATCGCCCTCGCTGACGATGCCGATCACGTTACCCGCGTCGTCGACGACGGGCATGCCGCTGATCCTGTTCTCGACGAGCAGCTTTGCCGCGTCATAGACCGAACTATCCGGTGCGATTGAAACGACCTGGGTCGTCATGATGTCAGAGGCTTGCATGGTGATCTCCCTAGCGGGTGGCGGGTGGTGGCAAGACCGGACAATGTTTCGCTTTCTTCGGCTTGCCGGTGTTGATCGAAATCAAGCGGGCCCTCTCCTCGCGTCCGGCGCAGAAGCGGAACTCCCGGACGCGCAGCCACTGCCACACCTGCGCGGCTTCCCGTTCCACTCCCCCGAGCCTTTCGCGCAGCGCGGCGTCGGTGTCCACGCGTTGTGCCGACGGAGCGCTCAGCAAGCGTCGTGCGAGCGCGGCTTCTTCGTTGAGCAAACCGAACAGCGCGGCCAGATGGTCCTCTCGCGATCTCTGCTGTTCGCCAAGAAGACAGAGCGCGGAAAATGCGTGGCCGGCACGGCATCGAAACCGCAACATCCGTCGATCGGGCAATTCGAATAGCGCGCTCGAACAGTCGGGACAGTTCAGGCCCGACGGCGCGCTCATGCGCTCGAAGCGCGACCAGTCCGCAGCGTCGAGGATGCCTTCCGCGATGCGTGTCTCGATCCGGATCAGCTCGTCGTGGTCACCAGGCTCGGGCTTGTCCGGATCGTCGTTGGCAAGATTCACGATCAGGTCCGCCATCTCCCCCAGCTTGCAGCAGCGATCGACGCAGACATGGGCAAGTGCGCTTCGCGGCATCGACGGCGCGAGCGCTTCCGATGGCTCCTGCACCACCGCGAGTCCACCGCGATCCTTGATGGCCATCAATCCGGCCGTGCCATCGTCGAGATGTCCGGTCAGCACCACGCCGACGACGGCCGGGCCGTACTCGTTGGCGGCGGAGCGAAACAGGGGGTCTACCGCGGGACGGCAGTGATTTTCCCGGGGCCCCTGCGACAGGCGGACATAGCCTTGCCGGACGAGCATATGGTGATCGGGAGGAGCGACATAAATGCGCCCGGGCTCAAAGAACTCGAGGTCCCGCGGCTGGGCCACCGGCAGGCGTCCCGCCTTGCCCAGAATGACCGGCAACATGCCCGGGCTCGTGGCGCCGATGTGCAAGACAATGAATATCGGCGCCGGGAAGCTGGCGGGCAACTGACTGACCAGTTGTCGTAACGCATCGATTCCGCCGTGTGATGCGCCTATCACAAAGATCCGGCCGCTCATGATTAGCCTTTTGTTCGTGTACAGGCCCATGATCGATGTGTGACGCCAGACCATCGTTGATTTGCATCAAGCCGGCAAGGATCACGCTCATGCCGGTGTACCGCGCAGTGAAGAGGTCACACTTGCGCCGCGATGCAGCGGTAAATTACCGGCCAAACGCAACGTTGAACGCCGCCGCGAATTCGTCGAGACGCGCGAGATCGAGCCCGCCGATACCGCCGGCGGCCTCCCTGCCGTTGCCGCCGAATTGCCGGCACAGGGCGTCGGCGCCTCGTGGACAGTCCAGCGGAGCCCGGATGCTCGCCACGTATCGGCCGTCGCCGCGGCTCGTCAGCACCGCGTGCGCTCGCGCCGGATCGCGTCGCGCGACCAGATTGGCGAATTCGCCCCGCACGCGCCGCGCCCACGCCGCGTCGGGAAGAATGTGCACCGTTCCATTCGCGAGCCGCCGGATCGTCGCAAGGCCCAAGGCCAGCTCGAGGTCTTCCGTTCGTCGCGCCTGGAGCTGGGGCAGGATGCGGGTCGAAGCAATGAATTCCAACGGGTTCTGGAAGGGTTGAATGGCGCGATACATCTCGACTGGATCGACGGCAAGATCGGCGACGCTGTCTCCGTAGGCGTTGTAGTTGATCGCTTCGCCAAGTTCGCGCAGTTTTTGCTCGTCGGACCAGATCGTCGCGCACGCAATGGCGGCCCGATGCGCCGCCGGATGCAGGTTGTCGCCATAGGCTGCGACCACCGCCCATGGCGTGTACCGGCCTTGCAGATGGCGATCCACGATCAGTGCCGTACACATGTCTGGCGACGTATCGATATGGGTCGTCAGCAGCGCGTGCGTGGGGATTGGGCCGGGGAAATGATGATCGAAATAGTCGATCGCCACACCGCGATCGAGCAACGCGATCAGCGAATCACGGTTCGAATCGAGCGAAATATCGAGCACGGTGACGCTATCGCCTGGTTGTGCGTTCGCTCGACGCAACAACATGACGTCGCGTTTTGCGCCCGTAATCGGGATCGCGTCGACAGGCTCGGCGAGCCGCAACTGATGCAGCGCGCAAATGCCGTCGGCATCGCCATTGAAAACGTCGAATCGGTTCATCGGCTGCTCCATTTCATATGGAAACGTACCGCCGTTCTCACCCGCTTGACGTGGATCAACGCGGCGGCGCCCCCCGACCGTAAGGTAAGCCATTAGCTGGCCTGGAGACGCAGATGGCAAGCGCAAAGAAATCCTCGACGCGCGGTGCGATTGACGACGCCGGCGCCAGCACGCGCTCTGCGCTGCCGCCGCGCGTGCGCCGCCTCGTCGAGAACCCGACCTATCTGCAAGCGGACGAAGACCTCGCGTTCCTACGCAGACCGGAAATGTGTGGCATCCGGCTGCAACTCGACTACTGGAAGACCGAGGAAACGCTGCAACTTCGCGACATCCGTCACACGATCGTCGTGTACGGCAGTACCCGCATTCCGGCGCCCGACATCGCGCGACGGCGGCTTCGCGAGGCGCGGCGCGCACTGCGCGAGCAGCCCGACGCGCGGAACAATCAGCAGGCGGTGCGAGCCGCGACGCATCGGCTCGAACTCAGCCGCTATTATGAGGTTGCCCGCGAACTGGGCCGCATCGTCGGCGACGCGCGCGGTAGCGGCGCACTGGCGTCGCTCGCGATCGTGACGGGCGGCGGCCCCGGCATCATGGAAGCGGCGAATCGCGGCGCGCACGAGCGCGCCGCCCCGAGCATCGGCCTGAACATCGCGTTGCCGCACGAACAGCAGCCGAATCCCTACATCACGCCCAACCTGTGTTTCAGGCTCCACTACTTTGCGATCCGCAAGCTGCATTTGCTCGAGCGCGCGCAGGCAGCCATTTTTTTTCCCGGCGGATTCGGCACTTGCGACGAACTGTTCGAGGTGTTGACGCTGCTGCAAACGAGGAAGATCAGGGCGCTGCCCGTGGTGCTCGTCGGCGAGCCGTACTGGCGGCGCGCGATCGATATCGACTTCATGGTGAGCGAAGGCATGATCTCCGCGGAGGATGCTGAACTGTTCGTCTTTCGCGAAACTGCTGAGGACATCTGGTCCGCGATCGTCGACTGGCACGCAAACCATCGATCGGATCAGTGAAATCGCGTCACGACGCGTTTGACTGAAGTCAAACGGGAAGCGCCCACCCGCAGGTATGTTCAAGTCGATGCATCGATACGCGAGGGAACGCATCGCCCCCAACATCGAAGGAGTCGACCATGCCTGACACGCAACTACTGACTTATGAACCCGCACCGGGTCGAGTGCCGGCGCGCCCGCGAGGGGAAGCTCCCGCTTCGATCGAATTGCCCTTGCCCGATATGAGTTCGGGCGCACCTCTGTTGAAAGCGCTTTCGTTGCGTGCGACCACGCGCGAATTTTCCACGGCGGATCTGCCGCTCGCCACGCTCGGCGCGCTGCTATGGGCCGCCGACGGTGTCAATCGTCCGGCCACCGGGGGCCGCACGGCGCCATCCGCGAATGCCGTCAATGAAATCGACCTTTACGCGGTTCTGCCCAATGGCGTCTATCGCTACGACTCTGCGTCGCACCGGCTCGTGCTCAAGCATGCGACCGACGCGCGCAATCTGACCGGCTACCAGGACTTCGTCGGCGAGGCACCGCTCGACCTCGTGTATGTGGTCAACACGGCGCGTCTGCTGCAGATGCCCGTGCAGCAACGCGATATCTTCTCCTCCGTCGCGGTGGGGGCCATGGCGCAAAACGTCGCGCTGTACTGTGCATCCGAGGGGCTCGGCAACGTGGTGCGCGGCTGGATCAACCACCGCCTGCTCTCCGACTCGCTCAGGTTGAACGAAGACGAATTGCCGATTCTCGCGCAGACCGTTGGCGCACTCGGTACGAAGCTCAGCTCTCTCGCGGATTGAAGCGATGGAGTTGGCGCAAAGCGGCGCCGGAACAATCGTGCTCAGGAAAAGAAAAAGAAAGAAGGCGCGCCCGGGTTGCGGCGCGCCTCGCTTCAGGCCAGCTTGCTGGCTTCTAGTTGATGGTCAGGCGCTTGTGATCGCCCGACGCCTTTTTCGGCAGGCTCAACGACAGCACACCGTCCTTGTATTCGGCCTTTGCGTTCGCCTCGTCGACCTCGCCGCCGAGCGAGAACGAGCGGCTGAACGTGCCGGAGTAACGCTCGCGCCGAATCACGCGCTCGCCCTCCTTTTCCTCCTTGTTGCGCTCGACCTTGGCGTTGATCGAAACGACGCGCCCGTCGATCTGAACGTCGATATCCTTCTTGTCGACGCCCGGCAACTCGGCTTTCACCGAATAGGCTCCGTCGGTTTCCGTCACGTCGATCTTCATCGATGCGAGTTCGTTGTCCTGAGTCGTCAGCGCCGAGCGCATCGGCCGGAAAAATCCCTGGAACAGATCCGAAACAGGATCCGACGAAAACGGATCAAAACGCGTCAGATTGCTCATTGCCTCTCTCCTTCAGATAAGCAGGCCCTGTAATGGCCCAATTGACCGACTGCGATCCGGCCTGCAATGTCGCCGGATTGCGCAAGGCGCGCGCTGAATCGGATGCCGCCGCCTCGCGCATTCACGATGGTCCGCACCGTGAAACAGTACCTTCAGCGTAATCGCGCACGGCCTCGCGGCGTTGATCCACGTCAAGCGAGGTCCCGGACACGGGCTGGCCTTCGATCGCCTTTTGCAGCAGGTCGTGGTCCAGCACCTCGCGCTCCAGCAACAGGTGGGCGATCCGCTCGAGCGGCGCGCGCTGTGCGCGAAGCGTTGCGCTGACCCGCTGATGGGCAGCGTTCAGCACGCCGCGAATTTCCTCATCGATGAGCCGCGCGGTATCCTCGCTGCACGGCGCGGCGCGCCAAGGCTCGAACGCCCGCAACCCGGTCGGATCGACCGCTTCGCCGAGCGTCGCGAGACCGATGCGCTCGCTCATGCCGTAGCGCGTGACCATATGACGCGCCATCGCGGTCGCGCGATCGAGGTCGTTTTCCGCGCCCGTCGAGACGTCGCCGAACACAAGTTCCTCCGCGACCCGTCCACCCAGCAGCACATCGAGCCTGTCGAGCAGTTCGCTTTGCCGCAGCAGGTAGCGGTCTTCGGTCGGCACCTGCTGCGTGTAGCCGAGCGCCGCCACGCCGCGCGGGATGATCGACACTTTCTTCACCGGATCGCTGTGCTTGCGGTTGTATGCGACGAGCGCGTGCCCCGCTTCGTGCCAGGCGATCGTCACCTTTTCCTGCGCGTTCATCACCCGGCTCTTGCGCTCCATGCCGGCCATCGCGCGGTCGATCGCCTCGTCGAAGTCCGACATGTCGACGGCCTCCTTGTCGGCCTCGGCGGCGTGCAAAGCGGCTTCGTTGACGACATTCGCGAGATCGGCTCCGACGAAGCCCGGGGTGCGCGACGCGATCTCCCCCAGGTCGACCTGCGGCGCCAGCGTCACGTGCCGCGTATGGACCGCGAGGATCTGCCGTCTGCCGTTCAGATCGGGCCGGTCGATCGCGATGTGCCGGTCGAAGCGGCCGGGGCGCAGCAGCGCCGGATCAAGCGTCTCGGGCCGGTTGGTCGCCGCCATGATGATCACGCCCGAGTTGGATCGGAACCCGTCCATCTCGATGAGCAACTGGTTGAGCGTCTGCTCGCGTTCGTCGTTGCCCGACGTGATGCCGGCTCCGCGCACCTTGCCAAGCGCATCGAGCTCGTCGATGAACACGATGCACGGCGCCTCGGCCTGCGCCTGCTCGAACAGATCGCGCACGCGCGCCGCGCCCACGCCGACGAACATCTCGACGAACGCCGCACCGCTGACCGAGTAGAACGGCACGCCCGCTTCACCGGCGACGGCTTTCGCGAGCAGCGTCTTGCCAGTGCCAGGCGCGCCGACGATCAGCACCCCTTTCGGTATCTTGCCGCCCAGCTTGCGATAGCGATCCGCGTCGCGCAGGAAGGCGACGATCTGCTTGAGTTCGGCTTTCGCCTCGTCGATCCCGGCGATGTCGTCGAAGCTGATGCCGGTGTCCTCCTGCATCAGCACATGCGGGTTGCCGCGGCCGATCTTCGTGTACTCCTGGAGGCCACCGACGCGCCGGAACATGAAATGCCAGACCAACAGCATCAACAACAGCGGCGCACCCCATGACAGCAGCAAAGCCGGCCACCCGCTGTCGCCGCCGCCCGTATAACGGATGCCCGCGGCGGCGAGCGTCTGCGCGAGCCCGTCGTCGGCGACGCGAACGGTGGAGAAATCCCACGGCCCGGCGCTTTCCTTCCTGATACCGGCTACGGCGGACGCTGGCAGCCACGCGGCGGCGCCCGGCATCCTGAGCGTGCCGGTGATGCGCGTCGGCGTCACGACGAGGTCCTGCACCTGCCTCTCTGCGACCAGCTGCAGGAAATCGCTGTATGCGACGTCAACGGTCGCCACCTGCGAAGCCAGCAACCGCAGTGCGAAGACAAGGCCGACAAACAGCATTACCGCCGCGCTGGTCAGGTCGAGCCATGGCGAGGGTTTGTGGCGCGGACGGCGCCATTCGGCGCGATCCTCTTTCATCGCTCCTCCCGATCTGTCAACTTTCGACAGGTCCAGCATCGCCGATGGCGAAAAGTACCGTTTGACAAGGATCAAGCGCCTGCAATCACGCAAGAAAGCCGCGCGGATTCGTTACGCCGCCGCGCCTCGTTGATACAGATCAACCCGTTCGCGATACCCGATGACTTAAATGAGTAGACGATCCCGGCTCGTGCGCGACGCGGACGCCGGCCGTCCCACCACGCGGAGGTCAACCGTGTCGAATGAGACGCTCGTGTTTCACCATGACGCCCGGCAATTGCTGCTCAACGGCGTCAATGCACTCGCCGAGGCCGTCAAGGTCACGCTTGGGCCCGGAGGCCGCAACGTGATCGTCGAGCGGCCTTCAGGCGTGCCGTTGGTCGCGAATTCCGGCGTAATCGTCGCGGGCTCGGTCGACCTGACGGATCCCTACGCGGAAATGGGCGCACAACTCTTGCGCGAGGTGGCCACACGCACGAGCGAGGTGGCCGGCGACGGCACCACCACCGCGACCACGCTCGCGCAGGCCATCGTCGTCGAAGGTAACAAGTGCGTGGCCGCCGGCTACGATCCGATGGCGCTCAAGTGCGCGATCGAAGACGCGGGAAAACGGGTCGTCGAGGAACTGCGCCGGCTCGCGCGTCCGTGCGCATCGGCCGATGAAATGCGCCAGATCGCGACCATCTCCGCGAGCGGCGATGCCAGCATCGGAGCGCTGGTGGCCCAGGCGGTCGAACGCGTCGGCAATGAAGGCGCGATCAGCATCGAGGACGGCTCCAAACTCGACGACGAGCTGGAGACGGTCGACGGCTCGCTTCTCGATCGCGGTTTCGTGTCGCCACTGTTCGTCGACGAGGATCGCCGCGACGTCGTGCTCGACGAGCCTCGCGTCCTGCTATGCGATCTGACCGTGTCGTCGGTCGCGCAATTGCTGCCGGTACTCGAAGCGGTGATGGCGACCGGCAAACCGCTATTCGTCATCGCGAACGAGATCGAAGGCGAGGCGCTCGCCACGCTCGTCGTCAATCATCTGCGCGGCACGTTCAGGTCTTGCGCGATCCGCTCACCCGGCTTCGGCGAGAGCCGCTCCGAACAACTGGCGGACCTCGCGGCGCTCACGGGCGCCACGGTCATCTCGCCGAAGACCGGCCGCACGCTCGAAAACGCCACGCTGGACGATCTGGGTGCCGCGCGGCGCATCGAGGTATCGCGCGACACGACGACGATCGTCGCCGGGCACGGCGATCATGCGCGCATTGCGGAGCGGATCGCGGGCCTGAAAAAGCGTATCGACAGCGGGACCGACCCGCACGAACGAGAGGCGCTGAACCGGCGCCTCGCGAAGCTCGCGGGAGGCGTCGCCGTGATCCGCGTCGGCGCTGCGACGGAGACCGCGCTGCGCGAGCGCAAGAACCGTTTCGAGGATGCGCTGCATTCGACGCGCGCCGCCGTCGAGGAAGGCTTCGTGCCCGGCGGCGGCGTTGCGCTGCTACGCGCGCGCCGCGTGCTGGAGCAATATGGCGAAACGCAAACCCATAAGATCGGGGCAAGGATCGTGCACGATGCGCTCGCCGCGCCGTTGCGGCAAATCGCACAAAATGCCGGCGCGGACGCGCAGGCCGTCGTGCATGCGGTTGCAGCGGCCGACGGTGCCTTTGGCTATGACGCCGCGCGCGGCGAATACGGTGACATGATCGGGCGGGGCATCGTCGATCCGGTCAAGGTTGCGCGCACCGCGCTGCAAAACGCGATCTCCGTCGCGTCGCTGCTGCTCACGACGGACTGCATGATCGTGCGCCCCGCGGCGGAACGCAACTACGGCGCGGGCCGTGGCGCCTCGCGCCCCGAGTTCGGTTGAGCGCGGCACTGGCAAGGGGCCAGCATGAGCTCGCCACCCAGCCGCAAGCATTCCGCACGCCGCGCCGATACCACGGGGCGCGGCATCCAGCATCTCGCCAACCGCCTGCGCGCCGCGCGCCGCAGCGTTCGCAGGCTCGACGCGGCGCTGCGCAGGCCCGGCACGTACCGGCATCCGGCGGGCAGAATCGTCAGGATCGAAACGCATATTTCCGTCGTGTATCTCGCCGGGCGCTTCGCCTACAAGATCATCAAACCCGTCGCACCAGGTTTCGCGGACTTTACCGCCGCCGCGACACGCAAGCGCTGCTGCGAAGCCCAGCTTCTTCTGAACCGGCCACTCGCGCCAGGTCTCTACGCCGCAGTGTTGCCCATTGCGCGCCACGCCAGCGTGCTGACCCTCGGGTCCGGCGGCGCGGTCGTCGAGCACGCGGTCAAAATGCGCCGCTTCGACGAGGCGATGCTGTTTTCGAGTCTCGCGGCAAAGGGAGCGCTGACGCCCCGCGATATAGACGACGCGGCAAAGCGGCTCGCCGGCTATCACTTGAGGGCGCCACGCAACGCGCCTTCGCCGCGTTACGGCAGCGCCAGGCTGGTGCGAATGCAGATCGAAACGATCACCGCCGCGCTGGTGACGAATCGCAGTCATCCCGCCCTGCCCGGTATTGCCGCTTGGTGCGCGCGCCAGCTCGATGAACTGGCGCCGGTGATCGAGCGGCGCCGCGCCGCGGGTTTCGTGCGCGGCTGCCACGGCGATCTGCATCTGGACAACGTGGTTCGCTGGCGCGGCGCAATCGCGATGTTCGACTGTATCGACTTCGACGATGCGCTACGCTGGATCGACGTCGCCGCGGACGTCGCGTTTCTCGTGATGGATCTGGGCGCGCGAGCGGAGCCCCGTCTGGCCAATCGCCTCTTGAATGGTTGGCTGGAAACGTCGGGCGACTATGCGGCGCTTTCGCTGATGCCTTTATACATTGCCTATCGCGCCCTGGTGCGGGCGTGGGTCGCGTGTCTGAAAGCGGGACACGCGCCGGGCCGGAACGCTGTGGTCCCGCAACCGGCCCTGCGCTACCTCGAGGTCGCGCACGCGCAGACGCAGAAGCCGAAACCCGTTCTGCTGACGTGCCATGGCTATTCCGGTTCGGGGAAATCGGTCGCGAGCCGGGCACTCGCCGACCTGTGCGGCGCGGTGCGCGTGTCGAGCGATGCCGAGCGCAAGCGTCTGCGGCCAGCGCCCGACTCGCACACGGCGCTTGGCGCCGAACACTACACGTCGGTAGCGCGTCACGCGATCTACGAACACCTTCTTCGCGTCGCGCGCGTCGTGCTGCAAAGCGGACACAGCGTGATCGTCGACGCGACCTTTCTCGAGTGGCGTCATCGCAGCGCGTTTTTCGAGCTCGCCGGACAGCTCGGCGTGGCGGCCCGCATTCTCGACTTTCAAGCCGAGCGGGCGGTGCTCGCGCAACGCATCGAGGCCCGCCGGCAGGGTCCGCGCGATCTGTCCGATGCCGACACCGCCACGCTCACACAACAACTTGCGAGCGCCGACGCGCTGACTTCGACGGAGCAGACGCTCACTTTGTCATTCGACACTGCGGTACCCATCGCGACGTTCGAATCCCCGGCGTTCTGGCGCCTCGTGCTTGAACTGATGCGGCCGCGCATGGAACCCGCCACGGCGGCCTCGCTCGCTACGTGCAGAACCTGAAGAAACCGCTATGCAGCAGCACGGGTTTGGCGCCGACCTCATTGAGCAGACGCGCTGCCCCCTGTTCGATCTGGAATCGATGCGCAACGAACGCCTCAATCAGATCGTCTTCGCGCAGCGAGCGCGCGCCGAAATGATCTTCGAGCGCTTCGGCCGTGATCGCGCACTGCACGGGCTGATCGTCGACGAGCGCAGGAAACGCCAGCGCCAGATCTCGACCGCAATACTCGGGGGGGCTGGATGGAAAGGAAATGTGCATGATGGAGTCCCCTTCGGGCATGAAATGGCGCGTCGGCGGATTCTCGACGCATCGGACGCGGTGCGACCTTCCCAGCTTAGCCACGCGATTCCCGGCGGACTTGATGCATGTCAACGCGGCCGGTGCCGGTGATGGCGCTGGCGAGCGGCACGCCGCTCACGATGGCGCAGCAAGACCCCCACCGAGCGCCGCATACAGCGCGACCGTATCCTGCAGACGCTGCGCGCTCGCCTGCAGCCACGCGATGCGGGCCTGGTGATACTGGCCGTCCGCGATCAGAATCTCCAGATAGCCGGCGGTGCCGGCAAGATAGGACACCTTCAGTAGCCGCAGCGCTTCGGCCGCCGACTGCACCGCACGGGTCTGCGCCTCGACGATCTGCGCGTCGTGCTCTAGCGCGCGCAGCGTGTCGGCGACCTGGGAGAAGGCCGCCAGCACGACTTCGCGATAGGCGGCCTGCGATTCCTGGTACTCGGCGATCGCGGCCTTGCGCTGAAACCACAGCGCGCCGCCATGAAACACCGGCGCGGTCAACCCCGCGGCGAGGCTCCATACCTGCCCGGCCGAGTTGCCTAGTTCACTAAACACCATGCTGTCGAGACCACCCGACGCCGACAACGTGATCTGCGGAAACATCGCCGCCGTCGCCACGCCGATGTTCGCGCTCGCCGCATGCAAGACTGCTTCGGCCTGAAGGATGTCGGGCCGGCGTCTGACGAGCGAGGACGGCAGCGTCCGCGGCAACAGCCCCGGCAGCGTGATGTCCTGCAACGATAGCGCCGGCGCACTCCACTGCACCGGGTACATGCCCGCCAGTAACGCGAGCAGATGCTCGGCTTCCGCGCGCTTCTGTTCGAGTCCCGGCACCGAGGCCTCCAGCGTGGCCATCTGGTTCTGCAACGACAATACGGCCGACCACGCGCTCGCGCCCGCCGTGACCTGCGCCTCGGTGATCCCGATCTGCTCGCGCACGAGCCCGATCATCTCCTTCGTCGCCGCTATCTCGTCGCTGTACGCGGCTCGCGCGATCATCGTATTGACGACGTTGGCGGCGAGCGTCAGGTAAGTGGCGGCGAGCGCGTAGCGCTGTGCGTCGGTTTGCGCGGTGAGCGCCTCGACTTCCCTGCGTTCGCCGCCCCAGATATCCAGCGTGTAGCTGATCGTGGCCGACAACGTGAGCAGATTGAACACGGTCGGCGGTGCCGCGACGCCATTGCGCAACGGCGAGTAGCGCTGGCGCGTCGCATCGGCCCCAGCATCGATCTGCGGATAGAAGATGCCCGCGCCCGCGCGCAACAGGTCGTCGCTGCGCCGCAGGGCCGCCTCGCCGCCTTCAAGGGTCGCGTTGCCGGTCAGTGTCTGATCGACGGCGGCGTCGATCGCGGTGCTGCCGAACGCGGTCCACCAGTCGTCGCGCACGCCGACATCCGGTGTCAACATCTGCGTGCCGCCCGGCGCCGCAAAGCTCTGCTGTTCGGTCTTCTCATACTGGTCGACAGCCGGCGCGGCCGGTCGCGAGAAATCCGGGCCGACCATGCAGGACGCAATGAGCGCGGCGCAGGGCATGAACGCGGCATAGCGCGCGAGGCGCACGTTGCGCAAGATGCATTGTCGGGCGAAATCAAGGCGCCGTTTATTTCGCAGCGATATACACATCGACTATCTGCCCCGGAAAAAGACGCATGCCGGCTTGCGGCACGACGCGGAACAGCACCGGCAGCACACGGACGTCGACACGCTCCGTGCGCTGATCGGTCAGCTGGATCTTCGGCGTCACATAGGGCTGCACGCGCATGAATCGCAACTCGGCCTGCACCGTGGTGCCGCGGATGAACATCGTCGCTTTCGCGCCGCGCAGATCTGGCAAGTGGCTGATCAGTATCTCGTCGACGTAGCAGCGCACGGCGAGCTGATCCGAAGGCGTGCCCAGCACGAGCGGTGGCGCGCTGCCTTGCGCATAGGTGTCGTACACGCCCTGCGGCGACAGATAGGCACCGAGCGCGGTATTCACCGACAGCACCACGCCGTCTGCCGGCGCACGCAACGTGTAACGGTCCAGTTGCGCGGTCGCCGCCTCGGCCGCCTTGCGTAGCGCCTCGACCTGGCGTTCCTGATTGCGCACGTCGAACGACCATGCGCCGGCGCGCGTAAGGTTGTACTGGCGCGTCACCACTTCCTGATTGGCGCGCGCAACAGCGACGCCGTTGGCGGCATTGTCGAGGGTGTCGCGGCTCACGGCCTTCGGGTCGATCTCGTATGCGTGCTTCTGCTTGTCGAACTGATCCTGCGCCATCTTGAGACTCGCGTTTGCCGCGACCACTTGCGCGCTCGCGACGTTCAGCGTCTCGGGCCGCGGTTGCGCGCGCAGTTCGTCGAGCAGCGACTGCGCGGCCTCGGCCTGCGCGACAAGCTGCGCGGCGGTGGCCGTTTGCACGGCGTCGTCGATCGTCAGCAGCGCCTGGCCGCGGCTCACCCGGTCGCCGTCATGGACGAGCACTTGCGTGACTGCGCCCGACACGTCGGGATAAATATTGATGTTCTCGCCAGCGGCCTGCTCGCTCTCGACGATACCGGTTGCGTAGACACCGTGCGCATAAGGGTTCGATGCGGGATTGAAAACGGGCGGCTGCGGCGCCTGCTGGATACCGTAGACCCATGCCGCCGCGATGCCCGCCAGGAAGCCCGCGAACGCGAGCGCAAACAGCAGTTTCTGTTTCACTTGCCGCCTCCCGCGTCGATCGTCTTCAGCTTGCCGTCTTCCATGTGCATGACGCGATCCGCGTACTCGAAGATGCGGCTGTCATGCGTCACGATGACGATGCAGCGATGCGCGTTGAGCACCTTGTGCTTGACGAATTCGATCACCGAGCGGCCGTTGTCGCCATCGAGCGAGGCGGTCGGCTCATCGAGGATCAGGATGTCGGGCTGGCTGACGATCGCGCGCGCAATGGCGACACGTTGCTGCTCGCCGCCCGAGAGCTTCACCGGCGGCAGCGCCGCCCGGTTCTTCAGACCCACCACGTCGAGCCACCTCAGCGCCTCGCTGATCGATTCGTCCCAGTCGCGGCGTTTCAGGATCAGCGGAATCGCGACGTTTTCCGCCGTGGTCAGACGCGGAAACAGGTGATAGTCCTGAAACACGAAGCCGATGCGCTTGAGTCTGAGATCGGCGATCGCGTCGTCGCCCAGTTGCCACATATCGACGCCGTCGATCGTCACCGTCCCGGAGTCGGGCCGCAAGATGCCCGAAATGACGCTGAGCAGCGTGGTCTTACCGCTGCCCGACGGCCCGACGATCAGCAGCATCTCGCCGAAATAAGCCTGCATCGCGACATTGGCGAGCGCCTGAGTGCGCGCGTCGCCCTCGCCGAACGACTTGTTCACACCACGTGCATCGATCGCGACCGCTGCCATGGCTAGCCCCGGAAAATATCGAATGGCTCGATGCGCAGCACCCGGCGCACGCCGAGATAGCTCGACGAGGCGGCGATCACGACGACCATCGCGAACGCGAGCGCGAGGTTGCCTAATGTGATGATCGCCGCGTAATCGGGAATGCGCAGCCGCGCGAGGCTGATCGACGCCGCGCACAGTCCCACGCCGAGTCCATAGCCCGTCAATGCGGTGAAAGTGGCCTGAAACAGGATCATCGCGACGAGTTCGTGGCTCTTCGCGCCGATCGCTTTCAGCGCGCCGAACTTCTCGAGGTTCTCGAGGATGAACGTGTAGAAGGTCTGCCCCGAGATCGACAGACCGACGATAAAGCTGATCGCCGTCATCAGCAGGATGTTGGTGCCGAGGCTCGTTTCGTATTTGTAGAAGCGCGAGATGCGCTGCATGAACTCCTTTTTCGTATAGGCCACATATCCTAGCGATGCGACGACGCGCTTGATGTGCGCAACGTCCGCGTCGGTTTTCGGCTCGACGAGAATGTAGGAGGTGGTGTAACGCGTGGTCGGAATATATTCGACCGCCCGCGTGTAGGTGGTGTAAAGCGTCGGTGTGCCAAACAGGCCGCTGCTAGCCACCGTCGCGATCCCTACGACGACGCCGCGGTGATCGTTGAGTTCGAAATCGGTGCCGAGCCGCGGGTTGTGCAGCTTCACGAACTCGGCGTCGTCGATCGCGACGAAGCCGTTCTCCGCGTAGATGTCTTCGATCCGGCCGGCCTTCATTTTCGGCCAGCCGAACAGACTCGCGTCGTCGAGTCCGATGATCGTGACCGCCTGGTAGGTGCCGTCGCGCAGGCGCACCAGCGCCGCGCCCGAATAGAGCGGCACCGCGTATTTGACGCCGTCGATGCTGCGCACCGCGTCGAGCACATAGTCAGGCATGCCGATGCTGCTCGCGATCGTCTGCACGGCCGGGTCCATCACCCAGACCTTCGCACCCACGTTGATCACCGTCGATGACGACTTGTTCAGAATGCCCGCAAACAGTGAGGTCATCTCGATCATCAGAAACACCGCGAAGGTAATCCCGACGAGCAGCGCCGTGAACTTCGCGCTGTCGTTGACGAGCAGCTTGAACGCGAGTCGCAGGATTCCCTTCATATGCGCCGTTCCTTTCGCTTGCGAACGCTGACATGCGCCTTCACTAGTCGCCGTTCGACTGGCTGTTGAGTAACGCGACGACCGTGGTGATCGACACCATCACGATGACGACGCCACAACGAAACGCAAAGACATTGTCGAAAATCAGCCCATGCAGCGCCCACGCAAGCGCGCCAAGGGCGACGAAAACGCAGATGACCGAAAGCACGATCCGATACATGTCGCGCACCATGATGTCCTCCCGATCAGGCTGCACGCACGCGCCTCGCGTTCAGCCTCGCTGCAATCTTCGATCGTTACCCAATTTGCGGTTTGACCTGAATCAAGCGCCGACGACAAATGCTCCCCATCCGCGGGCAAGCGCGTCGCGCAACTCATCGTGTGTCGAGGCGCCGTCGGTCAGTGGCGGCGCCCTCGCGCCGCGATCGTTTCGAGTTCTTGTTCCGCGAGATCGAACGCGCCACGAATCGCCGCCTCGGCGTTGCCGCCGGCGCAATGAGCGATCGGCATTAATTCGTGAGCGGGCGTGATCAGATCGAGCCGGACGTCGTAAAGCAGACCGGTGTGGTCCGGGTGCAACGCTTCGATTGCCAGATGGCAGTTCGGCACGAGCGCTTCGAACCGCACGAGACGCACCAGTTGCGCACCTGCCTCCGCTTCAAGCTGCGCCGCGCCGGGGAAGCCAAGATAGACAATCTGCATGCCGATGCCCATCCTCTCCTCCCGCTTCGTATCTTGACCTTACGCTCTGCGACCCGTTGGTGGTCGGCGCCGGTTACCACAGGTTCATAATGTTCCGACGCAAAACCTGGTCATTGACCTGAGTCAAGCGCGATGCAGAGCGGTGCAAGCGGTCATCTATCCGCGCGCGACGCCGAATACCTGGCGGCGCTTAAAAGCGCGCGCTCATCGCGGGTACCTGTTGATCGGGCGGGAACACACCCCACGAACCATTTCCGTGCCGGAAAAAAACGATCGTCAGGGGTCTTGAAGAAATCGCGCCTTCGAGCCTGACGTAACGCGCCCGAGTGATCGCCATGCGGCCGGTGCGCACGACATGCGCGGGTGTCGCGTGAGTTGGCGCAAGCCATTTCTCGACCAGTGCCCGCAGCGGAATGATGGTGTCGTTCATTGCCTACTCCTCAGTCTCGTCGGCTTTGACGCCGTGCAATGCGGCGTGCCGTCGAATCTATTATTGGCAACGGACCACGATATCTAAATCAGCGACGGCGGAAACGCGGGTAGTCCGTCGAGACCGATCGTAGGAATCCGCCGACCCACGATGAACGCCCGGACGACAGCGTTACCCAGGCGCGGACTGATTCCCTGGATTGAAACGCACGCATGCGCCGCTGGCTCCGTCATTTCGCCGCGCGCATCCATGCACGAAACTCGCCCTCGACCTCGACGATCGCATCCGCACAGGTCGAATACAGCAGGCTCGCGTTGCCGTCGGTGTCGTACATGCCGCGGCACATCGCTTTGAGCTGGATCAGCGTGTCGCCTTCGTCCGTCTGCTCCTTCAGCGCCGCGAGATACACGTAGCCGAACGAATGCGGTCGCGCGGTTTCGATCTGCGTGTCGTCAGCGCGAACGATACGACTTATGGAATGCGCGGCGACGAACGCGCGTGCGCGAACCCACACCGCCTCGCAATCGACCTGAGCTTCGCAACGCACGGAGGCCTGCCGGCGCGCCTCGAACAACGCGGCTTCCTCGCGGCGGAAGGCCGCTTCGCGCGCTGCGCTCGCGCAGCCGGCAATCAGCACTTGAGCGAGCATCGACACGCAGAGCCAGCGCGCGGCACGTTTCATGACTGCCCCTCGACCGACGCAGCCGGCGGCGCGCAGGCGCCTGTCGCGGCCAATTCGGCGATCTCGGCGGTGATCTCGTCCTGCCGGACGATCCGATAGTCACGCGTGAGTGACTGCAACCGGTCCTTCACATGACGGCTCGCCGCCAGCATCGCGGCGACGCGCGCCGCGTTTTCCGCCGCGAACGACTGCATCAGGCCATCGCACAGTTCGACGTACACGTAGCGCTCGGTGAGGCCCGTCAACAACTTGTCGAGCGGCAGATTCAGCAGCGGCGCCTGGCTGTTTGAAGGTACGCTGAAGCGCGTGAAATCGAATGGCACGAGCCGCCGGGTCACGATGCGCTCGTCGAGGCCGGGGCCGGGCGTCGCGTGCACGAGCCACACCTGCGAGGACGTATGATCACGAAAGCGCGCGAATACCGCGTCCGCGAGCTGGCCGGCCACGCGCATCACGTCTTCCGCGTGCGCGGCCATTCCCATGGACCAGCCGTAACGCATCGCGCGTTCCTGCGCGAGCATCGCGCCGCGCGTGCCGACGATGAAAATCTCGCCCGGCTCATCCGCCTTCAGTCGTTCGACGCGCGCGAGCAGATGCTCGTTGAAGCCGCCGACGAAACCCTGCTCGGTGCACAGCACGATGAGAATTCGCGCGACGGGTTCCGGCGGCGCAGAGGTGGCCGGGTCTGCCGACGGCGCAGCCGCCAGCGCCATGCCGATCGCCTCGCCAACCGTCGCCGCCGCCGAGCGGATGCCCGCGAGCCGCGCCTGCGCCTCGCGCTCGCGCGCGGCAGCGATGCCGCGCATTGCGCCGATCACCGCCTCGAGCTGCTTCGCCGAAGCAATGCGGCCCCCGATCTCACTGAGCTTGCTGGTCATTGCGACTCCATTCCGCTTGCGGCCGCTCCGGTGGCGACCGGCTCTGGAATCCCCACGATAGCGGTACGCCGTGGATGAACTCTGATCCTGATCAAACCTCGCAGGCGACGCCGTCCGCAGACCGGCGCCGGGACCCGCGTGCCGCTGCCGATCCGCGCTCCATTGACGACGATCAAGCCGAACCTGCGCGGCTCTCTTACGCTGACGATGCACACGGCGACGGCCAAGTAATCACCCCGCAACGAGGACGACATGAGAGCGGCCCTGATCGTTTCGATTCTGTTTGCGCTGCTTTGCATGCCCGGATGCGGGACCGATCCGGCGCAGGCGGCGGATCACGAACTCGCCGCGGCGTTCGCCGACGTGCTGGACCTGTACAACGCACGCCTCGACCTGACAGCACAGGCACTCACGCTCGCGCGCGGGCATTTGCCGCCCGATGCGCCGGTGCTCGCGAAAGTGGAAAGCTCACGCGCGGCCGTCGCGGATCTGCATGCATCGCCGGCGCTGCTCGAATCGCCCGCTTCTTTTGAACGCTTCGATGTCGCGCAACGCGATCTGACCGACGCGATTTCGCAACTGCTGATCGCCTGCGAAGGTGTCCACCGTCTTAGCGCAAGCCCGCCGTTTCGCGCGCTGCAGTCTCGGCTCGCCTCGTCGGCCGGCCGGATCGCCTTCGCGCGCGAGCGCTACGACGAAGCGGCACGGCGCTACAACGCGTCGCGTCACCGCTTTCCTTTGCACCTCGCGGATCTCATGCATGCGGAGCCCGACAAGCCGATTTTCACGGTGCCGGACCCAACGCCTGTCCACCGTCATCCACGCACCGACTTCGGCGCGTTGCGCGGTTCGCTGCGGGTTTAGCGTCGCACGAGTCCCGAAACGGGCGCGGGTCATCGCTGCCTGCGCCATGCGACGCACGGCACGAACTTTGGCGTCACCGCCCCCGCGCAAGCCCGTTGCCGGCCAGCTTCGCGGTATGCGCGGCGTGATCAATGCGGTAATTGCCTCCTTGCGCCTCATTTCAGGAAACGCTGAATAACGTCGCCTGCTACGCGGAAAGCGTGCGCCATCGAACTGGCGCTGCACACAGGTGACATGCACTGTCTGCTGCGGATAGCAGATAATGGAAGCGCGGGCTTTGCGATTTCGGTTACGGTTCCCTTGCAATCGATGCAACAGGAAGATATCGACCCATGATCAAGGTGTTGCTGGCTGACGACCACACGCTCGTGCGCGATGGGTTGCGTCATATCCTGCAGCAAGCGAGCGGCTTCGATGTGTCCGGCGAAGCGTGCGACAGCGCGACGACGGTCGCGCTGATCCGCACCACGCACGCGCACGTGCTCGTGCTCGATCTGTCGATGCCAGGACGCAATGGAATAGATCTGATCAAACAGATCAAGGACGAAAAACCCGACCTGCGAATTCTCGTGCTAACCATGCACGCCGAGCAGCAATACGCGGTGCGCGCATTCAAGGCGGGGGCGTCCGGCTACCTGACCAAGGAAAGCGCCAGCGCGGAGCTGGTCGGCGCGGTGACGAAAGTCGCGTCCGGCGGCGTCTATGTGAGCGTCGCGATGGCCGAGCGCTTCGCACAGGCTCTGAACGAGCCGGTCGACGCGTTGCCGCACCAACGGCTGTCCGATCGCGAATTCGACGTGTTCCGGCGTATCGTCGAGGGCCAGAGCATCACCGAGATCGCCAACGAACTCTGCGTCAGCGTGAAGACGATCAGCACGCACAAGACGCGCATCCTCGACAAAATGCAGATGCAGAGCGAGAACGGCCTCGTTCGTTATGCGATCCGCCACAAGCTGTTCGACGACGAAACCGACCTGTAGCGGTTTCACGCCGCTCCCTCGCGCCTGTCTACCGCCTCTAAGAATTTTCCTACAACGATTGCGTTAACTCCTGGCCTCGCTTAAAGCGCCGCTGATACAGTTTTCGCATGCCGTCGCCAATACTGGTCGACATGGGCTCATGTTTTCCGGCTACCCATTCTTCGACAAGACGCCGGAATTCGAACTAGCCTGTCGCAGCATCGCAAGCGTTGCGAATGCTCGTCGTGCGCGTCCTGCGCAACGAACCCGGAGACGACCATGCAGACTGTAGCCGCCAGCGAACCCCGCCATCAGGCTCATCACAAGGTGCCGCCAACCGCGACCGTCATCCCGATTCGGGCCGTCTCTCCCGGTATCCCGGCGCGGCATCGTCCGGCTGGATGCTCCACCTGCGCGTTGCGCGCGGTCTGCATGCCGCCCGAGCTGACACCAGACCAACTCTCCCAACTCGACGCGGTGATCAGCTCGACGCGCTCGGTCAAACGCGGCGACGCACTGTATCGCGCGGGCGACACGTTTCACAGCATTTACGCGATTCGAGCCGGGTCGTTCAAAAGCGTGGTCATGCATCGCGACGGCCACGAGCACGTGACCGGCTTCCAGATTGCCGGCGACACGCTCGGCCTCGACGGCATCTGCGTGGGCAAACAGAATTGCGACGCGATCGCGCTCGAAGACAGCGTCGTGTGCATCATCCCGTTTGCGCAGCTCGAAGCAGTCTGTCGCGAGATGAAGCCGATGCAGCGCCACATCTACCAGATGATGAGCGGCGAGATTGTCCGCGAATCGAGCCAGATGATGCTGCTCGGCACGATGAGCGCCGAGCAGCGGGTCGCGACGTTTCTGCTGAACCTGTCGAAGCGCTTCAAGGCGCGCGGCTTTTCCGCCGCGGAGTTTCACCTGCGCATGACCCGCGAGGAAATCGGCTGCTATCTGGGCATGAAGCTCGAAACCGTGAGCCGGATGTTCTCGAAGTTCCAGCGCGAGCGCCTCGTGCACGCGAACGGCAAGACGGTCCGCATAGATGACGCGGACGGGTTGGCCAAGGTTTGAGCGCCGCTCGGATGCGCCGCGACGAGTGGCCGCGTCAGACTTGCGCAATCCCTACGCGAGACATCTGGAACGTTGACCTGCCTCAAACCTTCCGCGCTCCGGGGTGACACGATAATGACGCTGACCGCTTCCAGGGCCACGATCCGACAGGAGACTTCGACATGAATGATGTGGCGGGGATTGACGCGTGGGAGATCGGCGAACCGCACTTCGACAGCTCTACGCCGCTGGAACGGCAGCTGCGTTTTGCGCTGCGCTTTGCGGTACTCGCGCCGTCGAATCACAATGCGCAACCGTGGCGGTTCATCGTCGACGGCGGCACGGTACAGGTCTGCGCCGACCGCACGCGCGCGCTCGCCGTGGTCGATCCTTTCGATCGCGAGCTGCTGATAAGCTGTGGCGCGGCGCTGTTCAATCTTCGCGTGGCGCTGTGCCGTCTCGGTCTCGCTTATACAATCACCCTGTTTCCGTCGGAAGCGGATCCCGACATCGTCGCGCAACTATGCGTATCGCGCGACAGGCCTCGCGATCCGCAGTTGCACGAACTTTTCGATGCGCTGACGGCGCGCGTGACGACGCGTGCGCCGTTCGTCGACGAACCCGTTCCCGCGGCATTGCAACGCAAGCTGAGCGACGCCTGCGATGACGAAGGCGCGATCGCCTGCTGCGTCGAGCAAGCGGCCTCGCGCGAGGCGCTCGCGCACCTGATCGCCGAGGCGGATCACACGCAGTTCGCGGACCCGCGCTTCCGGCGCGAACTCGCCAGCTGGATCCATCCGCAGCGACGCGGCGACGGCATGCCCGCTTACGGTACCGCTGTCGGTGCGCTGCTCGATTTCGCGGCGCCGCTGGTCAGCCTGGCCGTCCGCGTATTCGATGTGGGCGCGGGACAGCCCGCCTCGCACGAGCGCCTCGTGCAAGGCTCGCCGCTGATGATCGGTATCGCCACGATGCGCGACGACCGCGAGGCCTGGCTCGCGGCGGGACAGGCGCTTGAGCGGACGCTGCTGGTCGCGGCATCCGCGGGACTGACGGCTTCCTATCTGAACCAGCCGATCGAAGTGGAGCCGCTGCGCGAGCGCCTCCGGACGCTGTTGCGCACAGACGCGATCCCGCAGCTTCTGCTTCGCGTCGGACGCGGTCCGCACGTGAGTCACGCCCCGCGGCGGCCGCTGGCCGATGTCGTGCGATAGGACCGCGCCGTAGGCCGGTTGATCGAGGTCAACAAGTGCCGTTTCGCCGCCCATAGACTCTTCTTATTCCGGATGCAGGAGCACGTACCGTGATTGCGCTAATCCGAAAATGTCTGCTCGTATGCGGGGCGTCCGTGCTCGCGGCCGGCGTCGCCTATGGCGAACCCGAGCCGAGCGCGCTGGTCGATCAGCAGCACTGCATGTTTTGCCATACGCGCGATGCGCCGTTTCTCGCGCCGTCGTTCCAGCAGATCGCCGAGCGCTATCGCAACGTGCCAAACGCGCAGACGATGCTCGAGCACAAGCTGCGGCTCGGCGGCAAGGCGCACTGGGGCGATACGCCGATGCCCCCGGCGGCAGAACGCGGCGGCCCGCTGTCCGCCGAGGACGCGCACACGCTCGTGCTCTGGGTACTAAGCCAATAAGACTGGAATCGCATCGACCAGGTCTATCTATCAACGCGATGCGACGCCACCGAGACCTCGGATGGCAACGTGACCTAAAAGGTCGTGCCCCGACCAGGATTGAGTCGAACGGGCTTCTTCACCCGAGCGCCACGTCCGCTGTGCTCGTTGACATGAATCAATCCCTTTTTCCGGACCGCTCATATCGTGTAGCCAGGTAATAGTCGTGGTTCGATGGTTTCGTTGATCGTGCCAGCCTATAACCGGAGGAACCACCATGGCCTGGAATCGGCGATACAGCCTGAGCAGCTATGTCAGATCGGCGCTTTGGGTTGTGCCGATCATTGCTCTTCTGACGGCGCTCGCGTTGAATCGGACATCGGAATTCATTGTCCATTGGGTTGCCGCGCACGGCGGATACGATCTGCGGCATGGCTTCCTGGATGTCAGCATGGAAGAGGCGCATGCCATTCTCGACCGGGTCTTTACCCTCAATCTGTCGTGTCTGGTCTTTACCTTCGGCTCGCTGCTGGTCGCGATTCAGGTGGCCGGCGGACAGTACACGCCACGCATCATCGCGACCACCCTGCTTCGCGACAACGTGATCCGCTGGATCGTAGGGCTATTCGTCTTTTCGCTGCTCTGGACACATCGCACGATGAGCGAAATCGGGCACTCGCACCTCGTGCCCCAATTGCAGTTGTTCATTGCGACGATCATCGGGCTCGGATCACTGATCGCCTTCATCGTGCTGATCGACTACTCGGCACGTTTGCTGCGCCCCGTCGCCCTTGTCGCACGCATCGCGGAACACGGTTTCGCCGTCATCAAAAGCATCTACCCGAATCCCGAGTCGGATGAGCGGATCCCCTGTCGATCCGCAAGCAGTCCCAACCCCATGCCCACGCCGCAGACGTTCGTCTCCGGCGACACTTGCGTCGTGTACCACGAGGGGAAGTCGGGGGTCGTGCTGGCGGCCAACCTGAAAGCGCTTCTGCGGGAGGCAACGATCGCCGGTTGTGTCATTGAGTTTGCCGTACAGATAGGCGATTTCCTCGCCACCGATGAGCCGCTCTTCTACGTTCATGGGAATCATGAAGCGGTCGACCATCGGCGACTCCAGAATCTAATAGCGCTCGGCATCGAGCGAACGATGGAACAGGATCCGATGTTCGCTTTTCGTATCGAGGCCGATATCGCGCTGAAAGCGCTTTCTCCGGCCATCAACGATCCGACGACAGCGGTGCTTGCATTGGACCAGTTGCACAGGCTCCTTCGCGTGGTTGGCAAGCATTCGCTGGCGAATCGCGAGGTCAAGGACGCTGCGGGCAACACCCGTGTGCTGTTCCGCACGCCAGACTGGGAAGACTACGTGCATATCAGCTTCAGGGAAATACGCCGTTGTGGCGCGGGCAACCTCCAGATCGAAAGGCGCCTGCGGGCAATGATCGAAAATCTGATCAGGACGCTTCCCGCGTCTCGCCATGATGCACTGCGGTGTGAACTCGATTTGCTGGACGCCCAGATCGTCGACAGTCACCGCTACGAAAGTGACAGACGACTCGCACACATCCCGGACACCCAAGGGCTCGGCGGCACATGGTATCGAAGCAGTACGATCACAAAACAGGAACCGTCAACTTCCAACGCGGTGTCCGATACCGGCTAACCGTGCACCCATCCTCCGCGCGATTCCGTGCGCGACCCTCTCGCCAGGTGCCGCATTCGACGCACATGCGAAGGTGCGGTTCGCTTTTTGTCGGCGCAATACTTCTGCTGTGCATGCTGCGAGCGTCGGCGCAGGAATTGGAGCCACGCGCGTATTCACGACCCAGAAATGGTCCGCCAAACTGGCCGTGTCGAACGGACTCGTCGTCAAAGCGGGCGGCAACTACAAGGCAATTTCGCTGGCGCTTCAGTACCGCTGGTTCAACTGAAGCCAGGGGGAAGAACTTCGACGCTGTCCCCTCCGATGCATTCGACGCCTGCTCTGACGCAGCGCCTTTGGCTCGCGGCGAGAAGTTGATACAGGTCAATCGGCATTGCATGGCCTGTCATATGCTGAAAACGCGCCCACAAGGCCTTCTGACGTTGCAAATCGAGGAGACAGATGATGAACACGAAAACCACAAAGTTCGGCGTTCACTCGGAGGCAGGCAAGCTGCGCAAGGTGATGGTGTGCTCGCCGGGTCTTGCGCATCAACGTCTGACACCCAGCAACTGCGACGAACTACTGTTCGATGACGTCATCTGGCTGAGCCAGGCCAAACGCGACCATTTCGACTTCGTCTCGAAGATGCGCGAGCGCGGCGTCGAGGTCCTGGAAATGCACAACCTGCTGACCGAAACGGTACGTGACCCGGAGGCGCTGAAGTGGATCCTCGATCGCAAGATCCGTCAGGATACCGTTGGCGTGGGGCTCGCCGGCGAGGTTCGGTCCTGGATGGAAGGTCTCGAGCCGCGCAAACAGGCTGAATTTCTGATCGGCGGTGTCGTGGCGGAGGACATTCCCGACACCGAAGAGACTCATACCCTCAAGATGTTCCGCGAGTATCTCGGCTACTCCAGCTTCGTGCTGCCGCCGCTGCCGAACACGCTGTTCACCCGCGACACCACCTGCTGGATCTATGGCGGCGTCAGCCTCAACCCGATGTACTGGCCGGCCCGCCGCCAGGAAACCTTGCTGGCCACCGCGATCTACAAGTTCCATCCAGACTTCGAAAATCAGGAATTCGAAGTCTGGTACGGCGATCCGGACCGCGATCATGGTCTCGCCACCCTCGAAGGAGGTGACGTGATGCCGATCGGCAATGGCGTCGTGCTCATCGGCATGGGTGAGCGTACCTCAAGGCAGGCGATCGGCGAGTTGGCCCAGAACCTGTTCGCCAAAGGTGCTGTCGAGCGCATTATCGTGGCGGGTATGCCGAAGTCGCGCGCGGCGATGCATCTCGACACGGTATTCACGTTCTGCGACCGGGATCTCGTCACGGTATTCCCCGAGGTCGTCAAGGAGATCGTCCCATTCTCGCTGCGCCCCGACGACTCCACCGCTATGAAACTGAACATCCGGCGCGAAGAGAAGCCATTTATAGAGGTCGTCGGCGAGGCACTCCGACTGCCGAAACTGCGCGTCGTGGAAACGGGCGGCAACAGCTTCGCCGCCGAGCGCGAGCAGTGGGACGACGGCAATAACCTCGTGTGCGTCGAGCCGGGCGTGGTCGTAGGCTATGACCGCAACACCTACACGAACACGCTGCTACGCAAGGCGGGCGTCGAAGTGATCACGATCACCGCGAGCGAACTGGGTCGCGGCCGCGGGGGCGGTCATTGCATGACCTGCCCGATCGTGCGCGACCCCATCGAGTATTGATTTGCAGCCGCGGCCGCCGCGGGCGCGCCGCCATCGACCCGACTTAGACGGAGAACACCATGGCCTTCAACCTGCGCAACCGGAGCCTCCTGAGTCTGATGCACCACACCAATCGGGAACTTCGCTACCTGCTCGACCTGTCGCGCGATCTGAAGCGTGCGAAGTACACAGGTACTGAGCAACAGCATCTCAAGGGTGTCAACATCGCTTTGATCTTCGAGAAGACCTCGACGCGCACACGCTGCGCGTTCGAAGTCGCAGCCTATGATCAGGGCGCCAACGTCACTTACATCGACCCCCATTCCTCCCAGATCGGCCACAAGGAAAGCATGAAAGACACGGCCCGCGTGCTGGGACGGATGTACGACGCGATCGAGTACCGGGGCTTTCATCAGGACATCGTCGAGGAACTGGCTAAGTTCGCGGGTGTCCCCGTCTTCAACGGCCTGACCGACGAATACCACCCGACCCAGATGCTAGCCGATGTGCTGACCATGCGCGAACACAGCGACAAGCCGCTGACGGAAATCCGCTATGCGTATCTCGGCGACGCTCGCAACAATATGGGCAATTCGCTGCTTCTCATCGGCGCGAAGCTCGGCATGGATGTGCGAATCGGTGCTCCAAAGTCGCTGTGGCCGACTGCGGAATATATCGAGACGTGCCAGCGGATTGGCGCCGAAACCGGTGCGCGGATCACGCTGACCGAAGACCCGAAAGCGGCCGTCGACGGCGTCGATTTCGTGCACACTGACGTGTGGGTCTCGATGGGCGAACCGGTGGAAGCCTGGGGTGAGCGCATCCAACAGTTGCTCCCGTATCAGGTCAACATGGACCTGATGAAGGCTACGCACAACCCGCAGGCCAAGTTCATGCACTGCCTGCCCGCGTTTCATAACAGCGAGACGGTGGTCGGCAAGCAGATCGCCGAAAAATATCCGGCGCTTGCGAACGGAATCGAAGTGACCGACGAAGTCTTCGAGTCACCTTTGTGCATTGCATTCGAGCAGGCGGAAAACCGCATGCACACGATCAAGGCGATCCTTGTGTCGACGCTTGCCGACATCTGAGTAATTGGGCCATGCGGCCGCGACACCGTGGCGCTCGCGTACAACGCCAGCGCCATGTTGTCATCTGACGTGTATCGGGAGGGAGTGCATCATGCGTATCGTCATTGCGTTAGGCGGTAATGCGCTGCTGCGGCGCGGTCAGCCGATGACCGCGGAATGCCAGCGTGACAACGTCCGGCTCGCCGTTAGCCAGATCGCGCTGATCGTGCCGGGCAATGAAATCGTCATTGCGCACGGTAATGGTCCACAGGTCGGCCTGCTGGCACTTCAGAGCGCAGCCTATAAAGAAGTCGAGGCGTATCCGCTCGACGTACTCGGTGCGCAGACAGAAGGCATGATCGGCTACCTAATCGAGCAGGAACTCGGCAATCTGTTGCCTTTCGAAGTACCGTTCGCCACGATTCTGACCCAGGTCGAGGTCGATCCGCACGACCCCGCTTTCGCGCGCCCCAGCAAACCGATTGGTCCGGTTTATTCGAAGGAAGAAGCCGAGCGTCTCGCCAAAGAGCGCGGCTGGAGCATCGCGCCCGACGGCCAGCATTTCCGTCGCGTCGTCGCGAGCCCGCGGCCGAGCCGAATCTTTGAAATCCGTCCGATCCGCTGGCTGCTCGAACGCGGCACGATCGTGATCTGCGCGGGCGGCGGCGGGATTCCAACCTGCTATGACGAGAAACAAAAGCTGACCGGTATCGAAGCGGTCATCGACAAGGATCTGTGCTCGGCTCTGCTTGCGTGGGAACTGGGCGCGGACATGCTAATCGTGGCGACCGATGTCGACGCGGCTTACGTCAATTGGGGTACACCAGACGAGAAAGCCATCGCGCAGGCGCACCCGGACGAGTTGGAAAAGCTCGGCTTCGCCAGTGGCTCGATGGGTCCCAAAGTCCAGGCGGCAATCGAATTCGCCCGTCAAACGGGCAAGGATGCGGTCATCGGCACCCTCGCCGATATCCAGGCCATTGCAGAGCGCCGGGCCGGTACCTGCGTGAGCACGTCTACGCCTGGCATCCACTATCGTGATACGTCTCCCGCTTAGTCGCCAGGCTCATGCCCTACACGAGACGCAGGCGAAACGCACGGATCCGCTGCCGGTTTTCCGGCCGGCCCCGACATGCGTGAGGCCTGAATTTGCCCATCAATGAGTGAGACGCGACCGGCATCGGCCGCGTCCCTCGAGTTCGGTGCCTCTTCACACGCGAGATCCGGTACATGCCACGTAGCCGAGAAGCGGGCCGTCCGCGCTGCCTACACATTTTCGCCGGGCATCAAAAATGGAATAGCCGGTGAATAGGGGACGACAACCGTCGCCACCGTGCGCCCTTCCATCTCCGCGAGTTCGATCAGTTTGACATCGTTGTGCGCGAGCAGCTCAAAGGGCTTCTTGCGGCCTGAAGTTGGGCTGGGGAAGCGTCGAAAACCCAAACGCTCGCGCGCCCGCTTGCGGAACGTGCTTCGATCTCATGGTGCACGAGCAATGCCTTCATGCCCAGGCGGCGGCGGACGGGGGCCGTGTGTGCTGTCATTGCCATTCCCCTGGGCCTGCCGTGCGTCACTCAGGCAGCGCGCTCAGACGGAAGAAGTTTCGCGTCTCGGCGTCAGGCTCGCCAAACCACCTGGAGTACATCGCGGTGAACTCCGATGATGAAAAGAGCCGGCTCAACGTCCGATCAACGAGCAGCCGCAGATCGTCGTCTCCGCGCCCAACTCCTATCGCGAGCGGCAAATACGTGAAGTGACGGTCCAGCACCGTCAGGTTGCCCGACGCGGGGCTGCTGCTGGCGACCGCGAGCAGCAGCGAGCGTTCGGCAAAGAGAACGTTCGACTGCCGGTCGAGAACCTTCCGCATCCCTGATTGGACATCGGGGACAGTGACCACGGCCGCGTTGATCTGCAACTGACCCAGCTTGGCGCCAAGCCAGCGTTGCGCGGGCGACTCCGCGACCACTGAGATGGTTTGCCGCGACAGCAGTTGCGCGGGCGCTGCACGCCAGGTCGGGTGTGAGGGGCTTACCCCCGACAAGACCTCCTTGAGTCCGAGCGGCGCATCCGAACGTAGCACCGCGCCGACGCCGCCCGGATATACCGGAATCGAGTACGACATGGCCTGCCTGCTCGTGAGCGTGTCGGCGTCACCGCACAACACGTCGATGCGGTGCTCCTGCACCGCGCGCTGACGGTCGTCGAACGGAACCGCTACCCAGTTGACACGCAGCGCGGCGAGCCCGAGCTCACTCTTGACCTGGTCGGCGATCTTCTGGCACAGCGCGACGGTATAGCCCGTGACCTGGCCATTCGCGTCCTTGTACGAAAACGGTTGTGCGTCGCCGAAATAGCCCAAGTTGATCGCACCGGACTGTTTGATCCTCGCCAGCGATCCGGTGGGCGTGGGCTCACCCGCGTGGGCGGGCGGCGGCAGCAGACCTGCCAGCACCATCAGAGCGAGTGCCAGCGCAGCCGCTGCCGAGGCCGCGCCAGCGCGCCCGGCGGAAGTCACCGAGGTAAAGCGGAAGGCCATGAAGCCGTAGATCACGTAGCCGATCGCCATGACCAGCATGCCGCCGAGCACGGCGTCCTTGCCGGAAGCGTAGATCGCGTAGACAGAATAGGCCAGCGCGACAACCGTGACGGCTGCATTGACGCGGTATTTCGCGAGCGGTGTGCCGGCATTGCGCATCATCGCGAACAGCGCCGAAAGCGAAATGATGTACGGCAGCACATTGGTGACGACCGCGAGATTGACCAGCGCGGCAAACTGCTCGCTCAGGTTCGGCGAGATCGTGGAGAGCGCCATCGCCGACTGGACGATGCCCATGATGACCATGCCCGCGATCGGCGCGCCCAGCCGGTTCGCCTTGCCGAATATGCCCGGGAACATCCTCGTGTCGGAGGCGTCCTTGGCCGTCTGCGCCAGCGTGAACTGCCAGCCGAGCAGCGAGCCTACGCAGGCGAGCGCCGCCAGCGCCATCACGATCGAACCAATCGTCGGGTTGAACATCCGCGCAAAGGCGAGACCGAATGGACCGGTCGACGCGGCGAGGTCGGCATTCGGCACGATCCCCTGGATCGCCGCGGTGGACAGGATATAGATCACCGCCGCACCGAGTGTGCCGAACATGCACGCGAGCGGCACGTCTCGTTTCGGATTCTCGACTGCCGATGAGTTCTGCACGGCCGACTCCATCCCGAGAAACGCCCACAGCGTGAGCGAAATGCTCGAGCCCATGCCCTCGCCGAGGCTGACGCCCTTGGGGTTCCAGGCGGCGGCGAACGTTGCGCCGTGAAACCAGAACCAGCCGGCGATCGAGATGAAACCGACGGGCAGGATCACGCCCCACACGGTGACGCTTCCTATGCGCCCGGTCACTTTCGGGCCGCCGAAGTTAGCGACGGTAGTGAGCCACAGCAGGGCGATCACGCCGATACAGGTAGCAATCGGCGATGACGTGAGCACCGGAAAGAACGCCGCGAGATAGCCGAGTGCCGAACTCGCCACCGCCACATTCGCGATGGCAATCGACAGAAAGTACAGGAAGAACACCTGGAAGTATCCGTCCTTGCCATAGCCTTCTTCGGCATAGGCGGCCATTCCGCCCGGGCGCTGATTGAGCAGTCCCGCTTCCGCGAAACCGTAAGCGATCGCCAGCGACCCGACTGCCGTGATCAGCCACGACAGCAGGGAGATGGCTCCCACCTTTGCCATATTGGTCGGTAGCATGATGATGCCCGATCCCATCATGTTGACCGTCACGATGAACGTCAATTGCACGACATTCATCTTTTTGGGTTGATCCGCCATGATTTCCTCCGCAGCGGTAAATCACTCAGTTCCGGTTATTCCCGGACTACGTACGTGTAAAAGCGGATACGGCCGCCCTCCCGTTCCTGGAACACTCCCTGTACTTCGTAATTGAACCCGGGGAAGCGGTTGAATGATTCCTGGAAAGCCATGAAATAGTCGAGCATCGGTTGGGCACGTTCGTCCCAACGCTCACCGGGCAAGACGACTCCGATACCCGGCGGATATATCAGCGCGAGCGTAGCGGAGATGCGCCCACGCACCTGATCGAGCGGCACATATTCGACATCGTTCGCGACCAGAGACTCGTAGGCGGCCGATGGCGGCATCGCGAGTTCGGGGAAACTCGACGCGCGAAAGCACAGCCGCTGTAGTTCTTTCACGTTCGCTTCACGGTAGAAGTTGTGCATTTCGTTGCACACCTGGCGCAGCGAGTAGCCGGCATACCGTTCGCCGTGCGCTGCGCACAAGGTCGGCAGCACTTCCGCCAGCGCGGCATCGCGATCCCACAGATTCTTGAACCTGACGAGCCTCGCGATCAGCGAATTCAGCTTGCTTTCATCCTCCGCCGGTGTCATGAGGAAAAGCACGCTGTTCAGGTCGCACTTCTCCGGAACGATGCCTTCCTCGCGCAGATAGTTCGCCACCACGGTCGCCGGTACGCCGAAGTCGAGATACTCGCCCGTGTTTCGGTCGATGCCCGGCGTCAGCAGCGTGAGCTTGTTGGGGTCCACCATCGCATAACCGTCGGCATAGCCTGCATAGCCGTGCCAGCGCGCTTCGGGGCGAAACGCCCAGCATTGCTGCTCGTGCTTGATCACGTCGGTTGGCAACGACTCCCACGCGACGTTTTCGACGTCCGTCATGAATTTCGAGTCCCGGATCGTCACGACATCGGGCACGAATGGATCGAAAAACCACCGATCCTCCCTGCACTTTCCGGTGGCCGCAAAGTAATGAACGAACTCACGAATCTTCTTGCGTGCCTCGATCCCCAGTGCGATGCAGCCGTCCCACAGCATCTCGCCGGCTTTGCCTTCATGGATCTTCGCATTCACGTCGAGCGAGGCGAACAGCGGATAGAACGGAGAAGTGCTCGCGTGAATCAGGAACGACTCGTTGAAGCGCCGGTGTTCGATGAAGCGCTTCTGGCCGCGAATATGTTCGTCGCGCTTGTGAATCTGCGACGCTTGCGAAAATCCTGCGCCCTGCTTGTGCACGGATTGCGTCGAGAACAGTCCCGGCATCTCCGGCGTCAGTTGCTCGATCCGCATCGGGCTGTGGTCTTCGAACAGCGGGTGAAACGCGTTGTAGCCGATCCATGCTTCGTCCCACAGCACGTAGTCGCACAGGTGGCCGATCTTGTTCAGCACCTTGCGCACGTTGTAGATCGTGCCGTCATAGGTGTCGAGCTGGATACAGGCAAGACGGAACGGCCGCTCCGCCCTGCTGCGCTCCGGATCGTTCACGAGCGGGTTCGCGCGGATCTGCGCGCGCAGCCAGTCTTCGTCCCATGCTTCCCAGTCGACGGCGCCGATCATCCCGAACGGATTGCGCGCGGTCGGCAGGAACACGGGAATGGCGCCCGCCTGCACAAGCGCGCCCTGATGCACCGACTTGTGATTGTTCCGGTCGAACAGCACCAGATCGCCGCGCCGAAGCACCGCACCGGTGACGATCTTGTTCGATGTGCTGGTGCCATTGAGGACGAAATAGGTCTGATCCGCGCCGAACACTTCGGCTGCGTGGCGCTCGGCATCGGCCGCCGGGCCTTCGTGAATCAGCAGGTCGCCGAGATCGACATCGGCGTTGCACAGATCGTTGCGGAAAATGCTTTCGCCGAAATACTTGAAGAAGAGCTGTCCCGCCGGCGATTTCCGATAGAACTGGCCGCCCTGATGTCCTGGGCAGTCGAACGCGATGTTGGCTTCGGCATCGTAGGCAACGAGTCCGCCGAAGAAAGGCGGCAAAAGGCTCATGCCGTACTTCACGAAGCTGGCAACGACCTGCTTCGCGTAAAAGGCGGGGGTTTGCTGACCGAGGTAAATATAGCCGTCGACTTCACCGAGGCCGCCCGCAACGACGAGGTCCGAGATGCGATGCGTGTTGGCGAGCGCCCACAGCGGTGTACGAAAGCCCAAGGATCGAACGCCAGCCGCAAGATTCCGCGCGCCCTCCATCTGCTTGCCGTCAACGCCGACGATATACGCGCCAACGTCGGCATCCTCGTTCAGATCCCGAACCGGATTGCCTGTCACTTCGACATGAATGCCCGCGAGAGCGATGTGATCGAGCAGTTCTTTCGTCTCCTGATTCTCCGGATCAACGACCGCGACCACCTTCAGCATCTTGTGAAATGGGATCGGTACGGTCGGCGCCTTGACGGAACGCGGGATCATGATCGCTTCTCCTCTACGCAACTTGATTAAAGCATCGGAAGACGGGCTTCGATTGACGCAGATCAATTGCATTCCTGACCGTCTTGCCTGCCGTTGGCAGCCATCGTAGTGACATCGCCATCCGATACTTCAGGCGGACGGCGCCGCGCCGGACAAGCCTCCGGGTGCCATTCCACTGGATCTCACGGCGTCCAGATCGGCTTCATGCAAGAACGCTTCGATCACGTCATCGACGGCGACGTGGCGTCCCATTTCGCCGACCTGCTGCTCGAGCCCCTCTGCGCGCAGGATGTCGCGCGCACTACCGTGGGCGGCGAGAATCCGCAGGCGCATCGCGCGTTTGGCAAGATCGCCGTGCATCGTCGCAAGCATGCGCGCGCCGGCGAGATCGACCGCGGGAGTGCTGGACAGGTCGCATATCACGAGTCTGATCGGCGTGTTGCTCGAGCGGATCCTGTCCCATACCGATGCCCGCACATGTTCGCTGTTGAAGTACAGCAGCGATGCCTCGACACGAAACATCAGGACACCGGGCACGGCTTCGTTCTCAGGATGACGCGCGACATCCGAATAGCGGGTCGTGCCAGGGATGCGTCCGAGGATGGCCACATGCGGATGCGCGGCACGCCTGATGAGCAGCAACATCGAGGCGAGCACCGCGAAAATCACCCCTTTGAGGATGCCCAGCATCAACACGGCCGCAAACGCCACCATCGACACCATGAACTCGTAACGACTCACCCTCCACACATGCCGCAATTCGCGAATGTCGATCAGGCCTTTAACCGCCACGAGCACGATGGCGGCCAGTACGACGTTCGGCAGGTTGGTAAGCAGGCCCGTCAGGAACATCAGGCACAGTCCGATCGCAATCGATGCGAACACCAGCGCAAGCGGCGTTTTCGCGCCAGCCTTGTCGTTCACCGAAGACTGCGACAAACCGCCCGCCACCGGATAACCCCGAAACAGGCCCGCGGCGAGGTTGGCCGCGCCGATACCCAACAGTTCCTGGCGCGCATCGATTTCATAGCCATTCTTTTGCGCGATGGCACGCGCGGCCGACACGCTTTCCACATACGAAAGCAGTAAACACGCGAACGCCAACGGAACGATGCCGTCGACGTCGCGCACCCGCAGCGGCGGAAACTGAAAATCGGGCAAGCCACGCGGTAGTTCGCCGACGACCTTGAAGCCCATCTGACCGAGTGGCGTGACCGAAAGCAGGACGATCGACAACACGACGACGACCAGTGCGACCGGTCGACCGGGCAAGAACTTCTCGCCCAATAACAGCAGGGCCAATGCACCCACGCCAAAGGCAAGCACCACGAGATGCGTGTCCGGAATCTGTCCGGCAAGAATCACGATGCGCTCGAAGAACTGCTCACCGCCTCCCTTGACGCCGAACAGTTTGGGCAGTTGCGTCAATGCGATGGTCAGCGCGGCGCCGGCCTTGAAACCGAGCAGGATCGTCTCGCTGATGAAGTTGACGAGTGAGCTTAGCCGCAGAAGCCACGCAAGCACGCACATGAGCGCAATTAGTATCGCGGTCAACGCCGCGATCGACGCGAATCGGCCTGGGTCGCCTCCCGCCATGTCGGCAACGGTCACGCCTACCAGCATCGAAATGGCCGAAGTTGGACCGATGGCCAATTGGCGCGACGAGCCGAAAAGCGCGTAGAAAAGGCCTCCGACCAGATAGCAATAGATGCCGTATTGTGGTGGCAAGCCGGCCAGCGTCGCATAAGCGAGAGACACGGGTATGCCATAGGCCGCGAGTGTCACACCCGCGATGACATCCGAGGAAAGCCACTGCAACTGATAGCTGGGCAGCCATTGCGCCGGTGGAAAAATCGCGCGCCAGCCGTGGGCGGGCGCCTCGTCGTCCACCTCGACGATGGAAACCTGTTCATCCGCCATCGCCCTCTCCTTTTTTGCGGTGTTGAAACAGTTCAGTCTCAAGCCCCGAGGCGACCTCGAATCGGGCGTCTCGAACGCTGCGTTGCGCACGTCCTCAGGGTATCGTCGGGCCGGCTCGTGCACCCCGCGAAGGAAACGGCGTCATGTTCGGGTTCGTCCCGTCGGGGCTCGCAAGTGATGCCGCGTCTGTGTCCATGATCGCCGGCATCAGAATGAAATCGCGTTCCCGTTCAGGCATTCTTTCGATAGCGTGCAGCGTCACCCTGGTGGTCCAACACACGTCGGACGGCGTGGACAGTTCAGGGTGCGCCGTATACGAGTGATACCGGTCAAGGTTGACCGGATCGGCGTCCAGCTCGATGACGATTTCGCTCGACAGCACGTCGACTGCCGCTGAATATTGCTGCGGGGTTGGCAACCTTACCGGAATGCCGGACTCGCCACTCACGAGAACCTTATAGATCAGTCGCAGATAGAGTTCTGCATCCACGTCAGACATCTGGGCAAGCGTGATCCGATTCATCACAGCATTTATATCGACGAGGCCAAAGCAGTTGACGGGAACGAATTCATCGAGCAAATGGGCGAACAATTTCACGTAGGTCAGTCGGTCCGCGGGCGTCAGACGGGCGAGTCCGCTCGACATCAACGCTTCGCGTTTGGTCTCGTCAAGAAACACCTCTTCGAGCCCACGGACGCCACCGGGAATCCGCCGCTCGATGGCCGGATCCTGCTCGACCTTCTCCAACCACGCAGCAACGATGCGCGCTTTTGTCGAGTCACGCGCAATGCCGTATTGGCCCAACGCAGCGCTCAGATCCGGACCGCCCAACCACGCTGGGGCGGACACACTTGGCGCATTGTCGGGTAACAGACTATCAAGATTCCGATGAATCGCCGCACCCGCGGCTAGCGATAAAAGCAGCGCGAGCGATCCGGATAGCCGCAGCGCGTTCCGCTTCGCGGCCAGAAAGTATCGACGGATCACTTCGATTCTCCAGCAAACGATAAGGCCACCGAGCCCTCTCAAAACGCGAGCAAGGCTATTCCCACGCCGCGTTCAACGATGAAACAGAGCCAAAGCCGCAACGGCGCCAGCATGCCTGGTCCTCAGCCGTCGCTTGTATGCGGTCCTCACGAATCGTACGAATAAACTCGCGATAGTCCTGCCTGTTTTGGGAGCTGTATTCCGTTGCGAACTCGGTGATCGCATCGTCGAAGGTCTGGCCCGAGCCCTATGAGCGCCGTGTCGCTATGCGGCAATTCCTGATGCTCCGCCGCAATCACGACACTTGCCGCGAGCCGCTTAAGATCCCATTCGAAGGGGGCCGGCAGCGTCTCATCCAGGTTATTGATGTCGAAGATCACATGTTCGATAGCGAGCCGCGGTTGTGCTTTTATCGCCTGATGTTTTGCGCGACATGGCTTTGTCCATGATCTCTCCCACTGGCACGACCCTCTGTTCTGAAGCTGCAGCGCCCACCGTGTTTCTAACCGGCAGGAATCGTCGAGAAGACTCGATGCGTCCTTAAAGCGCGCCTACTTGCAGCTTAAGATACGCAAGCGATTGGGCGCCTTTTTGATGCACGTCAACGTTGTTGGATTGCTGGAAGCGAAGCCGATGACATGCTCCCCGGGGCATCGACATCGCTAGCGTGTCGGAGAAAACGCGCAACTCGCGGTGGTGGCGCTCGTTTTCGCGCTCGCGTGGGTCAGCAATCGACTTCACTCCTGGCCACATTCAGGAATCAGAGCCCCTCGGCGGTCGCTGGTCCAGCGCCGATCGTCTCGTGCTCGTGCTCGCGCTCCGGCGCATCATGACCCAATGGCGCGATCGACCTGGCATACCGGACGGCGGCAGGAAGCGCCGTGAGTCCGTGAGCGAAGATGCTGAGCAGAACCGTCGCCATGACCACCAGCTTGATGGTGGGCGCTCCGGGCAGGTCCGCTTCCCGCTCGAGATAGACAAGCCCGAGAACGATCGAGGCGAGGCCTCGCGGGCCAAACCATCCCATGAACAGCACGGTCGGCCAGCTCAAGCGCGTACCTCGTAGCGCGATCGCGACCGGAACGATGCGGATCACCGTCAGGCTCAGCACGCTATAGATCACGATGGTGAAACTGAACTGGGTCCAGACACGGGTAACCAGCAGCCCGAACAGGAAGAAGACGAAATAGTTGAAGAGTTGCCCCCAGTCTTCGGCGAACTCCACGCTATGCTTACCCACTTCACGGAAGCCGGCCTGTGCCGCGAGGCCTGCCACGAACGCGGCGATGAACATGCTTGCGGCCGTGGCCTCCGAAGCCACCATGCAGACAAGCGGCAGCGCCACCACGCCGAGTTGCGCGACCGGTTCGGCCATCCATTCCTTTCGACGAGCGAGACCCAGCAGCCAGCCACCCAGCAGTCCGATGGCGAGTCCCAGCAGCGTTCCGTAGCCAAGCTGCTCGATCAGAAAGCGCGTCAGCACCGTGCCGCCCCGGCTTGTTTCCCGTGCCTCCGCCAATGCGACGAAAAACATCAGGAAGGGCACCGAGAGTCCGTCATTCAGACCCGCCTCCACATTCAACGCCTGACGGATTCGATGCGGAACATGCGGGCTGTTCACGATGACCTGTCCGAGACCGGCGTCGGTCGGAGCCAGAATCGCGGCGATGATGCCCGCCTCCCACCAGGTCAGCGTTCTGAAAACGACCATCGCACCCAGCACGCCAAGCACAATGGTAAGCAGCATGCCGGTGCTCAGCAGGCGCATCGGCAGATTTGTCTCGCCCTTGAGCATGCTCGGGCGAACTCTCGAAGCATCGGTGAAGAGCGTCATGACGAGCCCCAGTTCGGCCACCAGCAGAAGGTCTTTGCGGTCGAGCGCGAGTTCGTCGAGCGCCCCATGTGAGACAGCCATCAGCGCACCGAACGCCGTGAACAGCATGGGTGCCGTGATGACCGTCCGCTCAAGTCGCCGGGAAATCAGACTGTAGAAGAAGACCAACGAGATGAACGCGGCGATGACGATCATGAACCATCTCCTTTGCTGCTGTGTTAGACCGTTCGCGCCTGACGCTGTCGGTATCCACGTCGGCCATCGTCTCAGCTGAAGAGCGATTCGTATATCAGAACGCCGGGCGAGGACCTGCTGATTGATCCAGGTCAAACCTCGTGAGTGTGTGGCTTCCCGGGACATCTCGATCGGTTCGTCATCGTCGTGTTCGTGACCATCGCAGGCTTCTCTCGTATCGCGCAGCCCGATCAGCGACGAGCTCGACACGAGGAAGGTCAGCGTGCCGAGCGTGAGCGGCAGCCAGCCGCCGTTCGACGAATTCTTCGGTAATCTGTATCACCTCAATGGCAAGGGCTTCTTCTATTTCACCGACGACGGCGACCTCGCCTGCCTGCGCTTCGACAACTGGAAGGTCGTGTTCATGGAGCAGCGCACGGCCGGCACGCTGAGGATCTGGGCCGAACCGCTCGTCAGGCAGCGCGTGCCGAAAGTCTTCAACCTGCGAACGGATCCGTACGAACGCGCCGATGTCACCTCCAATACATACTATGACTGGCTGCTCGATCACGTTTTCATCCTCGTTCCGGCGCAGGCGGGCGTGGCCGAATTCCTTCAGACGTTCAAGGAATAGCCGCCGCGCCAGAAAGCGGCGAGTTTCGGCGTGGACCAGGTGATCGAGAAAATGATGGATGCGGCGGGCGGCGGGCATCGCCAGGCGAGCCGCGCAAGGTTCTTCCGGCAGGCCGGACCGGGCGACGTGAGGCCGAACGCCGTCTGGCCCCGCGCGTAGCCAGGATATGCGATGAACGTCAAGGCGCTGATTCTCCTCGTGCTCCAGATCGCCATCGCGGGAACGGTGTTCTCCTACGGTCTGCAGGCGAGACGCGAAGACCTGCTGTACGTCGTCGGCCGGCCCGGCCTGCTGCTGCGCTCGCTGGTCGCGATGCTGGTGGTGATGCCGTTGCTCGTGGTCGCGTGCGTGTACTACCTCGACCTGCCGCAGCCGACCGCCGTCGTCCTGAGCGCGCTGGCCATCTCGCCAGTGCCCCCGCTGCTGCCGAAGAAGGAAAACGAGGCGGCCGTCCCGCGTTATGGCCTCGGTGGCGTTCGTGCTCGCGGGCCTCGCCGTCGGGCACTGTCTAGGGGCGCCGGAGCCCAGGCATTCGATGGTACTGGCGCTGTCGACCTCCTCGCGCCATCCCGCCATCGCCCTGGCCATTTCCGCGGCCAACTATCCCGGCGAGCAGTTCGCACCCACGCTGGCGCTGTATCTGATCCTGTGCACGGTTCTGGCTATCCCCTACGTGAAATGGCAACGAAGCCGTTCGGCCCCAACCTCCGGCAAGCCATCGAGGTGACGACACCGGATCGTCGGGATCTTCACTGCGATTCCGGCGTCTCCAATCCGAGCCGCCACGTTAGATTCGCGCGAGCACGCACCTCGCATCGCGTATGGAAATAGTCTGTGAAATAGATGCGCGGTCGTGCAAGCAGGCTGCCCAGGAACCTTCGTTCCTGCATCTCATACGCGCGGTCGTCGAGATCGGCGCGCTCGCTGCGCACGCGCACGCCTTCCGCGAGAAACCGGGACCTCGCTGCGCCTAGCACGGCCAGGTCGATGTCGCACGCAAAGCGATCATCGAGTTCTTCCGGCACACCGGTATGTCGGGTGGCGAGGATCATTTCGCAGATGCGCTCACACATCGCCACGCGATCGTCGGCCGAGCGTCGAAGCCAGTCAGCGCTGCGCGGCTCGTTGTCGCCCGCGCCCGGAACATAGATCACGTCGTGGCACCACAACGCAAGTTCCACGAGATCGGGATGGGGGATGGTGCTCCGCACCAGATCGAAATAGCGCAGACAGCGGTGAACGTGACCCAACGTGTGATAGTGACGAAGGAGTTCCCCATAACGTTGCGCGAGATCGGCATAGACAGCCTCGCCGCGCGCGCCCCCGTTGCGCGACCATAACTCGACGAAGCGTTCCTGCATGTTAGTCATCTCCGCTCCTTTGCGCACTTCGCCACCCCACGACTGCGCAACGCCTCCTGCAAACAGATACTTAGAGAAACTCCTTAGGATGTCAATGCTCGAGCGCTCGCCGATATCCGCGTAGTGCTGCGTCAGCCATGCATCGGCTTCCCTTCGGCCGTTGTCGCGGTTCGCACAGGAAATCCCAGTCCGCACGGGCGAGCGGCACATTGACTCCAGGAACGCGTCTGGATGAGGAAAGCCTCGCCGCGCGGTGACCGGTCTCAGGCAGACGTCTGTACGAACACACCGCCTGGCCCTGCGGTTGGCTCCTTGGCAACGTTGCTGGCAAGCGTCTGTAAAAAAATCTGGAGCGACGTCCCCTTGCCTGTTTCCGATGAGCCAAACAGGTTGTTGAATTCCTGCTCCAGACTCGCGATCGCCGTGTTCGACGATGTCGTCGAGTCGGCCACCCTCGTCCCGCTCACGTTTGCGGACTGGCTGCCGGCAGCACCTACGCCCTGCGCGAGCGATCGTAGCGCTTGAGCAAGGGTCTTGAAGCAAGCCGCCACAGATAATCCATTCTTCAGGCCGCCAGGATTATTCTGCAATGCAGATGAAGAATCGGAGCCTTGCTGCTGGATGGAGAGTGTCTGAAAGATCTGTCCGACAAAATTCTTAAAGTCAGAGTTAATATCAGCAGCCGTATTGGTATCGGACGACGTGCCCGAGGTACTACCGCTCGAGTACGGCAGGGTGAGCCCCAATTGGGCAAATGTTTGAACGAGCGCTTTCACCAAGGGGCTCTCCGGTGGTGGCGACTTGGCGATTACCTGCCACAGTTCTTCCATCGGCTGGCCGAGTCCCGGCACTTGTCCTGACTCCAGCAACGCCGGGATACCGACCGGGCTCGTGGCAAGAACTGCTGAGGCTGGGAGTAGCGTGTTGGAAATCATCGAAAGTTCCGGCTAATTTTTCTGTTGTGGACGAAAGCTCTACACTTCTCCGACTGCGCTTTGCTCACGCAGTCCTTCACGCTCCCACCGGTGCAACGGTGAGAAGGCTTTCTACGGGCACGCCCGAACGCTTCAATGCCGCGGCGGTTTTTCATCGAAGGCAATCCGCCCCGCGGGGAGAAAAGTGAGCGACTCGCTTTCCACTCCATATTTCGCATTCAGCCATTGCTCGAGTTCCATGCTCGCAGTCATGTCCTTGACCTCTTGCAGAAACGGAATCAAACGGGCGACAAGTTCGTCTTTGCGATTTGAAAATAGAGTCTGGGACATGTTTGACATGGCGGCTGTGAACGTCAGCGAACCCCGATGGAGTTGGGCGTAAAAGGTCTCTCTGGAACTACGACAGACCGGAACGGATGGAGCGCGGCCGCCGTGCCAATGGCCGCGAACAAGGATTGTTGCTCACGGTGCCCATTCAATCCATAATCAATCGACCAAATTTCCTATTGAATCGTACAAATTTTTCATGGACCCGCTTTCCGATGTGCTCTCCCTTTTGAAGGTCAAAAGCGTGCTTTCAGCCCGCTTTGAGGCTGCTGGTCCGTGGGCCCTCCGATTTCCCCCCTATCGCCATTTGAAATTCGGCGGCGTCATCAAGGGCGCTCGATGGATCTGGATTGAAGGCGTCACGCGACCCGCGAAAATGCAGGAGGGAGACTTCTGTCTCCTCACCGACGGATCGCCCTACTGTTTTGCGAGCGAGCCCGGCGTGGAACTGCAAGATGGGGAGAAGGTGTTTGCAAGTCACCTGGATGCGGACGGGATCGTTCGCTATGGAACTGGAGACATGCACACGATTAGCGTCGGAGGACAGTTCGAATTCGACGGTGACATGAGCGGCTTACTGCTCAATTTTCTGCCTCCGCTGGTGCACGTTTCCGCGGATTCCCCGGATGCGAGATCATTGGGCGCGGCCCTCGAATTGATCAGGGCAGAGACAGAGTCGGTTCGTCCCGGAGCGGCAGCGATGGCGGGCAGCATCGCGAATATTGTGCTGGTGAACATCCTGCGAGCTCATCTTGCCGCCAGTCCTCGGTCAGCGGGCTGGCTAGGCGCGTTGTCCGATCCAAGGATCGGGTCCGCACTAGGGATGGTGCATGAAGAAATAGCACGCCGCTGGAAGGTGGAGGAATTGGCATTGAAGGTCGGCATGTCACGCACGGCGTTCATCGAGCGCTTCAAGGATCTCGTTGGATTGCCTCCGCTGGAATATCTGATCCGCTGGCGCATGACGATTGCGAGGGATGCGTTGAAAACGGGCAATGACAATCTCTCTGCCATTGCCGCCGCCGTAGGCTACGCGTCCGAAACAACTTTCAGTTCGACTTTCAAAAGGGTGTTTGGTCAGAGCCCCAGCCGGTACCGCTCGGAAGCACGAAGCAAGACTTGAATGAGCGGCATGGGTTGATCGGAGAGCGCCTGGCTGCCGAAGTTCCTGCGGCTAACTACGGAACCGTTCAACGCGAAACGGACGCGCATCCGCACAGGTCGGTGTCCCGGTCATCATCTCCGCCAGCAGTCGCCCGGTCACGGGTCCCAGGGTCAAGCCATGGTGGTTGTGACCGAATGCAAACCACAACCCGGGATGACGCGGCGCGCGTCCAATGACGGGGCGCATGTCGGGTGTGCAAGGACGCAGGCCGAGCCACGGACTCGCGTCGAGTCGCTCACCCAGACCGAAGCTCGGCCGGGCGGTGCGCTCCGCGCGTTCGAGCTGGATGCCCGTCGGCCTGGCGTCACGCCGCGCGATCTCGACCCCCGTGGTCAGCCGCAAGCGCCCTTCCATCGGCGCCACCACGTAGCCCTGCTCCGCGTCGACGAATGGCATCGACAACATCTGCCGGGTGGGACGGTAGTGCATGTGATAACCGCGCTTCGCGCGCAAAGGAATGCGGTAACCAAGCGGTGCGAAAACGCGGTCAGACCATGGACCGAGCGCCAGCACGACTTCTTTTGCGCTGATCCGGCCCGACGCTGTCTGAACCGTCCACGCGCCCGCTTGCGCCGTTAGCGTGGTGGCGTCGCCGGTGAACACCGTCCCGCCGCCTGCTTCGAAAAGGCCCGCATAACCTTTGGTCAGTGCCCCTGGATTGACGATGCTCTTCGGGTCCTGCCAATGCAACGCGCCACAAAAGCCGTCCGCGAGACCCGGCTCGCGCGCGGCCAGCGCCGCCGAATCCAGCACCGCGACCCGCAAGCCATAGGTCTTGCCAGTCAATGCGGCGGCCGCCGCCTGCCGCGAAAATTCCGCTGGGGTGCGATAGGCGTCGATCCAGCCGCTGTCGCGAATGAGATGTCCGAGTTGCGCGCGCTCGATGAGCCGATCATGTTCCGCAACGCTTTGCTGGATCAACGGCAACATGTCGCGCGAGGTGGCCATCAAGCGCTCGGGCGACGATTCCCACCAGAAGCGCGCCAGCCAGCTCGCAAAGTGCGGCAACGCCCGATAGTCCCAGTACAGGTCGGTCGAGCGATTCTTCGCATAGCGCAGAAACGTGCCGAAATCGCGCGGAAAACCGTAGGGAACCACCGAGGAGCTTTCAAGCAGACCCGCGTTGCCGAAGCTGGTCTCTTCGCCCGGAGCGCGCCGGTCCACCAGTGCCACCCGGCGGCCGCGGTCCTGCAACTGCAGCGCGGACGATACGCCGACAATCCCGGCGCCCAGCACTATCACATCGAAATCCATACACTCGCTTCGCTTCTTCTGTCAGGACTGGACGCCGGGTTGCCGCGTCTTGCGCAGCAAGCCGGTGCGAAACCTCTGGCGCCGGCTCGCGGATCCGTTACTTCGCGATGATGTCGTTGTTGAAATACTTCTGCGAAAGACTGCTCAACGTGCCGTCTTTCTTCAGCGCGTCGAGCGCGGCATTGACTTTCGCGGCCAGCGCCTTGTCGGCCTTGCGCAAGCCCCAGCCAGTGCCCTCGCCGAGCGTTGCCGGATCGCTGAGCGGCTTGCCGACGATCGCATAGTCGTGGCCCTCGGGCTTGGCGAGCAAACCGTCCTGCACAGTTTGCGCTTCCTGTACGGCGGCGTCGAGGCGACCGCCAAGCAGGTCGGCGTAGACCTGATCCTGGTCCTGGTACGAGACGACCGTTACGCCGGCATTCGCCCAGTGAGCTTTGAGGAAATCTTCCTGCGACGAGCCCTGCAACACGCCCACCCGTTTGCCCTGCAGACTTTTCACGTCGGGCAACAGGCCGGAGCCACGTCGGGCCACCATCACGATCGGCACGATATAGATCGGTTTCGTGAATTCAATCGATTGCTTGCGCTTGTCGGTGATGTTCATCGCGGAATTGATCACGTCGAATTTGCGGGCTTCCAACGCGGGAATCAGTCCATCGAACGCATTTTCGACCCACACGCACTTCACGCCCAACTTCGTGCAGACCGCTTTGCCGACGTCGACGTCGAAGCCCTGCAACTGCCCGCTCGGCGACTTGCTTTCGAACGGCGGGTAGGCTGCCTCGATGCCGAAGCGCAAGGTGTCCTGAGCCTGCGCGCCGACGGTCCCTAGCGAGCCCGCCAGCGCAGCAGCGACGATAAGTGAAAGTTGAAGCTTCCGAAACATAAGAGGTTCCCCAGGTGTTTGGGCGACGACAGTTGAAGGCATGCGCGACGGTTGACCGACCCGCTCCGAGACATCGCATGAGGCGGATGACGCGCCGGCCTCACACCTGCTCTGGATTGACAGTCTATTCTGGACAGATATAAAAGCAAGCAATTTTCAAAATAAATGTCCAGATTGGACAGTTTGGCTTAGAATCGCCTGACCGCCGCACCCCGGCAACGTTTTGGAGCGTAGTTCAATGAGCCAGTCAGAAAACGCATTGCCCCTGATCGTCGACCAGCAACGCGTTCGCGAGGCGCTACCTCACCTCGACGTGCGCAGCGTGCTGGCGCAGATGTTTCGCGCGCTCGGAAACCACATGGCCGCGCAACCGCCACAGACGCTGACTCTTTTTCCGCAGGACGCGGGCGACTTCATCACCTATCTGGGCGTAATGGCGGACGCGAAGGTGTTCGGCGCGAAGCTCTCGCCGTACATCGTCACGCGGGCGTTGCCGATCATTACCGCGTGGACCGCATTGATGTCGATGGAGACGGGACACCCGCTGATGTGGTGTGATTCAGGTCTGCTGACGATCGAGCGCACCGCCGGGGCGACCGCACTCGCGGTAGAGCAACTCGCCGCCGATCATGCGAGCCGGCTCGCGATTGTCGGCGCGGGTGCGGTGGGACAGGCTCATTTGCGCCATCTGGCGTCGACGCGGCAGTGGCAATCGATTCGGGTGTTTTCGCCCGGGCTTGCTAACGATACCGAAAAACGTGCGCAACTCGCGGCGCTCGATGAAAGAGTCTCCATCTGCACCAGGATCGAAGACTGTGTCGCCGACGCCGACGTCGTTGCGCTGTGTACCTCGTCCGGCACTCCGGTGCTGCACGAAAACATGCTCGGCAAGCCGGCGCTCATCACATCTATCAGCACCAACGTGGCGAACGCTCACGAGATTCCGCCCGCCTGGCTTGCCGAGATGGACGTCTATTGCGACTACCGCCGCACCACCCCAGCCAGTGCCGGCGAGATGAAGCTGGCTTCGGAACACCATGGCTGGCGTCCCGAAGCCGTGGTGGGCGATCTCGCCGAACTCATGTGCGGCAAAGCGATCAAACCGTCCTATCGAAAGCATGCGTTTTTCCGCTCGATCGGGCTGGGTCTTGAAGACGTAGCGATTGCCTATGAACTGTTCAAATATCTGACTGCTCGAGCGGGCATGTAAGCGATCGCCACGACCTTGCCTACGCGCCGGATCGCGACATGCCGCCGGAGCAATGGCAAAGGCTGTTCGCCGACATGATGGGCCCGCCGGCTGCATTGCTGGAACCGCGCCAAGCCGGCGGCGGCGCATTCGGTCAGGTGCACTCCAGCTCGAACCCGACGTGGTGCTCGCTCCGCACTGCGGCGAGACCGCGGTCATGCGCATTTTCAGTTCGTGGGAATTCGAAGAGCGTTCGTCGTGCCATCGAGCAGAAGTACCGTATCGCTCGTGGCAAAATGCCGGAAATTTTCGGACCTTCCATACCGCCCACCCAGGTGGACTTTCAGAAAGCCGCAAGCACCTACCCCTATGCGAAAGCCCAAGACCACGGCCGCACGTCGGCTACTTCTGGATCGCTACAGCCGTGTCGCCGATGGCATCGCGCTGCTGTTTTTCCCGTACGTCGAGATCGTCATTCATGACCTGCAAAGTCAAACGATCGCGTATATCGCCAATAATCTGTCGAAACGCGAACTCGGCGACGACTCCGCGTTGGAAGAGATCGACCATTCCGCGGAGTCCGGTACGGTCGGGCCGTATGAAAAAATCAATTGGGATGGCAGGCGGATGCGGTGCGTCAGCACGGTGTTGTTCGACGATGCCGGTAGCGCCGTCGGCGTGATGTGTGTGAACTACAACATCGCCGTGTTCGAAGAGATCAAACATGTGATCGATCGTGTGATCTCCGGCGCCGGCGTGGTGAAGCAGCCCGAAGAGCTGTTCAAGGACGACTGGCAGGAACGCATCAACACGTTCCTTCACACGTGGCTCCAGGAACGTCAGTTGGCGCTGAATTCGCTGACTCGCGAGCATCGTCGCGAGATCGTCGAAGCGCTGTGGGCCGAAGGGGCGTTCAAGGGCAAGAGCGCTGCCAACTACGTCGCGAATGTGTTGGGGATGGGACGTGCCACCGTCTATCAGCACATTAGAGATTTGCGAGGCGCGGCGGCCTGATACCTGTAGACGGCCATGAGCGGTCCGTGGCGCATCCCGCGAAATTGATGGTGTCAACGCAATTTGCGTGGCAGCCTACCCAACATTCGACAGATGGGTACATCCAGGCGAACTGCGACAGGAGGGATTATGTCTGGGCACGACACCAAGCTCCACGGTAGCTGGCGGTTGATTTCTTTTCATACTGAGCTTCAGGATTCAAAGGAGCGCAGTCAACCGTGGGGCGCCGACCCCAATGGGTTCCTTATTTTCGGCTCTGATGGGCGAATGATGGTATTGATCACCGCAAAGGCGCGGGAGCCAGGGAATACAGACGAGAAGCTGGTGGCACTTTTCCGTACTGTGATGGCCTACACAGGACGGTATCGGATAGATGGGGATAGGTTCATCACAAAGATTGACTCGTCCTGGAATGAAGCCTGGAACGGCACTGAGCAGGAACGATTCTTCAAGCTCGATGGAGACGCGCTCGAAGTCAGTACGGCCTGGATGCCGAATCCGTTGGTATCAGGAAATCCAACAGGAAGGGGTATTCTCAGTTTTAGACGCGAGTAATTTTCCCTACGCGGTCTAGCGACCGGGATTCAGCGTAGTGCACACAGGGCTTTTGCGTTTGGCGATCGCGGCGGCAAAGTCCTCGGAGAACGCCCGCTGCGCGAAGCAGGGCGCCGAGGTCGCGAGCAGTGCATCGACCTGCGCGAACTGTTTGTCAAACACCCATGGCCGGCGTGCGAGTGTGCGGTCATTGAGCCAGTAGGGGCTCCAGTCTCGAGTCGTCTCGATGACCTCGCGCGCGAATTCCGGCCCATACTCGAGCGCGCCCTCGATAACAACATCGATATACGACTCGACGAGCGGGAATCTCGCGTCAGGCACCGGAAGCGCTTCTCCCGGCGCTTTGCCCTGGGCCTTCGGTACGTAGACCCAGACGGTTCCCTGCGTCGGCAGCGGCTGCCATGACACCGCCTCGATCAGCGCCCGTGGCACCTCGACGCGCTCGTATCCCTTCTCGCGCTCGTCGAACGCGGACATGTCGTTGCCGGCAACGGGATAGATCACGCCATTGATCGTCATCGGCGCCTCGCCCTCGAGCGGACGCCGCAGGCCGAGCGCCGTAAACCCTGAACTTGAGCGGTCGCTCCAGCTGCGCACATAGCCGAACGCCGCCGCGACGCGCACCGGAATCGCCGCAACCGGCTTGCCGGCCGTGGCCTCGCGCGACGGCGTGTTGATGAGCGAGCCATAGCCGAAAATGAACTGCGTCGGCTGATCGGGAAGACGCGTTCCCCAGTAGTTGGTGGTCTGCGCGTGCGCCGCCGAGCCGAGGAGCGCAAGTGCCACAACGAATCCTCGAATCTTTGCCATCGCCAACATCGTCATATCCCCGTCCAATGCGTTATCGCAGATGATCGCATCAGCCGGGCGGCCCGGCAAACGCGCGCACCAAGCCCCAGGGTCGTCCACCTTGTGGGACACGGCGGCACGCAGCCACTTGCGCTGCGGCTGGCGAGCAAAACGGCCGACGATGATCAGCGCGATAAAGCGCGTCACGTAGCAGCAGATCGCGCTCGCGAGCAGAAATGCGACAAGCGGGTTTCCCGGTATGATCAGCTGGCACGCTGACACATTCATCGGGGGACAACGCGCATGACCCAATCGATCCGCAGAGGCGGCCGCGCCGTCCGCCTGGCAACGCGGCGCGCCATCGCGATCGCGACGGCGCTTGCCGGTATCGTGGCGCTTTCGCCGGTCCAGGCCCAGGCCCCTGTGCCGGGCGCGCTGCAACCCGCCGGCGTGACCCACGTGGTGGCCTCGCTCGAGGCATCGGGCGTGCAGATCTATGTCTGCAAGCGCGACGCTGCCAATCAACTGGCGTGGACCTTCCAGGCGCCGCAAGCCGATCTCTACGACGCCTCCGGCCAGCTCGCTGTCAGGCATCGTGCAGGACCGTCGTGGGAAGCGCCGGACGGCAGCCGGATCATTGGCAAGCCTCTGCAGCACGCCGCCAATCCAGACGACGCCGCAGCGATCCCGATGCTGCTCCTCTCGGCCACCAGTGATGGCGGTCCGGGCCTCCTGAACACGGTGCGCTACGTACAGCGGCTTGCCACGCATGGCGGCGCGGCCCCCGCGCAAGCCTGCGTGCACGAGGGCGAGGAAGGGCGCAGCCCCTATCTCGCGCAGTACGTGTTCCTCAAATGACCGTGGTGCGCGCGCACGTGTACGGTGTGGCCGCGCCGCGGAACGTGTGCGGCCGCTGGCGCAGTCGTCCTGAAAGCCGGAGCGCACGCGGTGCTGCAGGCATCGCGATCAGGGTTAACCCATTCAAAACTGTGTCACAAAGTACATACAGTTCTTAGATGCGAGCTTGCTTCAGACCTTGAGTTCCTCGAACTGAGAGAAACACCGCCAGACGGGAGATGACAGATGGAAATCCGCAACCCTTCCCCGGGCCTCTACAACGAAGATCTCGCACCCGCCAGGGTGCGCAACTGGGGTGCCTTTAGCATTTTCAACGTCTGGACCTCGGACGTGCACAGCCTCTGGGGCTACTACCTCGCCGCCAGCCTGTTCCTACTGTGCGGCAGCTTTATCAACTTTGTGCTGGCGATCGGGCTCGGCTCACTCGTGATCTTCGCGCTGATGAATCTGATCGGCTACGCCGGCGAGAAGACCGGCGTGCCATACCCGGTGCTGGCGCGCGCCTCTTTCGGCGTGTGGGGCGCCAACCTCGCGGCGCTGGTGCGCGCCGTGGTGGCCTGCTTCTGGTATGGCGCGCAGACGGCAGCGGCTTCGAGCGCGATAGTCGCGCTGTTGATCCGCAGCACCAGCCTGATGGAGTTCCACAAGGGCACGCACTTCCTCGGCCACTCGGCGCTGGAGGTGATCTGCTACTTCATCGTCTGGGCGCTGCAGCTGCTCATCATTCAGAAGGGCATGGACACAGTGCGCAAATTCCAGGACCTGGCCGGTCCGGCGGTGTGGATTGCGATGCTGATCCTGGCGATCGGGTTGTGCGTCAAGGCCGGCGGCTTCTCGTTCGAGAGTGGCATTCCGACGGACGTGCTGCTCGAGAAGACCAGGGACGTCGGCGTCAGCGGCGAGCCCGGCTCGTTCTGGGCGCTGATGGCCGTAGGCGCGACCTGGATCACCTACTTCGCCGCGCTGTATCTTAACTTTTGCGACTTCTCGCGTTACGCGAAGAACCGCGATGCAGTCAAGAAAGGAAATCTGTGGGGCCTGCCGGTCAACCTGATTGCGTTCTCGCTGGTCGCCGGCGTCACCACCATCGCCGCCTTCAGGGTGTACGGCGAAGTGCTGCTGCACCCCGAGCAGATCTCAGCCAAGTTCGACAGCTGGCTACTGGCACTCATCGCAGCGGCGACCTTCGCAGTCGCCACGCTAGGCATCAACGTGGTGGCCAATTTCGTCTCGGCGGCGTTCGACATCTCCAACACGTTCCCCAGGCAGATCAGCTTCAAGAAGGGCGGTTTCATCGCTGCAGCCATCGCGCTGGTGCTTTACCCGTTTGCGCCGTGGGAAGGCAACGCCGCGCACTTCGTCAACGCCATCGGCGCCACGATGGGCCCGCTGCTGGGGATTATTCTGGTGGACTACTATCTGGTAGCCAAGGGCAACATCAACGTCGCGGCGCTCTACCAGGAGCACGGCGAGTATCGCTACGAAGGCGGCTGGAACGTCAACGCGCTGGCCGCGGCGGCGGTCGGCAGCGTGTTTTCGACCTTCTTGCCCAACTTCACCAACCTGCTGCCAGCCTGGTGGAATACCTATGGCTGGTTCTTCGGCGTAGTGATCGGCGGGGGCATGTACCTGATCATGGCGACGCTGCGGCCGCGTACCGCGATCGCCCCTACGCGCGTTTAACGGTCATTCCCGCCCGATCAGGTAGGGTCAAGCACTGGCGCGACACCCATGAAGTCTGCAGGGCACCAGCGACCACTATGCTGGTGCAACCTTCCTGCCGCCCCGCTTTCGCGCAGCGGCTGCATCCGTGCCGGCATGTCCAGCAGCAGACCCCGACTCGACCAGAAAATCGCGAAACGCTGTCGCTACGTGCGGCAAGCGCCGGTCCGACACATGGATGACGTTCCACGCCAGTTCGATCGGCGTATCCGGCACCGGCAGCAACGCCAGAAGACCGGCCTGAAACTCCAGCGCGCAGGCATGCAACGACAGGAACGCGACACCGAGCCCCGCTTCGACCAGCTGCTTGATCGCCTCGTTGCTAGACAACTCCGACGCCGCATGCACCTTCAACCCCTGCGCCTTGAAGATCGCTTCGACCGCAACCCGGGTGCCTGAGCCCCGCTCCCGAACCAGCAGGTTCGCCGCTTCCAGATCGGCCAGCTGCACCCGCCTGGTATGCATCAGCGGATGCGAAGGTGCCGCGACGAATCCCATCGGATGTCTGGCGAATGCGGCGGCATGCGTGCGCAGTTCACGAGGCTGGCGGCCCATGATCGCGAGATCGATTTCATTCGTTGAGAGCATGCGAACGATTTCGTCGCGATTGCCGATCCGGAACTGCAGCTTCACGTCGGGCCGGGCCTTCATGAACCGAACCAGCAGCGGCGGCACGAGGTATTCCGCAGTCGTGATCGCGCCGATGCGCAAGGTTCCGCCCAGCTCTCCACGCAGTGCGGCGATCTCCTCGCCCGCCTCGTTCCACACACTCAGGATCTCGTTGGCGTAGCGCACCATCACCTCACCGGCCGCGGTGAGCTTGACTTCGCGCCCCGCCCTGCGCAGCAGCGCCGTACCCGCAGCCTCGGCCAGCTGCGAGACCTGTAGCGATACGGCCGGCTGGGTGAGATGCAATTCCACCGCCGCGCCGGAGATGCTGCCCACGCGGGCCACGGTCTGCAGTGTTTTCAGCTGACGAAAGGTGGTCGTCTTTAACATTAGCAAAACCTTATGTTTTGGATATAAATACTCAATAGTGCAAATAATAGTGAGCACCTTATATTTCCATTCAACAACTCGTCAAGGACAGCTTTGGTGCCTGACACGACGTGCAGGTATCGCTCGCAGTCGCACAACATGGAGACTCGCAATGGCAATCGACGCAATCGTTGCAAACATGGATCACGTCTGGTCGGCGCTGGCCGCCCCGCGCGATCCGGCACAACGGAACGAACAGGGCGATGCAATTAAAAGCCTGCTTCAACGCATCAGGGACGACGGCTATCCGCTGCTGCTGGTGAGCGACATGAACGCTGAGAGTCTGAACAGCGTCATCAGCGACGCACTCGGCGAAGACGGCATCACGTGGTTCTCGGCGATCCTCGCATCGCAACCATGCAGCGATCGTTATGCGATTGCGGTTCACACGCTCGAAACGTCACCCCATCGTGTGATGGCGCTCGGTAGCAGCGAGCATGAGCTCGCGGAGGCACGCGCGTTCGGCATCGCGCATTGCGTACACCTGAACGACGCGCTGCTTCACGCATCCCCGTAGATATCGGATCTACCAGCAGGCGCTCCAGAGACTTTCAGGGAGAAATAGCATGGCCATCCATCGCAAGACAAACACGCTTGAAACGCCTCATCGAATCGTCATCGTTGGCGGCGGCGCGGCCGGACTCGAACTCGCCACGCGACTCGGCAACGGCGTTGGCAAGGAAGGTCGCGCACAGGTCGTGCTAGTCGACCGGAATCCCGCTCACTTCTGGAAGCCCTTGTTGCATGAGGTCGCCGCGGGTCAGATCGATGCATCGAGTCATCAGATCGAATATGCCGCGCACGCGAAGTGGAATCACTATCGCTTCGAGCGCGGCGGACTGCGAAGCATCGATCGCGAGCGCCGCGAGATCGTCATCGACGAAACCAGCGGCGCGGACGGCCAGCCTCTGCTTCAGCGTCGGTCGATTGGCTTCGATACGCTGGTGCTCGCGCTTGGCAGCGTCACGAATTTTTTCTCTGTGCCCGGTGCTGAGGAATACGCACTGACGCTGGAGACGGTCGATCAGGCCGAGGCGTTTCGCAGACGGCTTCTGTCGAGCCTGCTGCGTGCGGGCCATGCACAGCAGTCGTCGTCGCAATCCGTCAAGGAACCGGTGTGTGTGACGGTGATTGGCGCCGGCGCCACCGGCGTCGAACTATCTGCTTCCTTGCGCAGCCTCGCGCAGATGCTGCATGACTACCACCTGCCCTCGCTCGATCCGGCGCGCGACGTTCGCATCCGCTTGCTCGAGGGCGCGCAGCGCGTGTTGCCTGCCCTACCGGAACGGATTTCGGCGCGCGCCCACGATGTACTGTCGAGCCTGGGCGTCGAAGTGCACACCGAAACGCGGGTCCGTTCAGTCGACGCGGAATCGGTCGTCGTGGGCGAGGGTCACGCATTACGCAGTGACGTCACGATATGGGCCGCTGGCGTCGAAGGGCCTCCCATTCTGAAAGCTCTGGGTGCGTTCGAGTTGAATCGTCTTGGGCAAGTTTCTGTCGACCGCATGCTGCGGGTCGATCCTGAATCGGGCATCTACGCGATGGGCGATTGCGCCGCGTGCTCGGCGCGTGGAGACGACGCACTCGTGCCGCCACGCGCCCAGGCTGCCTGGCAACAGGCGGTGTATCTGCACGATGCCCTGACGAGACGTTTGAAGCACCAGTCCATCCCGCTCTTTTCGTATCGGGATCAGGGCACGCTCATTTCATTCGGGCAGGCCGGTGCGGCAGGCGCGCTGATGAGCGAACTGCTGCGCGGGCCTGTGTTCATCGACGGCTGGTTTGCCGCGTCCTGTTACAAGCACCTATACAGGCGGCACATCATCGGGCTGACAGGGATCAGGCGCGCGGTGATGTACTCTGCAAGCCAGTGGTTGCGGGAGCGGGTCCGGCCTACGGTGAAGCTGAACTGAGACATGCCGTAGCGGCGACGATCTGAACTCGCCGCCGCTACGGCCGGCATCAGCGTAGTGGTCGCATCAAATACGCCCGTCATGGCCTGGCTCTCACCTGTTGCCTCCTCCCCGCCTCCTCCAGGGCGGACAGCTCTTCCCGCTCACTCGAGAGCTGCGCCGATGTCCGATGCATCGGGCGCTCTGGCGCTCCGGGCACCTCGCGCACGCGCGCTGGTGTCAGTGAATGCTGATACGGCAGCTTAACCACTGGCCACGAATTTCCGTCCGGATCCGTCGTGGTGCTCAGTGCGTCATTGCGAAACAGCGCATCTTGCATCAACGCCTGAACGCGCACCACGTCGCTTGAAGTCACGCGCGCCGCCCGCCGATTTCCTGCGGCATAGAGCGCGCACCATGCTGCAACATCCTGCATCGCGATCTCGAGGAACTTACCCTCGTCGCCCGACGGTGCCGCCAGTCGCGCGACGACCGCGAAGAGCGCTGCCTGACCGCCGAGAATGTCGGCTGCCGATGCACCGATCTTGACGGGCTGTCCATCGCTGCGCGTGAGATCCATCAGACCGCCCATCGCCTGAATCACGGTATCGAACGCGGGCCGCGATGGATACGCGGTATCGATGCCGAAGCCGGAGATCGAGCAATAGATCAGCCGCGGATTGACATCGGCGAGCGCACGGCGATCGAAGCCCAACTTTGCGAGTGCGCCGGGTCGCAAATTTTCGATCAGCACGTCGGCGGCCGCGAGCAGCGTCCTCAAATGCGCACAGTCGTCTTCGTCCTTCAGATCGAGCGATATCGTTCGCTTGTCCGTATTGTTGAGCGCGAAGAAATAGCTCGTCCCGTGCTGTCCCGGTGACCATGTGCGAGAAACCTCGCCTCCCGGAGCCTCGATCTTCACGACATCCGCGCCAAGTGCCGCGAGGTGTTTGCCGACGAGCGGCGCGGTCGTGTATTGACCGATTTCGACCACCTTCACGCCACCGAGCGGGCCTGTTCCGAGGTTAAAGCCGTCGCACTTGCTCGCGCACGCATGCGCGCGGCTCGACAATCGAGACTCGCGAAACAACGAGACGTACCGATACGTGCCGCTATCGATCCCCGCTGTCATCATCCGCGCGGCCACTTCTTCATGACGCAAAGCAAAGTTCGGCTCATGCGCCAGACCTTCGACGGACACGATCGGTCCCGCCGCGACGCCAATGCGCTCGCAAATCGAAGCGCATTCTGATGTCGTCATCGTCGATGTCCACGCTTCGAGCAAAGCATCGAGCTCGTCGACGTAGCGAACGCGCCCTCCCAAAGTCGAGAAGCGTGCATCGTCGAGATCGGGAATACCGGCTGCGTTCTTGATCTTGCGCCATTGATCTTCCGTGCTCGTGCAAATGAGAATCCACCCGTCGCGCGTTCCGTACGCGTTCCAGGGGGCGCAGGAAGGATGCCGATTGCCCACACGTTCGACCGGATCGCCCGCGAACGCTGCGGGAAGAAACGTCGTGAGCGCGCCGAGGGCGCAGCCGAACAGACTCACGTCGATATGTTGATTCAGACCGCAGACGCGCCTGACCCGCAGCGCCGCGGCGATCGTCGCCGACGCATAGAGCGCCGCTGAAATTTCCGTGAACGGCACGCCGATATGAACTGGTCCGCTATGCGCAAAACCGGTCGTGTCCATGAGTCCGCTCATTGCCTGGATTTGCGCGTCGGAATACGCAGTGAATTCGCCCGCGTGCTGCGGACCCATTGCTGTGATGTCGCACACGATCGTCTCGCCCGATGCCTTGAGCCGCGCGATCTCACGCCTCTGCTCCACACTGCACGTATCCGACGATACGATGATCACGTCGTACGCCGCATCATCCATCGTCACCTCATCAGCGAACGCAATCTGCGCTCCCGCCTGCGCGAGTACCGCCGCGCTCAATTCGACGGCTTCGCGCGTGCCCGACGCAAGAATCCGCATACCATTGAACATGTCTTTCTCCTTTGCTGATGTGAAACCGCGCGCCCGAATACGTATCAACCCCGGCAGGCGGCGCATTGAGCGCGTGTTACCATTTTTCGATGCGAACCCTTCCCTCACTCAACGCGCTGCGAGCCTTCGAAGTCTGCGGCCGACTGCTGAGCGTGCAACTCGCGGCCAATGAACTGAACGTCACGCCCGCTGCCGTGAGTCGACAAATCAAGCTGCTCGAAGATCAGCTCGGCGTGCAGTTGTTCGAGCGCGGGCATCGTTCGATGACGCTGACGCCGGTAGGTGTGCGCTACCTCGCCGACATCGTGCGGGGCTTCGAAACCATGCGAACCGCGACGATCAATCTCACCGAGGCGCGTCGCCGTCGCACGCTCAAGATCCGCGGCTACACGACGTTCGCGATGAACTGGCTGCTGCCGCGTCTGTCGACGTTTCATCGCGAGCATCCGGATGTCGAGGTCATCTTCACGACATCGTTGCAGCCGGTCGACTTCAACGCCGAAGATGTCGATGGCGCGATTCGCCTGTCGCATGCACCGTCATCCGATATCGGCTCGGATCGCCTCGTGCCGAACGAACTCGTGCCCGTGTGCAGCCCTGACTTTCTGCGCGCGCATCCCGATCTCAACGACGCTTCGCCCGAAACGCTCTCCAATGTGACGCTTCTGCATTCCCTCGCGCGTCGCGAAGACTGGGCGAAATGGCTCGCTGAAGCCGGCGTGCGCGGCGTGAATCCTTTGGGCGGGCTCAGTTACGAAAGCTCGGTGCTCGCCTACGCCGCGGCGATGCAGGGGCACGGCGTTGCGATCGCGCAGCGCGTGCTCGTTGCCAACCAGCTTCGCGACGGCACGCTCGTCATGCCCTTCTCGTTCATCCTCGATCTCGGTGCGTTCACGTACTACCTCGTGTATCCACACAAACATCTGCAGAAGCCCGAGTTCGCCGCGTTTCGTGACTGGCTGCTTGCCGTGAGCGCGGCATCTCCCGATGCTTAACGCCCTTTGAAGCACGGACTGCGCTTCTCGGCGAACGCCTTGCGTCCTTCGACGCGATCTTCCGAATCGCGCATCGCTCCCCACGCGAGTTCCGTGAATTCGATCGCCTGCGCGAGGGGCACGTTACTGCTTGTCTCGACGATCTTCTTGATCATCTGCACGGCAAGCGGACCATTCGCCGCGATCGTGGTGGCGATCTGCAGCGCTTTGTCCATCAGCGCGGATGGCTCGGCCACATCGGACACGAGACCGACGCGTTCCGCGTAAGCCGCGTCGATACGCAATCCGGTGTACAGCATCTTCATCGCGATCGCGGACGGCACGGCTTTTTGCAGCGCCTGAATGCCGCACACCGCCGGAATGCTCGCGACGACCGGTTCCGGCAAGCCGAACACCGCGTTATCCGTTGCGATCCGCAGATCACATTGCAACGCGATTTCGAGTCCGCCGCCGAGGCAATAGCCGTTGATCGCGGCGATCACCGGCTTGAAGAGACGCAAGGTCGTGAGATCCATCATCCGCACATAGATGCCTTCGGCGGCGGCACGGTCGATCGGTCTCACGAACGAAGAGGAAAAGCTCGTTTCGGGCGGCAGCGTGTTCTTGAGATCCGCGCCCACGCAGAAGGACTTGTTCCCTGAGCCTGTGAGGACGATTGCACGCACATCGTCGTCGTCGCGTGCCGTGGCGAGAGCGGCGCGCAGTGCCCTGAGGCTGTCGAGGTCGAGTGCGTTGAGCGCTTCGGGGCGATCGAGCGTGACGATCGCGACATGCTCGGACCTGCTGTAGTGAATGGTCATGATGAACTCCGTCAAACGCTTGGCGAGGACAACGAACGCCCGCCGCACACATAGAGCGTCTGCCCGGTGATATACGACGCTTCACGCTGCGCGAAGAACGACACCGCGTGGGCGATATCGGCGGGCGTACCGATGCGTTGTACAGGCACGGATTTCTGCAAGCGTTCCTGAAGTGCGGCATCGAAGGTACGGAAAAGAGGCGTATCGACGATGCCCGGCGCAACCGCATTGACCGTGATGCCCGCACTGGCCCATTCGAGCGCGAGACTGCGCGTGAGACTCACGACGCCGCCTTTGGACGCCGAATAGTTCGACTGCCCCACTCCGCCGAGCCACGCCCGCGATGCAATATTGACGATGCGTCCATAGCGCGCCGTCGCCATATGCGCGAGCACCGCGCGACAGCACAGGAACTGCGACTTCAGGTTCACGTCGATGACCATGTCCCAATCTTCATCACTCATCTTCGTGATGCGCTTGTCACGCACGATGCCCGCGTTGTTCACCAGAATTTCGATGCGTCCAAAGCGCTGGAACACTGCATCGACGGCCTGATTGACGGACTCGCTGTTGGTCACGTCGACCGCCAGCCCAATTACCTCGACGTCCGCAGTCGCGAGTTCGGTCGTTGCCTCATCGAGCGCTGTGCGATCGAGATCGAACAGTGCGATGCGTCGCCCGCCACGCGCCAAAGCCTGCGCAATACCGAAGCCGATACCTTTCGCGCCTCCCGTGACGATCGCGACTTCGGCTGAGTGAGTAAATGCGTTCATGAAATGTCTCCGTGGAGTGCTGTCAGCAAACTGTGGATTCCATGCTAGGGCGCGCGCCCACCCGCTTCAAACGACTTTTTTCGAGACTTCGATTGACTTGCAGTCAATCGAGAACAGCGAGTTCGATACAGAAAAAATCAATCGAAGACGCAGAAAAAGTCGTTTGCGGGACGCGCCCCCGCAAACCTAGGATGCGTCCATGTGCCACGGAGCACGTTCCCATCGACAGACACGGAGACAAGCATGGAAACCACCCTACCGAGCGTTACAGAGCCGCCCACCGCGACGCTCACACGCGCTCAGAAACGAGCGATCGTGGCGGCGACGCTCGGCACCGTCGTCGAGTTCACCGACTGGATCATTTACGCGACTTTCGCCGCTCTGTTCTCGCGACACTTCTTTCCTGCGCATGACGAACGCGTGTCGTTGTTGTCGGCGTTCGCGGTGTTCGCGGTCGGCTTCGTGATGCGGCCAATCGGCGGTGCGCTGCTCGGCGCTTACGCGGATCGTCACGGCCGCAAGAACGGCCTTGCGCTATCTGTGGCGTTGATGGCTGGAAGCTCGCTCGTCATCGCCGTGTGTCCGGGTTACCGGTCGATCGGCTTCGCTGCGCCGCTCATCCTCGTGCTTGCGCGACTCGTGCAAGGGTTCGCCGCGGGCGGCGAGTTCGGCTCGGCATCGACGTTTCTGATCGAATCGTCCGCGCCATCGCGGCGCGGCTTCGCCGGTTCGTGGCAGCACTTCGCGGTCAACGCCGGCGTGCTCGTGGCTGCATCGATCGGCGCGCTGCTGACGTCGTTCATCGAGCCGTCCGGCATGGCGGATTATGGCTGGCGCGTCGCATTCGGCATCGCGGGCATGATGGGATTCGTCGCGCTGTGGGTGCGGCTCACGATCGCTGAAACCGATGCCTTCAAGAAGGTCGCGAAGCACGCTCACGTGCGGCATCCGTTCATCTCGATCATCCGCGAACATCGGCGCGCGGCGTTGCGCGTGGTGGGCATCGCGATGGCGGGCAACCTGTGCATCTATCTCTGGCTCGTGCTGTTCCCGACGCTTGCGCATTTGCGCACCGGTCTGCCGCTTTCCGCCGGGTTTCGTGCAAGCGTGATTTCAATCGTCGTATCGCTGATTGCGATTCCGCTGATCGGCATGTTGTCGGATCGCATCGGTCGCAAGCCGGTTCTGCTGGTGTTCGCCGGTGGTTCCGCGCTGTTCGCATGGCCCGCGTTGAGCCTGCTGTCGAACGACTTCTGGAATGCGACCGTCATCGTCACCATCGGCATGGTGCTGTCGTCGGGATTCGCGGCCACGTGTGCGACGGTCATGGCCGAACAGTTTCCCGCGCACGTGCGCGCAACCGGTGTCGCGCTGCCTTATGCGATATCGGCGGCGCTCTTTGGCGGCACGCTGCCCTACATCGTCACCGCCATGTCGAACTCTGGCCTCGCACAGTATCTGTGGGCCTATGTGGCAGCCGTGTGCGTCGTGGGCTTCGTCGTGTATGCGCGCATGCCTGAAACGCGCGGAAAGATCCTCGATTAACGTTTACTGACTGGAGGCAGCAATGCGAAAAGTAGTCATTGGCGGCGTCGGCATGACGTCATTTGGAAAGTTCCTCGACCGCAATCTGAAGTCGCTTTCCGAGGAAGCGGTAGCGCTCGCTCTCAAGGATGCGCGTGTCAGTGCGAACGACGTAGAGCGGATTTTCTTCGGCAACGCGGCCGCGGGCGTTGTAACGGGGCAGGAAATGATTCGCGCGCAAGCCTCGTTGCGCAACACGGGACTCGACGGCAAACCGATGTTCAACGTCGAAAACGCGTGCGCCTCGGGCAGTTCGGCGCTGAATCTGGCGTGGTGGTCGGTTGCATCGGGGCAGGCGGAAACGGCGCTGGTCGTCGGCGTCGAAAAGCTTTCGCATGAGGACAAGGCGATTTCGTTCGGCGCGTTCGCCAAGGCCGTCGACCTCGAAGAACCGCTGCCGGAAGGCGTGACGACAGGCACAGGATCGCTCTTCATGGATCTCTATGCGGCGAAAGCCCGCAAGTGGATGGATAAGACCGGTGCGGATGCCAGCGATTTCGCGCGCGTCGTCGTCAAGAGCCGCCGGGCAGGATCGCTGAATCCGGTCGCGCAATTTCGCAAGGAGACGAGCGTTGAAGAAGTGCTCGCGAGCCGTATGGTCAGTGATCCGCTGACGCTGTTCATGTGTTCGTCGATCGGAGACGGGGGCGCTGCGCTCTTCATCTGCTCCGAGGACTATGCGCGCAAGCACGACATACAGCCCGTGTTCATTCGCGCGACGTCGATCGTCTCCGCCAAGGCCGATGGCTCGGGCGAACTAGTGGCCGTGCGTGCGGCGAGAGAGGCGTATGAGGCGGCGGGCATCGGACCTGAAGACGTGCATGTCGTCGAATTGCATGACGCATCCGCGCCCGCCGAATTGATCCACTACGAGAACCTGGGCTTGTGCGACCCCGGCGATGCCCCGAAGCTGATCCGCTCCGGCGACACTGATATCGGCGGACGCGTGTCGGTGAATCCGAGCGGTGGGCTGCTGTCGCGCGGTCATCCGGTGGGCGCGACAGGCGTGGCGCAGATCGTCGAACTCACGCAGCAATTGCGCGGCAAAGCGGGCGCGCGGCAGCGTCCGGGCGCGCGCGTCGCGCTTGCCGAGAACAACGGCGGTCAGCTCGCGGGAGATTCCGCGGTGGCGTTGGTGACAATCCTGTCCTTGTAAGTCTGACGGGGAGCCGGATGCGCGCGACGTACGGCTGCCCCATCTTGCAAGTGCGTGGTCAGCCTGACAGCGGTCAGGCTGATTCAGCAGTCTGGGCCGCGGGCATCGCGAATTCCGCGCCTTTGGCAATGCTGTCGGGCCAGCGCTGCATGACGCTCTTGTAGCGCGTGTAGAAACGCACCGATTCCTCACCATATGCGTGGTGATCGCCAAACAGCGAGCGCTTCCAGCCGCCGAAAGAATGCCACGCCGACGGCACCGGACTCGGCACGTTGATGCCCACCATGCCGATTTGAATCTGCCGGGTAAACGTGCGTGCTGCTGCGCCATCGGCCGTGAACAGGGTGACGCAATTGCCCAGTTCGTGACGGCGCACGGCGCCCGCTACGCGCTCGCCAAACAGTTTGGCGGTGGCCAGATCGCCCTGCGGCACTTCGTCTACGCTGGCATCCGTCGGCAAGGCCGTCGCGAGACTTTCTTCCAAACGTTGGGACGTTGTGCAAGCGCATTCGCCTCACGCTTCACTGGAGCTTCGACTCCAGTTGGCTGAGCTCGTGCTCGAGCGCATCAACACTCGCGTATCCGGCGCCCACCGCAAAGACCTGACCGTCGTTTTCAAGGAGCAACGTGGGGAACGAAGTCACGCCAAGTGCTCGCGCACGCGCGAAGTCGCGCTGGGCTTCTTCGATCGTTTCTGCGGCCGCCCACGTCTGGTAGAACTCATCGATGCTCACCGCAACGCCGTTGGCATGCAGCGCCTTTACGGCAATGCCGGCCAGCACGCGGCCATCGGTCGTGTCCAGGCCTTCGACGTAAAACCCATGTTGAAGCGTGCGGAATACGTCGAGCAAGCCTTTGTCGCCGGCAATCCGTCGCGCTGCCACGACTGCCCGGCACACCGGCTCGGTATCGTAGACAAAGCCTTCTCGCGCCATGAATGCCTCGCGGTTGAACGGCAAACCGCTCAGCTCCTCGACCCGCTTCCAATGCGGAAGCCTGAAGCGCTTGCCGGCTTCGTCCAACAGGTCGGTTGCACCGGCACGCAGGCCACCCACGACGATCTCGAGATCGAGATCCGGCACACGTGCGCTCAGTGCGGAAAGCTCTTGCCCGAAGCCATAGCACCACGAACACATCGGATCGCCGACATAGATAAGTTTCATTCATTACCCCGTTCAAAAGATATCCCTCAGTCCCACCTGGGATACGCATGGAAGAGCTGCGCAAAAGGCCTGCAGCCATGCGAGCGACTATATGATCCAGGCGCGAACCTTTGAACATCGAGGTCCGAATATCTGTTGTTACACCGGGTAAAGATTGCGGTCGGAGTCCCCAGAGCGATTTATTCTTATCGGAAGCACTGGGGAAGTTTTGAATGGGTCACATCTGCACGGAACGTGATTGCCGCGCCGTTGATGTCGGCGCGTCTCACGAAGATGCTCAATCGGCTCATGGACTGTCGATGCAACGTGTGAGCATGTTTTGGCGTCTCACTGGCATTCCTGTCTCTCTTCATCCCTTGCCGAGCGGCGGCCGACTCGGGAATCCGGCCATATTGCTCAGCTGAGCCAGCTCATTCGCCGCCTCGCGCAGCAGTATCGAGTACTCGTGAATCTTTTCGGTCGTCAGTCGGACCCGCGGACCGGCCAGACTAATGACGCCGACGCAGCGCGAGCCGCTCACCACAGGCGCCGCCACCGCCGACATGCGCGGCGCAAACACCTCGTCGATCATCGCATAGCCACGCACGCGCGCAGCGTGCAGGAAACCCAGCAGCGCTTTGAGCGTCGTCGGCGCATTGGGTCCGAACTCGTTCGGCTGTCCAAAACCCTGCTTCAAAACCAGCGCGGCCGCGTGTTCGTCGGTCATCGTCATGAGCCATGCGTGTCCGGTCGACGTGCATGAAAGTCGCGCTGCCTGGCCCATGTCAGGATCGTAGCGGAAGCCGATGCGCTGTCCGTCCGCCTTCCCCACCCAGATGATTGCTTCGCCGTCCACGAGCGACAGCCGCGCCAGCTCACCTGTCTGCGCGGCGACGCGTTCGATGATGGGTTGGGCGATATCCGCGATGCCCGTCAGGCTCAGGAATTCAAGGCCGTTCGACGTCATGCGCATGGTCAGAATGTAGCGGCTTTGATCGACCAGTTGCCTGACATAGCCGCCTTCGATGAGCTCGGCGAGCACGCGATGGCACGTGCTGCGGGGCAGCGACAAAGCGTCGGCAATTGCCAGGAGGCCCGCGCCTTCGGCTTGCGACGCCAGGAAATCAAGAATTCTCAGGCCGTTTTTGAGTGACATTTCGCGCGCTTTTCATTAGGTGAAATACAGTTCCGGTGCGGAACGCCTCGCTTTTTGAGCGCAAACAATAGCACTTGTTCGTCGACAGAAACGAACGTTTCGACACATGGAGAACTCAGGAGACATCATGTCATTTTGTGCTGATTCGGGCCTCGCAGCGGAAGAACAGTCCGCGCAGGCTCACTTGATGGCGCGTCGGGCGGTGGCAGGCGCGACCGTTGGAACGGCGCTCGAATGGTTCGACTTCGCGCTATATGGCGTGGTCGCGGCCACGATCTTTCCAAAGCTGTTTTTCCCGTCGCTGGACCCGACCGCCTCGCTGCTCGCGTCGTTGGCCAGTTTCTGGGCGGGGCTCGCCGCGCGGCCGCTGGGCGCGGTGATCTGCGGAATGCTCGGCGACCGTTGGGGGCGCCGCAAACTGATGCTCATCACCGTATCGGTGATGGGAGCGTCATCGTTCCTGATGGGACTGCTGCCCACTTACCATCAGGTCGGCATCCTCGCGCCGACGTTGCTGGTGACGCTGCGCATCATCCAGGGTTTCGCGCTTGGCGGCGAGTCGACGGGCGCGCAACTGATGGCGGTCGAGCATGCGTCTATCAACCGGCGTGGTTGGTATTCGGGCCTGCTTGGCATCTGCTCGCCACTCAGTCAGATTCTCGCCAACTTCTCGCTGTTTGCGCTGGCCGCGTTGCTTTCGTCGGACGACTTCGATTCATGGGGGTGGCGAGTCCCGTTCCTCGCAAGCTTCGTGCTGGTGCTGCTGGGCATCTACATCCGCAGGAAGGTTAGCGAGACACCGGCCTTCGAGGCGCTCAGGAAGACTGGCGCTCCCGCACGCGCCGCCAATCCCCTCGGCACCGTCTTCAAATATCACTGGCGCACCGCGCTTCGCCTGACGCTGTTCTTCTGCGGCCCGGCCGCGCTGTTTTATCTGATCGTAGTTTTCTCGCTCAGCTATCTGACGAAACACCTCGGCGTTCCAAAGCAGGCCGGTTTCATGCTGTTGATGGTCGCGAATGTCTGCGCCATCGTGGGCGCGCTGGCAGGTGGTTATCTGAGCGATCGGATCGGACGCAAACGCGCGCTGATGATCGGCTCGTTCTGCACGCTGATCTGCTGCCTGATCTACTTTCCGATCCTCAACCAGAACTCGATCGCGATGACGATGGCCGTGATGGGCGCCTTCCTCGGCTTCACGCAGTTCCAGAGCGGCATCCAGCCGGTGTGGTTCGCCGAGTCATTTCCGACCGAGGCGCGCTACACGGGCTCCGCACTGTCGTACTCGGGAGCCAACCTGCTCACCGGCGGCCCGATGCCGATCGTCGCCGTGGCGCTGCTCAATGCCTTCAACGGTTCCCCGTGGGCCATCGTAGCGGTTTGCGGCTCGCTGAACCTGATCTCTTTCCTGATGATCGCAATATCCCGGGAAACCAAAGACACCGCCCTGGAACGCTCTTCTACTCATTGACACCATGACTCGCAAACTCTACATCCTCAATGGCTCCAACCTGAACATGCTGGGCATGAGGGAGCCTCATCTTTATGGCAGCACCACGCTGAAGGACATCGAGCGGAACTGTCTCGCGCTGGCCGACACCCTGAAGTTCGACTGCGTATTCCGCCAAACGAACAGCGAGAGCGAGTTGATCGACTGGATTCAGGAGGCGTTCCTGCAGGACGCCGCGCTGATCATCAATCCGGCCGGCTTTTCATTCGGTCGGATTCCGGTGCTCGACGCAGTCAAGCTCATGCGCCGGCCGGTCGTGGAATTGCATATCACCAACATCCACCGACGCTCGGAGGAATATCGTCACTCGACGATTTCGGTGGCGGCTACCGCGGTAATTTGCGGGGCTGGCGCAAACGGATATTTGCTGGCGATCCGCGCGATCGACGATCTGTGGGGCAGCCAGACCTGAGCCGGCTCCTCTACTTCTGAAGCACCAGGGTTCCTCGATGGAGCCCGCTTCGGTCGACATGCGCGTTTCGGGCACTACGCCGGATCCCGAGCGGAGCAGCCATTCGAGTAACCATCGCATGGCTCTGCCGCATAGCCGAAATTGGCCGACGGCACCAGTTCCCGTACGCGTTCTGCGGAACTGATATCGGCGTCTTCAACAGGCAGCTATGCGGCGCTCCGATCGAAGGTGGAGTGTCGGCCACTTTGGGACATTCGACGACCGGCACAAAATCGGTGAAAATCCAGCGCTTTCAGTTGATCATGCCCCGCTCCGCAAAGCCAAACTCGGACATCGAAAGGAGTTGCCGGTGAACGCCTTACCACCTAGTGAGAGAAGGGTGACCGCTCGGCCGGCGCTCAAGAGAGCTGTTCTGCAATCGCTTTTTCTAGCGGCAGGTGGCGTGTGGCTGGCGTACGGAGTTTTTGACGGCTGGCATTGGCAAAATGTCGAGAAAAATTGGGCATCGACCGACGGGATCATAGAAACCGCATACGTTCGCCGGGCGATGAGTCGTCACGTCAATTGGGAGACCGGCTGGACCTACTCGTATTCAGTAGATGGGCGAAAGTACGAGGCAGAAAGCACTGCGCTGAGCAACGCCTATTTCGTTCATATGTTCGGATCGGAAACGCAAGCGGAAGGGGATGAATACACGCGGCCAGTTAGAAGTGCCGTAACCGTCTACTACGACCCCGTCGAACCGCAACGTTCCGTCCTGGACCTCGCAACAGATAGTTCTCTGGAGTGGCTCACCTTAAGCTTGGCGGCAATGTGTATGGCCCCCGCGATTTACGGGGCATTCGCTCTCCATAAGGCACTCAGAAACCGCCCGTCTGGTAATTGATTCCGCCCACAGTCGCTCTTTGCCAATGTAGCGCCGCGTCCTGAAACACGTGGCCGGCCCCGCCCGAAAATTATTGGCTGCTTTCTGGCTACGCGAAGGTCCGCTCAGGGTCCGTTCTGAGTCGATCGCATCGGGCAGAGGTCGGCCGAGGGTGTGTAAAAACGTCCTGACCGAGCGGTGAGTGCAGCACCGGTGGGAGCGTAGCTGCGTAGTATCAAGACGTGGACGGCCGGCCCGATGGTGCTGTACGAGTAAGGCCGCGTCGGCACTCAAGTTCACGCGCCTGCCAACTTCATTGCCCGCATCGCCTTTTTGAATCCCAGAATCCCGATGACACGCTTGAGGTTGTATGCCAGCACGTGCAAGCTCATTTCTGCAGCAACACGCCCAAGCCCACGCGTCTGGAAGTGGGTCGAACCCATCCAGTGCTTGAGGGTGCCGAACACGTGTTCGACCGTTCGGCGTCGTATCGTCATTGCGTCAATCTGGCGATCCAGCCTGTGCTGCATCGCCTCCAGCACCGCTTCGTGCTCCCATCGGCGAATGCGCCGGTAGGGAGCGGGCGTGCACTGGTCCCTGATAGGGCAATGCGGGCAGGCACTGCACCAGTAGGTGCGCAGTTTCAGCAGGTTGGCACTTTCAACCGAGGTGTATCTGTATATTGCCCGTTCACCCGCCGGACACAGGTACTGGTCATCTTTGGCGATATAGATGAAGTCGGCACGGTCGAACCGCCCGTCAGCCTTGGCGCCGGACGTCAGCGATTTGGGTACCAACGCTGCAATGCCAGCATCGTCGCAGGCCTTGATTTCCGGTGCACTGAAATACCCACGGTCTGCCAGCGCCTTGATCTTCTTCTTTCCCATGGCATCGCGCGCGGCCTTCGCCATCGGGCTCAACTGCGCGCGGTCGCTGCCGACGTTCGTGACTTCGTGAGTCACGATGAGATGGTGTCGGGTATCGACGGCGACCTGAACGTTGTAGCCGACCATCCCGGTGCCTTTGGCCTGCGAGACCATCGAGCGCGAGTCGGGATCGGTTAGCGAGACCTGCTTTTCGGGCAGATCATTCAGCAGCTGTGCTGCACGATCCAGATCGCGCATCTGTTCGCGCAGCGTCTCGATCTTTTCCCGTAGCCGCTCGGTCTTCGCTTCTATCTCGGCCGGTTGAGTGCGATCCGCGGTCTCCAGCGCATCAAGGTAGCGCTGGATACTTTGCTCGATCTGCTCCTGACGTTTTGCGATCTTGTTGGGCGTGAAGTTGTTGTCGCGACTGTTGACCGCCTTGAACTTGCTGCTGTCGATGGCCACGATCGCCTGCGTGAACAGTTTGAGGTCACGGCATAGCATCACGAAGCGTCGGCATACATTGCGAATGCCTTCCCCATTGCCGCGCCTGAATTCGGCAATCGTCTTGAAGTCCGGCGCGAGGCGGCCGGTCAGCCACATCAGTTCGACATTGCGCTGGCACTCGCGCTCCAGACGACGGCTCGATTGCACGCGATTGAGATACCCATAGATATAGATCTTGAGCAGCACTGCGGGGTGATACGACGGGCGGCCCGTGGTTGCAGGCGTGGCCCCTTCAAATCCCAGAAAACCCAGATCGAGTTCGTCTACAAATGCGTCGACAATCCTGATTGGATTGTTCTCGGCGATGAAGTCATCGAGGCATTCCGGCAACAACGTCGCCTGATTGCGGTCCGCACCTTCGACAAATCGCCCCATCTTCGCCTCTCGCGCCAACAGGTTGATCCAGTCTAGGCGACCAAGACGTAGGTAACCAGGGCGTTTTTACACACCCTCGGCCAGGAACTGTCGTTCGTGGTCGCACGACAAACGTCTGTTGTTGAGTGATACCTCGCCATTGGGCGAAGAGAAGACGAACGCGGTCGCTGCGCGGGCCGGCACTGCGGCAGCGAAGGCACACGGCAGTACGCTTTTCGCGCGACTTGCTCTGGCGATGCCTGATACATCACGCGAATGTGCAAGGGCGACATGGGCGTTCTCACGCACTGTTGCCCACCATGTCCACGAGCGTCTCCGATCGGCGTGATCAAGCATGCCAGAAACCACGATCAGTCATTCGGGAACGTGATCTTGAATATCTGCGCCCCGATACCCCGCGTGCCAGCATAGAGGTTGCCACTGCTGTCGACGACCAGCGAGGTAATAAAGTCCGTCGTGTTCGTGAACCGATACGAAACGACGCTGCCGTCGCTGGCAATACGATTAATCACCTGATTGCCCGACGTGTAGATGTTTCCCGCCTTGTCCACGGCGATCGTGCCGGAGGTTTGCAACTGGCTTGCGATCGTTGTGACCGTGCCGTCAGGTGCGACTTTACGGACGGTATCGACGCTTCTTACATAAAGGTTGTCGTTACTGTCGATTGCAAGATCGGACTGCGTACTGAGCGTGAATGTCGCGGCGGTGCCGACTCCATCCTGATTGCCGCTGGCGCTAGCGCCTGCAAAAACCGCCCAGGTATTGCTGCCGACGTTAAACTTCACAATGCGGTTGTTTGCCACGTCCGCTAGAAACAGCGCCCCTTTGCTGTCCATCACGAGACCGCCCAAGCCGACTATCGGATTCGTGCCCGAGCTTTCCCAGTTCGCGAAGAGTTGCTGGTACGCGGCCGAAACAGAGAACTCTTGCAGCAACGCTGCAAATGTCGCTGACGAGCCTGCAATTCCCAAGGCGTTTCCCGACCCATAAATGTTGCCGGACGGATCGATCGCAACGCCGTCCCAAGAGCCTTGAGTCGCCAATGTGACGACCACCCCTGACTGTGTGACCTTCCGAAGATTGCCTCGATCGGACAGGATGATGTTGCCAGACGCATCCGTCGCAAGATGGCCACCTCCCCAAAAAACCGCGGCTGCTCCCGTTCCGTCGGCAGGATTCAGGTTTGTGGTTGCCGAACCCGCGAGGCTGGTCACCGCCAACGCAGACGTCGAAAGAGCACTACTGGATGCCTGCCCGGTTGTGACAACATCGTTCGCCGGACCTGTGGCATTAGCTGGAACTGTGACAACTGCGCCAGCCTGCGTAATGATGGTATCTGAGGACCCGTTAACTGTAACGGTCGTACCGTTCGGCGAAGTAACGATAGTCCCGGCAGGCACGTACACGGAAGTGTTTGCCGTCATGACCGTACTGGAACCAGCCGCCAGGGTAACAGGCGACGACGCAGGGGTAACTGGCGACGCCGTCGATGTGGTCGAACTCGAACTTCCAGACCCACCTCCGCAAGCACTTAGAAATACGCCGCACCACGCCACAATAGCTGCGCGTAGAAAAATCCGCATGTGTTGTTCCCCTTTTCTGATAATTCTTGACTCGGCGACGAGCGGTGTCGGCTTCGGCCGCTACAGCCTATTGTTCTTTGACGCGCAAGGCGCGCGCTTAACAACGTGGTGAGCCCTGCCATTCTGAATAACAGCCACATTCAAAACAAGTCACCAATTATTACGTCTTGTGAAAACGACCGTGTGTTAGCAGTGTGCTTCCGCGCTCGGTAGCAGCACATTACCTGTGCGGATCAGATACGCACCTTGCGCAGCTCTCTAGCACGTTTGATATCGCAAGCTCGTCGCTGGTGAACGACCACGTGGCGCTGGAAAGCACGACTGTGACGGAGGGCGGTGCCGACATTCGAAAGATCTACCCGGAGGGCCGAGCAGGGTCGCGTGCTACCGATCGCAGCCCCGGAAGGTTGAAGCTGCGTATGCAAAATGCGTGAGTCGGCACCCGGCCATAGGCGGTCGGTCCTCCGGCAGCTCCTAACTTCACCCCTATGACCCTTGAACATGCGTTTGCGGACGCATATCGGCGCTCGCAGCCACCGGGTGCAGCGGCAGCCGCGGCGAGCACAAGGTGGCGTGTTCCAGGATACCGCACATGCCACCGCCGCCAAAGCGATTTTCAGATTCGCGAAATCCGTTCCTCAACTTTCATGGCGTCTTCAAGCCGGCCAAGACTTCGGTAGCAGGCAGCGAGGGACTCCAGGCTAGACTTCAGCCTCGAGCCATCAACGCGGCCATGCACGTCGCCCTGTTCGCTTTCCCCGACCGCGCGCTCAAACCACGTCTGCGCCTCGTCGAACTTGCCGACACTGGATAGGCAGTAGCCGACCAGGTGCAGACTCGTGCCCAGACTCTCGTGATCGACGCGGCCATGCACGTCGCCCTGTCCCGCCTCCCGAACCGCGCGCTCGAGCCACGGCCGCGCCTCGTCGAACTTGCCGACGCCGGACAGGCAGTAGCCGACCAGGTGCAGACTCGTGCCCAGACTCTCGTGATCGAGGCGGCCATGCACGTCGCCCTGTTCCTTTTGCGCAACCGCGCGCTCAAACCATGGCCGCGCCTCGTCGAACTTGCCGACGCGGGACAGACAGTTACCGATCAGGTGCAGACTCGCGCCCAGGCTCTGGTGATCGACGCGGCCATCCACGTCGCCCTGTTCGCTTTCCCCGACCGCGCGCTCAAACCACGGCCGCGCCTCGTCGAACTTGCCGACGCTGAACAGGCAGTAGCCGACCAGGTGCAGACTCGTGCTCAAGTTCTCGTGATCGGCGCGGCCATGCAAGTCGACCTGTTCATTTTGCGCAACCGCGCGCTCAAGCCACGGCAGAGCCTCGTCGAACTTACCGACACTGGACAGGCAGTAGCCGACAAAGCCCAGGCTCTTGCCCAGGCTCTGGTGATCGACGCGGCCATCCACGTCGCCCTGTTCCGCTTCCCCGACCGCGCGCTCAAGCCACGACAGCGCCTCGTCGAACCTGCCGACGCGGGACAGGCAGTTGCCGACCTGGTGCAGGCTCTTACCCAGGCTCTCGTGATCGACGCGGCCATCCACGTCGCCCTGTTCCTTTTCCTCGACCGCGCGCTCAAACCACGGCCGCGCCTCGTCGAATCTCCCGATCGAGCACAGAGCGCTGCCCACTGCATGTCGGTCGTACGCCGTCATGCCAAGCTCATCGTCCCAGTCCGCCGGCTTCAAGCGGTAGCTCAGGATCGCCGCGGTCAGCTCCGCATCCGCCGGTGCAGCCTCGACCTGCCCCACCACAGTGAGAAATCGGTCCTTCTGCCTCAGCCGGACAACCCGTAAGCTGTCGGCCAGGGCCTCCTCCTGCGCCGAACGCTGCTCGAGATAGGCGCCGATCAGCTGATGCATCCGCAATTCGGCACCGCCCTCGAGCAGGTGCAGATCGATGCACACATCGAGCTGTCTTTCGAACTCGGTTCGGACCCCGTCGTACTTCAGTTCCAGATGGGCGAACAGCTCATCGCGAACGATGCGTTGCTGCGCGAGAAGCGCCGCTGCGTATAGCAGCAGTCGTACCGATGGATCGAGCGTCTTGAGAACGAGATCGAAGCTGCTGCTCGCCTCCGACGTTATGTCCGATCTGGCGGCATCCAGTCGCCCGCGACGCTGTTCGTACGCCAATGCCCGGGAAGCCGGCACGAGTTCCACCGGCAGCCCATCCGCGCGCGCCGCAAGCTTCTGGCCAAAACTCGCAGCGACGACCTCGCCACCAATCTTTTCGATGAGTTCGAGAGACGTAGCGAGTGACAGCGGCGGGACCGAAAAACTCGGCCACTCATCGCACCAGCGTTCGTTGACGGTCGTCACCAGCACATGGCACGGCATGCCGCTGCGAGGCAGCCACGGCTCGATGGCTTGCTTCGACGATGGGTTGTCATAGATCAGCAGTGTCGCGGCACTGTGCATCGACAGGAGCGTTCGCTCACACCGGTCGGCCAACGGCAGGTCGGATGGAAATTCCAACCCGAGGTTGTTGGCTCCAATCCGCACCAGGTCTTCCGTTTCCGTCCCCCCGTTAATGAAGAACCGGCCGCCCGGGTACTTGTCATGACTGCGTCGCGCGTACTCGCGCGCGAGTTCGCTCTTGCCAACTCCCGGTGGCCCGTGCAGCACGGCAACCTGCTCATGAGCCGGGTTCCCAAGTTCACGAGCAATGTCATCCAGCAGTTCCTCTCGACCGAGAAACGGGACATTGCCGCGCGCCGCGACGTTGCTGCGAAATCGTGCTGGCTGCGGCGGTTTCGCCGGCGGCGCAGGTGTAGCCGGCGATGCAGGTTGGGCCCGCGGGATCGATAGCCGCCTTTCGTATCCAGGATCGTGGGGAAACACGCTCGGGTCGACTGTCCAGATTTCGACAGGGCTATCCTCGTAGCGAATCGGAAACACGCGCAGCGACCCGCTGTCCTCCAGTGTCACGTAGAGCGCTCGATTGGGCCATTTGCGCGTCTGGTATGCGGCACCAGCGGCAAAATGCAGTGTCGTTCCGGTGATCGACGTGACCGTGTCGACGTCAGTCTCATGCAAGTGACCTCGCAATACGACGTCGAGATGGCCTTGCAGGCTCGCCCTTATATTCGACCGTTCGACATCGCTGAGCCAGTCGAGCGGATGGTGAATCAGTGCCAGTTTCAGGTCGACCTCATGCGCCCCCAGTTCGTTCAGGGCAGCGTCGAGGCAACGACGGCCAAGCAGCAGCTTCGCGTAATCACTTTCGTCCTGGCAAAACAGTGCGCTGTTCAGGCTCAGCACGGCAATGCGACGGCCATGTACTTCCACTAACTCGACAGGCCCACAGGTCGAAGTATCCGGCAAGCGCCGGACGCCCGCGAAGTACTGCTCGTGCCATTGGCTGAAGGCGCGCAACTTAAGGCTCAAGTGCGGCTTCGGCATGTCCGGGGAGAAGTACGCGTCGGAGTCTTCCCGCGAACCGAGCGTCCGCGCAAGTCCCACACCCTGACTTCGATCGACGTCGTGATTGCCCGGAACAACAAACAGGCAACGCCGTTCGAGGTCAGCTGCCTCGAGCAACGCATCGAAGAAGCGGGTTGCCTGCTGATATTCCTGCGGCTTGCCCGACTGTGCGATGTCGCCGGTTGCGAATATCAGGTCGCAGCGCCGGCCGGTGTCGCGGAAAGTGCGCACGGACCCAATCAGCGCACGCAACACGACATCACTGTCGTACGTGTCGCCGCTGCGAAAGTGGAAATCGGAAACGTGCAACCAACACAGGTCCATCGGCCACCTCGTTTTGCGGAACGCCAAACGACGTGATTCTTAGAATAGCTCGACACCACCGGATGCGCTCACTCAGCGGCGTAAATTATCCGCCCACGCCTCAGCGGCAGCGGCATCGGCTGCCAGCGCACCTGGGTCAGTTCGCTTCCGGGTCGACCACGGCCCTCCACATCGAGTATCCATCCGCCACCAGGCGACACTGATGCCCGCGGCCTTCAGATTGGTCGAGCGTCCGCTTCCTCCGTGCAACGGCCATCGCATGGCCGAACCTCTCCATTTCATGCAACGAAATACCCGCAATGCGAACGAGCATGGCGCGCTCGCTACCGCCCGGCGAATGCTCGCCCTTCCAACATCGAAGCGGCGGCTCGGCAGTCGCGGCGATACGCCCGTGGATGCTTGTCCACGAGGTTCAATTGTGCCCAGCACCACGCCAAAACCAGGGGATTACCCGTAACGAGATACCGCGAAGTTGACATCGCCGAGGTGACTGACGTTAAATAATAAAAAGCGTTTTTAATAGGTAAAAAGATGCAGTCCGAGAACCTGTCGTATGCCCTTCACACCCCCGTCACCGAGGCCCTCCCGTTGGTGCTCGATTCACCCCACAGCGACTTCACGCTGCCCGAGGATTTCCAACCGGCAGCACCGATGGAAGCCATCAGGTCCGGCTGGGACGCCTATCTGGACGACCTGTGGGCCGGCGCCGTCCAGCACGGTGCGACGCTAGTCTGCGCGAAATTTCCGCGCACTTACATCGACGCGAATCGGGCTGTGGATGACATCGACGAACTGCTGCTTGCGGAGCCCTGGCCGCATTCCAGTCATCCGACCGACTACAGCCGCCGCGGCCAGGGGCTGATTCGGCGCTATGCGCTGCCGAACGTGCCGATGTATGACCGGCTGCTCACTGTCGCGGAGATCGAGTACCGGCTAAACACGTATTACCTTCCTTACCGGGCGGCGGTCAGCGACGCCATCGAAACTGCGAGGAAGAGGCACGGCCACGTCTGGCACATCGATCTGCACTCGATGAAGTCGAAGGGCAATGCGATGAACACCGACGCCGGCAAAGCCCGTCCGGATTTTGTGATCAGTGACCGGATGGGTACGACGAGCGACCCGAAAGTCACCGGGTTCATTGCGGATAGCTTCCGGGAACTTGGATACACGGTGCTCGCGAACGAGCCGTACAAGGGAGGAGACATTGTCCGCACCTACGGCAAGCCAGACCGGAATCAGCACAGCGTGCAGATCGAGATCAACCGGGCCCTTTACATGGACGAACGAACGTGTGAGAAATCGTCGCACTATCCTCGCCTGAAGGAACACATCAACCAGTTCCTCGAGCGTTTCGTTTCCCGGATTTCCACGCCGTCCCCCGCATTTTGATGAACGAATACACTGTCGCCTCGGTCGACTCAGCGCTAAAACTCCTGGCCATCGTCGCAGACCATCCCGGACTCGGCGTCAGCGAACTGGCAGAGCGTGCCGGTCTTAACACCTCGCGTGCGTTCCGCCTCCTCTCGACACTTGCAGAGCATCGGCTGATCGAGCGTTCGAGCGACCCGGCGCAATACAAACTCGGCACCCAGGCGCTGGTCCTGGGCATTGCGGCTGGACGGCAGATCGACCTCGCTGCGGTATCACAAGCTCCGTTGATGCGCCTCGTCGAAATTTTTAACGAGGCCTGTCAGATTCGGGTGCGCGATGGGGATGAAACGGTTTGCATCGCCCGCGTTGAATCCTCTCACGCAGTGCGTGTGCACGGGACCATCGGCAACCGTCGCCCGATTCATGTGGGCGCCTCTGGCAAATTGTTGCTTGCGTACACCCCGGAGACGGAACGGGAAGTGCTGCTGAACCGCCAACTTCGCGCGTACACAGGCGAGACTCGCGTCGATGCCGACTCGCTACGAAGCGAACTGGAACAGATTCGCGCCCAAGCCTATTCAATCAGTCATGGCGAAGCCACAAGTGGTGTCGTTGCGATTTCGGTCCCCGTGTTCGCATCGAACCAGCACGTGCTGGCTGCGCTCGGCATTTCCATTGTCGAGAGCCGGTTTAAGCCTAAGGGGCTTGCGGACCTGATCGAACACATGACAACCGCCTCGCGGGAGATTTCCGCGTTGCTCGGACACAAGTCTAACTAGCAAGCCCATGACCACCGCCATGAACAGCCACGCCACACCCGAACCCCAGGTCGCGACGCAGAAGCGCTCCTTGCATCCCATCCTGATGATGCTCGGGATCCTGCTGTTCGCGATGGCTCTAACTTACCTGCTGGACGCGGGGCAGTTCAAACGCGTAGGCAACCTCGTCGAGCCGGGAAGCTATCAGCACATCGAGAAGTCGAACGAACTATCGACGATTTTTGCGCTGTCGGTGCCGAAGAGCACTGCGGTGCGTGCCTATCCGGCCACCTTCGTTTCGCTGTTTCACGCAATTCCCGAAGGCATGGCGAAGACGTCCGCGCTCGTGTTCATGGTGATGTTCGTCGGCGGCATGTTCGAGGTCTTCAAAAAAACCGGCGCGCTCGATTCCGGGTTGAACCGGCTTGTCGCTGTCTCTCGAGGCAATCTATACGTACTCGCGCCAGTCCTCATCGTCATGGTCGGCCTCGGTAGCACCTTTCTTGGACTGATGTCCGAATACCTCGTGCTGCTGCCTGTCGTGCTTGCCTTGGGCGAGCGCCTGAAGATCAGTCCGTTGCTTTCACTCGCCATGCTGGCGTTCGGTGCCAAGCTCGGTTACATCGCGTCGGTGAGCAATCCTATCGTGTTGCCCGTAGCACAGGGCATTGCATCGGTACCCCTGTTCAGCGGCGCGGCGGTGCGCGTTGCCGTGTTCGTGGTCTCGATGGCCATTGCCGTAGCCTATTTTGTGTATCGCCTGAACAGGAGCGGCTATACGATGATGACGGAACCGCCGCCGCACACGACGATGTCGCTACGTCACAAGCTTGTGCTCGCGGTGATGGCCGGCGCCGTCGTGGTTCTGGTATGCGCGGCGCCCGAATTCAAATGGCACAACGCCGAACTGAGCGCGTTCTACATCTTTCTCGCCGTGGTGATTGCGTTCGCCGGCAAGCTGGGCGCGCGCGAAACTGCCGATGCATTCGTGCAAGGGATGAAGGGAATGATGCTCGCCGCGCTGCTGATTGGCCTCGCGGCAACAATCGAGTTGATCCTTCAGCGCAGCCTCGTGCTCGATACCGTCATCGACAAGCTGGCCTCGCTCGTGAACGGCAAGCCACCTGCCGAGGTCGCTTCGGGCATCATGGTCATCGAGGCCATTCTGGACCTGCTGGTTCCGTCGACATCCGGCAAGGCAGCCATCAGCATGCCGATTCTCGCCCCAATCGCGCACATTTCAGGGCTCAGTGGGCAGACCTGCGTGCTCGCCTTCCTCCTCGGCAACGGCATCATGGGCATCGTCAATCCGGCGTCTGGCCTGACGCTCGCGTTCCTCGCGATCTCCAGGGTGGGCTACGGGCAGTGGGTGCGCTTTGCGATGCCGCTGGTCCTCGCGCTGAGCGTCATGGCCGTCGTTACGGTCACGGCCGCTACGAGCTTCGGTTACTAGGTGTTCGCTCAGCAGGTCGGGAGTCGTGCCTGCCATATCGCAGTTCCAGTAAATGTGCGCTTGCAGGCGTCCACAATGGCTGAGCAGTGAACGATGTTAAGCGTACACATACGACCGGGTTGATGATTCAATTCGCTAGTCGGATACGGACGTCGTCAGGGCGGCAACCTGCCAGCGGACGCACTGACGCCAAGCACTGTCTGACCATCACTGGCAAGGTCGCATTGGTAAATGATCGGCGTATAGATGCCGACGTCGTTTCGGAACTCGGCCTTATCGCCCACGTATGTGATGTTGCCGCCCGGCTGATCGGTCCAGCGAAAGTAACTGAATTTCATCTCGTTGGGGGCCGCAGTCCATCTCACAGCGTGCGTCGCAAGTCGCTCGATCGGCACCTTGCAATAGGTGTCGGCCGCAACGATCTCTTTCTCTGCGAGGCATCGGAGGTCGTCCGCGCAGCACGACTGGGCTTGATTCATCGGGTCGTGGCCATCTTTGGCGGCATAGGTCGAAACGCAACACCCGCTGATCAACGATACGACCATAAGAATCGCTACGCCGCCCCTTGTCTTTCCCGAGCCGGTCCGCTGCTTTACCCCGGGCGCGCCATACTTGACGCACTTCGTCGGCTTGCCGCGAGCCTCGCTCCCGCATTCCTTGCATTTGACCAACGCCATCAATTCCTCCGATCCACATCTCATCGGGCAGTTGCCCAACAACGAATGAGATTCATCCCGAGAACTCTGAAATGCTCACCCCTTTTTTCGTCACAACTCTCTTTGCGAATGGTTTGGCGGCCAGGAGCGAATAACACCCTTCCAGATTAGAGGTAACGCGTCTGTCCGCAAGAAATATTGTTATTCCAGTGGATAATGGAGGGTCCCGGATTCGTCCTGCCTGGTCACAACCCCGCGCAACGGGTGCACGTCGAGCTACCCTCGCGCGTACCTGTCGGCCAATGCGCTGACATGGATGACCGTTGTCATCTGTGGATTCGACCGGCGGCAGTGGGTCGATCGAGGTGAGATCGGACGAACAGGAGATGTCTTCATAGTGCGCCTGCCCCGGCAGCAGTTACCCGGCGAGCGCCCAACCAAGGAAAAAATTGACTACCGTAATTCTGAAACCCGACGAGCCCGTGGAAGTTGCAATACGCCGTTTCCGTCGCGCGATTGAGCGCACCGGCTTGATTCCGGAGCTTCGTGCCCGGACAGCCTACGAAAAACCTACCGCAGAACGCAAGCGCAAAAAGGCTGCTGCAGTGGCACGACTGCGCAAGCAGATCAAACGGTCGTTGCCGCCGAAAAAGCGGTACTGACCGGGAACTGCCGGGCAGCCATGCTGAAGCGACCGTCTAGTGCCCCGTCGGGTGTCTCACGTAACCTCCGCATGGGGAACCGGCTCTGATCTGGGCCGAGTGGCCGGTTAAATCCGCCTTCGCACACCGGCCACTTGATTTTCTGCGATCGATAGACAGCTTCACGCCCTGAGTCACTCAGTCAAGCTTTTTTGGGGGCAGGAGATTTGCCTCGCCTCGTCCTCGCCCATCACCTTCCCTTTAATCCGGAATGACTTCATCCGTCTCCCACGCAACAAGCATACGATCAGCAGCACTGGCCCATCGATTCATCGGTTTCTTGATCGCGCATTCGTCAGCCGGCCATTCACCATCCACGCATGTGGAATGCTCGCCCCACGGGCCGCTGCTGGCGATCGTATGAAAATACCCAAACGGCTCGCACCGCTTCTGGAAGAAGGCCTCATCGACGAAGTCATTGGGCAGTTGATGAGCGGCAAGGAGGCAGCAGTCTACGTCGTGCGTAGCGGCGAATCGACACGTTGCGCAAAGGTCTACAAGGACGCGAAGCAGCGCAGCTTTCGGCAAGCCGCGTCATACCGGGACGGTCGCAAGGTCAAAAACAGCCGGCAGGCGCGAGCAATGGAAAAAGGTACGCGCTACGGCCGTCAGATGCAGGAGGCGTCATGGCAGAACGCTGAAGTCGACGCGCTATTCCGGCTCGCCAACGCAGGTGTGCGCGTACCGCAACCCTATATCTGCACCGACGGTGTGTTGCTGATGGAGTTGGTGATCGACGAAGCGGGTGACGTTGCGCCGCGGCTCAACGACGTCGATCTGAGCGAGGCCCGCGCCCTCGAACTGCACGCGCTGCTGCTCAACCAGGTTGTCCGCATGCTCTGCGCAGGCGTGATTCACGGCGACCTGTCGGAATACAACATCCTGCTGGCAGCGGATGGACCGGTGATCATTGATCTGCCGCAGGCCGTCGACGCAGCCGGCAACAATGAAGCGGCCTCGATGCTCAAGCGTGACGTCGACAACCTGGCCGCGTACTTCGGGCGATTTGCCCCGCAAATACTCACCGCAAATTATGGCACCGAGATCTGGACGCTCTTCGAAGCAGGCCGGCTGCATGTCGATGCCGAACTGACCGGCCGCATCGAGGTCGATACGCGACCTGTGGACCTCGATAGCGTGCTGCAGGAACTCGAAGATACACGTGTTGAGGAGGACGCGCGAGTGCGGCGACAGCAGGAACTGAGCGCGGGCCGGTAACCGCGCTGAATGTCCCCCGAAGATCGTCCGAAAGTGAAGGTCTTCGAGGATGTCGCCGCTCGGGCCACCTCCGGCCGCTCGACGCAGCCGCATACATCGTTCAATCGGTGCCGCACAGCCGTTCCTGGCCCTCTGCCACCTCGTCCCGGTGAAGAGGCGAACGGCAGCGCGGGTTTAATGCTTTTCAACCGAACATCTCAATACTCGATCTGTCCTTCGTATCTGACCATAAACGCTGGCGGCATCAACATTTGATGCACGCCGGCACAGCTGGTCGTTCGAGTTCGAACGGGTGTTTTTCGAGCGGAGATGAACGGCATCATCGAATCCAGCCGTGACGTGCAAACCTAACTCGCTGTAACCGCCACATCGGCCCGCGCTTTATGCAGTTTGTTGTAACTGTCGATCAGGCGATGGTGCCTGTCGAGACCCTCCAGTTTCATACTTGTTGGCGTCAATCCATAGAAGCGCACGCTGCCGTCCACTGACCCCATTACCGCATCCATCCGGGCGTCGCCAAACATGCGACGGAAGTTGACCGCGTAATCGTCCAGTTCCAGGTCCTCATCGAGCAGTACCTCCAGCACCACATTCAAGGCCTGGTAAAATAATCCTCGCTCGACCGTGTTGTCGTTGTATTGCAGGAAGGCCCCAACCAGCTCTTGCGTCGCCTCAAATTGCTGCAAGGCGAGATGGATCAGCAGCTTCAACTCGAGAACTGTTAGCTGTCCCCAGCCCGTATTCTCGTCAAATTCGATGCCGATCAAAGTGGCAATATCGGAGTGCTCATCGAGTTCATTGTTGTCCAAACGTTCGAGCAATGCTTCCAGCGCGGCATCATCCAGACGGTGCAAGTTCAGAATATCGGCGCGGAACAATAGCGCCTTGTTGGTGTTATCCCAGATCAAATCCTCTATTGGATAGATTTCCGAATAATCTGGCACTAGAATCCGGCAGGCTACGGCGCCCAGTTGGTCAAATACCGCCATGTAGACCTCTTTGCCCATGTCTTCGAGAATTCCGAACAACGTTGCGGCTTCTTCCGCATTGGAGTTTTCACCGTGACCAGAAAAATCCCACTCAACAAACTCGAAATTCGCTTTGGAACTGAAAAAACGCCACGACACGACACCGCTGGAATCAATGAAGTGCTCAACGAAGTTGTTTGGCTCAGTCACGGCGTTACTGACAAAGGTGGGCTGAGGTAAATCGTTCAGGCCTTCAAAACTGCGCCCCTGTAGCAATTCGGTCAGACTGCGTTCCAGCGCCACCTCGAAGCTTGGGTGCGCGCCGAACGAGGCAAAGACACCGCCTGTCCGCGGGTTCATCAATGTGACGCACATCACCGGGTAGGTCCCCCCCAGTGATGCATCCTTTACCAGCACCGGAAAGCCCTGCTCCTCCAACCCCTGAATCCCGGCCAGAATACCGGGGTATTTCGCCAGCACTTCGTGCGGCACATCAGGCAAGGCGATTTCATCTTCCAGAATTTCACGTTTTACTGCTCGTTCGAAAATTTCGGACAGACACTGCACCTGCGCTTCAGCCAGCGTATTACCGGCACTCATGCCATTGCTGACGAATAGGTTTTCGATCAGGTTTGACGGGAAATACACCACTTCGCCATCCGACTGCCGCACATACGGCAGCGAACAGATACCGCGCTGCACATTGCCGGAGTTGGTATCGTAAAGATGCGATCCACGCAGCTCGCCATCGGCATCATAAATTTGTAAGCAATACTCATCCAGAATTTCAGCCGGCAGCCCATCATTAGGGCCCGGCTTGAACCAGCGCTCGTTCGGGTAATGTACAAATTCCGCATTGGCGACATTTTCGCCCCAAAACGCACCGCCATAGAAATGGTTGCAATTCAGGCGCTCGATAAACTCTCCCAATGCCGACGCCAACGCGCTTTCTTTGGTCGCTCCCTTGCCATTGGTAAAACACATCGGCGAGTGCGCATCGCGGATATGCAGCGACCATACATTTGGAACGATATTGCGCCATGAAGCGATTTCAATCTTCATGCCCAAGCCCGCCAGAATGCCCGACATATTGGCGATGGTTTGCTCCAACGGCAGATCCTTACCTGCAATATAAGTGTTGGCGTCAGAAGCCGGTTTCAACGTGAGCAACGACTGAGCATCGGCATCGAGGTTTTCTACCTCTTCAATGACAAACTCGGGTCCGGTTTGCACCACCTTCTTTACCGTGCAACGGTCAATAAAGCGCAAAATGCCACGACGGTCTGCTTCCGAGATATCCGGTGGCAACTCAACCTGAATCTTGAAAATCTGTTGGTACCGGTTTTCCGGGTCAACAATATTATTCTGCGAAAGACGGATATTTTCCGTGGAAATATTGCGATTTACACAGTACAACTTCACAAAGTAAGCCGCACATAAAGCCGATGAGGCCAGAAAATAATCAAATGGACCAGGCGCCGAGCCATCGCCCTTATAACGGATAGGTTGGTCGGCCACCACCGTGAAGTCATCGAACTTGGCTTCAAGGCGTAGTTTGTCGAGAAAGTTGACTTTAATTTCCATGGCGAATCCTGAAAATGATGCGCAAAAATGACATGACCGCTATTATGCGTCGCCAAGTGCTGTCGCGGTTGCTGATCGCTCAGGACCGATCCAGATCCCTGGTCCGGTTCGAAAGGCCGTTGTGGAGAAGTTCGGTCGACTGCTGAGGGTCGACCTGAGCCAATCGCATCAGGCAAAGGTCGGCCAGGAGCCGTCACTCACCGTCTGTTCTCCGAGCCCGCAGCCGGAACGCCCGGTGCGCCAGCGCCCGCCTCGCTATGTGGCCGGTGGGCGCCGCAAAACGCAGGCGGCTCTTCACTCGTGCGGCCAGAAAGAGACACCCCCGTACGTCCGGTCGGCTATCATGCCTATCCTCTCCGAAGTAGCATCTTATGATTTCCGTCCGTAATCTCACGCTGCGCCGCGGCGTGAACGTTGTACTCGACCGCGCGTCCGTCACCTTCACGCCCGGCGAAAAGATTGGTCTTGTCGGCCGCAATGGCGCCGGCAAGTCGTCCTTCTTCGGCCTTCTCAACGGCACGCTGCACGAAGATAGCGGCGAGTTCTCGATTCCCGCTGCATGGAAGATGGGCCAGGTCGCGCAGGAGATGCCAGAGACCGAGCAGAGCGCGACCGACTTCGTTGTGGAGGGTGACACCGTGTTGCTGGCCGCGCAGGCCGAAGTAGCCGCCGCTGAGGCCAGTGACGATGGCATGCGCATGGCGCACGCCTACATGGACCTGCACGACGCCGGTGCACACGATGCCCCCGCACGTGCCCAAGCGCTGATCCTGGGCCTTGGCTTCAGTGATGCGCAGCTTAGCCAGCCGGTCAACAGTTTCTCCGGCGGCTGGCGCATGCGACTGCAGCTGGCGCGCGCGCTCATGTGCCCGTCCGACCTGCTGCTGCTCGACGAGCCGACCAATCACCTCGACCTTGACGCGCTGGTCTGGCTGGAAGCGTGGCTCAAGCGCTATCAGGGAACCCTGGTAGTGATCAGCCACGATCGCGAATTCCTCGACGCGGTGACGGAGGTGACGGTGCACGTCGACAACGCCAAGCTCGTGCGCTATGGCGGCAACTACAGCAAGTTCGAAGACATGCGCGCCGAACAGCTCCTGTTGCAGCAGGCCGCGGTTGCGAGGCAAGCGGACAAGATCGCTCACCTGCAGAAATTCATCGACCGATTCAAGGCCAAGGCCTCGAAGGCGAAGCAGGCACAGAGCCGGGTCAAGGCGCTCGAACGCATGGAGAAGATCGCACCGGTGCTGGCCGAGGCGGAGTTCAACTTCGAGTTCAAGGAACCCCTCAACATCCCGAACCCGCTGCTGTCGATGCTGGACGCGAGCTTCGGCTACCCGGCGCCGGCCGACGCGCTGCCGGGCACGCCGCCCACGGTCATCGTGCGGGGCATCAACCGTTCGGTCCTGGCCGGGCAGCGGATTGGCATTCTAGGTGCCAACGGCCAGGGCAAGTCCACGCTGGTGAAGACGGTGGCGCACGCGCTGGCGCCGATTACCGGCGAAATCAGTGAAGGCAAAGGCCTGAACATCGGCTACTTCGCACAGCAGGAGCTCGACGTGCTGCGTCCGCTCGACACGCCGATGGAACACATGATCCGCCTCGCCAAGGACACGCCGGCTCACATGCGCGCCCCCGGCCAGAGTGGCACCGAACAATCGCTTCGCACCTTCCTCGGCAGCTTCAACTTCAGTGGCGACATGGTCCATCAGGCGGTCGGCACGATGAGCGGCGGCGAAAAGGCGCGGCTCGTGTTGTGCATGATCGTGTGGCAGCGCCCCAACCTGCTGCTGCTCGACGAGCCTACCAACCACCTGGACCTCGCCACACGGGAAGCGCTAGGCATGGCACTCAACGAATTCGAAGGCACTGTGATGCTGGTCAGTCACGACCGGTCCCTGCTGCGCGCTGTATGTGACGAGTTCTGGCTCGTCACCAAGGGTGGCGTCGAGCCCTTCGACGGCGATCTGGACGATTACCAGCAGTTCCTTCGCGACGAAGCCCGTCGCATGCGCGAGCAGGCTTCCGGAGAGCAGAAGGTCATCGCCTGAGTTAACCCGTGGCAGTTCCAGTTTGGAAGCTGCCACAGCGCTCGCATCGTGGCGAAGGGCAGCTATATAGGGTCGCCTGCTGCCGATCGCTGCGCTCCGAGGTTGGGGGCTTGTACGCTCATTGCGTGAGACAGTGGCCGGCCAACTATGGACGTTCGCTTTAGCTTACGTTGAGTCGTTCAAAAGGCTTTTCCGCTTTGCGGATTCAACCGGACGACGCACTGCCGGGGAGGTCACGCGCGACGGGACGTCGTGCCACAACGTTCCCTCATCCGTTTGCTAGTTGCGTTCGCAGAAAAAAACCCCCAGTGTCCAAGGACAGCTGGAGGCATCGTCTCACTGCAATTCTGAATGTGGCTGCTTAGACCGCGAGGGCTCCGCAACTGCCCAGGTCTCGTACCGGTCGTTATGCTTTTCAGATAGCGATTAACCGCGCGAGTAGGCTGCCTTCGCTTTCCTGCGATTTTCGTTTAAAGACTGGATCGCCTGATCGATGCCCAGGCGCTCAATCGCGCCGTTGATCGCTTGATTCACCAAATTGTTCGCGGTATCCATACTGGGTTCTGGATTCGCTACCGTATTGCTTCCCGCGAATTCGTCCGTGAACACTGACGTATTCCTGTCTTTTAAGCTAACAGAAGCCCATGCGATTGACTTTCCGTGCAGAACAGTTGCTTGGCCCGTAATTTCCAGCGCAGCGTTAGCTCGATTCAACTTCTCACAGACGACATCATAGTTAGCGAAGTCGAAGCCATTCGTCGACAGCGCGTTACTGATGACATTGCTCGATGTGCTGTAAGAGACATTGCACGCGTGCGCCTGGAAAGACGCAAAGATTGCAGAGCAAATAACTAGTTTTTTTAACACGACTAACCCCCGATTTTTGACAATGAGCCCCACAGGCGTTTGCTTCTTCGAACATGACGCCGGGTTTGTGGAAACATTTTTAGAAGGCCGGCCATCGCTGATGAAGTGAAGTTTCGTCTCCCCGGTCAGCAGGCCGCCCACCTGGTAAACGACCGAACGATCATAAACTTTAGTAGGCGCTTACCGCATATCTGGGCGAGTTGACCCATATCGAATCGAACTGCATGAGCGCGCACTGCTGCACGCGCTGCTCGATGGTCACGGTGCGCAGCACGGTCTCAGGCAGATGGAGGCGTCATCGTGTACGAGCGCGTAGCGTCGAGTCTTTCTGAAATTCGTATCGCCATTGAACGCCTCAAGCGCCCATGGAACAATGGACAGAGATCACCTGTAGCAGGACATAACGTGCATCATGGCCTCTGACCAACCGCGCCGCCGCGCCGTGCAGCATTTCGCGCTCTATGGCGCGGAGGCCGACCAATCCTGGGTCGACATGGTGCATTACGAACGCATTCCCCTGCGCGCCGGCCGTTTCGACTTCGACATCAAGCCGCACGTCCACGATGCGCTGATCCAGGTGCTCTACGTCACCGCCGGGGGTGGCGAGACCTTCATCGACGGCAAGACCTGGGCCGTCGAACCACCATGCCTGATCGTCGTGCCGGCGCGCTCGGTCCACGGCTTTCACTTCCGCAGCGACATCGACGGTCACGTCATTACTGCCGCGCAGTCCGCGCTCGAATCGCTGGCGATGACGGCCGCGCCCGAACTGCTGGAATTCATCCGCACGCCCACGGTGCTATCGGTCGATCCCGACGTCGAGCGCGGCACGCCGCTGGCCACGCTGTTTCAGTCGATCGGGCACGAGGCGGAGAGCCACGAGCGCTGGCAGTTCACCGCGGGCGCAGCACTCACGATCACCCTGTTCGTCAAGATCGGACGCCTCAGCGAAAGCGCCCGGCTTTCAGCCAGTTCCGAGCATCGGACGATGGCCGCGCGGATCGAGCGGTTCCGCGCGCTGCTCGACCGCCATTGCCGTGAGCGGCGGCCGGTCGCCCGCTACGCCGATGAGATGGGCGTGAGCACCGGCCAGCTCTCCCGCATCTGCCGCGCCACCTTCGGAGTCTCGGCAATCGAGGCGATCGACGCACGCTCGATCCATGAAGCCAAGCGTCTGCTCGGCTATTCGACGTACAGCGTGAAGCAGATCGCCAGCGAACTGGGCTTTCAGGACGAAGCGTATTTCGGCCGTTTCTTCCGCAAGCAGACGGGACTCCGGCCAACCGAATACCGCTTGGCGGCCCACGATCGATCGTTGCCGCCTGAAAAGGCGAGCGCGGGCTGATCCGAGCCCGCCCCCTGATCCGGTCTAGGCCGATAACCCACCCAGCTTCACGAACAGGTGCTCCGGCCCGGAGTTGGTCAGGTTGTTGCCCCGCACGTACTGGATCGGCCTTGCCTGATCGAGCGCAATATCGCCAATCTTGCGGGCCAGAGCCTTCGTCGCGATCAGCGTCTCCAGCTTGGCGAGCGGCGCGCCAAGGCATTTGTGCATGCCGTTGCCGAAACCCAGATGGCCGCTGGAATCGCGGTCGATGTCGAACGTCTCGCCGTCGGCAAACTTGCGGCTGTCGCGGTTCGCAGCCGACAGCAGCAATCGCACCACCGCACCCTTGGGCAGATCGACGCCCGCGACGGTGGTCGCCTCGGTCGTGATGCGGCTCACGCGCTGAACGGTGCCACGATAGCGCGCCACCTCCTCGACGAAACGCTCGGCGTCCGCGGGGTTCGTGCGGATACGTCCGAGCAGGTCCGACTGTTCGGCGAACATGCGAAAAGCGTTGGCGACGAGGATAGTCGTCGTGTCGTGCCCGGCAATGAAAACGAACGCGCACAGCTCCTTCGCTTCCTTTTCCGAAAGCAGTCCGTCCTTCCACATGCGCGCGATATGTCCGCCGATCGACTGGCTGTCGGTGACGGCGAGCCGCTCCATGGCTTCCTTCAGGTACGCGAAGAAAGCCTGCGCGCTCTGCTCGTCGGTGCCGGTCCCCGGCGCATTGCGGGCGAGGCGCCCGAAGTAGCTAAAGGTCTCGTCCGACCAGAACTTCATCTTTTCCTCATCCTCGTTCGGCACGTCGATCATCGTGGAGATGGTCGAGATGCTGAGCGGAATGGCGAAATCGTTGACGACGTCACCGCCGCCTTTGGCAATCATCGCGTCGAGCAGGTCCTCCGCCCTTCGCTCGATCTGCCCGATGAAGGGATCGAGCGCCAGCGGCAGGAAGGACGGCTGGACGACCTTGCGCAACCGCGAATGGTCGGGCGCATCGAACAGCGTCAGGAACGTGAGCGGTGGCGGGCTGACGACCTCGGAAGAAAACAGCTTCGGGTTGCGGATCGCCTGGTAGACATCGTCGTAGCGCGACAGGAACCACACGTCCGAAGTCGCCGACTGGCAACGCAGCACCGGCGCGTGCTCGCGCATCCAGCGGTAGTGCTCGTAGGGGTCGCCTTGCGAGCCGTTATCGACCACCTTGAACGGCTCCAGCCCCTCGGGCCAGTCCAGTTCGTGTGAATAGGACGGAAGGGTTTTGGCCGTGAATGGGCAGATCTGCGGCGCGTTGTGCGGCACAGCCGACGGGACAAACGGGACAGACGGGGCCGCCGCGGCGACGGGTGCCGCCTTGCCCGACGCCATACGTTCCAGCGCCCGGCTCATGGTGGCCTTGGAATGCAGCGCATGCAGCGCGATCACGTCCCGCGCCGCGTTCAGGTCGCCCAATTCGAAGGCGGCGACGATGTCCCGGTGCTGCTGGACGATATCGCCGACGATCTCGATCTGGTCGGTCAGCGCGCGAGCGATATAGTCCTGCACCGCGAGTTGCCGGTAGAGCGCGATCAGCTGCGCGTTCCCCGAAGCTTCGATCGTGAACAGGTGAAAGGCGTGGTTTGCCTCGATGTAGCGTGGAACGTCGGTAAAGCGGCGCCCGGACACGAACGGCGCCGTCGCCTCGGCAAGCTGGCGAAAGCTGATCAATTGCTCGCTGGATAGCCGGCCCATGGTCAGTTGAGCCGCCCCTAGTTCGAGAGCCATGCGCAGGTCGAAGGCTTCATCGACATCGACAGGAGCGATGCGCTCCTCGCCGGTCTGCACCACCAGGCCGGTGCCGGCGAACTTCTCGTAATAGAAATTGCGCGGCGTCAGCCCTTCGGACGACAGGAAATCGCGCACCGCATCGACCATCGGTGGCGGCCCGCACAGGTAGACATCCGCATCGCCACCGTTGAGCTGGGCGGCGCTAATGTGGTGGGTCACATAGCCCTTGTTGGGATGGGCGCTGTCGGGGCTGGAGACGGTGCAGGCATAGGTGAAGTTCGGCAGGCGCTGCGCATAGGTTTCGAGCCTGTCGATGCCAACCAGATCCTCATCGCTGTTCACACCCAGGATCAGGTGGATTGGATACGGGCTGCCGCCGTCCTCGACGATCTTGTCCAGCATCGAGAGGAACGGCGCGAGGCCGGTGCCACCCGCCAGAAACAGCACCGGCCGCTCGATCGGGCGCAGGTAGAAGCTTCCGATCGGGCCGCGAAACTCGATCAGGTCCCCTACTTTGGCGGTTTCACAGAGCCAGCTCGACATCACGCCTTGACGCACATTGCGCACGAGGAAAGACACGTGCGGCTCGGAAGGCCCCGAGCTGAAGGAGTACGAGCGTGTCTGATCGGTGCCGGGCACCCGGATGTTGACGTACTGCCCGGGAAGGAAGCCGAGATCTGCGCGGTTCTCGAGCTCGACCGAAAAGACGATCGTGCTGTCCGACGCCCGTTGGCACGCGAGGAGCCGTCCCCTGTGGGAGGTCGGGCCGGTACCCGAGACATCGGAGTTCGTGGCGACCTGGATCACGCAGTCGGAACGTGGGCTCATCTGGCAGGTTAGAACCTTGCGGGCGCTCGCCTCCTCCGGGCTGAGCGCATCCTCCACGCAGTCGCCCAGAACGTATTCGCCGGACTCGCAGAACGCCTTGCAGGTGCCACACACACCATCACGGCAATCGAGTGGAATATTGAGCCTGGCGCGAATGGCGGCATCGGTGATGCGCTCGCCCTCCGCGCACTCGATGAAGCGGGTCACTCCGTCCTCGAAACGGAGGGTTATCTGATGCGCCATGGCGGTGTCTCCTCTAGAGCCGCCCGAATAACGCGCCGTTGACGGTGCGCTCGGGCGGGGTCGCGTGCGAGGTCATGCTGTTTCTCGCAAGCGCCCGGTGGGTTTGGTGACACCAATTTAGAGCCTGGGCCGCATCCCCCTCAATGGACAGAGACGACGTTCACCCGGACAAAACGTGCATTGCGATGGATGCTGGATAACCGTGGCAATCTGGATGTCAACTCTCGACCTTGAACACCGCCACCAACCGGTCCAGTTCCGCCGCCTGCTGCTTCAGGCTCGCCGCCGCCGCGGCGCTCTCTTCGACCAGCGCCGCGTTCTGCTGCGTCACCTGGTCGAGTTGCTGCACGGCGTCGCCGATCTGGCCAATGCCGGCGCTTTGCTCGATGCTGGCCGAGGTAATCTCGCTCATCATCGTGCTGACGCTTTGAACCTGCGACACGACGTCGTCCATGACCTTGCCGGCGTCCACGACGAGGCGCGACCCGACGTTCACCGTGCCAGCGCTATCCTCGATCAGCGCCTTGATCTCTCTCGCGGCCTGGGCGCTGCGCTGAGCGAGGTTGCGAACCTCCGAGGCCACCACCGCGAACCCCCGGCCCTGCTCGCCGGCGCGCGCTGCTTCGACCGCCGCATTGAGGGCGAGGATGTTCGTCTGGAAGGCGATGCTGTCGATGACTACGATGATTTCGGAAATTTTTCGCGACGCGGCGCTGATCCGTTCCATCGTGCTGACCACCTCCCCGACCACCTGGCCGCCTTGCGCGGCGGCCTTCGATGCACTGCTCGCCATCCCGGCCGCGGTGCGGGCGGTGTCAGTGTTGTTCTTCACGGCCGCGGTGATCTCCTCCATCGACGCCGCGGTCCGCTCCAGGTTGGAGGCCTGCTCCTCGGTGCGCTGACTGAGGTCCGCGTTGCCCATCGCAATCTGCGTCGATCCTGTCGCGATCGAACTGGAGGCGGCCCGCACCTGAAGTACCAGGGTGGCCATCGACGCCACGAAACGGTTGAACGCGTCGGCCAGTTGACCGACCTCGTCCTGGCTCTCGAGCGTCATGCGGCGGGTCAGGTCGCCCTGTCCGCTGGCGATCTCAGACAACAGAGTGGCCGCGCGCCGCACCGGCGCCGCGATGGCGCGACCGACGAGCAGAATCACCACCAGCGCCGCGCTCAGGCCCACCGCGGCCGCGATCAGGGCGGCGATCCGGACTGCGCTCTGCACCGGGCCAAGCAGTTCCGCCTGCGGCACTTCGACGACGACGTAGGCATTCAACTCCGGGATGAACGAGGTGGCGATGAAGCGCCTTCCGTCCGGCGCCGCGTAACTCAGGTAGGCGTAGGGCTTGCCGGCCAGCAAGGTGGCCATGGCGTCGCCCGGCAGACCGGGCATGTCTTTCATGAAGTGCTTGCCGTCGACCAGCGAAGAGTCGCGATGCATCATGATCGCGCCGTCGGGGTGCACGAGGTAGGCGAATCCTGTCTCGCCGATCCTGTAGCCCGCGATTCCTCTCGCCAGTGCGTCCACGGACAGCGCCATGCCCGCGATGCCCGTCGGGCCGCTTCCACCCTCCACGCGGGCGTTGATGAACATCCTGTAGCCACCGAGGCTGACATCGTGATCCATGTTGACTTCGTACGGTTTGCCGGAGGCCAGAAAGGTCTGCAGCCACCCATCCTTGTCGGTAATCTTCCGTTGCAGGCCCGCCTCGGTGAAGTAGTTTCCGGTAACCGTGGACACCCATTGCACGCCCGCGGCTTTTTGCTCCGCCTTCAGGTTGGCTGCCAGCCGCTTCCAGATGCCGGTGCCGGCCTCGGGCTCTCCATCGGCCTCCCATTGTTGAAGAAAAGCATTGACCGCCATGGATCGCGACGCCGTAATCGGCCCGGCAAGCTGACGCTGCACGTCGGCGCGGATGCCGTTCAAGGCCGTGGGCAGTTCGTCCTGCACGACACGTTCGCGCACCGCGTTCCCGATCAGCCAGATGCTTAACCCGCCAGATATTGCGACAAAGAGGAGCAAGCAGCTCGTCATGCTCAGAATCAGCTTGTGCTGAATTGAAAGCTTCCGCCAGATGTTCACGAAGGTTTCCCGAAAAGTGCCACTAGTAGTGCGCTATCGGAAACTTCTTCGAAGACCTTGAGAAGCGATTAGGAATGCCTGACATAACCAATCACGTATTGTGGGGAGTGCACGCATCTGGCGGTGCTGGTCGGCTCGCGGGTCTGGCATATCGACAAGCTCGACTCGACCTTGCCGTGCACGAAGCAAAGCGCGCCGAGCCCCGGTAATGACCCGAGCGACACGAAGAAACTCTCCGCGGTTGGCTGTGGCCGAATCGTGCTGCGCGACCCTTTGCTCTTTTCCAATCCTCTGGTACGATCTCGCGCCTACGTAGGGGAGTCGCCAAGTTGGCCTAAGGCACCGGATTTTGATTCCGGCATTCGAAGGTTCGAATCCTTCTTCCCCTGCCATCACTCTCCCCAGGCCTTGAATCAATCCAGGCGCCAGTCTTTCCAGCTGAGATCGTTCGTCAGGGCGCTCGTCGCATGGATAGACCCCGCTAAGGCTTGACGAATCTCAGCGTCATACGATCCGACTCGCCGATCGCGGCATAGCGCGACCGGTCGACGTCACCGCCCTTGTAGCCTGGCGGCAGCGACCATACGCCGTGCGGATAATCTTTCGTATCGCGGGGGTTCGCGTTGATCTCGCTGCGTTCCGCGAGCACGAAGCCGGCCGCCTGCGCCCGGTCGATCACGAAAGCTTCGGTCACGTATCCGGTATCGATCATCTGTTGCAAGGTCGTTCCGGGCCGCGCCCGATGCTCTTCGACGCCTAGTTCGCCCCCGGGCTTCAGCGCGTCATGGAACGCACGCAGATTGGCATCGAGCTGCCCATCCTTGATCCAGTTGTGGATGTTGCGAAAAGTGAGCACGCGATCGAAGCGCTCGTGCGCATCGAAGCCGAAAAACTTGCCCGCGTGCAAGGTGCCGACCACGACGTTCCCATAGATCGCGGGGGCGCCCGCGAGCTTACGCAAATACGCTGCATCCATTGACCGGTTTTCCGAGGCCAGGTCCGCGGACGTGCTCACATATTGCGCTTCGTAGAGGTGACCAGCGTCGTGAAGATAAGGCGCCAGAATGTCCGTGTACCACCCGCCGCCCGGTGCGATCTCCAGTACGGTTTGTGTCGGACTCAGCTCGAAGAAACTCAACGTCTGCGCCGGATGACGATAGACGTCGCGCGCCCGCGCCGCCTGACTGCGCTGTGGGTTGGCGACCGCCACGTCGAGCGACTTCGCATCGGCAGCCTGGGAAGACGTGTCATGACCGGAAACCCGCGAGGAGGAAGCGCATCCGGCCATGATCGTCGTCATCACCGTGATGGCGAAACAGACAGCGCCCCGCTTCGAATATTCCAGCAGGGTCGAGCGGACAAGGATCGGCTTCATAGGCACCACGCGGAGTTGACATGGCACACACGATACCCGCTCCCGCGAAGTTCGTGTTTGCCTCACTGCGGGCCGGTGCATCGATGCGTGTGTGTGCCGTCGCGCCAGGGGATCGCGGCCCTCCGCTCGTATTTCTCGTCTTGCGCCAGATATCGCTGGATCGCCGCATGGAAGCGGATGTCGATCGAACTCATTCTGCCGCTCGCGATGACTCAGGCCGGATAGCCCACCGGGATCAGATACAGGACGGTCTGGCCGTGAGGCAGGCCGAGCTTGCGCGCCGCCGGGGCCCCGTCGACGGCACCCACGGTCACGGCGACGAGCCCCAGCGTGACGACCTGCAGCAGCATGTTCTCGGTCGCATGACCGACCTCGAGATCGGCATACAGATTGGCTCTGCCGCCATACCTCGCGGTAAGCCGGCTGGGATCGGTGGCCACCACGAGCAGGGCCGGGGCCGCCTCGACAGACGCCTGGTTGACCGCCAGTGCCCTCAGTTCGGGGCGCAGGTCGTGGCTGGCCCGCGTCTCGGCACGGTGGCCATCCGGCAGATAGTGCATCACCTCCGTGGCAGTCACGACGTAAAGTTCGAGCGCATACAAAGCGCCGGCCGCCGGCGCCGCGCGCTTGCCGTCCGAACTGGTGATGCCCTGCCCGGCCCACAGCAGTTGGCCGATGGCGTCGACCGGCAGCGGCTTTGGCGCGAATCTGCGCACGGATCTGCGCTTCGCGATGGCTTCCTCGAGCGACATCGTGCCTGTGACGTTGGGCTTGGGCAGCTCGATCTGATCGGTGAATTTCGCCTGGCTTGCCTGCGCGCGACCGGTCGCACCCTCGGCAAGCGCGCCTGCGGCCAGCGCAACCAACAGTTCACGTCGTTTCATCGGGCACCTCCATCAGCGAAACAGCAGGCCGGCAGGCGGTGCCCGCAGCCTGCGCGAATCTCTGTGCTGCAGGTTGGCGGCCTTGTCTTGCGCGCGGCGGTCCGGCCGGATTGCGACTGCGCAGTCAACAACTTGCGCGAAGCAAACCCGGACATGGTTAAGCAACGGAACCCACGACCGGTGTACGTCGCACTTCCGACAGGTAGATCAGGATCAGCGATACCCATACGATCCCGTACAGGAACATGAAGCAGGTGGAACGCACCCTGAAAAAATCCAGCAGGATGCCGAAGATGATCGGCAGCAGGAAACCGCCAAGCCCCCCTGCAAGCCCGACGATTCCGGTGACGACGCCCATGTTCTCCGGAAAATCGTCGGCCACGTACTTGAAGGTCGAGGCCATGCCAAACGCGAAAACCGCGCCGAGCACGAACGCCAGCGCGACGAACGCATAGACGGTCACCCGCAGGTGAATGCTCGCGGTACCGTCGATCGTGTGGATCACGAAATCAGTCGGCGGATAGGACAGCAGAAACAGGCAGATCCACGCGACCCATAGCCCCCACCACGTCACGCTGTGCGCGCCGAGCCGATCCGCCAGCGCGCCGCCTACGGCCCGCAGCACCGACCCCGGCAACGAGAATCCCGCGGCGAACATCGACGCCATCACCAGCGACATCCCGTACTCGGCCTTCAGGTATTGCGGGATCCACAGCGACAGCGCGGTAAAGCCGCCAAACGTGATCGAGTAGTACTGGCACAGCCGCCACACGTGTGGATTGCGCAGCACCTTGAACCCATCGAGCCACGATCCCTTCGCTTGCCCCGCACCGGGATCGGGCGCGGACGCGAACCAGAAGATCACGGCCGTCACTAGCAGCGCGATGGCATAGACTCGCGGCACGAAACGCCAGCCAAAGGCCGCCTGCAACGACGGCGTGACGAACAGGTTGACCGCGGCGCCCGCGGTGCCCGCACCGAAGAAGCCCATCGCGAAGCCGCGGCGCGCAGGCGGAAAAAACCGCGCGACATACGGCGTCCCCACGGCGAACGACGCGCCGACGCAGCCGAGAAAGAGTCCGATCAGCAGAAACTGCCACAGCGCGGTCGCGTAGCTGACGATGTAGACCGGCACCGCGCAAACCACCAGCAGCACCGTCATCACGATACGGCCGCCGAAACGGTCGGTCCACGTGCCGAGGGGCAGACGCATCAACGCGCCTGTCAACACCGGCGTCGAGGTCAGCAGGCCGAACTGGGTGCTGTTCAGTTTCAGCTCCTCGCGCAACGGCACGCCGAGCACGCCGAACATCATCCAGACGACGAAGCAGACGAGAAAGGCAAACGTACTCGCGAACAGGACCGACCATGCCTTTGCCGATACGACCGGCTCCGCTGCTGGTTGGCCGGTACCACTATGTGCACTCATGCCAGCTCCGTCGTCTATTGGACCAGCGGTCCGTTGGCCTCACCCAGTTCAACCCCTTCGATCCGGGCGCGCGACGCGAGGATCGATACGTACTGCTGCATCGCCTTGTGCCGCACGCGCTCATCGAGAAAGCCGGCAATCTGCGTCTCGACGTCCTCGAATGCCATCAGCGTGCCGGGTACGCGACGCTCGATCCGCACGATATGAAAACCGAACCGCGTATTGACGAGGCGCGGCAGCATGCCGGTCTCCTGCGTGTCGAACACCGCGCGCTCGAACTCCGGCACGCTGTCGCCACGCAGTAGTTGGCCGAGGCTGCCGCCCACCGCGCCGGATGGACAGTTCGACACGTCGCGGGCCACCGCTTCGAAGGTATCCGGCGCGGCGAGCACCGCGCCCAGCGTCGCTTCGGCCTTGCCGCGGATCAGCGCGAGCGGCGTGTGCCCGGTCACCGCGAACAGGATGTGGCTCGCGTAGACGATTTCATTGCGGCGAAAGCGCGATTCATGGCTCGCGTAGTAGCGCTCGCAGTCCGCGCGGGTCGCCGCCGGCACCGACAGCTCGCGTTGCAGCAGCCGATCGAGCGCGGCGTCGTCGAGCGCAATGGCGTCCTCGATCAGTTCGAGCGCGCAGGCGCGCTGCCTCAACAGCTCGCGGATCGCGAGCGCGCGCCGGCTCGCTGCGAGGGCATCGGCGGCGTCGGCGTGATGGCCTGCTTCTTCGGCGATCGCCGCGGCATCGATCTCGACGCCATTGACGCTCAGCGTGGGAGCCGCAAGTCCGGAGGTCGGCATGGTGCTCATCTCCGCCGCCTCAACGCTTGCGTACCAGCTGGTACGGACGGATCAGATACGCGAGCGACGCGATCCCGCTCCAGATGTGGACCATCCGCGTGAACGGCGAGACCAGGAAGATCGTGAAGCCCAGCGCGATATGCACCTGATAGGTCAGCGGCACACCGACCAGCAGGCCTGCCACGCCTGGCCGGAACGTGACGATCCCTTTCACGTAGTCGGTCAGTTGCTCGAACAACACGCCGTCCATATGGCGCATCGACAGCGCGACGGTGCCGAGACCCAGCGCGAGCTGCACCCACAGCATCAGCACGATGACGATGTCCCATGTGCGGCTGTTGCGGCGGATGCGCGCGTCGGTCAATCGTCGATGAATCAGGATGGTCAGGCCGATGATCGCCACGAACCCCGACACGCCGCCGGCCACCATCGCCACCAGTTGGTGACCCGTGGCGCTCAGGAACGGCGCCACCATCCAGTGCGGCGCGAGGAAGCCGACGAAATGGCCCATCACCACCACGAGCACGCCCCAATGAAACAGGTTGCTGCCGAGGCGCAGCTGACCGTGTCTCAACAGTTGCGACGTATCGCTCTTCCACGTGTACTGCTCGCGGTCGAAGCGGATCAGACTGCCGAGCAGCAGAACCGCGAGGCAGATGTACGGATAGATTCCGAACAGGAACTGATGGAAGTAGTCATCCATGCCGGTTCTCCTGAGAGCGATTGCGTGACGGTGTCGAGTGGGCGCCATCGCCTGGACGCCGATCGTAAAACTGGATGGGCTCCTGCGCCGGCGCGGGAGCGCCGCCGAAGCGCACCGGCTCGTCGACCCAGGCGGCGTCGAGCGCGTGATAGTCAGCCGGACCTGGCGGCGACTGCGCGTCGTCCTCGCTGATTTCGTGCGGCGTGTCGACCCCACGGATGCCCGCGAGTGCCGCCAGCGCGCCGACCACGAGGCCGTAGGCACTGCCCTTCTTCGTCAGTTGAGCCGCGATCGACTGCAGGATCTCCGCCGTTTCCGCGAGCAATGCGCGCGCTTCGTCGCCCGGCAGACGCGACAGATATTCGAGGAACACGGGCAGATAGTCGGGCAGTTCGCCAGAAGCGAGAAAGAGTCCGTGCCGCTCGTACATCTGCAGCAGGTCGACCATCGCCTGCCCCCGGTCGCGCGATTCGCCGTGCACATGCTCGAACAGATAGAGCGACGTGTTGCGGCCGCGGTCGAACTGCGCGACGTAGTTCTCCTGCAGCGTCATCAGATCGCGGGCTTCGCAGTAGTCGAGGAACCGTTCGAGTCCAGCCTTCGATTCGCGCGTCAACGCGCGTTCGCCGTTGAGCAGTAGACGGGCCTCGGGCAGCGCGGCGAGCAACTGCGCGTCGGGATAGTCGAGCAGTGCGCCCAACACCGAGTAGACGAGCGCAGGCTGCGTGACGGCGGTCGATTTCATGTCAAGGCTCCTGCCGGATGGGGATCGTGCGGCGGCCTTTCTTCGTGCTGAACAGGCTCAGTTCCGACTTGCCGTCCGAACAGCCGTTGCCGAACGAGAAGCCGCACGATGAACGCAGGTCGAACGCATCTTCCGCATACTCCCGATGCGTGGTCGGAATCACGAAGCGGTCTTCGTAGTTGGCGATCGCCAGATAGCGGTACATGTCCTCCACCTGGGGGACCGTCAAGCCGGCCTGGGTCAGCACACCGGGAACCTCGATCTGATCGACGTGGCGCGAGCGCATGAAGGCGCGCATGGCCAGCAGCCGTTCGAGCGCCAGCTTGACGGGCTCTTCCTTGCCGGCGGTCAGCAGGTTGGCGAGATAACGCAGCGGAATGCGCAGCGCATCGACATCGGGCAGATAGCCGTTCATGCCGAGCTCGCCGCTATTGGCCGCCGCGTTGATCGGCGACAGCGGCGGCACGTACCACACCATCGGCAGCGTGCGGAATTCCGGATGCAATGGGAAGGCGATTTTCCAGTCGATCGCCATCTTGTAGATCGGCGAGCGCTGCGCGCCTTCGATCCACGCGGCCGGCACGCCATCGCGCTCGGCCTGGGCGATGACCCGCGGATCGTGCGGATCGAGAAACACCGACAGTTGCGCTTCATACAGATCGCGTTCTTCTTCGACGCTGGCGGCCTCGCTGATGCGATCCGCGTCGTAAAGCAGCACGCCCAGATAGCGGATGCGGCCCACACAGGTTTCCGAGCAGACCGTGGGCTGCCCGACTTCGATGCGCGGATAGCAGAAAATGCACTTCTCCGCCTTGCCGGTCTGCCAGTTGAAGTAGATCTTCTTGTAGGGGCAGCCCGACACGCACATACGCCAGCCGCGGCACTTGTCCTGATCGATCAGCACGATGCCGTCCTCTTCGCGCTTGTAGATCGAGCCGGAGGGGCACGACGCGACACAGCTCGGATTCAGGCAGTGCTCGCACAGCCGCGGCAGGTACATCATGAAGGTGTTTTCGAATTGCCCGTAGATGTCCTTCTGCACGTTCTCGAAGTTGTAGTCTTTCGAGCGCTTCTCGAACTCGCCGCCGAGGATCTCTTCCCAGTTCGGCCCCCATTCGATCTTCTCGAGCCGCTCGCCGCTGATCAGCGAGCGCGGCCGCGCCACCGGCATCGCTTTCGTATCGCCCGAGTCCTGCAGGTTCGCGTAGTCGAAGGTGAAGGGCTCGTAGTAGTCGTCGATCTCCGGCAAATGCGGATTGGCGAAAATCTTGGCCAGCAGCCGCCACTTGTTGCCCTGACGCGGCTCGATCTTGCCGTCGCTGCGGCGCGTCCAGCCGCCGCGCCAGCGCTCCTGGTTCTCCCAGTCCTTCGGGTAGCCGATGCCTGGTTTGGTCTCCACGTTGTTGAACCACGCGTATTCCATGCCCTCGCGGCTCGTCCAGACGTTCTTGCAGGTCACCGAGCACGTATGGCAGCCGATGCACTTGTCGAGGTTCAGCACCATCGCGATCTGCGCGCGCACTTTCATGAGGCTTCTCCTTGCCGCACTGGCTGGACAGGCGGGCTCATCGTGAGCGGCGCCGTGTCGTCGAGCCAGTCGATGCGCTTCATCTTGCGCACGATCAGGAACTCGTCGCGGTTGGAGCCCACAGTGCCGTAGTAGTTGAAGCCATACGCGAGCTGCGCATAGCCGCCGATCATATGAGTCGGTTTCAGCGCCACGCGGGTGACCGAGTTGTGAATGCCGCCGCGCGTGCCGGTAATCTCCGAGCCGGGCGTGTTCACGATCTTTTCCTGCGCGTGATACATCAACACCATGCCGCGCGGCACGCGCTGGCTGACCACGGCGCGCGCGCACAGCGCGCCGTTCGAGTTGTAGCACTCGATCCAGTCGTTATCGACCACGCCGATCGCCTTCGCGTCCGCCTCCGACAGCCACACGATCGGGCCGCCGCGCGACAGCGTCAGCATCAGCAGGTTGTCGGTGTAGGTGCTGTGGATGCCCCACTTCTGGTGCGGCGTAATGAAGTTCAGCACGATCTCCGGGTTGCCGTTCGAGCGCGCCCCCGCCATGTGCTCGTAGCTGCCGGTTTCGATCGGCGGCTTGTAGACACACAGCGACTCGCCGAACGCGCGCATCCACAGATGATCCTGATAGAGCTGCTGGCGGCCGCTCAACGTGCGCCACGGAATCAGCTCGTGCACGTTGGTGTAGCCCGCGTTGTACGACACGTGTTCCGATTCGATCCCGCTCCAGGTCGGCGACGAGATGATCTTGCGCGGCTGCGCCTGGATGTCGCGAAAGCGGATCTTTTCGTCGGCGCGCGCATCGGCGAGGTGCTCGTGTTCGATCCCGGTCATCGCGGAGAGCGCCTCCCAGGCCTTGACGGCCACCGCGCCGTTGGTCTCCGGCGCGAGCGACAGGATCACCTCGGCGGCGTCGAGCGCCGTGTCGATGCGCGGCCGGCCATTCGCGCAGCCCGTTTCGGCGACCCGGTAGTTGAGCTCGCCGAGCATCGCGACCTCGTCCTTCGTGTCCCAGCTGACGCCCTTGCCGCCGTTGCCGAGCTTGTCCATCAACGGCCCGAGCGAGGTGAACTTCGCGTACGTGCCGGGGTAGTCGCGCTCGACCACCAGCACCGAAGGCATGGTCTTGCCGGGCACCGGTTCGCATTCGCCGCGTTTCCAGTCCTGCACGTCGAACGGCTGCGCGAGTTCGGCCGGACTGTCATGCGCGATCGGCGCGAGCACGATGTCGCGCTCGACACCGAGCTGGCCCTCGCTCAACTCTGAGAACCGCTTTGCGATGCCCTTGAAGATCTCCCAGTCGCTTTTCGACTGCCAGGCCGGATCGACGGCGGCCGACAGCGGGTGAATGAACGGGTGCATGTCGGACGTGTTCATGTCGTCCTTTTCGTACCACGTCGCGGTAGGCAGCACCACGTCGGAATACATGCAGGTGGTCGACATGCGGAAATCGAGCGTGACCAGCAGGTCCAGCTTGCCGCGCGGCGCCTCGTCGTGCCACGCGATCTCCTCGGGACGCGGGTGCCCGGACTTGAAGACCTCCTCGCCCTGTACGCCGTTGGTCGTGCCGAGCAGATGCTTCAGAAAATACTCGTGCCCCTTGCCCGACGAGCCCAGCAGGTTAGAGCGCCAGACGAACAGGTTGCGCGGGAAATTGACCGGATGGTCCGGGTCCTCGCAGGACATGCGCAGGCTGCCCGATCTCAGATCGCGCACGACCGTGGTCGCCGCCTGCGCCGGGTCGTTCAGCGCCCGCCCGTAATCGAGCGGGTTGACCGCCAGTTGCGGCGCGGACGGCAGCCACCCCATGCGCTCGGCGCGCACGTTGTAGTCGATTGGCGCGCCATGAAAGCGGCTCGGGTCCGCCAGCGGCGACAGCAGCGCCGTGGGGTTCATCGGGTCGTAGCGCCACTGGTCGGTATGCGCATAGAAGAACGAAGTCGCGTTCATATGACGCGGCGGACGGTGCCAGTCCAGCGCGAAGGCGAGCGCGGTCCAACCCGTTTGCGGGCGCAGTTTTTCCTGCCCGACGTAGTGTGACCAGCCGCCGCCCGATTTGCCGATGCAGCCGCACATGATCAGCATGTTCATGATCGCGCGATACGACATGTCCATGTGGAACCAGTGATTGATCCCGGCTCCGATGATCACCATCGACTTGCCCTGGGTCTTGTGCGCGTTCTCCGCGAACTGGCGCGCCACCGAGATCACATCCGCGCGCTTGACGCCCGTGATCGCCTCCTGCCATGCCGGTGTGTAGGGCACATCGTCGTCGTAGCCCGTTGCGATATCCTCGCCGCCGAGCCCCTGGTCGAGCCCATAGTTGGCAACGAAGAGATCGTGGACCGTGGCGACGAGCATCTCGCCGTTGCGCGTGGCGATCCTGCGCACGCCGATCCGGCGCGACAGTTGCGACGCATGGGTGGTGTGGTGGAAATGCGGGTGCTCGATATTGCCGAAGTATGGGAACAGCACGTTGACCACGTCATCGTGCGCATCGGCGAGCGAAAGCCTTGGCGTGACTGACTCACCCGTAGCCGCTTCGGACTTCAGGTTCCATTTGCCCTGGTCCTCGCCTTCCTTTTGTCCCCAGCGAAAACCCACCGAGCCGACCGGCACGACGAACTCATTGCTCGCCGTGTCGATCGTCACGGTCTTCCACTCGGGATTGTTGGCCTGACCGAGTCCGTCGTCGAAGTCCGACGCGCGTGCGAGCCGTTCGGGCACATAGGCGTCGCCGTGCGGCACGAGGCGCACCAGACACGGCATGTCGGTGAAACGCCGGCAGTAGTCGACGAAGTAGTCGCTTTTCCCGGCCAGGTGGAATTCCTTCAGGATCACGTGGCCCATCGCGAGCGCGAGCGCCGCGTCGGTGCCTTGCTTCGGGTGCAGCCAGATGTCGCCGAACTTGGCGCCTTCCGCATAGTCGGGAAAGATGGAGACGATCTTGGCGCCCTTGTAGCGCACCTCGGTCATAAAATGCGCGTCCGGCGTGCGGGTCTGCGGGACGTTCGACCCCCACATCATGATGAACGTGGAGTTGTACCAGTCCGCCGATTCCGGCACGTCGGTCTGCTCGCCCCAGGTCTGCGGCGAGGCGGGCGGCAGGTCGCAATACCAGTCGTAGAAACTCAGGCAAACGCCGCCGATCAGCGATAGATAACGCGAGCCCGCCGCGTACGAGACCATCGACATCGCCGGAATCGGCGAGAAGCCGATCACCCGATCGGGTCCGTGATGCTTGACCGTATAAACGTTGGCGGCCGCGACGATTTCGTTGACTTCGTCCCATGTGGAGCGAATGAAGCCGCCAAGGCCCCGGCGGCTCTGATAGCCGCGCCGCGCCGCCTCGTCCTCGACGATCGACTGCCAGGCTTGCACGGGATCCAGCGAAGCGCGGCGCTCGCGCCACAGCTTGACGAGCGCGCTGCGCACCAGCGGGTATTTCAGGCGGTTCGCGCTGTATAGGTACCACGAATAGGATGCGCCTCGCGAGCATCCACGCGGCTCGTGATTGGGCATGTCGGGCCGGGTGCGCGGATAGTCCGTCTGCTGCGTTTCCCACGTGACGATGCCGCCCTTGACATAGATCTTCCACGAGCAGGAGCCCGTGCAATTCACTCCATGAGTGGAGCGAACTATCTTGTCGTGCTGCCAGCGCTTGCGGTAAGCATCCTCCCATTGCCGGTCTTCATCTGTGACAGCTCCGTGACCGTCCGAAAACTGCGGACGAGGGGCCGTAAAGTAACGTAACCTGTCCAGGAAGTGGCTCATGTGCGTCCTGCCTCCATCAGATTGGGTCGGCGCAAGGTCGCGAAGGGATTTGAAACGGACCAACTACGGCTGACGTCCGCTTCGTGCCTGGAAGGCTGCCTTGATGCCCGGCACGAACGCAACTTAGCACGCAACTTCTTCGCCAATGGTGACATGCATCAAGTCCTGCTCAATCGGACTTTGGTCCTACAATCGCCGCGCGCAACTGGTGTAGGGTTGTGATGCGCACCCGACAGGAGAGCAATCATGTGCCGCTGGCTCGCATATACCGGCAATCCGCTTCAGCTCGAAACCGTGCTGTTCAACGCCCGGCATTCGCTGATCGACCAGAGCATGCATTCGCGGCTCGGTGCCACCACCACCAATGGCGACGGTTTCGGCATCGGCTGGTATGGACATCCCACCGACATTCCGTTTCGCTACCGCTGCATCCAGCCGGCCTGGAGCGATCGCAATCTACGCGAGGCCGCGCGGGCGATCCACTCTCCGCTGTTCGTCGCGCACGTACGCGCGGCGACCGACACGCCGTCGCAGGAAACCAACTGTCATCCGTTCCGCTATGGCCGCTGGCTGTTCGCGCACAACGGGCTGGTGCGCGACTTCCCGAAGGTGCGCCGCGATCTGATGGTGAAGATCGACCCCGACCTGTTCCCGTCCATCGAAGGCTCGACCGATTCCGAAGTGATGTTTTTTCTCGCGCTGACCTTCGGGCTGGAGCTTGCGCCCGTCACTGCGCTCGAACGGATGGTCGGCTTCGTCGAAGCCACCGGACGCCAACATGGCGTGGCTGAACCGCTGAACATGACCGTGTGCGCGACCGACGGCGAGCAGATCGTCGCGGTCCGCTATTCGAGCGAAGGACAGTCGCGCTCGCTGTTTCACAGCACGTCGTTCCGTCATCTGCACCAGCTGTATCCCGACGACGAGCGCATCATGAGGGCCGGCGAGAATGCGTTCCTCGTGCTGTCCGAGCCGCTCGCGGACTTGCCGGGGTGGTGGCAGGAAATTCCGGAGAGTACCGCGGTGGTCGCGCGCGGCGGCGAGATTGGCCAGTATGAGTTCAAGCCGAAACTTAACTGAACCGCGCGCGTTCATCGCGACAGACAAGCGGTCGCATCGCAAACTCAATTTCCATTCACGCTGAATGGGAACCCGTCGGATCGTCCTCTTCTGCCGAACACAGAGGCAGCCGGCGTGTGATCTTCGACACTGACGCACACGCCCGGGCCCGCAATTTGCTAAATGTTGCCGCGAGGTGACATTTATGAGCGACGAAGAATTAGTCGAGCCGGAATCCGCGGTTTGCGACCCCGTCGAGCGATCCTGGATCAAACGGCTGGGCCCTGGTCTGATCACAGGCGCCGCTGACGACGATCCATCCGGAATCGGCACCTATTCGCAGGCCGGCGCGCAGTTCGGGTTCAATCTGCTGTGGGTGATCCTGATCACCTATCCGTTGATGACCGCGATACAACTGGTGAGCGCGCAGATTGGCCGGGTGACCGGCAAGGGCCTCGCGTCCAACATGCGCGCGCATTATCCGGCATGGATGCTATACGGCGCGGTCGGCCTGCTCGTCGTGGCAAACGTGATCAACATCGCCGCCGATTTGTCGGCGATGGGCGCTGCAGCGGGATTGCTGCTGCCAGGTCCGCAGCACGTTTATGTCGTCGGCATTGGCGTGCTTTCGGTCGTTCTGCAGATTTTCGTCCCCTACGGAAGTTATGCGCGCATCCTGAAGTGGACCGCGCTATCGCTTCTGGCGTACGTGGCGGTCGCATTCATCGTTCCGATCCCTTGGGGTGAAGTCGCACGCGCCATCGTGTTGCCGCGCGTCTCGCTGACGTCGGACTATTTGACCATGGTCGTGGCGGTGCTAGGTACCACGATCAGTCCGTACCTGTTTTTCTGGCAGGCGTCGCAGGAAGTCGAAGAAATGCGCTCGGCGCCGCAACAGGCTCCGTTGCGCCGCGTCCCGCATGCGGCGCCCGCGCAGTTGCGCAGGATCCGTTTCGATACGTGGGTCGGCATGGGGGTGTCCAACTTCGTTGCATTCTTCATCATGTTGACGGCGGCCGCTACGCTTCATCTGCATCACCTCGACGTAAAAACCTCGGCCGATGCCGCGCGGGCGCTCGAGCCGTTTGCCGGACGATTTGCTTACGTCCTGTTTGCGCTCGGGATCATCGGAACCGGTCTGCTCGCGCTGCCGGTCCTCGCCGGCTCGGCCGCCTACGCCGCCGCGGGCAGCTTTCGCTGGCGCAGCAGTCTCGCGTTGCAACTGACGCTCGCGCGCGAATTCTATGCGGTGATCGCGCTGGCGATCCTGGGCGGCGTGGCCATCACCTTCATGCATTTCGACCCGATCCGCGCGCTGTACTGGAGTGCGGTGATCAATGGCGTTACCGCGGTGCCGATCATGGTCGTCATGATGCTGATGGCCCGCAGCCGGCGGATCATGGGACAGTTCGCCGTTACGGGCGTGCTGGCCTGGGGAGGCTGGCTCGCCACGCTTGCGATGGCGGTAGCGGCAGTAGGTGTATTCGTGCCGTCGTAACCAATCCGTGCCACCGCGAACCATGCTTTCGCATGGCACAGCGGTGCTCCGCATTTCGCTGCGATCGCGTTGCGCAACGACCACCGGATCTGAACTTCCTCCTCGCACGTTCGTCTGAACGGTGCACCCGGCCAGCAACAGCACCGTCACATGCTGACGGTTTGCCGACAACCGCGTGGCCGCCCCCGTTCGACGATCAAGGAGAATTGCACATGCCGAAGAAGCGTTCAGACGAATCGTCAGCCGCACGCGGCAATCGCAACGGCAGGATTCTCGCCGCGCCCGTTTTCTCGCAACCGCAACCCACGCCGGACCCGCAAACTTTCGTGGTCAGGCACGCATCCGATACCGCCGCCTACAAGGTCATCGACGAACTGAACCGCGAGCACAAGCTCAAGGCGCTGCCGTTTCCCGCGCCACGCGGCGGCACCGAGCCCCGGCTGACATTCGCGGAGGTGGTGGACAACAACCAGACGCTCCTCGATACGATCAGCGCGAGCGGACAGATCGTCTTTCACGCCACCGGCGATTGTGGCAGTACCAAAGGTCCGGCTACCCAGAATCAGGTCTCGGACAAGATGGTCAGCGACTTCGACGAAGCCGATCCCGCCGAGGTGCCGCAATTCAACTTTCTGCTGGGTGACATCGTCTACAGCTTTGGCGAAGCGCAGTACTACTACGATCAGTTCTACGAGCCGTACCGCAACTATCACGCGCCGATTCTCGCCGCTGCCGGCAACCACGACGGAATGGTTTCGCCGCTGGAACATGAGAAGAGCCTGCAGGCGTTTCTGAGGAACTTCTGCTCCGACTGCTTCCAGGTCTCCGCCGATGCAGGCCACCTTTCACGCACGGCACAAATTCAGCCGGGCGTTTTCTTCACGTTCGAGGCACCGTTCGTGCGCATCATTGCGCTGTACAGCAATACGCTGGAGGACCCCGGTGTCATTGCCGACCGTCACGTCGGCAACAGCCAGCTGAAATTCCTGAAAGCGGCGTTATTGCGAGTCAAGAAAGAGAACTACCGAGGCGCCTTGCTGTTCGCGCATCACCATCCGCCCTATGTGGCGCGCGGCCGTCACGGCTGGAGCGTCGAAATGCAACAGCAGATCGATGCCATTTGCCACGAGGTCGGTATCTGGCCGCATGCCGACCTCGCGGGACACGCGCACAACTATCAGCGTTTTACGCGAACCCGTTCGGACGGCACACATATCCCTTACATCGTTTGCGGGAACGGCGGTCACGAGGTGCAGCCGCTCACCACCAACGGACAGCCGCCCCTTCGGGCGCCGCAACTGATCCAGGCCGCATCGAAAGACACGGATGCCGTTGTCCTTGAAAGCTACGACGACCGTAACTACGGGTATTTACGGCTTGTCGCCAACGCAAAGCAACTGCGTATCGAATACCATCCCGCCATCGACGGACCCAACACGAAAACCCCCGACGATCAGGTGACCATCGATCTGGCCACCCGGCAGGTCGCGCACTACGTCGCACGCGACTCGGGAATACCCGCACTTGCCGAGCGCATCCGGCAGTTCACGCAGATCAAGCCCCGCAAAGGCTGATGGCCACCCAATCCGCGCTGAACTCATGTGCTCCTCGGTACCCGCTCGGCGCGGACTAAAGATCTCCGAATTCCTACCGTAATAGTAAAAGTGAGGCGGCTCGCAGCGTTCGAGCCGTTGCTCAACCAGGTAGTCGGAGAACAGCGTGAGATTCAAAGCGGCCTCGTGCCCTAAAAAAACCAGCCCGACTGAGTCCCGGGTCGATCGAGACGCCCACGCCAATGGTTGGTCAGCCCGGAACCAGCAGTTTCTTTCCTATTTCCTATCGCGCTATGGTCAACGCAAGACCATCCCGCTGACGAGTCTCTGCATTGCCGTCGTTGCCGGCGTGGGCGTCGGTGCGCTGGTGCATCAAGCGGCCAGTGAAGCGGCGACTACCGTGCGTATTGCATTGTCGATCGTGTCGGGCATCGCCGGCCTCGCGATAGTCCGTCGAAAACTGGGCGTTGATCACGCCCGGCAAACTGCCGCCACCGCACTGGCGAGTGGGCTTCTGCACGCGAATCGCGACTGCCTGAAGGTGCTCGCTACAGACGGAAAAATGCTGCGGGTGTCGGAGCACGGCGCCGTGTTGATGGACGCGGAGTCACCGGAGCAACTCTACGGCGCGGACTGGCTCGCTTTCTGGACCGGCGAGGACCGCACGGCGGCCGAGAATGCATTGGCGGGCGCCGCGTCGGGCAAGAGCACATCGTTCACCGGAAGCTGCGCGACGACGAGGGGACGTACCAAATGGTGGAACTCCACCCTCACGCCACTGCCTGGCGACGACGGTATGGTCACCGCGCTGCTTTGTGCTTCAGAGGACGTCACCCAGCAATCCGAGCTGTTGAAGAGACTGCGCGAACGCGATGAGCTGATGCACGAGATGGAATTGCATGTCCGGCTCGTGTTCTATTCGTATAGCTCGCATTTTGAACACTGTCATCATGTCAGCGCAGGTGTCGCAAGCGTGTTCGGCATTACGCCTGAAGAGCTCCGCAACAGGCCGTCCGCGTGGCTCGATCTCGTGGTGTCAGAGGATCTGGAGCCTTTGCTCGCCGAGATGAACCGTATCTCATCCGAAGTGGCGGAAGGTCGCTTCGAATACCGAATCCGCCGCCCGGATGGCTGCCTGCGCTGGATCAGAAGCACGGCCTATCCCGTGTGCGATGGCTTCGCGAACGTGGTGCGCATCGTCGGTGTCAGCGAGGACATCACGCTGGAACAGGAACGCCTCGCGGCGCTCGATCATCTGGCCTACACCGATGGGCTGACGGGTTTAGCCAACCGCGGTGCGCTGATCCGCCAGATGAAGACGCTTTGCCGGCAGAACCTCGCCTTCGGTTTGATGTTCGTCGACCTCGACCGCTTCAAGGTCCTCAACGATACGCTCGGCCATACGGCCGCCGACCGTCTGTTGCAGGACATCGCCAAGGTCATTCAGGGCGCGCTTCCGCCGGATGCCTGCGTAGCGCGCCTCGGCGGGGACGAGTTCGCGGTCATCGTCAGGGGTCAGAGCGACAAGGCCACGTTAGCGGCGTTGGCGCAGACTCTTCTGAACCTTTTCTCGAGCGACGTTCGCAAAGATCACGCCGCGCCGTTCGTGACGGCGTCGATCGGCATCTCGATCTTTCCCGAACACGGCCGCGATCACGAGGCGCTGCTGACGAGCGCGGATGTCGCGATGTATGCGGCGAAAAAAGGCGGTCGCAACGGCTTTCGCTTCGCCGATGAAGCATCCAGCGATGTGCTCGGAGATTTCGAACTGGAGTGCAGTCTGCCCACGGCGCTGGCGTCGAACCAGTTCGTCCTCCATTTCCAGGGTATTCATGAGCCAGCCTCTCTGGCGGTGAAAGGCGTCGAAGCACTCGTCCGATGGAATCATCCGGCGCGAGGCATAGTCCCTCCTGGCAGCTTCATCCCGATCCTGGAAGAGAGCGGGTTCATCGTCGAAGTCGGCGCGTGGGTCGTGGACGCGGCCCTCGCTCAACTGGCCGTCTGGCAGTCCGCTGGAAGAAAAGATCTGTCCATGTCGGTGAACGTGTCCGCGCGTCAGTTGAGGGATGACTCGCTGGTCGCGATAGTCGATGAGGCGCTGCGAAAACATCGGGTGCTCCCGAGCTGCCTTCAGATCGAACTGACAGAAAGCGCACTGATGGAAGACCCCTCTCTCGCGCAAGACACGCTGATGGCGCTCAAGCGCCTCGGCGTGCGCATCGCCATCGACGACTTTGGAACGGGGTACTCCAGCCTGCGTTATCTGGCCGATTTTTCGCCGGACATCGTCAAGATCGACCGGTCGTTTACGGCCAGGCTGAGCCGCGACTCGGCGGCCGCGTCGATCGTCCGGGGCATCATTCAGATGTCGCACGAACTCGGCATCAAGGTGACGGCCGAAGGTGTCGAAACGCATCAACAACTGCACGCGCTGCGCGACTCGGGCTGCGACTACGTGCAAGGGTTCTTTTTGACGAAGCCGATGATGGCGGAGAATCTCGCGCTCTGCGAAAGCGCCGTGCCCTTGTCCGCGGTAGGAGCAACTAGCTGCTGCCCCTACTGAGAAACAGATCCGCGACGACCGAGCGCAGCCAGCGATTGCCGGCTTCGTGATGGTACTTCGCGTGCCAGTGTTGGCGCACCGCGAACTTGTCCACCGGAAAAGGACACGAATGGACCGCGACGCCATTCGTCCGCGCCAGCGTTTCGCCGATGTGTCGCGGCAACGTGGCGATCAGATCGGTCGACTTGATGATTGATCCGAGTCCGAGGAATCCGGGCAATTCGAGTACGACGTCGCGTTCGATGTGCTCGCGCAACAACGCCTGTTCAAGCAATTGGCCGCCCGTGCCAGCCGCAATGACGACGTGCCCCTCGGTACCGTATTGCTTCAAACTCAGCCGCGCACGCACGCGGGGATGATTCCGGTTGGCAAGGCACACCCAGTCCTGCAGATACAGCTGTTGCTGGTACATACCGCCCCCGAGCCATGGGACGTGCCCGATCGCAAGATCCGCCTCGCCGGATTCGAGCGCCCGCTCCGTATTGCCGTCGATCCTCGCCGCTTCCAGCCGAACGCCTGGCGCCTGCGCCCGCAAATGCGCCAACATTCGCGGCAGCAGCGTAATGTGGCTCGCGTCCGTCATGCAAATACGGAACCGTCGTTTGGCGGTGGCGGGATCGAAAGAGATCTCCCACGCAGCGAACCGACGCAGCGATTCCAGAATTTCCCTGCACGGTCCGATCAGCGCGTCCGCCTGCGGCGTGGGCGTCATGCCGCCCGGCGTGCGAACGAACAGCGGGTCCTGCAAATGCTCGCGCAAGCGACCCAACCATATGCTGACCGTCGGCTGACTTTGCCCGAGTTGCTCAGCGGCGCGCGTGACACTTCGCACGTCGTAAAGCAGGTCGAAAAGCTGAAGCAGCTTGAGGTCCGGGAGGTCGGTGGTACTCATGGCTGTATTGTCGGATGCAATATCGCCATTGTAGCCATTGCATTCCGTCTATGGACGGACATCCAGCACGGTGCGCGTCACTGCTCGTCGGCGATTCTCAGGCAGCGGCAGATACGGCCGCCCGCAGTCCGAGCAGATAGCTTTCGATACCGAAACCGCAAATCTGCCCCTTCACGATCTCCGCAAAAACCGACTTGTGGCGGAACGCTTCGCGAGCATGGATGTTGGACATGTGAATCTCGATCACGGGTACGGTCAATATCGCCAGCGCATCGCGAATGCCGTAACTGTAGTGCGTCCACGCGCCCGCGTTGATCAGCACACCGTCGACGTTGTCCGTGAAAGCCTGGTGAATCCGTAGACACATGTCGGCTTCGCTGTTCGTCTGGTAGCTCTGCACCGCAACGCCCAGCTCGTCGGCTAGAACCCGCAGTCGAGCGTCGATGTCTTCGAGAGTGACCGTCCCGTACTGAATGGGATCGCGTTTGCCGAACATGTTGTGGTTGATGCCGTGCAGCATCAGAAACTGTTTCATCATGTTGATCCAGACTGGTTGGAAACAGGCGGGCGTCCGCCCGCGTGCGTCAGTTGAGCGGAACGGTCAGCCGGTCGATGATCGCGTGCGTCTGCGGACGAACGCCGCGCCACCACTCGAACGCCTCGGCGGCCTGCTCGACGAGCATGCCGACGCCGTCGGCGATGCCCTGCACCCCCGCATTTCGCGCGAGCCGCAAAAACGGCGTGAGCCCCTTTCCATACGCGAGTTCGTATGCGGTTCCGGCTGGACTGAACACGCCCGGCGCAACCGCAGGCAACTGACCGGTGAGGCTCGCCGAAGTCGCGTTCACGACGAGATCGAACTCCCCCATCTCGTCGAGTTCCCGGTAGCCGCAGGCGATCAATGGGCTCTTGCTTGCCACTTGCGCGACCAGCGCCTCGGCCTTGCGCACATTCCGATTCACGACCACCAGTTGCGCCGGCCGCGCCGCGATGAACGGCAGCAACGCGCCCCGCACCGCTCCGCCCGCGCCCAGCACGAGCACGCGCTTGCCCGCCATCGGCTGACCGAGGTTCACTTCGATGTCCCGCACGAGGCCGACGCCGTCGAAGTTCTCGGCAATGATCCGGCCGTTTTCGAACTTCATCGCGTTGACGGCACCGGCGAGCGCGGCCCGTTCGCTGCGCTCGTCGGCAAGCGCGAACGCTTGCAGCTTGAACGGCGCGGTGACGTTCATGCCTCTGCCGCCCCCTGCGATAAAAGCCTTCACCGTATCTGCGAAGGCTTCCGGCGGCTCGATTGGGCCCTCGATGGCCCGGTAATTGATGTCCTGCCCCGTTGCCTCCGCAAACAGCCCGTGAATCAGCGGGGATTTCGTGTGCCCGATCGGATTGCCGATCACCGCGTATTGGTCGCTCATCACGCACTCCTCTTCGAAAACAGCACGCCCTGGGTCTGCATCGCGTCGATCTGCGCGGCGTCGAAGCCCAGCGACTGTGCGACTTCCACGTTGTGCTGACCGAGGTCCGGTCCGACTTCGCGAATCGACGTGTCGCAGTCGGAGAAGCGGAACGGCAGGTTCGGCAGACGCAGTTTCCCGAAGCGCGGATGGTCATGCTCGATCACCATGCCACGCGCGACGATCTGCGGATCGGCAACCACTTCGTCGATGCGCTGCACTTTTGCGCAAGGCACATCGACACCGTCGAGCAGCGCCAGCACTTCAGCGACCGGCCTGGCGGCAACCCACGGCTTCACGACGGCAAGGATTTCGTCGCGGTGGGCGTTGCGTCCGTTCAGCGAGTGGAACCTCGCGTCGGCGCCGAAACCGGCCGGACCGCCGTGCTGTTCGACCAGCGACGCGAACCGCTTCCACGAGTCATCGACCTGCGCGGCGATCACGAGATCGCCGTCGGCCGCGCGAAACACGCCATACAGCGTCGACGTCGGCATGTCGTGGCCGGTCTGCTCGGGAACGACGCCCTGCATCGTGTAGCACTGCACCGCGTATTCGTGCATCGATACCAGCGTGTCGTACAACGCCATGTCGATGTGCTGGCCGCGACCGCTCTTCACGCGGCCGAGCAGCGCGGCGTTGATCGCGGCCACCGCGTGGATGCCGGTGTACATATCGCCGAGTGAAATACGCATGAGAGGCGGCGGCTCGCCGGGATTGCCGATCATCTGCATGATGCCGCTCTTCGCCTCGGCGATGAGGCCGAAGCCGGCGCGATGCGCGTCGGGTCCGGTATGGCCGTATGCAGAGATAGAGCAGTACACGAGGCCCGGATTGCGCCCGGACAGCGCGGCGTAGCCAAGACCGAGCTTGTCCAGCGCACCCGGTCGATAGTTCTCGATGAACACATCGGCGGAATCGCAAAGACGCTGCATGAACTCCTTGCCGCGCGGATCTTTCATGTCGACGCTCACACCGCGCTTGCCCATATTTAGCTGCAGGAAGTAGGCGCTTTGCTGGTCGTCGAGAATCGTGGCGTGCTGGCGTCCCGCGTCGCCGCTTCCCGGACGCTCCACCTTGATGACTTCGGCGCCGAGCGCCGCGAGGCAGCGGCCCACATAAGGACCGGCGAGAAAGTGGCTGTAGTCGACGACGCGAATACCTTCGAGGGGACGGGCTTGCATCAGTTCGCTCCCGGACGGCGCGGGATCATCAACCGATGTTCGCCACGCTGGACGACCTGGCCGTCCTGATTGATCAACTCCGACGGCAGCACGACGATGCCCCAGCCCGGACGACTCCTGCTCGCGCGCATGTTGCCCACGTGGAACTTGACGTGAAGCACATCGTTGACCTTGATCGGCAGCAGGAAGTCCCACGTCCAGCCGAGCGACATGCCGGGCAGGAAGCGATAGTCGCTCCGCGTCTTCAGCCCGTCGGCGATCGACAATCCGAACAGGCCGTGCGCCACGATCGAGCCGAAATGGCTCGCGTTGGCATATTCCTCGTCGACATGCACCGGCGTGTGATCTCCCGTGAGGTCGGCGTAGGCCAGGATGCGTTCTTTCGTGACGGTGTAGGTCGGGCTCACGCACTCGTCGCCTTCCTGCGCATCGTCCCAATACTTTTCGATGATGGTGCTCATGCTTACGCCTCCGCGCGTGGGTTGATTGCCAGCGCTTGTGCGACGCACGTGGCCGGCTTGGCCTGAATGAGTTCGACGGCAAGCCCGTCGGGCAGACGCAGCCAGTTGCGCCCTTGCGGCATCTCGGTAACGCCGAACGCCTGAGCGGCGGCAATTGCGGCTTCGAGGTCCTCGCACATCACCCCTAGATGGGCGAGCCGGCCCTCAGGTCCCTCATGGCGCGGCTCATTGATGAACTGCAGACCGCCCAACGTCCAGTACTGACGCGGCTCCTCGCGCGTGCCGTCGACTTCGCGCATCGTCATGCCGAGCACCTGCTCGAAGAAGCGGATATGCCAGTGGATGTCCTTCACCCAGATGGCGACGTGCTCCAGATAGGCTTTCGGCGCGCTCATGTTGCGGCTCCTTCTTTCTGCCGGTCCAGCAGCGCGCGTTCGATGCCCTTGATGCAGGCCACGAGCGTCGAGTTCACCGGCGTCGGCACACCGAGGCGTTCGCCCCAACGCACGACCGCGCCGTTGATGAAGTCGATTTCGGTGACGGAGGACTTTTCGAGGCTCTGCAGCATCGAGGTCTTGAATGCGGGCGAGAGTCCTTCGGCGGCCAGCGTCCAGGCTTCTTCCGCTTTCGTCATTGATAGCTGGATGCCGGCGGCCTTCGCGGCTGCCATCGCTTCTTCGATCGCCGCCAGTGCGGCGGCCTTCAGAACGGGCTCTTCGTACAGTTGCCCATATGTCAGACCGGTGATGCCGGTGATCGCGCCCGTCGCAACGTTGATCAGCAACTTGTCCCACATGGTGCCCAGGATGTTGTCGCTGACCGTGGTCATCAGACCGGAGCCGTTGAACGCGTCGGAGATGGCGCGGGCGCGGTCGGTCACCTGACCGTCGAGCTCGCCGATGATCGTCAACTTTCCATTCACGCCCGACTGGATGTGTCCGGGCGCCTTCAGCACGCCTCCGACATAGGTCTTGCCCGCCAGCACGCGCTCCCGACCGACGATTTCGCTGAGCACGTCTTCGTGGCCGAGACCGTTTTGCAGTGACAACACGAGCGTGTCGGGTCCGACGAGCTCGAGCGCGCCGCGCATCGCCGAATCGGTGTGAAAGGACTTGACCAGCACGATGACGAGGTCCACCGGTCCGACTTCGGCGGGGGTCATCGTCGCACGGACTTTCACGCGACGTGAGCCGTTGGCATCGTCGACTTGCAGGCCGTCGCGACGCATGGCCTCGACGTGTGCCGCAAAGCGGTCGACCAGCCACGTCTCGTGGCCACCCTCAGTCAGGGCGGAGCCGATCGCGCAACCCAACGCGCCGGCTCCCAGGAATGCGATCTTCATAGGTGTCTCCGTGATATGGAGACCAAGATACGATTCCGACCTCATGCTGGCAATGCAATGAACGCAATATGATCATTGCGTATCGCAATGTCGCAGTGAGCCACCGCCGGTGAATCCGTGTTTTTGTCTCAGCGGTCAACACCATGGACATCAGTGCGCGCAGCAGCGGGATACCGTTGCGGCTCCCGCTTTGCGCGTCAATGCGTGCGCACCGTCTCCCCGCTCTGTCCCGCGCTCGTCGCCGCCGCTCTTTCCGCTCGATGCATGGCGGCCACCTTCGCTTCCGCGGCCTGAATATCGGCGGGATACGAACCATCATCGCCCAACGACGGGTTGTAGCCGGCCGCCTCCAGCTCTTCGAGTTCGTGCATGACCTCCGCACGCGTGACTTGATGAGGCGCGGGCTCCGACATGGTTTGCGCATTCACGTTTGCCGAACCCGCGATCGACATCACAGCAACGATCACGAGGCTCAGCAGCGGGGTAACCGCGTATTGATTCAACGATTCCGATTTCATGATGTACTCCTTTTGACCTGAAGATGTATTCGCGCATCTGCAATCACCGCGGACCGTCATGTCAGAGCGTGAGTGTTACGCGATGCACATCCGGTAGACGGAGATTGGTCGTTGGATATTCCCGATCTTCAGGTCAAAGAGCACTGTGACGAGAAAAATACTTCCGGATGCCTAAATAGAACTCTCACGCAATTTCCGGCGTTCGATGCCGTTGCGCAATTGACCCGCGACGAACGCGCCGACGATCAGCGCCAGATATAAGGCCACGAGATCGTGACGCCAGGCATTCAGCGCGAGCTGATGCGCAATCAGTTTGGGATCGGGACTCCCGAGGATCGCCCGCTTCGCTTCGACGGTCCGCATCATCCGGACAAAGCCTGCCGCCGACAGCAAAGGAAGCACGATCACCCATGTCAACAGCACGGGCTTCATGCGAAGCGCCAATGGGAAGTGACGCAAACGAAACCAGAGCCCGAGGCATCCGTGTATCCATCCGGGTGCGAGCAGCGCAAGCTGCAAGCCTTGCGTACCCGTCGTCAGCAACTGGATAACGACGCGCTCGTAGTCCGGTTCGAAGCCATAGAGCGACGACGCGAGCCGCGTCGTCACTGCATGACGGATCAACAGCAGCGGCAGGCTCAGTCCTGCCCACAGACGCACCCATTCAGCCGGAGGCAACGCCCAGTGACGGCGCGCGTAGATCGTGCGCAGCGCGAGCGCAAAATGCAGCGCGGCCGCCCCGTACAACGCGATCGTTCCAGGCGCGCTGCGCCAGAGCCGCAGCGCCAGGACCAGACCACGTCCGGCGAGTTCGAGCGACCAGATTCCGAGCGCGTGGTTGAGTAGATGGAGAAAGAGGTAGACCAGCAACACCACGCCGGAGCCGAGTTGCAACCGACGCAGCGCGGCTTGCATCCGCACCGTCATGAGAACGACCCGCTGGTGTCGCGCGCCGTGTGTGTGGCAAACGCAGCCTCGCTGACGACCGCTCCCGATGCGCGGGCCATATCGACGATGTTCATTTGATCACCTATCCACTGTCAGTCTTACCTGCAAGACCGCGGGGATGCGGTGGTTATTCCCGATCCGACTCACGCGCCCTGATAGTTTCGAGCGCGCACGACACTCTGGCGTGCCCGCGATGACGATTCGGCGTGTGTTGCGCGAGTTAGCGACTATGATTGATTGGTTGATTCTGGCCGACCGGAACCACATCGACAGGCCGATGAAAGACTTCTACCAAATCGAAAGCAGGTTCGGATATGCGGTGTCGGGCGGTATTGCGCGCAACGCGCCAGGTAACGTTGCGCAAGCGGTGACCGCGCTGTTGACAAGAACAATAAAGGTCAAAGGTCATGGGTACGCCGCGGCATAGGAGGCTGATGCCGCGACGTCCGGTGCCGTCTCCAGGCCTCATCGGAAGGAGACACGGCGATGAACTTGAGCAGAGAGTTGGGGCGCGTGCATGGGCGCGTGCCGTCGTGGGTGGGGGCGTGCTGCGTGCTGGCGCTGTGCGCGATGTGGGGCCACGGCGCGAACGCGGATTCTCCAGCAGACCGATGCCATGGCGAGGCATGCAAAAAGCACGAGCCACCGCCTCGATCGAAACTCAGCTGTCCGAATCTGAATGGAATGACCATCCGCGCCCACGAGATCGGTCTGCCGACGACTGGCGCGCTCGTCACCTCGACCACACAGGTAGCGGCGAGCGGCAGCGGCGCGACGGCTACCGGGTCGTACTGCCTCGTAGCCGGCGCGATTCATCCTGTCGATCCGTCCGCACCGGACATCCTGTTCAACGTCGCGTTGCCGGACCAGTGGAACGGCAAGATTCTGATGCTCGGCGGCGGCGGCTTCGACGGCTCGATTCCCGCCATCACGGGTAACGTGCCGAGCGCGCCGGCCGATCTGCCGGGACCGCTGTCGCGCGGCTACGCGGTGTTCGCGAGCGATTCCGGGCACGAGGCGACCAACGGTGGGGTGAACGGCGCGTTCTCGGTCAACGCCGAGGCCTACGACAACTTCATGGGCGAAGCGCTGAAGAAGACGCGCGATGCCGCGCTCGAGATCATCGACGCGCACTACGGCACGCATCCGTCCAGGGCGTATTTCGCGGGCGGCTCGACAGGCGGGCGCGAGGCGCTGACCGTCGCGCAGCGCTGGCCGCAGGACTGGGACGGCATCATCGCGTTCTATCCCGCGTATGACTTTACGACGCTGAGCCTGCAGCAATTGCGCGTGACCGAAGGCTTCGCGGCGCCGGGCGCTTATGTCGACACCGCGCAGCGCGCGCTGCTGCTCAACGCGGTGATGCAGGCTTGCGACGGGCTCGACGGCGTCGTCGACGGACTCATCAGCAACGTGCAGGCGTGCAATGCGACGTTCAATCCGGCGACGGCCCGCGTCGACGGCAAGCCTTTGCGTTGCGCCGGCGGTATCGCGCGCGGCGACACCTGCCTGTCGGACCGGCAGATCGACGCGCTGAACACGATGAACACGCCGCTCGTGTTTGCGTACCCGCTCGAAAGCGGCGAAACGCAGTATCCGGGCTATAACGTGTATGGCGCCGATCTCGGGGTGGGCAGCAGTTCACCGCTCGAAGCAACGGTCACGACGCTCGCGCTCGGCACGACGCAGCCGTCGTATCCGCTGCAGAGCACCGCGATGTTCGACGGCCAGATCGCCGACGACTTCGTTCGCTACACGGTGATGGACAACCCGAACGCCGACTCGCTGACGTACAACCCCGCAGTGTCCGGTCGGTGGTCGGGGCGGGTCAGCATGCTGTCGGGGCTCGACGCAACCGACGCGAACCTGACGCCGTTCATGCGGCACGGCGGCAAGTTGCTGATGGCGCACGGCACCGTCGATCAGACCGTCAGCACGCGGGCAACCGAGATCTACTGGCAGCGCATGCTGGTGACGATGGGCTTCGGCGCGGTCGGGTCGTTCGCGCGCTTCTATGAGATCCCGGGGTTGCAGCACGCGGTCGGCACCGAGTTCAATGCGTCGTGGGACTCGCTGACGACGCTGGAGAACTGGGTCGAGCACGGCACGCCGCCGGTGCATCAGGTGGTCACCGACACCGCGGGTGTACCGGGACGCACGCGGCCGCTGTGTCAGTATCCGGCGTGGCCCAGCTATAACGGCGCGGGCGACGTGAACAGCGCGACGTCGTTTACCTGCGTGCAGTGAAGCCCACCATGGAGAGGCTTGAGGGCCTCTCCATCGGTGGTCTGAAAGACGGTCACAGCGTGACCGTCACGCCGCCATCGACCTAAAGAATGTGACCGTTGACGAAGTCCGACGCGCCGCTCGCGAGGAAGATCAGCGTTCGATCCGTGACGCTAACCGGATGCATCGACATCGTGCCTGAATTGACGGCGCTGCTCGGCGTCGGTGATGCACCCTTCGACCCGCTGGACGAACTCGTCGAAATTCGCGGCATGCCGCGCCTCGCGAGTGGCGATCATCTTCGCGATCGGGCCCAGATAGACGGCCAGTTTGACGGCGACGGCATCGATACTGGCCTGATCGATCGCACTGGTCATTGGCGTGCCTGTGGCGGTCGCCGGCGAGACAGCCGATACCTTTGCCGTGGCCGTGGCCGTGGCCGTCGCGGCACGCGCGCCCTGCGTTGACGACGTGATTATCGACATCTCGGGCAAGCCAGCCGTCAAGCGTGCGAAGGCCTGCTCGAATTCGAGCCGTGCGGTGTCCGGCAACACCGCCGCCAGTTGTGCGCCGAGCGCTGGCAGGTCGTTCGCCTGGGTGGCCGCGCGTCGCACCAGCAGGCTCGCGAGCGGGCCCATGTGGATCGCAAGTTGGCGTTCGATGCGCGCGAGCACCTCAGGCGGCCAACTCTGCGGCGCCGAAGGCGCACGCATGGGTGGGTTGCCGCCGCCCGTCGCGAGCGCCGGCGAGAACGAGGACGCGGACAAATAGGCGGACGGCGTCACGATGGTCCGGTCATCGTCGGCCGCGGCCGATGAGACGGCCAACAACCTCAAGCTCGCGAGCCATTGCGCGGCCGAAGCAAAGCGGTCTTCCGGCCGCCTCGCAAGCGCCCGGGCGACCATCGCATCGAGCGCCGGCGGCAACGCGGAGACGATTTCCGATGGCGGGGCCGGCGTATCTTTGATGATCTTCTGCCTGATGGTCGCCGGCGAGCCGACGAACGGCTGACGCCCCGTCAGCATCCGGTACAGCACGACGCCGGCCGAGAACAGGTCCGCGCGGGCATCGACGGATGCGCCCTCGAACTGCTCGGGCGACATGTAGCTCGGCGTGCCGATCATCCACCCGGACGAAGTCGCGGCGGAGCCCACGCGCGCGACGCCAAAATCGGCGACCTTCAGCAACCCCGCCGCCGTGACGAGCAGATTCGCAGGCTTGATGTCGCGATGCACGACGCCGGCTTCATGCGCATACGCGAGCGCCGCGAGCAGTTGCGCCAGCCAGTGAAAAGCCTCTGACAGCGGCAGCGCGTGGCCCGGCACCAGCAAGGTATCGAGGCCATGTCCGGCGACGTACTCCATCACGATATAGGCCGTGTCGCCGTCTTCACCGAAATCGTGGACCGTGACGATGTTCGGATGCGCGAGCCGACCGGCCGCGCGCGCCTCGTTGCGAAAACGCTGCAGCATGTCGCCGCTGCGGTCCTCGCTGGCAAGCAGTTCGCGACGCACGGTTTTCAGCGCCACTGGTCGTTCGAGGTGCGGGTCGAACGCGAGATAGACGACGCCCATGGCTCCCGTGCCCAACACACGGTCGATACGGTATTTGCCAATCTGCGTAGGCGTTGCTTCGTTGCTCATTCGCGTTCCGATCGAGGGCCGCGTGGCCGATCATGCCAGCTTACGCCCCCAGCATCCGCAGCGCTTCGACGAGGCTCGTTTTCATGCGGTTGAACGACACGGCGAGCGAGGCGATCTCGTCACCGCCCCGGGTCGAAAACGACGCCGTGTCGAGCTTGCCGAGACTGACTTCGTCGGCCGCGCGCGACAAAGCCTTGAGCCGCTTGGTCACGAGGAAATGCACCATCAGGTTCAGCGCGATCAGCACGCAGCCGAACACCGCGGCGAACGACAGCATGAACGTGCGCCAGACGCTGTGCGCCTGTCCCAGCGGCAACGACATCGGCACGGACACGACCTGCGCGCCGATCGTTTCATGCAGAGGCCAGTTGAAGCCGTTCGCCGGCCCGTACTTGTCGAGCATCGTGCGCGGCGCCGCGGAGGGCGTGCTGTGGCATTCGAGGCAGGCGGCCGAGTCGATGCGGGTAGGCCGCGCGATGTAAAGGCTCGGGCCCGACGGCGTCGCGCGTTCGCCGATCAGTTCGGGCAATTCGGGGTGGTCATGCAGGCGCCGGATCACATCGGTCTCCCAATCCGTGGCGCGGTCGCGCGGATTGGTCGGATCGAGCATCGCGCTCTTGTACGAGAAGCCCGGAAACTTCTTCTGGATCGCGAGCAGGCTCTCGACGGCCGAATACGCGGGGATCGACTGCGGGACGAACGCGTATTTGATCTGCGTGGCAAGCAGCGGCGTCACCTGTTCGGACGTGTAGTTCTGCGCCGCGGTGGCGGCTTCGATCATCAGGCTCGCGTCGCGCACGGTCGTCTGCACCGCGTTTTCCTGCAACACCCGGTCGGCCACGAAACCGGTCGCGGCGAATCCCGCGGCGAACACGACGAGGAAGGCGAGATTGAACTTCAGAGTCAACGACAGGTTCATGGCGGCTCCACGCGAATGGTGTGCAGGGCGTCAACGCCTGGTGGTGCATGGTATGTCAATGATGTGCGTCTTCGTCCGCCGTGGGTTTGTCCCGGTAGATCGATCCGGGGCCGTATTGCGGACGCGCTGGCGGCGGCGCTTGCGCGGGCTGTTTGTGTGGCTCGCTCGCAGGCCGCGGCGGCGGCGGATGCAAGATCGGCCGCCATTCCGGCAGAACGTCCAGGTGGGCATCGACCTGCGCGCGAAAGGCAGGCGTTTTCAGGCGCGGCACGAAGCGTTTGACGAAGGTGCCGCGCTCGCTGACGCTGCTCGTGAGCCAGTCGGAGACGTCGGCGTAATCGACGGCGCGCAATGGCGCGGCGAGTTCGTGCCTGCTCGCGAGCCGCCCCGCTACCCCGACCAGAGCATCCCGAAAGCCCGGCGGCATCGTGCCGATGAACTCCGCGGACGGCCGGGGCTGCGCACGCAGCGGCTCATCGGCATGTCGTTCGAGGTACTGGCCCGCGCGCAAGGTCAGTTTCGGCGCCTGGGCAGGAGCGCGAACGACGACGATCGCAGCGTCGCCGGACTCCGCGAAGATGGCGGCCCGCTCGGCGGTAGCCATCGTGACGACCGACCACGGGCCATTGCCTGAAGGTTTGATGTCAAGGCCGTGAAGCTCGATCGACAGCGGCGGTTGTGCGGCTGCGCTCACGTTGCAGCCGACCTTGAGCCAGCCGCTCAGCAGCGTGATCCGCAATGGTCCCGCCGCGGCGTTTTGCGGCTGCGCCGGCGTTTTGAGCAGTACTTGCGTCTGCGGCCCGAGGGCGATCAGCGTCCCCGCACTGTCTTCGAGTTGCGCGGATTTGCCGGCGTCGGTTTCGACGATGTCGTCGTCGCGCAGCCTCGCGCCCTCGCCCGTCCGATACAGCGACGCGCCTCGAATCACCGACACGGGACTCTCGGCGAACGCGACGACCACCTCCGCGTGGGCAAGCGGCAGCATCGACGCGAACAGCGCCAATGCGCCGCCAGCGCGTGCGCGCAGCAAGGCTGACGCCAGCATGACGAGGAAACGGCGAGCGGATGGCATCATCAGGGTCCGTTACGTCGGTGTCTGCGGTACTGTCTATCGTAGACGGTCCGATTCGTCGAGGGGTTAACCGACGCTGGCGGACACACAACGTATTTGCCCCAATTGCGGCGCGCTGCTTTCAAAAAGACTACTAGGGCCTGTTCACGCTAATAACGGGCTTGCGAACGTGCCTTTGCGCCTGTAGTGCAAGGAGCGAGGAGCGCCGTTTGGCCGAGCCAAACAAGCGACAACCGACGCCGCAATACGGGCGGAAAGACACGTTCCCCTGTTCGAAAAAAAAATCCATCGCGGGGCTGGCCCGTTATTAGCGTGAACAGGCCCTAGCGACATCGTGCCCGGCAATCGCGTGCAGATCAGAACTATTTTCAAAATCCGCACGGCTGATTCGTCTATTCACCGTGCATGGCGCGCGGTGCGGACCGTCGCGCATGCGTCAATTCCCGAACGTCGCCAGCCTGAACGTGCACGCGGTCGCCCCCGGCATCAGCAGCCCCTGCTCCACGCCGACGGGCACCTGACTATTGCCCGGCCCGTACAGCCAGTAGGTGAAGTAAAGCGCTCCCGCATGACTGACCGCGAGTCGTTCCAACGCCTGGAACGGCCCCGAATTGATCTTGCCCAACTGCGGCACGAGGTTGATATCGGTCGAACCACCGAGCGTGTGCGGAATCGCGTGTCCCCGGTGGTAGGTCCCGCCGTTGGCGAGCGGGTGTCCGCGCATCCGCGTCGCGATTTCCTTGCGCGGCACCGTACTCTTTCCCTGACTGATTCCCCACGCCGCGACGAGGCGTTCGGTCGACATGTCGAACAGATATGAAAACTGGCCCACGGACGTTTCGAGCAATTCGCACGTTGCGACGCGCCGGACATAATCGTCTGCCCATAGCTCCACCAGCAGCGGTGCGATCTCGTCGCTGAACGCGTCGGCCGCATGCGCGTTCGACAAGCGCGGCAAGATGCGGTTGAGTTCTGCGTAATCCGTCATGGGTCACCTCGAAAGCGTGTGTCGCGCCGGCCACGCGGCTCGCTTCGCCCCGCTCGCTTCGTCCTCTTTATCCGCCCGCTTTCGCGACCGCCTGCTGCAAGCGCCGCCGCACCTTGGCGACATCGATGCCGCCAGGGCCCGGCGTGTCGATGATCGGCATATAGCGCGCGGGCGTATGCAGCAGGTAGGCCTGCATCTCGTCGATCACGATCCGGTCGCTCGGGTCGTAGCCGAGGTTCTCCAGTTGCCGGGTCAACTCCGCGCGTTCCTCGTAGCTCAACACCTGCCACCAGAACGCGCGGCACGCGTGCGCGTACGCGGCGTCCGAGAAGTACTGCCAATGGCCCAATTCGTGACTCAGGATCGCGGCCCTGACGGTGGCGTCGATCGTCTCGCCGCCCGGGGCGCGACCGAGGCCGGGAATGGTGATCAGAAAATCGTGTGAGCTCGCCGCTTTCCAGATCCCCTGCTCGTCGCGAATCAGGCGCCATCGCACGAGAATCGTCTGCAACGTGCGCTCGCCCTGGTTCAGCACCACGCCCTGCTCGCGCGCGACTTCGAAGAAGTGCGTCAACTCCGCCGTGCTGAAGTTGTTGCCCGCCGTCAGTCCGGCCGGATCGGTGCCAAAGCGACGCGCGTGAGCCGCGATGGCCGCCGCCGACACCACGCGGTCGCGCGGCATGTCGCGCCGTTCGAGCAATGCCACCACGCGCGCGAACATGGCGCCCTGTTGCTCGAGGCTGGCCGCCTGCATCACATAGAGACCGGGTTGGTCCGTCACGGTGAACAGTTGCAGGCGCGCATCGGGTGCCAATGCGGCGGCGAGGCGGTCAAGCGGCAAGCGCACGGCCCCGGTGTCGTCATCGACGGCCGCGGGCACGGGCTGCGCGTCCGATGCGCGCGGCGCATCGGCGGCATTGTTCGATGTCTGTGGACCGGCGGCGGTGGCGACCGCGATCGTGGCGACGCACGCGAACAGCAGCACCGCGCGCGTCGCCACGTCGCTACACACGCGATAACCTGTCATCGGTGGCAACCTCGCAAACGCCTAGTCCGTGATCGTGACGATCGTCACCCGACGATTCTCCGGCGCCGTCGGATTGCGCTTGTTCAACGGATCGGAAGAACCCTTGCCGAGCGACGATAACCGCTCGGCCGCAATGCCGTCCTTCTGCGTCAGATAGTCGACCACCGCGGCCGCGCGGTCTTCGGAGAGCTTCATGTTGGCATCGGGCGACCCGCGCGGATCGGCATGCCCTTCGACGCGAAACCGGTAGGCCGCGAGTTTCTCCGACTGCAACGCACCGGCGACCTTGTCGAGCGCGGCCTTCGCGCTGTCGGTGAGCGTGGCCGAATTGGTGGCGAACGTAATGAGGATTTGCGCGGAAGGCTTTCTCGCGGGCTCGGGCCGCGGCGCGGCGGACGGCGGCTTGTTCGACAGCACGAAGCCGCGCGTCACGACGTTGTCGCCCGACTCGCTCGACTGGTCGGGCTCGAGCGCGCGCGTGACCGCCTGCTCGTTGATGTCCTTCTCGTTCAGGACCGGCTCGGCTGCGCGCGTGGCCGTGCACAGCAATGCAAGCAGGCACAGCGCGGCGGACAGAGCGCCGCTCGGAAAGCGTCGTGCGGAACACGAATGGGTCAGGCGTGACATACGGCGATCTCCGCGGAAAGGAGTTGCGGTGAAGCCGCCAGCGCCCCGTCACGGACCGTCGGCGAACACCGGCGGGAACCGGCGTATGACAGCCTCATCCTTTAAAGACGAATGATGGGAAGTCAATTTGAAACGCTTACCCTTGTCCTTACCCTGACCCGCGGCGGCCGCGTCAGTCAGGCCGTCGCTACGCGCCCGCGTTCGCAATCACGCCGATCACCGCATCCCACTCCTGCATGCCGACGTCGAGCAGACTCGCGAACTGCGAGCCGGTCGCCGCGCCCGCGGAAATTCTCGCCGAAGCCGCGACCGCTGGCGATCCGTCGCTCCACCAGATCGCGTGTCCCATTGCGACGGTCTGTTCGAGCAAGGCGGCGAATCCGCCGTCGGCCGCATCGGGGATGGCGAGCCGCCACGGCATCGATGCGCGATCCCCGCTGGACAGGCCCTCGGCTCGCAACGCCGCGTCGAATCCATCGAGACCGAATTCCGGCGTCAGTGTCGACAATGCCAGTCCTACCAAACGGTCATACCAGGCCTGCGCATCGGCCAGTCGCCGTGCAAGTTCGGCGCCGTCGACCGCCTGAGCGATCGTGAACGGAAAATAGCGTCCCACACGGTCCACGCCGGGCGTCAGAACGCCCGCCCAGGCGTTCGGGCCATACAGACCCGCGCCGAGTGCGAAACTCCACACAGGGGCGTTCAGATACAGTTCAAGCCACTGCGCGCCAAAGCGCTGCCGCGCCTGCACCATGCCTTCCTGCAAGCCCTGATCCCAACGCGCGACGAACTCGGCCGGCAAGCGCCGTCCTACGAAATCGCCATGCGTGCGCACCTTGCCGAAGAAACCAGGCGCAAGCGTCGGCTCCCGTGCAGGCTCGCCCCTCATAGCCGATCGGGACAGCGGAACTGCTCGAGCATCGCGCGACGGAACGGATTCACGATGCTGCTGGCCGCCAGTTCGAACTCCGCGCGCCGGCCATCGGAGTCGAAGCTCAGGCGGAAGCGGTCGGGTTGCGCGGTTGGTTGCAGATGCGCGTCGTCCATCAGATGCAGCAGTGCCCACGGTCCGTCGGCGCGCGCAGCCGGCGCGCTGCCCGCCGGCGTGAACTCGACGTGCGCCTGGCCGGTGCCCTTGCCGCTCGGCCACTGGAACACCATCGATTGCGGGCTGTCGGGTTTGACGACCATCTGCTGCCCGTCGATGTCGAGCGTGAACTGCGTGATCGACGGATCGATGCTGACCGGCTTCACCGTGAAGCGTACCGACACGTCCCGGCCGCCGGCACGGAAGAACGCATCGCGGATCTGCGCCGCGCGCTGGAATTGCGCGAGCACGTCGACCGGGATGCCGAGCGTATCGACGCCGCTGCGCCATTTCCACTGCGGTCCCGACATGTCGACCATCGTCGCGAGATTCTTCTGGAAGAAGTCGTCGATCAAGCCGCCCGGGCTCAGCAGCCTGCCGAAATCGTCGGGCGCGACGTCGCGGGTGGAGCCGCGCACGAGCGGATAGCGACCGTCGAGCGCCTGCCGGCACAGCTGCGCCACGTTCGCCTGCCACAACGCGTTCAGGCGCGCGCGCTCGCCGCCCACCATCAGCGACCCCGCCCCGCTGGCGACGTTGGTGGCCACCGCCGCGAGTGGCGGCGGCGCCCCCTGGGCCACCAGCTTGAGCTTGTTCAACGCATCGCCGGGCGGCGGCGGCAAGCCCTGACGGCGCGCCGAATCCGCCGCCTCCAGATAGGTCGCGGCGTCCTTCAGCGCGGCGAGTTGCGTGTCCAGCGGAACCGGACCCTGCGCGCCGGGTTTGCCGGCCAGCTCATGCAGCGCCTGGAAATGCGCGTCGACCGGATTGAGTTCGGCCGGCGGGGGCGGCGCCGCGTCTTCCGGCTGATTGCCGAGCGCGCTCTCGAGGCGCTTTTTGGCCGCATCGAGTTTGTTGGTCAATGCGCTCACGCCCTGCTCCGTCAGCGAACCGCCGGTTCTGGTGCTGCCCAGCGTGGTCTCCTGCGCCGCGGCCAGCATCAGCGAGCGCAGTGGCGAGTCGGGCGCCGCAAGCACAGTGGCCACGCGCGCCCCCTGCTCCACGCCGTCGAACGGCACCACGTCGATGTCGTTGAGCAACGCGTCCCATTGGCGGATGTACTCGTCGTAGTAAAGCCGCGTGATGCCGGCCTTCAGATCGTCGATGCCGTTCGGCGTCAATACCGATTCCTGACGGCCGAGCACCCAATCGTCCTTCGCGATATCGATCACCGCCGCGTCGCGCAACTGGCCGAACTTCTGATAGCCGGCTCGCGTGTACGCGCCTGAAACACCGCGCGTCAACGGCGCGCCGCTCTTGCGCACGAGCACCAGCGCGGCATTGCGCCCCGCCGCGTTGGCGACGCTGAACTCCGGCAGTCTGCTCTGTTCGAGATCGCGTTTGACGCGGTTGAACAGGCGCTGCGTCAGCGGCATTTTGGCGAGCGTCGCGCGCGCCTGCGCGATCAGATCCTTGTCGAGCGGTAGCGACGCGTCGAAGCGCGCCGGCTGGAACAGCGCGGCGAGATGGCCGTCGATATCGTTGCGCTGCTCGTCGCTGGCATCGCGCAGCGGCCCGCGCCGCCAATCGACATCGGCCCACAAGCGCACCGAGTCGGCGTCGAAGTGCAGCGAGTCGCCGAGCATCAGATACGCGCGCAAGACTTCGTACTGGAAGTCGGGATTATTCGCGTCGCCGCGGCGCAATTCGTCTTCCATGCGGCTCACGACCAGAGGCAGCAAAGTCTGCCGCAACAGCCGCCGGTAGCTGTTCTGCGCTTCGAGGCCGAGCTTGTCGCCCTGAAAAAGACCAAGGCGCGACAGCCACGGCGCGCTCTTGTCGCGCTCCGCATAACCGCCGGGAAGGTCGCGCGCGGCGTTGAGCAGCGGCAGCAGCGCAAGCGGGTTGTCGCTCTGCTGGGTGGTCTGCGCGAGCTTCTGCAAGTCGGTGACATGCTGCTGAACATCGGCGACGTAGGCGCGATTGCGTTGATAGCTGACGAAGAACAGCACCAGCGCCAGCACCGTGACGACACCAATCGCCGCCAGCGCGGCGCGCTGGAACCACGCGCGGCGCCGCTCCAGCTTCTGGTTCACGCCCGCGAGTCCCGCTTCCTCGAAGATCACGCCGCGCAGCAAGCGCGTGATGAAGTACGCGCGTCCGCTCGCCGGATCGGGCAACACGGCCTGTCGCTGGAAGCCGAGCGCCGAGGCCACCGCGCTCATCACGCGATCGATTGGCCGGCCTTCCTGGGTGCCGCTCGTGAAATACACGCCGCGCAGCAACGCCGACTGCTCGAAGCGCGAGGTGCTGAAGGTTTCGTCGAGAAAGCCCTTCAGCGCGGCTTGCAGACCCGCGAACTGCTGCGGAAATCCATACACCAGCGCGCGCCGGCGAACGTCCGTCTCACGCTGCATGCGGTTCAGCACGCGGGCTTGCAGCTGCTTTGCCAGCGCGTCGAATTCGGCGGGAAACGCGGCCAGTGCGTCGTCGGGCGAACCTTGTTCGGTGAACGGGAACGTCATGCCCCAGACCTGTTCGCGCTCGTCGCGGCCGAGATCGTCGAAGAATTCGGCGAAGCCCGCGAGCAGATCGCATTTGGTCACGATCACGTAGACCGGAAAGCGCATGCCAAGCTGGCCGTACAGTTCCTTGAGCCGCTCGCGCACGGCTTGCGCCTGCTGCGCGCGTTGCGTGTCGGACAGTTGCAGCAGGTCGCTGGTCGACAAGGCCACGATGACGCCATTCAGCGGCCGGCGCGGACGATACTTGCGCAGCAGTTGCAGGAAGCCGGCCCACGCGGCCTGATCGGCTGGGGCGAAACTGTCCTGGGTGGTGAAGCGGCCCGCGGTATCGAGCAGCACCGCATCGTCGGTGAACCACCAGTCGCAATTGCGCGTGCCGCCCACGCCGCCGATCGACTGCTTGCCGAGCCGCTCGGCCAGCGGAAACTTGAGCCCTGAGTTCAGCAGCGCCGTGGTCTTGCCCGTGCCGGGCGCGCCGACGAACATGTACCACGGCAACTGGTACACGTACTGACTGCCGAAACGGCCCTTGACCCGCGCCTTGCGCAAGGTCGCCATGGCGGCTTCGAAACGCTGCTTCAACGCGGCGATGTCGGCCTCGGATTCTTTCTTGCCGGGCTCGGGCTCGGCCGGTCCCTCCGCCACCACGCGGGTGAACTTGATGTTGGCGACGCGCACCGCGATCCAGCGCACGCTCCAGTACACCGCCCACACCAGCAGCAACACGATGATCACGGCCCAGCGGCTGCTGTTGCTTTCGAGCGGCTCGTTACCCGCGTATGAGACGAGCGGCCCCTCGACCCAGACGATCAGCGACAGCGCGAGCACGCCGAGCAACGACAGCACGATGGCTCGTCTCAGCCAGCCAAAGATTTTCATACCCGGCTCCCCTGGGCCACGGGCCACGGACTCGTCAGCGAGGCCTTCACGATGCCGCTCCCGGCGCCAGCACCGTGATATCGACGCGGCGGTTGCGCGCCCGATTCGCGGCGGTGTCGTTCGGCGCGATCGGCTCTGCGTCGCCGCGCCCTTCGGCGCTGAAACGGGCTGGGCTGCCGGCACGCGACGCGAGCATGTCGCGGACCGCTTCGGCGCGCGCCTGCGACAGATGCCAGTTCGATGGAAAGCGCGCGGACAAGACCCGCTGGTTATCCGTATGACCGGCGACCACCACGTTGCCCGGCACTTCCTTCAACGCATCGCCGATACGCTGGATCAGCGGCACGAACCCCGCGGCCAGATCGGCACTGCCCGACGCGAACAGGCCGTCGCCGTTGATCGTGACGACCGTCCGATCGGGCAACTCGGAAACCTGCACGAGACCGCGGGCAATTTCCGGCGCAAGAAACTGCGACAGCTTCGGCGCGGGCTTGGGCGCGGCCGCCAGTTTCGAAGCCAGCACGGGAGCCGGCGCGACGCGGATACCGTGCAGCGCTTCGAACACGCGGTCGGACATGTCGTTGAGCCGGAAGCTCAACACCAGATGAACGATCACCAGTAACAGGCAAGCGATCGCCGCAGCCACCCACAACGGCACGAGTTGCAACAACGGCTTGCGCTCGACCTTGACCGGCAGCCAGTGCGGCGACAGATCGCGCTCGGCCGCGCCACGCTGGCCGCGAATCATCTGGTCGAGGCGTTCGCGGATCGTGTCGAGTTGCGTGCGGCCACCGTCGATCAGACGGTAACGTCCTTCGAAGCCGAGGCCGAGAATCACGTAGATCAATTCGAGCACGTCGATGTTGCCCGCGGGATTCTGCGCGAGACGCTGCAGGATCAGGAAAAAGCGCTCGCCGCCCGAAGCCTCGTTGTGGAACGTCACCAGCAGGCTGCGGCTGCCCCACAAGCCCGCGCCCCACGGCGTGCTGGCGATCGCTTCGTCGAGGAAGGTGCACAGGCAGTAGCGCGAGGCGCCCAGCTTCTCGTCGTCGATACCGTTGGCGCGGCCTTGCGTCTCGAAGTTGCGCACCATTTGCATTAGCTGGCTGCGCAGGTCCTCGACATTCGGATGAGTCGGCAACTGGCGCAGCGGCAGCGCCAGTTCGATCAGCGGGTTGGCCGCGCGCAAGAGCGGATTGAGCCCGCCGCCGGCAGGCAGCATCGGCGCGGGCGTCGCGGCGGCGCCCATGAACGCCGCCCGCGCGCCGCCCGGTGTCGGAATCAGGATCGTCGCGCCGGGATCGTCGGCGGGGCCACGCGGTTCGTCAGGACTCACGATGAACTTCCCCAATCAAATGCGTCAGCGGCGAATTGCCCAGAACTCCATCGTCAGCCCGGGAAACTCGCCGGCGACATGCAACGCCATGCCCGCGGAGGTCGAGAACTGCTTCCACAGTTCGTTGCCGCGATCGAGTTCGAAGTAGGTAAAGCCCGCATGGAACGGCAATTGCCGCGGCGCCACCGGCAACGCGCGCAGCCCGACACCCGGCAATTGCAGATTGACGAGATCGCGAATGCGTTCGATCGGTCCGATCTTCACCTGCGGCGCGAAGCCGGTCAGGATATGCTCGGCCGGCATTTGCGCGCGCACCGCGAGCACGAAGGTGGCGCCGGCGAACAGCGTCTTGTCCGGCACGATCGCCACGCGCAGGCCGAACTTGCGCTCTTCGAGCGGGATCGACACGGCGTGCGGGTCCATCACCATGCTCAGCGACGCGCGAATGTCGTCGATCACCGGTGCGAAGGTTTCGCGCAACCACTCATGGCGATACACCGGATACGCCGGCGGCCGCTTCGACGCCTGGCTGAAGGTCGCCAGCTCGCCGGCCAGCTGCACCGCCACCTGGTACAGCGCTTCGGGATGCAGACCGGTCATCGTCGACAGATGCGCGGCGAGCGGCTCATGGCGATTGATCAGTTGCAGCAACAGGAAATCGGCCACTTCCGCGACACCCGTCACGCCGGGCTGCGCGAGCCGTCCGGCCAGCGCTTCGCCGCGCTGATGCAGAAGACCCACGAGGTCGTCGACGAACGCCGCAAGCCGGCGCGCCACCCGATAGTCGAGACAGGGCGGGCTGTAGTCGTTTTCGAGCACGACGCGGTTGTCGGGCAGACGCTCGAGCACCCGCGCGACGCCGAGAGCCGTATAGGCATTCGCCACTTCCGGCGCGAGCGCGAGACGCACCCGCAGTTTGCCGATCTGCAGCAACGCGGCGCCGGCATTCGGATCGTTGCTGTCGCTGACGTCGAATTCGGCGACACGGTGCCGCGCGAAGTTCTCCTCGCTGGCTTCGTTGCCGGTTTCGGCGACGCCCGGCCTGCGCACCGGCAACGCCAGTTGAACCAGCACGTTGCGGGTGCCTTCGGGAATCTCGAGCGGTTCGGGCAAGTCATCGTCGGCGGGCAGATCGAAGGGCGTGCCGTCCGGCATCACGCCGGAGCACGACAGCAGCGCGAGCTTGCCGAGCTTGAGCAGCGGCTCGTCGATCTCCAGCGCGGTGAAGCCCCAACTGTACGGACGCAGGCCGGCCGCGCGCGTTTCCAGTTGCCGCTGCAGATAACGGTCGTGCTGCTGCAAGTGCTGGGGCTGAAGAAACATCCCCTCCGACCAGATGACTTTGCTGTTCCAGGACATGTTGTCTCGTTCAAATGTTTCTAGGTGGGATCGGCGGGGTGCTTCGGCTGACGCTCGCGGGCCGCGCTCAGTTCGTCGATCTGCGCCTCGTACGCGTCATTGAACGCCTGACCGAAGAGTTTCTGGAAGTCGTCGTCGGCTTCGCGCGTGACGGCGCCCTGCAATTCGACGAACAGATCCCACAGTCTCGCCTTGCGGTTGGACAGGACCTTTTCGAGCGCGCCGGGGTCTTTCAGCCGCGCTTCGATCGAGGCGGGATCGAACCGTCCGAGCACGTGCGCGAGCGCCGCGCGCATCCCGGCGAGGACCGCGAGTTCGTGCGCCTGGATATCGTCGAAGGCACGCCTGAGCGCTTCGTCGGGCGGCAGATAACCGGCCGCGCGACCGGTCAGCATCTGCGCCAGCGCGCTGTCGACGTCGGGGAAGAATTTGAGCGGGTTGTTGTCGCGCGCGACGATCATCGTCGTGTCGAGGCGGGCTTCGCGTTTGGTCATCGAACGCGCGCGCAGCACGTCCATCGTGCCGCGCAGCGCATCGCGCAGCATCGTGCCGATGAGGCGCGCGAACTCCGACTCGGGCAGGTTCGGCGCGCGCGACGGGTCGAGCCCGAGGCCTTCGAGCAGCGCCCGCAGGGTGGCGGGGTTCTGGCTCGCGGCGGGGACGGCGTCGGGGCGTACCGGAGCCGGCTGCGCAAGCGGCGGTGGTGACGCGGAAGGCGGTGATGTGATCGGAGCCGAGGCCGGAGCCGGAACCGGCTGCTGAACCTGCTGCTCAACCTGCTGCTGAACCTGCTGCGGATCGGGCTGCACAACCGGCGAAGGCGAAGGCACCGGCGCCGCCGCCGGCACGGCGACCCGTGAGGTGGCAGCCTGCGGCGCGACCACGGGCACGACCACCGGCACCACCGGAGCCAAAGGGGTCGACGGCGCGAACTGCGTCGACGGCACCGACGGCGACCCGAACAGATCATCGAACGGTGTCACGGCCGAGCCTGCCGGGCCGGGGTCCAGCAATCCCGGCGGCAAGCCGGTCGGGCCGCCCAAAGGCGCGGCCGCCGGGGCGGGCGCGGTGGGCCATCCCGGCAAATCGTGCGCAGGCTGCGCCGCAGCCGGCGACGCACTGCCCGCCTGCGAGGGCGTTTCCCACTGCGCCAACGCATCGGCGAGCGGATCGTAGTCCGCCGGGATGCCGCCCACGGGCGTGGCCGGCCCGGCGGGATCGGGCCGAGGCGCCTGCGGCGGCGCAAACGCCTGCAACTCCGGCGACACATGATCGCTCTCCGAGCCCGCAAAGCCCGGCCGCGACGAGATCCGCTGCGGTTCGCCGAAGCCCGGCTGCCCGAGCGGATCGAGCGCGCCGAGCTGCAACGGGTCGCCTTGCGAATCCGCCGGCAACGGTCCACCGAGCACCTGCGCGGCACGCAGCGGATCATGCCCGCCCGTCAGACCGCGCACGCTCGCGGCCTGCTCGCCGATCGACACTTCGAGCAGATACGGACCGATCAATAACTGGTCGCCATTTGCGAGTCTTGCCTCGCGCGTGCCACCGAGCGCGCGCTGATTCAGCACGCTCGGATTGCTGCCCAGATCGCACAGCAGATAATCGCCGCCACGAAACTCGACGCGCGCGTGAATGCGCGAGATCGCGCGCTGTTGATCGGGCAGCACCAGCGTGCAGTCGTTGGCACGGCCAATCGTGCCTCCGGCGGCGCCGAACGCGACCACGATCGGCTCGGCGAGCGTCTCGTCGTTGAATCGCGCAACCCGCAGCGAAAGAATCGGATAGTTCACTTGGCTCCCCACAACCCTTCAGGTGCATCGCTCAAGATTTGATTTTTTTGGTGCCGTCATCGGCGTCTTTCGGCGCGCTCGGCGCGGTCGGCGACGAGCCGCTGCCGGAGCCCGCCGAGCCGCCCGAATTGAGCAGGATCGGCGTGCCCGACACCGCCACGCTGACCGGGCCCACCACCACGAACGCGCCGCCTGCCTTTAGCGTAATACTCGCGCCCGCTTCGATCACGACGTTCATGCCCGCCTTGATGTGGATATTCATGCCGGCGTCGATCGCATAGTCCATGCCGACCTTCTCCTGCAGCTTCTGCCCGACCTTCAGCGACGCGTTGCCATCGACCTGGGCATTCTGGTCGCCCGTCACGGCGTCGTGGCGCGCGCCGGTGATCGCCACGAACTCGTTGCCGGTCACTTTCAGATGCCGATCGTTGCCGACATTGCTCAGCATGTCGTTCTTGACCCAGGTCTCGTGGTCTTTCTCGGCATGGAAGAACAGTTGCTCGCTGCCCTTGTCGTCGTCGAAACGCATTTCGTTGAAACCGCCGCCGCCCTTGGTCGAATTGCTCTTGAGCGTCGAGAACATCTGGTTCGCCGGCAACGCGTACGGCGGCATCGTGTTCGCGTTGTAGACGCAGCCGGTGACGAGCGGCCGGTTCGGATCGCCCTCGACGAACTCGACGACCACCTCCTGACCGACTCGCGGCAGGAAGAACGTGCCCCAGTTCTTGCCGGCCCAGCTCTGCGACACGCGCACCCAGCAGCGTTTCATGCGCGAGTCTGAATCGGCCGGCGGGGCGAACTGCTCCCAATGAAACTGCACCTTGATGCGGCCGTATTTGTCGGTGAGAATTTCTTCGCCGTCCGGGCCGACCACCATGGCGGTCTGCGGGCCCGCCACGACCGGCTCGGGCGTCAGCCGCTCCGAGCGGAAGTGGTTCTCCTTGCGCAACGCGGTGAACGCACAGTCGAAAAACGGCAGCGAAGGATCGTTGCGCACCGTCGACATATAGACATCCGAATTGATTTCATACTCGGCGCTGACCACCAGGTAGTCGTGATTCTGCGCGTCGCAGGCGTGATTTTCGAGCTTGAACTGACCGCCCGGCCAGATGCCGCGCGCGCTCGAGCGGCCCGAGATGCTGTCGTTGCGCGCCTGACGGATCTCGATGCCGACCTTCGCATAGCGGTCGCCATCGCTCGCCTGCACGTGGCCGCTCAGATGTTCCTGCATCGCGTACACCGGCGGATCGTAGACTTTCGGCCGCGTCGCGCGCGAGAGCAGGCCTTGCTGGTTGCTCAACGTGGGTTTTTCGAAGTCGTAGTCGTTGACTTCGTACTTGCCGGTCTGCAATTCCGCGCCCGAACTCCACGCATACACGCATTCCTTCTCCTTCGAAGGCTCGTACCACGCATCGTACGAAATCGTCGCATAGTGTTCGATCGGTCCGTGCACGTCGCTCGAATCGGTCAACACCAGCGTGTGCTTGCCGCCCTTGTGCTCGAAGTAGTAGTAAATGCCCTCGTGCTCCATCAGGCGGCTCACGAAAGCGAAATCGGTCTCCCGGTACTGCGCGCAGTGCTGCAGCGACGGATAGGTCGCCTGGCATTTATTGCTGACGTCGATGCTGTAGTCCTGCAGCACGCCGGTCACGATATCCAGCACACTCTTTTCATGGAAAAAGCGGCTGTGCGACGCGCGCGTGAGCAGCCACAGCCGCGGACGCACCACCGCTTCATAGCGCGCCATGCGGTTGCGGGTGCTGTCGCCCGGCGCGACGATCCGGAACGCCGTGACGATGCCGTTGAATTGCCGCTCGCCCTCGGCCGGCAACGACAGCGCAATCGAGATGTCATGGCCGAGCAGATCGCCGGCTTGCAGATCGTTGCGCTTGCTCAGCAGATCGAGCCGCCATTCGCACAGACGTCCCAACTCCTCGGTGCCGCGCAGATGCAGAAACAGCAGATCCTCGCCGGCAGGCGCGCAACTGACGGTGACGTGGCGGCTCTGGTTTTGCGTGGTCATGTCACGGAATCATCGTCTTGACGGTTGCCGGATTGACGATCGTGACCACGCCGCCCCAATTGCACATGCATTTGGAGACGTTGTCGAGCGACGGCTGGTTGCCGAGCAGCACGGTCGGCGCGCCCGGCGTCCACGGCGTCATGGTGGCCGGGATGCACGGCATCGGCGTCAGCACGCCCGCCTTGGCCGCCGTCGCGGCGGCGACGGTCGGATTGGAGGGCGCGCTGCACGCGCCGAACGGCATGATGTTGACGAGCGGAATGTGATCCATGATGTTGGCCGCGGGCGGCCCTTCGCCCATCACCCGGTTGATCGGCAACACCACGAGCGTCGAAGGCGCCGCGCCGAACGAACATTGCAGCGTCGCGCCCATGCTGACTTGTTGCGGCATATGTAGGCCTCCTCCCCGTCGGCTGGATCAATCGAACGTATAAAGAAATTCACCGTCGCGCGCGCCGATCTGCACCTTCGTCACCGGGCTTCCATTCATCATGCGCGTCAAAAACTCCGTGCTGATGCGCGGCAACAGCGTGTTGGTCAGGATCGCGTCGATCATCCGGCCGCCGCTTTCGAGTTCGGTGCAGCGGCTGCCGATCAGCTTCACGACGTCGTCGTCGTAGCTGAACGGAATCTTGTGCGACATGCGGATGCGTTTCTCGATCCGGCCGAGTTGCAGCCGGATGATCGCGCCGAGCATCTCGTCGGACAGCGGAAAGTACGGAATGACCACGACGCGTCCCAGCAAGGCCGGCGGAAACACCTTCAGCAGCGGCTCGCGCAACGCCTTGGCGATGCCCTCCGGCTCCGGCATCAGCTCGGGGTCCTTGCACAGGCTCGTGATCAGATCCGTGCCGACATTGGTGGTCAACAGGATCAGCGTGTTCTTGAAGTCGATCACGCGGCCCTCGCCGTCTTCCATCCAGCCCTTGTCGAACACCTGGAAGAACAGCTCGTGAACGTCGGGATGGGCCTTCTCGACTTCGTCGAGCAGCACCACGCTGTACGGACGACGGCGCACCGCCTCGGTCAGCACCCCGCCTTCGCCGTAGCCGACGTAGCCCGGCGGCGCGCCCTTCAGCGACGACACCGTGTGCGCTTCCTGGTATTCGCTCATGTTGATCGTGATGACGTTCTGCTCGCCGCCATACAGCACCTCGGCGAGCGCCAGCGCGGTCTCGGTCTTGCCGACCCCCGAAGTGCCGGCGAGCATGAACACGCCGATCGGCTTGTTCGGATTGTCGAGTCCGGCGCGCGAAGTCTGAATGCGCCGCGCGATCATCTCCGTCGCGTGAGCCTGGCCGATGATGCGGCGGTTCAGGTTCTCCGCGAGCTTCAGCACGTTTTCGATTTCGTTGCGGACCATGCGGCCCACCGGTATGCCGGTCCAGTCCTGCACGACGGAGGCGACCGCCTGCTGGTCGACGGTCGGCAGGATCAGCGGATCTTCGCCTTGATGCTGCGCGAGCTGTGCCTGCAACTCGCGCAGCTCGGCGAGTCGCGCTTCGCGCGTCGCGGTATCGCTGGTGGGGTTCTCGGTCGCGCCGGGTGCGGCCGTCGCGTTTGCGCCTGCGTTTGCGCCTGCGTTTGCCGTTTCGCTTGCCGCTGCGTTCGAGCCGTTCACTAGCGCCGCGCCTTCCACCTTGCCGGTTTCGCCGCGCAGTTGCGCGCGCAGCTCGAGAATCCGCGTCACCAGTTCCTTTTCCGCCTGCCAGCGGGCGTCGAGCGTGGCGAGACGCGCCTGTTCGGCGGCGAGCTTTTCCGCGGCGGCGGCTTCACGCTCGCGCGTGTCGACGCCCACCGCGCTCTCACGGCCGATGATCGCCAGCTCGGTTTCGAGCGCGGCGATCCGCTTGCGCGAATCGTCGACCGACGCCGGCGTCGCATGCTGGCTGACCGCCACCCGCGCGCAGGCGGTGTCGAGCAGGCTGACCGACTTGTCGGGCAACTGCCGCGCCGGAATGTAGCGATGCGACAGACGCACCGCGGCTTCGAGCGCTTCGTCGAGCACCTGCACCTTGTGGTGCTGCTCCATCGTCGAGGTGACGCCGCGCATCATCAGGATCGCGCGGGTCTCGTCCGGCTCGCTGACCTGCACGACCTGGAAGCGCCGCGTCAGCGCCGGGTCTTTCTCGATGTGCTTCTTGTATTCGGCCCACGTGGTCGCGGCGACCGTGCGCAGCGTGCCGCGCGCGAGCGCCGGCTTCAGCAGATTCGCCGCGTCGCCGGTGCCGGCCGCCCCGCCCGCGCCGACCAGCGTGTGCGCTTCGTCGATGAACAGGATGATCGGCTTCTCCGAGGCCTGCACTTCCTCGATCACTTGCCGCAAGCGGTTTTCGAACTCGCCCTTCATGCTCGCGCCGGCTTGCAACAGACCGACGTCGAGCGTGCGCAACTGCACGTCGCGCAGCGACGGCGGCACGTCGCCCGCCGCGATGCGCTGCGCGAAGCCTTCGACCACCGCGGTTTTGCCGACGCCCGCCTCGCCGGTCAGGATCGGATTGTTCTGGCGGCGGCGCATCAGGATGTCGACCACCTGGCGAATTTCCTCGTCGCGCCCGACGATCGGATCGAGCTTGCCGCTGCGCGCCTGTTCAGTCAGGTCGGTAGTGAAGCGCCGCAGCGCTTCCTGCTTGCCCAGCGCGGCGGCCGGCAGCGGGCCGCCAGCGGTGTCCGCATCGCCGCCTTCGCGCTGCGCGCCGCCCGCCTGAAAACCGTCGCTCGCGCTCATCGCCGCTTCCGGCGACTCGCGCAGCAGACTGTGGAATTCGTCCACGAGCGAATCGAGCTTGATGCGCTCGAACTGGCGCGAGATGCCGTACAGCCCGTTACGCAGCGACGGCGTCTTCAACAGGCCCACCACCAGATGACCGGTGCGCACCTGCGACTCGCCGAACATCAGCGAGCCGAACACCCAGCCACGCTCGACCGCTTCCTCGACTTGCGACGAGATGTCGGTCACCGAACCCGAACCGCGCGGCAGGCGGTCGAGCGCCTCGGTCAGATCGCGCGCCAACGCTGAAGGCTCGAGCCCATAGTGTTTGACGATGCGGTGCAGGTCGGAGTCCTGCAGTTGCAGGATCTGGTGAAACCAGTGCGACAGTTCGATATAAGGATTGCCGCGCAATTTGCAGAACACGTTCGCGCTCTCGATTGCGCGGAATCCGAGCTTGTTCAGCTTGCCGAACAACGCTGCCCGTTTGATCTCGGCCATTTTTCTATTCCCTCGATGATGTCGATGGCGGCGCCGCCGCGGACGCCTCGCGCGCCGCCGCGGCAATCCGTGAACGGCCGTCAGGACCGCTCGGCCGCAACACCAGCTGGCGCTGATCGCCGCGCGCCGGCTGGCCGAGCGTCCAGGTGGTGTAACCGAGCCGCGTATGACGCCCGAGCTTCAGGCGTGGCACGTCTTCCTGCTTCAGCACCAGCCGCAGGTCCCAATCGAGCCCGTCGCGCGCGTAATTGCGCACCCAGTCGACGAGGCGGTTCAGACTCTCGCCGCCCGGCAGCAAGCGCTCGTAGTCGGCGCGGCTCAACGGTCCGATGACGATGCGGAATTTATGCTGGCAATCCCACACCCGCGCGCCGAGCAGCGTCGACACGCCGAGCGAGGCCGAGCCGTCCGCGGCGCCCAGACGCAACAACGAGTTGGCGGGCAGCGTCATCCAATGGCCGACCCACTGCTCGATGTCGACCGGCAGGTTGAAAAAGCGCGCCAGCACGAGTTTCAAACCGGCGGCAGGACGGGTCGGGCCGCCCAGCAAACCCGCAAAGTGCAGTTTGGCGAAATCGGGCACCGCGTCGCGCTCGCGCAGCGTCGCCTCGCCGAGCCCGAACATGCTGCCGACATAAAACGAAAAGCGGTCGCGCCCCGGCCGGTCGAGACTCACGGCCGGTTGCGCATTGGCCCACGCGCGATAGAACAGCGACACCATCCGGTGGTGGAACACATCGAGAAACCGCGCGAAGGTCGGATCGTTCGCGTTGCGGGCGCGGTCGCGCGCGTACTCGGTCAGATGGGTGGGCAACGGACCATGCGGTCCGAGCAGGCCGAAGAACTTGACCGCCAGGCGCGCGGCGTGACGCTCTCCAGCCGGTGTGAAGGCACCGAGCGTCGTTGGGTGGAAAACCAGTTCGGGCTCCTGCACGAAACGGATCGCATCGTCGCGCGGCTGCATCGATTCGCCGACGCGCGGCTTGTCCGGATAAGCGTTCTCCAGCAGTCGCACGACCTGGAAGAAGTCGAAGCGGCGCGCATCCTCTTCGAGCCGGCGCAACAGTGTCAGAGCGTCCGGCATTGTCCGACCCTCGCTGGCCAGCGCATGATCTCGCCGCGCGAAAGCGTCTTCACGACGGTCTCGGTGAACGAGTTGATCGATACGTATTGCGCGAAATAATGCGCGAGCACGGCGCCGAGCAGGAACGCGCCGGCGCCTTCGAACGCGGTTTCGTCGAGCGTCAACGTCACTTCGAGACCGCGGCCGAACACGATCGGTCCCGCGCACGGCAAGCGTCGTGTCACCGAGCGAGAATCGATCGAGCGCACGCCTTCGATCAGCCGCTGACTCGCGATCTCGTCGGCCGGGCAGTAGAGGCTCAGCAGATCGCGCAGCGCGCGGGCGCCCTCCTGCGCGTCGCTATCGAGCAGCGACGAATAATTCAACGACAGGTGGCTCAACAGCCGCCACGCCACGGCCCCGTGCGCATACGACGGCAGCGGCCGGCTCGGGCCGCTCACGCAGCGCACGCTTTGCACCGGCGCTTCGACATCGAGCGTGAAATCGGCGGGGCCGACGCCGACCGGCATCGTCAACGGCAAGTCGCGGTTCGTGCACAGCACCTGCAAACCGAGTTGGCGCAGGTCGGCGCGAAACGGCGCATTGCTCGCGTCCACCAGCGCGATGAACATCTCGCTGCCGAGGTAGCTGGTGCGCGGGCCGCGTTCATGCTGACGCGCCGACGGCAGACGCTTTTCGCGGCGCACCTGGTAGTAAGCGCCGGCACGATAGGTCGCGCCGAGATCGCGCGCGTGATAGAACGGCTCGAAGCGCTGCTCACCGCCGGCGCCCGCGCTATAGCCGGTCGCAGTCTCGATCTGATAGATCTCGAAGTCCATTGGCCTGGTGCGATCGGCCACCACGTGATATTCGAACTGTTCGTCCGACAGCGCGATGCGATCGGTGCGCCTCGAAAAGAGATTGATCGCGGGCGTGCAATGCAGCGCGAAATTGTTGGCGTCGAGCGATTGTTCGAGCAGCGGGTCCCCGCGCTTGAGCAGCACGATGACTTCGATGTCGGTGTCCGCGCAACGCCGCAACGCCGCTTGCAAGCCGTCGATCGCCAGAAACATGAAGCGCTGCGGAAAGGCGAAATACTCCTGCAACAGCCGGTAGCCCTGGAACGACTGCCGGCTGACCGGCAGCAACGCTTCATCCTCGGCAAAACCGACCGGTCGCAGCGCGCTCGCCGGCAACTGCACATGCCAGGCCGCCGGACGTTTGGCCGGCATCACGACGATGCCGCTCACCGAACCGAGCAGACGCTCGTGAATGCGCGTGGCCATCCCGTCCGTGCCGCGCAGATACAGCGTCAACCGGTCGAGTTTCAACTGGTTGAGTTTCAGACCGGCGGTGGCGCGCAAACGCAGTCTGAGGCCGGCCTTGACACCAGCGCCGGCCGCCATGCTCGCCGGTAACGCGCTGTCGGTGCCGCCGAGCGAGCCTGCGTGCGTAAAAAACCGGGCCTCCGCGATTTCGAGCGGCCACAGCGCCAGTTCATGCGCGCTGCGATATTCGCAGCGCGTCGAGCCGTTCTTGTCGAGCACGCTGCGCAGCGCGCTGCCGCGTGGAACCCGCACGCCGTCCGCGAGATTCGAACTGGTCAGGTCGGGCTGGATCTGCACCACGGCCATCGACGGCGTGGGCGCGAGGTAATGCGGGTAGACCAGTTCCGCGAGATGCTGGGTGAAGCGCGGAAACTCGTCGTCGATTTTCAGTTGCACGCGCGCCGCGAGGAAACTGAAACCTTCGAGCAGACGCTCCACGTAGGGGTCCGCGCATTCGAGGTTTTCCAGTCCGAGGCGCCCGGCGATCTTCGGAAATTCGCGCGCGAACTCGCCGCCCATCTCCCGAAGATGCTGCAGTTCCTGGCTGTAGTATTTGATCAGGTCTGGATTCATGGCTTCAGCGCGGCCCGCCCTGGTCGATCACGCGGATTTCGCCGGCCTCCAGATCCAGTTCGGTCCTGAAGTAGAGCCGCTCCGGATACGGCTGCGCCCACAGATCGCCCTCCACCAGAAACGACACGGTGTTGTGACGCCCGGTCGTTTCTTCGAGTTGCATCGAACTGACCCGCACGGTATCGCGCAGAATGCGCGGCTCGAACGCCCAGATCGCATCGCGCACGAGCCGTTCGAGCCGCGACGGATCGATGCCTGAGGCAGTCTTGCCGGCAATGTCCGGCAAGCCGAAATTGATCACCGAAGTCGCGACATACGGATAGCCGCCCAGCTCCTGGACCGACGCGAGGCCGTTCGCATTCAGCAGCCAGCCGAGGTCGCGCTGCACGCTCTCGCGCAGCGCGCGCATCGACAGAACGCGGCGCTCGCGCGTTTCCTGTTTCACTTCCGGTTCGAGATCGGTCAGCCGATCGAGCAGCGACGGTTGCAGGCGATCACGCGCGGTCAACTCAGCCATGATCCGGCACGGCCGCGCCGTCCTCTGCCGGATTCGCGTCGCCGCTCGTCAGCTCGATGGTGCGCACGTCGAAGAGCGCGTAGTCGTTCGCATCAGAGGCGAACATGCGCTGTCCCACCGGCCGCGCGAGCGCGGGATCGTCACCGATCCATTCGGTCAGGCGCGCGAGCCACAGCGCGCGATTCGCTTCGGCGAGCGTGCCCGGATAACGGACCGGTATCAGACCGGCGGCCTGGCCGTCGTTGGCCCACGTGAACACGGCCGGCATCCAGACCCGGTCGCGCAGGTCGGTCGGCGGTTCGATTTCGATGCGCTTGATGCGCGAAAAAGGAATCCAGTAATAGCGGCCGTTCAGTACGGCTTCGAGTGTCGGGCCGAGCCGGTTGTCGGCGTCGGCGAGCCACGCGAACGGCTCGCCGTTCAATGCGCCGGCGGTGGCGGGCGCCTCGTCGAGCGCCTGCGCGCGCGCGGCCGCCGCCGCGGTGCTATCGCCCGCGGCATCGAGCCGCAATGCTTCGACGAGCAACGCGAGCCAGCCGGTCGGCTCGCCGAAGATCAGCGGCGCGCGCTCGCCTTTGAATACCGCTTCGCGCAGCGCCTCGCATTGCAGCGCTTCACGATAGGTTTGCACCATCGGCAACGCGGCCGCGTCGAGTTCGCCGACGACGTTCAGTTGCGTCAGCGCACGGTCCCAGGCGCCCGTCACCGCGAGCAGCTGGAACAGAAAGACACGATAGGCGGCTTTCGACGGATCCTTGCGAACCTGGTTTTGCAATTCGCGCAGACATCCGTCGAGATCGCCTTCGCGCAAATATTCTTCTGCGTTCATGCCGGTTCGCTCCGGTCTGTGTGAAGTCGTCCCACTCGCCGCCGCACCGCGCCGGCCAGGCCGCCGCGGTGCAGTCGCCCTTTGCGATCAGCCGATCAGCTCTCCGCGTTGGCGGGGATGTTCCATTTCACTTCGACCACGCCGCCCTCCTTCGCGCCCTTGGCGTTTTGCGGCTGGTACTCGACATGGAATTTTTCGAAGTTCAGCGTGACGTTCTCGGTGAAGCGCTCCTCGCCGCCCGAGCCGCCCGTCGAATAGGAGCTGATCAGCACGCCGTTCAACGTGATCTTGTAGTACTCGAGCGGATTGTCGCCGCCTGCCTTGCGGACAGTCAGCAACACCGTGTCGATGTGCGTGCCTTTGGTGCAGGCCGCCATGATTGGCGGACTCGCCTTGTCGCTGTATTTGGTAAATGACAGGTCCTGCACCGACACCTTGCCGGCGCCGCCGCCCGTGCCCATATGCATCGTGCCGCTCTGGCTCAGGCCCCAGCTCCACGCGAGCACTTCGATCTCTTCCTTGTGGGTCTTGTCCTGCGACTCGCCCTTGATGTCGCCCAGCTTCATGAACATGTCGATGGCCATCTTCTTCTCCGCTCAGAACAATTCGTCACTGCATGGGGATTTCCGTCATGCCGCCTTGGCGGACGGAAGCTTCGATACCAACCGTAGCGATACGGTCAGGCCTTCCAACTGGTAGTGCGGACGCAGGAAAAACTTCGACGTGTAATAACCGGGATTGCCTTCGACTTCCTCGACGACCACCTCCGCGGCCGCCAGCGGGCGTCGCGCCTTGGACTCTTCCGTCGAGTGCGCCGGATCGCCGTCGACGTACTGGAGGATCCAGTTCTGCAGCCAGCGCTGCATGTCGTCCTTCTCCTTGAAGCTGCCGACCTTGTCGCGCACGATGCATTTCAGGTAGTGAGCGAAGCGGCTGCACGCGAACAGGTAAGGCAGCCGCGCGGCCAGGTTCGCGTTCGCGGTGGCATCGGGGTCCTCGAACTCGGCCGGCTTGTGCAGCGACTGCGCGCCGATGAAGGCGGCGAAATCGGAGTTCTTCTTGTGCACGAGCGGCATGAAGCCGTTCTTCGCGAGTTCGGCTTCGCGGCGATCGCTGATGGCGATTTCGGTCGGGCACTTCATGTCGATGCCGCCGTCGTCGGTGGGGAAGGCGTGCACCGGCAGATTCTCGACGGCCCCGCCCGACTCGATGCCGCGAATCCGCGAACACCAGCCGTACATCTTGAACGAGCGGTTGATATTGGTCGCCATCGCATAAGCCGCATTCGCCCATGCGTATTTGCTGCTGTCCGCGCCGGCGGTGTCTTCCTCGAAATCGAATTCCTCGACCGGATTGGTCTTGGCGCCATACGGCGCGCGCGCGAGAAAGCGCGGCATCGCGAGCCCCACGTAGCGCGCATCCTCCGATTCGCGCAGCGAGCGCCACGCGGCATGCTCAGGAGTCTGAAAGATTTTCGTCAGGTCGCGCGGATTGGCCAGCTCCTGCCATGAATCCATCAACATCACCGAGGGATCGGCGCCCGCGATGAACGGCGCATGCGCGGCGGCCGAGATCTTGGCGATCTGCGTGAGCAGATCGACGTCGGGCCCGCTGTTGTCGAAGAAATAATCGGCCACGAGGCAACCATACGGCTCGCCGCCGAACTGGCCGTATTCCTCTTCGTAGAGCTTCTTGAAGAACGGGCTTTGATCCCACGCGGTGCCCTTGTACTTCTTGAGCGTCTTGTACAGATCGCCCTTCGATACGTTCATCACGCGAATCTTCAACGTTTCGTCCGTCTCGGTGTTGTTGACCAGATAGTGCAAGCCGCGCCACGCGCTCTCGACCTTCTGGAACTCTTCCGAGTGGATGATCTGATTGACCTGGGCGGTCAGCTTCTCGTCGATCTGCGCGATCAGCGATTCGATCGTCGCGAGCACGTCGCCCGAAATCACATTGGTATCGCGCAGCGCCTGTTCGGCGAGCGTGCGCACCGCCGTCTCGACGGCTTCCTTCGCCTTCTCGCTCTTCGGCTTGAATTCCTTTTGCAGCAGATTCGCGAAATCGCTCGTTTCAAGCGACGCCTCGCCGGGTTGCGCTTGCCCTTCGGTGCTGGGTTCAGCCATGGTCAGACTCCCCTGTAGATCACGCTCATTCCTGCGGCTTCGGTGCGGACGCCAACGACTGCAGCAACGCAGGATCGTTCAGCAGTTTCGCGATCAGCTCCTCGGCGCCGGTCTTGCCGTCCATATAGGTCAGCAGGTTCTGCAACTGGCCGCGCGCCTCGAGCAGCTTCGCCAACGCGTCCACCTTGCGCGCGACCGCCGCGGGCGAAAAATCGTCCATGCTCTCGAAGGTCATGTCGACCGCGAGGTTGCCCTGACCGGTCAACACGTTCGGCACCTGCACGGCGACGCGCGGTTTCATCGACTTCAGACGCTCGTCGAAGTTGTCGACGTCGATCTCGAGAAACTTACGATCCGCCACCGGCGCGAGCGGGTCCGCCGGTTGACCGGAGAGATCGGCCAGCACGCCCATGACGAAGGGCAGATTGACCTTTTTCTCCGACCCGTAGACTTCGACGTCGTACTCGATCTGAACCCGCGGCGCTCGATTGCGCGCGATGAATTTCTGGCTGCTTTCCTTGGCCACGACCATTCCCCTGGTTGACGCCGCACGGCCGCGAGCAGCATGGCGCATGACTGGCGTTGCTAGAAGCGAAAAAGCCCATCCCCGCCTGACTGCTTACTCGTTTTCGATACCGCCGACCTGCCGGGCCTGGCTCATGCCTTCGGGCGCGAGGTCCTGCAGAATTTCCATGAAATTCTTGTCGACCAGCCGGCGGGCGCGCTGCAACAGCAGCGGCACCGGGCTGGAGGGTTCGTGACGTTCGTAGTACGCGCAGATCTTGTCGATCATGCGGATCACATCCTGACGGTCCGTGATGTCGCCGGACACAGGCACGGCCGCCGGCGCCGCGCCCACGCGTTCGCCTGTGCCGGCCTCGCCGTCCGATGAGGCCTCCGGGGACCCGGCCGCGTCGTTGAGGCGCTCGCCGAGAAAGTCGGCGGCGCGCCGCAGCAGCTTCGTGAGCGGCGACAGGTCGATCGAACGCGCCGCGCCGACGCGCTCGGTCAATACCGTCTCGATGCGCATTGCGCTATGCGACGCCGCGAGCAGGGCCGTGTGCGCGTCGCTGGCGTCTTCGTGAGCGTCGGCGATCACCGCGTCGATCGAACTCAGCGACGGCGCCTCGATGCCCTTCGCGAGCGGCACTTCTCCGGTCGCATATTCGATGTCGCGCAAACTGACGACACCGTGCGCGCGCGACGACGCGAGCGGCGCGTCGCGCACGTCCACCAGCATGCCGGACGTTTCGACGAGCGCGGCTAGCGCGTTGACGCGGGCGGTCGGATCGTTGTCGTCGTCGGCATCGAGTTGCGGATAGACGTGGTCCCAGCGCTGCTCCAGCAGCCCTTCGACGAGCGCGAGGCCCTCGGCGAAGCCGGCGAAACGGCGGCGATTGAGCAGCGCGCGCGCCAGGTGCACCGCGACACGCAAGTCGCGGCCTTTCGTTAGCAAATCGAGCGATAGCGCTTCGGCCACTTTCCAGTCGGGCGGCGTGGCGGCGACCATGGTCTCGCCGAACTGCACCTCCGGCTTGCCGTTGACGACCTGCTCGAGCGCAAGGAAGTCAGGGTCGTACTCGAGGTCGTCCCCGCACGGACTGGCAGCTGATATGTCGGCAAGCATTTCGCCCGCGAGAAGCGTGGCCATGTCTGGTATCGGTCTCGGATGAGTAGTCTCGACGCACCGTAAGTGACCGGCACGGGTTGCCCTTGCCCGCCGGGAATCAGCGTTCCCGGAAATACGTGTTAACTCCAATTAGATTGCCCGTGCCAGCTATTGCGGTGTTTTTAGCGAGCGTGGCCCTTTCTCGGCGGCAATCCGATATGAGAATAGCACGCAGCCCGGAAAATCAAAGCCGGATAGCAATAAAAGCGGATTCCGTTTAATTAAGCGAAACAGTATATGTAATACCATTCAACTCAATAAACATTTAAAACGGTTTAACCTTTTCGATCAGGCACCATTAACAGTCCCGAAGTCCCGCGGTCGTCTTACGACCTCACCAGGCACCCCGTCAGGGCGGTCGATTGGTGGGATTGCCCGACATCTAAGTAAACGAACCAGGTGCGCGATTTTTTTAAAAAATTTGCACTTTCCGGGTTGTCGGTAAGCGTTTACATTGCGTTTAGGGGTTAGTCCTGATAGCGATAGAGCACCCCGCCAAAGCGGTGAATAACATATTAAGTTTTACCTTGTAATAAATAAAACGGGCCAATAGACTAACTCTGTTTTCCAATCATTGCGCCGGTTGCACGGCGGAATCTCCGGTATTGCATGCGTTTTGGCACACGCATCTACCCAATACGGCGGCAAAGCGAGTGCCGCATTCATTGGGGACAGCAAACCGGTGCACCACGGACGCGGCGAAATGGCGAAATGGGTAGTGTCAGCAGCCGGGCTCCGCCCCTAAGAAGCGGGGCTCACCACCTCGGGGTGAAAAGTGGCAGATATCCAAAGCGCAGCAATAGCCGACCACGCTGCAGAAAGCGCACTGCCCGACCTGTGGCAACGCCGCACCTGCCTGAGCCACGACGAAATGGCATCGATCTACACGATCGTGCGCCGCGCGCTGACCGGCTACCATCCGTCGGAGTTGCAGGCGCTGGGAGAGGACAAGGAGGAGCTTATCGCGCAGTTCCTCTATTTCAAGGTGTTCCGCCTCGATACCGCGCCGACGGCCTTGCCCACCTTCCCGCTGCACAGCGCGCCCTCCACCAGTCATGCCGTGTGCGCCTACTTCCGCCGCTATCTGATCGACTGTCTGCGCAGCGCGAGCCACCAGCGCAACGTGTCGCTGGAGGAAGACGACGTGATGCTCGAGATCGACCGGCAAACCGCCTTTCACCCCGATCCGATCGGCTCGGTCCTGCTGCAATACGGCCTGCACGAAGCCGAAGTGCGCGAATCCGCGGCGCTTTTCATCGCTTCGCTCGACGACGCGAACCGGATGCTGCTGGCCGGCAGTCTCGGCTGGCTGTCGAACGAGAAAGGCGGTCTGTCGCAGGTGGCCGCGCGTTACGGCATCGCGTCGTATCACTACCGGGCGCGCAAGCTCGGCGTCACACTGAAAAAAGGCTCGATACCCGCCGACTTCGCCCGCACGGAAATCGGCAAATGGATCGAGCAGAGCCTCGGCATCGACATCGCGCCGGGCAATCGCATCGTCATCCTGCTGGTTCTGGGCATTCTGTCGGCGCAATCGCACGCACAGGAATGAGGTCGACGGACACGAGCATTTGAGAGGTCAACGGTGCAACTTGACACCGCAAGTCTGACCGACCAGGGCGGCCGCCCGCGCAACGAAGATTCGTTCGGCGACTGGTCGAGCGAACGTCTCTACTATTGCGTCGTCGCCGACGGCGCCGGCGGACACGGCGGCGGCGACACCGCGTCGCGCGTCGTCGTCGATTCGGTGCTGGCGGATTTGCGCTACCTGACCGTGGCCGAATTGCCGCCCACTGGCGAACGCCTGATCAGCGCGCTCACGCATGCCAACGAGAACATCGTCGAAGAACAGTTGCGCGGCACGGGCAATGAAAAAGACATGCGCTCGACCGCCGTGGTGCTGGCCATCGATCGCGAATGCGCGACGGCCGCATGGGCCCATTGCGGCGACACCCGCCTCTACTGTTTCCGCCACGGTGAGATCAGCGCTCGCACGCGGGACCACAGCATGGTTCAGCAGATGGTCGACGCGCACCTGCTCGCCGAGGAGGAGATGCGCCATCACCCGCGCCGCAACGTGCTATATGCGGCGTTGGGCACCCGTGACCCATTGCCGATTGCGGGTCTCGACGGCACCTTCGCGCTACATGACGGCGACGCTTTCCTGATCTGCACGGACGGCTTGTGGGAGTACGCCGACGACGCCGGCATCGCCGACGCGCTGGCCCACGCCGCAACGCCGGGCGCCTGGCTCGACGCGCTCGCGCAACTGGTGCGCGCGAGCGCCAGCACGAATCACGACAACTTCACGGCGCTCGCGGTATGGATCAATGATGACGCGGAGGCGACACTATTGATGCCGGGCCCGGCACAGGCGTAACGCCGCCGATCAGCATCACAACGGGGCTTGCATCATGCCGATCTCGATCATCGTTCCCTGTCTGCAGATGGCGGCCACGCTTGGCCGCGCACTGGAAAGCTGTCTGATCCAGCCGGAGGCGGCGCAAATCATCGTCGTCGACGATGGCTCGACCGATGCTTCGATCGACGTCGCGCAACATTACGGGCGCCTCGATGCGCGCGTGGAAGTGCTGCGCATGCACGTGAACGGCGGCGTCGCCGCCGCGCGCAACTGGGCCGCGATGCACGCCACCCAGGAACTGCTCGCCTTCATCGACGCCGACGACGAATATCTGCCCGGCGCGCTGGCCGCCGCGAGCGGCTATCTGCAGCGCTGTCCGGGGGAGGCATCGGTGCGGCTCGACGTCGACTATGCGGGCTTTCCGCGCGCGATCGTCGAGCATCCCGATTTCGAAAAATATGCGGCAATCCTGAGCAACACCGTGCCGAGCAGTCTGGTGATCCGGCGGGCGGTGTACCGCGCGCTCGGCGGGTTTCCGCTCGACGCGTTGTTTCGTCGCGTCGGCGGAGAAGACGGCGCGTTTTCATGGGCATTGAGCCGACTGTTCGGCAACCGGCGACTGATCGACGCGAAGCGCGTGCGCCAGCATTACCACCCGGCCATTCACGCTGAACGCTTCTTCCGGATTCACCTCGGCATGGAGCAGCCTGTCCATCAGGACGTCGTCGAAGCATGGCGGCTCTCGCAGCGGTTCGTCGCGGACGCCGAGGCCGCGATCGCGCAACTGCGCGCGCTGCATTCGCCGGAAGGCGCCCCTTCGTCCGTTCCGCCCGCACCGCCCGCTTCCCCTCGCCCGCGCTAGAAGTCGCCGCAGCCGTGCTCGGCGTTGATCAGCATGCAGCTGTTCAGGTTCGGCTGCGAACGCACCCGCTTCCATTCGACCGCGAGGATGTCCTGATTCTCGCCCGGCGGCGTGGTGGTGAAGAGCGGCTGATTCGAGCCGATGCAAATGTTGGTGCCCTGCAGATTGTTTTCGTAGACGAACGTCTGCTCCTCGCTGCCGAAAAACGTCTGCAGACCGCTTTGCGCGACCGGATTGGGGATCGCGGAGTTCCCCGGCGGAATCGGGATTGAGGGCGGAAACGGCGTCACCGTCAGCGTGCCGGGCACTTCGTTGACGATATAGCCGACGTTGGAAGTGAAGTTGGGATCGATCGGATAGCTGCCCACCGGTGAGGTCAGAGTGGCCGTCGTCGTCTCCGAGCCGCTCAAGGTGCCCGCGGCCGTATCGCCGTTGATCAGGCCGCTCGTCGTGTAGGTGAACGCCGGGTTTTGCGTGCCGACGAAGCGCGTCGCGCCGTCCGCGGTCACCGTGACCGTCGGCCGCGCGGCGTAGACGTAATGATTGCCAGTGCTGGGCACCGTGCCGCCCCAGCTACAGCCCGAGCCGAACAGGCAGCCGTAGAAATTGGGCTGCGCGGTGTTCGGCTGCACGTTGCCGCGGGTCTCGCCGTTCCACGTGCTGGCCCAGATTCGCCATGCGTTGCCGGCGCTGAGCGTGCCGGCGCCCGCATCGACGAACACGCCGTTCTCCATGACCAGGTCGATCGAGCCGCCCGCGCTCAGATTCGTATTCGGAGCCGTCGCGGACGGCGTGCTTGCGCCCAGCCCGATATTGCCGGTCGCGGCGGTCGCGACGAGGTTGCCGGTCAGCGTGGAGTTCGTCACGCTCATCGGGCTCATCTGGCTCGCGGCGGAGTCGAACGTACGGCTCGTCAGCGGTCCGATCACGAAGCCATGCGAGTTCGAGAAGTCGACGTTGCCCGCATTGGCCATCGCCAGCACACCGACGTCGTTTTGCGGATCGGTCAGCGTGAAGGTACCCGGGCCGGCGAGGATCAGCCCGGCACTCTGGATGCCGCCGGGGTCCGTGACGGGACCGGCCGACAGCAGCATTAAGGTCTTATCCGGGGTCGAGATGCCGAAGGTCAGCACGATCCCTTGACTGCCCGCACCCGGGTTGGACAGCGTCAGATTGTTCGCGAAGTCCGGACGCGACGGCGTGCAAGTCGAGCCGGCCGATACGCACTGGCCGTTCACCGTGATGAGCCCGGTCTGCGTGCTGGAGCCGAGCACGATGTTGGGGATCGACGCGAAGGTCGAGAACGTCGGGGCGTCGATGCTGAGGCCGCCGCCCGTGCCGAGCAGCGTGATCGGCGTCGCGTTCTGCGCGGTGATCGCAAAGCTCGACGGGTCCACCGACCCCGGCATGATCGCCAGCACGCCGCCCGGCGACGTCAGCGTCGCCAGCGTGATGGCGAGGCTGCTCGCCGCGCCGTCGTTGAATGCGCGCAACACGAGCGAACCGGGACTCGTGGTCGAGATCGTCACGTTTTCGGTCGGGGCATTGCCGACCGCACCCGTGAAGCCGGTGCCGCCGGTGCCGCCGGTGCCGCCGGTGGTCGTCAGCCCGAACTCGCTTTGCTCGGTCTCGGGCACCGCAAGGCCGATTGCGACGCCCGGATCGGACGTCGTGGTCGAACCGGCGATGCCGATGGTGGTGGTACGCGTCCCGGTTGCGCTGATCGTGCCATTGGCGATCAGCACGCCATAGTCGTTCTGCAGGTTCGGACTGCTGCCGGCCGGGCCGCTCACCGCGCCGCGAATATCGATCGCCCCGCCGTTGGTCGACGTGATCGTCGTGCCGTCGGTGATCAGCACACCCTGCACGAACGGACCGGTGCCGCTGCCGAACAGGCTCACCGTGCCCGATCCGGTCGTCAGCGATACGGGCGCGGTCTGGATGCAGTCCACGCATAGCGTGTTCTCGAACATCAGCCCGATCACCGAGTCGCCGCCGACCGCGGCGCCCACGGTCTGACCGGTGAACTTGATGTTGCCGCTCGTCGACTGGACCGACGAGCCGTGCATGTCGAGGCCGATACTGACGTTCAGGTTCGACGACACGCTGCCGGCGGCGGAGATGTCGCCGCTGCCGGTCCTCAACGTGGTGCCATAGAAGAACACGCCATCCGCGAAGTTGCCGCCGGTGCCTGTGTCGGTGACATTGCCCGTCACGCCGATCGCGCCGGTGGTGTTGGAGATCGTGGTGTTCTGAATCTCGACACCGAAGCCCCCTTGCGCGGCTTGCGCGGCTTGCGCCACGCTACCGTTGACCGCGATCGCGCCGCCCGAACTGCTGAGCCCGGGCTGCGGCGTGGAACTCTCGCCCACCGTGGCGCCGCCGGTCAGGAACACGCCCATCGCGCTGTTGCCGGAGGAACTGCCGTTCACGCTCAATGCTCCGCTCGTCGTGCTGGCGGAACTGGTGGACAGGAACACGCCGATGCCCTGAAGCTCGATATTCGAACTACCGGCGCCGCTGATGGTGAGCGCGCCGCTGCCGGTTTGAATCGTGTTGTCACCTTGCGCGAGCACGCCGTCGTTGCCACCGCCGCCGGCGGTAGCCGTGCCGGTGATGCCGAGAGCGCCGCTCGTCGTCGACAGCGCGCTGACGCCTTCGATCGTCACGCCGTTGGCGCTCGCGCCCAGTGCGGTACCGGTCAGCGAGAACCGGCCGGCTTCGGTGGATACCCTCGACGCGTCGATGAAGATGCCCGACGACGACGTGACCAGATAGCCGATCGCGACGCCATTGAGCGGGAACGTGCCGGTGACAGTCAGATCGCCGCCCGCCGTATCGATGCTCGAGTTCTGGATCAGCACCGGGCTCGGGCCGCCGCTGCCCAGCGTCACGCTGCCGCCGTTGGTCTTCACCGTGACGCCCTGAAAGGAGACCAGACTGAGCGGACTCGTATTGCCCACGTTCGCATCGAAGACGAGGCTGAGCGGCCCCGCGCTCGACGAGATGGTGTTGTTGACCAGCACCGATCCCGACGCGCTCAGCTTGAGCGTGGCGGGCAACGTGCCGGTCGTCAGGATGAGCGGCGCGTCGACGACGATGCTGCCCGCGCCCAGTTCAGGATCGGTCCCTGTCAGCACCGTCACCGACGTGCCCTGGCTCAGCGGACCGGTGAGCGCCGTGTTCAGGATGAACGTGCTGCCAATAATCGGCCCGAACGTGATCGTGCTGGTAGCGGATGCGGCTTGCGAGGAGACCGACTCCGCTGTTACACCCGGTATCTGCGTCACGATGTCGACCTCGAACGGATCGAGCAGCCACCGGCCGCCCTGACCCTTCGGCGCCGACGCGTCGATGCTCATGCCGGTCGTATCAAGCGTGTGGCCGGACGTTTCGATCAAGCCGCCGTTGCCGCCTTGCGACCCGCCCTTAGCGGACAAGGTGCCGTAAATGCGGCTGGCCGTTTCGCTGTAAGCCACGACGTTGCCGCCGTTGCCGTCGACGAGCGCATCCGCATGGAGGCTGGCGCCCGGCGACATCCAGATCGCATTGGCGTTGCGAACGGACGGGTCCGCGCCCGCCGAGCCGCCGCCGAAGTGCACGGTGCCGCCGCCCGCGGCGCCGCTCGCATCGACGTACGCTCCGGGGAGCAGTGCCACGTCGTAGCCGGTCACGTCGATCCTGCCGCCGGTCTGCCCCGCGCCGCCGCTGGCGTCGAGCGTACCGCCCGCCTGCGTGACGCCGCTCGTGCCACCGTCGAGCAGAATGTGGCCGTCGTGCTCGCTCAGGCTTTGTGCGCGCACGATGCCTTGCTGGTTGATGACCGTGCCGGCCAGCGCGTCGGCCGTCTGTGCGCTCATCACCACGGTGCCGCCGTCGGCGGCCAGCGTGCCGGTATTGCCGATCAGCGCGTGCGCCGCACCCTGATTGATCTTCAGCGTGGTCAAACCGTCGCCGGCGAAGTCGACGGTGATGTCGTTGCCCGCGCCCAGCGCGACGGTGCCCAGTTTCGCGTTGACCGTGCCGCTATTGCTGACCGTGCCGCCGAGCAACGCAATCGTGCCGCCCGCCGCGGCCGTCAGCGACCCGGCATTGCTCACCGCCGCAGGGGATGCGCCGACGAAATGGAAGTTGCCGGCGAGGAAATCGGCATTGGAAATATTGAGTGTCGAGGCGATCATCGAGCCCACGTTCACCGACGATCCCGGCGCGAAGATCACCCCCGCCGGATTGACGAGAAACACCTTGCCGTTGGCTTGCAGGCGTCCGGCGATCACGCTGGGATCGTTGCCCATCACGCGGTTGAGCAGCGCGGAGGAAGCCGACGGCTGCGAGATCCTGACCGCTTCGCCGCTGCCGATCGAAAACGTGTTCCAGTTGACGATCGCGTTGGGCGAGCCCTGCGTGATGTGCATCTGCCCCGCGCCCGGCGAATTGATGCTGACCGTGCCGGCCACCACCTGGGCCCCGCTCGGATTCGCGAGCACGATCGGCATATACGATGCCGCGAACAACGCGGCGACCGCGCCGGCGATCGTGCTCGCATGGCCCGGTCGCACATTGCATGGCTTGTTCATCGCACACCTCGGCACAGATTGCTGCTGCTTGTCGTTGCGTTGCGTTTCGTTGCGTGTCGCCGCGTTCGGCTGCCTGCTAGAACGTCTTGGTCAGCTGCACATAAAAGCGCGGCAGCTTGTCGTTGCCGGTCGTATCGGGCCCGGTCGTGCGCCATGCGACCGTGCCCTGTAACGAAATGCCGCCCGGCGCGGCCCAGAACGCGCCGAGACCCACGCCGCTGCGCGTGATCATGTTCGGCCCCTGGTTCGGCCGCGGCGTGGCGTTGTACCAACCGGTACCGAAGTCGAAGAAGGTGAACACGGTGGCCCGCGCATCGATGGCGAAGCGTCCTTCGAGGCTGGCGACGAAACCCTCGTCGACCAGTGCCTCGGACGGCGAATATGCGCGCACCGCGTGCGGGCCGCCGAGCAGGAAGCGCGACGAGCTGTCGAGCGTGGTTCCGGCCCACTGGCCGGACACGCCGGCGAATACGCTGAGCCGCTCGGTGATCGCGTTCAGGCGGTTGGCGAAGAAGGTGGCCCGCACTTCGGTGCCCTGCGTGTCGCGCCCGAGCGGCGACGCGTCGAGTTCCGCGGCCTGCGGGTTGCGGAAATGCAGCGTGCCGATCAACAGTTCGACATCCGCGCTGTTGAAGCCGCCGCCGAACAGCGCGTCGCGGCTTTCGTAGCTTACGCCGATGCTGCCCTCCAGCAGCGATCTGGGATTGTGTTCATCGACGACCCCGACGTTGTCGATCAGGTCGCGATACTCCAGATTGACTCGCCCCAACAGGCTCTGATTGCGGGTGCGGATCAGCGGATGCGTGAGCGTGAAGTCCACCACGGTCGCCTCGCCCTGCGCGTCGAGCGACGCGAATTCCTGGCCGAGCACATAGTTGAGCCGCGACACCGCGACACCGACGCGCGTGCCTTGCGCATTGATCGGCGCTTCGTAGCCGAACCGCCCGTACAGGGTGTCGCCACGTTCGCTGGCAAGCAGGCGCAGGTCCAGGTTGTCGCCGATCATGAACGGCGAGTTCAGGCGCGCGAGCGCACCGAGCCGCCATGTGCCGGCGGACTCCGCGCCGAAGTTGTCGACATCGAGCGCAAAGGTCCAGCGTTTGGCCGGCGCGACGCTGACGGTCAGATCGACCGTGCCCGGCTCCTCGCCCGCTTCGATTGCCGAGGAGACCTGAATACCCGGCAGATCGGACAGCAGCAGCATGGTCCGCTCGAGTTCGTGTTGCTGCAGCGGCTTGCCCAATGGAATCTGCGCGACCCGCTCGCGCAACAGGTCTTCGCGGATCGGCGTGCCGGCCGCGATGTCGAGCCGCACATGGCCGACGCGCCCTTCGAGCACGCTCATTTCGACGTTGCCGGAGGTGACGTCCTGCGGCGGGATCACCACCTGGGCCAGCAGATAGCCGCGCTCGCGATAGACCTGGGTGATACGCGCGGCGATCGCTTCGAGGCCCTCGAAACTGGTGTCCTTGCCGAGCTTGTCCTGCACGGGCGCGAGCAGCGCGCCGCTGTCGATCGTGTCGTTGCCCTTGAGCGTGATGCTCTTCAGCAGGAAGGTCGGGCCGGGCGCCGTCACGGGCGCCGCCGGCGGCGGCACGGCGGGCAACGACTGATTGCCGCCCGGCGGCGCCGGCCGGGTGTCGCGCGGCGCCGTCTGGTTCAGGATGCTGCCCGCGTTCGGCAGCGTCTGGCCCCACGCGAGCGCACTACTGCAGGACACCGCCGCGGCGATCAGTCGGAGTCTGTTCATCGGTCTATGGTCTGTCGGTTCATTGCTGTGGCTGACGCGCGATGGTCAAACGCCAGCCACCCATCAGATCGAACGGCGCCCAGAAGAACGGATGCGCGAAGCGCGGCGTGTGCAGAACCGCCAGTTGCGCGGTGCGCATCGCGTCGATCGCGTCCTGGCCTTGCGAGAGTTGCCCGTAGAAGGTCCGCATCGTCAGCGCGCTCGATTCGTCCGCGACCGGCCACATCGACACGATCAGGCTGGTGGCGCCGGCATAGAAGAACGCCCGCGTGAAGCCGAGAATCTCGTCGCCGCGCGCGATCCGGCCCAGTCCGGTCTCGCAGGCCGACAGCGTGACCAGCGAAACGTTGTTGAGCTTCAGGTTGTAGATGTCTTTCGCCAGCAGCGAGTCCGGGCCGTCGGCGGGCTGGGTCGCGGGCGCGAGCAGGATGCTCGAGTGCAACGGATCTATCGTGTCGGCCTGCGCGTGCGTCGCCACGTGCAACACGCGTCCGGCGGGCGCGTTGTCGCGAAAGCTGACGCGCGTGGCATCGCCATGCAGAAACACCTCGTTGCGCGCGAACAGCGGTGCGATGCCCTGCACTTCCGCCTCGGCGCCCGGCAGCGCGTACGCGGGCGTGATGGTCGGATTGCCGAACGCGACCAGATCGCTGGCGATCTTCTGCTGGCGTTGCGCGAGCTGCACCGCGACGCTCGCCGACGGTTCGAGCGCAATCGCGTGGCGTTCGATCAGAAAGCCGTCGGCATTGTGCAGTGCCTGAAACGGCAGATAGTGCAGCGCGCCGTGCGGCACGATGATCAGCCGCTCGTTCGGGCGCAAGCCGAGCGGCGCAATCAGCAGCGCGTCGAGCTTGTCGCCGTAGGTCAGCGCGGCCGGTCGCCGGCGCACGATCGCATTGCGCAGGTCGGTGACGGCGGCATCCATGTCCGCGCGTGCGATCGGCAAGGTGTGGCCGGTCAGGCCATCGCTACGCACCACCCAGACGATCAGTTCCTTGTCGAGACTGTGAAACTCGACGATCGCCTCGTTGGGCTCGAGCGCGTTGCGCGTCGCCGCGAGGCTCGGCACCTGCCCGTTCAATTGACGGTCGTCGACTCCGGCATCGACGCGATTACGCACGACGTCGAGCAGCGCACGCGCGCGGCTGCGTTCGGATAGATCCCACGCAATCGCGTAGTCGCCGGTTTCGACCGTCAGCGCAATCGCCTGTTCGAAGACCGTTTGCGTGTCGCCGAACAGCGCTGTCTTGAACTCGTCGCTGCGAAACCGCGCGCGGATCTTCTCGGAATCGTCGACGGCCTCCAGGTAGGCTTCGCGCGCACCCGGCTTGTCGCCGAGCGCGAGGTCGGCACGGCCGATTCCTTCGTGAGCCCACAGGCGGTCGTAGTTGGCATCGCTGGAATTGCCGCTTTGGCTCACCAGCTTTTCGAACGCGTGTTTCGCATCCGCCGGCTTGCCTTCGGCCAGCAGCAGATTGCCCTGGATGCGCTGGTAGGCCGGCGCGAGCTCCGCGGTGGCCGGTGCGCCGATCGCATCGAAGGTTTGGCGCGCGCCAACCATGTCGCCCTCGGCGAGCTGCGCGTTGACGATCGACATCAGCACCAGCGGTTTGTAACGCGGCGAGGCGGTCGTGAGCGCGTCTTCATAGGCGGCCAGCGCCTGCTGCGGCTTGTTCCGGCGCAGCGCGACATCGCCGAGCACCTTGTTGGCCGGAGCGAAGACCTGCTCGGGCGCCTTGGGCGTCGAAGCGAGGGCGTCGCGGGCATAGCGTTCGGCGTTGTCGAGGTCGCCGGCATAGCTGTAGGCGATCGCGAGGTCGCGTTTGGACAGGGCCGCCAGATCCGCATTGTTGGTCTGCCCGGCCACCACCAGCGCGCGGGCCGCGGCATCGACGCTGTCGCGGAAGTCGCCCCGCTCGGCGGCCGCGACGGACATGCTGCAATAGTCGTAGGCGGGCAGTTTGACGCGGTCGCGCGACAGCAGCAGACGTCCTTCGGAGGTCAGCGTGTTGATCGTTTCGGCGTCGCGTTCGCGTTCTTCGGCCTGCCGGAAGCCGAACGACTCGGGCGCAAGGGCCACGGCGCTCGCGGGCCGCGCCGCGGCGGCGGACGCGCCGGCGGCCAGCGTATGACCCGCCGCGCCGAGCAGCATCGAGCCCATGACGAGCGCGGCCGTGATCCGCGCGGCATCGATCCGGTGTGCCCACGCGACGGGCTTGCCCCGCGATTCGCGTTGCACGACGCTGCTTGCCATCCCGTTCGATAAGCCTTGGCGCTCGTTCACTTTAACTTCCTGCAAGAAGGCAAAAGGAAGCGGCTGGGATGGAATGCTCGTGCAACCCGCAAGCTGCACGCAGCGGTTGACTAACACCGTAAAGACGAATCCGGCCTGCCGATTTTGAAACCCGCGGCCACACGCGGCGCACCGCTCAGGCGCGCGCGCCCGCCTGTTTTTCAAAAAATGGCCCGCTTGATCGTCTTTAGGATGGACGCGCCTGCGCGTGAGGGTGGCGCTCGCGTGTGCCGGGCTCTGCCGTCGTACCCTCCAGGGAGCCAAAGCCGATGAGCAGCCCCGACGACAAAACCGTGATCGCGCAACGGGCGTCCGGACCGGACGGCCAGCAGAACCCCGCCGAAGCGGCGGACGCCGATCGTACAGTCGTCACCCGCCCCGCCGCGCGGGGTTCGAACGCGCAACATGCGCTGCCCGCCGGCACACGGCTCGGCGAGTTCGAGATCGTCAATCTGATCGGCGAAGGCGGCTTCGGTATCGTCTATCTCGCCTACGACACCCAGCTAGGCCGTCACGTCGCGCTGAAGGAATACATTCCCGCTGCGCTCGCCACGCGCGTCGGCGCGGCCGAAGTGTCGGTCCGCTCGGAACGTCACGAAGACACCTTTCGCGCCGGCCTAAAAAGCTTCATCAACGAGGCGCGGCTGCTGGCCCGCTTCGATCATCATTCGCTCGTCAAGGTGTACCGGTTCTGGGAAGCCAACGGCACCGCGTATATGGTGATGCCGTATTACGAGGGCGCGACGCTGCGCGACGATTTGCGCCGCATGAGCGCGCCTCCCGATGAAGCCTGGCTGCGCGCGCTGCTCGCGCCGCTGCTCGAAGCGCTGGCGGTGCTGCATGCGGCACAGTGCTATCACCGCGACATCGCGCCGGACAACATCATGCTGCTCAAGGGCAGCGGCCGCCCCGTGCTGCTGGACTTCGGCGCGGCACGGCGCGTGATCGGCGACATGACCCAGGCTTTGACGGTAATTCTGAAGCCCGGCTATGCGCCGGTCGAGCAATATGCCGAAGTGGCGGCCTTGAAACAGGGGCCGTGGACCGATGTGTATGCGCTTGCCGCGGTCGTCTATTTCGCGATTCAGGGCAAGACACCGCCGCCGTCGGTCGGCAGACTGATGAGCGACACGTATGTGCCGCTCACCACGGCGGCGGCCGGCCGCTATAGCGAGCGGTTCCTGCGCGCGATCGACCACGCGCTTGCGGTGCGCCCCGAACAGCGCCCGCAAAGCGTTCAGGCGCTGGCGAGCGAACTGGGCATTGCCATCGAGTCGCCTGATGACGCGGGAGAGTCTAACGAACCCATGCCCCGCGCCTCCGTTGAGACCGTGGGTACCACTGCGCCGCGAATGGCGACCACGACGACGGCGACAGCGGCGAACGTCGCGACGAAGCGCAATGAGTCAGAGCCGGCGGCCGCTGCCGTGGGAACGGGCGGTCAACGGAAACGGACCGGCTTGATCGCCGCAGGTGCCGCTTGCGTCGTCGCGCTGGCGGCGGTCGGTACGTGGTTTGCGATGCGCACGCCACCGGCCGCGAGCACCGCGGTCACGGCAAGCACGGACGCGCGTAGCCAGGCGTCACCGAAGCCGGCCGACACGGCTGCGCCGGCAGCTGGTAACGCGGCTCAAAGCCCGGCAACCGTCGCAGCTGTTACCCCAGTTACCCCAGTTGCTCCTGCCGCGCCTGCCACGATTACCGCGCCAGCCACCCCGCCCGCACAGACCGACAGCCTCGCCGCCTACACACCCGCCAGCGAACTCGAGCGAATCGTCACGCTGGCCGATCCGTCGATTCAGGTTACCGCGACACCGCGCAGCACGTCGGCGACGATCGGCAAGGATCATCTGCAGTTCAAGCTCGACAGCAACCGCGCCGGCTACGTGTATGTGTTCATGGTCGATCCGGACGGTCAGTACCTGATGCTGTTTCCGAACGGACTGGATCGCAACAACCGGATCGCCGCCGGTCAGACGCTGTCGCTGCCGCGCGCCAGCTGGCCGATGATGGCGGGCAACCCGCCTGGCCCCAACCACTTTCTGACACTGGTGTCGACGACGCCGCGCGATTTTTCCGACGGCGGACTGAAGCCGGTGGCGCCGTTCCAGTCATTCCCCGCCGATGCCCAGCAGCAAGCGGCCACGCGTCGCGGGCCGCGCTATTCGCCGTTCGCGGGCAAGCCGCGCTGCCCGGCAGGCAACGCGGATTGCGCCGACGACTTCGGCGCCGCCACGTTCACCATCGACGCCGTCAAGCCGCCAGGCTAGCGCCCGCGAAGTCCGCGACGCTCCGCGATGGTCCGCAAGGAGGCCGCATGCAAAGGGCTCAGCTTTTTCCGCTTTTTCCGCTTTTGCTGCTTGCGATGACAGCCACGCTCGCAGCTTGCGCGAGCAACACGCCTGCGACCAGCGTGGTCCTGGGGGACGCGAGCCACGCCAGCGCATCGCCAGTCGAGCAGGCGGTGACGACGGCACCCGTACTGCCACCCGCGCCACCCGCGCCGCCCACTGGGCCAGCACTGCCCGCACGCGAGCCGCCCGCGCAGACGTTCGCGCCGCCGACGACGCCTGCTCCGACGCCGGCTCCCGCAACGACACAAGCGCCGGCATCGGGCACGCCCGGCGGCTCCAATAGCCTAAGCACCAAGCCCGCGCCGAGTAGCGGCTTCGCCACCCGCCACGCTTACTACGAGCCGACCGCTTTTGCCGACCTGCCCGGCTGGGACACGGACGACGTCACCGCGTCATGGGAAGCGTTTCGCCGCAGTTGCACCGTGCTCGGCGCGCGCAGCGGCTGGTCGGAACCGTGCAATGCCGCGCGAGCCGTGGACGTCGGCAACGTCGCGGCGATCCGGCGTTTCTTCGAAACGTATTTCAACGCGTATCAGATCCGCAATCCCGACCGCTCGGTCGACGGCACGATGACCGGCTACTACGAGCCGCTGCTCAACGGCAGTCAGCAGTACGGCGGCGCCTACCTATACCCGGTCTATGGCACGCCGGCCGATATGCTGTACCTCGACTCGCGACGCCTGCCGGACCTCGCGCGCGGCGGCGTGAGCGCGGCGCGCATCGACGGACGCAACGTGATCCCGCTCGGCGAGGTGACGAGTGGCGACCTCAAGGGCGTCTACGCGCTGGACCTGCGCGACAGCGTGCCGGATATTCGCGACAAGAAGATCCGCCTGCGGCTCGATGGCGCGCGCATCGTGCCGTACTACACCCGCGCCGAGATCGAGCGCGGCGCGCTGAAGGCGCCGATCCTCGCGTATGTCGACGACCCCGTGATGCTGTACTCGATGCAGTTGCAAGGCGCGGGCAAGGTGCGCATGAGCGACGGGTCGATTCGCCGCTTTGCCTACGCTGAACAGAACGGCCGGCCCTTCTTGCCGCCGCTTGCGCACAGCGGCAATGCCGCAGCCGGTGCGCATAAGCTCGTCGTGCGCGGCATGGAGATGGAGGTCGACGTCAGCGACGACGGCACACCCGTCTCGAGCAACGCAGGCAACGCAGGCAACGCAGCATCCGCGGATGGTGACGACGATGCACCCTCCTCGCCCCTGCTACGTGGCTTCACCCTGGCGACGACCACACCGACGACCGCGGGCGCGATCACGCCGGCGGTAACGGCCACCGCCGGTGGGCACGGCACAGGTAATGCGACCGGAGCCGGAAGCAACGAACATGCGTCGAACGCGGCGCGGCCTCATCCCGTGTTCGCGGTTTCCGATCCGAGCTATGTGTTCTTTCGCGTCATTCCCGATTCGCCGAATGGTCCGCTCGGTGCGTTGGGCGTGCCGCTGTCGGCGGGTCGCTCGGTGGCCGTCGATCCGCGCACCACACCTCTCGGCGCGCCGGTGTTCGTGTCCACGCGCGACGATCCTCAGGCGCCGGGCGCGATCAATCGACTGATGCTCGCACAGGATTCGGGTGGTGCAATTCAGGGCGCCGTTAGAGCCGACTACTTCTATGGCTTCGGTCAATCCGCGCAGTCGCAGGCAAGCCACACCAAAGAACGGCTGCGCATGTGGGTGTTGTTGCCCAAAGGTTTGCCGATCACCGCGCAGCAGACGTCGCTGAAGACGCGTGGCGGCGGCCCTGCCGCATCCGATGCGGATTGTCTGGTCAGCGATCCTGTGCTGTGCGTGGACGATGCGCCGTAGAGGTCATGGGCGACGACCCGCGCGAAGCCGGCGACGGATGGTTGGTGGCTCCAGACTTGCAGGTATTTACACCCTTTTTACGCGTACTACTGATCTTTTTTGAAGACTTCAACGAGATCGTCTTTACAGTGCATGCATCTGGGCTCACCCCTGACCCTATGCACGGACCAAAACATGCGGCTGCCAATGCGCGCCGCAGATACACGCTACTGCGGCTTGCCTTGATGATGGTGGCCCTCGCACTCTGCAGCCTCTTGCACTACGCCAATGCGCAAACATCAGGCGCCGCTGAGGCGACCGAGGCCCCTCCGTTGTCGACGCCCGACGACATTGCCGCCGCGCTGCGCGCGCAATCCCGCCTGTCGGCTGCGGATTCGTTGAAGATTGCACAAGCCGTCCTGACCGAAGCGAATCGCTATTCGATGCCTCCTGTTCTGCTGCTGTCGGTGATGGCTGTCGAATCCGGCTTCGACTCGCATGCGGTGAGCCCGGTCGGTGCCCGTGGGCTGATGCAGATACTGCCCGCGGCCCATCCGCAGGCGTTCGCCAGCGTGAAGGAACTCGACGATCCCGTCGTCAATGTCCGCATCGGCTCGTCGATATTGCGCGCCTGCCTCGACGCCTCCGGGGGCGACGTCAACGCCGCACTGTGGCGGTACAGCGGTGGAGGAAGGGGCTATGCCCGCCGCGTGGTTATGCATATGCAGCGCTTTGCGCTATTGCTGCGCACGCAAAAGGAGTAATGGACGGTCCGAATCAAAACCCCTTGAGCGCCGATTGAGATGGCGGGCCGCTCAATCGTGGACCACACTCCCCGCCGTCACCAGAAACTGATCCATCAACGAGATCTTCAACGGCTCGTCCGCATCGAGCTTCTTCTTCTCGATCACATACTTCCAGCCATCTCCGTTACCGGGATTGCGATAGAACGCGACGACCGCGACATACTTCGTATCGGCTTGCATTGGTTGCGACAGGCTCGCCGATGCCCCAGGATTCAGCACCGATGCCATGCTCGCCTGCAAGTCCTGCGCGAGCAGCGTGCGGTCGCTTTTCAGCAGATCCTCGTACGATGCGCCGTCGAACATCTTGCGGTCCTTCAACTGATACACGCGCACCGCAACCGATGTCGCGCGGCCGGCGTCGTCGGGATTCAGCGCGTCGCGCGCGGACAGGTCAACGTCGAGCATCTTGATCTGCTTGAAGAACACCGCGCGGTATGCGCTCGACGACGCGTCCGACACGGATTGCCAGGCGCCGCACGCCGACAGCAGCGCAGCGGACGCAAAAGTGGAAACGATAAAGCGAAGCTTCATGAATAGTCCTTTGGGCGCGTCGTTCATCACGCGGATCGAGTCAGGTACGGATTGGCCGCGGGTTTCGGAAACGCCTGATACACCCCGAGCGCGACGTCGATCAGGCGTTCGTTCACGGCGGGCAGCACGGTCGTCCAGCCGAGCCGCGGCGCCGGTCCTGCCGGTCCGCCATCGACAGCGCGAGCCGAGTTGATTGCGGGCGATGGCGCGAGGCGCGACGACATTTCCATACGCAGATGCACGTCGGCCTTCAGCCCCACATACAACTGCACGAACGCCATCAACTCGCGATGCAGCCAGGCACCCGGCAAGAGATCGTGCGCCTGAGCGGCATCGGCCGGCCGCAACGTCACGCGCACCGCGCGACTGCGATACGCAAGCCGCTGGCCCAGCACATAGCCGCCGCCGAGGCCGCGACGCGCACCGTCGTTCGCCGCACCGGCACGAGCGGCCGACGAGGCGAGCGGCCGAGGCTTGCCGGCGCGCGCGAGCACAGGAAAGAACTCATCGACACGTACATCGACGCCCGGCACCGCGAGCGCGATCACGCCCCCCAGTCCTTCCGGTGTGCGCGTGCGCTGGATCAGCAGACCGAGCAGCGCGAGCATGCGCGAATCGGGCAGGCCAGCGCGTAGCGGCTTGTCGCCCCAGCCGAAACCGGCGAGACACAGCAGGTTGCGCGAATGCGCATCGGTGCCGCCCGCGCGAAAGCTCTCAGGGTAGCGGTACTTCTTCCACGCGCGATACAACAGCGCGACGAAACGATGATTGAACTGATCGAGAAAGGCTTCGACCACTTCATGCCCTTCCTCGCGCAACACGATCTCGTCGATCATGTGCGACGGCATTGCTGCGTCGACGCCGTAGAGACCCATGAACGTCGTGCGCACCGTCGGTGTGGCAACAGATCCGATGGAACCCGAATCGTCGGCGAATTCGACTGCGGCAATCTCGCCCGCCGGAAAGCCGGTGCGCGCGCGGGGCCGGAAACGTACCCGTTCGTGCTCAGGGGTATCGCACGTGCCGAAGCCAGGATGCTGCGGCGCCTGCACTTCGAGCAGGCGGCACAACTGCATGAAGTTCATCCGCGGTGCGCGCGCGAGCAGTGCCGCGACCAGCGGTTCGAGATCCGGCGGTTCTTTGTCCGCTTCGAGAGCGTTTGCGTAAGCACTCATAGTGGTGCCCGTTGCGCCTTGCTGCGCGGCCAGACCGTACGAGTCTGCGACGGCAGGCTCACGATCGACAGCTTCGTGAACAGATTGATCTCCGCGTACAGCGCGAAAAAGCGTTGCAGCAATTCGCCGAACAGCATCACGTCGCCCTCGCCCGCGAACGCGTGTGAATCGAGCGTCACCTCGATATGCACGCCACGCTCGACCGAACCGCCCGACACCTCCTCCAGCAATTCCTGCGACACCCACAGAATGCCCGCGAGGCGCCTGCGGTTCAGCTCGTCATTGGTCCAGTCGTATAGCGCGAGCGCGCCGCGCAACACTTCCGCGCTCATCATCGACAGGAAGTTCGGCGCGAGATGCGACAGCACCCGCCACTGAAAGCGATCGCCGGTCGGCGGATAAAGCGGCAATGTGGGTGCGACCAGATTCTTCACGCCGACGATGTTCGGCGTGCTAGTCGCGAGTTCGGTGATGCTCGCTTCACGCAGGCCCTTGCGCGGCAGCATGCCGTTGGTGCCGGTGACGCGCAGCGACAGGCTTTCCTCGGGCAGCGTGTGCATCGTTTCCCACGCGTGACCGCCGAGCACGACCCATGTCTCGTGCAGACTGGCGACTCCCGGCCGCACCCGCGCATGGAAGTAGCGCTCGGGCGCTTCGTGCCGCAGCATGCCGCCGCGATGCCGGAACGTCGCGAACGGCACGTACTCGTAGCGCTCCGCGGTGTCGTGATCGAAAGCCTCGATCGCATCGACCGAGTAGGTCGCGACGTGCTCGCCCTGATGGCCGGCGGGCAACACGCGGTACTCGGCTTCGTGATGATCGATCTCGATCGGTTCGGCATCGAGTTCGAACAGATTGATGACCGGCGTGCAGAAAAGCCGCAGGTTTTCCGCGCTGAAACGCTGATCCGACGGGTAGGAGTGCTTCAGTACGACCTCCAGCTCGAAGCGCGTTGACTTCTCGGGCAGCTTCGTCACGTCGAGTCCGCACAGATCGACGAACAGGAACTTCTCGCGGAACGTGAAGTATTCGAGCAGCAATTGATAGCCCGAAAACGCCGCGTCGGCCTTCGGCCACAGACGTTCGTCGGCCGAGAAGCCCGCGGGCTCGATCGTCAAGTCGGAGAGCGGCTGCGCTTCGCCGTCGCGCACTTCAGGAATGCGCCAGTGGATCGCATCGACCTCGCGCGTGAGCGCAAGATGCATCGCGAACGCGGTCGGCAGATCGGCGCTCAGATGCAGCCGCAGGCGCGACAGATCGATTTCCTTGCGACGCGCGGATCGATCGAGCTCGAAGCCGAGCCGGATGATCGAGCGGCCGTCGTGGCGCACGGTCGGGCCCGCGTGCGTGATCGACAACGGTTGCAGCGTGACCGGCTGCGTGGTCCGGTACAGACATTGCACGGTCTTCGGCGTCGCGCCCTCTACGCCTGCCGCGTTCGGCACCGCGATCGGCGCCGAGCGCACCGGTACGCCGGCCGGCACGATCTCGGTTCGCTGCAGTTTTTCCGCGAGCGGAAGCAGTTCGACGATCGACAGCGACGGAATCATCCGCAGATAGTGCGGCCACAGCAGGCTCACGAGGCCTTCGGTCAGTTCAGGTAATTCGTCGTCGAGCTTCTGCTGAAGACGTCCGGTTAGAAACGCGAAGCCTTCGTGCAAGCGTTCGACATAGGGATCGCGGTCGCCGACCCGGTCGAGGTTCAGCATGCGCGCGCGGTCGGGATGCGCTTTTGCGAACTCCTTGCCGGCCTCGCGGAGGTAGCGCATTTCGGCTTCGTAGTAGCGCAGGATGGGGTCGTCGTGGTCCATGCTTCGGTATTGTTATCAGAAGATCAACGCCCGCGCCGGGTCCAGCACGGTCAGTTCGGCTTGCAGTTCACCGATGCGCCGTGCGAGCGCAGGTTTGTCGGCATCCTTGCGGTTGCTCAATGCTTTCAGCGCGCGCAGCAACTGCTGCTTGACCTCGAAGACGAGCGCCGGCTCCCAGCGTGTGAGCGGCAACGAGCGTGCGCTCGTGTCGAGTTCGGCGAGCAACGCAAGCGCCGTGTCCGCGCGCCCCGCATGGTCGGCGAGGCGCGCCATCACCAGACGTTGCAGGTAGCGATGACGATCGGTACGAATGCCGGGCAACGCTTCGAGCCAGCCGAACGCGGCCTCGATGCCGTCCTGCCCCGCGAGATCGCGCGCCTGCGCTTCGATCTCGGGCCAGTCGCCGGTCGCTTCGTCGTCGTTGCCGGCCGACACCGGCAGCGGTGCGACGCTCTCACCCGCTTCGAGATTGCGCACGACCGCGTGGCGCGCGATCCATTCGAGCGACGCGTCGTCGGCGAACGGTGTGCCGTCGTCGAACGCCAGACGCTCGATGCCGGGCAAACGTTCGAGAAACAGCGCGAAGTCCGCGCGCAACTGTTCGCGCCATGCGCTATAGGGAGCGCCGACGTGATCGAGCGCGACGTGCTGGAAATATTGCAAGTCGAACCACAGGTGATTGACGCCCTCCATGAACGCGCCCTCGACGCGTTCGAGCAGTTCATGCCACTGCTTTTGCAGCACGAGCCGCTTCATCTGCTGGCGCAACTCGCCGCGCGGGGGCGTCAGACGCGTGCGCGAGGCCGCATCCGCGGGCGGCACTTCGTGCACCGTGTCCCAGCGAACCGTGCGCACGAGCCGCACGGATGGTAGATAGCCGTTTTCCTGGTCGCGTAGCCAGAGTGCCATGGCGCGGGCCTGATCGAGCAGATCGCGGGTCGATGCGATTGACAAGCTCGAATTGGCTGAAAGAGCCGTACCCATCGACGCGGGTGACGTTGCCGAATCGAGCTCATTACCGCGCGCCGATACGTCGTGTTGTTCGAAGCGCGCGACGAGTGCGCCGAGATTCGGCCGCGCCGCGTCGGGCCACGCGGCGGTGCGCGTGACGAGCAGATCGAGTGCGGCGATCGCGCGTTCGAGGTCGGCCGGCGCCAACTCGCCGCGGCTGTCGAGCAGGTCGATGATGCGTCCGGTGGCGAGCATATCGAGCGCGCCCTTCTTCGCCTCGGCGCGCGCAGGCAGCACGTTTTCGCCGAAGCGTTCGACGAGCGACGCCGCGAGTTCGAGTCCGTCCGCGAATCCAGCCGGTCCGTCCACACGCAGACGCGCGAACGCGTAGTAGCCGGCGAGGCGCAGGTCCTTGCCGGTCTCTTTCAGCAACTGCTCGCACGAACGGACGATCAGGCCGTCGTCGATACCGGAGAGCTTTTGCGTTTCCTCGCGCAGCGCGAAGAACAGATCTTCATAGCCCGGATCGCGCCCGCAGCCATGCTCGCCCGGCAACGGTTGCAGCCACGCGCTCCAGGCATCGAGACGCGCGCGCACCTGCTGCTCGTCGTCGCGCGACGGGAATAGCGTCTTCAGCAAACTCGACAGCATTTATTCGACCTCCGGCGCAGAACCGTGCGGCAATGGCATGGCCGCATGTTTGGCCGCCGCGAGCGCGGCGGGAGGCAATGGTGGTGGACCACCGTCCGAAAGCTTAGGCGCCGATTTTGGAGCACCCGTCACAAAGATGCGCGTGGGCAGCGCAAAGTGCCGCAGTTTCAGCACGTCGAGCGGACCGGCGCCCACATCACTGCGCAACTGGGCCTTGAGCGGAATGCCCTGACTCGTATCGGGAGACCACGTCAGCAGATAGCGCGCGTTGTCCTGCTGGGACGACGTCGCGCGCTCGAGCAGCCGGATCAGGCCGAAGCGCCCCTGCACGTCGAGTGCGGAACGCAGTCCGCCCTGTTCTGTCTGCCACTCGATATGCGACAGGTTCTCCAGCGATTGCCCCGGCCATTCAAATGGCACCCACTCTTCTTTCTGATTGAAGTAGTCGAGGTTGCGTCCCGAGAGCACGAACTTCGTGCTGGTGACGCCCGGGGTCGCCACACCTCGCAGATCGAACCGGATATGCGCGTCGCCCGACGGGAACAGCACCGTTGAGACACGCATCAGCCGGTTCAGGCCTTCGAGAAAGCCCGGGTCCAGCATCAGTGTTCCGCGATCCGCGCCTTGCGCAGCCACCCAGTGATCTCCCTGACGCTCGACGACACCAGCTAGCTGCGTAGTCACGAACTGCGCGATCACGCCGTTGTCCAGGCGCATGAAGCGCGCCATTTCGGGCAATGAGGCGTCGTTGTCCGAATCAGCAAATGGGTAGCGGCCGCCGAAGGCCTGATTCCAGTCGGCGAGGATCGAATTGCGCCAGATGTCGTTCAGGCTCGACGCCGCGGGCTGCACTACGGCCTGCCACGTCTGGTTCAGCGGCGCCTGCAGCAACCCGCCGAATCCCGCCCATTGTTCCCCAAGACTTGCGGCGACACGGCTCGCGTAATCGCGGCTATCTGCGATGTCCGACGTCCTGCCCTGCAGCACCGACTGCGCCGCAATGCGCGACATGGCATCCGTATCTGGGCTGTTCACCATCTGCTCGACCTTCAACCGCATCGCCGTTACCCGTTCGAGGTACCGTGCGAGACTCAGGTCGCCGGTCGCTGCCAACTGCGCGGCGGGCTTGCCGCCCTGTGTCGGTACGGCCGAGCCGAGATCGCTACCAGCCAGTCGCAGAATGGGACCGAATGCGGTCGCGAGGGGGGCAGGCTGGAGCTGTGTCTGCTTCGATGGATTTTTTTCGTCTGCGCCGACGAGCTGTTGCGCCTTGCTGACCAGGTTGTCGGTGAGCGACTGGGCGCTTGCCCCGGTACCCGCCTGATACACGATCGCATTCATGAGCGCGACCAGCGGCGAGCGTTGCGGGTCGCCGAGCAGAACGAGCTGGTCCGCCGTCGCGGACAGGGACGGGGCGGACTGCCAGCGCAGGCTGTTGAGGAACTGTTCCCATGCCCGTGCGTAATCGTCGAAGTAGCGCTGCCGCAATTCCGCTTTCAGCGTCGAAGGAGCCTGGTTCACTGTTTTGGAGTCTGAAAGCACCCAGTCGCCGGCGACATTGCCCTGCTCGCTTGCATCGTCGATCGCTTTCGAAATGCGTTGGTCCCACGCCTCCCGAGTGAAGACGCCCGGGATCGTCTGTGTCGTGTTGAAGAGGCCGCGACCCGTGGTGTCGCCTAGCAGGGTGGCCAGAGAAAGGGGCGGATATTTCGGCTTCGCGTCCTCAAGGATCTGCTGGTAGACCGCATCAGTCGAGTTCTGGATACCGCGCACGCTGATGACGGTCTGACGGGTGGCTGCGATCAGGCCGCTATCCGGGACGATCGCCAATGAAGAGCTGCTCGTCGATGCCCGGCGTCCGAGGTGATTCGCGAAAAACGTGATGGCGTGCTGCCGCAGGTCTTCCCACGTACCGGCAGAAAGCGGTGAGTCGACGGGGCGAGCCGGCGCGTTCGTCGCGGACAGTTGAGGGGTCAGGAAAGCGGCGACGGCCCGTTCCGGCTTCGCAAGCATCAGGTAAGCCTTGAGCGTGTCGTAGGCGGCCTGTGTCTGCGTGCTGCCGCCGCTCGCGATCTCGTTGTCGGACATCGAGGCGAGCTGATGCAGGCGATCCTCGAGCTTCTGACGGATCGGGCCGATGAGGATTCGGTTTGCGGCGCCCTCGTAGCCGGGCCATAGCGTGTCGAGTAGTGCGCTGTCGCGGTTCAGGGCGAAGCGGGTAGTCCATGGTGCGCCGTTGTGTTGGCGTGTCTCAAGTGTGTCGATCTGTTTGTCGAGGCTGTCCAGAGTCTGCATCGCCTTCGTCGGATTCTGGGTGCCCGACAGCATGGCGAGTGTGTCCCCGGCGGCGCTGATCGTCGCGCGGTTTGTGAAACCCGATACCATCGTGCCGACGATGCAAAAACCGATCACGGCCGTTGCGGTCCACGCGGCAGTCGTCGAGAACGAGAGACCAACACGGTGGCCATGGATCTTGCGGCTATGCTCCGCTACGGTCCGCCAGATCGTCCGCTGTTGCTGCGCAACAGGATCGTCCTCTGCAACGCCAGTCTTCGTTTCCGTAGCTGCGGGTGGCGTCAGTTCCCGCACCTTGAACAGTGGTGTGAACAGAAGGCCGTGCACTGCGTGACGCCAGTGGCGCGAGCGCGCAGTCTGCGACACGAGTCCCGACAACTCGCAACCCAACGCCTCGATGTGCGTCGACAGCTCGGCAGGATAGCGTTCAGACTTGTCCTCGGTAAGGCGCATGACACCTGCGTCCGCGAGGTTATGGACGAGGTTTTGCAGCGTCACGGCTATTTCGTCGGCATTCACGCGGGAGTTTGACCAGGTGAAGCCGATCGCCTCATCCGGACTCTCGTCTTCGGGGCCGAATTCGGTCACGTTGAGCAGATAGACGGGTGCGGCCCACCGCAAGGCACGGGCGTGTCGCGCAAGCCGCCCGGCGAGCGCGTCGGTGTCGAATGGCGTACTGCCCGCGCTACGGTTGCGTGTTACCGCCACGATTGCGTCGACTGGACGACGACTGCGCAAGCGGCGAATCTCGTCGAGCCAGTCGGTATCGAGCTTGTCGGTAGTCTGGCTTGCGTACAGCAGGACGGCGTCGCCGGTGATGGCATAGCCATTTTCCGCAAGCCCCGGCGCCAGGCGTTTGACGAGCGGTTCGTCGCCGGCGACGACCACCCAGCGGTCGCGGTAACGCCAGCGCGAGCCGTGGCGATCAACGAGCAATTGCTTCAAAGCCGCAACACGGACTGCAGCCTCATCGGAATCACCCGAGCCCAATATCGGCGACGCCGGATGGGCGTGCTCGAGTACCCACTGACGAACGGAACGCCATGCCATAGCAGGTCGCGAGGAGTCGCTAAAACTGAACGCAAGCAACAGGACTACGAAAACGACGCACAGCACGACAATCGCTGGACCGCGGTTCGCGGGCGCGATGCCAATCCAACCTGACCTCATCCAGATAATCAGGCCAGGTAGCACGACGAGAAGTATGATCCCGAGTAGATCGAGTCTGAATTTCCGGTTCATGTGAATCGAATGGATCTTTCAGTGGTTACGGTGCGGCAACGACTGTCGACACAATGTCGCTGGCATGCTGCATGACCACCAGTTGAGGGCTTCCTAGTTGCTGAGAGCTGGCAGCAGCGCAAGCAAGCGCGAGCCAATCGGCAGCACTGCCAGCATGGCCAACGGTCCGATCCAGGTTCAGTTCAGGAAGAGGGGTGTCTCGCGCGCTCGTAACGCCAACTTCTCGCAGCGCCGCATGGAATACGGATGTACTCGCAGCATTCAAGTTATTTAGCCATGAGCGACCAATCGAAAGCGGATCGGCCTTCCCCCACCTCAACGCATAGCGCAGCACATGAGTCAAACTATCCTTGGAGCCTGTCATCGGTCTATGAATGCGAGCAATAGGTTCCAAACGGTGATGTTGAAGAAGGCGCTCGGGCACAAGGAGGACAGCTGCGCAAGTCTCTGCACTTCCTTCTGGGGGATTTTTACCCAATATTTCGTTTAGTTGGACAACAACCACAAGCGTTGCATGCGTCTGGAGCCGGGAATCCGAGCTATCCAACCAGGAGTCGACATCCATCAAGCCCATATCTTCCGGTTCGATGACAACGGTAGACGGAGGCAACGACAGTTGACGCCAACGCTCATTCCACAGCGATCCCCAATCGCCCTCGTAAGCGTTCGCCACCACCTTGATCCTGACAACAAGAGGTAGGTTGTCCGGAAGCTTTGCCAACGCATTGCGTGATCGGTACAGCAATCGATCAAAGACCCAGACAAGTACCTGCGCCTGACGAACAGTATCTGGTCCACGTAGCCATGCCTTTCGTTCGAGCGCATCAGGCGCGAACCATCGAGCCGACACCGTGCCCTGTTCAGCAATGGCTGGCTGTGCCTTTAGTACCAGAGTGCGTTCCGCAATAGCGCTAACATTGTCGAGTTTTTCGTCATCGATAAAGCTGAACGCGGCTCCAATCACGGCGAACGGTATGCTTGCCCGATCAAAGAGATCTTCAATATACCGCTTGCGTTCCTCATTCCATGCGTGGACATCCAGCCTATGGCCTTCGTATACAGAATAGCGACGCGAGACTACAAACGCACTGGTGCCTGCCGGATACAGCGCTATACAAACCCAGAACCAGGATGTTTGTGTAGGCTCATCCTTTGGCCAAAGTAGCAACACGACGAAGACACCCGCGAGCGTCAATAAAAAAAAGACAATTGTCCAAACAAGACGTGACGGCGGATCCTTCGGTATATCCTGCTCTGGCGGAAGCAGAGAGAAGTCCACAGCCATCTTACCGGGGTCCGCTATTTGGTAGTGAAGTGATCAAGTAGCAACCACACTCACATAGATCGCCATGCTTCGCGACCTCAAGTCCCCCATCGAATGCTTTCGTAGTCGCTCTGGATATACGGTTATCACCATGGAGAGGGCACGCGACTGGATCCCCAACTCTCGCGATCGCACGCCCCATAAAGAAACGCTTCGCAGAGCCACGCAACACTTCACCACCGGAGTTGGTCCGATCGCCTTCTCGAATTATTCCTGTCATAACGGTATCGTCAGAACGACTAAAACAGCGTTCAATTATCTAACAACGGGAATCGAATTTATTTTTCATTTCACGGAATCATTCTGAAAAATTATTCAAATCCCGATCTTCTGGCAACCAAGATCATTCCACCGGAAATGACTCTTCTGAAATCCAACTCGTGCCGGCTTAGAGGATTCCGCATCCATCGTTCGATTCGCGCATCGGCGCATCCAATCGATATTCACGCGATCAAATCGATCCACTTTTGAATTAGATAGTCTTGATTTGCACACACCCATGAGACTTCAAAAAAATTTGTCTTTACAATTCGGCTCCAAATCGACGCCAAGGTATTTGTAGATATCCACTATCACCTTCCCATCTGACTTGCGGCGCGTGAAATAGTGAACGCCCTCAGCAGATGTGCAGCTGGACAGAATAACTTGCACCCCATCTACAGTCGCCTTGATACTTCGCCCAATTTTCTTAACCGCAATTTTTTTTGGAATGCCTTCCCCTTCCAAGCCCTTCACCACACCTGGAGAAACGGTTATGGCGTACGCGTAGACTGTCTGATCATTAATTCCATCAACAAAATTCGGATCATCACTGATTTTTGCATACCCCGATATTGTTGCGCAACAATGTACGTTTCCGAGAAAATCAACAATATTCAATTGACCTCCAGTCTTCACAGATGGACTTGTGGCATAAAAATATTCATCGCTAACTAACCCTATCGATTTAATCTCGGTTTGCTGCGCATATCCAATATTCACAACCAGACACACAATACAAATAACAAAAAATTTTATAACATTCATTTAATTTATTCGACCGGAAAAGACTTCTCGGAAAAACTCAGTCGCCTCCCCTTGTAATCGAAATTATATTTCATGACATTTAAATTCTCATCGTAGGACGAAGAAAAATAACTCTCAGCGCCATTAATCGTGAGCTTCCCGCGAGCCATCTTGACGTCCCCTTCATCGCCGGAAATCAGACCCGACGAGAACGGAGATAGATCGCCCATGTGCCCAGTCATACTCACGAGCTCTCTCATGTTGTTGTTCTGCTGGGCCTTGTCCACGACAATCGCCTCGTAGATGTAGCGCCATCCTTTAATGCTTTTAAGATGTTCAATATCGTCGGGTGCCCATCTGTATTTAGAAATCAAGTCTTCCAGAGAAATAGGGGTTGCATTATCTACTTTCAGGCAACAAATTGGTCCATTGTATGCATTAGAGATTCCACTAAAAATTTCCTGATGAACAACCGGCTTATCTACGAAAAGAAAATCCCTTCGCATTGGCTTGTCCTTGGAATTCGTGGACGCCACCACAAGTTGCTCCCACACTCCAAATATTGGTGTTCCGGTGGCTCGGCAAATGTTGGAAAAAAGAGCGACAATCAGGAAAAACCAAATTCTTTTTCTCATTTTTTTACCCAATTAATGACCACTGTCCGACCAATGCATATTTTCAACGGGAAAATACCTAACCCCATAAGATCTCCCGATTTCCACCAAATCCGAGAATAACTTTAAAGACACCTCATTTCCGTCAGCATCTTTCACCGTCTTGCCAATGAAATTGTAAATATTCATGTCTATAGCAGCGCCGAAATTATGACGCGACGACCACGCTTTCCCCACCACCTGCTTCTCACTATTTAAATTTAGTCGGTAGCCACCGCACATCTCAATAGCCGCTTTCTTTGAGGCGTCAAGATCCATCTTCCCATCAGCGCCGCGATGAACCCAATCAATATTCACTCCGCCAAATCTTTCTACTTTATCTGGACTGATCTTTCCTTTGGCAATGTAAAATGCGTTGTACATCAAATATGATCGTTCCGGCGGTCGATAGGTAGCCCCTATCTTTATATCGCCGGCTGCGATACCTGCTTCTTTTAAGGCCGAGAAAAAAGAGTCCACTTTTGATCTGAAGGACGAATCCAAGGAGTCAAGTGACTTTAGCCCGGGGAACCTCGAACACCATCCTTTCCCGCTAAGCTCAAGCTGTCTAGAACTGATGATCGTCTCCGGATGGAAATTCTGATTTCGTTGACTCGTAACATTCAGCTTCTGTTGATTTATTTCCGAACCATTCGACGATTTACCGTTTCCGACAGCATGCATTTGAGCGATGCCATTCCCCGGACTGCCTTTCGCGGAGCCAGCCTGTTTTTTCCCGCCTGCCTCTGATTTCTCTGACGACGGTGCGCCAATCAGAGTCGCTTCTCCAGCGCCGTCCCCGCCGCGTGGAATACGAACATGTTGACGCGCGTAAATGTGGTTGGCGTCTGACAACGAGTTCTCCTGCACAATCGCGGCGACAGTGGTTCCATGTTTCGACGCTATGCTTGAGAGCGTTTCTCCGGGTCGAACGATGTGAACAATAGGCCGAAATTTCTCATTTGCCTCATGAACACGTGGTTGAGCAGTCAACAGATAATATGGCGCAGTAAATGTATATGCTGGCGCCTTTGTCGCGGTAGAAAATGTACCAATTTTCTCATGATCATCATTTTCCCTTGCGTAGTAGAGGTTGATTTCGTCGCCAAGCAATCCACTATAGAGCCAAGGCAACTGCCCATTGGCGTCCGATTTAGTTTCGAAGTTCTTGCCAGAGCTTTTGATATTAATCTTCTGATCAGCGAATGGTTGAGTTACCTTGTCAAAGAGTTGGACCCGCAGCGGCCTTCCGAGTTGCCTAATTATCCCAGGAACCCAACCTTCCTGCTTTTCCATTGCCGATGTAACACCAGCGAATTTCTCTGGCGACAGAGTACCGACAACATCACTTGAGGATACGCCAGCCGCCTTCGTAACTGTATCGATATACCCATCCGTATTGTTTTCCGACGGCGGAGCATACTTTGTAATCATCCCCTTGATCGTGCTGTCACCGTACACCGATTTCAACACCTTCTGATGCGCCGCCATACCAGTCGCCCGGTCAGGGAAAATTACGAAACGCCCTTTAGACGTGCTCGTTCTCTGAGCGTAACCAATTGCTCCATCCATCACATAGGTTGTCGGCTTCGTGAGATTACCAGGGTTGTTCGTACGCCATGCGAATGAGCCTCCAATGTAAAGCGTTTCATTTCCGTTTTCATCGAAATAGTGGACAGTCTTCTTCTCGCGATCATATGTTGCATTTACAAACATGTCTGTCTCTTCCTATTTCCTGAAGAATTCCTTTGTTATGGCGTCGTTGGCATCCTCATATGCTGCTGCGCTCTGGAACATCGCGACCTGATTAAACCGCGCTACGTCTGCATTCCCGTTAAACCGGAATACCTTGAATGTGACGTGAGCCGCCTTCAGGTACAAATCTGGTGCTTTGAGTCCAGACTTGGCTGCCTGGACTACGTATACAGCACCATTGCGCTCTCGATAGACGGCAATGGCTTGCACCGTCGAGTCGGCGGATTCCTCTGTCCTGAAGTCGGGAAAATCTTCGTCAGGGAGGTCAATCAGAACGTGCTGCCACGCGGATCCAGATTTTTCAGGTAACAAATAGCTTGTGTATGTCTCGTAACCGTGAGCGGTCAATGTCCCAACAAAAGCTTTGACAATTCTTAGCGTTCCCCCAATGGTTGCTACGTCGTTGAAACCATCAACAAGCCTGATTTCCGCTGTTACCGTGGGCTTAACGAAATCATCAGCGCGCGCATCGGCGGCAGAGATAGCGATGACCACTAGCATTGCAAATCGAATTAGAACCTTCACTGTTACTCCTCCCCGTCCAGAATCGCCTGTGCCACCGTCGGGTCCCGGTACACAAAATGTTCGAGAAGGGACAATCGATATTCATCTGCCCCTTGGTCCTCTTTAGTCCCGCCTGGCGTGGAAACCTTGGACTGCAATGGCACACCGGCCTCCTCTACGTCTGTCGGATTACTCGGCATATCTGAGTTATCCAACGTGAAATCCGCGAGGCCGATCGTCGTCTCAGGAGAGTGATCATCAGCGCATCCGCACCCTTCATCGTCAACTTCGCTCATGGACCAGGAGCCCTTATGACCAAGCAGGACCGTTAGCGACCCTGCCTCTTTGTGATAAACGCGCTGGGTTGCTCCGTGGTCGTCAGTCATCCCTTTTGCAATAGCAACGCCATCCGAGTCTACAAATTGATACGGAATCGGAGAACCTTCCCCGATCCACTCTTCAAGTTGTTTATCGAGGAGGACCTGTGTGCTAAACATCGCCGGAATCTGTCCAGGCCAGGGAAAACTCGCTTCAGGAAGATTTGCGGGTCCCTCCCAGTGAAAATTGCCGGACTTAAGCGTGATATCTCCTGGGCAACCTAGTTCAATACTGCCGTTGTCGATCTTGATGTACGCTCCGCCGCTTGTCAGCGTCAGTGCCTGTTTCGATGCAATCGTGGTCTTGCCGTTGATACTACTCATCGTTACATCCTTACTGGAACTAAGCGCGAGTTGCCCATCCTGAGCCTGGGCGATCAAGTCCTGAGTACCTGCGATAAGTTTTACTCCACCCGTTTGCGCAAATAGGGACAACGCGTTTCCCGCGGCGACCCGTACGTCTTTCATTGCACCGAAATCGATACTTGTACCCGCTGTAGCTGCCAAATATTCGCTCGCGTTTATTTGCAGGTGGTAACCGCTGGTAAATGCCATTCCGTCCGGCGCACTCGCAAGCAATACAGACTTCTGAAGGCCAGACAACCTATCCTCCAGCAGGCGTTGCTGATTCTGGATGTCACTGGCAATAGCCTGAGCAGCTTGAGCAGCTTTCGACAAAGCTTTCATTTGGACGAGAGATTCTTCCAACTGGGACTGCGCAGCGGTCATATCCAACTGTTTTCCGGCAGCCTTCTCCTGTCTCTCGGCGGAAACCAGGACACCTTTCGCCCCGCGCAGTGCCACGTGCTCATCTGTGCGCAACTCCGCCCCTCGCCCCCGTTCCTTGCCGTCCCCATCGACCATATGCCCAAGATTGAGCTCACTGGTCTGAAACGGCGTCATCAGATGAATATGCTCAACACCTTCCTTGTCCTCCATCCGCAATTCATTCTGCGCAGCAGTGCGAATAAGATTGCGGGTGTTATTAAGACACAATGACTTTCCGTGAGGCAGGAGGCTGGCCCACCGTGAGGAATCAGACGCGGGTTAGCATTGCTGCCAGAGCCGCACGGTGTGGACGGCGCCACACCCGGCGATTTCCCCCACGGAGGCCAGCATGGAACACGATAGCACGCTGTACGTCGGCCTTGACGTTCACAAGGACTCAATCACGGTCGCCTATGCGCTCGGCACGGGCGAAGTCGAACTGCCCGGCAAGATCGGTACGACGAAGACCGATATCGATCGCCTGGGCAGGCGTCTTCAATCGAAAGCCCGACACATACGCGTCGTCTACGAGGCAGGGCCATGTGGCTACGGCCTCTACCGGCAACTGGTCCAGAAGGGATTCGACTGCATGGTGTGCGCACCGTCGCTGATTCCCAGAAAGCCCGGCGAGCGCGTCAAGACGGATCGACGCGATGCGGTCAAGCTTGTGCGGTCCCTACGGGCTGGCGACCTGTCAGCTGTGCACGTGCCGACCGTCGAGGACGAGGCATTTCGCGATCTCGCCCGTGCATGGATGACGGCCAAAGACGATTTGAGGCAGGCGCGGCAGCGGCTCAAGTCGTTCCTGCTTGCACACGATGTACGCTATAGCGGTCACGCCGACTGGGGACCTGCTCATCGACACTGGGTGAGCCAGTATGCGTTCGACAGCGAATGGCAACAATTCGCGTTTGAGGAACTCCGGCGCACGATTGAAGATCGGCTCGCGCAATGCCAGCGTGTCGAAGTAGCCTTGCGTGAGGCAGTGACAAACTGGCGGTTCTATCCGGCCGTCCTGGGCCTGCAGGCCATGCGCGGTGTGCAGTTCACCACGGCCGTTGGAATGCTCGCTGAACTCGGAGATCTGTCGCGCTTTGACCATCCGCGTCAGTTGATGGCATGGCTCGGCGTCACCCCGTCAGAGCATTCATCGGGTGACAAGCGCCGGCAGGGAAGCATCACCAAGACCGGCAATAGCTATGCAAGAAAATTACTCGTCGAGGCTGCCTGGAGTTACCGGCACCCGGCACGTGTAAGTCCCGACATTCAGCGTCGACAGGAAGGCATTCCCAAGGCCATCATCGATCGCGCGTGGGACGCGCAAGTTCGACTATGTCGGCGATACCGGAGGCTGGCCGCGCGTGGTAAGCATGCGAATACCGCAGTCGTGGCCATCGCCCGTGAACTGTCGGGTTTTATCTGGGACATCGGGCGTCTGGCGATATCGCTCGCGTTACCTTCTGGCAGGGCTCCGACCTGATTACAAAGCACCACGGAGCACACCCCATAGATCCACAAGTTTCCTGAAGGCGGCGTAGCCCGGCTACTCGAGTAACCCACGGCATAACCCCGCAACGGATATCCTCCGACTTGCGGCTTAAGAATGTGGCAGGCTCATGAGACGGTCCACTGTAATGCGGTAACCAAACCCGCGCATATCAGGATGATCCACCGTCGAGATTTATTGCCACGCCGCCCTCAGGGAATTCATTCATTCGCCTATGGGAACACTGAACAACACCATAAACTCCGATTGACATGGAAAGTCATATCAGGTTATTGACGAGATCCGGATGCAGACTGTCATGCATCGCGCCCATGATGATGGGCCTATTCGGGTCGCCAGCAGTAAACAGCAGAGCCACTTCCGCGGAATCGATCAACGGAAAATGATGACCATAGTTGTCCCCGCTGTACGGCTTGGCAAAGCGCACGGGACGGCTCGTTCCACCCGGACTCCATTCGTCCAGATCGAAAGGCAGCTTGACGACGTACCAGCCTTCCTCGGTCAGATACGAGTATTTATAGTTCCCGGGCGATGTAACACGCGCCGGCAGGATGCCCTCTATCACCGGTTTCGGAATCGACTCCATCGGCGTGCGCCAGACCCGGTCCGAAGGAATACCCTCGAACGTCACCCGATACGATTTGCTACGCGCGCCATGCGAGCGCACTGACGTGATGAAGATGCCGTACTTCGCATCAACCTGCACCGGATCGATCTGCATGACCTCTCCGGCCTCCAGCCAGAACGGATTGCCGGTACCAATGAAGCTGATCTGACTCGCCAGATGCGCCTCATGCCGCAGACCCGCGATACGCTGGCCTTCTTCCGGCGTCTCGTAATGCTCGCCCCAGTGATAGTCGACTGCGTTGGTTGTCTTGTCGTTGGGTGCCGTGTTGTTCTCCACCAGCAGCGACACATCGGCCTGACGATGGTTGTAGTCGTGCAGCTTGACCGCTTCCGGCACCCGCCTGGTGCGCCGCCTGAGCGTCTTGATAGAGTCGGCACCGACGCTTTCGAGTCCAGAGTCGCGACGATACCGCGTCGTGCGCGGTTTGCGCGCATACGCATCCAGATCGTCGCCGAATACGAGCGCTGCGTAGTCTTTCTTCTGCTCCCAGCGGAACCATATGCCCTCTTCCGCGCAGATCCGCTGGATAAATGCAAACGTTGTTTCGTGATACTGGGTGACGTATTCGTGCCGTTTGTATTCACCCCGCAATCTGAACACGAAGTCGACGCCGGCCCGGTAGCCTTCATGGCGCAGCGTATCGGTCACGATCTCCTCAACCGACTGCCGCTGGTACAGACGACTCGTTACCCCCCGGTCGAGATCGGCAAGTTTCGGTTCGAGGGTCACCCGATAGCGCGTCTCGTCGACCGAGGTCTCGAACTCATCAAATTTCGTGATAATGCCGTGCACCGTCTGGGCCGGCGCCTTGTTGCTGAACTGCTCCGCGTTCGCGCCGAACATCCGCTGCAGATTGCCCATGTCGGGGTCGATCGGATAGGTGATGAATCGGGCCGGACGCCCGAGGACCTGATCCATTGGAATTCCAGCCGTCGGGCTTGTGAATTCAATCTCATACCTGTACAGCTGGCTGATGCGGTCGACACCAGCGAATTTCAGGACAGAGAATGGCGCCGGATGCGGCGCGAGCTTTAATTCATAAGCCTGCAGGGGCATTACCATCGACATCGAATTCCTCCCGGATACGGGATCACAAAAACACCGCCAGGGCATTCATGGGTGCCCTGGCGGCCTGCACAGCGAACGTCAGATCAGCTCTTCGCCTTCGGCATCTGCGACACCAACGACAAACCGATATCCATCCCCTCGACCTGGAAGTGCGGAATGATGAAGAGCTTGATCCGGAAGAACCCCGGGTTATCGTCGATATCCTCGACAGTAACCTTCGCCTCACGCAGCGGATGCGATGCCTGCAGTTCATCGCCCGGATCCTTCATTTCGGTCACAAGACCCTTGATCCAGTTATTGAGCTCGATCTCCAGCAGACGTCGATCCTTCGTCGTCCCGATGTTTTCGCGCTGGATCAGCTTCAGGTAATGCGCGATACGCGACAGCAGGAAGATGTACGGCAGACGCGCATTGATGCGGCTATTGGCCGTGGCTTCCGTGGTCTCGTAGAGCGCCGGCTTCTGCGTCGAATTCGCCGAGAAAAAGCACGCGAAGTCGTGGTTCTTGTAGAACGACAGCGGAATGAAGCCGAGATTCGCGAACTCGAACTCGCGCGTTTCCGGAATCAGCACTTCAGTCGGGATCTTCGGCTGCACGCCGGTGCCGAGGTCGTACAGGTGAACCGGCAGGTCCTCGACCTTGCCGCCCGCCTGCGGACCGCGAATCTGCACGCACCAGCCGTTGTTCACGAAGCTGCGCGTCATGTTCGCCGCAAACGCGAACGATGCGTTGACCCACAGGTAGCGGTCGTGGTCCGGGCCCTTCACCGCTTCCTCGTAGTTGAACGCGCGCACTGGCGTCGTGTCCTTGCCGTACGGCAGACGACCTAGCACGCGTGGCATCGTCAGACCGACGTAGCGCGCGTCGTCCGTATCGCGGAAGCTCTTCCACTTGATGTACTCGGCGCGATCGAAGTAGTTGCCGATATCCTGGATCGCCGCAACCTCTTCCATCGACTTCTTGCCGAAGAACGCCGCGCCGACCGAGCCGATGAACGGCATGTGCGCCGCCGCCGCGACCTTCGAGATATTGCGCAGCAGCGCCACGTCCTGCGGCGAATTCGCGAACTCGAAGTCGCTGATCAGCGCGCTGATGGGCTGGCCGCCCGGCGTGTCGTATTCCTCGATGTACGTGAGCCGATAGAGGCCGCTCTGGATCAGCTCAGGCGTATCTTCAAAGTCGCGCTGCAGCGCATCTTTCGACACATCGAGCACTTCGATACGCGCGTTTTTGCGGAAATCAGTGCGCGACACGAGCATCTTCAGACCACGCCAGCGGCCTTCGAGCGCCTGAAACTCCGGCGTATGCAACACCGCGTCGAGCTGACGGCCGATCTGGCGGTCGAGCTGGCCGATATGAAAATCGAGCAGCGATTTGTCGAGGCGCTCGACCGGCTGGCTCGATTGCGCAACCAGTTCGAGAAACGCGCCGATGCCGCGCGCGATGCGCTCGTCGGCCGACGCTTCGGACAGCATGTCGTTATCGCGGAACGCCTCGAGCGGACGCGCCTCGGCAACGGGCTTCAGGTTGATCTTGTTGCACAGCGACGCATAGACGCTGTCGCCGGAGAAGGATGCGTCCTGCGCGGCATTGAGCACAACGGTCTCGGTCGCACCCTGACGGGATTCGTTCTGTTCCATTTGTATTCCTGTCTGCGTTCTTGCAGCGATGTAGTGACGGAAGGCGGCGAAGGCTTTCTTCGCCCGTCCCCGCTCAGGCATGACCTTCCGGCTGGGTCGCGGCCGTCGCGATCTGCGCGAGCTCTCCGCGCAGCTTGTCCGACAGGCGCTTGTCCTTCAGGACTTTTTCGAACTCGCGGCGGAACGTGCCGTTATCGAGCAGATTCGATTTCAGGTCGCGCAGCAGATTGCGCATCGCCAGCAGCGCTTGCAGCTCGGGAATCTGGCGTGCCACCTGCTCGGGCTCGAAGTCTTTTATCGAGCGGAACGCGAGCTTGACCGGCAGCTCGGAACCGTCGGCGGCGAGCGTGTTCTCGGCGGCGATCTTCAGATTCGGCGCGTAGTCCGCAAGCACAGCGTCGAAGTTGTTCTTGTCGATGTTGACCTTCTTGCGCTCCGCCAGCGGCGCCTGCTCCCGGCCCGCGCTGAAATCGCCGGCGACGAGCAGCTTCAGAGGCAGCTCGACCTTCTTCTGGGCGCCGCCCGTGTGCAGGTCCAACGTGATCGAGACGCGACTCTTCGGAATTTCGCGCTGAAAGCTGTCCATTCGTATTCCTCGTGTAATCAGATTCGAGACACCCCGCAGATCTCGCCCGTTGCGATGCGGTGACTTCAGTCGCGCACATGCCCGCAAGCGCGCATAAACGGATATGCGCAACTCACAAATAAATTACGACGACAATACCTCATGGCACGGTCTCGATTCGTGCGATCTTTTTAATGCAGACGGTATTAAAACAGGTTTATCGATGTCGCGTCAAAGCATATTAGTCAGTTCCGCAAGCAGCATTATGTCAACAATTGTCACCAAAATTCATTTCCACCCCAATCTTGTTGCAGCATTTCCTTCCAGCCCACGCTCACATTCATCAGCCCCCTCCAATCCCTTACCCACAGCCACATTTCATGAATTACAAAGATTTAACAATCCTGAAAAATTCGTTAATTCGTTGCACATATATTTAACATCATCTCGAATTAACTAGAGCTCCCTCGAGATAAATTTCGCTCACAGCTCAAAACACCAATTCTAAATTTTTGTCATTTTTCAAATATCGATATAAATAAGCGTATACGATCGCCGATTACGGCATATAAAATCCGACGTCCCGGTAAATCCGGATTAAATCAACAACGAGCGATAGACCAAAACATCTATGCGAATCGACAAACCGCTCTGGCATGAGGGCCTCATCCTCACGCAGCAGCACTTCCAGCAGCAGGAACGGTGGGCCGGATTCGCGCTGCAACAGTTCGCGACCTCGGCGCTTGCCGAGCCGTGGGGCACGCTACGGGTCGAGGTCGACGAAGAAGCATTGGCAACGGGCCGCCTGAAGCTCACCCGGCTCAAGCTGCGCTTTGCGGACGGCACCCCGATCGACACGACGCTTACCGATGCGCTGCCGCCCGCGCGCGATCTGACGCAGGGTGTGCCGCCCGATCTGCAAAGCGTCGTCGTGCTCGCGGCGCTCGCGTTGCCCGATGCGAACGGCAACAACTGCCGGTTCGATGAAACGTCGCTCGCGCGTCCGCGTCGCGCGTATCGCGAGTTCGTCAAGGTCGTGGATCTGAACGGCGGCAGTGAAACCGAGATCGCGTCCGAACGCCACGCGCTGCGCCTGCTATTCGATTTCGAATCGCATGCCGACGACACGGTCTGTGCGATCGCGCGGCTCACGCGCACGACGAGCGGCCAGTTCCAGGTCGATCAGCGCTTCGTGCCGCCGTGTCTGACGCTCGGCAGTCATCCGCTGCATCTCGAACGCGTCAATCGTCTCGCCGATATCCTGCAGGCAAAGAGCGTCGCGCTTGGCGCGCGTCGCAGCGAGCGGCTCGAACAGGTCGCCGAATATGGCGTTGCCGACGTGCAACTGTTCTGGCTGTTGCACTGCATTCACGCGGCGTGGCCGCAATTGCGGCTCTACGCGACACATCCGCGCCGCCCGCCCGAGCAGTTGTACACCACGCTCGTGCAACTGGTCAGCGCGTTGATGACGTTCTCCACGCGCGCGCAACTGACCGACATTCCCCCTTACGACCACACGCGCGCCGACGAGGTGTTCACGAACCTCGAAGCCACGATCCGCGAATTGCTCGATGCCATCATTCCATCGCGCGTCGTGTCGATCGGTCTCACGCGTAAGAGCGCGACCACATGGTCCGGCCGGTTCCTCGACGAGCGCATCGTCGACGGCGCGGCCGACTGGTACCTGTCGGTCAACGCGCCGATGCCGGCGTTCGAGCTCGCCGAGCAGTTCCCGCGCCTGTGCAAGATTGGCGCGCCCGACGATGTCGAGCACATCATCAATTCGGCGCTGCTCGGCATTCCGCTCAAGGCGGTGCCGCGCGTGCCGGCCGCGATTCCAGTGCGGCTCGACAACCAGTACTTCGCGCTCGACCCTACCAGCGTCGCGCACGCGAAAATGCTTGCCGCGCGCGCTTGCCAGATCTATCTGCCGGCGTCGGTGCCCGACGCGTCTCTTGAACTCTACGCGGTACTGCGCTCATGACCGCCCTGCCCCGAAGCCACAACGAAGCGGCGTTGCTCGACAGCGCCCCCAGCGCGAACCGCGCGTCGCGCGGAGGCATTCGCGATCTGCTGCGCGACACCGCTCTGTTGGTCACGACGCTCGCGCCCGGCGGCCATGCCGATCACGCAACCGACTTCCGCAATCGCTGCGGACAGCTGATCGCCAACTTCTCGAGCGCACTCGAGCGGCGCGGCTATCCCGACGACGTGCGGCGCGAAGCGCTGATCGCGCAATGCGGGCTGCTCGATGAAATCGCGCTGCGTCATCTGCCGGCCGAAAGCCGCGCGGGTTGGGAACTGAAGCCGCTGCAAGTCGAGCTGTTCAATCTGCACGACGCGGGCGAGCGCGTGTTCGAACGGCTGGAGATCCGCATGCGCGAAGCGGCGCCGCACGTGGACCTGCTCGAATGCTACGCTGCGATTCTCAGCCTCGGTTTCGTCGGCCGCTTTGCGCGCGACGGCGAAGCGAAACGCACTGCGCTGATTACAGCGTTGCATGGGCAGCTGGAAAAGCTTCGCCCGGCGTCCACCCACACTTTCATCGCCGACCGCCCCAATCGCCGCTGGTCCGACTGGTTCTATCGGCTCTCGCCGTGGGCGGTCGCGGGGCTCGCGTGCGCGGCCGCAGTCATCGTCTGGCTGGTCTGGTCGACCGCGCTCGACGCCCAGCTCGCGCAACTCGTGCACGCGAAGGCCGCCCAGCCGTGAAGTCCGATCTGCCCGTCCTGGCCGCGACGCCAACCCACACGCCCGACCGCGCATACGAGGGACTCGGTTACCCGTTGCGTGCGATGCTCGTGTTCGCGGCCGTGCTGGCGCTCTCGGTGATCTGGTTCGTGTTGCCGGCCGGACGCGGCGTCACATGGGCGCTGACCGCGATCGTCGGCTTGCTGGTGGGCATGATGGTCGTATGGCGCACGCTCTGGCTGGCACGCGCGCGCGAGCGGAGCGTGCAGGTATTGACCGCGCTCGGCGCCGCGACTGCCGAGATTCCGCCGCGGCTGCGCACCCGCATGCCACTTGTGCTCGTCACCGGCGACGGTCTGCCGGCTCTGTTCGATCGCAACGACGAGCAGCGCTTCGCACACGTCGGCGACGGTGCAATCTGGTTGCGCGTCGATCATCCGCAGCAGTTGCCGCGTCTCGCGGTCGCGGTCAGGCATTGGCGCGACGGCCGTGCGCCCGATGGCGTCGTGCTGTCGGTCGCGCCCGCGCTGCATGCCGGCGCCGACATGCTCGCGCAGAAGCTGCGCGTCGTGCGTCAGGCGCGCGCCGATGCGGCCCGCACGCTCGGCACGCGCCTGCCCGGCTATGTCGCGGTCTATCAGCGGCTCACCACGAACTTGCCCGGTCTGTCGGTGCCGGCGTGGTATGGGGTGTCGTCGGCGACGCGGATCGTCGATGCCGAGCGTTTCGAACCCGTGGTCCGCGCGGCCGAAGCTGAAATTCAGCACGTCCCCGGCGACACCACCGGTGCCACGGCCTCCATTAGTGCCGCGCGTGCGGCGGCGCTCGCGTCGCTCGTGGGCTGGACGCAGCGCGTCGTGATCGGCACGCTGACCGACCGGCAGCAGCCGGCCACGCCGTGGGCGTTGTTCGGCGTGGGCTGGATCGATTTCGGTCCGGCAAGCGGCTCGGCCGATCTATGGGACCTCGACGTGCAAATGCAAACCTGTGTGACCCGCGCGGCCGTCGTTGCTTCGCCGCCACCGTGGCCACTGCCGCAAGCACTGATCGAAGCGATACCGCGGCGCTACTGGAGGTCGCCGCGCCGCGCGGCCTGCGCGCATGCGCTAGCGTTGCTCGCGTGCGCGTTCGCCGTCGCGTCGTGGTCCGCCGCGAAAAACAACGAAACGCTGCTCGCTCGCATCGGCGCCGATCTCGGACGATATTCGATGATTCCGGCCGCGCATGACAACGCGAAACGCAACGCGCTGCAAGCGCTCGTCGCCGATCGCGATCAGCTCGACCGTTACGCGCGCATGGGGGTGCCGCTGCGGCTATCGCTCGGCATGTATCGCGGCGCGCAACTGCTGCCGGCGCTCGATAACGCGATTGCATCGTACGTGCCGCCTGCACCGCCGCCGGCGATCGTCACGCTCGACAGCATGTCGCTATTCGATAGCGGCCGCGCGCAACTGAAGCCCGGCTCGACTCGCGCGATGGTCGGTGCGCTCGAAATGATCAGGACGCATCCCGACAAACGGATTCTGGTCGCGGGACACACCGACAACATCGGCAATCCGCAGAGCAACCTCAAGTTGTCCACGGCACGTGCGGAAGCCGTGCGCGACTGGCTGATCGACGTATCGGGTATCGCGGCGACGCAGTTCGCGATTCAGGGCTACGGCGATACGCGGCCGATCGCAAGCAACGATACGGACGACGGACGCGCGCAGAACCGGCGCGTCGAAATCACGCTCGTACCGGACACCCCGGCAAAACAATGAGAAAGCACGTCGGCACCAGGCCTCTCGCATGCACCACACCCAAGGCCCGCTCGACGTCCGCTGCATCCACGCAAAGAACTGCGGTCTTTAGCCCCTGAAGCATCGCGCTTCGGGATTCAGAAGCTCGGGGGTGCTCCGGGCAGTTGTCGTAGTAGCAGAAAAACGAGGAGTAGAGAGTATGGCAATTCCAGCCTACATGTGGCTCAAGGACGATGGCGGCGCCGACATCAAGGGTTCGGTGACGGTGCAAGGACGCGAAGGCAGTGTCGAGCTCGTCGCGTTCGATCACGGCGTGCATATTCCGACCGACGGCAATACAGGCAAACTGACCGGCACGCGCGTGCACAAGCCGATCACGCTGACGAAGGAAACCGACGCGTCGACGCCGTATCTGTACAAGGCAGTGACGAGCGGTCAGACGCTGAAGTCGGTCGAGATCAAGTGGTACAAGATCGACGACGCCGGCAAGGAAAAGGAGTACTTCAACACGAAGCTCGACAACGTGAAGATCGTCGCGGTCAAGCCCAAGATGTTCGACATCAAGAACCCCGACTACGAAAAGCACAACCACATCGAAGACGTCGAGCTGCGCTACGAGACCATCACGTGGTCGTACAAGGACGGCAACATCATCCACAAGGACACCTGGAACGAACGTTCCTGATTTCCGCATCGCAAGCGGGACCGGCGCGCCGCCGGTCTCATGACACGCGTCGACATGCATTGACGCGTCTGAACCAGTTCGCGCGGCGAGCTGGTTCCTTTTTCTCGGCGAGTGCATAGCGCGCTTGCCGCCTCCCTCCGCGACCGGACTGCCGACATGACCTTGCGCGACGACCGAAGAAACGTCCTTCGGAACACCCCTCACCTGCTGCGCCGACTCAACCCGTACTGCGCGCAGGCGCTCGAAGCGGCCGCGAGTCTTTGCCAGACGCGGCTGGCTGACGAGATCACGGTCGAGCACTGGTTGCTGAAACTGATCGAAGCCGGCGACGGCGACATCCCCGCGATTCTGCAGCATTACACGATCGATATCGACGCACTCTGGGATGCGCTGCTCGGCGCAATCGATCGTCTGCCGCGCAACCTGCGCGGCAAGCCCGCGCTGTCGCCGCAACTCGCCGCGCTGCTCGCGGATGCATGGCTTCACGCGTCGTCGGAGAACGACGATGTCCACATCCGTTCGGGCAATCTGCTCCAGGCGATCACTGATGCGCCATATATTTTGCGGGCCCACAACGCATGGCCATTGCTTGCCGTCAGCAGCGCGCAGATCGAGCGTCTGCTGCCGCGAATCGCGCATCGGTCGTGCGAGAGTGAAATGGAAAGCGAAAACGAAGGCGAAGTTGAAGGCGCCGAACAGCAATCCGAAACGCCGCAGCCTAAGGCAAACTCGCCGGCAGCGAACCCCGTTTCCGCTTCGAAGCAAGCCATACCTGCCAGCGCCGACGCCCTCGCCCGCTTCGCGCTCGACCTGACCGACAAGGCGCGCCGCGGCAACATCGATCCAGTGTTCGGGCGCGATCGCGAGATCCAGCAAATGGTCGACGTGCTCGCGCGCCGTCGCAAGAACAATCCGATCCTCGTCGGCGAACCGGGTGTCGGCAAGACGGCGCTCGTCGAAGGGCTCGCATTGCGGGTCGCCGAAGGCAGCGTGCCGAACGTGATCCGCAACGTGCGCATCCTCACGCTCGATCTCGGCCTGCTGCAAGCGGGCGCGGGCGTGAAAGGCGAATTCGAGCAACGCCTGAAGAACGTGATCGACGAGGTGCAGGCTTCGCCCGTGCCGATCCTGCTGTTCATCGACGAAGCGCACACGCTGATCGGCGCGGGCAACGCGGCGGGCGGCGCCGACGCCGCGAACCTGCTGAAGCCCGCGCTCGCGCGCGGCGAATTGCGCACGATCGCGGCGACCACGTGGTCCGAATACAAGGAATTCTTCGAGCGCGACGCCGCACTGGAGCGCCGCTTCCAGATGATCAAGGTCGACGAACCCGACGACGACGCAGCCTGCCTGATGCTACGTGGCCTGAAGAGCCGCTACGCCAGCTACCATCACGTGCATATTCGCGACGAAGCGCTGGTCGCCGCGGTCAAGCTGTCGCGTCGCTACATTCCGGCGCGGCAACTGCCGGACAAAGCCGTCGATCTGATCGACACGGCCGCCGCGCGTGTGCGCATGGGCCTCGAAGCACCGCCGGCCGAGTTGCAACGCGCGCGTGCCGCGCTCGCCGCGCTCGACCTCGAACACGCGACGCTCGCAGACGACGCACGTGCCGGCATCGATGTCGCAGAAGCACGACGCGACGCGCTGGACGCCGCGCTCGCGAACGCGACGACCGAACTCGCGGCGCTGCAAACACGTTACGAGCAGGAACTCGAGCACGTCCAAACGCTGCACCGCCAACGCGACAGCAACAGCGACAACGACACCGCCACGCGCGACGCCACCGGGTTCGCGCAAGCACGTCGCGCGCTCGCGACCGTACAAGGCAAGGCCCCGCTGATCTTCGCCGACGTCGACGCCCGGGCGATCGCACGCGTCGTTGCCGAGTGGACCGGCGTGCCGGTCGGCAGCCTCGTCGAAGACGAACTGCAGAGCCTGCTGACACTGGAGACGCAACTCGCGACACGCGTCGTCGCGCAGCACGACGCGCTCGCCGCCCTGTCCGAAAGTCTGCGCACCGCGAAGGCGGGACTCAAGAATGAACATGCGCCGCTCGGCGTGTTTCTACTCGCCGGTCCATCGGGTGTCGGCAAGACCGAAACGGCGCTCGCGCTCGCCGATTTGCTGTTCGGCGGTGAAGCCGCGCTGACGACGATCAATATGTCCGAGTACCAGGAATCGCACACGGTGTCGCAGCTGAAGGGCTCGCCGCCCGGCTACGTCGGCTACGGACGCGGCGGCATCCTGACCGAGGCGGTGCGGCAGCGTCCGTATAGCGTCGTGCTGCTCGACGAAGTCGAAAAAGCGCACCGCGACGTGCTCGACATGTTCTACCAGGTGTTCGATCGCGGCATGATGCGCGACGGTGAGGGACGCGAGATCGACTTTCGCAACTGCGTGATCCTGATGACGTCCAATCTCGGCAGTGCGCAGATCGACGAGACCACCGCGGAAAACCCCGAGGTCTCGCAGAACGAATTGCTCGACGCGATTCATCCGCAGCTGGTCGGCCACTTTCAGCCGGCGCTGCTCGCGCGCTTCCAGACGCTCGTGTATCGCCCGCTCGATGCAAGCGCGCTGGCCTCGATCGTGCGCCTGAAGCTGGCTAAAGTCGCGCAGCGTCTGCATCGCCAGCACAGCGTCGAACTGCGCTGCGACGAGTCGCTGATCGATGCGATGGCCGAGTTGTGTCTCGTGCGCGAATCGGGCGCGCGCAACGTCGATGCGTTTCTGAATCAGCGCATTCTGCCGACGGTGTCGCGCGAACTGCTCGCTCGCATGGCATGGGGAATCGCGCCCGCCAGGATCCTGCTGACCAGTTCCCCCGAAAGCAATCTGACGATCGAATTCATCGATCGCGAACAAGCCGTCGCTGAACACGCGGCAATCGGCTGACGGAGCGCCACGCGATGCCGGCGGGACCCTCCCTCTACGACATGCTGCTCGGTCAGATCGGCGGCGAGCCGCTCGACGCCTACGACGACCGCACGCTCGAATGCCTGAGCGTCCAGCAGAACGTGCAACGCATTCTGAACACGCGCGCGGGAGCGTTGAAGCACTTGCCCGACTATGGCCTGCCGGACATGACGAACATCTACAGGGCATTGCCGTCGTCGGCGCACGCGCTGAAGCAGCAGATGGAAGCGACGCTGCTGAAATATGAACCCCGTATTCGCGCGATCGACATCGAGATCCTCGAGGACGACGACCCGGGCGTGCTGGTCAGCTTCGAAATGACCTGTCATTTGAAGAAGGCCGGTCTGGTGCGCTTCGGCACGTACTTCGAACCGCCAGGGCGCCTGCATTTGCGACGCCGCATGCAGGGGCGCAGCTAATCGGCTCAACGCGCAGCCCACAGCGCATCCCACCACTTGCCGCTGGAGCCTCACGCCGCTCCGATCCACTCGCCTCAAGACGCTCAGCGGTTCAGCGGAGCGGATGACCCGCCAACACGAGAGCCGTGGCCCCGGTCATTACCACCGCCCGCCACGCCGCGACACAACCCTTCAGAAAACAAACGGACCGAAGCGGCGGAAACACGCCTGAAAGGAATCTCCGTCCGCCAAACATGCGGTATATACCGCGGTAAATAAAACCGCAAGCACTCGTATACGATGGCGCAAATCCCTGCGATTTCCCAAAATTCGCGGTATATACTGCGCTCCATCGATCCGGCTGAAGCCGGCCGTACGCCCCTCATCCCTCAGGAGAATTCGATGAAACTGGTTGCTGGCTGGAAGAGTTGTGCAATGACGATGGCATTGTGTGCGGCAAGCCTGTGCGCGCACGCTGACGACCTCGCGAACGTGCGGAAAGCGGGCGAACTGGTGGTCGGCACCGAGATGCAATTCGCGCCGTTCGACTTCCTCGACAACGGCCAGCAAGCCGGTCTGAACAAGGAACTGTTCGCGGAGATCGGCAAGGAACTCGGCGTCAAGGTGCGCTTCATCGACCTGCCCTGGCCTAGCGTGCTGCCGGGTCTCGAAGCGCACAAATTCGACATGGTCGGCGGACCGCTAACCGTCACGAAGGCGCGCATGGACCGTTACGCGTACACGCTGCCGATCGCCGACGCGACCGACGCGCTGCTCAAGCGCACCGGCGACGGTTCGATCAAGCAATCGTCCGATATCGCCGGCAAGACCGTCGGCGCGGGCAAGAGCACCGCGCAATACGAGCAGTTGAAGGCGTGGGCCGCGACGCTGCCGCAGCCGCCGGAAATCCGGGAATACGTCGACTTCAACGAGGCCTACTCCGACCTCGCCGCCGGCCGCATCGTCGCGGTCGCGAACTCGGTCACCAACATCGCCTATGTCGCGAAGCAGCGTCCGGACACCTTCAGCGTCGTGCAGCCCGCGTTCGGCTCGAAGGTCTATTACGCCTACTGCATGCGCAAGGACGCGGACAGCAAAGCGCTGCTCGACGCGTTCAATGCCGCGCTGCTGAAGATCAGCCACGACGGCCGCCTCGCCGCGCTGCAGAAGAAGTGGCTCGGCGTGGCGATGGAAACGCCCGCCGCGCTGCCGACGCCGAACTACTAAGCGCGCTCTCGCAGGGTCTGTACGCCAGGCCTGATCGCCCGGTCGCGCGCATTCCGTCCATCGATGCACGCGACCGCCCCGCTTTCCCCGCTTTCCCCGTTCGCCATGCTCCCGACCATGTTCAGTCCGTCCGTGTTTGCGCAAGGCTTTCCGCTGGTGCTGCAAGCGGCCATCGCCACGGTGAGCATCTCGCTCGCCGGCCTCGCAATCGGCTTCTTCGTCGCGCTCGCGGTCTGTGCCGCGCGTCTGTCGGGCCGCCCCGCGTTGCGCGCCGCCGCCGGCGCCTATGTGTTCGTGTTCCGCGGCGTGCCGCTGCTCGTGCAACTGCTGCTGGTCTACTACCTGCTGCCCTTCATCGGCATCAACGTGCCGCCGCTCGTCGCGGCAGTCAGCGCGGTGTCGCTGTGCTCGGCCGCATATGTCGCCGAAATCCTGCGCGGCGGCTTCCTCAGCATTCCGCATGGCCAGGTCGAAGCGGCGCGCATGCTCGGCATCCGCTCGTTCGACATGCTGCGCCGCGTGCAGGTGCCGCAGGCATTCCGGCTGACGTTGCCGTCGCTCGCGAACGAAATGGTGCTGCTGATCAAGGCGTCTTCGCTGATCTCGGTAGTCGGCGTCGCCGAAATCACGCGCACCGCGCAGAACATCGCCGCGAGCACCTATCGTCCGCTCGAAGCCTATCTGGCTGCCGGCCTGATCTACTTCGTGATCAACGGCACGCTTGCGGCGCTCGCGCATCTGGCCGAACACCGGCTCCACGCCTGAGGCTCCCACGATGAAACAGTTCGACTTCGCCGTCATCACGCACAACCTCCAGCCGATCGCGTCGGGCTTCGCCAACACGATCGGCACGTGGACCGCCGGCGTGCTGATCGGCATCGCGCTCGGCTTCCTGATCGCCGTCGTGCAGCTGTTCTGCGGCACCGCGATCCGTGCGGCGCTGCGCGCCTACATCGAGTTTTTTCGCAGCACGCCGTTTCTGGTGCAGCTGTTCCTGCTCTATTACGGCGGCCCGTCGTTCGGCCTCACGCTCGAACCGATGACGGCCGGCGTGCTCGGCCTCGGCCTGTACGGCAGCGCGTATTTCGCCGAGGCGTTCCGCTCGGGCTTCCGCGCGGTGCCGAAAGGCCATATCGAAGCCGCGCAATGCCTCGGACTCACCCGCTGGCAAACGGTGCGTCGCGTGCAACTGCCGCAGATGCTGGTGCTGATCGTGCCCGCGCTGACCAATCTGATCATCGTGCTGAGCAAGGAAACGGCCGTGCTGTCGATCGTCACCGTGCCCGAACTCACCTTCGTGCTGACCGGCATCGGCTCGGCCACCTTCGCGTTCGTCGAAACGCTGCTCGTGCTGTGCGTCTGCTACCTCGCGCTCGTCGAATTGACATCGCGCGCCGGCGCATGGGCAGAAACGCGTCTCGCCCGTTTTTCCGCCTGACAGGACTCTCCCTCATGAATGCGTTCACTGAAATTCCCGGCGCCGCCGCTTCCACGAGCGCCCCCGTGCGTCGGTCGCTGATCGAAGTTCGTCAACTCGGCAAGCGGTTCGGCGACATCGAAGTCCTGCGCGGTGTCGATCTCGACGTCGACAAATCCGAAGTGGTCTGCATCATCGGCCCCTCGGGCTCGGGCAAGAGCACGCTGCTGCGCTGTATCGCGGCGCTCGAAACCTACGATCGCGGCGACGTGCTGGTCGAGGGTGAGCTGCTCGGCTACACCGAGCGCAACGGCCGTCGCGCACGCGCCTCGCAAGGCGAGATCAACCGCGTGCGCCGCAACGTCGGCATGGTGTTCCAGCAGTTCAACCTGTGGCCACACATGACCGCGCTCGGCAACGTGATGGAAGCGCTGCAACGCGTGCGCGGCATGTCGGCCGACGAAGCGAAACAGCGCGCCATGAAGATGCTCGATACGGTCGGCCTCGCGCACAAGGGCGATGCGTATCCGGCGAAGCTGTCGGGCGGCCAGCAGCAACGCGTCGCGATCGCGCGGGCTCTGGCGATGGAGCCGCACATCATGCTGTTCGACGAACCGACTTCCGCGCTCGATCCGGAACTCGTCGGCGAAGTACTGCAGGTGATGAAGCAGCTCGCGCGCGACGGCATGACGATGGTGGTCGTCACGCACGAAATGGGTTTCGCCGCGCAGGTGGCCGACAAGGTTGTTTTCATCGACCAGGGCCGGATCGCCGTGCAGGGCGCGCCGCAACAGGTCTTTCACGACGCGTCGCAACCGCGTTTGCGCCAGTTCCTGCAGAACTACTTCGACCGCAACGCGTTCTGGACGCGCAACAACGACACGGAGCCCGCATGACCCTAACCGATGCACTGATCCACTCGCTGCGCGCCGAAATTCTCGCCCTGCCCGCGTATAACGCCGGGTTGTCCGCGGCGCACGTGCGCCAGCAGTTCGGCGTGTCCCGCATCGCCAAGCTCGCCAGCAACGAAAACCCGCTCGGCGCGAGCGCGCGTGTCAACGAGGCGCTGGCCGGCGCGCTCGTCGACGGCGTCGCGGTCTATCCCGATCCGGCCTGCGGCGCGCTGCGCGCGGCGCTCGCGGAACGCTTCGGGGTCGACGGCGCGCGGCTGGTTTTCGGCAACGGTTCCGAGGATCTGCTGTCGGTCGCGGCGCACACCTTTCTCGCGCCGGGCGACGAGGTCGTCACCGTCGTGCCGTCGTTCGGACTGCACGTGATCTGCCCGCAAAGCGTCGGCGCGCGCGTGGTTACCGTGCCGATGCGCGGTCTCGAGTTCGACATCGATGCACTCTGCGCGGCACTGACACCGCGCACGCGCATGCTGGTGATCAGCAATCCGTCGAACCCGGTGGGCTGTGCGATGGACGCGGCGCAGATCGAGCGTCTGCTGTCGTGCGTGTCGCCCGGCACGCTGGTGCTGTGGGACGAAGCGTATTACGAGTATGCAATCGCGACGCCGGGTTACGCGGACTGCGTCGCGCTGCTCGCGGAATCGGGCCTGCCGTGGCTGCTGCTGCGCACGTTTTCGAAAGCCTACGGGCTCGCGGGGCTGCGCATCGGTTACGGCCTCGCCTCGGATGCGCGGCTCACCGATCTGATGAACCGCGTGCGCACGCCGTTCAACATCAACCACCTCGCGCAGTGCGCGGCGCTCGCGGCGCTCGCCGACGTCGCTCACGTGAAAGCGAGCGTCGAGCATGTGAGCGTCGAGCGCGAGCGTATGCGCGAAGCGCTCGTTGCACTCGGTTACGCGCCCGCGCGTTCGTGCGCGAACTTCCTGTTCTTCGATGCGCACGAACCAGCGCTTGCGCTTTCGCAGCGTCTGCTGCGTGAAGGCGTGATCGTCAAGCCGTGGCGCGAACCGGGATATACCGGTTGCGTGCGCGTGTCGATCGGCAGCCGCGAAGATAACGTCATGTTTATCGACGCGCTCGAACGCGTCGCGCAAAGGCACAGCAGCGGCGTGCCCTTCGAACTCCTCTGAGCGCATCGGTTCGCGCATCGCGCGACCGTGTATCCGTGCCCGCCTCCACTCAATCCCTTTAGCAGACAGTCATGACTCCAGTCGACAACGTTCTTACTCTCGTGCCCGGTGAAGTCTCTCTCGATCAGTTGCGCTCCGTGCTGCGCGACGCCAGACCGATCGCGATCGATCCACGCGCATTTCCCGCGATCGAACGCAGCCACGCGGTGGTCGACGACGTGATCGAACGCGGCGCGGTGGTCTACGGCATCAACACCGGCTTCGGCAAGATGGCCCAAACGGTGATTGCGCCGGACAAGCTCGCCGAGTTGCAACGAAACCTGGTGTTGTCGCACAGTGCCGGCACCGGCGATCTGCTGCCCGACGACACCGTGCGCCTCGTGATGACGCTAAAGGCGATCAGCCTCGCGCGCGGCCATTCCGGCGTGCGGCCCGACGCGGTGCACGCGCTGGTGCGCCTCGTCAACGCGGGCGTCTATCCGTGCATTCCGTCGAAAGGCTCAGTTGGCGCATCGGGCGATCTCGCGCCGCTCGCGCATATGACGTCGATGCTGATCGGTCTCGGCGATGCGCGCATTCGCGGCGAGCGCGTGACGGCGCTCGAAGGTTTGCGGTACGCCGGGCTCGAACCATTCCAACTCGGTCCGAAGGAAGGGCTCGCGTTTCTGAACGGCACCCAGGTGTCGACCGCTCTCGCGCTGGTCGGCCTGTTCGCGGCCGAAGACGTGTTCGCGTCGGCCATGCTCGCGGGCGCGCTGTCGCTCGAGGCGATCAAGGGCTCGCTGGTGCCGTTCGATGCGCGCATTCACGCGGCACGGGGCCAGCGCGGTCAGATCGACGTGGCCGCCGCGTACCGCGCGCTGCTCGACGATAGCGGGATCGTCGCGTCGCATCGCGATTGCGGACGCGTCCAGGATCCCTACTCGATCCGCTGCCAGCCGCAGGTGATGGGCGCGTGCCTCGACCAGTTGCGTCACGCGGCCGAGGTGCTGCGCATCGAAGCGAACGCGGCATCGGACAATCCGCTCGTGTTCGCCGACGAAGGCGACGTGTTGTCGGGCGGCAACTTCCACGCTGAACCCGTGGCGATCGCCGCCGACGACATCGCGATCGCGATCGCCGAAATCGGCGCGCTGTCCGAGCGTCGTCTCGCGTTGTTGCTCGATTCGAACCTGTCGGGTCTGCCGCCGTTCCTCGTCAGCGATGGCGGCCTGCATTCGGGCTTCATGATCGCGCAGGTGAGCGCCGCGGCGCTCGCGTCGGAGAACAAGTCGCTCGCGCATCCGGCGAGCGTCGATAGTCTGCCGACGTCGGCGAATCAGGAAGATCACGTGTCGATGGCGACCTACGCTGCGCGGCGTCTTGGCGACATGGCGGAGAACACGGGCGTGGTGGTCGGCATCGAGGCGATGGCGGCCGCGCAAGGTATCGACTTCCATCGACCGCTGCGCTCGACCTCGACGCTGGAGCGCGTGATCGGCCGGATTCGCGAGGACGTCGCGTTCTACGACAAGGACCGCTACTTCGCGGACGATATATACGCGATGAAGGCGTGGGTGTCGACGATCGAGGCGCCCGACGTGGTGGCGCGGCTGCTGCCGAGCCATCGGGCGGCGAGCATTCGCGGCGCGTGATTGCCGGAGCGTTCTCCCATGACAGGAACTCGCGCTCCCGTCTCATCTGCGCGCCGGCAGTTGCAGGTGCGCGACAACGAGCAACGCACACGCTTTATCCTCGTCTGGGCCGATGCCGCCAACGGTCATGCGGAACTCGCGATGCCCCGCTCGTTTCGCACGATCCGCGCAGCAATCGCCGAAGGCATCACGCGTTTCGGCTTGCTGCCGGTGCGCTGCAAGCTGACCGTGTCGGGCGCGGCGTAGCCCGCGCAGCCTCAGCCGGTTTGCGGCGCGGCCTGATTTTGCATCTGCCGCAGTTCGCGGCGCGCGACGCGCGCGAGGTTGCCGTAAAGGCCGCACATCGCGATCGCATAGGCCAACGCGGCGCCCGTCGCACCCATGCGAGGAACCAGCAGCAACAACAACGCGACCTGCACGCACGCGGCCGTTGCGACGCTTGCATAGATCGCGCGGTTTTGCCCGCGGTACTTCAGATACGTCGGCGCCATCGCGACCAGCACGATGAACGCGGCGCTCAACGCGAGCACCCGTAACGCGACGATGCCTGCGTCCGCGAACTCGGGGCGAAACAGGGCGAGCAGTTCGCGCGTCAAGCCGCCTTCCGCACCAAGGACAACCCGGATCAGTTCGGATTGGGCGTGATCACCTTCGAGGGCAAGAAGTTTCATCGCGACAATTTCCTTTTCGATCGACTTGTCGTGCCGGCCTTATTCATTGCAATGCCGGACGCGACTCTCCTTCTCCAGGGGATTCGCGCGCAAGCAACCGTGGGTGCAACTTCAGGGCTCGTATTTGTCACAAATCATGACATTGCGCGGTCGGGAGTTTGTGAACTTTTTTGACGCTCCCGGCACCGTATGGATGCAGAAAAGAAATGTGTAGTGACGTCGACGTGCGTAGGAGGGAGAAGCGCGGGCAACTGTTAAAAGACAGTCGCTGTGATTCCTTGAACACTTGAAAAGACGGACGCTCGATTTAATGATGAACCGCAATATCGGATCACTGCATCGACAATCCTGGCTAGTCGAATCCCGCGTTGCGATTCTGATTTATTGGTGAATTTGCTGGCCGATCCGATTGCGACATTTGTTCACAATTATTCGACGGGTAACTCGCTATAGTGGGGAAGGTCGATCACGGGTCCGATCGATCTTACCGACAGGTATTCAGCCTGTCTTTTGGCAGCCTCGATCGCGCCCCGCGTTCGAGGCTCTTTTCTTTTGCTGCCCTGTTTGTCGAGCGATCACGTGGCCAGTGTCCCGTCCGCGGCATTCATCCGCGCGGGCCGTTCGTGAGGATCGGGACTATCAGTCTGCGTCGTCTCAGCGACGGAGATGAACTGCACCATCAGGCACAGCACGATACCAATCAGTTGCAGATTTCGCGTGGCGGAAAAGAAGCTGTTCTTGCGGCGAATGAAGAGTCTCACCGCGCCGGCGCGTGAAACCATGCCGGCGCCATAGCTCGATTTTTCGGTCGGCCCCTGCAATGCATCAGGACTGTTGACGATATATCGCGCCAACAGAAACGCGCCGACGAACGCCGACACGATGTGCAATCGGACTATCCAGTGAGGTTGAGCGACTGTGTCGACAGCGCCTTGGCCCGATAGGTTAGCGTAGGCCGAGATTGCCGCGGCCGCCACCGCGACAATAGCGGTAAGCAGTAGAGAATTTCGAATAATCATTATTTACTCCGCCTGCCGTTTCACCCCGGCTTCACAAAACCGACATAAATATCGTGCGAAATATTTCATCTTATTTGCGCGGCTTGCAATTGAAGACTAGATAGTCCGTCTTCAGCCATTATTTTTGAGCTGCTCGCTCGACTATAACGATTAAGCAAGATGCGCAATGTCAAAGAAAGTTAAAGCCGTTGCTGTTTCTTCTTGCCATGTGGATGCCGGCAATGGGTTATCGAGCGTGCTGAATGTCCACTGACAAAAAAAATCCCGCACAGGGGAGAGCGGGATTAAAACAACAGGACGCTGAGGAGACGAGCACGCCCTGCCTGGACCCACACGCACCACAGGAATGCGCGTGGTTATTTCTTCGCTTGCCACGACCGACGACGGTAGTCGACGGTCGATGATCGTGAGTGCCTTGAAGCGCCGAGCAGCTTGCGCCTCCCTGTGCCCGGTCACACCTGCCCTTTGCTATCGGGGCCCATGTTGTTGATCTCAGGCCGCCTTGCGCGCGACTCCATCGCCCATCACGCTCACCACGTCGTCGACGACCTGAGTGGCGGCCGCGAATCCACCCGCGAGCACTTCCCGCAGATCCGTCGATGCACGACCGGGTAGCGAACCCACGCGGAAAGCAGTCGACCACTCGCCGCCGATCAGCCGCGTCTTTAACGTAACGCTCGCCACGTACGCGCGCCGCGCCGTGGCGTCGCCGACGAGCGTGGACGTATCGGCGGCGCGCAGCGCGTTGACCACGATCTCGAAACCTCTATAACGATAGGTTTGCTCCATGCTCTTCTCCGTCTTCAGCCATTGCTACACAACAACATTTCGCCATGTATTGATGCTGCATCATTCTCGACTAACGTTTGTCAAAAATCGTCATATCCTGGGCGATTTTCGATTAGGGCTTTCCCTGCTCTCGACATGCGAATTCCAGCGTCAATCACGCGCAATGACGCGCGAAATGGTTTTATCGAGAGATTAAGATTTGCTTAACGCATTTTTCAATAATTAATCACAATAATCTATGCAATATTAAGTCAACGGTCGGCAAATTAACATTACGAGTTCATGAACATCAATCAGATATAATTCAATGACGGATCAGGCCTGCAGCGCAGGTCTCGAAATAAAAAGTCACATCCCAAATTAAAGACCGGAACTCCCCCCACGCTTCAGTAGTCCGAACACTATGATCGCCCATCGTGGCGCCAATCTGGCGAGCCTAGCCCCATCGGTTCGCCATCATCCGCTCGTAGTCCGAAAAAAGTATGCTGCGTCTGATCACGTCGTCCGTCGCGTTTGAATAAAGCGTCCGTACCGGTACATCGCGGTATCGCCAGCGGCAAGGATCGTGTCATTGCAGACCGCTGATCGCTTATCGGATCGAATGAGCCTGAATAAGGAATTGCTGGTGAAATATCTCGCTGGTTCAATGTCGCAATCGCGGCGGCTTTCTCTGCCTGCCGGTTTTATGCCTTGTCGCGCAAACTACCCCGGTGCCAACGTGATTACGCGTTCGCGCCGCCCCGAAGCGCGGGAGCGTGGACGATGAGCGTGTTCCAGATTGCCGGTGCGCTGTTCGCCATCGTCGCGCTGTTCGGCATCATCAATTACCGGTTCATCAGGTTGCCGGACACGCTCGGCATCACCGCCGTCGGGCTCGTCGTCTGCGTCGGCATCTCGGCGCTCGGCTTCTACTATCCGGCTATGGCGATCGCAGCGCGCAAGATCGTCGTGCAGATCAATTTTGCCGACATCGTGTTTCACGGCCTGCTGAGCCTGCTGCTGTTCGCCGGCGCGCTGCACGTCGATCTGTCGAAGATGCGCACGCAACGGCGCGCCGTGCTGATGCTCGCGACAATCGGCGTATTGATTTCGATCGCGGTGGTCGGCTTCGGCTTTTACTACGCGGCGCAATGGCTCGGCCAGCCGGTGAGCCTGCCGTGGTGCCTCGCGTTCGGTGCGCTGATCTCGCCGACCGATCCGATCGCGGTGCTGAGCGTGCTCAAGCGCGCAGCGGCGCCCGAAAGCCTCGAAACCAAGATTACCGGCGAATCGCTGTTCAACGACGGCACGGCCGTCGTCGCGTTCGTCACGCTGGTCGGACTCGCGACCGGCGCGAACGAGTTTTCCGCGGGCGCGATCGCAGTCGATCTGCTGCGCGAAGTCGCTGGGGCGCTCGTGCTCGGCGCGGCGCTCGGCTTTGGCGCGTCGCTGCTGCTGAGAGGCATCGACAGCTATCCCGTCGAGATCCTGATCACCTTGGCGCTCGCGACCGGCGGCTATAGTCTCGCCGAAGCGTTGCATGTGTCGGCCCCCCTCGCGGTCGTGATCATGGGGCTCGTCATCGGCAATCACGGCGCGTCGACGTCGATGTCGGAGAAGACACGGGAGCATCTGTTCAACTTCTGGGATCTGCTCGACGAGTTGCTCAATCTCGTGCTGTTCGGGCTGATCGGACTGGAGATCATTGCACTGTCGCTGCGCCTCGAGATCGTCTGGCTCGGGCTCGCGGCGATTCCGGTCGTGCTGTTCGCGCGCGGCGTCAGCGTCGCGATTCCGCTGCTCGCGCTGCAGAACTTCCGGCGGCTCAATCCGCATTCGGCTGTCGTGCTAACGTGGGGCGGCCTGCGCGGCGGCATCTCGATCGCGCTTGCGCTGTCGCTGCCAGAGTTTCATGGACGCGACATGTTCATCGGCGTCACTTATCTGGTAGTCGTGTTCAGCCTGCTGATTCAGGCAACCACATTAGGCCCGCTGATCCGCCGCCTCAGTTTCGCCGACGCTCACCCGAAGAATGCGTCGCCGCGACGCATGTACGCTGCGGCAAGAGAATAATTTGTCCGCCGCGTTGGCACGGCGCGTGGCCTTTAAGAATCAAGTCGCCAGCCCCGCCGCGCTCATCGTCTGCACGAAATGCGCGCTGATCGTAAAGTGGATACCTGCGGGAAGCTACAGCGATTCGCGCGTCGATTTCAATGCTGGATTGGAGCGTCTGATTTAAGCGTCTTCTGAGCAGTGCCCGCCGCGATTCCAACCCGCGGCGTCCCATCACGAGGCAAGGCCGGCGGCAAGTCGAACCGCTTCCGTCTTCCCTCCGGTCACGGTTCACACCGCGGCCCTGGCTCGGGCTTGATGGTCCGCCGCCAGTTTCTGGCTTACTTTCCGCCAGCCTCCGGACCGTCGCGCCTGCCGCGGCCCCGGGCATTTTGCCGTCAATGCCGGTTCTCCCACATACCGAGCAGGCGCGGTTTGTCATCCTGTCGGTTCAGGCGTCCGAAGGAGTTCGCCATGTCGGTCTATGTCGATGAAGGGTTCCGGCCCTGTGTGACGGAATGCGCGACGGTCGCGTTCCGCGTGTGCTGCGACGATCGCGCGCAGATTTTTGAAGTCAGCGCCGACGCGCTGGTGGAGTTCTGCGGCGCCGTGAGCCGTCGCAAGCAGGACCTGCTGGTCGCGTTCGAGGATGCGCAGGACGAGATCCTCTCCGTAGCCGCGCAGCGATGGCAGTTCACGCCGAGCGAGCCGGTGCGGATCGGTCTCGACGAATTCAAATTGGTCAGACATTAGGCGTGCGAGAAACGCCTTCATGAGCTGGATCGCCGCCCTGCCGATGTACAACGTGACACCCGCGCTCGACCTCGAATGGCGCGAGTGGCTCGACGACGTGCTGCGCCGGGTCAAGCCCGCCTGCCGCATCGTCGAACCGGACGAGGAACTGCACGGCTTCTGGCGGCGCCCGAATCTGCTGATCTCGCAGACCTGCGGTTATCCGCTGATGCAGGGGCTGCACGCGGAAGTGCAACTGGTTGCGACCCCCTGCTTCGATGCGCCCGGCTGCGACGGCGCGCATTACTCGAGCATACTGGTCACGCGCGCCGACGCGCGCTTCGACTCACTTGCCTCGTGCCGGGGCGCGCGCGCCGCCTACAACCAGGACGATTCGAACAGCGGCATGAACGCGTTTCGTCACGCGGTCGCGCCGCTCGCACGCGCCGGCATGTTCTTCGGCGCGGTGCTACGCACCGGCTCGCATCTCGGCTCGCTGCGCGCGGTCGCCGACAACCGCGCGGACGTCGCCGCAATCGACTGCGTGACCTTCGCCTTCGTTTGCGACGTGCTGCCGGAACTGGCGCAGCGCGTGCGCGCGATCGGCATGACCGCCGCGTCGCCGGGCTTGCCGCTAATCGCCGCGGCCAATGTGCCGCCGGCCACGATCGCCGCGCTGCGCGACGCGCTGAACGAGACGCTGAGCATCCGCCCCGAGCGCGCAAAACGCCTGCGTTTAACGGGCTTTTCGACGCTACCGCTGACCGACTACGCGCGCATCAGCGAGCTCGAAAGCGAGGCGCGCGCCGCGGGCTACGCGCGGCTCGCCTAGTTCGCCCGCACGCTCATTCACCCGCCTGCTGCACATCCAGCACCAGCAGCTGCGCGCCGTCGGTGACCTGATCACCGACCCCATACAGCACCTCGGCGACGGTACCGGCCGTTGGCGCGCCGATCGTATGCTCCATCTTCATCGCTTCCATCACGATCAGCGGCGTGCCTTTCGCGACCACCGCGCCCGGCTCGACCAGCACCGCGATCACCTTGCCCGGCATCGGCGCGGTCAGACGGCCTTCGCCATGCTCGGCATCCGCGGCATGCGCGAGCAGGTTCTGCCATTCGAACGCGAGCGTCTCGCCGTGGCAGAACACGTGGAACCTGTCACCGTCGACAAACACACGCCCCGTCACGCGCGCATCGCCGATCGTCGCGCGGAATTCGTGAGCGCCCGTGCCGACCGACCAGCTGAAGTCCTCGCGCACGCCATCGTGTTCGAGCGTTTGCACGAGCGCCTGCGCGTCACCGTTGCGCGCGAACACGACCTTGAACGCGTCGTCGCCGTCGTCGTTGGCGCCGTCGTCGATCATGCGCCAACCGAGCGTTTGCGTATAACCGCTATTGAGCCGCCAGTGCGACAACGCGTCCCACGGCGACGCGCCGTGCGCGGTGCCGCCCTCGCGCGTCAGCAATGCGGCGCACGCAAGCGCGAGCGCTTCCTTGAACGGCTTCTGTCCCGGCGCGAATAGCGCGTCGTGATGACGCTCGATCAAGCCGGTGTCGAGATCGCCGCTCGCGAACGGTTCGCTCGCGACGATGCGCCGCAGAAATTCGACGTTCGTATGCGGCCCGACCACCTCGCAGGCATGCAGCGCACGCGCAAGGCGCGCCAACGCCTCCTCGCGGGTCGCGCCATGCACGATCAGCTTCGCGATCATCGGATCGTAGAACGGCGTGATCGTGTCGCCCTCGCGCACGCCGCTGTCGATCCGCACCGGGGCCTTGCGTCCCGGCTCGCCGAGCCCGGCCGCGTCGATCGCGAACTCGACGCCGTCGGGCATGCGCAGATGCTTGAGCGTGCCGGTGGACGGCAGGAAACCACGCGCCGGATGTTCGGCGTAGATGCGCGCCTCGATCGCGTGGCCGTCGAGCTTCAACTGCTGCTGCGTGAGCGGCAGTGCCTCGCCGGCGGCAACGCGCAGTTGCCATTCGACCAGGTCCTGCCCGGTCACCATCTCGGTGACCGGATGCTCGACCTGCAGCCGCGTGTTCATCTCCATGAAATAGAACTCGCCGGTCGGCGTCATGATGAACTCGACCGTACCCGCGCCGACGTAATTGACGGCACGCGCGGCGGCCACGGCCGCTTCGCCCATCGCGCGCTTGACCTCGGCCGCGAGCCCTGGCGCGGGCGCTTCCTCGAGCACTTTCTGATGACGCCGCTGCACCGAGCAGTCGCGGTCGAACAGATACACCGCGCCGCCGTGCTGATCGGCGAACACCTGGACTTCGACGTGACGCGGCCGCGTCAGATACTTCTCGATCAGCACGCGATCGTTGCCGAAGCTGCTCGCCGCCTCGCGCTTGCACGACAGCAGCGCGGCCGCGAAATCCGCACTGCGCTCGACCACGCGCATGCCCTTGCCGCCGCCGCCCGCGCTCGCCTTCAGCAGCACCGGATAACCGATCGCGTCAGCCTCGCGCTGCAATAGTTGCGGCTCCTGGTCGTCGCCGTGATAGCCGGGCACGAGCGGCACCGCGGCCGCGTGCATCAGCGCCTTCGCCGCGGCCTTCGATCCCATCGCGGCGATCGCTTCGACCGGCGGTCCGATAAAGACGATCCCGGCCGCCTCACACGCATGCGCGAAGTCTTCGTTTTCCGATAGAAAGCCGTAGCCCGGATGCACGGCCTGCGCGCCGGTCGCGCGCGCCGCTTCGATGATGCGCTCGATGCGCAGATAGCTTTGCGCCGCCGTCGAGCCGCCGATATGAACCGCTTCGTCGCAGGCGGCGACGTGTTTCGCGTTGGCGTCGGCGTCCGAATAGACGGCCACGCTCGCGATGCCGAGCCGCTTGCAGGTCGCCGCTACGCGGCACGCAATCTCACCCCGGTTGGCGATCAGGATCTTGTTGAACATGAGTGTCTCGATGAAATAGGCGGTACGGGGCGGTTGTCGTTAGCGGGGCATGTCAGTTGCGCCAGCCCGGCGCGCGTTTTTCGAGGAACGACGCGACGCCTTCGCGGCCCTCGGCGCCAGCCCGCGTTTTCGCAATGCGGACGGCCGTGTCCTCGATCAGCGCGTCGCTCAGCTCGCGGCCCGCGATGTCCTGCACGAGCCGCTTGCAGGCGCGCACCGCTTGCGGGCCGTTCGCGCACAGTGTCTGCGCGAGTTGCGCGACCGTTGCATCGAGCTGCTCGGCGCTGTTGACCGCTTCGCTGACCAGACCGAGGCGCGATGCGGTGGCGCAGTCGAACGCCTCGGCGGTGACGAAGTAGCGCCGCGACGCCTGTTCGCCGAGCGCGCGAATCACGTACGGCGCGATCGTCGCGGGAATGAGGCCGAGGCGCGCTTCAGACAGGCAAAACTTCGCAGTATCTATTGCCACGACGATATCGCACGCGGCGATCAGGCCCATGCCGCCCGCGTACGCGTCGCCGCTTACGCGCGCGATCACCGGCTTGTTGCAGCGATACACGGCGGACAGCATGCCCGCGAGCCGCATCGCGTCGGCGCGGTTCTCGTCGTCCGAGTAGCCGGCCATTTTCTTCATCCAGTTCAGGTCGGCGCCTGCGCAGAACGCCTTGCCGTTCGCGGCGAGCACGACCGCGCACACGTCGTCGCGCGCGTCGAGCGCTGTGAACGCGGCAGTCAGCTCGGCGATCATCGTTTCGTTGAACGCGTTGCGCACGTCCGGCCGATTGAGCGTGACCGTCGCGACCTGGCCGGCAACTTCGACCGTCAGCGTTTCGTATTGCATGCGTAGCACTCCTTTGCCTGGCTTCTTCGCATCGCGGCGACGCGGGACATCACATTCTGAACACGCCGAAGCGCGTGTCTTCGATCGGCGCGTTCATCGCTGCCGACAGGCCGAGCCCGAGCACGTCGCGGGTCTGCGCCGGGTCGATCACGCCGTCGTCCCACAGCCGCGCGCTTGCGTAGTACGGATGGCCCTGGTGCTCGTATTGCTCGCGGATCGGCTGCTTGAACGCTTCCTCTTCCTCCGCGCTCCAGTTGCCGCCCTTCGCTTCGATGCCGTCGCGCTTGACGGTGGCGAGCACCGACGCCGCCTGCTCGCCGCCCATCACCGAGATGCGCGCGTTCGGCCACATCCACAGGAAGCGCGGAGAATACGCGCGGCCGCACATGCCGTAGTTGCCCGCGCCGAAAGAACCGCCGATGATCACCGTGAACTTCGGCACCTTCGCGGTTGCAACGGCGGTCACCATCTTCGCGCCGTTCCTCGCGATGCCTTCGTTTTCGTACTTGCGCCCGACCATGAAGCCGGTGATGTTCTGCAGGAACACGAGCGGAATCTTGCGCTGGCAGCACAGCTCGATGAAGTGCGTGCCCTTCAGCGCCGACTCCGAAAACAGAATCCCGTTGTTCGCGATGATGCCGACCGGGTGCCCCCAGATATGCGCGAAGCCGGTCACGAGCGTGGTGCCGTAGCGCGCCTTGAATTCGTCGAACGCGGAATCGTCGACGATGCGCGCGATCACCTCGCGGATATCGAACGGCTTGCGCGTGTCGACCGGAATCACGCCGTAGATGCTCTGCGTGTCGTAGCGCGGCGGCTTCGGCTCCTGCAATACGAGCGGCGCCGGCTTCACGCGATTCAGATTGCCGACGATGCTGCGCGCGATCCCGAGCGCATGCGCATCGTTCTGCGCGAGATGATCGACGACGCCCGACAGACGCGTATGCACGTCGCCGCCGCCGAGATCTTCGGCGCTGACCACTTCGCCGGTCGCGGCTTTGACGAGCGGCGGCCCGCCGAGAAAAATCGTCCCCTGGTTCTTCACGATGATCGACTCGTCGCTCATCGCCGGCACATACGCTCCGCCCGCGGTGCACGAGCCCATCACGACCGCGATCTGCGGAATGCCCGCCGCCGACAGATTCGCCTGGTTGTAGAAGATGCGGCCGAAGTGATCGCGATCGGGAAACACGTCGTCCTGGTTCGGCAGGTTCGCGCCGCCCGAGTCGACGAGGTACACGCAGGGCAAGCGATTTTCGCTGGCGATTTCCTGCGCGCGCACGTGCTTCTTCACGGTGACCGGATAGTAGGTGCCGCCCTTCACGGTCGCGTCGTTGCAGACGATCACGCACTCCTGTCCCGCGATCCGGCCAATGCCGGTGATCACCCCGGCGCCCGGCGCGTCGTCGTTGTACATGCCGTACGCGGCGAGTTGCGACAGTTCGAGAAACGGCGTGCCCGGATCGAGCAGTTGCGCGATCCGCTCGCGCGGCAGCAGTTTGCCGCGGCTCGTGTGCTTGTCGCGCGCGGCCTGGCCGCCGCCCTGCGCGAGCTGCTCGATCTTCGCGCGCAGATCGGCGACGAGCGCTTCGAGCGCCGCCGCGTTCGCGCGGAAGTCGTCCGAGCGGGGGTTCAGTTTTGATTCGATGATCGGCATGACGTGGCTTCTCCAAAGTGCCGCGTATTGATAGGGCTCACGCGCGCTTGCATCACAGCGTTTCGGCAAACAGCTCCCGGCCGATCAGCATGCGACGAATCTCGCTCGTGCCCGCGCCGATTTCATAGAGCTTCGCATCGCGCCACAGACGCCCGACCGGATACTCGTTGATATAACCATTGCCGCCGAGAATCTGGATCGCCTCGCCCGCCATCCACGTCGCCTTTTCGGCCGTGTACAGAATCACGCCCGCGCAGTCCTTGCGCACCTGGCGCACATGGTCGTTGCCGAGCGTGTCGAGCTGGCGGCCGACCGCGTACAGATACGCGCGGCACGCCTGCAAGGTCGTGTACAGATCGGCGACCTTGCCCTGGATCAGCTGGAATTCGCCGATCGACTGGCCGAACTGCTTGCGGTCGTGGATATACGGCACGACCGCGTCCATCACCGCGACCATGATGCCGGTCGGACCGCCCGCGAGCACCGCGCGCTCATAGTCGAGACCGCTCATCAGCACCTTGACGCCGCCATTGAGCTGGCCGAGGATGTTTTCCTCCGGCACCTCGACGTCCTGGAACACCAGTTCACCGGTGTGCGAACCGCGCATGCCGAGCTTGTCGAGCTTCTGCGCAACCGAAAATCCCTTCATGCCCTTCTCGACGATGAACGCGGTGATGCCGCGCGAGTTCGCTTCGGGATCGGTCTTCGCATAGACGACCAGCGTGTCGCAATCGGGACCGTTGGTGATCCACATCTTGGTGCCGTTCAGCACGTAACGATCGCCCTTCTTCTCGGCGCGCAGCTTCATGCTGACCACGTCCGAGCCCGCGTTCGGCTCGCTCATCGCGAGCGCGCCGACGTGCTCGCCAGACACGAGCTTCGGCAGATACTTGCGCTTCTGCGCGTCGGTGCCGTTGCGATGAATCTGGTTCACGCACAGGTTCGAATGCGCGCCATACGACAGGCCGACCGATGCCGACGCCCGCGAGATTTCCTCCATCGCGACCATGTGCGCGGTATAGCCCATGTTCGCGCCGCCGTACTCCTCGGAGACCGTCATGCCGAGCACGCCGAGGTCGCCGAACTTCTTCCACAGGTCCATCGGAAACTGATCGGTGCGATCGATTTCCCCCGCGCGCGGCGCGATTTCTTTGGCGGCGAACGACGCGATGCTGTCACGCAGCATTTCGACCTCTTCGCCGAGCGGGAACTGCAAACCTGGCAGATTGAGCATTGCGGTGTCTCCTGAGTTCGTGGGCGGCCGCTGATGGAACGCGAAGCGGCACGCGAAAACGTGTCATGGCGCATTTCACGCCAGATTGACGTAAGCGTCAATAGGTATTTTTGAGTCTTACTCAGAAAATTGACAAATCCGCGTCAGCCGGCTGATTCGGTGCTACGATCGCGCTCATCGGGTACATTCGCGGCGTTCAAGCGCCAGCTTGACCCTCAATCCGCATCGAAAATCTGAATTTTACTCATATGACGGTTGCCGAGAAGGCCGGACTACCTGTCTCGCGTCGCCAGCCGGCCGGGCGCAAGTCACAGCAGCGCGTGAAGGAGATTCTTCAGGCGGGGCGCGACGTGTTCTCCGAAAAGGGCTACGAACGCGCGACCACCGCGGAAATCGCGCAGCGCCTCGGCATCTCCGAGGCGACGGTGTTCAGCTACTTTCGCGGCAAGCGCGAGTTGTGCGCCCGGGTCATCGGCGATTGGTACGACGAGATCATCGACGCGATCGAGGCGGGCCTGCCGCGCGACGGCAACCTGCGCCAGCAGTTCGCGTTCATCGTGCGCATGCATCTGCGGCTGATGCTGGTGAACGGCACCGACCTGTGCGCGCTCGTGCTGTCCGAAGGCCGTGCGCGTCATCACGAACTGAGCGAAGCGCTGACCGAATTGCAGCGCCGCTACACCGCGCCGTTGATGCGCGTGCTCGCGCAAGGCCAGCAAAGCGGCGAGGTTCGCGCCGACATGCCGCTGCGCCTGTTGCGCTCGATGGTGTTCGGCCCGATGGAGCACGTGCTGTGGGACGCGACGCTGGCGAACCGGCAGATCGATATCGAGGCCACCGCCGATCAGCTGATCGACGTGCTGTGGGCCGCGCTGACGCCGCCCGACCTCGCGCTCGGCGCGTTGCAGCGCTTTCGCGTGGAAGTGGCCGAGGCGAGCCGTCGTTTCGACGAAGCCAGCGCCGCGGCCGGCGAAGCCAAAACCGAGGCCAAAACCACCGGTCCGGCAAGCGCCGCGCGCCGCGAGAAAAGCGGCTAATCTACGAGCTTTCCCGTCGCAGCCCGAAGGAGAGCCCAAGTGCCCGCAGCGAAAAGCGCGAAGGAAAGCAGGAAGCAAAGCGAGAAGTCCGGCGAAGAACCCGGCGACAAGCCGAACGCCGCGAAGAAAGCGCCAACCAAAAATTCAACCGGAAAGCCTTCCAAAAACTCCACCTCCGCCGCGCGTATCCGCATCGGTATCGGCGGCTGGACCTACGCGCCGTGGCGCGGCCCGTTCTATCCGGATGACCTCACGCAAAGCCGCGAACTCGAATACGCGAGCCGGCATCTGACGTCGATCGAAATCAACGGCACGTTCTATGGTTTGCAGAAACCGGCCAGCTACGAGAAGTGGTATCAGGAAACGCCCGACGATTTCGTGTTCTCGCTGAAAGCGCCGCGTTACGCGACCAACCGCAAGGTGCTCGCCGATGCCGGCGACACGATCGAGCGCTTCTTCGCAAGCGGCGTGCTGCTGCTCAGGCAGAAGCTCGGGCCCATCAACTGGCAGTTCGCGCCGACCAAAAAATTCGACGCCGCCGATTTCGAGGCCTTTCTGAAGCTGCTGCCCGCGAGCATCGAAGGACAGACGCTGCGGCATGCGGTCGAGGTTCGTCACGACTCGTTCAGGACGCCGGAATTCATCGCGCTGGCGCGCAAGTACAAGGTCGCGGTCGTGCTCGCGGCCGACAGCGAGTATCCGCAGATCGCCGACCTCACCGCGCCGTTCGTCTACGCGCGCATCATGGGCACGAGCGAGAAGCAAGCCAAAGGCTATTCGGCGAAAGCGCTCGACGCATGGGCGCAACGCGCGCGCCAGTTCGCCGCCGGCACGACGCCGGAGGACCTGGAGAGCTGCGCGGAGCCGCCCGCGAAAGCAGCGAAGCGCGACGTCTATCTGTACGTGATCAGCGGCTTCAAGGAGCGCAATCCGGCCGCCGCGATGGCGTTGATCGGGAAGCTCTGACTCCGCCGCGCCGCCTGCCCGCCTGTGCGCCTGCCATCAGGCCGGCGCGAGTGTCATAATCGCGCCAGCGCATCCGTGCGCGGTCGCGTCGGCTTCGTGTCAAGCCCGACGCAAGACCTTGCGTCGAACCTCGCCCGAGGCACGCAGCAATCCAACCCGCACGGTCCACGTCAAACCCACGCAGCGCCCACGCGCCCCCAGCGCGGCGGCGCTCGCATAATCAGGCGGCAACGCCGCCTCATCAACCGATTGCGGAGAACATCTTGAGCGCCCTCGACAATCCCCTGCACGATCAGGAAGTCGGCTCGGCCGACGCCACCCAGGACACCACGCGCATCGACGACGTGCGCATCGGCGCGGTCCGTCCGCTGATTTCCCCCGCGCTGCTGCAGGACGAACTGCCGGTGCCGCCCGCGGTGCAGACGCTGGTCGAGAAGACCCGCGTCGAAATCGCCGACATTCTGCACGGCCGCGACGACCGGCTCGTGCTGATCGTCGGTCCGTGTTCGATTCACGATCACGACCAGGCGATCGAATACGCTCGCAAGCTGAAAGCCGCCGCCGATCACTACCGGGACGATCTGCTGATCGTGATGCGCGTGTACTTCGAGAAGCCGCGCACGACGGTCGGCTGGAAAGGCTATATCAACGATCCGCGTCTGGACGGCAGCTTCCGGATCAACGAGGGCCTGCGTCTCGCCCGGCAATTGCTGCTCGACATCAACGGCCTGGGCCTCGCCACCGCGACCGAGTTTCTCGACCTGCTGAGCCCGCAATACATCGCCGATCTGATCGCGTGGGGTGCGATCGGCGCGCGCACCACCGAGAGCCAGAGTCATCGTCAGCTCGCCTCGGGACTGAGCTGCCCGATCGGCTTCAAGAACGGCACCGACGGCGGCGTGCAGATCGCCGCCGACGCGATCGTCGCGGCGCGTGCGAGCCATGCGTTCATGGGCATGACGAAAATGGGCATGGCCGCGATCTTCGAAACGCGCGGCAACGACGACGCGCACGTGATCCTGCGCGGCGGCAAGAAAGGGCCGAACTACGACAGCGCGTCGGTGCAGGCGACCTGTGAAGCGCTGGGTTCAGCGGGTCTGCGCGAGCAGGTGATGATCGACTGCTCGCATGCGAACTCGAACAAGTCGCATCTGCGGCAGATCGAAGTGGCGGACGATATCGCCCGGCAACTGTCGGCGCGCGAAAGCCGCATCATTGGTGTGATGCTCGAAAGTCATCTGGAAGAAGGCCGTCAGGATCTGAAGGCCGGTGTGCCGTTGCGTTACGGCGTGTCGATCACGGATGCCTGCGTGAGCTGGGCGCAGACCGAACCGGTGCTCGCCACGCTCGCCGAGGCAACCCGCAAGCGTCGCGCGGGCTGAGGGCGCCACGCACGGACCGCGAGACCGCGACTTGCGCGGCGGGTCCGTTCCACACTCGATCGAAGCCGATCGAGCCCACGAACGCCTGGCCCAAAGAGCCAGGCACACGCGCCGCGCCAGCCGCCGGGCGAGCCGCCTGGCCGGATTGGGCAGCGCGTGATCCTCACGACGCATCACTCTCGCGCGCGCCTCACAGCAGGGCTGCAGAGCGCACCGCGAATGCTCCGGCGTGAAGCGCGTTGCTTACGACGCGTTGACGGCTTCCTTGAACGCTTTGCCTGCGGTGAACTTCACCGTCTTGGCCGCGGCGATCTGGATCTCTTCGCCCGTCGACGGATTGCGGCCCACGCGTGCTGCGCGCGCGCCGGTCGAGAAAGAACCGAAACCGACCAGTTGCACCGTATCGCCGCTCACCACGGCCTTGGTCACTGCCTCGACGATCGCGTCGATGGTCTGGCCGGTTGCCGCTTTGCTTTCGCCCGTCGCTGCGGCGACTGCATCAATCAGTTCCTGTTTGTTCATAGCACTTCCCGTATGGTAATCATGGAACCGGCGCCCCTATAAGGCGCCGGGACCGACACACTAACGCATAGGCGCACTTTCGCGCAAACCCTTGGTGTAAGGCTTGTTTCAAGGCAGGGGCGCCGATTTGACGATTTTCCACCCCAAACTGCCATAAGAATCGCGGGCTTATGCATGCCCGATGCCTGATGAGTGCTCGCCGCGCCTCACAATCCGTTGCAATTTCAGTGCTTTAGCTAACGATCCGTGAGCCCGCCCGGCCTTCCCGGTGACGATAGCCCTTTTCTCGAAGCGCGGGCGCGCTATTTGCGGAAGACGTCACAAGTTAACTATCGGCAAGACACAAAAAAGTGAGAATTCGCCACTTTGCAACATGCGTGCTGCTCACCGCGCTGTCGTCGGGGGCTGCCGCGGCCGACGACAACGCGTGCGCCACCCTCGTCGGCGCGTCGAATTCCAGCGCCGCGCAGAACTTTTCTCTACGCGACGGCGAACCGGTCGACTTCGTCGGCGCCGGGAAAACGGTGCACGGCAAGCTGCTTCTGTTTACCGACGGCGACGTGTTTCGCGCGTACTGGCAGCCGGACGACAGGCCGGAAAAATACGTGCTCGCGAATGCGGGCGCAGACGCGGTGCGGCTCGTCGCGTCCGCGCCGCGGGGCACGCCCGCGCCGGCCGGTCAGCCCGGCACCGCGATGCGGCCGCAGCGAGTGCTGTCGTGTCCCATACTTTGAGCATGCGCAATACCCGCCTTTCGTCGGAGTTTCGCCGTCGGCATCCGGCACAAACGTCTGCTTCCAGCGCCACCGCACGCGCCACCAGGTAGTACTTACCGCCCGACGACCCATGCGCGCGGTCGGGTTCAAAGATCCCCGGCCACGATGCTCCGTTATCTCCTCGGAGCGCTCAAGTTAATCAGCGTCGCGCCGATATAAACAGCTGCGTTTAGCGCGCAAACGTTAAAGGGATGCTGATGGTTTGGCTTGCAAGATTGAAGAAGGTGCTGTCGGTCGCCGACGGTGACCGGGAGCTGATGCATGCGCAGTTGCGCGCGTTCAGCCGCCATGTACCGCTTCTCTACTTCATCCTGCTCGTCAACACGGCGGCGGTCGCGGTGACGCATCTGGACAGCGCGCCGGCCTGGCTGTCCCTGTATATTCCCGCCGCGCTCGGCGCACTGTGCGTGTTTCGCTGCGTGCGCTGGTGGCGCAAACGCAACCAGACAATGACGGACGCCCAGGCGGTCCGCGAATTGCGCGGCGTGACGTGGATGGTCGGCCTGTTCGGCGTCGCGTTCACCGGCTGGTCGCTGCTGCTGTTCCCGTACGGCGGTGCGTACCAGCAGGCGCAGGTCACGTTCTATCTGGCGACGACGCTGGTCGGCTGCATGTTCTGCCTGATCAATCTGCGCAAGCCCGCGCTTCTGCTGCTTTGCATCGTCGTCCTGAGTTTCCCCGGGTTCGTCTTGGCCAACGGCTCGCCGGTATTCTTCGCGATGGTGGTCGACATGACGCTGGTCGGCGTCGCGCTCGCGGTGGTCATCCAGCTCTACTGCCGCACGTTTGCGGACGCGGTGCACGCACAACGCGAACTGCGGGCAAGCCAGCAAAACACCCAACAACTCAGCGACGACAACTACCGGCTCGCCAACCTCGACAGTCTGACCGGACTGCCGAACCGGCGCAGTTTTTTTGCGGCGCTGAGCGCGATATCCGAGCAGGCGCTCGCCAGCGGCGGCGGCTTCAACGTCGGGCTCATCGATCTGGACGGCTTCAAGCAGGTCAACGACATCTACGGTCATGCAAGCGGCGATCTCGCGCTGCAGGAAGTCGGCGCGCGGCTGCTGTCGATCGGCGAAACGGGCCTGATGTTCGCGCGTCTGGGCGGCGATGAATTCGGCGTGCTGGTGCGCCACAAGCTGTCGAACGAAGCGCTTGTCGAGTTGGGGCAGCATATCTGCGACGCGCTCAGTCAGCCGTATCTGGTCGCCGCCAATGTCGCGGAACTATCTGGCACGATCGGCTGGGCCGCGTTTCCCGAAGCGGGCTCGACGGTCGCGCAGGTGTTCGAACGCGCCGATGCGGCGCTGTACGTCGGCAAGGAAAACCGTCGCGGCATGCCGGTGATTTTCTCGACCGAACACGAAACCCGGATGCGACGGCTGAGCCTCGTCACGCAGGAGCTGCGCCATGCGGACCTGGATGCCGAGCTGTTCCTCGAGTTCCAGCCGATCTACGATCTGCTCACGCGCCGGCCGATCGGACTCGAAGCGCTCGGGAGATGGCACAACGCGCGGCTCGGCATGGTCAGGCCGGAGGAATTCATTCGGATTGCAGAGCGTAGCGAGCTGATCCTCGGCATCACCGACGTGCTGCTGCGCCAGGCGCTCGCCGAAGTCGCGCAGTGGCCGGCGGACCTGTATCTGTCGTTCAACCTGTCCGCGATCGATATCTCGACGTCGACGCGCGCGCGCCGCCTGATCGACATCGTCGCGGCAAGCGGGGTGTCGCCGCATCGTGTGACGTTCGAAATCACCGAAACCGCGTTGACGCGCGATTTCGAGCAGGCGCGCAGCGCGATGACGATGCTCAAGCAGGCCGGCTGCCGGCTGTCGCTCGACGATTTCGGCACCGGCTATTCGAGCCTCAGCTACGTGCATCGGCTGCCCTTCGACGCGATCAAGATCGACCGTAGCTTCGTGACCGACGTCGATACCAACAGCGCATCGAAGAAGATCATCAAATCCGTGATCGACCTGTGCCGCAACCTCGGACTCGAATGCGTGGTGGAAGGACTCGAAACTCCATTGCAGGCCCAGGTCGTGAAGGCGCTCGGCGCGCGCGCGGTGCAAGGCTATCTGTTCAGCCTGCCGATGCGGGCGAGCGCGATCGGCACGTTTCTGTGGACGGCGCTCGCGCAGAGCCAAGCGACCGAAACGCTTTCGTAGCGCTCGCGCGCGAGAGGGCGGCGCCGCTCAGTACGCGAGCTTCGGATACCAGTCGGTGCCGCGGCCGCCCGGTGTCATGTCGAGGATCGTCCATAGCGGCATCGGATCGGGCGCGCCGCGCGGATCCTGACCGGGGTCCGACGTCGACGGCCCCATCTCCTCGGCCCAGAAGTGCCGCACGACGCCGCCGGTGCGCGTGAATACGTTGAGCGCGGGAACGTCGTCGCCGGCGGGATCTTCGGCCGCGTAATCGCGATTGAACGTGTTGCCGCCCGACGAATAGAGCCGCAAATATCGCCAGCCGCGCTCCTGCTTGAACGCGACTAGCTTGTCGATCGGCGAGCGGCCGATCACGGCGAACGCGACGCGCTGCAGGATATCGGGCGTTTCGCCGTCCCACGCGCTCAGTAGCGACGTGCACATCGGGCACGGCCGCGCGCGTTGCGGTCCGAACATCCAGTTGTAGGTCACGAGCGTGTCGTGCGGGCCGAACATCTGCGATAGCGTGACCGGGCCCGCTTCGCCGTCGAAACGGTAATCCTCCGGCACGATGCCACCTGCCGGCAGCGCGCGACGCCGCGCGGCGACGCGCTCGATCTGGCGGCGCAACTCGATCTCCTCGGCAAGCAACGCGTTGCGGGCGCGTCGATATTCGGGGCTCTCGCCGGGAAAGCGTTGCGGCAGGTCGGCCAGTTCGCGGGCCGGCTTCAGCGTATGCATCGAGGTGTTTGCGTCGTTCATCGGTCATCTCCTTGTGAGAAATCGTCAGAAAAACGGGTGGAAGACGGGCGCTCGCCTGCGCTTGCCGCTCTCCCTACAACGACGACGGATGAGGCCGCGGAAAATCGACAGGCTTTGGCGATGATTTTTTGGCGGCGATTTTTGCGGCGATCTCGTCAGCGGTCTTGCGGGTAGTCTTGCCGGCTTGCGCACGCTGGCGTGCAGGCAGTTTTATCGACGGTTTGCCCACGCACTCGCCATACGCCACCGCAAGGTATGCTTGGGCCAGATAGCAGCCCATCACACCCGCCACCACCACGCGGCACGCGCGCCAAGCACGACGCGGCCGCCCTGGGGAACGCACATGCCGCTTCGTCTGCCACCCCTGCCCGCGCTTCGTTTTTTCGAAGCGGCCGGCAGGCATCAAAGTTTCAAGCTCGCCGCCGCCGAGCTGAACGTCACGCCGAGCGCGATCAGTCACGGCATCGTCGGACTCGAGCAAGCGCTCGGCGTCGAACTGTTCGTGCGCGAGCCGCGCGGCATCTCGCTGACGGCGATTGGCGCGGATTATCTGTCGTACGTGTCCGAGGCGTTTTCGCTGATCGCGATCGGCACGCAACGTCTGCCCAATCATCGCGCGGATCGGACCATTGCGCTCAGCTGCGCACCGACTTTCGCGTCGCGCTGGCTGCTGCCGCGCCTCGCCGGCTTTCGCTCGCGCTGGCCGAATGTCAACGTGAGCGTGGACACGTCGCATCGCCAGGTGGGCTTTCCGGTCGATGGCTTCGATTTCGCGATTCGCATGAGCCGCGCGCCGGTCGCAGGCACCGCATGGACACGCCTGTTCGGCGAGCGCTTCGTGCCGGTGTGCAGCCCCGCATACCTGGCAACGCTGCGCGACGAGCGCGGCGTCCCGAGCCTGCGACACGCGACGCTGATTCACGTGAACGCCGCGAGCGAAGACTGGCAGGCGTGGCTCGATGCAACCGGTGCCGACACCATCGAGCCGGGCGGCGGCTTGCACGTCGACACGATCCAGCTCGCCTTCGAAGCGGCCAGCATGGGCCTCGGCGTCGCGCTCGGCCGCAAGCCGCTGGTCGACGGCGATCTGGCAAGCGGCGCGCTGGTCGAGGCTTGCGCGCACACCGTCGCCTCGACCACCGCCTACTGGCTGGTCAGCGCGGAGAATGCGGACAGCGCGATCCGGCGCCCCGAACTCGCCGATTTCAAGCGCTGGCTGGTCGACGAGGCGCAACGTTTCGACGCGCATGCGGACGCGGCCGCGGACGGCGGCGTAAAAGCGCACAGGTGAGCCGCGCTCACCTGTCGTCGAAGTCTTTTCCTTTGCCGGCCAGGCGGCCGGCTGCGACGATGGTGGCCAAGGAGAAGCCGCCATGTCGACCACCCACAGCAAGCAACCTGCTTCCGTCCTCGCGCCTGCGACGACCACCACCACGACGCTCGTCATCGTCGCCGGCGCGCTGATACTGAGCGCCGCGATGGGCATTCGCCAGACCTTCGGCCTGTTCATCGGCCCGTTCTCGTTCGACCGCGGTCTGCCGGTCACGCTGATCGCCTTCGCGATTGCGCTGCACAACCTGGTGTGGGGCTTCGCACAGCCATTCGCTGGCGCGGCTGCGGATCGCTATGGCTCGGCGCCGGTCGTCGCGTTCGGCGCTTCGACCTTCGCGGCCGGGCTCGCGCTGTCGGCGCTCGCGCCGAGCGGCGCACTGCTCGTGATCGGCATGGGGCTGCTGGTCGGCATCGGCGTCAGTTGCACGACGTTCGGCGTAGTGTTGCCGGCGGTCGGCCGCATTGCGTCGCCGCAGCAGCGCAGCGTCGCGATGGGGCTCGTCAGCGCCGGCGGCTCCGCCGGACAGGTGCTGATGGTGCCGCTCGTGCAAGGCATCCGGCTGCACGCGGGCATCGCGACCTCGCTATTCGTGCTCGCTTTCGTGATGCTGCTGATCGCGCCGCTCGGCATCGTGCTCGACCGGCGCGCGCAGATACGAGCGACTGCTCAGACCCGCTTTGAGGACGCACCCGAGGCGCCGCTGCGCGAAGTTCTGTCACAAGCGACGCGCCATCGCGGCTACCGTCTGCTGACGCTCGGCTTCTTCACTTGCGGCTTCCAGCTCGCGTTCATCGCGACGCATCTGCCCGAGTATCTGACGCTGTGTCATATGCCGATCGGGCTGGGCGCCACCGCGCTGGCGCTGATCGGCCTGTTCAATATGGCGGGCAGTTGGGCATGCGGTTGGCTCGGCGGCCGGTTCCGCCAGCATCAGGTGCTCGGCTGGCTTTATCTGATTCGCAGCGCGACGATCGCCGCGTTCTTCGCGCTGCCGAAAAGCACCGTGTCCGTGGTGATCTTCGCGGCGGTGATGGGCCTCACGTGGCTCGGCACCGTACCGCTGACGAGCGGGCTCGTCGCCAAGGTGTTCGGCACGCGTCACCTCGGCAGCCTGTTCGGCGTGTGCTTTCTGAGCCATCAGATCGGCTCGTTTCTCGGCGCGTGGCTCGGTGGCCTCGTGTTCGATCTGACGGGCTCGTACTCACCGCTATGGGCAGCGACGGTCGCAGCGGGATTGATTGCGGCACTGCTGCATTTCCCGATCGACGACACAGCGGTGACGACGCCCGCGCGGCGTTCACCACGCCCCGCGCAGGCGTGATCCAACCTGGCCGTCAGGGATGCTGAAGCAATTCGAGTCGCAGCTACTTCTTCGGCGCATCCGCCGCGGCTTTCGGCACACGCCCCATCAGATAGAACTCGTCGTTCGGACGCATCGAAATCACGTTCGCCATCCGGTTCGACAACCCGAAAAACGCGGTAATTGCAGCGATGTCCCAGATGTCTGCATCGGTAAAGCCGTGGCCGCGCAGCGTCTGGAAGTCCGCTTCGTCGACCGTGCCCGACTCGCGGCACACCTTCACCGCGAAATCGAGCATCGCCTTCTGACGCTCGGTGATGTCGGCCTTGCGGTGGTTGACCGCGACCTGATCGGCGAGCAACGGCGCTTTTTCGTAGATGCGCAGAATCGCACCGTGTGCGACCACGCAGTAAAGACAATCGTTCAGCGCGCTCGTCGCGACCACGATCATCTCGCGCTCGCCTTTCGTGAGACCGCCTTCTTTCAGCATCAACGCGTCGTGATAAGCGAAGAACGCGCGGAATTCGTCGGGCCGATGCGCGAGCGTCAGAAACACGTTCGGCACGAACCCCGCTTTCTCCTGCACTTCGAGAATGCGGGCGCTGATGTCTTCGGGCCACTCGCTCGGCTCGGGGACCGGGTAGCGGCTGATGGGCTGAAGCGTGGCCATGCGCTGTCTCCGTGATCTGTGTCGGGGATGCCGGCCATTGTAGCAACGCGTTTTCACGGCCGCCCGCGCCTCACCACGTCCGCTCGATCACGTCCGATATTGCCGCTCGTATCGTCTAGACTTTCAGTTCGGCATGCGTGAAGCCGCCCGGCACGGCGGTGACGAAAGGAGCGACCATGTCAAACGTTACGCACGACGCGCGGGCCCCGGTGATCAAGGTACGCCCGGAACGGGAAATGGCGACGATGCAGCGGCTGCCGTATTTCGTCGGCATTTCGGCGGGCACCGCGGGCACCACCGGCCTGTCGATGTACATGGTCGTGGTTCCGCCCGGCGGCCATGCGGAGCCGCACTATCACGCCGACTACGAGACCGCGATCTATATGCTCGAAGGCAAGATCGAGACACGCTACGGCCCGGGCTTGCGCGAGTCGGTCATTACCGAGCCGGGCGACTTCCTGTTCATTCCACCGGGCGTCCCCCATCAGCCGTTCAATCTCGATGCGAACACCGCGGCGCGCGCGATCGTCGCGCGCAATCATGCGGACGAGCATGAGCGCGTGGTGCCCTACGATCCGTCCGAGGATGCGTGAGGCGATACGCCTCTTTTCGGAGCGCCTCGCCTGAAGCGAGGCAATTCATGCTACTCAGTCCGATTTGATCCACTTGCCGCGCGGCGCATGCGGGTCCGCGCCGCGCCGTTTTCCGCCCCGATTCGTCGCGCGCGCGCGACTTCGTCGGCGTTGTTTCACAACGCCGACTCGCCACCTGTGCTTAAATCCGTCTTTCGCGTCGACGCGCGCGCGTGCCCCCGCACGGCCGTTCGCGTCGCTCGTGGCATGCATCGGCCTCGGCGCGGACGATTCTTTTTTCTTTTATTGCCTTATCAGGAGCGCGGTTGTGTGGCATTTCCCGGTCGCTATTCCACCGTCCGCCGGCGTGTGGGCCGTCTTCATGAGCGTGCTCGTCACGCAACTCGGCATGCCGATTCCGGCCGCGCCGATGCTGGTTCTCGCGGGAACGATGGCCGCGGTGGGGGAAGCCTCGTACGTCAACGTGATCTGCGCGGCGGTCGGTGCGACGCTGATCGCCGATTCGCTGTGGTTTTTCACCGGACGCGCGTACGGCCGCCGTCTGCTCAGTTACCTCGTGCGCTTCTCTCTGTCGCTGGACACCACGGTGCGCGTCGCGCGCAATACCTATGAGCGATACGGCGCGCCGATTCTGACGGTCGCGAAGTTCCTGCCCGGTCTCGGCCTGATTTCCGCGCCGCTGCTTGGCACGACCGCGATCAGCGTCGGCGTGTTTTTGTGGTGGGACGTGGTCGGTGCCACGCTGTGGGCGAGCGTCTGGGTGATCGGCGGCGGCGCCCTGCACGACCAGATCGTGCAACTGATGCTGCTCGTGCGGCACAACGGCGGCACGATCTTCGATACGTTCGCGGTGATCTTCGCGGCGGTTCTGCTGTATCGCTGGCTGCGCCGTTTGCAGTTTCGCCGCTGGCTCGCGCATACGCGCATTTCACCCGATCAGCTCGACACGATGATGAAGTCGAACGAACCGCCGCTGATTCTCGACGCGCGGCCGAGCGCCGTGCGCGAACAGGAATCGCACCGCATTGCCGGCGCGCGCCCGCTCGATCTCGAGTCGCCCGATCCGATTCATCCGGCGTATCTGAAGCGGCCGATCGTCGTCTATTGCGTGTGTCCCAACGAAGCGAGCGCGAAGCGCATCGTCAGGCAGTTGCATCGCAAGAACATTCATCATGTGCGCGCGCTGAAGGGTGGTCTCGATGCATGGGAAAAGCGCGGCTATCCGGTCGAGCCATTGCCGCCCGACTTCAATACCGCGATGGCGCACATGCTCGAAGACCAGGGCAACGAAGGCGAATACACAGTGCGCGCGCGTCTCGCGAAGTGAACGAATAGCAGACAAATCAGACGGCATCACGCTTGATGCCGTTTTGCCAAAAAACAAAAATAAATTGACGGCATTTTTAGCTCGTATATCCTAGCAATTGGGCAATCGCATGGGCAGCGCTGCGAATTAAGCTACTACCGTTTAGCGCCGCTTCTTCCCGATCAACCCATGTCCTGTTTCTTCAATGTCCGCTGTGGATTCGAAACAGGCCGTTCAATCCCCTCAACTACGCTAGTCGAGTGTCATCGTGAGAGTCCGAGGCCCTTTGGTGAATTGGAATCGCAGTCAGGCGCGTTGTATTTGCGCTGACGGCGCCAGCGCCGACGGCAGCAACGGCAGCCTTGCGTTTCGCCGCTTTCTGTCCGTCATCACAGTCCTGTCGCGTCGTTCCGTTCGACGCCGCAACGTCCTCTCCGCACGCGCATTCATCGCGGTGCGCACAGACGAAGTCGCTTCGCTGCTGCCGTAGCGCCTCTCTTCTCGCATCTCTTTTCGCTGCTCGATTCGTCCGTTTGCGCGCGTTTTCCGCGAGCTGTCTGTTTGCGTCCGCGCGGCGCTGACCGATTGCCGCGCATCGCCACGGATTCAATCGAACCGCTTCTAATCTGATTAGCGCTGCGCGTTATTGCGCGGATTCGCTTTGGCATTAACTCGCCTTCGCGTTTTCTCTTATCGCCGCACGCGCTGTTGAACGCCGCTCACCTGATGCGCGGCGTGGGATCGACACGCCTATTCTTTATGCGAAACAAACCGATAGTAGGAATCACAGCCGATAGAACGATGCTCGGCGCTCATCCATCGCACGTGGTCGGTGAAAAGTACATCGCCGCGATCGTCGAGGGCTCGCACGCGTTCGCGCTGCTGTTGCCGGCGTTCGGCGAACGTCAGTGCATCGACGATGTGCTCGCCGCCGTCGACGGCTTGCTATTTACCGGCAGCTATTCGAACGTCGAGCCGCACCGCTATGGCGGCACTCACCGCGCTTCGAGCGCGCCCAGCGCATTGCACGACCCCGCGCGCGATGCAACCACGTTGCCGCTGATCCGCGCGGCAGTGGCGGCGGGCGTACCGGTTCTCGCCATTTGTCGCGGCTTGCAGGAAATGAACGTGGCATTCGGCGGAACCTTGCATCAAAGCGTTCACGAGGTCAGCGGACTGAACGACCATCGCGAGAACAGGAACGACTCGCTCGACGTGCAATACGCCGCATCACACACGATCGCGCTGACACGCGGCGGCATGCTGCAGCACCTCGCAGGCGGCGCCCTTGAAGCACGAGTGAATTCATTGCACGGTCAGGGCATCGCGCGGCTGGCGACAGGCCTCACGGCCGAAGCAATCGCAGCGGACGGCCTGATCGAAGCAATCGGCGTCAGCACCGCTCCCGCATTCGCGCTCGGCGTGCAATGGCACCCGGAATGGAAATATGCGGACGACGCGTTATCGACCGGGATATTTGCCGCGTTCGGCGACGCGTGTCGCCAACGCATGAGCGCGCGAAGCAGTAGCGCCGACGCCGTTGCAACCCTGCACGAATGACCCGGATCGCGGATCAAGACAGAGAGAAACAATCATGCATGACATCGACGAATTTCTGAAAAAGCATCACGTCACCGAAATCGAAGCGATCATTCCTGACATGGCCGGCATCGCGCGCGGCAAGATCATTCCGCGCAGCAAGTTCGAATCGGGCGAATCGATGCGTCTGCCGCAGGCGGTAATGATTCAGACCGTGACCGGCGACTATCCTCAAAGCGATTCGCTGACCGGCGTCACCGATCCCGACATGGTGTGCGTACCCGACGCGAGCACGATCCGGATGATTCCGTGGGCAGTCGACCCGACCGCGCAGGTGATCCACGATTGCGTTCATTTCGACGGCACACCGGTCGCGATCTCGCCGCGCTGCGTGTTGCGCCGCGTACTCGATCTATACAAGGCGCGTGGCTGGAAACCCGTGATCGCGCCGGAGCTCGAGTTCTATCTGGTCGATATGAACCGCGACCCTGACCTGCCGTTGCAACCGCCGGTCGGGCGTACGGGTCGCGCCGAAACCGGCCGCCAGGCGTATTCGATCGAAGCGGTCAACGAATTCGATCCGCTGTTCGAAGACATCTACGAGTACTGCGACGTGCAGGAACTCGAAGTCGACACGCTGATACACGAAGTCGGCGCCGCGCAGATGGAAATCAACTTCATGCACGGCGATCCGCTCAAACTCGCGGACAGTGTGTTTCTATTCAAGCGCACCGTACGCGAAGCGGCGTTGCGTCACAAGATGTACGCGACCTTCATGGCCAAGCCGATGGAAGGCGAACCCGGCTCGGCGATGCACATGCATCAAAGCCTCGTCGATATGGAGACCGGCCGCAATCTCTTCACCGCCGCCGACGGCGAGCCGACCTCGCTTTTCACCGGCTATATCGCCGGCTTGCAGAAATACACGCCGGCGCTGATGCCGATCTTCGCGCCGTACATCAATTCGTACCGGCGTCTGTCGCGCTTCATGGCGGCCCCGATCAATGTCGCGTGGGGTTATGACAATCGTACGGTCGGCTTCCGGGTGCCGCATTCCACGCCGGTCGCGCGCCGCATCGAGAACCGCATTCCGGGCGTCGATTGCAATCCGTATCTGGCGATTGCCGCGACCTTGGCGGCCGGCTATCTCGGCATTACGCAACGCCTCGCCGCAACCGAACCGCTGGCAAGCGACGGCTACGCATTGCCCTATCAATTACCGCGCAATCTGGAAGAAGGCCTGACGTTGATGAGTGCATGCGAGCCAATTGCCGAAGTACTCGGCGAACAGTTCGTCCGCGCTTATCTCGCGCTGAAAGAGACCGAATACGAAGCGTTCTTCCGCGTGATCAGTTCGTGGGAACGCCGCCATTTGCTGCTGCATGTGTGAATTGCGCGGGCCAATCGGTCAATCAGAACCTTTGAAAAGACGGAGGCAGTATGAGCTATAAGAATGAAGACGTGATGGATGCGGAACAGGCAACGCCCGCGCCCGACGGCACGATAAGCACGGGGACATCGCAAGCCACATCGCGCAGCACCGCCGAATACCGCGCGCTCGATGCCGCGCATCACATCCACCCGTTCTCGGATATGGGCTCGCTCAATCGCGCGGGTTCTCGCGTGATCGTCAAGGCGCAAGGCGTATATCTGTGGGACTCGGACGGCAACAAGATCATCGACGGGATGGCGGGACTCTGGTGCGTGAACGTCGGCTATGGCCGCCAGGAACTGGCCGATGCCGCATTCCGCCAGATGCGGGAACTGCCGTTCTACAACACGTTCTTCAAGACGACGCATCCGCCGGTGATCGAACTGTCGGCCCTGCTCGCGGAACTGACGCCCGCGCCATTCACTCACTTTTTCTACTGCAACAGCGGCTCGGAAGGCAACGATACGGTGCTGCGCATCGTCCATCAATACTGGGCGACGCAACGCCAGAGCGCGAAGAAGTTCGTCATCGCGCGCAAAAACGCTTATCACGGGTCGACGATCGCTGGGGGCACGCTAGGCGGTATGGGTTATATGCGCGAGCAGATGCCGTCGAAAGTCGAGAACATCGTGCATATCGACCAGCCCTATTTCTTCGGCGAGGCGGCAAGCGATCAGACGCCGGAAGAATTCGCACTGGCTCGCGCGCGGCAACTCGAAGCGAAGATTCTCGAACTTGGTGCGGACAATGTCGCCGCGTTCATCGGTGAGCCTTTCCAGGGAGCGGGCGGCGTGATCTTTCCGGCCGAGACTTACTGGCCCGAAATCCAGCGCATTTGCCGCAAGTACGACGTACTGCTCGTCGCGGACGAAGTGATCGGCGGCTTCGGCCGGACCGGCGAATGGTTCGCGCATCAGCACTTCGGCTTCGAGCCGGATCTGATCACGCTCGCGAAGGGACTGACGAGCGGTTACGTGCCGATGGGCGCTGTCGGCATACATGATCGCGTTGCCCGCGCACTGATCGAGAACGGCGACTTCAATCATGGCCTCACCTACTCCGGGCATCCGGTGGCGGCGGCCGTCGCGCTTGCCAATCTGAAACTTCTGCGCGACGAGAAGATCGTCGAGCGCGTCAAAGCGGATACCGGTCCGTACTTTCAGGCGAAGCTGCGCGAGACGTTCGCCGCTCATCCTATCGTTGGCGAGATCAGCGGCGCGGGTCTCGTGGCGGCCGTGCAACTCGCCGAGAAACCACTCGAGCGCAAGCGCTTTGCGAATGGCGGCGAGGTCGGTACGTTGTGCCGCGACTTCTGCTTCGACGGCAACCTGATCATGCGCGCGAGCGGCGACCGGATGCTGCTGTCGCCGCCGCTCGTGATCAGTCGGCCGGAAATCGACGAAATCGTCTCGAAGGCCAAAGCGGCGATCGATGCGACCGCGCGGCAGGTGGGAATACGGTAGCGCCGCGTCGGGCGGTGTCAGCCGTCAGCCCTGCACCGCCCGCCCTTCGAAACGCGGAAACACTCGCCACACAGCGCTGGTTATTGGAGAATACAGGCTTGTTCAAAACGATACCCCTACTCCCGGGCATGCCTTGATGAAGCAGTTTTTCCTCTCCGCTCCGGGCACATTGCTGGCCCTGACGCTAGCCGTCGTTGTTCCTGCACCAGCCGAAGCGCTGACGGAAACACCTGTGTCGCACAAGGAAACCACGCTCGATCAAAATGCGCCGGCCTTTGCCGCCGCCAGCGTACGCGCCATCGCCGGAACGTGGGACGCGCGCGAGATGATGAAGCGGGCCGCGCCTGAAATCATGACACCATTCGTGCGCCATGAATTGCCGAACAGCTATGCGCGCCTCAATGCGAAGCTCGGCAAGCTCAAGACGCTGAGCGCGCCGGTCAGCGACAACGGTCCGCCACTTCCAGGCAAGAACCCGATGGAAAATCCCGCTCCGGTTACGGTGCCTGAACCGCATGACGGGATGATTCAGCGCTACATGTTCAACGCACAATTCGCGACAGGTGGTCCGGCGCAAGTTGAAATCGTGATGCGTTACCGCGGGAAGTGGCAGATCGTCGGCTTGCATGTCGACTCTGGAGTGCTTCCGAACTAGTGCTCAGATTTGCATTGGACCAGGGGTACGCTCAGGCAATCTGACGGGCCCCTTTCCACATCGCCCGGCATGCGGGCCCGTAGCGTGTGATTCGAGCAGTTGAGGTGATGAGAGTCGGAGTACACCTGGCCCTGTCGTGACGGCGTGCCATCGTACGAGCCGCACGCGCGGCTGGCTGTCGCGCGTGACCTTCTTCGCGACGGAGGTTGCTTTACCGCCCGAACTCGCCGGCCAATTTCGGAAAGTGGTGTGGCCGGTTTGCCAAAGTCAACCGGCCACATTGCCCGAAAGAGAATAGATAACTGCCTGATGCGCAGGTATACGAAGCAGCCTTTACCGCGCATCTTTCTCATCCCGAGACAGGGGGCAATCGCCCCCTAAGCATCTTACGGCTGGATCATGAGTTTCTGGATGACCATCGTGCCGCTCGTGTTGATATTCTCGAGGCGCAACAGCACCGGTACTGTAATTGGCGCAGTCGGCGTGAACGACGTTGCGCCTGATGGCGAACTCGTCAGGAGGTCGGTCTCAGCGCAGACATCGTTCGTGCATGTCGTGCGCGTGGCCGATGTTGTGACGATGTTGTGCCACGTCGTACCGTCGGTCGAGTAGTCGAGCTGATAGCCGTTCGACCCAGCGCGGAAGAACTCGAAGCTGAAGTTGCTCAGGCTGGGAAGATTGAACATCACAAAGCCAGGGTTATTTTGAGCCTTGGATATCTGGATGTTGCCGGCAAGGCTGGTCGGCGTGCCGGACGTCGGGTTCGTCAGGTCCGATGTGTACTTGACCGTCGAGCTCGCTCCAGTCACCGACGCGCTAGTGGCGTTCTGGCTTGCGCAAATGAACTGCCCGCTTTGCGCAACCACCATCGTGCCGCTGGCGGGGCCGTTATACGTACCAGGCCAGCTTTCGATCGTGACCGGATCGCCCGACGTTCCCATGCCGACCAGATAGGTACTGCTGTCAGGGCCAGCGGTCGAAGTCGTGCCGAGGCCGCTCAGGCCCACCGTCTGGCCCGTCGAACCGCCGAAGTTGTTGTTCAGTGTGGTGCGGTCGGTCATCACACCGCAACTACCTGCGATCTGGGCGCCCGCACTGATAGTCGTCGTCGTCGTGCAGTTCGCGGTGCTAGTGCAGCTTGCTCCGGAACCGGGCACAACCGTATTGACGAGCGTACCCACGGCGCTCGCCGCCGTCGTGACGACCACGCTGGCTGTACCGCCGTTGGCCGCAAGGCCGGCCGGAATCGTGCAGGTCAGCGTGTTACCGGCGATCGCGGTACAAGTCGCACCATTCGGTGTGTCGGTGACGCTGCCGATGCCACTGGCGGGCAAGGTATCGGTCAGCGTGATCGGTGCGCTCGAAGCGGCGGTGCCAGAGTTCGTCGCGGTCAGAGTCCAGCTGATCGTGTCGCCGACGAGGCCGCTATTCTCGTTGACGCTACTGCTAACCGTGACATTGGGTGCCGTCGGGACGGAGGCCGAGGTCGTTGTCGTGCATGCCGCGGCAGACGAGCAGGTGGCGCCTTTACCGGGGCTCACCGTGTTCACCAGGCTTCCGGCGGTGCTGGCCGTCGTCGCGATTGCAATCGTCGCCGGGCCGTTCGTCGAAGTCAGACCGGGTGAAATCGTGCAGTTCAGCGTGTTGCCGTTGACGATGGGCGCGCAACTCGCACCAGTCGGCGTGACCGTGACAATGCCGATGCCGCTCGCGGGCCAGGTGTCGGTCACCGTAATTGGCGAGGTCGTCGGGCCGCCGGAGTTCGTCGCAGTGATTGTCCAATTGACGGCCGCGCCAACCACCACGTTGGCCGAATTGACGGCGGAGTTGATGGTCACGTTCGGCGGCGCGTTGACCGTGGTCGTGGTGCTGCAGTCGGCCGTCGAGACGCAGGCCGTCGCAGCGTCGCCTGAAGGCTGCACTGAACTGGTCAGCGTCCCGGTCGCGGTCGTCGTGCCCGAGAACGTTACGGTCGCTGACGCGCCTGCCGCGAAACCGGCCGGGACTGAACAGCTCATCGTACCGCTGGCAGGGCTGCAACTTGCGCCGGTCGGCACGACCGACAAACCGGACAGTGCCGTCGGCACATTGATGAGCAGCGTTGCCGTGCCGGTGGTCGCGGCATTGCCGCTATTGCTCACCGACACCGTCCAGGTCACAGGGCTGCCAACCGTCACAGTCGAGGTCGAGGCGGTTTCGTTGACATTGAGCGCCGCGGCTTGCGGCGTTGTGCCTTGGGGGGCGCTCGACGGACTCGTGCTCGACGAAGTCGTGCTCGACGCAGCCGTGTTACTGCCGCCGCAAGCAGCCAGGCCGAGCGCTAGCACGCTGCTCGCGAGAAGGCGGGCAATCCCATGCGGGTTTTTTATCGATTTCATTGTGTATTTTTTCAATGGTCCAGGTTTCGGCGTGTGGCGTTCTGTCCCGGAACGGCGAGCACCACCGCATCCACAGTGGTGCTCCTCGCCGGTGCAACGAGTGCCTATGTGCTCATCATGGGAATTGCTGCCCCGGGAACGGCGAGCTGATCGGTTTGCCATTGGCGTCGGTGTTGCCCGAAATATTCGCGAACGCCTGGCTGCAATCGACGGTTGCAGTCCCCGCGACCGGCGCGTTCTGCGTGACCGTCACGCTGTTGGCCGTCGACGACGCCAGCGGCGCGGTGCTATTCAGGTTGACGTTCGAGCCCAGTGTGATGTTCGCGACGCTCGCGTTGACCGTACCCGGCGTATCCGAGACCACGTTGTTCAGCGTCAGACCGAGCGGGTTCACCACGTTTGCAGCGAGCGGCGAACCCCAGCCCGAACCCGACATCTGCGAACTGCTCGAATTGAAGCCTTCGAAGTAGAACGTCATTGGGCCATTGCCCGGACCCGTGCCGCCGCCAGGATAACCGACGTCGTGCAAGCCGTTGACCGTGATGTTCTGGTAGCTCGGATACAGGCCGGTGTCACTCGTGGCCGAATAGTATGGGTAGATATAGATCGGCGACTGCGGTGCCGTATCTTCCGGGCTCGGCGACGGGTTGGCCTGCAGGCAGATGTTCGTGTAGTTGATGTTCGACACGAGACCGCCTTCGCTCCAGTTCGTCTTGATACGCAAGCCGTTGTCCGTGTAGTCCAGCACCAGGTCATAAACGTTGATGTTGGACACGGCCGGATACAGCAGCGCATTGCCCGACGTGTTGGTCGCCGTGTAGTAGAGCGGCGTCGTGTTGGCAACCACCCCTGCGCTGTTCTTGCCGACTGCCGTGCCGCCCGAGGTCTGGCTGCCGATCGACATGCCATGACCGTAGAAGAAGTGGTCGTGCGCCACGATCATGTTGTAGAGCGCACCATCACTGGCGATCGAGGTGGGATTGCCACTCTCGCCCTTCACCGCGATGTTGTCATCGCTATCGCTGATGTACGAGTACGCGAGCACGATATTGTTCATGTCACCGAGGTAGGGTGACGACGGGTACGGTGCGCCCGCAGCGGGAACGAATGCGGGTGCTACCGGCGTCGTCAGGCTGCTCTTCGAGCCCTTGAGTTCCGGGTCGAAGCCGTCCGTGTTCTTCACCGAACCGTAGTCGTAGTTCGCGCCCCAGTAGTTCGTCATGCTCTGGTACGCCTTGGTCGGCGTGAAGATACGCAGGCTCCAGGCCGTGAAACCAGGAATGGCGGCCGGCGAGACGTGAATCTTCGGCGCATTCTGCAGCGTGAGGTTGAACAGCGTGAAGTTGTAGCCGTACTGCGGGTAGATCAGACGCGGATTGTTCTGGTCTTCGCCCGAGAGCGCTTCGTTGCCTTCCCAGCCGAGATCCCACCAGCTCATCGCCACGTTACCCGTTGGACGCATGATCAGCGCCGGGGGCGTCCACGTGGTCGCGGAACTGCCCGAGCCGACCGCCACGGCCGTGCCAGCCATCAGCGAATAGAGCGGCTGCCCGCCCTGGCCGTCGATCGTGCCCGGACCCATCACCGCGTTGTTGCTGGTCTGGATCGTCGAGGGCTTCAGTGACGTTCCGGTATAGACGAGGTTGCTGATCAGCGGATTGCAGCCGTCGTCGTTCGGCGAGATCTGGCCGCAGTAGTAAGTGCCCGTGTTCACAGTCGACGGATTCGGGGCCGAGCTCAGCGTTGCACCGGTGGATGCCGTGGTCGGTGTGCTGTAGTACGTGCCAGTCGGTGCGCCCGTCGTGGCCGATTCATAGAGCACCGGGTCACGCGAAGCAAACAGCGTTACGCCGTTGTCGATCAACAGCGTCACGCCGCCCGGCATCGACAGCGGACCCGACACGAATGCCGTTTGCCCACCCGTGCCCGCAGTGAGTTCGACTACGCCGTTGCTCGCGATATCGTTGTTCGAGTCGTAGGCGCTGTTCGCGTTTGCGCAGGCGAACAGCGCGGCCTGAATACGGTTCGTGTCGGGTGCCGTCGGATAACCGTCCGGTACGTTCAGGCCGTTCCCGTTCATATTGATCTTCGACGACATGCCCGGGACGATCGGTGACGGGCCCTTCCAGTTGGCCCCCAGCGCCTGATCGACGTTCTCGGTGCCGTTAGCGGTCAGCGTCGGAATGGCCGGGGAACCTGACGAGAAGTAGTTCGCGGGAATCTTGCAGGTCGTCACCGCCGGATTCTGCGTCGTTGTCGTGCCTGTGGGACCGCTATACGCCGTAGCTGTGCCATAGGTCGTCGCACCGTAGGCGGTCACCGCGGTGGCCCCGCTCGGCGCAACCGGTGCCGCAGGCAGCTTCGCATCGGCCGGATTCAGGCCAACCTGATAGCCGGCAGTCGACCCGCCACTCGGGGCAGTCGACCCAGTCGTGGTAGTCGATCCAGTCGCGGTAGTCGACCCGCCCGCTGAATCCGACGATCCGCCGCTGCACGCGGCAAGCAGCAGGGCCATGAGGCCGGCTGCGCAAAGTTTATGAGGCACCCCGATCATCCACATCTCCAATTGAAATCTTTTTATGAGCGTCACGGCCTTACCACTGGCAATGCGCGCCCAACGCCGACATTCGGCAGCAAATCATAGGATTTGCCCGAAATTTTTGTCAAACAACATGGACGCTATAAAACAAGAAATCTGACCACTCTTTGGTCCCCATGCTTGACACGGGACCGCGTCGACGCGGCCGCACCGTTACGCCAGTGCCGCTGCAACCTGCTTGTAGTTGTCCTTGTGCTCGTGCTCGCCGACTTTCCTTTGGACCTTCGCGGCAGGGAAGGTCATCTTTCTCATGCGAGCCGTGGCTCACATTTATCTTTCCGATTCAGAGGCCCCGAATAAAACAGTAATGTTTTCGCAATCTGTTTTAGCTGCCGCCGTGCGTGCCCAGGACGTTCCCTGGGTCCCCTATTCGAGCGATGATTTCCGCGAGCCGCTGCTTCCAGATCGACTTCCCGACTTCGCGGTCGATTACGAATTAGCATCACACGAGTGCCGCAAACGAACCGTGACGACTTTCGCGCACTTGCGCTGATGAACACGCCGGTTTCGCGACACGTCTCCGCTGGCTGGACATGCCTGCCTTGCTCCAACCCCTGCCGTACGCGCCGGACTCGAAGACACCGCGAATACCAATTTGTCATACCTCACGTGTTTATCGGGCTTGCAAACGGGGCGACTTTCTTCTCGTGGCTCGAAGGATGCTGAATTGGCGAATAAGTTGTCAAGCAACAATCGCTGATAACTTGTTCCGCGTTCCAGCGTTTTCGCACGCATCGACGTAATGCGGCGCCAATTCCGTAATCTGCGGCGACGCAGTCCGCTAAATATCAGCTTACGCTTAGCCTTCTCAGCCCAATCATTTGTCAAACAACATGCCTCCTTTAGGGTTTCAATCAGGCGCAATCGCCCGCGCGCACGCCGACATGCGCGTTTCGTTCAGCGTTTTGCTCGCGCGCCGTTACCATTCGACGATGGCGTCGTATCGAGTGCCTCTTTCTTTATCCGTCTAACGCATCACAGGACCCTCCCATGACCCACCAAATCGTTTTGCTCCCTGGCCTGCTCTGCGACGACGCAGTGTGGGCCGATCAGCGCGGCGCGATCGGCGCGATCGGCGACTGCTTCGTGCCGGACTACGGCATGCGCGACTCGCTCGGCGCGATGGCCGACCTCGTGCTCGAGTCGGTATCGGGAGACCGTCTGCTGGTCGCGGGTCATTCGATGGGAGGACGGGTTGCGCTCGAAGTGATGCGGCGCGCACCGGAGCGCGTCGCCGGGCTTGCGTTGCTCGACACCGGCTCTACCCCGCGCGCCGCCGGCGAAGCCGGTGAAAGCGAGCGCGCGCAGCGACTGCGGCTGCTCGAGCTCGCGCGCACGAAGGGCATGCGCGCCATGGGCAACGAGTGGGCGCCCGGCATGGTCAACGCCGATCGCCACGATTCCGCCGTCTACGAGGCGGTACTCGATATGATCGAGCGAAGCACGCCGGACAAATTCGCGGCGCAGATCCGCGCGCTGCTCGATCGTCCTGATGCGACCGCGCTGCTTGGCGACATCGCATGCCCGACGATGATCGTGTGCGGCCGCGACGACAAATGGAGTCCGCTGGCGCGTCACGAAGAGATGCACGCGCAGATTCGCGGCTCGCGACTTCGCGTGATTGAACGAAGCGGTCACATGTGCACGATGGAGCAGCCGGACGATGTGACCGGCGTGCTGGTCGAATGGGCGCGGTGGGCGGCTGGATTCTGAACCGCGCGCTGATGCTGGCCCCGTCGACTGCACTGTAGCGACGGCGCCGAATTACGCGTCGCTGAGCCCGCGACCTGCCCTTTTGAAAGTCGCTCGCGCTTTGGTTTGGACACCGCAATAGCAGTGGAACAAAAGCATCGAGCTGCCCGCATCGACATTGCAATCGTGTGACAGCCAACGCGGTTGTCTATCCACGAGTAGCACCGTATGCTTGAATGCGAGTCGCTTTCCGTTCGTCAACTTCGACAAGGTCATTCGGTCATGAACGAATATTGCATGTTCAAGGGAACACTACTGCGCGCGGCACCTTTCAAAGATTCGTATGTAGGCAGTCCGCACTATGTGATTACGGTTTCCGGCAACGACAACACGCCATTCAACATCGTCGTGAATTCGGCGTCGACGCAACCGGGCGCAGGCGGTAACGACGACGTGTACTTCTATGCCGATCTGAACTTCGCCGATCCGCTAACCGCGAAACTGCAGCCGCTGAACCTCGGCCTTTACACCAGCGGCTTTCCGCGGCTCGATTACTTCCAGGACAGCAGCCTGCTCGACATTCACCGCATGCGGCCGGTCCCCTACGAGGATCAAAACGGCAATCGCACCGACGTCAACGACATCATCGACGAGATCCTGACCATCGACGAAACGCAGCCGTCGCAAAGCCTGCCTTTCGACAACGGCAGCGGTCAGTTGCACAACCGCGATTTCTGGACACCGACGACAGCGGGCATCGTGGTCTACGGGTTCGGCTTTCTGTTCCTGCCGAAAAAGGACGGCCTTCACGAGACCCACATGAATCAGGGGAATCCGCGCGGCCCGCATTACAACGAAAACGGTGCGTTCCAGGATGGCGCGGTGATCGTGCAGCGCGCCGATGGTTTTGCCGCGATGTTCACCGCGTTTCAGACACAGTATCTGCCGACCAATTCGGCCGGCGATCCGGTCGCGAATGCGCTGGCGTTGCCCGCTTATATCCAGCAAGGTTGATCGCGCTGCGTGTGCGTTTGGCCAATGCGATTCGGCCACGCTCGAATGGAGTGTGGCTGAAACAGCGCGGCAACTACGATGCGGCCGCGCTGTCGCGCAACACGACGATCAGAAGCTGTGCCGCAGCCCCACCATCACCCCAAGCTGACCCGCGCCCGGCGCCGGCGTCGTCCCGCCGCCGCCCTGACTGACCGTATAGGCGGCCTTGTCGCTATTCCACAGATATGCGCCCTGCAGATACACCGCCGTACGCTTCGACAGCAGATACGTCGTGCGCAATGCGGCGATCGTGCCGCGTGCATCGTCGCGGCTATTGACGATGTGATACACGCCGCCATCGACGATCAACGCCGGCGTAACCGGATACGACGCGCTCAGATAGTACTGATCCGAATGCACGTTCGGCGTGGCCGGCGAAACCGTGTCGACACGCCGCCCGAGCCAGCCGCCGCCCACTCGCAAGTTGCCGATGTGGCCGTAGCCGTTCAGTTGCATACGCACGTCGGTGTCGTCCGGATTGGTGAAGTCGAACGTCGGCGTACCGTCGTACATATTCGCCATCGCGCCCGGGCCGCCGTGTTGCTGATCGTAGGCCGCGGCGACACCGTAGCCATTGCGGTCGTAGCGCAGCATCGCGGACCATTCGCGGCAAGTCGGTCCGTTGCCGGCTGTCGGCCCCGCGCAGGTTCCCTGCCCCGGCGAATTGCCGGTGCCCGTCGAATCGCGGCCGAACGACCATGTCGCGCCCAGCGTGAAACCCGCATAGCTGCCCTTGTAGACGATCGTATTGTCGCTACGCGCGCTCGGCAGATACTGATCGAACGACGCGGTGCCGCCGTAGATGTCGGGGCCGAACAGGTCCGCGTCCGACAGCGCCCAGTAGGTCATCGTGTATTGGCGGCCGAACGTCAGCGCGCCATATCGCGTATCGAAGCCGACCCATGCCTGGCGTCCGAACAGCCGGCCCCCCTGATTCAACGTGCCATTACGCATGTTGAAGCCGCTTTCGAGCGCGAAGATCGCCGACAAACCGCTCCCCAATGTTTCGTTACCACGCAAGCCCCAGCGTGACGGCATTTCGCCGGTGATGCCGGGCATCCGCACGACGCTTTCGCCTGCCGCATTCGCGTGCGAGACGTATTCGACACCCGTGTCGACGATCCCGTACAGCGTCACGCTGCTCTGCGCGCACGCCATTGCGCTGACGCTGGACAACACGAGTGCTGCTGCAATCCGCAACTTCGAAGTCTCCATGATTTCCTGTTTATTGTTGGCCTGCCGGTACGAGCGGATAGGCGGCCGGTTGTTATAGGGCGTACCAGACTACGCACGCCCGGCGGCTTTTCGGTTTGCATACCTGACTACATACGGACGTGCTCCATCCACTCGCGATGTGCGAGAAACGGATAACCGCAAGGGGGAAAATCAGAAGATCACGCGCAAACGTCCTTCGCGATACGAACGCACCGCGAAGGACGTCGCGTCGATCAGCGCGCTGTCTCGGCGCCTCGACGCGGAATATGCCGCTGCACCACGGCCAGTGCGATCAGCACGACGACCATCGCGATACCGAGCATCAGCAGATAGCCCGATGCGCCGCCGGCCGTAATCACCGCCGCGCCCGCGAACGCGCTCAGAATCGCACCGACGCGCCCGAACGCGAGTGCCGACGCGGTGCCCGTTGCCCGCACGCTGGTCGGATAAACGTAGGCGCACAGCGCGTACATCGTCGATTGCACCGCATTGACGAACAGGCCGTGCAAGCCGAGGCCGACGATCATCAACGCCGTATTCTGCGTCGCGCTGACGCCGAGCAGCATCCATGCACTCGCGACGCCGCCCACGCAGCACAGCAGCAGCGGCCAGCGCGAGCCGTAACGCCCGATCGCAAGCGCGCACAGCAGCGCGCCAATTACGCCGCCGAGGTTGTACGCGCTCAGGCCGTAGCCCGCCAGCGACACGCTCAAACCCTCGCTGGTCAGCATCGACGGCAGCCAGCTGAATGCCGCGTACACCGCGAGCAGGCACATGAAGAACGCGCCCCAGATCGCGACGGTGTCGCGCGAACGGCCATCGCGGAACAGCGCGGTAAAGCCGACGTGTCTCTCGGCGCTTTGTTCGCGCACGTCGGTGAAGCTCGCATCGGCCGACACGTCGCGCGCCATGCGCCGCAGCAGCTTCACGAGGTCGGGCCAGCGATGCGGACGGCGCGCCATAAAGCGCGGCGATTCGGGCAGCGCGGCGAGCAGGACGATGCCGAGCACGAGCGGCAGCACACCACCCGCCACGAACAGACCGCGCCAGCCATAAACCGGCAGCACCTGGCCGGCGAACAATCCCGCGACCATGCCACCCAGTGGCACGCACAGAATGGTCGCCGTCACAGCGAAGGTACGAAAACGCGCGGGCGTGAACTCGGCGGTCAGCGTCGTCGAGGTCGGCAGCGCGCCGCCAATGCCGAGCCCCGCGATGAAGCGCAGCGCCGCGATGGCCGCGACGTTCGGCGCGAGACTGATCGCGCAGGTCGCCAGGCCGAACACGAACACGCTGCCGATCACGGCCCAGCGGCGGCCGAAGCGATCGGCGAACAGTCCCGCGAACGCACTGCCGATACCCATGCCGATCAGCCCCGACGCGACCACCGGCGCAAACGCGTTGCGCGTGATGCCCCACTCCTTGATCAGCATCGGAATCGCGAAGCCGATCAGCTGGCTGTCGAAGCCGTCGACGACGATCGACAGCGCCGCGAGCACCACCGCGATCTTCTGCAGCAGCGTGTAGGGGCCGTCGTCCAGCGCATGACCGATGTCGACCGTGTTGCCGCCACGCGCGATGCCGGCGAGCGCCGCGCCGTCGCGCGCGGTCGAAGCCGCGGCCGAAGCGGGAGGAACGTAATTCATGAACATGTCTCCGTTGTTTGCGCTGCACGCGCGATTTCTTGTTGTCGTCAGTATGGCCAGCACGATTCGCGCTGGACGTGGTCCGTCAAGCGTCAGTGCGAACCGCGCGCATCGACGAGCCGCACGAGTTGCAGCAGACACTCGGTGCAAGGCACGGCCACACCCGCCGCGCGCGCCGCCGCGACGACCGCGCCGTTGATCGCCTCGATTTCGGTCCGGCGGCCCGCGAGCACGTCCTGCAGCATCGACGGCCGATGCGCGCGATGATGCGCGAGCGCATGCCGCACGGAATCGACGACATGCGCTTCGTCGAACGCGATCCCGCTTGCGCGCGCAACCGCCGCGACCTCGGCGACGATCTTCAGCGTCAGCGCCTCGCCGTCCGGCACGTTCGACAATTCGCCGACCGTGCATTGCGTGAGCGCGCACAGGCTGTTCAACGCGGCGTTGAACGCAACCTTCTGCCAGATCGCCGACCACACATGCGGATCGGCGATGCAGTTCAGGCCGGCGGAGTTCAGTGCATCGGCCGCGCGCCGCACGTGCGCATGCATGTCGCCGTCCGCGCTCATCAGGCGGATTTCTCCGGCACCGTGCGAGCTGACCTGCGCGGGCGCAGACTTGTCCGCGGGCCACGTCGTCATGCCGACCATCACGCGTTCGCGCGGTACGTACCGCTCAATCCGCTCGACGTTGCCAAGCCCGTTCTGCAACGACAGCACCGCCGTGTGCGAACCGAGCAAACCACGCGCCGACGCGAGCGCCGCGTCGGTATGTTGCGTCTTCGTGAAGACGATCAGCAGTTCGGGCGCCGCCTCGGCCTGCTCCGGGCGACCTACGCGCAGCTTGCCGATCACGCGCGAACCAGCGTCCGTAGTGACACGCAGCCCTTCGCTGCGAATCGCGCCGAGATGCGCTTCATCGATATCGACCAGCGTGACGCGATGGCCCGCTTCGGCGAGCAGGCCGCCGAACAGCGAACCCATTGCGCCCGCGCCGAGAATCGCGATGTCCAAAGGCTCAAGCATCGAGATCGTCCTCGTTAGAACGGATAGTGACGCGGCGTCGTTTGCAGCGTGACCCAGCGCAGATCGGTGAACTCGGCGATCCCCGCCTTGCCGCCGAAGCGGCCAAAGCCGCTCGCCTTCACGCCGCCGAACGGCATCTGCGCTTCGTCGTGAACGGTCGGGCCGTTCACGTGGCAGATGCCCGACTCGATGCGCTTCGCGACGTTCAGCGCGCGCGCCGTGTCGCGGCTGAACAGCGCCGCCGACAGGCCGTACTCGTTGTCGTTCGCGCAGGCGATGGCGGCTTGCTCGCCGCGCACGCGCACGATCGGCTTGACCGGCCCGAACGATTCGTCGTGATAGATGCGCATATTCGGCGTCACGCGATCGAGCAGCGTCGCGGGCATCAGCGTGGTTTCGCTCCTGCCGCCGCACACGAGCGTCGCGCCTTTGGCCAGCGCGTCGTCGATCAGCGCATTGCAGCGCTCGACGGTGCTCATGTCGACCACCGAGCCGAGCACGACCGGCCCCTTGCGCGGATCGCCGAGTGGCAACGCGCGCGCACGCGCGGCGAGCCGCTCGACGAACGCGTCGGCGATGCTGTCGTCGACGATGATCCGCTCGGTCGACATGCAGATCTGCCCGGAATTCGCGAACGCGCCGAACACGGCCGCATCGACGGCGGCGCCGATATCGGCGTCATCGAGCACGACGAGCGGTGCCTTGCCGCCGAGCTCGAGCACTGAGGGCTTCAGATTGCGCGCGCAGGTTTCGGCGATCAGGCGACCCACGCGCGTCGAACCCGTGAAGTTCACGCGACGCACGGCCGGATGTTCGATCATCGCGTCGACGATGCGCGCGGCGTCGGCCGGCGCATTGGTCACGAAGTTCACGGTGCCGCGCGGCAGACCCGCCTCCTGCATCGCCTCGATGATCAGGCCGTGCGTGGCCGGGCAGATCTCCGAGCCCTTCAGCACGACCGTGTTGCCGCACGCGAGCGGCAGCGCGATCGCGCGCACCGCGAGAATCACCGGCGCGTTCCACGGCGCGATGCCGAGCACCACGCCCGCAGGCTGGCGCACGCCCATCGCGAGACTGCCGGGCACGTCGGACGGAATCAGTTCGCCGGCGATCTGCGTGGTCAGCGCGGCCGCTTCGATCAGCCCGGCCGCCGCGAGATGCACGTTGAAGCCGGCCCAGATACCCGACGCGCCGGTCTCGGCGGCCATGGCGGCGGCGAAGGCGTCGGCCTTCGCTTCGAGTGCGTGCGCGGCCTTCGTCAGCAGCGCGCGGCGCTCGCTCGGGCCGAGCGCGGACCACACTGGAAAGGCTGCGGCGGCGGCATCGACGGCGGCGACGGCATCTTCGACGGTCGCGGCCGGCGCGCGCGTGGCGACTTCGCCGTCGAGCGGGTTGCGGCGCTCGAAGGTCGCGCCGTTGCGCGCTTGTACCTGTTCACCGGCAATCAGCATCGATACGTTTTTCATCGTTTGTCTCTCTCCACTCCAGATGGGAAATACGCGTTATGCGACGATCGCTTCGACGAGCGTGGGACCGCTTTTCACGTCATCCGCGGACAACGCGCGACGCAACACGTCGGCAAGTTCAGCCGCCTCGCTGACGCGCGCGCCCGGGCAGCCCATGCCCGCCGCGATCGTCACGAAGTCGAGCCCCGGCAGGTCCGTGCCCTGCACGGTCTCGTCCGGCGCGAAGCCGAACACCGGCGCGAAATCCTGCAACGCCGCGTAGCGCGTGTTGTTCAGGATCACGAAGGTGATCGGCAGCCGCATCTGCACCGCGCTCCAGATCGCCTGGATCGAGTACATGCTCGAACCGTCGCCGATCAGCGCGATCACGCGCTCGCCCGGCCGCGCAAGTGCAACGCCAACCGCCGCCGGCATGCCGTAGCCGAGGCCGCCGCTATCCATCGTCAGGAACGTGCCGGCGCGCGCGATCGGCAGATAGGTCTGCATGACGGGCCGCGAGCTCGGCGCTTCCTCGACGACGATGCCATCGGGATCGCGCACTTCGGCGAGGGTCTGCAACGCGAACGCGACCGACATCCGCTCGCCCTGCGCGGGCGGCAGCGCACGCGGCGCCACCGTGCGCGGCGCGGGCAACTCACGCGCTTTGGGCGCGGCGCGCGCGAGCAGATCCTGCACGCCGAGCCGCACGTTGCCGACCGCGGCGATGCCCTGCGGCGTCCATGCGGCCACGCCCGGATCGTCGATCAACTGACACAGCCGCGCGCCCGGCGGCACATGCGGACCGCTGCCTTCGACGTGATACGTGAACGCGGGCGCGCCGATCGCGAAGATCGCGTCGTGCGCGCCAAGCAACTCGACGATGCGCTCGCGCATCGCCGGCAAAAAGCCCGCGAACAACCGGTGCGTTTCGGGGAAGCTGCAACGTCCGGTCATCGGCGCGACGTAGACGCGCGCGGCATGCCGCTCCGCGAGCCGCACGACTTCCGCCGCCGCATCCGCGCGATCGACCGCGCCGCCGACCACGAACGCCGGCCGCTCGCAAGCATCGAGCACCGCGCCGATCCGCTCGAGCATCGCCGGATCGGGACGCATGATGTGCGCGACCTCACGATCCGCGACCCGCTCGGCCGGCCGATCCCAGTCGTCGGCGGGAATCGACACGAACACCGGGCCGCGCGGCTCCTGCATCGCGATCGCGTACGCGCGCGCGATCGCGAGCGGCACGTCCTCTGCGCGAGCCGGCTCGATGCTCCACTTCACGTAGGGCTTCGGCAATTCGGTGGCCTGGGTCGCGGCGAGGAACGGATCGAACGGCAGGATGGAGCGGGCCTGCTGACCCGCGGTGACGACTAGCGGCGTGCGGTTGCGAAACGCCGTGAAGATATTGCCCATCGCGTTGCCGACGCCCGCCGCCGAATGCAGGTTCACCAGCGCCGCATTGCCGGTGGCCTGCGCGTAGCCGTCGGCCATGCCGACCACGACCGCTTCCTGAAGACCGAGCACGTAGCGGAAATCCGCGGGGAAATCGCGGAACATCGGCAGCTCGGTCGAGCCTGGGTTCGCGAAGATCGACGTCATGCCGACGCGGCGCGCGAAGTCGATGACCGCGTCGCGCACGGTCCATTGGGTGCCCTGAACCTGTGCCTGATTCTGTTGCGGCGCGCTGCCTGTCATGCGAGGCCTCCTGTCTGGTGAGCGCGAAAAATCGAAAGGCCATTATCACGGCCACCCTGGTAACCGAAAATTGCCTAAATTGCCAAAAGGCATTACCTTTTGGCATGACTTACAACCTTCAACAACTGCAGGCGTTCGCGGTGATCGTCGAGAGCGGCAGCCTCGGGCGTGCCGCCGAAGCGCTGCACATCACACAGCCGGCGCTCAGCCGGACCGTCCGACGTCTCGAGGAACAGGTCGGCGCGCCGCTGTTCGAGCGGCATTCGCGCGGCATGCATCTGACCGCGGTCGGCGAGGCGCTGCTGCCGCACGCAATCCTGCTGCAGCGCGAAGCCGAACAGGCGCGCGAGGAAATCGACGCGATGCGCGGGCTCGCGCGCGGCACGATCCGCGTCGGCGCGGTGGGCAGCATCGCGAGTCTCGTGCTGCCGCTTGCGGTCAGCGGTGTGTTGACGAAGTGGCCGAACCTGCGCGTGGAGATCATCGAGGGCGTGTGGGACCGGCTGGCCGATGCGCTCGTCAAACGCGAGATCGATCTCGCGCTCAGCATGGCCGTGCCCGATACCGACGAGATCACCGCGATCGCCGATTGCCGCTGGGAAGACGCGAGCTACGTGGTCGCCGCGCTCGATCATCCGCTGCGGCGCAAGCCCGACCTCACGCTCGCCGACACGCTGGGCGAGCGCTGGGCGATTCCGCCGCGCGGCACCGGGCCGTTCGAACACATGCAGGGCGTGTTTGCCGAGCGCGGGCTGGGTCTGCCGAACGTCGTCGTCGAAACGCGCTCGGTCACGGCGCTGAAGAGTCTGGTCGCGCGTTCCGGCTTTCTGAGCTGGATGGCGTCGACGATGTACGTGACCGAAAGCAAGGCCGGCGTGTTCGATACGCTCGGCATTCCGGGCGTGGTCGGGCGGCGCACGTTGACCGCGTTCCGGCGGCGCCAGGGAATCCTGCCGAGTCCAGCGGTCAAGCTGCTGGAGCAGTTGCGGCAGTTGACGTCGGAAGGAATGACCACGGGTTGAGCGCTTCCGGCACGCTCTACCCTCTTCTCGGCGTTTACCCGATAAATAGATTTTCTCGACTATTTATCGATAAATTCTCGTGTTAGATTTCGTCGCCCTGCGCGGCTGCGCCGTGACGCAGTCAGCGCAATCGGGGGCGTCGCGAGAACGAAACAAGGAGATCCGGATGGGGGTTTTGATTGGCGTGCCGATCGTGGTGCTCGGCTTCGCATTGCGCTTCAACGCGCTGCTGGTGGTGACGATCGCGGGCGTCGCGACCGGTATAGCCGGCGGCTTGCAGACGGTGGAGATCGTCAGCGCGTTCGGCAAGGCATTCGCGGACAACCGCTACATGGGCCTGATCTGGCTCACGCTGCCGGTGATCGCGCTGCTCGAACGCAACGGTCTGAAGGAACAGGCGCGGCATCTGATCTCGCGCCTGCATGCGGCCACCACCGGCCGCGTGCTGATGCTCTACTTCGTGATTCGCCAGCTCACGGCCGCGCTCGGCCTCACGTCGCTCGGCGGCCACGCGCAGATGGTACGGCCGCTGATCGCGCCAATGGCCGAAGCGGCCGCCGCGAATCGTCACGGCGAGTTGCCCGATGCGGTCCGCCAGCAGATTCGCGCGAACGCATCGGCCGTCGACAACATCGCCGTGTTCTTCGGCGAGGACATCTTCATTGCGATCCAGTCGATCCTGCTCATCAAGGGCTTTCTCGAACAGAACGGCGTCGTGGTCGAGCCGTTGCAAGTATCCGTATGGGCGATTCCGACCGCGATCGCCGCGCTCGTCATTCATGCGATCCGCCTGATCCTGCTCGACCGCAATCTGTCGCACCAGATGAGCGCGTTCAAACGGAGCGCGGCGCGATGATGATCAAACTCGAATCTCTCTATGTGCTCGCGGGCCTGATGTTCGCCGCGTTCGCGCTGTTCAACCTGCTCGACCGTACCAACCGGCGGCGGGTCGTCAACTGTCTGTTCTGGGGCATTTACGCGGTCACGTTTCTGTTCGGCGCGGAACTGCCGCACTTCGTGACCGGCTGCCTCGCCATCGCGCTCGCGTTGATCGCGGGCTCGGGCAAGCTCGGCAAGGGCCGCAACGACAGCAATGGCGCAGCGGCCGCCGCGCGCCGCGAAGCGAACGCGCGGCGCTTCGGCAACCGGCTGTTCATTCCGGCCCTACTGATTCAGCTCATCACGCTGGCCGGTACGCTGACCCTCAAGTACGCGCCCTTCGTCGAAACGAAGAACGTCACGCTGATTTCGCTCGTGCTCGGCACGCTGGTTGCGTTCGGCGCGGCGCTTTTCATGCTGCGCGACTCGCCCGTGCATGCGTTGAAGGACGCCCGCCATACCATGGACACCGTCGGCTGGGCCGCGATCCTGCCGCAGATGCTCGCCGCGCTCGGCGCGCTGTTCGCGGTCGCGGGCGTCGGGCACGTCGTGTCGGATCTCGTGAAAACGTGGATCCCCGTCGACTCCGCGTTCGCGGTCGTCGCGGCGTATACGTTCGGCATGGCCATCTTCACGATGATCATGGGCAACGCGTTCGCCGCGTTTCCGGTGATGACGGCCGGCATCGGCCTGCCGCTAATCGTGCATCAGTTCAACGGCAACCCCGCGATTCTCGGCGCGATCGGCATGCTGTCCGGTTTCTGCGGCACGCTGATGACGCCGATGGCGGCGAACTTCAACGTCGTCCCCGCCGCGCTGCTCGAACTGAAGGACCAGAACGGCGTGATCAAGGCGCAATGGCCGACCGCTTTACTATTGCTGATCGTCAACACCATACTGTTGTACCTGTTCGTATTCCGTTTCTGAGGAGCCGCCGATGACCACCCAGCTCACCCGCGAATTCGCGTCGAAATTCGCCAATGTCGCGCTCGCCCACCTCACGCGCGAATACCCGAACAAGCTCACGCACTCGCTCGATGGGCCGCAGGACGTGCAGGGTCCGCGCGCCTTGCATCCGATCTTCTACGGCAGCTACGACTGGCATTCGTGCGTGCACGGCTACTGGTTGATCCTGCATCTGCTGGAACGCTTCCCCGATCTGCCCGAGGCCGCGCGCATCGTCGCCGTGGTCGACGAGCATTTCACCGCGGCGAACGTCGCCGGCGAGCTTGCGTATCTCGACCTGCCGCACAACCGCGGCTTCGAGCGGCCGTATGGCTGGGCGTGGCTGCTCGCGCTCGGCGCGCAGCTGCAGTCGCTGAAAATTTCGGAAGCCGCGCGCTGGGCGAAGACGTTCGCGCCGCTCACCGAGGCGTTCGTCGAGCGCTTCCAGGAGTTCCTGCCGAAAGCGACCTATCCACTACGCGTCGGCACGCACTTCAACATGGCGTTCGCGCTCGCGCTGACGCTCGATTTCGCGCGGCAAACCTCGCGCGAAGCGCTCGAGGCGCTGATCGTCAGCACCGCGGAGCGCTGGTATCTGGACGACGTCGCATGCCAGGCGTGGGAGCCGGCTGGCGACGAATTCCTGTCGCCGTCGCTGATGGAAGCCGAGTTGATGCGGCGCGTGTTGCCGCCCGCGCAGTTCGCCGACTGGTTCGGGCGCTTCCTGCCGGACCTCGGCGCGAAAAAGCCGTCGACGCTGTTCGAGCCCGTCACCGTGACCGATCGCAGCGACGGCAAGATTGCGCATCTGGACGGCCTCAATCTGAGCCGCGCGTGGTGCCAGCGTGCGCTCGCGCGTGCGCTGCCCGCCGGCGACGTGCGTCGCACCGTGCTGTTCGATGCGGCCGAGCGTCATCTGCACAGCGCGCTGCCGCATGTGGCCGGCGACTACATGGGCGAGCACTGGCTCGCCACGTTCGCGACGCTGGCGCTCGAAGCTTGAGCGAACCCGAAAGGAACTGAACTGGCGGCGAAGAAGTAAAGCTGTGCCGGTTGGGGCGCTTCGATGTGAAGCGCCCTTTTTATTGCCCGCTCAACAGTGGCTGCCCGCGGCGGTAAAATCGCGCAAGGCGATCGCGCCGCTTTAAAGGTGGAAGTTTGACTGAGTTCGAGCAGGGTTTCATTTTGACCCGACATTGGCGGGACACGCCCGCCGGCACGGAAATCGACTTCTGGCTGGCCACGGACAGCGGGCCTCGCCACATCCGTCTGCGCCCTCAGCCGTCCGTCGCCTTCATTCCAGCCGAACATCGCGAGCGCGCCGAAACGATCCTGCGCCGCGATGCGCCGCTCGATCTGCGTCCGCTCGAGTTGCAAGACTTCCAGCATCGGCCGGTCAACGGGCTTTACTGTGCGCAATACCGGCAATTGAAGGGCTTCGAGAAGCGCCTCAGAGAAGGCGGCGTCGATGTCTACGAAGCCGATATCCATCCGCCCGAGCGCTACATGATGGAGCGCTTCATCACCGCGCCGGTGTGGTTCAGCGGCGAGCCGCGGCACAAGGGCCCGGGGCTCGACGGCCCGTGGCTCGACGGCGAACTCAAACCGGCCAACGAATATCGCCCGCCGTTGAAGCTCGTGTCTCTCGACATCGAAACGAGCGCGCATGCCGAGCTGTATTCGATCGCGCTCGAAGGCTGCGGCGAGCGGCAGGTGTATATGCTCGGGCCGCCGAATGGGAACATGGCCACCGTCACCGATGCCGGCTCTCTCGACTTCAAGCTCGAATACTGCGAAACCCGCGCACAACTGCTCGAAAAGCTCATCGAGTGGATGGAGCGGCATGATCCCGATGCGATCATCGGCTGGAATCTCGTGCAGTTCGATCTGAAGGTACTGCAACAGCATGCCGAGCAGTATCGCGTGCCGCTGCGCATCGGCCGCGGCGGCGCGGTGATGGAGTGGCGCGAACACGGCGTTACGCGCAATCACTTTTTCGCGGGCGTGGCGGGTCGTTGGGTCATCGACGGCATTGAGGCATTGCGTTCGGCGACGTGGAGCTTCCCGTCGTTCAGCCTCGAATATGTGTCGCGCTCGGTGCTCGGGGAAGGCAAGGCGATCGACAATCCGTATCAGCGCATGGACGAAATCCAGCGCCGCTTCGACGAAGACAAGCCCGCGCTCGCGCGCTACAACCTGAAGGACTGCGAGCTCGTCACGCGCATCTTCGCGAAGACCGAGTTGCTGCCGTTCCTGCTCGAACGCGCGACCGTGACCGGCCTGCCCGCCGATCGCAGCGGCGGCTCGGTCGCGGCGTTTACGCATCTGTACATGCCGCGCATGCATCGGCAGGGCTACGTCGCCCCGAATCTCGGCGACGTGGCCGGCGCCGCGAGCCCCGGCGGCTTCGTGATGGATTCGCGGCCCGGCCTCTACGACTCGGTGCTCGTGCTCGACTACAAGAGTCTGTATCCATCGATCATTCGCACGTTTCTGATCGACCCGCTCGGGCTCGTCGAAGGCATGCTGCATCCCGACGACGCGCACTCGGTGCCGGGCTTTCTCGGCGCGCGCTTCTCGCGCACGCGCCACTGCTTGCCGTCGATCGTCGCGCAGGTGTGGCAGGCACGCGAAGCGGCCAAGCGCGAGCACAACAAGCCGCTGTCGCAGGCGCTGAAGATCATCATGAACGCGTTCTATGGCGTGCTCGGCTCGACCGGCTGCCGCTTCTTCGATCCGCGGCTCGCGTCGTCGATCACGATGCGCGGTCACGAGATCATGCATACCACGCGCGAGCTGATCGAGGCGCAAGGCTACGAAGTGATTTACGGCGACACCGACTCGACCTTCGTCTGGCTCAAGCACGCGCATGACGAGGAGGACGCCGCGCGCATCGGGCGCGCGCTCGTCGAGCATATCAACGCGGCGTGGCGCGAGAAGCTGCAGGCGCGCTTTCGCATCGACAGTGCGTTGGAATTGCAGTTCGAGCGACACTATCGACGCTTCTTCATGCCGACGGTGCGCGGTGCCGAGGAAGGCAGCAAGAAACGCTACGCAGGCCTTACGGTATTGCCGGACGGCCGCGAAGACGTGGTCTACAAGGGGCTCGAAACTGTGCGCACCGATTGGACGCCGCTTGCGCAGCAGTTTCAGCAGGAGCTGTATCTGCGCATCTTCAAGCAGCAGCCGTATCAGGATTACGTGCGCGACTATGTGCGCGATACGCTCGCGGGGCGGCTCGACGATCAGCTCGTCTATCGCAAGCAGTTGCGCAGACCGATCGACGCCTACGAGCGCAACGTGCCACCGCATGTGCGCGCGGCACGCGTCGCCGATGAGTTCAATCGCCAGCAGGGACGTCCGCTGCAATATCAGAACGGCGGCTGGATCAGCTACGTGATCACGGTGGCCGGCCCCGAGCCGCTCGAAACGCTGCGCTCGGCAATCGACTACGAGCATTATCTGACGCGGCAATTGCAGCCGGTGGCCGACGCGATACTGCCCATGCTGCGCGACGATTTCACGACGCTGATGTCGGGGCAGAAGCAGTTGTTCTGATGGCGATTTGCTGTTGCGCGACGGCGCTCGGAACCTTTAGTTGTACAGGACCAACACGGTCGCCGTCGCGGTAAACGGTCCGATTTTAGGTGTACCCAACGCATTGAGCGTGGCGGTAAACGGGATCGAGGCCTGAGTCTGCAAGGGGCCGAAATTCATCAGCTCGAAGGGTTCGCCAATCGGTACCTGGTTGCCGCTCCTATCCTGAATTCCAATGCCGAAATTGCTATCCGATGAGGGAACAATCAGGTTGTTCTGCACCGGATTCGAACTTTGGAAATAGCCCAGGATATTGACGCCGGTATCGCACTGCTGCTTGTTTAGAAGAAGGCTGAACGGCCGGGTCGGTTTCGCCGGCGAGAAGCCGGTCGTCGTTGCCTGAATCTGACCAAAATCGACGATACCGGGCTCGGGAGTGACAGTGACGTCGACCGTACACGGCGACGGGGCGAGATTGCTCAGGCCACTAAGCCAGTACTGAAAGTTGTGGTTACCTATGGCGTTGAGGCCAAGCACCCCGTCGAACTGGAAGGCCGCATAGGTGTCCGGTAGCGCACCCGTCCACGTTCCCTGCTTGAGAATCACCACCTGATAGGTGAGGGGCACCGTCGTCGACCGGCACCTTCCCGCATTGAAGTTGGCCTGCGTGCAAGCTGGCACGGAATAGCCCGTGGACATTCTTGCACCGCCATAATAGTCCTGTCCGTTATAACGGATGCCGATCTGTAGCCCAGGCAGCGGCGCACTGTTCGGATTGGGATAGAAGTAAATATCTTCGGCAACCAGATTCTCTGAGCCACCCTGGTCTTTCGAGCAGACCACGTTTGTCGTGCGGCTCGGCGAGATCCAGATGATGGCGCCATTCCCGGCATTGACCGGATAGGTCTGAACCGAACCAATCGGCTCGGTCAGTCTGGTGCTGCCGGTTGTCGACAGACATTGCAGCGCCCACGCCGAGTGCGCCGATAAAGCCAGCGCGACAACGAGCAGTACGCGCACCAGAGTCCGCAGGCCCGAGATTCTTCTGCTCGTCCATTCATTCAGGCCGCTTTTCATTGCTGAACACTCCTGCAGATACCGGCATCACACTGATAACGCACCCGCGTTTGTCCGCCGAAGTCATTCATGTGGGTGACGTACAGCGTCGATAGTTGCGTCTCCTTGAACGGCACGCTCATTTCGCTCATCGGACTCACCATGACGGACTCGAACGGCACGGCGGTCTTATTCTCGCCGGCGCTCAGTTCGACCACGGTCACGTAATAAGGCGTCGGGTTATCGAAGGTCAGCTTGTGCGAAGCGGCATCGATCTTTATCGTCATCAGCAAGGTCGGATCTTCGTCGCGTTTCGCTTTCACACTTTGAGGCCTGTAAAACAGCTTCAATTTTGAGTGCAGCGCAATCTGCAGCGCGTTGACCGCGTCGGTTTTCGGCGGAATTTCACGGATGTTCAGATAGAACACCGATTCGCGATCGGCCGGCAATGCATTGCCCGGCAACATGACGATGCGCAGAATATTGCGCTCGGCCGGCTCGATGCGTTGCAGCGGCGGCAACACCATCAATGGCGCGGATATTTTCTTGCCGTTTTCGTCTTCGATCCACGACTGGATAAGATACGGATACTTTTCGCTCTTGTTTGTGACCGTGATACTTGCCGACTGCGCGCCTTCATCAAAGACAAGGCGCGTTCGATCCGGCACAACCGCGGCATGCGAGACGGCCGGAGCGACCAGCGCGATGGCAGCGCAAAGTCGAGGCAGTATTGAGTTTAAACGTCGTGTATTCATGGCATGAAACTCTTCGATCAGGGGTGGCCGGACGCGTCCCTTATGGATTGCAGGAGACGGGTGTGGCATTCCCGTCCATCTCGAGGTTCTGCGGCAACTCTCCAAGCCGGCACACGGTGTTCTCGCCGACTTGCACGACAAGTTCGCTGTCAGGTTGAACCTGCGACAGATAGGTCACTCCGTGTTCGCCGACAATGCCGACTTCCTTGCCGGTTTTGCGGTCCATCACCGAAGCGCCGAACTGTACGTTGTGGCCTTCGGCGCTCGCCAGCGTGACGAGCAGGTTGCGCCCGCGAGCCGCGTCGAAATGCACGTAGCCGATCGCACCGTCCGTGAGTACCAGTCGCTGCACCGGGTTCGTGACCTGGGTGTCGAGCGACATCTTGTTGACGTTCACGCGTGCGTCGAACGTATCGAACGGCGAGACCGAGCCGATCACGGCCAGACCGGACGCATTCGTGCTCGCCTGTGAGCCGGTCAGCGGCACGTTCGCCACGCCGTCGGTCGACACGAGCAGGCGTGTGTCGCCGTTGTTGCCGTTGGCATGCGGCGTCAAGCCATGGCTCGTCGCCACCAGCGAGCCGTCGAGTTCGAGCGATGCCGCGACGTAGGAATTCACGACCGTCGAAGCCTGCATGCTGACCTGATACGCCGAGGTCATCTTGCGGACGTTTCCGTTCAGCAACGGCCGTCCGTCCGACGATCCGGTGAATACCGAATAGCTGAGGCCTTCGCCGTTGTCGCCACTGACGCCCGCGTTCACGTTGACTCCACCGCCTGTGACCGACGACACGCTCGTCGACGCCGTCTGGCGATTGCCGAGCGGAATCGTCGCGGAAGCGAAGATCTGGTTACCGCTGCCGGTCGACCCGGTCGAGCGGAACGCCGAAAAGTTCAGCGACACGTTCTTGAGTTTGCCGACCGACACAGTACGCGCAAGCGTCAGGCCGACGCGGTCGTCTGATTGTCGATCCCAGTAACTCGAATGGTCGTAAGACAGGAACGTCGAGACGCCGAACATGCGCCTCGCGAGTGTCATCGAAAATCGCTGGCGGCTGCCGGCGAGGCCATAAGAAGTCGGGTCGCCGCTGAACTGCGGAAAAGTGGTGTAAGTTCGATCGGAAAAGCGGTAGCCGAAAAAACGCAGATCAGTGTCGAGCGAATCGAAGTGCTTCGAGTAGTTGATGCGATAGGACTGGCCATTCTGGCTCTGACCGTTCCACCACAGGCGCGCATTCGATGTAGTCACGTCGACCGAAACCGCACCGACCGGGCCGAGGTCCTTGCCGACACCGACCGCGAGCGACTTATACCCCGACGCGTCGATCGTACCGCCGTACAGCGTGAAGTCGAGCGGCAGGCCGTACGCGGCCTCGGCGAAGCCGAACCACGGCGTAATGCCGGGGCTACCGAACAGGCGCGGCTGCCCAGTCGCAAACTTGTAGCGCAATTCGCCCTGGCGCGCGAGAAACGGCACCGACGCGGCTGTAACCGTGAAATGCTGCACCGAGCCGTCTTCTTCCTGAACCGTGACGTCGAGCGTGCCTTGCACGTTCGCGTTGATATCCTGCAACGCGAATGCGCCTGCCGCGACCTTCGTCGCGTACAGCACGCGTCCCTGCTGCGACACGGTGACCGTCGCGTTCGACTGGGCAACGCCAGTCACGAGCGGCGCGTAGCCGCGCATCGACGGCGGCAGCATCCGGTCGTCGCTTTGCAACGCGGCGCCAGTGTACGCGAACGTGTCGAAGATATCGGAATTCAGGTAGTTGTCGCCGACCGAGACCGTCGAGCGAATGCCTGTCAGCGCGCGGAACGCATAGAGGCGGTTGAACTGGAAATTGTTGTTCGAGCCACCGAATCCGCTGCTGGCCCCGGAATTGACTTGCGCCTGATAGTCGCCGCGAAAGCGCCATGCGCCGAAGTTCGAGCCGACCGTGCCGTAGGTTTGCAGCGAATTGTTCTGAGTCTCACCGTAGCCCGACGAGAACTGCCGGTTGGTGGTGCCGATCACGTGATAGTCGAGCATCGCACCGTCGATGCCATCGCTCCAGCGTTCGCGCGGAATGTAGTTGGGGTCGTCGTACTCGAACGCGATCTGCGGGATGCTGATCTTGAGCGCCGCGGTGCTCTTCACGTACTTGATCGTCACACCGTCGATCTGATCGAGCTTCACACATTCACCGTCGTGAATGCGTGGCAGCGACTCGAACAACTTCGGCTTCAGGCCGAAACTTTTGACTAGCGATTCGGGCAGGCACGCGTAGCTCGTGCCAGCTTCGTCGCCTTCAACGAATCTGATCGACTGCCGTCCGTAATACTGGTCGTTGACTGAAATGTCGAGCAGATAGTCGCCCGGCACCGTATGCCCTGCATGCGCAAACTGTGACAGGTCGAGATTCTTTGCATCATCGACACTCAGGAACGCCTTGTTGAATTCGACCGCGTGCGCATGACTGCCGATGAGCACGGTCGACATGCACAGCACGGACTTCTTCAGACGTGCGGACAGAACATTCCAGCGGCCATCCGATAACTCGGGCAACCGGAATGCGGACTTTTCGATACACACAACTAAAGCCTTGGAAACGGTGATGGACGATATGCCTATAAGCGAAGACGAAAGGGGGCATGCCCCCTTTCGTGTCAGCCCACTTCGATGGGCTCGGGATTACTGGTAGCGAACCGTAAAGTTGGCGACCGAGTCTGCAACGCCCGGCGTGACCGTAGCCTGGGTCGCTTCGTACATTGCGGCGAAACGAACCGTGTTGTTGCCGTTCGACAGGACGACCGTGGACTTCTGCTCGGCGCCGTTGTCGAGGTATTCACCAGAGGCCGTTTGCAGGCGGATGCCGACGTTGCCCGCACCGCCCGTTACCGCGAACAGCCCCGGCACGTCTACGTCGGACGTGCCCGTGAACGTGAAGAAAGCGTTCTTCGCGGTCGCGATGTTGCAGTCGGTCAGAACGATGTTGAAGGGGGCCGGGGTCTGCGAACGGTCGCCCGCCTTCGCGAATTCTCCGGCCGGCACCTGACCGAGCGACACGGTCTGGTCGAGCGTGTCCGCGCTGATGCCGCATGCGCCCGCAACGATTTCACCGATGAAATTGATCGTGCCCGGATTGCCGGTAGGCGTTGCTGCGAATGCCGACGACGAGAGAGCCGCAAGAGCTGCCACAGCGATAAGGGCCTTTTTCATGGATTTGTCCTTTAGTGTTAAAAAATATAAAAGCCGTAGTAATGGCGCCACATTTCCTACATCGATAAACAGATGTTTGCGGCGGACTTCATTATTGAGAATCGACTCAATTCGAAAAAGATCCACATTCCTAAAATTTTTATAAAAATCGTAAAACCTATTTATTGGGAAAACAGGACTCTCGACAATTGGTTTTCAGCTCGATGGCTATGTTGATGAAATTTCAATCGGACCAGTCTGCAATCCAGACCTCCCGCATAGACGCGAATCCGGACGCAAAATAGAGTGAGGGAGTCGCCACTGATCCTTCGTTCCGACAAAGGTTCGCGGGCCGAGTCGAACAGTTACTCCGTAGAGCTAATCTTTTAAGTTGACGTTTTCATTAACCAGCCATTAGAATCCGTCCGTCTTCACCAAAGGGGCTCAAGCCTTGGACAGTTGCAGTAGTTACTTTTCGAACAGTTTGATTGCCTGACAGGCAGAACATCCGCTAGCCTCATTCAGCCACCGTTCTGCCAACAGGCAAACGGTGCGCGTCGTAGTACTTCCGTATCACTACTCCCGCGCCCTCCATTTCAGCGCCGCTTCGGCACGCTTGATTGCGTTCGTCCGTACGGCACGTTTTCCGGGCTCATTCGGAATCACGTTCACATGCGCCCGCAGATTGATCCCTGAGGATGCTTGAACAGACACGCCCGTGCGCAACGCATGGGAAAGGAGACGTCATGCCCGACAGCGACATATGGCCTTTACGCCACTCACGTTCTTTCTTTGCCTGATGGATGCCTGCATGCGTCGACCGTCATTTGACTGACTGTCCGAGCGTTGCGCTGCGGGTGTTCCGGCAACCTCGAACCATCAGACGGGCTTAGGCCCGAACGGAGAAACCACATGTATTTCGCTCTTCTCGTATCCCGACTTCCGCAGGTCCGCGAGCCGCACCACTACTACGTCGCACCGGCTGCATGCGCGGCGCAAGCGCCCATCAAACCGTCGCAACGATGCTTGGCGGCGGTCCGGGCCCTGCTCCGGTCAGCAGCAGGTCATCTCTGATCCTGGCGTCGACAGCGAGTGTTCGTCGTATCGAGACGGTGCGCGCGCTGTCGCGCTTTCACATGGTTTCCACCTGATTCAGATAGCGCCCGCGTGTGTCGCGCCATCCGCGCATCAGAGTGGTAGTGGATGCGATCTGCCCGGGTGATCACGGACAGGACCGCTCAATCCACCTATTTCCCGACTTTCAAAAGCCGCGGACTTTTCGCCGCGTGCATTGCAGCAGGTACAGCCCATGCAATACGAATCCATAAACAAACCGCACACCTCCAGGACGACGCAGAAGGGTTTTGTGTCCGGCTCCGCCAACCGCGAACAGCGATCGCGGCCGCACGTTGTGAGTGAAGACAACGAATCCGTCAGCGCCACGCTCACGAAGACCAACAGTTCGCTCAACGGACTGCTGATGTCGGACGCGCTGGAACGACTCCATCTGGCGGGCCCGAACGAAGTCGCCCATGACAAGGCGCCGCATGCACTACTGCAACTGCTGCTGGCCTTCAGGAATCCGTTCGTGCTGGTGCTGCTCGGCCTGTCCGTCATCACCTTCTTCACGGACGTGTACTTTGCCGAGCCCGACGATCGCAGTTGGACGGGAGTCAGCATCCTGCTCACGATGGTGACCGTGAGCAGCCTGCTGCGCTTCGTTCAGGAATACCGGTCGAACAAGGCGGCGGAGCGGCTCAAATCGATGGTCCGGACCACCGCGACCGTAATCCGTCGCGCGAGCGCATTCGCACATCCGGAGAAACAGGAGATTGCGATACGTGATCTCGTCGTCGGCGATATCGTCTGCCTTCAGGCCGGTGACATGGTCCCTGGCGACATCCGTCTGATCGAGTCGCGCGACCTGTTCATCAGTCAGGCCGCATTGACCGGCGAGGCGTTGCCGGTCGAGAAATACGACACGCTCGGCGCAGTGGCGGAGAAATCGGCGCATGCCGCCCCGGATAATGGCACCGATCTTCTCGATCTCGCCCATATCTGCTTCATGGGCACCAACGTGGTCAGCGGGACGGCAACGGCGATCGTCATTGCCACCGGCGCCGATACGTATTTCGGTTCGCTGGCAAGAAACGTCGTTAGTCACAAACGCGTCGAAACCAGCTTCGACCGTGGCGTCAACAGCGTCTCGTGGCTGCTGATCCGCTTCATGCTGGTGATGGTGCCAGTGGTATTCCTGATCAATGGGCTGACCAAGGGCGACTGGCTGTCTGCCGTGACGTTCGCACTCGCGGTCGCAGTCGGACTGACACCAGAGATGTTGCCGATGATCGTGTCGGCGAATCTCGCGCGAGGTGCTGTCGCGATGGCGCGGCGCAAGGTGGTCGTCAAGCGTCTGAACTCGGTGCAGAACTTCGGCGCGATGGATGTTCTGTGTACGGACAAGACCGGTACGCTCACGCAGGACAAGATCATCCTCGAACATCACCTGGACATCAACGGCAACAGGGACGAGCGGATTCTGCAACTGGCCTGGCTGAACAGCTTCCACCAGAGCGGACAGAAGAATCTGATGGACATCGCCGTCGTCGAACATGCCAATGAACCGGGTGCGCCGGCCAGGCTCACGCAGTACGCCAAGGTCGACGAACTGCCGTTCGATTTCGTGCGCCGCAGGCTGTCCGTGGTGGTCGAGGCGGTGGACAGCAACCAGCTGATGGTGTCGAAGGGCGCGGTCGAAGAGATGCTGGCGGTATCGACGCACATCCAGAATGGAGACACGGTCCATGAGCTGACCCTGCTCGAGCGCGAGATGCTGATCGCCCGCGCCCGGGAGTACAACGAGGAAGGCTATCGCGTACTGGTCGTCGCCACCCGCGAGATTCCGCGGGTCGAAGCAAAGTCCCAGTACCAAACCCGCGACGAAGCAAACCTCGTGGTCCGCGGCTTCCTCACCTTTCTCGATCCGCCGAAGGATTCAGCCGCGCCCGCCATCCACGCGCTGAACGAACATGGTGTGGCGGTCAAGGTGCTGACGGGCGACAACCACGTCGTCGCGTCCAAGGTCTGCCGCGACGTCGAACTGGAACCGGGCACCCCGCTGCTCGGACGCGACATCGAAGCGATGGACGATGCGCAACTCGCGCAAGTGGTTGAACACACGACGGTCTTCGCCAAGCTCACCCCGCTGCAAAAGGCACGGGTGGTCAAGGCACTTCAGGCAAACGGCCATACGGTCGGCTTCCTCGGAGACGGGATCAACGACGCGCCGGCGCTGCGTGATGCGGACGTCGGCATTTCGGTGGACACAGGGGCCGATATCGCGAAAGAAACCGCCGACATCATCCTGCTCGAAAAAAGCCTGATGGTTTTGGAGGAAGGCGTGATCAAGGGTCGCGAGACCTTCGGCAATATCCTGAAGTACCTGAACATGACCGCGAGCTCGAATTTCGGCAACGTGTTTTCAGTGCTGATCGCCTCCGCATTCCTGCCTTGGGAACCGATGCTTGCCATGCAGCTACTGATCCAGAACCTGATCTACGACCTCTCGCAGATGTTTCTTCCGTGGGACCGGATGGATCCCGATTTCGTGAAGAAGCCGCGCAAGTGGGACGCCGGTCATATCGGTCGTTTCATGGTGTGGCTGGGACCCACGTCGTCGGTATTCGACATCACGACCTTTGTGTTGATGTGGACGGTGTTCGGTGCCGGCGCGGCTTTCCAACTGCACGGCGGCGGTCAGGCGATCATGAATTCAGGCTGGTTCATCGAGGGACTCGTCTCCCAGACCCTCGTCGTCCACATGCTGCGCACGCGCAGGCTTCCGTTCATCCAGAGTACCGCGTCGCTTCCCGTGTTGCTGTCGACCTCGGCTGCCATCCTCGTGGGATGCTGGCTGCCGTTTTCTCCGCTGGCCGGGGCATTGGGTTTCGTTTCACTCGATCACAGCTACTGGCTCTGGCTCGTCGCAACGATGGTCGGCTATGTGATGCTGACACAAGTCATCAAGACGCTCTATATCCGCCGTTACGGACGGTGGTACTAAACGACGCCGAAGCTGCGCGTCATCCGGTGCGGCGCCGGATGTACGCGACTCATTCACTTTCGACCGGGTTAATAATATGTCAGTACAACAGATCATCTCTTCCACCATTCCGTTTGCCGCGGCCGCCACGCTGGCGTGCTTCGGCGCGCACGTCCACGCGCAGAGCAGCGTGACGCTCTATGGCGAACTCGATGCGGGGCTCGCCTATGTCAGTAACGTCGGCGGCAACGCGCAGTACAAGGCGACCACCGGGCTGATCGACGGCAGCTACTGGGGCCTTCAGGGTTCCGAAGACCTCGGTGGTGGCAACAAGGCTGTCTTCCAGTTGGAACACGGCTTTTCGGTGACGACTGGAGAAGGACTCAACGATCACCCGTACTATGTCGGCCTTGACAATGAAGCATGGGGCAGCTTGACGTTTGGCCGCCAGTACGATTCTATCCATGACTATCTGGCATCGTTCACCCTCACGGGCGGCGCAGGCGGTACGGCGTTTGCCCATCCATTCGACAACGACAATGCCAACAACTCGTACCTCGCGCGTAACGCGATCAAGTATGCAAGTCCGTCGTTCGGTGGCCTCAGTATCGGCGGCATGTACGCGTTTTCGAACAGCGCCGGCCAGTTTGCGAACAACCGTGCCTATAGCGTCGGCGCGAACTATCAGAACGGACCGTTCAGCGCCGGCGCCGCTTACCTTCACGTGAACGGCCGCGGCGACTCGGCGAACGGGGCGTATGACACCGTGAATCTGCCCGGGTCGAACCGCAACCTGTTCGACGCCAACGTCCTGACGCAGAACACATACGGCATCGGTGCGAGCTATGCGCTCGGCGATTTCACGCTCGGTGCCGCGTGGTCGCGTTCGACCTATAGCGGCGTGACCGATGCCGACTCAGGTTCCACCATGCCTTCGGTCGGCTTCAGCAACTATGAACTCAACGGCGTCTACCAGTTGAAACCGGCGGTGTCGCTCGCTGGCATGTACACGTACACGAAGGCCACGGGTCAGCACTGGCATCAGGCGGGACTGCAGGCGGTCTATCTGCTCTCGAAGCGCACAGATACGTACGTCGAAACGATCTTCCAACGGGCGTCGACGGACGCGCCGGCCGTGATCAACAGCGTCGAACCAGCATCAGGACGTAATCAGTTGCTGGTTGGCGCCGGAATCCGGCATCGGTTCTGATTGGTCTGGCCAGGAACTTGGCCTGATATCGAGCTCCGTTCGTGCAAGGAATCCGTCTGCCAGGGCCTGACGGTCTTTGTACGGCGGGGCGAAGCCGCGCCGAGGTTGCCTTAACAGGGAGAACTGCGTGAATTGCTCAGATAAGACCAATCGGGCCGGACATGTCGTGCAGCATGCGCTCATCGTTCACGAGGTCCCGCGACTGCACGCCGTGCTTGCGCTGATCCACGACATTGCGGCGGGACCAGCCATGCCTGACGCACTGGCAGACATTGCCCGCCTTGCGCGATGCGCACTGGTTGTTTCAATGCCGCCTGATCCTCAGATGGTCGAAACCCGTAAATTGAAAGTATGTTTAAGCGATGTCGGTCAAATGTGATCCCCATCGCGAGGGATGCCTTCCATTCGCCGACTCGATCTGGTCGAGGCGACCACGGTAGCACCCACATGTCGCGGAATGTCGCCACGCGGCGCAACCGGCGCCATTGAGCGTGGTCTATTTGGCATCCTGAAGTTCAACACCACGTTGCTCGTCGAGTCGAACCCTTACCGTTTCCCGCAGGACATCGCCGGCGTTCGTGCAAGTCATCGGGCAAAACTGTAGGTGGGGTCGAGCCTGGAGACTGGCATCCTCGGCGCAGCAATCGCAGCGTGCCACTTTTGAACTTTTTACAGCCCTGGATTGAGCGCGGATCGCGTTTTCTGCATCGACCGGCGCCTTCAGGGACGGAGCCGGGCGACTTTGGACGAATTGCCTACTTCACCTTGGACGGCGGCGCCGCCTCACCATGCGAGCGCGCTTTGTGCACGGCGAAGGTGTCGCGGGTCGCGTGCTCCGCTCACTAACCTCCGAAGCGAATCGACGGCCCATCCGTCGCAAAACCGCACCTTTCTGGACGGCTGAATTTGTCAACCCGAGATGGCTGAATAAGTCGATCCGAGATGGCTGAATATGTCGAACAGAAAGAGGTAACCTATTGTTGAAGTTGGAGAAAACCTAATTCAAATTATTGTTTTGCAATTCTGTCAACACAATTAGAGCTCTGTTCAATCTGACGCATTCCAATATCGCCGATTGCCCTCGCAATAGGCCGGGATTGCATTGTTACTTGACCTAACCCTTTATTGTCCTATAGTGCCTTTTGATCCGCCTCGGAAAGAATGTGGCGGTGTTGAGCGATAACCGTGAGTCTGTACCCCAATGATCTGTAACGACAGGAGAAGATGCATGAAAGCAATCCACGCCGTCAGACTGGTCGGCACCGCCCTTCTGATTTCGGGTTCAATTCATGCCTATGCGCAGGCGAGCAACGCTAACGCCCCCGCGTCCGCCCCGACCACGACGCCCGAAGCCCGCTCGCATTACAAGTCGATGAAAGCGGCGAACCGGGCGCTACAACGTCAGGTTCGGAATGCGCTGGTGAAAGACAGGAACATCTCGACGGCCAATATCACCGTTCGCGCCCGCGATGGTGCTGTCACGCTGCAGGGCAGCGTACCGCTGCAGGCAGAAAGCGACCGGGCAACCGAGGTGGCGAAAGGCGTACCCGGCGTAGTTTCGGTCAAGAACGCGCTGTCGATCCGTCCGGTCGGGACCTGAAGCGGTCCTGGACCACACCTTGCAGGAAGACCGACTGTCTGACTGCGCATTGCATTGATGGCATGAACCAATGCGGTACATGGCGAAGGGCCGGCTCGAAAGCCGGCCCTTGCTATGTAGATATCTTCTCGAGTTCGAGCCCTTTCGTCTTCGGCCCCATCAAGCCGATCGCGAGCATCACGATCAGCATCGCGCCCGCGATGAACACGAACACGCCGGTCGTGCCGAAGTAGCGCAACACGGCCGCGATCAGGAAGGCCGTAAAAATCGCCGAAAAACGGCTCCACGAGTAGACGAAGCCGACCGCGCGCGCCCGGATGCTGGTGGGAAACAGCTCGGCCTGATACGCGTGAAAACTGTACGAAATGATGTTGCCGGCCAGCGTCAGGCCCACCCCGAGGCTCACCAGCAACACCGCGCCCGATGCCTGACTGAACCACAGTCCGCATACGATATTGACGCCGGCCATCACGACGATCACCGTCTTGCGCTCGAAGCGGTCGCCGATAAAGAGCCCAATGATCGGTCCGATCGGCGCGGCCAACGCGATCACGCTCGAATACATCAGGCTCGTCGTGATCGTGATGCCCTGCTTGATCAGCAGCGTCGGCACCCAGTTCGCGAAGCCATAAAAGCCGACCGTCTGGAAGATGTTGAAGATCGTCATCATCAGCGTGCGGCTGCGGTACGGAGGCACCCACATGTCGCGGAAGCTGCCGCGCGGCGCGACCGGCACCGGCGGCGCCGGCGGCGGCAACTCGCGGCCGTATTCGTTGCGCACCTTCGCCTCGAGCGCGTTCATCACGCGATCGGCTTCGGCCAGACGCCCTTGCTGCGCGAGCCAGCGCGGACTTTCCGGCAACGCGCGGCGAATCCACCAGACGAATAGCGCGCCATGCGCGCCGATCAGCACGACCCAGCGCCAGCCGTCCAGACCGAACAGCGTGCGCGGCACCAGCAGAAACGACAGAAACGCGACCACCGGCACGGCCGTGAAGCCCACCGCCTGCTCGCACGCGAACGCGCGGCCGCGGATCTGCTTCGGCACCAGTTCGGAGATATAGGTGCCGATCGTCACCAGTTCGACGCCGATGCCGACCCCGGCGACGAAGCGCCAGAAATTGAGGCCCATCGCGGTCTCCTGAAACGCCATCACGACGTTCGCGGCGGTGTACCACAGCAGCGACCAGGTGAACACCGCGCGCCGCCCGAAGCGATCCGCGAGGAAACCGCACGCGATCGTGCCGATAAACAGGCCGCTAAACAGCGCGGCGATGAAACTCGCGACACCGGTCGAGCCGAACAGGCCATGCGTGGTCGCGGTCAGCATGCCGCTTTTCACGAGGCCCGGCGCGATATAGCCGGAGTACAGCAGGTCGTAGAGTTCGAAGAAGAAGCCGAGGCTCAGCAGCACCACGAGCTTCCAGATGGAGCGTGTGGCGGGTAACCGGTCGAGGCGCGCCGAGATGCTGCCCGCGTCGAGTGACGCGTGGGCCGCTGCCTGAGGGACCGCGCCGCCGGCCGCGTCGGCGGAATGCGCCGCGTTGCCGCCGCTGCGCGCGACGGACCCCGCGTGATCGGGGGATGCCATGTTGTCTGTCTCCATTGCAACTGCTATTGCGACTGCTTTCATGCCAATGCTGATAGCTCGCCGCGGCCGATTCGATGCCGGCTTTGGGTAGATTCGCGCGTCGCACGCGCCACGATGCCCGGCCGGAGTCCGGCCAGCATTCTAGCCGTGCGCGCGCCGCAATTGTTCGAACGTGGTGATTTTTCCGGCCAGCGCGCTCGCCGCAACGGTGTACGGGCTCGCGAGCCATACATCGCCCGGTCCCGAACGGCCGGGGAAATTGCGGTTGATCGCGCTGATCGTCACGTCGTTCGCGTTGGCCGATTGTCCCGGCCCGCAGTTCGCGCACGAACCGCAGCCGGGCATCACGAGCGTCACGCCCGCGCGCTCGAACACCGGCAGATAGCCCTGCCCCTCGCAATATGCACGCACCGCCATCGTGCCGAATTGCAGGTACAGACGCGTGCGCTCGGGCACGCGCAGGCCGTGCTCGACGCCCCAGCGCAGCACCTCGTGATAGAAATCGAAGTCCTCGCGCTTGCCCGCGGTGCACGAACCGCCATACGCGATATCGATCGCGACGTCCTGTTCGAGCCGCGGCGCCGGCACGCCGTTGCCGGGGTCGCCCGGACGCGCGAGCATCGGTTCGATCGCGTTCGCATCGATATGGATCGTGTCGCGATAGGTGACGCCCGCGTCGCTTTTCATCCAGTCTTGCAGCGCGAACTCGACGCCGCGCCGCTCCTTGAGGAACGCGACCGTGCGCTCGTCCGGCTCGACGATGCCGGTGAAGCCACCAAGTTCCGCGACCATGTTGGTCAGCGTCGCGCGTTCGTCGATCGACATCGCGCGCACCGCCGCGCCGCCGTATTCGAACACGAGGCCGATCGCGCCGCCCGAGCGGATCGCGTCCATCCGCAGCAGATGCAGCACGACGTCCTTCGCTGTCACGCCGTCGCGCAACCGGCCGTCGATCTCGATGCGCAGCGTCTCCGGCACCTTGCAGCGCACATAGCCCGTGACCCAGCTATTGGCGATTTCGGTCGCGCCCGCGCCGAACGCGAGGCAGCCGAGCGCGCCCGAATGCGGCGTATGCGAATCGGTGCCGCACGCGACCTGCCCCGGCAGCGCGTATTGCTCGGCCATCAACGCATGACAGATGCCCTCGGAGCCCGGCACGCCATCGAGCGCGCCGTGCGAGCGCACCGGGTAGTCGCGCGAGAACGTCGTGTGACCTTCCATCAGATTCGCGACGCCCGGCAGAAGACCGTCGCGAACATGCGGGATGCTCTGCGGGGCGAGCACCAGATGGTCCTGGAACGCGATGATGTGATCCGGCGCATGCAGCGGCGCGGGCTTGCCGAACGCGCGATGCATCAAATGCGCGCACATGCCGGTGAAATAGTCGTGGCTGAAGCGCCAGTCGGCGGCGATGAACACGCCGTCGCCGCGCTTCGCGCTCGCCGTGCCCGGATGCAGATGACGGCCGATGATTTTCTCGACCAGCGTTTTCGGCTCGGCGCCCGGCTCGTCGTTCGCGGCGTCGCCCGCGCGGTCGGCCGGCGCCGGCCAGTCTGCGAACCGGCTATACGCGAGCAGCCCGCCACTGCGGATGATCTGCTGCGTGAGCGCGTCGCGGCCCTTCAGGAATTCATCGATCGGCACCGCTTCGCCCGCGAGCAGGCGATCGAGCACGGAAAAATCCGTCGTGGTCAGAATGCCGATGTTGTCGCAATTCTGCTGATAGATGCGCTCGAAGCTCTCCGCAACGATCAGGCGAATACCCGCGGACAACTCCGCGAGCGGGCTCGATTCGCGCGACGAGCCCTTGCCGTAGCGCTTGCCCGCCACCGTCACGCGAAAGCCGCCGTCCTTCACCGCGTTGCGGCCGATCGGCAGACGCTCGCCCGCCTTGAAGCCGACGTACGGGTACTGGCCGAGGCGCTCGTCGTAGGTGAGCATCACGGTGACAGGCGTGATCTCGTCCGTCGACACGTTGTCGCGCAACGGCCCCGCCGTCTCGCGCGTGAAGTCTTCGCCGGCCAGTTGCGCCTCGATCACGGCCGGGTCCTGCGACAGGTACAGCACGCGGCCATCCAAACGAATCGTATCGCTCATCACAGCATTCTCCTTGCACTAACTATACGGCGCGCAAGGCCGATGCCGAAGTGCCGGTGCGGCAACGCTGCCGTCTCGTTTCGCGAATGCTCGATGTTGGAGCCGCTCTGCGGCGGGCGGGCGGGGGATTGCCTAAGGCTGATTGCCGAGGAACGACACCAGCGCGGCCGCGCTCGCGCTCAACTGCTCGCGCGCCTTGAAGATGATGATCAGATGACGCTCCGCCCACGCATCGGCAAGCGGCAGCAGCCTCACGTCGAGCGTGTTCACGTAGAGCAGGCCCACCGGCTCGGGCACGATCGCGATGCCAAGCCCCGCATGCACCATCCGGCACAGCGCATCGAGACTGCTCACGCGCATGCGCACGTCGAGCTGCCGGCCCGCGCTCGCCGCCTGCTGAGCGAGCAGACGCGTGAGCGCGCTTTCGCTGCGCAAGCCGACGAAGCTGTCATGCAGCAGATCGTCGAAGCTCACCCGCGCCACGCTGGCGAGCCGATGCCCGCCCGGCACGAGCACCGCGAGCCGGTCCTGGCGGTACGGCACCTGCTCGAACGCCTCGCTGCCCGCGACCGGATTGCAGATGCCAAAGTCCGCGCCATGTTCGTCGACGATACGCAGCACGTCCGCGCTGTTTTCTTCTTCGAGTTCGATCGATACATCGGGGAACGCGCGGCCGAACGCGGCCACGTCTTCAGGCAGAAACTGCACGATCGACGACAGATTCGCGACCACCCGCACGCGCCCTTTGACGCCCGTCGAAAAGCGCGACAACTCCGCACTCATCTGCTCGATATTGCCGATGATCGCGAGCGCGTAACGCAGCACGGTTTCGCCGACCGGCGTCACGGTAATGCCGCGCGACTGCCGCTGAATCACCGGCAGGCCGATCAGCGCCTCGATCTCGGCAATGCGCCGGCTCACTGCCGACGACGCGATGAACTCGCGCTCCGCCGCGCGCGCGATATTGCGCTCCTGGCAAACGGCGACGAACAGACGCAGCGAAGTGAGATCGAGCTTCTTGAGCAGGTTTTCCATGGGACGAGACGACGGGTCTTACGACAATGGCGGCGGATCGCTGCAACCGTGGCCGTTATCGTCTCACGGCGCGCAGTGTTACGCCATTGCGCCGACCGCGGTCCTCACAGCGCATCATGAAAGATGATGCCGACCGTATGCCGATGTCCCGAGCGCAGGCGGCTCACGCCATGCCGCAGATTCACGCGATACGGCCCACGCGTACCCTGCACGGGCCGGCTGTTCACGGTAAACACGACCGCGTCGCCCTTCGCGAGCGGCACGACTTCGGCGCGCGACTGCATGCGCGGACGCTGCTCGGTCATCACGAACTCGCCGCCGGTGAAGTCGCGTCCCGGCTCCGACAGCAGCACCGCAACCTGCAGCGGGAAAACGTGTTCGCCGTACAGATCCTGATGCAGGCAGTTGTAATCGCCCTCGCCGTATTGCAGGATCAGCGGGGTCGGCCGCAACTGGCCGGCGTCATGGCAGCGTCGAATGAAATCCGTGTGCTCAGGCGGATAGCGCACGTCGATGCCCATCGCCCTATTCCAGCGGTTCGCGACAGGCACGAGGTGCGGATACAGCGAGCCGCGCAAGCCGTCGACGAGCGACGGCAGCGGATACGCAAAGTACTTGTATTCGCCGCGCCCGAAGCCGTGGCGCGCCATCACGATGCGGCTGCGATAGAGCGCGTCGCGTGGATAAAGCGCGCTCAGCGCGTCGCATTCGCGCGGCGTCAACAGTTGCGGAACGGCGGCGCAACCGTACTGGTCGAGATCGTGTTCGATCCGCGGCCAGTCGAGTGCGTCGACACGTTGGCCGATGGTTTGGGTGGGGGCAATTGCGTTCATCGTCGGTGAGTGGGCGACCTGGCTCGTTGCCGGCGCCGTGAAAGTAGATAGCTCGATGACCCTAGGGCCTGTTCACGCTAATAACGTTCGCAAGCCCGTTATTAGCGTGAACAGGCCCTAGTGTAAGAGCGTGGTGGCGCGAAAACACTCCGGGTCTTGCGGTCAAATTCGGCGGCACTGCACGGGCGCACGATTCACGCTACGCTGTCGGTATCGTTGCGGCCGCATTGGTCCGGCCGCACCGCACTTCATTGCCCCAGGGACAACCATGAAACAGCAGCTCACCATCGATTTCGTTTCCGACATCGCCTGCCCGTGGTGCGCGATCGGCCTGTCGTCGCTACAGCTCGCGCTCGCGCGGCTTCAGGACAAGATCGACGCGCGCATCGTCGTGCATCCGTTCGAACTGAATCCGCAGATGGGACCGGACGGCGAAGACATCGTCGAGTATCTGGGCAAGAAATACGGCCGCACGGCCGCGCAGATCGCCGAAACGCAGACGATGATCCGCGAACGCGGCGCGAGCGTCGGCTTCGATTTCGGACCGCGCACCCGCACCTACAACACGTTCGACGCGCACCGTCTGCTGCATTGGGCCGGCCTGAAGGGCCAACAGTTGCCGCTGAAGCTCGCGCTATTGCGCGCGTATCACACCGAGGGCAAGAATCCGGGCAATCATGACGTGCTGGTCGAAGCGGCCCGGTCGGTCGGACTCGACGCCAGCGAAGCGCGCGAAGTGCTGACGAGCGGAGCGTATGCCGGTGAAGTGCGCGAAGCGGAGAAGAACAATCAGGAAATGGGCATTCAATCGGTGCCGTCGATCATTTTCAACCGTCGCTATCTGGTGACGGGCGGCCAGCCGGTCGAACAATTCATGCAGGTGATCGAGGAGATCCTGGCGAAAGAGACGGCGTAAGATCCCGGCAATCGCGAACGGAGCCCACATTGCACGCGCTGTCGGTTTTAACGAAGAGAAGCTGGAGCGAGCTGCCCCGATGGGGGCTGATAATCGGCGGTGCGGCAATCATGTTTTTTGGGCAGATCGCGCTGATATTCGCTCAATACGCGCTATGGGGCGCGCCGGCACCACATCAAAACCCGCTCGCCGGTAAACCGATTCCGGTCCAGCTGTTCTTTATCGTGATCCTGATGCCGTTTCTGGAGACGATCGTCGGGCAATGGCTGCCCATTCGACTCATCAACGGCGTCTTCCGTTTGTCGTGGCGGGTTGCCGCGGCGGGGTCGATTGCACTGTTCACGCTGATGCACGGTTACGTCGATCGTGCGGTCGTGACCATTCTGTTGGGTGCAGTGGTGCTGGCGGCAGTGTTCATCGTCGAAGCCAAGCGTAACGGACGGCCCGTTCTGAGCACCTGGCTCACGCATGCACTCGCAAATGCGAGCGTGTTGTCGCTTCAACTTCTTTGAAAGGAAAGAGTGGGCCCATTGCCCCAACCGTCCTCGCCGCGTGCAACAGGTCTTTGTTATCCCATTGCACGCGCTCTAAAACCGCTTACAGATAGCTGCAAACGTAGTCCAGCGTTTCAACCACATCGATATCGAAGCGGCTCTTGCCCGGCACCGAGAACGATTCGCCCGCGCCATAGGTCTTCCACTCATCGCTGCCGTCGAGGCGGATGCGGCACTTGCCCGCCTGCACTTCCATCAGTTCCGGGGCGTCGGTACCAAAGTTCAGTGTGCCGGGCAGGATCACGCCGAGCGTCTTGCGCGTGCCATCGGCGAACAGCACGGTGTGCGACACGCACTTGCCGTCGAAGTACACGTTGGCTCGTTTGACAACAGAAACCTGGTCGAATTGCGTTGCAGCCGTCATGGCGGTCTTCCTCTGGGTCATCGTGAATGGATGCGTTGCCGCCCGGTGGGCGCGGCAGACGGCGCGCGATCCGCGCAAGCCGCCCGCGCGGGACGCTGGTCCGGGCGCGAGCCCGCCATCATACAGGCTATCGATTGCGGCAATACGGTAAAGTCTGCCGGAACCCTATCGACACCTGCACAGACTCATTCACCCCATGCGCTCCCCCACTCCTTCCGCCGGCGCTGTACTGTTGCTGATCGATCTGCAACGCGCGATCGATGATCCGAGTTGGGGCGAGCGCAACAATCCCGAAGCCGAGACGCAGGTGAGCCGCTTGCTCGCGCATTGGCGCAGCCGGGGTTGGCCGGTGTGGCATGTGCGGCACGACTCGACGGAGCCCGCGTCGCACTATCGGCCGGGTCAGGCAGGACACGAATTCAAGGCGTCGAACATGCCGTTGCCGGATGAGCCGGTGATTGCGAAATGCACGAATAGCGCGTTCATCGGCACGGCACTCGAGGAGCGCCTGCGCGCCGCCGGCCAGACGACGCTGGTCGTGGCGGGTGTCATCACCAACAACTCCGTCGAGACCACGGTGCGAATGGCCGGCAACCTCGGCTTCGATACGTATCTGGTGGCCGACGGCTGTTTCACTTTTGCGCGGACCGACTGGAACGGAACGCTGCGCAGCGCCGACGACGTCCATGCGATGTCACTCGCGAATCTCGATCACGAGTACTGCACGGTCGTCACGACGGATGCGCTACTGGGCGACCGGCAACCGCAATAGCCGGAACGCCTTCACGGGGCCTCAGCGGCGTCAGTTGCCGCCGAGCTTCAACCTGAACCCATATACCGCCAATTCCTGCTGGGAAAAATCCAGATCTTCCGAGCGCACGAAGCCGAGGCTCTCGTACATGGCCCACGCCGACTGCATCGCCCTGGTGGTATGCAAAACGACCTCGGCGTGTCCGCTTTGACGCGCCAGGTCGATACACGCGAGCGTCAAGGCCTTGCCCGCGCCCTGGCCGCGGTATTCCGGATCGACGCCGAGCAGCCGGATACCGGAAGCATTCTTTACCGCGGTCGCGGCTCCGCCCGATCCGTACTGCGCCATATCGGAGAAGTACACGACCCCACCCAACAGCTCATTCGATTCCGACAGCGCGACCAGCACACGCGTGCCCGGCTTTTCGGTGAAACGGGCGATATGGGCGAGCATGTCGTAATAGCCCGGCTGTTCGTCGGGCTTCGGAAAGCCAGGCAGCGCGGCATAAACTTTGACCAGCAATTGACCCAGTCTGGCCAATTCGTCGGGATTGCCGTCGCGAATAGAAAGTTTCGATTTCATTGGCGTCCTTCTGCGGCCGACGGCGCTTGCGCGAGCAAGCTCATCCGCGCGGTGGTTTTCAGATCGATGAAGCGCAACATCGTATCCCAACCGTGCAAAGTCAGAAACGATCAAATCTCGTGAAAGGTACTCGCTTACGATTGCCGCTTCGACCGTGGCACCGTGTAGCACCCATACGCCGCGCACCGAGAAGCGCGAGCAGGTGACCCGCGAACGCATCGGGGCCGCGCCGCTCATGGGCATCGCGATGAGCGGCATGCACTACACTGGCATGGCTGCGGCGCGGCGAGCGGCATCGGGCCGGAATCGCTCGCGGTGGTGATGGTTCCGGCCGCGCTCGTCATTCTGGTGGTCGCGTTGCTGGCGTTTCATCTCGATGCACGCGCGAAGTATTTCGCGGATTCCGTCGCGCGACTCGACGATCACGTCGATCGCATGCACGACATCTCGCGAGAAGTGAGAACTTCGCGCGCTGTTCAAACCGGGTGGTACAGGAGGACGTGTGAGAAAAGACAGCGCGAGCACCATAATCGGCGCAATTGCCGCGGCAGCGATTGTGATCGGCACTGCGACCTGTGCGAATGCGCAAACCAGTGGCGGCATGCCGAACGATGCATCCGCGCAAAGCCAATCCATCGCGGCATCGCCGGCTCGCAACAGACCCGATAGTGAACTCACCCGCGATGTGCGGCGCGCGCTCTCGCGCACACCGAACCTGCATGCAACGGGGATTCACGTGCAAGCGCGCCGCGGTATCGTGACGCTGACCGGTTGGGTGCCGCAGCGCGCCCAGGTGCAACGCGCGAGCAATGTCGCGAGATCGGTGCGCGGAGTCCGACAGGTGAATAACCGTCTGAATGTGCGCACGAGAGGCGCCAGCGGTCACTAGTGCAAAGCGAATAGAAGAAAGTACTCAGCCCGACGCGAATGCGCCGGGCTGAGTACTTTCCGTCGACCATTCAATCGATGCGCGCGAGCATTCGCTGCAGCGCTCCATTATTGCGGAACGCCGCCACGACTCGCGCGACACCTCAACGCCACATACGATAGCTATATACCGGCGCGCGATACGCATACACGCGCGGCTGCGCCCAATAGACCGGAGGACGATAAACCTGATAAGCGACAGGCGCGACCGGTTGAACGACCGTTTCCACGACCTGCGGCATTTCATCGTATTGCTGCGCCTGCGGATAAACCGGCACGTACTGCACAGGCGGCTGAGGATAGTCCTGCCGCACGTACACCGGCTGGTTGTCGTAGACCGGTTGCATCTGCGCGTAGGCCGGTGCCTGCTGGTATTGCATAGGCGGCGGCGCATATTGCGGCTGCTGGTACACCTGCTGATATTGCTGTTGCGGCGGCGGTTGCGGCACCTGACGCTGCGCGTACTGGACCGGCTGCGGCCTTTGAGGCTGCGGCGGAATACTCGTGTACTTCGAGTTGTCGTCTTCGGGGACGCCCGCCGGCAGCGGCGGCACGTCGACCCGTGCGACGTCGGTCTTGGCGGGTTGCCGTTGACCGTGATTGTGCGAGTCGATCATGGCCTGGTAATCGGCCTGATCCTGCTTGCCGCGATTGATATAGCCATTGCGATACGCGCGAGCCACGTCCGACATCTTCGCAGTCGGATCTTCTTTCATGCCGTCCGCATTGACCTTGTACTCGTTCGGACTGAGCGAGCCGGCCGGCACCTCGTCGGACGCATACGCCGCTTCGGGTCCGTCGGCCCACGCTGGATAACACTGCAGCGTCAGCACCGAAGCGACCGTCGTCACCCCGAACCCCCAAAGCGCCTTTGTTCTCATGATCCACCTCACGGCCGATTAAGAGTATTGAAAGCCGAAATTATTACTTGCATGCTTGGCTATTTGTCTGCGCGTGCAATTGATATTTTTTAGCACATTCCTTAGACGTCGGCATTATTTTTTCTTTGCAAATGAGCGGTGTAGCGCACGAGTGACACGGCGGCTCCGAATGCGAGGCAGGAGAAACCCTGGGAGTCAAAGTTGCCGAAGTGGACCGGTCGGTACGGCGGCTCCGCGAGCCGCCGAGGATCGATTCATTTCACCCCGAATGACACAGTACCGACACGACCTTTTGGTGCGCCAGGTCGCGTGGGACGCTGCGCGACGACTCGGCTTTCCCTATTGCGCGCCCAGCCGTTCTCTGCTCGCGCGAAAGTCAAACAATTTGCATAAAGGGCGATCCGCAATTCACATTGAATACCTTCCGAAAGATTCGCGGATTACGATTCACTTTATCTTCGCACGCGGCATTTGCTTTGCTGAATACGGACATTTTCATCCTGTTCCGGAGACGCCCATGAAAGACAGCGCCACGCCACCCGCCGCGGATCGGGTTCCGCTGACCGCCGCGCCTGCATCGAGCATCGGTGACGACGGCTCGCGGCCGCATCTACGCGAGATTGCGTCGTTTGGGCACCAGGTGAGCGGCGTCGCCGTCGCCGCAGACGGACGCATCTTCGTCAACTTCCCGCGCTGGACGGAAGACGCGCCGATCTCCGTCGGCGTACTCACTCCCGATGGCGACGTCCGTCCGTATCCCGACGACCGATGGAACGGCTGGCGCAATGCGAGGCGTGACGAGTTGAACCCGCAGGATCGCTGGGTCTGCGTGCAGGCGGTGCTGTGCGATTCGCAAAACAATCTGTGGGTACTCGACCCCGGCGCGCCCGCCCAGGCGTTCGTCGTGCCGGGCGCCCCCAAACTGGTCCGCATCGATCTTGCGACGGATAGCGTCGCCGGCTGCATCGCGTTCACGCTCGAGATCGCACCTCAGGGTAGTTATCTGAACGACGTGCGCATCAGTCCCGACGGCCAATTCGCCTACATCACCGACTCCGGAACACGCGGCGCGATCGTGGTGGTCGATCTCGGCACCGGTCAAGCGCGCCGCGTGCTCGACGGGCATCCGTCGACGCAAACGGATCCGCACGTCACCGTCCATGCAGCCGGCGCGCCGTTGCGCCGTCCCGACGGACGCGGCGTCGATGCTTCGGCCGACGGCATCGCGCTGACCCATGATGGACTGTATCTGTACTGGCAGGCGCTGAAGGGCAAAACGCTTTATCGCGTCCCCACCGAAGCGCTTCGCGACACCGCGCTCGCGACCGACGAAGTCGGCGAGCGCGTCGAGAAAGTGCTCGAGCATCGCCCCGCCGACGGGCTGCATATCGACCGGACGGGACGCCTGCTGATTACCGCGGTGGAAGAACACGCGGTGAAGGTATGGGACGGCACGACCTTGACGACGCTGCTGCACGAGCGCGGCCTGCGCTGGCCGGATTCGTTCGCGGAGGGGCCGGACGGCACGATCTACCTGACCGATTCGCGCATTCCCGAGATGAACTGGTTCAGGCCGGGCCATCCCGACGCGCTGTCTTCGCGGTTGCTGATCATTGCCGACGCCGCTCCGTCAGCGGGCGGATCTGCGGGCGGTTGAGCCGAGATCCCTAACGGCTCACCGAGGGCTCACCGAGGGCCCCGACGATCTCACCCCGCCGGGAAGCGGCCCGCTCGAAGACAACGCTCCGACAGCGACGCCGGACACCAAACCGGGCTTCCCGCCAAGCTTGCAACGCGAAGCGGACCGGACCCACTCGCCCGACTTGAGCCGCTTCGCCACACCGCGGCCGCCTACCGTCCCGGCTGCCCGGCGCGCCGAGGTCGCCCGGGAACGCGCGATGCTACTGGAGGATAAGGAGCTGGCGCGTGCCAGCGCGCCTGCCGTCCATTCACGCGTCCAACGGCGCTGGGGGTCGAGGGGATGATCGGCGAAATCTCATTGGCAACGCACTGCCCGCCTGCGAACGGACAGCCGCTGACGCTCGACTCCGCGATCAACGGACACGATGCGCCCGCGCAGGCGGCCGCATTGAGCCGCGTGCTCGGTGAGTTGGCCGACCGGATCGCGGCGACCGTCGTCGCGCACTGACCGAAGGTATCGAGTTCTTTGCTGCGTCGATCACGCAGTACCGGCACCGCCTTCCTTTGCGGAAAGCCGGTTGAAACGCTGCTCGACGACGCGTGTTCCCCATTGCGCGCCTTCCGATTCTTCGCTGAGCCGAAAGCCGAACGACTCGTACAGATGGCGCGCCGCGTCGAGGCCCTTGAAAGTCCATAGATAGGTTTCGTCGAATCGCTCGTCGACGAAACGCATGGCATGCGACAGCAATTGCCGTCCAACCCCGGAGCCGCGCAAAGAATCGTCGACGATGAACCAGCGCAAATGCGCGACACCCGCGTCGTTATCCCCGTCGATTACGACGGAAGCGAGCGTGCGGCCGTTTTCGACGTATAGCCAAAGCCCTTTGCCTTCGGCCGGCAAGGTGCCCGCGAACTCCGCCAGTTCCGTCGCGACCTTTTTCTCGAAGAACGCGCCGAAACCCCAGTGCTCCGCGTAATAGCGCCCGTGCAGACTCGCGATGTCGCCGATGCAGCCGGGTTGATAACCTTGCACGATTCCCGCGGACCCTGCTTCCGTCGCCGCGACCTTGCTGACCTCACCCTGCGCGAGGGCGTCCGCGTAAAGCGCGAGAGAACGGACCAGCGTCTGCTGGTCTGCCGGAACCATGCGCCGCAGCGCGCCGGACACGCGGTCGGTCGCGAACTGGTCGATCTTCTTGCGCAGCTTCTGTCCCTCGGCCGTCAGATACAGCTCGGAAGAGCGGGCATCGTCGACGGAGACGGTGCGCTCGACGAGTCCGCTCGCTTCGAGCTTCGCGATCTGGCGGCTCGTATTCGACTTGTCGAGCCGCAGGATGGTCGCCAGATCTTTGGCGCTGATGCCCGGCGACATGCCGATCTCGATCACCGCATGAACGGCCGAGGGCGCCAGATCGCTGTCGGCGATCGTCGTGCGCATGAAGCCGAGTTCGCGAACCAGTCGGCGGGAAAATTCGCGGAGTTCGAGAATGGTGGTGTCGCGGGACTTGGCGGGGGCGTCGATCAGATCCATGAGGGGCTCGCTATCGGTTGCGTTGCGCAATCAATATAGTTGCGGTCCGCAACTTATGCAAGAGCCTAATTGCGGGCGGGAATCGTCGCCGTGCGGCGTCCAAATTAAAAAAGCCGGGCTCGATCGAACCCGGCTTCCATTTCGGAACGACCCGAATCAAACTGCCGAAACGCCTCAATACCGCCGTTCGGCCATCAGCCGCTTGACGGTCAAAGCCAACGGCACGGTAAAAAAGATGTGCGACATGAACCCGCCGATGATCACGGCCGGGTCGAAATAGTCCGGATGGTTATTCGACGCGATCATGATCGCGACATGCATGACGATCCACGCAATCACCGCATAGAACAGCGCGACCAGCGTCGCTTCATAGCCGCGCCGCCGGAAGTACGGCCAGATCGCCGCAAACAGCACGCCCCACGCGATCGCGAAGAAAAAGTGAATCCCGGTGCCGACGATATAAGCCCAGATGCCAAGCGATGCCTGCACGTCTTTGCCGAACACGAGCCCCGTCGCATTGCGCGGAATGCCTGCGAGCGGCATCAGATGCTGCGCGTCGACCCATACGAGCGCTTCGTAAATCCAGATCACCACGGCGCCGACCAATCCGCCGATCACGCCCGCGCGCAACGTCGCGCCGCGATCCGGTGCACCGGACTCCGCGATTCTCAGCCGCCGGTCCAAACCCCCTTCGCTGATGCCGAACTTGCTGACCATCTCCCCTCTCCCTGGAATGGACTACACATCGGAACTTCAAATCGGCTTGCCCAGCGGACAGTGCCGCCTCGATGCGCCCCTTCGATGCCCGGCCTTCAAACGGCGTCGGGTACCTGGCGAGTCTTCAGAAACGCTTCGAGCGTTTCGCCGCGCATGCTCGCGTACACGCCGAGATTCGTGATCTTCACCACGCGCGCGAATTTTTCGAGCACGAAGAACGACACGCCATAGCGGATCAGGCCGATCCAGTCGGTGTTGTCGACCAGCGCGCGTTCTTCCGGCGTCAGGCCGGCCGCATCGTAAGAGGCGGTGCGGTTTTCGAGCCACAGCGCGCGCGCCGACGCTTCACGCATCTGCCAGAAAAAGCGGTTCAGGCGCATCGCCTTCATGCTCTGGCGGATATCGAACGGATACGTGCCGGTCAATTCCTCGACGCCAACCAGTTGCGGATTCATTACGCCACCTCTTCTTCGTAGATCGTCACGGCCATCGCGGTGCTGGTCGCGAGATAGTAGTTGCGATGCAGTTCGCGGACCTTCTTGCCGAGCGCGCCGCGCATCGCGAGCCACATGATCGTCTCGACGCTCTCCGCGCCGCCGAGGCGCACGTAGTCGACATGCTTCATCGCGGCGAGACGCTCCGGATCGTTGACGATCAGGTCGAGGAACTCCATGTCCCATTCGGTATTGTTGAAACCGCTGCGTTCGCCGTGCACCTGGTGCGACAGCCCGCCCGTGCCGACCACCACGACCTTCAGATCCTGCTCGAACGATTCGATCGCGCGACGCAGCGCCTGGCCGAGCCGGTAGCAGCGATTCGCGGTGGGCAGCGGATACTGCAGCACGTTGACTTCGAGCGGCACCAGCGCCAGCGGCCAGCCGCCCTGATGCGGCAGCATCAGCGACAGCGGCGAATTGACGCCGTGATCGAGCGCGCGGTCCTGGAACACCGTCAGATCGAACTCGTCGGCGACCAGTTGCTCGACGATATGGATCGCGAGATCCGGATGACCGGCAATGTCCGGCAACGGACGCTTGCCCGCACCTTCATCGGCGAATTCGTGATTCGGCGACACGCCGAGCGCGAACGTCGGATAACAGTCGAAGAAGAAGCTGTTCGCGTGGTCGTTGTAGAACATCACCATCACGTCGGGCTTCTGCTCGGCCAGCCACTGCGCCACCGGTTCATAGCCCTTGAAGAGGGGTGCCCATGCCGGGTCGTTCTGCTTGCCCTTGTCGTACGCCAACCCGATCGTGGGTACATGGGACGTGCCGATACCACCAATGATCCTTGCCATATTCGCTCTCTTCCGTCACTTCGTGCTGCTGCCAATCGGATAGGTCGCCGAGGTCACCGCGCTGGTCACCGCGACCGTCTTGGGATACAAAGATAGAAATTGTGCCTCGATACGGGAAGTACGGGTATACCTCAGGCGGGACTGAGTTGATGGGTAAAAACCCGGCATTCGGGCGCCCGGCGAGCGGATGAAGCGCGCCGCGAGCCACGCCGCACTGGGCTTTCTCGGTATCCCAAGCCCGTGCGGCAAGCCTTCCGCGGCACCCCTGCGGCTCGCTTGGCGATAAATAAAACAGATGGCCTGGAAAACAACTCGCAACGCACATTTTTAAGGCTTGGAGCGACACTGCACGCGTGGCTATACTGCCGTGCTTCCGACCAGCGACACAGCGATGAACGAGACGACCCAGCAAGCGATTGTGCAGACCTTACGCGAGAAGATTCTGTCGGGCGAACTGTCGCCCGGGCAGCGGCTCGTCGAAGCGCAACTCGCGCAATGGCTCGGCGTGTCGCGCACGCCGCTGCGTTATGCATTGAGCGTACTGTCGTCGGAAGGTCTGCTCGACCGTTCGGGCTCGCGCGGTTACGTCGTACGCCGTTTCAGCGTGCGCGACGTGCTCAACGCGATCGACGTGCGCGGCGTGCTCGAAGGACTCGCCGCGCGCTCGGTCGCCGAAAACGGCGTGAGCGCCGCGCTCGCCGCCGCGCTCGACGACTGTCTGCGCGAAGGCGACGAAATCTTCGAGCAAAAGCATCTGCAGCCAGGCGACGACGTGCGCTACGCGCAGATGAACGGCCGCTTCCATGCGCTGATCGTCGAAGCGGCGCAAAACCAGGCGGTCACGGCCGCGCTCAGTCTGAACGACAAAGTGCCGTTCGTGTCGCCGTTCACGATCGCTTTCGACGAATCCGCGCGCGAGCGCCAATTCATGATGCTGATGTACGCGCATCGCCAGCATCACGCGATCGTCGACGCGCTGAAAAATGGCGAAGGCGCGCGCGTCGATGCGTTGATGAAGGAGCACACGCATATCTCGAAGGAAAGTTTGAATCTGTCGCTGCCATCGTTGCATCTGATCGCGGGCGCGGCATGAGCAACGACACGGTTTCCGCCGCAACCGGACAGGCAGCCGCCAAAGCGCCGCTGTCGGTCAGCAGCAAGGACCTGCTCAATCTCGCGCAACTGCGCGCATTCCGGCTCGTCGCCGATATGGGCAGCGCGACGCGCGCGGCGGCCGCGCTGTTTCGCGCGCAGTCGGCGGTCACGCGCTCCGTGCAGGAGCTCGAGTCGGCGCTCGGCGTGCCGCTGTTCGATCGCGGTCCTTCGGGCATGCTGCCCACCCCGGTCGGCCGCGCGGTGCTGCATCGTTGCGAGCGGATCTTCGCTGAACTCGAAGAGCTCGCTCAATGGTGCGCCGCGCGACATGCGCGCCGCCGGCCCGTCGCGGAAGGCACATTGCCCGCCTATCTGCTCAACACGCGGCGGCTGCAGCTATTCGCGGCGCTCGCGCGGCATCGGCACATGCCGAGCGCGGCGAAAACCTTCGGCATCAGTCAGCCCGCGGTGAGCACCGCGATTCGCGTGCTCGAAAGCGGCTCGGGGCTGAGTCTGTTCCATCGCAGCCCGCGCGGCATTCTACTGACGGCCGAGGGCGAAACGTTTCTGCTGCACGTACGCCGCGCGCTGAACGAATTGCGCCACGTCCCCGACGACATCGCCGCGTTGCACGGCAAGATTCAGGGCTCGGTGACGGTCGGCGCGTTGCCGCTCGGCCGCACATTGATCCTGCCGAAGGCCATCGCGCGAATGACCTCGGAGAATCCGGGCGTGCGCGTGGTCACCGACGAAAGCGCGTACGAGACACTCGTAGCCGGTCTGCGCGCGGGCGATATCGATTTCATTCTCGGCGCGCTGCGCGACAACGACGCGACGAGCGGCCTGAAAAACGAGCGGTTGATGTCGGAAGACATGGTGGTGCTGGTGCGCCAGGGTCATCCGCTGACTCAGGTGCGCGATCTGACCATCATGGGACTGCGCGACGCGCAGTGGATTCTGCCGCGCAGCAACGCGCCGGCGCGTGCGCTGTTCGAAACGCAATTCAAGCGGCTGAAAGTGAAGCCGCCTCTGCCGACTGTCGAGACCGCCGACCTCGCGGTGATTCGCGGTCTGCTGCTCGGCACCGACATGGCGGCCGCGCTGTCGGCGCAGCAGTTGCATCACGAGATCCAGTCCGGGCAACTGGTGGTGCTCGACGTACCGCTGCACAACACGCGGCGCGAGATCGGCCTGACGATGCGCGCGGCGGGCACGCCGTCACCGGCCGCGCGCGCATTGATCGATGCGATCCGGCTGTCGGTCGTCGATGTGACGCGCACCGTCAGCATCGGCGCGACCTGAGCGTTTGCATTGCAAGAGTTCGCTCAACTATTCCTATCCGGGTCCGGCAGGCCATCGAAAAACGCGCGCCAATCGAACGGCGTGGGCAACGTGCCGTAGTCGATGCCGCCCGCTTCCATCGCATCGACCACGCCGTCCTGCAAGCGCGCGGATGCATCGCTCATGAATGGTGTGATGCCGGCTTCGCGCAGCGTCTGCGATACCTCGCGCATTTCCGCGGCGCGCCGTCGTCCATGCTCGGCAACCCGGCTGACCAGATAGCCAGGCACGCCCGCATCGCCACGCATCCTGCCGAACGTTTCCGCGAGCGATTCGAGCACGATCGACTCCGCATCGTAATGCCGCGCGGCACGCAGACATTCGACGGTCAACGCTTCGATACCCTTGATCATCACGCTGCGGCACATTTTCGCGGCCGATGCGACGCCGACTTTCTCCGCTACCGCACGCGCATGGAAGCCGAGCTCGTTGAGCTGCGACGCGACATGCGCCGCGCTCGCGCCGCCCAGCAGCATCGGCACCGCAAGACCGTAGGGGGGCACCGGCGCCATCACCGCGGCCTCGACGTATTGCGCGCCAGCGCCTTCGATACACGCCTGCGCATGCTGCTTGGTGGCTGGCGACACCGAGTTGATGTCGAGATAAACCTGCTCTCGCCGAATGCATCGCGCGACCGCCTGCGCGACCTCGAGATCGGCATCGGCCGTGACTGCGGAGACGATGAGTTGGGCTCCGTCGAGCGCGCTTTGCAACGTGTCGGCGACGCGAACGTCGGCCGCTCGCGCCTTGTCGCGCAGCGCGTCACGCCGCAGATCGAACATCGACACCTGCACGCCCTTCGCGGCCAGCGCCGCGCCGAGTATGCCGCCTACTTCGCCGAAGCCGATCAATGCGATATGCGTGAATTCGCTCATGCGTGACATTGCGGTATCTCCTTGTGTGATTCTGCTGGTGTGCGCGAGGCTCTTGCCGTGTGCTTATTGCATGCGTCCATTTTCATTGTAGAAGCACTTCGTCATAAACCTGCGAAGACGCGCACCGCATTGGATCGCCGCGCAAGGAACCGTGCCAGCCGCGGCGCGAATCGCATGCGGAAATAGCATAGCGAATGACGCGTAAATGAAGCATCGTCATATCACCTGCGGCGACAATTCTCCGACAATAGAAAGCGCGGGCCTCACCATGCCGAAGCTCAACGTCATCCGGAGAAAATGTAATGAACAAACGCCAGTTTTTGACCAGCGCCGCGGTACTGGGTGCGGCGGTCTCGCCCGCATTCGGCGCGAAACGCGAGCATGCCGAATGCGCGCCCTCTCCAGTTGTCCTGACGATCTCCGGCGCGATCAAGCGCAGCAATCGCGGCGCGCTCAATCCGGCTTTCGATCAACTGCTCGCGAAACATCAGGTGAAGTTTTCGCAAGCGTACGGCGTCGATCTGCCATTGCTCGCCAGCATGAAGACCGTGACGATCCACCCGACGATCGAATACGATGCGCACCTGCATACCTTCAGCGGCCCGCTGCTGACCGACGTGCTCGCGCATGTCGGCGCGCCCGACGCGGGCAGCACGCAAATCGTCATGCACGCGGTCGACGGCTACGCGGTGCAGACGACGCTCGACAAGGTGCGCGAGTATCGCTTCATCGTTGCGACGGAAATGGACGGTAAGCCGCTGGCGCTCGGTGGCGTAGGGCCGTTATGGGCGATCTTCGACGCGGACCAGATTCCCGAACTCGCGGCCAAGCCGCTGAAGGACCGCTTCGAATTGGCCCCGTGGGGCCTGTATCACATGCAACTCACCGAAGCGTCATAGCGCGCCGCCGAATCGCTCGACGCACGCCCTCCGCACGCGCTCGACCGAGCTTGCCCAACCCTCACCCGGCCCGCGCCGGAACAGACGTAGCGTGTGGGGGTACCAAGGCGAATCGTCGCGTTCGTGCATCCAGCGCCAATCGACGTCTCTCTCCGGCAGCATCACCCAGCACGGCTTGCCGAGCGACGCGGCCAGATGCGCGATCGACGTGTCGACGCAGATCACCAGATCGAGTTGCGCGACGATTGCCGCGCTGTCCGAGAAGTCCATCACGCGCGCGCCGAGATCGAGCAGCGGCTGCGCGGCCGGCGGCTTGCGCGCTTCGTCCTCGCCCTGCCCCTTCTGCAAGCTGACGAAGTTCACACCCGGCACGTTCCACAGCGGCGCGAGCGCGGCGAGCGACGCCATCGAGCGATTCGCGTCGTTATGATGCTTCGCGTTGCCCTTCCAGACCAGACCGACCCGGTGGCCGGGCGGCAGCGTGTCGAGCGCGACGCGCCATTGTTCGACGAGCGCCGGATCGGCGCTCAATCGCACGGGGTGTGGAATCGTATCCACCGTCGTGCGCAAATACAACGGCACGCTCAGCAGACTGGTCCAGCAATCGTAGGTCGAGGCGCGCGCGAGCGCTCCATCGTGGTCGAGCACCGCATCCACGCCATCCACCCTGGCGATCAGCCGATGCAACGCCGGCGCACACGCGAACGCGATATGCGCGGCACCCAACGCCTTCAGCATCGGAATATAGCGGCTGAATTGCAGCATGTCGCCGAGGCCGTCCTCCTGCCACAGCAGCACGGACTTGCCCGCTAACGGCTCGCCCCGCCATTGCGGACAACTGAGCATCGTCTGCGACTTTCGATGAATGAAATGGGGCTGCTCATAGCGGCATTCGTAGAGGGGCCATCCCTCGTCGAAGCGGCCGGAGCCGAGCAGCAGCACGGCGAGACTGAAACGCGCCTCGCCATAGCCGGGGTTCAAAGCAATCGCCTGCCGATACTCGCTTTCCGCCTCGACAAAGCGCCCGAGTTGCGTCAGTGCATTGGCAATATTCGCATGCGACTCGGCGAGTTGCGGCGACACCGCGGCCGCATGCCGGAACGCGTCGAGCGCTTCCTGAAAACGCTCGAGCACGCGCAGCACGCAACCCAGATTGTTGTGCGCATGAGCAAGCCCCGGCTGGCAGCGAATCGCGTCCCGGTAAGCCTGCTCGGCTTCCGTATAGCGCTCCTGCCTGAATAGCGCCACGCCCAGGTTGTAATGCGCCTCCGGGTAGTCCGCCCGATGCGCGAGCGCCTCGCGGTACGCCGCCTCGGCCTCGCTGACCCGATCGAGATCGACCAGCACCGCGCCAAGATTGAGATGCGCTTCCGCATAGTCGGGCCGAATGGTGATCGCGAGCCGGCAAGCCAGCTCCGCCTCCGCGAGACGCTGCGTCGCCTTCAGCACACCGGCGAAATTATTGAGCGCCTCCGGATAGTGCGGCTTGAGCGTCAGCGCCTCGCGATACGCGGCGTCCGCTTCCTCGAGACGCCCGAGTTCCGTCAGCACGCTGCCGAGGTTGTTGTGCAATTCGGCATGCGCCCTCAAGCCGCGCAACGCGTGACGATAAGCCGCTTCTGCTTGCTGCGGGCGTTGCAGTTCGCGCAGCACGATGCCGTGGTTGTAATGCGCTTCGGCGTAGTCGGGGAGAATCGTCACCGCCTGCCGATATGCCGCCTCTGCTTCGGCGCGGTGACCGAGCCCGTAAAGCACGTTGCCGAGTTGATAATGCGCGTTCGCGTCGAGCGGGCGCAGTGACACCAGTTGCCGATACGTCGATTTCGCGGCCGACAGACGGCCGAGCGATCTGAATAGCGAGCCGAGACTCGCGTAGACGTCCGCGTGGTCGGGCTTCAGATACAGGCACTGGCGCCAATGATTCTCCGCGTCCGCCCACTGAAGCAGCGCGAACGAACACGCGCCGGCGATATTCAACGCATCGGCCCGCTGATCGTTCGGCAACGTGCAATCGTCGAGCAGCGGTGCGACGAGCGGCAATGCGTCGGCGAACTGCCCAGCCGAACATAGCGCCACGGCCCGTTGGTTGATGTCGGCGATCGAAGAGGCGGGTGTCTGCGTAAGTGTCATGTGTGGTGGCGATGTTTCAGCGGCGTGGCCGTGCAGCGGGTGCGCCGCGGTCGGGCCGCTGTTGCACTGTCGCGCTGTTGCACTGTCGCGCTGTTGCATTGTCGCGCTGTTGCATTGTCGATTCGATACGCGCACCTCGCGCGATTTCACAGCATAAGTGATTCGCCCGTGCTTCAGCGCCTCGAAATAAGCGCCTTTTCACCGTCTAATCCGTCGCTATACCCGTCATTACGAATGAAAGGATCGCGCGGCGATGCTAGAATCGCCCCCGACTTTTCTTCGACGAACATGACTCGACGCTACCGCAACCACCTGACCGCATGGCTTGGCCTCGTCGCCATGTGGCTCGTCGTGTTCGCGCCGCTCGTGAGTCAGTTGCTCGAATCGGGCCGCGCCCACGAGCCGATTGCCGCGCTGTGTTCGGCGCTTCATCCGGCCGGTGCAAGCGATACAGGCGATGCGAGCGTCGTCGCTCGAACCAGCCCCGCGCCCGTGCATCTGAGCCACGACGATGCATTCGGCGCCTGCGGCTACTGTCATCTGCTCGAACATCACGTCGCGATGCCGACGCTCGCCGCCGTCGAGCCGCCGCCCGCGCTGCCGCTGGCCGGCACCGCGCCAACCACGCTGTCCACCCGCTTCACGCCGCTCGGCGCGTTCCCGTCGGGACGTCCGCGCGCCCCACCTGCCGTTTCCTGATCGCTACCGGTTCTGATCGCGCATTCGTCGCTCACGTCGACGAGGCGTGCGATCGCCTGTTCAATGCATCGAGGAAACGCTCATGTTCAACTTCGCGCTGCGAAGGCTGTCTTTTCGCGTCCGTCGTGACGCTGTCTTTTACGCTCACCGCGCGCTTCGTCGCTCCGTTCGTTGGCGCGCGCTCGTTGCGGCTTTCGTGCCTGCTTTCGTCGCGACACCCGCGCATGCCGCCGACGCAAACACCGACGCGACGCTGCCCGCCGTCAGCGTCAATGCGAGCGCAAGCACGAGCGCCGCACCGCGTGCCGTCGACCCGAATCTGCCCGCCTCCATCGAAACCGTCACGCGCGATCAGTTCGCGCACTGGAACGTCGTCAACACCGAGGACGTGCTCAAGTACCTGCCGAACCTGGCGGTCCGCAAGCGCTTTATCGGCGACCTGAATTCAATCATCGCGGTGCGAGGCACCAGCAATACGCAGAGCGCGCGCGGCCTCGTCTATGCGGACGGCCTGCTGCTGAGCAACCTGCTCGGCAATGGCTATTCATTTCCGCCGCGCTGGTCGATGGTGTATCCCGACGAAATCCAGCAGGTCGACGTCATTTACGGGCCGTTTTCCGCGCTATATCCGGGCAATTCGCTTGGCGCGACCGTGCTGATCAGCACGCGCATGCCGAAGCAGTTCGAGGCGAACGCCGACGTGAAGGCATTCACGCAGCACTTCAGCCTGTTCGGCGTGAACCAGAGTTTCAACGGCAGCGAAGCGAGCGCGTCGATCGGCGATCGGATCGGCAAGTTCTCGTACCTGCTCGGCGTCAATCATCTCGAGAACACGAGTCAGCCGCTGCAATTCGCTACGCTCGCGCAATCGGGCACGCCCGCGAAGGCCGGCGACACGCCCGTCACCGGCGCCTATTTCTACAACAACCAGACCAATACGCCGACGGCCGTGCTCGGCGTGAACGGGGAAGGCATCGAGCACACGATCCAGGATCAGTTCAAGCTGAAGATGCAGTACGACTTCACGCCGACGCTGCAGGGCGGCTTCACGCTAGGCTATTGGCACCAGACGTACAACAGCGACACGTCGACGTTCCTGCGCGACGCGAACGGTAATCCTGTGTACAGCGGCAACGTGTCGATCAACGGCTACCACTACACGATTCCGGCGGCCGCGTTTGCGCCGGGTCTCGGGCACAGCGAGAACTGGCTCTACGGTGTGTCGCTGAAAACACGCAACGCGACCGGCTGGAACGGCGAGGCGATCGCCTCGTATTACGACATCGGTAATAGCGTCGCACGCACCACGAAGGCCGGCGGCCCGGGCAATGGCCCCGGCACCATGCTGTTCGGCGACGGCACTGGCTGGAAGACGCTGGATCTACGCGGCACCTTTACGCCCGCGACGAACCAGGCAGGACTGGCCAATCACGCACTAAGCGTCGGTTACCACTACGACAACTACTTCGTCGACAACCAGACCTACAACACGCTCGACTGGCGCGACGGCGACGCCGCTTCGTTCGCCAACTCGTTCACCGGCAAGACCCAAACGCAGGCGCTTTATGCGCAGGACGCGTGGCGCTTCCTGCCGCGCTGGAAGCTCGTCTACGGCGTGCGCTATGAAGACTGGCAAGCCTACGATGGCGCGCAGTCGCTGCCCGGCACGACCATCGCGTACAGCGACGCCAGCCAGCGTCACTTTTCGCCGAAGGCGTCGTTGTCGTTCGATGTCAGCGACGATCTGACCTTGCGCGCGTCGATCGGTCGCGCTTACCGCTTTCCCACCGCGAGCGAACTGTTCCAGGGGCAAATCAATGGCTCCGCGATCGTCAACAACAATCCGAATCTGCAACCCGAAGACGATCTGTCGAAAGAGTTGAGCGCCGAATGGGCGCACTGGAATGGCGTGTTCCGCTTCTCGCTGTTTCAGGACGACGTGAAGAACACGATCTTCAGTCAGACCGACACCACCGTGATTCCGAACGTGACGAACTTCCAGAACATCGGCAAGGTCCGCTCGCGCGGCGTCGAAACGAGCTATTCGGGCGAGGACGTGTTCGTGCGCGGACTCGATCTGCTCGCGAGCGTCGCGTACACGCAGTCGAAGATCCTCGAGAACGCGCAGAACCCGGCCTCGGTCGGCAAGTACTTTTACCGCATTCCGCTGTGGCGCGCGAATCTTGCCGCGACGTATCACTTCGACGCGCGCGCGGCGCTGACGCTCGCCGCGCGTTACTCGGGCCGTCAGTACAACACGCTGACGAATACCGACACGAACCCCAACGTGTTCGGCGGCACCAGCACCTATACGGTCGCCGACGCGAAGTTCACGTTCAAGCCGACCAGGCTGAGCGAGCTCGGCATCGGCATCGACAACCTGTTCGATGCGCGCTACTTCGTCTACCACCCGTATCCGGGCCGCACCTTTTACGTCGAAGCGAAGCTGCGCATCTGAGGCTGACGCCAGACGCCAGACGCGGCAATCAGCCCGTCGCACACGAACCCATCGCTCCATTTGCCCGACGAGGATTTTCATGTCCACGACTCAAACCGCCCAACGCGTGCGCGCGCAGAACGGTACAACCGCTGCCGCCACGAGCGGCCCGACACATCCAGGCTATCGAACACTGTGGCGCTGGCATTTTTACGCGAGCCTGTTCGTGATGCCCTTTTTACTCGTGCTCGCCATCACCGGCACGCTGTATTGCTTTCAGCCGCAAATCGAGCCGCTGCTGTATCGACAGCAAATGGTCGTCGCACCGCAAGCGGTGCCGAGGTTGCCCGACAACGCGCTGCTCGCGAAAGCGCGCGCGGCGATGCCGCCCGGCTCGGTCGCGACGACCGCCGTGATCACACACGATCCGCAACGCAGCGCCGAATTCGTGTTTCGCCTCGCGGACGGCACGCAGCAGAGCGTCTATCTGAATCCGTACAACGGCGATGTGCTGGGCACGTTGAGCGTCGAGCATCGCTTGATGCAGGTGGATCGCATGCTCCATCGCAAGCTGCTCCTCGGCAAGCCCGGCGAACTGCTGATGGAACTGGCCGCATGCTGGACACTCGTGATGATCGGCACCGGCATCGCACTATGGTGGCCGCGCGGCAAGACGACCGCGCGCGCTGTGCTGCTGCCGCGCCTGGCGCTGAAAGGACGCCCGTTATGGAAGAGCCTTCACGGGACGATCGGCATCTGGCTCGCGCTTGGCGCACTCGCGTTCGTATTGACGGGGTTGCCGTGGACCGGCTCGTGGGGCAAGCAGTTCAAGGCGCTCGCGACCGCGACGAAGCTTGGCGCGCCGCCGGGTGCGTGGGGCGGCTTGCCGTTGCGCTCCATCGTCCCGGGCGCGCCCTCGGACCATCCGGACCACGCGAGCGCCGCACTCGCGCATGCCAGGCACGCCGACATGGACTCAATGCCCGGCATGGTCATGGACGACCTGCCGTTGCCACTGAAGCCGTGGGCCGCGGGCCGCTCGAGCGTGCCCTCTTCCGCACCCACAGACGCGGCACAGCCGCTGTCGCTCGGTCATATCGTCGCGCTCGCCGCGTCGCTCGGTATCGCGGACGGCTACAGCATCGTGCTGCCGAACTCCGTAACCGGCGTCTACACGCTTTCCTATTTCCCCGCGAATCCGAAAGATGAACGCACGCTGTACGTCGACCAATACAGCGGCGCGCTCCTGAAGGACATTCGCTACGACGATTACGGCGCGATCGCGAAGGCCGTGTCGTACGGTACGTCGTTGCATATGGGTCGCTACTTCGGCGTCGCGAACCAGATACTGTGCGCGGTCGTTTCTCTCGGCCTCGCCGCACTGGCGGTGACCGGCTTCGTGATGTGGTGGATACGTCGGCCGCAACGCGCGCTCGGCGCACCGTCGCGCGAGCGCGCCGAGCCGCCAATGCGTGGCTGGAAAACCAGCCTCGCGCTGCTCGCCATCGTTTTCCCGCTGATGGGCGCGACCCTCGTCGCGGTATGGCTGCTCGACCGGCTGGCTTTCGGCCGTGAGTCACGACCGAAACCGAATTGAGTCGCGTGAAATCGGCACTAGCGGCGTCAAACCCGCTTGCGCCTCGCGAGAGTTTACGATACATTTTGCTCGTTTATGATCGATTGATGTCGAAACGGAGACGAGACCCATGCAGCGAACCCGGGAAGAAGCGGTCAACGGGCTACTGCCCGAGCAGCGCGAAGCGCTGATTCTGGAGCGATTACGCACGCATGGTCGCGTGCTCGCAGCCGAGTTGGCCGCCGAGTTGCAGATCTCCGAGCACACGGTGCGCCGCCATCTGCGTGATCTCGCGGATCAAGGCCACTGCAAACGCGTGTACGGCGGTGCACTGCTGATGTCGCCCGCCGACAAACCCGCGGCGCTGCGCATGCACGAGGCCGTCGACCGCAAGGCGCGCCTCGCCGCGGCGGCCGTATCGATCGTTCGTCCGAAGCAGATCGTGCTGCTCGACGCCGGCTCGACGAACGTCGCGATCGCGGCGGCGCTGCCCGACGACGCCGGCTTGACCGTCGTCACGAATTCTCCCGAGGCCTGCGCGCGCCTGCTGAACCGGCCGGGAATCGACGTGATCTTGATCGGCGGCCGCATCGCCGGAGGCGCGGCGGGCTCGCTCGGCGCGACCGCGCTGCTGCAGATCCAGCAGATCCGCGCGGACCTCTGTTTTCTCGGCGCCTGCGCATTCGATCCCGACGAAGGCGTCGCCGCATTCGACGCAGAGGATGCCGAACTAAAACGCGCGATGGTCAAAGCGAGCGGCCAGGTCGCCATCGCGCTGACCTCGGAAAAGCTGATCACCGCGGCGCCGTTCGCGGTAGCACCCGTGTCGGCGGTCGATTATCTGTTCGTCGAAGCGGACGTGCCGGGCGCTCGTATCGCGAGCCTCCAGGCCGTCTGCGACAACGTGATGGTGGCATGCCCATGAACTCACTCGTCAGAGAGCGCATCGCGACCCTCGCGGTTTTTCTCGCCAACGGTTTCGGTATCGGCGCATGGGCGGTCGAAGTGCCGCGCATCAAGGAAGGTCTGGCGCTCAGCGACACCTCGCTCGGCATCGCGCTGTTTTGCTTCGCGCTCGGCGCCATCGTCGCGATGCCGCTCGCGGGACAACTCGCGCCGCGCTTCGGCAGCGGCCGCGCCACCGCGCTGCTCGGCGCGGCGTTCGCGATTGCGCTGCCCTTGCCCGCGATCGCGCCCGGCATGCTGACGTTGTGCGTGGTGCTGTTTGCGCTCGGCGCGTCGAACGGCGCGCTCGACGTGTCGATGAACGGCCATGCGAGCGCGATCGAGACGCGCTGGCGCGCGCCGATCATGTCGTCGTTTCACGCCGCGTGGAGCGCGGGCGGCCTGCTTGGCGCGGCGAGCGGCGCGATGCTGCAGAAAGGCGGCGTCGGCGTCGCAGGCGGGCTGCTCGCGCCCGATCTGTTCATCGCGGCCCTGATCATTTTCGCGGCGTCGTTTGCGTTGCGCGATATCGGCCCGCGTGCGGCCGCCGCGTCGAGCGGCTTCGCATGGCCCGACAGCGGCGTGATGAAACTGGCGCTGCTCGCGTTCATGTGCATGCTCGTCGAAGGCGCGGTGGCCGACTGGAGCGCGGTGTACCTGCGCTCCACCCTGAACCAGGAAGCGAGTGTCGCCGCGATCGGCTACTCCGCGTTCGCGCTTTCGATGGCGGCCTGCCGGATCGCCGGCGATGCGTCGGTGCGACGCTTCGGTTCGAGCAAGGTCGTCGCGCTCGGCGGTCTGATCGCGCTCGCCGGACTCGCGCTGGTGCTGAGCCTGCCGACCGTGCTGACCGCGTGCGTCGGCTTCGCGATGGTCGGCATTGGTCTCGCGAATATCGTTCCGGTGATTTTCAGCGCGGCGGGCCGCTCGAGCGCGACGCCCGCGATCGGCGTGTCGATGGCGGCCACGTTCGGCTATGCGGGCTTTCTGGTCGGGCCGCCGCTGATCGGTTTCGGCGCCGGCGTGCTAGGTTTGCGCGCGGCGTTGGGTGTGCTCGTGATGGCCACGCTGATCGTGTCGCTGCTGGGCGGCAAGGCGGTGCGCGGCGCGCAACCCGCTTGAGCCAGGCTACTTCGCTTTCTTATCGAGCACGGCAAGCGGCTTGCGAACGGGCAACGGATCGCGTCCCGCATGCTGCCCCAATGGCCAGCTGAACGCGCCGAGCAGCGAATTCGGCTGCGTGCCATCGTCGAGACCGGTGGCGGGCCACTCGTGTTTCGCGGGCACCCAGCGGGTGCCGAACACGTGATCCCACATCGGCAAAAGCTGCGTGAAATTGTGATTGAAATGCTCGGCGCGAATCGAGTGATGCAAACGGTGATACTGCGGATTGTTGACCCACGTGACGTAGCGGCCAAGATCAACGCGCAGATTCAGGTGTGCAAAGTAGTTGCCGAACATGAACACGATCGAAGTCGCACCGACGATCCACGGCTCGACCTTGAACAGTACGCCGACGAGCGGATAAAGCAGGCAGCCCTTGAGCAGCACTTCTATCCAGTGATGTCGTAGCGTGATCGTCACGTTGAAATCCACCGCGCTATGGTGGAACGAATGCAGCTTCCACAGGATGGGCAACGTGTGCTGCAAGCGATGAAACGCGTATTCGAGGCAATCGATCGTCAGCAGCACGATCACGAACGAAGCAAGCGCGCCCCACCCCCGCGATACCAGCACCACCATCCCGCCGCCGAGCGCATTCACGATCGCGACGCTCGCGGCCGCCGTGAGCGGTTTCGTGGCTTCCACCAACGCCAGATACAGGCCCGCGTACGCCATGTTCAGACGCTGCCCCGCTCGCGATTGCAGCAACGTGGCCGGCCAGCGACGTTCGAGCAGCGCGCCGAGTCCCATCATGACCAGCACGAGCGCGTAGCCTTGCAGCCACAGGCTTGCGTGGTGCAGCAATGACGGAAACGGGCTCGACGCTAACATGGAATTCCCTGGTGTAGCGGATGCATACCGTGTCGTGAGCACTCCTGCGCGGGCATTCGCGTGACCGGCTGCACGGTCTGAACGGCAGCGGTGCGGATCAAGCGGCGCAGCTTCAACGGTGCGGCTGGAACTGACTGTGGCAAACCTCAGACGTGTCGCGGATCCGGGAACGACAGGAGTTAGCATGATCTTCGCAGCCCGCTGGCCCGCGCGCAAGCGCCCTTTCGCCCGGGTCCGCCGCAAGTTCGGATGCGCCGGCAAACGCGGAAAAAATGGCGGGGTCATCGCTTCACGCCGTCGCGATCGCGAGCGGACGGTAGATGCAACCGTATCGTCCACTCGCGTCGTCGTGGTTTGTCGACATCCGTTTGGTGTTGGCCCCGCCGCACCTCGCGAGTTGCGCCACTGTCCCCGAGCGCGAATCGCGAAGAATTTTGCTGCTGTCGGCATTTGTTCACTGCTTGAAATCCCGGCTGCAACATGTGTAGTTCTTGTGCTTTTGTTATTGCAACGGCTATGCCATGGAGGGACGAAGCCTTGCCACGCATGGACGGATGCTTCCCGATGGGCGTCGAAGTGGGCCTGATCGCACGCAATGCATCGGAAATGAGACGCCGCCTAGATACGCCGGATGCCTTCGTGCTGGTTCGCACACGTCGTTCGACGCGGGCGGGAATACCCGAACGCGCATTGACAGGTCAAGGTTTGCGACACGCCCCGGTCAGAATTGCCGGCGCGTCATGCGACGAAACAGCGCCCAGGTCATGCTGACCGGCATGTCGCAAAGCTGAGACGACGAGCGGCTTACAACAGAGCGGTCAATTGCGCGACACGCGACTCGAACTGCCGCAATTCATCGGCGGCAAGCGACCGCTTTCGCGGCAGGTCGACCTTGAGCGGATCCTGCGGCACATCGTTCACGTGGACCTCGAAGTGCAGATGCGGTCCGGTCGCCCAACCGGTCTTGCCGACGTAGCCGATCACCTGATCGCGCATGACACGGCTGCCGGCGCGCAGTCCTTTCGCGAAGCGCGACAGATGCGCGAACGTCGTCGAAAACGGTGCGGGGTTCTGAATCACGACCACGTTGCCATAACCGGACTGGCGGCCGATAAAGCGGATCACGCCGCGCGCGGTCGCGTGCACGGGCGTGCCGGCCGGCGCCGCAAGGTCGACACCGTCATGACTCTGCCAACGATGCAGCACCGGATCGAAGCGGCGCAACGAGAAAGCCGACGACACGCGCGTGAAGTCGAGCGGATAGCGCTCGAACGCTGGCCCCGTGCTGACGCCGTCTTTCGAGTAGTAGAACGGTTGGCCCTGAAGACTTTTGTGAAGGAACACGTCGTGCGCGGTCGAGCCACGTACGATGCGCACCGCGAGCGGTTCGTGCGATGCGTCTTTGCTGTTGTCGCCACTATCGTCGAATACGGCGCTCACGCGATCGCCGGGCTGCAGATCGCGCGACAGATCGAGTTCGCCGCGAAACGCGCGCGACAGAATGGCTGTGGTGCCCGCATCGACGCCGATGCTCTGCGCGGCCGCCGCGAATGTACGCTCGAGCGGCGCTTGTCTGACGGTGAACGCGGGGGCTGGCGCAATCGGCGCGGCCGGTGCCGGGGTTGACGCCGACATCGGCGCACCCGCACCGGCCTTCGTCGAGTCCTTGCTCAACAGCGACACGTCAGGTTCGTCGTTGCGCGTGGCGCGTTCATGAGTGACGAGATACGCCGCGCACGCCGAGCTCATCGCGCATACGACAATGATTTTGCTGGCGCGCCCGGGCAGAAGGCGACCTACAGATAGGGGCATGATCAAGAACGACTGTCGACCGTCGCATGCGCGAAGGGCACGCACGACGAGGTGGTTTCGTTGAATCAGCGTCTCCAGGCACTGCGGAAGACGCTGCATGAGGCTCGGGGCAGCCTAGGGTCGCTTTCTTAAGTCAGCCTTAAGCTGCCCCCAAATAAGCCTGCAATGCGATGCGATCCGTGGGCGCAAACTCGCACCCCGTCAGCTGAGGCATGACGGGCATGACGGCGAAGCCGCCCTTCGCCGGCGAGAGAACAAGCCGGAAGGTTCGGCTCGGCCGCGCGAACGGCGACCTGGTTAAGACAACGAAGCAAGCATGTTCGACAGGCGCCGGACGTGCGCTTTGAACGCGTCGCTCGTTTCGCGGTTCGTGGTGGGGTTCAGATGCGAGCTTTCGGCGAGTTGCGCCTGCTCGTGAAAATCGTTGGCGATCTTGCGCTTGATATCGTCGGGCAGCGACCGCACGATGGAGACCAGCAGAGCCTCTTCGGCATGCAGCATGCCGAGAATCGAATGTGTGTCCATACGAGAACCTCCGGAGGGAACATCGTCGGTGCCGGCCGGCAGTGACGCCGGCGCTCCTCATGTTACCCCGTTGGTTCCGCGTCGTTGGTCGTGCGCGTTACTCGGCGATCGAGTAGCGCGACGCACGCACACATGGCCGTTCCACCTTCCGCTCGACGCGCGGACTTGCGCCACGGATGAACAGGACCGCGCAAAAGGCGACCATGGCCCAGATGCAAAGAATGACGGTCAAAGCGCTCATGTCAGTTTCCGGAACGTCGGGACTACGGGTTAGTACGGTGATGCCGCCGCGAGGGCTGTCAATGGAGGGTGGACCGCTCCGGCGCACCGAACAGCATTTCGTCGATCAGGGCGGTGGTGAAGGTCAACTCCGTTTCGAGCGATTGACGTGCGGCTTGCACGCCCGCCTGATCGCTTCGGGCGACGGCCGCGTGCGCCTGCGTGGCAAGACGCAGGATGGCTTCGGAACCGCGCTGCAGTTCACGCATCGCGTGGTCGTTCGGACCGGGCGTCGGCTGATCCCGTTCGGAGTTGCCAGGTTCCGGCAGGTCGGCGTCGAACCGGCGGGGTTTGTTGTGACGGGATGACATCCGGGGCTCCTGACGGAAAAGCGCGCTATGCGCGACGGGACGAACCCAGTGTGTGCCGCCCCCCCGCTTTTCAATTCACCGAACAGAAGCCGAATCTGAAGCCAATCTGGAGGCTTCGAGAAAAGCGAGGGTTTTTACCGAGCGATCAGCGCCGGCGAGCGGAAAATTCCGTCGCCGAGGGCGCTGGAATGCGCAGTTGCGGCAGGAAAACGTCTACCTTGGGGAAGTGGAAAACGACTTTGAGCGGCCTCAGGCGGCCGGTACGACGTCGATACGCAATGCCTCGCCGCCGGCCGCAATCGCCAGCAGATGGTCGACGTTCGGATGCGCGCCCGGACGGTTGCGCGCGTCGGCCGTGTGCTCGGCGAACAGCGCGAGGCCGTGCTCGGCCGCCTTCGCGTCGAGCGTGCCGAATGCGCCGTGCAGGTAGTTGTACACCGCGAGCGAGCCCTGCTTGCCCGGTTTGTTCTCGATGCTGGCGACCACGGCACCGCTGCCGTCGACCAGATCGATGCGTGCGATGCCGTCGATCGCCGGCATTCTGGCGAGATTTTCCTTGAAAACGTTGCTCGGTTCGATCATTGAAACCACTCCTTCCGTTCTAAAAAATGCATGGCGGGCCGTATCTTATCCGATGGCCGGCGAGCGCGTGAATTGGCGACCACGACGGACCGGAACACGCACCCGATCTCCAGTATTCCTAGTTAATTTTTCGCGCGGGCGGTGGCCTCGACCCAACAGGGAAAACGTTTAACTTGAAGCACTCAAAGAGCACGAATTCGACCACCGTGTAATCACTTTCGAAGGAAGCCGGCATAGAGACGAAAGCAACGCGCCGGCCGCACGACGAGCGAATGCTTCGGCAACCTAACTATTTTTCGAAAAATTAACCGAATCGATAATCACTGCGCATCGCACATAAAATCAACCTCAAAATCCACATCTGACAAAGCGACTCAATCAGTGAAATAACCGGCCATTTCCGCCCCGCACAGTTGCCCGGCCGGGATTTAGACCGCTTGCAAACTGCTTTGAGATATGATCTCCTATGTCTTACAGAATATTTATGTAACGAAATTAAGCGCCGCCTGTAATCGTCGCGTCTCATCTCAGCGACACTCAGGCCAAGGAGACAGCCAGACAGCATAGGGATCAAGGCCGAAAGCAAGGCTAGCAACGAGGATGGCATCAATCCTCGATGCAGGGCGGCGCTTTGCCCGACGATTTATGTCATCTGATGACTGATGTTTTAGTTTGACTGCATTATTCCTGGCAATTCGCCAGATTATTTGAATCACCAGTCCGTTGAAAAAGGAGATGCAAAATAATCGCCAAATATCGGAAAAGTTAATCAGGCCATCAATCAATTAAAATCTGGAGACAAAATGCTTTCCCCGAAGAAAACTACGCTTGCTTTTGCCCTCAGCGCAGCCACGGCGCTCTTATTCACCGCCTGCGGCGGCGGTGTGAATGACGGCTCATCCTCTTCCGCCGGCAATTCGTCCACGAATTCGCCCGCTCCCACACCCGATCCGTCGAAAAACGGTGCGATTTCGCTGCACGGCGTCGTCTACGGCGCGGCCGACACGAGCGTGCCGACCGGCGCCGGCATTTCGATCACGATGATGGGGCAAATGCGTGCGCTGTTCGATCTGATCAGAAAATCGTCCGATTTCACCCAGGTAGTGATGGATCTCGGCGACGGCAGCCCGGTCCACGTGCTCGATACAAACACCGGCGACAAATTCCTGCCCGGCAAGCTCGCGCTCGGTTTGTCGTGGATCCTGATCGACATGAAAACGAAGGGCGATCCGGCCTACGCCGATTATCTGGCGACGTACCAGAAAATCACGACGGCGATGATGACGCAGATGACCGGCTCCAATTACACGTACGCGAATACGTCCTGGGGCGAGTACTACTATCTCGTCGCGCTCAACAATTTCCAGTCGCACGGCATGCTCAACGAGGTGTTCAGCGACGCGATGCTGAAGACGCTGCAGGCGCGCCTGACCTTCTGCGACATGTTCGGCGCGGATGCGAGCGGCAAGACCGACACCTGCCCCGCCGCCGGCACGCCGATCGACGTCGCGTCGCTAAATACCGCGCAGAACTACTACGCGGTGTCGTATGGTATTGCGGGGCTGCGGCAGAAGCTCGGCTGGAGCAATCCGACGTTCTCGTCGACCAGCGATGCGACCGTGGCCACGATGAACGCGCGCGACGCGCTGCTGTACACGCTGACGAAGCACATCCGCAACGACTCGTCGGGCGGCTTCTCCGACGAAGCGTCGAACACTCACACGACCTATTACGACCAGGCGCGCTACGACCGCTACAGCACGCTGCTGATCGGCGAAGTGACCGAGCGCACGCTGGAAATGGGCAATCAGGCGAACCTGACGCCGGAACTGAAATCGTATCTGCGCAACTCGGTCAACCTGATTCTTCCGCAGCTCAACACCAACGGCCAGGGCTTCAACTATGGCCGCTCGATCGGCCCATACGGCGACTCGGCATTCATGGAGGTGCTGACCGCGGCGGCCAACGCCGGCATCCTGACCGATCAGGAAATGAAGGTCGCCTACACGTACATCTACAAGTCGGCTCTGCGCTTCAGCAACTTCTGGTACGACCCGACCCTGCCGACGCCGTCCGTCAACATGTGGGTCAAGGGCCGCGGCACCGACTCGTATCGCGGCAAGCCGCGCGTGATGGGTGAAAACTTCAGCCTGCTGCATCAGTACATGTACGTGAACGCGTGGTGGGACAAGCTCGGCTTCAGCGGCAAGGCGCCGCTCTCCGATACCGATATGCAGTCTTACCTCGACGCGCTCCCGCACCACACGCTGACCTGGTACAACCAGCCGACCGATACCGCGCACCCGTACAGCGCGGCGCTCATCACGGTGCGCGACGGCAAGCGCGTGATCAACCTGAATCTGAGCCAGGCACCCGACTACAACTCGTACACGCCGTACTATCCGGTGCCGTCCTCGGACAATCTCGCCTACGGCACGACGGACCTCGGCTACGCGCTGATGATTCCGCAGGTTACGTACGGCGGCAAAACCTATATTCCGGTCACGTACTACAAGAATCTGAACGTGCAGGAAACCAATGGTCAGGTGGTCGTCACGTTCGACACCGCGAAGTTCAGGCAAGCGGCCAAGAACGCGTTGTACACGACGGATCTCGATCTGCAGGTGCATACGGTGATGACGTTCGGCAAAGGCTCGATCACGCGCACCGATACGCTGAGCTCGGGCACGTTGACGGGCAATCTCGCGGTGGAAACGGACTACACGTCGTTCGCGGACTTCCAGAACACGACGGCAAGTGGCGACGGCTACTCGGTCAGCTACACGAATAGCCCCGCGACGAATTACGCCGCGATGGGTTTCGATGGTTGCGCGCTGTCGCAGTTCGATACGGTGAGCGGTGCGACGAACCCGCTGTCGACCACGCCGATCGGACAGTTGCACTCCAACTTCGCCTGTACGACCACTCCGTTCGCGTTGACGGGCGGCGCCAGCCGTACGCTGAGCTGGACGCTGAAGTACGCTGATCCGGCCTGATAGCGGAAAGCGCCTTCCTTCCTGATTTCAGGGAGGAAGGCCTCGCTTGATGGCTGATAGGGGTAGCGGCAATACCGGTAGCAGAAGTTGCCTTGTTAAGGAATCTCCGAGTCGGAACAATGAGTCCGATCCAGGCAACTTCACCGGAGCTGGCAAACATGCGCATTTCCTTTCTGCACACGATCGAAAACAACCGACAGGTATTCGAACACGCAGCCACCGAGATGGGTCTGCGGCCCGCCGATCTTCGCCATGCGGTGCGAGCGGACCTGCGGGAAGCAGTCGAACGTGTCGGCACGTTTCATTCCGACACAAAAGCGCAAACGCGTGGTTGTCTGCTTGAACTCGCCAGCAACGCCGATGCCGTCGTTCTGACGTGCGCAACGCTTGGGCCCATAGCCGACGAGATCGGCGATGCGCCCGTGCCTTTTATCCGCGCGGATGCCGCGCTGGCTGCCAAGGCCGCTGAAGCCGCTCAAGGCGGTGGCAAGATCGCGGTACTGTGCGCGGCCGAAGGCGCGATCGAATCCAATCGAAAACTCTTCACGCGGTATGCGCAAGAACGTTCTGCGTCGGTGCGGATCATTCACGTGCCGCAAGTGTGGGCACTATTTCGCAGCAGTGAAATGGATGCATGCTTCGCGGCGATCGCAGTGGCGGCGAAAGATGCCTATGCGGCAGGCGCAAGCGTCGTCGCGTTTGCGCATCCGTGGATGGCGCCGGCCGCGCACCTCGCGAGCGACGGCGGCGAAGGCAAGCGGCCCCTCGATAGTCCGCGCGCGGCGTTGCATGCGGTTATGCAGCGGGTCGACCGGACGTCAGCTGAAAAGCACTGATCGAGAAGTCAGCGAGCTCGCAGCAGTTCGCAACGCCGAAAAAAAGCCCGCTTACGCGGGCAACCCTTCTCTACGCAGCATCGCCACGCGCAATCATGCGCAATCATGCGCAATCATGCGCAAGCATCCTCACCCCTTCGTCGCGCCAAACGTCAATCCCGCGACGAAATGCTTCTGCATCGCAAAGAACATCATGACCGATGGCAGCGCCGCCAGAATCGATCCCGCCGACACGAGATTCCACGCGGTCGTCCACTGCCCTTTCAGCGCGGCCACGCCGACCGTGATCGGCGCGGCATCATCGCCCTGGGTCAGACACAAGGCCCAGAAATAGTCGTTCCACACGAACGTGAACACGAGGATCGCCAACGCCGCGAGCGCCGGACGAATCAGCGGCAGCACGATCCGAAAGAACACGGTCCACTCGTTCGCCCCTTCGATGCGTGCCGCCTCCACCAGTTCGAACGGCAACTGCTTGATGAAGTTGCGCAGAAACAGCGCGCAAAAGCCGGTCTGGAACGACACGTGAAACAGAATCAGCGCGCTCACGGTATTGAACAGCCCGAGTTGCAACGACAGGTCGCGCACCGGAATCATCAGCACCTGGATCGGCACGAAGTTGCCCGCGACGAACGTCGCGAACAACGTCGAATTGCCGCGGAACCGATAGATCGCCAATGCAAAGCCCGCCATCGCCGCGAGTGCGATCGACCCGACTACCGAGGGCACCGTGATCAGCACGCTATTCCAGAAGTAATGCAGCATCGGCGATGTCGTCAATGCCTCGCGATAGTTATCGAACATCGCGAAGTGCTTCGGCCATCCCCAGTAATTGCCCTCGCTCAACTCTTCGGTCGAACGCACCGAAGTCACCAGCACCGCGATCATCGGCAGCAGCCAGATCAGGAGTGCAATCGGCAAGGTCAGTTTGTAGGCGCGGCGCGTGGCCGGCTTCCATTTGTCGATTGGAATCGGAAACATCAGCGGCTCCTTATTGCTCGGCGCGCAGCATCCGCCGCAGGTGATAGACGATGTACACGAGCATGATGCCGAACAACACTACCGCGATCGCCGCCGAATAGCCGATGCGGTAGTACTTGATGGCCTGGTCGTACATGAAATAGGCGAGCACCGTCGAGCTTTCGAACGGACCGCCGCCCGTCATCACCGAAATCAGGTCGAAGCTGCGCAGCGCGCCGATGATCGTCACGACGATCGCCATGAAGGTCGTGGGCCGCAACTGCGGCAGGATCACATGCCAGAGCATCGACCAGCCCTGCGCGCCTTCCATTCGCGCGGCTTCGATCTGCTCGGCGTTCAACGTGGTCAAGCCGGTCAGATAAAGAATCATGCAGTACGCGGTTTGCGGCCACAGCGCCGCGAACACAATGCCGAACGTCGCATAGCGCGGATCGCCGAGCACTGGCACGCCGTGACCGAGCATCATCGCGAGCAGGCCGAAGGTCGGATCGTAGAACCATGAAAAGATCAGCCCGACCACGACGCCCGACAACACGAACGGCGCGAAAAACAGCGACTTGACGATGCGGATGCCCGCCACTGCCTGGTTCAGATACAGCGCGACGGCGAGGCCCATCGGCGGTGCGAGCAAAAACAGCACGAGCCAGATCAGGTTGTTCTTCAGCGCCGTATAGAACGTTGGCGTATGGACCAGCTCGATGTAGTTCGCGAGGCCGATGAAGGTCGGCTCGGTCATTCCATCCCAGTTGAAGAAGCTCAGACGGATCGTCGAGAGGATCGGCCACACCACGTACACGGCCACCATGAAGCAGGCCGGCGCGAGAAACAGAAACGCGGCGCGCCGCTGCCGCCGCGCGGTCGGCGTCGGGCCGCGCCGGCGCGACGCGACGGGCGCGCCGCCCAGCGCACCGCCCGGCGCGGGCACACCCTGGCCGCCGGGTTCAACAGAACCGTCGACGCTATGACGGCTGACGGAATGCGACACGATCACTCTCCCGATCCGATCTGATACAACGCGATGCATCGGACAGCGGCCTTGCGGCCGCTGCCGCTCACTTCTTGTAGATACGCTGACGCGTCTGCTCGAGCTGCGCGAGGATGTCGTCGAGTTTCGACGGATCGGAGACGAACTGCTGCATCCCCTTCATCCCTTCGTCGGCCATTTCCTTCGTCATGTCGCGATCGTAGAACTGCGCGATGCCGCCCTTCGTGTTCGACAGGATCTGGAAACCGATCTTCGAAATCGGATCTTCAGGCTCCGGCGATTTGCTGTTCGCCGACAACGAACCGAGTCCCTTGGCGAGCTGCGCGCCGATCTCCGGCGTCTCGACGAAGGCAAGGAACGTGTGCGCATCGGCCTTGTTCTTCGCCTTCGACGGAATATGCAGCGATTCGACCGGCCCATCCTCGGCGGTCGGCACCTTCGAGTCGATGATCGGGAACTGGAAGTACCCCATCTGCGACTTCACGTTGTCCGGGAAACCCGCCGCAATGAACGTCCCCATCAGCATCATGGCGGCCTTGCCCTGGAACAGGAACGGCTGCACCGCGTCGAGATCGTAGGACAGTGAATTGTTGATGAAGTAGCCGTCGTCGATCAGTTGCTTCCACGTCGTATAGACCTTCTTCACGCGCGGATCGGTATACGGAATCTCGCCGGCCATCAGCTTCTGATGGAACGCGTTGCCGTTCAGGCGCAGATCGAGGTAGTCAAACCAGCCGGCCAGCGTCCACGCATCGCGGCCCGCCACCGCGATCGGCGTGATGCCGGCGGCCTTCAGCTTTTTCGCGGCGTCGAGAAACTCGTCCCACGTTTTCGGCTCGCCCTTGATGCCGGCCTTCTCGAACAGGTCCTTGCGATAGAACATTCCCCACGAGTAGTACACGGTCGGCGCGGCATACTGCTTGCCCTTATACGACGATGCTTCCTTCGTCGACGCATACATCTCGTTCCAGCCGTTCTTTTGCCAGTCGCCGGTCAGATCCTCGAACAGGCCACGCTGCGCGTAATACGCCATCCGCTCGCCGTCGTGCCAGTTGACGACATCGGGCGCGACGGTCGAAAGCCAACCCGGCAACTGAACCTTGTAAGCCTCCTCGTCGATGAACGACACCTTTACGTCGACGCCGGGATGCGCCTTCTTGAACTCGTCGACGACCTGCTGCCACACCGCCCGCTGGCTCGCGCCCTTGTACGCGATGTTCAGCGCGAGCGTGCCCGCCTGCGCGGTGCTGACGACCGAGGTCCCCGCGGCAACCGCGGCCAGCGCGAGCGCCAACAGAATCTTGCGTGGTTTCAGTTTCATTCTGACTGTCTCCTTCATTCCATGGTTTTTACGTCGTTGTCGCTTCTGTATCGAATGACTGCGTGGAATTGCCAAGGCCGGACTTCTATTACGAGCGGTAGACCGCTACCCCTTGCGGCACCACCTCCCGGGAGCCGATCACGAATGCGTCGTCGGAAATGTGGTCGAGCGTGTGGGCCTGATCGCCATAGTTGAACACATAGGTGAGCGCGCCGCGACGGCTGATGCGCACGCTGTCGCCGAGTGCCTGCGTTTCGAAGCCCGCTTCCTGTGCGATTCGGGCGAACAGGCGCACCGTCAATGCGTCGTCGAACAAGCTCGCGAGATAGTGGAACACGCCGCTTCGCACATACGCGGGATGACCGTCCGCGAAACGCGCGCGCACGTCGAATGAAGATGATGCATCGCTGTCGATGAAATCGCGCCAATGTCGCGCGACGCCGTCGGCCGCACCGCCCTGCTGTTCGAGCACCACCGCTTCGGTCACGTTCGGCCGCATCGATTCGACGCGCCACACGCGCAGCGGCAGCACCGACGCCAATGCGCCGGGCGGCAGGTTCGCCGGAATCCGCAGCTCGCGCGTCTTCGAACCGGTGCGTGGACCGAGCACGACTTGGGCGCCCGAACGTGCGAGACGCTCGGCGAAATCGTCGGGCACGACCGGCAGCGGCGGCACGACGATGAGGCTGTAGCCATCGAACGATGCATCGGCCGGCACGACATCGACGTCGAGTCCGAGCGCGCGCAAAGCCGAGTAGTACTCGAACGCGAACCGCGGATAGTGAAAGTCCGCGCCCTGAGGATGAATCTCGAACAGCCACTTCGCTTCATAGTCGTAGACGAGCGCGACTTTCGAGCGGATCGACGCATTCGCGTCGGCATTCGCGGCGAGCACCGTGTGGATTTCCGACGCCACCTGCGATGCCTCATTGCCACCAACGTCGAGCCGGTTATCGGGCGTATTGAGCCCCGCATGCATCTGCTCCTGCGCGAACGGCGCCTGACGCCAGCGGAAATACGACACACAGCCCGCGCCGTGCGCAAACGCTTCCCAGCTCCACAACCGCACCATGCCCGGCAGCGGCGCCGGGTTCCACTGCGCCCAATTCACCGGCCCCGGCTGCTGCTCCATCACCCAGAACGGCAGCTTCGACATGCCGCGATACACGTCGTGATTGAACGACGCGAAATCCGGATGACCAGTGCGCAACCAGCGCGCCTTGATGTCCGGCGCGAACCACTGCTCTTCGAGCGCGCCCAGCGGATAGCTGTCCCACGTCGCGACGTCGAGATCGGCCGCGACCTTGTAGTGATCGAACTCGGTGAAGAGCTGCATGAAGTTGTGCGCGACCGGGCGTCCCGGCGAATGCGCGCGAATGATCTCGACCTGCATGCGGTTGTAGCGCGCCACTTCGTCGGAGGCAAAGCGCCGGTAGTCGAGCCGATGCGACGGATGCGCCTCGGTCACGGTGCCCACAGGCGCGTCGATTTCGTCGAAGCCGCGGTACTCCATGCTCCAGAACACCGTGCCCCACGCGTCGTTCAACGCCTGAATCGTGCGATAACGAGCCTTCAGCCACTCGCGAAAGCGCGCGACCGCGGCCGGCGAATAGCTGACCACCGTGTGATGACAGCCGAATTCGTTATCGGCCTGCCAGAAAGCGACCGCCGGATGCTTGCCATAGCGCTCGGCCACCGCCGTGCAGATACGCCGCGACGCCTCGAAATAGGCGGGCGACGAGAAGTCGTAATGACGCCGCGAGCCGAACGCGCGCGGACGGCCATCGGCGCCGACCGGCAGGATGTCCGGATGACGGTCGATCAGCCACTTCGGCGGCGTCGCGGTCGGCGTACACATGACGACCTTCAGGCCAGCCGCGCCAAGCACGTCGACGGCGCGATCGAGCCAGCCCCAATCGTATTCGCCGGGCGTCGGCTCGATCCGGCTCCACGCGAATTCGGCGATCCGCACCTGCTCGATGCCGAGCGCTTTCATCCGGCGCGCGTCGTCTTCCCACATCGACTCGGGCCAGTGCTCCGGGTAATAACAGACTCCTACACGCATCCCTATGTCCCCAATGTTCTTCAAGCGTAGTGTTCGACGGATTCGAGCGATGCGGCCGCGAAGCCGTCCTCGGTAAACAGATGACAGGCCGTGCGCGGCACCCGCAGGCTCGCGGCATCGCCTGGAGCGAGGCGCGTGTTGCCGGGCGCCTTGGCGATCAGCACGGCGCCGCCGGGTTGATCGAGGTGAACGTAGCTGTGTTCGCCAAGCTGCTCGACGAGCGACACGGTGCGCGCGAGCACGCCGTCTTGCGACGCGGCCGGGTTCGTGGCGGCCGGTGCATCGACGAACTCGAGATGCTCGGGACGCACGCCGAGCGTGACCGGTTGCGCGGGCTGCAACCCCGCGCTGCTGACCGGCACGCGCACGCTCTCACCGGTGTGATCGAGGGTGACGAGCACGCCTTGAGAATCGAGTGACGCCACCTTGCCCGGCAGGAAATTCATTCGCGGCGAGCCGATAAAGCCGGCCACGAAGCGGCTTTTCGGGCGGTGATACAGCTCGAGCGGCGCGCCGATCTGCGCGATGCTGCCGTAGCGCTCGGTGTCCTTGCCCGAATGCAGCAGCACGATCTTGTCGGCGAGCGTCATTGCTTCGATCTGATCGTGCGTCACGTAGACCACGCTCGCCTTCGCGAACTGCTTATGCAGGCGGGCGATTTCGACTCGGGTTTGTCCGCGCAGGGTTGCATCGAGATTGGACAGCGGTTCGTCGAACAGAAACACGCCGGGCTCGCGAACGATCGCGCGACCGATCGCGACGCGCTGCCGCTGCCCGCCCGACAGCGCCTTCGGCTTGCGCTCGAGCAAGGCTTCGAGTTGCAGGATGCGCGCGGCTTCACGCACCTTGCGCTCGATTTCATCCTTCGGGGTCTTCGCGAGCTTGAGGCCGAACGCCATGTTCTCGAACACGCTCATGTGCGGAAACAGCGCATAGCTCTGGAACACCATCGCGACGCCGCGTTGCGCGGCCGGCACGTCGTTGACGAGCTTCCCGCCGATCGACAGGTCGCCGTCGGTCACATCTTCGAGCCCGGCGATCATGCGCAGCAGCGTGGACTTGCCACAGCCCGACGGGCCGAGAAACACGCAGAACTCGTTTTCGCCGATGTCCAGATCGACGTTGCGAATCACCGGCGCACCGTCGCCATACGACTTCTGCACGCCTCGTAACGAAATACTCGCCATTGCATCGACTCCGTGATTTAATCGGCGCGAAGTCGGAGATTAAGCGCTTAATCAGCAAGACCGAAAAATCGATCGCAAGGCGATCGTTGGGTCTGTCTCCGATATCGTTTTGTACGTTGGTTCGACGACAGATGTTGCCGCGCCTCGCGCCGCGACGCAAATGTCGGACAGCCATCCCACATATTGACCAGACCATGCCCACACTCAGCGAAGTTGCGCGTCACGCCGGCGTCACGCCGGCCACGGTGTCCAACGTGCTGCGCAATCGCGGCCGGGTTGGCGAAACGACCCGGCAACGCGTGCTCGATGCGGTCGCGGCGCTCGGCTATCGCCCGCATCTCGCCGCGCGCGCGCTGGCCGAGGGCCGCGCGCCAACGCTCGCGCTGATGGTGTCGAGCATCGCCAATCCGTTCTATCCCGAGTTCGCGCTTGCGGTCGAACGGGCTGCGCGCGCGAGCGGCCACTTCGTGATCATCTGCAATACGAACGAAGATCCGCTGAGCGGCCGTGCGTATCTCGACCAGATCGCCGGCACCTTGTCCGAAGGCGTGCTCGTGACCAACGCGAACCTCGATTTCGCCGATCTGCACAAGACCGAAGCGCGCGGCACGCCGGTCGTGCTGTGCATGTGGGAGCGGCCCACCGAGCCGCCCGGCTTGCCGTGTGTCGCGGTCGATTTCCGGCTGGCCGGCAAACTGGCCGGCGAGCATCTGCTCGAACTCGGGCATCGGCGCGTCGGTGCGATCGTCGGCAGCAAGGCCTCGGGCATACACGCGGCGCGCTACGAAGGTTTCGTCGATGCGTTGCGCGCGGCCGGCGTGATGAAGAATCGCGTGCGGCATGCGGTCGACACGATCCACGGCGGCTACCTCGCGGCGCGCGCGTTGCTCGAAGCCGATCCGCAACTGAGCGCGATCTTCTCGACCAACGACCTGCCTGCGCTCGGCGCGATGCACGCGGCCGCGGATCTCGGCCTGCATGTACCGGACGATCTATCGGTGATCGGCATTACCGACATTCAACTCGCGCGCGAATCGCGCCCCGCGCTGACGACTGTCGCCGTACCGACGGTCGAGGTCGCCGGACTTGCCGTGCAACTGCTGCGCGAGCTGATCGAGACGTCGTACGGACAAGCTGAACGCGGCGCGCGGGACGTACCGGCGCGCGTGCCGATGCGGATTTCGTCGGCGCCGAAACTGGTCGTGCGCGCGTCGACGGCCGCGCCGCGTTCGCGTTGATGTGGCCGTAACGGTTGGTTGGAAAGCGACCGCGGGCGAGCGGAATCAGTCTGCGCCGCCGGCACCAGAAATCGAAAAGTCGAAGGCATTGATCGTTCGGCCTGTCAAAGCTGGCCAGGACTTTCCCGAACCCGCGGCGCGGTACCTCGCACCGCAACAAGGCATCAAAGCCTTATCGCACAAGGCTCTCAGCCCACGCGCTCCGCTCTGCCCGGCAATCTTCCCGTGTTCACATTTCCTTGACGAGTGGCTGCTCGCCTGCTGTAGTAAATCAAGCAAAATGATTTAGAAAATTCCCTTCGGACCACATCGCGCCGAAGCGTTGCCGCAAACGCCGAGCCCACGGCTTCATATTCGCAATCCATCTGCAGTTCCAAACGTCGTTGCCAATAAACCGGAGGAGCGTCTCATGAATCTGAATCTGAATTCCCGCAGGCGTCCTGTCGCCAGGACAATCGTGTCGATGTGCGCCGCGGCAACTGCGCTGTGGTGCGCGAGCGCGAGCCAGGCCGCCGACCAGCCCGTCATCGGACTGATCACGAAGACCGATACGAACCCGTTCTTCGTCAAGATGCGCCAGGGCGCGGACGCGGCCGCGTCGAAAGACGGCGCGAAACTGATCACCGCCGCCGGCAAGTTCGACGGCGACAATGCGAGTCAGGTCACCGCGATCGAAAACATGATGACGGCCGGCGCGAAAGCGATCCTGATCACGCCGAGCGACACCAAAGCGATCGTGCCAAGCATCAGGAAGGCGCGCGCGGCGGGTGTGATGGTCGTCGCGCTCGATACGCCGACCGATCCGCAGGACGCGACCGACGCCCTCTTCGCTACCGACAACTTCAAGGCGGGCGTGCTGATCGGCAAATACGCGAAGGCTGCGCTGAACGGCAAGCCCGCGAAGATCGCAACGCTCGATCTCGCGCCGGGCGTGTCGGTCGGCGTGCTGCGTCACAACGGCTTCCTCGAAGGCTTCGGCGTGAAGGAAGGCGATGCGTCGATCGTCTGCAGCCAGGACACGCGCGGCGATCAGGCGAAAGGCCAGACGGCGATGGAAAACTGCCTGCAGAAAGCACCCGACATCAACGTGGTCTACACGATCAACGAACCGGCCGCGGCCGGCGCGTATCGCGCGCTGAAGTCGGCGGGCAAGGACAAGGGCGTGATGATCGTGTCGATCGACGGCGGCTGCGACGGCGTGCGCAACGTGAAGGCCGGCGCGATCGCGGCGACCTCGCAGCAGTATCCGCTGAAGATGGCCGCGCTCGGCGTCAGCGCCGGCGTCGACTACGCGAAGACCGGCAAGAAGGTCTCCGGCTATCAGGACACCGGCGTCACGCTGATCACCGACAAGCCGATGCCCGGGATCGACAGCAAGGATACGAAGTTCGGCCTCGATAACTGCTGGGGCAACAAGTAACGCACAGTGCAAAGCGGTCCGTCGCGCGTGGCGGCGGACCGCCATCCGATTCGTTGCGTGCCCTTCCCGTCACGCTCATGTATCGAGGACTGCCATCATGTCGACTCCCTCCGCGCCCGCCGGTCGCCCGCGCTCGTCTTTCACCGAGCACCTGCCGTCGCTGTCCGAAATCGGTCCGCTGATCGCGCTGGTGCTGGCCTGCGCATTCTTCATCTCGCAGAGCAACCGCTTCCTGTCGTTCCAGAACCTGTCGCTGATCCTGCAACAGACGATGGTCGTCGCGGTCATCGCGATCGGCCAGACTCTGATCGTGCTGACCGGCGGCATCGATCTGTCCTGCGGCATGGTGATGGCCTTCGGCTCGATCATCATGACCAAGTTCGCGGTCGTGCTCGGCGTGCCGCCGGTTCTCGCGATTCTGTGCGGCATCGGGGCAAGCACCCTGTTCGGCTTGCTGAACGGCCTGCTGATCACGCGCATCAAGTTGCCCGCGTTCATCGTCACGCTGGGTACGCTGAATATCGCGTTTGCGCTCACGCAGATCTACTCGAACGCGGAAAGCGTGTCGAACCTGCCCGACGCGATCATGTTCTTCGGCAACACGTTCCGGGTCGGACCGGCGGAAGTCACCTACGGCACCGTGCTGACGCTGCTGATGTATCTGGCCACCTGGTTCGTGCTGCGCGATACGGTGCCGGGGCGCCATCTGTACGCGCTCGGCAACAACGCCGAGGCCGCACGGCTGATGGGCCTGTCGTCGCAAAAGATTCTGCTGATCGTCTACACGCTCGCCGGCGCGATCTACGGCATCGCCGCGCTGCTGTCGGTGTCGCGCACCGGCGTCGGCGATCCGCAGGCCGGACAGACCGAGAACCTCGACAGCATCACCGCGGTCGTGCTCGGCGGCACGAGCCTGTTCGGCGGACGTGGGTCGATCGTCGGCACCTTGCTCGGGGCGTTGATCGTCGGCGTATTCCGCAACGGCCTGACGCTGATCGGTGTTTCTTCCGTGTACCAGGTCCTGATCACCGGCATGCTCGTGATTCTCGCGGTCGCCGCCGATAAACTCTCGCACCGCGGCCGTTGAGCCCACCCAGGAGCCCTGTCATGTCGACGTCGACTTCCACCCCCGCTTCCGTCGCGATGCCCGTCCTCCAGGCGAGCGGACTCGTCAAACGTTATGGCAACGTGACCGCGCTCGACGGTTGCGATTTCGAAGTGCTGCCTGGCGAGATCCTCGCGGTGATCGGCGACAACGGCGCGGGCAAATCGTCGCTGATCAAGGCGCTCTCCGGCGCCACGGTGCCCGACGAAGGCGAGATTCTGCTCGACGGCAAACCGGTCAAATTCCGCAGTCCGCTCGATGCGCGCGCGCAAGGCATCGAGACCGTGTACCAGGAACTCGCCGTGGCGCCGGCGATGAGCATCGCCGAAAACCTGTTTCTCGCCCGCGAATTGCTGAAACCCGGCTGGCGCGGCTCGCTGTTCAAGATGATCGACAAGCGCCGCATGCTCGAGGAGGCGACCGCGGCCATGAAGGATCTGCAGATCGGCATCCGCTCGATGCGCCAGGCGGTCGAAACGCTGTCGGGCGGCCAACGCCAGGGCGTCGCCGTTGCACGCAGCGCGGCGTTCGCGCGCCACGTCGTGATTCTTGACGAGCCCACCGCGGCGCTCGGCGTGAAGGAAGGCAACATGGTGCTCGAATTGATCCGGCGCGTGCGCGACCGCGGTCTGCCGGTGATTCTGATCAGCCACAACATGCCGCACGTGTTCGAGGTCGCGGACCGCATCCATATCCAGCGGCTCGGCCGGCGCGCGGCGCTCGTCAACACAAAAGACGTGCACATGTCGGAAGCGGTCGCTATCATGACCGGCGCCAAGGAAGCCGACGTGAAGGCGATTGCATGATGCGCCGCCGCTCAACCCGCTGAGCCACGAGGCCGATATACGACTATGGACACCTCTAGCACCAGCACGCGTTCGCACGTCAAACGCACGGTCGGTTCGAACCAGATCGGCGTGCGGCAATTCAACGAGCGCATCGTGCTGCAAACGATCCGCCTGCACGGACCACTGCCGAAGGCCGAGGTCGGCCGCCTCACGCGTCTTTCGATGCAGACGGTGTCGATGATCGTCGACCGGCTGATCGCCGATGGCCTGCTCGAAAAGCAGGCGCGCGTGCGCGGCAAGATCGGCCAGCCGTCGGTGCCGATCGCGTTGCGCGCGGACGGCGCGTACACGATCGGCGTGAAGGTCGGGCGCCGCAGTCTCGACGTGCTCGCGATGGACTTCGCCGGGCGCATCGTGTGCCGCGACGTGTTCGAGTATGCGTACCCCGACCCGCGCACGCTGTTCCCCGCGCTCGAAAGCAAACTCGCGCGCGTGAACCAGACGCTCGGCGCGAAGGCCGGCAAGGTGGTCGGCGTCGGCGTCGCGGCGCCGTTGTGGCTCGGCGGCTGGCGCGACTTTCTCGGCGCACCGCCCGACGCGCTCGACGGCTGGAACGACATCGATCTGCGCGCGCGCATCGCGACCATGACCGGTCTGCCTGTCGAGTTCGCGAAAGACACCACGGCCGCATGCGCGGCCGAGCTCGTGATGGGCCAGGGCCGCGGCATCCACAACTTTCTGTATCTGTTCGTCGGCACGTTCATCGGCGGGGGTCTGGTGATCGACGGACGCCTGCATGGCGGTCCGCACGACAACGCGGGCGCGGTCGGTTCGATCCCGCTGCGCGAGGGCAGCGCACGCAAACCCGCGCGGCAACTGCTACACGCGGCATCGGGCTTCGTACTCGAACAACTGCTCAGCGATGCGGGCGCGCCGGCGGTCGCCGCGCACGATCATCGCGCGATGTCGCCCGAGTTGTGGCGGCATACCGAGCAATGGCTCGACAGCGCGTGCCCGGCGATCGCCAACGCGCTCACCAATGCGGCCGCGTTGCTCGATCTCGAAGCCGTCGTGATCGACGGTGAGTTCGACCGCTTATTGATCCGCGAGATCATTCGGCGCACCGAGCGCGTGCTCGATCGCTTCGAATGGGAAGGGATGGTGCGGCCGCAATTGCTCGAAGGCGCGATCGGCGCCGATGCCCGCGCGATGGGCGGTGCGATTCTGCCGCTATATGCGCATTTCGCGCCGGTCCATGAGCTGTTCCTGAAGCCGGCGGCGTCGGAGCCGGGGTATGAAGAGCGGTGAGCGTCCCGTCCTTGGTGATGTCGGAACGCTCAGATTTCAACCTGGATCCACGCTCCCGCCCTTGCGCGGAATCACGACATAGATCGATTTACTTCACGGCGACGGCAACCTTCTTCGCCGTGGCGGTCGCATCCGTCGGCACCGCCGTCACGGTTTTCTGAACCGGCTTGTCGAGCAACGGTTGCAGCGCCGGTGCCATCGACTTCAGCAACTGCACCGCCAACGCACTCGTGAAGTCGTAATGCGCGGCATACGGCTCATGCACCCACGCGGTCAGCGTGCCGTAGAAGCGGTCACCGAGCGCGAACACGAAGGTCGCGCTGCGATTCACCTTGCGCGACTCGATGAGACGCGCACCCTTCGCGTACACGTTCAGGCGTTGATCGCCGGTGCCGGTCTTGCCATAGACCTGCAGCGTTTCGCCGTTCGGGAACGTCATGCCTTGCGCGAGACGCCTCGCGGTGCCGCCCGTCACGACGTCGCGCAACAGCATCCGCACCTCGCCGGCGATCTCCGGCGACACCTGCTGCTGCGGCGCGACCACCGCACGTTTGAAATGCGTTTCGTACGGCGTATCTTTCGCGAAGTCGATCTGCGTCAGCGTTTCGGTCGGCACCTTGTTGCCGTCGTTCGCGATCACGCCGATCAGTTGCGCGAGCGCCGCCGGACGATCGCCCGACGCGCCGATCGCGGCCGCATACGACGGCGTCAGCGACCCGAACGGATAGCCGAGAGCCTGCCACGATTTGCCGATCGCGTCGTAGGCGCGCAGTTCGACCATGCGCTTGATGCGGTGATCCTGAGTCACGTGATAGCGCGTCTTGAAGAGCCACGAGTACGTGGACAGGCGCACGTCCTGGCTCGCGCTTTCGATCTGCGCGAGCGTCGCGTCGGGATGCGAGCGCAGGTAGTTCAGCGTCCACAGTTCGAGCGGATGCACGCTCGAGATATAGCCGCGGTCGTTCAGGTTGAAGCGGTTGATGCCGTACTTGTCGTAGAGCATCGCGAGGTCTTCGTCGTCCAGCATCGAAGCCGACGGGGTGTTCTTCAGCGCCGCGTACATCATCTTGTTGAACCAGGCGTTCGGTTGATCCGGCGCGACGCTGCGCAACGCGGTCGCCACTTTCGGCGGCGACTTGCGCACGCCGAGCAGCAATAGCGTGATCTGCTGATCGGGCGTCTTGCCGTGGTACTTCGTGTAGAAACGCTTCATGTACACGCGGCTTTCCTGATCGGCGAAACGCGTCAGGTACATCTTGCGGGTCGCCGTATCGCCGAGCCATTCCGACGACGGCCCGGTGGTCTGCACCATTTCATAGTGCACGATATCGCGCATCAGCCGCACGAACACGAGGTTCACCGAATGCTGGAACGCGCGATGCACGGTCAGGATGCGGCTGTTGTCGTCGGCCTCGAAGTTCGTGAAGGTCTGCGCGCCGCCGCCGGTAAAGAACGTTTCGCCCGGGCTCGCCGAGTATTTACGCTCGACGGCCGCGTCGAGCATCGGTTGCAGCGAATGGTCGCGTGTATGCAGCAGGTAGTCGATCGCCCAGTGCGTCAGACGATCGTTCGGATCCGGCTTGATCGCCTTCAGCTCGGCGTCGCTCATCGATGCATAACGTGTGTGCAACTCGGTGACGATCTGCAGATACGTGACGACGGTGCGCAGTTTCGCGGTGGAGCCGAGATTCAGGCGCGCGCCCGAATTGATGTCGAACGGCTGGTTCACGCTATCGGTCTGCACGCGCACGAGGTTCGCGTCGCCGTGCCGCTCGTAGAGCGTGAAGCTGTAGGCGATATGCGACGGATCGTCGGACCCGCGCAGCATTTCGAAGCCGACCAGACCCGCGGCCTTCGCGCCGTCTTTCGTCGCGGCGGCGGCGAGACGCTCGGCAACGGCCTGCTGCACGTCGTTGTTCAGCGTGCCTGTCGCTTGCACGTCGAGGCGGTCCAGTTCGTAGAAGCTGCGCACGCCAAGCGCGGCGAGCAGGTGCGAGCGCATCGACGTGACGGCCTTGCGCGACACGAACGAGCCGAGATCCGGGGTGCTGCGCGGCGCGCGATGCAGTTCGACGTGCGCCGCCAGCGCCGCGTCGCGCAACTGCGCACTGATCACGCCGCCGCTCGCGAGCAGCCGCAGATAGCTGTCGGTCAGCCGTTCGAGTTCGGGATAGCCGCGCTGCAGGAAAAACGACGGTGCGCGCTGAGCGATCATCAGCGACAGCACTTCGCGAAACGCCAGGCCCTGGTCGGGCAGATTCGCATCGGTCGACGGCGCCTTCAGCAGGCGGTTGGTCTCGCGGAAATCGCGCCCGTACCAGGCGGCGAGACCGTCGCCGATTCCATTGATTTCGCCGACGCCGGGCTGCGCGGCCAGCGGCACCGAGTTCAGATAATGGACCACGATCTGTTCGCGCGCGGGCAGCGTTTGCGGCCCGTTCAGATACGCGCGCACCGACGCGGACGCGATTTGCCGCAACTTTTCCGGCGGCGTCGCGGTGCGGCCGCCCGCCGAATGACGGAATTTCTCGATCTGCGTCGCGAGCGTGCTGCCGCCCGGCGTCTGCTGATGACGATTGAAAACGCGCGCGCCCTGGTCGACGAGCGCGCGGCTGAAGCGCCCCCAGTCGATCGCCGGATTGCGGTTCGGTTGATTCGGATCGAGCAGATAGCGGTCTTCGATGAACAGCAGCGAGTTCACGACGAGCGGCGGAATGGCGTCGAAGCCGTCGTACACGCGGCCCGGAAACTGGGCGCTGTATAGCGGCACGCCGGTGCCGTCGAACAATTGCAGGCCCGCCGTGTCTTTTTCGTCGTAAGGCAGGAACAGGCCGTCGTCCGCTAGCGACAGCATGCGTTCTGAATCGCGCGCCTGCGAGCTGATTTCGAAGCCATGTTGCAACAGACGCTGCTGGATAGCCGGCAATAACGCATAGCCGAGGCGCGCGTCATACGGGCCCTTGTCGGCTTGCGGAAAGCGGATGGAAGGACTGGGACCGTCGGCGACGGAATAACCGACGTCGCGGGTCAACTCCGAAAGATAGCGCGCCTGCAGCCGCGAGGTATCGATCTCGATCTGCACGAGCCGCGCAATCAGCGCCACCGCGAGCAGCACAAACGCGGCCAGCCCCCATTTGAGCCAACGCCAACTCCGTACCGGCACGGTGCTGGTCGCGCGAAGCGGAAACCGAAGCGGTGGCCGATTCATGGCTGCTCTCCCCCGAGCGATGGCCAGGGTGATGGAGCCTGGCTCAGTGCATCTAAATCAGTGTAGCTCGGAACGAGAAGCCGTCATCGGTCAGGATTGAACCGACAGTGTCGCGGCTACAACACCCACCGGCGCCGGATGACAAAACGCGAACTGGCGTGAGATATTGAAGATCTTTTCACACCCATATAAGACCGCCGCTTCGGGCGGTTTTGCCGTTTCTGGCGGGCATTGCCGAGGTCCCGGCGTTTTTTTGCTGGCGCTTTTACCGGCAAACGGACGACGGCTCGGCAACCCATTCCGGTCACACCGAAGTTCGCGCTTTTGTGTGACCTTGTTGTGTCTGCCCGCGCAACAGCGCAATGAACCGCTCCGCCGGCGGCGACAACACGCCGCCCTTGCGCGTGACGATGCCGAAAGTTTGCGATGGCGATTTGAGCCTGACCGGCACGACCCGCAGCATCTTGTGCCGCACGAACGGCCCCGCGATCGCGCTCGGCAGCAGCGAAACGAGTTCAGTGCTGCTTTGCAGCAGTGCAACCGTCACAAAAGTGGAAGCCGTCGAAATCGGATTGTCGGGCATATCGAGGCCGGCGAGATCCATCTCGCGTTCGAGCAGCGCATGCAGCGGCATGTGTGACGGATACATGACCCAGCGATGCCCGGCGAGATCGCGCAACGTCATCTCGCGACGCGGCAACGGCGCATGCTGATAACCGACCACCACCGCCAACGGCTCGTCGCCGAGCGGACGATACTGATACTTCGACGGATCGGCCGCGACCGCCGCGCGGCCGACCACCAGATCAAGCCGGCCGTCGTCGAGCTGCGCGAGCATTCGCGCGCTGGTGTCCTCTACCACTTCGATCGACAAACCCGGTTGCGCCGCATGCAATTGATTCAGCGCGGGCACCACGCAGTCGGGAATCGCGCCCATGATCGCGCCGAGCGCGAGCCGACCGCCGCGCCCCGAACGTATTTCGGCGACGTCCTGGCAGAGCGCGGTCAGGTCCGACGTCACGACGCGCGCATAGCGGATTACGCAATGGCCGAGCTGATTCGGGATCATGCCGCTTTTCGAGCGCTCGAAAAGCGGCGCGTCGAGCATCGCTTCGAGTTCCTGCAGCGCCTTGCTCGCCGCCGATTGCGTCATCGACATCACCCCGGCCGCTTTGTGCAGCGATTTGTGATCGTCGAGCGCGATCAGCAGATGCAGCTGCTTCATGCGCAGCTTCGACAACAGGACGTTGAGCGTGTCTTTCATCGGTCGGGTGAGTCGTAAAAGCGATCACGATATGGAAACAATTCAATATACCTGCGAGGCCTCACGCCGTATAGTCGCCCAAGGAGACATTCATCGAGTTGCGCCGCCCGTTCGCGGGCCCACGCGCGATCCTTCCATCCCAGCACGGACCACATAATCATGAGCCAACCGTCACCTGCCACCGCCCTGCGCGGCGTCTTCCCCGTCGTGCCGACGATCTTCGACGACGCGGGCCGCCTCGACCTCGAAGGCCAGAAGCGCTGCCTCGATTTCATGATCGACGCCGGCTCGAACGGCCTGTGCATCCTCGCGAACTTCTCCGAGCAGTTCGCGCTGTCCGACGACGAGCGCAACACGCTGATGCATCTCGCACTGGAACACGTCGCGGGTCGCGTGCCGGTGATCGTCACGACCACGCACTTCAGTTCGTACCAGTGCGCGGAGCGCAGCCGCGCAGCGCAGGCCGCGGGCGCCGCGATGGTGATGGTGATGCCGCCGTATCACGGCGCGACGATCCGCATCGGCGAGCGCGGCATCCAGGAGTTCTATCGTACGGTGTCCGATGCAATCCAGATTCCGATCATGATCCAGGATGCGCCGGTCAGCGGCACGCCGTTGTCCGCGCCGTTCCTCGCCCGGATGGCGCGCGAGATCGACAACGTGTCGTACTTCAAGATCGAAACGCCGCAGGCCGCGAACAAGCTGCGCGAGCTGATCGAATTGGGCGGCGACGCGATCGTCGGTCCATGGGACGGCGAAGAAGCGATCACGCTGATGGCCGATCTCGATGCGGGCGCGACCGGCTCGATGACGGGCGGCGGTTATGCCGACGGCATCCGCCTGATCATCGATGCCTATGCAGCCGGCGATACCGAGGCCGCCGCCGCGCACTATCAGCAATGGCTGCCGCTGATCAACTACGAGAATCGCCAGGGTGGTCTCGCCTCGTGCAAGGCGCTGATGAAGGAAGGCGGCGTGATCCGCTCGGACGCGGTGCGTCATCCGCTGCCGCAGATGCATCCGGCGACGCGCGAAGGGCTGTTGAAGATCGCGCGCCGGCTCGATCCGCTCGTGTTGCGCTGGGGTCGATAACACAGATCGATGCGTAGCGGGGCGCCCGCCGACGTGCGGGCTCACGCGGGCTGGACGGCGACACACGATTGCCGCTAACCTAGGGCGTGTCCACAAGCTCGCGCCCCATGCAAAGTTTCTACGAAGCCACCGTCACCCGTTCCACCGCCTACGCGCCGCTCAACGGCCGACGCAGCGCGCACGTCTGCATCATCGGCGGCGGACTCGCGGGACTCTCCACCGCGTTGGGACTCGCCGAGCGCGGCGTCGAAGACGTCGTCGTGCTCGAAGCGCAGCAGGTCGGCTTCGGCGCCTCGGGACGCAACGGCGGCTTCGTGTTCGGCGGCTACAGCCTCGATTGCGCCGACCTGCTGAAGACGCTCGGTCCGACTCGCGCGCGCGAGCTCTATGCGCTGACCACCGACGCGGTCGAGCTGATGCGCAAGCGCATTGCGCGCCATCGGATCGATTGCGACGCGACCGACGCCGGCGTGATCCTCGCGAACTGGTTCGACGAACCCACGCGCCTCGAAGCGCAACGGCGTCTGATGCGCGATTCGTTCGGCGTCGACTGGGAGCCGATCGCGGCCGACGAACTCGCCGCGCAACTGAAAACGAACCGCTATCACGGCGGCCTGTTCGAGCGCAACGCGTTCCATTTTCACCCGCTCAAGTACGTAGTCGGCGTCGCCGCGGCGGCCACGCAGGCGGGCGCGACGATCCACGAGCGCTCGCCGGTCGTGAGCTTGCGGCGCGACGGTGCGGGCTTCGTCGTCGAGACGCCGCAAGGTGCGCTCGACGCGCGTCACGTCGTGATGGCGGGCGGCGGCTATGCGCGCAACGTGTACGCGCGCGTCGAGCGCGCGGTGCTGCCGATCGCCACCTACGTGATGGCAACCGAGCCGCTCGGAGAACGTTTGTCCGACGCGATCGCGACGCGTGCCGCGGTCTACGACACCCGTTTCGCGTTCGACTACTACCGGCCGCTGCCCGACACGCGCATTCTGTGGGGCGGCCGCATCTCGGTGCGCGACCGCGAGCCCGAGGCGATTGCGCGTCTGTTGCGACAGGACCTGCTGAAGGTCTATCCGCAGTTGCGCGACGTGCGCATCGAGCACGCTTGGGGCGGCCTGATGAGCTACGCGCGACACAAGATGCCGCAGATCGGCCGTAGCGCGGATGGCGTCTGGTACGCGGTCGGTTTCGGCGGACACGGCATGGCCCCGACCACGGTGTCGGGCGAACTGCTGGCCGCGGCCATCGCCGGTGAACGGCCAGTGCCCGACGCGTTCGCGAGCTTCGGCCTCACGCGCACGTACGGCGCGCTCGGTCTCGCGGCCGCGCAGCTCACGTACACCGCGATGCAAACGCGCGACGCACTCGCCGCGCGCCGCCGTCCCACGCGCCCGGTCGCGTAAGCGCCACGCAAGCCCCTTCGAGACGCCTGCGTCGATGCCTGAGACCCGCGCCGGAGGCCCATTTCGCCATGCTAGAATGCGCCGTCACTGCCGCTCGAAACCACAATGAAAAAGGGAAGCAAGGCCGCCGAGCCTGATACCAACGGCATCGTGTCTGACACGCCGCACGCCGATGCGCGACGTACCGACGCCAGGCATGGGGACGCAAAGCGTAGCGACGCCCGGCGTGCGGACGCCCCACGCAAATACGATCCCGAGCAGACGAAGCGCAACATCCTCGACGTCGCGACCCAGGAGTTCTCCGCGATGGGACTCACGGGCGCCCGCGTCGACGCGATCGCGGAACGCACGAACACCACCAAGCGCATGCTGTACTACTACTTCGGCAGCAAGGAAGGGTTGTATCAGGCGGTGCTGGAGAAGGTGTATGGAGACATTCGCGCGCTCGAACAGGATCTGCACATCAGCGAACTCGATCCGGTCGAGGGTATGCGCGCGCTAGTCGAATTCACGTTCGACTACCACGACCGCCAGCGCGACTTCGTGCGCCTCGTGACGATCGAAAACATTCACGGTGCGAAGTACGTCGAGCAGGTCAAGACGTTCAAAGGACGCAACGTCACCGTGATTCACACGATCGAGGATCTGCTCGCGCGCGGCATCGCGGCCGGCCAGTTCCGCAGCGACATCGATCCGATCGATCTGCATCTGATGATCAGCTCGCTGTGCTTTCATCGCGTGGGCAACCGGCATACGTTCGGCACTGCGTTTGGGCGCGATCCGTCGCATCCGCGATTGCGCGCGCGGCATCGGGCGATGATCGTCGATGCGATCTTGCGGTTCGTGAAGAAGGACGATTGACGCCGGCGGCGCAATGACCGGCTGAAAAGGAAACGGGATGTGGCGAAAGCCACATCCCGTTTTTTATCGCTTCGAGAAACGCAGCGCGTTCAGCGGCTTACTGACCCGGCAAACCGGTGACGGCAGTCGACGTGGCGGGCAACGTCGGCACGAGGTTCGCCCCGGCGGCATCCTTGATCGTGCTGTTGGTAAAGGTCCAGTTGCCCGCATTGGCGATCGAGCCGGCCCCCACCGAGGTGCCCGACGATTTGACGGCCGTGATGTTCACGTTGTTGAACGTGAAATTGGTAAACCGGCCCTTCTCCGCTTCACCCGCGATCGTATAGCCCGCCACGCCGAACACCGCGCTCTCGACGTGCTTCATCGTGATGTTCTCGAACTTGAAGTTACGGAAGATCGGATAGCCGTCCGACGCGTTGGCGGGCATCACGAGAATCGACGGCCAGTACGGCGGTTCCACATACGTCGTGCCGAACGTGGCCGGCACCGTGCCGCCGGCCGGCCAGTTTTCGTTGCCTTGCATGAAGTAGTACGCGTCGTCGACGTTGATGTCGTGGATATAGACGTTTTCCATCGTGCCGCCGCGCGTCGGCGCGGATTTGAACACGAACACACTGTAGACGGCCGGACCGCCCGCCTTGTAGCCGACGTTGCTGTTGATCTGCCCGGTCAGCGGCGAGACCTGAATGTTCGACACTTCGATATTGTTCGCGCCGCCCGACGTTTCGCTGCCGATCGTAAACGCGGTCGCACCGGCCCGCACCGTCGAGTTGCGGATCACGACGTTCGCGGTCGGCTTGTTCACCCGCAGCCCGTCGCCGTCACGGCCCGACTTGATCACGAAGCCATCGTCGTTCGCGACGATGTCCGCGTTCTCGACCAGAATGTTCGTCGACGAGTCCATGTCGATGCCGTCGGTGCTCGGCATGATGCCGGTCGCGGGGGTCGGGAAGTTGTAGACCTTGACGCCGTCGAGGTGCAACTGGTCCGAATAGCACAGGTGAATGGTCCAGAACGGCGAATTCTGCACGGTCACGTCCTTGATCGTCACGTTCGTCGACTCGTACGTTTCGATGCCGCGCGGCCGCTGCTCGTCCCAGTTGAGCGCCCACGTGACACCGAGCGTCGAATGGAACGACGTGCCATCGGCGTAATAGTGCGACCACCACGCTTGCCCATTGCCGTCGATCACGCCCTTGCCGGTGATCGTCACGTTGCTGGCGTTGCGCACGTTGATGATCGCCGATGCCCAGTTCATCTCGATACCCTGCACGCGGGTCGGCACCTGCGGGTACAGCGAAAGACCATCGGGATAGAAACCGTTGATCGCGCCGGACGCGATGGAGGTTTCGATATTCCACCAGGTCTGCGCCTGAATGGCCTTCAGCGTCACACCTTCATCGATCTGCAAGGTCGTGTCCGACCCGACGAACAGCGCGCCGGTCATGAACGTGCCTTGCGGAAACACGACCGTCCCCTTCGCGGCAGTCGCGGCATTCAGTGCTTTCTGGATCGCGGCGGTGTCGTCCGTCGAGCCGTCGCCTTTGGCGCCGAAGTCGGCAACGTTGAACGTCGTGCTAACGGTCGGTGAAGAGGCCGGCGTGGCCGGGGTCGCCGATGCGGGCGGAGCCGACGCGTCGGAATTACCGTTCGACATCCCACCTCCACCACAGCCCGCCAGAGTCATGCATGCCACTGCAATCGCCAACAATCCCGTCTTCATGTCCCCTCCAAAGGTTTGAACCTACGGCTCGAAATTTATGTTGTAGGCATTCTCTTCATTGATGGGATGTCATACAAGATGGTTTACCCTCGTCTAACAAAGTAATAACCTTAAATAACCACTTCCGCCGTTTATTGCTCAAACCGCGTCTCACATATTGAATATTTGTGAAACTATTCACATTTAACGCAATGTAATTTCTACGCGATTCCGGCAATACTTTCTATGTTTTGCAAATGTAATAAGACATCGTATAAGTACAGGCGCGATAATCTCGCCACGAAAAGCAAAAAATCCCCGGTTGCCGCCGCACTGCGACGACAACCGGGGATTCGAAGGGAACAGCGACCGTCAGACCAAACGAGACGGATGAGCGGAGAGAGACTTAATCCACCAGCACGATCCGCTTGATATCGCCGACGATGAAGATGTACGACAGCGCGCCGATCAACGCGATGACACCGATGAACACCAGCGCACCGACGAACGAACCGGTTGCGGCGACGATCAGGCCCACCACCAGCGGCGTCACGATACCCGCCAGATTCGCGGCGAAGTTGAAGATGCCGCCGGTCACGCCGAGCAGGCCTTCGGGCGCGATATCCGACACCAGCGTCCAGCCGAGCGCGGCCATGCCCTGCGCGAAGAACGCCACCGACAGAATCGCGATCACGACGACGTTGCTCTCGACATAGTTCGCGAGAATGATCGTCGAGGCGAGCAGCAGACCCGCGATGATCGGCAGCTTGCGCGCGACGTTCGGCGATTTGCCGCGACGCAGCAGCCAGTCGGAGAACACGCCGCCGAACATCACGCCGATCGACGCCGCAATGAACGGCATGATCGCGAAGAAGCCGATCTTCAGCCACGCCATGTGACGCTCGGTGGCCAGATACGTCGGGAACCACGTAAGGAAGAACACCAGCGTCGAATTGCCCGCGAACTGGCCGAGGCAGATGCCGGTCAGCTGACGATGCTTGAGCAGTCGGCCGATCGTGCGCCATTCGAAGCCGCTCTTCTTCGGCGCGGCTGCACCTGCCGCGTCCGCGACGTCCTTGTGGCGTTGCGTGAGACCGCCGCCCGCCTCGATATAGTCGAGCTCTTCCTGATTCGCCGACGGATGATCGCGCGGCTCGCGATACAGCAGCCACCACACCACGCCGAACGCGATCCCGACGCCGCCGACCACGAGGAACAGCGAGCGCCAGCCGAACGCACCCATCAGCATGAACAGGAACGGGCTGAAAAATGCGAGGCCGATATATTCGCCGACCGTGTAGGTACCGGTCGCCATCGCGCGTTCGCTTTGCGGGAACCAGGTGGCTACCACGCGGCTATTGGTCGGGAAGCACGGCGCTTCCGAAACGCCGAGGCCCAGACGGAACGCGAACAGCCCGCCGATGCTCCCCACGAGCCCTTGCGCGAGCGTGCACAACGACCAGAACGTCATCGACAGGAAGTACGTGAGCTTGCTGCCGAAGCGGTCGAGAAACAGACCGCCCGGAATCTGCGCGGCCACGTAGCTCCACGAAAACACCGAGAACAGCAGGCCCATCAGCGCGGCGTTGATGCCGAGTTCCTTCGTCAACTGCGGCGCGGCGATGCCGAGCACGGTGCGGTCGAGATAGTTGATCATCGTGCCGACTGCGAGCAGCCCGAGGATCTTATAACGGGCTTTGGAACGGCGCGCGGTGCTCGCCGTCTTGTTCTGCGCGGCTGAGCCCGCGGAACTGGGTTGGAACGATTGCGTCATGCGGTCTTGTCTCCTCGATCAGCTTGGATGCCGGTCTTTACGCGGCCGGTTAGCGTTGCAACAGCGATTGAAAGTGGGTGTAGACGCGCTCGGCGTCCGGCTCGAGGCCCGTAAAAATGCGCATGGCATCGACCGCCTGGTAGACCGCCATGCCGCCGCCGCTCAGCGTGCGGCAGCCGAGCGCTTCGGCAGCCTGCAACAGCGCGGTGCGGATCGGGAAATAGACGATGTCGGCAACCCACAGATCGCGGTGCAGCAATTCGGCCGGCAGCGGCAGGCCCGGCAGTTTAGCCATGCCGGTCGGCGTCGCGTGAATCAGCCCTTGCGCGGCGGCAAGCGACTCGCCCAGCGAGGTGCCCGCGGTGACCCTGGCTTTAGGGAAACGCGCCTGCAATTCGTCGGCAAGCGACTGCGCGCGGGCGGCGTCGACGTCGAACAGCGTCAGCGACTGCGCGCCCATGTTCAGTGCCGCGTGCGCGACCGCAGCGCCCGCGCCGCCGGCGCCGAGCTGCACGACGCGTTCCAGCGACACGTCCGGCAGGCCACGCTGGAACGCGCGCGCGAAACCAGACCAGTCGGTGTTGTGACCGATACGCTTGCCGTCCTTGAGCAGCACGGTGTTGACCGCGCCGAGCGCGCGGGCGTCATCGGACAGCTCGTCGAGCAGCGGAATCACCGCCTGCTTGCACGGATACGTGATGTTCAGGCCGTTGTAACCCATCCGTTCGGCCGCCGTCAGCAGCTCCGGCAGCGCAGCGATGTCGAGTTTCTGCGCATCGAGGTCGATGCGTCGATACACGTAATGCAGACCGAGCTTGCTGCCCTCTTCCTCGTGCATCGCGGGCGTCAGCGAACCGCCGATGCCCGAGCCGATCAGACCGACCAGAAAGGAATTCGGAGTGGCCCGCAAGTTCGCCTGCGCGTTGGCCAACGCGGCCATCTGCGCTTCGGTCCGGGGGTTTGCCTGAGTGTTCGCTTGAGTGTTCATTTTGCCGCCCTATTCTTAAGAATCGTCGCCATCCGTTCCAGCGCGAGCACATAGCCCTGCGTGCCGCAGCCGACGATGATCGCGTCAGCGACCGCCGACACGTACGAGTGATGCCGGAACGCTTCGCGTCGATGCACGTTCGAGATATGCACCTCGATGACGGGCTTCTCGATCGCGGTGAGCGCGTCGGCGATCGCGACCGACGTATGCGTGTACGCGGCCGGATTGATCACGATGCCGTCGACCTTGGTGCGCGCCGCGTGCAGCCAGTCGATCAGCTGATGCTCGGCGTTCGACTGGCAGAAGTCGATCGCGAGGCCAAGGCGCTCGCCCGCGTCGCGGCACAGCTTCGCGACGTCGTCGAGCGTTTCCGAGCCGTAGACGGACGGCTCGCGCGTGCCGAGCAGATTGAGGTTCGGTCCGTTCAGGACCAGTACGGAGGCAAAGCTCATGACAACGACTCCTGCAGAATAAGGCGCGACTCGAACCGCGGCACCCGCGGCGGTTCTTCGACGCATGGCGAAGTGTGCGCGCATTGGCCGTCGCCGTCATTCGGGGTTTCTACGAATTTGTACCATCTAGTTAGTTTGTATAGACTATCGAAACTCCCGGCTAGTGTGGGGTATTCTGGTCTGCGTCTTGCTGCAGTGCGTAACGAACTAGCTCATTTTGCGCATTGCAGCAAGCCCGGCAGACCGCGTCCACAGGGCGCGCCGCAGCGGTTTGTCTGTTCATTTCCTCCGTCGTTTGTGCGTTTTTGCAGGAGTCGTTCATGCAACGTTCGATTGCCACCGTGTCGATTAGCGGCACCCTCACCGAGAAGCTGAGCGCGATCCGCGCGGCGGGCTTCGAAGGTGTCGAAATCTTCGAGAACGACCTGCTGTATTTCGACGGTTCGCCCGCCGACGTGCGCCGCATCGCCGACGACCTCGGCCTGAAGATCATGCTGTTCCAGCCGTTTCGCGATTTCGACGGCGTCAGTCCCGAGCGGCTCGCGCGCAATCTCGACCGCGCAAAGCGTAAGTTCGACGTGATGCACGAGCTCGGCACGGACCGCATCCTCGTATGCAGCAACGTGTCGCCGGACACCATCTGCGACGACTCGCTGATGATCGACCAGCTCGGCGCGCTGGCCCGCGCGGCCGAAGCGGCCGGCGTGATCGCCGGTTACGAGGCGCTCGCGTGGGGCAAGCACGTGAAGACCTACCGCCACGCGTGGAAGCTCGTCGACGCCGTGAACCATCCGAGCCTCGGGCTCGTGCTCGACAGCTTTCACACGCTGTCGCTTGACGACACGCCCGACGCGATCGCCGATATTCCGGGCGAGCGCATCGCGTTCGTGCAGATCGCGGACGCGCCGAAGCTCGCGATGGACGTGCTCGAATGGAGCCGCCACTACCGCTGCTTCCCCGGCCAGGGCGACTTCGATCTGGCGAACTTCACCGCGCAGGTCGTGAAGGCCGGCTACAAGGGCCCGCTTTCGCTGGAAATCTTCAACGACGGCTTTCGCGCCGCCCCCACCACGATTACGGCCGCGGACGGCCATCGCTCGCTGCTGTTCCTCGAAGAGCAGACCCGCGCGCTGCTCGAACGGCAACAGCAGCCGCAGAAGACGACGAGCGACCTGTACCGCTCGCCCGCCGTGCCCGCGCACGTCGGCTATCAGTTCCTCGAATTCGCCGTCGATCATTCCACGCGCACGCAACTCGTCGACTGGCTCGGCAAGCTGCGCTTTCGCCAGGCCGGCGAGCATCGCTCGAAGGACGTGACGCTGTATCAGCACGGCGCGGCATCGATCGTGCTCAATGCCGAGCCCGATTCGTTCGCGAACGCGTTTTTCCAGCAGCATGGTTTGTCGCTGTGCGCGTCGGCGTTTCGTGTCGACGACGCGAGCCAGGCGTTCGAGCGCGCGGCCGGCTTCGGCTACGCGCCGTTCTCCGGCCAGATCGGGCCCAACGAGCGCGTGCTGCCGGCCGTGCAGGCGCCGGACGGCAGCCTGAACTATTTCGTCGACGAAACGCCAGATCAGCCCACGCTGTTCGAGGCCGATTTCGTGCTCACCGACGTCAACGGGCCGACCGAGGTGGGGCCGCTCGAGCGTATCGATCACGTGTGCCTGTCGGTGCCGGCGAACGCGCTCGATACGTGGGTGCTGTTTCTGCGCACCGCACTCGGCTTCCTGGCCGAGCCGGGGGTCCTCGTGCCCGATCCGTACGGCCTCGTGCGCAGCCGCGCGCTGCGCAGCCCCGACGGCTCGGTGCGGATCGCGCTGAATGCATCGGTGGATCGCCATACGGCGGTGGCCGAGGCGCTGCACACGTATCACGGCTCCGGCCTGAACCACGTCGCGTTCAGCACCGGCGACATCTTCAGCGCGATCCCCGAGTTCGTCGCCGACGGCGTGCCGCTCCTGCGCATTCCGCGCAATTACTACGACGACCTCGCGGCCCGTTACGCGCTGTCCGACACGCTGCTCGAAGCGATGCGGGCAAACAATATCCTGTACGACCGCGACGAACGCGGCGGCGAGTTTTTCCACGCTTATACGGAGCAACTCGACCAGCGCTTCTTCCTCGAGATCGTCGAGCGGCGCGGCGGCTATGACGGCTACGGCGCAGCCAATGCGGCGGTGCGGCTCGCGGCGCAGGCGCAGCGGCGCAAGTAACGGGCAGGCACCGCGGGCACGACGGCGGCTTCGTCATTGGAAGCCGCCGCGTCGTTCCGGATTTCGTCTCTTCAGGCACGCGAACTGCGTCCCCGATCGGGGCAGGTTCGCCGTCTCGATATAATGGCGCCTGTTTTGCGGTCCAGCCCGCGCGACGCGTGGACCCGCAGCCGAATCGCCGAATCAATGCCAGGAGAGATATGAAGAAGTTCGCTGCAGTCCTGTCCCTTTCGCTACTGCTCAGCGCTTGCGCGTATTTCCAGAAAGACCCGGATGCCGGCGAGCCCGTCACGGACACGACGACCCAGCGTTCCGTCGACGACGTGGTCGCCTGTCTCACGCAGATGGCCAATCATCACAATGCCGCGTTCAAGTCGACCGGGATCCCGCAAGGCCAGATGCTCGACTTCGGCGACTCGAACATCGTCAAGGTACGCAGCGACAACGGCGCGACAACTTACCGTTTCTATGCGGGCAAGCGTCATGTAAGCAACCTGTGGATCGAATCGGCAGGCAAAACCTGCGCGCCGTAAGGCTCGATGGCGCAAAAAGGTGGAGTTCCTCGCACCGAAATCTGATTCATTGCAACGTTCATGTCACGGTGTTACAGGACAATGGAGTCTTAAGAATCGTTTAAGACTTCGTCCGCAAGATCCCCGGACATGTCCCCGCACGAGGTGCGCTCCCCATGAATCAGCCCGAACCGAACACCACCGAAACACCAGCCAGGCGGCCTACTATCCTGCGCCGTCTGCTGAGCCATCACGAACTCGCGACGCTGCTGTTGTTGCTGCACGCGCCGATCGATGCATCCGCAAAACCTGAAATTCCGCAGCTTTACGAAGCTGGTCTCGTCGAGACCGTTTCGAACGATGCGGGCACGCCTCATATCCGCCTGACCTCCGAGGGCAATGCGGTGTTGCGGGGGCTTGGGGTGAAGTAACGCACGATCATCGCAACTGTGTTCGAGGCCGCGACAACGATCGACGTTGCCGCGGCTTGTCTCATTCCAGCCTCTCAAGCCTGCCACACCCCGTACCCCGCCTCGCGCAGCCCGATCGCCAGCTCCACTTCCATATCCTGCGCGCCGCGGTAAGGCATTGGATTGAACACTTCGTACAGTTCGGGCATCAGGCGCAAGCCGTAGTCGCGCACATAGCGATTCGCCTGAATGCCCGCCTTGTGCCGATCGAAGCGCAAGTCCGGGTCGAGCCCCGTCATGCCGACATATACGCACGGCTTGTCGAAACGGTAATCGGGATTCGCGCGACGAAAGCGCGCCTCGTTCCACACCTTGTCGTCCAGCGCGACGACGTACACGTAGTAGTGATGCGCGCGCCCCGCCATGACGCCTGCGCTGCCGCTCAGTTGCGCAGCGTACCGTGCAGCAGCATCCGGTATTCGGTCGGCGTGACGCCGACGGTCGCCTTGAATTGCCGCGTGAACGCGCTGTGATCGGTGTAGCCGCAACGCGCGGCGACGTCGGTGACCTTGTCGTGCGAAACCAGCAGCGCGGTGGCCGCGTCGAGTCGCGTTTTCAGCAGCACCTGGCGCGGCGTCAGATGAAACACCTTGTGAAAGTAGCGCTCCAGCTGCGCGACCGACATGTCCGCCATCGCCGCGAGCTGCTTCAGGTTCAGCGGCTGCACATAGTTTTCCTGGATCGACTGCACGACGGCGGCGAGCCGGCTGTAGGCCGGGTGGCTGCTTTCGTCGGCTTTCAGATCGCGGGAGATGCCGGCGAGGCCGACCACCTTGCCGGTCGCATCGCGCAATGGCTGTTTGCAGGTCAGACACCAACCCGGTTGACGGCCCGGATACAGATGCAGTTCGAGCTGATCGAGCATCTGGTTGCCCACGCCGATGATCGCCTTGTCCTGCGCGGTATAGATGCGCCCAAAGCGGCGCGGAAACACGTCTTCGGCGGTCTTGCCGAGCAGCGCAGCCTTTTCCTTGAAGCCGCAACGCGAAGCGAGCGTGCGGTTGACGAGCGCATAGCGCGCGTCCGCGTCCTTCACGAAGAACACGACGTCCGGCATTGCATCGAATACCGGCTCGAGCAACCTGAAATGCGACAGCATGCCGGACAGCGTCGTATCGTCCGGTTCGAGCGGATGAGCCAGCGTATTCATCGTGCGGTTCCGTTGGTGCGTGCCTGGTTGAATGCGTTGGAATGCGTTCGTGGAGCGCCGCGCCGCTGCGGCCGGGCGGCCTGCTCGTGCGGTCGATTGCGGTCGATTGCGGTCGATTGCGGTCGATTGCGGTCGATTATAGAGCGGCGCGACGCCCGCCAATATCTACCGAGGGTAAGCGCGAAGCCGTCATGGCGCCGCGGCGGAAGGTTCGGCGGCGCTCATCAGCGTGCCAATCTGCGCCGGGCTGAACGGCGGACGCGGCGCGGCAGCCGGCCAGCCAAAGTACAGGCTCGCGGCCGCGCCGCAGATGCGGCCCTGGCAAGCTCCCATGCCGCAGCGCGTCTGCAGCTTCGCGTCGCGCCAATCGGCGCAGCGGCGCACCTCGCCGACGCTCACATCCTCGCAACGGCACAGCAGCGTCGCATCCGCGGGCGGCGTGCGGGCGGCCTCACCCAATGCGAACGACGCCGCGACGCGCGCGCCAAAGCCCCGCCAGCGCTCGCGTTGCGCAACTAGCGCCGGCAGCGCGGCACATTGCGCAGCGCCTGCGCCGCTCGCCACCAGACCAGCGATCTCGCCTTCCGCGCAAGCGAGCTCCGCGCCGCCGACGCCCGTGCACTCGCCCGCCGCAAAAACGCGTTCGAGCGAGGTACGCTGCTCGTCGTCGACGACGATTTCGCCCGCATCGCTGATCGCGCAGCCGAGCGCCTGCGCGAGCGTGACGTTCGGCAGCAGTCCGTAGCCGCACGCGACCCGGTCGCAATCGAGCGTCACGTCGCGCTCGCCGCGTCGGATCGTCACCTGCCGCACGCGCTCGTCGCCGCGGGCTTCGCGCACGATGCTGCCGCTCCAGTAGCGCAGTCCCGCGAAGCCGCGCGTGAGGCTGATCGCCTGACGCAGCTTTGCGGGCTCGCGCAGCAGCGACACGCCGAAACGCGCGAGCTCGGCCGCCGGTGCCTGCTCGACCACCGCGATCACGCGCGCGCCGGCCTCCCGCGCGGTGGCGAGCGCGGCCATCAGCAGCGGGCCGCTGCCGGCGATCACGATCCGTTCGTCGCGCACCGGCATGCCGCCTTTGATCAGCGCCTGCAACGCGCCCGCACCGGTCACGCCGGGCAAGGTCCAGCCGGGAAACGGCAGAAGACGCTCGCGCGCGCCGGTCGCAAGAATCAGCCTGTCGTAGGTGACCGACGCGCCGCCGTGTTCGGCGGATTCGAGCAGCAAACCTTGCGCGCCGAGCGGCGCGATCACGCGCGTCGATGGCCAGTAGGTGAAGTTTTGCTGCGCTTGCAACGCCGCGAGCAATGCATGCAACGGCGCTTGCGGCGGATAGGCCGACCCCTGGCGCCAGATCTGGCCACCGGCGCGCGGATTGTCGTCGATCTGCGCGACCGTCGCGCCGGCCTGCGCCGCCGCCCGCGCGGCATTGAGCCCAGCCGGACCACCGCCGATCACCACGATGTCGAAGTGCTGCGTCATGCGTGTACCGTCCCGTTTCGCGTCTGCACGCGCTGGCCGTCGCGGCACAGCGTCTGGCACGCGAGCGTGTGCGCGCGGCCGTCGATCGTCACGCGGCACTCCTGGCACACGCCCATTCCGCACAACACGTCGCGCGGCTCGCCCTTGACCGATAGCCGCGAGCCGCTCACACCGGCGATCGCGAGCGCCGCGGCCACGGTCGTGCCGGGTTTCACTTCGATGCTTCGGCCGTCGACCGTCAAACGGATGCGGGCCGCGTCAGTGTCGGTCATGAGTCACCTGTTCAGCAAAACGGACCGGCAGATAAGGTTCAAACGGAATCGGCGCGGCGCGGCCCGCGATCTGCGCCGCGAGCAGTTTCGCGGTCGCGAGCGAGGTCGTCACGCCAAGCCCTTCGTGACCGACCGCGAGCCACACGCGGGACGCGGAACCAGAGTCGACGTCGGCCGCAAACTCGCCGGCCGGTCCGATCAGCGGCAGACCGTCCGGCGACGCAGCGCGAAACCCCGTCCACGCGCGGATCCCGCTGAGCGTCGGCAACGCCGGTAGATACCGCGCGGCGCGTTGCAGCATCTGCGCGAGCACCGGCATCTCGACGGTGGGATCGGTGGTTTCGAACTGGCGCGACGAGCCGATCAGCAGTTGCCCGGTCGGACGCGGCTGCGCGTTGAATGCGACCGACGTGCCGGTCGCGTGATGCGCGCTCTTGATATAGCCGAGTTCGAGCAGCTGATGACGGATCAGCCCCGGGTAGCGGTCGGTGATCAGCAGGTGGCCTTTCTTCGGCTGCAACGGCAGCGACGGCAGCAACTGGGCCGCGCCGAGACCGTTCGCGACGATCACGTGCGCCGCGCTGACGCGCTCGCCGCTCTCCAGCGTGACGCCGTCCGGACCAATCGACGCGACCGTCACACCGAGCCGCACGCTGATATTCGCCGCGCGCGGCGACTGCGTGAGCAGCCATTCGGCGGCGGTCGGCGCATACACGATGCTGTCGTGCTCGATGCGCAAACCGCCCGCCATCGAATCCGCGAGCGCCGGTTCGCAGGCGCGCAGTTCGGCCGCGCCGAGCAGTTGCGCGGCGACGCCTTGCGCAGCAAAGGCCGCATGCATCGCGCGCGCGGCCTGCCATTCTTCGTCGTCGGCCGCGACCCACAGCGTGCCGCAGCGCGCGAACGCGTCGCGCGCGCGCAGCTGCGGCGCGAGTTCGAGCCATAGCTCGCGCGAATAGCGGCTCAGCGCGAATTCGGCGGGCGAGTCGTTCATCACGACGATATGGCCCATGCCGGCGGCCGTCGCGCCGCCGCCGATGCGCTGCGCGTCGAGCACGTCGACGCGCATGCCGAGCGCGGCCAGTTCCGCCGCGCACGCGGCACCGACGATACCCGCTCCGATGATCAGCGCATCCGGGCTCATGCGGTCCGGATACCCCACGCGAACGGATCGCGCTCGTCGAAACACAGACGCCCCTCGGCCATGATGTGCGCGTGACCGGTGATGGTCGGAATCACGTGGATGCCGTCGCCCGCCGCGCGATAACTCGCCTCGAACACGCTGCCGATGATGCTCTCCTGGCGCCACACCGCGCCTTCGGCGAGCTTGCCGTCGGCCGCGAGACACGCGACCTTCGCGCTCGTGCCGGTGCCGCACGGCGAGCGGTCGTACGCATTGCCGGGACACAGCACGAAGCTGCGGCTGTCGAGGCCCTCGCGCGAGCCCGGTCCGAACAGCTCGATGTGGTCGATCAGCGCGCCGTTGGCGCCCGTGATGTTCTGTGCGATCAGCGCGTCGCGAATCGCCGAGCTGAACGCTGTCAGGCTCGCGATGTTCGCGGCGTCGAGCTCGTGTCCATGCTCGGCCACGAGGAAAAACCAGTTGCCGCCCCAGCCGATGTCGCCGGTCAGCACGCCATAGCCTGGCACGTCGACCTGCACGGCTTTGCGGTGGCGATACGCGGGCACGTTACGCACCGCGACGCCGCCGTCTTCGTTCAGGGTCGCCTCGACCACGCCGACCGGCGTTTCGATGCGGTGACGTCCCGGCCCGATCCGCCCCATGTGCGCAAGCGACACGACGAGCCCGATCGTGCCGTGCCCGCACATGCCGAGATAGCCGACATTGTTGAAGAAGATCACGCCGGCCGCGCAAGTCGGATCGTCGGGCTCGCAGAGCAGCGCGCCGACCACCACGTCCGAGCCGCGCGGTTCGGTGACGATACCGGCGCGCCAGTCGTCGAAACGAGTGCGGAACACGTCGAGCCGTTGCGCGAGCGTGCCTCCGCCCAGCTCCGGGCCGCCCGACACCACGAGGCGGGTGGGTTCACCGCCGGTGTGCGAGTCGATGATGTTGAGGGTTTTCATGTCGCTCATGGTAGGAATCGCGCGCCGGGGGGTCTTGGTGCGCGTGCGCGCGGATTGAGACGATTTCGGCATAACGGGGCAATGCATGATCCGCCGCGCGTGCGGCGCACGAAGCGTCCCGCTATTCGGTACCGCCGTCGATATCGGTCACCACACGCAAGGCAATCGTGGCTGACCGATACGGACACGCAAGCAGAATGAACACCGTTTGCCAGCGCGACGGGCTGCAACGCGGATTTCAGCACATACCGAGCCGCGTCGAGTTCATGCCGTGCGTGCCGGCAACAAATCTTCACCCGCTGAACACCGAGTCATCTGATCGTCGAGCCGCAACAACCGGTAGCCGCTCCTGTATACCGGCTCCAGCTTGAAACCATTATGCGGCTCGATTGCGAGCAGCAGACGCAGCCGTGACACGTGGCTGTCGATCGTCCGCGTTAATTCGCGCAGTTCGCGGCCCCATACCGTAGCGAAGATATGGTCGCGCGACATCACGCGATCGATGTTGGAAAAGAACAGTGCGGCGATCCGGTACTGCGTGGGCGACAGCGGCACCGGCGCGCCGCGCAGCGTGACCGCCTGGCGGACCGTGTCGAAACGATAGGAACCGATCTCGAAACAGCTCGCGGCGCTGAACCGCTCCGGATACGCGCGCCGCAGCAGCGCCGTGACTCGCGCGCGAAACTCGGCGTCGCGCAGCGGCAACGCGAGGTAATCGTCGGCGCCGCAGGCGAGCGCGCGCACCATGCTTTCCTCCGACCCGTCGATCGACACGAACATGATCGGCACGCGCTCGCCTGCCACCCGGCGCACCGAGCGCAACAGGTCGGCGCCCTCAGGCCGCGTATCCTGCCAGTCGAGCACCAGCAGATCCATCGTGGAGCGCGCGAGTAACCTCGACATAGCGAAGCCGTCGTCATAGGCTGCGCAGAAATGGCCGGCTCTCACCAGAGCGGATTCAATCGACTGACGTATGACCGGGTCACGCTGAAGAACTGCAACGCGCATGGGATGGACTTGTTGCGCGGAGTTTGGTTTGATTTGGTATCAAATCTACCTTCCGCAACGGCAAGTAAATTTTACCCTGCCTCTCAAAAATAATGGATATCAGGTGATATTTCCCGTTTTTTTCGCCAATAAAGGCAAAAAACACCAATTCCTCCTTGGGAGAGTCAGACTGTGACAAAGCCGGGTGCGCATGAAATCTTTGTTCTCAGTGGGTAGATCCGGCTCATCTTCGGCGGCAAACCTCGCTATCTCCATAGGATCAGTCTGAATTCGTGGTCGCGCGGCTCGACCGGCACACCACTTCGCCCTCAACAGTCTTTCCAATCAAGCAAGCGTCGCCGAATACGGACAATGTGAAGCTTGGCAATGTAAATGTCGAAGCGCTCACGCTAGCAGTTGGAGGGCTGCCGAATTTTGAGCAATACAAAGCGGCATCGAAGAGCCCTTCGTATCGAAAACCGCCGTTTCGGCAGAGACCAAAACCGACCTCTGGCTGCGTACGCGATTCCTCGCGTTATCATTCGCTACGCCCTCACGTCGACTTTTCAATATGCCCGAGACTCCCCTGCTCGCCAAGGAGCAGCTTGCCAAATCAATACTCGCTACCCGCAAAGAAAAGAACATCTCGGGTGACGCTCTATGTGAAAAAGCAAGCGTCAGCAGGAACACGCTCCATCTGATTGAAAACAAATGCGCGAACGCCAGGCTCGATACGATCATGAACCTCGCGGTCGCGCTTAGCGTTGACCCCTGTTATCTTTTTGGTCAAGACAGCTACCCACCTCCTGCAGACGAACGCGTCAAAACGTTTCGCGCGTCGGTGGCCGCAAACATTCAGAGATACCGGTTGTTGCGCGAGATTTCTCAAAACGAATTGGCAAAGCGGGCCGGGCTTCCGTGGGGATACGCGAGTCAAATTGAACGCAAGAGTCTCGACCTTACGCTCGATGTCCTAGACAAAATTGCGACGGCGTGCTGCTGTTGCTGTTCCGCGTGATGCAGGGCGCGGCGGTCGGCGGCGAAGTGCCGGGCGCCTGGGTGTTCGTCTCCGAGCATGTGCCCGGGCGCCACGTCGGCTATGCGTGCGGCACGCTGACGGCCGGCCTCACGGCGGGCATTCTGCTCGGCTCGCTGATTGCATCGGCGGTCAATCGCCATTTCACGCCGGCCGATATTTCCGCGTTTGCGTGGCGTGTGCCGTTCCTCATCGGCGGCGTATTCGGCATGTTCTCGGTTTATCTGCGCCGCTGGCTGCACGAGACGCCGGTGTTCGCCGAGCTCAAGCAGCGCAAGGCGATCGCCGCGGAAGTGCCGCTGAAGGCCGTACTGCGCGATCACGGCCGCACGGTGATCGTATCGATGCTGCTCACCTGGATGCTGTCGGCGGCGATCGTCGTCGTGATCCTGATGACGCCGACGCTGCTGCAAAAGCAGTTCCACATCGAGCCGGCCACCGCGCTGCTCGCGAACTGTGTCGCGACGCTGTGCCTGACGATCGGCTGCGTGATGGCCGGTTCGATCGCCGGACGGATTGGCGCGGGTCGCACGATTTTCGTCGGCGGCATTGCGCTTGCGATCACGTACTACGTGATGTTCCGCCAGTTGGCCGTCGATACGTCCATGCTCGTGCCGCTGTATGCACTGGCCGGGCTTTTCGTCGGCGTGATCGGCGCGATTCCGCTCGTGATGGTCCGCGGATTCCCGCCGGTGGTGCGCTTCTCGGGCATCTCGTTCTCGTACAACGTCGCGTATGCGGTGTTCGGCGGTCTGACGCCGATCGCCGTGTCGCTGATGATGAAATCGAACCCTCTGGCCGCGCCGCTGTATGTCGCAGCGATCTGCGTGCTGGGTGCGCTGACCACGCTGTTCATCGAGGATGCGCCGCGGGCGGGCTGATCTGCGGGTTGGCGGCGGCGCGACTGCTCTGGAATGAGAGGCGCCGTCGCCCGGCGTCGCCTGATACGGTCAGGCATCTGGATTGCGCAGTAGCGGAATGCTCGTTGCGTTCCGCGCTCGCCGCCTATCGCGCATCCATACTTCACGCCGCGCCGAAACATCGCGCGCCGCATCGGGTTCACGATGTACCCATGAACTCAACCTCCCCCTCCTTTTCGCCCGCCCTCGGCCGCGTTCTCGCGACCGTCAGCGTCGGTTTCGTGGTCACGCAACTCGATGTGACCATCGTCAACATCGCGCTGCCACGAATCGGCGCGGATCTGCACGCGAACGTCGCGGGACTGCAATGGGTCGTCGATGCGTACACGCTCGCGTTCGCCGTGCTGATGCTGTCGGCCGGCGCGCTCGGTGACCGCTTCGGCGCGCGGCGCATGTATGCGTGCGGAATCGTGCTGTTCGCGCTCGCGTCGCTGGCCTGCGGGCTCGCGCTCGACGCCCCGATGCTGATCGCCGCGCGCGCGGTGCAAGGCATCGGCGCGGCCGCGATGCTGCCGAATTCGCTCGCGCTGCTCAATCAGTCGTTCGGCCACGAACCGAAGCTGCGGGCCCGCGCGGTCGGCCTGTGGACCGCCTCGGGCGCGATTTCGATCGCGGCCGGGCCGGTGGCCGGCGGTCTGCTGATCGCCGCGTTCGGCTGGCGCAGCATCTTTCTCGTCAATCTGCCGATCTGCGCGGCCGGCCTGCTCGCGACGCTGCTGTGGATCCCGCGTCCGCAAGCCGCTCGGCGCGGCGCGCCTGCCGGGGCTCGCGACAATACCGGCGCGCCGTCGCGCGGCATCGATCTCGGCGGCCAGTGTCTCGCGATCGTCGCGCTGACCGCGTTCGTCGCCGCGGTGATCGAATGGCGGCCGCTTGGGCTCGCGCATCCGCTGGTCGCCGGCGGCTTCGTGCTGGCGCTGCTGGCGGCGGCCGCGTTCGTGTTCGTCGAGGCGCGCGTCGCGCGCCCGATGCTGCCGCTGTCGCTGTTCGGCACGCGCACGTTCAGCGCGGCCGTGTTGTTCGGCATCTGCGTGAACCTGACGTATTACGGCATGGTGTTCGTGCTGAGCCTCTACCTGCAGCGCGTGCGAGGCTACACGCCGTTGCAGGCCGGCCTCGCCTTCCTGCCGCTGACGGGCGGCTTTCTGATCTCGAACCTCGCGAGCGGCTGGGTGATCGGCCGCCTGGGGGTGCGCGTGCCGATGATCCTCGGCGCGATCACGGCCGGTCTCGGCTACGGCCTGCTGCATCTCGTCGACGCCGACACGCCGCTGATCGGTCTGCTGCTGCCGTTTTTGCTGATTCCGTCGGGCATGGGCCTCGCGGTGCCGGCGATGACCACGGCGGTGCTCGCGTCGAGCGAAGCACGGCGCGCGGGCACGGCGTCGGCGGTATTGAACACGGCGCGCCAGGCCGGCGGCGCGGTGGGCGTGGCGGCCTTCGGCGCACTCGCGGGCGGCGCGGCCGCGACGCAGATCGTGCCGGGGATGCAGGCGGCGACGGCTATTTCGGTGGGATTGCTGCTGCTGGGGCTCGTGCTCGCGTGTTTCGTGCATCCGGAGCCGCACGCGGCGGCACCGTCTGCGCGTGGGGCGGGCGCCGCGAGTAAGTAAGCGGTGTGTGTAACGGAATCGCCTACAGCGACGCCTCCTGAATCGCGCCGGTATCGATTGCGCGCTCGATCAGGCCTTCGTTGCGCGCCTTGGCGATCGCATCGGCGACCAGCTTCTCCGGGTCCTCGATCTCCGCCTTCAGCGTGCCGATGAATCCGGACGCATCCAGAACCACCAGCGTCTTCGCCGAATCGGCGAGGCTGATGATTACGCGATGCGGTGTCGGCCCTTCGCCGAGACTCGCGCACAGTTGCGTAACCTTGCCACCGATCATTTGCTCGAAGTTCTGAATCATCATCTGCTCCCTTGGTTGCCGCGGATTGGCTGCCCTGCTGGGTAGCAGGATCCGGGCCGCACCCACTGAGCGCGCTCGCGCCTCACAACCCGCCGAGACCACTGCGCGGCGCACGCGCGTTGTCGATGCTCAGACGCCCCGCGCCCGTCACGAACAACAGCAGGAAACCACCCGCGATTCCGATGTTTTTCCAGAAATGGATCACCATGTCGTGCTGCAAGGCCGGGTCGGTGATATTCCAGAAGTCGTGGCCGAGCACCGCCGTCGCGACCGTGTACACCGCCATGATCAGAGCGAGCGGCCGCACCTTGAAGCCGACCACGAGCAGCAGGCCGCCGAGCACCTCGACCGCGGTTGCGATCGGCGCGGCGATCTGCACGAACGGTACGCCCTTCGAATGCAGGTAGCCGACGAAGCCCGCATAGCCCAGCAGTTTCATCACCCCGCTCCACAGGAACAACACGGAAAGCGCGAGTCGAGCGATGAAAATAATGCCGAAATCGACGGGACGCGACATGGGGGACTCCTGTAATTGAATAAGCAGCAGACCCGATTGGACGGGCTCAGTTCCCCGCCTCGACCCTGAGCATATGTGCAATGGCGGCGATTTCCAAGCCCGCTCAGGCTGGCGGATACGTGGCGACCTCGATCAGGTTGCCATCCGGGTCGCGGCAATACACCGAAATCATCTTGCCGCGCGCGCCGTCGCGCTCCACCGGCCCCGCCTCGATCGCGACACCTTGCGCGAGCCAGTGCGCCTTGACGTCGTCCGGGGACGCGGTGGTCACGAAACACAGGTCCGCCGTGCCCGGCATCGCTTCGCGCGATGTGAACCATGCGACGGTATCGGCCGATGCGGGACGCAGATTGATCTTCTGATTGCCATAGGTCATCGCCACGCGCGTGCCGGTGCGCGACGCGAATTCGGTTCGCCGCATGCCGAGCATCCGCGCATACCACGCCGCGCTGACTTCGACTTCAGCGACGTTCAGAACGAGATGATCGAGACTCTCTAGCTGGAAGCTCATGGTTTGTCGTGATGAATCGGAGAAGGTGGGCGCGACTATGCGCGTGGCGCGTCCGGCGCGAGCAACACGCCCTTCGTGAACACGAAGCAGCCGTAGCCGCGCTCCTCGCCCGTCGCGATCACGCAGTACGCCTCGCGCGCGCGCTCGTAAAACGCGAATCGCTCGATCCCGACGAACGGCACTTCGCGCCCCTCGCCCGCATTGACCTCGGCTTGCGCCTCGCGCTGCACCGCGGGAATCGTATGCGGCTCGCCGACCACTTCCATACGCGACGCGGGATGCTCGATGAAGGTGTCGAGCGGCAGCACCGACAGCACCGCGCGGATCGCGCGCGGCGAACCGACGCCGTCGAGACGCAGCGGCCTGCCGAGCACGGTATCGCGCGCGACCGAGTCGGCCGGGAAGTTGGCGTCGCAGATCACGAGCTCGTCGCCGTGGCCCATCGAGCGCAGCGCGTGCAGGATGTCGGCGTTCAGTAGCGGGTCCAGATTTTTCAGCACGGGGTCTCCTGGTCGTTCGGTTGGGAACATGCCGCGGGGTGAGGTCGCATGCCTGGCGCAAGATGAGGCTTGTTACGCGTCAACCGCACGACGATCGATTGTAGCAAGCGCATCGCGCGGCTTGCGGCGATGCGCTCGCACCGCACTGCCAGCGCAGCCAGCCGACCATCGCAAGCAGCACGAGGCCCGCGCCGCCTAGCACCGGCTCGCGCCAACCTAGCAGTGCAATGAACATGAACGCCCGAGCGCCACCGAGCAGCGCAAAACCCGCGATCGCGCTCGATAACGCATCGAGCGCGGCCGCGACGCGCAGGACCGCGAGATGGACTTGTGCAGGCTTGGCAGCGGCGGGCTGGTGCATGATCGTCTCCGTGAAAAATGCCTCAGGCGGCGCCGGGGGCTTCGTCGAGAAAACCGGTGACCGCTTGCAGGCGCCCATGCGCGTCGACCACGCCGAAGTCCGAGCCCTTCACGATCGCCTCGCCCGCGGGCGTCGTCAGTGCCCACGAAAAGCGCAGTCGATTCGCAAAGCCGTCGACGTCGGTCGTACGGCGAAACGTGTGATGCGGAAACCGCTGATGCACCGCGCGGATCATCGCGTCGATGCCATCGTGGCCCGCCCCCGCCAGCAGCGGGTCGCGATAGTCCGCATCGGCACTCCACGTCGCCGCGATCAAGTCGCGACGACGCGCGCCATCGGTTTCGTTCCAGGTATCGAAATAACGGTCGATCAAATCGGTATGCGCATTCATCTCAAACTCCTCGATTGGCAGGACTGAGCACTTCGCTTGGCATACGTGTCGCATGCGGCGGGCTCGGAATGAAGATTGACCGCTCGCGTGCATTGCGTCGATTACTTGAGAGGTAATGAGCATTAAACAGAGGATTCCTCATTTAATTCATGCAGTTACGATGCCTCGCGCGGTCGCGCGTGCTCCCCTAAGATGCACAATCGCGACCTAATGAAATCAAAGGCTTACAACCCAATTCCCGACGAGGACATCGCCCCTGCTCTCGTGGCGAACTAGCCTTAACATCCACCACCTGCGCGGTGGAAAGGCGCTTACAGCGGACTTCCGGGTTTCGGTATTAGACGGGGACCAGGCGCGCGCTGTGGCATCGACCTGTACAGATTTAAGGGCTATCCATCTAGCTCCACCTGAGCCATGATGGCGACATGAACGAAGCCCAGCATTCGCCAGTTGCCGGCCAGGACTACCCGCAGACGTGGAGCCAGTTCGAAGACTGGTTCTCCAGTGAATCCGATTGCCAGCGCTACCTCGAACGATTGCGCTGGCCTGAAGGCTTTATGTGCCCGCGCTGCGAATGCCGCGATGGCCATATCGTGCCGACCGGGCGAGGCTCGTTTGCAGGGCGTGTCGCCTTCAATGCACCGTGACGTCGGGCACGATCTTCGACAAAACCCGCACACCACTGAAGGTGTGGCTGGCAGCGGCGTGGTACATCACGAGTCAGAAGTCGGGTGTCAGCGCACTCGGGCTGCAACGGGTTCTCGGTCTGGGCAGCTACCAGACCGCATGGACCATGTTGCACCGTTTCCGCCGCGCGATGGTTCGTCCGGGACGCGACCAGCTCAAGGGCCTGGTCGAGATCGATCAAAGCTACCTGGCTATCCGCGAGAATCGGGAAAACCCATCCGGCAAGCCGTCGAAAAAGCGCACGACCAAGGCGTTGATCGTGATTGCCGTCGAAATCCTGGAGCCTCGTGGCTTTGGCCGCATACGCCTGAAGCGTATTGATCGCGAGCGTGTTGAGGATGTGCTTCCGTTTGTAAAGAGTGTCGTAGCCGCTGGCTCGGTGATTCGGACCGATGGCTCACCCATGTACTTCTCGCTGGAGTACCACTATGCACATGACCGAGTTGTGGTGAACTCTATCGCCGATGGCCACCGTCCTCCGGCACACGTGCCACTACCCGGAGTGCATCGAGTCGCCTCGCTGCTCAAACGGTGGTTACTCGGCACGCATCAGGGCGCTGTCAAGCCTGAGCAGCTTGACCATTATCTGGACGAGTTCGTGTTTCGCTTCAACCGTCGCACCTCGCGCTCGCGCGGCCTACTCTTCTATCGCTTGCTTGAACAAGCGGTCGTGACTGCTCCGATTACATACGACGTAGTGGTTCGGAAATCACGCCGTAAAGGCCATCAACTTCCACCATGTGAAATGGTGGAGCTAGATGGATAGCCCTTACCGATATACAGGTGTCGAGATGGGGCTAACGAATCCCTATGCAAGCGCTCGCCCTTTCGATTTCATTGCCTGCGCGAGCCGGCCGAACACCCCAGCCAGGCCTACCCTTGATTTTCAAGCATTTTGCGACCGTAGGTTGATCTTGACCTGATGCAGGTTTGCGACCCGGCCCCGTTAAAATGCCCCGCGAAATAAGCGACTTGCTGTTTGGCTATTTTCGCTTGTTGATCATATGGCGAATCGGTCGCGCGCCGGATTGCCGCTCCCCTCGCCTAGGGCGACCGCGATAGTTCTCGATGTAGGTCTCAACCAGCTTCGCCGTTACCGGACTGACCGGCATCTGACGAACAGAATTAGGTGCAGACAGCCGCGCTGGTAATGGACCGGCTCGCTGGAACGCATGTCGTGCCGGACACGCGCGATACCGAGGGGGGATGCGCACAAGCACACGGGCAGGCTGTCGCACCGGCACTCGCCGTAGCTGTGCAGTCTGCATCATCCGCGCGTCGCGGCCCCGAACTCGAGGATCACCCTGCCCCGTAAGCCGCCTTGTTGAACAAGCGTATACCCAGCTTGTGCACGCTCCATCGGCAAGCGGGCTGCCACCCGCGGCGTCAAAGTGCCTTCCTGCACGCGATCGACGAGCCAGCGAAGTGCCTCCGTGTTGGTGAGCTGTTGTAGAACTCCAATATGGGTATGACGCAGGCGAATGTCCATGGCCACCTGTGAACTACGTAACAAGGCCGTCGCGCCGCCGTCGCGAACGAGCGCCGCCGCGGGGTCGCCGAGAAGGGCGGAGTCGACCAGGCCGTCGACGCCTTGAGGGTGCATCGCACGAACAGAATCAAATAGCCCCGGTCCACGTGACACCACATCGTTTGCGCCCAAGCCGACCACCAGATCCCAATCAGCGCTCTTCGCATCGGCAACGACTCGTAGCCCAGCCCGCCGAGCAAGCTGTACGACATAGCCTCCCACCGCGCCTGCCGCACCGGTCACGAGCAGCACGCTGCCCGGGTCCAATCCAAGTGCATCAAGGCACATCTTGGCCGTCAGCCCATTCATCGGGAGAGTCGCGGCGGCGCCAAGTTCCAGCGTCTGCGGCACAGATGCAACAGATGCTGCGGGCACGCGCACGAATTCGGCCTGCGCACCGCCGCCTGGTTGGCGAGGGTTGATGATACCCATCACTGCTTGCCCAACGTTCAAATCAGCGACGCCTTCGCCAAGCTCGTGAATGAGACCTGAGAACTCCATCCCGCTGACGTACGGAGGAGTCAGCCCTTCCATCAATGCCGCCTGGCGCCCAGCCAGCATCAGCAAATCCGTTGGATTCACGGTGGCCGCAGCCACCTGCACCACCACTTCCATGCTGCCGGGCCGGGGCCGCGGGACCCGCACAAGTTCAAGCACCTCGGGACCGCCGAATCGCTGGTAACCGAGAGCGCACATTGTTGAGCCAGACTGAACGTGATTAGCCATCTCGTGCGTCATTTTGTGAAGCTCTCCGCCAAAGTGATGATCTCGGTTGCCATCTTTACGTGGACGATGTCGATCGGTTCGCCATCGTAGATACAGGAGACGCGGCCCCCGCATTAAGCCTTGTCCAATGCCGCGATCATTCCTCGGTAGAAAGCGACGACTTGGTGAGGGGCTGTACGCCAGATTGATGGTGGAAACGTTGGATGGCCCCCCGTTGCCTGACTCGCTTCGCTGTTCTGCAGCGAGTCAGGCTTCGTGGCGTTCAGGCTTTCAACACCCCGAAGATCTCATCCAGCGTGGCCTTTGCATCGCCGAACAGCATACGATTGTTGTCCTTGTAGAAGAGCGGGCTGTCCACGCCGGCATAGCCCGAGGCCATGCTGCGCTTCATCACGATCGAGGTCTTGGCCTTCCAGACCTCCAGCACCGGCATGCCCGCGATCGGGCTCGCCGGGTCCTCCTGCGCCGCCGGATTCACGACGCCCCTGTGTCCATGAATGTCGTGCGCGTCAGCGCCTTCAACTAGGCGTAGCTATAGACGCCTTGCTTTGTTTTTCGCCCCAAATGACCAGCAGCGACCATTTCTCGCAGCAACGGGCTCGTGCGATATTTTGGATCGCCGAAGTCACCTGCGAGGACATTCATGACGGCAAGACAGACATCCAGCCCAATAAGATCCGCAAGTGCTAGCGGACCGATCGGGTGATTTGCACCCAGCTTCATTCCGGCGTCAATCTCCTCGGCCGTTGCTACGCCTTCCGCCAGAACAAGGAACGCTTCGTTGATCATCGGAACCAGGATTCGGTTGACGACAAACCCCGGGGAGTTCTTAACGGCAATCGGTGTCTTGCCAATACGTTGCGCCAACTCTCCAACGGCGCGTGCCACCTCATCGCTTGTCTGTAGTCCGCGAATGATCTCAACCAGCGGCAACACTGGGACAGGATTGAAAAAATGCATCCCGATAAATCGGTACGGATTCGTCAGCATAGCTGCGAGCGCCGTTATAGAGATCGACGACGTATTGGACGCAATGACGGTGGACTGGCGAACAATGGCATCGACCTGTTTGAGGATCCGTGTCTTGAGATCGAAGTTCTCTGTTGCGGCTTCAATGACCAGATCGACCTCCGCCAGTCGCGCATAGTCCATCGACGCCTCGATGCGCGCGAGGGCGCGGTCAGCTTCTTCTCTCGTAAGTGCTTCCTTCGAGACCAGTCGTGCAAGGCTGCCCGACAAGCCCCCCATGCCTCTTTCGAGTGCCTCGCGTGTCACGTCGATTAGCACGACGTCGATTCCGGACAACGCAAGACATTGCGCGATGCCGCTTCCCATTGTCCCGGCACCAACGACTCCTACTCGTTCGAATTGCATCTTTCTTTTCCTGATGGATGAGTTACGTGACTGTCAGCTCGGTGGCTTGTCCGAACGCGGCCGATGTCCACTTTTCCCGCTTTCGCAGTGTGCGAAAACCTCAAGCAACTGAGTCGTGTGATTTCAGGACCAGCTCTGGGTCGGCACGTGATCGCGGCTGCCTTTCACTGCATTCGCCTCGTCCACGAAAACCAGCTTGGGGTGCCATCCCGCTGCAAGTTCCGTCTCCTCAACCAGCGCAAACGCCGCGATGATCACGAGATCGCCGAGCTGCGCGCGTCTCGCGGCTGAACCATTGAGCGAAATCATGCCGCTTCCCCGCTCCCCCTTGATGGCATATGTGGAGAAACGCTCACCATTGTTGATGTTCCAGACATCGATACGTTCGTTTTCGATAAGACCAGCGGCCTCCAGCAGATCTTCATCAATAGCGCATGATCCTTCGTAGTGAAGTTCGCAGTGGGTAACAACTGCGCGATGTATCTTTGACTTGAGCATAGTACGCTGCATGTAATTTGCCTCTGTCACGCTCCCCGTCCTGATTGCAAGGGACGGAGACGGTTGCGGAATTGCAAGGCGCTGCGGCTGACGCTGCGCCGGTGGAATTTCGGTGCGCCGGATGCAGTTGTGCAGCGGCAGCGTCCGTATCCATACGCAATGGCGGAATTTCCAACCATTAATCAACGTCAATGAAAGGCGAGTACGAGTCCATCCAATCATATCGACCCTGAGAGGACGCCCACGCCCAGTTCGGCTTTGTATTGACCTCACATCCACTGCCGGATGTGAACCGGTCCGAAACAGGCTTGCCATCGACATTGCCTGCCGCAACCGGCTGTTTTACTTCGATCCCGTCATTCATCTCGATTCATCCTCCTAAATAAGGAATGGCTGTTGCCAATGGCTGAGCGTCTTCTGGATTTCCCACGATCTTTGACACCGCAAGGAACGCGCCAAGCCAGCAGACCCCGCTCGCCCACACGTAGCCGCAGCCATACGGCATCAGCACATACCACAATCGTTCAGATTTGCAATCTTGCGTTGCGACTCTGGAATTCTCTGTGCCATTTGAAGAATTCGAAACCGCGTCCAACCTACTGCGGGGCGTGACACACCTTCCAGGTGTGTCGCTTAAGAGATTGCGCCGCATCTAGCGTCAGACCTTTATCGACACCTACTCCAAGGAGGCGGTCACGAAACGGTTCCTCAGTCAGGTTTCCCGTGACAGCGCAAATGGCCGACGAAGTGAGCCATGGATGTTCATCGCCGCGCCCATCACGGGGCGGGGTGGCGCAGGCGGGAAAACGCACCACGAGCCGTCGTCATGGCGGAAGAACACCATTGCGAGCGGACCTTTCTCGCCAGCGGCCTCCACGCACACACAGCGCCATGGCTTCCTGCACGGATTGCTAAAGCGCGTCACGCGAATATTCCCGGCGCCCCGCGAGCCGAGCCACGATTCGACAGCCCTACGCAAAGATCTTTCCCGAACAGCCATAAGCCCCTCCGTCCCGATTGCACCTGCTTCACCTGAAAAGCGTCATGCCTTCAGAGGACTTCGACGAGTTCCGGCACGACCACAAACAGGTCTCCCACAAGACCGTAATCGGCAACGCTGAATATCGGCGCTTCCTCATCCTTGTTAATCGCAACGATGACCTTTGAGTCCTTCATCCCGGCCAGATGCTGGATCGCGCCCGAAATGCCGACAGCGACGTACAGTTGCGGCGCGACGATCTTGCCGGTCTGGCCAACCTGGAAGTCGTTCGGCACATAGCCCGCATCGACTGCTGCACGCGAGGCGCCCAGTGCCGCGTTCAGTTTGTCGGCCAGCGGCTCCAGAACCTTGGTGTAGTTCTCACCGCTGCCCAGTCCACGGCCACCCGAGACGATGATCTTCGCACTCGTGAGTTCCGGACGGTCGAGCGTCGTGACTTCGCGGCTCACGAACTGAGAGAGGCCGCTCCCCGCTGCCGCTTCGAGCTTCTCGACCGCCGCGTTGCCGCCTTCAGCTGGCACTGCGTCGAACGCGGTCGTACGGACTGTGATGACCTTGACCGGATCAGCCGATTGAATCGTAGCGATTGCATTGCCCGCATAGATCGGACGCTCAAACGTATCGGGCGAATTCACTGCGGTGATGTCGCTGATCTGCGCGACGTCGAGCTTAGCGGCAATCCGCGGTGCAACGTTCTTGCCCGCTGCCGTAGCCGGAGCCAGGATGTGCGTGTAGTTCTTCGCGATGGCGAGAACCGTCGCCTCGACGTTCTCAGCGAGACCCGCTGCGAGCTGCGGCGCGTCGGCGAGCAGCACCTTCGCTACGCCTGCGATATTCGCCGCGGCGTCTGCGGCACCTCGCGCAAGGTGACCGGCAACTAGGACATGAACTTCGCCTTCGAGCAATGTAGCCACCGCCGAGGCAGCCGCCACGGTATTCAAGGTCGCGTTCTTGATGGTTGAGTTGTCGTGTTCAGCAATAACCAGGATCGTCATTTTCGTCTCGCTCCTTACAGCACCTTGGCTTCCGTCTTCAGCTTCTCGACCAGCGTCTTCACGTCCGGCACCTTCACGCCTGCCGAACGCTTCGGCGGCTCGGCAACCTTCAGCGTCTTCAGACGCGGCGTGACATCGACGCCCAGGTCTTCCGGCTTCACCGTTTCAAGTGGCTTCTTCTTCGCCTTCATGATGTTCGGCAGCGTGACGTAACGCGGTTCGTTCAGGCGCAGATCCGTCGTCACGACTGCGGGCAGCTTGAGCGACAGCGTTTCCGCACCGCCGTCCACTTCGCGCGACACAGTCGCCTTGCCGTCGGCCACGACCACCTTCGAAGCGAACGTCGCTTGCGGCAGGTTCGCCAGTGCGGCGAGCATCTGGCCGGTCTGGTTCGAGTCATCGTCAATTGCCTGCTTGCCGAGGATCACGAGTTGCGGCTGTTCCTTGTCGACCAGCGCCTTCAGGAGCTTGGCAACGGCCAGCGGCTGGAGGTCTTCATTCGACTCGATGAGGATCGCGCGGTCCGCGCCGATCGCCAGCGCCGTACGCAGCGTTTCCTGCGCTTGCGTGACACCCGCGGAAACAGCGATAACTTCCGTCGCCACGCCCACTTCCTTCAGACGCACCGCTTCTTCCACGGCGATTTCATCAAACGGGTTCATTGAAAACTTCACGTTGACAGTGTCGACGCCCGTGCCATCCGACTTCACGCGGACCTTCACGTTGTAGTCGACCACTCTCTTGACTGGGACAATAATCTTCATTTTTCAGCTACCAATTAACACCGCTGTATCAGCGGTCTTTCAATATTCACGCCTCAACGAACGGGAGACGCACATGCAAAGTGCGCGACACGATCGCGCATCACGCGTTGATCCGTTCGAAAATCGCCGCGATCCCTTGGCCTCCACCGATGCACATCGTGACAAGCGCGTACCGTCCACGTATGCGCTCCAACTCGTACAACGCTTTCACCGTGATGAGCGCGCCCGTCGCACCAATCGGATGGCCAAGCGAAATACCCGAGCCGTTCGGATTGACCTTCGCCGGATCGAATCCGAGTTCCTGAATAACCGCGCACGCTTGCGCCGCGAATGCTTCGTTCGCTTCGATCACATCGAGATCGCTCACCTTCAGGCCGGCGCGTTCAAGCACGTTGCGCGTGGCAGGCACTGGGCCAATGCCCATATATGCCGGATCAACCCCAGCATGTGCATAGGCGACGAGGCGCGCAAGCGGCTTCAGCCTGCGCTTCTCCGCGACACCACGCTCCATCAGCACGACCGCGGCGGCGGCGTCGTTAATACCCGATGCGTTTCCGGCCGTGACCGTGCCGTTTTCCTTTACGAACACCGGCCTGAGCTTGGCGAAATCGTCGGGCGATGCTTCATGGCGCACGTGCTCGTCGGTATCGAAGACGATGTCGCCTTTTTTTGACGGGATCGTGACGGGCAGGATCTGTTCCTTGAAGTAGCCGCTGGCAATCGCATGGGCCGCGCGGCGGTGCGATTCGAGCGCAAGCGCGTCCTGCGCTTCCCGCGAGATGCCGTATTTGCGTGCGACGTTCTCGGCGGTGACGCCCATGTGAATCGTCTGGAAAGGATCGTTGAGCGCACCGACCATCATGTCGACGAGACGCGTATCGCCCATGTGCTGGCCGAAACGCGCGGCGGGCATCGAATACGGCGCGCGGCTCATACTTTCCGCACCGCCACCGATCGCGATGTCGGCGTCGCCTAACAGGATGCTTTGCGCCGCCGAGACTATCGCCTGCAGACCGGAGCCACACAGTCGGTTTACCGTCAGCGCTGGCGTGTGCTGTGCGACGCCGCCGTTGATTGCAGCGACCCGGGCGAGGTACATGTCACGCGGCTCAGTGTGCACGACATTGCCGAACACGACGTGTCCGACTTCGTCGCCCGACGTCGCCGCTCTCGACAGCGCCTCGCGCACCACGCGAGCGCCGAGATCACTCGGTGAAAAGTCCTTCAGGCTGCTACCGAACTCTCCGATGGCGGTTCGTACGCCGCTCACAACCACCACATCTCTGCTCATTTTCAAATCCTTCCGAGGACAAATGATTTACCGTGTATCAGTACAACCAGTACCGCGCTATTCCCGTTCGACTTCGCACGAACTCGATGTCGATACGAGGTGCGAGTTTGACACCCCACAAATCGATGCTTTCCGAAATAGCGGTGGCGATTGGAGATTCCTGGCTGCGCCGCGGCGAGCTTCTTGAGACTCGCCGATGGCGCCTTGCTGGTTCCCTAAAGCTTGCACGTCTGATTGTCACCAGCCGTCATAGACCACTGCTTTCCGCACGGCTCGCCTCGGTCCATGCGATCTGCGCAACGCGGGCGAACCTGTCTCCCATCGCCCGTGCGTCTTCACTGACCGCTGTGCCTCGTGCGACACGCGCGCGAATGCCGTGCAGGATGGCTGCAAAGCGGAACATGTTGAAGACGACGTAGTAGTTGAAGCCGACCAGTTCGTCCCGCCCGGTCCGCCGGCAATAAGCGCTGACGTAGCTCGCCTCGTCCGGCAATGCAAGTTGCGCCAGATCGAGCCCGCCAATGCCGCCGAGAATATCGGGCGGCAACCGATACATCATCGCGTTATAGGCAAAGTCGGCGAGCGGATCTCCGAGCGTGGATAGCTCCCAATCGAGTACCGCGATCACACGCGGTTCAGCGGGATGGAATATCAGGTTGTCGATCCGGAAATCGCCGTGCGTCAGGGCAGTTTCGTCGCGATCGGGCAGGTTGTCGTTCAGCCACGCGATCACATTGTCCATATCGGCATTGCGGCCCGCTGCCTCGTCAGACATGTATTGACGTGACCAGCGCTCTATCTGTCTCGCGACGTAACGTCCCGGCTTGCCGTAATCGCCGAGCCCCAGCGACACGTAATCAAGTTCATGCAACTGGGCGAGCGTGCTGTTCATCGCATCGAGGTAGTGCGAGCGCTCCGGACGAGGCAAAGTCGACAGACTCGATTCCCAGAAGATTCGTCCCCGCACGAGTTCCATGACGAAGAAACCGCTACCCAGCACGGACGCGTCATCGCACGTGCCGAACACTTTGGGTACCGGAAAGGCCGCCGCGCCGACAGCAGAAATGACGCGGGCTTCACGCTCGACGGCATGGGCGCCCTTCAACAGCTGGCCCGGCGGTTTGCGACGAAGCACATACTCCCGGTCAGGGGTAATCAGCCGGTAAGTCGGGTTTGATTGCCCCCCCTTGAATTGCTCAACCTCGAGATTTCCCGAGAAACCTTCGACGTTGTCCCGCATCCATCGAACCAGGGCAGACTGATCGAAACGATGCGCCTCGCGCACCGGGCCTGTGCCCGAAAATTTTGCAGCGTCAGACACGATAGCCTCCTTCAAGAGCAGCGCGCTTGATCTTCTTTGCCAGCGACCATTTGTGCACTTCGGTCGGACCGTCATAGATTCGAAACGCCCTGACTTCCCGGAAGAACTGTTCGACGATCGAATCGCGAGACACGCCGGACCCGCCCATCGTCTGTACGCAACGGTCAGCCACTCTGAACAGCGCGTCCGATACGGCAACCTTTGCCATCGAGCTCTCCATCGTGCCCAGGTCGCCACTGTCGAGCACCCCGGCACACCAGTCGATCATCAATGCTGCCTGCTGCAGATCAATACGGTTGTCGGCCAGCATGAAGCCGACGCCTTCGTGATCGATGAGTCGCTTTCCGAATGCGTGACGACGACTCGCGTACTCAACGGCGACCTCTTGAGCCCGGGCCGCCAGTCCCAGCCAGCGCATGCAGTGGGAGAGCCGCGCCGGCGACAAGCGGATCTGTGCGTATTCGAAACCGGCGTGTACCTCTCCGAGGACAGCCTCGTCCGGGACACGCAAGCCCCGAATCGCGATGCGGGAGTGCCCACCGGGCATGGAGCTATCGATCGTGTCGAGGACTCGCACGACCTCGATGGCCGGATCAGGAAGCTCCACCAGAAACATGGTGGCGCGCGGCTTGTCGCCGTCGTCGGTCCTGGCCATCACGATGCCCACCGATGCGCCGACTGCTCCGGTGATGAACGTCTTGTTACCGTCGATGACCCACCCGTTGCCATCGCGACGTGCGGTCGTTTTCAGCATGGAGGGATCGGATCCCGCACCGTCCTCCTCGGCCGGCTCGGTCATGAAGAATGCCGACCTCGCCTCACCGGTCAGAAGCTTCTTCAGGAAGCGCTCTTTCTGCGTGGGTTTTGCCACCTTGCCCAGCAGAAACATGTTCCCTTCGTCCGGGGCCATCGTATTAACCGCGACCGGACCCAGCGGCGAAAGCCCCGAGCGTTTCAGTACGGCTGCCGTTTCCAGCTGTGTCAGGTGAGTTCCATCCGGGAGGATGTGCGGTGTCATGACTTTCGCGCTGCGCGCAAGCGAGCGCAACTCCGCGACGAGTTCCTCCGAAGGTCCATGTGGCCCCAGGCGGCTGTCGCCTTCATAGGGGATGACGGTTTCGCGAACAAACGCTTCGACGCGGTCCGCGATCTCGCGGCTGCGGGCAGTAGGGGGAGAGGTCAGCATAGCTCGATGATGTTGGCTTACAGGCTGCTTGTCAGATGGCCGCCATCCACGACGAGAACGGTTCCGGTCATGTAGCGGGACGCGTCGGAGCCGAGCAGAAGCATCGGTCCATCGAGGTCTTCGAGCTGCCCGAGACGTCGCTGCGGGATGCGTTTAATGAGTGCTTCGCCGGGGGGCGTCTGCCAGAACTCCTGATTGAGCTCCGTTTCGATGTAGCCTGGAGCAATCGCATTGACACGAACGCCATGACGCGCCCATTCGAGCGCAAGCGATTTGGTCAACTGGACCACGCCCGCCTTCGAGACGGCGTAAGGCAGCACGTTACCGGCCTGGCGCAGGCCCAGAATCGACGCGACGTTGACGATCGCGCCTTTGCGAGCTTTCAGTGCGGCGGCAAGTTCGACTGCGACGAAGAACATCGCTTTCAGATTGGTGTCGATGACGGTGTCCCAATCGGACTCCGTTTGCTGCAGGGCGGGTTTGTCGATCACGACGCCGGCGTTGTTCACCAGCACATCCAGTTCTCCAACGCTCTCCGCCATCGCCTTTCGCGCTGCCGCATCGTTGACGTCCGCCTGTATGCACGTCGCGGTACCCCCCTCAGCCCGCAGGCGCTCGACGATTTCTTCGAGGACGCGCAGACGTCGCCCGACCAGAATGACTTCGGCCTTGCAGGCCGCGAACAGGGAAGCAAAGTGAGCACCCAGCCCGCTCGATGCTCCGGTGACCAGAACGCGCTTTCCCTGCAAATCACAGTTCAACTCAGACCGCATGACATCTCCACATTGGTCCACGCGATTGCTGGACAATACTAAAGAAAGAATTGTTGCTTTTTTCGCTCAATCGAGAAGGTCGAAGAGCACTGCCCGATTCTGATCGGCCTCGAAGCAAACTATTGCGAAATTCCCTCGACGCCACTGGCGTCACTGCCTCGCTGCCGCTAGCGCACGATTCAGTGAGTCGGAGTCGACTTCGATCTTGACGCCTGCACGCTCAGTCTGCAGCTTCAAGAATGCTCGTGAGTCTTGATCACCCCAACCACGTGCCAGAGCTTCAGTCATTTCTTCAAGCGTCATGTTCGCCAGTCGCATCGGAACACCCAGTTCTTTCGCCAGACCGGTTCCCAGACCCATGTCTTTATGAGCGAGTTTGAGCGCAAACGCCGGCGTTTCGAACTTCCCGGGCAAGAATTGATTGGTAAGCATAAACAGCGGTGACTGCTTGCCGACCACGCCGAGACGCAACGCCTCCCAAAGATCGAGCGGTTCTACACCGGCCTTAACGCCAACGGAAAAGACCTCCGCCATAGTCTGGAGAATCATGTAGCCAGCCATATTGTGAGCCAGCTTCGCAACTGTTCCAGCACCGATCTGGCCGACATATCGCGCCTTATCCGCAAAGAGACGAAGCAAGCTTTGATGGCGTTCGAAAACTTCCTTGTCTCCGCCAATCCATAGCGCGAGATCGCCGGATGCCGCTCCGGCTGGGCCACCACTGACCGGCGCATCAAGCATCGCGCCACCCTTGGCTTTAAACGCGTCATAGATACGACGATTCAACGACAGGGCATTAGTTGACAATTCGAAGAGCGTAAGGCCGGGCTTCATGTTTGCCAAAATGCCATTCTCTCCAAGAACAACCTCCTCAACCTGGGGAGGTCCGGGAAGCGAGGTGAACGCCACGTCGACCTGGGAGGCAAGGTCTGCAACGCTTTCCGCAGCGCGTGCACCCAACGCTACGAGTGCTGCTACGGCCTCAGCATTGGTATCGAAGACGACCAGCGGTGCACCACCCTTTGCCAAATTCGACGCCATCCCGCGCCCCATCCGCCCCATCCCGATAAAGCCGACTTTCACTTCATTCATCGTGTTCATTACTTGACCTCCGAAAACACCTGGCGCGCGACGCGCATACCGCCGAAACCTGCCGGCATGCCCGCATATACTGCGACTTGCAGAAGACACTCCTGAATCTCAGTCCGGCTAAGCCCATTTTTCAACCCGGTTCGGATGTGCCCAGCCAACTCCTCTGGCCGATTAAGTGCTGCGAGCATGCCAATATTCAGGATGCTTCTACTGCGACGATCGAGTCCCCGGCGGCCCCAAACCGCTCCGAAGCAAAATTCCGTGACCAGCTCCTGCAGGGGGAATGCGATGTCGTCAGTATTTGCGAACGCGTCGTCGACGACCTTGTCGCCCGACAGTTCACGCCTGAGATCCAAACCTCGCTTGAAATTTTCAGTTTCCATCGAATGCTCCGGTGTTTCAAACAAAAAAGAGAAGCCTTGATCGCACGTCTAAGGCGCGACTCATCGCTTTATACGACGCGACGAACATCGTTTCGTGAGCAACTGACTGCAGCCGCTGAATCGACCTTAGCTATCAAGATCGAAGTTCACCGTCTTAATCTCGGTAAACGCTTCGATAGTCGCCCAGCCGCCCTCCCGACCTATTCCGGATCGCTTAACCCCGCCCATCGGAGCGTTAGGAACTGTGGAATATCCATTGATGCCCACCGATCCGCTTCGAAGGGCTCTTGAAACGCGGAAGGCGCGTGAAATGTCACCGGTATATACAGATGCAGCGAGACCATAATCGCTATCGTTAGCGATTTGGATCGCTTCATCTTCGTTGTCGAATGGAATTAGTGACAAAACGGGCCCGAATATCTCCTCTTGCGCAATTCGCATCTTGTTGTTCACATTGACAAAAAGGGCAGGATTTATCCAATTGCCGTTACTAAGCGCGCCTCCTGGGCTACCGCCTCCGAACGCCAATTGAGCCCCTTCCGACAACCCAATATCGATGTAACTCAAGACCCGATCTCGATGCTTTCGGGTGATCATTGGCGCAGACGTCGTAGCGGCATCAAACGGATTGCCAAAGTGGATAGTCTTTACCTGTTCCCGCGCGTGATGCACAAATTCGTCGACCAGCGACCGATGAACGACGGCACGGGTTGGCGTCCAGCATACCTGCCCCGAGAGAAACATCGAACAAAGACTCATCAGCGTTTTGGCGGCTCTCTCGACATTCGGTGCATCTGGGAACAACAGCGCCGCTCCCTTGCCACCGAGTTCTAACGAGACCCGCTTCATGTTAAGCCCGCTCACGCTGAGAATCTTCTCTCCGACCGCCGGACTGCCCGTAAAGGTCACCTTATCGACGCCAGGGTGAGATGACAGCGCTGCCCCGGTGGCGCCACCGCCTGTCACGAGATTGAAGACTCCCGGCGGGAGGTCACTTTCGGCGAAAATCTGAGCGAGTTTCAGCGCAGCGAGGTTTGTGTTCTCGGACGGCTTCACGACGATCGTGCACCCGCATGCGAGCGCCGGCGCGACCTTGGTAGCGAAAATCGAGATTGGACCATTCCAAGGCAGGATCGCGGCGACCACGCCTACAGGCTCACGAAAGGTCATGTACTGCATATTCGATGAGCTCGAATACTGGGGATACGTTTCGCCGTTGATCTTGTCAATCCAGCCGACATAGTGCTCGAAGATGCCCGCTACAGCCTTTGCGGATGCGCGCGACTCGCGACTGAATGTGAAAGGCAGACTGTTATCTAACGTCTGCATCTGCGCGAGGACCTCCTCTTCTTCGTAGATGCGGTCGATAATTCGCTGCAGAATGCGTCTCCGTTCTTGGGCCGGCATCTTCGGCCATGGGCCCTCGTCAAACGCCTTACGAGCTGCAGCAACCGCCAGATCTACGCCTCGCTCGCCCGCTTCCGGTATGCACGCCATCACCTCGTTGGTTGCAGGATGAACTTGATCAAAATGTGTGTCCTGCCACTCGTGCCATACTCCTCCGATCAGGAGTCCAGTTCGAATTTGCAGTGCATCGCGAATGGGTAACAGACTGAAAGACATAGTGGCCTCTTGTTTCCGATGTTTAAAATTTGCAATTTTTCGCTCTGGTCAGCGCACCTGGAAGCGCGTCATCGAGATGAAACGGTCCGAACCTCGCGTGGCTCTCCGAACTGATCAACGCGATGTGATGCCTCCATTGCCATTGACTTCTTGGCAGCCAAATGGCGGAGCGTCAGGACAGTTAAAGCTGCCAAAACGTCCATTCCAGCCAAGAGGTACAAACCGCTGCTGAAACTTCCTGTCGCGTCTTTGAGAACTCCCATAATCCACAATCCCGCAAAACCACCGAGGGCGCCGATTGAATTCACAACGGCTACGCAGCCTGCCATCGCCACACCCGACATCATCGTCGAAGGAAGAGACCAGAACGCGGGCACACAACCGTAAGCACCCAAGGCAACAACGCAGAACGCCAAAATTTTCACGGTGAGGTCAGAGGTAGTCCCTGCGCCTACTAATCCCACCGCAGCGATCAGCAGAGGAATTGCGGCATGGAAATAGCGTTCCTGAGCGACGTCGGAGCGCCACCCGTTGAACAGCATTCCGATGCTGCCAGCAATGAACGGAATTGCCGAGATCAAGCCGGTTTGCAGGTTGCTGCGGCCGAAAGCACCTACAATTTGAGGCATGAAGAACCCGATGGTGTACACCGTCAGGGCAATGTTAAACATCACGAAGCTAAGCAGCAGGACCTGAGGCGAAGTGATCGCACTCTTGAAGGTGTAGTCTGGCGCGTGTCGCTTCACAGCACGTTCTTCTGTCTCCAACCGGTAGGTGAGAGAGTCACTTTCCTCCTTTGTGAGCCACCGCGCTTCAGTCGGCTTATCGGAAAGAACTCTCAACACAAGACCAGACAGAACAATTGCAGGCACAGCCTCCACAATGAACATCCATTGCCAGCCGCGCAAACCAAGAACGTTATCAAGTCCAAGAAGAGCACTGGATAGCGGGGTGCCGATCACGAAGGTCAAGGTACCGGCCACGTTCAAGTAGCCCAACACCCTGCCGCGGCTGTCTGTTGGAAACCATTGCGCCAAATAATAGACGACGGCCGGGTAGAAGCCTGCTTCTGCGGCGCCCAGCAGAGCTCGCATTACATAAAAGCTGATCGGGCCCTTCACAAAGGCCATTGCACCTGCTACCAGTCCCCATGTGAACATGATGCGGGCAATCCAGCGCCGCACCCCATAGCGCACCATCAAAAGGTTCGAAGGAACCTCCAGGCTGAAGTACATAAGAAAGAAGATACCAGCACCAAAACCGAACATTGACGCAGTCAGGGCAAGGTCCTTGTTCATCTGAAGTGCTGCGACACCGATATTCGATCGGTCGACGTAAGCGACGAAGTAACAGACTATTAGAAGCGGAAGAAGCCGCCACTTCGCCTTTTGAACGGCACGATTACAGTCTGGATCGCCCGGTTCAGTATTCTGTCTTTCGGAAATTAGCATCATGTCTCCTGCTATTTATTCCGGCTTTGTCCATTACCGGTCGTTGATCGTTCAAATGTTGTCAGATGATGTGTCGCATCGATGACGTCGGTGCAATGCTTGTGCAAGATTCAATTCAGAATTGACACATTCACATCGACGTCATCGACGTAACTGATGCATATCATCGGTTCAACTGATCTCACTCACCTATACATCAATCCTATAGACGCTCGCAGCCGTCTTGAAAAACAGAGCAGACTTTTCTTCATCGGAGCATCCAGCGACTGTTCGCTTCAGTGCATTCCATAAGGGTACGAATCCACAGGAGCGAGCGTCAGCCGAAAAATTGCTTTCCATCATGCAACGGTCCGGCCCGAAAGCAGCAATCGCTGATTCCACAAACGGCTTCCACACCTTCGCCAAGTTTTCTGAAGTAACGGGACCATCCTGCTCTTCAAATCCGAAATTCCAGAATGGCAATCCCAGACCGCCAATCTTGCAGAATACGTTTGGTCGCCTCGCGATATCGTTTAGATTTTCTTGCCATTCCTGGAAGATCCGTCGCCTGCCGTCGATATCAGTGTCCAATGCCATCGCAAGCCCCATATGGTTAAGTACGATGCGTACCTCTGGAGCCTCCTCCGCCACTCTCGCAAGCGCTGGCAACTGATGATGAAACACCGACGAATCGAAGGACAATCCACGTCTTCCAAGCGCCCGTAAGCCTTCACTAAAGAGCGGATGACCCATGACGCCACGTTGCGGACGATTTAAGATGTAGCGATAAGGTGCTTCGCTCGAATCCTCAATAGTTACCTGGCGAATTCCGCGAAAGCGAGTGGGAGCAACCTGCAGGGCAAGATCAAGGAATTCGCCAATTGCCTCACCATTAGTCAAATCGGCGTAGCCGACAATTGCCTCGCATGCCCGGCATGTTCCAAGTTTCCCACTTAGGGCCATCGCCGCCGCGCCGTTTGCGAACTCAATCTCGCCGATTGGCCTGAGAATTTCAGGACCACTTGGGCGGGCGAACGCCATCGTTTCGACGTAAACCGAAGCCACAATGTTGTGTCCCGCACTTGCATCCGACATGTAATCATCAAGCATGTAAGATAAGGTCGGATGAAGCCACAGGTGATGATGTGCATCGATTATCTTCAACCCTGGCTCGATGATTGGCTCGTCTCTGCCTTCAAGTCGTCGATTTTTCATCTGTCTCCGAACCCGTCACGTCGATTAATCGTTTCCGCGGACTGCTAACGCAATGTAATGAAGCCATTGCATGAGATTCGCTCACGTAATTTGAAAGCCAAGGCGAATTACTGTGATGGCAATCAAGTGGAAATATCCCGCTCCTCGTCGTCACACTTGACCGGTTTCACATCCATGCTCCATTGGCGATGACCATTCCATTTCGGCACGCGTGGTTCGACTTATCCCTGGGTTGCCTCAACAATCGATCAGTCCCCGCGCGGATAGCTTCTTTGAGGAAATCTGCTAATGCTCCTACATTGCGTGGATTAGGCACTTTTTGCAGTGGCCAGGAACCCGGCGACCACAGGACCGCCGGCCATGACCTTACAGTCGTAACGGCCCGGTCAGTACGACCTGGGCAGATCCAGAACCTTTTCGGCGATGAAGCACAGGATCATCTGCTCGGATACCGGTGCGAGCCGGGAAATCAGCACCTCACGCAGCAGCCGCTCCACGTGGTACTCCTTGGCGTAGCCCATGCCGCCGTGCGTCATGACTGCCTGCAAGGCCGCCTGGTAGCCCGCGCGTGCACCAAGCAGCTTGGCGCTGTTGGCCTCGGCTCCGCAGGGCTTGCCCGAGTCGTACAGGGCCGCCGCGTGGTTCGCCATCAACCACGCCGCCTGCAGGTTCACCCAGCATTCGGCCAGGGGGTGCTGGATCGACTGATTCATGCCGATGGGACGATCGAACACAACCCGATCGCGTGCGTACTGGCTCGCGCGGCGGACAGCATCTTCGCCGATGCCGATCGCTTCGGACGCCACCAGGATGCGCTCGGGGTTCAGTCCGTCCAGCAGGTAGCGGAAGCCCTTGCCTTCCTCGCCAATGCGATGCCCGTCAGGGATGAACAGGTCATCGATGAACACCGCATTGGATTCGACGGCATTGCGGCCGTGCTTCGGAATACGACGCACCTCAACCTTGGAGCGGTCAAGATCCGTATAGAAAAGGGTGATGCCGTCGGTGGGCTTGGCACCGTCCGATTTGGGGGCCGTGCGCGTGAGCAGGAGAATCTTGTTCGCCTCCTGGGCCGTACTGGTCCACATCTTGCGCCCGGTAACGCGGTAGCCGCCCTCGACCTTCCGGGCGAACGTCTTGATGCTTGAGGTATCCAGCCCCGCGTCCGGCTCGGTCACCCCAAAACAGACCTGGTCTTCGCCGCGGACCAGACGGGGCAACCACTGCGCCTTCTGCTCGGCCGTGCCATGCTTCACCACCGGATGCGGCCCGAACATGTTGATGTGAATGGCGGAAGCTGCCGTCTGTGCCCCATACAGGGCCACCGTGTGCATGACGATTGCCGCCTCCCTCACCCCCAGCCCCGCGCCACCGTATTCCTCCGGCATGGTCACCCCAAGCCAGCCGTCCGCAGCCATTGCGCGATGGAACTCCTCGGGGAATCGCTCCGAGCGGTCGCACTCCAACCAGTAGTCGTCGCCAAACCGCCGGCATACTGCGGCGACACCATCTTCGATGGCCTGGTCGCTCGACTCGAGCTGATCCGTCATGTCTCCTCCCTAGTGTCCCGAGTTAGAAATCCGCTTCAATATTTTTCTTTGCCAATTGGCGACCTACTAGTTGAATAGACCCAAAGAAGGCATGTGGTTTGCACGGCCTGGATCAGGCGGAAATACACGCCACGCACCGTCTGCGTGTCGAAAGAAGCAGAGCGCAAACGGATTACCCTCTTCCCGTGACGCTTCGACACGCACGTATCGTCCGTAAGCGCAGCGTGCGCGGCTGAACCGTGTTACCCGCGGCGTTGTGGTCAAAGTTGGGGCAAACCATTTTTCAACCATCGATCGCAAGGACATCTCAACAGTGTTCATCTGACTTTCCTCCGACTACATTCGCTCGAATCTGCCATGCCCATTTGAAGGCACCCAACGTTTTGCTGCGAACTTCTAACTCGGGACACTAGTATTGGTCGCTATCGCTTTGGTTGACCAAACTATAGGTTGGATATTTTATGAAGTCAAGCCTTCTCATCCTGTGCCTGCCCTGCCCGACGGGTGCCGCCCGCCCGGCGAGGTCACGGGCAGCGCTATCCCAGGACAAACCCGCATCCGCGAAACCAGTCGACTGTGACTCGCATGACGGGCAGTCGCCGCCGAAATATCGAAATATCGACCGAATTGACTTTCGGTGCTAGAGTGGAGTTTGGTCAACTAAAGTCATATCAAACCTCATGCAGCGCGATATCCGGGAAACAAAGAAATCGCTCACCGTGAGTCCGGTTGTGGTCCCGCGGGCGCATGAAGTGCTGGCGGGCCAACTGCGGGACCGCATCCTCAAGCGGGAGATACCGGAAGGCCAAGCCCTTCCTACCGAGCGGGAGCTCGTGGAGCAATCGGGCCTCACGCGCAGCGTCGTGCGCGATGCGCTACGCATGCTCTCCGTGGAGGGATTGATCCAAACCAAGCCAGGGCGCGCCGGCGGCAGTGTCGTGACACTGCCCAGCCACGACGCAATGGCATCGGCCATCTTCAGGTTCGTTCAGGGACGCCGAATCTCCATCCGGAGTCTTCAGGAAACGCGCGAGCTGCTGGAGCCGTTTCTTGCGCGACTCGCAGCGGAGCGACGTACCGAGGAACAACTCCAGGAGCTGAAGGCGCTGCATGAAGACCTGGTGAGCAGTGTGAACAGCTTTCAGGATTTCACGCTTGCCAACCTCAAGTGGCACAACGCGGTCGCCAGGGCAAGCGGCAATGAACTGCTGTCGACACTGCTCTATTCCATCTCTCACGGCGTGCAGCTGGCGACAATGGCTGAAGAATTCGACACGCCCGTCATCCGCAAGCAGGTCATCGAGGTTCATTCCCGCGTGAATCAGGCGATCGAGTCAGGCGACCCCGACGCCGCGGAATACGCCATGCGCAAGCATATAACCGCATCGCGACCTCATTCACTCGCGACCTTGTCGGCGCAGGTCCCGCTCGCAGAAGAAGTCGACGCATCTCAGCCCTCCTCGAAACCTCAAGGCCGCCCCAGGACACGAAGATTCGCCGAAAATTGATACCGCGCGGAGATAAAGGCGATCTCGAACGACCGTCCTGTATCGATTGCTCAGGTCCCAGCATAGGCGTCGGCCACGGAAAATGCCGCGCTTTGCACCACGATCTGATGTGCGCGCGCGGCCGTACACAGGACAGGACGGGTGATGTCAACATTCAGCCTTGATCGCCCACTGCAGTTCTACAGCGCGGTCGCATTCGCGCGAACCATTTCTTGCCCTTCTCGCCGCGCTTCGATATATCGAAGAAGTAACATGAGGAGCACGCTTGCGTAACCAACTAAATCGACGTTCCTTCCAGCTTGCCACATTCACGTGTCGTTATCGGGTGAGGACATCTCCAGATTACAAAGCTCTATTGATCTGTATTGGCAGCGACCGTAATCTGCGCGTTGCCGACCCAGTCGAGCCCAGTCGCACAACCCGGCGACAACAAATGCCCATCACGACCTGCCTCCGCCAGTGCGCGCCTGCGGTCGTCACTGTTAGCCTTCCAAGTCATCTACACTAACCCGCCCAGCATTCCCGGTATTCCCTAGATCGCTTGCGCGAGTTGCGAAGATACAAGCGGATAGCGCAGTTAGCACACCGAGGCAAGCGAAAGTTGCATGAAATGCGGAAAGAATATTCTCCGGCTTGTTCTTACCAATCAGCGCGGTAAATTGAGTCAGCAACACGCTTGCGACGGTCACACCAAGACTCATGGACAACATTTGCGTCAATGAAAATAGACTGTTTCCGCTGGAAGCACTGTTGTCATCCAGATCCTTCAGGGTGAACGTGTTCATTGCCGTAAACTGAACTGCGTTGACCATTCCGAAAAAAGTAAACAGCAATACATGCACGAATAGTGGCTGACCAGGATAAATGATCGAAAGAATCAACATGGAAGCACCGACCATGAGTGTGTTGCCAACCAGCACCCGGCGATAGCCAAACCTGGGAATCAGTTTGATCGCGACGCTCCTCGAAACCATCCCCGCGGCTGCGACCGGAAGCATCATTAACCCTGCTTGAGTCGGGGTATATCCTAGACTCACCTGCTGCACAAGAGGAAGCAGATAAGGCATGCCGCCGCAGCCGATACGAGCAAAAAGGTTTCCGGATAACCCAACCTTAAAGGTGGGGATCGAGAACAACTTGAGAGAATACAAAGGGCTTTGCACGGTGCGCGCGTGCGGTATGTACGCAAGAACACACGATACTGCGAACGCAAGAATGCCGATCACCGACAACCCCCGAAACCCAAGGTCGGAGAATCCATCGAGCGCGAATGTGATTAACAACATGCTCAATGCAAGGAGCGCGTAGCCCTTCAGATCAAATGGAAGAGATGACTTCGCGATCTGTCCGTCAGCCATCTGGGTGGCCGTCACCACGCATCCAATAACTCCCACGGGCGCGTTAATCAAGAAAATCCAATGCCATGAGGCAACATCGACGAGCCACCCGCCGAGTGTCGGTCCAATTAGTGGACCAACCAACCCGGGCATGGACGCGAAGCCCAGAGCGGCCAGTAGACGCTGGCGCGAAAAGGAATTGAGCAGTGCCAGACGACCAATAGGGGAGAGCATTCCTCCTCCTACTCCTTGAAGCACACGGAAGAGGACAAGTTGCCAGAGTGATTGCGCATTGGCACAAAGGACGGAGCTTGCTGTGAAAACGATGATTGCCCAGAAGAAGACGCGACGGGTGCCCATTCTATCGGCCAGGAAGCCCGACAACGGAATCGTCAACGCCATCGCTAACGAATAGGCAACGATCACTGACTGCATATGCAGCGGCGGCTCGCCGAGGCTTCTTGCCATTGCCGGCAAAGCTGTGTTGACGATTGTCGTATCCAGTGCCTGCATGAAAAACGACGCTGAGACTAACCACAACGTAAGCGTTGCTTGAGCACCGTCTAGACCGATGACGCCAGAGTGGACACAGTAGGCCCCACCAAACGAGTGGTGGAGACTACTTTGTCACCTGAGATAGCGACAGCAGCGAAACGGACGCGTAAGGGCACCCCCAACCACCCCATCGAGTTTCGACGGGAACTCGCCAGGCTGGCATGTGAACCGGGTGTCTCGGTCGCGCGACTGGCTCTGGAACACGGGCTCAATACGAATCTGTTGTTCAAATGGCGTCGAGCCTATCAGGCGGGTCAGTATGAGCCGCCGACACTGTTGCCGGTAGAAGTGGTGCACGAGGAACGTACGATTGAGAACGTGGCTGCGCTGCCCGTTAAGTCGCGGAGCAACGCCCAGCCGGTCGTCGCGGGAGTGATCGAGATTAGCGTCGGCATCGCGCGCGTGCGTATCGAAGGCACGCCTGACGCGGCCACGCTGCGTGTTGTGCTGCGTACCTTGCGTGCCGCGGCAGAGGCTGAGACGTGATCGGTCTTCCTGTCGGCACGCGCGTGTGGCTAGCTGCCGGCGTGACCGACATGCGGGCCGGATTCAACAGTCTCGCCGCCAAGGTGCAGACCGTGCTGGAACGTGATCCGTTCTGCGGGCACGTCTTCGTATTTCGCGGCAAACGCGGGAGTCTCGTGACATAGTGCATCCTTTGGTTAGAAACCAGGCAGCTTGAGTGATTTCTCTGCTTCCTGTCGGGCCTTGAAGTGAGGCGGTCGCCTTTCCTTGATGGCCCGTACACCTTCCCTGACGGCTTCGGAATCGAGCGCAGCAACAGGCACCTGCCAGGGCGCGGAGGGCATGAGTTGGGTCGCAGGCAGTATTCCCTCACGTATCAGGCGGTGAATCGAGCTTCCGTAGATTCCCAGTCGCCGTGAGGCCTCTTCCACGCTCATCGTCTCCGCATGCGACGCCGTTGGATCGAACGGCGCAATGCCCAGCCGTTCACGCATTTCGGTAACACGAACCGTGGTCCAGGTCTTGCCGTCTGGCGATTTGCATCGCATGCGGTTCATGGTCACCGCAAGCTCCCTGTCCGGCCACTGACCACCAAGCTTGCGCATGACCTCAACAGCACTGAAGTGTTGGCTGGACGGATATCGACCAACATTCACGCGTGCGACGCGCAGCTCCGTGTGCCGGCCACCGGTCCAATGAACCGTGGCGACAGCTTCGTTCGTGTCGTCGTCCAGATCAATCACGACCTCCAGAATGAGAATACGGGTCAGCCGCTGCTTTGTTCGCATGTCGGTGCCCGGCGCATTCCACGTCGCCGGGAGATCGTGCGCGAGCGTCATCAACTGTGTCTGGTCGATCGCGGGCCGGCTTGCAACCTCGCGGTCCAGAAGCGCTGCGCGCTCTTCGAGGTGAGCGACACGCTCGAGGGCCGCATTCCAGCGCGCTTCAAGCTCGCGTGCAACCAACCGCTTCATCGGATCGACAACCTCATACCGGCGTGCGGCGAGAGATGCGTCGTAGCGTGCTTCCTCGAGCTCACAGGCCAACGCACGACGCACATCGTCATCTGCGCGCGATATTTGCTGTGCAGCACGAATGGCCGCTTCCACCGCATGCTCCGAAACCACTTCGACAATCGCGGCCGCCACCGCCTTGTCGATACGTACTCCACCGATTCCGATGCAGCGAAATGCTCCGACATGTGCTTCGTCGCCGCGGCAGTAATAGCGATGCGCGTGGCCGGCTCTCATGCCGTAGTTGACTCGCATCATTCGACCGCACCGGCCACATCGCGCCAGGCCAGTCAGCAATGCGCGTCCGCCACGAGCAGATCGGCGGGAAGCGCGCTTCTTCATGTGTGTGTTCTCGGCGATCATCCTTCGATGCTCCTCGAACTGATCCCACGTGATATACCCTGGATGATGGTCTCGCAACAGGACGCTCCAGTCCTTCATCGGCTTGGAGTGACCTTCAGTCTTACGAGCCCGTCCGTCGACGACGGCAGTGCGTTGGGTCGTCCTTCCAAACACATACGCCCCAGCATAAACCGGATGTTCCAGGATCTGGACGACCGTGTGATATGCAGGCCGACTCCATTCGATCCGGACGCCGGCTGGGCCGTGCCGCGTGACGGGCAGCTTGACGTCCGATTGTATGGCCCATAGCAGCACCTGACGTGCGCTGCCGAGTTCGCGGAACTTACGGAAGAGCACCCGGATGGCCTCCGCAACCCGTTCGTCTGGATCGATCTCGATCTGCCCAAGCTCGTTCCAGCAGTAGCCCGGAGGTAGCGCGAAACGCAATTCGCCGCGCCGAGCCTTCGAATCACGGGCGGCAATGCCGCGCTGACGCAGCAGACTGAGTTCGTACTCCGACATCGTGCCTTTGAGTCCCAGCAGGAGCCGGTCGTTGACCAGCCTGGGGTCATAGATACCGTCGTGATCAACCACGACCGTGCCGACCAGTGCGCAAAGATCAATGAGATGGTGCCAATCGCGGCCGTTGCGCGCAAGTCGCGAGGCCTCGAGACAGAACACGGCGCCGACCGATCCTGCACACACTGACGCGACCAGCTTCTGGAATCCGGGCCGTTCGATACTGCCGGACCCTGAACGTCCAAGATCATCGTCGATGGTTATTACCGAAGCAAAGCCCATGGCCCGTGCAGATTCGGCGAGCGCGTACTGACGATTCTGGCTCTCCGTGTGCTCCACTACCTGGCTCATGGTTGACTGCCGGACGTAGACTACCGCACCTCGGCAGAGATGTTCAGCGGAGATCTTCTGGCTCATCGCGATCTCCTGGGTCGTTGGTGTTCGCCGGTTTGCCCAGCGCTTCCAGCAGAAGTGCCGCGAGCGCTTCGATCACTTCCTCCCGTCGATTCCCCACAATGTCTGCGTTGAACGTTGGGTCTCGGTGCAGTTCCAGCGGAAGTTGTACGCCGGGTTCTCTTTGCGGTCGTCTCATCGGAATGGCCCTCCGTTGACAGAGGTTCCGATGATCCTCCTGCGTCGCAGTGGCGCTTCCGGTCAGACAGGATGCGGCATAGGAGGGCCAGCGCATCCGCGCTCACCTGCGGCTCGCCGAGTGACATTGCCGAGCATGCCGACGCATCGAGCATCCACGCTGGCAATTCGCGGGAGATCTGTTGTGGAACGTCGAGATGAACCATCTGATTCCCACGACGCCCTGTACGGCGGACCAGTCTGTATTCCTGGCCATAGGCAGGGTGCCAGCGGTATGCGATCACAACGATTTGTGATCGGTATGTTGAATGTCGTGCGGCTTGGCGACCTGCTCAAGGTACTGTGGTGGAGCGGCGATGGCATGTGCCTGCTGATGAAGCGACTCGAGAAGGGGCGCTTCGTATGGCCTCAGGCAGACGGTGGCGTTATTTGCCTGAGCCCGGCGCAGCTATCGATGCTGCTGGAAGGCATCGACTGGCGGCAACCGACGAGAACGGCACGACCGACCTCGGCGTTGTAAACGTCGTTGCCGGCGCGTAAACTGCCTGCATGACGCGCGCGAGCCCACTTCCCGACGATGTCGAAACGCTGAAGGCGATGCTGCTCAGCCAGGAAGCGGCGCTGCGCGAGCGCGACGCACAAGTGCTCAAACTGCAGGAAACAGTCGACTCGCAACAAGCTGCGTTGGCTTCACGCATCGCCGAAGTCGAACACCTGAAGTTGCTCATTGCCAGGCTGCGCCGCATGCAGTTCGGCCGCAAGTCGGAGAAGCTGGACTGTCAGATCGAGCAGCTCGAACTGCGCCTCGAGGAGCTTGAGGCGGACGAAGGCGCGGCGCCGGTCGAAATCCCGAAGACGCCGCGCACAGCCGTGGAACAGGCACCGCGAAAGCCACTGCCCGAACATCTGCCGCGCGAGATCCAAACGCACCTGCCCGAGTCTGCCGTGAAGTGCACGGAGTGCGGAGGCGAGATGAAGCCGCTGGGCGAAGACGTCGCCGAACAACTTGAGTACGTACCGGCAAGCTTCCGGGTCATCCGTCATGTGCGCCCGAAGTTCGCGTGCGTGTGTTGCGACCACATCTCTCAGGCGCCTGCGCCGAGTCGTCCCATCCAACGCGGTCTCGCCGGCCCAGGGCTGCTGGCACACGTGCTGGTCTCGAAGTTCGCAGATCACGTGCCGCTTTACCGGCAGTCGGTCATGTACGCGCGAGAAGGCGTCGAGCTTGATCGCTCGCTGCTTGCGAAGTGGGTCGGTCACGCGGCGACGCTGCTGCAGCCGCTCGTTGAAGCGCTGCGTCGACATGTGATGTCGGCGACGAAACTGCACGCCGATGACACACCGGTTCCAGTGCTTGCACCGGGCAATGGCAAGACGAAGACCGGTCGCCTGTGGGTGTACGTGCGCGATGACCGTGCATCGGCCGACATGACGCCGCCGGCGGTGTGGTTTGCCTATACGCCGGATCGCAAGGGCATCCATCCGCAGCAGCACCTCGACTCGTTCAACGGTACGCTGCAAGCCGATGCGTACGGTGGCTACCAGGCCATCTACGAAACCGGGCGCGTCACGGAGGCGGCTTGCTGGGCGCACGCCCGACGTCAGTTCTATGAATTGCACGCAGCGCGCCCCAATGCGTTGAACACCGAAGCGCTTGAGCGTATCGGCGCGCTATACCGGATTGAGGACACCATCAGGGGCAAACCGCCCGACGAGCGCCGTGCGCATCGCCAGGAGCATGCGCGGCCGCTGCTCGATCGATTCCACGCGTGGCTCACTGCGACACTGGAAACGCTCTCGCGCAAATCGGACACGAGTCAGGCGATCCTCTATGCGCTGAACCGGTGGAAAGCACTCACACGCTATTGCGAAGACGGCCAGCTCGAAATCGACAATCTGCCAGTCGAGCGCGCACTACGCGGGGTGGCCATCGGTCGACGTAACTATCTGTTCGCTGGAGCAGACTCCGGCGGCGAACGTGCCGCCGCAATATACAGCCTCGTTGGCACAGCAAAACTCAATGGCGTCGATCCTGAGGCCTATCTGCGCTACGTGCTCGCACACATCGCCGACCACGCGATCAACCGCATCGACGAACTCACACCGTGGGGCGTCGCCGATCAGCTCCGCACTGCAGTCTGAAGATCACGATCTCCAGTCAAGACGTCGCTGGTGCCACGCTTACACCACAACGTGATAGTCAACCGTCGTTCATTCTGCTCTTCCTTCTGAATTTCTGGCGTGACCGGAGACTCTGGCATGGCTTCAAAGGCTGATTTAGGCGTTCAAATCTAAAGCGGACTGGCGCCGACCACTATCTGCGACGGCTATCGCCACATACTTAAAACAACTGCACAGGTGGAAAGTCGTTCCCGTTCGCGGGACGTCAGTGGTGACCGTGAATAAAACAATGCGCCGAGTGGGTAGAGTGAGTGACCGTTGGCACCGCTCGCCGGGCGGTGGCAATAGGCGCAGCAGACAATGCGCCTATTGCCACTAGCAACTTGCGATTATCTCGAAATGCTCCACGAGTGGCCGTTGTGCGAAGAACGGACTTACCAGTGTTTGCCACTCGGCGTAATCCGGAGAATGCCGAAATCCGAGCGTATGGTGTTCGACGGATTCCCAACACACACGTAGTGCGTATCGCTCTGGCGACTCGATACAATGACTGATCTCGTAGCTCAGAAAACCGGGCGCGTTTGAAAGAATATGGCGCAGCCCATGTGAGATCGCCCTCTGAAATCCTTCCTGGTCACTTGCCTTAATCTTGATATCAACGAGTTCGACTATCATGTTTTTCCCTTGTATTGGGAGAGTCCTTTTGGCTAACCAAGCAAATCCCGCGTGAGCATTCCGTTCCATCGCGGTACCCGAGCGCTGTGAGTGCGGGATCGACGATCCAGTCAGGGCACCAGCGCCAGCTTATTCGTGCCTTTCCGCCGCTGGCATTCCTTTGCACACCTTGGAAATTTTTAGGGGTACGGCGCCTGTTCTCCGACGGAGAAGATATCCGTAACTCTCCAACCCGTCGGCTTAGCATCTTTCTTTGCGCAGCATGTCCTTTCAGCTTCTCACCGTGGTTTGGCGTCCGCCGCCGATGTCCCACTGTGGACTGTGAACGCCGGCTGCGAGGCCGTTGACTGCGCCCTTCAGGTAAGCAATTGCGAGACATCCGGACAGGTAGAGAGTACAAAGGCTGATCCAAAGCCCCTTTGTTTTCATAGGTCCCCCTCGACCCGCGATCGCGAGACCTGTCACATATTCCAGTACCGATCGCATCAACCGTTACACCTCCGCCGTTGGCGTGGACTATCATCCGACATATCCGTCGGACATGGCTCGCGTTTGTTCATCCATCCGGGATCGCAGTCCGGTCCCATGTGCCTCCAACTACCACGCGCCACAGGCACGTCCGGTGCAGCATTTCCCTGCTTCCTGAAAGTCCAGGCAGGCGAAGCAATACGCTCAGGTGTAGGGGAACACGAGATCGCTTTGTCGCTATCTCCAATTCCGCCTGCGTAGCGACCCGCGATGCCAATCAAAGCATCGAAAATTATCTTTCCACTTTCACGACCCGGCCACCTCCAGCAACAAAATCACTAGCTCTTCCGGCTGCGTAATCATTGCGTCATGGCCGGTCGCGATTTCTTTGTATTTCCAGCCCTTCATACCCTTTGCAACCTCCCGCGAGTGCGCGGTATTTCGATGCAGCGGCTGTGTGCACGCAATGTAGGTAGCGGGTAGACCATTGCCAACCGGATGTTTCAGGAGCAATTTGTCGAAATAGGTTCGATACGGGTGCGGAGTGACCTTCGTCTTGACCCATTCGGCCATCTTGGGATCAGTGACGCCAAACGATTCCGGCGACCCGGGGGGAATGCTGACTCCGCCACTAGCCTGAGCTCGCTGTTTATAGATCTCAATGATTTCAGGTACGGCCGTGTCCACTGGTGCCTGACCAGATTGAAGAACTTGGGCGTCGAGATAGACGAGGTGACTTATCCGCTCCGGCATTCGATCGGCCAACGCGGAGATTACGGAACCAGCGAAACTGTGACCGACCAATACGACGTCATGTAGATCCTCGTAGCGCAAGACCTGTGCTACATCTTCGATAAACGTATCTAGAGAAGGGTTCGCACCAAGCAGATGCGATCTTTCGCCGAGTCCAGTCAAGGTCGGCGTGTACACATTATGGTTCAGCGAGCGCAGTCGTTTCGCGACACTCTTCCAGCACCACGCGCCGTGGTATGCGCCATGAACCAGCACGAAGGTCTTCTCCGAACCTTCATCTGCCATGTCACCCGCTACCTTCTCCATATCAGTTTGCATTTTTTAATCTCGTGGAAAGTTCACTATTCCGTTGTCAGTTTGATGCTTGTACGGGGACGACGTGAGTACCGGCGATACGATCGAACACCAAGGCGGCGGCATGCACCTGAGCATTGGCACCCAGCTCATTAATGCACATCTGGTAAAACTCGCGCGCGGAACTGCCGAAAAACATTGGCATTCCGGATTCACTCGCCATTTGGCACGCCAACCGCACATCCTTGTGCATGAGGCCGAGGGTAAATCCCGGGCTCACGTTTCCTTTGATAACATGCGGGGCCATGAATTTTTCCAGGAAGGCGTTGTTGGCGCCACCTGACATAAGGATCTTGCACGCAGCCTCGGGGTCGATACCGTTCTTTGCGGCCAACGCGACCGCTTCCATGGTCAAGAGGCGCTGGCTACCCGAAAGCAGGTTGTTAACAAGTTTGATGACGTGGCCGGCGCCGAGACCACCGGCATGGAATACGTTAGTGCTGATGGCGTGCAATATCGGTAGATACGCTTCGAATACCTCCGTCGCCGCTCCAACCATGATGGAAATTGTCCCTGCCTCCGCCCCCTTAATACCGCCGGTTACGGGTGCGTCGATGAGAGTGATACCGCGGTTCGCCAGTTCTGCCCCCATCCTTCTCGTCTCACCAGGGTCACCGGTTGTTTGATCTACAACCACCGTGTTACGACCCGCGCCTTGCACGATCCCGTCGGGTCCAAATAGTACCTCTCGGACATGGGCGGAAGTCGGAAGGCAAAGGAAGACCACATCACAACGCGCCGCGACTTCACCAGGACTTTCACACGCGACTGCACCCAGGCTGACCAGATTGCGGACAGCGTCAGGACTACGATCATAGACGACCAACGGATGAGTCAAGAGAAGCCGGCGAGCAAGCGCTCCTCCCATGCTGCCCAGTCCCACGTATCCCACGTTCATTTAAAGCTCCTGTAGTTGGGCGGCCCGCAGCGACCCTGCACGAACCGATCGCTCACCCCGGTGGCTACCTCTGCCCACCCTAAACTGATGCGGACCGCCTTGTCGCCGGAATGCGACTATGTATCAAATGCGTCCAAAAGCGCGGCACGTGCCGCTCCCCGAGCACGATGAATTGCGAACCTAATTATTCAACCGGCTCACTTATCAGCGAGAATCTCCCGCGCTCGCATAGCCGCCGTGATCGCGCTCGGCCAGCCAGAATAGAACGCCATATGAGTGATCATTTCAATCAGTTCCTCCTTCGTGACGCCGTTACGCAGCGCCCGCGGGAAATGCGTCGTCATCTGCTCAGTGCCCCCCAAGGCCACCAGTGCTGCGCACGTGATGAGGCTGCGATCTCGTTTTGAAAGCCCAGGCCTCTCCCAGATATCCCCAAACAGCACCTCGTCGGTCAATTCGGCCAGTTTCGGCGCGATCTCACCCAACTTCGCCCTAGCCGCGTTCCTTACCGGATCTTGTGAATCGGTCATTGCACACTCCTTCAATTTGTCAAATTACTGGACGAAAGCGACCTGCCAGCCGAGGCCACAAAAGCACTTCGCCGACTGCTGATCAACATGGTGCACCATAGAATTCGAGTCAAAGCGCATCCGAGGTTCGACTATCGAATGCGGTGATCTCACCTCGCTGTCTCCGCACCGTCTGGCATGTCGCTGTGGTTCGAATCTTCGGTCGAAGTACGCAGCTTCAGATGCCGAGTTTCAGGCACGAACTGGATGGCGAGCAACCCAACTGCACCCACGATCGCCGTGTAGACACCCGGCGCAAGAGGAGAGTTGAACTTATGAACCAGCCACGTAGCAATGAAAGGCGTTGTCCCTCCAAAAACTGCGACCGAAAATTGATAAGAGATCGCATGACCCGTCGCCCGATAGGCCGTCGGGAAGACTTCGAGCATCGCTGTCATTGAAGCTGCTCCGTAAATTCCGACCCCGATCCCAAAAACCACCTGTCCGATCAATGCGCCTTCGACGGTACCGGAGCTTGCGAGCCAGAGCGCTGGAAACGCGGAAAGCGCAATCCATACGGCCCCGAGCGACACAATTTTCTTCCGCCCAAAGCGATCACTTAGCGAGCCTGCCAGCGGAAGGGTAATCGCAATGGCTGCGATGCCAGCCGCGTTTGTAAGCAATGCCATGGTGTGAGGCATCTTTACCTGTGTCACAAGGAACGTGAACATGAAACCCAGCAAGAGATAGGCACTCACTGCAAGAACGGGCATCAGCAACAGGACGTGAACCATGCCCTTCGTACCTGAACGCGCTGCGATCAACATCGGATTTCTAGCGGCCGTCTCACTAGCAACCTCTTTGAATTCATCGGGTTCTTCCAGGCCGAGCCGCAACCAGAACCCAACAATACCGAGAAGGCCTCCGATAACGAACGGAGCCCGCCACACCCAATCCGTGTATGCAACTTTCCCTACAACATCTTGCAGCATGAAAAGAATCCCGACGCAGGCATTGGCGATGTAGCCAAACGCATAGGAAGCGCCTACCCAACGGCCTCGCTTAGCTTCCGAGGCAGATTCAATAATATAAGAGGCAGCGCCCGATGTTTCACCACCCAGCGCCATTCCTTGTGCGAAACGAAACATGACTAGCAGAATTGGGGCAGCGACACCAAGACTTGAGTAAGTCGGCAACAACCCGATAAATGCCGTACCCGCCGCCATCAACCACACGGTCCAGGCAAGCACCTTGGTGCGCCCAACAATATCCGCCAGGTAACCAAAGATTACTCCGCCGACGGGCCTTGCAAAAAAAGCAACCGCGTAGACAGCGAACACACTCAGCAGCGCCGCGGTCTTATCAGTTCCCGGAAAAAAATGCTGCGCGATAATTGGTACTGAAAACCCAAAGACAGCGAAATCGTAAATTTCAATGAAATTTCCAATTGATCCCGCCGCTAGTGTTCTCAGTGAAGTTGCCTTTTTCCTCATTGTCTCCTCCGTTTGATACAAGTACAGATGCCTCAGAGCTCAAATCATGAGTAGCACCGCTCGGCGAAGCGGGATTCGCCCTCTTGGGAAACGCCCTCACGACAGACGCCAGTCCCGAGGATAAATTTGAGCGTGGAGCCACGGTCCACTTAGAATTTGTGTCTTAGTCCTACGCGGACAAGCAGCTGGCTTTTGCTGGTCGATGCATCGGGTGCTGCACTACCGCCTTGACCGTACGCGTCCGGCGCAATGCTTGCGACTGTGGCGTCTCCTGCGGCTCTTTGATATACCTCAAGCAAATAGACGTCTGTCCGTTTCGATAGGAAATAATCGATGAGTGCGGAAATCTGATGGTACTTCGGCTGAGCGCCCGTCGAATCAAGTTTCCCATCTGTAAAGACGTAGCTTCCTGCAAGCAAAAGATTAGGTCGGATATAGTACCCCACGTTGAGATCGTAATTGGAGAACTTCAGGGTGTCGCCGGCTGTATCAAATTTCGTATTTGTGTATACGAAAGCCATTTTCACCGACCCGAAGGTATAGTAAGTACCTGCGGCCAGAATGTCTTGCTTTAGCACTGGGGACGTTAATCCATTTACGCCCAGCGCCGATTTGGTCGACAAATCGATATAATCTCCCGAAACGGCACCGGTGGTAGTCGAATTTGGCGAACTGAGCTGAGTGTAGGCAGCACCTACTCCCCAACTGCCGGCTTGGTAATTTCCGCCCAGACTCCACGCCCGATTGGTTGCGAATCCCGAACCGCTGTCAGTACTTGCTGTGTTGCTGAATGCGTACAGACCACCAAACGTCAGACCGCCAATATTGGGGCTCGCGTATTTGATCGTGTTGTTCAGACGCCAACTGCTGATGAGATTATCGTTGTCAAATGGATGCGCGACGCCGATGTACCAGTTACTTGAGGGAAGCGGCACGATGTAATCCACAATCGCGTCGTATTGCCGACCCATCGTCAACGATCCAAACCGGGTGCTATTTATTCCGACCCAAGATTGGCGGGCAAACATACGTCCCTGAGCCAGGCCCCCGTTAGCAATGGAAAAGCCATTCTCCAACTGAAATATTGCCGAGAGGCCGCCGCCAAGGTCTTCGTTACCTTTAAACCCCCAACGGTCGCCCTGTAATACGGTGGACACGGTGTAGTTCGGGTGACCATTATCGTTGCTGACGTAGTTCACCCCCACATCCAAAATCCCGTACAGCGTAATACTGCTCTGCGCGTGCGCCACACCTGCGATGAGTCCTACCGTTGAAAGCAAAGCGATCTGCTTCTTCATGACAAAAAGTCTCCGTTACATTTATTAATAATTTGTATAACACTGTCTACGGCCGAGTCATTCTCTTCGAACCTGGTGGACATCACGAGCTGAAGACAGCTACTTTGTACTCCTACGAAATAACTAGAGATCCTCCTCTCGCGCTTTAATTGTGAGTTCCGAAACACTGTCCATAAATTGATCAACGCTGCCGATCGCGACACCTTCCTTCCGCTCCGCCGCGTTCCTCACGTATTTTTACGCCAGGCCATCCATCAGCGGCCAATGCGAGACGAAACCTCTCTGGGAATCCCTCCAAGTCATCGCATTCCAACTTGTAGTTGTCACTAGATCGCTTACATACGTCAGTTACTCTGTCCCCAATTGAGTCGTCGCCCGATTCGAGTTCCGCTGCATGCCCCCTCCGCATGCCAATTGGTCGCCATTAACTTTGGTTGACCAAAATATAGGTTGGATAATTTCCCAAGTCAAGTGTGTTTACACCCGAGTTCACTCTCTCCGTCTTGCCGGTGTCCACTCGACTCGAGCAATCCGCCCGAGGCCCAGCAAGAAGACGAGGCTAGGCGCATAGGGCCGCGACACGATCCCAACGCCTCCTCGTTGTCCGCGGACAAGACGGCGAGGCGTGTGAGTTCGTTACTTTCTTTAGGCGTTGGATTACTTCGAGTCCGCCATCCCGCAAGAGCAGCCGAATCACGGCCGTACGGTCATCGTGAGGTTCGAGGCCAACTGCCATCCGGGCTTTGCTGTCGTGCTTCTGACGCCGGACGATGAGGGCCACGGCATCAACGAGGGAAAACTGCAGTCGCCGGCACGATAGATCGGGCCCCTTTATCGCGGCTACTTCATCGGGCAGTTTGGGCGTGACAAGATGGGCGCGCGTATGCGCTACGGCGTCGAGTTTCCCTCAAAGTATGTCCATGTGATCTGACAAAAAGGATGAAGGTGGGTGGCTAGCCTGTCGCGTGAACTTCAGCCGGACAGTCCCGAAATTTTCGGGAGATGAATCTGCACAAGGCGTTCTCGCTGTGAATCCGCCTGTCACGCTCGACGGCATTGCCTAATCGCCGCTAGTCGTAGATCTTGAGCCCGGCCCAGGCCTGAATCAGCGTGTCGACCACGTTGAAATGCTCGCCCGACAGGTGCCCGCGCGCGTGAATTCGCCTCGACTGTCTCGTCGTCGCGCGCTAAAAAGGCCAATATGTCCAGCGGGGTGCGGGAGATCGATAGTGACGACTAACCCTTGCCAATGTGCAATTGCGACCGCTCCGCCTACGCCACGGCCGTCGCATGCCCGCTGAAAGCCAGACAGAAATCGATGATTCGACTGAAGCCTACTTAGGGAGAGCAACAGCGCGAATACCAAAAGAAACCGTCGCCGCGCAGTTCACGTTGGACTTCGCCTCGAGACATGAGGTAGTTGAGACACGCGAGGCTTTCGCCGGTGGCGAGACTCATCTGCCCGAGATCGTCCTCCCCGATGGGCCGCGCGAACAGAGTACTGAACACGTCCACCGCTCGACGCGGTTCGGAAAGCGTCACGCGCAGGCGCTCGAAGCTCTTGTTCTGACCCTCGCGCAACCGCTCGATGCGTGCGTGCAGCCCGTAAAAGCATTCGTTATGCGACGGAAGCACGAGCACGTCGTCGGGAACTTCGCGCTGCAGCTTGTCAAGCGAGTCGTACCAATGCGCCATCGGGTTGGCGTCGGGTTCGATCGGGTAAACCGAGACATTCGACGAAATGCGCGGTAGCACCTGGTCGCCTGAAATGAAGAGCTTCAGTGCGGGACAGTAGAGGCAAGCGTGCTCCGGTGAATGCCCCATGCCGACGATCACGCGCCAGTGGTGCGCACCGATGCGCACCACTTCGCCATCCTGCACGCGCCGGAAGCTGTCCGGTAGCGGATGGATTAGTTGCCCGAAGCGGCCAAAGCGCGCGCGGTAAACATCGATGGCCGCGTCGCTCCAGCCAGCGCGACGATAGAACTCGAGCGCGTCGGCGGGTGCTTCGCGACCCGTATCGGAAGTGGCCACGCGGCAATTGAAGTACTCGGCACGCGTCATCCAGAGGCGGCAGTCGAATATGCGAGTGAGCCAGCCGGCCATGCCGACATGATCCGAATGCATGTGCGTGACGAACACGCGCGTAACGCGGTTCGGATTCCTCCCCTCGCTGCTCTGCGCGCACACTGCGCGCCACACGGTCGTCGCCTCATCCGTGCGCGTGCCCGTATCAACGACGGCGCAGCCATCGGCTTCATCGAGGAGCCACACATTGATGTGATCGAGCCGGTAGGGCAGTGGCATGCGCAGCCAACGCACGCCCGGCGCGACCTCGATGGTCGAGCCCGGCGCGGGCGGTTTGGCGTAAGGGTATCGCAGCGTTGCTCGCGCGTGGACGTCGTCAGTGCGTTCAGTCATAAGCTTAAACCTCAACAAGAATGCGGGCGTATGCTTTCACGCATCGACACCGCAGAGCGCGGACGGGAGGATGAAAAAGACAACCCGCAACCAGAACATCGCCTTCAAAGTAGTTTCGATGGCGGCGTCTCACTTCGACGTGGGTTATCCCACGGCGGACTTGTCGGTCAGGGTGCCCGCACTGCCGGCCGGGCCATCGAATTCGCCGATCGCGTCTGCCATCGCCTTTCGAGACACGGCATCATTGACGTCGACATGCCCACAAGGCGCAACACCTCCGTCGGCGCGCACCGCTCTGCAATTCCTTCGAGGATACCGATTCGTCGCCCAACCAGAGTGACTTCGGCCTTGCAGGCCGCGAACAGGGAGGCGAGGTGAGCACCGTGCCTGCACGATGCTCCGGTCGCCAAAACGCGCTTTCCCAGCAGATCACAGTTCAACTTACGCTGCCTGGCATCTCCAAGGAGTTCTGCAGGGATAGGTATTACATGACAGGAACGTCAAGTTTAAGTTCAGCCGTACCATCATCCCTGATTACAAGCTCTGTGCCGAAGACCTTGGAGAACTGTGCGAAGCGCTCGAGGAGAAAGCGAGCTTGGTTCCCTTTAGCGGGCCTGGGAAGACCGCGTGTGCGATGGTACTCGTTAACGTCAAACTGATCGTGCGGATTGGGCAGACCTCTGCCGATCTTATTCATCGCGACCGGTTGGAAACGGATTGCCTTCAGCGTACTGCCTTCGAAGTCGACATAGGCCACCAAGCTTTCCCACATGATCGGCTCTTCCAGGTGAACCGACTCCGGAGGCACCTGGAAAATGAAATTGCCGAGACTGTAAAAAATCGGCTTACCCCTGTACACTTCCATGCCGTGCAGAAACGGGGGGCCATGCATGGCCACGACGTCTGCGCCTGCATCGACTAGCTGGCGAGCCCATGGCTCCAACCAAGGCGCCGGTGCAAGGCGGCCGGGCAATTCAGAAAGCAGAAACTGCATGAAGTCAGCGGGGCGCTCGACATCCGGATAGTAATGGTTGTGGTGAGAGACAATGACGATATCCGCGCTTTCCTTCGCTTCACGAACGCTCTGCAGGATGCGCTGCATATCCTCTGCATTGGGAGTCGCCTCTGTGATTCTCAACTCACTAACGCCAGGCTGGGATTCTGTGGCGCGAGCAGCACCAATCTGGCCCGAAGCGAACGAGATGAAGGCCACCTTGCCTTTTGGCGTCTCGATGTGGATTGCCTTGTTGGCTGCCGCAAGGTCGCGCCCTATGCCGGCGTGGGCCATTTCCAGGCCCTCCGCAGTTTCGAGCGTGTTGACGATGCCGGGTGCTTTAACGTCAAAAGAATGATTGTTGGCGAGCGACAGTAGATTGAAGCCAAATGACTTCAACGCCTCCATCGCCCCGGGCGGCGACGCAAATCGCCCGTCGCGGGCTGTCCCCCCTTTCTTGGGATCGTAGACTGCGGCCTCGAAGTTCGTGAAAGCTACGTCGCCTTTGATTAAAGACCTGATCACCGATGCTGCCTCCGGCGCATCGAGGCGTGTATCGCCTCGGATCATTGATTGCCCCGTCAGCGCAACGGTCAAGGTGCCGGCTTGCGCCGGTGTACCGTGCGAGCCCTCTTCTACCACGGTGAGTCGCGTACCATGCATACCGCGCGCGACGAAATTCCAGAAACTGCTCATTGATGACCTCCTCAGTTCATTTCAGGTGGGATATTGCGCAGCGACGTTCACCCGGCAAGTTCGACTCCATCTACAGTCGCACGTTACCGATTCTCGCCGCTGAGATGCGCCTTCATTCGCGGCCGTACGCCATCGGCGAATCAACCGGAAACTCACTAACGCAGATCGTTGAACGCTTCGACCACTTCTGCCCTGAGTGGAAGCTGGGTCCAATGGACAATAACGTCAGAGTTCGTTTGTCTTTGTCTCGGCCAAACCAAGCACGCAAAGGAGGCTAAGTAAAGACTGTATTGCAAGAAAGACACCGAAGGCAGTCCCGCCAAAGCGGGATGTCACCCACGCCGCAACTATGGGCGTCCCAGCTGCCCCGATGATCTGTGCAAGGTTGTAGCTCAAGCCTGCCGCTGTATAGCGATAACGTGTCGGAAACATTTCTGACAAGAAGGCACTCATCGGACCGAGTGACCAACCTGAGATGAACATCGTCACGCATGTGCTCAGAGCAAACGCCAGAACGGACCTCGTGTTCAAGACAGGAAAGAGGATCAGGGCCCACGGTATCGCCATCATTCCTCCAATAACGATGGTCGAACGCCTTCCGATCCGGTCTGAATACCATCCCGAAAGACACACCCCGAGTGTCAACATTGCTCCGCTGATCGTAATCATCGTGAGGACTTGAGTGCGTGCGAGGTGCAGTTCGGATGCCCCATATCCGGTCAGGAACGACGCTCCCAGGAAGGCGAAGCTCGCGGGAATGATCATCGCCCCACCAGCAAGTAGAACCGTGCGCGGCTGGCACGCGATGGTCTCGAGCAGCGGGGATTTCGATACGCCTCGGCGGGTCGACTCCGACTTGAATACGGTCGATTCTTCCATATTCATTCGAATGTAAAGCCCAACTCCAACGAGCAAAAAGCTACTGAGAAACGGAATGCGCCACCCGTAGCTCAGGAACTGCTGATCAGTCATCGTCGCTCCCGCGACAAGCATTGTGGCCGCAGCCAGGGTCAGTGCCACGCCGCCCCCCGCTGAGACGAACATCGCCCAAAAACCACGCTGAGCTTTTGGTGCATTTTCAACCACGTAAAGCGCCGCCCCTGCCCATTCCCCACCGGCAGCCAAACCTTGCATTATTCGGAGTACTATAAGAAGAGTTGGAGCGACAATGCCGATCTGGCTTGCGGAGGGCATTAGTCCAACCAGAGCTGTTGAAATCCCCATCGTGAGAAGCGTTGCTACCAGAGTCCGCTTCCGACCAAGTCGGTCTCCCAAATGACCAAACAATATGCTTCCGAGAGGGCGAGCCACAAATGCCACCCCGAGGGTTGCGAGTGCTGCCATCGTTCCAGCCGCGGCACCGAGGGCCGGGAAAAAGACCTTTGCGAATACAAGGGCTCCTGCAAAGCCGTATATATGAAAATCGTAGAATTCGACGAGGCTACCGACGAAGCTGGCTATCGCCACCTTGCGCATGTTCGGGCTCTGCTCGCCAATCGAATCTGGATGGGCAACCGATAGTTCGATCGATGGAAAATCCCTTGCCATTCTATGGACTCCTGTATATCAAATCGAGATTCTTTAAAACAGAGAATATTCACGCATGTCTAGTACGCAATCCATGAACATTGACATGATCGTCCCGGTATCGGCTTTGTTTAAAGCAATCCAATGAGATCAAATGTTCCCGATCGGGGTTTCGCGCCCCTATTTCTCCATGAAGATTCTCGCTTGACCCAGTCGCGAGTTTGCGACGCTCCATAACCACTCATACAAGTCTCCTGAATTATTCAGTTTACGTTTTATGACTATTGAAACGGCGTCCGCCTTCGATTCACATACGCGCCACGACTCCGGCTTGGTGTGGCGTGGGACTCGTGCTGCGCGTGATGGATTTCCCTGCCACGTGTACCGCCGCTGATAAAGCCTCCCGATGATTCGGGTGGGCAATCGCCAACATGGCTCGCATCCTTTCGGTGATTGAACGCCCGCGAAGGCACGCCACCCCCCACTCCGTTACGACATACTCGACATCCGACCGGGGTGTCGTGACAGGACCATGCAGGCTTGATACGATCCGACTGATCGAGCCGCCGCGCGCGGTGGACGGCAAGGCGATGATGGATTTTCCGCCAGGTGAGCGTACCGCTGCACGAACAAAATCCAACTGTCCGCCAACCGCGCCAATGTAGCGACCGCCACTCACTTCGGCGTTGACTTGTCCGGACAGATCGACCTCAACCGCGGAGTTGATGGAGCTAAGACGATACTGCCTGCCCAGCGATTCCGGAGAGTGCGTGACGTCGGTCTCAGAGAGGCATATGTCGTCATTGTTGTCTGCGAAGTCGAACAGGCGCCGCGTGCCCAGCAACGACCCGATAACGCTACGGCCCGGATGGGACCCTTTCCGTGCGTTTGTGATATTGCCCCGCATCATCAGTTCAGCGAGGCCGTCGGTCATGATGCCACCGTGCACCCCCAAATCTTTATGGTTGATGAGCCTTCGACAAATTGCATCCATCAGACTACCAACGCCCAACTGCAGGGTTGCTCCATCTTCGATCAACCCGGCTACGTGGGACGCGATCGCCTCCGCAGTATCGTCGGATGCAGCGGATGTGACTTCAATCAATGGCAGATCCGTTCGGACGACGTGATCTATACGCACATCATCTGGCAGAAGTGCGCTGGGCGAGAAAGGAGCGAACGAGGTGAGCTCTGCGATGACAACGCGCGCGCTGCGCGCGGCCGTCGACTGGAAGTCATTCGCCGCTCCGAGGCTGTAACGCCCCTGGAGATCCGGACCGCTGAGCTGTAGCAGCATGACATCCGGGCGTAGCGTGCTCTCCATCAGCGCTGGCAATTGAGAATAGTGGACTGGATGCACATCAAGCAGCCCTCTTCGCTCAAGCAAAGCCGAATCGCCAATCGCGCCATATCCTTCGAAATCAAACCAGGCACCGTGCTCGGGTTTGATCAGGCCAGAATAGCTTCCGCAAATGAAAAGCTTCAGGCGTCCAAACTTTGCGTGCAAGCGCTCGCCTTGCCTGAGCAGTTCACGCACCAGTCCCGTTGGCTCGGAACATGCCTGACCAAAGCAGATTCTGTCTCCCGGGCGCAGGACGGATTCGAAGGGAAAATCTTCGGCACCTGCGAGCGGGTTCTCCAAGACTGTTCGACCTTTGCTTTTCATCCCATTTGTCCTATCTGCATTCTGATCCCCGGCATCGCCGGGTCTCCATCTGCTACTTTTCGAGGCGGATCCCATGCTGCTCTCGGTCCCAGACCTCGCTCAGCCTTGTCTCCGCGGATTCTCGCAACTTGTACTTTTCGACCTTCCCCGTCGCTGTCAATGGGAGATGCGGTAGCAATTCCACGAAACGTGGAACCATGAAGTACGCCATCTGTGGGGCGCAGAATTGGATCAACTCGGCAAGGTCGATGTTGCTTCCTTCCCTGCACACAACACTGGCCATCACCTCATCTTCAAGGAACTCTGCCCGCACCGCGAACACAGCGACATCTGCGACACATTGGTGACGCCTGATAACCTCTTCCACTTGAAGAGCGGAGATGTTTTCGCCGCGTCTGCGGATGAGTTCCTTGTTGCGTCCCGCAAAGTACAGGTACCCCTCCTCATCGAGCCTACCCATATCGCCAGTGTGCAGCCAGTAGTTGCGGAGCGAGGAGACCCAGACTTCTGGCATCTTGTAATAGCCTTGCCGGGCGAACCACGCCTCGTTGGTTCTCAGGCAGATCTGTCCCACCTGCCCCGGTGCCACGGGTTGGTCATCGTCATCCAGGATCGCTAGCGAGACCTCCGGCAAAGGTCGACCGGCCGAGCGAATTTTCTCGCGGGGATCATCAGGTCCAAACATCGTCGCGTACCCGAAATCTCCCAACGCATAGAGCGACGTAATTTTCACGTCGAAGCGCTGCTCGAACTCCGGGGCAAATTCCGGCGCGGGTACCACGAGAGCCGTCTTGAGAGAGTGGCTTCGCTCTTCTTGGGATGGTTCCTTGAGCCATAAGAAGTTGATCATTGCACTCAGCAACGATGTTCTGGTCGCCTTGCACTCATTGATTTCTCGCCAAAACTGGCTTGTCGAGAAACGTCGTGACAGTGCGACCGTCGCACCAGCAAGAAGTGCGGGCAATACAGTGCAATTCAACGCATTCCCATGGAACATCGGCAGGCACGTGTACATGATGTCTTCGCTCGTGTACCCGTAGACCTCAACGTGCTTCTGAGCGGCCCTGATCGCGGTCGCATTGGCGATCATGCTGCCCTTCGAGACGCCTGTAGTACCCGAGCTGTAAAGAATCTGGAGGGTATCGCTATACTCCGGGCCGGGAGCGTCGTCCGACAGTCCGGGGGCATCTGCAATTTCGTCCCACGCAAGAACCTGGGCATGTGCGAACGAATGGTCACAGATTCCGGAGTCCGTCTCATCAGGAAAGACAATAAGGCGCTTCAGCAGGGGGCATTCGGATTCCACCACAGCGAATCGCTCAACAAACGACTCGTCAATCACGAGCGCAACGGCGTCTGATTGCCGCGCGTAGTATGCGAGCAGATCCCCGCGAGAGGCATTATTGATCGGAACCGTCACAGCGCCAATCAATGCCAAGGCGAAGTTCAACCAGACTGTCTCTGGCCTGTTCTCCATCATGACGGCCACATGCTGTTTCGGCTGAATGCCCGAAGCCAACAAGCCACTGGCAATACGGCGGCTCAATTCATAGGCTTCAGCGTACGAAAACGAACGTCCGTAATACATCAGGAATGGCTTGTCTCCATAAACGCAGGCTTGCTCACGCAGCAATCGGGCCAAGGTCCTTTCGTGAAGCGGAATGGTCTTCATGGTTATTTCCTTTAACGCTCATATCCCGGTTTGCGCTTCTCCTTGAACGCGCGCAGTCCTTCTTGACACTCTTCAGATCGAAAGCCGCGTTGCAAGTCGGCATTTGGTGCCGTTGGCAACAGTCGGTTGATGTATTCCGCGTAGAGGCTTCGCGCGGTAGGTGATGTTCGACGAATCTCCTGGATCATCTCGAGAACTCTGGCTTCGAGGGCATCGTCTTCGACGACTTCCGTGATCAGACCGATGCGTTCTGCCTCTGTGGAAGAGATCGACTTTGCCGTGTAAAGGAGGTATTTCAGCTTGGAGAGACTGATCTTGCTCATAAGCAAGCTGGGCATCATGGAGCTAGCCAGCCCAATTCGGGCTTCCGGCGCGCCGAATACGGCGCTGCGCACAGCAATCTGAATATCACAGGCCGACGCAATTGCCAGTCCACCCGCAACGCAAATGCCATTGACTGCCGCGATGGTTGTCTTGCTCGAGTATTTGACGGCGTCAAACGGCATGTTGTCGTCATACGCATACAAGGCGAGAGGGTTTTCGTCCTCCATCCTTGAAAGCACCTCGTCAAGGTCCCCGCCCGTTGCGAAGGCGCGCCCCGTTCCGGTGATAACAATGATGTCAACACCCGGATCCGAGTTTGCCAGGCGCACGGCATTTTTTACTTCGCCGTAGAGCTTTGTGGTGAACGAGTTCAACACATCTGGACGGTTCAGCCGAATGTACGCAGCGGAATCGACCACCTTATACTCGAGCTGTTCAAACGTGATGAAATTACTTGTCATGGCATTTTCCTTCGCGAAGGGTAGCATCGTCGGTTAATTGTTCGTGCCGCTCGTCTCGTGGCGGACATGAAGCAGCTTCATCAGTTCACGAACATCCTCGACGTGTTCAAGATTCCATAATTGCTCTAACGCCTGTTCGATGCGATCAGACGGCAAAACACCTGCGGCATTTCGACGAAACTTCATCGAGATCTCGTCATTCGTCATTTTGGAAGCGGGGTCCGGCGAGAGACTGCCCTTCGGATACAACGCTTCTCCGACGAAGGTCTTTCCTCGAGCTTTGATCTCAATACGAGCCGGTCGGCTTGCTGGGTCGGCGATAAGGCGATCCGCATAGTCAGGATTCACCTCGTAGTGAACCTTTTCCATGAGCGCGAGGATGGAAGGCCGGTAAACGACTTCCGGATCCTGCCACTCCTTGCCAGGAGGGATACGGTGAGCTCCGAGCGCCAAGCCATGAGCCATGCTGAACTGCGCCTGCGTGACATGTGTGATGTCGCGGTTGGTCCATAGCGGCTTGAGCACCCAACCCTCAACCCACGCGGTAATGGACTCAATCTCCGATGGCTGAATGTCGTTGGCTTCAACCATGCCGATCAGGACGTCCAGCGGTGCATGCAGGATGCGGCAATGCGGGTAAGGCTTGTATGACTGTTCGTTCGGGAAGAACCACTTTTGGCCGATATCGGGCGTAATATTCTCGGGGGCCCATCGGTGGCTTCCAATGAGACGCCGGTAGCCATGCTCGCCGTCGTCGAGCACCTGTATGTCGCCGGTATGCCCCAGCTCTGACAGATATGCCGCCGCCATCGCTGCCTGGGCCAATGCCCCAGCCAATCCGTACTTCACGGTCGCCGTGGGCGTGTGAACCGACCACGACCATTGAGTATTGACTGGAGACATGCTTCCCGCGATGGCAAGATCGCCGATTAGTGTTTGAAGGGAGTGTCCTTTGGTCTTTCCAATCGCAGCTGCCGCACCAAAGATCGTGGACGAATACCCGAATACCGGCGGAGGATTTGGCTTTCCATCTTTCATGTCTCGCAGATAGTCCAGGGCCTTCCCAATGCGATTGGAAATCTCATGGGAAATGGCGACCGCACTGAGAAGCTTATCGCCGCCTGCTCCTGCCGCCTCTGCAGCAGCCAGAGCACACGGAATCACATATGGGCTGACATGCCCCGGCGGCAAGATCGCGTCGAAGTCCAGGGCGTTAATGAGTTCGCCGTTTGCGAACGCCGCGGAGATCGCCGACACGCGATCGCCAGTGCCGATGAGGGTAGCCTGCTCTCCTGATGCGCCAGGTCCTTGCAATTTCGCAAACTTCACACCAATCTGACCTTTGGGATGGCTCAACCCGCCCAGCGCGCAACCGACCGAGTCCACCATCAGTCTCTTGGACTCCTCCAGCACTTCTACAGGAAGATCCTCAAGGTCAGTCTCAAATGTAAATTCAGCGAGGGTTTCAACAATAGTTTTCAAGATCTTTTCCGTTTAGATGGTTCCTGGGACGGTCGCCCGCATATAGCCAGTCGAGCAAGGCCATGGAGGATTCTTCAGTGTGCGTGCGAAATGCCATGCCCGCGCACAAGTTTCGACAGGGACTCAAATAGATTGCTGATTTACGGTGCTGAGCTTCCCATTGACCAGATGAAGAGGGCCGCGGACGAACTTCTTTCGGGAGTCATCCAGCAATTTTCGGACACCGGCAAGCCCAATTCGTGACTACGCAACCTGCCATACGATCCGCGGCAAAGCGGATTGGGATTTCGTCCAACTAGGGATATACTCCGAAATCGGTTGATGCCAACGACGCAAGAGCCGTGCGCCTCTGCTGCAACAAAGGCTAGCCTCCCCACGTATGAGGAGAGAAGACTTGAAATCTGCGTGATCCGGAAGCCGTCGGAGCTGAACCGCGATGTACTTTCGTCAATTCGAGTGCAGTCCCGTGCCCGTGACAAGGGTGAAGTAGATTTGTTCATGCTCTGTCTCCGTTTGATGCCGAGTCTATTTTTGACCCTGTATATGTGATGCAGCTTCAGTTGCTAAGATCCTCAGCTAGCTGCATGAATCGAGCTTGATGGAATTCGGCCTGCCTTCATGAACTTGCCTGGAAGCGGATGGCCAACGATTTCTTCGGCCATGCGGGCAACTTGTGCGAGCAGGTCGAGGTCCAACCCAGTGCTGATGCCCATTTCTTCACACATCAATGCAACGTCTTCCGTGCAAACGTTGCCGGCTGCAGCTTTGTTTCCAGCAAACGGGCAGCCGCCCAGGCCAGCAACAGAAGTGTCGAAGCGCTGGATTCCGCATTCCAGACCTGCCAGCACATTGCTTAAGCCCATGCCACGTGTATCGTGAAGATGCAGGGCAAACTCCATTGTGGGCCAGCGGTCGCGAACGAGATTGACCGTCTTCTTGATGCTCAATGGGTTGGCAGCGCCAACGGTATCGCAAAGATAGACGACGCTCGGGGTTTCGGCATGTTCTTCGCATGCTCTTAGCAACGAATCCACAGCGTCGAGGCACTGATCCGCGTTGAATTTTCCTTCGTACGGGCAACCAAACGCTGTGAAAATGTGGGCTGCGCCGAGCCGCATGCCGGCCTGCTTGTAGTGCTCGATTAGCCCCGATTGGACTTGCAGGAGCTCCGCTTTATTTCGTCCAGTGTTATTGCGAGCGAACGTATCGGAGACACTGGTGAATACATTGGGGATCAAGTCCAGGCCCGAGTTCATCGCGCGCTCGAAACCTTTTCCGTTGAGCCAAATACCCGTGTACCGTACGCCATCGCGCCGGCAGATGCGCGCGGCCACTTCTTCTGCGTCAGCCATCTGGGGCACTCTGCGAACGTCCACAAAGGAAGCGCAGTTAATCACTTCCAGGCCAGTTTCGGCCAGACCATGGATCAGACGCAGTTTCTCGTCAACCGGAATAAGGGCTTCGCTTTGAAAGCCCTCACGTGGCCCCTCCTCTTGCAGGATGACGCGGGCAGGGAGCTGATATGTTGACATACGCACCTTTCCTTACTTGCCAGTCCACACCGGCTTGCGCTTTTCCGCAAACGCCGCCAAGCCTTCCGCCGCATCTTTTGTCATGCGCAGGCTGCCGAGCTGCGCCTCCATGAAGGCGATGGATTGCGCGAACGTCATGTCCGCGATCGCCCGAAGGGCATTCTTCCCGCGTCGGATGGCAGTGGGGGATTTGTCGGTAATCCGTGCCAGGAGCCATTCAACTTTCTCATCTAGGGCTGCCGGCTCGACGACATAGTTGACTAGCCCAAAGTCAAGAGCCTCTTGCGCGGTTATGGCCTCCCCCGTAATGCACATTTCCGCAAACTTTCGGTGGGGAATCAGGTGCTGCATAACGCTCGCGACCTGCATGGGAAACATTCCCACCTTTACTTCGGGCAGACCGAACTGAGCATTGGCACTCGCCACCGCCAGGTCACACATCGACAGTAGCCCCATTCCCCCGGCCATGCATGCCCCGTTCACGCGCGCAATCAGCGGAATGTCGAACCCGACAGCCTGGCGCAACAGGTCCGCGTAATCAGTGCGTGGCTCGGAGAAGTCGAAATCAAAGATATTCGAGTTCGGGCGGAGGTCGGCGCCAGCGCAAAACGCACGGTCACCTGCACCAGTAAGCACCACCGCGCGCACGCCAGGGGCATCTTTTGCCGCAGTCAGTGCGGAAGATATCCCTGATATCACGCTCTCATTGATCGCATTGCGAAGTTCAGGGCGATTGATTGTGATCCAGCAGACGTCGTTTCGAAGTTCGAATGCGACACATTGGTCGGAGGGGTTCATTGTCATCGTGAAGGGCTAACTGGGTAATGTGTTGACGGGGGCTAGGAGGTCGCCAGCGATAACGCCGCGATTTCCGCATCGTTGAATCCAAACTCACCGAGAATTTCCTGTGCCGACTCGACGCGTCGGCGCACAACCTCAGGCGAGGTCCGCGAGAACCTTGGCGCTGGCGCCGGTTGCAGAGCCCCTTCGTGGTCGATGAAAGTATTTCTAGCCACATTATGTGGATGAAGCGGTGCCTCCCGGAGGTCGAGTACCGGGGAGAAGCATGCATCCGCACCGTCCATCACGGCACACCATTCGTCGCGGCTTCTGGTCGAGAATATCTGTGCCAAGCGTGCCTTCCACTCAGGCCACCGACGCTGATCGTGCTGCGGCTCAAATTGAGTTTGATCCAGCCCGATCTGGTTCAGAAGATTCGCGTAAAACTGCGGCTCGATCGCCCCCACAGCTACCCATTTGTCGTCGGCACAGCGGTAGGTCGTATAAAAGTGTGCCGCTCCGTCGAGCAGATTACTGCCGCGCTCGACTTGCCAGCGTCCCGCTGCGTAGTAACCGTACGTAGTCGCCATGAGCGCGGCCGCACCATCTGTCATTGCAGCATCGACGACTTGACCCTTGCCGGACTTTGCGGCTTCGATCAGCGCACAGAGAATGCCGAAGGCGAGCATCATGCCGCCTCCACCAAAATCCCCTAACAGATTGAGTGGAACAATGGGCCCGCTATCTGACGTGCCAATTGCAGCCAACGCCCCAGTCAGCGCGATATAGTTGATGTCATGACCGGCAAGATCAGACAAGGGTCCATGCTGGCCCCAACCTGTCATACGACCGTAGACCAGACGCGGGTTGCGTGTCAGGCAAACATCTGGACCTAGTCCCAATCGTTCCATCACGCCTGGCCGGAAACCCTCAATCAGCGCATCCGATTTTTCAGCAAGACGTAGCACGGCATCACGCCCAGCTCCTGATTTGAGATCCACGACGATGGTACGCATCCCACGGCCCACGACCGGGTTGGGACGGTCTTTCTTCGCGCCCGGAGATGGACGTTGGATCCGAAGCACGTCGGCACCCATGTCGGCCAGCATCATGGCGCAAAAGGGTCCGGGCCCCATGCCAGCTATTTCAAGAACGGTCAATCCAGTCAGCGGCCCTGCCATGTCGATCCTCGATATTGCGGTTACTGGTGCTCGCGCATTTCCGTGTTCGGCTCGGGGTTCTGTATTTCAAAACGCCACATTGCCTTGACCTTTGAGCGCCAGCATGTCACGTGCTTCGTCAGGCGTAGCGATTTCCAACGACAGTCCGTCTAGAATCGAGCGAACCCGGCGCACCTGTGCGGCGTTGCTCGCGGCCAGTTGGCCCGGGCCGTCCCACAGGGAGTCCTCAAGGCCGACTCGAACGTTGCCACCTGCCGCTGCGGACTGCGCAGCAATGGGCATCTGGAGGCGCCCGGCGCCAAGTACTGACCAGATGTATTGATCGCCGAATAGACGATCTGCTGTCCGCTTCATGTGGGCGACATCGTCCGCATGGGTGCCAATACCGCCCAGGATGCCGAACACCGTCTGAACAAATAGCGGTCCCTTCACCAGCCCCCGGTCAACGAAGTGGGCCAGGTTGTACAGGTGTGCCGTGTCATAGCATTCGAATTCAAAACGCGTTCCATGGTCCGCACAGGATCGCAGGATGTATTCAATGTCCTTGAATGTATTCCGGAAGACAGAGTCACGTGTGGATTCGAGATATTGCGGTTCCCACGCGTGTTTGAAGTCCTTGTACTTCGCGAGCATTGGATGCAACGCAAAGTTCATCGATCCCATGTTCAGGGAGGCCAGTTCCGGCTTCAGTTGAAGTGCTGGCTGCAGCCGCTCTTCTACGGTCATCGTTTGCGCGCCGCCAGTCGTCAAGTTGATGACGCCGTTCGTTCGCTGCTTGATGTTGCCAACGAACTCCCGGAAAAGCGCAACGTCCTGCGAAGGACGGCCATCAATGGGGTCCCGCGCATGCAGGTGCACAATGGCAGCCCCCGCCTCAACCGCGCCGACAGCAGCCTCTTCAATTTCCTTTGCCGTTACCGGCAAGTGCGGCGACATGCTTGGGGTATGTATCGAACCCGTGACTGCACACGTGATAATGACCTTGCGTGACTTAGGCACTGACTTCTCCAATGATTGGTTTTGCAGTGGCCAGGAATCCGGCGACCACAGGACCGCCGGCCATGACCTTACAGTCGTGTTGACCCTGTCAGTACGACCTGGGCAGATCCAGAACCTTTTCGGCGATGAAACACAGGATCATCTGCTCGGATACCGGTGCGAGCCGGGAGATCAGCACCTCACGCAGCAACCGCTCCACGTGGTACTCCTTGGCGTAACCCATGCCACCGTGCGTCATGACTGCCTGCAAGGCCGCCTGGTAGCCCGCGCGTGCACCAAGCAGCTTGGCGCTGTTGGCCTCGGCTCCGCAGGGCTTGCCCGAGTCGTACAGGGCCGCCGCGTGGTTCGCCATCAACCGCGCCGCCTGCAGGTTCACCCAGCATTCGGCCAGGGGGTGCTGGATCGATTGATTCATGCCGATGGGACGATCGAACACAACCCGATCGCGCGCGTACTGGCTCGCGCGGCGGACAGCATCTTCGCCGATGCCGATCGCTTCGGACGCCACCAGGATGCGCTCGGGGTTCAGTCCGTCCAGCAGGTAGCGGAAGCCCTTGCCTTCCTCGCCAATGCGATGCCCGTCAGGGATGAACAGGTCATCGATGAACACCGCATTGGATTCGACGGCATTGCGGCCGTGCTTCGGAATACGACGCACCTCAACCTTGGAGCGGTCAAGATCCGTATAGAAAAGGGTGATGCCGTCGGTGGGCTTGGCACCGTCCGATTTGGGGGCCGTGCGCGTGAGCAGGAGGATCTTGTTCGCCTCCTGGGCCGTACTGGTCCACATCTTGCGCCCGGTAACGCGGTAGCCGCCCTCGACCTTCCGGGCGAACGTCTTGATGCTTGAGGTATCCAGCCCCGCGTCCGGCTCGGTCACCCCAAAACAGACCTGGTCTTCGCCGCGGACCAGACGGGGCAACCACTGCGCCTTCTGCTCGGCCGTGCCATGCTTCACCACCGGATGTGGCCCGAACATGTTGATGTGAATGGCGGAAGCTGCCGTCTGTGCTCCATGCAGGGCCACCGTGTGCATGACGATTGCCGCCTCCCTCACCCCCAGCCCCGCGCCACCGTATTCCTCCGGCATGGTCACCCCAAGCCAGCCGTCCGCAGCCATTGCGCGATGGAACTCCTCGGGGAATCGCTCCGAGCGGTCGCACTCCAACCAGTAGTCGTCGCCAAACCGCCGGCATACCGCGGCGACACCATCTTCGATGGCCTGGTCGCTCGACTCGAGCTGATCCGTCATGTCTCCTCCTTCCAATTGGTCGCTATTGCTTTGGTTGACCAAACTATAGGTTGGATATTTTATGAAGTCAAGCCTTCTCATCCTGTGCCTGCCCTGCCCGACGGGTGCCGCCCGCCCGGCGAGGTCACGGGCAGCGCTATCCCAGGACAAACCCGCATCCGCGAAACCAGTCGACTGTGACTCGCATGACGGGCAGTCGCCGCCGAAATATCGAAATATCGACCGAATTGACTTTCGGTGCTAGAGTGGAGTTTGGTCAACTAAAGTCATATCAAACCTCATGCAGCGCGATATCCGGGAAACAAAGAAATCGCTCACCGTGAGTCCGGTTGTGGTCCCGCGGGCGCATGAAGTGCTGGCGGGCCAACTGCGGGACCGCATCCTCAAGCGGGAGATACCGGAAGGCCAAGCCCTTCCTACCGAGCGGGAGCTCGTGGAGCAATCGGGCCTCACGCGCAGCGTCGTGCGCGATGCGCTACGCATGCTCTCCGTGGAGGGATTGATCCAAACCAAGCCAGGGCGCGCCGGCGGCAGTGTCGTGACACTGCCCAGCCACGACGCAATGGCATCGGCCATCTTCAGGTTCGTTCAGGGACGCCGAATCTCCATCCGGAGTCTTCAGGAAACGCGCGAGCTGCTGGAGCCGTTTCTTGCGCGACTCGCAGCGGAGCGACGTACCGAGGAACAACTCCAGGAGCTGAAGGCGCTGCATGAAGACCTGGTGAGCAGTGTGAACAGCTTTCAGGATTTCACGCTTGCCAACCTCAAGTGGCACAACGCGGTCGCCAGGGCAAGCGGCAATGAACTGCTGTCGACACTGCTCTATTCCATCTCGCACGGCGTGCAGCTGGCGACAATGGCTGAAGAATTCGATACGCCCGTCATCCGCAAGCAGGTCATCGAGGTTCATTCCCGCGTGAATCAGGCAATCGAGTCAGGCGACCCCGACGCCGCGGAATACGCCATGCGCAAGCATATAACCGCATCGCGACCTCATTCACTCGCGACCTTGTCGGCGCAGGTCCCGCTCGCAGAAGAAGTCGACGCATCTCAGCCCTCTTCGAAACCTCAAGCCCGCCCCAGGACACGCAAACAGGCCGAAAATTGATTGTGCCCGGAATCGGGGACGCGCCCAAAAGTCCCGTCTCGACGAGCGAGGTTTGGAGCGGCTCGCGCTTAAGCAGCATGCGGTAGCAGGCGTCGATCAGGGCAGCCAGGACGATGGCGGAGCCCAGATCCGTCTTGCCGCCCGGCGTTCCTGATAGAAAAATCTTGGCGCCTTCCCCCAACCACGTGTCGCCAGTTAAAAGCACCATCACGTGAACCTTTGAGACCATCGGCTGCATGCCGATGTCGAAGGTCCGGAGCGTCTTGCGTAAGTTGCGGTGCGACTCGACGCGGTGGCATTCGATACGTAGATTGACCCGCTCCGCGAACTCGTGCGACGCGCCAAGCAACCGGGTGTTCACGTGGGCTTTTCGGTCGTGCCGTGAATGCCATAGCGCCAACAGCGGTGGAAAGCAACTCGCGACGACGGTACGCCGCAGCGGCGTGTCGCGCGAAACTGAGCGGTACCCGAAAATCTCGATCTGAGGAATACCCGCGCTCATTCATCACGCTGAGCGATCCAGAATGAGAGCTGCGCGATGGTTCCCGCCACGAGTAAGGTGGTTCCGGCTGCCAGTGCCGGATTGCTGCCAATCCCCGCCAGTGCAGTGCAAATTGCACCTACTGCCATCTGAACGAATCCATACAGCCCTGATGAAGACCCACTGATGTCGGGATTGACATTGAGCGCTTCGGCCATTGCAGTCGGAGAAGCAATGCCGGCACCATACGTCAAAATCAATATGGGGACGATCGTCAATGTCATCGAGAGATTGCCGGACATGGCTGATATGAAGAATATAGCCGCTCCAATGCAGCTCAACGCGTTGCCTCCCACCATGAGCCGAACGACAGGAATCCGTCCAATAAGTCTGACAGCAGTGAGATTTCCAAACCACACGCCAAGGATATTTAGCGCAAGATAAAAGCCTACCTCGTGCGCCGATCTATGGAGCTGATTTACGAAAATGAAAGGTGCGGCACCGATGAAGGCGTAAGTGGAAGTGGTTGCGCAACCGCCCCCAAACGCATAGCCGAGAAAGCGCCTGGATTTGATTAGATGTATGTAGTTATGGATGACGCTGGTGGTGTGGCTAGCAACTCGAACCGTCTCGCGCAACAAGAAAAATACAAGGATGACATTAAGCACGCCGAAAATGGACAGGAGCCCAAAAATGGATCTCCAGCTGAAGCCCTCGGTCAGTGCAGACCCCACAAGAGGGGCAAGGCCCGGCCCCGCCATGATAATGAGGTTGAGCATGGAGAGGCGTTTGGCCGCGTCGTTTCCGGCTACGCTATCTCGAATGATTGCACGTCCCAATACCAGGCCAGAACAGCCACCTAGTGCCTGAAAAAGTCTGGCGATAATGAGTGTCTCAATAGTCGGGGCCACGAATGCCGCGATGCTAGAGACGGCATAAACCACCATCCCAAATATCAGGACAGGACGTCGGCCGAAACAGTCGGAGACTGGCCCATATATGAGCTGTCCAATGGCGAGGCCCGCGATATAGAAGCTCAGAGTCAGTTGGACAGACGAAGCGCTGGCCGCAAGGTCTTGCGCTGCAGCTGGCAAGGCCGGCACGAAGATGTGCATTGCCAGCGTGCCAGTCAGTGTAATCAGGGCCAGGAGCCAGAGGGGCGATCGCTTAGCTGAAGTTAAAGCCAAGGCTGGCTGCTGTGATGTTTCCAACGGCTGATGACTCACTTCCAATGGATAGCTCAATGTCAAATTATGCTGAATTTGATGTTAATGGTGAGTTGCCACGCGATCAATTGGCCGCTCCGGGATTTACTATCGCCAAGAATGGTAAAATCAGGGGTCCGGGCTTCAGACTTCATCGGCGGCTGTCATGGCGAACTGGGATCGCATCCGCACCTTCTTGCGCGTAGTTGAGCGCGGCGGCTTTACCGCCGCCGCCAAGCAGTTGGGGGCACCCGTAACGAGTGTCAGCCGCAAAGTTATCGCGCTGGAGGAGGAACTTGGCGTTCGCTTGCTCAACAGGACGACCCGCCACGTATCGGCGACCCAGGCTGGCCGCGAGTTGTACGACCGCTGCGTCCAGGCTGAAGCAATCGTGGACGACGCTGAGCGGGTCGTCAGGGCCTTGCGTGAGGAACCGGTCGGCGTGCTCAAGATTCTTGCGCCATATACCTTGGGATTAACTGTCCTGGAGCCGGCCCTGACCGAGTTCCGGAGGCGCTACCCGCAAGTGCGTTTGGAACTGACTCTCGATAACCAACCGCTCGATCTCATTGAGCACGGATTCGATATCGCCCTGCACCGCGGTACGTTGCCGGACTCTGGCTACATGTTCAGGATGCTCGGTCAATCGCGGGCTGTGCTGGTGGCCAGCCCGTCATATCTCGATCGTGCTGGGCGCCCTGAACTACCAGAGCACCTTCTTCAGCATGCGTTACTCGTTCTTGGCAGAGTAGAGCCTGCGACTTGGCGCTTACTGAACCCCTCCGGCTCTGTTGTCGAGATCATCGTGAGTCCCGCTATTGCATCTAACGAGTCCTTAGCCCTCGTAAGGCAAGCAATAGGGAGCGCAGGGATAGCATTGGCTTCAGATCAATTGGTTAGTCGGCATGTCGAGCAGGGCAAGCTAGAGGTGGTGTTGCCAGGTTGGCAACGCGCCGAAGACACGGATGTTGCTTTGCTGTTTCCTTCTCAGGCAACGCTCGACCGGAAAGTCCGTCTTTTCATCGACTATTGCGTCGATATTTTTTCCCAGATCCCCGACTTGGCGCCCAACAAATCTCGTCATGCCGCGACCGGTTCAACCGGCTGATCGCTACCAAGCAATGTGCCCGATCACGAGATTGGTCAGTGGGTTGCCGAGATTGCAAATCAGTTCTTCAGAAAAGGCCTCGTTTGTCGCAGACCGTCTTGTCTCTGCGCCGACTGATTCCGAGAAGGTTAGCTTTTCCTCCGGTACTGTACTGCCGGGGCACAAGCCCAACCGATGCCGCGAAGTTGCGGCTGCATCCATAATGTTTGCCGTCGCCCATATCCGCAGCGAGCACGCTTGCCGTGACTGGACCTACTCCCGGAATGCTTAACAGGCGCGGGCCGATATCGTCGTCAGCGAGTTGGCGCGCCAGCTCTTGGCCAATCTCGTCGATTTGTCCGGTGAGGTACTTGAAGTGTTCGTGGAGGCGTTCGAGAATCAGAACCCACCTAGGTGGTAGTTCATGTGCAGCGAGGATGGCCGGCAACCGCGTGAGGCAGCCTTGCCCACTGGCAGACTGACCCCGTACTCGAGCAGGAAACCATCCTTCTGAACCAGCGGACCTAGAATGATCTTCTGGTGCGCGTGCGCCCGCCGCTGGCGCTGCCGCTCCGAGGCTCGATAAGCGGACCAACTCGACGATCGAAGCCACCCAGGATCGTCTGACGTCGGAACAGCGGGAAACGGTTCGGCGAGAAGACGTCACCCGTCCGCAACGCAAGCAGGCCCGGGAGCACGCTGAGTACCAGCGACGCAAGCGGCGGCAGGACATGGCGCACGGGCCCATCTACGAGCCGTACCAACCGGTGCGGCCTGCACTCCGACCGAGGCTCGGCCTTTGATTACGCGACGAGGCGCAATCCAATGACCATCTGGACCAGCCCGAAGGCCCCAATGGCGAAAGCCGACAGGCGGGCGATGCCGTGCATGAACGACGTCGGCATCTTTCGACGCAGCACGGCTGACGTTCCGCTCAGGCATAGCCACCAGGCCGCCGAGCCAATGAACACCCCGGCTACCATTGACGAGGTTGCGAGCCACATCGCGCCGCCGTCCTCCCGTTGTCCCGCGGGAAGCGGGCCAAGTGCCGCAAAGATCCCGATGAACGATAGGATCGTCATGGGGTTGGAAAGCGTCAGGCCAAACGTCGTCAGGAAATCCCGGCACACGGCTGGGGACAATACCTCCTCTGATGCAGGCGATGGCGTCTGCGTGTCCTTGGCGATACTCCACGCCAGCCACATGAGAAATGCGCCCCCACCGATTTTTAAGACGGTTGCCAGCAGTGGTACGGCCGTTGCAACTCCCACGATGCCAATCGCGCCAAGGAGCCCGTAAGCCGTATCAGCACAGGCGGCACCGATACCCGTCGCAAAGCCGGAGCAGAACCCACGCTTCAGGCTTCGTTGGATGCAGAGCAGGCCAATCGGACCTACCGGCGCAGCGATTGAGAACCCGATGGCGACCGATTTGATGAATAACATTTGCCCCTCTCTACGATGGACGTCGATATAAGGCGACATCGTAGGCAACCCATTGGTGACACGGAAGTCTATTTTTAAAGGAAAATGCCGTTTTTACCTTAAAAAATATCCACCATGGACGAACTGGACTGGAAGGTGCTCGGCTTTCTACAGCGAAACGGCCGCATGACCTACACGGAACTTGCCCGGCTCGTCCATCTGTCCGTCCCAGCCGTGACCGAGCGGGTCAGACGTCTTGAAGAGGCGGGTGTGATCGAAGGGTATGCAGCCCGTGTCAATCTGGCGGCGGCCGGTTACCAGGTCGGCGCGCTGGTCGGCATCACCGTGGCCCAACCGGCGAAAGTGAAGTTTCTCAAACTGCTGGACACGATCCCCGAAGTGCTCGAATGCCATCATGTGACCGGAGCAGACTCGTACATCATGCGCCTGGTCGCGGTGAGCATGATCGACTTGGAGCGACTGATCGAGCGGATCAACTTGTACGGCGAGACCCGCACGTCGATCGTGATGTCAACGCCGTTGCCTTCGCGTGCCGTGGAACGGCCAGGGCGAACATGACAGGGGATCAGGACCGGAGGGTTTTCAATTTCCCAGTAGCACGGTTCGCTCGAAAAAACACTTCGATAGTAAACCCCATCGGCAATCATCCGCCCGATCTCGAACGGGGGAGATCCCGACGGTCTTACCCTTCACGGTCCGCACTCGCTCACCAAAGCAAAGTTGTGTTTATTGTTGTGCATCGCAAAATCTCTCACTCTAGTCCGCCAGGCAACGCGAGGTCGGCCATTTCCATTGCAAGTAGAGTTGTGTCTATCGTTAAGCCGCACGTCAAGTAAAGTTGTGTCGCGATGGGGCACTCGAATCACCCACCATGATCGGGGCGTACAAGCTGCACGCCCGTTTCGGCGCACGGTCGAGATAACCACGCATGCCGTGGAGAGTCACTCGGATAGACACAACTTTACTTGGCAACAAGTTCTCCCAGAAAAAGTGAAACGTATCCACGCTATTGAGCTAAGTCTGATTCTGCTTATAGCGCACAGCAGACCTTTCACGCGCGACACGCGAACGCCAACTGTTTGGACGCCACTATCGACGCCGATATGAAAACCAAGACCCTCTCAACGAATTTACCTGCCACTCCTCCATTTCTCGATCGAGTGCGCGCAAGGCTCGACATAGATGTCTGCAATCGAGAACGTCTACGGTCAAAGGTGTTCGAATCGAATGGCCGATGAGGAAGTATTCGATGCGATGGTAATGGCCTATCGCTGCCTGAAGCTTGTCCTGGAACCTGACGGCGCCGCCCCTGGCTGCGGTGCTTCGGCGCAAGGTCGACTTCGAAGGGAAGACCGTTGTGCTTCTTATCTCCGGCGGCAATGTTGATCCCTCTGTTTTCATGCGAGCACTCCATGCATCCTGAAGCCCGTCTTGCCGCGCTCGGCCTGACATTGCAGAGCGCGATTCCGCCCTCCGAACATTAAGTGCCCTTCGGGACTGGCGGCAGTCTGCTGTATCTGTCGGGCCATGGTAGTCGAGCCTGAACGTGACGACTCCGCCGGGATTGGCAGCAGCGTACAGGCCGTCCCGGTCAAAGACCTTATACAGCCTGTCCTGGACTTAAGGATTCCGGAGCTTTGTATCGGTCAGCACGGGCGCAAGCGCTACTTTTTCCTTTGCGTATACCGTCAGACTCCATACCGTCAACAGAACCGTGTAGCGCCCGCCTGCTCAGAGCAGTTCTCTCCATGCTCATTTGACGCGATGGACCCAGCCGAAAGGATCCGCGATCTTGCCGCGCTGGATCCCGGTCAGCAGCGTGCGGATGTGTCGCGTCACCTCGCCTTCGTCGCCGTGACCGATTGTGAATTCCCCGTCAGCATGCCGCACCTGCCCGATCGCGGTGACCACCGCAGCGGTGCCGCACGCGAACACCTCCTTGACGCGGCCGCTGGCGGCGTCGGTACGCCATGTGTCGAACGCGTACGGCGTCTCCCTGACCGCAATCCCTTCCCGTTTGGCCAGCTCGATGATCGACGCACGGGTAATGCCCGGCAGAATGGTGCCCGACAGCGGCGGCGTCAATAGTGATCCGTCGTCCATCACGAAGAACACGTTCATTCCGCCCAGTTCCTCTATCCACCGGTGCTCCGCCGCATCGAGAAAGACGACCTGGTCACAGCCCTTCTCCGAGGCTTCCGTCTGTGCGATCAGGCTTGCCGCGTAATTCCCGCCGCACTTCGCCGCGCCGGTGCCGCCCGGGGCCGCTCGCGTGTATTGGTCCGACACCCACACGTTCACCGCCGTCTTGCCGGCTTTGAAGTACGGACCGACCGGGCAGGCGATCACGCAGAACACGTACTCGCTCGACGCGCGCACGCCGAGAAAATTTTCCGAGGCGAACATGAACGGCCGTAGGTACAGGCTGCCGTTGCCGCCAGGAACCCAGTCGCGGTCAATCGCGACGAGTGCTTCGACTGCCTGGAGGAAGACTGCTTCCGGCAGGTCAGCCATGGACATGCGGGCCGCCGATGCGCGAAACCGTCTGGCGTTTTCCAACGGCCGGAAAAGAGAAATCGCCCCGTCTTCGCCCCGGTAGGCCTTCATGCCTTCGAATATTTCCTGCGCGTAGTGCAGCACCGCACAGGCCGGATCGATCTGGAACGGACGGCGCGCTTCCACCTTCGCGTCGTGCCAGCCGAGGGCGTCAGTCCACCGGATCGTGACCATGTGATCGGTGAACACGCGTCCGAACATGGGGGTCGCGATGCTGGCCGCGATTTGTTCAGGTGATGTGCGCGTGGGGTGAGTTGTCGTGACGAACTGCAACTGTGTGTCAGTGTTCATGGTTCGATATTGCGTCGATGTTGAAGGGTAGTTCAGGTCTCGATGGATGCCTGCGCCATAACGTCCCGAACCAATGCTGCTAAACACCAGCATCGGCTCCGGCGTGCGCGAGGGAGTCCGCCAGCGGCTCTGCCACTGCCCATTTACTGCCGCACGTGGGCGAGTAGCAGAGGAGTCAGCTACTGCCGCGCGACGTGCGTCCCGGCGAAGCCGCATTCCCGTGCCAGTGCCAGCAACGCGTCATCCGAAACCGTCGATTTGCGATCAGCGAGCGCCTTGAAGCGCACGAATGCGCTATCCAGTTCGCTTTCGCTGCTCAGTAGGATACCGAGTTCCTGCAGCCGCTGCCTGAACGCGTTGCGGCCCGACAGCTTGCCGAGCACGATCCGGTTCGCGCTCCAGCCCACGTCTTCGGCGCGCATGATCTCGTAGGTATCGCGCGCCTTCAGCACGCCGTCCTGGTGAATGCCCGACGTATGTGCGAATGCGTTGGCGCCGACCACCGCCTTGTTCGGCTGGACCACGAAGCCGGTGATGTCCGAGACCAGTTGCGAGGTCGCGACGATCTGTGAGGTGTCGATGCCGACCTCGACACCGAAGTAGTCACGCCGCGTCCTGACTGCCATCACAATTTCCTCGAGCGCGGCATTGCCCGCCCGCTCGCCGAGGCCGTTGATCGCACATTCGATCTGACGCGCACCGCCCGACTTGACCGCCGCCAGCGAGTTCGCCACCGCCATGCCGAGATCGTCGTGGCAATGCGCCGAGAACACCGCCCGGTCCGAGTTTGGAATGCGCTGGCGCAGTTCCCTGATCAGCGCGGCGTAGCCCTCCGGCACCGCATAGCCGACCGTATCGGGAATGTTGATGGTGGTCGCGCCCTCATCGATCACAGCTTCCAGCACACGGCACAGAAAGTCCAGGTCGGAACGGCTGCCGTCTTCCGCCGAGAACTCGACATCGTCGGTCAAGTTGCGCGCCAGGCGTACCGCGCGACGCGCCTGCTCGTATACCTGCTCGGGTGTCGTGCGCAGCTTCTTTTCGATGTGCAACGCAGAGGTCGCAATGAACGTGTGGATGCGGAACCGGTTCGCCGGCTTCAGCGCGTCGGCTGCACGCGCAATGTCCAGTTCATTGGCGCGAGCGAGCGAACACACAACGCTGTCGCTTACATTGGCCGCGATCGCGCGAATCGCCTCAAAGTCGCCGTTCGAGCTTGCCGCGAAGCCCGCTTCGATCACGTCGACCCGCATGCGTTCGAGCTGCTTCGCGATGCGGATCTTCTCGTCCTTCGTCATCGACGCGCCTGGCGACTGTTCGCCATCGCGCAGAGTGGTGTCAAAAATGATAAGTCTGTCAGACATGCCCGTCTCCTGTAGGATCGGCCTCTGCATTGATTCTGGACAGGGGGATAACCCGTCCTGCCCGCCGGTGTCGCTGGATCACAGCGCCCCGGCCGATGGCGATTGTAGCGAGTCCATCCATCCACGGACCCAGGATCAACCCTCGCATGCCAAGGGGCCAGGGAAAGAATCCTTGCCGCAATGCGGAGCTGCTGGCCGCAGCACGACTGCCGATACCAACAACTGGTTGCGCGTTTTTTGAGGCCGTGGAATTTGTCTGCGAGCCGTATCGGGACTGGGATGCGGGGTTGGCGAGCCCGGATCGGCTAAAGTCAAGGGTCTGCGCATGCGAGAATGACTGCAAACCATGGCCGGCAGGCGATTCCCACGAAATTGACGGTTGAGCAGTTCGAGCAATTTGTCTTGCCGCATCGGAGCTGGGGCCGGCGCGGCCCGCCACCCACGCTGCCGTTGTACAGGATCTTCAATTACATCCTGCGGGCGCTCTATATGGGGTGTCAGTGGAAGATGCTGCCGATCGAAACGAATGCGCAGGGGCTGCCCGAAAATCACCCCACGCGCATCTACCGGATGATGCGACGCTGGCAGGCCGACGGCAGCATCGACCGTGTCTTTGCGGGTTCGGTCCGCCGGCTTCATGAGGACCAGCTGCCTGATCTGGATGTTATCCACGGCGACGGCACGACGACTGCGGCAAAGAAAGGCGGCGACAACCTGGGCTACAGCGGGCACAAGCACCTCAAGAGCGACAAGGCGGTGGCCTTCTGCGATCGCGCGTGCAACATTATCGCGCCATTCGTGGCGGCGCCGGGCAACCGCAATGAATCGCCGCTGCTGCGCGATGCGCTGCCCAGGCTCACCGCCATGGCCCGTGCCACAGGCATCGACCTGAAAGGCACCATCGTCAGTCTGGATGGCGTGTACGATCGCCGGGAAAACCGCAAGGCAATCTTCAATCGCGGCACGAGACCCACATCCCGGAGAACCCGCGTGGGCGCAAAACACCGAAGCGCGGCCGCAGGCGGCTTTTCGATGCGACCATCTTCGAAGAGCGCTTCCGGACCATCGAGCGTGTGTTCGCCTGGGAGGACACGTTCCGACGTCTGCTGCTGCGCTTCGAGCGCATCAGTGACGCGCACTACGCGCTCAAGACACTCGCCTGCGCGATGATCAACCTGCGGCACTACTGCAGGAACTGATCGCACGAGCTGCCCGAGGCGGCATCATTGGCCCTGTGCTCCGCACCGCGAGCGCACTCGACCTCCCGATAGCATCATCTTCGCATACCGAAATATAATTTCGCTTCCCCGGCGCGCCGTGCCGGATATGGATTGAAGCTTCCGGTTTGCCAGACTGCCCTGTGCATGGTCCGCGTCGAAACTAGCAACCAGTTGGTTGTCAAGTTGGCGATGTAGGCTACTCGTTTTGACGAAAGCATAGTTATCCTTATCCGATGACTGTCCCGACCGCGGCACAGTCAGTCCAACCATGCCATGCCGCCAGGCGTTCTTTGAGCACGGCACGGCACGGCACGGCACGGTGCGGTGACGTGCCGCGTTCATCCGATGTCTGGGTAACGCAAAATGCTGACGGATTGGACCGAAGCATGAAAGAAAGGCCCGCGTGCGGCGCACATCGCGAACGCCGCACATCTGACGTTCGCGCCTGCGGGTCGGCTGGTGGCTCTTCTCGGCTCGGTTGTTCACGCGTGCAGCCGCTTTGACGAAAACGTGCTTCACATGAGCAAGCGCGGGAATGTCAGCCTTTGCCGCCGGATAACTGCGCAACCGGTCGGTCACGATTTTGCACGGCACCGGGTTTGAGCGCAACAGTCTCCGAAAGAGCCGCTTTGCCGCAGCCTTGTCGCGCCGCTTTTACACCAGCACGTCGAGTTCGACACCATGCTCGTCGACCGCTCTCCACAACAGATACGGCTCGCCGCGCAGCGTCACAAACATTTCGTCCACATGCCATGTGTTGCCCGGATTGCGCCGCGCCGCTCTGGCGCAATGGGCGAATCCGGCACCGAACTTGTTGCACCAGCAATGGATCATTTCGTATGTGACCGCAACGCCACGCTCGAGCAGCAACTCCTCGATGTCGCGCAAGCTGAGGCCGAACCGGAAATACCAGCGAACGGCACAGTTGATGACGACAGCGGGGAAGCGGTGGCCGTGATAAAGCGATTTCGATTTCTTCATCACTTCATTCTACCGCCGCATCTCCAACAACCTGACAGTGCCCAATCGCCACCTATTGTAAGCAGAGGGTCGCGACGCGAATCATCCAGCTTGATCTTGACGCCGGCGGAACAATTGCGCGCGTCCGGCAACCCCAGTTGCTCGCACTCAATCTTTACGCCGTGTCACACGGCTCCGTATAGCCAACCTTGCCCCAGGGTACGGGCAATAGAAACGCTTGTGATCGGCGCGTGCGCCATCGCGTTCCACCAAGGCGTGTAGCCGGCAGTAGTCCAACCGACCGTGGTCCTTCGCCTCGAGGTCCTCGAGCCATCGCGCCTCAGAGCGCTCCATGCCGCCGAACTTCGCGCGACACATGTAGAACGACACGTCACTGAACCAGTGCTGCCCGCGCAGCTACGGTACTGAAGCTCTGCTTTCCGCAACGCGCATGCGTTATCCCGACTTAAGCGCATTCACAACAAGTCCGACTGCGCGCGACGACTTACGGCGACTCGGGTAGTAGACGTGATATCCGACGAAGGTGGGGAACCATTCTTCAAGCACCCATTCAAGGCGGCCGGATTTGACGTACGACTCGACCAGATCCTTGGGCACGTATACCAACCCGAATCCGCCGAGCGCAGCGTCGACCATCTGATAGACATTACTGAACGTAAGTTGGCCGTCCACCCGAACCTGGAGTTGGCGTTTGCCATTACTCAACTCCCATGGAAGCAGTGAATTTCTGGTGGGCAATCGAAGGTTGATGCAATTATGGAGTGTCAGATCATGCGGGGTTCTCGTCGCGGACCGCGATTTCAGATAAGCCGGAGATCCAACGATCGCCATCGTCATATCAGGAGCAATGCGCGCCGCAATCATGCCTTGAGCGACTTGATCGCCGAGTCGCACGCCGATGTCATAACGGTCCGCGACGATGTCCGAAAGTCCGTAGTCGGTCACAAGTTCGATCCGGAGTTCCGGATACGCACGCAGCAACCCCTGCACGCGCGGCCAGACGTAGGTGTTCCCCGCGTAGTCGGTGGCTGTGATCCGTACGGTACCGGCCGGTCGATCCGTCATCGCACGCAGCGAGTCAAGTTCGGCCTCAATTTCCTCCAATCGTGGTTCGATCGCGGAAACCAGCCTCTCTCCCGCATCCGTCAATGAAACGCTCCTCGTCGTTCTCATCAGCAACGGCAGACCCATCCGTTCTTCAAGACCGCGCACCGTCCGGCTCAGTGCTGACTGCGACACCCCGATCTGTGCTGCAGCGCGGGTGAAATTACGCTCGCGCGCGACAGCAAGGAACGCTACGAGATCGTTCAGATCTTCTTTCATTGATGCTCCACAGAATAGGAATATGCCGATATTGCCACCTAGTCGGGGCAGCGGACAGTCGATACATTGGACAAACTGAGCGACACGTTAACTGACCGAAACGGCATCACATTGGAGCAAACAATATCGAATTGAAACGCGAAGGTTCCCAACGCTCAATGCAATGTCCTGATGAATGGCTCAGCGGCACGGTGCGGATAGGTCCGCCGAATATCCATCCCCGTCTGCATGGGTTTCGTGCTCAAGGGTCAAGACCGGCATGAGGGTCTACACGAGTGGAGCGCAGCACTGAAGGAGTTCACTCGTCGCCCAAAGGTCTTTTCAGAATTGGTGGCTTGGGTATGTCGTATTGGCCGTGCGATTTCGTGGATCGCGCTAATCTGATCAACTATTTTGAACGCTCCTGTCTGTCAATTCAAGCTCGACGGCGGAGGCACGGAGGAAAAGTAGGCGGCTTGTGTTGCATGGTTTGCGCCGAACGCAAAGGTGCTTTGCTGGAGAAGCTAAATCCGCCAAGCACGCTTTATCCGGAGCGCAACAACACGAGTATATGGTCCTGCGCCGTATACGCCATGACCGGCGCAACGGCACCGGAGGATCGCGATGCGGATCTAATCTGGCTAATTGATGAAAATCACTACGTCGAGACGGGTCGGCCCTGTATAGGCGTCACGCGAGACGGAAATATATAAACTTCTAGGAGGAGACAATGCAAGCGTCAGAATCAGGCAGTGCGAAAAGCGCTGTGGACACACATATTTCGGCAGGAGACGAAAAGATGCTATCGCTTGAACAACGCGCCGTGGGCAAGGCCGCTCGGAATCTCGTCCCTCTAATTGTTATCTGCTTCTTCGTTGCGTATCTCGACAGGACAAACATCGGGATTGCTGCGCTGCAGATGAACAAAGACTTGGGCATGACTGCGTCTATGTTCGGCTTTGGCGCGGGTCTGTTCTTCTTGATGTACTTCGTGATGGAAGTGCCGTCGAACCTCTTGATGATGCGTTATGGCCCACGACTCTGGATCTCCCGCATTCTGTTGAGCTGGGGAGTCGTTGCGGGCGCAATGGCATTCGTCAAAGGCCCGATTAGCTTTTACGCGATGCGCGCGTTGCTGGGAGCGGCCGAAGCGGGCTTCTATCCGGCTGTCCTCTTTTACCTGACCCAGTGGTTTCCAGAGTTATCGTTGGATCTGGTGTACGGGGTTGAGGCGGGGAATTGAGAAGGCGGTGGCGGTTAGCCGAGAATGTTGCTTGTCGAGAGTAACAACCAGCTAACCGGAATCCACCACCAATGAATGAGTTTACGGAAGAAACGAACGGCGGTAAAGCAACAACGTTGGGCAGCCTGGACGATCTGATCCAGCGCGGTGCCCGTCAGATCATCCAGCAGGCGATCGAGGCGGAATTGGCGACATTGCTCGAGCAGTACGGGAACGTGAAGACACTCGACGGCCGGCGGGCCGTGGTGCGTAACGGCTATCTGCCTACACGTGAGGTCGTCACGGCGATCGGTCCGGTTCCCGTCAAGGTGCCGAAGGTACGTGACCGCTCAGGCTCGGGCGTGAAGTTCAATTCGTACATTGTGCCGCCCTACATCCGCAAGTCATCACGCGTGTCGGCGGCGCTGCCGTGGCTTTATCTGCGCGGCGTGTCGACCGGGGACATGAGCGAGGCGCTCAGCGTACTGCTGGGCGAACAGGCTAAAGGGCTTTCGCCGAACGTGGTCAGCCGACTGAAGGCTCAATGGGCAGAAGAGCATCTGCTCTGGAACCGGCGGGACCTGTCGGAAGCACGTTGGGTCTACTGGTGGGCTGACGGCATTCACACGGGGCTGCGCAGCGACGATTCCGACGGCCAGTGCCTGCTCGTCATCATCGGCGTGAAGCCGGACGGAACGAAGGAGCGCGTGGCAATCGCCGACGGCTATCGCGAATCAAAGGACGCGTGGCGCGACGTGTTGCTGGATCTGAAGGCACGTGGCCTGCAAAGCGGCCCGCTGCTTGCAAGCGGGGACGGCGCCATGGGGTTGTGGGCGGCGCTGGCCGAAGTGTTCCCACAGACGCGGCACCAGCGCTGCTGGTTTCACAAAACCGGCAACGTGCTCAACGCATTGCCGAAGTCACAGCATGGTCGAGCCAAAGCCGGCCTACAGGAAATCTGGCAAGCCGCCACGCGTGAAGACGCATTCGTGGCCTTTGATCGTTTCGTCGAGCTCTATTCGGCCAAATATCCCAAGGCGGCCGGGAAGCTGACAGGCGATCGCGATGAACTGCTGGCCTTCTACGACTTTCCCGCAGAGCACTGGCAGCATCTGCGAACCACAAACCCCATCGAGTCGACGTTCGCGACCGTGCGGCATCGAACCACCCGCACGCGCAATTGCGTTTCGCGCGCAACCTTCCTCGGTCTGGCATTCAAGCTCATCGAGTCAGCCGAACAATCGTGGCGGCGCATTCGTGCGCCAGAGAAAATCGCCTCGCTCCTTGAAGGCAAACCTTTCAAAGACGGGCTACCGGTGACCGACAGCACACCGGCTCAGCAACCGCTGGCCGCCTGATCATGCCGAATCCCAAACACCAGATTTGACAGTAACTCTGGTTTCCACCCGCTTACCGTGCGCGCGTCATTGGGTACCTCAATGTCGCTGGACCACTGGCCTTCTTGATTGGCGCACCGATTTCGAGCGCGCTGCTAGGGTTCGATGGGCTGCTGAATCTACGGGGTTGGCAGTGGCTATTCATTATTGAGGCCCTGCCGGCGATATTCTTGGCGGGTGTCGTCTTGAAACGCCTGCCAGATCGTCCGTCAGAAGCGAAATGGCTGGCGCCTGATGAACGCAATTGGTTAGACGAGCAATTGGCCAAGGAAGAACGAGCACGAAAAGCCATTCGTGATTACACGGTCATTCAAGCAATGCTTTCTCCAGCAGTGTATATCCTAGGCTTCGTGATGTGCAGCGTGGTTCTGAACGTCTACAGCGTAGGATTCTTTCTGCCACAAATTGTGAAGGCGTTTGGCTTGACCTATACCCAAACAGGCCTTCTCTCAGCGGTCCCTTTTATCGCGGGGAGCGTCGGTATCCTGTGGATGGCTCGCCGCTCGGACGCGAAGGGAGAGCGTAGATGGCATACAGCTATCCCGCTTTTTCTTGCCGCAATCGGTCTAGTGATCGCTGCGCTTGCGCAAAACCTCGAAGTCAAATTCCTGGCTTTCAGTCTCGTTGCGTTCGGTGCGTATGGCTGCGTTTCAGCGTTCTGGACCTTGCCATCAACGTTCCTGACTGGCGCTGCAATGGCAAGTGGCATCGCTGTGATCAATTCAATTGGCGCACTCGGTGGCTTTGCCGGGCCATGGCTCATGGGCATCGTAAAAGACGCAACAGGCAGCTTTTCCGGTGGATTGCTGTGTTTGGCAATCGTTGATGTGCTCGCGGTTGCGGCGGTATTCGCCCTACCGTCGATGCGCCACGCTTCAGAAGACGCGTGGGGTTCGGGCACCAAGAGGGTTCGCTGACGCAAACGGCGTCGAAGATGCCACATTAGCGCGCCGGATAATCCAACATCTGGCGCGCCCACTAACGTTGCTCAAAGGTGCGAACGGCGGCGTTGTTGAAAAATGGAGTCGCTGAATTGCGACACCTTAGCTTTCCAATTAAATCGAAAAAATGGAGACCCGGAATGTCACTTAAAGACATCTCGACGGCAGTTTGTCTGACGGCGATGTTGACATTTGGTGCGGCGGCCTCAGCTCGGCCCACCGCGACGATCGACATCGACAGCGGTCCTGTTCGTGGCAGTGACGACGGTGCCATGAAGACCTATCTCGGTATTCCGTATGCCGCGCCACCAGTGGGCGAACTACGATGGAGGCCGCCGCAAGCACCAGCACATTGGTCTTCAACGCTTGAAGCAAACACACCAGGAAACGCCTGCGCTCAAAACGGAGATCTCGGAGCGTTTGCGTCGGCGGGCGGTCGCGAGGACTGCTTGTACCTCAACGTTTATGCGCCGAGCAACGCAAGCTCAGCGAGTGCGCCCAAGCCGGTTCTCGTCTGGATTCACGGAGGCAATCTCACGGTCGGGCAAGCAAATGACTACAACCCCAAAATGGTTGTGGGCAGAAATATGATCGTCGTTACCATCAACTATCGACTCGGCGTGCTTGGATTCTTCTCCAATCCTGATATCGACAACGAAGGGCATCCGTTCGGGAACTACGGTCAAATGGACCAAACATTTGCACTCGATTGGGTCCAGCGAAACATCGGCAAATTCGGCGGCGATCCTCACAACGTTACCATTGCCGGAGAGTCGTCGGGAGGGACCAGCGTCCTGGCGCAGATTACTTCACCGTGGGCGCAAGGTAAGTTCCAGCACGCGATTGTGATGAGCGGAGCTGCCGAGATCATCCGACATCCCTATTTCGGGGCGTCCCGCCCGGTCGAATATGCTCGCAACGTTGGCGAAAAGTTTGCCGATGCAGCAGCATGCAAGGGACAAGGCGCAGCTTGCCTTCGAAAGTTGCCGGTTGAGAAGATCCTCGCGCTGCAAAAGGACTATATCGTCAACCAAACGATTATCGACGGTAATTTTATGCCAACGCATCCGGGTGATGCGCTACGTACTGGCAAGTTCAACGATGTATCGATTGTCAATGGCACGACGCGTGACGAAGGGACTTTCTTCTCCGCACTGCCCGAGAATGCGACGGGCCAGGCGATGTCAGAAGAACGTTATCAAGGTACCCTCAAGGCCTTCTTTGGCGACAAGTTGGCGTCGTCGGTCGCAAAGGAGTACCCATCCTCGAATTACGAGACACCTAGTGAGGCATTCGCAGCAGTTGCGACGGACTATCTGTTTTCTTGCCCGGCACTCCAGATTGATAACTGGGCCTCAAAAAAGACAACAGTCCACGCTTACGAGTTCGCGGACAGGACCGCGCCTTCGTATATCCCGCCCACCACCTTCCCTCTGGGGGCTGCACACACATCGGAGCTCGCATATGTATTCGAGGGATTTCACGGAGGTAACCTTGGCGTCGCCCAGCCGTTGAATGCATATCAAAAGAAACTGTCCGACGAGATGGTGCGCTATTGGACAACATCGAATGACACCTCAAATTGGACGACGTGGCCAAAATTCGAATCGGCGCATCCTCAGATCCTCCAGCTTACCCTTCCGGCGGATCGGGTAATAAATGGCGCTCACTACGCAAAATTCCATCATTGCGGTTTTTGGAACGCGACTGGCGTATTTTAACGGCGACGTGACGAAATTAATTCTTGCTTGCTAGAAGCAAGCGAGAATCTCGATAGAATTTCCCCCAATAAACGTTCATCTACGACTTTGCGGTCAAGTCGATAGAGATCTCGTAACCCTGTATTCGTTTTCGGATCACAAAAAATATTATGTACAACGAAATGCGAAAAATCATCATTGCCTCATTTTTTGTCGGCACTGGGATTTGCAGCGTGGCACACGCCCAAAGCTCCGTCACATTGTATGGTCGACTAGACTCCGGCCTGGATTTCATCAGCAATGTTGCTCAACCAAATGGGACATCGAGAAATCTCTTCCGCTATGGTAACAATCAATATTGCATCAGTTGGTGGGGCCTGCAAGGATCTGAAGATCTTGGCGGCGGCTTCTCAGCTGTTTTTAGGCTCGAGAGCATGTTTTCCGCTGGTTCAGGTTCACTACCAACTGACGCCCTATTTGGCCGGTACGCATACGTCGGGGTCGCGAGCGATAAATACGGTAGCCTCTGGCTAGGCCGGGTCATGGCACTAACAGATGAGACCGGCTACTTCCTCGACCCGTTCGGCGAGGAGGCAACTGGTATCGCGAACCTTGCCAAGGGTCGTGCGTGGGGCTCGCGGGCGAATACCGTAACGTACAATTCAAATAAGTACGGTGGTTTTAACTTTCGCTTGCAGAATGGATTCGGAAATCAAGCAGGAAACTTCCGTGGAAGTCGTCAGTTGAGTGCGAGTGCTGCTTACACCCTCACCGGTCTGAGCCTGTACGGTGTGTACGAAGAAATTCGCGACGCGAATGGCAAATTCTCGAGCCTGTACGAGGCGTCGCAGGAATATATGGTTGGTGCCACTTACTCGTGGGGACCATTGAAGTTCTATGGGGGCTATCAACAACTGTGGTCATCAGGCTCTGACACCACAGTCACGGCCGACAATCCCTTGGGTGCCACGAGAAATAGCCAAGAGTGGATTGGCTTGAACTATCAGGCGACGGACGCATTACAGTTGGTAGCGGCTGCTTACCACGCAAATGTCAATCATAACGGCGGAAGCGCCACGCTCGGTGCAATCGGCGCGAACTACTCCCTGTCAAAACGCACGTTGCTCTACAGCACCGTCGGCATGATGTTCAATCACGGAAACGCGGCATTCCCTGTCGAGGCGCAGGATTCACCGCCGCTGCCGGGCCACAATCAACAAGGTTTCTATTTTGGGATAAACCACTACTTCTGACCACATGATTGTCGTCTAGCGCATTATGAAAATTGTACCTCTCGTGCGGGAAATGACGCCAATTATTCAATCCATTGATAATATCCATTTTGCAGCTTAAACCGCCCGCTTCCCCGCGAGAAGTACGCATTTGTCCAATAGCGCCTACCGGTCATCACACCAAACGGCGGCCATTGCGCGGATGTTCACGTTCCCGTGCTTTGCACACTGAACCTCCGCATGGGATCTTTTCCAATGCAACCACAGCCGACGCACCACTGCGGAGCCAGACCCGGCGGGATGGCGTTTGTTTGTGCAGCAAGTCGCATCGTCATCGGATCCGTCAGGCGAGAATCAAACTAATTGACCGCTAGACCGGAAGGAAGAGCCTAAGACGCTGCATATGGTGGGACCGACACGCAGATCAGATGCGCGCGTCGCTCAGGCTCGAAGGGCGGGAGCGAGGCCGATATGGATTCGCTGCGCAAGAAATTGTTGCGACGCGAGCCAAGAGCACCCGGCCGCATGCGCCTGCAAGCTGCTACGAGAGCCGTATGCCGCTGCTCTCAGAGCTTAAGCGCTCAGGGGGGATATAGCTGGATACCGTCTCTACCTGAGGTTCATTTTCAACCGATTCAGTTGCTTTCGCGCGGGCCAGCCGGGCGCTGAAGGCGGTCAGAACTTCCGGCGCGAGGCAGGTTCGTCCTTCCTGCCGAATCTGGCAATTTGACGCTGACAGATGCGATGATCACCTATCAGCGTGTTCGTTGGCCCCTAACTCGGGAGATCATGTACTCAATGACATCAACAGTACTACTTATTTTCGACGCAAGAGACCGCATGGAAAGCTCCGGCCTTCGGGCGCTTGCAGACAGAAGGGCGTCAGCAAACGACATTGGGGACCGAGGCTTGCGCCTGAAATGCACGTTTGGTGTCGCGGCCGCATCAAGTGATCGCCAATGCTCCGACCTTCGCAGCTTGCGCATCCTGCTCCGGTTTCACACCTGACACGCCAACAGCTCCTACGATTTCGCCATTGACCAGCACCGGCACGCCGCCCTCCAGTGCACCCTTAAGCTGAACGCTCAAGAACGCAGCGCGGCCGCCATTGATCATTTCTTCGTAAAGACGCGATTCGCGCCGGCCAAGCGCAGATGTCCGCGCCTTCTCGATGGCAATCTGAGCACTAATGGGGGCCCCTCCGTCAAGCCGCAGCATTCCAAGCAAGTGGCCGCCGTCGTCTACTACAGCGATGGCGACAGGCCAACTATTCTTATCCGCCTCTGCGCGCGCAGCCTCCAGGATTTTCGTCGTCTCGCGGATACTGAGAACAGCTTTAGTCTTCATGTATGCTCCTAAACGTTGATGCAAGGCAAGCAAGTGTTGCGGTTAGTCTCAGCTTTTCGGCCACAATGAGAGCTTCGGCGGCTCGCTTGAGTCTGCACGTAGCAAAGGACCAAGCACGCGGATGTCTGGTTCCTGCTCCAATTTCAGGATTGTTGCAATCAGTGACTCCGCACGCGACGAGCCCAGCACCGGCTCTACCAGGCTTCGGGCCTTCTTCGCGGCCCAATCTCTCGTATAAGGGTGGTTTGGCACGCCTGGCCCCGGAGACACAGACTCCTGCGCGAGGCGTGTGCCGTCGGACAGGACGATCTGAATGGCCGGATCGTTGGATGTGTCTGACGCGTGCGCAGCTCCCGTCGCGCCGATCACCGACCTTTGCTGAGGATCCCCCGCGGTCCGGCTGACAATCTTAATCAACGATCGCAGCCTTACCACTTCAGGATCTGCCAATCGGCTGTAGTCATGGATTGACTTAAACGTCAGGCTGCCGTCGGTAAGCATCAGCGCTACAGCGTGCTGGAGGTTGACGTCGGGTGGGCCGCTATTATCGGTAATGGATCCGGGCGACCAGTAGGACACGACGATCTCCTTGATCTGCCGGGAGTCAATCGCACCGTGCTTCCGAAGAAGAGCATCCAACGCGTCCAACGGTGCCGCTATTGGACCACCAACAGGCCAGTGCTTAAATAGCGCCTTCCGAATGTAAAAGTCCTCCCCGAGCTTGTAATTAAGCAAATCTGGCCTGGCTGACCCTGAGTAGGCGGAGAAGAACGTCACGTCGCCTGACATGATGTCGCCGACACCGTTGAACCCCGAAAGAACGAGCAAAGCCGAGGTGACACCGTTGCGTGCCCCCATCCCGCCATTCATGAAAGCTTTCTCAATATGCTCAGGGTCGCGGCGGAAATCGTCAATTCCAGAGCATTGTTGCGCCGCGTATGCCAGCGCCCACCGGGTCTGCTCCTCGGTCAAGCTACCAGCGCAGATCGCAGCAGCTGCGGCACCCCAGTTTCCGCCCATACTATTCGTTGGCGAACGAAAATCCATCTTCACACCGGTCGCCTGCATGACTCGCGACCCGATGTCGTACCCCAAGGCGACAGCCCGGAGAAAGTGGGTCCCGCTGATTCCGTACTTCTCGCCGACTGCGAGCGCAGCAGGGATTACGTTGCAACCTGGATGCCACGGGCCGACCAGAACGTCGTCAGTCTCGTCGGCATGACCCATGGTACCGTTGGCTAGGGCGGCGGTCACCGGATCGCATGCGGTCAGCGCTCCGATGACCGTCGATGTCGGCTTGCCGCCAAACTCCTGAGCGAAGCGAATAGCCGCCCTACCCGCCTTCAACTGCGAACCCGAAACAATGGCTCCAAGGGTGTCGAGCAACGCCCACTTCGTCATCTCTAACACGTCTTGTGGAAGTGGCAAGATGCGCGCATCGCTGACATATGTGCTAAACGTTGCTGTCAACTTGCTTACGGGAGAATCGGCGGCTGTGCCATTGGTGCCGGCGCCTTGAGGCATTGGACCGTTCTGTGCGTAGGCGCCCTTGCTGGTACTCAGCGCTGCCGCGGATGCTGCCACCAATCCACCAATACTCTTGACGGCGCGGCGCCGTCCGGCAAAAAAACGATTGAGAGCCGCGTCGTCCTGCTCGCTTTCCATACTGTCTCCCTTTTTGGTTGTCCACCCGATCGGCGACCTCTCCCTTATCGCCTCGATCAAGCATTTTCAATCTCAAATTATATGCAGTCCTAGTTTTATCGATCACTAGTCACTTGGTAAGCTCCTTTGCCGTATAAGCAAAGGAGATCTTTGTTTCGATCGGGTACCGTTGAAGAGTCGGCTACAAGCCATAGTAGTATTGAGCCGTTCCCAGAGAAAGCCAACTTTGTCGCGGAACCTACAGCGACGCCGCTACTTGCCGCTCTCCTCTCGCGTTCACAGGCTCCTCGGACGATTCTCGCGTCACGTCAGACGATCTCCATGACGAAACATACGCAGTGCAAACGCAAGCCATCAGAGACTGTGGACAGCCCCATTTCCCTCGCACGGCAGGGAAGCTTTTATGTCGGTGGACGGCGAGTAAAGGCAGTTGGCATCTTTGATTCGACGTCTGCGATGCCATCTAGTGCCGGTCAGACGTATTGGATCGACCAAATGTATATGCAATATTAGATACCTGTCAGCCCTCGAAAACTGCCGATCGTCCTCGTCCATGGCGGAGGTTGCACTGGGCGCGTCTAGGAAACGACTCCGGATGGGCGCGAAGGCTTTGCTACCATCCTGCTGAGGCAACGCTTCTACGTGTACATCGTGGACCTCCCGCGCGGAGGTCGCTCTGGCTATCCTAGCTTCACGGGAGAGTTAGGAAAACTCGATGACCAGCAAAGATTCGTGACGCCGCTCACTTTCTCGCCAGGACGAGAACATGCTTGGGTTCGCTGGCGTGTGGGGCCTCGATATCCCGAGGTTTTCAGAAACCAAGCGTTTCGGATGGACGCCGCAGATTCGCCTCTCGAGGGCATGCAACCTTCCGTTACCGACGATCCCAAGGTAATGTCAGATGCGCTTGTTTCGTTGCTGGAAAAGATCGGCCCTTCCAACCTAGTGACACACAGCAATTCAGGGCTTTACGGCTGGTTGGCTGCCGCGAACACAAACCTTGTGAGGGCCATTGTTAGCTACGAACCAGCGTTCGTGTATCCAGAAAGTCAGTCGACTGAGATTCTCTCTGACGAGCGCATCCAACCGAAGTCTGGACAGCAACCTGCCGTCACCCCGATCCCCGACGAACAATTCGCGCGATTGCTCGACGTGCCAATGCAAATTGTGTTCAGGGACAATATCCCTCTTGAACCAATCTCAAATCCCATTGCCGACGGTCGTCGTATTCAGTTCTATGTCGCGACAAGGTTCACCGGACTTGTCAATGAACGAAGTGGTAGTGCAGTCCTCTTGCCTTTACCAGAAGCCGGATTGCGCGGCAACCCCCACTTCATGTTTTCAAACCTCAATAATACGGAGGTCGCCAACTATTTATGCAACTTCCTAGCGCACCATGGACCGGATAAGTGACGCCTGCGGCAAAGAGAATTCACCTTAAACGCGGCGCGGAAAAGCCGCCGCTCATTTGTCCCAGATTCCACCACTCGTTAACTGCTTCTGTGAAGGTTTGCGGGCTCCTCGATTCGATAGATGCGTTTCGCTGTGCCAGAAAACAACGCAACTTTGTCTGCCGCCGACATGTCCCGAACACTCCACTTGAGCGCGTTCCATAACGGAACAAAGCCGCACGAGCGAGCGTCAGCCGAAAAGTTGCTTTCCATCATGCAACGATCCGGGCCAAAGGCGTCGATTGCCGCAAGCACATACGGGCGCCATAGTGCCGCGAGCTCTTCAAAACCAATTGCGTCGTCTCGCTCTTCGAGGCCAAATCCCCAGTATGGAAGCCCCAACCCCCCAATCTTGCACAAAACGTTCGGTCTCGCAGCGATCTCCCATAAGAGCCGGCGCCACTCCTGAAACACAGCGGCGCGGCCGTCCTCGGCCATGTCGAGTGCGACCGCAAGGCCCATGTGGTTGATGACAATATGAAGGTTTGGAGCCGCATCTGCGAGTTTCGCTAGTTGCGGCAACTGCTGATGAAAGACCGATGCATCAAACGAAAGTCCACGCTTCTCAAGCTCCTGGAGTCCGACAACGAAGTTCGGGCTCTCCATGATTCCGCGCGGGGGGCGCTGTTTGAAATACCGGTACGGCGCCTCGTCGGGATGCTCGTTTGTGACTTGCCGAATACCCCGAAAGCGGCTCGGCGCGATCCTTATAGCCCAATCCAGCAATTCGCCGATCGCACTGCCCTGCCTCAGATCAGCGTGACCCACAATCGACGCACAAGCTCGGCACTGCCCGTACGCACCACTGGCTGCCATCGCCGCCATGCCATTCGCGAATTCAATTTCTCCGAGTGGGCGTAGTAACTCCGGGCCATCGGGGCGAACAAATGCCTGCGTCTCTACATAGACGGATGCGACAATATTGTGACCGGCCGCTGCGTCGGAGAGATATTCCTCGAGCAGGTACGGCATTGTCGGGTGCATCCAAAGATGATGGTGCGAGTCGATGATCTCAAGTTCGGGTTCGATGATTGGCTCATCTCTGCCGTCTAGCCGTTTATATCGAGTCACGATAGCGTTTCACCTGCGGTTCAAGAGATAGCGAATGGAGCCGGAATTCGGACCCTGGCGCTCTCGCCAAATTCCAGATTTTGTGATCAAAAGCTCGCTTTCAGCAGATTATCGGTCATACACCGTATGGCGGTTCAGGTGTTCTGGCACTGGTTCTCATGAAGTACGCGACTTTTCGCATTTTGCTTCAACAGCAGGCTGCGAACCAACAGAATGGCGAGAACTGCAAGGGCGTCCATACCGGCCACGAAGTAGAGCCCTCCTGCGAAACTGCCCGTAGCATCCTTCAGCAACCCCATAATCCATAGGCCCGCAAATCCTCCCAAGGCGCCGATCGAGTTGATGACTGCGACGCCCCCGGCCATTGCTTTGCCTGACATGAACGTAGACGGAAGACTCCAAAAAGCGGGAACACATCCGTAAGAGCCGAACGAGACCAAGCCGAAGGCAATAATGCTGACAGTCAAATCTGACGACATGGCCGCGATTACCAGTCCCACTGCTGCAACGAACATAGGAATGGCAACGTGAAAATATCGCTCACGCGTGACGTCCGATCTCCAGCCGACAAGCAACATTCCGATGCACCCAGCAATGTATGGCAGGGCAGACACAACACCCGTATGGAAGTGGCTAAGTCCGAAAGAGTTAACAATCTGCGGCAGAAAGAAACCCACACTGTAGACAGTAACCACAACGTTAAACATGAAGAAACCGAGCAGAAGAACGGGCGGAGAGAGCAGCGCCTGTACAACGGTGTATTCGCGAACATGCTCCTTAATGTCAACGGCTTCCTTCCTGAGCTTTTGGGAAAGCCACGCCGCCTCGTCCCGCGTCAACCATTCGCTCGTGCACGGACCATCGGGAAGATATTTGAGGACCACGCCGGCGAGGATAATCGCTGGAATGGACTCAATGATGAACATCCATTGCCAGCCCGGCAAACCTAGTCCGCTGACGCTCAGCAGGGCTCCAGAAATTGGCGCACCGATGAGAAATGTCAGAGGACCTGCGACGTTGAGGTAGCCCAGTACCCGAGCGCGGTACCCGGACGGAAACCACAACGTGAAGTAGTACACGATGGCGGGATAAAAGCCGGCTTCCGCCGCACCAAGAAGTCCACGCATTGCGTAGAACCCAATCGGCCCCTTGACAAAGGCCATCGCGCCGGCAATAAGCCCCCACGTGAACATGATCCGGGCAATCCACCGCCTGACGCCGTATCGGAACATGAACAAGTTCGATGGGACCTCCATCGTGAAGTACATGACGAAGAACAGGCCTGCACCGAACCCGAACATGGACGCTGTCAGACCAATATCTTTATTCATCTGCAGCGCAGCGACGCCTACGTTTGTCCTGTCAAGGTAGGCGAAGAAATAACAGAGGATGACTAGCGGCAGAACTCGCCATGTGACCTTTTTTATGGTCCTGCGCTCTGTGCTGTCGGCAAACACGGGTTCGCGCTGATTCGATTCTTGCATTTTGTCTCCCACTAACTCCAGCTGGCTTATGCGCGCGGCCTATAGGGCCCTTGCTTTCGTTAAGCAGAGCCAACACCACATCCGCGCCTCGCGTATAAGGGCTCCAAACGTATGAATTTCAGAGCGCTGCAGGCAAAGCTTCACTATCTTTCAGATCCCAAGTTCTTCGAAGACCTTCCGCGCAATGCGGAATGCGGTGACACCTGCAGGCATACCACAGTACACGGCTACCTGAAGCAAGCACTCTCGGATTTCCTCCTTCGTCATTCCGTTCTTAAGAGCGATCTTCACATGACCCGCGAATTCCTCTGTTCGATTAAGAGCCGACAGCATTCCAAGGTTCAAAATGCTACGACTGCGGCGATCGAGCCCAGGTCGGCTCCAGACGGCTCCCCAGCAAAACTCCGTCAGGATTTCGTGGAGCGGCACACTGTAGTCGTCGGGGTCACTGAAGACCTTATCGACATACTCTTTTCCTGCAAGCTCCGTGCGAAGTGCCAAGCCCTTCTCGAAATTCTCCGTTGCCATATGTTCTCCCGACTTAAGATTCAGAGCTGCAATCCCTGACCGCGCTACAAATGGTTGTCGATAAACCCCGGGTTTGCGATCACCCTGACAAAGTACCGCGTGTTTTATTTTTTCACCTTCGTGAGCCGAGGTGCGAATATAGCGACGGGAAACCGCCCGTCGTTCGCGCTCCTCTGGCCTCTGCCCGTACGCACCTTATACTAAAGAGAGAGCATTCGAAGATGCAGCGCCGCATGTCGCGGCGCTGGCACGCCCAGTCACAGCAAGTTACATCGAGGTTTATAAACAGGATCTAACTCGATTATCGCGCCTACCTGACCACTGCTCCTGTCGGATCTTCCGGACTGCCCTCAATCGACTGACGCAGTTGAATTCCCCTCGTCTCTGGCACAAACTGAATCGCGACGAACGCGATCAAGCCGCAGACTGCCGTATAGATCCCAGGTGCGGTCGGAGTACCAAACTTTGCCACCAACCAGGTCGCGATCAAAGGTGTCGTACCGCCCATGATTGCCGCGGCGAGTTGGTAAGATATTGCGTGTCCGGTAGCGCGATAGGCAGTCGGAAACACTTCTAGCGTCGCCGTCATCGATGCACCTCCATAGAGACCGACACCGATGGCGAATAGAATCTGGCCGAGCATCGCGCCCTCGACCGTTCCTAAACTCACTAACCAGACAGACGGGTACGCGCTGATCGCAATCCAGAGAGATCCAATATTGAGCAGAGCCTTTCGACCGAACCGATCGCTAAGCGCCCCTGCAATCAAGATTGTGATTCCGATCGCCATGATACCGGCAGCATTAGTCAATAGCGCGACTTCGGGGGCGACTTTTACCTTCGTCACAAGGAATGTGTACATGAAGCCTTGGATGAAGTAGCCACCTACTGCGGAGAGAGGTACTAACAGGAACACATGAAGCATGCCCTTCGCTCCAGATCGTGTTGCAGTCGCGACAAGGTTCTCGACTTTTGCCTCACGAGTAGCTTCGATGTATTCCTTTGGATCCTCCAAACGCCGCCGGAACCAAAAGCCGACGACTCCAAGTACGCCTCCGAAAACAAATGGAATTCGCCAAATCCAATCCGTAAAAGCCGCAGGATCGGAGAACAATCTGAGTGCGAGCAAGAGTACCGCTACGGCTGCGTTAGGGACATAGCTGAAAAAATAAATGAAGCCGATCCACCGCCCCCGTTGATTGTCTGGTGCCGACTCGATGACGTAGCTTGCGCTTCCAGAGGTCTCCCCCCCTAACGCCATCCCCTGGGCGATGCGTAGTAGGACGAGAAATGTTGGGGCCATGATTCCAAGACTCTTATAAGTCGGCAGCAGACCAATGAGAGCGGTGCTCCCGGCCATCAACCAGACTGTGGAAGTAAGAACCTTGATACGACCAACCCGGTCCGCCATGATCCCAAACAACAGGCCGCCGACTGGTCGCGCGAAGAACGCGACAGCGTACACGCCGAATGTGCTCAGAATAGCAGCCATTCTGTCGGTTCCCGGGAAAAAGTGCATGGCAAGAATCGGCACCGAAAGTCCGAACACCGAAAAGTCATACACCTCAATGAAATTGCCGATCGCACCGGCACCTAGGGTGCGTCGCATAGCCTTCTTTGTACCCACGTCTCCTCCGAGTATCATAGATCTACAGCAGCAAATAGCCAGAACCTCAGACGACTCTCGGCATCGTCGCAATCGCCAATTTTTTTTTGTTTTAAGGCAGCGCTAGCTTTCCAGCCGAGAGCCCAAGTTCTAGTTACAAATTCAATATCTTCAGAACTTGGTTCGAATTCCGGCGCGCAGCAGTAGCTGACTCTTGCTTGTCGACGCGTCGGGCGCAAAGCTACCGCCTGCACCATATGAGTCGGGAGCGATCGAGGCAACCGGTGCGTCACCCGCAGCCCGCTGAAAAACGCCGAGCAGATACAGATCTGTTCGCTTCGAAACAAAATAGTCCCCGAGCAGACCCACCTGGTGGTACTTCGGCTTAGCACCGGTCGAGTCAAGCTTGCCGTCAGTGAAAGTGTACGTAGCCGCAAGTAGTACGTCAGGACGAATTTGATAGCCCATGTTCACATCATAGTTGGAGAACGTCAGGTTATCTCCTGTCGAGCTTATCCTTGAGTTGCTGTAGACGAACGCGAGGTGAACGGCGCTCAGCTGATACGAGATGCCCGTTGCAAAGATCGCTTGGCGTTGAACGGCGCCCGGTAGCCCCGCACTGCCAAGCGCCGATGTTGGCGAAAAGTTGTTGTAGTCGCCAACAATGGCGCCGGTAGTGTTTTCATTGGGTGAACTCAGTCGAATATATCCAGCAGCGAGAGCCAGGCCGCCGTTTTTATAGTTCGCGCCCAGGCTCCATGCCCGATTGGCCGCAAATCCCGACGCCTCTCCGTTCGAAGGCGTATTACTGAACCCATAAAGCCCCCCAAATGTCAGGCCGTTATAATCGATGCTACTGTATTTAATGGAGTTATTTATGCGAAAGCTGTTGATGAGGTTGTCGTTGTCGAAAGGATGGCCAACACCAATGTAGATGTTCGAAGATGGAAGCGATTGAACGTAATCGATGATTGAGTCGTACTGTCGACCGAGGGTGACCGACCCGAACCTGGCACTGCTCAGTCCAACGTAGGACTGGCGCGCAAACATGCGACCTTGCGCGAGGGCGCCACTGGAGATAGAAAAGCCGTTCTCCAACGTGAATATGGCCTTCAGGCCGCCGCCCAAATCCTCCGAGCCTTTGAGCCCCCACCTCGGCCCATTCAATACGCCGCTAGTGTTCGTCCAGTTCGCGTGACCACCATCGTTGCTGATGTAGTTGATCCCCTGGTCCAGCAAGCCATACAACGTTACGCTGCTTTGCGCATGTGCGGCACCAGCCATAACGCCGATGACTGCGGCTCCAATCAGCTTGCTCTTTTCCATATCATCTCCAATTTGTTCGCAGAACGTAATATATGAATTGCATCTGCTCTGGTTTGAATTTTTATTACCTTCGTACGGTGACTCATTCACCCAAAACTACACTTATCCCTTCATCCCTTACAAATCTTGAAGCGAGGGAAAAATGCTCCCCAACTTGCTCCTACTGGTTTTTCTGGCGCCGAAGGTGGTTCTGAACACTTGAGATCTTACTTTTGCCGATCAGGTAGGTGCCTTTCGCCACTACGACTGCTGTATGAACTAGTTGATGTCATCAAGCATCCGAGCCAGTTCGTCTGGCCACGTCAGCATTGCGTCATGGCCAGTTTCGATCTCGAGGTAGGTCCAGCCTCGTTGAGCTCTAGCTACTTCACGCGAATGCGCCGTGTTCGGATGCAGAGGCTTCGTACACGCGATATATGTGGCCCGAATACCGTTCCCAAGCGGGTGATGCAAAACCAGCTTGTTAAAATAAGCGCCGAACGGATGTGCGGTCACGAGCCTCCTTGCTCGCTCGAGCATATCTGCGTCAACGATTCCAAAATTTTCCGGAGGCGGTGGCGGCACGCCGATGCCCGTGCTATTGCACTCGCGCGCTCGCTCGAGATAGCGTTCGATAATTTCTGGAGGAGCAGTGTCTGCCGGCGCCTGCCCAGACATGAGAACCTGGGCGTCCAAATACACCAAATGGCGCAACCGCTCCGGCATCCGATCCGCCAGTGCTGATACGATCGTTCCGGCGAAGCTGTGCCCTACCAGAATTACATCATTCAACTCTTCATATACGAGGACCTGCTCAACATCTTTAATCATTATGTCGAGCGTGGGGCGCGTCTCGATCAGGTGCGAACGCTCGCCGAGCCCGGTCAGAGTCGGGGAATACACCGTATGGCCCTTGGAGCGCAGGTGCGCGGCCACCTCCTTCCAACACCACCCTCCGTGGTAGGCGCCATGAACGAGGACATAGGTCTTCGTCTTAATCAGGGGATCCGGTTGAGCCGGATAGTTCAGACTGGTCATGCTTTTCTCAGTTTAAGAGCCGACTTTACTCCCGCACGCCCCTTGCGCTGTCTCGCGCAGGTCATGTCTCCGTTCCGACAGGGCGTTTGCAGGCCGATGGACGAGCCCATACTACTCACGGGTCACGGCGCTAACCAGCAGCCAGCCCGGCAAGGATCATTGCCTGCTGCGCAAAGATCCAACTCGTGTCTTTCCGCGAGATAACTCCTAGAGGTTCCTGAGCCCTGAGTGGCCCCAGCACAGCACGCCATCCCCTTGCGTCAGGCTCGGAGCTGCGAAAATTGAGGGCGATTGGATGTGGCCCCGTCACCGCGGCCAGCGCGGAAGGGCGTCTTCGGACTTTGCGCGCCGAGCAAAGCTACTTGGCATGGCACCACCTCCCCCCGGTACGGAGGCGGCGATAAACTCGGACGGTGCTCAAAAAATCGTAGCCGTCTTACGCGGAAACGATACCTCCCTTTCATGAGCACTTCAAATACGCAAACAGGAGACGCAGATGACTGAACTCACGCCCTCACAAAAAGCCAGACAGTCCCTTCAAGAGATCGCACCGAAGCTGGTCGAACTGGGCGACACCGTGCTTTTCGGGGACATCTGGGAACGCCCGCAGCTGTCGAAGCGTGACCGAAGCTTGATCACCTGTACGGCTCTCGTCGCCTTTGGCTGGACGGAACAGATGAAGACTCATTTTCCGCGCGCAATCCAGAACGGGGTTACGAAGGAAGAGCTCATCGAGATGATCACTCACATGGCGTTCTATTCGGGGTGGCCGAGCGCAAACGTAGCGGCATTCCAGGCCAAAGAGATCTTCGCGAATCTGTAACTGACATCGCGACAGAGCCGACATCGAATTTGCTACGGTACGGAGTACACGGTATGAAAGTTGGTTACATCGGGCTTGGCGAGATGGGCGGAGCTTTGGCTCGGCGGCTTCAGCTTCGACAGCCATTGGTTGTTTTTGACCTCAATTCGGCCTCGCTAAAAAGTCTTGCAGAGAGCGGCGCATCGCCTTGTGCCTCGGCGCGTGAGCTTGCCGCGTCTTGTGACACTGTCTTCTTTTGCCTTCCGACTAGCGAGCACGTGCGCACTGCCCTATTTGGCGAGAATGGCGTCGCACAATCTCTAAGGCCGGGCACGGTCGTCATCGACCAGACCAGCGGCGATCCAAGCATCACGCGCAGCATCGCTGCGGACCTGGCAAAGCTTCAAGTCAAATTCGTCGACGCCCCTGTGAGTGGCGGCCCGGAAGGAGCTCAGGCTGGCACGATCGCTATCCTGGTCGGTGCCGAGCCGTCCACGTTCGACGAGGTGCGCCCGTTGCTCGAACTCATAAGCCCGAATATCTCGCACGCTGGCGGTGTCGGTGCAGGCCACGTCATCAAGTTGATTAACAATCTGGTCTCAGGCGCACAGAGACTGCTCAGTCTCGAAGCTATCTCGCTCGCGACAAAGAATGGAATCGATCCAGCGAAGGCCTGCGAGATGCTGGTAAGCGGCAATGCGAGGAATGCATTCCTCGAAAAATACCTGCGGCAGCACGTGCTCACCGGAAAGCTCAATTTCGGCTTCACGTTAAGCCTAATGCACAAGGATCTCCGGCTTGCATGTCAATTAGGTAACGATTCCCGGGTACCGATGTTCTTCGGAAATCTGACGCGAGAAATGTATCAGATGTGCATTAGCGAGAAGGGCCCCGATGCCAATGTCCACGCCTGCACCCTGGTTATGGATCGCCTTGCGGGAACGCATCTGGTTCCTGCCGATAACGATCTGGAATAAATTCTAAGTGTCGGGCAAACATGCGATTCCCGACTAATCGCATGTGCATATCAAGTTGACGGCTCGCGCCGCCGCCCCCACCTGTCGAGCAGTTGCCGGGAAGTCCCAGCATCAGACTTTCCCTCGTTGAAGCGTCGCTTGCATGGCTGGCGACTGTAGAGGCGCCGAGGCAACAGCAACACAGTTGGGGGCGAGGACCACACATACCTTTACTTCCCTCGAGGGAGCAATGAACATGAACTTAGCGAACGCTGGGGAACGACAATCGATTGGCCTTGGCCATCATAAGGCTCTCGAATGGATCAAGGGCGGCCCGAAGCAGCTACTGATCGATGGCAAGTGGGTGAATGCGCAATCTGGGAAAACGTTCACCACCTATAACCCGGCAACCGAAGAAGCGCTTACGACGGTCGCAGATGCGGACGAAGCGGATGTCGACGCTGCCGTCGCAGCAGCTCGACGTGCGTTTGTGGCACCTTCGTGGGCCTCAATGACGCCGGACCAGCGTACGGTTGCGCTGCTAAAAATTGCAGATGCTATCGAGGAGCACGGCGAGGAGCTTGCAGCGCTCGAGACCTTAGATAACGGGATGCCCCTGTGGTACAGCACTAACACCGTGAAGAAGTGTGCGGAGGTGGTGCGATATTACGCTGGATGGCCAACCAAGATTCTCGGCACTACCAACCCGAGTGACCCGTCGTCCTTCATCTACATGGTTCGTGAGCCGGTTGGAGTCTGCGGCCTCATCAATGCGTGGAACACGCCCCTCATGATGGCGTGCATGAAAGTGGCCAACGCGCTCGCTTGCGGGAACACCGCCGTGGTCAAGCCAGCCGAATTGACTCCACTGTCGACGCTGCGCTTCGGTGAAATCGTTCAGGAAACGGGACTTCCCCCAGGCGTAGTCAATATTCTGCCAGGGCCCGGCGCAGTCGCAGGTGCCGCACTTGCCGCGCATCCTGACGTCGATAAAGTCGCTTTTACGGGCTCCACCGCAGTTGGCAAACAGATTCTCGCAGCCTCGACTGGCAACCTGAAGAAGATCACGCTCGAACTCGGTGGGAAATCGCCGAACATCATTTTCCAGGACGCTGATCTGGATAGCGCAGTTGCAGCTGCGGTCCGAAGCTTCTGTGGGAACTCTGGTCAGATCTGCTCCGCCGGAACACGTCTGTTTGTACACGAGAGCATTCACGACGAGGTAGCTCGGCGGGTCAGTGAACTGGCCGCGACCTACAAGGTCGGTTCACCTTTCGACGCTGACACCAAACTCGGCCCGCTCATCTCTCAGGATCAGTTGCATCGCGTGATGTCATATGTCGATGCTGGGACCACGGATGGAGCTGACCTCTTGCTCGGCGGTTCGCGGGTTGGAGATGTCGGCCACTTCATCCAGCCAACCGTCTTCGGCTCAGTCTCGAACTCGATGAGGATTGCCCGGGAGGAGATTTTCGGCCCCGTCCTTTCGATCATTCCCTTCAGTGACGAGCAGGATGCAATCGCGAAGGCCAACGATACGCCATACGGCCTGGCAGCCGCGGTATGGACCCGTGACTTGACCCGCGCCCATGCCATATCACGCGCGATCAAAGCCGGTCGCGTATGGGTGAACACGTATGGAGAGGCACATCCGGTAATGGCTTCTGGCGGCTACAAGCAGTCGGGGCTCGGCCGGGAATTCGGTGCAGAGTCCCTCGAGGCATACACGCAGACGAAGGCCGTTCTGGTGCGACTTTGATCGCAAGAGGTAACCCAGACTCAACAATCGACTAGTCGAGCGACATTAGGCGGCTACCATGACGGATGGTAAGCCGCCAACCTCCTTCTCGCGACGCGAAACGAATCGATACAGAAGACCTACGTCCTCGGCATTGCCGGGAGCTTGAGCGCATTGATAAGCAATGCTAACGCGGCAGAAGGCTGCTTTCTGTTGGCGTAATACAAGTGGAAGCCGGAATACGGGGCACACCAGTCCGAAAGTACACGCTCCAACGCACCACTAGTCAGGTCCGCGTTCACGTAGTCTTCCGGGATGTACGCAACGCCGTGGCCAGCCCTCGCGGCATTCAAGGCTGCCATCATGTTGTTGAACGTGAGTTGACCTCCCACGCGAAGCCTCGCCCTCTTGTTATCGAGCGAAAATTCCCACGGTACCACCCTCCCCGTCATCGGACGTCTGTAATTGATACATAGATGATTGGACAGTTCGTACGGCGTCATTGGTCGCTGCCGTCCTGAAAAGTATTCAGGTGAGGCAACAACGGCCATTCGCAGCTCCGGCCCGAGCGGGACAGCAACCATGTCCTTGGGAACCTCGCGCCCGAGTCGCACCCCCACATCGAACCTCGCGTCAACGATGTCGACATCACCAGCGTTGAGCTCGACCTCCAGCTTGATAGAGGGGTGGCTACGCATGAATTCACTGAGCTTTGGCCAAAGGACAGTCGTAAACGCGTGCTCCGGAGTGCTGATCCGTATTGTTCCACTCGGTTCGGATCCAAGCTTTTCGATGAAGCTCAGCTGCTCAGAAATCTCCTCAAAGGACGTTCGCAACGTCTCAAGGAGAAGCTGCCCCGCTTCCGTCGGTGCCACACTTCGTGTCGTTCGGTGCAAAAGACGCACACCAAGTCGATCCTCCAGTCTTCGGACCGCGTAACTAATCGCCGACTGGGAAGTCCCGAGCCGCACGGACGCACGGGTGAAGCTTCGCTCTTCCGCGACCGCGGCAAAGGCGTTTAAGTCGACAAGTGCTTCCCGATGCATGATTCGTTTCCAGGGCAAAAAAGACGATGATCGAACTATAAGTTTGGGACCGATGTTTGATGGCTACAAGCGATTTATGAAATACAGATATAGCCTCAAGCCTACGTGCAGAGTTACTCGTGACGGGATAAGGCCGTAAACTTGATGGCGGTGGCGACCGCGTTCGACCTGAAACGACGCGTCAACTACCCTCCTCGCAAGCCCAGCGCATTTCCGCAGTATCTCTCTCACTTCCACCGGAACCCACTAAGGTGACGACTTCAGGCAATATGAGCATTGACCAGCGCAAACAGCAAGCTGCCTCGTTACTGGTCATTATCGGCAGCTACTTGATGATTGTTTTGGACACCTCCATCGTCATCGCGGGGCTCCCACACATTCGTGCTGACCTCGGTCTCACACCTGCGCAACTCTCCTCCGTTCAAAGTGTCTACACGCTTTTCTTCGGAGCGTTCTTGCTCTTCGGCGCCCGATGCGGAGACCTCGCTGGGGCACGACGCATCATGCAAGTCGGGCTATCTGTATTTATCGTGTCCTCTGCAGCCATCGGAATGGCCCACGACTCTCTTTGGCTGATAGTAGCGCGTGCGATCCAGGGAATCGGCGCATCGCTCATCGCACCGTCTGCCCTCACCCTTCTATCCCAGAACTTTGAAGAAGGCGAGGCGAGGAACAGCGCGCTCGCGTGGTATGGTTCGACAGCAGGAATTGGCGCAAGCGTCGGCCTCGTGCTGGGAGGCGTGTTTGCGGAGACCCTTTCATGGCGCGCGGGATTCTTCCTGAATATTCCCGTGGGCATCGCCCTCCTCTACATTACGCGGCGTTCTCTCAATGAGAGCCCACGCTTCCCTACGCGCCTCGACACTTGGGGAGCACTTCTCTCTACGTTTGGATTCAGCTCGATCATCCTTGCTGTAATGCGAACTGAGGTCGAGGGGTGGCTGAGTCGCGGTGTGCTGCTTCCCGCGGCGATCGGTGTGGTAACCATCGTGGCTTTTCTATGGCATGAACATCGAACCAGCCAACCTCTGATGCCGATGCGAGTATTCGCGCATCGTCGCAGGCTCGGAGCCTATATCATTCGCTTCCTGTTTCTGGGTCCGATGGTCTCCTTCTTCTTCTTTGGATCCCAGTTCATGCAGGATGCGTTGGGTTTCTCCGCAATCGAGGCCGGGCTTGGCTTTCTTCCAATGACCGTCGTGGCATTCGTCGCACCCTTCTCTGTTCCAGTGTTAGCGAGGCGCATGGGCGAAGATGCGGTCTTGCTCCTGGGTCTGCTCTCAACATGTGTCGGCATACTGTGGATGAGCTTTCTCGATACCTCTGCGACATTTTGGATGTCCATCGCTCTTCCCATGTCGCTCATCGGAGCCGGACAAGGACTCAGTTTAGCCCCGATGACGTCTGCAGGCGTATCCGGCGTCGCAAAAAGTGAAACTGGCGTAGCTTCCGGTGTACTCAACGTCGCACACCAACTCGGGGCGTCGCTCGGCCTAGGATTGCTCACCTCCGTTGCGGTGTGGGCGCAACGCGGAATTGCCGACCATCAAACCGCACTCGTACATAGTACGCGGGCAGTCTTCATCGTCGGCGGCGCCATGCTTATCGCAGCAATGGTCGCCGTCGTCGTATTCTTGCGCCCGTCTGGAAATCATAAGCCTTGCCTTAAAGTGACCGAATATCAATGAGGTTCGCGGCTTCCTCTTTGTGCGATGACTGGGCCGCCTGCCGCAAGCGCGGAGTAATTCTGGAGCAGCCCGGTTCACTTGAGTGTGGCGCGAGTGGCATTGGCCAGCGCGCCACCCGTCGAGCCATTAACGTCCCATTGAAATTCCTTGACGCTATCCGGCCGGCCCAAATCTCCCTCGAAGGTACGTTCACGCTTTCGGACGCCGCCTTTCGTTGCGATCGTTACAGACGTCGTCTGTCGTGATTCTCGCGGAAATCTTGCCGGATTGGTCTCTGCGGTAAGATCGTGAGTATCGGACGCGTTCTCGTCGTTCATCCCCATGCCGGACAGCCTTGTTCGATCAGTCGGAAGCGCGCTTCATCCCATGCTCGCGCGCCTCCTCCGGACTTTCATAGATATAGGGGGCGACGCCCCTGCGCTTGAGCGCATCACCGAGCTTCATGCGCAAAAAGCTGCTTGTCGTGTAGCGGGTGACGCCGTGGTAATAGTCGCGAACCAGCTGGGTGACCATCTCCGAGTAAGCATCCAGCATGTCGGGACGAATCGCGAAGTTATCGTAATTCACGATGGCATGCGGCTTGACTGATACGCCAGCCAATTTCTTCCTGACCTCGCGGCGGATCGCCTCGACATCGCTTATTTGGACGACTTCGTGTCCTTCAAAGTTGATGAAGAAGAGGTTCTTCTCGGGGTCGTAGCTGAAACGCTCGCTTAGATTGAGCCTGAGCAGAACGCTGCGCAAACTCATTGGTACATCTCGAAAGATGCGCTCGTCCATCAAGCGCGGCGGCGCCTTCATCACGGGACGGAAATCCATTTGCGAGACGATATCGCGTTCAATATCGATGCCGGGGGCAACTTCCGTCAACGTCAGTCCTTCTTCAGTGAGTTCGAATACGCAGCGCTCGGTGATATAAAGAACGACTTGTCCGCGCTCGACAGCATATCGACCGCTGAAAGTTCGATGTTCAACCGCATTCACGAACTTTCGGCAATCGCCTTCACGACGAATCGCGAGCTTGCCCTGGTCGATTGCAATATCGAATCTGCCGGCACTGAACGTGCCGACGAACACTACTTTTTTTGCAGCTTGACTTATGTTGATGAAACCGCCGGCACCCGCCAGCCTGGGACCGAACTTGCTGACATTGAGGTTACCTTCCTTGTCCGCTTGCGCAAGGCCAAGGAAGGCGATGTCGAGACCACCGCCGTCGTAGAAGTCGAATTGATACGGTTGGTCAATGATCGCCTGAGTATTTGATGCGGCGCCAAAGTTAAGACCTCCCGCGGGAATTCCCCCAATCACGCCGGGTTCGGTGGTCATCGTGAAGAGATCAATGACCTGCTCTTCGTTGGCAACGGCCGCGATGCCTTCCGGCATGCCGATGCCTAGATTCACGACGCTATTGGCCATCAACTCGAATGCGGCGCGACGCGCAATGACTTTGCGTTCGCTCATTGGCATCGGCGCGATAGAGCTCGTTGCCACGCGTAATTCACTTGAAAACGCTGCATTATACTGAGCACCAAAGGTCTGCCAATGGTTGGCCTGCTGCGCGACGACGACGCAATCCACCATAACGCCTGGTATCTTTACTTGACGTGAGTTGAGCGTGTTCGATTCCGCCAGCCGCTCGACTTGCGCAATCACGATACCGCCCGAATTGCGTGCAGCCATCGCGATTGCCAAAGCTTCCAACGTGAGCGCTTCCTTCTCCATGGTCACATTGCCATCCATGTCGGCAGTCGTGCCGCGCACGATGGCAACATCGATTGGAAACGCCTTGTAGTAGAGGTAATCTCTGCCGTCGATGGGCATGAGATGGACGAGTTCCTCCGTCGTACGGATGTTGAGCTTGCCGCCGCCATTGCGTGGGTCGACGAACGTGCCCAGCCCGACCGTCGACAGTTGCCCCGGTCGATGGGCAGCGATATCGCGAAACAACTGCGATATCACGCCTTGTGGGAGGTTATACGCTTCGATACGATTTTCGATCGCGAGCTTCTGCAGGCCCGGCACAAGTCCCCAATGACCGCCAACCACGCGCTTGACGAGCCCTTCATGCGCGAGATGATTCAATCCTTTGCCGCAGCCATCTCCCTGACCTGCAGCATAGACAAGTGTGAGATCAGCAATCGGCTCATCTCCCTCTTCGAGTATCTTCTCGCGGCCGTCGAGAAAGCGCTTCTCCAGTGCAATGGCGATCTCTTCCGCGAAACCTATGCCGACGAAACCGCTTGTCGCAAGCGTATCGCCCGAGCGGATAAGGCGCACCGCTTCCAATGCTGATACGACTTTGCCTCGTTCGACAACACGCACGGAAGGAACGAAAGTATGATGGCCGGCCGGGGCCGAGTTTGTCGTCATGTTTGCTGCGCGTCCGGACGAGCGCGCTCCTTGCAGTTGGTTAAGATCCGTACGCGCTATCAAAGCGCCAACACATAAATCCCGATGCGCACCCAACTCGATGACACGATCTGTCGGCGAATGTAGATAGACCGCATCGTCGCCTACGTTGCAAATCATGAGCGCGAAAAGTCATTTCCACCATAAGGTCATGCCCTTGCGTGGCGACAGGGATCACCGTTGGCGCGAGAAGAAAACTGAAGTTTGCGATCCATCGAATTTGCTCCCCAGTACCGCGGTGAGCGATGCCGCTCGCAACCTTTCGCGCTATTGGTCCCACAGCGACTCACTAATGCAAGCCAGTGGCCGAGGCACCTACCTTTTTGCTAGATACGCGAAATCGACTTGCTGGGCGCCGTGCCTTTCGCCTCGGAGACCGCGCTCCTGCGCTCCATTCTGAGATTCTTCACGTGGGTCCGGGCAATCATCGCGGTGGTGTACTCGCGACCGTCAGCCCAGACTCGACAATGCTCATCTCAATACACGGTCATCTTCGGCGACCGACAGACCGACTACCTACCTTTCAAACCGTGCTCAATGCTCGGCCAAGTAGATAATGTAGGGGAACAATTACCATATATAATTTGTATTCCTACTGATTTGCTTGACAAGCGTCCAATGCTGCGACGTCCAGACGGCAAGGCAATCTAACGTATCCGCCGTCAGAATTTATTTACACCGATTGTCACTGGCATGTGACTGTACCCGCAATCGGCCCAGTGCTCTTGAGCGTCTTGCTTGATTTCGTCAAGCCCCTTGTTCGCTCGCTCGCGTCGAGAAGATCCAGGCGGACAAGGCGGTAAGCACGCCCAGTAAAACGAAGGTTACGTGAAATGCGGAAAGGATATGCGACGGATTATGCCTTCCGATGAGCGCGGTAAGTTGCGTCAACAGCATGCCGGCCACGGTCACACCAAGACTCATGGACAACATCTGTGCTAAAGAAAATAGACTGTTTCCGCTTGAAGCAGTGTTGTGATCGAGATCCTTTAGGGTGAACGTGTTCATTGCCGTAAATTGAACCGCATTGGCCATTCCAAACAAAGTGAACAGCAATACATGTACGAAAATCGGCTGACCAGGAGAAGCAAGCGCAAGAATCGACATGGATGCGCCAACCAAAAGCGTATTGCCAACCAGCACCCGTCGGTAGCCAAACCTCGGAATCAGGATGATCGCGATTTTCCTTGAAGCCATTCCGGCGGCAGCGACTGGAAGCATCATTAACCCCGCCTGAGTCGGGGTATAGCCCAGACTCACTTGCTGCACAAGAGGAAGCAGATAAGGCATGCCGCCGCAGCCGATACGAGCAAAAAGGTTTCCGGATAACCCAACCTTAAAGGTGGGGATCGAGAACAACGTGGGAGAATACAACGGGTTTTGCGCGGCGCGCGCGTGCCATATGTATGCAAGGGTGCAGCATACTGCGAGCGCCATAAGGCCGAACACTGCCACACCTCGGAGCCCAAGCTCGGAGAATCCATCGAGAGCGACGGTGATCAGGAGCATGCTCAATGCCAAGAGCACATAACCCCTCAGATCAAAAGGAAGAGACGACCTGGCGGTCTTTCCGTCAGCCATCTGTGTGACCGTCATCACGCATCCAATGATTCCCACTGGCGCGTTAATCAAAAAGATCCAATGCCATGAGGCAACATCGACGAGCCACCCGCCGAGCATCGGTCCAATTAGTGGACCAATCATTCCAGGGATGGAGGCGAAGCCAAGAGCGGCAAGTAGACGCTGGCGAGAAAAGGAATGGAGCAGTACCAGACGACCAATAGGGGACAGCATGCCCCCTCCTACCCCTTGGACGACGCGGTAGATGACTAGTTGCGGGAGCGCCTGTGCGTTGGCACAAAGCAGGGAACCTACCGTGAAAACGATGATTGCCCAGAAGAAGATACGACGAGTGCCCAGCCTATCGGCCAAGAATCCAGATAACGGAATAGTGAGCGCCATCGTTAGCGAATAGGCGATTATCACCGACTGCATATGCAGTGGCGACTCGCCCAAGCTTCTCGCCATCGCCGGCAATGCCGTGTTGACGATTGTCGTATCCAGCGCCTGCATGAAAAACGACGCGGCGACCAACCATAACGTAATGGTCAGTCGACGCTCGTCTTGCTCTTGATTCCCTTTCTGAATTTTTTGCGAGACCGGAGACTTGGACATGGCTTCAAAGGCTGATTTCGTCGTTCAAATCCAACGCGCATCGGAGTAAGCGATCATTTCCGCGCGCCACCTCCACATCCATGCTGGGTCGACAAGTGCGCGACTGGATTGTTAAACAAGGCACTTTTTTGAACTTGCCTGCGACGCTTGCAACTGGATACTTGAGTCCCCCTAAGCGTAGCAAGCCCCATCACGTAGACGAATGGTTGCTCGGATAAAGCACCGGCGTTCGGATCCTCAACAAATATCTTCCAACATTCGCGTCAACTCCTCCGGTTCAGTCAACATCGCGTCATGTCCCGTCGCAATCTCTAGGTATCTCCAGCGGTCTTGTGCCTTCGCATATTCTCGCGAAGAGGCAATATTCGCAAAATATGGCTTCGAACATGCGATGTATGTGACCGGCTTGCCGTTTCCGAGCGGATGCTCCAAGCTGAGCTTGTCAAAGTACGTGCGATACGGATGCGGCGTGAGGAGCTTCTTGACCCATTCAATCATTTGTGGGTCTGAAATTCCAAAGTTTTCCGGTGGGCCGGGCGGGACGCTAACGCCCCCGGTTGCCACAGCTCTTTGCCTGTAGACCTCAATGGTCTCCGGCGACACTGTGTCGACAGGAGCTTGTCCCGATTGGAGCAATTGCGCATCCAAATAAACGAGATGGCGCAACCGCTCCGGCATGCGGTCGGCCAGGGCCGACACAACCGAACCGCCAAAGCTATGACCCACCAAGATTACGTTGGAGAGCTCTTCATAGTGCAATACCTGCGCAACGTCCTGGATGAAGGTCTCGATCGAAGGGTTTACATGGAGAAGGTGGGAGCGCTCGCCGAGACCAGTGAGAGTGGGGGTGTATACCGTGTGACCGCTCGCTCTCAGACGATTTGCTACGGTCTTCCAGCACCAGGCGCCGTGATACCCGCCATGAACGAGAACATACGTTTGCGGGTCTTGACCCGCAGGCGCCTGGTCAGTAATGGATTGGTTGAGACTTTCAGGCATGCTATTTCTCTCTGGATCAATTGATATATGCCTACCGGTTGGCACTTTCCGCATAAGGGTAGCTGGCGTGCACCACATCGATCGGGGGCGCGAGCGGCACTAAACTTTATTGAATCGTACCGAACGAGGGTCGCGGCGACCATCAGAGGGGACAGTAAGCATCCTTGCCCCGCGCGCAATGATCGAAGCCAGTAAAGGTATTCTCAGAGGCGTCGATGCGAGAAGCCGCGCAGGCAAGCGGAGGATGTACCGCGATAGTGGGAACGGGATTTTGCGTTTGCAAAAGGCAGAAATGCTGACTCTCCAAACGTAAGACCGGCACCTCAAGGTGCCGATCCTATCCTCTCTCGACGCTTACCATCCGATCTTAGCGAGGGCCCCACCGTCGACCGGAAGAGATACACCCGTAACAAACGCTGCCTCGTCCGACGCAAGAAACACAGCTGCATTGGCAACGTCCCAGGCGCTTCCGCCTTGCTTGCGTAGCGGCACCTTGCTGTTGCGCTCATTCACGATGTCTTCTCGAGTACGACCACTCAGGCGCATCCGGGTGTCGACGGCCATTGAGGTTTCGATAAGCCCGGGAAGAATTGAATTAGCTCGAATACCATATTCCGCATTGCGCATCGCGAAATACTGAGTGAACGCAGTCAACCCTGCCTTGCTAGTTCTGTACGCAATCAACGGCGTGAAAGTTTCGATGGCTGTGATTGACGACACGCTGACAATGGCGCCGGAGCCTTGCTTTCGCATGATCGGCTCGACGAACTTCGCCGCCATCACAGCGCCTCGGAGGTTGATACGATTCACCCGGTCGAACGTTTCATCCGTAATTTGGTCGAGCAGCTGCTCGCCGCCCATTACGCTCACGCCGACGTTGTAGACGAGGACGTCGATCCGCCCCCAACGGCTCATTGCTGCGTCCACAGCAGCACTCAGACGAGGCGTGTCTGTGACATCGGCCTCGAAAACATCAGCATCAACGTTCTCACCTCCCTGCTCCACGCTTTCCCGCGCTGCTGCTGCGTTGCGGTCGACGGCGAGCACAGCGGCACCCTCGCGCAAAAAGCTGATCGTCGTTGCTCTTCCGATTCCCATAGCTTCACCCGGGCTCTGACCGGCGCCGATGATGATCGCTACCTTTCCCTTCAACCGCTCCATCGAAGACTCCTCCATTCGTTATCAATGCGAATACGCTCGTCATTTTCAAAGCCGACGTTACATAGACAATTATAGGCACGAGCGGGCTTCGTAACCGGATTCACCATTGCGTCCGGAGCAATGATGCTTGCCACTCGGCTGCCTAGTGAGGCGGAGCCTTCATTTCTATAATTTTGTCGTGATTGAGGCTCGGGAGGCGGGCCTTTTGTGCACGCGCAGCTTGCGCGCAATGCAAGAGACTACACACTGGGCTGTGCGCAGTCGGCGCATCGCGCAGTTGACGTAGCTCTATTACTATGAGGATATCGACATGCTGGATCTAAGCGGCAAGGTGGCTTTCGTGACGGGCGCGGCCTCCGTAGGTGAGGGTTGGGGCAACGGAAAGGCGACGGCAGTGTTGCTTGCGCGTCGCGGCGCAAAGGTCTTCGGTGTCGATATCAACAAGGACGCACTCCTTGGCACTTCTTCCGCGATGGAGACCGAAGGCCTGGGCGACCGCTGGAAAGGTCGAGTGTGCAATATGACTTCGAGCGATGATGTCAAGGCAGCGGTCGACGAATGCGTTTCGCAGTTCGGAAAAATCGACATCCTGGTCAACAACGTCGGCGGAAGCGCCCCGGGCGATCCTGTTTCCATGAGCGAGGAGACGTGGGATGGTCAGATGGAACTGAACCTCAAGACGACATTCCTCGGTTGCAAACATGTGTTGCCCATTATGGAGCAGCAGTTCGCCGACACCGGCAAAGGTGGCGCGATCGTCAACATCTCGAGCATCGGCTACATGAGCCATCAGGTGGGGGGACGGGTACATGTGGCATATGCCGCGTCGAAGGCCGGAGTCGTATCTTTCAGTCGCGCAACAGCAATCGCTTATGTGAAGAAAGGCATTCGCGTTAACGTCGTTGTCCCTGGGATGATGCACACTCCTTTGGTTGAGAACCGGCTGATCAAGCAACTCGGATTTGACGACGCGAAAGACCTCATTGCACAGCGTCACGCAGCGATTCCTATGGGTCGCATGGGGGACGCGTGGGACATCGCGAACGCTGTCTTGTTTCTGGTCAGCGACGAGGCCAATTACATCACCGCAACCCAACTGGTGGTCGATGGCGGCGTGACAGCTGCTCGCTAGCCTGTCAAAGCCAGCGAGCTGATCCGAATTTCAGTAAAAGCGAAGATCTCCATGACAAGCGCAGACCCTTTACATTTCGCGATACGGCCTGATTGGCTTGCTTCGCGACATGAGGAACCAATGGCCGCGACTTTGCCAGTGATAGACGCGCATCACCACTTGTATGATCGCCCGGGCAAGCGGTATTTGCTCGAGGACATGCTCGAGGACATCCGTTGCGGACACAATGTCCGTGGCTCTGTCTTCGTGCAAGCTCGAGCGATGCAGCGTGCTGAAGGTCCCGAGGAAATGAAGCCCGTTGGCGAAACTGAGTTCGTCAACGGCATGGCCGCTATGTCGGCAAGCGGAATCTACGGAGAGTCGCGCCTGTGCGCCGGCATCGTTGGTTATGCCGACTTGCGCTTGGGCCAAGCCATCCGGCCTGTACTGGAAGCTCACATCCAGGCCGGTGGTGGGACTTCTTTGACCGGAGGCCGATTCTGCGGAATACGTCAACCAGCAACTTGGGACAGTGATCCCAGCCTATTTAATTCAAGCTACCCGACGGCGCCGGACATGTTTGAATCGCCGGCCGTCGGCGCAGCCATGGGTGAGCTCGCCGAACTTGGTTTGACATTTGACGCTTGGGTGCTCTTCACCCAAATTCCGCATGTAACTGCCCTCGCCCGGAGCTTTCCGCAGTTGAGAATCGTGCTGGATCACTGCGGTGGCATTGCCCTTAGCGGTCAGTATCAGGGCCGCAACGAAGAGGTATTCGCTCGATGGAGCGACGCTATTCGCGAACTCGCCAAATCGCCGAACGTGACGGTAAAGCTCAGTGGGCTTGGCATGCGCCTCTCGGCATTTGGCTTTGATTCGCGCGATGTAGCGCCGTCTTCCGCGGAACTAGCGAGCGCTTGGCGGCCTTGGGTCGAAACGTGTCTGGAGACGTTCGGCTCATCGCGCTGCATGTACGGAAGCAATTTTCCTGTCGACAAGGGCAGCTACGGTTATGGGATTGGGCTCAACGCGCTGAAACTCTTGTGCGAGGGAGCGACGCCCTCTGAAAAAGAGGACGTCTTCTGGCGCACCGCAATGCGCTTCTACAACCTGCCTCAGCACCTAGTCAATTAAGCTCTTCGAAGATCTCGACGAGAAAGTCAACGAAGACCCTCACCTTGCGCGAAAGGCCACGACTACTCACATATACAGCAAAAAGATCGGCGTGGTCCGAATGCGGCGCTACAGTGTAGTCGCCAAGGACTTTCATCAACGTGCCATCGGCAATGTGGTGACGCACCATGTAATCCGGCACAACGACTAATCCCATGTCGGCCAAAGCACACCCAAGCAGCACCATGCCGTTGTCAGCGCGAACCGGACCACTCACCTCAATTTCTTTGTACTCTTCGCCTTTCGTAAAACGCCATCGGTTGTCATACGTTGGCGCGGCGAAAACGATGCACTGGTGATTTTGCAGCTCGTCTGGATCTCTCGGCACACCATGCTTACGAAAATAAGCAGTCGATCCGCAGACAATGCGACGGGTTGGACTGATGCGACGCGCGACAATCTCCGCGTCGGGAAGAACACCCAACCATATCGCAACATCAATATTATTGGCAATTAAGTCGCGTCGTTCATCCGTAAGCGTCACGTCTACTGTCAGATCCGGGTACCGCTCCAAGAGCCTCGGCAATGCAGGAACGACAAAGCTCGCGCCAGCAGTAACTCGGAGGGATACCCGAAGCACCCCCTTCACCTCTTCTTGCAGCGATTTGATCTCGGACTTTACCGAATCAAAGTCGTTGACGATGGTCGTTGCGCGCTCGTAGAGCCGACGCCCTGCTTCCGTGAGAGAGAGATTCCGGCTATTTCGATTCAACAGACGAGCACCAAGTTCGTCCTCGAGAGACTTCACCTGGCGTGCGACAGAACTGACTGCGGACGCTTCCCTGGCGGCCGCCGAAAAGCTTCCCGCCTCGACCACCTTCAAGAACGTTCTAACCTGCGTAAATTCATCCATCAAACGTCTCCGTGCCGCCATTGCATACGGCGGATCATATTTTTAGGCGTCGACCTGTCAGAAACAACTTTCTGGCCGTAGAGCTCTGCCAGATGCCACCCCTCCCAAAAACGGAGACAGACGCGACGACACGCGGCCGCCAGAGCGCGTCGCGGTGATATGGAAAGACAGTCTCCGCGCTGCATCTCCTATTCAATCAATTATACAGGGGACAAAGCGCGTTCCGGCACGACGAGGAATACATATCCGGAACGCGAGGCGCCCTCGCAACGGACCGGTGACAATGTCTCTCGAGGCGGGAAGGAATGTCCCGGCGACGGAGCTTCGCCTGCGGGAGTCGTCCCTTCGAAATACTACTTCAGGGCTCCGCCGCGATGCGTGCGCTGCCCAGCCCAAAAGGCAAACAAGCTCTGTGCCCCGAGGCCAATTCGGCCCGAGATCGCAGAGCTGTTCGCCCCAATCCTCGCATCAACGGCAAGTCATTGCCGCCGCGGTCCACCCCCATTTTCTCAGCGGACTATTGACCAAGTTCAATCCACGAGACCGGCTTCACGGGCCTTGATCTGCAGGGCGACGTAGTGCGACCACACACGACCCTGCGCGAAGCCGCCGCCCGTGATCCACAGACCCTTCTGCGCGGTCGGCTTGTACATGTTGGCCATCTCGCCGGTGCTGTCCGTCCCCCAGATCGGCCCGATCTTCTGGACAATCTCTTCGCCCAGGAGCTCACGCACCACGTCCGTCGGCGGGTGATAACCCGTCGCCGCCACCACCAGGTCCGCCTTCTCGATGTGTCCGTCCTTCATCAGCGCGCCTTCGGGCACGAAGCGGTCGAGGTCTTCGTAGTGAAGCAGACCCACGTCGCCGCTGACAATCAGGTCCGAACATCCCACGTTCAGGTAATAGCCGCCGTGGTTCCGGCGAATCTTCATCTGGTGACCGCCGTTCTCCGGACCAAAGTCCAGCTTGAACCCCCTCGCCTGCAGACCTTCAATCAGGTCCTTGTCGATTTCAATCATGCGCTGCGTGGCCAGCTTGTAACCGCGCAGCAACACGTCTGCCGTATTGCTGGTCGCGATCAGGTCGCAGTCCTCCAGCGGCAGGTTCTCCTGGTAGTAGATCGCGTGGTTGATACTGGCCGCCTTCACGCTGAACACCGTCAGCGAACCGCGCTGGATCATCTTCACGTTCGCGCCGTGCGCATGCAGATCCTGCGCGATGTCGTGCGCGCTGTTGCCCACACCCAGCACCAGCACGTTCTTGCCCTTCCACGGCGCACCGCTCTCGAACCCCTGCGCGTGGATCAGCTTGCCCGCGAAGTCCTTCAGTCCGGGCACGTCGGGCATCTTCGGCTCGCCGACCACACCGTTGGCGAACACAATGTGACGCGGATGCAGCACGCGCTCCGTGCCGTCTGCACGACGCACCCGTGCCGTCCACTCGCCGCGCGCTTCATCGTAGCGGCCTTGCACAAAATTCGTGTTGGTCCAGACGTTGCATTCCATCGCAACGGCATACGCCTCCAGCCAGTCGCCCAGCATGTCCTTGGGCAGGTACTTCGGCCAGCTCGACGGGAACGGCATGTACGGCATGTGGTTCAGATGGATTTCGTTGTGCAGTGCGAGCGCGCTGTAGCGCTTGCGCCAGACATCGCCGACTTTGGGCAGCCGCTCGACCACCAGCGCGTCCACGCCCAGCAGGCGCAGGCGCGCAGCAATCGCCAGACCATTGTGCCCGCCGCCGACAATCAGCACCGCCGGCTCGCGGTCGGCGTATTCCTGCTCCTGCGCGCGCCGTTCACCCCACGCCTGGCCACCAAACGTGCGCTTGTTCGCACCGTCGGGGCGCTTCTTGTCCACCGGCTCCTCGAAGCCCTTCAGTTCACGCAACGCGGTGCTGATGATCCACGCCTTCTGCGTCTCGACGACTGGCAGCCGGAGAATACCTACGCAACGCCCTACCGCCGTCTCGCATTGAAAAATCGCCTCGATAATCTCCACGCCGGCGCGCTTCACGCGCCGCGGCGGGGTGCGGCCTTCGGCAATCTTGAACTCCTTCGCCTGCACGCGCGGCTGCTCGCGCAAAAATGTCGACACGACAGCCTCCCGGGAATCCGACGGTGTCAGATTCCACGTGAACGCGAACAGATCCCGCCAGTGCGAGTCCTCAATGAACAGCCGCTCCATTCCCGCACGGTCACCCGTGGTCAGCGCCGCTTCAAAAGACCCCAGCCACAGCGTCACGCTCTCCGCAGGCGTCAGCGCACGTGCTTCCTCGAGCTGCGTTTCGGTCGTCGCATCGTACATTTGCAGTTTCCTCTTTCCATTATTCCGGAGCAAAGCTTCCGTTGCTGATTGCGCGGAACTTCCCGATGTCGAAGATTCTAGAAATCCGCCGTCACGTCAGCTAGACAATCACATGCGAAGGATCATTGCCCGTAGCGCTAAGATGAATCTGCCCAGCGCTGGTTACACTTATCTAACGAATTCGGAGCATTCACGAAGACGGTAATCGCGTTTCACGTATGTACCCGCAAACGCCAGGAGATTTGTATGCAGCGCTTACACGCAGCACGCCAACTTCAACAGCAATGGGAAACCGATCCCCGCTGGAAGGGCATCAAGCGCAACTACATCGCTGAAGACGTAGTGCGCCTGCGCGGTTCGATCCAGCGCGAGCACACGCTCGCGAAGAACGCCGCCGAAAAGCTCTGGCAAGGGGTGAACACCGAGCCGTTCATCAACGCACTGGGCGCGCTGACCGGCAACCAGGCGATGCAGCAAGTCAAGGCCGGCCTTAAGGCGATCTATCTCTCGGGCTTGCAAGTCGCGGGCGACGCCAATTTCGCCGGCGAAATGTACCCGGACCAGGCGCTCCACCTGGCCAATTCGGTGCCGCAGGTGGCCAAGCGCATCAACAACACGCTCACGCGCGCCGACCAGATCCAGTGGTCTGAAGGCAAGAACCCCGGCGACGAAGGCTACACCGACTGCTTCCAGCCGATCGTGGCCGCCGCTGAAGCGGGCTTCGGCGGCGTGCTCAACGCGTTCGAACTGATGAAGGCCATGATCGAAGCGGGCGCAGCAGGCGTGCACTTCGAAGACCAGCTCGCCTCGGTGAAGAAGTGCGGCCACATGGGCGGCAAAGTGCTCGTGCCGACGCACGAGAACCTCGCCAAGCTCACGGCCGCGCGTCTGGCCGCCGACGTCTGCGGCGTGCCGACCGTGCTGCGCGCCCGCACCGATGCGGAAGCCGCCGACCTCGTGACCTCGGACATCGACGACAACGACCGCCCGTTCCTGACCGGCGAGCGCACCGTGAAAGGCTTCTTCCGCACGAAGAGCGGCCTCAAGCAGGCCATCTCGCGCGGCCTCGCCTACGCGCCGTATGCCAACATGATCTGGTGCGAAACGGGCAAGCCGGATCTGGAGTTCGCGAAGAAGTTCGCCGAAGCAATCCACAAGCAGTTCCCGGGCAAGCTGCTCGCGTACAACTCCTCGCCCTCGTTCAACTGGAAGAAGAACCTGGACGACGCGACCATCGCCAAATTCCAGCGCGAGCCGGGCACGATGGGCTACAAGTTCCAGTTCATCACGCTCGCGGGCTTCCACTCGCTCAACTACTCGGTGTTCAACCTCGCGCACGGCTATGCGCGCCAGAACATGACCGCGTTCGTCGAACTGCAACAGGCCGAGTTCGCCGCCGCCGAGAAGGGCTTCACCGCCGTGAGGCACCAGCGCGAAGTGGGTACCGGCTACTTCGACGCCGTCACGCAGACGGTCGAGTGCGACGCCTCGACCACGTCGCTGCACGGTTCGACAGAAGACGAGCAGTTCTTCGACTATGGCGAGGACTAACGCGTCGTCAGTTTGAAGATAACGTTATCTCGAACAGCGACACCGCCTCCGTTCAACTCGTCACAAAGTCCGAGGGAATGAGGTCTGTTCCGACCTCACACGCTTATGTTCAGGAAGTGTGCATTAACGAAGTCAAAGCTTTGCCGCGTAGCAAAGATGCAAAGCACCGATAAGAGTGAGGCGACTCACTGGGCAACTATACAGGCAGCAAAAGAATGAAATTTCCGACGGAATCACAAACGGATTCGTCGGCTATAACGCGGCACCCATGTAGTACGTCAGTATTGGAATTTCTATATCTCATCGAACCCGGCGTCGTGCTTCACGCCATTTCTCTTGACGCAACGCTCGACGCGACACGTGTTTGTACAAGGAAAAACTCTCGCGAATGCGAGCTTGGAGGAGCGTATGAAAACGAAGAAGCTTTGGATCAGTCTTTGCATCCCTTGCCTAGCAGCTGGTATCGCGCTAACGCCTACTGCGAGGGCACAGTCAACAGCCGAACAGGCGGTGCCTGCATCTCACAGCGCAACATCCAAAGAGGAAGCCAAAGCTCAACGAAAAGCTGAGCGAAAGGCCCATCGCGCAAAGAAAAACGCCGAGCTGAAGGATCTGGAAAAGCATGGATATAGTCCCGCTGGCAATCAGACACAGTATCCTCAAAACCTTCAAAACGCTCAGCAGAAGTCAGAAGCTCAGCAAAAAATGAATAAGCCGGCATCGGCGCCCTGATTGGGTCGCGTTGAATTCTCCTGTTTCGCTGTAGGCGGGAGCCGATGTAAGAGCTCCCGCATATCTATCACCCACCGTTCGTCTAAGACTTTGACGCTACGATAGATTCAACGGAAAGGAAAAGACCATGATAGTCGAGCTTGCCGATATCGAGATTCGCGCAGGTGAACAGCAGACCTTTGAGAGAACGATCACCCATGCGGTACAGAATATTCTCTCAAAATCCGCCGGCTTCTTGAGCTACGAGATTAGTCATTCTATTGAGTCTTCGGAGAGATACGTTCTGCGCGTGTGTTGGGAGACGGTCGAACACCATAAGCTCGGATTTCGTCAATCTACGAATTACGAAGAGTGGCAAAAACTAGTTAGTCCGTTCTTTGCGCAACGTCCCCTTGTAGAGCATTTCGAGATAGTTGCGTGTTGAAAGCTATGGTTGGCGCGTGAGTTTCTATCTAACCGTGTTGGCATGGCTCGGTGAGCGGTACCAACACGGCCCCTGACTCGATGCACTCAGCGCGTTGCATTCACCTCTTGCGAATCACGCCCTGGCGTCGCACGAATTAGAACGAGCCTCCACTAGCACTGTCGTCTTTGTCTGCACCCGATGTGGCATCAGCCGTCGCACGTGAACGCTCGCTAACGCGAGCAAGATGGTGCTTTAGAACCCGGCCAACTTCTGCATCCGGACTGTTGAGCACTACGCCGATATCGCACGAGTCTGCGATGACTTGCGCAGCCTCTTCCAGCATACGTGCGAGTTTGCTGTCATGCGAAGATTGATCAATTTCTGCATTCACCATTTGGATCTCCTTAAAAAGACTGCGGCGTCAGTGTTGAGCAGAGTCGCACGCGAAGAGGCAACTGTCAATTGATGTGGACACTATGTGAAACCCCAGCCCGAGTATCGTGCGCGGGAAAGCGAAGTCACTCTGTGTTTTCCGCGAGATCCAAGCCGCTTCCAACTTATGAATTGCAGATATAGGCAGATGCAGAAAATCCGTATGAATCGAGGAACCGTCTTTCAGTAAAATCCTCCAGACTCGTCGCAGCCCTTGTGCTGCGTGTTCAACAACGTAAATCGGTCTCCGCTCGCAATGCGAGTCCTCGATGCGAAGAGTCAGGTGCGCCGGAAAATGAACATTCCCGTGGGCCGTTAAACGGCTCCTTTGCGTTACCAGAAGACGATTCCGACCGGGCCGCTACAAGCAGGTCGTCAGTCGCGCTCAAATCAGCCGTGCAGCGCCCCGTCGCTGCACGGCTGCGATTATCACCATTAGGAAAAAATGATGCACTTCTGGACGACGGCATCCTAGGGACCCTCGTGGACAGACTGGCCAGACTACAAGCCGGACCACGCGACCATTCTGAATCTTACGCTACAGGGCCCTCGCCTAATTGACGGTACTGACTTCGAGCGAAATCACCTTTGTGCGTTTTCGGACTCGCCTGGAGTCTATTGATATTCTTTATATGAGTTGATCGTCGACGCCACCAGCCGCGGGACAGCCTGACCTTTATGCAATGTCGGAGACATGGCGATCCGTAGTCGCAATCTAAACCGCACCTGTGGGACGGCTGGCCGCTCGAAGCGGCGAGTTCGAGGCAAGGTTCCTTCCTGGCGCAAAGGTCCTTGCCTCCGACGGGGGTGTCCGCTTCGCCTCCAGCGCTCTAGAATTTCCTCATTAGTTCAACGCGTGTCGGTCGGACCGCCGCTCGAAGTGAGCGAAAAACCGATGCTTCCGTCCGCACACCGGTGCCATTGCGGTCATTGTGCCACCGTCGCACTCTGGAGAAGAAGTGATGACAATCGAACGTCGTTCTCTGAAAGAAGCGGTAGAGACATGGCTAACTCCGAACGGCGCAGTACCGCTAGGAATTGAATTACTACGTCGCCATGGACACCGTAGATACGTCATTATCAAGGCAAGCAGAGCTACAGAGGCATTGTTTTTCTATTTCTTTCGTCATCCCAATGGTGACTGGTGTGTCTTCCCACCCAACTGAGGAAGCCGCAGCGCGCAACGCGGCATTCTCTCAGACAGCGCACTCCGCTTTCGATTGCAAGCACGCTTTCTCTTCTCCCTTCCCCCAACGTCTGAGCGCGCTGGCGTTTAACAACCCTGCAAAAGGAAATGGAACAACCAGTGCCGTACACCCGGGCGATACCAAGCCACCACAAAGGTCGTAGCAGAATATAAGCCACGTCTCCTGCCAGGCTCTAGACAAAAACTCGAAGCAACGATGAAAAGTGGCGGCGGTGTGCCTACGAATCCTAGCTTGCTGCGCCGTTCCTCCCTCCAATTTCGGGCGAGTGCTAGATATGAGGATCCTTTGCGCTTGACGCAAACCAGCTTCCCGGAAGTTGCTTGCAACGGTAAGCCGCCCACTGACATATACTCGACACATGCTCAGCTTCCAAGTCATCGAGCAGCTTAGCGTTGACTTTCCAAACTACAGAAAGACATAGATCTTATTGGGAAATCGAACCGCTTTCCCGATCGCGCTGCCTCACGTCGTCGACTGCTGCCGAGGGACGTATAACGGTAGTTACTTCTGATGAAGGCGCTGCACGACAATCCGTTCAAACGAAGGTTGACTCGATGAATACTGTACGAAATCGCCCAACCTTGTACGGCATTCTGCTCAGCGCGTGGGTGATTCTTCCAGCATTCTACAGTCCCACTTCTGAGGCACATGCGTTCGCGACTCCATACGCCCTACCAGTGCCTTTTTGGCTGTACGCATACGGCGCAGGCATGGCGCTGTTGATATCTTTTATCTTCTTCGCGGTTTTTTCATCCCCCAGCCTCTCCGGCGAGACCGATCGAAGAAACATACCCATCGCGAAACCCAGTCGAGATTACTCGTTTCGCATGCCGGCACTCTTGATCGTCGCCCTACAAATATTCAGCACATTCGCATTTGCGGCGACTATTGTGTGTGGCCTAATCGGTTCGCCAAACGCCATGTTAAACATCAACATGACTTGGTTCTGGATTGTATTTTTGCTCGCCGCTCTGTATGCCGCAAGTATCGTGGGCGATTTCTATAGGATAGTGTGCCCGTGGCGCAACTGGCCGCAAGATGTCTTGCAGTTGGCTCGCGCGACTTATGAGATGCTGTCGATCTATCCAGCTGTGGACGGTAAGAAAAGGCGTGCGGCTGCGTGGGAATCAATTTCCAGCCAGATTGCAAGCTTCTCGTCCGCCAAAACCAAGGCACAAAAGGCGGCGTGGTTCTCCTCGCATGGAATATCAGATACTACCTTTCTCGACGGTGTCAGCTTGCGAGATGGCCCCGGATGGCTGCCGGTCCGGTGGAACGGTCCTAAGCTGCCCGACCTAACCAGTAAAGGACAAGCACAGCATGGCGCTGACCCTGTCCTCGTCCAGTTCTATCGCACTTTTTTGGATGAATGGCTTACCGGTGCAGCGAAGCCCGGAATGCTTAGAAAGTCGATCGGTGAGGACACAACTCTCAATCGCGACCCATCGGAGATGCCTCTTGAGTTGCGGCTTTGGTTGTGGAGGCTGCGTGACCATGGTGCGGCTATTCCATTCCTCTTCGAAAAGAGCGGTAGCCGAGTGAATCTTGCGGCGGCGTTAGCCCTTACGAAGCACGCCGGCGCTTTCGCAGAATACAGAACGATAAACGAGGCGGTATTGCCCTTAATGGTTGAGGGCGACGCACCGTCACCCGTTCTTCCATTTCTGATATACGAGGTCTCGCAAGCGCAACCCCAGCCCCGTCGCGCAGTAGCCCTACTCCGGCTACGCGACGCTCCATACGAAACGGTGGCAATTGGTGCCTCAAATACGGGCGGTCACTGGACAATCACTTCCGTTTGGTCGACTTTTGACTATTAGGCAATACCCGTCCTCCGGGGAGGACTGCGTGCCAGCGCCATACGCTCCCCATCGTGCTCACTGATGCAACTGTCTCTGCCTCTACGCTTCTAGCTAACAAAGTGTGCGGCGGACGAGCCGGGGGGCTGCGGAATAAGCGTTCCTGGTCTATGTTGTAGCCATGTAGCCAATGTGCGCGTCTTGAGCGCGCGAGGAGGCGGCGCAACACCAAGCGCGCCGCGAAGAACAACCGTTTAGCTCACCAGCGTAATCTCCGGCGGAAGTTATATGCAACGATGGGATGCGCACACATTCAGGCGACGGTGAATGCACAGGAGTTCGGAAATCGTATCTTTGTGTCGCCGCCACCTTCATCCTCGCGCGTGATACCCGGATTTTTAACGTTCTGCTGGTTGCGGAATACCGGTTGTGGAACCGCCATCCACCGGCAGAACCACACCAGTAATGAAACTTGCATCCTCTGATAGAAGGAAAGTGACAGCTGCGGCGACCTCTTCTGGACGTCCCTCGCGTCCAAGAGGATGTGCGGCACGAATACGTTCAGCGTCGGCCGGATCCGCAAACATCGGACCTGTCATCGGAGTACGGATCGTACCGGGCGCTACCACGTTCGCTCGGATACCGAGTGGTGCAAGTTCGAGCGCCATTGCCCTGGTCAAGCCACACACGCCGAACTTGGAGGCAACGTACCCCAGACGACTCTCGATGGCCATTATCCCGGCCGCAGAACTTACATTTACGATCGAACCTGCACTGTTCAACTCTGCTAACGCTCGAGCAAAGTACTGACAGGTGTTGAAGGTGCCTTCAAGATTCACGTCGAGCACGCGGCGCCATACGTCGGGCTCAAAATTCAGAAGCCTACCAACCCCACGTACCCCAGCTGAATTGACCAATCCGAACAGCGTTTTGGATTGCTTCCGAGCAGTCGCTATCATCGACTCGACCTGAGCCCGGTTTGAAACGTCCGCACAGACACCCACAATCCGCCCGCTATGTTCGAATTCGCGCACAACCTTGTCAACTTCTTCGGAATTGACATCAGCGGCCACGATCGCCGCTCCTTCCGTGATGAGGCGACTCACACATGCCTTGCCTATTCCGCTAGCTGCCCCAGTAACGATGACAGTCTTTCCATCAAATCGATTCATTGCACTCTCCAGAATTCTAGTATCCATCGACGTCGTGAGGCCAAACGCCGATTCCTGGCCGTGGTCAAGACCTCTTTCCCTATCGACCAAGACTGATTAACTTCAAAACAAAGCTTTGGACTGGTCTCCTACGCCTGATGAAGCGGCTTGAATAACCGTTCGTGGAATAGTTTATTTGATCGTGTGTTCACGCAGTAGCCGGCAGAAATGGCATGCACTTATGTATCGGGAGCATGAATCGGCGAGTCGGAGAGAATGAACCACTCGCTCAATTGGCTTTCGATCTCGCGCGCTAGTCGCGCGCTGCGCGGCCGAACAACCCATCATCGCGAACGAGCGCCCGCGCCATCTTCGGCCTTTTTTTATAGCCGCGCCGTCAAGAAAACGCCACGACGGAATCAGCATGCGCCCCCTTAGCTCGGGCGTTTGCCCATGAGCCTGGTGCCGTCGCGGGCAGCCTAGCGCCCGGCCGCCGAGGTCTACGTGATGCTGCTCACCGAGCAGTGTAGCTGGGTGAGGCACGAGCGCAACCCATAGGTGGTGCTCGCCGGCCACCGCCGCGGCCGCGCGAAGGCAAGCGCCACCGAAATCGAACCGGTGCTGCCGGGCAATTCGCGCGATGAGCACGTGTTCGTGCTCGGTCTGGCACCGGCGATGTTCGACAGTCTCGCACAGCACATCCTCGAATACGACGCGATCGACACGCTGCTAGCACCGCTCGGACGTCACGGCAGTTGGCCCTCTTGCAAGCTGCGCGGGGGTGGATCTCACGCGCATCAACGACCGGTCGGTCACCACCGTGATGACGATCCTTTCGGAGATCGGGTCAGATCTGAGCCGCTTTGCGAAATTCAAGCACTTCAGCTCGTGGCGCGAGTTGTGTCCAGGTACGAAGACCAGCGGCGGCAATATAGTGAGCGCGCGCACCCGACGCTCCACCAACCGGGCACGGCGCTGAGGCTTACGGCCGTGAGCGTCAGCCAACGACTTTGCGCTCGGCGCGCATTATCGGCGCCTCTGCGACCGAAGGACCGTAGCCCATTTCGTGGCTATTCGACCGCCTTCATCATGTCCTCCACCACCTTCTTCGCATCTCCGAACACCATCATCGTCTTGTCCATATAGAACAGTTCGTTGTCGAGACCAGCGTAGCCCGCCGCCATCGACCTCTTATTAACGATAACCGTCCGTGCCTTGTGCGCTTCCAAGATAGGCATACCCGCGATCGGCGATTTGGGATCGGTTTTCGCCGCCGGATTCACAACGTCATTCGCCCCAAGCACCAGCACCACATCCGTCTGGCCAAACTCACCGTTGATGTCCTCCATCTCCTCCACCATCTCGTAAGGTACCTCGGCCTCGGCCAGTAGTACGTTCATGTGCCCCGGCATTCGCCCCGCGACGGGGTGAATCGCATACCGCACGTCGATGCCCTTCTCCACGAGTTTGTCGGTCAGCTCCTTCAACGCGTGCTGCGCGCGCGCCACGGCAAGACCATACCCCGGCACGATCACGACGCTCTCTGAATTGCCAAGCATGAACGCGGCATCATCGGCCGAACCGGACCTCACCGGCCGTTTCTCCGCAGACACGTTCGCGGTCGCACCACCCGACTCACCACCAAAGCCGCCGAGAATCACGTTGAAAAACGACCGGTTCATCGCCTTGCACATGATGTATGAAAGGATCGCACCCGATGAACCCACGAGCGAACCTGCGATGATTAGCATCGGATTGTTCAGCGAAAAGCCAATGCCGGCTGCTGCCCAGCCAGAGTACGAGTTGAGCATCGAAACGACCACCGGCATGTCCGCGCCGCCGATCGGAATGATGATTAGCACGCCGAGCCCGAACGCGATGACCGTCATGATGATGAACGGCAGCCACGAGTCCGTCAGCATAAAGATCACGCCGAAGCCGACCATCGCGATGGCGAGCAGCAGGTTGATCCAATGTTGTCCCGAATATCTGACGGGCGCGCCCTGAAACAACCGGAACTTGTACTTGCCCGAGAGCTTACCGAATGCGATGACCGAACCCGAGAACGTTATCGCGCCGACAAACGTGCCGATGAACAGCTCAACGCGATTCCCGTACGGAATCGGCACGTCGGGCGCAGCGAGTCCGAACGCGTACGGCTCCGCAACCACCGCGTACGCGATACAGACAGCCGCAAGACCAATCAGCGAGTGCATCGCCGCAACAAGTTCAGGCATTTTGGTCATCTCGACTTTCGCGGCGACGTACGCGCCCGCACCGCCACCGACGATTAATGCCGCGCATAGCAACGAAAGCCCAAGCGTCAGATTCGCTTGCAGATAAGCAGCCTGCTTCACGATCAGCAGGAGCGTCGTAAGAATGGCGATAGCCATGCCAACCATGCCGAAGGTATTGCCAATGCGCGCGGCCTTCGGATTCGACAAGCCCTTCAAAGCTTGGATGAAACACACCGAGGCAACGAGATACAGAAGTGTGACGACATTCATGCTCATTTAGACGCACTCCTTGCTCGTGACCTTCTTCGATGCCTTCTTCTTGAACATTTCAAGCATTCGCCTCGTGACAAGAAAGCCGCCGAACACGTTTACCGCTGCGAGCAGTACGGCGAAGGTGCCGAAGGCCTTGCCCGCGACGCCGACCGTGAGACCCGCCGCGAGCATCGCGCCGACGATGACGATCGCCGAAATCGCGTTGGTCACGGCCATGAGAGGTGTATGCAGCGCGGGGGTGACGTTCCAAACTACGTGATAGCCGACATAAACGGCCAGCACAAAGGTGATTAAGTTGATCACTGTGTGATTGATGACATCCATGTGCGTCTCCGTGTCGGCGTCAGGCCGGCGCTCGGGCGATCTGTCCGTCGCGGCACTGGAGCGTAGCCGTGACGATGTCGTCCGCAAGGTCGATGTTGAGGGTACCTTCCTTCGTCAGGATGAGCTTCAGGAAGTCGAGAAGATTGCGTGCGTAGAGCGCGGAGGCGTCGGCTGCGACCATCGAGGCGAGGTTCGTGTGGCCGACGATATGCACGCCGTACCTCATTACCACCTGGTCGACTTCTGTGAGAGGGCAGTTTCCGCCTTTCCTGCCTTCGAACTCAGGACCGCGTCCAGCGGCGAGATCGACGATCACAGAGCCAGGCTTCATGTGCTTCACCGTTTCCACCGAAATCAACGTCGGCGCGGGACGCCCCGGAATCAATGCTGTCGCGATGACGATGTCCGCCGCCTTCGCCCGCTCATGCACTTCCGCCGCTTGCCGCATGAGCCAGCTTGGCGGCATCGGCCGCGCATAGCCACCAACACCTTCCGCAGCCGCGCGCTCCTCATCCGTTTCGAACGGCACGTCAATGAACTTCGCACCGAGTGACTCGATCTGCTCCTTCACGGCCGGTCGGACGTCTGACACTTCGACCACCGCGCCCAGACGCTTAGCCGTCGCGATCGCCTGCAGGCCCGCGACGCCCGCGCCAAGCACCAACATGCGTGCCGCCTTGACGGTGCCGGCGGCGGTCATCAGCATCGGCATGAAACGCTGGTAATACTGGCAGGCCATCAGCACCGCCTTGTATCCTGCGATGTTTGCCTGCGACGAGAGAACGTCGAGGCTCTGCGCACGGGTTGTGCGCGGCGCTGCTTCGAGTGCGAAAGCGGTGACGTTAGCAGCGGCGAGGCGCGCCGTGTTCTCGGTGTTGAAGGGATCGAGCATGCCAACGAGCACGGCGCCCGGTTTGAGCATCACCAGTTCCCTATCGCTCGGCGATTGCACCTTTAGGACGATCTGAGCGGAAAAAGCCGTAGCAGCGTCAACGACATCAGCACCCGCCTGAACGAACGCGTCGTCGATATAGTTTGCCGCCAAACCCGCACCACTCTGAACATGAACGTGATGTCCTTGCGCGACTAGTTTTTGGACAGTCGCGGGCGTGGCTGCGACGCGTAGCTCATGCTGTTGAGTTTCCTTTGGTATTCCTATCTTCACAGTTTATTACTCATCTCAAGTAAGTTCGTGCGACTAACGCCTCGGAGGTGCCGCACTCGAAGCCATCACTATTGACGAGCCGTGATCGCTAGGAGTCTGTATCGTGCACCCTCTGCGTTTCCAGCGGCGATGGCGTTCCCAGGCCTCTCGCCATACCGCTGAAACGTTGATTGGAGCGGGCCTTGGCAGAAAATTGCTATCCATCGTCGATTGCAACCAATGTGCAGGTAGGTGCCTTTATGTACCTGCTTCGAGCAAGTGCGGTATTTTGAGGGCGATCGACTCAGAGCGAAAGCTTGTGACATCCAACCTTATAGCCTGCAGTTATGTCATAGGAGTTCCGCACTGATGTCGCTGCGATATCCGACTTGCGTTATGGAGGCGACCTGCTTCGACCTCAGGGAGCCGCCGGGCTCAAGAGGATTTCGACGAGAAGCGCGATATTGAATAGCGAAGAGATAAACCGCCTCTGGGACGGCACACCGAGAAGTTATTTCCAAGTCTTGACCGACCCTCGCGAGCACTGGCTGGTGGTTGCCTCTTGGGGATCAAGAACGAGGCAGGCCGTCATCGACTCCGATAGGAGTGGCTCAGCCAGACCTCAACACCCGATTCATTCCCACTTGTCAATTGCCAAGACGAATGGCCGCCGTTGTTGCTGGTGTACACGAGACCGGTATCGACGATACCGAAGAGAGTGACACTACTTTGTGCATGAACAACACCAGAAAATGTGCTCAGCGCTGCGACCAGAAGGACCGTTTTCTTCATCGACGTATCTCCGCTTATTTATAGTACTACTATTGATTTCGACGACATCATGATTCAACAACGACGTATTGAGCGGTGTCTTCCAGTGAAGGAAACCGTGTTGCATCGCATACGTCACGTGGTAAAACATACAACCTCGTTTGCTTCGGCCGCCGATCTCCCGATAGGGCGAAGTTCGCGCAGAAAATCGGTTGCCTAGGTCAGTGCGATCAGGTATCCAGTCGCTTCACAAATGGCATACAATCCACTGACATCCGAGACGTTACTTATAACGATGTGTGGGAGGACCTTCCACTGGTTTGTCTAAATGAACGATTTCGATGCCGAACTCGAGAAGTACTGCGATGATCGCGCCAATTTGCTCGTACAGATCTGGTGGCATTGGAGCCGTGCGAATCCATGGCGCTCCAAACTAGCCCTTCCGATTGGGTCTCCAGTACGCAATATCGAGGTAGTGGTCAATTCGACCGCCCGGGATAGTTCCTTCTTTCGCACACGGACGCGTCTTTCAACGCGAAGCGCTTTTGGGAGACGTTATCGCGGAGTCGGAAGCGCCGACAAACCGCCCGTACCCGCCCAAAAGTCTGCGTGTCGTTGTTGGACACGTCGTCGGCCGGCGGAACAGTCTGCGTCGCGTCACCAATCGCGCATGTCGCCCATCGCTCATGACTGTGCTTTCGTCGCCTCGGTCGCGGTCACCTCCCCCTCCCTTGCTCAACTGCTAGATATTGAGATTAGCTTTGTCCGACATCAGTCTAGGGAACGCTGAGATGGATAACTAGCTTAGGGGCGAATCGGATATGCGCTGTGGTTATAATCTCCTGGCGTGTGTCTTGACGCCCAACTGCGTCCACAACATCACTCGCACGACCCGTCAAGCGCCACAATTTGAGCGATTAATATTTATATTATTTTATATAATATCTAATTAATATTAATATTGCGACGGAAGTAAAAAAAATATTTACTTTAAATGGGCATATAACATTTATCAGTTATTGGCTCACGCTTTCAATGACGGAGCAGGTGCTGCATGGCGCCCGAAGTTACCTCGTCAATCCTTTCGACACGTTGTCTGCTGTTCCAGCGCCCGATTGTGCCCAGCTGCCCTTTTATATGTCAGCGAGAACTGGCGGGGTTTAGAGCGTCTAAACAGGTGTTTTAGACGTTCATGAAATACGTCCAGTTCACATCCCCACGATCTCTCTCAATAATATGATATTGGAGTACTAATTATTTGGCAAAATCTGCGGTCGTAGAGCGACCCTATCGGAGGTCGGCCTCGCCAACTCCTGGCTGTGGTTTAACACCGTCTTCGGTCAATAGTTCCGCCGCGATTGCCCACCCAATCTACCCGAGCCACAGAACAATCTACCTGATGATCCATTCTGAACGCCAACCCCGGCCTCCTTCTGCGCCGCTTCGTTTCTGGCGCGACTATATCGCGATATAGTCGCGGTAGGGCGGATGATATATCTCTTGCGTAGCGGCCGCCGAATTGACGGTGGGTTCCGCCTTCAGGGCCGCGTGGAACGCAGGAAACTTCAAGCAGGAGGGGCGTGGGAGGGGGAAAACTCGAGCATTCAAGCGAGGGCTGCAAGGCGCGCACACGCGAGGCATCCCACGTGAGCCAGGATCTGAGATCCTCAGTGGCGAGCCGATCACGGCGTTAGCGCGAAAACGGAGTCGCAGCGGATTTCGCATGCGAGTCCGGAGTGAAGAAAGTCTTTTTGAACTACGATTCGGGCGAAATTGGTCAGGCCAGATGTGAATCGTGTTCTTTGAGGCTGGACAACGCTAACACGATGGCAACCGCGAGTAAGTCCATTATCCCGAGAAAGTAGAGGCCACCGGAGAAACTACCGGTCGCGTCCTTTACGAGGCCCATGACCCAAGGCCCAGCGAACCCGCCCAAAGCACCAATACAGCTAATAATGGCTATGGCTCCGGCAACGGCAGCGCCACTGAGGAAGGTCGATGGGAGTGTCCAAAACGCCGAGACACAGCCGTACGCGCCGAACGCCGCGAAGCTGAACGCCATCATCTTGACCTCGAGCGTCTGCGTCGACGCAGCGACAATCAGAGCGACTGCCGCAACGAGCAACGGCACCGCTGTATGCAACCGACGTTCTTTCGTCGCGTCGGAGCGGCGGCCAAGCCAAATAATGCCAACGCTTCCGGCGATATACGGGATTGCGGAAACCAGCCCGGTCTGGAAGTTGCTAAGACCGAAGCCCTTCACGATCTGTGGAAGGAAGAAGCCAACGCCGTACACGCTCAAAACGATGTTGAAGTGAACAAGCGCCATGAGAAGAACACGGGGTTCAACCATCGCCTGAAGTACAGAGTACTGGCGAACATCTGTCCGTCGCTTTTCCTCGCTGGCAAGCGTTTTAGTAAGCCAATCACATTCATCTGGCGAGAGCCACTTCGCACTCCTCGGATTGTCTGACAGAAGAAAAAGGACGAGTCCTGAAAGGAGGATCGCCGGCACGGCTTCGAGTATGAACATCCATTGCCAACCGTGCATCCCGAGATATCCATCAAAACCAAGAAGTGCGCTTGAGATTGGGGCGCCTATGAGAAATGACATAGGTCCGGCGACCTGTAGATAGCTAATGGCCCGCGCCCGATAGGCTGCCGGGAACCAAGTCGTCAGGTAGAAGATCATCGCGGGGAAGAAGCCGGCTTCCGCTACCCCTAGAAGGGCCCGCATCGTGTAAAAGCCACTCGCACCTTTCACGAAAGCCATTCCCGCTGCCACAACTCCCCACGTGAACATAATGCGCGCTACCCACCGACGAACGCCGAAGCGCGTCATCAGAATATTGGAGGGGACTTCCATCGAAAAATACATGAGGAAGAAAATCCCTGCACCAAATCCGAATTGCGACGCCGTAATCCCGATGTCCTTGTTCATCTGGAGCGCCGCGATACCTATATTCGTTCGGTCAAGGTACGCAACGAAATAGCACAGCAGAACGAACGGAACGAGCCGTTTTGTCGCTTTACTGATTGTCCGCCGTTCAATGGCGCGTGAGTCGGAGTTTCCAACAGCGCCTTCAACACCCGCGCTGCCTTGTTCGAGCAACTGCATGAATCTGTCTCCTAAACGAAATCAAGACGACTTCGCCGCGGGCTACGGGCATCAAAGACCCTTGTCGGCGAATTCGATCTCACGCCATAGCCACCGACGGGTTCCTAAGCTAGTTGGACATAGCTAACGGCTACAAGAAATCAACTTGCCGGAGACTCAAACAAAGCCTCAGCACTGAGGATGTAACCCTCCAGTCCGATCAGCGAAGCGAGCTTGAATACGTCCAAAATTTCGTTCGCGTTCGCGCCTTCCTTGAGCGCATTTCGGATGTGGATACGGAGACCCGGCTCGAAAGTATGTGTCACGGTACAGTCAATCGCGACGCAGATTAGCTCGCGTTCCTTTCGTGTCAATGAGCCATCTTTCCACGAGACTGTTGAGATTTTCGACAGTTCAGCAAAGTATTCTGGCATCATTCTCGCGAGCAAGTCTCGTTGCTCATTCCAGAAGCCACGTTCCCGAATGAAGGCGTCCTTGATCGACTGGGCCGCCGGGGTCAACGGTGGGACTTCGGCGTCCGGGTGTCCGAATTCTTTCAGCTCACCAATCAAGACCGGCATTGCAAAGTAAAGGGCGTGATTGGCCGCACTGACAATGGTCGTCAAAACGTCCACGACGTCCAATGCGCTTGCTCCCGCCGAAATGGCACGGCGAACATGCCTATGCACGGCCTCCGAGTCCAGCGCTGTCACAGTCCCATGAAGCGCGACAAGGACAAGTTCTTTCATCCGCGGAGAGAGCGCACTCGGCTTGAATGCCATACTCCAGAAATCGGAAGCCGTCGCATGAAGGCTCGGCGCATTGCGTCGAAGCCCATCTGGAATCTCTGCAGACTTGAATACGGCGTCAAGCTCTGCGAGACGGCGGCTTGTTTCTTCGTCCAAAGGTGAGGCACTCTGCACTTTCTGATCGGTCGTCATAACGGGATTGGATTTCACCAAAACTCAGTGGAATGTTGATTGTCGTTTGAGCGGAAACTGCCGCCAATAGGTGTAGGCACCCACTTGAGCGGAGGCCAGAGGCTGTGCGCAATTATCTTTGCGTGGAGTGGGAAAGATCTTTGCGTGAAATAGAAAGTCTCATTCATTCCTCCGTGCAGGTGCTTAATCGGGATGACTCAGCGCCGGGGCCCTTAGGTCTTGCTCCAAGCAGCCGGCTCAGGAGCCTGGCAAGGGCCATCCACTCCGACGCTAGAGAAGTCAGCCGGACCGACGATCTCGAGATATTCCATATCCGGCGAATAGTCGAACAAGAAATGCCGGATTCCAGGTCGCTGGTGAACGCAATCCCCCGCCGACACCAGAGTCTCCTGCCCTTCGTACATGAACTTCGCCCAGCCCTTGAGCATGTAAACGATGTGGAATTGGGCGTCGTGAACATGCCAGCCCGTTCCTGCTTCGGGTTCAGCGTTGGCACGGACGAGGTGTGCTACCACCTTTCCTTCCGTTGCCTTCGCGATCCCAAGGTCGCGATAAACAAAGAAATCGCGCAGGCCGCCACTCTCGAACGCTGTATCGCTCGGTTTGATATGAGAAAAGTGAGTTGTCGAAGTCATTTTCGTACAGATAAAGTAGGGAAAACTTTGTCTGACCGGCGTGAACCTTGGCCGGAACAGTGTGTTCAAGAGGCACGGATTCCCAAATCCGTTACCTGCGCTCATCTTCGGGCGTTACGCCTAGTGCCACAAGGAAGCGGGCAACCATGTTGTACGTCGCGATCGACGCCGTAATTTCCACGAGCTCCTGGGTATCGAAACGCTCCTGAAGAAGACCGAACAGAGCATCATCGACTTGTACGTTACGCGTCATCTGCTCCGCATACCGAACAACCAACGCTTCGTCTTTACCCATCCCTTGGAGCGCGTCGTTGTTGTGCGATTCGAGATACATCTTCAATGCGTCCAGTTCTGCCTGCTCGCCACCGGCCGCCAGAAAATCTGGAGCATGGTGGTGATATTCGTAACGGGCGCCCGTAATTAACGCCACAGTGCAGATGCCCAACTCGCGAAGCTTTCGACTCACTCCTAGCCCAGTGCGCACGCCTTTCAGATAGACGTTCCAAGCGCGCGCAAGCGGTTCGCTCCATAGGAGGGCGCGGTCAAGGTCTATCAGCTTGCCGCCGCGTCGCTCGAGAATCGCCTCGACGAGTTCTGTTGGCTGTGGCTTTTGTTCCGGGGTCCACTTTGAAATACGCATATGATCAATTCTCAGTTTCGAAATGTTGTCGCGGAAGCGGGCACACCGTATCGCTTTTCAACCTCTTGCAACTCCTTGAGGCCACCGAGCGCGGTGAACTCCTTGAAGGTCGCGCAGCGATCCACCACCCCAGCTACTGTCCCAGTCGACTTGATCTCGGCCAGCACTTCTCTCATCGCTTTAATCGCGGCCAGCGTGGTGAAGTTCGGCAGAAGCATCAGCTTGTAGCCCAGTTCACCGACCTCATCCACAGACAGTATCGGCGTCTTTCCACTCGATGACATGTTAAATACGTGCTTTCCCGGCAGACGCCTCGGGATCTCGGCGATCTCATCTATCGAGCGTGGAGATTCGACGAAGAGCATGTCTGCTCCAGCTTCCAAATAGGCCTCGCCGCGACGCACTACTTCATCCATCCCATCGACGGTAAGCGCGTCACACCGTGCAATGATCAGAAAGTCTGGACTGGAGCGCGCGTCCACTGCTGCACGAATCTTCTGAACGGCCTCCTCAATGGGTATGAGACTCTTCCCTTCCATATGGCCGCATCTCTTAGGGAAGACCTGATCTTCGAGGTGGATAGCACTGACGCCAGCGCGCTCGTACTCCCGCACGGTGCGCTGCACGTTCAGCTGATTGCCAAAGCCGGTATCGGCATCGGCAATTACTGGCACCGACACCGATTGCGCGATCGAAGCGGCGTTGTCGGCCATCTCGGTCAAAGTCATCAGGCCGAGATCAGCGTATCCCGCCCGCGCCAGCGCAGTGCCGCCACCTGCCATGTAGACGGATTCGAACCCGGCCTGCTCCGCGATTTTTGCGGGCATTGGGCCGAACACGCCAGCGCTCAAAAGGGCGCCATCACGGTCCAAAAGCTCGCGTAGGGTTTTATTGGGCTGTTTCATGCGTCGGCTCACCGCGTCAGTCCACGAGACCGGCTTCACGGGCCTTGATCTGCAGGGCGACGTAGTGCGACCACACACGACCCTGCGCGAAGCCGCCGCCCGTGATCCACAGGCCCTTCTGCGCGGTCGGCTTGTACATGTTGGCCATCTCGCCGGTGCTGTCGGTCCCCCAGATCGGCCCGATCTTCTGGACAATCTCTTCGCCCAGGAGCTCACGCACCACGTCCGTCGGCGGGTGATAACCCGTCGCCGCCACCACCAGGTCCGCCTTCTCGATGTGTCCGTCCTTCATCAGCGCGCCTTCGGGCACGAAGCGGTCGAGGTCTTCGTAGTGAAGCAGACCCACGTCGCCGCTGACAATCAGGTCCGAACATCCCACGTTCAGGTAATAGCCGCCGTGGTTCCGGCGAATCTTCATCTGGTGACCGCCGTTCTCCGGACCAAAGTCCAGCTTGAACCCCCTCGCCTGCAGACCTTCAATCAGGTCCTTGTCGATTTCAATCATGCGCTGCGTGGCCAGCTTGTAACCGCGCAGCAACACGTCTGCCGTATTGCTGGTCGCGATCAGGTCGCAGTCCTCCAGCGGCAGGTTCTCCTGGTAGTAGATCGCGTGGTTGATACTGGCCGCCTTCACGCTGAACACCGTCAGCGAACCGCGCTGGATCATCTTCACGTTCGCGCCGTGCGCATGCAGATCCTGCGCGATGTCGTGCGCGCTGTTGCCCACACCCAGCACCAGCACGTTCTTGCCCTTCCACGGCGCACCGCTCTCGAACCCCTGCGCGTGGATCAGCTTGCCCGCGAAGTCCTTCAGTCCGGGCACGTCGGGCATCTTCGGCTCGCCGACCACACCGTTGGCGAACACAATGTGACGCGGATGCAGCACGCGCTCCGTGCCGTCTGCACGACGCACCCGTGCCGTCCACTCGCCGCGCGCTTCATCGTAGCGGCCTTGCACAAAATTCGTGTTGGTCCAGACGTTGCATTCCATCGCAACGGCATACGCCTCCAGCCAGTCGCCCAGCATGTCCTTGGGCAGGTACTTCGGCCAGCTCGACGGGAACGGCATGTACGGCATGTGGTTCAGATGGATTTCGTTGTGCAGTGCGAGCGCGCTGTAGCGCTTGCGCCAGACATCGCCGACTTTGGGCAGCCGCTCGACCACCAGCGCGTCCACGCCCAGCAGGCGCAGGCGCGCAGCAATCGCCAGACCATTGTGCCCGCCGCCGACAATCAGCACCGCCGGCTCGCGGTCGGCGTATTCCTGCTCCTGCGCGCGCCGTTCACCCCACGCCTGGCCACCAAACGTGCGCTTGTTCGCACCGTCGGGGCGCTTCTTGTCCACCGGCTCCTCGAAGCCCTTCAGTTCACGCAACGCGGTGCTGATGATCCACGCCTTCTGCGTCTCGACGACTGGCAGCCGGAGAATACCTACGCAACGCCCTACCGCCGTCTCGCATTGAAAAATCGCCTCGATAATCTCCACGCCGGCGCGCTTCACGCGCCGCGGCGGGGTGCGGCCTTCGGCAATCTTGAACCCCTTCGCCTGCACGCGCGGCTGCTCGCGCAAAAATGTCGACACGACAGCCTCCCGGGAATCCGACGGTGTCAGATTCCACGTGAACGCGAACAGATCCCGCCAGTGCGAGTCCTCAATGAACAGCCGCTCCATTCCCGCACGGTCACCCGTGGTCAGCGCCTTTTCAAAAGACCCCAGCCACAGCGTCACGCTCTCCGCAGGCGTCAGCGCACGTGCTTCCTCGAGCTGCGTTTCGGTCGTCGTTTCGTACATTTTCGATTGTCTCCAAGTTTCCTAACAAAGCTTCCGTGGCGAATTGCATGAAGCTTCCTGACAAAATCAATTCTAAAAATAGACCTCCTGTTGTACTAGACACGTTCGTGCCAGGGATCATTGCCCTCTAAGCAAAGATTGCAGCACTGACCTAGGCAGGAGCCAAACAGATGGTCAAGACGCCGTTCGCGCGCTCCATCAGTTGACTGGTGTTTAGAAATCTCGGAGGTACGGATCGCCTGCCAAATCCGTGCGCTCCCCGTGCAGCGACTCCTGGATTAGTGTCTTTAAATCTTTGCGTGAACAATCGGGTTCTCTTACTTCGAAAAAAAACCGCCACACTCTCGCAAAATGTGGCGGTCAAAACATTCGGCGGCCCAGGTGATCCGCCGAACAGACGCAACATGAAATTTGGCCACTGCTGAATCCGTTGTCCAGTGTTGGGTATACGAGCGGAGTCGTTCACAGAACAACGACTCAACTCAGAATGACTGCCAATTGCGAAGCACCCGCTCGATGCCTGAAACTATATCCGCGGAGCTTCTGATGTCCCCGCCGAGTGTCACATTCTTCGAGGGTCTCACATTGCAATGAAAGCATCAGTACTCCCTTAAGGCCCGCGATAATAGTTCCCCCGGCGCGTTCAATCGTGAATGACGCGTCTGGACAGAGTATCCTCTTTGATCATCGCTGCTCCTTTCGCACCAGTCATGATTGACGGCGCGTTGGTATTGCCGGAGGTGATGTGCGGCATAATCGACGCATCCACCACTCTCAAACCGTCGACGCCCCTGACACGTAGTCTTTCGTCAACGACTGACCTTGCATCGCTGCCCATTTTGCATGTGCTCGTTTGGTGCGATGCAGTGCTCCCTGTTTTCGCCATGAAATCAAGCCATTGGGTATCCGTTTGAATCGCCTTCCCGGGCAATTGCTCGTCTATGATCCGCGAGGCAATCGGGTCCATCTCCATAATTGAACGAATCTGTTTAAGGCCACTGATCATCGCGCGCACATTGTCCTCATCCGTTAGGAAATTTGGTGTGAGGACTGGCGCATCAGCAGCATTTCTTGAGCGCAGGCTAACCTTTCCCATCGTTCTCGGCCGCAGGATGAAAACTGATACGCCGCCCCCCGGGTCTTTGTCTACCTTGACGTGGCCATCCTGATGGAAATTGAAAGTCATCGGTCGAAAACAGATCTGCAGATCGGCATAATCAACCTCCGACTGGCTTTTCACGAATGCGGCCACCTGAGACGTGCCCAACGCCAGATATCCCCCTCGCGTCATCAGATAGCGTGTGCCCTCAAGGTATTTGCCAAGCCCATTGATTCTGTCGTTGTAAGAACTGGATCGGCTTGCCAGTACACAGCCAGGAGAACCCGCGCCAACGATCATGTAGTCGAATGTCTCCATAACTCGCGAAGTTGGTTAGATATCCGGGATGGCGTCCGGTCTCGCTTGCGCTCAACGTGTCGGCGGTTGAATTTACCGGACGGGGTAAGTCGGCCTGCTCCCTCTGGAATTACTTCGACGCTTTGATTCCCGCCGGGTAGCTGAGATCTGACGCGCTGGCGAGGCATCCAGCGTGAAATGATGGGAAAGGCGGGCAAAGATGCCCCCGGGATCCAATCATTCCGATGGCCGCAGCTTATTCCTATCCCGTTCTGGAGATTTAGCACGCGTTCTGCCTCCCTCTCTTATGCCCACCACTAACGACGGTGCCACTACATGCCTCTCGGGCTCGTACAGTTCGTTCGGCGCGATCGCTACAACAGTCATTTACCCTGCAAACTGAAAGTGACTGCCTGTTCAGACCGACGCCGAACGCGTCACTGCAAAAATTCAGTCTAATAAGGTCCGAGGCTCGCAGGCAGTTGGTACGACGCAAAGCAACATTGCGCTACACGCAAAGGTCGGGGGCTTCACTTTCCAGAACCGAGCTATTGCATTGGGCCATCGAGCCGACGACACTGGCCTCGGAGCTGCGTTGACTGCGCGGGAATCTGGTCTTCGCCCCGTAGCATGCAGCCGGTTCAACTGCGCCAGTTCCCGACGTTCAGACTCCCGCATACCGCTCAAGGTAGAGAGTTCGACGATACACAGCTGGGGACTAGCCGACCCTTTTTCTTTTCCTATACCGTTGCACTAGTGCCGGAATCGACAGCCGCCACTGTGGTGGAGCCGCGAAGTTTTCAATTGCTCGTTGGTGCCCCTCCATCAGGTCGCGCAGAGGCGTAGTCTGCAATTGTTCATCGTAGAGCGCGAGGAGACGGGCCGTAGGCCCCATCGCGGATGAGCGAAGACTCCATGGAGAGTCAAGCTTTGGCATTTCCCTCTGGCTAAGGCTCTCATCAGCCGCCAGGAAGATCGAAACATCGCCCTTACCGAACCCCGCGTCGAAGATGAAGAACGAAGAGAACATTGTTTTGACAATCATCCCCATATGCACTGCTTTTCCATGCTCCGAGCGCAAGACGGCAAGACATAGGTGGTTTCGTAACGACAGGTCGATGAGTTTCGAGGTGGGAAGCCACGTAACATTCGCCCACGGAGTGTTGCGGTCAAGTGCCATATGAATATATCGAGCTGAAACTTACACAGCGGATCCAAGGCCGCTTCGAGATCGACGTCGAAGCAACTGAAGGTACAGGTCTAGTTGTCGCCTCGCTCCCAAACGGAGCGCTCACACGACGGCGACATTCCTCACAGAGATTGCTTAGCGGCTAAACGGAATTTGTGGAGCAGCGGTTCCGTGTAGCCACTAGGCTGCGTACGCCCCTCGAACACCAACGCACAGGCGGCTTTAAACGCAAGCGATGTTTCAAACGCGGGCGCCATCGGGCGATAGTGTGGATCAGCCTGGTTCTGCTCGTCGACCACCGCTGCCATGCGCTCAAACGTCTCGCGAATCTGCTCTTCAGTGACGATACCGTGGCGCAGCCAGTTCGCAATGTGCTGACTGGAAATGCGCAACGTCGCGCGATCTTCCATCAACCCGACATTGTGAATATCCGGCACCTTCGAGCAACCCACGCCCTGATCGACCCATCGCACAACGTAACCGAGGATGCCTTGTGCATTGTTCTCAAGCTCGTTCTTGATGTCTTCTTTTGACCATGACGGCTTGTCTACGACTGGAATCGTTAGCACGCCATCAAGCAGCTTGTCTTCCTGACCTTCATAGATGGCGTCTTCCATCTCTTCCTGAACCTGCTGCACGTCAACCTGATGATAGTGTAGTGCGTGCAACACTGCGGCGGTTGGCGACGGGACCCATGCTGTACTCGCGCCGGCTTTCGGATGAGAAATCTTCTGCTCGAGCATAGCGCGCATCAAATCGGGCATTGCCCACATACCCTTGCCGATCTGCGCGCGTCCGCGCAACCCCGTGACTAGGCCGACGAGCACATTGTTGCGCTCGTACGCACTGATCCACGCCGACGATTTCATGGTGCCCTTACGCATCATAGGACTCGCTTCCATCGAAGTATGCATCTCGTCGCCGGTGCGATCCAGGAAGCCAGTGTTGATGAACGCCACGCGCGCCGCCGCCGCCGCGATGCATGCCGTCAGGTTCACGCTCGTACGGCGCTCCTCATCCATGATGCCCATCTTGATCGTGTGTCGCGGCAGGCGAAACAGATCCTCGACGCGCGAGAAGAGCTTATCCGTGAATGCAACTTCGGCCGGGCCGTGCATCTTCGGCTTCACGATGTAGATTGATCCGGTGCGCGAATTGTTCCTGTTCTTCAGGTCGTGCAACGCACCGAGGGTGGTGATCACCGCATCAAGTATGCCTTCGGGAATCTCGTTGCCGTCACGGTCGACTACGGCTGCGTTAGTCATCAGATGACCAACGTTTCGGACGAAGAGGAGCGAACGGCCGTGCAGCGTGAGTGTGGAGCCATCCGGCGCAACGTATTCACGGTCCGGCCTCATGGTGCGAGTGAAAGACTTACCGTTCTTCGTCACCTGCTCCGACAAATTGCCCTTCATCAGGCCGAGCCAGTTTCGGTAGAGTTGCGCCTTGTCGGACGCATCGACGGCCGCGACAGAGTCTTCGCAGTCGATAATCGTGCTGACCGCCGCCTCCATCAGCACGTCCTTTACATGTGCCGCATCGGACTTGCCTATAGGGTCATCCCGGTCAATCTGGATCTCAAAGTGCAGATCGTTGTGCTCAAGCAAAACGGCCGAGGGCTCAGCCGCCACGCCTTGGTAGCCAGCGAACTGCCGGGGTACCTTCAGGCTGCTCTTGCCGCCATCTTTTAGGGTGACAACAAGCTTACCGTGTTCGATGTAGTACTTGGTCGCGTCAGCGTGGGAACCGTCCACAAGGGGGGCGCTGTTGTCAAGGAACGTCCGCGCGTAGGCGATCACCTTTGCGCCGCGCTCGGGATTGAAGTCGACTGTGCGCCCTGCGCCGTCACTTTCGTCGATGGCGTCTGTGCCATAGAGCGCATCATAGAGGCTACCCCAGCGCGCGTTCGCCGCGTTCAGCGCATAGCGCAAGTTGGACAGCGGCACGACGAGTTGTGGCCCAGCCTGTTCGGCGACCTCACTGTCAACATTGGCAGTCGTCGCCTGAACGCGCGTCGGCGCGGGCACAATGTAACCGATACCCTTCAGAAACTCGCGATAAGCGCGCAGGTCCTTTACCGAGCCTGGGTTTCTGCGATACCAAGCGTCTAGCTCGGCCTGCAAACGCTCGCGTTCGGCCAACAGAGCTCGGGTCGTCGGAGCAAGGTCGTGGACCAACGAGTCGAACCCACTCCAGAAAGCCGCAGCGTCCACGCCCGTGCCGGGAATGGCCTCCTCCTCAACGAACCTGACAAGATTCGTGTCGACCTTCAGGCCTTGTTTCTGGGTCATTTCGTTCATGGGTGCTCCATCTCAGTGTGCTGCTCGGCACAGGCGATTTAAGGTGGACTCTATGGTACCGGTCTCTTCGATGGGGCGACCAGCACCCGGCTTTGCGCTGCAAGCAATGGTGCTTACCACAGAGCCACCTAGTGGCTGATACGACCAATTCCTAAAATGGGACCGTTGCTTATCGCGTCTTCTGTAACCGTTGAATGCGTGGACAAGCAGACAAGGTGCTTATAGCAGTGCCTCAAGTGACCAGTGCGGCAACGAATAAAGAGCTGGCGCGATAGATTAAAACAGGCGACAGACTGTGAGTTCAACGAGCGCTCGGCGCAAGATTGAACGCCAACTGTTTGGACGACCCTATCGTCACAGACATCAAAACCACGATCCAGTCAGTGACTTTATTTCGCAATCCTCTATTTTTTGACCAAAAAAACGCAAGGCTTGGCATTGATGTCTGCCTTCGAGATCGTCTCGCGATCAAAGGTGTTTGAATCGAGTGGTCGGCCAACCCAATCCAAGGCTGGTACACACCTGCGGCGCCAATTACGCGCTTTCACAGTATCATCACCCGTTTTGTATTTCATGGAATTGGACAGCGTCGATGCTTATAAGGACGCAATGCGCCGGGCCCAACGCCTCTCGAGCCGGGGAGTTTTTTGCAAATGCGCGCGATACCGTCACCGTCCAGATCCGCCTGACGGTATCGCGCAACGCCTGGACCCAAGGCTCAAAAAAATACCGTCAGGTATACCGTCAAAAATTGAAGCTACCTCGGCCTGCCATCCAGAATGCTCAGTACAAGCCACCTCCCGAAGCCCCGCCGCTACGGGATTTTTCAATAGTCCCCGATAGTAGCCAATAGTCTCCAATAGTCCCCGTCACTCCACGCACGTCGAAGTTATCGATTCACTGCTCGTAGCAGCGGCAAGCCGGTGAGCTGTGCGATCGAATACACGCTCTGCTGTTGAATGTGCGCGAGGGATAGATCGGCATTGAACCAGCTATTCGACATGCTGACCAGGAGATCGGGTCGATCGATCAGTAGGCGCCAATGCGGCCACCACAGGAAATCTTCGTAGCAAATGGAGAACGCCGCGCGCCGGCCCGCAATCTTCAGATAGGACTGCATCAAACTTCCACGAGTCGCGCTCACACTGGCCCATGGGCGCCACAATCCCACCGGCACAGGTTGACGGCTGTCGAAGCGTCCATAACCCGCTCCGACGATCACGGCACTGTCGGTGTACCGAAGGAAGGGTTCGCCACTGATCGGCCGGCCGGAAATGGAACCTTCTTCTTCCAGATCGACACCAAGAATCAACGTCCTGTTCGACATTGCCAGTTGCTGCAGATAGTCCCGCCACCAGTACCGCATCGCGGGCCGCCATACGCCGACCAGTTCCTCGGGAAAGACGACAACTCCCGCACCGCTTTCGAATCCCCACTGGGCGGTTTGCATTGTCGCCACGAAGCGAGCGTGGAGCGTTTCATAGTCGCGTTGATCGAGTCTGCCTAAAGACGTGTCGACTGCTATCCAACCGGACGGAAGTTCGGGACGATGCCCGTCGAGATGCGCGACCACCGCCGCGCCGATCAACAGCGCGCCGACCCGCAACGCCGCGCGCGATTGCCGAATGCGTGCCGCCGTCGCCAGCATGCACATTCCCAACAACAGGCCCGCAAGCTGCCAGCCGGGATAGAGCGCACCGGCGACGTATATGGGAGAGAGCCAGCCGATGGTGCCCAGTGGTGGAAGCGACACGAGCATGATTGCGAGCAGGGCGCGCGCGGCGCGCGGTGCTTCAGCGGCCCGCGGTGTCAGGAATGCCCACGGAGCGGCCAACGCGAGCGCCTGTCCCAGCCAGAAAACAACGCCAAGCGCAAACGCTGTGCTTGCTGACAGGTCGCCGTAACCAGCGAAGAAACGCTCACACACGACGGGGATGTCACGCGCTCCCGTCAGATAGTAGCCAGCCCATAGAGATAGTGCTGACCATCGGCGACATGTGGTGGACCAGATCGCGGGCAGAAGGATCAGCACCGCGAGCCAGCGACCGGGATACCACGCGAGTAGCGCGACGGCGACGCCGGCCACACCGTAAAGGCCACACCGTAAAGCATGACACGATGAAAATGAGGCGTTGTGGGAGGGTCGACCCGCAGCGGGCTGGCGGTTGGCCAGAGGGACAGCAGCCGCGCGGCGGGACGGCATATCCATCTCGATGTCGAGGTCACTAAAGTTCCTCAAGTGACCATGCAGCCTTTTCACGGGTACGGGGATAGCACTGGCAACCGGCTCGACTTGGGGCCGATTCGGCGAAACGTGGCCACGGATCCAGTCGCCGGGCCGCAACTTTCCCCAGAGATATCGCCTCACGTGGCCCATGAGAGGTGCCTCCCGAGGGTTGTTCATCCACGCGCCCTCAATGCAAGGTGCTGTCAGGTCTGGGCCAGTCGAGGATCCAGTCCGCCTGCTGCCACAGCGCGCTGCGATAGAGGATGCGCAGGTGAGCACGCCGCAGAAGCCGACTTTCGCTGGTCCAGGCCTGAACTTCCCAGCCATGAAACTGTTCGCTCGATCGCCCGGTAGCGATCGCGGCCGAGACCGTATCAGCCACCAGCGCTTCGAGCATCTTGAGTTCACCGGCGTCCGGGTATCTGAAACATGGGGAAATCTGCTGCATGGAAAGCTCCAGATCGCGGGGGACACAAATAGCCATGCCCGTTTGATATTGAGCGGGAACCGCCACTCTCCGGTAACTCAGCCCGCGGAAGTGGATTGCGGGTCCATCCCGTCTTCGGGCCGATCGAATTCGGTGGGCCCGACCGCGTCGCCCCGTATCGGGTCGAGATCCGCGCTATCACCTACGTCACCGGGGTCACCATTGCGCCGTTGCCGCGCCTGAAAAATCACCTGATCAACGCGCACCAGGGTCAACGCAATCGACTCGGCGTCGATATGCACGCCGGCCATGGCTTCGTTCTCGCGCGTCATCCACGGATTGACGTAGAGGTCTCCCTTGACGACGACGCTGGCGCCGGTCCTGATGTGCTGCATCACGCGCTCGGTGTGGCGCTCGTTCCAGATCGTCACGTCAACCGGAAACGTCCGGTCATCTTTCTGCTCCAATGATCCGTCTTCCAGCCGTCGGTATGAGGCGGACATGATGCGCAGTTCGACGATGCGCTTCGCGCCGTTCGGCGTGGTGACCTGCTTCATCGTCGGGGCTCCGGTGCAAATCGGAGCTGCCGGTAGGTTAAGCTCGGGTTTTGACGAGCGCGAGCAGGCTATGGGTAAGCTGGTAGACATCGACAGGCTGTTCAGCGGCCGTCACTTTGACCGCGAAGTCATCGTCCTGTGTGTGCGTTGGTATCTGCGTTACAAGCTCAGCCTTCGAGACCTCGTTGAAATAATGGCCGAGCGCGGGCTGTCGCTGGCGCACACTACGATCATGCGCTGGGTCAAACGCTTCACGCCGGAGTTCGTCAAGCGCTGGGACCGGTTTGCGAATTCCGCGGGTCGCTCGTGGAGGGTCGACGAGACGTATGTGAAAGTCCGCGGCAAATGGGTCTATCTTTACCGTGCTGTTGATTTTCACGGAGTCTTAACCCACCGTTTTCATCTAAATTTGACCCACCTCGAGACAGCGTAGTACATCTATTCCGGTGTGGATAACTCTTCGTTTCCAGCCGGTTTTGCTGCCCTTTTTCTCGTTGCCTTCGCTTTGGCAGAACTGGTCCTGAAGCGCCACGATTCGTTGCCAGTCTCGACGATGTGGCAATGATGCGTAACCCGGTCCAGCAGCGCTGTCGTCATCTTTGCATCCCCGAACACCGTTGCCCACTCGCCGAAGCTGAGATTGGTGGTGATCGCGACACTCGTATGCTCGTACAGCTTTGACAGCAGGTGGAACAGCAATGCGCCACCGGTCTGGCTGAACGGCAGATAGCCAAGTTCATCGAGAATCACCAGATCGACGTACATCAGCTTGTGTGCGATCTGGCCTTGTTTGCCCGCCGATTTCTCCTGCTCCAGGGCGTTGGTCAGCTCGACAGTTGAGAAGTAACGCACACGCTTGCCGTGGCGCTGTACGGCCTCGATTCCGATTGCCGAGGCAAGGTGCGTCTTGCCAGTGCCCGGCGAACCCACTACACACTGCCCATCATCATTGCGATGATGTGATCATCCGCTATCCGTTTCACCCTCGCTGCGGTGAACGGATAACCGTCATCGGGATGAACAATTACCGGGGCGAGTCGTATCTGACTATCAGGCAGCCCGATGGCACTCTGACGCATCTTCCGCCGTGGATGGCAGGCGAGGATGCTGCCCGCATGTCTGTCGTCGTCCAGCCGGAGTTGCCTCATGCGGTGCTGATCGAACTTCTGCGCCTGGTCGACACGGCGTTATCGTGCTTTGCGGCGGTAACACCTGAGGGAGGCAAAGATGCGCAACCAGATGACGAGGCAGAAGGATCTGTTCGAGGAAACTGTGCCGGAGGCGTTAGTATCAGAGGAGATGCAAGCCGAGCTGGTGACGCAACTGGCGCTGCTGATGTTCGCGTTGATCGACGTCATCGAAGCGGAGGCGCGTGATGAGCAAGATCGGCGCTGAACACCTTTCCCGTCGTGCATACGTGTACGTCCGTCAGTCAACGCTGGATCAGGTCCACCACAATCGCGAGAGCCAGTTGCGCCAATACGGGCTTGCCGATCGCGCACGCGGACTTGGCTGGCCAGATGCGACGGTTATCGATGACGACCTGGGTCGCTCCGGCTCTGGCAATCATCGTCCCGGATTCGAGCGCCTATTGGTGGCACTGTGCAGCGGCGAAGTGGGTGCCGTATTCTGCATCGAAGCCTCGCGTCTTGCGCGCAATGGTCGTGACTGGCACACGCTTCTGGAATTCTGCCGTCTTGTAGGATGCCTGCTGATTGACGAAGATGGAATTTACGATCCGAGACAGCCTAACGATCGCCTCCTGTTAGGCATGAAGGGCACGCTTTCCGAGATGGAGCTTTCGACGTTTCGCCAACGCTCACAGGCGGCTCTTGATCAGAAAGCCAAACGCGGTGAACTGTTCACGTCGGTGCCAATCGGTTATGTGCGTGCACAAGGAAATCGTATCGAGAAGGATCCTGATACCCGCGTCCGGGAAGCGCTCGATCTGGCGTTCCGGAAGTTTCGCGAGTTTGGTAGCGTCAGGCAGGTCCTCCTATGGATTCGACAGGAATGCATTGAGCTACCCGCGGTGAACTACGGCCCGGACGGTCGCCACATTGTATGGAAGCTTCCCGTCTATAACACCCTTCTGCACATCCTGACGAATCCGACTTATGGCGGCGCATACGCGTTTGGCAAGACCCGGACTATTGCTCGCATTGTGAACGGACGCAAGCGAGTGTTTGCGGGCAACCCCCTTCAGCGCGAGGAATGGCAGGCCTTGATCATCGAGCACCACGCGGGCTACATTAGCTGGGACGAGTACGAGGCGAACCGCAAATTGATTACCAATAACGCGAACATGAAGGGCAGCATGGTCCGCGGCGCTGTCAAGCGCGGGAGCTCGCTTCTGGCGGGACTGCTTCGTTGCGGTCACTGCGGGCGCAAGCTGCACGTTGCGTATTCCGGCACCAAAGGCACCGTCGCGCGGTACAACTGTCAGGGCAGCATGATCAATCATGGTGGCCCTCGCTGCATTTCGTTTGGTGCGGTTCGTGTTGATCAACGCGTTACTGAAGAAGTTTTGCGCCAACTTCAACCGTTAGGTATTCGTGCATCACTCGAGGCCATTGAACGTACACGAACAGAGCAGGACGAACGCGTGCGGCACAAGGAGCTGGCACTTGAACAGGCGCGGTATGAAGCTGCGCGAGCACGTCGGCAATACGATGCGATTGATCCTGAGAACCGGCTGGTTGCGGCGGAACTTGAGCGACGGTGGAATGAAACGCTGAAGACGCAGGTGCAAATACAGACCGAACTCGACCTCCTGCGCGAACAGTCATCGAGGGCGCTGAGTGCGGGCGCGCGTGATGAACTTCTGCGACTCGGTGAAGACCTGCCCCGGCTATGGCACCACCCGGCCAGTTCGGTCGAGATCAAGAAACGCATTCTTAGGACGGTCGTCAAGGAGATCGTTGCCACAAAGCAGGACGACACGATTCGTGCACTCGTGCATTGGCAAGGAGGCGATCACACCGAGATCGTGTTCGAGAAGAACCACACAGGTGAGCATCGCTGGGCCACCGATGTCGCAACGATAGACATCGTTCGCGCGTTGGCGAGAACGTTGGCAGATCAAGGCGTAGCGGCGGTCATCAATCGACTAGGCAAACGGACGGCGAAGGGCCACACCTGGACCGCCGCGCGAATCTGCACGCTGCGGAAGGACCATCGAATCCCTGCATATCGCGAAGGCGAACGGCAGGAGCGCCGCGAACTGACGGTTACAGAAGTAGCCACCCTGCTGGGTATCAGTGCGCCAACCGTCATCCGCCTGATTCGAGTCGGGAGGTTGCCGGCGTCACAGGCTTGTCTGGGTGCGCCATGGATCATCCAGCAGGTGGACGTCGACAATTATCTGGAGCGACGAGCTGCGGACCGTCCGCAATCAGATAACTCAAATCAATTATCCATTGATCTTCAATGACATAGGGAGGTGAGCATTATGTCTCGTGCCCGGGGCCGCCGATGAACACGACGTTGTGTGCGCTTGCGAGAAACGACAGTTCGCTGAGTTCACGAATCAGCGCTTCATCAACTTGTGCCTGTGCGAAGTCGAAGCCTTTCAGGTCGCGGTGAGCCGGGAAGCGTGCGGCGGTCATCTGGTAAGCGATCGAGCGGACCTGCCGTTCGGCGGTTTCCGCCATCAACAGCTGCTTCATGAAGCGCTCCGGCTCGAAGTCAGTGTGACGCGCCTGTGCCAGTAGCTCCGGCCAGGTACTCGCCATGCCGTGCAGTTTGAGGCCCTTGAGCTGGGCAATGATGTCGTTAGACATGACGATCCTCCGGTGGGTTGGCGCGTAGCGTCTCGTAGCGATTCACGTCAGCCGCCGGTTCTTCCTTGAGCTGGAGTTTCGTGGTGGCGAGACTGGCACTCGTGACAGGCGCCTTCAGCCGGCTCAGCACGTTCAGGACATGCTCCCCACTGGGGCGCCCTGAATCCAGCGCAGCCTGCACAGCGAGCAGCACAGCATCGAGTCCGTGTTCGCGCACCGCGGCGAGCACCTGCGTCATGATGCGATCGCCGCCCGGGTGTTTGAGCAGGTGCCGCTGCAATAGCTGCAGCGGTTGCGGCATCGTGATGAAGGGCGCACCGTTGCGCAGTGCGCCGGGTTTGCGCTCGACCAGCGTGATGTAGTGTCGCCAGTCGTAAAAGGTCATGTGCCGCTCGAAGCTGCGTTCGTGGCGGGCGATCTCGTGCGCGTCGGCGACGACGCTGAGATACGCCGGATAGCAGCGCACGCTCACCAGCTGGTTCGTGTACTCGGTAGGCACGCTGTAGCGGTTGCGCTGGACGTGGATCAGGCTGGTCGACGAAACCCGCAGGGTCTGCTCGACGTAGCCGTCGAACGGCCGTGGGTTGGGCATCAGCCGGGTGCGCTCGTCCTGCAACACGTCCTCGACTGTCAGCTCGGGCCATTGCGGGTGCCGCATGTGCCAGGCTTCGCGACACTGGCCGGCGACCCATTCGTTCAGAATCTCCAGCGTCTCCCAGCGCCGTAGCGCCGCTTCGTGCCAGATCTGCCGTCGGCGGTCCTGAACATTCTTTTCGACGATGCCTTTCTCCCAGCCTGCCGCCCGGTTGCAGAACTCTGGCTCGAACAGATAGTGGCTGCACATCGCTTCGAAGCGTGCGTTGACCGCGCGCTCCTTGCCGCGGCCAACCTTGTCCACGGCGGTCTTCATGTTGTCGTAGATGCCGCGCCTGGGCACACCGCCGAATGCGGCGAATGCGCGGGCGTGCGCGTCGAACAGCATCTCGTGACTCTGGGTGGGATAGGCGACGAGCCAGAACGCGCGGCTGGCGTTGAGTTTGACGTGGGCAACCTCGAGGCGCCGCCGCAGCCCGCCGATGAAGGCGTATTCGCAGCTCCAGTCGAACTGGAAGGCTTCGCCGGGCTCGAAGGCGAGCGGCACGTAGGCCTTTCTGCGCGGCGCTTCGGCCTGTTCCTCATGCCAGCGCCTCACGAACGCGCTGACGCGGCCGTAGCTGCCCGCGTAACCCTCGCCGCGGATCGCCTCGAACATGAATCGCGCGGTGCGCCGGTCGCGCTTCGGGCGATGACTGTCCGCCCGCAGCCAGCCCGTCAGCTGTGCGGCCCACTCGTCAACAACGCTCGGACTGACGCGCTTTGGATACTTCGGCTCGACAGAATCGGTCTGCCGCAGCCAGCTGCGCACCGTGTTTCGGGACAGGCCCGTACGCCTCGCAATCTCGCGCAGCGGGACCTGCTCGCGGAAATACATCCGCCTGATCTTGGCCAATATGCCCACCGTGATCACCTCTGTATCCCCTGCTCAAAGATTGAGCAGGACATTCAATCACGTGGGTCAAAATTCGATGAAAATTACGCCCCTTAGTGGGTCAATTCTGCGTGAACATCAACATTTAAGGACAGCATGCTTCTTGGGTCTGCTGTTAGCGGGGGAACAATCGCTCGCGCAATTCTTCGCATGCGCCATCTAGACCGGGAAAAAGCGAGCCTGCAGTTACACCCATTAGCGCCAGTTCACTCATTACCTTCTCCCGCTCCTTAATAGAGATATCGATAGCCGTGAGATAGAGTGTGTTTCGATTTGCCTCGACCGCTGCTATATACGACTCCACGTCATCGACATTTGTTAGCGCAGAAAGTGCTTGCTGGGGAATCAACCGCTCATTCTCAATCGCCATGAATTCCATCAGTGACATGTGGGGATGGGCTGGGGCCGTAATGGGGATTTGTATGACATCATCTCGCCACTGGGCCTGATCGAACAGGAAGATGCGGACGTAGCCAGCGTTGCGCTTCTTGGACGACTCGATTGTGATATTCCGAAACGCAAAGAACGCCGCGACGAAAGGTGAATAGGTCCAGTCGATCAGCGGCGTGGGAAATCCGTGATGTTGGGCGAGATGCAAAAAAGCGCCATTTTCATCGCTATCTGCCCTGTTGAAAATATGACGGGTCCTTGCGCTCAAATGTCGATGCAGAGTCGGGAGGTCTTCAAACGTATAGCGGATCAAGTCTGAGCGGCCCGTACGATGAAAGTGCGAACGCAAGCGCCACGGCTTTTGTTGCCCGCGAAAAATGAATTTTCTCGGTTGCAGTCCCGAAACATGCCTTTTGAACCGATCCCAACTCATCCTCTGCGGTGTCAAATCTGATTTCCGCAGCGGGTCCATTCTTACCAGCGTGGCGGTGCCCGACCGATTGATGTTTGAATTCCACTCCACGGTCATGCGCGAATCGGTCCAAGACAATTCGGCCTGAGCCTTCGTGGCTATTTCCACATTAGGGAAAATTTCTTTTAGCTGTTCCCAAGGGACCAACTGTTAGGGCGCTTTCGGATAGGTCGGGTTCAGCGTTACTGACGCGTACACGCGATCGCCCGATCTGTACAGGGTCCAGAATTTGCCAACGATGACCGGCGCTGATACTCCCGGCCGTGGGAAAAGCAGGACGCTGCCCAGCGTGCGGTCGTCGATTTTTTCAAGGTCGATGACAACCGTCCCTTCATACTCGGTCGCGACGAAGCTACCGGTCCACTGTCCTTGCACTGGGGCAGTGTTTGGTTGCGTTTTTGTAGTCACTGTTTTGAAGTCGTTGTCCGAACGCACGATGTAGCGCCAATGCAGAGCGCTCGAGATCAGCGGTGCTATTGTGCCATCGGTTTGTTTCGTCAGCTCAGTCAATGAGCTCCGCGGGCGCCAGCATGCGGCGCGGATCACCCGAGCCTCGCGCCATCAAGGTCTCGGTGCGGCCATGAAGAGACCTTTGTTCTGCCTGCTTGACCGTCAGCTTTGGTAGCGTTCGCGGCCTTTCGACTCGCGGAAGCCAACATTTACTCGGCCGTCTGGCGGTGGGCGAATGCACAGGACGCCACGCATCGGCTTCGATTGGGGGGGGCCCTGCCTGACCAGCCGGACGAGGATCTCCTGGATGAGCACTTATGAGCGCGGGAGATAGTGTCAGGTGCGACCATCCACGTCAGAACTCAGCCAGGCCTGACATGATGGCTCAGCAATCCAATGCGACCGGTCGGCTCGTTCACGAGCGGACGTCGCGGGTGTCCTCGCTTCTGCTTCGGTTAGTGAATTCCGCGATGCTGGCATCGTACCGACCGCCTTTGCCGCCGAGCGCAACGGTTGCGCGCTTCGCACTATCAAGTAAGGACGCAACGGCCGCGTCGATGGTTGAAGAAGAACCAAATCTCTCCTTAGGTCCCGATAGCGTAAGGGCACCGACCAACTCGCCGGTCGAGTCAAACACGGGCACCGAAGCTGAGGCAGTCTCCGGATCACGTTCGCCATAAGACGTTGCCCAGAAAGCTTGCCGCACTTCGCTCCACCGCGGATCATCAGCCTCTGTGAAAGCGAGAAGGACTTTGCCCGATGCGCCTTTGTCGATCGCGAATTCTTCACCGACGCGGATCGACACCCGCACGCTCCTTGTCGGCTCGACACGATAGAGCACCTGTCGTTGATCGCCCTGACGTACGTAGAACGATGCCGTTTCTCCCAGATCGCGGCTCAACTGCTGAAGCAATGGCTCAATAACCGGCCCTACCCGGAAGGATCGCTGGTAGAGCGCGGCAAGACGTAATGGCTGATAGCCAATTCCATACTGTCCGTCGCTCATTTTGCGGATAAAGCCTCCGTGCTCCAACGCGCCCAGCAAGCGCAGGGCTGTGCTTTTATACAAACCCGTGCGACGCGAGAGTTCGGTCAGTGTCAACTGGTCGTCGGTCGGGCCGAACGCGTTGAGGATGGCAAACGCCCGGTCCAGCACGGCCACGCCGCTAGAGTTTTCGCAGGCGTGAGCAGAGGGTCCGGGTGTTGAAAGGGCCTCGTCCGCCGCGGTGTCTTTTGTCTTCGTCATCATGTTCATCATCCTACTGTTCTATCGGACAGAACTCAAGTTCTAAATTTGTGGGTTTACCCCTCTTACCGGAGCCTGTTGAGTGGCCTATAGTTCTCTCTAACAGAACTAGGATCTGTCTGATAGAACTAAGGAGCCGAATGTGAGTACTTCAAGTCCGAAGGTGCTGATCAGCGAGGTCGGGCCTCGCGATGGTCTGCAGAGCATCAAGAGCGTCATGCCCACAGCAGCGAAGTTGCGGTGGATCTCCGCGCTCGCCGCTGCGGGGCTCGAGGAAATCGAAGTGGGTTCGTTCGTGCCGGCGAAACTGCTGCCTCAGATGGCTGACATCCACGAGGTCGTTGGGCACGCGCTCTCGATTCCAGGTCTGCACGTGGCGGTTCTCGTGCCGAATCTGCGTGGCAGCCAGAGCGCGTTCGAAGCGGGCGTACACAAGGTGACGCTGCCCGTTTCGGTGACCAACGAACACTCACTGGCCAATATCCGGAAAACCAATGAGCAGATGATCGAAGAAGTGCGCAATATCGTCGCGCTTCGCAACGAGCGGTATCCGGGCGTGCGGATCGAGGCCGGCGTTTCGGTTGCCTTCGGCTGCACGATCGCGGGTGCCGTGAGCGACGACCAGACGATGCGCATGTGTCTGGCGATGGCCGAGTGCGGAGTCGACGAAATCGGCCTCTCGGATACGAGCGGCTATGCGAATCCAGCACAGGTTCGCCGGCTGTTCCGTCGTCTGCAAGCGGAATTCGGCGCGAAGGCTGGCGGTGCTCACTTCCATAACACGCGCGGTCAGGGACTGGCCAACGTCGTCGCGGCGCTCGACGTCGGTGTGACGACGATTGATTCGAGTCAGGCCGGTCTGGGCGGCTGCCCCTACGCGCCGGGCGCGACCGGCAACATCGTGACCGAAGACCTGGCCTTCCTGCTCGAAGCGATGGGCTATGACACGGGTGTGGACATCGACAGGCTCATTGCCGCGCGTGCCATTCTCGCCGAGGCGCTGCCCGGCGAAGCGTTATACGGACACGTGCAGGACGCGGGGCTCCCAAAGGGATTCGTATATGCGGACGGCCGCGCACCCAGCGCGCCGCAACCGGAAGGCTGCCTGATTGGAGTAGCGCAATGAGCGACGTACAAGCAAACCAGAATCTGCCGTACAGCGGTATTCGCGTCGTCGAGATGACGCACATGGTCATGGGGCCGACATGCGGCATGGTGCTGGCGGACCTGGGCGCGGAGGTCATCAAGGTCGAACCCATTTCCGGCGACAGCACTCGCGCGTTGCGTGGGTCCGGCGCGGGCTTCTTCAGCACGTTCAACCGCAACAAGAAGAGCATCGCTGTTGACGTAAAAGATCCGCGCGGCGTGGAAATCGTTCACAAGCTTCTGGCGGGCGCAGACGTCTTCAGCGAAAACTTCAAGAGCGGCACGATGGACAAGCTCGGCCTCGGTTATGCGGCACTATCCAGGCTCAATCCACGTCTCGTCTACGTGTCGCACAAGGGATTTCTGCCTGGCCCATACGATCATCGCACCGCGCTCGATGAAGTCGTGCAGATGATGGGCGGCCTTGCCTATATGACGGGACCGGATGGCAGACCGTTGCGTGCGGGGACAAGTGTCAACGACATCATGGGCGGCATGTTCGGCGCGATCGGCGCGATGGCGGCGCTGGCTCAACGCGAACGCACAGGCCGTGGTCAGGAAGTGCAGAGTGCGCTTTTCGAAAACAATGTGTTCCTCGTAGCCCAGCACATGATGCAGTTCGCCGTGACCGGTCAGGCCGCGGCGCCGATGCCAAGCCGCATCTCAGCGTGGGCTGTCTACGACGTGTTCTCCGTCAAAAACGGCGAACAGATCTTTCTGGCGGTCGTCTCCGATACGCAATGGGCGCTGTTCTGCGACGCTTTCGGGCTTGCAGAACTGAAGGCGGACGAGCGGATCGCCTCCAACAATGAGCGCGTGCAGGCCCGCGAATGGCTACTGCCGAAACTTAGACAGCACATGCAAGCGTTCACCGCTGCCGAGATCAGCGCAATCTTCGAGCGCTGCGGGCTGCCTTATGCGCCAATCACGAAGCCGCAGGATCTGTTCGACGATCCGCACCTGCTCGCTACCGGCGGGCTCGCCGAGGTGACATTGCCACCTGACGCAAGCGGCGCGGGGCAGGCCATTGCGACGAGGACAGCGCTGCTGCCCTTGACGCTAGGCGGTGAACGTCTGCACCTGCGCGCGGCGCCCCCTTCGCTGGGTCAGGATACGCAAGCGCTTCTGATGGGTCTCGGATACGCGCCAGAGGATCTCAGACAGTTGACCGAGGCCGGGGTTGTCAAGTGTCAGCACACACAGCCTGGCGATGCGTCGAACCCCTCGGCGAACGAACTCGCCAGCGCCTGAAGCAGGCAAGCACACAAAAGACACAAAGAATCACTGAACCGCAGAGGCCGGCAGGGCCTCTGCGCGCGGCGATTCGTCTGGAGACGAGACATGACATCCATTTCATCGAACATCACTGCTGGCAGCGCGGTGGGTTCCACCCTCGAGCAGTCGGCGGTCAGAAAAGCCGCGTGGCGCTTCATTCCACTTCTCGCACTGGCGTATTTCTTCAACTATCTGGATCGCACGAGCGTCGGTTTCGCGGCGTTGACGATGAACCGAGATCTCGGTTTGACCGCCACCCAGTTCGGCTGGGGTGCGGGCATCATGTTCGCCGGGTACTGTCTGTTCGAAGTCCCGAGCAACCTCGCGCTCTACCGCTTCGGCGCACGGCGCTGGCTTGCCCGCATCATGATCACGTGGGGCTTCTTTGCAGCGGCAACGGCGCTGGCCGTGGGCCCAAAAAGCTTCTACGCGATCCGGTTGCTGCTCGGCATTGGCGAGGCAGGCTTCTTTCCCGGCGTGATCTTTTTCCTTGCGATCTGGTTTCCGGCCAGCTACCGCACTCGCGTGCTCGCATGGTTCACCGTCTCCACGCCGCTGTCGTCGCTGGTAGGCGGTCCGCTCTCGGCGGCGCTGCTCCATATGGATGGCGTCCTGGGACTGGCGGGCTGGCGATGGATGTTCATCGTGCAGGGACTGCCCGCGTGCGTAATCGGTTTTCTGGTGCTCAAAATGTTGGCGGACAAGCCCGCCGATGCAAAGTGGTTGTCCCACGAAGAACGGCAAGCTCTGCAAGTTGCGTTCGATCGGGAAGGCACCTCCGGTCAGAAGAAGAAAAACTTCGTCGCGGCGTTGAAGGACGTGCGCACCTACATCCTGGCGATGATCTCCTTCGGCTTCACGATGGGCTCTTACGGCATCGGTATCTGGCTGCCTCAGATGCTGGGGGCTCACGGGATGAGCGTGACGCAGACCGGCTGGATGTCGGCGGTGCCTTACTTCTTCGCCACCATCGCGTTGCTCTGGTGGGCAAAGCGGGTCGATCGTCGCGGCGGGCCGATCGCAAACCTGGCCGCAGGTCTTTTCATTGGTGCGATCGCGCTGGGTGTCTCAACGTATTTCCATCACCTGGTTCCGGCGATGACCGGCATCACGCTGGCGTTGATCGGCACAATCGCGGGCCGGACGATCTTCTATACACTTCCGGCGCGGTTCCTTTCCGGACAGGCGGCTGCCGGCGGCCTGGCTTTCATCAACTCGATCGGTGCGCTTGGCGGCTTTGCGGGACCGTACCTTGTGGGCTATCTGAAGGACAGTTTCGGTACGTTTTCGGCCGGCATGATTGGTCTTGCGATCGTGTTGGGTATCACGACCTTGCTGACCTTGTCCCTCTACGCCTTCGGTCGCGGAGAACAGGAATGACACAAGTCCGCTCTTTCCGACGCCGCCAAATCCTCGGCGCTGTCGCAACATCGATGATGTTCCCCGCTATGACCGTGCGTCAGGCATTTGCAAAAGAGGACACGCATTCCGTGAGTACAACCAGCAATTACCTTCCCGTTCGCGCGGAGTGGCTCGCCTCCGGCACCGAAGCGGCGCTTGAACCCGACATGCCGATCATCGACGCACATTATCACTTTTACGAGCGTGCGGGCTGGACCTACCTTCTCGACGAGTATCTTCAGGACGCGCGATCGGGCCATAACATCACTGCGTCGGTGTTCATGCAGGCGCTGACACGCTATCGCCCGTCGGGTCCTGAGCCGCTGCGTCCTGTCGGAGAAATCGAGTATGTTGCTGGCGTCACTGCCCCTTTGCAAAGAAGCAAGCCACAGGTCGCGAAAGGCATGGTCGGCTACGCGGATCTTCGCCGGGGTGCGGCCGTGCGCGATGTTCTCGAAGCAGAACTGCATGCTGGCGATGGCCGGTTTCGTGGCGTTCGGCATCTCGTTACGTGGGATGCTGACCAGACGCTTGTCAATCCATTGTCGGCGGCGCCTCGAGGGCTTCTGCTCGATGCCAACTACCGGGCGGGCGTCGCGCAACTGGGTTCGCTGGGTCTATCGTACGACGCGTGGTTATTCTTCCCGCAACTGCCGGAACTGTTCGACCTGGCGAAGACCTATCCTGATACACCCTTCATCATCAACCATTGTGGTGGTGTTGTCCGAGTCGCCAGCTATGCAGGTCAGCGCGCGGAGGTGTTTGATGCCTGGTCACGTTCGATGCGTGAGCTCGCCCGGTTGCCGAATGTCTATGTAAAAGTGGGTGGGCTCGGCATGCGTATCAACGGCTTCGAGTTCGAAAAGGGGGAGCGTCCACCGTCATCGGATGAATTGGCGCAAGCGTGGAAACCATGGATGCATACGTGTATCGAAGCGTTCGGTGCAGACCGTTGCATGTTCGAAAGCAATTTCCCGGTAGACAAGGGTTCCTATCCATTCTGCAACGGCTGGAACGCATTCAAGAAATTGACTGCGCAAGCTGGTGCCGATGAGCGGGAAGCATTGTTCCGGGGAACGGTGAGCAAGGTCTACCGCCTCGGGTGAGTCAGTTGGATGGAGCAGCGGGCCAGCGGTAAGCGTGTAATGGCTGCTGTCCATCCCACAGTTGCCTTTGGACCCTCTTGCGCGTAGGACCGGAACGGGTCGGGAGTACGCGTTCGCTGACAACGGCATCTGACGTTCATGGCTACCGAGGTGGGAACGGCAGGACAGTGCCTTGAAGCTGCCCCACGGGCAGCGGCACCTGAACGTCAACTATGGCCGATCAAGAGTCTGTCGTAGATGCGTGACCAGGCCCCACCGAGGAGCTGCAATCCAACGCAACCTGGCCGTCAATCCACGGCCGGATAGCGATACGGAGCGACGGCAATTACCCATTGAAGGCGGACATTGCAGTGGCGAGAGTTCGAACGGCGCTCCTGGTCGATTGTTACCCCCTGTGGCGCGCCCCAACTCTCCCAAGTGAAGGACGAGCCATGCCTGTCGTACAAGCGATCCTCAGATGCATCCGTCAATAGACATGCAGGAAGCGGATACGCTCATGTGCGCCTTACGTCCTCATCCGCGCAAGCGCGACACACCCTGCGATAATTCATGGAGACGGTAAAAGCATCGAGATATAGGTAGCACGCCGTCGCAGCATCAATTCCAGACAGATGCGCAGCGAGTCCAGGGGCGAGAAACAGCGGTGATGTCAATGGTTCCCGGCGAAACCCTGATCCGGCTCCGGTATTGGAGACGGAGCCGTTCCCGCGAGAAAGTGCCAGAGCTGTCGCTCAGCCCGAATCACCTTGTGAAGGGGCGCCATTGCCAGTTGTGCGTCGTGCAGCGCAAGCAGTCTCTCGAAGACCGGAATTGCGTCCTCAGCAAGAATCCATTCGTTTAACCTGTCCGCCAGTTCAAGCGCCGCCTCGACCGAGTATTCCGCCATCTTGTAGCATTCAACCCGTTCGTTCCCGTAGCCTGCCTGCTGAAGAAACCACGCGACGTAGACGACGCGAATGAGCTCATTAAAAAGATGGCCGTTTCCGTGGCCATCCCGGCATACGGCAAGTGCAAGATGGTACGACAAGGACTGCTCCCGCGCGGACGCCTGATCCATTGGCAGGAGCATCGCCTTCGTGAGGGGTTGCCGGGGGCGCGATACGCCCCTGCCGCTACGCTTCGAACTCATGTGCTGACTCGCCGCACTTCCAGAAGTCTCATATCAGCCGCCACCTGGTTTCGTGACTGACCATTCCTCAAGCATTGACGGCGTCGTTGAACACCCTGGCCACCGTGAACTTCACCGCTTTTGCCGCCGGAATCGTGACGGCTTCTCCAGTCGAGGGATCGCGGCCACTTCCCTCGGCGCGTATCCCAGTCGAAAACGAACCGAGGCCAATCGTTACACCGTATCTCCTCGCGTCACCGCCCGTGCAACCACCATCGATGATGGCGTCAACCATCGCACCAGTATCCGCCCTGGTATTCCCGGCGGACGCTGCAACGCCGCCAATCAGTCAGTGATATGCGACCTGACGGCGAATCGACGAGTCAAAATTCAGAGGCACGCAGCAAGAATCCATCAGGTACTCACGAATGTCGACCGATCGCTCCGTCGCCGCTTGATACCGGCAATACTACTGACGAAATCAATCTGTCAAGCGGCGCACCCCCGCGAAAATGCCTATGTGGCGAAAAAGCCATCATTCCGGTTCATTCGTAAACGGGCGCAAACGATTGCTTATACTCTACGCACCTCTCTCTCCGAGGCGCATCATATGTGGCAGAAATAGTTTGAACAGGCCCAGCTTTTCCGCTGGGACTCACCAATGGCTCTGGCACTCGCGTCGGCCGCAGTCGGCTCCATCATAACGCTCGCGTGGATTTCGGCACGGGATGCGAGGGAACGAAGACGTCAGCGGCGCGATACAGCGCTGGAAGCGGCGTTATCTCTGGAAGGCTATGCCCGGACATGCCGGACGATGATGCACAAGGCCGCCTGGGCAGCAGCGCAGCCGCTTCGCTCTATAAGCCGCGAAGCCACCCACACTGTTTCTGTCCCGGTTTTCGTCTATCCGGACAGTGTTCGCTGGAGCGTCTTTAGCCGCAAGGTTATCTCTGAACTGCGTGAATATCCGGCTACGGTGCACGCCGCCCGCGAATATGTGGAGGCGTTCCGGGAGTTTGGTGAGCCGATCGACCTTTGCAGTCAGGTTGAGTACGAATGCGCGAAGACAGCGAAGGCCGCCCTGGCGCTGGCTCGGGCCACGCGTCGCCGGCACGGCGCTGCGACGTGGAAACCGGGCATCAAGGATTCGGCGATGGAACGCGAACTGTCCGACTTCATTGCGAGCGCAGAAGAAAAGCGCAAGGTCTCGCTCGATCGTCGGAAGGAGAGCATGATCGACCGGCGCGCGGACACACGACTATTCGAAAGCCCACTGAGCGCCTAGTACCTGGACAAAAGGAGCGGAGTTCGCTCCAGACGTGCAGTCGGCGTCCACGCGTGGAGCCACTTATCTGCCTGGGACCGTTGAAGCCTCCTGAACGGAAGTTTGCATGCGCCTGTGCACGGACACCACACTCCCGATTCACTTAAAGCTGTGGGCGCGCGAGACATGCATCGAGCCCCGCGGTCCAGGTCCCAGAGCTCCCATTGATGAAATCGCGCATTCAGGAGTTCCTGATCAACTTTTCGACATGGCAGGTCGCGCCCGGCCCATTTATCGCCTGCAAGAGTGATGGAATGGAGTTCTACCTGCAGCGGGCCCTGATCATCGCGACCGACGGTGGACGCCCCCCGGCCGGACGCCGATTACGCGGCGATCATTCTCAGGCGCCTATACTATGATCGACACGGCGTCGACTGCCCCGACGCGCCGGACTTCAGACTTCTCTCCCGGTCGCCGGCCGAGTGAAGCGACGAAACAGGGATGTCGACTACACGTGAACGTCATACATCCCGCTGCAGTTCGGAGGATGACATGCTCAACTCGGACGATTGGCAGAAAGAGGTTGTCAAGGAAGGCGTGGTGATGTGCCGCGCTTGCGGCGCTCCGCATCCGACTATGGGAGCGTGCGCCATCGGAGCGATGACGATCCACCAGGAATATATCTGCGAGCAATGCGGGCACGCATTCACGGCGCTGTATGCGCTCGTCGGGTGCTATGACGGAATTGGCGACACACCAGCGCGGGACTGAACCAAGGGTGCGTGTTCTCGCGTAGCAAGATTGCCCTTGCCTCGTCAGGCCATCGGCGAAAGATACGGTTGACGCAGGCCGCGTCATATACGGCCAGCACCAAAGGGGCCACAGCCTCAAGGCGCGGCTCGTGCCGCGACAACGTGTCAGGAACAACTTCGCGACTCCTCCGCGCGAATTGAATCTTCATTCCTTCATCGAGAACACTCGGGTCGGGACATCGCAGTTTCTCGAATTCGTGGAAATTTTAACCGCGCCGTCGGAGTTGTCGAGCGAGGCGCCTGGGAACGCCCGCTTGATTTCAAGTTATGTCCAAGGTTGCGCAACTGGCCTCGTGCCTCATCCAGAGATACTGGCCCCTTCTACCACACAAGAGCGCCCTTCAAATCCGTTTCGACTTCATGGTAAAAGAGATTCGCGCTGACAGGAGCTTGCCCGCAAAGCAATGAAAGCCGCAGGGCCACGCGCACCGCTTGATTTCCTGCAAAGCCTGACTATCATAAAGAACTGATGTAGCCCGCTGGAGCTTGTCCAGCGCCCTTTGCAGTTCAGCAGCACTCTTGCGGCTTTGCTCCGTCCCATGTCTGGATGGCCGCGGGTCTGATGAAGACCCGGAGTTTCCTGTCTACCCGGTTGGGGAATCAACGATTCCCGGCCGGGGATCCGCGATTCCCCTTTTTCTTTAGGAGAATCGCCATGAACCAGACTGAGCAACCCAGAAAGTACTTTGACCTGCATCTGACCGGCCTCGGTTATCTCTCGCGCGTGCGCGAAGTCACCTCGGCCGGGCAGGGTCGTGCCCGGGCCAGGCCATTTCTGGCCTGTTCGATTGCCGCATTCCACGGAGACCCCGAGGTTCAGAACGGGATCGTCTACCTGAATCTCGATCTGATTGTCTCGGGCGAGAAGGCCAAGGATGCGATCCTGTCGGTGATGAACGACGCCAATGACCGCGACGTCAAGGTGCTGGTTGGCTTTCGGGCCGGTGATCACTACATCAGCACCTACGAGATCCGGCAGGGCGACCGTGCCGGCCAGATGGGCACAGTCCTGAAAGGCCGGCTGCTCAAGGTCTTCTGGATCAAGGTCGATGGGGTGTTCGTGTTTCAGGACGAACGGCAGGACGATCGTCATGAAGACCGGGCCGAAGATCCAGCCGATAACCCTGACGACACTGTCTTACCTGACGGGCATCAGCAACTGGATGCGCCGGTAACGGGTGATGGAGGCTTCGACGACCCAGTCACCGAAGGCGAGACACCCGATGCCTCCGCAAGCCATACCGTCAGTCGCGACGTGGCAAAGGTTCAGCGGTCGGACCGTCGACAGGATAACGTCGACGATCAACGCTCCGCAGGAAACCCTGCCGGGTATCGACGCGGGACCGGCTTCCTTCGACGCGCTGTCCGACGGACAGGCGCTGCAGGTTGAAGTCGGGTTATTGGTCGCTACGTGTGCTAGCCGTTGAGCATTCACGTGAAACAGGAGAATACCTGTTGATTCGGTATCCTATCTATCCAGATTGAAATTTTTCACCAGTTTTCGGGCGTTTGCGTGTTCGCCCTTCTAAAACACGCCTCGATCCCTGGTTCGTCCGCTTTAGAAAGGCCAGGTGCGATACCGGTTTGTCGGCATCAACATGCGGTTTTTTGATCCCTGCCTCAGGCGCCTTTGCGCTTTTCTCTCCTGAGGACCCACAGGACGCCCGTCGCAGCCGCGAAACCGGCTGCGACTTCTCCCTTCCCTACCCCGGCCACCGCGGGGCAATCTGTGCAGAGCTGCGTCGTCAGTCAGCTTGCTGCAGCGCGACCTCCTGTCATGCTGCGGCAAGCTGACTTTCCGTAGCTTCCCTCTTCGCGTTCCGATTTCCCTGATCTCCCGGGCCGACGGCGGCCTCAAAACGCCGTGCCGTTTGCGCTCGCCGCGCTACCCCCCTGGTTGCCTGCCCGCGGCCAGGGGACATTGGCAGCCGCCCTGCTGTCCGGACGCCTGCCAATGGACGTTTTACCGTTGATCTGCCGGCTGCAGATCCGTCAGGTTGCGGCGTCACTGTGACCACTCTCGCTGTAACCGCAGTTCTTTTCCGGCGCGTTGTCTCGGCGCGGCTGCGTGCCAGTTGGATCGGCATTCGGAATGTTCTCTGACCCGGCTGGCTCAGATCGGTTCACCTGCAGACATCAGGTGGCCAGAAATCTGATCATCCAGTTTTTCCACCCTGAGGGGATGTTCCCCTCAGGGGGCGTCCTCTCATTTTCCGGAGTCTCAAAATGGGCATGGACGTCTTTGGAAACATGCCCCGTTCGGACAAGGGCACTTACTTCCGCAACAACGTCTGGTGGTGGCATCCACTCTGGCACTACTGCGAGACGGTCGCGGCCGACATCATTCCAACCGGTAACCTCGGTCATTCAAACAATGGCTGGGGTCTGGACGACGATGGGGCCAGCGCGCTTGCAGAACGACTGGAGCTTGCCCTCCGCTCGGGTCACACACATAAGTACGCCGAACTGTACCACCAGCGGCTGCGCTCCTTACCGTATCAACCGTGTACGGTGTGCGGCGCCGCCGGTCATCGCGCCGAGCCACCTGCAACCGGGCCCGGACCCTTGTTGTGTAACGCCTGCGATGGCAAGGGCGAGGTACCTGATTTTGAGACGCACTATCCATTCGACGAGGACAACGTCCGCGATTTCGCCGGATTCCTTCGACTGTGCGGTGGATTCCGCATCTGTTAGGCCACGTGTGATCAGCAGTTGACCTTCGCGGTTGACGTTATCTACACCGCGGAACAACGGCCGGCCATTCCGATATTTCCCCCTGGGGCATTGCATCCCCCTGGGGAGCACATGCCCCTTTCACCCGTTCAAGGAGCATGTCATGTCTGTCTACTACTACGATGTCCCGGCTTCAGCTACGCCGTCTCCGGCCCTCGGCCTGCCATCACGCGAGCAGCGTCTGCGTGATGGCAGGCTGGTGGACCTGTCGCGCATTGCCTGCGAGACCGGCTTCAGGGCACCGGTTGCGATTTCAAAAGAGGGATTGGGTGCGTGCCTCGCCGGTCTTCCCGACGGGGATCACGATGCCATTCACGGCCCGTATTCGTCATCCGTTGCAGCGCGGCGCATGTGGTCCGTTTTGTGGGCCGCGGCCGCCGAAGTCATGCATCGGCACGAAGACAGGACAGTCTATTTCAGTGCGCGCCTCGAGTCAGACGATGCCAATGCAGCAACGGCCTCCGAGGTTCATCTGAAACTCGTCATCGATGCGGGGACCAATGACCGGCCCGTCGCAACCATCCTGCTGCCCGACCAGGACTAGTCACATCTGCCTCGGCAACGGACCGACCGCTTGCCTTATTCACCCGTCGCGGGGATGCCTCCCCGCCAGGGAGCATGCTCCGCGAATTTCTTGCTGGAGAACATCATGCAACCTGACTCTGAAGTCCTGACCTCGAGCGCCGTCGTCAAAGCCGCGCGTGTCCCTGAATCAAAGCGTATGAACACGCTGCCACGGTATTTCGGGCGGCGGTTGATGACGGGTGAGGCACTGGTCTACCAGTCGCTGCAATCCATTTGCGAGGTCTATTCAGGCGGCTTCTGGGACTTCTTCGAACTGTCGAACGGAGGTTTCTACATGACTCCCCGCCTGGAGGGGCCACTGCGCATCCAGTGTGCAGGCAACGGCTTCGATCGCGAGATGTCATGCGAAGCCGCCGGCATCGTGGCCTGTCTGATGGCATTCAATGCCCTCGCCTGGCAGACCCGCGAGGCGCACTTCGGTGAGCTGTTTTACCAGTTGCGCGACTTCGCTGCACAGCACGCGGAGGCGGCATCGATATTCGCCGCCATCGATTGACGCATTGACCTTTCGTTATTTGCTCGAGTAGCTATTGAATAGGCGCCCCTTTCCGGGGCGCCGAACCAACGAATGCAAAGAAAGGCCCACGAAGCTCGCGGGAGGCAAGACTACGATGAGGGCAATGATCGTCCACAACGTCACACACGCGGCAACGGCGACGGTTGAACCACGCAGCGACGGACTCGGAAGTGAAAAAGGAGGTGGCAGGATGAAATGCATGACCGACACAGACCTGGCAGTCGAACGCGGCGCACATGTGAGCGACTGCGGCACGTATCGGTACCGCCTCTGGCGCGAGTGGGACAAGTCACGTCCGACGTTAGTGTTCCTGATGCTGAACCCGTCGACTGCAGATCATCGCGTCGATGACCCAACGGTAACGCGGTGCTTTGCACGCGCAGTTGCGAACAACTTCGGCCGTCTTGAAGTTGTCAACCTGTTCCCGCTGCGGGCGACCAGCCCCGACGAGCTCCTCATGCATCCGGACCCGCTTGGACCGCGTAGTCGGGCCAACAGCGCAATCCTGGAAGCTGTAGACCTTGCGTCGATGGTTATCTGTGCGTGGGGCTCACATGAAGCGGCGACGACGCGGGCGACCGACGTGCTGCGCCTCGTCGGGATCACCAATATGAGCAGCAAGCTCTTCTACCTTGGCCTGACCCCCGACGGCGACCCGATACACCCGCTTTACGCCCCGGCCAACACGCAGGCCAAGCAATTCATGTGGAGGCCATCATGAAGATTTTCCTCGACGGGTGGCTCAGGTGCGAATTCGTGCAGCCGTCTGGCGGCCGCGTTCGGTCCGGTCTCGACGATTTCCGCCCACAGTGCGCGGTCTGTGAAGCCGTACGCGAGAGCCTGAAGTTCGTCGACACGGAAACCTCCAGGCACGACCACACCGACTGTCTGCACGAACTGCTCGAGCGCCCCGACGCCGTCGAGACAATGCTGCTAAATCTCGGAGGCTCGACATACAACGGCGCGCTCAACGAGGCAAACGAAGCCGGCAGGCCGCTCGCGGTCGCCTTGGGCATCACCGTCGTCATGCAGCGCCACCACTCAACCGGCGTGACTGTCACGACCGAATATCAAACGGTGAAGCTTTGACCACGGCAGCACAACGAATTCTGGAAATCACGCGCAAACAGTGGAGTGTGAAATGAAGGTGCTCGAATTGCCGAAATTGATGACGCTGGAAGCGTGGGCCGAACGCATGTTTGGTGACGCCAAGCCTCACCGCAACACGCTCCTCAACTGGCGGCGCAATGGCCGCATCGTCCCGCAGCCTATCAAGTGCGGTGGCCGCTATTTCGTCGAGCCGAACGCCGTCTACTGCGATGACGCCGGCGAGATGTCGCGGAGGCTCGGCAATGACAGCTAGGCGACGCGAAGCAAAGCGCCGCAACTGGCCGAACCATCTGAACCAGAACGGCGCGGGGTACTTTTTCTGGCGCGACCCCGACACAAAGCAGGACTATGGTCTTGGCCACGACCAGGCGCGCGCGTTTGCCGAGGCGCGCGCCGCAAACCTCGCGGTTGAGAAGCGTCGCGGAAACATATCGCTCGCGCAGAAGATACTGGAGCCGGCAGGCAGAACGCTGGACGCGTGGGCCACTGAATACCAGCAGATCTATATCGACACGCGCAACGGAACGCCGGCGACGATCAAAACAGTGAAATCGGGAATTCGTGCAGTGCGCACAGCGCCGTTCGTCGGCAAGCACCTCAGGGAGATCCAAACAGCAGAGGTGTCCGATTTCATCCGGGCCGCCATTGCAACACGTGGCGCCTCAATGGCCAAGCTGATTCGAAAGACGCTCGCTGACATGATGCGCGAGGCAGAGACGCGCGGACTGATTGAAACCGGGAAGAACCCTGTCACCGTGACTCGCGCTCCAGACTCCGAGGTCGAGCGCTCTCGCCTGACGTTGGATCAGTTCCGGGAAATCTACGCCGTCGCGCTAAAGGATGTCCCGTGGGCGGCCCGCAGCATGGAGCTCGCGCTGTTGACCGCGCAGCGCCGCGAGGATGTCGCCCCAATGCTGTTTTCGGACGTGAAAGACGGGTTCCTGTTTGTGACCCAGAGGAAGACTGGAGTCAAACTCCGCATTCCCGTCGGCGTCCGCCTCGATGCGATCGGACTGTCGCTCGAGGAGGTGATCAAGCGCTGCCGCGACTCCGTCATATCGAAGTCCATGCTCCATCACGTGAGGCGACACGGACACAGGAAGCCCGGCGACGCGCTGGAGGTCAACTCGCTGACTCGGGCATTCGCGCGGGCTCGCGACGCCGCCGGAATTACATGGGAGGAAGGCAAGGATCCGGCGACCTTCCACGAGCTGCGTAGTCTCGCCGCGCGACTCTATTCGGAGCAACACAGTCCCGATTTCGCGCAGGCGATCCTGGGGCACAAGAGCGCCAGCATGACCGCAATGTACCGGGACGTGCGGGGTGCCGAGTGGGTCGAGGTCAAGCTCGCCGGCTAAAAATTCCAGACGAATTCCAGACGAATTCCAGACGCTCTAGCTGGGGCGGGCGTTTCCGGGCCGCTCGATTACGCGAGAGGTAATCAAGCGGATGCAGCATCGCTGTCACGCAGCGTTTTTCACTGTTTCTTTCGCCGGATAGGCCATTTGGCCGAGTCGTCAAAAAACCTTCGCACCGCTAACCTCATGTGACCGCTCGAAGCCTGCCGACGACATCGCAGGCGGGCAATGCAATGAACAGGAGGACGGTTTGGAACGCTTTATCGAGACGCTATTAACGCTTGCAAGGCCGTATCCTACGGGATACACTTGGTCACAGATCGAAACACGGCGCGTAAATACAATCAACTGCACCGAAGAGTTCGATCGTTGGCTTCAAGGTCTTACCGATCTCAAGGCAAAGGCGCAAATTCTCGTGCGGATCCGGCGCGCGGAACGCGGGCTTTTCGGCGATGTGAAATTGCTGGAAAACGGCGTGTTCGAGATGCGCATCGATTGCGGCCCGGGTTACCGGCTCTACTACGCGCGCGAGGGACGCATGATGTATCTGCTGCTGTGCGGGGGCAACAAGTCCAGGCAGCAGGCCGATATCAGGCATGCCGGAACAATGTGGACAACCATCAGGAAGGAACGGTCATGAGCAAGATCAAAACGGCGCGCTTCGATCCATCGAAGTACCTCGATAACGACGAAATGGTCGCGGCCTATCTGAACGCCGCGCTCGACGAAGGCGACTCCGATCTGCTGCTCGCCGCCATCGCCGATATCGCCAAGGCACGCGGCATCACGAAGATCGCCGCGGCAGCGGGCCTGGGCCGCGAAAGCCTCTACAAGACACTCGCGCCCGGCTCCAAACCACGCATGGACACGGTCCTCAAACTGGCAAGCGCGATCGGCGTCAAATTCACCGCCGTGCCGCTGCGCCTCGCCGCCGCCTGAGCCGGGCGCGGCGCTGGCCACGGCGTCGCGCGAGTTCGCGCAGGGCGGTGCGATCGTTGGTGTGATTCGGCGGTATCGGCCGCGCGTCTCGTAGATTGAAATTGGCGGGGCATTACCTCTCAGGTAATCGATTGCTTGCACGCTTTGACTATGATCGGTGGCATGAACACACTCTCCATTGCACAAACGGCTTCCTCATCCGCGCCGACAAGTACCCGGGCGGTCGGCGATCTTCTGCGCGAATGGCGGCAGCGGCGGCGCATGAGCCAGTTGCTGCTCGCCACCGAGGCCGACATTTCGACGCGCCATCTGAGCTTTGTCGAATCGGGACGCGCGCTGCCGAGCCGGGAAATGGTCATGCACCTCGCCGAGCGCCTCGAAGTGCCGTTGCGCGCGCGTAATGCCCTGCTCGTCGCGGCCGGTTACGCGCCGCTGTTTCGCGAACGTCCTCTGTCCGACCCGCAGCTCGCCGCCGCCCGCGAAGCCGTCGAACTGGTGCTCAAGGGGCACGAGCCGTATCCGGCCCTCGCGATCGACCGGCACTGGACCATCGTCGCGACCAACAATGCGATCGAGCCGTTGTTGAGCGGCGCGAGTCCCGAACTGCTGAAGCCGCCGGTCAACGCGCTGCGCCTGAGTCTGCATCCGCAAGGCATCGCGGCGTCGATCGTCAACTGGCATGCGTGGCGCGAGCATGTGCTGGCGCGGCTGCAACGGCAGATCGAGGTCAGCGGCGACGACACGCTGGCCGCCCTGCGCGACGAGCTGGCCGCCTATCCCGCGCCGCCGGGTGCCGACGCCACAGCGCCGGACGACGCGGTCGTCAACCAGATCGCCGTGCCATTGCGGCTGCGCACGCCGCTTGGTGTGCTGTCGTTTTTCAGTACCACCACCGTGTTCGGCACGCCGGTGGACGTTACGCTGTCGGAACTCGCTATCGAGGCGTTCTTTCCGGCGGATCAGCAAACCGCGGCGGCGCTGCGCGAATATGCCGAACACCAGCGCGGCTAGCCGCTCGCGCGCCACGTCCGCCCAACTCACTACGAATAAGTGATATGTCCGTCAACGCCGACACCCCGCTCATCCGCCAACTCGGACCCGCCGACCGGGACGCCTTTTTCCAGTTTCGTCTGCGCGGTCTGAAAGCGCACCCCGCTTCATTCGGACAAAGCTACGACGAAGCGCTGGCCAAAGGCGCCGCGCAGCATGACGCGACGTTGCAAGGCTCTGAGGCGGAAGGCTCGTTCCTGCTTGGCGCGTATGCGTCGGCGGATGCACCGCTGATCGGCGTCGTGGGCCTGCTGCGCAACAAAGCCCACAAGGAGCGGCACAAGGCGAACGTGATCGGCATGTATGTCGCGCAGGAAGCGGCCGGTCGTGGGGTCGGGCGGGCGCTGCTCAGCGAGTTGTTGACGCGCGCGGCGCGCGTCGACGGTTTGCGACAGGTGCAACTGACGGTGGGTAGCCGCAACGACGCGGCGCGCAAGCTGTATGAATCGCTCGGCTTTCGCAAATATGGGTGTGAAGTCGGCGCCTTGAACGTCGACGGCGTATTCCACGACGAGGATCTGATGGCGCGTTTCCTGGCATAGCGCCCCCGATTCGTCGACAACGAAGGCTCCGCGGGCAATCCCCGCGCCTCGCCCAAGGTTGTCATATCGGCGCCAATCGCGGCGACATCGTGTCAGGCAGCCCGCACGGCTGCGGCTCCTCGCACCTGCGTCGGCGGCGAGCTCAGTGCGCGTCTGCGCCCCCCGCTCAGTATCGAAGCCGAACGCATCCACCAGACCGGCTGCCGATCCTTACCACGCTGTTACAAATCCGGCCCCAGTTTGCCTCGTTTGTAACTGGGGGCCGCATCCTGGCGTCACACTCCCCATCCGTCCCCCGCGCGTCGTTCAGGAGGAGAATTTATTACCGGCCATTGCGCCGCTTTCTATTTCCTTTCTAATACAAAGCAAATTTACCGATCGCGGTGCGGCGCGGATGCGGAGCGCGGCCAATCGCGTAGGACGCCCATCCAGCAAGGGTTTTCATGGATTAGAAGTGAGTGTCGAAAGGCTAAAAATTCACTTCGCATCGTTCATTACAACGGCGTGAAAAACTTACCGAAAAATGATGTAGTTTTTTGGGATATTTTTTTGAGAAGGGATTGATTTCTTGTTTTACCCTTCATACAATTCGTCCCAGCTGTTACGAAATGTAACGTCTTGTATCAAATGTTCGCTGTCTGTAGCAAGTAGCAACATGTAGCCGGAAGCCACGTCTCCGGCGAGGCAGAAAAGACATAACGGCGCAAAGCCGACATAGTAATTCGGGGCTTCGGAAACAGAAAAAATGGACCGTAGCAGCGAGACGCTGGATTCAATCCGCGAAATTAATTTGTCTTACATCATGCTTGCGCAACGCATGTTGCGCGAGGACAAACCGGTCGGAATGTTCCGCCTGGGACTGTCGTCGGAACTGGCTGACTTGCTTGCCGGGCTGTCGCTCGCGCAGATCGTCAAGCTGGCCGCTTCCGACCAGCTTTTGTGCTTCTTCCGCTTCAATGACCACGCGATGCTGTCGGCGTTGACGCAAACGACCAAGCACGCCGCAGTTGCACCGACCCATACGGCGATCCTGCTTGCAGGCCAGCCCGCCGAGCAATTTGCCTGATCGAGGTGACTGCAATGCTCAAGCGAAGCCTGACCGAAGACGCACAGGAAGTATTCCGCGCGATCGCACTGATCGAGCTCGGCGCCCGCATGCAGGTGCTCGAGAGCGAACTGACGCTGTCGCGCGACCGAATGATCCGCCTGTATCGCGAGGTCAAGGGCGTATCGCCGCCCAAAGGCATGCTGCCGTTTTCGGCGGACTGGTACATGACGTGGCTCGCGAACATTCACGCGTCGCTGTTCTATAACACGTACCTGTTCCTGAAGAACGAGGCGCGCTGCTCGCATCTGGATGCGCTGACCAAGGGATATCGGTTGTATCTCGAACATTGTCAGCACAGCGAAACCGAACCGGTGCTCGATCTGACGCGTGCATGGACGCTCGTGCGCTTCTTCGACGCGGACATCCTGCAGCTGACCAAATGCTGCCGTTGTACCGGCAAGTTCGTCGCGCACAAGCACGACCTGCAGCACAACGTCGTATGCGGCGCATGCCAGCCGCCGTCGCGCGCCGGCAAGACGAAGAAGGCAGCCGCCGCGCGCCAGGAAGCGCTCGGTGCGGCGCAGGTCGCGCAGGCCGCCTGACCGATCGATTCGGCTGTCGCGAAACGAGGTCGGCCCGATTCAATCCGAAGCTCAAATGATTCCGCGCAGTGTTTAAACTGCGCGGTTTTTTTTCGCCTTCACGCTGGGCAGGCGGACGCGAAAGCCGGCAAACCGACGCTCAAATCTCCGCCGCCGTTCAGTTCAACCGGCCAACCCCACCGTCTGCACGACGAGCCACAGATTCGCCACGCTGATCGCGACGAACAGCGTCCACGCGAGCACGCGCGTCGGCAGCGTGTTGGCGAATTCGCCCATCAGCGAGCGGTCGCCCGTCATGCGGATCAGCGGATAAAGCGCGAACGGCAGCTGCAGGCTCAGCACGACCTGACTCGCAACGAGCAGTTGGCCAACCGCGCCATTGCCGAGCATCCGCACGCCGATCAGCGCCGGAATCAGCGCGAGCGCTCGCGTGATCAAGCGCCGCTGGTAGCACGGAATCTTCATCTTCAGGAAGCCTTCCATGATCACCTGCCCCGCTACCGTGCCGGTGAACGTCGAGCTTTGACCCGACGCGAGCAGCGTGATCGCGAACAGGAACGCGGCGAAGCCGGTGCCGACGATCGGTGCGAGCAGCCGGTAGGCGTCCTCGATCTGCGTGACCTGGTTGTGGCCGGTCGCATGAAACGCGGCGGCCGCGAGAATCAGGATGGCCATGTTGATCAGCGCCGCGATCACGAGCGACGCGATCGTGTCGATCCGCGACAGGCCGATCGCCGAACGGATGCTGGGCGGATCGCGCTTCACCGCGCGAGTCTGCACGATCGACGAGTGCAGATACAGGTTATGCGGCATCACCGTCGCGCCGAGAATGCCGATCGCGAGATACATCGGCTCGCGCGAATTCAACGCCTGCCACGACGGAATCAGCCCCTGCGCGACCGACGGCCAATGCGGCCTCACCAGCGCAAGCTCGATGATGTAGCCGACGCCGATCGTCGCGATCAGCCCCAGCATGATCGCTTCGAGGTCGCGAAAATTCTTGCCCTTGAGGCCGAGCACGATCAGCGTGTCGAACGCGGTGAGCAACACGCCGATGGTCAGCGAGCAGTTGAACAGCAGATGAAACGCGAGCGCGCCGCCGAGTACTTCAGCGAGATCGCAGGCGATGATCGACAGCTCCGCGAGCAGCCATTGCGCACGCGCGACGCGCGGCGAATAGCGCGCGCTCGACAGTTGCGCGAGGTCGCGCCCGGTCGCGATGCCGAGGCGCATGCTCAGGCATTGCAGCGCCATCGCCGCGAGGCTCGACAGCAGCACGACGAACAGCAGACTGTAGCCGAAGCGCGAACCGACTTCGATCGCGGTGGCCCAGTTGCCCGGGTCCATATAGCCGATCGATACGAGCAGGCCGGGCCCCGCGAATTGCAGAATCTTCTTCCAGAACGGTGCGCCTGCGGAGACGGCGACCGAGCCCTGTACCTCGGACGGGCAGAACGGCGCGGTCGCGGTGGTTGGTAGTTTGAACGGCAAGCCGGAGATCTCTCGAGGGGAATCGACGCGACGCCGCGCTGGAGCGCCGCAACCGGCCTCAAGTGTACAGAGAAACTTCCGGCAATGTCCCGCTGAGCGCGTAGCGGCCGACGTCACGCACGCGGTAGTCGAGCGGATCGTGCAGCGTGTGCACGCGCGCATTGCGCCAGAAGCGATCGAGCGCGAGCGGAGCGTGCGTCGCGCGGGCGCCGCACGCGTCGAAGAGCTTTTCGCCGATGTCGAGTGCCGCCCGATGCGCGACGATCTTCGCTTCCGAGGTTGCGAGCGCGACTCGCGCGCGGCCCTCGGCATCGAGCGATGCCCTTCGTTGCCACGCGTCGTCGAGCGCGTTGGCGGCGCGCGCGGCCAGCGCTTCTGCGCTGACCGTTTGTAGATGCATTTCGCCGAAGCGCTGGATCAGATAGGGATCGTCGGTTGCTTTGGCGACGCCGGAGGCGATCCACGGTCGGCCATGTTCGTGCACGTATGCTCGCGCTGCTTCGAGCGCACCCTGCGCAATCCCGACGAACAGATTGGTCAGCACCTGTTGCGAGATCAGTGTGCGCAGGCTCGCGTGCGGCGTGTCGGGTCGTTCGAGCAGTTCATGCGGTTCGACCCTGACGCGCGCGAACGACACGCTGCCGCTGTCGGTCTGCCGCTGGCCGATCGGGTTCCAGTCGTCGTGAACGGTGATGCCTTCGCGCGTGGTCGGCAGCGCCGCGAACACGGGTTTGCCGGTCGACGGATCGTGCGCGGACACGGTCATCATCTGCGAGCCGCGCGTACCGGAACAGAAGCCTTTCTGGCCGTCGAGCAGGTAGCCGCCATCGTTCGTTGAGGTGGCGATGAGACGCGTGTCGAGCGGATTTACCGCATTGCCCCACCACCAGCGATGCTCGACGGTGCCGCGCAGATATTTGTCGCGTTGGCGGGGATTGCCCCATAGGTCGATGCTGACCACCTGCAGGCAGGTGAAGCCGAACAGATGCGCGAGCGCGCTATCGACGCGCGCGATCTCACGCACCACGTCGTAAATCGCGGACCAGCGCGCGCCGGCGCCGCCGAATTCGCGCGGCACGGCGAGCGTCAGCAGACCCGCGTCGGCGATCCATTGCTTCTGCTGCGCGGCGTGGCCGCCTTCGCGATCGCGTTGCGCGGCGCTCGCGCGCAACGCGGCCAACAGTGTGGTGAGATCGCGTGCGCAATCCTGATGCCGCTGCTCGCGAATCTGCTCGATGCCGTCATCCACGAAAGTCACTGGCTTGCCCTGGGGTCGTCGTTGGCTGGATCGGACGATGATAGGAAGCCGCGCGCGCGTGGTCTACGAAGCGATTTGCACAAGCAAAGCGCGAAAAACGATATGCATGATCAGGACTGGCGTGACTCAGTCCCACGGATCAGGGTTGGCGTTTGCCGCGACCACCAGCGGGTTTGCCAGCAGGCTTATGTGAACTCGCAGCTGGCTTGCTGGCGGGTTTGCCGCGTGGCTTTTGCACGCTGAATGGACTACCGCCCGACAAGCTTGTGCCTTTACTCCCGGCCACGGCGCGCTGCGCCGCAGGCTTGCGTTTGGGTTCGCCGCTTTGCGGGCGCGGTTTTCCGCCGAGCACCTGCCTCGCGCCCGGCGAAGCCTGCGGCACTTTGGGCTTCTTGGGCTTTTTGGGTTTCTTGATGAGCTGGCCCGTCGCGCTAGTTTCCGGCACGCGGTGTTCGGCTTCAAAACCCGGCTCTTCTTCACGGGGCAGCGTTTGCCGGATCAGCGCTTCGATCGCGGCCAGTTGCGGCGCTTCATCGGCACACACGAGGGACACCGCCACGCCACTGGCGCCCGCGCGGCCGGTACGGCCAATCCGGTGCACGTAGTCTTGTGCGACGATCGGCAGATCGACGTTGATCACCAGCGGCAGGTCGTCGATATCCAGCCCGCGCGCAGCCACATCGGTGGCTACCAGCATTTGTACTTCGCCCGTCTTGAAACGCTCCAGCGCACGCAGGCGCGCGGGTTGCGGTTTGTCGCCGTGGATGGTGTCGACCGCATAGCCCGCTTCATCCAGCATGGCCGCCAGGTAATCCACGCCATTGCGGGTTTTGACGAACACCAGCGCGTGCTCCCAGTTGTTCTGAGCCACAAGGTGCATGAAGAGGTCGGGCTTGTTCCTTTTATCCACCGGCACCACCCACTGCTTGATCTTGCTGGCCGTGGCATTGGGCGGGCTGACGCTGATATTGACCGGGCCGCGCAGGATGCCCGCCGCCATCGCGCGGATGTCGTCGGTAAACGTGGCGGAGAACAGCAGGGTCTGGCGCTGAGCGGGCAACGCAGCGAAGACGGCGTTGAGTTCGCGCGCAAAGCCGAGATCCAGCATGCGGTCGGCTTCATCCAGCACCAGCGTTTGTACCTGATCGAACTGCACCGCGTTCTGGCGATTGAGATCCAGCAAGCGGCCCGGCGTGGCAACGAGCACATCCACGCCTTTGCGCAACTTCATCATCTGCGGGTTGATACTCACACCGCCGTAGGCGGCCAGAAATCGCAAATCGAGACCTTTGCCGTAAACGATAAAGCTTTGCAGCAGCTGTTCGGCCAGTTCACGCGTGGGCACCAGCACCAGAACACGCGCGCGGTTGCTGGACACCGCCGGGCCGTGTTGCACCAGCCGCTGCAACAGCGGCAGCGCAAAACCCGCCGTTTTGCCAGTGCCGGTTTGTGCCGCAGCCATGACGTCCTTGCCACTGAGCACAGCAGGAATCGCCTTGACCTGCACCGGCGTAGGTGACTGGTAATTGAGGTCCTGCACATTACGCAGCAAGGGATCGATCAGGCCAAGCGAGGCAAAAGACATTGGCATATTCCGGGCTAAAACCGCAATTCTAGCGGTTGCCCCCTGATTGCGCCGCGCGGCCCCGAGAGTTCTGATTCGCGAGGTCGAGCCTCAGACCGGATTCAAGGCGGATCGGCCATCCAGCACGGCGGCGACGTTGTCCAGCGCCGTGAAACCCATCTGATCGCGAGTCTCGATCGTGGCGCTGGCCATGTGGGGTGTCAGAAACACGTTGTCGAGCGCCGCGAAACGCTTGTCGACGTTGGGCTCGTTCCGATACACGTCCAGACCCGCGCTGGACAGATGTCCCGAAGTCAGCGCTTCATATAGCGCATCTTCGTCCACCAGGCCGCCACGCGCTGCGTTGACGAACACCGCACCCCGGGGCATCAGTCCAAACTCATGTCTGGTCATGAGCGGGACGCCGCCACCCGGCACGTGCAGCGTAAGCACCTGGCAGTGCGGCAGCATGTCGGCGAGGCTGGCGTAGTACGTCGCGCCGTTTTCCAACGGCTCAGCCGCACGGTTGATGTCCGTGTAGATCACGCGCATGCCGAATCCCTGCGCACGCTTCGCAACCGCTCGTCCGATACGCCCGAATCCGACGATGCCGAGCGTCTTGCCGTTGACCCTCGTCCCCAGCATTTCGGTCATGCCGAACGATTTGCCCCAACCGTTACGCATGATTCGTTCGTACTCGGATGCGCGCCGGGAAGCCGCCAGCAGGAGCAGCATGGAAAAATCGGCCGTGCATTCGGTCAATGCATCGGGTGCATTCGTGACAACGATTCCCCTTTCCCGGGCCGCGGGTACATCCATGTGATCGAAGCCCGCGCTCGCGTTCGCAATGATCCTGACCGTCGAAGGTAGCGCGGCAATGTGCTCCGCTTGCAACCCGGACTTCTTGCCGATCAGTACGGCGGGCACGTCGTGCTGCTTGCAGAAGTCGACGACCGACCATGAGTCCATATCGGACTCGGTCACGAAGGCATGGAATTCGGTCTCGGCGCGTTTCGCTACGGCCGTGGGGACTTTTCGCGCGATCAACAGCCTGGTACGGTTATCTTTCGACATGGTTTTTCCTTGGTGGACAGACGTCGAGAGACTACGAAACCGCAAGTTGGGCCGTCAATGTTGATTGGATGAATCAACTCCTCGGCAAGGATGGATCCCTGAGTCGTCCCGGTCCACGCCGCACCCGGCGATCCCTTCCCTCCACCCCCCTCGTCAGTCTCGCCGCCGCCAACGCGCGGATCAGGAAAACCCTGGTGCGATCCCCATCCGCAAGGCGCTCAGATGTTGATTCGATGAATCAAGATTGCTCGACGGATGGCAAGAATGCAAACCTGCTTCCCATCTTCAATTGACTCGTCGAGAGGAAGTGAAATGTCTGCACCGAAGAAATTTGCGGCCGTTACCGGCGCCGGCTCCGGCATCGGCCGCGCCGCCGCCATGGCGCTCGCCAACGCCGGATTCGCCGTCGCGCTCATCGGGCGCAGAGCGGAACCGCTGCTGGAGACGAAGGAAGCGATCGGCAGCGCCGGCGGAGAAGCGCATGTGTTTCAGGCCGACGTCGCCGATGCAGCCTCGGTCGAGCACGCGTTTTCACAGATCGCCGAGACATTTGGCCGGCTCGACGTGCTCTTCAACAACGCGGGCCGTAACGCCGGGGCCGTCCCGCTGGAAGACTACGAGGTCGACTTCTGGAACGATGTCGTGGCCACCAATCTGACCGGCGTGTTCCTCTGCGCCCGCGCAGCTTATCGCTTGATGAAAGCGCAGTCCCCGCAAGGCGGACGAATCATCAACAACGGATCGATCTCGGCCCACTCGCCGCGGCCGCATACCATCGCCTATACGGCGACCAAACATGCGGTCACCGGCATCACCAGATCGATTGCGCTGGACGGACGTGCTTTCAACATCGCGTGCGGACAGATCGATATCGGCAACGCGGCAACATCGCTCACGGAACGTATGAACCGGGGCGTATTGCAAGCGGATGGCCGCCTGGCACCCGAAGCAAGAATGGACGTGACGCATGTTGCGAATGCAGTCGTGCACATGGCCAGCCTTCCGCTCGAAGCCAACGTGCTCAACATGACCATCATGGCGAGCGCGATGCCGTTCGTCGGTCGCGGATAAATCGCGCTTTCGCCAAAAGAAAAACAACAGGCCAATGTCAAGGAGACACCGATGAAAGTCGTAGAGGAACAAACCTTGCCGCCGCGGAACCCGGCCTATGCGGATACCGCGAAGCGCTCCAGGGTCCGGTATGTCGTGCTCTCGATGTTGCTCGTGGCCACCATCCTCAACTACGTGGACCGCTCGGCGCTAGGCATCGTTGCACCGGGTCTGTCGAAAGGGCTAGCGCTCGACAGGATGCAGATGGGTGAGCTGTTTGCGGCATTCGGCCTTGCCTATTCCATTGCTCTCTTGCCCGGCGGCGTGCTGACCGACGTTCTCGGCTCGCGCGTCGCGTATGCACTGTCTCTCGTCGGCTGGTCGTTCGCCACGCTGACGCAGGGTCTCGCGACCGGCTATCACATGCTGCTCGGATCGCGGCTCGCCATCGGCGCACTGGAGGCACCCGCCTTCCCTTCGAACGCGCGCGCCGTAACGTTGTGGTTTCCCGCCAGAGAGCGCGGCTTCGCAACCAGTGTCTACGTCATGGGGCAGTACATCGGCACCCCCTTGTTTACCGGCCTGTTGTTGTGGATTTCCGCCGCGTATGGCTGGCGCACGGTGTTCTTCGTGACGGGCGGCTTCGGCATCCTGTTCAGTCTTCTCTGGTACCGGGTGTATCGCGACCCGCATCAGCACGCGGGCGTCAATGCCGCCGAGCTGCAGTACATCAATGACGGCATTGCGACGGCGCGCAAGCCACGCGAGAAATTCGACTGGCGCATGGCGCTCAAGCTGCTCAGCTACCGGCAAATTCTTGCTATCTGTCTTGGCAAGTTCTGCAATAACACCTTGCTGGTCTTCTTCACCACGTGGTTCATGACTTATCTGATCGAAGCGCGTCACATGTCGATCATCAAGGTCGGGATCTTTCAGGCGCTGCCCTTTATCGGCGCGACGCTCGGGATTCTTCTCGCGGGCTCTCTTTCGGATTTTTTCATCCGGCGCGGGGTGTCGATTTCCACTGCGCGCAAGGCACCGCTCATCATCGGCACGCTGCTCGGCGCATCGATCGTGCTCGTCAACTTCGTCGAGTCGAACGAGGCGGTGATCGCGATCCTGACGATCGCGTTCTTCGCACAGGGCGTCGGGTCGATGTCGTGGGCCGCCGTCTCCGAAATAGCGCCTCGCCAGTACGTGGGACTGACGAGCAGCATCACCAGTCTCGCAGCCAATATCGCGGGCGTCACCACGCCGCTGATGATCGGCTACATCACCCACCATACCGGCCATTTCTATTGGGCTCTCAATCTGATGGGCGCGATCTGCCTGCTCGGCGCGCTCTCCTACTCCGTGTTGCTGGGGAAACTGTCCCGCATCGAACTGTGACGCTTTCGCCTATCCAGAGAAAACGAATGATTGAATTCAAGTGGGATCATCTGCAACTTTGCTCGGCGGATGCCGAAGCGACCGCTGCCTGGTTTGCGCGCTGCCTGAACGCCGAAATCGTGCGGCGGCCGGGGCGAGTGGACCTGCGCATCGGCGGCATCAATCTTTTCATCACGCCGCTGGCGAACGCGCAAACTGGCCGGCTACCTCATGGCGATCGAAGGCAAGGCATCGATCATTTTGGCGTGGTCGTGGACGATCTCGACGCTGCGTTCGAGCATCTGTTGCGCTGCGACGCGGAAATCGTGGAGCCGATCAAGCAGGTACGCGCAGGTGTCAGAGCCTGCTTCGTGCGATCGCCGGGCGACATCCTCGTCGAGATTCTGGAGCGGCGGCCCGCAGAGATGACTTTTACGTGAAAAAACGTCACCATTGGCGCTAGCTCGGTCGCGCTTGCATGCCACGCGCGATCCGCATCGTCACTCCTCAGCTGCCGCGTTGCGCAGCATTACCTGCCTGCCATCCCATGCGAAACTGGATCACTCTGACCGAAGCGGCTCGACAACTCGGAGTGCAGGCGCAGACTGTCTATGCGTACGTAAGCCGGGGGACCATCGCGGTCATGACGGATCCGCGCGACCCGCGCAAGAGCCTCTATCGCGCGGAGGACGTCGCCGGTCTGTGTCGAAAAAAACAGGTGGGACGCAAGCGCGAGGCGCTCGCCGCCGGGATGATATTCGGCGCGGAGCCCTGCATTTACAGCGGCATCACCACGTTCTCAAAGGGCCGGCCGTATTACCGGGGACGGGATAGCATCCGGCTTTCGAACACGGCGACGCTTGAGGAGGTGGCTGCCATTCTCTGGAATGCGCGCGGGCCGGTTTCCTTCGAAGCCGGTGATCTGCCGCTGCAGGGCGACGAGCGCGGCAGGCAATGCGCGTTCACCTCGCTGGCGGCGCTCGCGGCCAGCGGGCACTCGATCCTCGGGCGCACGGACAGCGCACTGCATGTCGAAGCTGGCCGGCTCGTAGCGCTGATCGCGCAAGCGTTTGGCGCGCAGTGTGACGCAAATGCACCATGGACACATGAACGACTCGCGCTCGGTTGGGGCCAGGACCGCGATGCCGCCGAACTCATTCGCCGTGCGATGGTCCTCGTGGCCGACCACGAGATAACGAGTTCGGCCTTCGCCGCCAGGATCACTGCCTCCACCGGTGCATCGTTGCCGGGATGCCTGCTCACCGGCCTCGCGACCTTGTCGGGCCCGCTGCATGGCGATGCGTCGGGCCGCGTGCGGGCCGTGTTCGACGATGTCGGAAGACTCGGTGCGGAACACGTGGTCGCCCATCACCTGCAGTCGGCCATGCCTATCCCGGGGTTCGGACATCATCTCTATCCGGACGGCGATCCGCGCGCGGCCGCATTGCTCGAAGTGCTGAATCCACCTCGGGAGCTCGTCTCGTTCATCAACAGGGTGGTGGAGCTGACAGGGCTCCAGCCGAATATCGACGTCGCGCTTGCGGCCCTGTCGGCACAGCTGGCGTTACCACGCGATACGTCGTTCGCATTGTTCGCCACGGCCAGAAGCGTGGGCCTGCTCGCGCATTGCATCGAGCAGCTCCGGGTGGGCAAGGTCATACGGCCACGAAGCCGCTATACCGGGCGCGCGCTGGAGGACGCCACCCCGCCGCTGCTCGCGGAAGGCGCGGAGAAGATGCCCGATCCGGTCACGCTCGACAAGAATCGTCTGTTCAAGGCGGTTGATCCCTGAGAAGGCGTATCGATCGATCTCCGCTGAAAGAAATTACCGATGCGAATCGGCTTTCGGCGAGCGGCAAAAAAATGGCCGCAGCGGTGGCTGCGGCCATTAGTAGACTGACTAAAGACAAAAGCGACGCAAGTCGATGAAGCGCTTGCCAACAGGGTCAAGAATTCAGCGCTTCGCCACCTGCTGTTGCGCTGAAACCGATGCAGCTCCAGCCGTGGTGCCGGAAGCCGCAGCCAGCGAGGCCACCGTGCCTCCGGCGGCACCAGCCGGCGCCGGCGCCGCCCCCACCGCCGTATCCCCCGCCGCCACCTCGCCCCAACCGCCACCGAGCGCGCGAATCAGATTCACGGTCGAGACCGCCTGCGTGCCCGCCAGATGGCTCGCCTGCAATTGCGTCTGCAGCACCTGCCGCTCGCCATCGATCACGTCGAGATAGCTGACCGCGCCCTCCGTGTACTGCGTGCGCGACAGATGCGCGGCGCGCTGCGACGCATCGACCGCGTCGTTCTGCTCGCGCATCTGATCGTCGAGCAGGCGCAGATCGGCGAGATTGTCCTCGACCTCACGGAACGCGACGAGTACCTGCTGGCGATATTGCGCGACGTCCTCGTCGTACTTCGAACGGGCCTGGGCGAGATTGGCCTTGCGACGGCCACCGTCAAAGATCGGCACCGTCAGCGCGGTACCCGCGAGCGGGCCGAGGATGAACGCGCGGCTCGACCACATGAACAGATCGCCGAGCGTCGCCGATTCAAAGCCGAACGCGCCGGTGATGTCGAGCTTGGGGAAGAACGCCGACTTCGCGAGCCCGACGCGCGCATTCGCTGCCTGCATCGCGCGTTCCGCTGCCGCGATGTCAGGCCTGCGTTCGAGCAGCGCCGACGGCAGACCGGGCGGCACGCGCACCGTCACCGGCGCGAGCGGTTCTTCCGCGAACGTGAAATCCGCGGGCGGCTTGCCGAGCAGAATCGCGAGACTATGCTCCGAGGCCGCGCGTTGCCGCGCGACGCCGACCGCATCGGCACGCGCGCTGGCGAGCTCGTTACGCGCGCGCGACAGGTCCAGCTCGCTGATATCGCCTTCCTTGAAGCGCCGCTGGACGAGCTTCAGCGTGTCTTCGCGCAACGCGACGGTGCGGCGATACAGGTCCTGGTCCGTATCGAGCTCGCGCAACTGGAAGTAGTTCTGCGCGACGTCGGCCTGCAACGACAGCTGCACCGAACGGAACAGCGCTTCGCTCTGCTGCTCGTCCGAGCGCGACGCGTTCACGTTCGAGCTGACGCGCCCGAACAGATCCGCTTCATACGACGCGCCAACCTGCGCGCGCCAGATCGTACCCGTCGTTCCCCCCGCGCTTTCCGGCAGGAACTGCGACGCCGCCGACGCACGCTCGCGCGTCGGGCCGAAGCCCGCGTCGAACTTCGGGAACCAGTCGGACTTCGCCGCCTGCGTAACCGCGCGTGCCTGTTGCACGCGCGCGGCCGCGGCCTTCAGGTCCTGGTTCGCCGCGGCGGCCTGCTCTTCGAGCGCGTCGAGTTGCGGGTCGCCGAACACCTTCCACCATTCGCCGCGCAGCGCGTCGTCGGCGGGCTGGGCCGCTTTCCACGTGCCGTTGTTTTGTGCCGACGCGGCCGAACCTGCCGGCGCGCCCGACTCCGCCGCAGCCGACGTCGCCACCGTGGGCGCTTCCTTGAACGCCGCCGGCGTATCGACGTCGGGACGCTTGTACGTCGGCTCGACCGAGCAGGCGGCCAGCAGTGCAATCAGCAAACCGCTTGCGGCCGCACGGCCCCAACCGCGCAAAGATACAAAGCGAGATTCAAAGCGTTTCATTGTTGTTTTCTCCTCAGGCGTCCGTAACGGGCGCGCCATAGCGCGGCGCATCCTTCTGCGCGACGTGAATCGTCCCGCCCGCGAGCGTACGCAGCACCACATAGAACACCGGCGTCAGCATCAGGCCGAACAACGTGACGCCGAGCATGCCGAAGAACACCGCGATGCCCATCGCGTGACGCATCTCCGAGCCCGCTCCGCTCGACAGCACCAGCGGCACCACGCCCATGATGAAAGCGATCGACGTCATCAGAATCGGCCGCAGACGCAAGCGGCTTGCTTCGATTGCCGCCTGCAGCGGACTGCGTCCGTCGTGTTCGAGCTCGCGCGCAAACTCGACGATCAGGATCGCGTTCTTCGCCGACAAGCCCACCAGCACCATCAATCCGATCTGCGTGAAGATGTTGTTGTCGCCACCGGTGAGCCACACGCCGGTCAGCGCGGACAGCACGCTCATCGGCACGATCAGGATCACCGCGAGCGGCAGCGTCAGGCTTTCGTACAACGCCGCGAGCACGAGGAACACGAGCAGCACGCTGATCGGGAACACCCACATGCCCGCGTTGCCGGCGAGGATCTGCTGATACGTGAGGTCGGTCCATTCGAGCTTCACGCCGCGCGGCAGCACTTCGGCAGCGACGCGTTCGGCCGCGGCCTGCGCCTGCCCCGACGAAAAACCAGGCGCCGGGCCGCCGTTGATGTCGGCCGCCGTGTAGCCGTTGTAGCGCACCACCATCTCCGGCCCGTACGTAGGCGTCACCGTGACGAGCGACGACAACGGCACCATCTCGCCCGCCGCATTGCGCGTCTTCAGTTGCAGGATGTCGTCGGCGCGTTGACGGAACGGCGCATCCGCCTGCACGCGCACCTGATACACGCGGCCGAAACGGTTGAAGTCGTTCACGTACAGCGAGCCCAGATAGATCTGCATCGTGTCGAACACGTCGGTGACCGGCACGCCGAGCTGCTTCGCTTTCACGCGATCTAGATCGACGTTCAGTTGCGGCACGTTGATCTGATAGCTGGAGAACGTCGGCCCGAGTTCGGGTGTTTGCGCCGCCCGCTTCACGAATGCTTCGGCAGCCTTGTTGAGTTCCGCGTAACCGAGTGCGCCGTGATCTTCGAGCTGCATCTTGAAGCCGCCGAGCGTGCCGAGCCCGAGCACCGGCGGCGGCGGGAATACCGCGACGAACGAGTCCTTGATCGCGCCGTACTGCTGGTTCAGCGCACCGGCAATCGCGCCGGCCGACAGCGCCTTGCTGCCACGCTCCTTGAACGGCTTCAGCGTCACGAACACGATGCCCGCGCTCGAACTATTCGTGAAGCCATTCACCGACAGACCGGGGAACGCCACCGCGCTTTCGACACCCGGCTGCTTCAGCGCGATCGCGCTCATATCGCGGATCACCTTCTCCGTGCGATCGAGCGACGCACCGTTCGGCAACTGCGCAAACGCGATCAGATACTCCTTGTCCTGCGCGGGCACGAAGCCGCCCGGCACGATCCGCGCCATCAACACGGTGGCACCGACGAGGATCGCGTACACCGCGAGCATCGCGCCCTTGCGGCGCAGCACGCCGGTCACGCCGCGGCCGTAGGCTTCCGAACCGCGATGAAACACCTTGTTGAAGCGCTTGAAGAAGCCGCCGAGCACACGATTCATCACACGTGTGAGCCAGTCTTCCTTCTCGCCGTGGCTGCGCAGCAGCAGCGCGGACAACGCCGGCGACAGCGTCAGCGAATTGAACGCCGAGATCACCGTCGAGATCGCGATCGTCATCGCGAACTGCTTGTAGAACTGGCCCGTCAGACCCGTCATGAACGCGAGCGGCACGAACACGGCGACGAGCGTCAGCGCAATCGCGATGATCGGCCCGCTCACTTCGCGCATCGCCTTGTAGGTCGCATCGCGCGCACTGAGCCCGCTTTCGATGTTGCGCTCGACGTTCTCCACCACGACGATCGCATCGTCGACGACGATACCGATCGCGAGCACCATGCCGAACAGCGACAACGCGTTGATCGAGAAACCAAACGCCAGCAGCAGCGAGAACGTACCGACGATCGACACCGGCACCGCGATCAACGGAATGATCGACGCGCGCCATGTCTGCAGGAACACGATCACGACGATCACGACCAGCGCGATCGCTTCAAGCAGCGTATGGATCACCGCCTCGATACTCGAACGCACGAACTGCGTCGGGTCGTAGACGATCCGGTATTCGACGCCGGCAGGCATGTCTACGGCCAGTTCCTTCATCGCCGCGCGCACCTGTTCGGAAATCGCGAGCGAGTTGGCGCCCGGCGCCTGGTTGATCGCGAGCGCAACCGCGGGCTTGTTGTCGAGCAGCGAACGCAGCCCGTATTCCGACGCCGCGAGTTCGACCCGGGCGATATCGCGCAGATAGGTCACGCCGCCGTCGGGCGCGGTCTTCACGATGATGTCGCCGAATTCGCTCTCGGTCCTCAACCGGCCGCGCGCATTCACCGACAACTGCAATTGCGTGCCCGGCACCGACGGCGACGCACCGATCACACCGGCCGCGACCTGGATGTTCTGCTCGCGAATCGCGTTGACGACTTCAGTTGCGGTGAGGCCGCGTTGCGCGACTTTCTGCGGATCGAGCCAGATACGCATCGCGTAGTCGCCCGAGCCCCACAGCTGCACTTCGCCCACACCTTGAATCCGCGCGAGCCGATCCTTCACGTTCAGCAGCGCGTAATTGCGCAGATACGTCATGTCGTAGCGATCGTTCGGCGAGATCAGGTGCACGACCATCGTCAGCGTCGGCGAACTCTTGATCGTCGTCACGCCGAGCCGCTGCACGTCTTCCGGCAGACGCGGCAGCGCCTGATTGACGCGGTTCTGCACCAACTGCGTCGCGAGGTCGGGATTGGTGCCGAGCTTGAACGTGACCGTCAGCGTCAGATTGCCGTCGCTATTCGCCTGCGACTGCATGTACAGCATGTTCTCGACGCCATTGATCTGCTCTTCGAGCGGAGCTGCGACCGCCTCGGCGATCACCTTCGGATTCGCGCCCGGATACTGCGCGTGCACCACCACCGAAGGCGGCACGACTTCCGGATACTCGGAGATCGGCAGCTTAAACAGCGAGATGATGCCCCCGAGCAGGATCAATACCGATAGCACGCCTGCAAAAATGGGGCGATCGATGAAGAATTTGGATATGTTCATTGGAAGCTCTTAACTTTGGACCATGCGCGTTGAAGCATGCGCGTTGGAACATGCATGCGGTTCACGAATTGCCCTTCGCGCCGGCATCCGCCTTGGCACGCGACTGCGCAACCGCTGCGCTGTTCGGATCGTCGTCGGTCGTCATCGGCACCATGTGCGCGCGCACCGCATCGCCGGGACGCACGCGCTGAACGCCGTTGACGACGATGCGGTCGCCCGCCTTCAAGCCGTCCTTGACGACGCGCAGATTGCCTTGCATCGAACCCGTCGTGATCTCGCGATACACGACGTGATTCCCCTGATCGACGACCAGCACGAACTTCTTGTCCTGATCGGTACCGACCGCGGCATCGTCGATCAACAGCGCGGGATGCGGTGCGCTGCCGCCCACCTTGACGCGCGCGTAGAGGCCCGGAATCAGCGCGCCGTCCGCGTTGTCGAACTTCGCGCGCACGCGGATCGTGCCCGAGGACGTGTCGAGCCGGTTGTCGACCGACTCGATCGTGCCGCTGCGCGAGTAGCCGGACTCGTCGGCGAGACCGAGTTCGACCGGCACCTTGCTGCCGTCCTTCGCGCGGCTCAGGTACTGCAGGTAGGTCTGCTCATCCGCGTCGAACGACGCGTAGATCGGTGACACCGACACGAGCGTCGTCAGCGGCGCCGAGCTGGCGCCGGCCGACACCACGTTGCCGACCGTGATCTCCGCGCGCGATACGCGGCCCGCCACCGGCGCGACGATCTTCGTGTAGCCGAGGTTGATGCGCGCGGTTTCGAGCGCGGCTTGCGCGGCCTTCAGGTTCGCGCTTGCCTCGCGTGCGGCGTTCTGCTTCTCGTCGTAGTCACGCTTGGCGATCGCGTTGTCGACGATCAGCCGCTGCGCGCGTTCCCAGTCGCTTTGCGTGTAGCCGGTGCGCGCCTGCGCGGCCGCGAGCTGCGCTTCCGCGCGATCGACTTCGGCAGCATACGGACGCGGATCGATCACGAACAGCGTATCGCCCTGCTTCACGAGCGCGCCGTCCTTGAAGTTCACCGACACGATCGTGCCTGGCACCTGCGAACGCACGTCCACTTTCTGGACGGCTTCGAGACGGCCCGAATAGGACTGCCAGTCGGTGATCGTCTTCTGCACGACGGTCGCCACATCGACTTCCGGCACGATGGTCGGCGCGGCCGGCGAGCGTGCGTCCACACGGATCGCGCCGAACGTGCCGAGCCCGGCGAGAATGACGACCACTAGCGCGGCAAGCGCCACGCGGCGGCGGGAAAGAGGAAGGATAGTCATGTGAAGCTCCCGGTATCGTTGATTGAATTTCTGTTTATCGATGAGCGCGCGCATCGAAGCGCCACTGGAAAAAGCGCACCGCTTCCTGCAAAGCGGGCGGATGATCGGCGAGCGCCGCGTGCGACACGCTCGGAAAGCGCACCACCTGGGTCTGCACGCCCGCGTCGATCAGATTGCTTGCATACTTTTCGGCCTCGACGTGCAGCACGTCGTTCTGCGCCGTCGCGATCAGCGTGGCCGGCAAGCCGGCGAGCCGCGACGACTCGAGCGGCGCCGCATACGGATGCATGCGCTGCGACGCTTGCGGCAGATACGCCCGATAACACGCGGCGCACTCGCGCGCGGTGATGTCCGAGCCGAGACGCTTCTCGTCGCCCAGCCGCGTCAGGCTCGGATCGAGCATCGGGCCGAACAGCGCCTGCGCGCTGATCTGCACGTCGCCCCGATCGCGCGCGATAAAGGCCAGACAGTTGGCGAGTTGACCGCCCGCGTCATGGCCCGCCACGCCGATCTTTCTGCTATTGCCACCAAACGCACGCGCCCGCGTCTGCACCCACAGTGCCGCGCGATGCGCGTCTTCGGGCGCGGCTGGAAACGGAAACCGCGGCGCGAGCGAATAGCCGACCGACACGACGAGCGCCGGTAAGTGTTCTGCGAAATACCGCGCGGCGAAGTCGGCGCATTCGATCGAGCCTTTCGTAAAACCGCCGCCGTGAAAATAAAGCAGTACCGGCAATGCGGTTTTTTTCGTCAGCCGATACAGGCGCAACGTAATGGGCTGAGCGTGCCCATCGATGCCCACGTCGGTGACTTCGAGTGTCGTGCCATTAGCCTCAGCGCCAGTGTCTTCGGCGAAAACGCCGGTGGAAACAGGCGGGAACGGCGATTTCAATGCATCCATGTCGAGCCGCGCAAATGCGCATAGAACTTCAATGGTGCGAATTGTGGGTTCGGCAGACTCGCAAATAAATGCCTATAATCCGGCAACACAATTCGGTGCCTTTGAACAATCCCGTTGCGATTGTTTTCGCGGACTCCATTCCCGCCCTGCGCACCTGCCCCTTCTGGAGGTTTGCAATGGACCGGCTTCAGGCCATGCAAGTGTTCACGCGCGTCGTCGACACCAACAGCTTTACCCGCGCAGCGGAAACGCTCGATCTGCCGCGCGCGTCGGTTACTACGATTATTCAGAACCTCGAAGCGTTTCTCGGCACGCGGCTGATGCACCGGACCACCCGCCGTCTGTCGCTGACGCCCGATGGCGCCGCGTACTACGAGCGCTGCGTGCGCATCCTCGCGGACGTCGAAGAGACCGAGGCGAGTTTCCAGAGCGGCAACAAGAAGCCGCACGGCAAGCTGCGCATCGACATGCCGGGCTCGATTGGCCGTCTGCTCGTGATTCCCGCGCTGTGCGAATTCCACACGCGCTATCCGGACATCGATCTGCAACTTGGCCTGACCGACCGGCCCGTCGATCTGTTGCAGGAAGGCGTCGATTGCGTGGTGCGCGTCGGCGCGCTGCAGGATTCGTCGCTGGTCGCACGCCGCATCGGTCTGTTCGAGGGCGTGACCTGCGCGGCACCCGATTACATCAAGCGCGCGGGCATGCCCACTTCGCTCGAAGATCTCGACAATCACAAAGCCGTCAATTACTTCTCGAGCCGCACGGGACGCACGCTCGATTGGGCGTTCCTCGTGAACGGCAAAGAAGTGGAAGTGAAGATGAAGAGCATCGTGTCGGTCAACGACGCGGATGCCTACGTGACCTGCGGACTCGAAGGTTTCGGCCTGATTCAGCCGGCGCTCTTCATGGTGCTGCCGCATCTGCGCTCGGGTCAACTCGTCGAAGTACTGCCGGAGTTGAAGCCCTTGCCGATGCCGATTTCGGCAGTCTATCCGCACAGTCGTCATCTGTCGCCGAAAGTCCGCGTTTTCGTAGACTGGATTGCGGAGCTATTCGATCGTTGCCCATTGCTGAGCGGACGCGGCAGTCTCGACGCCACCTGCACGAAGCGCACGTTCGAGGAGCGCGAGTCCGCGCCGGCACTCGACACACCAGTGATGACCGAATGGGTCGCATGAAGTACGGTAAATGAAACAGTGAATTCCAGCCGCGGCGCCAATGCCGCGGCAACGGTGCGATTGCACGGCTTATTGAAGTCCCTTCCCGCGATTGTTCCTGAATCGCGACAATTCATTTCGCAAAACCGCGATTTATCCGGATCGCGCCGACGTCTACATTTCACCCTGTCGCAGCGCGATTGCGCTGCCAAAGAATCGACAGGAGTGAATCATGAAACGCAATCTGTTGGCAGGCCTCGCCCTGTCGCTGCTCGTCAGTGTTCCGGCATTCGCGGAAGGCGGCGGTGGCATTGGCCGCGCGGGAACGTATGACACGCAACCGGCGCCCAGCGCGAGCACGAAGACACGCGCCGAGGTCAAGGCCGAACTGGTCGCCGCGTATCGGGACGGCTCGCTACCTTCGCTGAACCGCACGTCGTATCCGGACAAAGGCCTGATCGGCCAGACGCAAGCCTCGCGCATCGCGTTGCAGGAAGGGACGAATGGCGAAGTGACGCGCGTCGCCAAAGCCCAGTAAAAGGCTGAAACCAGTTGGTTCAGAACCCGGCGCGCTTGCACCGCGCGCCTCTTGATCAAGGAGCACATCATGACACCATCGGAACTCGATAACTGGGACACCGACACGCCCGTGTGGACACCGTATCGTCCGGTACAGCATTGAGCGTTAGCTGTCGTTCACGGCACTCGCCGTCATGCGCCCGCGGAGTGGCTTCGCGGGCGCATTTGCTTTGAAGCGTTCGAAAGCGGGTGCGGCCTGTTACGACGCGCTTGCCGTCGTTTCCCTATAATCGAAGGTCCTTCCCTCGCAGCGGGTTTGTGCGCTTCACCATAGGAGCAACACGATGGATTATGTGAAACTCGGCCGCACCGGCCTCGATGTATCGCGTCTCTGTCTCGGCTGTATGAGTTATGGCGTGCCCTCGCGCGGCACGCATGCCTGGACGCTCGACGACGAAGCCGCGCGCCCTTTCATCAAGCAGGCACTCGATCATGGCATCAACTTCTTCGACACGGCCAACGTCTATTCGGACGGCACCAGCGAGGAAATCGTTGGCCGTGCGCTGAAGGACTTTGCAAAGCGCGATGAAATCGTGCTCGCCACCAAGGTCAATAGCCGCATGCATGCGGGGCCGAACGGCGCGGGGCTGTCGCGCAAGGCGATCATGGCGGAGATCGATCACAGCCTGCGGCGTCTCGGTACCGACTATGTCGACCTGTATCAGATCCATCGCTGGGACTACGGCACGCCGATCGAGGAAACGATGGAAGCGCTGCACGATGTCGTGAAGGCCGGCAAGGCGCGCTATATCGGCGCGTCGTCGATGTACGCATGGCAGTTCGCCAAGGCGCTGCAGGTGGCCGAGCGCAATGGCTGGACGCGCTTCGTGACGATGCAGAACTACGTGAATCTGCTGTACCGCGAGGAAGAGCGCGAAATGCTGCCACTGTGCGAAAGCGAAGGCATCGGCGTGATTCCGTGGAGTCCGCTGGCACGCGGACGGTTGACGCGCGACTGGGACACCGAAAGCGCGCGCTCGGAAACCGATGAATTCGGCCGCACACTGTACGCGCACACGCAGGAAGCGGATCGGCGTATCGTCGAGCGCGTCAGCGAGATTGCGAAAGAGCGCGGCGTGCCGCGCGCGCAGGTCGCGCTAGCGTGGGTGCTGCAGAAGAAGCCGATTACCGCGCCCATTGTCGGCGCGACCAGGCTGCATCATCTCGACGATGCAGTCGCCGCAGTGTCGTTGAATCTCACTGACGAAGAGATTCGCCGGCTCGAAGAACTGTACGTGCCGCATGCGGTGGCGGGGTTCAAATAAGCAACGGCATGCGTACTCGCATCCAGTCAGGGCAGGCGGAACGACCCGCGATTGCAGCGCACGTCGTTTCGCCGCATCTCTCCGCATCTCGCCTTCACTCGTCTTCTCTCGCCCACAGCGTTCAAGGTCCCAGTTCATGCGCACGCTGCCGTTCGGCTTGCGTTGGAAATAACTTCACCCGCAATGCCCGAAGCTGCGCGTTGCGCTGCGAGGCGTCGAGACTGGCATCGCCAATGATCTTTCGAGCGTCGTTCTGATAGCTCGAATAGCGCTCGGCCCAATGCTGTCCTTCCCGGCTACGCTCGCTGAAGCTCGTCACCGTTTTTTGCAGTAGTCCGAGCAGGTATTGGATGTGCTGCTCTTCGTCGTGGCTGTTTTGCCAATGAGGAACCGGATAACGCGATTGCTCCCCTGCGGCGGCTACCCCGTCCTGATCGGCCGCTCGTTGCCGCCATTCGTCGATGGCCTGCGTCAATTGCGAATCGTCGTTCTGATACCACGCCTGCACGACCTGGTCGCCCAGCATCCGTTGCCGCAACTGGTCGCGCTGCTGACGCCACGTCACGATACGGTTGATGTCGACGTTCGATGCACTCAGATTCTGCGCGCTCAGGTTCTGCGCGGCGAGCAGATCGTCGTGCGCTTTCATATAGGCCACGTAATGCTCGGCGATTTGCACCGCTTGCTCCGAAGCAGGAGGACGGAGCCGGGTTCTCAGATACAACTTCAGTTGCTCCGCACGGTCCTCCGCCGTCTGTTCGAGAAGGAAGAAGTCGACCAGGTCACGCAATGCGTCGTTGACGATCAGGTCGTGGCTGTCCGTCATCGCTAGACCGTTGGCGAGGCTCGAATCGCCGGGCCAGATGCGCAACGAAGTATCGGCATCGGCTGCGGGCGCGAGGACTGAAGCCGCCGCAGCCCGGTTGTTCTGACTATCCGCGACGACGTTCGTCGCTGCCGCCGTTGCAGGTGCCGCATGCCGGAAATACAGCATGCCGGTCGACAGACCCAGCGCCGCCGCGCAGATCACGCAAACAGGTCCCAGCCATTTTTCCGGCATGCCGATCCTTGACGACGATCGTTTGAGAGAACGATGCGGATAAGCCGATGACGCGCCCCTCCGCACCGCTAGCCGCTACGCTACTCCACCGTTAGAACGAGCAACTCGGCACGCTGCCGCTCAGCGTGAAGCTCGACGTGCTCACCCCAGTGCCGGACGGTGTGACGTTCGAGTTATACAGACCGACGTTCGCGTACTGGTCGCCGCTTTGCGCGGTCGCATCGAGGCTGACGTTGGCCAGATACGCTGTCACCGGATAGCTCGAACTGCGTCCGTCGATCTTCGTATAGGCACCCGAGAGCGACGCCGTCGAGTAAGCGCCATTGACGATGATGTTGGACAGCGTCGGGGTGCCGCCGGTACTGCAACTGCTGTAGTTGGTATCCATCACGATCAGATGCTTCGCGTTGGTGATGCAGGTATTGACGTAGCTGACCTGCTGCACCGTCAGCGAACACGGATCGGCCTTCACGTTGATCGCGTTCGCGTCGGTCGAGGCCGTGCCGCTCAGATCGTTGCCGTACACGTAGTTGTTCTTGAACAGCACGTTCGACACCGTGTTCTTCGCGATGCTGCCGACCGACAAACCATGCGTGCCATGCAGCTTCGTGTTCGATACGGTGACGTTCGACAGGTTGCCCGAGTTCGTCTTGACCGCGACACCATCGTCGCCGGCTTCGATGTCCGAATTGGTCACCGTCGCATTGGTCAGGCTGTCGATGTCGATGCCGTCGGCATTCGCACGCGTGGCCGGCGTGCGAATCGACACGTTCCATGCGATGAAGCCGCTGCCGCCTTCAACGTAGAGATTCGGATGCGCCGCCTGAGACAGGGTCACGTTATAGACGACGAAGTTCGTGATATTGCTCGCCTGCACAAGCCGCGGCGTTCCGCTGATGATGTCGCCGCGGCCGTCGACGGTGCCCGGCCCCATCAGCGACGCATTCGTGCCCGAGAACGACAGCAGGTTCGCGTTGCCCGAGTAGCTATTGTTGCCATACAACGTGACGCCCGAGTTGACCACGATGCCGGCGCCGCTGATCGTCAGACTGTCGGTATAGAACGCGTTGTTCGAACCCGAAGACGCCAGCACGACGCTGCCGCCCGTACCGGCGCAGCTATTCAAGGCCGCTTGCAGGCGGCTCGTGTCGTCGGTGGTCGGCGGCGATGCGCGTTGGGAACTCGTGAATTGCGCAGTGAGCGTGGTGCAAACGGTGGGATAAGCTGGCTGCGTCACGGTTCGGCTATCGCCGGTCGCCAGTGTTTGCGCATGAGCGGCAATAGCAAACAGACAGGAACCAGTAAGGACAACGGAAGAAAATACACGGCTGATTTTTTTCATCGACATCTCCGATGTGACGCATGTTTTTATGGGAGCCTGAGACGGAAGCTGGGTAGGTGGCCTGACTACTACATACTCGTATGACCAATTCCCGGACGAATACTAGGTTCCGGGTTCAGACCTGTCAAGCAAACGGGATGTCGATAAGAGCGGCGCAATCAGCGTGGTGCGATGCGCCGGTTCAACGAGTCGTTGCGGGCAAAGACAATCTGCATGCAACGAGCATTGAAGCAGTGAGAAGAAAATTGCCGGGTGGCTGAACGCGCTGCCCGTTATGAATGGAAGACGTTTTTAATTACGCGGCACATCCGGTTCGAAGAACACCCAGCGCACCTGAGGGAACGTGGCCTGTAGATCGGCCTCGATGATGTTGATCGCATCGACCATCGCGCGGCCGCTCGCGTAGTCGATCATTTCCGCCTGCACCGCCACCACCACATGACGTCCCCACTGCAGCGTGATCATGTTGATGATGCTGCGAATCTCGGGACGGGCGCGCAGATGCGCGTCGATGGCGCCGCGCACTTCCGGGCTCGCCGATTCGCCGACGATCATCGACTTCACTTCGCGCGCGACGAGCCACGCGATCGTCATCAGCAGCAGACCGACCCCGACCGAGCCGAGCGCGTCATACACGGGGTTGCCGGTCAGCATCGTCGATAGCACCGCGACGAAGGCGATCGCGAGACCGAATAGCGCGGCGATATCTTCGCCGGCCACGACCAGCAGATCCGATTCGCGCGTCTCGCGAAACCAGCGCCACAGATTTTTATCCGGATGCGTCTTGCGAATCTCCTTGACCGCGCCCCACAACGAGAGCGCTTCGAGTACCACCGACACCCCGAGCACCGCCAACGCGACGAACGCATACTGCAACGGCTCCCGCGCAATCAGTCGATGCACGCCCTCATACACCGAAAACGCACCGCCGACGAAAAACAGCAGCAACGCAACCAGCAGCGAATAGAAGTTGATTTCGCGGCCGCTGCCCATTGGATGCAAGGGGCTCACCGGCTTGCGCGCTTCGCGCAGCCCGAATAGCAGCAGCAGTTGATTGCCGCAGTCGGCGGTGGAGTGAATCGCTTCGGCGAACATCGAACCGGAGCCAGTGAACGCCGCCGCGGCGAACTTGCATATGGCGATGCCGAAGTTGGCGGCGAGTGCGTAGAAAATGGCTTTCGGCGATTCTTCTTTCATCTGCGGGCGGGCGTCCGTGAGTGGCCGGGTATTGGCTGGTTATCGTCGGGTATCGCACGATCGAAGCTAGCGGCAAGTACCCGGTATTATGGATGACAACCACACACCAGCTCGCAGGAATCGGACCTGATGTGTCGCCGTGCCGCCAGTTCCCCAAGCGTCCTCTACGCCACTCGCGCCACTCGCGCCGCTCACGCCCTCTCTAGCGCCGCCATCTCCCGCACGACCACCAGCAGCACCGAAAGACTCGCGCCGCCCGTCGCGCGCAGATCGGTCAGCAGACGCGTATAGCGCTCGAGTTGCGCCGCGCGTTTCTCGCGCCACGTTTGCACCAGCGAATCGGGCGTCGACGCATCGGTCGCGCCGGTCAACGCGCTGGTGGTCAGCGCGCGCTTGAGCCGCGCGAGTTCGGCAAGGGCCGAGGCGCGCGCGAGCATGTCCCAATGCGTCGGCGCCGGCAGCGAGGCGGCGCGCTCGCTGATCCAGCTGTAGTTCAGCAGCGTGCCGAGCGCGAAGTAGACGCCCGCGACCTGTTCGAGATTGCGCCCGCAGGTCGACGCGACTTCGGCGATATCGAGCAGCGCGGCCGACACCTCGCCGCTCGCGATACGCACCGCGAGATCGCTATCGACACCCGCATCGACGAACACCCGTTGCCGCTCCGACAACGCTTCGAGATCGGCACCCGGCAACAGCGCCGGCCATTGTGGCGCGAGACGCTGCGCAGCATCGCGACAGCGCGCGAGCAGGCCGGTCACGTCGCCGTTGGCCCCGCCCGTTTGCAGATGCCGCAGGAACCACAGCGCCGAGCGTTCGACGAGCCGCGCGACCTCCGCGAACATGCGCGCCTGCACGTCGTCGGCGACGCGGTTATCGAGCGCGTCGATACTGCGCCAGATCTGATCGAGATCGAACACGTCGCGCGCCATGATGCACGCGCGCACGATGTCGCCGGGCTGAGCATCGGTCTCCTCCATCAGCCGATGCACGAACTCGCAGCCGACGCGATTCACGAGCGCATTGGTCAGATGCGTCGCGAGGATTTCACGGCGCAGCGGATGGCGCTGCATCGGTTCGCGGAAACGCTGCCGCAGAGGCTTCGGAAAGTACTCGATCAACATGTCGCTGACGAGCGGGTCTTCCGGCATCGACGATTCGAGCAGCGCGTCATACAGCCACATCTTGCTGTACGCGAGCAGCACCGCGCGCTCCGGTGTCGTGAGACCCTGCTTCGCGGCCGCGCGCTCGGCGACGTCTTCGTCGGTGGGCAGAAACTCGATCACGCGATTGAGCCGCCCCGCCTTCTCCAGATAGCGCATCAAACGCGTTTCGGCATCGAGCAGCTCGACGCCGAAGCGGCCCGCGATCGACAAAGCCTGCGTCTGATAGTAGTTGTCCGTCAGCACGAGCAGACCGACTTCATCGGTCATTTCGGCAAGCAACGCATTGCGCTGCTTCTCCGTCATTTCACCATCGGCGACGACGAGACCCAGCAGAATCTTGATGTTGACTTCGTGATCCGAGCAATCGACACCGGCCGAGTTATCGATTGCATCGGTATTGATGCGGCCGCCGCGCTGCGCGAACTCGATGCGCCCGAGTTGCGTCAGGCCGAGATTGCCGCCCTCGGCCACGACCTTGCAGCGCAGCTCCGCGCCGCTCACGCGGATCGCGTCGTTCGCGCGATCGCCCGCCTGCTGATTGGTTTCGCGGCTCGCCTTCACGTAGGTGCCGATGCCGCCGTTATAAAGCAGATCGACCGGCGCCTGCAGAATCACGCGCATCAGCTCGGCCGGCGACAGCGCCGCCGCGCTGATGCCGAGCGCTGCCTGCACCGCCGCGGACAGTGGAATCGTCTTCGCGCTGCGCGGGAACACGCCGCCGCCTGCCGAGATCAGTGACGGATCGTAATCGGCCCAGCTCGAACGGTCGAGCATGAAAAGCCGCGCGCGCTCCGCCATGCTCGCGGCGGGATCGGGATTCGGATCGAGAAAGATGTGCCGGTGATCGAATGCGGCGAGCAGTTTGATATGCGGCGACAACAGCATGCCGTTGCCGAACACGTCGCCCGACATGTCGCCGACACCGACCACCGTGAAGTCTTCGCTCTGCGTGTCGACACCCATTTCGCGGAAGTGCCGCTTGACCGACTCCCATGCGCCGCGCGCGGTGATGCCCATCTTCTTGTGGTCGTAGCCGACCGAGCCGCCCGACGCGAATGCGTCGTCGAGCCAGAAACCGTATTCCTGCGAGATCGCGTTCGCGTAGTCGGAGAACGTGGCCGTGCCCTTGTCGGCGGCGACGACCAGATACGGGTCGTCGGGGTCGTGGCGCACCACGTCGGGCGGCGGCACGATGTCGGTGCCCGCGAGGTTGTCGGTTACGTCGAGCAAGCCGCGCAGGAAGGTCTGATAGCACGCGACGCCTTCGCGCATCCACGCATCGCGATCGCTCTGCGGCGGCGGATTCTTGACGACGAAGCCGCCCTTCGAGCCCACCGGCACGATCACGACGTTCTTCACCATCTGCGCCTTCATCAGGCCGAGCACTTCCGTGCGGAAGTCCTCGCGCCGATCCGACCAGCGCAGGCCGCCGCGGGCGACGCGCCCGCCTCGCAGATGCACACCCTCGACGCGCGGCGAATAGACCCAGATCTCGAACATCGGTTTCGGCTCGGGCAAGCCTGGCACCTGCGCGGGATCGAACTTGAACGACAGGTACGGCTTCGGTTGCCCCTGAGCGTCATAGCGGTAGTAGTTGGTGCGTTTGGTCGCCTTGATCACGCCGAGAAACTGCCGCAGGATGCGGTCTTCGTCGAGATTCGGCACCTGGTCGAGCGCGCTGTCGATTGTTTCCAGGCAAGCGTTGACGCGCGCCTCGCGCACAGCGCCGAGCGCCGGATCGAAGCGCGCGACGAACAGCTCGACGAGCATGCGCGCAATCGCCGGATTGCCGGTTACCGCGCGCTCGATATACGCGTCGCTGAAGGTCGAACCGACCTGCCGCAAGTACTTCGCGTACGCGCGCAGAATCGTCACCTCGCGGGCATTGAGCTGCGCGCGCAGCACGAGGCGGTTGAAATCGTCGCTTTCGATCGCTCCGGTCCACACCTGCTCGAACGCCTGTTCGAACAGATCTTTCACCCGCTCGATGTCGAACTCGGCATCGTCGGCGAGTTCGAGGCCGAAGTCGTGGATCCACGCGGGCGTCGCGCCGATTGCTTCGATCAGATAAGGCCGCTCTTCGTCGACGCGCACGCCCAGATGTTCCAGCATCGGCAAGCTGCGCGACAGCGCGATCGGCAAGCCCGCGCGATACACCTTGAAGCGGAACGCGCGCGGTCCCGATTCGATTGGCCGGTACAGGTTCATTGCGAGCCGCTCGCTGCCCTGCACGCGCTCGATCAGTTCGATATCGCGCACCGCCGTGCGCGCCGGGTAGTCGTCGCGATAGCCGGCCGGAAACGACGCGCCGTAATGTTGCAGCAAACGGTTGCCCTGCTCTTCGCCATAGGCGTCGAGCAACGCGTCGGCAAGATCGTCTTGCCAGCGGCGCGTGACCTGCACGAGCCGCGCTTCGAGCTCGCGCGTGTCGACGTCCGGCATGCCACCTGGTTTTGCATGGACAACGAAATGAATTCGCGCGAGCGTCGACTCCGACAGCAGCGGGGTGAATTCGACGTTCTCGCCATTGAATGCGTCAGCGAGCAGGTTTGCGGTACGTTGCCGCATATCGGTGTTGTACTTGTCGCGCGACACGAACACGAGGCACGACACGAAGCGGTCGAAGCGATCGCGCCGCACGAACAGCCGCGTGCGCTGATGCTCCTGCAAGCGCAGCACGCCGAGCGCGGTGTCGTACAGCTGGTCCTCGTCGGCCTGGAACAATTCATCGCGCGGATAGGTCTCGAGCACCGTCACCAGCGATTTCGCCAGATGGCCTTTCGGCAGGAATGCCGCCCGTCTGACGATATTCGCGCATTTGCGCCGCACGATCGGAATCTCCGCGGCCGACACGAAATAAGCGGTCGACGTATACAGGCCGATGAAGCGCCGTTCGCCCGTTACCTTGCCATCCGGGCCGCTCAGCTTGATGCCGACATAATCGAGGTAGCCTGGCCGGTGCACCGTGGCGCGCGAATTGGCCTTGGTCAGAAAGATCGGCAACGACCCGGAGATGATCTCCGTGGCCGCCGGCGGCAACGGCGTGACTTCGGCCGCACTGCCCGGCTGCTGCGCATCGCGCAGAATGCCGAGACCGGAGCCCGCGACCGCCCGCAAACCGTAGCCGCCGTCGTGCTGCACCAGTTCGTAATCACGCTGGCCGAGGAAGGTGAAATGATCGGCGACCATCCATTCGACGAACGCGCGCGCTTCCACGCCCTCGGGACCGGTCTCGCGCACCTTCATATCCTGAATCGTCTGCTTCGCGCGTTCGATGATCTTCGGCCAATCCTCGACCGCCGCGCGCACGTCGCCGAGCACGCGCGCGATGTCATCGCGCAACGCGTCGAGTTTTGCGGCATCGCCGCAACGATCGACTTCGAAATGGATGCACGAGGTCAGATGCGAGCGGGTATCGCCCGCCTCTTCGGCGCCCTGGCTCACGCGCGCGATGCTGCCGTCCGGCGCGCGCCAGATCCGAAACACCGGGTGCACGACCGAATGCAGCGCGAGCCCGTGCCGGTTGACGGTCATCGACACCGAGTCGACGAGGAACGGCATGTCGTCGTTGGCGATCTCGACGACCGTGTGATCGGAATGCCAGCCATGCTGTTCGAGGATCGGGTTATACACGCGCAGTCGCTGCTGGCCCGGCACGAAGCGCTGCACGGTCTGCCAGTGGGCGAGCGCCGCGCCGTACAGATCGGCGATCGAGCGGCTTTGCAGATCGCCCGCGTCGCCGAAATCGTAGTAGTGCCGCAGGAAGGGTTCGACGATATTGAAGGTCGGTTCCGGCAACCGCCCCCGCGCAAATTCGACGACATCGTTCAGCAGGTGCGTGACGGCTTCTTCGTTCTTTGCTTGCATGATCGACTCCCCTGGCTGGCGGCAATGGTGAGTATCGCGTGATTCGCAGGCAACGTCTGAGTTGGAATTATGCGCCTGCCGTGCGCGATGCGGCCGTTTCGCGCAGTCAGGTAATACCCGCTGACGAATCGTCGATGCGTCGGAACAGCTCCGCCGAACGGGGTTGCGTCGCTGCGGCGCGGCAACGCCGTGCGCGGCTCAACCCGCGGGCTTTGCCGGCGCCGGCGCCGGAGCCGGTGCTGCCGCATCCCTGTCTTCGGTGCGCTGCATGAGCCACGCTCGAATCTGCGCGGCGGTCCACGCCGGATCGTCGTGCGGCAGATCGTGACCGGCCCACGGATGCTCGCGATGCGGCACGCCCCACGCCGCCGCCAGCTTCACCGAACAGACCGGGTCGACGAGCCCATCGGCTCGCGAGGACAGAAGCAGCATCGCACAGCCCGGCGCGGCGGCTGCTGCGCGAAAGCGTGCGGCAGCCCACAATTGCCGCAGCGCATTCGCGCGGCTCACCGGCGCACTGCGGCGGATTGCGGTCCACGCGGCGAGATCCGCGCCCAGGCTGTCGACGTTGTTGCATGTCAGACGATGGATGCCGCTTTCGGCATCGGCCGCATCGCCCCAATGCGCGGCGACGCCGAGCAGACCCGGCCATGCCGATGGCCGCAGCCGCTCGTGCGCGCGGCTGAACGGCCGCATGCTGGTATTGATCAGCACGAGCCGTTCGATTTCGCCGGGATGACGCTGGGCCCAGCTGGTCGCGACCATGCCGCCGAGCGACATCGCGATCACGTTGTAGGGACCGGGCACGCCGGTTTCCAGTGCGGCGCGCCGCACGAAAGCGACCATGCCCGCGACGCTTGCGGGTGCGCGCCGCTGCACGAACTCGCCGTTGCCGGGCAGATCGAGCAGCAGCAAACGCACGCCCGTCGCGCTCGTCGCGGTTGCCGTTGTGATTGCTTCGCGCCAGCACTCGGCCGGGATTTGACCCAGGGTTTCGCGCAACGCCGCCGGCAAGCGCCCCCAATGCCGCGTTTCGCGCGTGAGTCCGCGCAGCAGGATCCACGTGCTCATACGCTATCCGGCCTGTACCAGTGGTCGAGTGCGCTTTGCAGCAACTGCTCGCGACGGTTGCCTTGCGGCAGCCAGCGCTGCGACGAAAACGCCGCGCGCGCGAGGAAGTCGAACAGGTTCGCATGGCGCCGCAGCACGCGCGCGGTGCGATGCTCCATCACCGGATTGAACATGCCCTGCCGCGAAAACAACTGGCGCGGGTTCTTCTTGATCCACAGCCACGAGCCGAGTTCGAGCGTCATCGGCAGAAAGATGTTCGGCACCGGTGTGCGGTCGTACGCGTAGTCCCACAGATCGCCGTGCAGCAGATACTGATGGCTTTGCGGCTCGAACGTGTAGCCATGATGCGGATGCGCGTGTTCGAACATGCTTTTCAACACGTACATTTCAGGCAGATGCGGCATCTGGCTGCGGGTTCTCGCGTACGGAAACCAGATGCTGTCGCTCCAGCCGTAACCGGAATGGCAATCGAGCGCGATGCTGAGCGGCCGCGCCGCGAGTTGCGTTTCGACCACTTCCAGCAGTGCGGCCGCCTCGGGCTCCATCGGCTCGCCCTCGCGGCCGCGATACCACGGCAGCCACGCACCGACGCGCTGGCCGCCCGCAAGCACCGGCACACGCGCGTCGGCGTTCTGCGGCGCGTTGCGCATCAGATCGACGCCGCGCGGATTCGCGCGCGTCGATGCCCACATGCCGCCGGGATTTGCGATCGGTAGGAAGATCAGCCGGACGGACTGCAATTGCCGCACCAGCAATTCGTCCCATTCGAGCCGCGCGAGCAGCGCGCGCATATAGTCGAGCACGAGTTGCGAGCCGATTCGCTCGAGCCCGTGAATGCCGCCGAAAAAACCAATGGCCGGCGCGAGCGGATCGGATGAACCGATGCTCGCGGTGTACACCGAAAAGTGCCGGCCGCGTACCTCGGTTTCGCAAACCGCGCGGATTTCGAAGCTCGCCCTGCCTTGGTCGAGTATCGACTTGAGATCTTCATATTCGGCAAAACTGTCCGGAAGAAAGCTCAAAGGAGTCGGCATGACGGCGTGACCGGAGTGTCGGGATTATTAAGGGCGGCCAGAACAGACGCACTATAGCCTGGCTGTGTGTCAACACGCGCGAGCGCGCACGTGTGCATGCGCATCGTGTCATCCGTATGTCACTTTTCGTTCGAATCCCTGACTTCGCGCTGACTTCGTTTTGCCATCCTGACGACACATGACACTGCGGCAAAAGTCGCACACAAAGATGTAGTCGTCTAGACGTTGCGATGCCTTCACTCAACCGTCACAGTCGCTTTCTAGAATGAGCCCCACACATACCGGCAGTGTCCGGATGCAGCGAGGAAATACAGATGGAAGCGATCCGTGAAGCTATTCGAATCGAACGTTTGAGCAAGACGTTCGGCAATGGCCGCAAAGCGCTCGACGAAATCGATCTGCGCGTCGCGCCCGGTGAGATGGTCGCGTTGATCGGCGCATCAGGCTCGGGCAAATCGACTTTGCTACGGCATATCGCGGGCTTTACCGCGTCGGATGCGCAGCCATCGCAGATCGAAATTCTCGGCCGGCCGATCCAGCAGAACGGCCGCATCGTGCGTGAAGTGCGCAGCATTCGCCGCGACATCGGCTTCGTGTTCCAGCAGTTCAACCTGGTGAACCGGCTGTCGGTCGAAACCAACGTGCTGATCGGCGCGCTCGCACGTCTGCCGTGGTGGCGCCGTCTGTCCGGCCGCTTCCCGCGCGCGGAACGCGCACTGTCGCTGGCTGCGCTGCACGAGGTCGGTATCGGCGAACATGCGCGCGAGCGCGCCGCGAACCTGTCGGGCGGCCAACAGCAACGCGCCGCGCTCGCACGGGCGCTCGTGCAGCGTGCGCAGATCGTGCTCGCCGACGAACCGATCGCCTCGCTCGATCCCGAGTCGTCGCGCCGCGTGATGGACATGCTGCAAGCGCTGAACGTCGAGCATCGGATCACGGTGCTGGTGTCGCTGCATCAGGTCGACATCGCAATGAAGTACTGTCCGCGCACGGTCGCGCTGCGTCGCGGCAAGGTGGTCTACGACGGCCCTTCGAGTGCGCTGACACCGGCGCTGCTGAAAAAACTCTACGGCGACGATGCGCGCGAACTGCTCGACGACGCGACGCACGGCGCAAACGACGCTCACGATGCGCCTGACGCGGCCAATCACGCCACCGCGCCTGCACGTCTGGACGCCGGCCCCGCCGCCGCGCGCCACGCGTTCGCGCTGAGCGGCGCGCCGTCGAACTGAACCGCGCGCACTGTCGCGCGCTCCTGACTCTCTCCGTCCACCCAACCGGATCTCAACCGATGAAATTCTTGCGCTCCCTGATCACGCTCGCGGCCGGCGCTGCCGCTTTCGCCTGCGTCGCCGCAGCCCACGCGGAGGACATCAACCTCGGCATCATCTCGACCGATTCGTCGGCGGTGCTCAAGCAACGCTGGGAACCGCTGATCGACGACATGAAGAAACAGACCGGCCTGGACGTGAAGGCATTCTTCGCGACCGACTACGCGGGCATCATCGAAGGTATGCGCTTCAACAAGGTGCAGGTCGGCTATTTCGGCAACGCGTCGGCGATCGAGGCCGTCGATCGTTCGGGTGGCGAAGTATTCGCGAAAGCGCAGCACGCGAACGGCGACAGCGGCTACTACTCGCTGCTGATCACCAACGTGAACAGCCGCTTCAAGACGCTCGACGACGTATTCAAGGACACGAAGAGCGTGACGCTCGGCTTCGGCGATCCGAACTCGACGTCGGGCACGCTGGTGCCGGGCTACTACCTGTTCGCGAAGCACAACACGCCGGTCAATACGTCGTTCAGGAGCGTGCTGCCGTCGAGCCATGAAGCGAATCTGCTGGCCGTCGTCAACAACAAGATCGATATCGCGACCAACAACAGCATGATGATGGAGACGCTCAAGCGCGAGCACCCGGACAAGTTCGCGCAGGTGCGCGTGCTGTGGACCTCGCCGCTGATTCCGTCGGATCCGCTCGTGTGGCGCAAGGATCTGCCGCAAGCGACCAAGGACAAGCTGCGCAAGTTCTTCCTGAACTACGCGAAAACCGATCCGCACGAAAAAGCGGTGATGGCCGGCATCACCGAGTACAGCGGCTTCGAGGCATCGTCGGATCAACAACTGCTGCCGATTCGCGAGATCGTGCTGTTCCAGCAGAAGCAGAAGATCGAGAGCGATACGCATCTGTCCGATAGCGACCGCAAGACGCAATTGGCCGCGCTCGACGCGAAGCTGAGCGCGCTCAGCAACGCACAGTCGAAGCAATGAACACGGCCGATCTGATCACGTCGCCGGCGCACGCGAGCGAAGCGGCGCGGGCCGAGCAAGCGAAACAGCAAGCCGGCAAGCGCAGCTGGCGGTCGCTGCTCGGCTGGATCGCAGTGCTCGCCGTACTCGGCGGCGCGTGGCACGGCGCCGACATGCGTCCGCTCGATCTGCTCAGCGACTCCGCGAACATGGGTCAGTTCGCGAAAGACTTCTTCCCGCCCGACTTCACCGAGTGGCGCAGCTACCTGCACGAGATGTACGTGACGCTGGCGGTCGCGATCTGGGGCACCGCGCTCTCGCTCGTCTGCGCGGTGCCGTTCGGTCTGATGTCCGCGCACAATCTCGCGCCGCAGTGGGTCGTGCAACCGGTGCGCCGCCTGATGGACGCGTGCCGCGCGATCAATGAAATGGTCTTCGCGATGCTGTTCATCGTCGCGGTCGGGCTCGGTCCGTTCGCCGGCGTGCTCGCGCTGTGGGTGCATACGACGGGCGTGCTCGCCAAGCTGTTCGCCGAAGCGGTCGAGGCAATCGATCCCCGCCCGGCCGAAGGCGTGCGCGCGACGGGCGCGACGCGTCTCGACGAAATCGTCTATGCGGTGCTGCCGCAAGTGCTGCCGCTGTGGATCTCGTTCGCGCTGTATCGCTTCGAGTCGAACGTGCGCTCGGCGATGGTGGTCGGCATGGTCGGCGCGGGCGGCATCGGCGTCGTGCTGTACGAAGCGATCCGCTCGTTCAACTATGCTCAGACGGCCGCCGTGATGATCATGGTGATCGTCGTCGTGACGGTGATCGATCTCGGCTCGGCCTGGTTGCGTGAGCGGGTGACCTGAAGACACCCGATCGCGGCACGCTGGAATACTGGAAAGACAAAGGCAAAGCGCGCACCGCCTTGCCTTTGTTCAATGACCTTCCCGCGCGGGCCTGGTCTGCCTTACTCCAAGCCGTCGCGAACGGCATCAGAACCGGTGCCGGATCCCCGCCTGCACCAGCGCTTGCGACTGACCGCTCGAAGCGGTCGTCGTATAGATCTGCGCAAACGCACCCGGCCCGCTTGCGCGCTGATAGATGCCGGTGAGGAACAGATCGGTTCGCTTTGACAGCAGGTAGTCGCTCGCGAGCGTCACCTGGTTGTAGTGAGGCGAGCGGCCACCCGAATAATCACCGGCCGTATACACGTACGACACGCCGATCTGGAGCGCCGGCGTAAAGCGCTTCCACACACCGATTTCGCCGTTCTGCAAGCGCAATCCCGTCGAATCCGAGTAGTTGAACAGCACGTTCGAATAGCTGACCAGCACGTTGACGAAGCCGAAATCGTAGGTCACCCCCGTACCGATGATGCGCTGCTGGTCGGTGCCCGCGCCCGTCGGGCTCACGACGAACGGTGAGCTGAAGCCCCAGCCCGTGCTATCCACTGCGCCGCTCGTCAGGTTCGACGGCGTCGCGTTGCTGCGCCGGTTGAACTGCGTGAACGCCACACCGGCCTTCAACGCGCCCTTCGCATACACGGCGCTGCCGCTGAAACCGTTGTTGTTGGAGAACTGCGTCGAGTTCGAGAACGCGTAGCTGCCTGCGAACGTGAGCCCCGAGAACGTCGGCGACACGTAGCGCACCGAGTTGTTGAAGCGGTTCGTGAAGAACATGTTGTCGTTGTCGCCGATATGCGCGCCGAAACCCGCGAAGATATTGGCGGACTCAGCCCACCACAGGCTGTTGGTCATTTCCTCGTATTGACGGCCCATGGTCACCGTACCGTAGCGCTGATTGCTCAAGCCGACGAACGCCTGGCGCCCGAACATGCCGCCGAGCATCGCGCCATTGGTGATCGAGAAGCCGTTTTCGAGCGTGAAGATCGCATGCGTGCCGCCGCCGAGGTCTTCGTCGCCGCGCAGCCCGAAACGCGGCGGCATCATGCCGCCGTTGGCCAGCGCGAACAGGTGCGATCCCTTCACGTTGCTCACGTATTCGATGCCGGTCGAAATAATGCCGTACAGCGTGACGCTGCTTTGCGCATGCGCGCAGCCGATCCCCACCGCGCTCAACGCAGCGCACATAGCCGATTTTTGTACCAACCGCCAAACCTTCATGATGTCTCCTTCATTAGTCCCGCTAATTGTTATCAACTGCTCTGTGTGTTTAAAAGCTGTGGATCCTTAGTCATGTTTCGTTGCCACGGCCGGTCTGCGCTGACCCCGCCACGCGAAGCGCGCAACGACCCGCGAGCGGCGCCTCGTGACGCCGTTCGTCCATGCACTTGAAGTCAATCGGGTCAGTTCGGTCCGAGCGCTTCCACCGGGCCGTGCCGGCGGTCTTCGAGATTTTCCGGGCGCCCCCAGCCGAGAATCGGCGCGAGTTGCAACACCACCGCGATCACGACGAGCCCGATGCGCACCATCCAGCCGCCTTCGTAGAAGCTCGCGAAGATCGCCGGCGGTCCGAGCAGTACGCCGAGATACGTGGCCTGCGCGACCACCCCGCTGGTCGCGCCGAGCGAGCCGACGCTCGGCGACGACGATGGAACCAGGGTCCAGATATAGCCGTTGACGGTGCCGATACCGAGCGAGAACACGCAGACGGCGACGATCGCCGCGACGAGCCCGACCATCGGCAAGTAAAGGCCGATGCCGCCGCACAGCATCACGATGCCGCCGACGATCGCGAGGCGCCCGCCGTTCACGCCTGCCTTCAACAGATGGCCGACGCTCAAACAACCACACGCGACGAACACTTCGGCAAGCGTGCCGACCCCGGCCGCCGCCGGAATCGCAATGCCGTAGCGCCGCGACAGATACACGGTCAGCGCGGCCATGATGCCGGTCTGGATGAACGCGGAGGCACCCGAAGCAAGCGCCACCCGATACGGCCGCGGGCTTTTCAGCACGAGCCAGATGTCGGACAGGCGACGGCTTTGCAGATTCGCCTGTTTGGCGGGCAGCAGGATCACCGCGCAGGCGAGCGCGCCCATCAGGATCGCGTGTCCGCCGAATGCCCAACGCCACAGCTCGCCGCGCTGCGCGAGCGGCGCGACGATGCTGAGCGTGAGACCGATGCCGACCGCCGTGTGCGAGGTCCACAGGCCGAGCGCGATGCTGCGCCGCGCTCCCGTCGTCGTGCGCATGATCAGCGTCACGGCACCCACCGTCAGCGACAGATAGCCAACGCCTTGCAGCAGGCGGCCGAAAAACATCGTGCCGATGTCATGCGAGCCGAACACGACGAGGTTGCCGACAAGTGCGAACACCGAGCCGCCGAAGATCACGCGCTTGTCGCCGATCCGGTCGACGAGCCAGCCGCCGAACACCGCGGCGATCGCGGTGATCAGCGACGGAATGGAGATGACCCAGCCCGCGCTCGCATGCGACAGGTCGAAGTACTTCGCGATGTCGCCAATCACGGGAACCGACTGCGTGACGAGCGACGTCGCGACGGTGCCGTAGATGTACAGCAGGATGATGCAAGGCCAACTGCCCGGGGAAAGCATGGTTGTCTCCTGAAAGAATCGTCTGATTGTTGTACTTGTTATGCGTTTATTGAACTCGTGCGTGCCCTAAGCTCGTCACCCCCATTCGAGCAATCGGCACAAATTTCCGCCCATGATCAGCTCCCGATCCGCGGCCGACAGCCACGACAACGTCTCGCTGAAGTGCGTGACGCACTGGCGGTACGGATGGTGCAACCTCGACAGCTCGCTTGCCCACACGATCCGCTCGGCGCCGAACGCGTCGAAGACGCGGCGCAACGTGGTTTCGAGCGAACGGAACGGATACGGGTCGAGCGCGTAATCGCCGACGCCCGCCGCTTTCACGTGCACGTTCCGGTGCTCGGCGAGCGCGAGCAGCGCGGGCAGATGATCGAACGCGCTGGGCCCCGATGCGCCGCGCGGCACGCCGAGATGATCGACAATGATTTGCAGCCACGGATGACGCCGCGCGATGTCGTCGACGATGTGCAGCGCGTTCGGCACCAGCAGCGCGACCACGAGGCCGGTTTCCTCGGCGATCGGCCAGAGCCGGTCCAACTCGCCGTCGAGCAGCGGCTGCAAGCGCTCCTTCGTGTTGAACAGGAAGCGGATGCCGCGCATATTGGGCTGCTCGCGCCACCTGCGCAACAGCCGGTCCGGATTGTCGAGCCGGCTGTCGAGCAGGCCCATCACCGCGAAACGTTGCGGCTCGGCCGCGGCGAGCGACAGCGAGTACGCGTTGCCGTCGGGGTCCCACAGCGGCGGCACCAGCAACGCGCGGTCGACACCCGCCTGCGCCATTTCGGCCTTGAGGACGTCGCCGGTGATCGGCGTGCGTCGATGGTGCCCGGTCGAAACACCGTTGGACCAGGCATGGACTTGTGCGTCTGCGATCGGCATGGAAGTTCGTCGTCGGATAGTCTGAATGTCCTGAGTGACTCGTCGTCACGCCTCGATCTGGAACAGCCGGCCCGCGCCGCGAATCTGGCCGCGCCAGCCCGCCGCGTTCAGCACCGACCACAGCATCGCCTGATTGCTGGTGACGACCGGCAGATCGAGGCCGCGTTCGAGCTCGTCGGCGGCTTCGAACGCGCGCACGTTCGCGCACGACAGCAGCACCGCGCGCGTGTCGCCGTCGACCTGCTTGCGCACCACCGCGGCGATTTCCGCGGGCTCCATCTGCGCGGCCACTTTCGCGTCGGTGAAACCGAGCGACACGGTGCGCAATACGTTGAAGCCCGAATCGAGCAGCGATTGCCGTTCGACCCGCGAGAACTCGTCGCTGAACGGACAGACGTGCAAAATCCCGTCGGCCTTCAGCGCGCGCAGTGCTTCCTTGATCGCGACCATCGTGTTGGTCGACGGAATCTCGAGCATGGCCGACATACGCTGCGCGAGCCTCGCGTCGCAGTCCTGACCATTCGCGACGCTCGCGCCCGTGCAGTTGAACGCGATCGCATCGGGTGACAGGTCTTTCAGGTAGCTCGCCTCGTCGATCGCTTCGAGGTGGGCGCGCGTCAGGCTTTCCATCGTCACGCGTCCCGCTTCCTTGCGCAGCCGGATACGATGCACGTGATACGCGACGCCGTCCGGACAATAGGCGCGGAAGTCGTCTTCGGCGATCGTGTTCAGCGACGGCACGATCATCCCCACACGCAATGTCTTCATCGATTCCCTCTTGTGTTGCTCTATGTGTTGCAGGTTGTGGAGCAGTCTATGGGCTTACGCTTTGCAGGCCCAATCGAAAAACTGCCAGGGTCATCCGTTTTTGCTGTACTCGGGCGAGTGGCTCGCCGCGCGCGCCTCGTCCTCGGTCTGGTCCATCGATTCCAGCGCCTTGCCGCGCGCCTCGATGCCGATCGTCAGATACGTGAGGCCGCATACGAGCAGGCACAACGCGAGGAACTGGAACGCCGGCACGATCACGCCGACGGTTGCCGACGGCATCACGACATTGCTCGAGCCGGCGGTCATCGCGAGACCGAGCGGGCCGAGAATCTTGCCGACCGAGCCCGCGAGTCCCGCGTAGCCCGAGCCGGTGCCGCGCAACCGCGACGGCCAGATTTCGGTGGAATACGCGGCGCACACCGAGAAGCTGCCGTCGGCGAAGATGAACGCAAGTAGCAACGGCGCCCAGAACAGCGACGGACTGAGCCAGTCGCCGTGGCCTATGTAGCCTGCGGCGAGCAGCGCAATGGCCGACGCGATCGCGAAGTAGCCGCCCGTTTTACGCCGGCCGATGCGATCCGCCAGTGCCGCCGCCGACAGCCGCGCAACCATGCCCAGCATGGCGAAGCCGATCATCGTTTTGGCGGCGAGCGCCGGCGTGAGTTGCTGGATCTGCGCGAGCAGCGTCGGCGCCCACAGCACGATGCCGTAGTAGCCGGCAATCAGGCCGACGTTGATCAGCGTCGTCGTGATCACGCTGCGCGGGCAGCGCAGCAGTTCGAACCAGCCGCGCGAGGCCGCCGGTTGCGGCGTATCGATCTGGTCTTCGAACGACTGCTTGCCGAGCGCCCACGCGATCGAGCGGCGTGCGTCCGCGTCGCGGCCTTGCAGACTCAGCCAGCGCGGCGACTCGGGAATGTAGGCGGCGCCGATCAGCGCGATCACGGCCGGCGCGGCGCCGAGCGCGAAAGTCCAGCGCCAGCCGAGCGCCGGAATCACGTACGCGCCGCTGAAGGCGCCGAGCAGCAGGCCGCCCGTCGTGATCGCCGACACGATGCCGGTCAGCATGCCGCGTCGCCGCGGCGGCGTGAACTCGTGCACGAGTGCAATCTGGATGAAGTAGCCGGCCGTACAGAAGCCGATCACGACGCGCAGCACCGCCATATAGATCCAGCCGCGCTCCGGCGTGAACGCGAGACCGACGCTGGCGGCCGCGAGAAGCAGCAGCGACAGCACGAACACCGGCTTGCGGCCAAGACGATCGGCCATGCTGCCCCACACGACACCGCCGACGATCGCCCCTGCGCCCGACGACAACAGCACCGCCCCCATGATCCCGTAAGTGAGGCCCCACGGCTTGATCAGATAGGCCATGATGAAGCCGATCAGATAGGCGTCCCAGAACTCGAGCATGCTGCCGACGCCGACCAGTCCGAGCAGCAGCTTCTGGTTGCCGGACAATCTCGTCTGCTCCTGAAACGGGCTGCGCCCGCTGTTTATTTGCAACATTGTCGTCTCCATCGTTCGTTTTTTGATTCGCAGGACTAATCGCTCATTATGGACTCGATTCGTCAGCGTGTGCCGAGTCTTGCCGCTCAGGAACGCGCCGCTTTGCGCCTGGGTGGTTTGGACTTTTGCTGTGCTTTTGCTGGCTTGGCGGCGGCTGCGGGTCGCTCAGGCGCAGCGGGCCCCGCAGCCTCCGGTTGCGCCACCGATTCACCCGCAATCGCCGTTGCATTGCGCTTCAGATGATGCAAAAACGCCGCCTGCACATCGTTGGGCCGCCAATCGCGCTTCGTCGTAATGCCGACAATCGGGCCGTCCCACGGCACATCGACCGGCAGCGGCGCGATGAAGCCGAAGCGCCGCTCGCTCAGCACCTCGGTCCAGCTCAGCACCGTCAGCATTTCGGCGTCGTACAGCGTGATGCGGATCGTCGACAGCGAATAGGTTTCGATGCTCGCCGGCGGCGGCGTGGTTTCGGCGAAGATGTGCTCGTAGGCTTCGCGGCGCGGCGAACCCTTCGGCGGCAGCACCCATTGGTAGCGCGTGAGGTCGTCGACGGTGATCGCGTTTTGCCGCGTCAGCGGATGCTCGCGGCTCGCGACCACGCAATAACGCTCGTGATACAGCGGCTCCTCGACGAAATCGAATGCCTTGCCCGGCTGCTTCAACAGCCCCAGCATGAAGTCGATCTCGCCACGCAGCAGCTTGTTGAGCAAGGTCTCGTACGTGCCGCTCAGCACCACGACGCGCGCATCGGGAAACTGCACGGTCAGCGAGCGGATCGCGTTGACGATCAGGATGGTCGGGTCGAGCAGCAGCACGCCGACCGTCACCGTGCGCTCCTTCGGAAACTCGTAGGTGGTGACGGTTTCCGCGAGCGCCGCGATCTGACTCGACACGAGCTTCAGCCGTCGCGCGAACTCGCTGCCGACTTCGGTTGTATTAATGCCAGCCGAAGTATGCCGGTACAGTTGCCCGCCGAGATTCTGCTCGAGCGTGCGCGCCGCGCGCTGCAGCGACGCCTCGGTGATGCCGAGCATCCGCGCGGCCGCGCGAAACGAGCCGCACTCCTCGATCGCGATCAGGCAACGCATCTGCGTGCGCGTGATGCTGCTCGCGAGCGCCAGCGGCGAGACCTTGCGCGTGCTGCCGACGAGTTGCGCGGCTTCTTCGGCGAACTGCAGGATCTTGCGCGTGCGCACGAGCGCCGCGACCCCGACCGGCGTCAGATACGTGCCGGTCGGCGAGCGCTCGAACAGCGCGACGCCGAGCATCCCTTCGAGCGCCGCGACACACGAGGTCGTGGCCGGCTGCGAGCGCAGCAATTCCTGCGAGGCCTGCGTGACGTTTTCATGGCGCGCGACGGTCTCGAAGACACGCAACTGCCAGATGCTCGGCAGGTCTTTCTCGGACGCGGTGGTCTCGATTCGTCGCATCGTCATTCCTGATTCAACTGGATCTAGTCAATCGATGGAGTGAAAGGGCCGTCACGCTATTCGCGCTACTTGAGCTGCTCGCGCTATTCGCGGCCCACCGTATTACGCAGCGTGCCGATTTTATCGATCGAAATCTCGCACACGTCCCCCGGTTTCATGAACACCGGCGGCGTGCGCGAGAACCCGACACCGCTCGGCGTACCGGTCGCGAGGATGTCGCCCGGATACAGCGGCGCAATCGTCGACACGTATTCGATGAAACGCGGGATCTTGTGGATCATCGCGCTGACGGACTCGTCCTGCATCACCTGGCCGTTCAGCGTTGTACGGATGCGCAACTGATCGACATCCTCGATCTCGCGACGCGGCACGATCCACGGTCCGATCGAACCGCTGCGGTAGAAGTTCTTCCCCGGCGTGATCTGACGCGTGTGAAACTGCCAGTCGCGCACGCTGCCTTCGTTCATGATTGTAAAGCCCGCGATATGCTCGAAGGCTTCCTCGGCGGCGATCCGGTAGCCAGGCTTGCCGATCACGACAACCAGCTCCCCCTCGAAGTCGAACTGCTCGCTGACGCCCGGATGCAGCAGCGGCTCATTGTGCCCAACCAGCGAATCCGCGGCGCGCGCGAACAGTGCCGGCGATTTCGGCAGTTCCTGCACACGCCCCGCGCTCTGCACTTCGTTATGATGCTCAGCGTAATTGAGCGCGAGACACCAGATGTGAACGGGCGCGGCGACGGGCGGCAGAAAACGGATCTGATCGAGCGCATAGTCGGCGGGCTCGGACGCCGCGGCCGCGACGTGCTGCGGAAAACCGGCGGCGATCAACGCCTTCAGGTCCGCATACTCGTGACCGAAGCGCTTGCCGAGATCGATTACGCCATCGCCGGCCACGACGCCGTAGGTGCTGCGTCCGTCGATTTCAAAGCTGGAATATTTCACTTCACTTCTCCGTTAGACGAGGCCGGCATACGAGCCGCCATCCAGTTGCAGGTTCTGTCCCGAGATGTAGCCGGACTGCGCGCTGCACAGGAATGCGCACGCGTCGCCGAACTCCGTCGGATCGCCGAGGCGTTTCGCGGCGATCGTCGCCGCGATCCGCTGCTTCGCTTCGGCCATCGTGATGCCGTCCTTCTTCACCATGCGCTCGGCCATGTAGCGCTGACGGTCGGTGTCGAAGCGCTCCGGCAGCAGGTTGTTGATCGTCACGTTATCGACGACGCTATCGCGCTGCACCGATTTGCTCAGCGCGGTCAGCGCGGCGCGCACGGCGGCCGACAGCCCCATCATCGCGCTCGGCGACTTGACCATCGCCGACGTGATGTTGACGATGCGGCCGAAGCGCCGCTCGCGCATGCCCGGCACGAACGCCTTGATCAGGAAGATCGGCGCGAGCATGTTGCCTTCCACGGCGCCGAGCCAGTCCTCGCGGCTCCAGTCGCCGATCTTGCCGGGCTCGGGACCCGCGTTGTTGTTGACCAGAATGTCCGGTGCGGGGCACGCATCGATCAGCGTCGCACGTCCCTCTTCCGTGTTCAGATCCGCGACGACGATGCGCGGACGCCGGCCCGCCACCCCCTCGATCTGCGCGGCGGCCGTTTCCAGCGCGTCGCGATTGCGGCCGTTGATAAACACCTCGCAGCCCTCGCGCGCCAGCGCGGTTGCGCACGCGAGCCCGAGGCCGCGCGACGATGCGCACACGAGTGCCTTCTTCCCGGCGATTCCCAAATCCATGACTTGTCCTCTGTGACTTCGTTGATTCCAGCGACCTTGCGCGGCCGCCTTCAGTGAGCTTTATCGGCCAGCGCGGCGAGGCGTTCCTTCAGACGCGGATAGAGCGTCAGAGCATTGCCTTCGAGAACCTGCTGGCGGTCGCGATCGCCCAGGTGGGGTGTCGCCACGATATAGCGGCCGGTGTCGTCGTAGTGATGACCGGTCTCGGGGTCGATGCCCTTGACCGCGCCGATCATTTCCGAGCCGAACACGATGTTGCGATGGGGGATCACCTTCGTCAGCAGATCGATGCCGGCCTGGTGATACACGCAGGTGTCGAAGAACACGTTGTTCAGCAGGCCTCTGTCGAGCGCCTCGAAGCCCATGTCCTGCGCGAGACCGCGATAGCGTCCCCAGTGGTACGGCACCGCGCCGCCGCCGTGCGGGATGATGAAGCGCAGCGTCGGAAAGTCCTTGAACAGTTGCGGCGCGAGCAGCAGCTGCATGAACGCGGTGGTGTCGCCGTTCAGGTAGTGCGCGCCGACGTGGTGGAAGCACGGATTGCACGAGCTGCTCACGTGAATCATCGCGGGCACGTCGAGGTCGACCATCTTCTTGTAGAGCGGATAGTAGATGCGGTCGGTCAGCGGCTTGTCGGTCCAGTAGCCGCCTGACGGGTCCGGGTTCAGATTGCAGCCGACGAAGCCAAGCTCCAGCACACAGCGTTCGAGCTCCTCCGCCGATGCTTCGAGCCCCTGTCCCGGCGATTGCGGCAACTGGCAAACGCCCGCGAAGTTCTCCGGATACAACGCGCAGACGCGATGAATCAGGTCGTTGTTCAGGCGCGACCATTCGATGCTGTTCTCGAGCGTGCCGAGGTGATGGCCCATCTGGCCGGCGATCGGCGAGAACAGCGTGAGGTCGAGACCGCGCGCACGCTGCTCCTTCAGCTGACCGTTTTCGAGCGCGGCGCGCAGTTCGTCATCGGAAATATCGAGCGGTGCGCCGTAAAAGCCGCCGCCGTTTTCGAGCTGACGGCGCCGCCATTCGTGCAGGGTTTTCGGCACCGTCGTGAAGTGCCCGTGACAATCAATAATCATCGTGATTTACCGTGTTGTTGGATGCGAAAGACCGCGCGGGCGGCGCCGCGGCGCGTCAAGCGCCCGCCGGCCACTCGACGATCTGCGTGGCCTGCTTGACGAAGCGCTCGGGTGGCTTTTCGCCGGTGTCGTAGCTCATGCCTTCGCCGATCTGGATGCGATTGAAGCGGCTCGCCGCATTGAGCTTTTCGTGCGAGACCCAGTGCTCGTGCATCTGCTCGAACGGGCTCATCCAGTAGTCGAAGATCTGGCTGCCGAGCGCATGACGGCCGATACCGCGCACGTGATCGTGCGAACGGTGCGCCATGTGGTCGTAGCCGAAGAAGATGTCGTCGACGCCCTCGACCTGATACGACACGTGATGCATGCCGGCGCGTTGCCCGCGCAGCAAAAAGATCACGTGATGATCGACGAGCTCGTCGCCGCGATCGACGCGATTGAACTGGCCGATCACGTTGCTCTTGTCGCCGACGAACAGTTCGTCGGTCGGCAGCAGGCCGAACGTGCGCTGATACCAGCCGATCGTGTCGGCGAGGTTCGGCGTCGCATACGCGGTGTGCGCGATGCGCACGACACGCGCCGGACCGAGCGAACGGCTTTCTCCCTCGGGGCCGCGCACCAGCACCCGCGCCGGCAACGGAGTCACGCGCTCGCGACCGGTCACGAGTTCGAGCCAGAAGCCGTTCGGGTCTTGCAGCCGAACGCGCCGGCCGCCGCCGGGCACGTCCGGCGATTCGATGCCTTGCGCACCGGGGAGGCTGGCGAGAGCTGCAATGTCGGCGTTCTCGCCAAGCTCGTACCCGAAGCTGATCGCGCCGGGCGCGCCCAGTTCGGTCACGTGAAGAAACGGCGAATCGCCGACACCGCGCATATAGAGGCGCTTCGCGTCGCGATGCGCGAGAACCATGCCGAAGTCTTCGAGAAACGCCTGCATGCGGCCGAGATCCGGCGCACTGAGCCGGACGTATGACATTCCTGTGATCGGTGAAGCCACCGTTGTCTCCTTTGAGTTCTTTCTGTTGCGCCGATCCGGCGTTGCTAGCGCGCCGTCAACCCAGAATCTTCGCGACGTTGCCGTACAGTTCTTCGACGGTATAGCGTTGCGAGATCAGCTTCTGTTCGAACGCATAGCGGATCACCGTTTCGAGTGCCGGGCGCAAAGCGTCGAAACCGACCGGCTGCAGGTCCGGGCCGTTCGCGGGCGGCAACTCGCCGCTCGCCGCGCGGCTTTTCAGCAGCATATCGAACACTTCGCGCACGAGGTCAGCCCGCGATTCCGCGATTTCCTTGCGGACCGTTACGACATGATTGATCGGCACGACATGGGTGCGGCTGTACCATGCCGCAGCCGCTTCCTTCGGCTCGGGAATCAGCGTGCGAATGCCCGGGTCGCCGGACAACGCGCCGCCCGCGATGATCGCGTCGACTTCGCCCGCACGCAGCATGTCTTCGAGGCTCAACGACGAATCGATACGCGTGACGAAGTCTGGATTGCGAAACTCGGCGACGTGCGCGCCCTCCTGAGTGAGCCAGCGCACCTTGTCGAGTTCAACACCGTATTCGTCCGACAGAATGCCGCGCACCCAGGTCGGCGTGGTTTGCGGATACGAGCGCATCGCGACCGTTTTGCCGGCGAGGTCTTGCGGTTTCAGCGCGTCGTCGGCGCGGCACAGAATGCTCTTGTGGTGGAAGTTGCCATTCATCACGAACGGCAGCATCACGTAAGGCTTGCCGGCTTCGTACGCCTGCAGGAACGTGACGACCGCGAGTTCCGCGACGTCGAACTTGAGGCCACGCACGACGTCCTTGAACGCTTTCTGCGCGGTGTCCACATCGGCGAAATCGAGGCGCAGGTCCGGCGAAGCGACACTGCCGTCCTTCAGCGGCGCGGTCTTTTTGTACGTGCCCATCATCGCGGTGAGCGTGGTCATATCGGTTCCTTTCATGGGCGGCTCGCCGTGGCCAGCGCCTCGTTTTGTACGTTGCCGATCGCGGTGCCGACTCGCGGATCGTGGAACACCGCCTGCAGCGGCGGCTCGTTCGGAATCAGCCGCTGACGGTGCGCGTAGCGCACGAGCGCCGCCAGCGACGGCGCGTTCTCGTTGAAACCGTACGGCAGCGGATCGCCCACCCATTGCGACAGCTTGCGATAGCGCCGGTCTTCGGCGCTGTCCGCGGCGCCGCTGCGAATCCGTTCGAGGTAGTTCTCTTTGGCCTGTTCGAATGCGTCGAACAGCGCGCTCGCGAGCGTCGGATGCCGCTCGAGCACGTCGTTACGCACGACGATCATGCCGTGCAGCGGATAGATGCCGGTGCGCTCGAACCAGCCGCGCTCGCGCGCATCGGCGTCCTCGACTATCTCGACCAGTTCGTCCTCAAGATCGTTGCCCGCGCCCGCGAGACCGCCGAACGCCGCTTCGAGTTCGCCGCGCTTCATCAACTCCGCGATCGACTGACCTTCAGCGAGCCGCTGCACGTTCGGCGGCGTCGCGAAGCTCTGCACGTTCTCTTCCTCCTCGGTGATCCATGTGATCTGGTCGGGATCGACACCGTATTCGTCGGCGAAAATGCCGCGCGTCCAGACCGCCGCCGTGACCGAATAGGCGCGCACGCCGACGCGCCGCCCTTCCAGATCCTTCGGCCCGCGGATCGCCGACGAACGCAGCCGTTGCATGCCGGCGTGGCGAAAACGCCGCGTCATCGGTAGCGCGAGCGCGGTGATCGGTGCGCCGGCCGCGACCGCCATCAGATACGAGGTCGGCGCCATTTCGCAGATGTCGTATGGCTGGCTGCGCGCCATCTCGCGGTAGGCGTCGGGCATGCGTTTCTTGTCGATGAACTCGAGGTCGAAACCCGCAACGCCGACGGTGCCGTCACGCAGATCGCGCACCTGGCCGTGCGGTCCCAGCACGATGGACAGTTTCACTGTCATGATTGCTCCGTGCTTCGCGTTAAGCCGGCGAACGGCCGGCAAGTTGCAGGCCCTTGTCGAGCGCCGAGAAATCGCGCTTCGGATAGGTCATCAGGAAGCGGTAACCCTGCTCGATCACACGGCCCACGTTCTGATTCGTCACATGCGGATGACCGACCGGAATGTCGTACGCTTTGCCGACTTCGAGCACGTGATCCATCATGCGCAGCAGTTCCGGGTTGTCGTACTGGCGCGGACAGCCAAGCTCCTGGGTCAGATCGCCCTCGCCGATCAGCAGCACGCCGATGCCCGGCACCTGCCTGACGATCTCCTCGAGGTTTTCGATTGCCCGCGTGTCCTCGATCATCAGCACGACCAGCACTTCACCTTCGGGCGCGAGCGGCCAGACGTCGGCCTTGCGGTAGTACTCCTGTTGCGACACGCCCCAGTAACGCGCGGCGGGCATCGGCGCATCGCCGCGCAAGCCAGCCGGCTCGTAAAGCGACGCGCTTTTCAGGCGCGGATAACGGCACGCGGCGACCGCGTTGTACGCTTCCTCCGGTGTGCTGATGCGCGGCCACACGATGCCGTAAGCGCCGAGATCGAGCGCCTGCTTCGCGAACCACTGGTTCATCTCGCTGCCGCTTGGCGGAATCCGCACGAGCGGCGTCATCTGGCAGGCAATCGACTGCGCCTTCGCAATGCGCTCGCGCAACAGCAGAAACTGCATCGATTCGCGCAGCGCGCGGATATCCCAGGGCGTGTGCTCGAGTTCGAACACGACGCCATCGTTCGACGACTGCGCGAATGCCACCGCCGATTCCACTTCCGCCTGAATGAACGACGTGAACGCAATCCGGCGTCCGGTCTGCAGCGCACGAATCACGCCGTTGAGTCTTTCTGTCATGGTTGGATCGTCCTTCGTTCGCTTACAGCATCGCCGCGCAGAATGCATCGCCTGCGCCTTGCGGGAGAGGTTTTTCGGTCCAGTTGTCGCCGCCGTCGGTCGTGAAGAACACCTGGCCGCCGCGTGTGACGCTGATCACGCCGTTCGGGTCGCTCGGATGCACACCGAAGCCGAGCATCGTGCTCGCGGGATTGACCTGCGAGTCCGCGCGGTACCAGTTGTTGCCGAGATCGTCGCTCGCGTACAGCGCGCCCGCATTGCTGCGCGACGAAATGCTGAAACACGCGTACATTTTTTTCGGGTCGTCGCAGACGAAGCGGCAGTCGCGTGCATACGAGAACGGCGCGAACTTGCCAACTTCGAGATCGCGGAAGGTCTTGCCTTTGTCGCGGCTTTCGAAAATGCCGAGGCGGCAGATATAGAACAACGCGTCCGGGTCGGCGCTCGTCGTGCAAACGGAGTGCGCGTCGAACACGCCTTCGGCGTCGTCGTCGGTTTCGATCCGGCTCTTCAGATGCGGCAGTTTCGCGAGTTCGAGCAGGCCTTCCGGTTCGCCGCGCCACGTTTCACCGCCGTCCTCGCTGACGAGAAAGCCATTGATCTCCGCGACCGCGTACATCACATCGGGATTGACCGGGTGAAACGCGATGCGCATCACGCGCGAATCGCCGAACGAAATCTTGAAGCGCTCCGGATGATCGGCCTTGCACTTGCGCCAGCTGTCGCCACCGTCGTCGCTGCGATAGATGCTGACCGGGCCGCCCGCCGCGAACAGCGTGTCGGGACGCGTCGGGTGAATCACGACGCTCCAGAACTGGATCGTCTCGTCGGTCACGTTCAGTCGCGACCACGAATCGCCGCCGTCCTTCGAGCGATACACGCCTTTGCGCGTCGCCGCGAACAACAGATCGGGCCGCTCGGGATGCGGCGTGATCGCCTGCACGGAAGCGTCGTCGGGGAAGTCGGTGAGTTTTTCCCACTCGCCGCCCGGCTTCAGACGGTACATCGAGCCAATGGCATTCGGACGATTGGCGGCCGTGCCGACCAGCATCAATTCTTTCATAAGGTCTCCAGATGAATTTGTGGTCGAGCGCCGCCGCGTGATTCCGACTCGCACTCAACAGGAGTTCGGAATGGAGTGTAAGTGCCACCGGCTACGCTTTGTTATTCAAAATCTGCGGTGGCAATAGAAATTTGCTTAGTCGCGGAAAACGCGGCTTTCTGCCGTGAAAAGTGGGCGAATACGCTGGAGAACGGCTAGTGGATTACCCGCAAACGCGGGTATGGGTACAACGGATGCTGCCCGGGTCGAGCATCGCCAGATGGCGAGCGGCGAACCTTCAACGCTCGTCGGCGTCCGTCGCCCAGGCCTGCTCGATAGCATGCAACGCGCTGAGCACGATCGAGCGATTCAGCGCGGCCGCGAGCGTGCCGTCGCGTTCGGCGTAGGCCTCGCACAGCCGTTGATGGTCGGCGCACGAGCGCTGCAAACGGCCGGGCAAAGTGGTGCTCAGATGACGCAAGCGATTGGTGCGCATCCGCATCGAGTCGAGGACTTCCTTGAAGATGCCGTTGCGACTCACGCGCAGTTCCTCGTCGCGAAACGCAACGTTGGCCCAGAAGTAGCCGTCCACGTCGCCGCGCGCGGCGACCTCGGCGAGACGCTGATGGGCGCGCCACAGCGACGCGATGTCTTCATCGGTGGCGTTTTCGACGATCGCCAGCGACACCTGTGCATAGAGGATCGCGCGCAGCTGATAGATCTCGCGCACGTCCTTCAGATTGACCGCGGACACGCGCGGCCGCCGACGCGGCGACCAGTCCACCAGCCCCTCGCGGCTCAGCACGAACAGCGCCTCGCGCGCGGGCGTGCGGCTCACGCCGAAACGTTTGGCGAGATCGACCGAGTTCAGATCGTCGCCGGCCACGAGCCGTCCCTCGATGATTTCGCGCGCGACCCAGTCGACGATTTCCGCCACTGGCGACGCTTCGCCGTCGTCCGTCATCGCGCTTCTGTCGACATTCTGGTCCATCGCGGGTCCTGTACTGGAGGCATGGCTGGGCGCCTGCAGAAGCCGATTCTAGCAAACCGCGGCGCCGCGTCCGCCGTGGATGGCACCCCGACACCAGCACCAAGTGTACACATCCGATCAATCCAGATCTTGAATTTTTCCAAATTCTCGCACTATCATGCGCAAAGTGTCGACACTAAACCAAACAACGCAAAGACCGGCACGCTCGTTCCATACAGACCAGGAGACGTCATGTTCATGGAAAAGGAAATTGCCGGATCGGCGCACGCGCTACCCAGCGTGTCGGCCCGGCTCGACCGACTGCCGCCCACGCGCTACTTTCGCGGCCTCGTCGTGCGCATCGCGATCGGCGGCTGGTTCGAGTTCTACGAGATGTTCATGGCCGCGTATATCTCGCTCGGCCTGATCGGCAGCGGCCTGTATCGGGCGACCACCGCCGGCCTGTTCGACGTGAACGGCTTCGCCAGTTTTCTCGGTTCGTTCTTCGCCGGCATGTTCGTCGGCACCGTCGCGCTCGGCGGCTTCACCGATCGCTTCGGACGACGCGCGGTGTTCACCGCGGCCATGCTGATCTACTCGGCCGCGACTTTCGTCGCCGCGTTTCAGACCTCGCCCGCCGCGATGGACGTATGGCGCTTCTTTGCGGGCATCGGCATCGGCGTGCAGCTGATTACGGTGGACACCTACATCTCCGAGCTGACGCCCTCGCGTACGCGCGGCCGCTACTCGGCGTTCAGCATTCTCGTGATCCTGACCTCGGTGCCGATCGTCGCGGTGCTGTCGTATCTGCTGGTGCCGCACGCGGTGCTCGGACTCGACGGCTGGCGCTGGGTGATGATCATCGGCTCGGCCGGCGCGATCCTGATCTGGTTCATGCGACGCGGCCTACCCGAATCGCCGCGCTGGCTCGAAACCAAGGGACGCGACACGGAGGCGCACGCGATCGTCGATGCAATCGAAGCGCACGTCGCCGCCGAAACCGGCCGCCCGCTGCCGCCGCCCAATCTCGACGCACCCGGCTCAGGTCGCGGCGAGCGCGGCTCGTGGGCGGAGATCTGGCACGGGCGCTACCTGATGCGCACGGTGATGTTGTCGATGTTCAACTTCTTCCAGACCTTCGGCGTCTACGGCTTTGGCGCGTGGGTGCCGGTGCTGCTGTACTCGAAAGGGATCACGATCACGCATTCGCTGCTCTATACGATGGTGATCGCGTTCACGACGCCGCTCGGCGCGCTCGGCGCGATGTATTGCGCGGAGCGGGTGCAACGCAAATGGCAACTGGTCGGCTCCGCGCTCGCGGTTGCGGTGGCCGGCGTGCTGTTCGGCATGGCGCGCGAGCCGGCGCTGATCGTGTTGTTCGGCGGTATCGTGACGATCGCGAACAACTGGATGATCGGCATCTTCCACACCTATCAGGCCGAACTGTATCCAACGCGGATCCGCGCCCGCGCGGTCGGCTTCGTGTTCAGCTGGAGCCGCATCAGTTCGATCTTCGTCGGTTTCTGGGTGGCGGCACTGCTCAAGCATTCGGGGGTGCCCGCCGTGTTCGTGCTGATTTCGTCAGCCATGCTGGTGATCGTCGTGATGGTCGGCATTTTCGGGCCGCGCACCAACGGCGTTCATCTGGAGGAGTTGTCCCAATGAGTTCCATTGCCGCCGCGTTCGCGCAGGGCCTCTATCGACTCGTGCAGCGTCCATTGCCGGAGCCTGTCGCGAAGGAAGCGCAGCGCTCGCTGATCAATGTGATCGGCACGTCGATCGGCGCATGCCGTCACCCAGGTGTCGACGCGATTCTCGCGACCGCGCGCGAACTCGGTGCGCGGGCCATTGCGCCGGTGCCGGGGCGCAGCGAGCGCGTCGATAGCCATTTCTCCGCACTCGCGACAGGCTTCGCCGGTCATCTCGACGATTTCGACGACACGCATCTCGCCACCGTGATCCATCCAGCCGCGTCGGTGTTCGCGGTGCTGAGCGCGCTCGCACCGCAGACGCGACCCGACGGCGCCAAAGCGCTGAGCGCCTTTGCGCTCGGCTGCGAGGCGCAATTGCGCGTCGGCGTGTCGATCTCGCCGGAGCACTACGACCGCGGCTGGCACATCACGGGCACCTGCGGTGTAATCGGCTGCGCGGTGACGGCCGCGCTGCTGCTCGGGCTCGACGAAGCGGGTCTCGCCGAAGCCGTGGCGATCGCCGCGTCGATGTTCGTCGGTCAGCGCGAAGCGTTCGGCACGATGACCAAGCCTTACCATCCAGGCAAGGCCGCCGCGAACGGCGTGGCGGCCGCGCGCCTCGCGCAGCGCGGCCAGCGCGCCGCCGTGGAGATCTTCGAAGCGTCGGGCGGCTATTCGCATTCGCTGTCGACGCGCGTCGACTTCGAGCAGATGAACGGCGAGTTCGGCGAGCGATGGGAGCTACTGTTCAACACCTATAAGCCCTATCCATGCGGGATCGTCGCGCATCCCGCGATCGACGGCGGGCTCGCTCTGTCGACAAGGATCGACGACGTCGCGTCGATCGACGCGATCACGCTGCGCTGTCATCCGCTCGTGCCTGAATTGATGGGCAACCCTCAACCGGGCGATGGTCTGCAGGCGCGCTTCAGCGCGATCCACGGCGTGGCGGCGGCACTGTGCGACCGGCAGGTCGGCCTCGCGCAATACGAGGATCGGCGCGTCACGCGCGACGACGTCCGTGGCTTGCGCGCCAGAACGACGCTGGCGCCCGATGCATCGATCCGGCGCGACGAAGTGTTGATCGAGGCGCGGCTGCGCGACGGTTCGATCTTGCGCCATCACGTCGAACATGCGCGCGGCAGTCTCGCCCGGCCGCTGACCGACGCAGAACTGATGGACAAGGTGCGCCTGCTGATCGATCCACAACTAGGCGTTGGCGTTGCCATGCGACTCGCCGCGAGCGTCGCGAACCTGCAAGCGGCGCCGAACCTCGATGCCCTGTTTTCGCTCTGCGCTCCGAACGAGGAACTGAATCATGCATAACCCAGCCGCTCAATCCGCCGTCTCGGATGCGCTCGCCGACTTCGCCGTCGGCGCGCCGCCGGATCAGCGCGTGCGGACCATCGCGAAGCAGACGCTCGACGACGCGCGCCAACGCATTGCCACCGCGGGCGACACGGGCCATCGACTCGGCGCGTTGTTGCAGATCGAAGACGCCGCGCCGAACGACGCACGCACGCGCGCATGGCTGCTCGGCGCGATCCTCGCGCGGCAAACACCGGGATCGCTCGCGACGCCTACGCTCGCGGCCGTCATCGCGATGGGCGACCAGCCCGCGGCCGCGGAAGACGACCTCGTCGAAGCGACGGCCATCGGCATCGAAGCGGCTACGCGTCTGTTCGCCGCGCTCGACAGCGACGAATATCGCGCGCGCTGGAATTGCGCTGCGTCGATCGGCATTCTCGGCGCGACGCTCGCGATCTCGCGTCTGCAACGGCTCGATATCGCACGCACGCGCCACGCGCTTGGCATCGCCGCGACGCAGGCAGCCGGCCTAGCGCACAACGCCGCACACGCGATGGCTGCGCTCGAAACCGGCAAGGCCGCGGCCGACGCGATCGAAGCGACGCTGCTGGCAAAGCATGGCTTCACGAGCGCCGCCGCGTCGATCGACGGCCGGCGTGGCTTCGCGGCCTTGATGGCGTACCGGTTCGACACAGCGGCGATTGTCGAGGGTCTCGGCACGCACTGGACATGGTCGACGTGAATGGCTGATTCCATGCCGTAGTACCGAGCAACCAGATTGCCAACAAAGAACTCAGCAAAAACCCACAGGAAACGCACATGTCCGCGTGTTTCATACCGACGCGCCGCCGCCTGCTCCAATCCGCGGGCGCGCTGGCCGCAGCGACGTTGTCTTCGCCAAACCTGTTCGCCGCTGGAAATGCGACAGATTCCGCGAACGCCGCGAAACCCGGCAACGCCGACATCACCGGCCGGCTCGCCCGCTATATGGTGTCCACGCGCGACAACACGCTACCCGACGCGGTCGTGCTCGAATGCAAACACCGCATCCTCGACACGTTCGGCGCAATGGTCTCGGGTTCGCGCATGAAGCCTGGTTCGATGGCAGTCGCCTATGTGCGCGAACTCGGCGGCGCGCCGCAGGCATCGGTAATCGGCGCGTCGTTTCGCACGACCGCGATCAACGCGGCGTTCGCCAATGCGATGTGCGCGCACTCCGATGAAACCGACGACTTCGAGCCCGTCACGAAAGCGCATCCGGGCAGCTCGGTCGTGCCGGCCGCGCTCGCGCTGGCCGACCGCGAGGGCTGTAGCGGCGCGCAGTTCATCCGCGCGGTCACGCTCGGCTACGACCTCGGCTGCCGCCTGCTGATGGCGCTCGGCCCCGATCTCGTGCGCGGCTCGCATCGAAGTGCGGAAGGCACCGCATCGACGTTCGGCGCGCTCGGTGCGGCGGCCGGGCTCGCACAGCTGAACGAGTTGCAGGCGCGCTATGCGATCTCCTACTCCGCGCAGCAGGTGTCGGGCTTATGGAGTTGGGTCAAGGACAAGGACCACATCGAAAAGGCCTTCGATTTCGCGGGTATGGGCGCGCGTAACGGCGTAACCGCGGTCGATATGGCGCACGCCGGCTTCACCGGTGTCTACGACGTGCTCGACGGCACGCACAATCTGTTCATCGCGCTGTCGACGAAGCCGAACCCCGAAGCGATGCTTGACGGACTCGGCAGCCGTTTCTACGTGACCGAAACTGCGATCAAAACGTACTCGGTCGGCTATCCGATCCAGTCGCCGCTCGATGCGCTGCTCACGTTGCGCAAGCAGTACAACCTGACGCCGAACAACGTGCACAGCATCGTCGTGAGGATTCCGACCGATGCCGAGGGAATCGTCGGCGACAGTGCGATGCCCGACGTCAATTGCCAGCATCTGGTGGCGCTGGCGCTCGTGAAGGGTGCGGTGTCGTTCACCGACAGTCATGACCTCGCGTTGCTGCACGACCCGCGCATCGTCGCGCAACGCGCGAAGATCACGGTGACGCCCGACGCCGCGCTGATGGACCCGGCCGCGCCGCGCGGCGCGATCGTCGAAGTCACGCTCAACGACGGGCGCAAGCTCGAACATTTCACGAAGTATCCGCCTGGCACCAAAGAAAACCCGCTGAATACCGAGGCCGTCAGCGCCAAGGCGCGCGACCTGATGACGCCGGTCCTCGGTGCGGGCAAAACCGAGCAGTTAATTGCGCGGATCAACGGGCTCGAAGCGGTGGAAGATGTTCGGGAGTTACGTTCGTTGTATACGCTGTAGTCAACGCGTGTAATTCACTACCGGCACGGAATACGAAGTCGGCGCGAAATCGGTGCGGCCACTGCGCTGCGACGAACCATTCGCCGGCGCACCGTAGCCGCTATTCTGCGCAGCCTGGTTTTGCGCCGCGACCTTTGCTTCGGCCGCCTGAATATTGGCCGGATAGTCGAGCGGATTCGCGGTGGACGGATCGTAACCGGCCTGTTCGACCTGAATCAGTTCGGCGCGCACCTGCGCGCGCGAGATCGGCTGACTGGTTTGATTCGACTGGGCAAACGCCGCGAGCGGCGTGGCAATGAGAGCGGCGATAACCCCTGCTTCGATCAGCGACCTGATGGACTTCATGATTTCCAACCTCCAGAGATGGCTTCGTGCGATTGCCGCGTAGACTCGTGCGACCGATAAGCAATCCGCGGCGGTGAAGCCAGTTTAGGAGCCGGTCAGGCCGCGCAGTAAGCCCTGAACCATGAATTCACTGTTGCTGTAACGACCACAATTCGCGGCCACCACGTTCCGGCGCAGCCTCATCGCGATGAACTACACTGATGACGCCAAACGACGCGCGCCTCAGCCATCGCAGTCATCGCATTCGATCGAGGAGATAGACGCTCATGTCGCATCCCGTTGCCCTGCCGTGTTACCGCGACAGCGTGCGCGCCGAATGGGTCGATTACAACGGCCACATGCGCGACGCGTTCTACCTGCTGATCTTCAGTCTCGCGGTCGACGGGCTGATCGATCTGATCGGCCTGACCGATGCGGTGCGCAAACAGCGGCAGCGATCGATCTACACGCTCGAAGCGCATCTCAACTATCTGCATGAAATCAAACTAGGAACGCAGGTTCGCGTCGACATGCGCATGGTCGGCTACGACGCGAAACGCATGCATGTCTACTTCGAAATGTTCGCGGTGGACCCGACGCAAAGCCAACGCGCCGGCCCCGTCGCCGCGGGCGAGCAGATGCTGCTGCACGTCGATACCAGCGGACCGCGCGGCGTCGCTTTCGATCCGGACGTCAAAGCGCGCGTGCACGAACTCGCGCAAGCCCATGCGGCATTGCCGCCGGCGCGTTTCGCGGGACGTGTGATCGCTTTGCCGTGCGCTGTGCAACCGGAAACGCCACCCGAACGGAGTGACCATGCTTGAGCCGGAAATCGCCGCTACTGGGGCACAAGCGGGGGGCGCGGGGTTGGCCGGCGCGTTATCGAGGATCAGCGATTGTGGGCGCTGCGCCATTGCGCAAACGTGGCGAGATCGACGCCGACCTCGGCCGGCTCGATGCGGGTCCAGCCGAAGAATGCGTCGTCCCAGCCGGGGATGCTTTGCGGTGTCAGCGACCGGAACTTCATGCCGGAACGATACGCGAGATCCGGCCAGAACAGCGGCATCACCTCGCGCGTGGCGAGCTGGCGCAGCAGGTCGGACGGACCACCTTCGTCGGCGACGATTTCGCCCTGCGAGATCCAGTCGTTCTCGGCCCACGCGACGAACACGCTCGGGTTGCCCGCGGCGTCGAACATCAGGATCACGTTCTGCTCGGGCCGCCAGTAATACTCGACGATGCCCTGAGCGGCCACCACTTCGTCGATCACCTTGCGCGTGCGCGGATCGCAGTAGGTCATGCCGTTTTCGCCGAGCGCGAGCCAGCCCGACTCCCCGCAATGGCGGCTTTTCGCGTCCTTCAGGAAATGCGTGAGGCGATTGGCCGAATCCGGGTCGGTCTTGCGCAGGTACAGGTCGACGATGCCGGCGTTGAACGCCTTCACCGCGACGGTTTCATCGGCGACACCGGTGAGCAGCACCTTCGCGCAACGCAGATGCGAGATCGACGACAGAAACTCGACGCCGCCGATGCCCGGCATGTCGTAGTCGACGACGACCGCCGCCACTTCCTCGAAGCGCGACGGCCGCGCGACGATGTCGCGCTCCGCCGAGGTCTCGACGAAGCGCTCGACGCCCGGCTCGCTCAGACACGCCGACGCCGCCGCGAATTCGAGCGAATTCTCGCGCGCGTGCTGGCGGATATAGTTGAGCGCCGCTTGCGGACGGGTGAAAAACAGGTTCGTGTACGTGCCCGGGAAAAACCGGCGGAGCGCGTCGAGGTAGCTGTCGTTGTCGTCGACGAAAACCACCGTGGACGGATAAAAAACGGGAGGTCGAATAAAGTTGTTCATTATCTTCACGTGTTTCCCACGCCGCCGCGAACGCCACGGACCGACCGGTCGGTCTGGCGTCTCGCAAAGCGACTGCCCAAGGAATGCCGGGCGATGCCTCGCCCGCGGGTCCGCATGATCAATGGGTTCTTGTCGCTACTTCCGGTCTCCGCCTGCCGTCGCCGCGATCGACGCGACTCACGCGTCCCGGTGGCGCAGTTTGGCGGGCCCGCCGGCGTGTGGATCGTGAGCCAGTCGCTGCAAGTCACTTTTACACGCCGGATAATCGAACCGGGGCTGCCGGTCGTCTGCAACGGTTCGTATAGTACAGGCTCCACGCATCGGCGGCACAACTTAAATCGCTTTCCTGCAAACGCCTGTCGCGCAAATGCGGCGGACATAATTGGTCAAAAAAGAAAATCGCTATAACCGGAAAAAATGTCCGTTTCCGGGGTGCTGACGAATGCCGATAACGGCAGCCGTGCGCCGTTCTGGTGCCAGCTCCGTTCGGACATCAACCATCGTGTTGCGCCGCAATATGTGGGCGAAAAGCGTCGCTGGAGAAATGGTCGTTTATCATCGAACAATCGTAGTTGCTTAGTGGTTGTTGCATAGATATGACGAATACCGGCAAGTTGATGATAGTCGGGCTGCTCGTGGTCGATGCGGGCGTCGCGGGCTACCTGCTTTACCCGAGGGACGATCAGGCGCCGGCCGTGACCGGCGCGGTGACCCGCAGCGTCACCGGCGAGGTGCAATCCGAACCGCAGACCGACACGACGCGCGCCGCCGGCGCCAGCTTGATGCCGGCGCAACCGGTGAGCCCGCCCGCGCCGCGCGCGGACATTGCGAACAACGCCGCGATCGCGCCGCAATCGGCGCTCCCGCAGACGGAGTCGGCTGCTCCGGCCCCCGCACCGGCTCAGGCGATCGCGCCCACCCCCGCCCAGGCGATCACCCCGGCCCCCGCTCCCGCCCCGTCCGTGCCCGCAACAGCGGCCGCGCCCGCGCCGGGCGTCACGCCCGATTCGGGCCAGTCCGCGAGCGGCCGCATCGATAACGCGGCGCAGGCCGCTGCCAATCCGGCCGCAGTCGCGCGCGCACCCTCGAAAACGCAGTCGTACGCACAACAAAAAGCCCAATCGAGGCCGCAATACGGGCCGCGCGTCGACCAGACCCAGGCGCGCCGCCGCGACGACGCGCACCCGAATGGCGCCAATCCCGTCGCCGCGATGCTGACCGACCAACTGGTCAAGGAATCGGCGAAACCCGATCCGTCGCTGCCGATGCCTCCCGGGGTCACCTTGCCGACGCCGTCTGCCAATGCCCCCGCGGCTGGCGCGGGTAGCGGCCGCGGCACGAATCCGGTCGGATCGGCGATGACCGATCAGCTCGTGCGCGAATCGTCGAAAGTCACACCGACGCCGCCAGCGGCACAGCCGCCGATCCTCAAGCCCTGAGCCGCGCCGGCCACCCCGCGACTACGGCCGTGACGCCACCTCGTCGAGGTGCGCGAGCAGATCGGCCGGATCGTCATAGACGCGCAACGCCCCCGCGCGCTCCAGTTCCTCGGTGCCGTAGCCACCCGACAGCAGGCCGACGCCGAGCGAACGGCAGCGGCGCGCGGCAAGCATGTCCCAGATGCTGTCGCCGACCACGACCGTGTGCTCGATCGGCACGCCGAGCCGCTCGGCCGCGGCTAGGAACAGGTCGGGATCGGGCTTCGCGTATTTGACGTCGTCGCGCGTGACGACGACCGCCTTCGCCGGATCGACGCCGAGCGCCGCCAGATTCAGCGCGGCGGTTTCCATCCGCCCGCTCGTCGCGACGGCCCATGGCGTGCCGGCCTGCGTCAGCGCGTCGAGCAGTTGGCGCGCGCCCGGCAGCGGGCAGACCTGGGCGCGCATGCGCTGATAGGCGGCCGCATGCGCGTGCCGCAGCCGTTCGGCGCGTTCGACGCTGATCTCGCCGTGGGTCTCCCGCAGCAACTGGTCCGTGAACAGCCCGCCGCTCATGCCGATCTTGCGATGGATACGCCAGACGGATAGCGGGATACCCTCGCTGTCGAGCGCCTCTTTCCACGCCAGCACGTGCTGATAGACGCTGTCGACGAGCGTGCCGTCGAGGTCGAAAAGAAAGGATGTCTGGATACGCATGCCGGCCTCCGTTGATGATGGGTTCGGTCACTATGCCATGTGTCGATGAAGCGGCCAGGACGGCTGGACGCCTGTCAGGGCGTTCCGGTGTCCGTACGATTTGCGCGAATCACCACAGATTCGCGCGTTTTTGCGGCTATTTCGCGCCGCCCCCTCCCGACGCCCACCGGAACACGGTAAGCTTCGGCCCCTCGTTGTTTGCGTCGTCAACCGTTTTTCGAAAAATCCCCGCCTGATTTCCCCGCTGGACGAACGGAGCGCGATTTCCGCGCCCCATCTGGCCCGAGCACATCGCGTGCTTGCGGCTGATTCGCCAAATCATCCGATAGCCCGCGCCCAATCATCGGCTCGCCGTCATTCGCAATAAAAAGCGGGGAAATAACCGGCATTTTTCTATTTTCGCAATAGCGCGATATCGCAAGCGTAATACGCGCGCCGGCATCGGGCGAATCGCGCAACGAGCGCAATTCAGTCCAAAAACACGTTTGTTAATCAAGGATTTCGCGATGAAAAAGACCCTGTTCGCCGCCGCGCTGTGTGGCGCCTTCACGATCCCGGCGCACGCTCAAAGCAGCGTGACGCTGTATGGCCTGATGGACGCCGGCGTCGTCTACACGAATAACCAGCTTGGCCACAGCAACTGGCAGCTCGCGAGCGGCACCACGCAGAACACGGTGTTCGGCCTGAAGGGTTCGGAAGACCTCGGCGCCGGCCTGCACGCGGTCTTCAAGCTCGAACAGGGCTTCATGATGAACAATGGCGCGCAGGCCTTCGCCGGCAGCGCGTTCGGCTCGCAGGCGTGGGTCGGCCTGCAAAGCGATTCCTACGGCACGCTCACGTTCGGCCGCCAGTTCGACGTGATGAACGATACCGTCGGCCCACTGACGGCGGGCTATAACACGTGGGGCGGCAGCCTCGCTGCGCATCCGTTCGAGAACGACAACCTCGCCGCGAACTCGGTCGTGATCAACAACTCGGTCAAGTACGCGAGCCCGCTGTACCACGGCCTGACGTTCGAGACGATGTACTCGTTCAGCAACAAGGCGGGCGACTTCGCGAACAACCGCTCGTACGGCTTCGGCCTTTCGTACGTGCAGGGTCCGCTGAACCTGGCGGCCGGCTACCTGCAGTTCAACAACGCGGGCAACGGCACCGGCGCCGTGACCGCCGGCGACACCAGCGCGAACTTCATCGCCGAACGCCAGCGCGTGTGGTCGCTCGGCGGCAACTACACGTTCGGACCGGCGAGCGTCGGCCTCGTCTGGAGTCACACGCAGATCGACAACGTCGCGGGCGTGTTCTCGTTCGGCACCGGCAGCTATCTCGGCGCGGCTGGCGACGCAACCGGCACGCTCGGCGGCTCGCTGCGCCTCGACAACTACGAGGTCAACGCGAAGTACGCGCTGAGCCCGGCCTGGAGCGTGTCGGGTGCGTACACCTTCACGCATGGCGCATATAACGGTTCGTCGCCGGCATGGAACAGCGCGATGCTGCAGACCGACTACGCGCTCAGCAAGCGCACCGACTTCTACCTCGAAGGCGTGTACCAGAACGCGCACGGCGCGCCGGCCGATTCGGTGTTGTCGCACGCGATGATCAACACGCTGTCGCCGTCGTCGACGAATACGCAGGTCGCGGTGACGGTGGGCATGCGTCACGCGTTCTGATCTCGCGCGGGAGCGGGAGCGGGAGCGGGACCGATGCGGCGCGCCGCGAGCGTGCGATGCGCTCACGACTGCGCCGCCGCGATCACCTGCGACGCGAGCGCATGGTGCTGGCCGCGTCGCGAGCGGATCGCATAAATCTCCTCGATCACGCCGTCCGCGCGGCCGAGCCAGCGCAAACCCCTCAATAACGCGAGATCTTCCGCGCCGAGCTCCGCGAGCGGAAACACGCCGAGCCCGCGCGCCGCGAACACCGCCATCAACGCGCTGTCCTCGAATTCGCCGACGACGCGGGGCCTGATTCCGTGAGCCTCGAACCATCGGTCGAGCCGCGCGCGAAGTGCGCCGTGGCGGGTCGGCAGCAGCACGGGCAGCTCCGCGAGACCGTGCGGAAAGCCGTCGCGGGCCGCTTTGCGGACGATCTGCGCGGGCCCGTACCAGTCGACCGGCGAGCCAGCCACGCGCTGGCTCAGCACGCGCAGGTCCGCGCCGTGCGGTGCCGGCTGACAGGCGAGCACCAGATCGAGCCGATGCAGCGCGAGCTCCGACAACAGCTGCGCGGGCTCGCCCTCGTGACACAGCAGCCTGAGCGACGGCGTGGCCAGCACCGGCGCGAGCAACGCATGGGCGGCGAGTTTCGAAATCCCATCCGACAGTCCGACCGCGAGCCGCACCGCGTCCGCGCCGCTCCCTTCGCGCATCTCGTCGAGCAACGACTCGCCCAGCTGGAAGATCTGCTCCGCGCGATCGAACGCCTGCTCGCCGGCCTCGGTCATCGTGACGCCGCGCCCGGCCGGCTTCAACAGCTGGCGCCCGAGCGCTTTCTCGAGTTCGCGCACCTGCGCGCTGATGGTCTGCACGGCCATGTCGAGCCGGCCGGCCGCGCGCGCGAAGCCGCCCTCCTTCACGACGATCCAGAAGTAGTACAGGTGACGATAGTTGAGCATACAGGGCCGATACTTCGAAGAAATCGAAACGTCGTTCAGGTTATCACTGGTTTATTCGAACCGCGAACAGGCCCATGATGGCTGTTCCGCCGCTCGCGGCGCACCTGGTTGCCCCCCATGGACTCCCTGTTCGCACTCGCAGCCGATCCCGCCGCCTGGGCCGCGCTCGTCACGCTGATCGTGATGGAGATCGTACTCGGCATCGATAACCTGATCTTCATTTCGATCCTCAGCAACCGCCTGCCGGAAGCGCAACGCGCGCGCACGCAGCGCATCGGGCTGCTGCTCGCGCTGGTGATGCGGCTGCTTCTGCTCAGCACCGTCGCGTGGATCGCGAAGCTGACCGCGGTCGCGTTCACACTGTTCGATCATGGCTTTTCGTGGCGCGATCTGATCCTCGTCGCCGGCGGCCTGTTCCTCGTGTGGAAGGCGACCAGCGAAATCCGTCAGCACCTGATCCCCGATGACGAAAGCGCCGGGAAAACCAGCTCGACCGTGCAGCTGACCGTGGCGGCCGCGATCGGCCAGATCATCGTGCTCGACATCGTGTTTTCGGTCGACAGCATCATCACCGCGGTCGGCATGACCGAGCATCTGCCGATCATGTTCGCCGCGGTGATCGTGTCGATCCTGGTGATGCTGTTCGCGGCGCAGCCGCTCGCGCGCTTCATCGATCGCAATCCGACCATCGTGATGCTGGCGCTGAGCTTCCTGCTCGTGATCGGCATGACACTGATCGCCGATGGTTTCGGCACGCACGTGCCGAAGGCCTATATCTATGCGGCGATGGCGTTCTCCGCGTTCGTCGAGTCGATGAACATGCTCGCGCGGCGCGCGAAAACCAAACGTCTGGCAAGCAACGAGGAGTGATGCCGCTATGAAATGCCCAGTCTGCAAAACGACCGATCTGCTGATGACCGAGCGCCGCTCGATCGAAATCGACTACTGCCCCGACTGCCGGGGCGTATGGCTCGATCGCGGCGAGCTGGACAAGCTGATTGCGCAGGATGACGGCGACGGCTCGCGGCGCGGCGAGCGTGCCGTTGTGAGCGAGCGGCAACGTTACGAGGAAGGTCGCGATGAGCATCGCGGGTACAGAAAGAAGCGTTCGATTTTCGATGTGTTCGATTTCGACTGAACACTTCGGCGCCGGGGTGCAGGCAACTGCCAGCCGCCGCTAGCGCGTTAGCGCGCCTTCTTGCGAGCGCCCTTGCCGGTCGTCGCGGCGCGCGGCGCTTCCTTCTCGAGCGGCGCGCCGCCGTTCATCTGCTCGAGCCACGACAGCGTATCGACATAGGACAGAAACTGCTTCAGATACCCCGGCGACAGCTCGCGCATCAACGACAGCGCACGATGCACGAGGCTGCTCGAATTCAGCGGCCCCGCGTTGCTGCCGGGCACCTGTGCGAGCGACTGGCGGAGCTGCTTTTCGGTGCGGACTTTGGACCAGACTTCGCGGAAGTAGTCGAGCGCAGGCAGTTCGGGATAGGCGGCGTGCGGAGCATCGGCGCGCGCGCGGTGGCGGGCGAGGTGTTCGATCAGCGCCGCGAGCGTGGCGTCGCCGGCTTGGTTGGTTTGGTCGGAGGCAGCTTGCGACGCGCTCCCGGCCGCAGCCGCACGCTCGACCACGTCCGCATATTCGGTCAACAGTCCTGACAATCGTTGCCCGAGCACCCGACGCGTCTCGCCGCTGTGCTGCGCGGCGCGCCGCGCAAGCGCGTCGAGCAGATGAAAGCGCATCGGATCGAACCGATCCGCCCCACTCGCGCGCCATGCATCGAGCGTCGCGCGAGCCGCCTGGATGGCGTCGTCGATCATGGTGTCTGCGTCACGCGCGTTCTCAAGCACCGGACTTCTCCGCTGCCGCCGCACTCGACGGACGCGGCACCGGCGCGATTTCGACGCGGCGGTTTTTCGCGCGGCCGGGTTCGTCGGAATTCGGACTGACCGGCTGCTCGGAGCCGAACGCCGCCGCAAACACCGACGACGCCGGCACGCCCTCGTCGATCAGTGTGCGCGTGACCGTCAACGCGCGCTGCGCCGACAGCTCCCAGTTATCGGCGAAGCGTCGGTTGCCTTCGCGCAGGCGTTGATCGTCGGTGAAGCCGCTGACCATCAGGATCTGGTCGCTCGCGCGCAGATACGCGGACAGCGGCCCGGCGAGACTCTTCAGCAGCGCGCGGCCCTCGGGCTGCAGTTGGGCCGAATTCAGCGCGAACAGCACGTTGCCGCTAATGCCGATGCGGCCATTGACGAGCGTCACGCGCCCCGCCGCGAGCGGTCCCGCGAGCGCCTGCTCGAGCGTCTTGCGGCGCTGCGTTTCGGCCTGGCGCTGCTTGACCTCCTGCTCGAGCTTGCTCGACAGTTCGAGCTGCACGCCGATCACGCTGACCAGAATCAGCACGAACGCGCCGACCAGCACCGACATCAGATCGCCGAACGCGGCCCAGATCGGCGCGGCAGTTTCCACGCCGCCGTCGATGTCCTCGCTCATACCGCGTCGGCTCCGGCGGTCGCGCGCTGCGCGGCCAGCAACTGCAGGTCTTCGACGATCTGCTTCTGCGACATCACGCTGAGGTCGACTACGTCGCGCGCCTGCGCGACGTAGTAGGCGAGCTGTTCGTCGCTGCGTGCAAGCGATTTATCGAGCGCTGTTTCGATGCGTTCGAGATGCGCGACGAGCTTGTCGTTCGCTTCGCCGAACATGCGCACGGCCGCACCGAATGCTTCCCCGAGGCTCGCGACTTCGACCGCGCTGCCGGTGACCTGCGCGGCGACCGTGCCGAGCTTGCCGGTCTCGTGCTCGAGGTGCTCGGTGAAGCGATTACCAACCCGTTCGAGCAGATCCGCCGACGTCGAAACCAAGCCATCGACGGCCGTTCGCTGTTCGGTCGACGCGTGATTGACCGCGTCGAGCAGCGTTTCCAGCGTGGCGAGCAGACGACTGCGCTCGTCCAGCATCGCGGTGTCGCGGACCATGCTGTCGGAGAGCTTCTGGCGCAGTTCCGCGACGACTTCGGCAGCAACCTTCGGCGCTTCCGAGGCCGCCTGCACGAGCCGCTCGATCTCGGCGATCGTCGCGTTGGCATGCGTTTGCGTCTGCGCGGAGATATCGCGTGCGGTTTGCGCGAGCGCGTCGCAGATTTGCTGCTGACGGGTCGCCGTTTGCGAACCCGTTTGCTGCCATTGTTCGTTGAGCTTCGCGGTCATCGAACCGAGCGCTTCGGTCCATGCGACGAAGCGCTGCTCGTCGCGCGCGGCGAGTTCGGCTTGCAGGTTTGCCGCCGCCTTCGGTGCTTCAGCCGCGGCTTGCACCAGTCGATCGATTTCGGTGATCGTCGCGCTGGCATGCGTTTGCGTCTGCGCCGAGATATCGCGTGCGGTTTGCGCGAGTGCGTCGCAGATTTGCTGCTGATGGCTGGCGGCCTGCGAACCCGTTTGCTGCCATTGTTCGTTGAGCTTTGCTGTCATCGAACCAAGCGTTTCGGTCCACGCGGCAAAGCGCTGTTCGTCGCGCGCGGCGAGTTCGGCTTGCAGGTTCGCTGCCGCCTTCGGTGCTTCAGCCGCGGCTTGCACCAGTCGATCGATCTCGGTGATCGTCGCGCTGGCATGCGTTTGCGCCTGCGCCGACATATCGCGTGCGGTTTGCGCGAGTGCGTCGCAGATTTGCTGCTGATGGCTGGCGGCCTGTGAACCCGTTTGCTGCCATTGTTCGTTGAGCTTTGCTGTCATCGAACCGAGCGTTTCGGTCCACGCGGCGAAGCGCTGCTCGTCGCGCGCGGCGAGTTCGGCTTGCAGGTTTGCCGCCGCCTTCGGTGCTTCGGCCGCGGCTTGCACCAGTCGATCGATCTCGGCGATCGTCGCGCTGGCATGCGTTTGCGTCTGCGCGGAGATGTCGCGTGCGGTTTGCGCGAGTGCGTCGCAGATTTGCTGCTGATGGCTGGCGGCCTGCGAACCCGTTTGCTGCCATTGTTCGCTGAGCTTCGCGCCCATCGCGTCGAGCGCCTCGGCCCATGCGCCCAAACGCTGCTCGTCGCGCTCGGTCAGTTCCGTCTGCAAGTTCGTATGCGAGCTACCGACCGCGCTCAGCAACGCCGCGGCATGCTGTTCGAAGGTCGCGGCGGCGCGCGCCAACGCCTGTTCGTTGTTGGCGGCGAGTTTGTCGCCCGCGCTCTGCTGCTGCGCCAACGCGGCGCCCCAGGCCTGCGACATGCCGCTCGCCGTCGCTTCGAGCCGCGCGGACACGCCGTCCAGCAACGCGGCCGAGCGCTGTTCGAACGCTTCGGCGACGCGTTCGACCGAAGCACGCTGCTGCACGGCCAGCTCGTCGCTTGCCTGCCGATGTCCGGCCAGCGCGTCGTTGCAAATCTCGGCGACGTTCGCACTGGTCGCCGCGAAGCCGCTCGACATGCCGTCGAGCTGGCGCTGCACCGCTTGGGTCACCACGTCGTGCAACGCGGCGGTTTCGCGCGAGAGGCCGGCCATCGTCGCTTCGACGACCGGCTGCAGAGCTCTGCCCGCGGCCTGCGCGCTGCCGGCCACGCTGTCCTTCAGCGACTGCTCGATCACATCGGCCAGACGCAGATAAGCGGCTTCGGTGCGGCCGTGAAAAGCGTCGAGGCTCGCGATCTGCCGCTCGTTCGACGCGGCGCTCTGCTGTTCGAGCGCGCTCATCATCGTCTGCAGACGTTCGACCAGCAGCGGCGTCGCTTCGGCCTGGCGCTGCAGCAACCGGAAGCTTTCGTCGCGCTGATGGCTCTGGGAATAGACCCGCAAAGTCGTCGCGATCTTCACGTCGAGCTGTTGCGCCGCTTCGAGCCGCTCGCGGCGGCACAGCGCGGACAGCAGCCCGAGCATCGCCGACGTCGCGACACCCGCGATCGACGTGCCGAACGCGAAGCCCAGCCCCTTGACCGGCGCGGCCAGCGACGCGCGGATCGCCTGCAGGTCGCTCGCGCTCTCCAGCGCGAGGCCGGTGCCGCGCAGCGTCATCACCATGCCGAGCAGCGTGCCGAGCATGCCGAGCAGCACCAGCAAACCAACCAGATACGGCGTCAGCGCGGGTCCCGGCAAGCCGACGCGCTCGCCTTCGACGCGCAGCCGCACGCTATTGCGCAGACTCGGATGGACGGGTTCGAGAAACGCGGCAAGGCTCGCCGGTGGTCCGGACAGCGCGGCGAGCGCGCCGGTCAGCGAGGCGGTCGCCTGGCTGTAGCGGCGAAGTTCGAGCGCGCCCAGCACATAGAAGACGCCGATCAGTAGCGTGACGGCCAGCGCGAGCGGATTGGAGACGGCATAACCGACGGCGATCCAGCACGCCGCGGCGAGCCCCGCGAGAAATACGACGAGATCGATACGATATCTGGACATGGGGTCCCAGTTAGCAGGCGCGAAGAGCTGCGAGCAGCCCTTCGACCGGTTGAAAACGAACATCCAGCTCGGCCAGCAAAACGCTCTGCATGTCCTTGCGGAAGGCGTCGAGCCACGCGTCGGACGCGAGCGGCGCGGCAGCGTTGTTGGCATCCATGGCCTTGGCGAGTCGCGCGGCCGCGGCGCTTGCGTTGACGTGAGCCAGGGCTGACTCCGGCGGCGTGGCTTGAGCGCCGGCCTCGGCTTCGACTTCAACTTCGGCCGACTGCTGCCGCATGGTTTCGGCAGCGGCGGCAGCCTCGGCCTCCGCTTGCGCCGCCCTGCGCTTCTCACCCTCGCGCAAGCGCTCGTAGTGGCCGCCGAGCAGGCCGGGCACCGCGCCGAGCAAAGTCCGCTCGCGCTCGCCAAGTGCACGCTCCATCACCGCATCGACGACCGCGAGCCGCGCGAGCGCCGGTGCCTGCGTCGCCAGCAGCGCGCGCAGCCGGCCGCGCAACGTGCCGATCGCCGTTTCCATCGACTGCTGGAGCGCGAGATAGCGCTGTCGGAACACCGCGTAGTCGGTCTGCGTGTCGACGGCCACGCGCGGCGCCGAGATCCGGACTGACGACGGCGACGGGCCACGCCGCCGTGAGCCGGCGAGCACGCTATCGCTGGCGATTGCGCTCACCAGCGAGCGGCGCACGCGCGTGCACTCTTCCTCTTCCGCACGACCGAACGCGCGCGCGCCACCAGCGACGGCCGGCGGCTTGCCATCCAGCGCCGACGACAACGCGATCGCGTCGGTCCAGCCGAGCCACTGGCTCAGCCGATCCGCAAGCGATTGGCGCGCTTCGGCGACGTCGGCCTCGCCGAGACGGGCCAGTAAGCGAACGAGCGCGGGCCCGCTGAGGGCGCTGCGCTGAGGGGCTTGCAACATACCACCGGACGCAAAAAAGTCAGCAGTTTACACGCTGACGCAGGTGAGTCCGAAGTCGCCCGCTCGATCGTGCGTCGAAAGACAAGGTTTCGCCCGATCGGAGCTGGTCTTCGCGCGTTTTCCCGAGCGCGGTTTTTTGCCGGTAGCGAAGCGGGCCTATCCCTGTATAAGATGAAAGCTGGCGCCTCGCCGCGAGCTTGAACACGGCGCAGCGTCGACAACACACAGAACACACGCAAGGCGGACAGGGAGCATGAAATTCGATACCGTGGTGCTCGGCGCCGGCATCGTCGGGGTGTGCGTCGCCGTGCATCTGCAGAAGCGCGGGCGCGCGGTTGCGCTGATCGACCGTAAGCAGCCGGGCAACGAGACGTCGTTCGGCAACGCCGGGCTGATCCAGCGCGAAGGCGTCTATCCGTACGCGTTTCCGCGCGGGCTCGGCACCCTGCTGCGCTACGCGCGCAACCAGTCGCCCGATGTGCGCTATCACGCCGACGCGATGCTCCAGGTCGCGCCGTTTCTGTGGCGCTACTGGCGCAACTCGCATCCGGCGACGCACGCGGAAATCGCGAAGTCGTACGCGACGCTGATCGAGCATTGCGTCAGCGAACATCGTGCGCTTGCCGCCGACGCCGGTGCGAGCGCGCTGCTGCGGCCGATCGGCTGGATCAAGGTGTTTCGTCACGCCGCCGCGCGCGACGCCGAATCCACGCTCGCCGAACGGTGGCATCGCGAGTACGGCGTCGAGTTCGAAACGCTCGACGCGCCGCGTCTGCAACAGCTCGAACCCGATCTCGACAAGCGCCTGCAAGGCGGGCTGCGCTATCCGCAATCCGATTCGGTCAGCGATCCGAACGCGCTCGTCACTGCGTACGCGCGGTACTTCGAAGCGCTCGGCGGACGGCTCTTCATCGGCGATGCCGATACGCTGCGCGAAGGCTGGCAGGTCGATACGCAGGACGGGGCGATCACCGCCGCGTCGGTGGTGATCGCACTCGGACCGTGGTCGGATCGCGCGAGCGCGCGGCTCGGGTACCGGCTGCCGCTCGCGGTCAAGCGCGGCTATCACATGCACTACGCGCCGCGCCGAAGCGCGCGGCTCAATCATCCGATTCTCGATGTCGAGCACGGCTATGTGCTCGCGCCGATGACGCGCGGCATCCGTTTGACCACGGGCGCCGAAATCGCGCGGCCCGAGGCCGCCAAGACGCCGGTGCAACTCGACGCGGTCGAGCCGATCGCACGCACGCTGTTTCCGCTCGGCGAGCGATTGGACGCCGAACCGTGGATGGGACGCCGCCCATGCACGCCGGACATGATGCCGATCATCGGGCCGGCGACGAAACATCAGGGACTGTGGTTCGCGTTCGGCCATGCGCATCACGGTTTGACGCTCGGACCAGTAACCGGGCGACTGATCGCCGAGATGATGACCGGCGAGCAGACCTTGGTCGATCCGCGGCCGTTTCGGGTCGAGCGGTTTTAGCCGGATTCGGCGCCACAGACACCGGCGCCGGTTGTCGAAATCCGTGCTTGCGATACCCAGTGAGCCTATCTCTCCGCTCACAGGCAAAACGTTGTTTATCCTATAAGTAGCACTCTTCATCGCGCAATTGTCGCGCATCGCACACTCAATCCCTCCTCCTCACACATCACCCAGAGTGACTCGCGCCAAAATTCCTATTGAGAACGCTTCTCAATTACGGAGTGTTTGCATACAATCCGAACCGCAAACACTTTGTAATAAACATGGAATGCTTGGGTAAGGAAACGAACATCCGTCCCGGCTTCCCGAACTCGACGGGGATGAACATGAAGTTGCGGTCCGACGATCCGAAGCTCGGCAAAATCAGCACGACACTATGCGGCGTACTGGCCGCCGGCCCCGCCCTCGCGCAGGGCACCACGGCCGCCGCGCCGCCCGAGCGCGAGGGCCAGCTCGCGCCGATTTCCGTGCAAGGCCAGTCGGACGATGGCTTCAAGACCGATCACTCCGCGTCGGTCAAATTCACCGCGCCGCTCGTCGATACGCCGAAGTCGGTCACCGTGATTCCCGAGGAACTGATTCGCAGCACCGGCGCATCGACGCTGACCGAAGCGCTGCGCACCGTGCCCGGCATCACGTTCGGCGCCGGCGAAGGGGGCAACCCGCTCGGCGACCGGCCGTTCATTCGCGGCTACGACGCGCAGGGCAGCACGTTCGTCGACGGCATGCGCGATGTCGGCGCCACCACGCGCGAAGTGTTCAACATCGACAGCATCGAAGTGACGAAGGGTTCGGACGGCGCGTACGGCGGCCGCGGCGGCGCGGGCGGCAGCATCAACCTGATCACGAAGACGCCGCATCTGGGCACCACCGCCGACGGCAGCGTCGGCCTCGGCACCGACCGCTATCGCCGCTTCACCGCGGACGGCAACTGGCAGATGGCCGACCACGCGGCATTCCGCCTGAACGTGATGAGCCACAACAACGACGTGGCCGGCCGCGACGCGGTCAACAACGAACGCTGGGGCATCGCGCCATCGTTCACGTACGGTCTCGGCACCCCGACCCGCGTGAGCGCAAGCTATTACCATCTCACCACCGACGACCTGCCCGACAGCGGCATTCCGTACTACTACACGACGACCAACAAGCCGGCGAACGTGAGCACGATCTACCCGGCGCCGGTGGATCGCCACAACTTCTACGGTCTGATCGACCGCGACTTCCGCAACACGAGTTCGGATATCGGCACCGTGCGCATCGAGCACGACATCAACAGCGATCTGACGATCCGCAACACGACGCGTTATACGAAGTCGACTCAGGACTACATCTGGACCCAGCCCGATGACAGTCAAGGCAACGTCGTCAACGGCATGGTGTGGCGCCGAGCGAATACGCGCGCGAGCGACGTGTACAGCCTCGCGAACCAGACCGAACTGTTCGGCGAGTTCAAGACTGGCTTCCTGAAGCACAGCTTTACGACCGGCATCGAGTTGTCGCGCGAAACCAGCGTCAACGATTCGTACACGGTGGCGGCCGCGACCGGCGCGATCTGCCGGACCAATGGCATCGGCGCGGCATCGGGCTATAACTGCACGAGTCTGTGGACACCGAATCCGAACGATCCGTGGGCCGGCTCGGTCAGGCAAACCAACGATCCCAGCGAGCAACGCACCACCACCAAATCGATCTACGCGTTCGATACGATCGAATTCACGAAACGCTGGCAGGCCAACGTCGGACTGCGCGTCGACGATTACTCGACCGATCTGCGCAACACCGTCGCCAACGGCGCGACGCGTGTGTCGCGCGACGACACGCTTTTCAACTACCAGTTCGGCCTCGTGTTCAAGCCGGCGTCGAACGGCAGCATCTATGCGTCGATCGCGACGTCGTCGACGCCGGCCGGCGCGCTGCTCGGCCAGGGCAGCGAAACGCAGTCGCTGACGCCGGGCCGTGGCGGCATCGGTCAGAACGCGGCGCAGTTGTCGCCGGAAAAGAACCGTAGCATCGAATTCGGCAGCAAGTGGAACGTACTCGACAACAAGCTGTCGCTGACCGGCGCGCTGTTCCAGATCGACACGACCAATGCGCGCGTGACGCTGCCGGACAACAGCTATGCAATGGTCGGCAACAAGCGCGTGCAGGGCTTCGAGTTCGGCGTGGCCGGTCAGCTGACCAGCAAGTGGCAAGTGTTCGGCGGCTATACGTATCTGAAGAGCGAGTTGCGCGACAACGGCAAAACCACGTCGGACAACGGCCATCAGTTCCCGAACACGCCGAAGAACAGCATCAGCCTGTGGACCAACTACGAAGTGCTGCCGAAGTTCACGATCGGCGGCGGCGCATTCTATATGTCGCAGGTGTATGGCGATACCGCGAATCTGCGGGCGGTGCCGTCGTACTGGCGCTTCGACGGCATGGCGACCTATCGCGTGAACAAGCACGTCGATCTGCAACTGAACGTGCAGAACATGTTCAACCGCACGTACTACGACCAGGCGTACGCGGCGCACTATGCGTCGATCGCCCCGGGCCGCTCCGCGTTCCTGACGCTGAACGCACACTACTGATGTCGCGTGCGATCAACGACGTCACGGTGCGTGCGCTCGCGAGCGTGTCGCGCGATGAACTCGCCGCGATCCTCGCGGGACCACCCGATCGTGCGGCCGCGTGGGTCGCGGCGGCCGCGCGCAACGGCATCGTCGAGGCGCAGGCCGTCTACGGTCAGTACCTGCTCGACGGTCACGGCGTCGAGCGCGACGTCGACGAAGCGTTCGTCTGGTTCCGGCACGCGGCACGCCGCGATCATCCGATGGCGATGAACATGCTCGGCCGCTGCTACGAACATGGCTGGGGTACGGCCGCGTGCGCGCCGGTTGCCGTGTACTGGTATCGGCTCGCCGCGCGGGCCGGCCTCGACTGGGGCATGTACAACTATGCATCGGCGTTGGCGCTCGGTCATGGCATCGAATGCGATCGCGTGCGGGCATTGCGGTGGTTCCGGCGCGCCGCTGAACTCGGGCACGCGAAGTCGCTGAACTTCGTCGGCAGCTTTTACGAGGATGGGTGGACTGTCGATGCCGATGCTGATCTCGCGCTCGACTACTATCGACGCTCCGCGCAAGGCGGCGACTTTCGCGGGCAGTTCAACTATGCGCGGCTGCTAGCGGAACGTGGCGAAATCGCCGAAGCGTTGCAATGGTTGCAGCGTGTGCCGCGCACTGCCACTGCCGCGTTTGTCGTGAAGATGCGGGGCTGGCTGGCCGCTTCCCCGGTCAGCGCTTTCCGCACGCTTGAACGGACCCTCACCGCCAACACGCTGACCAGCGCCACGCCGAATCTGACGCAGGAGCCGCACACATGATGCTGCATCTGCCAGCCATACTCAGCAAACAGCAGGTCGCGCAATGCCGCGAAATGCTCGACACGGCGCAATGGATCGACGGCAACGCGACTTCCGGCCGGCAATCGGCGCAAGCCAAGCGCAACCAGCAGCTGCCCGAAGGCTCGCCTGCCGCGCGCGCGATCGGCGATGCGATTCAGGACGCACTCGGCCGCAATGCGCGCTTCTTTACGGCCGCGTTGCCGCTGAAAGTCTTCCCGCCGCTCTTCAATCGCTATACAGGCGGCGACGGCTTCGGCACGCACGTGGACAATGCGATCCGCCAGCTGCGCGGTACGGACTTCCGCATCCGCAGCGACCTGTCGGCGACGCTGTTCCTGGCCGAGCCCGACACCTACGACGGCGGCGAGCTTTGCATCGAGGACACCTACGGCGTGCATCGCGCGAAACTGCCGGCCGGCGACATGGTGCTCTACCCCGCTTCGAGCCTGCATCACGTGAGCCCGGTCACGCGCGGCGTGCGTGTCGCATCGTTCTTCTGGATCCAGAGCATGGTGCGCGACGACGCTCAGCGCGCGACGCTTTTTCAGCTCGACAACGACGTGCAGACGCTTGCGGCCGAACGAGGGTCGAACGACGCGACCGTCGTGAGCCTCACTGGTATCTATCACAATCTGCTACGTCGCTGGGCCGATGCCTGATCGACGCAAAGCCACAAGCTGTCGATCCAATAAAAAAAAGCCGCGGGCCAAGGGCCCGCGGCGTTCTTCATCGAGCCGGACAAACCTCGATCAGGCCGTCACGGCAGCCCGTCGCGGCGACACTGCCGACACCGCGAAGCTCACGACGATATTCGCGACCAGCGCGATCATGCCGATATACAGCGGATAGTTCTCGTGGCCGAAATGCAGCCCGTACACCGGCTTGAGCCCTTGCGAAATCGCGAGGCCCGTGCCGAGCACGATACCGACGAGCCAGCCGAGGAACAGACCCGTCGTGTTCAGACGGCGCGTGTACAGCGTGAACACGATGGCCGGGAAAATCTGCAGAATCCACACGCCGCCGAGCAGTTGCAGATCGATCGCGTACTGCGTCGGCAGGAACACGATGAACAGCAGCGCGCCGAACTTGACGACCAGCGACACGATCTTCGCGTTGGCCGCCTCGGCTTCGGGCGAGATGTTCGGCGACACCAGCGGACGCCACAGATTACGCGTGAACAGATTCGCCGCGCCGATCGACATGATCGCGGCCGGCACCAGCGCGCTGATCGCAATCGCGGCGGCAGCAAAACCGACGAACCACGACGGGAACAGCGTGCCGAACAGGGTCGGCACCACGTCGCTGGCCGACTTCACGTTCACGCCCGCGGCGATCGCCATATAGCCGAGCAGCGCGATCAGGCCGAGCAGCACCGTGTAGGCGGGCAGGAAGATCGCGTTCTTGCGCACCGTCTTCGCCGACGCCGACGACAGCACCGCCGTCATCGTATGCGGGTACATGAACGCGGCGAGCGCCGAGCCGAGCGCGAGCGATGCAAACGCGGTGTACTGATTCGGCTTCAGCAGGATGCCGGTCGCGCCGCCCTTCGCCTGGAAGTGGGCATCGGCCAGTTCGAACACATGCCCATAGCCGCCCAGCTTCACCGGAATCAGCCATACCGCCGCGATCACGACGATATAGATCATGATGTCCTTGACGAACGCGATCATCGCCGGCGCGCGCAGGCCGCTCGCATACGTATAGAGCGCGAGGATCACGAACGCGACGATCAACGGCAATTCGCCGCTGACGCCGAGCCCCTTGATCACCACCTGCATACCGACCAGCTGCAGCGCGATATACGGCATCGTCGCGACGATGCCGGTCAGCGCGATGGCCGCCGGAAACCACTTGCCGCCGAACTCGCCGTGCACGTAGTCGGCCGCGGTGATGTGGTTCTTCGCATGCGCAACCTTCCACAGCTTCGGCATCACCGCGAACACGAACGGATAAACGATGATCGTGTACGGCAGCGCGAAGAAGCCATACGCACCCACCGAATAGACCAGCGCCGGGACCGCGATCACCGTATAGGCAGTGTAGAAATCGCCGCCTACGAGGAACCACGAAATCACCGTGCCGAACTGCCGGCCGCCGAGACCCCACTCGTGCAACTGGGTCAGATCGCCGCGTTTCCACCGCGCGGCAAAAAAGCCGATCACCGTGACGAGCACGAAGAACGCGATGAAAACCGTCATCGCCACCGGGTTCACAGGATTCATATCGCTCATTTGAGACCTCGATACACGATGTAAATCAGCAGCGAGGTCAACGGCACCCACAGAAACTGATACCAGTAGAAGAACGGAAAGCCCGCGAGCGACGGATGCGTGTCGTTATAGAACGGCAGCCACAGCAGCGCGATATAAGGGATCAGCAAAATGAGCCAGAGCCATGAACGGCCGGCCGAGGGGGAGGTCTCCACGAACGTCTCCTGAGTATTATCGACAGCACGCGCGATGGCTCGTGGCCCGACGCGCGGATGCCCGGTTGCCTGAGGTCAGGCGGGAAATCGGGGAACGTCGCACATTCGCCCGCCAGGCCTCACGCAGCGCGGTATGCGACGGGCATGTAGTATTCGCCTTCACGCGCTTCCTCACAAGCGCGCAACTACGTACGCCGTCTACGTAATATTACGTAGCCCGTTGACTGGCTCTTTCAACGATGAAACTCAAAGCGAAGATTGTGCTGCTCGCGATCGTGCCCTTTCTGGTGGCAATCGCCAGCATCGAGACGGGCGTGCGCCGCGAAGCGACGGCGCTCGCCGAGCGGCAGCACGCGACCACCCAGGCCGCCTACATGGCCAGCAAGGAGGTCGAGCTCAAGCACTACGTCGAACTCGCGACCACCGCGATCGCGCCGCTCTACGAAGCCGGCGGCGACAACGCGCGCGACGACGCGCTGCTGCGCACGCGCGCGCTCGCGGTGTTGGAGAAGATGAATTTCGGCGAGGACGGCTACTTCTTCGTCTACGACATGCACGGCCGCACGCTGATGCATCCGCGTGAGCCGGATCTGGTGGGTCGGGACCTGTGGTCGTTGCGCGATAGCCAGGGCACGCCGACGATCCAGCAACTGCTCGCCGCGGCCGCGCGCGGCGGCGGCTACGTGCGCTATCTGTGGCATCGGCCGTCGACCGGCAAGGAGGAGTCGAAACTCGGCTACGTGGTGCCGCTCGAGCGCTGGGGCTGGATGCTCGGCACCGGCATCTATCTCGACGACGTCGACACGGCGCTCGCGCATATCGACGCCGAGGCCGCGGCCAATATCGATCGCACGATGCAATGGATCGACGCGATCGCGGTGGCCGGCCTCGCGGTCATCGCGCTGTGCGCGCTGGTGCTGAACGTAACCGAATATCGCAGCGCCGACGCGAAGCTGAAGCGGCTCGCGCAGCAGGTCGTCGAGTCGCAGGAAAACGAGCGCGCGCGCCTGTCGCGCGAATTGCACGACGGCATCAGCCAGATGATGGTGTCCGTGAAGCTGCTGCTCGAATCGGCGCTCGCGCGGCTCGAACGCGGCGACGCGCGCGTGCCCGCCGCCGAGGCCGCGTTGTCCACCGGACTCACGCGGCTTGGCGATACGCTGCGCGAAGTCCGGCGCATATCTCATGCGCTGCGACCGTCGATGCTCGACGATCTCGGCGTCGCCGCCGCGCTCGAACAGCTGACGCGCGAACTCGGCGACGAGTCCGGCATCGCGATCGGCTTCACGCAGATCGCGCACACGCATGCGGCCACCTTGCCCGATACCGTCAACACCGTGCTGTTTCGCATCGCCCAGGAAGCGCTGACGAACATCGTGCGGCACGCGCAGGCTTCGAGCGCGGCGCTGGCGCTCGAAGTCTCGCGCGATGCGGTCACGCTGACGATCTCCGACAACGGCCGCGGCTTCGATGTGACCGAAGCATTCGTCGGCGGACGCGAAGGTGTCGGCCTGCGCAACATGCGCGAACGGCTCGAAGCGCTCGGCGGCACGCTATCGTTGAACTCGGAGGCGGGACACACCGTCGTCGCCGCGCGCGTGCCGTTGCCGACGATGCATGTCACGGTCCCGCCCCTGCAGGAACTCTCTTCATGAACGACACGACCTCTCCTTCCGTCGCGCGTCTGCTGCTCGTCGACGATCATCCGCTGGTGCGCGACGGTTTGCGCGCACGCCTCGAAGCCGTGCGTCATTTCGAAGTGGTCGGCGAAGCGGGCGACGCGCAGGAAGCGCTCGCACTGGCCGAACGTCAGTCGCCGCATCTCGCGCTGATGGATGTCGGCATGAAAAGCGGCATGAACGGCATCGCGTTGGCCGGCCTTTTTCACGAGCGTTTTCCGGCGATTCGCGTGCTGATGCTTTCCATGCACGACAACCTCGAATACGTGACGCAAGCGGTGCGCGCGGGCGCGAGCGGCTACGTGCTGAAGGATTCGCCGGCGCTCGAAATCATTCAGGCGATCGGCGCGGTGCTCGACGGCAAGACGTTCTTCAGCGCGGAGTTGAGCGCGCGGCTGATCCAGGCGTCGGCGACGCAATCGCCGGTCGAACGTTTGACGCCGCGCGAACGCGACATTCTCGACGCGCTTGCCGAGGGACTGTCGAGCAAGCAGATCGCGCAGCGCACCGATCTTTCAGTGCGAACCGTGGAGACGCATCGGCTGAATCTGAAGCGCAAGCTCGATATCGAAGGACAAGCCGAGTTGATCAAGTTCGCGGTCGAGAATCGGCGCAGCAAGCGTTGAGCTTCGCGGGCGCGCGATAATGAGCGCTCCACACCTGGAGCGACCACAGCATGAAACGCGTGTTCGAACTGAGTCTCGCCAGCCTGATGCTCTGCGCGGCCACGGCTCAGGTTCATGGCGAACCGGCGCGCGTCAATCGCGGCCACGATCCATTCCTGCAGATCTCCAAAGCGATCGCCGATTGCCCGACACCGCTCGGCCCGTTCGAAACCGAAAAGGAATGGCTCGACGATAGCCATTACCGCATCGAACGCGGCAATAGCTGCTGGATCGAAGGCCGTTGCCGTTTGCCGAACGCGTATTTGTACGACGCTGAAATCGCCGAGAGCGTGCAACGGCGTCTTGCGAATCTGAACGTCGCGACGCACTGGCGCGAGCAATCGACGCTGTGGCTCACGCTGCAACGCCGTTTCATTTACGTCGAAGGCTGCGTCGCGCCGGGCTTCGACAAGAAGGCTTTCCTCGGCGAACTCGCGAAAACGGCGGACGTCGAGCGCGTAATCGACAACACGATCACCGATCCTCATGCCGCGCGGTTGCCGTACCGCACCCAGGCGGACCCGGATAAGCCCGTGCTGGACCCGGGCAATTAATACTCTAAAAGGCGGCGTTTTCCTCGATCCCGCCCACGTCTACCTATATAGACAAACGTCGATAGCAACGCAGAATTCCTTCGTTTGGCCTTTGTAACGTCATTGCTACCATCAGCGGCCCTACCTTACGGTCCGCAATAACAATGACAACACTTCGATTTCGCCGTGCCAACTATTGCCCTTCATTGCGTCTCGGCCTGATCGGCGCCGCCGTCGCGAGCCTCGTCACGCTCGTCTCGTGCGGCGAGGACAACCTGCCGACGGCCTCCGCCGCGTCGAGCGCCGCGCCCGCGTCCACACCGGTCGTCGCGCAGAAGCGGCCGAACATCCTGTACATCATGGCCGACGACCTCGGCTACTCCGACATCCACGCGTTCGGCGGCGAAATCAACACACCCAATCTCGATGCGCTCGTGCAAAGCGGCCGTATCCTGACGAATCACCACACGGGCACCGTCTGCGCGATCACGCGCTCGATGCTGATCTCGGGCACCGATCACCATCTGGTCGGCGAAGGCACGATGGGCGTGCCGACCGACGAACGCAAGGGCCTGCCGGGATACGAAGGCTATCTGAACGACCGCGCGCTATCGGTGGCGCAGTTGCTGAAGGACGGCGGGTATCACACGTACATGGCCGGCAAGTGGCACATCGGCTCGGGCATCGTCGGCAGCGCGACGGGCAGCGGGCAGACGCCGGACCAATGGGGTTTCGAGCACAGCTACGCGCTGCTCGGCGGCGCCGCGACCAATCACTTCGCGCACGAACTGGCCGGCTCGCAGAACTACACCGAAGACGGCAAGTACGTGCAGCCGGGCCAGCCGGGACAACCGGGCGGCGCCGGCGGCAGCCCGGCCGTGTTCTATTCGACCGACTTCTACACGCAGCGCCTGATCTCCTATATCGATTCGAACAAGGGCGACGGCAAGCCGTTCTTCGCATATGCGGCCTATACGTCCCCGCATTGGCCGCTACAGGTGCCCGAACCTTATCTGCACAACTACGTCGGCAAATACGATGCCGGTTATGACGCGATCCGCGATGCGCGTATCGCCCGGCAGAAGGCGCTCGGCATCATTCCCCAGGACTTCGTGCCGTACGGCGGTGCATCGGAGACGCTGGCCGCGAGCCCGGCCACAGCGAACAACGGCACCGCGAACGCCAAATACGTGAGCGCCGTACACAGCGCCGCGCAGGGCTACACCGATTACGGCCCCGGTTACGTGAACAAGAAGTGGGACAGCCTGTCGCCGGCCGAGAAGAAGGCGCAGGCCCGCTACATGGAAATCTACGCGGGCATGGTCGAGAATCTCGACCACAACATTGGCCTGTTGATCCAGCATCTGAAGGACATCGGCGAATACGACAATACGTTCATCATGTTCCAGTCGGATAACGGCGCGGAAGGCTGGCCGATCGATTCCGGCGCGGACCCGACCGCCACCGACACCGCGAACGCGACCGATCCGACCTACTCGCAACTCGGCACCGACAACGGTAAGCAGAACGCCCAACGTCTGCAATACGGTTTGCGTTGGGCTGAGGTCAGCGCGACGCCGTTCCGCCTGACCAAGGGTTATTCGGGCGAAGGCGGCGTGTCGACACCGCTGATCGTGCATTTGCCGGGTCAGACTGCGCAGAAGCCGTCGCTGCGTGAATTCACTCACGTGACGGACAACACCGCGACCTTCCTCGCGGTCGCGCAAATTGCGCCACCGACCACAGCCGCGCCCGCGCTGATCAACACGCTGACCGGCGTCGATCAGAACAAGGGCAAGGTGGTCTACAACAACCGCTACGTGTATCCGATCACCGGCCAATCGCTGCTGCCGCTGCTCGAGGATCAGAGCACGGCGCCCGTGCATAGCGCGTCGTTCGGCGATGAGGCGTACGGCCGCGGTTATCTGCGCAGCGCCGACGGCCGCTGGAAAGCATTGTGGACGGAACCGCCGCTCGGCCCCGTCGACGGTCACTGGCAGCTGTACGACATGAGCGCCGATCGCGGCGAAACGCAGGACGTGTCCACGCAGAATCCTTCGATCATCGATGGTCTCGTGCAGCAGTGGAACAACTATATGACCAGCGTCGGCGGCGTCGAGCCGTTGCGTCCGCGCGGTTACTACTGAGCACACGATGGCGTTTTCATTCAAGCTCAAAGGCGGCGTGGCGCTGTATGGCGCATACGCCGCGATCGCCGCGGTTGCGTTCGCCGCCGCGTTTGCCGCGCCCTCCATTAGTGCGGCGAGCGCGGCGGTATTCGGCGGTGGCCCATCCAGCGCATTCGACAGGCTGAACCGCTCGCGTCCGCTCGCCGCGCTCGGCTCCGAACAGCAATGCGAGCGTTACTCGGGCTTGCCGGCGCGTTGGCGCGACGACTCACGGGCAGGCATGGTGCATCTGCACGGCGGCGACTTCGTGTTCGGCAGCAAGCTGGGTTACGAAGACGAGCGCCCGGCCGGCGACGGCAAGACGCACGTCGCAAGTTTCTGGATCGACCAGACCGACGTTACGAACGCGCAGTTCGCCGCGTTCGTGCGCGCGACCGGCTACGTCAGCGATGCGCAGCGCCAGGGCGGCGCGGTCGTGTTTCACACGCCGACGCGCGAAGAAATGAACGCGCGCGATCTGGCGTGGTGGAGCTGGGTCAAAGGCGCTGCGTGGAACCATCCGAGCGGCCCCGGCAGCACTCTCGACGGCAAGATGAATCAACCGGTGACGATGGTTACGCAGGCCGATGCGCTCGCGTACGCACACTGGCTCGGCCGCGATCTGCCGACCGAAGCCGAATGGGAATACGCGGGCAAAGCCGGCCATGAAGGTGCCGACCTCGACACCGCGCCGCGCGACGCGCACGGCAAGCCGAGCGCGAACTACTGGCAAGGCGTGTTTCCGGTGCTCAACACCGGCGAGGACGGTCACGTCGGCCTCTCACCGGTCGGCTGTTATGCGGCGAACGACTTCAGGCTTTACGACATGATCGGCAATGCGTGGGAATGGACCAAGGACGTGTACACGGGAGCGCACCAGTCGCATACGAACGGCGATACCGCGGCCGTGGCGCCGCTCAGCCGTCGCCACGATACGCCGATGGTCATCAAGGGCGGCTCGTTCCTGTGCTCGCGCGACTATTGCGTCAGGTATCGCGCGGCGTCGCGCGAGCAGCAGGAAGCCGATTTGCCGGCCTCGCATATCGGCTTTCGCACCGTGGCGAGGGATGCGTCATGAAGCGATATACGATTGCCGCGCTTGCGTTCGCGGTGTTGACCGCTTTGCTGCCTGAACCCGCGCCTGCTGCCTCGCAGACGATCAGAGTCGGCGTGAGTTCGGGCGCGCAAGCGGAGATCATGAACGAAGTGCGCCGCGTCGCCGCGACGAGAGGTCTGGCGCTCGACGTCGTGGTGTTCGATCAGCCGTCGCGGATCGACGCAGCGCTCGTCGCAAAACAGATCGACGTCGCCAGCGGCGAAGACGAACCCACCCTCGACGCACAGCGCAAACTGTATGGCTATGCACTGACGAGCGTGGCCACGACCGTCACGTTTCCGCTCGCGCTGTACTCGCGCAAGCTGACGAACCTCGTGCAATTGCAACGCGGTGCTACGATCGCGATCCCCGACGACCCCGCCGGCACCGCACGCGCGCTGATCCTTCTGCAAAATGAAACGCTGCTGACGTTCCGCGACAGCGCGGCCCTGCATGCGACGCTCGCCGACATCACGAGCAACCGGCTGCATCTGAAGATCCGCCGGGTGCCGCGCACGCATCTGTACGACTCGTTGAACAGCGTCGCGTTCGCGGTGATCGACAGCGACACGGCGGCGCGTTCAGGTCTTCGCCCCGCTCGCGATGGTCTCAGTCTCGAAGACGCGCGCTCGCCGTATGCGAACGTGTTGGCCGTGCGCGACAGCGATCGCGATGTCGCATGGGTCGCGCAACTGGTCTCCGCCTATCATTCGAACGACGTCGCACATTTCATTCTCACGCGTTATCAGGACTCGGTGCGTCGGCCGTGGTGAACACGTTTTCGTTTTCCTGCTCCGCGTGCGGTCGATGCTGCAACAGTCCGCCCTCGATGACGCTGGCGGAGCTGTTTCGCCATCCTGACCGGTTCATCGGCTGCATCGCGATCGGACGCGTGGCGCGCAGGCGGGCCGGCGAACGGCTGCGCGTCGGCCGACATGAAGCCGTGCTCGACGAAGCCGACTGCGCGCAGTTCGAGGCGCTCGCGGATACGCTGCTGTATCGCGCGGGCGACACCTTCAGCATCGTCTCACAGGGCTTCGACTATGCGTCGCTCGCGCGCTGCCCTGCTCTGGCCGACGACGGGCGCTGCGCGATTCATCTGCAAGGCAAGCCGCTGACCTGCGAAGTGGTGCCGCTCGACCCGCTCGTACCGGACAGCCTGCAACACCTGGTACTGGCACAACGCGCCGATAGCGCCGTCTATGTCGGCAGCGCATGCATTCAGCAAGGCAAACGCGACGATGCGCCGTTGCTGATCGACGAGGGCCGCATTGCCGATCGGCATGCGCAGGATGCGCTCGCGCGGCGGCGTCGCGCGCTCGAACAGGAGCGCGCAATCTGGACGCAAGCCGTGTTCGACGCATTGCGCGCCGACCTGTTCGATTCGCCCGCCGCACTCGCACGCATTCCCGCGGGCGGCTTTCTGACGATCTCGCTCGTGCCGGCACTGCTGAGCGTCGCGGCGGCATCCGCGCGCTGCCGCGAGTTGTGTATCGACTATATCGACAGCCAGTTGGCGTTGATCGAACGCAGCATCGCGCAAGCGCTCACGCGGCGCCGGCTCGACGATCGTCCGGCCACCCAGCAATTGCGTGGCTTTGCCACTGCGTATCAACAAGCGAAAGCACGCCTCGTCGAGGCGGCTGCCGTCGAACACATCAGCGTCACGGTCGCCGCGCGCCTCGACATCGAAGCGTATCTGTGCGGCGCCGTTCACTGATCCGTCGGCGCTTCGACAGGTTCGCAGCGCTTTTCAAAGCTGCGTGTCCAGCAGCCGCACGAACTTTTCGACGATCTTCTCGGTGAGCGAGCGCCGCGTCCATGCTTCCAGCGTGACGCGCTTCGACTTCGCGATGTCGTCGTCGAATACGGAGGTCTGCTGCCTGGCGAAATCGCGGTCGTAGATGTTCAGGTTCGCTTCGTCGTTCAACTTGAACGAGCGGCTGTCGAAGTTCGTCGAACCGACCGACACCAGGTACTCGTCGACCACCAGCAACTTGCAATGGAACATGGTCGGCTGGTACTCGTAGATTTCGACACCCGCCTTCAATAGATCGCCCCAGCAAGCACGTGACGCTTCGCGCACCGTGTGCGTGTCGATGCGTTTGCCCGGCGTAACGATCTGTACTTTGACGCCGCGTTTCGCCGCTTCGACGATCGCGTTGATGGTGAGCTTGTCGGGCACGAAGTACGCGCTCGCAAGCTGCAAACTGTGCGTGGCGGCGGTGATGGCCATCAGATACATCAACTGCATGTCGTCGCTGCCGCCCGACGGCGAACTGCTGAACATATGCGCGAGACCCTCACCCTCTCCTTTCGGCTCGGCGTCGATGTGCGGGAAATAGTCGGGACCGTGCAATACGCAGCCGGTGGTCTTGATCCAGTTGTCCATGAACACGGCCTGCATATGACCGACCACCGGACCCGTCACGCGGAAATGCGTATCGCGCCAATGCTTTTCGTCCTGCGCATTGCCAGTCCACTCCGGCGCAATGCCGACTCCGCCCGTAAAACCTATCCGGCCGTCGATCACCAATAGTTTGCGGTGCGTGCGATCGTTCATACGACCGAGTCCGGTCCAATGCGGCTTGTGATACTTGACCACTTCGGCGCCGGCCTCACGCAGCAGTTGCAGATAGCGCTGGTCCATTTTCGACGAACCGACCCAGTCGAGCAGTATATGCACGGCGACACCTTCACGTGCCTTATCGGCAAGCGCACGCGCTATCTGCTCGCCGATCTCCCCAGACCAGTAAATGAACGTTTCAAACGTGATGGTTTTGCGCGCCGAGCGAATGCCTTCGAGCATCGACGGAAAGATCTGGTCGCCGTTGAGGAGCATCTCGAAGCGATTACCCGGTCCCACGGGCGGACCGAGCAATAGACCCATCGAGCGGAGGAATTGCGGATCTTCGCTCTTATAGAGCCGCTCGATCCTGTGTTCAATTTTCTTCTCGCCGCTCGACAGATTGGCGATCACGAGAACGATCACGAGCGTGACGAACGCGGTAATAGGAATAGTCAGCATGCGTGGCCTCGATGGCAGGCGGCGGGACACGACATGCGCGTCCCGCGTTCGACGGAAGAGTGCCGGACTCGTACCTGGCTTTCATTATCCTCACGTCGTGCACGGCGCGTGCCCGGGCCGGGACCGCGCCTTGCTTGCCGGCTTCCAACGCTTTATCTGACCAATGCGAATGCCTCGCGACTTGCTATTTCGCCCGCGCCGAATACGCCGATGACCGTATAGTCCGACGCCACGCATTCGAACGTCGAAGCCTGAAACGTAATGACGAAATGCCGCCGCGCGGGTGCCCCGGGATCAATGGCCATGGAACCGGTCGCCACGGCAGCAAGCTCCGCGCATAACGACGAATTGACCACTTCATGCACCGAGCAGCCGGTGAGACCTTGCTCCGCGAGCGGATGAATGACGAGATCGTCATCACCCGGCGGGCCAAGACGATGAAACACGGTGTCGGCAAACAACACCGCGCAAAAAGGATCGTCGTCGGCATCGAATGGCCCGAACCGTTCAAAGTCCGACTCCGCGATCGGATATGTGAGGATCACGCGACGATCGCTGGCGACGATGAATGGTTCGGCGGCGTCGGCCGCCGGACGAGGAGCGGAGTCCAGCAGGAAGATCTGATCTTCCTGCCGGGATGCATCGAACGGGCTAACCATCTACTTCACGACTCCGCGGCTATTACGCGGCCGGTTGCGCCTCGGGCGCTTGCGGAGCTGCCGCGACGGGCGCAGCCGCGCTCTTCGCAGCAGCCTTGCGCGCCGGTGCTTTTCTTGCCGTCTTCACGGCGTTTTTGCGGCCAGCGGTTGTCTTCACCGTGGCTTTCCGGCTTGCCGGGGTCGCTTTTTTGGCTGCGGCCTTTTTCACGGCCGTCTTGCGCGTTGCCTTTTTCGCCACTGCTTTTTTCGCCGTGGTCTTCTTGCCTACCGCACTCGCGGTTGCTTTCGGCTGGCCGCTCTTTGCCGCCGCTTTGGCCGCTTTCGGAGCGGCGGCCCCGGTCGCGCCATCGATCAGGAATTTGCTGCGGTCCTTGACGGCGGCAAGCCATGCCGGCGCCGGACCGCGGCCGCTCCAGGTCGCACCGGTTTTCGGATCCAGGTACTTCGGCGGCTGTGCACCTTTCGGCTGACCTTTGCCGCGCTTCGCGGCGGGAGTCGCCGCGGCTTTGCTTTCGCTCGCAGCGTCGATCAGGAACACCGTGCGGTCCTTCACGCCGGCGATCCAGCCAGGCGCGCGGCCATGACCCGTCCAGGTCGCGCCGGTTTTATGGTCGCGGTACTTCGCCGGCGTTGCCGATTTGGCGGCTTTGCTCGCGCCAGCCGGTCTTCCCCGACCCGTACCCGCATTGCCATTCAGACCTCGCGCGGCACGTCGTGCCTTCGCCTGTGCTTCGATATCGGCAGTCGTGAGACCGTGCTTGAGCATCAATTCGCGAATCTGATCGACCGCGGCTTGTGCTTTTCTGGCAATGAGAACGTCAGCTTGCTCCTGGAGCTTCTTAAGCTTTGCTTGGATTTGCTCTAACGAAGGCATTTGATTGCTCCTTATGTGGTAATCGTCGAACTATGCCATGAATGAAGGAAGAAAGGCAGTCTATTGACCTATCCCTGGCTTCAATACATCGATACGGACGCCGATGCAGCGTTCAAATAACAAAAGCTTTCGGGTTTTCAACCAGGTCTTCGAAGCTTTCTTCCTTTTCCTTCCCTCCTGATTCGTCTTTTTCATTTCGGTTCCACCACTCAGATCGGCGTAAAAACGACGACCTGGCGATCGGCAATGTACCTCACACTCCGTATAAAGCGGTAGTGTTGACCGTCCGCGGTTATCCGGTTCAGGCCCAGGCAGGTCAGTAGTAGCATTTCGTCTGCCTGGAAAGCATCGACGACCCCGGAATCCGTTAAATCCTCCAATGCACCGGATGGATTTCCGACATATACGCTGCGCGCCTGCTTGCCGATCCGCATGACGACCACGCTTTTTCCCTCGTCGAGGGCCAATTCGAGAAAGCTCGCGAGCGTGCGCAACGACTCCGGTGTGCACGTCCTGGTCTGATAGATCGCTGCATTCGATGGCGTCATTTGTGTTTCCCCGTCATCCGCATCAGCTGCCAAAAAGGGCGCCGCCGTGCTTTCCGGCATTAGTCGCTTCTACTATAGCCCGGCATTTGGATATTCAAAGGAGAGTAGTCCACTTTTTATTTGAATTCGGTCTTTTTTCGTGGTCCGCTTTAGCGACCGGATTCAAGCGTGCGCGAAACGCCACGGACGATGCGTGCAAACACGCAGTCGCCGCGTCCGTAACGCGCCGTTACCGATCTTGCAGGACCTGTTGCGCCTGCACCGGCGCCGTCCATTTACACTTCATGTCCGTAGCCGGCGGCGGATCTATCGCCAATAGAGAGTCCAATGTCAGCCGCCATGCTCGCGGCGGCTATTGAAAACGACGCCGGGCCACCCTATTTTCGATCCACACAAACACGACGGTACTTCCAATGAAAGCTGGTTTAATTCGAACCGCCCTCGGGGCAATGGCAGTCTCTTTGGCAATGGCCGGCACCGCGAACGCGGCCGGTTGCCTGAAAGGAGCGGTCGTAGGCGGCGTCGCCGGGCACTATGCGGGACATCATGCGGTGGTCGGCGCGGTCGGCGGCTGTATCGTCGGACGGCATATGGCCAAAAAGCACGCCGAAGAACAGCAGGCGGCGGTTCAGGCCGCGCCGCATCAGCAGGCCAGAATGCAGTAACTGGAGAACTGCGGGCGCTGCCGCAAAGGTTTGCACGAGAGGCAAGCCGATGTTGTTTGAACCTCTATGCGCGGCAACGCGCCTGTTCTGATCACTCAGGCAATGCGTAATCCGCGCGCCGGCAAGATCTCCTGAGTGATCACGAACCGGTGTTGTTTGACCGCGTCGTGAAAGAGGCGGTAGTCGCTTTTCTCGAAGGCAGCCGTCCACTCCGGTCTGTCCCCGGTGTCGTCATCGCACAACAAACCGGTGGCCAGGTACTTCCACGAACCGCGTCCTTTGGCGATATAGCCGGGCACGGGTTCTTTCAAACCCGGAATACGTCCGCCGTTCACCCATTCACAAACGGTTCCCAAACGCAGGTTGTCGTCGGGTTCGCGGTTCGTATCGAGCAGTCGGGTCAGCGCGTCTTTTACGTCGTCCGGCAGGCCGGGCTGGTTTTCGAAATCTTCGCGCCCGGCCAGATAAGCTCGCACGACACGACAACTCATGTCCGCCGCCTCCACGAAATCCGGCAAATTATTTCGCGAGATGAATTGATTGCGGCCGTCGATGTAATGCCAGCGTGCCCACGGCTGGTCGGGATAATGCAACGCGGCGCCGTGGCCGACCGGCAACGCGACCGTCAGAACGTCCTCCTCGACATGCTCGATCAAGTGCGCGACCGCCAGTTCGAGGGTCGCGAGCCAGCCTTTGCGCGTGCAATCCTGCGCTTCGAGAAGATGCACGCGATTCCTCGAGCTTTCGATGCCCGCGAATCCCTGATGCGCCCAGGTATCGACATAAGTATGAAGCGTCACGCCGAGCCGGTGCAATGCGGTCTCCGAATCGCGCTGCCGGATCGCGCGCCGCACGACTTCGCGCGCGACTTCGCTATCGGGCCGGCAAACCGCCTTTTCCTCGAGACTCTCGCCCACGCCGGCCGGCAAAAAATGGAACGGCGCCCACACGAGCCGATTCTGGTCGTTCTCGGTATTGACGTAGTCGAATACCTTGTGCGCGGTCGCGAATCGCTCGAATGTCTCGCCCCCTTTGAAGCGAAGTATTCCGCTCGTGGTTGCGTCGTCGACATATTGGCAGGCATGCGCGACGGTTTGCGCATCGCCGGCCGTCAGGCCGCCGACGCGCGCGGCAATGTAGACCACGCCGTAATGGAAGTCGATATTCATGGCAGGCGCTCCTGGCGCGCGTAATCACTGCCGGTTTGTGGCCGGCGATGGGGCGAGACGAATACGGGGAGCTACGCGTGAGTAGATAGTAGACGAGCGAGCGGCGCGCGCCTTTAAAAAACATGCGTTCCGTACGCGTTTTTCAACGTTTTGCGCCACGCGACTATTCGGGCTACTGAAGGAAACGCGGGCGTGGCCAGCGAGATGCAACCTGCCGGCCCGGAATGCCGCTGGGGGATGAGGCGAAAAAGGGTAACCCGGCCTTGACGCCGGTCAGGTCAAATGTGTAACGGACAGACGACTATTCCAGTGCTGGTTCAGATACTCCAGCGCGAACATCCGGTGACAATGATGTGGTAAATGTTCACTGCAAAGCAGGCAACCCGAGTCGAATAGCGCGATATCCAGATTGCTTTCGACACGACGGCGGGCAATCAGGTCGAAATACTCCTCGCGAAAGTTCTCCCAGCTCAACTGCTTGCCCTGGTAGCGTTTGAGCAGTTCCGGTTCGGGAGCCAGCTCCGGTATTTCCACGTACGCCGCATTGCACAACTGCTCGAGAAAGAAAGGCAAATCCTGCTTTTTCGCAAAGCCCGCCAGCTGCGACGTGTTGTTGAGGCGAATGTCGAGCACCGTGCGCACATGGGCGTCCTTCAACAAACTGAAGAACTTCTGGGCGCTCTTGCCGGTAAAACCAATGCTCGCCACCTGCACGGCGCTTTTGCTACTTTTCATGGTGAATCCCCTGGCGGGCCATTCGGCGCCCATAAAAAAGCCTCGCCGCGATGGGCGCGGCGAGGCTCGGGTCTCAGTGCATTTTTAGCGCCGCTCGCGCGCATTTACTTGACGATGTCGACCAGTTCGACTTCGAAGGTCAAATCGGTATTCGGCGGAATCGGGCCGACGCCGCGATCACCGTAGGCGGTCGCCGCCGGGCACGTGAGTCGCGCCTTGCCGCCGACTTTCATCTTCTGCACGCCTTGCGTCCAGCACGGAATCACGCGATTGAGCGGGAACGTGGCCGGGCCGCCATGCTTGGCCGAGCTGTCGAATTCGGTGCCGTTGGGCAGCGTGCCGCGATAGTTGACCTTTACCACGTCGGTCGCGGACGGTTGCGGGCCCGTGCCTTGCGTCAGATGTTCGACGATGACACCGGACGGCAGTTTCTCCGTGGCCGGCGCGGCAGCCATCGCGGTCGAGGACAGAACGGCTGCGGCCAGCAAAGCAACGAGTGATTTCAAAGCGAATCTCCAGTGGGGTAATCCGGCTGATTGTAACGGATCGGATGTCGGCCGAGGCTTTCAGCTATTGCCCGATGCCTCCGGCCGTTACTCGCCTATCCGGGACGTCGCTGAACCGCCGCGCGACCCCGCGGTCCACATGAACATCCGGCGCAGGAGTCGCCGGCACGCGACTCCGCCATACCCGTTGAGAGCGCTTTCGATGACCGAGCCGGCCCATTCCGACGACCCCGCTTACGACCCCAGCGCCGCGCCTGCGTCCGCCGACGAGCGGCCTCGCGCGCCCAGGCCGCGCCGGATTCCTCGCAGCCGCGCGCAACAGGCTCGGCTCGATGCGCGCGAACCGGCTTTCGAGCCGCTACCGTTCCCCTCGTATTCACCCGACGAAGCGCGCCGCCCGTTCGCGGACAAACGCGCTACATGGTTCGCCGCGCGCCGCTGGCAACCGTTCGAGTTTCAGCGCGAGGTGTGGCGCAATATCGACGGCGGCGCGAGCGGGGTGCTGCACGCGAGCACCGGAGCCGGCAAAACCTGGGCCGTATGGTTCGGCGCGCTCGCCGCGTTCGCAAGCGCAGCTCCGATGCCGCGCAAGCATCCCGACCCGCTGACGGTACTTTGGATCACGCCGATGCGCGCGCTCGCGGCCGACACCGCGCGCGCATTGCAAAGCTCCGCGGCCGAACTCGCCGTACCCTGGAGCATCGGTCTGCGCACCGGCGATACATCGGCCGCCGAACGCGAGCGGCAGAACCGACGCATGCCGTCCGCGCTCGTCACGACGCCCGAGAGTCTGACGCTGATCCTGACACGCGCCGATGCGCGCGAAGTACTGGCTCAGGTACGGCTCGTGATCGTCGACGAATGGCACGAACTGCTCGGCAATAAACGCGGCACGCAGACGCAGCTCGCGCTCGCCCGTCTCAGGCATTGGCGGCCCGGCTTGCAGGTGTGGGGGTTGTCGGCGACGCTCGGCAATCTGTCGTTCGCGACCGAGGTACTGCTCGCGCCGGTCGCGACGCCGCGCGTCACCGTACACGGCGCTCTGCCCAAAGCACTGATCGTCGACACGATCATTCCCGACACGATCGAGCGCTTTCCGTGGGGCGGTCATATGGGCATGCGCCAGGTCGATGCGGTCGCGCGCGCGATCGACGAAGCACGCACGTCGCTCGTCTTCACGAACACGCGCTCGCAATGCGAGGTGTGGTATCAGGCACTACTCGACGCGCGGCCCGAGTGGGCCGGAGCGATCGCCTTGCATCACGGCTCGCTCGATCAGCAGGTGCGCGAGTGGGTCGAGCGTGGGTTGAAGAACGGCTTGCTGAAAGTCGTTGTGTGTACGTCGAGTCTCGATCTAGGCGTCGATTTTCTGCCGGTGGAACGTGTGTTCCAGATCGGCTCGCCGAAAGGTGTCGCGCGTTTAATGCAGCGCGCGGGCCGCTCGGGACATGCGCCCGGTTTGCCGTCGCGGGTGACGATCGTGCCGACGCATGCGCTCGAATTGATCGAAGCGGCGGCCGCGCGTGAAGCCGTCGACAAGCGGCAGATCGAAAGCCGCGATACGCCGCAAAAACCGTTTGACGTGCTGGTGCAGCACCTCGTCACCGTTGCGATCGGCGGTGGTTTCGGCGCGGGCGAATTGTACGATGAACTTCTGCACACCTATGCATATCGCGATCTGACGCAGCAGGAGTTCAACTGGGCGTTGGGTTTCGTCGAAGGCGGCGGCGCGACGCTGCGCGCGTATCCCGACTACCATCGCGTCGCGCGCGATAGCGACGGTCTGTACCGCGTCCCGCGCCACGATCTCGCGCGGCGGCATCGCAACAACATCGGCACGATCGTCGCGAACGGCACGCTGAACGTTGCGTATCTGTCGGGCGGACGCATTGGCGCAATCGAGGAATCGTTCATTTCGCGGCTCAAGCCCGGCGATGTGTTCACGTTCGGTGGCCGCGCACTCGAACTGATCCGCGTGCAGGACATGACGGCGTGGGTGCGGCGCGCGACCTCGTCTCGCGGCGCGATGCCGCAATGGGCCGGCAGTCGTATGCCGCTATCGTCCGAACTCGCCGACGCGACGCTGACGATGCTGGCGCGCGCCGCCGACGGCATTTACGACGAACCGGAGATGCGCGCGGTACGACCGCTGCTCGAGTTGCAGCAGAAGTGGTCGGCATTGCCCGAGCCGGGCGTACTCGTCGTCGAACTGCTGAAATCGCGCGAGGGTCACCACTTCTTCTGCTATCCGTTCGCGGGGCGCACCGCGCATATCGGACTCGGCGCGTTGCTCGCGTGGCGAGTCGCGCGCGAGAAGCCCGGCACGTTTTCGATTTCGATGAACGACTACGGCTTCGAACTGCTGTGCGCGCAGGCATTCGATTGGGACGCGCAATTGCGCAATGGCCTGCTTTCACCTGAAGAACTCGATCACGACATTCTCGCGAGCCTCAATTCGTCCGAGCTCTCCCTGCGACGCTTTCGCGAGATTGCGCGAGTGTCGGGACTGGTATTCCAGGCGCATCCGGGACAGCAGAAAAGCGCGCGGCAATTGCAGGCATCGAGCGGACTTTTCTACGAGATCTTTCGCCAGCACGATCGCGGCAATCTGCTGCTTGGTCAGGCCGATACCGAAGTACTGCTGCAGGAACTCGACGTGCGGCGCATTCGTATTGCGCTCGAACGAATGAACGCGAGCCGCGTCGTGCTCACGCGGCCGAAGAAGCCGACGCCGTTCGCGTTTCCGATGATCGTCGGACGCCTGCGCGAAAGAGTCAGCACCGAGAAGCTCGCCGATCGCGTCGAGCGGATGCTCGCCGAACTCGAAAGGGCGGCGCAACGATGAAGCCGACCTCGCTTGCAATCGACGTCGACGGACGACCTCTCGTGCTGTCGAGCTTGCGCGCCAGTTTCGATCCTGTGTTGCGTGCGCTTTTTATCGCCGATGCGCATTTCGGCAAGGATGCGGTGTTTCGCGCGCGCGGCATTCCGGTGCCGACCGGCTCGACCGCCGACAATCTGCTGCGGATCGATCGTCTGATCGCCGAGTTCGAGCCGGCGACGCTGGTGTTTCTCGGCGATCTGCTGCACGCGCGCGAGTCGCTGTCGACGCTCACGCTCGATGCGTTGCATGCCTGGCGCGCACGGCATGCGTCGATGCGCGTGGTGCTCGTCGAGGGCAATCACGATCGGCAGGCAGGTACGTTGCCGCGTCGGTTGGATGTCGAGTCTGTGCGCGAGCCGTGGCACGTCGGGGCGTGGGCGCTGTGCCATCACCCGCATGCGGTCGATCACGCGTATGTGCTCGCAGGGCATGTGCATCCGGTCTATCGGATCGCGACGCGGACCGATTCGGTGCGCGTGCCGTGCTTTCGCTTTGGGATCGATCGGGGGGTGCTGCCGGCGTTCGGGAGTTTTACTGGAGGCGCTCGTGAGACGGGGCGCGTTTTGGGGGAGAGAGTTTTTCTTGTCGTGCAGGAGAGGGTGATCGAGTTGCGGAGTTGAGTGGACGGTGGGGGCCGTCCACTTTGTTGCTTTGTTGTTTGGTTGGGTTTTTTGTTTGCTGGTTCGCTAAGGGGCTTTTCGCCGGCTTTTTAGCTGCAAGTGCCCTGTGACGCCCGAGCACGGTCGGTGTGGAGGCCGGGCGGCGCCGGCCTCCATTCGTGGAGGGAGCCCCGCAAGGTTCGCGGGACTCCTGCCACGGGTTAGTGGTTGCCGCCGCCGTGGCCGCCGTTGCCGGAGCCACCGCCGCCGTAGCCGCCACCGTGGCCGCCGCTGCCTTGGCCGCCGCCGTTGCCGCCGTTGCCGCCATGGCCACCGTGGCCTCCGTTGCCGGAGCCGCCGTTGCCTTGACCACCGCCGTCACCGCCATGGCCGCCATGTCCAGAACCGCCATTGCCCTGGCCGCCACCGCCGTCACCGCCATGGCCACCGTTTCCGGAGCCGCCGTTACCCTGGCCGCCACCGCCTTCACCACCATGGCCGCCATGCCCGGAACCGCCGTTGCCCTGGCCGCCACCGCCTTCACCACCATGGCCGCCATGCCCGGAACCGCCGTTGCCCTGGCCGCCACCGCCGTCGCCGCCATGGCCGCCATGTCCGGAACCGCCGTTACCCTGGCCGCCACCGCCGTCGCCGCCATGGCCGCCGTTTCCGGAACCGCCGTTGCCCTGGCCGCCACCGCCGTCACCGCCATGGCCGCCATGTCCGGAACCGCCATTGCCCTGGCCGCCACCGCCGCCTTCACCGCCATGGCCACCGTTTCCGGAGCTGCCGTTACCCTGGCCGCCACCGCCTTCACCACCATGGCCGCCATGTCCGGAACCGCCGTTGCCCTGGCCGCCACCGCCTTCACCACCATGGCCGCCATTTCCTGAGCCGCCGTTACCCTGGCCGCCACCGCCTTCACCGCCATGGCCACCATGTCCGGAGCCGCCATTGCCCTGGCCGCCACCGCCTTCACCACCACCATGACCGCCGTGTCCGGAGCCACCGTTGCCCTGGCCGCCACCGCCTTCACCACCATGGCCACCGTTTCCGGAGCCGCCTTTGCCTTCGCCACCACTATTGCCCGCGCTGCCGTTGCCGCCGTGGCCGCCGTCGCCATGACCGCTCTGGCCGTGACCACCATCGCCGTGGCCGCCATCACCTTGGCCACCATCGCCATGACCGCTGGCGCCATGGCCGCCATCCCCATGACCACCGTCACCGTGGCCACCATCGCCATGACCACCGTCGCCATGACCACCGTCACCGTGGCCGCCGTCACCGTGGCCGCCGTCACCGTGGCCACCATCGCCATGGCCACCGTCGCCGTGACCGCCGTCGCCGTGGCCACCGTCACCATGGCCGCCGTCACCGTGGCCGCCATCGCCATGGGCACCGTCACCGTGGCCACCATCGCCATGGCCACCGTCGCCGTGGCCACCGTCGCCGTGGCCACCGTCACCATGGCCGCCGTCACCGTGGCCACCATCGCCATGGCCACTGTCGCCGTGGCCACCGTCACCGTGGCCACCATCGCCATGGCCACCGTCGCCGTGGCCACCGTCACCATGGCCTCCGTCACCGTGGCCACCATCGCCATGGCCACCGTCGCCATGACCGCTGGCGCCGTGACCGCCATTGCCATCGCCGTCACCGCCGTGGCCATGTCCATGACCACCATCGCCATCGCCGTCACCGCCGTGACCATGACTGCCGTCGCCATCGCCGGCGTGACCATGCCCATGACCGCCGTCGCCGTCACCATCCCCACCGTGGCCGTGACCATGACCGCCGTCGCCGTCACCATCGCCACCATGACCGTGACCATGACCGCCGTCGCCGTCACCATCCCCGCCGTGGCCGTGACCATGACCGCCATCGCCGTCACCATCCCCACCATGACCGTGACCATGACCGCCGTCGCCGTCACCATCCCCGCCGTGGCCGTGACCATGACCGCCGTCGCCGTCACCATCGCCACCATGACCGTGACCATGACCGCCATCGCCGTCACCATCGCCACCATGACCGTGACCATGACCGCCGTCGCCGTCACCATCGCCACCATGACCGTGACCATGACCGCCATCGCCGTCACCATCCCCACCATGACCGTGACCATGACCGCCATCGCCGTCACCATCGCCACCGTGGCCATGTCCATGACCGTGCCCATGGCCATGCCCACCATCCCCACCACTGTCCCCACCATCCCCGCCGCCGTTATCCCCGCCGCCAGTGCCGCCGGTGCCGCCATTCCCCGATCCATCCCCGCCACCACCGCTACCAGCGCCGCCGTTACCGTTGTTGCCGCCGGTATTTCCCGAGCCCACTCCGCCCGTGCCGGAATTCGCCGAACTATTTCCGCCGCTGCTGCCCGCGCTCGCGCCCGTCGACGACGTCCCGGTGCCCACCGACGAGCCGGTGGACGACGTCGAGCCGAGCCCCGCCGCCGCGACGCCGAAGCCGCCCGACCCGACTTGCCCGCCTCCCTGCGACGTGCAGCCCGGCCCACCGCCCGACGGACATCCGCCGTGCAAGCTCGCCTCGGCGAGCACCATCATTCCTGGATTCGTTGCCGGCGCGGCGGTGCTCCCCGAATTCGTCTGCGCACCCGCCATCGCCGCATAAAGACTGACCGCGACTGCCAAAGCCGCCCGTCGCGTGCCCAATATCCACGCGTCCCCGTTTTGCTTTTTCATTTCACTCTCCTAATTATTTCCCCAGAACGACCGGCCCAATTAACGAGTGAATCTCCTCTCGCCAATAAAACGCAAATCCAAATCCTCTGCGCAGCTTCGCTTTACGCGAATTAAAATGCGCCCGATCTAAACACTTCTCTCACGGAAAATCCCCGGTCAGATTTGGCGTGTTTCGAGAGAATCGGCTGGCCGTGCGCGCACCTGATCGTGAGAGCCGCACAGCGAGGCTTGATGGACGTTGAAGTTATTCGCAGCGCAATCGCGCGACCGTGCGCTAGACCACGCAATGCGATATTGCCGAAACGGCCCGCCAGGCGGCGTCAAGCGCCGATTTGCCCGACGAATCAGCTAATCCATATTCTTCAGACGGGAAGTTAAAACCATCGCCCCCAGCGAAATCGGATCGGCAAAAAGAAAATCGAACATAGGTTTTATCGGACGAATTAGCCCAATTTACACATCGGCCGTTTTATTCATGTGGCCGCCCACACATAAAAATGAAAAATGGAAAAGGCGAATGAGAGCAATCCAATAGACAACGCAATGAAAATCATCGAAACGCGCGCGCGAAACATTACGTGTCGTTATGCAACGCGCGTGCGACGAGAAAATCGGTGTCGCAATGTGCGCTGCCTCGCACAGTCGTCGAATGTGCGAGGCAGCCGCACGCGCGATCACGACCCACGTCCTATGCAAAGTGTCGTGACGCAACCACCAGCGCGTCAGATAACCAACACATCAGCCCGCACGTTATTTCCGAAGCATTCCCACCATCTTCGGCGCTACGGCGGCGAAGCGTCGTCGTCGTGCCCGCAAAAGCCTGTCCCACGAGCCACCGCGGGGAATTGCGCACCGGCGCGGGTAAACCTTTGTTTGCCTTCGACGCGCCGCCCCGTTTACTGCACGCAGCCAAATCTCTCAATCCGCTTTCATTCACCGCCCGCGTTTAGTTTGGTCTGCTGAGCAGTGTTCTGCGAGCGCCTTTCCCTGTCCGACGAGGTACAACATGGTTACTATCTCCAGCAGCGCGGTCGACGAATTCAAATCCGGACTACGCGGCCAGCTTCTGCTGCCCGACACGCCGGGCTTCGACACGGCGCGCAGCATCTGGAACGCGATGATCGACCGTTCTCCCGCGATGATCCTGCGCTGCGCGGGCGTCGCCGACGTGCGCCGCGGCGTCGCCTTCGCGCGCGACAACGGCCTGCCGCTCGCAATACGCGGCGGCGGTCACAACATCGGCGGCAGCGCTGTGTGCGACGACGGCCTCGTGCTCGATCTGTCCACGATGAAATCGGTGCGAATCGACCCGGACGCGCGGCGCGCGTATGTCGAACCTGGCGCGACGCTGCACGATCTCGACCACGAAGCGCAGGCATTCGGACTCGCGACGCCGCTCGGCATCAATTCGACGACCGGCGTCGCGGGTCTGACGCTCGGCGGCGGCTTCGGCTGGCTGAGCCGCCGCTACGGCATGACGATCGACAACCTCGTCGCGGCCGACATCGTCACCGCGGACGGCGAATTGCGCCACCTGAACGCCACCACGAATGAGGATCTGTTCTGGGCGGTTCGCGGCGGCGGCGGCAATTTCGGGGTGGTGACGCGATTCGAGTTCGCGCTGCATGAGGTCGGCCCGCAGGTCTACGGCGGCCTCGTCGTGTTGCCGTTCGCCGAGGCGAAGGAAGCACTGATCAAATACCGCGATGCCGTGCCCGCGATGCCCGACGAGTTGGCCGTATGGGCCGTCGCGCGGCTCGCGCCACCGCTGCCGTTCCTGTCGCCCGATGTGCACGGCAAGCCCGTGCTGGTGTTCGCGATGTGCTACAACGGGCCGGTCGAAAACGGCCCAGCCGCGGTGGAAGCCGCGCGCGGCTTCGGCAAGCCGCTCGGCGAACATCTTGGTCCGATGCCCTATGAAATGTGGCAACAGGCCTTCGATCCTCTGCTCACGCCGGGCGCGCGCAACTACTGGAAATCGCACAACCTCGCCAGCATCGACGATGGTCTGATCGACGCGCTGATCCGCGCGATCGACACGCTGCCGTCCGCGCAATGCGAAATTTTCTTCGGGCTGATCGGCGCGCAAACGCAGCGCGTGGCGGTCGACGCGACCGCCTACCCGGCCCGCGAAACGCAATACGCGATGAACGTGCACGGCCGCTGGGACGATGCGCGCGACGACGAGCGCTGCGTCGCGTGGGCGCGCGACTTTTTCGACGCGTCGCGCCCCTTTGCGTTAGGCAGCGTGTACGTCAACTTCATGACCGAGGAAGAAGGCGGCCGTATCGCGGATGCTTATGGGCCGAACTATGACCGGCTCGTTGCCGTGAAGAACCGCTACGACCCGCGCAATCTGTTCCGCCATAACCAGAACATTCGCCCGACGGTGTAGCGTCGACGCGCGACGCAGATCGACGAAAGCGCCCAACTCCAATGGCCGCACAGCCCTCGCGCAAGGCGGCGCGGCCATTGGGCACACTACCTGCTACTCCACTGACGGACGCCCGCGATGCGGGCGTCGCGGCATGCCTGCTCAACGACGATGCCCGCGCGCACGGAACCTCTGGTGTGCAAATGAGAACAAAGCAAAGCAGGCGGCTCACCGCTCTCTTCCATAACGTACAAAACGCGTGGGAAACGCAAAGGAAAACAGTCATGCGCAGACGACAATTCATCATGACCGGCAGCGCTGCATTGGCCGTCGCTGGCCTGAGCCTCACCGGTTGCACGACGACTTCGCCGTCCTCGAACGCGTCGCCTTCGGCCAACGCCGGCAAGCGCGACACGATCAACGCGGGTGTCGACGCGACGCTCGCGCGTCTCTACGAAAACGTCGACGGTTCGCGCGAGCTCGTTGGCAAAGCGCGCGGCGTGCTGGTGTTTCCGTCGGTGATCTCGGCCGGCTTCTGGGTCGGTGGACAGTATGGTGAAGGGGCGATGCGCATCGACGGCCACACGGTCGGCTACTACAGCACGCTCGCAGGCTCGTTCGGCTTGCAGATCGGCGCGCAGTCGAAGGCGCTCGTGTTCCTGTTCATGACGCAGGAGTCGCTCGACGAATTCATGCACAGCCAGGGCTGGGCCGTCGGCGCGAATGCGACCGTCGCCGTGCTGAAGGTCGGCGCGAACGGTGCGGTCGATTCGTCGACCGCGACGAGCCCGGTGCAGGCTTTCGTGCTGACCAACGGCGGCTTGATGGCCGGCGTGTCGCTCGAAGGCACCAAGGTGTCGCGGCTGATCATCTAAATATCTGAGCGCGGCTTTCCCTGTTGCGGATTGGCGGTGCGGGCGCGACGCGCGATTGCACCACCAATCCTCGCAGCGCATTCAACCCATCGCGTTCCCGCCCGCGTTGCCAGCGCCATTCGTCGCGCTACGGTAGAATCCACGCCTTTCGCAAACCGTCCGCGCCCGGCGGACGCATCCTTCGCGCAGCCGCGCGCGCTGCCAAGCCAGTTCAGCGCAGGCCTCAGTATTGCGCTCGCGCGCCCCTTCATCAGACATGAACACCGCTAGTCCCGCTTCCGCTCGGCCCGCGTGGCTGTCCGGCATTCGCAGCAACGTGCTCGCCGGCCTGACCTCGTCGTTCGCACTGGTGCCCGAATGCATCGCCTTTGCGCTCGTCGCCCATCTGAATCCGTTGATGGGTCTGTACGGCGCATTCTTTATCTGCACCGTCACCGCGCTTTTCGGCGGACGCCCCGGCATGATTTCCGGCGCGGCCGGCTCGATGGCCGTGGTGATCGTTGCGCTCGTCGTCGAGCACGGCGCGCAGTATCTGCTCGCGACCGTGATCCTCAGCGGCGTCCTGATGACGCTGTTCGGCGTTTTGCGGCTCGGCAAACTGATCCGCATGGTCCCGCATCCGGTGATGCTCGGCTTCGTCAACGGACTCGCGATCGTCATCGCGACCGCGCAGCTCGCGCACTTCAAAACGGACACGCCGCACGGCGAAGCGTGGCTGCACGGCAGCGCGCTCGCGACGATGTGCGGGCTCGTCGCGCTGACCATGGCGATCGTCTATCTGCTGCCGCGTCTTACGCGAGCCGCGCCGCCGGCGCTCGTGGCCATTCTCGGCATCGGTCTTATGACGCAGCTGCTGCATCTGCCGACGCGTACCCTCGGCGACATGGCGCATATCGCCGGCAATCTGCCGACGCTGCATTTGCCCGACGTGCCGCTCGATCTCGAGACGCTGCGCATCATCCTGCCCTACGCGGTGCTGATCGCGATCGTCGGTCTGCTCGAAACGCTGCTGACGTTCAACCTGACCGACGAAATCACCGAAACGCGTGGTCAACCGAATCGCGAATGCGTCGCGCTCGGCGCGGCGAATATTGCGTCGGGACTGTTCGGCGGCATGGGCGGTTGCGCGATGATCGGTCAGACCATGATCAACCTGAACTCGGGGGGACGCTCGCGACTGTCGGGAATCGTCAGCGGCGTGATGATCCTGCTGTACATCCTGTTCCTGTCGCCGCTGATCGAGCGGATTCCGCTCGCGGCGCTGGTCGGCGTGATGTTCGTGGTCGCGCAGCAGACTTTCGCGTGGGGCTCGCTGCGCGTGCTCGGCAAGGTGCCGCGCAACGACGCGCTCGTGATCGTCGCGGTCACGGTCATCACCGTGTTCGCCGATCTCGCGATCGCGGTGATGTGCGGCATCGTGATCGCCGCGCTCAACTTCGCGTGGCAGCACGCGCGCGAAATTCACGCGCACGCCGAGGATCGCGCGGGCCATAAGACCTATGTGCCGCGCGGCACGCTGTTTTTCGCGTCGACGACGCGCTTTCACGAGCTGTTCGATCCGGCGTGCGACCCGGCGAGCGTGACCGTCGATTGCAGTCACCTTCTGCTCGCCGATCATTCGGCGCTCGCCGCGTTGCAGGGGCTCGCGGAGCGCTATCGCAAGGCGGGCAAGCAGTTACGCATGAAGAATCTGTCGGAGCGCAACCGGCGATTATTGAGCCGCGCGGGGATCGGCTTCGCCTGAAACACTCGCGGCACGCACCGCGTTGCGATCGCGCGTGCGGTGAATTCTCGCGCGCGCGTCGACAACGCGGCCAGGCGCTTTAGCGCTGCTCCGGCAACCTGAACACCGCGATCGCCGCCGACAATTGCCCGGTCTGCGTCCTCAGCACATCGGCCGCCGCGCTCGCTTCCTCGACGAGCGCCGCATTCTGCTGGGTCGTCTGATCCATGCTCGCGACCGCGATGTTGACCTGCTCGATGCCCGAAGTCTGTTCGGCCGACGCCGCGCTGATCTCGCCCATGATGTCGTTCACGCGACGCACTGCCTGCACGACTTCCTGCATCGTGTCGCCCGCGCGCCCGACGTGCTCCGAGCCGCCTGCGATCTGCGCGGCCGATTCCTCGATCAGCGCCTTGATCTCCTTCGCGGCCGCCGCGCTGCGCTGCGCGAGCGTGCGCACTTCGCCCGCGACCACCGCGAAACCGCGGCCCTCCTCGCCCGCGCGCGCCGCCTCGACGGCCGCGTTCAGCGCGAGGATATTGGTCTGAAACGCAATCCCTTCGATCACGCCGATGATGTCGCCGATCCGGTGCGACGACTGCGAAATCCCGCGCATCGTGTCGATCACCTGACCGACCACCGCGCCGCCGCGCGCCGCGGTCTCCGACGCGTTGTGCGCAAGCTGGCTCGCCTGCTTCGCGTTGTCGGCGTTCTGACGCACGGTCGCGGTGATCTGCTCCATGCTCGACGCGGTCTCACCGAGCGCGGCCGCCTGCTGCTCGGTGCGGCGCGACAGATCCGAATTGCCCGCGGCGATCTCGTTCGATACCGACGAAATCAGCGTCGCGCCGCCGCGAATCTGCTCGATCGCCTGCGCGAGGCGCTGCTGCATGCGTTTCATCGCGGCGAGCAGGCTCGTACTGTCGCCGCTCTTCGCGTCGACGACCACGTCGAGATCGCCGTCCGCGATACGCGATGCGATCTGCACCGCGTACGCCGGTTCGCCGCCAAGCTGACGCAGAATGCTGCGCAGAATCACGCCGATCACCACCGACACGAGCGCGCAAAGCACCAGCGCCGCGATCACGTACTGCACGAGGGTGCGGTAGAACACGGCGTCGATATCGTCCGTGAAGACACCGGTGACGATGGTCCAGTCCCACGGCTTGTAAAGCCGCATGTAGTTGCTCTTCGGCGCGAGCTTGTCGGTGCCGGGCTTCGGGAACATCAGGTGAACGAAAGCCTCGCCTTCGCGCTGCGTTTGCTCGGAACCTTCCTTGAATACATGGCGGCCGTCCGGATCGGTGACGTTGGTCATGTCCTTGCCGACGAGGTCGGCGCGCGTGGCATGCATCAGCACGCGCGCGTGGCTGTCTTCGAGCACGAGATAGCCGCCGGCACCGTCGTAGCGCATTGCGCGCAGGTCGTCCATCGCGGCGCGCTGCGCGTCGGCGAGCGGCATCGTGCCGGCCGCGACGAGCCCGTTGTAGCGATCGAGCACGCTGTACGCGATGCTGACCACGTTTTTCAGCTCGGCCTCACGATCGGCGATCATCGTGTCGCGCGTCTTGAACGCCCCCCACAGGCCGATCGCCAGAATGCCCATGCACATCACCGCGAGCGCGAGCCACAGCCGCACTTTCAGGCGAAACCGTTCCATCTTCCGTATCCCTTATCGTGGTCGGCGGCTATCCGCGCGAGCGGACACCGCAAACGTTTCATGTCGTTGTCGGGATTAACGGCGCGACGGGGGAAAACTTCAGTGCAGCTTCAAGGTTGCGGGTTTCACTCCGGCGGCAGCGTCAGCGCCGCCACCTCGCAGCGCGGCCATTGCCGCAGCACGTCGGGCGCGAGCAGCAGCTTGGCCGCGCGCATGCCCGCGCCCATCACGACCTGCGCGCGCTCCATCACCGCGGCGTCGACCAGAACGCGCCAGTCGGCCGGCAGACCGAACGCGGTAATGCCGCCGAACTCCATCTGGCTATGCTCGACCGCCGCCTCGCGCTTCGCGAACGACAGCCGCTGTGCGCCGAGCGCGGCCTTCACCGCGCCGTTGATGTCGAGCCGCCGCGAGCCGAGCGACACCAGCGCCGCAAAGTGTTCGCCACCATCTTTCTTGTACCGGACCACGATCGTGTTCGCGCAGTCTTCGAGACCGAAGCCGTAGCGCGCGCTGAATGCGGCGGTGTCGGAGGCGTCGTCGGTGACGGCGAACACCGTGATCCCGTGCGCCGGCAATTGTTCGATGACGTGCGCGGGCAGATGCGCGCTCCACTGGTCGCGCTCGATGACGTCCAGTTGCTGTACGAGTTCGTGCGAATGCATGATGAGCGGAAAGGTGACATTAACCCGCTGCATTCTAGCGGTACGCGCGGACGGCCGCGAAACAGTGCTCGAAAGCAGGCCATGCAGCGCGCCGCCTAACTTGTATAGTGACGGGCACGAGGTTTGCGCAAGGCAACCGAGCAAACACCGTGAAAGCGCCGTCACGATTCAGACACGATCATGGACATCGACACCCTTTCTCGCGAGAACCTCCAGCACGCCGCGCGTCATCAGGCCAACTGGGCGATGGGCGCACTGCGGCAGTTCACGGAGAACCGCTGTCCGGCGATGGCGGCGAGCATCGCGTTCTATGCGGCGTTCTCGCTCGCGCCGACGCTCGTGATGGTGCTCGCGGTGGCCGGCTGGTTCTTCGGCCCGGCGGCCGCGCGCGGCGAGCTGTTCGGGCATATCAACGGCCTGATCGGCGACCAGGCCGCGGCCGGCGTGCAGACGATCGTCGAGAACGCGCATCACGCGGGCGCCAAAGGCGGCATCGCGACGATCATTTCATTCTCGCTGCTGGCGATCGGCGCGTCGGCGACGTTCTCGTCGCTGAACAGCGCGCTCAATTTAGTGTGGCCGTACAGCGGGCCCCGCACGTCCAGCTGGATCGCGCTGGTGCGGGTGCGGCTGATTTCGTTCGGGCTCGTGCTCGGCGTCGCGTTCCTGCTGATCGTGTCGCTGGTGCTAGATACGGTCATCGTCTTCATCGGCAACTGGTTGTGGGGCGACTCGCCGTATGTCGTGATCGGCAATCTGCTGCAGCTCGGCGTCGGGCTGCTCGTGCTGATCTTCGCGTTCGCCGGACTGCTCAAGTTCCTGCCCGACGCACAAGTGCTGTGGCGCGATGCGCTGGTGGGCGGCATCGTCGCGGCCGTCCTGTTTTCCGCCGGCAAGAAGCTGTTCGCGCTCTATCTCGCGCATGCGGGAATGGCCAGCTCGTTCGGCGCGGCCGGCTCGCTCGCGGTGCTGCTGATGTGGCTGTACTTCTCGGCCGCGGTGCTGCTGCTCGGCGCGGAGTTTTCGGCGGCACGCGGCAGGCTGCACGATCCGCGCGGCGGCTGGGGCATGCAGGGCGATGCGCCGCCGGGCAGCCGCGCGAAGCTCGCGTCGGTGCTGGCGGCGTCGACCGTCGCGGGGCATGCCGCGCCGTCTGCTCACGCAACTGTGGCCATGGCCGGCGAAACGGCCGCGCCGCTGCCGGCGGCCAGCGCGGCGGCGCAAAAGCGCTCCGCGCATGAGACCGCGGTGGACGTCACGCGCAAAGTGCTCGACGCCGAAGCGCAAGCCACCCGTTTCGCCGCGTCGGCGCTCGTCGGAGCGCGCCGCCAGGCGAGGGTCGCCGACCGCTACGTGCGACGCAACCCGTGGACCTCGGTGCTGCTCGCGGCCGCCGCGGGGCTCACCGCCGCGGCCGTGGCGCGCCGTGGCGGCGAGCGGCGCTGAAACGGGCGCTTCGCACCGCGCTACCGTCAATGCTGTTATAGATACCCGGGTTGCGCCGTCAAACCAGTCGATTGCCCTTGGGCACAACGTGCCCCTTCTGTCCAGCCTGTCTAGTCATTTCGTCGGCAGTTTCTTTTATGTTTTCGCTACAAAGCCGAACGGACGTGTAGACGACTAGATTACATTCCGCATGCGAATAGGTGCGGATAGTGCTTGCATTCAGCTGGTCATTGTCAACAAATCAACAATAATGCGAATTAGACCAACAAATGTTGCGCAAACAGAAATAATCGTTGATGAGCTTTAAATACAAGGGTTTGCATCGATTGTGTGTTTTTGGCGACACTCCTTTTTTTTCCGTTTCTACCCCGCGGAGCCGGTGAGCTATTCTGCAATCCGCAACAACGAACAATCATCTGCGTGGAGAAATGGATGAAACGAATCGCACTGTCTACCCTCTCGCTGGCGCTTCTGGGCGTCGCTGGTGTCGCTCACGCCCAAAGCAGCGTGACCCTCTATGGCGTGCTGGATGAGTCGATCCAGTACGTGAACAACTCTACGCCGCACGGCGGCGCACTGTTTCAAATGTTTGGCGGCAACCTGCAAGGTAACCGTTTCGGCCTGAAGGGCACGGAAGACCTCGGCGGCGGCCTGAAGGCAATTTTCCAGTTGGAAAACGGCTTTGACATCAACACCGGCAAGCTCGGTCAGGGCGGCCTGATGTTCGGTCGTCAAGCCTACGTCGGTTTGACGGGCGACTCCTGGGGCACGTTCACGGCCGGTCGTCAGTACGACCCGCTGGTCGACATGATCCAGCCGCTGACGGGCGACAACTACTTCGGCAGCACGTTCGCTACGCCGGGTGACGTCGACAACAACGACAACAGCTTCCGCGTGAACAACGCGCTCAAGTACGTGTCGCCGGTGTGGTCGGGCTTCCAGTTCGAAGGCCTGTACGCTCTCGGTGGCGTCGCAGGCGCGACGGGTGCAGGCCAGACGTATTCGGGCGCGGCAACGTATGCAACGGGTCCGTTCAGCGTCGCTGCCGGCTACCTGCGTACGAAGAACTCGCCCGCCACGCCCGCTCTGCGCAGCGCGTGGAACAGCCCCACCACGGGCGAAGCCACGTTCGACACGAACTTCCCGACGTTCGCTGGCATCAACTCCGCATACGCAACCGCGAGCTCGATCGGCATCGCTTCGGTGGCTGTCCAGTACGTTACCGGTCCGTGGACGGGTAACCTGAGCTACAGCAATGCTCAGTACTACCAGGACGGATCGTCGACCTTCAAACAGACCCAGAAGTACGAGGTGGGTCGTGCGTACCTGGGCTACCAGGTCACGCCGGCAGCACTGGTGGGTATTGGCTATGCGTACACGAAGGGTCATGGCGACTCGTCCGCAACGTATAACCAGGTTTCGCTGGGCGGCGACTACAACCTCTCGAAGCGTACTGACACCTACCTGGTCGGCGCATGGCAGCACGCAAGCGGCCAACAGCGTGTTCCGGGCGCCAATGGCGGCCTCGAATCGGCTACGGCTTCGATCGGTTCGTACGGCAACCAGGCGAGCACCAACAACCAGGTCATGGTCAGCCTCGGTATCCGTCACAAGTTCTAATCGAACTTCGAGTCGGACCCGCTACGCAGCTGACGAGCTGCGTAGCCAAAAAAACCAGCCAAAGGCGTTGCCGATGGCTGGTTTTTTTTCGTCCTGAGGTTGCTGGCGGCGGCGAGCCCGGGCGAGCCGGACTCGTGCCCGAAAGCCGGCGCGGCTAGCGCCGCTGCGCCTTGCCCTTGTCGGCCTGCGCGAGTATCTGCGCGGGCGACACATCGTGCTCATGCTCGAGGCCATCGGCGCCGACCGGCGCGCGATACAGCACCAGCGCCCGCTCCGACTGCAGCGACGGCGCATCCAGCGACTGCTGCCAGTCCGGATCGGGAATCTCGGCGAACACCTGGCGCAGACGCTCACCCCACGTGCGATGAATCATGTCGAAGTACGCGTTGTCGCGATCGATCGACACGAACCGCGTGACACGCAGCGAATCCTTCTCGTACACGAGCAGATCGAGCGGCAAGCCCACTGACAGGTTCGAGCGCAGCGTCGAGTCCATCGAGATCAGCGCGGACTTCGCGGCCTCGTCGAGCGGTGTGGCCGGCGTCAGCACCCGGTCGATGATCGGCTTGCCATACTTCGCCTCGCCGATCTGAAAGTACGGATTCACGGCCGACGACTCGATGAAATTGCCCGCCGCGTAGATCATGAAAAGCCGCATCCGGTTGCCGGCGATCTGACCGCCGAGAATGAAGCTGCAATTGAAGTCGACGCCGAACTTGTGCAGCGCCTCGGCCTCGCGCTCATGCACGCGCCGCACCGCGTTGCCGACCACGCGCGCGGCGTCGGCCATCGTCGGCACGCTCCACAGCGTGGGCTCGCCGGCATCGGCGGGCTCGGACAGTTCGTGCAGCACCGCCTGCGTGATCGACAGATTGCCGGCCCCGAGCAGCACCAGCATGCGTTCGCCGGGCTGTTCGAACACCGACATCTTGCGCGCGGTACTGATGTGGTCGACGCCCGCATTGGTACGCGTGTCGGACAGAAATACGAGGCCGTCGTTGACGGCCATCGCTACGCAGTAAGTCATAAGGAATCCGCAGGAGGCAAAGGAACGGAGCTATTGTAATGCGGCGCACAGGCGCCTTTTATCCGTGTTTACGGCCTTCTTGACGGCCTTTTTTGCAGCCTTTTTCCGGCTGATTCTGAACAATTGTCAGGAATGTTAAATGCCGACGCGCGCGGATGGTGCAGACGCGCCGGCTCGTCGGCGCAATCCGTCGCGCGCGTTCGTGTTGCAACGCGGCCAGCTACTGCGACATCTGCGTGCTGACCGCCACCGCCACGTGAAGCTCCTCTTCCAGGCCGCCGATGCGCCGGCCGCGCACCGGTGCCGCCGCTTCATAGTCGCGCGCGACCGCGAGGCGGCAGTAGATCTCGCTGGCGAACGCGGCATGCGTGACGTCGATCGAAATCCAGCCTTTGCCTTCGAGCCACACGTCGACCCACGCATGACTCGCGCCATGCGGCACGTCGCCGGGTTCGATATAGCCGCTGACGTAGCGCGCCGGCACACCGCGCGCGCGGCAGCACGCGAGCATCAGATGCGAATGGTCCTGGCACACGCCGTTGCCGAGCGCGAGCGCCTCGGCGGCCGTGCTCGTGACCTCGGTCACGCCGGGCCGGTATTGCACGCGCTGCACGATCTGCTCGGACAGCGTGAGCAGGCTTGCCGGGCTCGCCAGATTCGCCACCGACGCGGCCAGCTCGCGGATCGCGCCGTCGGCTTCGGTCAGGCGCGTCGCGCAGGTGAAATGCTCGAGCGGAATCGGGCCGGGCGGATCGCGCAGCACGCCGTCGACGAGCGGCAGCGTGTCCACCTCGCCCGACACGCGCAGATGAATCTCGTCGTGGGGCTTGTTGATGACGAGCGTATGCAGCACGTTGCCGTAGGCGTCGAGCGTGGCGTCGAGCTTGCCCGGCGCGTCGATGCTCCAGCGCCGCACGGTCTGCCCGGCACCGCTCGCGGGCGTCAGGCGCAACTGCTGGATCGAATAGTGAACCGTCGATTCGTAGCGGTAAGAGGTGTCGTGGCGGATGGTCAGGTTCATGAGAAAACTCCGTCAGGCCACTGGCAGCATCAGATAAGTACGCGCCACCAGATTGCCCAGCTCGAACACGCGAGCGAGGAACTGCGTCAGATAGGCGTGCAGACCGCTTTCGAAAATCTGCCGGATGTCGGCATACAGCAACTCGGCGCGCAGCTTGCCGGCGAAACGCTCGCACTGGTTCGAGCCCGAGGTGCGCAGCATCTCGAGATTGCTGCAGACACCATCAAGCGAGGCGAGCAGCGAGCGCGGCATCTGCTGGTTGAGGATCATCAGCTCGACGACGCGCGCGGGCGTCACGACGTCGCGATATACCTTGCGATAGATCTCGAGCGCCGACACCGAACTCAGGATCGAGGTCCAGTAATAGAAGTCCTCGAGCTGGCGCGCGGCGTCGCGCGAATTCGGCTCGACGTTCGCGAAACGCACATCGAGAATCCGCGCGGTGTTGTCGGCGCGCTCCAGATAGGTGCCTAGCCGCGTGAAGAAGAACGCGTCATCCTGCAGCGCGGTGCCGATCGACACGCCGCGCGACAGATGCGAGCGGAACTTGACCCACTCGAACAGCGCCCCCGGATTGCTCGCGGCCTGGTCGCTCGAGAGCTGTGCGTTGAATTCGAGCCACGTGTCGTTGATGGTTTCCCACCACTCGGTCGTCAGCGTGCCGCGCACCGCGCGGGCGTTTTCGCGCGCGGCCTGCAGGCACGAATGAATGCTCGACGGATTGCTCGCGTCGGCGATCATGAAGTCGAGCACGTGTTCGCGCGTCGGCTCGTCGTAGCGCTGCGCGAAGGCGCTTTCGAGCTCGGAGATGCGCAGCACCGAGCGCTGCGCGCGGGCCTCCTGCTCGGGCGTCTGCGGCAGCAGTTGCGCCTTCAGGTTGATGTCGAGCATGCGGGCGGTGTTCTCCGCGCGCTCCATATAGCGGGCCATCCAGAAGAGGTGATCGGCGGTTCGGCTAAGCATGACGGCGTTCCATGTCTGTGATCTGAACGCGCGAGGCCTTCGTCGGAAACGAAAGTCCGCGCTGGTTATCCGTTAAGCGCCAGCGGCGCATGACCTGCCGGCTGGGCGCATCAGGTTGCGAGCGTCGCGCCCCGGCTGGCTCATTGCGAGCGAAGCGAGAGACGCGCCAGCAACCGCGTCAGTCGACCATCCAGGTATCCTTGGTCCCGCCTCCCTGCGATGAATTGACGACTAGCGAGCCCTCCTGCAGCGCGACGCGCGTGAGGCCGCCCGCCACCATCGTGGTGGTCTTGCCCGAAAGCACGAACGGCCGCAGGTCGATATGGCGCGGCGCGATGCCCGATTCGACGAAGGTCGGACAGGCGGACAGCGCCAGCGTGGGCTGCGCGATATAACCGGCCGGACGCGCGATCAGCCGTTCGCGGAAGGCTTCGACTTCGGCCTTCGTCGAGGCCGGCCCGACCAGCATCCCGTAGCCGCCCGCGCCGTGCACTTCCTTGACCACCAACTCCGGCAGATGCGCGAGCGTATAGGCGAGATCCTCGGGCTTGCGGCATTGATAGGTCGGCACGTTGTTCAGAATCGGCTTTTCGCCGAGATAGAACTCGATCATGTCCGGCACGTACGGGTAGATCGATTTGTCGTCGGCAATGCCGGTGCCCATCGCGTTCGCGAGCGCGACGCGGCCGGCGCGATACGCGGTGAGCAGACCCGGTACGCCGAGCGCGGAGTCGGGGCGAAACGCGAGTGGATCGAGAAAGTCGTCGTCGACGCGGCGGTAGATCACGTCGACGCGCTTCGGTCCCTGCGTGGTGCGCATGAACACGTAGTTGTCGTCGACGAACAGATCCTTGCCTTCGACGAGTTCGACGCCCATCTGCTGCGCGAGGAACGTATGCTCGAAATACGCGGAGTTGTACATGCCCGGCGTCAGCACGACGACGACCGGATCGTCGACGCCCTCGGGCGCGACCGAGCGCAGCGTATCGAGCAGCAGATCGGGATAATGCGCGACCGGCGCGATACGGTTCTGCACGAACAGTTCGGGGAAAAGCCGCATCATCATCTTGCGGTTTTCGAGCATGTACGACACGCCCGACGGCACACGGAGATTGTCTTCGAGCACGTAGAACTCGCCTTCGTCGCCGGCGCGCACCACGTCGACACCCGCGATATGCGCGTAAACACCGAGCGGCACGTTGACGCCCTGCATCTCCGGACGATACTGCGCGTTGGTATAGACCTGCTCGGCCGGCACGATGCCCGCGCGCACGATGTTGCGCTCGTGATAAACGTCGTGGATAAACAGATTGAGAGCCTGCACGCGCTGTCGCAAACCCGCTTCGAGCGTCTGCCATTCGCCGCGCGGGATGATGCGCGGAATCAGATCGAAGGGAATCAGCCGCTCGGTGCCGGACAGGTCGCCGTTCACCGCGAACGTGATGCCGACGCGGCGGAACAGCAGATCCGCTTCCGCGCGCTTGCGTGCGATCGCTTCATTACCCTGGCTGTCCAGCCATCGCTCAAAGCGCGCGTAATGCGGCCGTACGCCATCGTCGGGATGGCGCATCTCGTCAAAGCATCGCATGTCAGCCCCAGTCTTGTTGTCAAATAGAAGGCGAATGCGCTGCGCATTCGGTACTCGACCTTCGATCAAGCAAGCGTTATGCCATTGAATATGTCGTGATAGGGCGCATTGACGTGCACGCTAACGGCGCATTCGCAGGGCCTCGGAATGCCTCGATCGACCTGTCGTGGATCATGATGCGCCAGTCAGGTGCGCGTGCGCCATCAGGGAGCACACTATGAGAGGCGCGCTTGCCGTTTCGCCTATGGACTCGGCCAGCACTACGAAGCGTGCGCATAAAAAAAAGTCCCCGTGGACTTTCATCCACGGGGACTTCGACCACCTGCATGCAGGTGCTATTTGAAGCACTCAAACGTCAGGCACGGTTAAACGCGACAGCGCCATGCCGACGCCTGAATCGTGCAAGCAACGTGCTTAAGCAGCCGCTGCGTCCTTCAGCTTCTTCAGCGCGCGTGCCTTGACGCGCACGCTAGCCGGCTTGGCCGGGAACCAGCGCTCTTCACCCGTGAACGGGTCTTTGCCGAAGCGCTTCTTCTTCGCCGGAACAGCCTGCACGACGATCTTCAGCAGACCCGACAGCGTGAATTCGCCAGCGCCCTTCTTGTGCACCGTGCCGAGGATCGTGTCTTCGAGCGCGGCCAGCACAGCCTTGGCGGTCTTCGGTTCCACTGCAGCACGCTCAGCGATGTGAGCTGCCAACGAGGCCTTCGTGAAGGTGTCCTTGATCGGCGCCGGTGCGCCAGACGCCTTCACGGCGACCTTCTTGGCTGCGACGGCTTTCTTCGCAGGAACTTTCTTTGCAGCAACCTTCTTGGTCGGTACCGGGGCAGCAGCCTTCTTGGCCACCTTTTTTGCGGAAGTCGGCATGTTTCTCCTACCTGTTGTGGTCAGTGAATTGCTCGAAGCGCACACCGTATGTGCACGCTTCAACGCCGGATTCTACAAGCGCTAAAGCGATTTGCGCGACTCTTTTGTGTATTGCGATGAAGTTTTTTGCGTGGCGCCGACAGTGCAACACGTTTTAGTACCTGTTTTAGCGGCTAAAACGCGCGCGACGAGGTCTTTAACATGCAGGAGTAACGCACGTTACAGTTCGTTTCGACTGCGGTTTCGAGGCGGTTGCGGCGGGGCGACCTGGCGTTTTCGCCCCTTGAATCAGGGCATATTCTTCGTTTGACGCGTCAAGCAACGCATGCCCAAGACGCTTGACGATGCCTACGCATGGCTTGCGGCGAGCTTCGTTTCAGCGTGCGATGCGCGGCAGGATGCCGGCGAGCGTCGTCAGCGCCGCGTCGATATGTTCGGCCGCGATGCTGCCATAGCCGAACATCAGCCCCGGCTGCGGTGTCACACGATAGTGAAATGGCGCGAGTCCATAGAGACCGATCGACGCTTCACGCGCGGCGGCGACGAGCGCCTCTTCGCCGAGCGACGCCAACGAGCCCTTCAGCCGCGCCGCCAGATGGATGCCGGCGGTCGGCACGATCGGCTCGAACCAGCGCGCAAGGCCGCCTTGCAGATGGTCGAGCAGCATCGCGCGGCGCGCCGCGTACGCCTTGTGCATGCGCCGCAGATGGCGCGCGAAGTCGCCATTGAGCATGAACGACGCGAGCGCCATTTGCGTCAGCGTGCAGCCGTGACAATCCGCGATCTGCCGCGCCTTCAGCAACGGGCCGTGCAACGACGCCGGTGGCACCAGATAGCCGATGCGCAGCTCGGGAAAGATCGTCTTCGAAAACGTGCCGACGTAGGCGACGAGACCGGCGCGATCGAGGCTCTTCAGCGGCTCCATCGGCCGGCCTTCGAAACGGTACTCGCAGTCGTAGTCGTCCTCGATGATGACCGCGCCGCGCTTTTGCGCCCATTCGAGCAGTTCGACGCGACGCTCGAGGCTCATCGGCATACCGAGTGGAAACTGATGCGAAGGCGTCACGTAGACGAGCCGTGCCTTGTCCGGCAGCTTGCCGACGATCAGGCCTTCGCGATCGACAGGGACCGGCACCACGCGCGCGCCCGTCACCGTGAAGCATGCTTGCGCGGGTGGATAGCCCGGGTCTTCGATGGCCGCGATTTCGCCGGGCCGCAGCGTGATGCGCGCGATCAGATCGAGCGCATGCTGCGCGCCCTGCGTGACGATCACGTCTTCCCAGTTGCTCGACACCGCGCGGTTGAATGCCAGGTAGCGCGAGATCGCGAGCCGCAGCTGCTGCTCACCGGCGGCGTCGCGATAGGTGCCGGGGCTGCGCGCCTGGTTGCGCAGCGCTTGATTCACGCAGCGGCGCCAGACGTCGAACGGAAATAGCGTCTTGTCGGTTGCGCCGCCGATGAAGTCGAGCGGCGACAGCACCGATGGCCGCGGCAACGGCAGGCTGTCGGGCATCTGCTCCCATAGCGGCTGCGCGCGCGCGGCGGCCTTCGCTTGCGCGGCCGCCCGCTCGCGCGAACGAGCCGCCGCGCGAGCCTGCGCGGAGCGCTCGGCGGGCAGCCGTTCGAGCCCGTCGGCGACGAAGGTGCCCGAACCGGCGCGGGCGCTCAGATAGCCTTCGGACAGCAGCCGCTCGAATACGTCGAGCGTGGTTTTGCGCGACACGCCCAGCTGCGTCGCGAGGTCGCGCGTGGACGGCAGACGCGTGCCACCGGCAAGGCGTCCTTCGAGGATGCCCGCACGCAACTGCCGATAAATCTGTCCGGACAGATCGTGATGGCCTTCAACCGCGATGTGAATGTCCATTCGGGTGGTTACCTCAAATAACGGCTAAATGGTTGTTTCGAACGACCAGTGGCGATCGTAAGCTTACCTCTATGGACGCCCATTTGGGCCTCTCCGACACTCACGAGGACCCTTTGATGCAAGCACGTCTCGACTTTTACGAGGCCTGCCCGAGCGGCACCCGCGCGATGCTCGCGCTGGAGGAAACGATCGCCGGCAGCACGATCGACAAAATGCTCGCGGAGCTCGTGCGGATTCGCGCATCGCAGCTGAACGGCTGCGCGTTCTGCCTCGACATGCACGTGACCGACGCGCGCCAGCACGGCGAAACCGAGCGGCGTCTCGCGACGGTCGCCACGTGGCGCGAAACGCCGCTTTTCACCGCGCGCGAACGCGCTGCGCTCGAATGGACGGAGGCGGTGACACTGGTGGCGCAAACGCGCGTGCCGGATACGGTGTGGGAAGCGGTGAAGCCGCATTTCAGCGAGCAGGAAATCAGCGACCTGACGCTGCTGATCGTTGCGATCAACGGCTGGAACCGGATTGCGGTGTCGTTCAGGAAGACGCCGGAGTAAGCGGCGCGCCTTCGCGGGGCGTCAGAAGATCACGGAAATCGCCACCGCGAGCCAGATCGCGCTCACGCCCGAGAGAAACAGATGCCGCGCGATGCGGATGCGTGAGTCGCTATTCTCCGGCTCGACGGGACTCGTGGCCATCCACGGCACGAGGCCGAGGCACGCAAAACCGGCCAGCGCCAGCACGAAGACCACGACATGCGCCTTGCGCCAGACGGTCGGCTCGAACAACCCCCAGTAGCCGAGAAACAGGATGCCGATCGAGAACACGGTCGCGGAAGCGGCGCTGAGCGCGGGCACCGATCCAGTTGGAGTCGGCATGCTTGACCTCCGATCGTCAAGGTTGCGGCGACGCTCGCCCGCGTCGTGCCATCCGCCCGAGCCGCGTTCGCGCCGGCCGCGGCGAGCCGTCAGGAAGTGCGGGTCTGGCGTGCTTCGTACGTCTTCAGATGACTATAGGCGATGCGCAGCAGCGACAAGCCGTGCTCGCCCTTTTGCGCGTCGCCGCCGCGCACGATCAGGTCGCCGAGAATATGATCCGCCTCGGTGTGCGAGCGGTTTTCGACGTCCCGCAGCATCGACGCGGTCAGCTGCGACGGTGTCAGCAGCACCTGGGTGGCGCGCGCGTCGAAATCCGCGGCCATTGTGAAGCCGTTGTGCTCGGCCACCGCGCGGCATTCGCCAAGCAGATTCTCGATTGCGCGCTTGCCGTCAGGCGCAGCCAGAATATCGCCGACCGAACCACGCATCAAGCACGTACTCCCCGCCAATGTGGCCAGGAACACCCATTTCTCCCACATGCGCAGCAGGATGTTGTCGCTGACCGCGACGTCGAAGCTCGCGCCGGTCATCGCATCGGCGACAGTCTGGGTCCGCTCCGAGGTACCGCCCACCAGTTCGCCGAACGTGATCGCGTGCATATCGTTCAGATGCACGATGTGCTGCTGCGCATTGAGCGTCGCGGCGATCACGCACTGGCCGCCGAGCACGCGCTCCTTGCCGAAACGCGCGGTCAGCACGTCGATATGGCGCATGCCGTTGAGCAACGGCAGGATCAGCGTGTCTTCGCCGACGAATGGCGTGAACGAATCGATCGCGTCGTCGAGACTGTAGGCTTTGCAGCTCAGCAGCACGAGGTCGAACGGCTCGGCGGCGACACCGGCCAGGATCGTCTTCACGTCGCGCAACTGGAGGTTGCCGCGCGGGCTGTCGATGACGAGGCCGTCGCGCCGCAGGTTTTCCGCGCGACCGGCGCGCACGAGGAAGGTCACGTCCTGCCCCGCCGCCGCCAGTCGTCCGCCGAAATATCCGCCTACCGCGCCCGCTCCTACTACCAGAATTCGCATCTTGAGCCTCTTGAAAGATTTCGATTTGCCGATCATGCGCGTCACTGGCCGCGCATCCCGATGGTGCCGCGTGTGGGGTTCTTGTGCAGGAATGTAGCAAAGATTGGGGATCGGTTCCGGGAAGGCGTCACTGCGGCGCGGGCCGCCTATGAAAGCTCCCTCACGAGATGGCACCGGCGATGGCGGCCTGGGGCGCGATGAATAAGCTCGACGGAAAGAACATCAGCCAGGTGCGGGGGTTTTCGAAGTTCCGCGCATCCTGGCTGCAATTGCGGTATGGCGTGCCTTACTGCCGGGAGGCCACGGCTTCCCCCTGCTCCCACCCGCCACCCAGCGACCGATACAGCGCGATCGCCGCAAGCGCATGCTCGCGCCGGGCCTGATTCAGCGACTCCGAGTCGCGCAGATACGCTTGCTGCGCGTCGAGCACATCGAGGAAGCTCGATGCACCGCCCTTGTACAACTCGGTCGACAGACGCAGCGCCTGATTCGACGCATCGAGCGCACCGCCCAGGCGCTGCACCTGCACCGCGCCGCTGACGAGATCGCTGCGGTTGTCCTCGACTTCCTTCAGCGCCTGCAGCATGGTCCGCTGCAAGCCGAGCTGCGATTCGCGCATGCGGCTCTCGCTCGCGTCGATGTTCGCGGTGATGCGCCCAGCGTTGAAGATCGGGCTCGTCGCGTTCAACGCGGCGCTGAACAGGTTGTCGGTCAGCGTCGGCAAGCCAAGGTACGACGATGCGAGCAGCCCATTCGTCAGATTGATCTTGAACTTCGGATAGCGCTCCGCCTTCGATACCCCCACTTCCGCCGCGCGCTGCTCGACGAGCGCATAAGCGGTGCGCACATCCGGCCGATGCAGCAACGCGTCGGACGGCAACACCTCGGGCGCGCTTTGCGCAGGCACCGGAATCTCGCGCGCGTCGGAAAGCAGCAGCGTATCGACGCTTTCCGGCGTGCGCCCCGAATAGACGGCGATCAGACTCAGTTGATGCTGCACCGTCGATTGCATGCGCGGAATCTGCGCCTGCAGATCCTCCAGCTGATTCTGCGCGCGGGCGACGTCGAGCTGCGTCGACAGTCCGTAATGCAGACGCGCCTGCGTGAGCTTCAGCGCACGGCTGCGAATCTGCTCGTTGTCGTCGAGGATCTGCAATTGCGCTTGCGCCCAGCGCAGATCGATATACGCAGCCGCCGTGTTCGCGGCGAGCGCGAGCCGCAACTGGCTCAGCGCCCCAACGCTGCCCGACACTTGCGCCTGCGACGCGAGCACCGCGAGACGTTCGCCGCCGAACACGTCCGGCGTCCAGCTCGCGGCCAGCCCGACGCCGGCCTGTCGCACATAGCCGAGCGGCGGCGGCGTGTTCTGCCGCTCGGTCGACGCGCCAGCGTTCGCATCCAGCTCCGGTAGCAACGCCGCGCGATTCTGCGTCACCAGGTCCTGCGCCTGCTTCACGCGCTCGGCCGCGGCCTGCACGTCGAGATTGCCGGTCAACACCGATTCGATCAGCTGATGCATGACCGGGTCGCCGAATTGCGCCCACCATGCATCGGTGTTCACGCTATCTTGGGGTGCGTCGACGCTCCAGGCGGGCGGCGCCAGCGTCTGCACCGCATGCGGCAAATCCGCGTGCGTGGCCGGTTGCACCGCGCAGGCCGAGAGCGTCAAAAATGCCGCGCTCGCCACTAACTTCATCACCATCCGTTTCATGTTGGACTCCTAGTGGGCATCGGGCGGGGGCGCGGTGTTGCCGAACGGGCGCGAGAACAGCACGCTCAGCAAAGCGACCACGAAGCACAGCGAAACCGCCAGAAAGGCATCGGAGAATGCGAGCACCAGCGCTTCGCGCGTCAATGCCGCATGCAATTCGGCCAGCCCCGCAGTCGCGGCGTTCAACGCGTCGCCGCCGACTGCCGACAGATACTCGGCCTGCTTCTGCAAGATCGATTCGACGACCGGACGGCCCGCGTTCAGATGCTCGTCGAGCCGTTCGTAGTGGAGGTTCAGACGGTCGTTCAACATCGTGCTGCTGACCGCGATGCCGATCGCCCCGCCGAGATTACGCATCAGATTGAACAGCCCGCTCGCGGAGCGCAGCCGCGACGGCGGCAACGCGCCGAGCGCCATCGTCACGATCGGCGGAATACAGAACTGCTGGCCAATCCCGCGCAGCGCTTGCGGAATCAGCAACTGCTGCCAGCCCCATTGGTTCGTCAACGGCACGTACAGATAGCAGCCGAGGCCGAACAGCGCGAGTCCGATCACCATCAGCAGGCGCATATCGACGAAGCGCGCGAGCGTCGAGTACGCGGCGAGCGCGAGCAACTGAAAACAGCCGACGGATAGCAGTGCGAGCCCAATCTGCAACGAATCGAAGCCGCGCACTCGCGCGAGAAACACCGGCGTCAGAAACACGGTGCAGAAGATCCCGATCCCGGTGATGAACGACAGCAGACTGCCGATACCGAAGTTGCGCAGCGCAAGCGCGCGCAGATCGACGATCGGCTCTTTCGCGGTGAACGCATGCACGAGGAACAGAAACCCGCAGATTGCCGCGACCCACGCGCACAGCACGATCACGTCGTCGCCGAACCAGTTCTTGCGCGGCCCTTCTTCGAGCACGTATTCGAGGCAGCCGAGAAAACCCGACATCAGCAAGATGCCGAAGTAGTCGCCTTTTTTCAGCAGCGACAGATCGGCCCTGTCGATATGCACGTACTTCGGCACCAGCAGCGTGACGGCGATACCCGGTACGAGGTTCAGATAGAACAGCCAGTGCCACGACCATTGCGACGTGATCCAGCCGCCGATCACCGGGCCGATCGTCGGTGCAAGCGACGCGAGCGCGCCGATCGTCGTCGATGCGATCAAACGCTGCTTGCCGGGAAACAGCACGAACGCGCTCGTGAACACGGTCGGGATCATCGCGGCGCCGAGCGCGCCTTGCAGACCGCGAAACAGGATCATCGAGTTGATGTCCCATGCGAGCCCGCACAGCATGCTGGTCACCGTGAAACCGAGTGCCGAGAACGTGAAGAGCCACCGTGTGGAGAACACGCGCGTGAGCCACCCCGACATCGGAATCACGATGATCTCCGCAATCAGATACGAGGTCTGCACCCACGACAGTTCATCCTGACTCGCGGACAGCCCGCCACCGATATCGCGCAGCGACGACGCGACGATCTGGATATCGAGCGTCGCCATGAAAAAGCCCACACACATCAGCGTGAATGCGAAGACCTTGGTGCGGGTCGGCTGGTCGGCGGGGTTGTCGAGAACGTCGGTCATGATCGCTTCATCCTTGCGTGGCCGGATGGCCCGCATCGACGTGCACTTTCACCGTCGCGGAGAGGCCGGGACGCAACACGCCTTGCATGTCCTTCGGCACGTCGAGACGCACGCGCACCGGCACGCGCTGCACGATCTTCGTGAAGTTGCCGGTCGCGTTTTCCGCGGGCAATACGCTGAAGGTCGCGCCGGTCGCGGGCGCAAGGCTTTCGACCACGCCGTGCAGCGCCGTGCTCGACGCGTCGAGTTGGACCTCGACGCTGTCGCCCGCCCGCATCTTGCGCAGCTGGTCTTCCTTGAAGTTCGCATCGACCCACAGGCCGCTCGCGGGCACGACGGTCAGCAGCGATACGCCGGTGTTCGCAAGCAGACCGACGCGCGCGGTGCGATTGCCGACGTAGCCGTCGATCGGCGAGCGGATCGTCGTGTACTCCACGTTCAACGCGGCGACGCGCATCGCGGCCTGCGCGGTCGCGATGCGCGCCTTCGCGTCGCCGATCTGCGCATCGAGCACCGCGATCTGGCGTTGCGCCGCGAGCAGCGCGGCGTTGCTGCGGTCGACCGCGGCGCGTGCTTTGGTCAGATCCGCATCCGCTTTCTCGACGACCTGGTTCGATACGGCGTCGTCCTTCACGAGCTCGCGATAGCGCGTCTCGTCGGCCGCGCTGCGCGTCAGCTCGGCACCCGACGCGCGGACCTCGGCAGCCTGCTCATTGATCGCCGCGAGTTGCAGCGACTTCTTCGCTTCGAGCTCGGTGACGGCGGCCTGCGCGCTCTCCACTTCCGCGTTGGCCTGAGCAAGACGCGCGTCGTAGTCGCGGGCATCGAGACGCACGAGAACCTGGTTGGCATGCACGAACTCGTTGTCGTGCACCAGCACATCGGTGACGAAGCCGTTGACCTTCGGCGCCATCACCGTGACGTCGCCGCCGACGTAGGCATCGTCGGTTGTCTCGAGGAGGCGGCCGACGAAGAACCAGTACGACGTGGCCAGCGCCAGCGCGACGACAACGGAGATTATCGCGAGCAGCATCCACGGGATACGCCGGGCCGCTCTGGCGGGTTGCACCGCGCTCGGGGGCGCGACGGTCGAAGGAGTTGTGGACATGATGTCGATATGTGCGTATGCACTCTTCAGATTGAAAAAAACGGCGCAATGCGCCGGCCTCCGCTACCTCTAGCGTTTATGTCAAAGCGGATCTCTGGTGATCGCGAATAGCTCGGTGCGCAGCGCGGCCGCGCGCTCCTCGCCGAAGCGGTGTTCGAACTCGGCCTGCGCGGCATACCAGTGCGCGCGGCCCGCGTCCAGCCGCTCTTCGCCCGCGGCGGTCAGCGAAATCAGCAACGTGCGCGCATCCGCGCCCATCGCCTCGCTCGACACGAGCCCGTCGCGTCGCAGCGGCTGGATCGTGCGGACCAGCGTGGTGCGCTGCATCCGCATGGCTTCGGCGACCTGCTTCATCGTCATCGGACCGGTGCGCTTCAGACGCCCCAGCAGCGAAAACTGCGTGATGGTCAGCCCGACATTCGACAGATGCCGGTCGTAGATCTGCGATATGTGACGCGCAGCCTGGCGAATCGCAAAGCAGTCGTCGTCTAAGAGCGCTTCCATTCGCTGCACTTCCTTTGCACGTTAGTGCATATGCACATTAAGGAACGTTATAAAACCCGCCGAAGCGGGTTCATTACACCGATCTAGCCGGTAATGCTGAACAACTCCGCGCGCAGCGTCTTCGCGCGGGCGCGACCAAACTTCTTTTCGAATTCTTCCTGCGCGGCGCGCCACGCGACCGAGGCTTGATCGAACGTGGTCTCGCCTTTTTCCGTCAGGCTGAACAGCAGGGTGCGGTTGTCGTGGTCCGCCGCGTCGGCCAGCACGAGGCCGTCGCGCTGCAACGGCTTCATCGCGCGGACCAGCGTGGTGCGCTCCATGACCATCGCGTCCGCGAGTTCCGCGATGGGCAGGTTCGGGGTGCGCGCAAGCTTCGCGAGGATCGTGAACTGCGCAGCCGTGAGCCCGACGTTGCCGAGATGGCGCTCGTAGATTTGCGTGACGTGCCGCGCCGCCTGGCGCAGCGCGAAGCAGTTGCATTCGTCGTAGGAGAGAGGACGGTTCATGAAGCGAAGTCTATGTGTGCATATGCACGGTGTCAAGTTTTTCTGCGGGTGGCTGCGCAAGTGCCTCATCGGTTGCGCTACGCGGTGCCTTCCGTTTGCGGCTTGCCAGCCAGGTTTGTTGGCTGTTGACGGTGCCGTCGTGCAGCATCACCGATACCGCGCTCGCTTTCGGCTTCGGGCATCTCGGCCGCTTCTCCGCGTACATCGCGCGCTTTAACGAATTGCCCCGTGATACGCAGAAGCTCCGCCAGGGGTGTCCATAACGGGCAGGTTCGCTACGTTCGGCCTGCTTCCCCCACCCGCGCCCTACAGCTGCGACGTCTAACCGTGCCAGGCGTTCAACGCAGGTCCGCACGCAAATCCCGCACACCCTTGCCGAGCCGTTGACGCAACAGCGTCCGCAGCGTGGCGCCGTCGACATATCCGACCTCGGCCGCGATCGCGTCGATGCCGAGGCCGCTGCCATGCAGCAGAGACTGCGCGTGCTCGACACGCAGGTCCTGAAAGTAAGCCAACGGCGATTTGCCGAGCACGTCCTGGCAACGACGCTGCAGCGTACGCGCGCTCGTTGCCAGCGCGGCCGCCGCGTGCTGCAGCGAGAAGCCCTCCTTCAGATGATCGCGCGCCCATCGCTCGAAACGCTGAATCAGCGGATCGGCCTGAGCGAGGTGGTTGGGGATGATGTACGGCGCCTGCGACGAGCGCAGGTCGGCGAGCAGGTAGCGCGACACGAGCGCGGCCAGTTCGGGGCTCGCGCGGCGGATCAGCCACAGCGCGAGATCGAGATGTCCCATCGCCGCGCCCGCCGTCACCCCGACGTCCGTCGTTACCAGCATGCGCGACTCGTCGAGCAAGACCGCCGGATAGCGCTGCCGGAACAATGGACTCAGCCACCAGGTCGTGGTCGCCTCGCGATGATCGAGGAGCCCGGTTTCCGCGACGAGGAAGGTGCCGATGCACGACGCGGCGAGCAACGTGCCCTGCGCGTGCCACACCAGCATTTGCGCCCGGGCGTCGCGCACGTCCGGCCGTTCGAGCGCCGGCACCAGTTGCTCCGGTGTGCCGGTACCGAGCGCGGGAATGATCACCCAGTCCGGCTTCAGGTCGGCGGTGATGGTTTGCACGGGGATGGCGAACCCCTGCCCTGAGCGGACCTTCTTGCGCACGCCGACGATCGACAGCTCGAAGTGCGGCCGCCCGCCCATTTTCGCGGCGGCAAAGCGGTTGGCGAGCGAGAACGCGTCGAGCATGACGGTGAGGCCGGTGTCGAACAGCCCCTCCAACGCGAGGATGGCGATGCGCATGGCGTAAATGACCCTAAAGTTGTCATTTGCGACGATACAGCTTTATCCGGGGGAGGGCTACAGTGAACCCAGTTGCACATCGCAACGAACGTCGACCAAGGAGCCATTGATGAAAGTTTTCGCTATCGCATCCGCGCAACCGACCCTCACCCCCGACAAGCTCCAGCAGCACATGCCCCACGAGGTGCCGTCCACTCTGCAGCTTTATCTCGACGGCAAGGTCGAGCAGTTCTGGTTCCGCGACAAGGCCGGGCCGATCTTTCTGATGAACGTCGAATCGGTCGACGAGGCCAAGGCGATCCTTAACGCGTTGCCGCTCGTGGCCGACGGCTTGATGAAATACGAGTATCTGCCGGTGGGACCGCTCGCGCCGCTGGGCCGGCTGATCCAGAAGGGATGATGTTGCTGGCGGGATGAACCGTGCCGCCGGCGTGGCCGGCGGCACGGTTGAAAAGCATCACTGCCCGACCTTCTCCGATTCGACGACGAGGTCCAGCACATACGCGACCGACGGCCCATCGGCCGGCGGGTTCTTGATCGTAAAACGCTTCACTCGCACCACGTTACGGATACCCGGCGTGTGCGTATAGCCTTCGATATTCTGAGTCAACGGTTGCCACGGCCCGGGCGTGCCGGCGGCGAGACCCTGCTCGTCGAAGAAGCGTTCTCGCACGAGCAGACATTGCGCATTCGGCATCAACGGATGGTTGCACGGCACCGACTGCGGCGCCACTTCGAAGAACGCAATTTGCCCGGGGCCGCCGTAACGCGTCTCGGCCGTGGGCACGCCTGTGAAGCTCAGCGTATCGCCGTTGTCGGTGACGAGTTGCAGGCTCGGACCGTTGTCGCGCGCGAGCAGGTTCACGTTGACGCTGCCGCGCACACGCTGCGAGATCGCATCGTCGAGTGCGGCAAGCGCCGCGTCGTTGCAGGCCATCATCGTGCTGACCATCGGGCCGATCTGCAGATGGCCCTTCCTCACCGTGTAACCCGCACCCATGTTGTTGCAGCTATTGACGACCGTGATCCGGTACGCACTGAAGTCCAGTTGCACCGGTTTGTCCGGGCGGGCGAACAATGCATCGATGCGGTTGCCATTGCTGTCGATCGCGTTGTTCAGTTGCCAGTGGTAGCGGGTCAGCAGATCGGTCCCGGTCGGCGCTGCCGGGTTCGCGGCGGCCGTGGTCGCCGCGGGAGCCGGAGCCGTCACTTCGGGTGTCTGGGCGCAGGCGGCGAGCACGAGCGGCAGCAAGAGCATGCGGTATTTCACGTCGGCACCTCGGTAGTTCAATGGTTGTTCCGGGCGTTCGCTCGCGTCCCGTGGAAGGGACGCGAGAATCAGGTCGGATGCGCGAAAGCCGGAAGAGCCATTGAAGGGCACCACCCAGCCGCATTGTGCCGGGTTTGCACACCTGCTTCTTTCAGGCCGCGAGCATCGACTCGACGACCGACAGGATAACGCAGGTGGATGGCGGAAATATGCTGTTCGATGTTTGCCGAAATCCTTCGTTAGTTGGCCGAACTGCGGATGGTCAAGCACGCTACACGTTGGAAATGTCACGGCTCAGCGCAGGCATGGCGTGAAGGCGCTTGAACCGGGGGCGCAGCAGCAGATAGAAAGCGGCAAAGTGGGTGATCGCTAGCGTCGGAACATAAATCACCGGGATCGCGTACATGGCCCCCAGTTCTCCCGCGTGCGCAGGCAGATCGATCGCTACGGCGTGGTAGTAATCGAGGATCAGATCGACTGCGCCGACAACATTGAAAGCCACGACGAACGACCAGAACAGCGGACGGATCCGGGCCGTCAGCAACGCCAGTATCGCCAGCACGCCCGTGGCGAAATCCCCATAAGCGGCGAACGCGGCGAAGCTCGCGGACAGTTGCGGACCGACCACGCCAGGCAGCAGGAACGCGAGCCCGAAGAAGCGGAAGCTGTGCAAGGTGGCGATCGCGCGTTGCGCGTCGAATGGGGACATCGACTTGAGCTTCGGCCAGACGTAGGCGCTGAAGCACAACAACCAGGCGACATAGCCCAGAACGAGATGCAACTGGAAAAGAAGCCGCGGCGACATGGTGCCTCCTGACAAATATTGGCGGGTGCGCAGCCGCAAACGACACGGATCGGCGGGCTTGCCGACCATGCGCACGGGCGATCCGGTGGCCCGGTCGCCGCATGGTTTCGCGCTGCTGATGCGCAGGTGTTAGGTGTACCATCGTCTCGCGCGTGCGACTATTCCTCACAATGTTGACAGGCTATGAAGCAGAACTTCACAGTCAGGCAGGGTGCGCTCGACGGCGTCGAGGTCTTCCTCAGCGTGGCCGAGCATCGCAGTTTTCGCGGCGCCGCCGCGCAACTCGGCGTGACGCCGTCGGCCGTCAGTCAGGCGGTGCGGGTGCTCGAAACGCGCATCGGCGCGACGCTCTTCATCCGCACCACGCGCAGCGTCGGCCTGACCGAAGCCGGCGAGCGCTTTCTGGCTCGCGCCAAGCCCGCTTTCGAGGAACTCGTCGCCGCCAGCGAGGTGGCGCGCGGACTCGGCGAGCGGCCGTCCGGCCTGTTGCGCCTTTCGGTGCCGCGCGCGGTCGTGCCGATCCTGCTGGAGCCGCTGATCGCGTCGTTCTGCGAGGCCAATCCCGAGGTCGAGGTGGAGGTCGCGGCCAGCAAGGAGTTGATCGATCTCGCGGCGGAGGGTTTCGATGCCGGCATCCGGCTAGGTCAGTTCGTTGCCGCCGACATGGTCGCGGTGCCGTTGACGGCGCCATTCCGTTTCGTCGTGGTGGGGAGTCCTGGTTATTTCGCGGCGCGCGGCCGCCCCGAGCACATCGATGATCTGCGCACGCATGCCTGCATTCGCTGGCGGCGCTCGAGCGGCGCGCTCGCATTGTGGTCGTTCAACGACAACGGCCAGCCGATCGAGATCGCCGTCTCCGGTCCTTTCATCGCCAGCGATTTTCTGGGCATGCTGGGCGCGGCGAACGCGGGCATCGGCCTTGCCCAGCTACCCGAGCCGATGGCCGCCGAGGGGTTGCGAACCGGCAAGCTCGTGCGCGTTCTGGATGCGTATGCGCCGATGATCCCGGGCGTGTTTCTCTACTATCCGAGCCGCCGGCAGATCATGCCGAAGCTGCGCGCGTTCATCGATCATGTGAAGAGCCGCGCGGCGCGCCCGTTGGCTGGCGATAGTTGATGAAGTTGATGATGTCGTTGAGGGAGGTCAAAGGTCGCCTATAAGCAACGTCGCGGCCTGTTGCGGTGAAGATTACATACGATGTAATTGCTCGGAATGGTCACAGCTCGAAAACTCCAGTATCCGGTCGAGTGCAATTGCACATCGACCGCAACGAACCGTTTGTCCTGATACGTACAGGAAGACTATGAGCGCATTGGACCTCAACCAGCGAGCACCAACGGAACTGGGTGGATTGCTCCGCTACTGGCGCGAAGTGCGAGGGGTCAGCCAGCTCGATCTCTCGCTCGACGCGGACATCTCGCAGCGGCAGATCAGCTTCATCGAGAGTGGACGAAGCGTGCCGGGCCGGCAGACTTTGCTGAATATCGCGCAGTCGCTCGAGGTGCCGCTGCGCGAGCGCAACGTTCTGCTGTTGTCGGCCGGGTACGCGCCAATGTATTCGGAAGCGCCGTGGAATGCTCAGGAAATGTCGCTCGTAACAGGTGCGGCCAGACGTGTGCTGCTGCAGCACGAGCCGTTTCCGGCGATCGTCATGGACCGGTACTGGAACGTGCTGATGACCAACCATGCCGCGCTGGACTTCTTCAACTGCTTCGTCGATCTGGCGGCACGCGCGGGACCGCGCAACGTCCTGCACCTGATGTTCGATCCCCGGGGCATGCGGCCGCATATGGCCAACTGGGAGGCGGTGGCACGCAGTTTGATCCAGCGCGTGCAGCGCGAATCGGTGGGCCATGTCGTCGACCTCCAGACGCAACAGCTTCTCGATGCGCTGCTGTCCTACCCCGGCATGCGTGCCGAATGGCGCGCGCTGGGCATGGCAGGTTCTGCATCCACGCTGCCAATGGTGCCGATGGGCTTCATCAACGAAGGCGCGGTGCTCAACTACTTTTCGATGATCACCTCGGTCGGAACACCGTTGACGGTCGCTGCACAGGAACTGCGGATCGAATGCATGTTTCCCGCCGACGACGAAACCGAAGCGCGGCACATCGCCTTGCTCGCCGCGACACGTGAATAGTTTGGCTCGCTTATTACCTGCCATGTAATTGGCGGGACTCGCGCCTCTGACTAGTCTGTGCATGTCGCCCCAACGTTCTCAGCGATACCCTCGACCCTCAAGGAAATACCATGGCTAACTTTCCCACCTATACGCTCGAATCCGCACCCGAACAATCGAAGCCCGCACTGAACACTCTCGCCGAGATCTTCGGTATGGTGCCCAACATGCCTGCCAAAATGGCGGGCTCACCGAGGCTGCTTACTGCCCTTGTTGGCGTGTTCAATCAGGCGCACGGTGGCAACCTGAACGAACAGCAGATGCAGGTACTGCTGCTCACCAATGCGGTGACCAATGGCTCCGCGTGGCCGGTCGCATTCCACTCATTCCTCGGGATCAAGGAAGGCCTGAGCGAGGCCGACGTGCAGGCGATCCGCGAACGCCGCTTCCCGCAGGACGCCAAGCTTGCGGCGCTGTCGCGCCTCGCACGCACGCTGATCGAAAAGCGCGGCCGCATCGACGACCACGACATCGCTGCATTCACCGAAGCGGGTTTCGATCAGGCGCTGGTGCTTGATGTCGTCCTCGTGGTCGCCGCCTCGACGATGACGAACTACACCGCGAGCGTCACCCAGCCGCCGCTCGAAGAACTCTTCCAGCCCTACGAATGGAAGGCTTGATGCGAGTTTGGGCGGCGTGAATAGAAACAGAACCCGCCGCCTCAGATTGCCTCGTTAAGGCCCTTTCCTCGCCGGGAAAAGGCCTTTTTTTTGATTTTCTGGCGGGCAGATGCTGAGCTGGACCTGTGCGTCGCCTGCAACGCTGCGGCCACCCGAGGACAGTCGACGACCTCGACGGCCATAGCGCCATCCACTAACGGCTCGCCACTATATTGACTTGACGGGCTTGGCTCAGTCTCCAGTTCAGATGAGCGCGCGTTAGTGGGCGGAGCCAGTTGCCAATGTGCTTTGTTCCGCGGATTTGGAAATTGGGTTTGGGACGCCGAAGGGTGAAGACGGGTCAAACCGAGCCGGACAGATCAGACGAGGCTCGGCAAGTTGCCGCCGCTCGCCATCGCCTTCACCTGGTCACTCGAGCGGCTGCTCTGCATCACACTGCGAACCTTCATTCTCGGCGCAGATTCCCAGGCAGTAGAAAATCTGCCCTCAAGCACCAAAAAAGATGATTCGACAGACGATGCGTCGTTGCAATACGTTTACGAGGCATTTGAAGACGCTGAAAGGAGGCAAAATCGTGGATATCGAAAAACGTCTGGCAGAGCTTGGGATTGCACTACCAATCGCACCGCTTCCTGCCGCCAATTATGTGCCGTTCGTGCAAACGGGGAATCTGCTGTTCCTCGCCGGAGCGCTTCCATTCGTGAACAATCGGCTGGAGGTCAACGGCTTGCTGGGTCGTGAGGTCGACGTTGCTCGTGGCAGGGAGCTTGCGAAAACCTGCGCAATCAACATGCTTTCGCAGGTGAAGGCGGCAACGGGCGATCTCAATCGCATTTCGCGGGTTGTCAGGCTATCCGCGTTCGTTGCCTGCGTGCCAGGCTTCTTCGAACAACCCGCGGTGATCAACGGCGCGTCCGACTTCCTGGTCGAAGTGCTGGGCGACGCTGGGCGACATGCGCGAGCAGCAATGGGCGTCTCGGCGCTCCCGCTGAATTCCCCGCTCGAAATCGAGGCGATATTTGAACTGCATGCAGAAAATACTTGATCGAATCTGGGCTCTGTTGACCGCAGGCGCGAATGCCGGGCAGGTGCGCTCGCCGTTCACCATGGTGCAAATTGCGACCTTGGGGCTGGATGGCGCACCGAGGGCCCGCACCGTCGTGCTTCGTCAGATCAATCGCAGTCAAAGCGCGGTGACCTTTCACACAGACATCCGGTCCGAAAAAGTGGCCGAACTGAAGAAAGACCCGCGCATCGCGGTGGTAGCTTGCGACCTCGAAGCGGGTCTGCAGATTCGCCTTGAAGGCATCGCCACAATCGTCGATCGTGGTGAACGGAAGGACACAGTCTGGAACGCGAACAGGCCGCGCACGTTGATACTCTATCGTGCTCCGCTTCGCCCCGGAACGCCTATCGGTTCGCCAGGCGACGCGCACGTCCCGCCCGAATGCGACGATGCCGAGCGAAGCGCCGGCAGCGAGAACTTCTGCCTGGTCGACATCGAAGTGTCGAAGATCGATTACCTTGATCTATCTCCGAGCGGACATGTTCGCGTCAGGTTTATCCGCGATTCGGATTCCTGGCAGGGTATTTGGGTTGCACCGTGAGTTGCCTGTCCTTTTCAGCCTGCGCAAACAGCCAATCCCGCATCGCCCGCTTTGCGTCGGAATCACGTGACTCTTCCGGACACACGACGTAGTAGCCGAGCGAAAGGGAAATCGAAAAATCAAAAATCCGGCGCAGCCGGCCTGCGGCTATGTCTCGTTCAACCAGGGGTTCGTTGGCCAATGCGATTCCCTGACCGGCCGCGGCCGCGTCAAGGGCGAGCGACGACTGATTGAAGCGTGGCCCCTTGGTGGGATCGACTCGACTTCCATTTTTCAGTGCGGCGAGAAATTCCGGCCACAAGTCATGCGCGTCGTGGAGCAGGACATGCTTTGCGAGATCGGACGGCCTGGTCAATGACTTCGGGCCGTCGAGCAGCGACGGGCTGCCGACCGCAAAGATATCAAGTGGAAACAACAGGTCGCCGACGAGACCTTTGCCGAAAGGTGGCTTGCCGAAACGAATGGCGATGTCGACACCATCGCCTTTGAAAGTGCACAGCTTTTCGTCCGCGATGATTCGAACTTCGATCGCCGGGAAGGATTGACTGAACTCGGACAGCCGCGGGATCAGCCATTTCGAGGCGAAAGAAGGCGTCGTGCTGATCGTGAGCACCGACGAGCGGCGATTGAGCGCCTCCGTGGCGTCCAGGATGATGTTCAGCGCGCGCTGGACCTCCGAAAAATACGCCAGTCCCTCCGTTGTCAGCGCAAGCCCCCGCGGCAGCCGCTCGAAGAGCCGAAGCGACAGGACATCCTCGAGGTGGCGAACCTGTTGAGCTACGGCACCCTGTGTGACGCCGATCTCCTCGGCGGCCAGCCGGAAATTGAGGCTGCGTGCCGCAGCCTCGAACGCGCGCAACGCATTGAGCGGAGGCAGGTAGCGGGTTTTTCGCGAGTCAACCATGTAGAAAAACTACTGTATGTTAAGAGAAATCATCGTTCGACGCTGACATTGTATCGCCCTATATTGCAGTCATGCACACCGGCCGGTGGGCGTATCCGGTTTTCGATCCATCTATCAGGAGAGAAGCATGGCTGTAGAAAAAGTGGCGATTGTGACGGCGGCAGGCAAAGGCATGGGTGCAGCGATCGCGAGGGAACTCGCTGCGACCGGCTATCGGGTAGCACTGATGTCGCCGTCCGGTAGTGCTGTCGAGTTAGCCAAGGATCTGGGTGGCTTCGGTATATCGGGATCGGTGACCGAGGTCGCTGATATTGACCGGCTCGTTCGCGAAACGCTCGAAAAGTATGGCCGTATCGATGCGGTCGTCAACAACACCGGCCACCCGACCAAGGGCGATCTGCTGTCAGTTGCAGACGAGCAGTGGCACGCCGGTCTCGACCTGATCGTTCTGAACGTCGCGCGCGTGCTACGACGCGTGACACCGGTCTTTCAGGAGCAAGGCGGCGGGGCCGTCGTCAATATTTCCAGCTTTGCGGCAGATGCACCGGAGCAGGCGATGCCGGTGTCCTCGGCGCTGCGCGCGGCGCTTAGCGCGTTCACGCGTCTGTACGCCGATCGTTATGCAAAGGAGAACATTCGCATCAATTCGGTTCTGCCCGGCTTTATCGACAGCTGGCCGGAGACTCCCGAAATCGTTGCCCGTATCCCGATTGGCCGATTCGGCAAGACCGACGAAATTGCAAAGACGGTCGCGTTCCTGCTGTCGGATGGCGCCGGTTACATCACCGGCCAGAACATCCGGGTGGATGGCGGCATTGTTCGCGCTCTGTAAATTGGAGTTCTAATGGATATGAAAGCTCTACCCAGTATCGAGACGAAGCCGTTGCGCAACCACTACGACGTGGTCATCGTAGGTGGAGCCAGCATGGGATCCGCCGTAGCGTGGTATCTGTCGAACAACAAGGATTTCACCGGAACCATCCTTGTCGTCGAGCGAGACCCGTCATACCAGTGGACGTCGACAGCAGCCAGCAACAACTGCATGCGTCAGCAATTTGCGACCGGGATCAACGTCCATATCGCTCAATACGCAGCCGAGTTCGTCAAGCATTTCCGCGAGAATCTCGGCGGCGATCCCGCTGTACCGGAAATCCCGATTCAAAACTTCGGCTACCTCTATCTGGCCGACAACGAAGAATTTGCGGGTGTTCTCCGGCGTGATCAGCAACTGCAGGCATCGGCCGGTGCAGGCACCCGCATGGTGACACCCGAGGAAATCCGTGCGGAATATCCCTTCTACAAGCTCGACGACATCGTGGCGGGCAGCCTCAATGTTGTCGACGAGGGGTATTTCGATGCCCCGATGATGGTGAACTGGTGGCGCAACAAGGCTCGCGAAAACGGCGTCGAATACATCACCAACGAAGTCACCTCGATGAACCGGTCAGCGAGCCAGGTCGAGACGGTTCGCTTGCGCTCGGGCGAGTTGATCGGGGCAGGCACAGTGGTCAATGCGGCCGGTCCGCGCGCGCGCCAGGTGGCGCAAATGGCGGGTATCGACGTCCCGATCGAACCACGGCGTCGCTACACCTACATCTTCTCGGCTGAGAAACCGTTGCACTGCGACCTGCCGTTGACCATCGATCCGAGCGGTGTCCACTTCCGCACGGAGGGCCGCAATTACCTGATCGGATGCCCCCCGCTCGACGATGCGGATCCAGCCGTCGGCTACGAGGATTTTTCCTACGAGCAAGGTATCTGGGAAAAGAAGCTTTTCCCGATTCTCGTTAACCGCATTCCCCAGTTCGAGCACGTCAAGATTGTCGACTCATGGGTTGGTCACTATGAGTTCAATACGTTCGACCGAAACGCAATTGTCGGGCCGCACTCACAGGCGAAGAACTTTCTGTTCGTCAATGGCTTCTCGGGCCACGGCAGTCAGCAGGCACCTGCAATGGGGCGCGGCGTGTCGGAACTCATCACGTACGGTGGGTATCGCACCCTGGATCTTTCGCCGTTCTCGTATGACCGGCTGGAACGCAACGAGCCATTGATGGAGCGGGCGGTTATCTGACGCGTTTGGCAATGTCACCAGCGCGCTGCTTCGGAGGTTATTTGCCACCTGGAAGTGCGCTTTTCGCGCTCGATTGCACTTCAGTCTTTCGAATTCGAATAGCGGGCCTGCAGAACGGGCTCGCACCTATTTTCAACCGGGTCGAAGGCCCGGCTACCTGAGTGGTACTCGCTTCTTCCGACAGATATCATGTTTCGTGCCTATGTCACGCTTGTCGCACTCGGTCTCATCTGGGGATCGAACTTCATCTACATGAAATGGGCAACCGCCCTGATCTCCCCGATGCAGACAGTGTTCCTGCGTGTTTTTTGCGGCTTTCTGCCGCTCGCCATCATGGCCTGGCGGGCCGGGGTCATCACCCGTGAGCAACTGCGCCACTTGCCGCATTTCGCGGTCATGTCTGTGCTGGCAACAAGCTTCTACTATTATGGCTTCGTCGCTGGGACAGCTTTGCTTCCAACCAGTGTCGCGGGTCTATTAAGCGGTTCGATCCCGATCTTCACCTTCATTTGCGCCTTCCTGCTCCTGCGCGAAGAACGGCCGACTCGCCGCATGGCCGCGGGAGTCGCCCTGGGCTTCCTCGGAATCACCGTAAGCGCGCGCCCGTGGGACGGGGCGCAAGGGGTGCCGCTTTCCGGTGTGCTTTGGATGATGGCCGGGACTTTGAGCCTTGGCAGCTCTTTCGTCTATGCACGGCGCTACATTTCTCCGCTGAAGCTGCCGCCTCTGGCTCTGGCGACTTGGCAGACGGGGCTCGCGGTACTGACCTTGCTCGTCCTGACCGACTTCAGCGGTATCGGCGCTATAAACGCGGATCTTCATGCCATGCTCGGTGCGGTCTTTGGACTTGGCATGCTGGGCACGGGCGGAGCGTTTCTGATCTACTACTTCATCATCGAAAAGCTCGGCCCCGTTCGAGCGTCCGGGGCAACCTATATCGCCCCCGTGGTCGCTGTCATGATCGGTGCAGTGATTGGGGAGAAGATCACCGGCATGGAGTTACTGGCGCTGGCGCTGATCCTCGGAGGGGTGATTCTGATCCAGACCGCGAAGCGAAGAACCCTGGCCGATACAGGCGAGCCCACGCAGCAAAAGAAGGCCGCCCAGTGGACCAGGACTTGAAATTCTCCGAGTGACCGGGCGCGGCGCACCCAATGTCCTGGACAATCCGTCAAGTGCTTTGAGAGGCAAGCGGCGGCTGTACCTTCGGAAACGGTCGTTGCAATGGCTCGGGTCGGAATGGCAGGTCAGGGTCGACTGCTGCCCCCTTGCGTCGAAGCCCCCAAGGCCCCGCTCCGACCATGACTGTTAAATCGCCCCCAACAATTACAGCCATAACGTGCGCATCCTCCCTACCGCGCTTATTCGATAGCCGAAGAACCCCAGAAGGTGATCTCACCACCCGAGGGACTGATTGGCGGTTCCCTGACTAACGATAATTGACGAAGTTAATAACGTCGTTGAGAAACCAAGGAAGGATAAGTTGCGTGTCGGAATAGCTGGTGCCGACGGTAAGTCTCGGCGGTCTTGAAGCGGCGTCGGCGGGTGGCACACCGCCCGGACCGTGCAGCATATAGGCGTTCGCATCGTACGCCGCCTGAGGATTTGCCGGCGCCGAGGTCGACGTGCAGCCGGCAGTGAAAACGACGACAACTGCTGCAAAGCAAAGGGACTTCATGAGCGGGTGAACTCCGGCGACGTTTTTTCCATTATGGCCGAACTCAGTCGAGTGCCGGGAACGAAGCGCGCCCGCCATCACAACTCCAGCACCGTCACCCCCACTTCCATCCGATGCGCGCCGCCGCCGAGAATCGTCCCGCGCAGCAACGATACATCGCTGTAGTCGCGTCCGATCGCGAGCGTCACATGATCGAGATCGGCGAGCACGTCGTTGGTCGGATCGAGATCGATCCAGCCGCTGGCCGGACAATGCACCGACACCCACGCATGCGAAGCATCCGCGCCGATCAGACGCGGGTGTCCCGGCGGCGGATCGTTGCGCAAATAGCCGCTGACGTAACGCGCGGGCAAACCGAGCGAGCGCAAACAGCCGATCATCACCTGCGCGAAATCCTGGCACACGCCGCTCTTCAGCTCGAACGCGCGTTCGGCCGGCGTATCGAACAACGTCGCCGACGGCTTGTATTCAAAGTCCTCGTGAATGCGATGCATCAGATCGATCGCACCCGCGACGAGCGGCCGACCGGGCGTGAAGCTGGGCAGCGCATAGGCGCGCAGCGACGCCCGCATTGCGATATTCGGCGACGCGAAGCAATACTCCGCCTCCGGACGGAACGCGCCGCCCACGCGAAACCGCAGCGCCTCGGCCACCGTTTCCCAGGCCGGTGTGGCCTCGGCGTCGAGGTCGGTCCAGCGCGGCGTGAGCGCGACCGTGGTTTCGCTGACGAGTTGCAAACGCTCGTGCGGTGTATCGAGCGCGAAGTACAGCACGTCGTTGCCGAACGCATCGATGCGGCTATGCCGATACGACGGCTCCGGCTCGATCCGCTCGCTGCGCGAGATCACACGCTGCCACGGACACGCGAGCGGCCGGATGGTCGCCAGATGCTGCGCGGTTTCGACATACGTCGAGTAATGGTAGGTAGTGCGATGCGAAACGGACAGCACCGTCGATGGGTTCTTCATACCCACACCTGCGAGGCGACCGTGGTCGCGTGACTGAAATAACGCGCGCTGATCTCATGCGCGGCCGCATTGGCGAAGCCGCCGATCTGATCGCACAGCGCAATCAGCTTGCCATACGAGCCATGTTCGTCGACCTCGCACAGCGCTTCGAGCGACGGCAGCAACTCGACGCCCGGCAGCAGCTCCGCGAACGGCCGATGCCGCACGCTGCCCGCCGCGATCGCGATCTCGTCGAGCTTGTTGCGCAGCCGCTCGTACACGCCATAGATGCCGCGCGGATTGTGCGGTTCGATCACGAGCAGATCGAGCAGCGCGGGCACTTCGAAACGCCCGGGGTACAGCGAGCGATACGTGAGCGTGCTGTCGAACATCTGCAGCAGCAGATCGAAGCCGGCCGGCGTCGCGAGCTGGCCGGTCGCGGCGACATCGCGCATGAACGCGGCCATCGTCGCGACACGTTCGATATGACGCCCGACGAACAGCAGCCGCCACGCTTCATCGCGCGTCATGCGGTCGCCCTGCGCACCGCTGATCGCCGACAGCTGCACCGACAGATGTTCGAGCGCATTCGCGAGCGTCACGCGATCGTAGCGATCGAACGCACTGCCGCTGCTCGTGACACCCGCGCCGCCGTTGCCCGCGCCCACGGCCGGCAGCAACACCCGTAATGCGTCCTGGAAGTCGTTGCGCGCCGCGAGGATCATGCGCCAATGGTCATTCGACAAACGCCCGCGCACCTCGCCGTTCGCGCGCGCCTGATAGTTAAGATTCTGGCTGATGCTGAGACTGCCCGCGCTCTCGCCGAGGTTCGCGACGAGCGCGCGCTCGAACGTCTGTGGCGACGGCGGCCCGTGCGGCGACGCCAGGTCGCCTGCCTGCACGAGGCCGCACCATGTCGCGAGTTCGACCAGCGTCGCGAACATCGCGTCGGCGTCGTTGCCTTCGAGCGAGCCGAGAATCAGCCGCAGCAGACGCACGTTGTTTTCCGCGCGCTCGCCGTAGCGGCCCGCCCAGAACAGGTTCTCCGCGGCACGGCTCGATACCGTGCGATGCTTGCGGGTGAGGTCGGCGGGCTGCAGCGGCGAAGGCAGCAGCGAGAACGTCGAACTCGGTTGGCTCGACAGCACCCAGGTATCGACGCTGCTGCCGCCGTGCTGCATCGATACCGTGGTCTGACGCTCGGCGGCCATGCGCGTGAAGCCGCCCGGCATCACGTGCCAGCCGCCGTTCACATCCGCGATCGCATAGACGCGCAGCACCGACGGCCGCCCGCCGATCGTGCCCTCCTCGTAGCGCGGCGTGCAGGAAAAGCGCTCCTCCTGCTGGATCGTAAACGCGTCGGGACATGCGTCGATGCGCTCGCGCCATGCCGCGAGCGCCTGTCTGCCTCCCTCGATGCCGGGCGGCGCGTCGCGTCCCGCGAGCGGCCAGGTCGGCACGATGAACGCGTCGTCGAGATGCGTGAACGCATGCTCGCGCGCGGCCCGTTCGCCGCACCACCAGGTCGGCACGCCGGGCAGCAGCAACTCTTCGCCGAGCAACGCTTCGGCGATACCCGGCATGAAACCGTGCAACGCGGGCGACTCGGCGAAGCCCGACCCCGGCACGTTCGACACGATCACATTGCCCGCGCGCATTACCTGCAACAGCCCCGGCACGCCGATCGTCGAATCGGCGCGCAACTCGACCGGGTCGCAGAACGCGTCGTCGAGACGGCGCAGCACGACGTGCACGCGTTCGAGGCCGGCGAGGGTCTTCAGATAGAGCCGGTCGCCGCGCACGGTCAGATCCTTGCCTTCGACCAGCGTGACGCCGAGATAGCGCGCCAGAAACACATGCTCGAAATAGGTTTCGCTGTATGGCCCCGGCGTGAGCAGCGCGATATGCGGTGAAGCGTCGGCGCGTTCGTCGTTGCGCATCGTCGCTTGCGCGGCCTGCACGAGCGTCGCGATCAGTTGCGAATAAAGCGGCGCGAGCCGGCTCACGCGCAGCGAGCGGAACGGCTCGGCGAGCAGCGTCGATACGATCAGGCGGTTTTCGAGCGCGTAGCCGAGACCGGACGGAGCCTCGGTGCGATGCGCGAGCACGCTCCACTCGCCGCCCGGCGTGCGCGCGAGATCGAGCGCGACGACCTGCAGATACTGGCCACCGGCCGGCGTGAAGCCCTTCACCGAGCGCAGATAGCCCGGATGGCCGAACACCAGTGCGGGCGGCAGTTGCCCGTATTCGAGCAGCGTCTGCGCTCCGTAGATGTCGGCAACGATCGCGTTGAGCAGATGCGCGCGCTGCGCGACGCCGCGCTCGAGGTGCGCCCACTCGGCCTCGCTGATCAGGAACGGCAGCAGGTCGAGCGCCCAAGGCCGCGACTTGCCGTTGTCCGCGTAGACGTTGTAGCTGATGTCGTTGTCGCGGATCTGCTGCGCGATCGACGCATGATGGTCCGCGAGACGGGTGACGCCGTCCTCGCCGAGCTGCGCGAAGAACTGCCGCCACGGCTCGCGCAGCGTGCCCGCCGCGTCGCGCAGTTCGTCCCAATGTCCGTCATGACCCGGCAGCAACCGCAACAGGGACGAAGCGTCCGCCGGCATGGCCGACGCTTCGAATGGCAAAGTCGATTGAAAGGCCAAGGTCGTGTGGTGTCAGTGATGCATGTTTTTCAACTGTGGCGCAGATCGAGTGTGAACGGGAACTCGAGGCTACGCTGCGGCGTGCCCACGGCGAGCGGCCCCGGCGTATGACCCGACGCGAAGAAGCGCGCGCGCCGCCGGCTTTCCGCCTCGTAGGCGTTGACCGGGAAGGTCTGATAGTTGCGTCCGCCCGGATGAGCGACATGATACTGGCATCCGCCGAGCGAGCGGCCGCTCCATGTGTCGACGAGGTCGAACGTGAGCGGCGCGTGTACGCCGATCGTCGGATGCAGCGCCGACGACTGCGACCATGCGCGAAAACGCACGCCGGCCACGTACTCGCTGACGCGGCCGGTCGGCTGCAACGGCACCGGCACGCCGTTGACGCTCAGCACGTGACGATTGCCGTTCAAGCCCAGCGCGCGCACCTCGAGCCGCTCGACCGACGAATCGACATAACGCACCGTGCCGCCGGCGCCGCCCTCCTCGCCCATCACGTGCCACGGTTCGAGCGCATTACGGATCGTCAGGTCGATGCCGCTCAGCGTCATCTCGCCGACCAGCGGGAAGCGGAATTCGAAGTGCGGTGCGAACCACGCGCTATCGAAGGCGAAGCCCGCTTCGCCGAGTTCGGCGAGCACGTCTTCGAAATCCATCTTCACGAAGGTGCCGAGCAGGAAGCGGTCGTGCAGCTCGGTGCCCCAGCGGGTGAGCCGCTGTGTGTACGGCACGCGCCAGAATCGCGCGACCAGCGCGCGCAGCAGCAGTTGCTGCACCAGACTCATGCGCGCGTGTGGCGGCATCTCGAAGCCGCGCAGTTCGAGCAGGCCGAGGCGGCCGGTCGGACCATCGGGCGAATACAGCTTGTCGATGCAGAACTCGGCGCGGTGCGTGTTGCCGGTCACGTCGATCAGGATGTTGCGCAGCGCGCGGTCGATCAACCACGGTGGCAGGTGGCCGCTGTCGCGGCCGCCGAGCAGATCGACCTGGCGTTGCAGCTCGGCGAACGCGAGTTCAAGTTCGTAGACCTGATCGTTGCGCGCTTCGTCGATACGCGGCGCCTGGCTCGTCGGTCCGATGAACAGCCCCGAGAACAGATACGACAGCGACGGATGGTTGTGCCAGTACGCGATCAGGCTCGCGAGCAGATCGGGCCGGCGCAGGAACGGACTGTCGGCCGGCGTCGCGCCGCCGAGCACGAAGTGGTTGCCGCCGCCGGTGCCGGTGTGGCGCCCGTCGAGCATGAACTTCTCGCTGCTCAGATAGCTGTGCGCGGCCGACTGATACAGGTACTCGGTGTGATCGACGAGCTCGTCCCAGTTCGCGGCCGGATGAATGTTGACTTCGATCACGCCGGGGTCCGGCGTCACCTGCAGCACTTTCAGACGCGGGTCGCGCGGCGGCGGATAGCCTTCGAGCACGACCTGCATCCGCAGCTCCGAGGCCGTCGCTTCGACCGCGGCGAGCAGGTCGAGATAGTCGTCGAGATCGGGCAGCGGCGGCATGAATACGTGCAGCAGCGTGCGGCCGCTGCCGAACGAATCGGCTTCGGCTTTCGGGCCGGCCGCGCGTTTCGGGTTGCGCACCTCGACGCACACCGCGGTGCGCAGCGTGTCCTTCGACGATTCGCCTCGCGCCGGCGGGGATTCGTCATGGCGCGGCGGCGCATACGCGAGCACGCCGCCGTGCGGCATGCCGCTCAGCAGATCGGCCGCCGACAGCGACAGCGCGGCCGCCTGCCGCGCGCTGCCCTCTTCTTCGGCGATCGACCGGCTCTCGCGCCCGCCTTCGTACTGCACGCGCAATTGCGCGGCCGGGCGCAGCGGCTGCGGCGGGGCGAACGGATCGTGCGCGTGCTGATACGGATAGTCGGTCTTCGACACCCACGGCAGCGCATCGAGCGGCAGCCGGTAGCCCATCGGCGAATCGCCGGGAATCAGGTACATGCGTTCGTCGCGGAAGAACCAGCGGCCCGTGATCCACGTCGGCGCGATGCCGGGCGCGCCGCGCTCGCGGCCGATCGGCAGCACGTAGCCGGCCGGGCTCGCGAGCCCGGCGTCGAACACGCGCCGCAGACGCACGCGTTCGAGTTCGTCGTCGAGGCGCGCGTCGAACGGATCGACGTTGACCGGCAGGCGACGCTCGCGCCACAGGTAGTACCAGGTGTCCTCGTAGCCGGGCTGGATGCAGTCCGCGTCGAGCGACAGCTTCGCCGCCAGATGCGCGATGAAGCGTTGCGCGTCGCCGGCCGTGTAGCGGCCGGGCTCGCGTTCGTCGGCGAACAGAGCCGGGTCGTGCCAGCATGGCTCGCCGTCGGCGCGCCAGTACAGCGACATCGCCCAGCGCGGCAACTGCTCGCCCGGATACCACTTGCCCTGGCCGATATGCAGGAAGCCGTTCGCGCCGTAGCGTTCGCGCAGCCGGTCCATCAGCGCGACCGCGTAGCCGCGCTTGGTGGGGCCGAGCGCGTCGGTGTTCCACTCGGCCGCGTCGCGATCGCGCACCGACACGAAGGTCGGCTCGCCGCCCATCGTCAGTCGCACGTCCATGTCGGCGAGTTCGTAGTCGACCCGCGCGCCCATCTTCAGCACGTCGTGCCACGCGGCTTCACTGTACGGCTTCGTGACGCGCGGCGACTCCAGCACGCGTTTGATCGACATCGCGTGTCCGAACTCGACCTCGCATTCGTCGACCGCGCCCGAGATCGGCGCCGCGCTGCCCGGCTCCGGCGTGCAGGCAACCGGTATGTGCCCTTCCCCCGCGAGCAGCCCCGAGGTCGGGTCGAGCCCAATCCAGCCCGCGCCGGGCAGATAGACCTCGCACCAGGCGTGCAGGTCGGTGAAGTCGACCTCGGTGCCGCTCGGGCCGTCGATCGACCTGACGTCGGGCGCGAGCTGCAGCAGATAGCCCGACACGAAGCGCGCCGCGAAGCCTAGTTGCCGCAGCGTCTCGACGAGCAGCCAGCCCGAATCGCGGCACGAACCCGACGCGTTGGTCAGCGTTTCCTCGGGTGATTGAACGCCCGGCTCCATCCGGATCAGGTAGCGGATCTCGTGCTGCAGCCGCTGGTTCAGCGCCACCAGGAAGTTCGCGGTGCCGGCCGGCGTGCGGTCGATGCTCGCGACGAACTCGGCGAAGCGCGGCGTCATCGGCCGTTTCACGCAGTAGGGCGCGAGTTCGGCCGCGAGCTCCGGCGCGTAGTCGAAGGGAAACTGCTCGGCCGACGGTTCGAGAAAGAAATCGAACGGGTTGTAGACGGCCATCTCGGCGACCAGATCGACGGTCACCTTGAATTCGCGCGTCTGCTCGGGAAACACGAGCCGCGCCTGGTAGTTCGCGAACGCGTCCTGCTGCCAGTTGATGAAGTGCCTCGCGGGCTCGACGCGCATCGAGTACGACAGGATCGGCGTACGACAATGCGGCGCGGGCCGCAGCCGCACGACCTGGGGCGACAGCGTAACCAGCCTGTCGTAGCGGTAGTGAGTAACGTGATGCAACGCGACGCGTATGGACACTCCGGACTCCTCGATGAAAGGGGCAGCCCGCCAAAAAAGCAAGCTCTATGCCGTTGCTGGACTAACTCGCGTGAACCGCCTGGTGTTGCCTGAATTGCGTGTGCGTTTTGCGTATCTGTTGGCTTGCCGCCCGCTTGCCGCCGGGTCTCGTCGGACCGTGCACCAAAGCGGCGCAGCACCGATGCACGATGATGACCGTACTGTGCGTTAAAGCGGTGACGTCTGGCAATCGCGGCATGAAGATTGCGACCGGCTTTCGTCCGCTATCGTGCCGATGATCCCGCTCACAATGGCTGATCACCGCGCACGACATCGCATCGATCAAGAGGCCCGCCCGATGAAAACTTTCCACTGCAATCGCTGCGCGCAACTCGTGTTCTACGAGAACGTCCGCTGCGAGCGCTGCTTGTCGCTGCTCGGCTATCTGCCGCAGCAGCGGGAGATCAGCGGGTTCGAAGACGCCGGCGACGGCCGCTGGCGCAGTCTGCATCCCGACGCGAACGGCGCGCTGTTCCGGCAATGCCACAACTACGCGGTCGAAAACGTCTGCAACTGGATGATCCCGGCCGATTCGCCCGACACGCTGTGCCACGCCTGCCAGTTGACCCGCACGATTCCGAACCTGAGCGAACCGGAAAACCGGCTCTACTGGTACCGGCTCGAAGTCGCGAAGCGGCGTCTGCTGTACACGCTGGGCGAGCTTGGTGTCGATGTGCAATCGCGCGACGCGGACCCTGAGCGCGGCCTCGCTTTCGAATTTCTCGCCGACGGCGGCGACGGCGAGCCCGTGATGACCGGTCACGACAACGGGCTGATCACGCTGAACATCGCCGAGGCCGACGACGCGCATCGCGAGAAAGTGCGCACCTCGATGGGCGAACCGTACCGGACGCTGCTCGGCCACTTCCGCCACGAGACCGGCCACTATTTCTACAGCCAGCTGATCGAAAACGAGCCGCGCTGGCTCGAACCGTTTCGCGAGCTGTTCGGCGACGAGCAGGCCGACTACGGCGAAGCGCTGAACGCCTACTATCGCGACGGCGCGCCGGCCGACTGGCAGGCGTCGTACATCAGCGCGTACGCGACGATGCATCCGTGGGAAGACTGGGCGGAGACGTGGGCGCACTATCTGCTGATCGTCGATGTGCTCGACACGTCGACGTCGTACGGACTCGCGCTGCTGCCCGACGATCCGAGCGAGCCGACGCTGACCGACCGCACGCCGGTCGAGGATGCGAGCTTCGGCAATCTGATGAAGCGCTGGTTTCCGCTCACCTATGCGCTGAACAGTCTGAACCGCAGTCTCGGCATGCCCGACGGCTATCCGTTCACGCTGGCCGCGCCGGTGGTCGACAAGCTGCGCTTCGTGCATCGCGTGATCGCGGCGGCGGCCGGCAAGCGCGACAAGCCTGGCGACCGCGAACCCGTCAGCGCATAAAAAAGCCCGCCGCCGGTCCGACCGGCAGCGGGCGTTGCGGACGCTCGTCATTGCGCCGCGAGCAATGGGCGACGGGCGCTCAGCATGCGACTTCAGCAGTCCACCTCAGTAGGCCACATAAGGCCCCGTCCCACCCGGCGTCGACTGCTGCTCGATCGCCGCATACACGTTGCGGCCATAGAAGAACGGCAGGCCCCAGTCGAACACCGTCGACGTGACGAATGCCGGTCCCGCGAGCAGCGGCAATGCTGAGTCGCCGCTATAGGTCTGCGCAATCGACAGCGCGTTGCCGACGTTGAACGTCACCGCGCTCGTCGTGCCGTTCACGCCTTCGATCATCGCGCTCAATTGCTGCGTCGAGCTCGGGCAATAGTACGCGCTGTTCGGGATCGCGCAGGCCGGCATCGAGCTGGTCTGGAAGAACAGTCCGGTCGAGCCGCTGTCCATGATGCTGCGCGTGTATGTCGTGCCGTTCTGCACCGTCGTGAACGTGCCGTTCGACGGACTCACGCCGATCACCTGCGCCCCGCCGAGCCCATTGTTGCTTTGCGTGCCGATGCCGAACACGAGCTCGCCCGTCACCGATGGCGCACCGCCCGACACGGTCGGCAGACTCAGCATCGAGCCGTTGTTGTCGGTCGCGAAGTAAGGCACCGGATTGGCCACCTGATACGTCTCCGCAAGCGGTATCGACGAGCAACTGGTGCCGCTGCATCCGTAGTAGGTCGCGGGGATCGCCTGCTGCACGCAGTTCGCGCCGCAGTCGTGCTTGAACACGCCGATGCCGAGAATTCCGTTCGCCTGTAACGCGGCCGGCGTGTTGCGCGCCGCGCCGACGGCCGCGCAATCGCCCGGCAGCGACGCGTAGCCCGGATCGATCACCTGGATCGGCAGCGACGCGGCTTTCTCGCCGGCGATCTGCACATCGGCGAGCTTTACGGCGCCCCACGTGTAGCCGTCGAAGAACTGCATGCATTCGGCGACGAGGTTGCCCGAGCCGTCCTTCTGCTGCGGCAGGCTCATCGACGCAGGCAATTGCGACGCGAACACGCGCACGCCCCACGAGCCGGTATCGACGAGCACGTGATCGATCGTCTGGCAGGTGCTGGTGCCGGGCGCGCAGATCGTGATGCTGACGAACGGCATATTCGGCACGTTGCTGATGCCCGAGTCGACCGTCACGCGCACCGCGTTGGCGGCCAGCACCTGCGGCGACGGCGACGTGTTGGTCACGGTCGAACCCGACGAACTGATCGAGCTGCCCGAACCGTTCGAGCTGCTGGAGGTGCTCGAATTGGCCGTGGTGCTCGCGCTGCCACCCCCGCCGCCGCCGCACGCGCTCAACAGCAGCGCCAAAGCGACGACGGGCGCCGCGCCCAGCACGGTCATCCACGAAGACCTGGATCGCATGTTTCGCTCCGTTATTGAACGACGCTGACGTCGACGCCCGCGGGCACTGCCCGCGGCAGATACGCGTAGCCGGTGAACGCGCGCAGATGGCCGCTCGAAAACACCACGAGGTCGCTCGTCGACACCGCCAGCGGCACGCCGCGCCGCGTCGAGCTGGCGGCGACGTAGGCGTCGAAGGACGCGCCGAGCATCGCCTTCAGGTCGGGCAGAGTCGGACCGTCCCACGCGACGCCGAACACGATGCCGTTGGCCGCCACGTACTCGCGCACCTGGGTGCCGGACGGCAGCGTCAGCGCATGCACCGAATACGCGCCTTGTGCGCTGGCAGCGTGCGCGAGCGCGTGCAGGCGCGTCTGATCGCCGTCGACGGTGCTGGCGCCCTGGCCGAGCGTCGCGTGCGCGGCGAACGGCAACGCACAGCATGCCCCGAGCATTGCGCAGGCAATGCGGGTAAGAAGCATCGGTTTCAAGAGATTTCCCTTCGAGGTGAAACGCCGCGACCCGCCTGAAGCCGATCGCAAACGCGAAACTAGGGGCGCACACCTGGCCGGCTGAGCCGGGTTGCCTTCACGCCGGTTGGGCTGCGTGAATGCGTCTACGGAAGGGCGAGGCGAAACTTTAGTCAGGGGAATGGCGCACGGCAATCGTTTGCTACGCGATTTAAACCTTTCGTGGGCCCCGAAGAGTTCGAGTACTTTTGATCAGCGCGGACAAAGCCGTTTAGCGACAATGCTTTGACGCTTATTCCGTTTGCGTCTGACATCTAAAACTCGCAGATCCCGAAAATTGCGGCCGTCACGCGTAAATGCTGCGAATGGTGGCAGCGTTTTTTACCGATGTAAGCGCCTGCCGAATAACGGGCAAATCCTCTGCGCATTCCTCTGACTACATGCGGCTCGCGACACGAATCGCGACGGGCAAAAAAAATCGCGGAGAGCCTGGAGGCCCTCCGCGACGTAGATCGTTCGGAACTCGCGGCGCGTGCTACTTCTTCTGCTGCTGAAGAAGCGACTTCAGTTCCTGCACGTTTTCCTCTACGCGTTTCGCGATCACCGCATACGACTCCGCCTGCGTCTGATACGCGGCTTGCGCGAGCTGTTGCATGTCGGCGAGCGATTTGTGCAGGCTCTGCTGGATCAGCTCCGCGGTTTTACTCGACGGCGTGGCGCCTGCCGCCGTGAGCTGGGTCGTCAACGCCTGTAGCTCGCCCAGCGTGGTGCGCAGCATGTCGGCCTGTTTCTGCGCGAGCGACTGCATGCCCTGGAATGCTGTCTGATTCGCCTGAACCAGCGCTTCCATGTCCTTGCGGCGCGCTTCCATGATGGCGGGCACGTCGAAACCGGGGAGCTTGAATTGCTCGAGCATTTTGGTCAGATCGCCAAACGGATTGGCTGCATCGGGTCGGTCCATGCGAAATCCTCCTTGCGGTTGAAGATTCATCGCCTCTGCGCCGCCCACACCAGGCGCGACGCCGATGCCGGCGGCTGCGTGTGCCGCGCGCGCCGCCACGCGGGCGTGCTTTTGGGGTCGCACGGCACATCGCAGCAATCATGCGCTATCCGGCTGCGTTGCGCCAGCGGACTCACCCTGACGCAAACCGGTCCGCGGCGGCGCGCGTCGCTTCGGGGACTGCGCGGCGCGCCGCTAAGCCGCGCGCCGCTAAGGCGCGCCCCGCGAAAGGCTCGGAAAGTTACTGAATGGCTTTCGTAACCCGACCGATCAAGGTGTCGACTATCGTTGCGAGGAGCCGGTCCATCGTGGCACCGGCCCTGTTTTCGATGGGAGCGACATCATGAGAAAAGCATTCTTCAGCGCGGCCGTGGCCGCGGTTCTTGGCATCATCGCGACGGCCGCGCTCGCCGACGACGCCATGCCGCCGCCCCCGTCCTCTGCTATCCACGACGGCGGCCCGCGCGGCGACGGGCCGCCGCGGCATGGTCCGATGATGGGTCACCCGAGCCCGACCTTCGCGGTGATCAACGATCTCGAACAACTGCGCCGCCTGTATGCGCTGAACGGCCACGAAGGGGAGATCGTCGCGGTCTACCACGACGTGCTCAACAAGACCCAGGATCCGATGCTGCGTCACTACGTGTACGACTCGCTGGCGCGCGAGCAGTTGAAGCCCGCCAATCCCGAGCAGGCGATCGCGACGCTGCGCACGAGTCTCGCCGAAGATCTCGCGGCGGCGAACAAGGCGCCGCATGGCACCCCGCCGGCTCCGCCAACGGCGCAACCGCAATAATTTTTATCGCGAATTGCGAATGGAGCGCCGGGCCACGCGGCGCTCTTTTTATTGCGCCGGCGCACGCGAGCGCGTTCGGATGACCGGGCAATCTCCGCCTCTTGCGGACCGCTGGAAGCGCTCCCGCAACCCCGCCCCGTGCGGCTCCCGGGGACTACGTTGGCTGGCCCACATTGGCGCTTCACTGGCACTTCTCATCTTCCGTCAGGTGATTACGATAGGGGCTTTGCAACGTCAGGACAGGGTGAAGGAATGCGCTATCCGCTGGACATCGCCATTGCCGCCGCCCTGCTCGTGTTCGTGCTGTGCTGCATCGTCAAGCTCGCTTTGAACTGATCGGCGACTCGACGTCCACGCCCTCTTCTTCGTCTCGCTCCCCCGCCGTTTCACGTCGCGCTTCGCGCGGGCAAGATGCCGCGCACGGCCGCGCTTCGCGCCTTCGTTTCGCCGTGACATCGCTCGAAATAATTGTTGAATGGAGTTCGAGGGGCCGCTCACCCATACTTCGTTCGCTGCCGGTGCGTGACGAAACAAAGACGCATGAGATCGATAGGCCTTACGTGCGAATCCCTTCGCCGATGATCGACGATCCCTCGGTTGCCCGATCATCGGCGATGGACTCGAACAGACTGGCACCGCGTGCCGACGACAGGATCATCATGTTGACTTCAGTGAACTTCATCAAAAAGAACGCCGTCCGTTTCACCTGCATGGCACTCGTGTGCAGCGGCGCGCTGCTGAGCGGCTGCGCCGGCGCCAGCGTCACGAATCTGAGCACGACGGGCACGTCCGCGACGGCCGACGCAGGCACGCAGTCGACCATGCATCCGGACACGATCTACGTGTACGCGTTCGATGCCGATCCGCAGCAGGTCAAGCTCGATAACCACGGCATGCTGCAGAAACTGAAGACGCAGTTCTCGGGTTCGTCGGACGCGCAGAAGCAGGTTGCCGATGCCGCGCAGGTGCGCGAGCAGGTCGCCGACGAGATCGTGCACCAGCTGCAGGCGAAGGGTCTGCACGCGGTGCGCGCCGACGCGCCGGTGCCCGCCGGCCAGAACGTGCTGCTGGTGCAAGGCAGCTTCGAGACCATCGACGCCGGCAATCGCCGCCGCCGTACGCTGATCGGCTTGGGCGCGGGCAAGAGCGACGTGAGCAGTGAGGTACGGCTCGTCTACCAACCCGCTGTCGGCGCGCCGCGCGTCGTGCAAAGCTTCACGGCCAACGCGGACAGCGGCAGGATGCCGGGCATGGTCGAAACCGCCGGGGTCGGCGCGGCGGCCGGCACCGTCGCGACGGCGGCAGCGGCCGGCGCGGGCCTGCACGGCGTGACTGAAACGAAGCGCGCGGGTGTGTCGGATGATGCAAAGCGCCTCGGCGATGCGGTCGCGAAACAGATTGCTCAGTACGGCGTCGAAGCCGGCTGGATGCAGGCCGCACAGAAGAGCTGAACGGTTGAGCGCGGCGGGCTGTGCGGCGCACTGCGCACCCGACCAAAGAGCGCGGTTTGAAAGACGCGGCGGTGTGGAGCGATGTCCACGCCGCCGCGTTTTTTTATCTACGCGCACCCCGTCGCTATCCGCGCCACAACCGTCGCAACAGGGCGAGCAGCGTGGCCGGCGCTGTGCCCTTCTGGCAATAGCCGTCGAAGTTGTGACGCTCGCGGCCGGTTTCCCTCACGTGGTCTTCGTCAAGCGACGTGAACGCGACGATGCCGAGGCTGTGCGTCGGCAGATAGCGGCGCAGCGCGCTCGCCGTTTCGTAGCCGTCGCGCTCCGGCATCATGATGTCGAGCACGACGACGTCGGGCACCCAGTTGCGCACGCAGTGCAGCGCCGCCGTGCAGCCTGTCGCGGCGCGCGCCTCGACACCCTCGTAGGAAAGCCAGGTGGCAAGCGCCTCGGCGGCGTTTTCGTTGTCGTCGACGACGAGCACGCGGGGCACGTCATGCAATAGCCGGACCTCTCGGGCGCTCCACCTCTGGCAGGTAGTCGAATTTCGTGACATGTATGGCGGCCTGCGATTAAACCTTTTGATGGGTAGCAAGCGCCGTACCTCGGCTGTGGCGCCGCCAGTTCCGTGCGTCGCGACACCCCGACGCCATCAGAAACACCCACTTTTGCCATCTGTTCTGTAAATCGTTGCGTTTCCACAATAGGAATGATTCCTATTTGCACTATAATTCCGACGAACCTTACGTTCCACGCTCGGATTGCTTACATAAATGGCATCGTCCGCGCGTGCAATCAAGAAAAATGCCGCCCGGATTCCAACAAGCGCCCCGGGACGGAAGATCGACGACCACGCCTACTCACCAATTCATGTCCGTTTCACGCTGGAATCGCCCGCAGGCCACGCCTGCTCAAGCCACTCTGTATCGCGCCACCATCCTCGCCGCCATCGCCGTCGCTTTCAGTGTCCCGGCGAGCGCGTTCGCCCAAGCCACCAACAGCGCCCCCGCCGCCGATAACACGCTCCCAGCCGTCAAGGTCCAGGCGAGCGCCGTCGAAGAGCTGCCCGGCGATCTGTCGCCGACCTACGCGGGCGGCCAGGTCGCGCGCGGCGCCGACTACGGCGTGCTCGGCAAGCAGCGCAACATCGACATGCCGTTCAGCATGACCACCTACACGGCCAAACTGATCAAGGATCAGCAGGCGCGCACGCTCGCGGACGTGGTCGAAAACGATCCGTCGGTGCGGACCGCGTACGGCTACGGCAATTTCTCGGAAGTGTTCGTGATTCGCGGCTTCCAGCTCAACGCCGACGACATCTCGATCAACGGTCTGTACGGCGTGACGCCGCGCCAGTTGGTCTCGACCGCGGCGGTCGAGCGGGTCGACGTGTTCAAGGGCGCAAACGCGTTCCTGAACGGCGCATCGCCGACGGGCTCGGCGATCGGCGGCGGCATCAACGTGCAACTGAAGCGAGCCGAGGACACGCCCACCACCAACGTGACGCTCGAAACCAGCGGCTCCGGCGAGTTCGGCGCGCATGTCGACGTCGGCCGACGCTTCGGCAGCGAAGGCCAGTTCGGGATTCGCGTGAACCAGGCGAATCACGACGGCGAGACGAGCATCGGCGGCGAACACCGCCGCGACAACACCACGGCGGTCGCGCTCGACTGGCGCGGCGACAAGCTGCGTCTGTCGGGCGACTTCCTGTATCAGCGCGAACACGTCAGCGACGGCCGCCCGGTCGTCTACTTCACCGACGCGATTCCCGCCGTGCCGCCGGCGACGTACAACTACGGGCAGAACTGGTCGTACACGAACCTCGAAGACACCGTCGGCATCCTGAAGGCCGAGTACGATTTCCTGCCTGGCTGGACTGCTTATGCGACCGGCGGTGTGCGTCGCACGGTCGAAAATGGCGAATATTACAACCCGACCTATTCGTCCGCCGGCGTCACCGGTGCCCGTCTCGGCGTGCCGTACAACCAGAATTCGACCTCCGCCGAAGTCGGCGTGCGCGGCCGCTTCGACACCGGCCCGGTATCCCACATGGTCGCGGTGGGCGGCGCGATCACGAGCGAGGACACCAGCTCCGCGTGGACCTACGCGTTCATGGGCCCGGTGTCGCTGTACAACACGGTGCAGACGCCCTACCCGCCCACGACGATGTCAGGCGGCAACCTGGCCGATCCGGGCATGACGGCCACCACGGTGATCCGCAGCGTGTCCGCGTCCGACACGCTCGGCTTCCTGCACGACCGCGTGCTGTTCACGATCGGCGCGCGTCGCCAGCAAATCGCGACGGCCAACTACGACAACACGGGCATCGGCAGCGGCAACTACAGCGACGGCATCACCACGCCGCTGTTCGGCCTCGTGCTGCGGCCGACGCAGAACATCTCGATCTTCGCGAACCGCAGCGAAGCGTTGGCCGCAGGCACCATCGCCCCGGCCGGCACGCTCAACTACGGTCAACAACTGGCGCCGGTGCGCACCAAGCAGTGGGAAGTCGGGGTCAAGTACGACACCGAAAAGCTCGGCGCGTCGTTTGCGGCGTTCCAGATCGAACAGCCCTCAGCATTCACCGACCCGACCACGCACATCTATGGCCTGAATGGCAACGAACGCCATCGCGGCCTCGAAGCCGAAGTGCACGGCGAGCCGCTCAAGGGCCTGCGTCTGCTCGCCGGCGCTTCGCTGATGAACGCGACGCTCGAGAATACGCAAGGCGGAATCTACGACGGCAATCGTCCGGTGGGTGTCCCGACCTTCCTGTTCAATCTGGGCGTCGATTACGACATTCCGATGGTGCCGGGGCTTGCCGTCAACGCGCGCTGGATCCATACCGGTGCGCAGGAAGCGAACGCGGCCAACACAGTGTCGATCCCGTCGTGGAATCGCTTCGACCTGGGCGCGCGCTACGAGACGTCCATCTACGGCAAGAGGACGACGTTACGCGCCACCGTGGAAAACGTGACGAACAAGGCTTACTGGTCGGCCGTGTCGGCATATGGTTCGACGACGTACCTGACGCAGGGCGCGCCGCGGACGTTCCTGTTGTCGGTCAGCACCGACTTCTGATTGTCTGACGTGATGTCGGTCGCCTATAGCGGCCGGCTCGCATGCATGACTAAAGCGCTGCCAGGCTCCTGGGCCCGGCAGCGCTTTTGTGTTTACGCGCGATCTGAACGGCTTGGCGCCGCCTTGCGTCACTCGACCGGCGGCTCGCCTTCGGGTTTTTTCTTCGGCCGCTGCGCATCGTCGGCGCGCTGCGGCAGCTTGCTCTTTTCGTTATCGCTGTGCTTGACCGGTTGGGGATGATTGAACTGTTCGTCGACGTCTTTCATGGTGTGCCTCCGTGCCAACGCAACGCAACTCAACACCTACACCACAACGCTCATGAATGCTCGGTGGAGCGCACGGTCTCGCCGGCGCCTGCGACCGCGGCGGGCGCATCGGCTGCCGCGCCCATCGTCACGAGGACGCTGCACGTCACGCGATCGAGCAGCAGCCCGTCGTGGCGGCCGCTCCACCAGCGCGCGAGTCCGTGACTGCGACGATGACCGACGACGACCAGATCGACCTTCAGATCGTTAGCGTAAAACGGAATCTCATCGAGTGGTTCGCCGATCGCGAGATGACCCGTCGCGCGAATTCCGCGTGCGGCGAGTTTCTGCAAGCCCTCGTCGAGCAGCGATTTGGCGGATTCGTTGATGAAATCGACCGGCACCGCGGACGTGATGTCCGCGCCCTGCATCCAGGCCGTATTGTTGAGCACGGAAAGAAGGTGCACTTCCGCGTTCAGGTCTTGCGCGAGAGCGGCACCGTCCTTCAACGCGTGTTGTCCTTCGCGTGTTCCGTCGTAACAGAGAAGAATGCGCTTGAAGCTCGACATGAGAACCTCCTTGCGCCGCGCGGCACATAATCATTCGATTATATGTCAATCCGTGATATATACCGCTCGGCACTGATACATGCAAATACCTACAGAAACGTCGTTAAAAAGGCTCTATTCGCGAGGTTCGGCGGCAACCGAATCCTTGCCATGGAATAGCGAAATGCGACGGAACCGTTCGCGCTCGCGTTCCTCGTTAAAGACCGACAGCGAGGGTTTGACGAGATCGTGGCGCGACACGATGCCGATCAGCCGATAGCTGGATGTATCGGCGACGACCGGCACGCGATCGAGCGAATGCGCGGCCAGACGAGCGGCGACATGCCGGCAGGTCTCTTCCGGCAACGCGATGTCGAGTCGTTCGTTCGCGAAGTTTGCATCGCTCGCGCACAGCTCGCCGACCGTCGCCGTCGCGCGGCCTTCGTCGAGCGCGGCGCTCAGCATCCGCCGATCCGCCATGCCGACTAGCCGCCCCGCTTGCACCACCGGATACGCGCGATGAATCTGCGTCGAGTCGAAGTACTGCGCGAGTGCGTCGGCGACACTGAGGCTCGCATCGATCGTCTTCACCGTGCGCGTCATCACTTCATCCACGTGATGACGCTCGAGCGGATCGATGCCGTACTCGCGATAGATGTGATATCCGCGTCGCGCGATCTTTTCCGTCAGAATCGAGCGGCGCATGAACAGCACCGTGAAGCCGTACGACACCGCGGCGGCGGTCAGCAGCGGCAGCAACGCATTGGCGTCGTGCGTCAGTTCGAACGCGAACACGACCGCCATGATCGGCGCGCGCATCATGCCGCCGAGCGCCGCCGCCATGAACACCAGCGGCCAGACCGCGGGGTCGCCGCCCGGCATCGCCGGACCGAGCACCGCGCCGACGCCCGCGCCCATCATCAACAATGGCGCGAGCACGCCGCCGGAAGTGCCCGAGGCCAGCGCGATCACCCAGATCACCGCCTTGACCAGCACGATCGCCAGCACGACGCGTACGGCGAGGTGATGCATCAGCAGGTCGCCGATCACGTCGTAGCCGACACCCAGCGTGCGCGGCTGGAAATAGCCGCCGATACCGACAGCGAGACCGCCGAGCGCGGGCCACCACATCCAGTGAAACGGCAGCCGTCCGAACGCATCCTCGACCTTGTAGAGCATCGTCGACAATCCCCACGACAGCGCGCCGGTGATCAGCCCCGCGAGCGCGCACGACGCGAGTCCGAGCGCACCGAGCGGCAAAGTCTGCAGGGGAAATAGCGGACCGCTGGCTAGCAACAGCGGCCGCGAAAAGCCCGCCACCGCGCACGACACCGCAACCGGCAACAGACTGCGCGGCCGCAGTTCGAACAGCAGCAGTTCGACCGCGAGCAACACGGCGGCGACGGGCGTGCCGAACACCGCGGTCATGCCAGCAACCGCGCCCGCCACCAGCAGCGTCTTGCGCTCGCTGCTCGACAGATGGAAGAACTGCGCGATTAACGAGCCGAGCGCGCCGCCCGTCATGATGATCGGCCCTTCGGCGCCGAACGGCCCGCCGCTGCCGATCGCGATCGCCGACGCCAACGGCTTCAGCACGGCCACCTTCGGCGACATGTTGCTCTTGCCGAACAGGATCGCCTCGATCGCCTCGGGAATACCGTGCCCGCGAATCTGCTCCGAACCGAAGCGCGCCATCAGACCGACGATCAGACCGCCGACGACCGGCACGACGACCACCCACAGCCCTAGCGTATGGCCGGCGGGCGAGCGGTCCGCGATCGATAGCGTCTGAAAGAAGAACAGGTTGGTGAAAAAGCGGATCAGGTGCAGCAGAAAGTCCGCGGCGAACGTGCTGAGCATGCCGACCACGGCGGCAATCGCCGTGATTCGCAGAAGCCGGGTATCGGTGGCGAAGTCGCCTTTTGACGCGTTGGTCTGCACTGCCGCTCCTCGTGGTCGAATCAAGATGGGGAATTCGTGCGCCGTCGTAACAGCATCGGGCATGCATTAGCCGTACCTGAACGCATGCGGTTACGCGACGCGGCTGTCAGGACCGCCGCGCTAAGACTCCGGCCACAGAAAGAAAACATGAGCAGCGTCTGCCGCGGGATCGACGGGCAAGCGATAGCGATGCGAGCGATCGCTCCATGCTTCGTGCGGCGAACCGTTCGGCCATTTCACGAGCACCACCGCCCCACTGGACAACTGGTCGACGACGGTACCGCCATACACGGCGATCACGCTGCTTCGCACCCCGGTGTCGCACGACGCGGGGCATGAGGCGCGCATAGGCTGCGGGTAAGGACCGGTCTCCTGTTCGGCGCAGAACGCATAGGCAAACGGAACGGCGCAAACCGAAATAAGCAGGATTGCCAAACGTCGCCGCGACCCAGATCGTTTCATCGCGATTCCTTCGACGAACTACAGCCCCCAGATGATGTCCGCATCCGACTTGCGCGCCGCACGCATCATGTCCAGAAAAGGCCATGCGCGCTGCGACAACCGGTTGCGTGACTCGCGTTGATTGCTCGGTGAGCAGTGCAATGCTTCGAGCGTCGTTTCCGCAGCCGCGTCTTCGGTGATGGCGGCTTCGAGCCGATCGATCGCGTGAGGCAGTTCGTCGTGGCTGATGACGCCACGCTCGCCGAGCCGCTTGCCGATCAGGCCTAGCAGATATTGCGCGAGATCCCTGAGCATGACGACATCCGGCGATGCCGTCGATTGAAATGTGATCATCATGATGGCTCCTTTATAGAAGTATCCGGCAACGGGCCAACGAATCTCTCAATCCATCTGCCATCATTTTATATCACAACGTGATAAAAAAGAACGCGCGCAGGGCCAACCGGGTCCATCGTCGACGGCGTCTGCCGCGCTCCCGACTGTTTGCGAAATGCGACGGTTTTTCCGCGCCGTGAAGCGGCGGGAGAACTTTTTATATCATATTGAAATATAATCATGACCAGAGTGTATTCGCGTTGCCAGGGTTTCCCCGGTAATGTCGGGCCCGGCATCATCGACTACTTTCTGCTCCTATCTTGTCCCGCACATCTGTTTCCAGCTGGCTTGCCAGCTTCGTCCCCGCACCGGTTACCGTGAAATGGCACGAGCGTGCGCGTTCGTGCCTCGGCGCGCTGCTCGGCATCGCCTTCACCGGTGGTCTGATGTATCTGCTGCTCGGTTCCGCCGCGAAGATTCCGCTGCTGGTTGCGCCGATGGGCGCTTCCGCCGTGCTGCTGTTCGCGGTGCCCGCTAGCCCGCTCGCGCAGCCGTGGTCGATCATCGGCGGCAACCTCGTGTCCGCGACGATCGGCGTGACCTGCGCGATGCTGATCGGCGATCCGACGCTGGCGGCCGCCCTCGCGGTGTCGCTGTCGATCTGCGGCATGTTCGCGCTGCGCTGCGTGCATCCGCCGTCTGGCGCGGTCGCGTTGACCGCGGTGCTGGGCGGCCCGGTCATTCATGCGCTCGGCTACCGCTTCGTGCTCGAACCTATCGCGATTCAGTCGGCCGCGCTGCTGTTCGGGGCGCTCGTCTACCATGCGGCGACCGGCCACCGCTATCCGCACGCAGGCCGTCAGGATCGCGCGACGCCGAGCCAGGCCGCCGACGAAGCCGCGCGCGTCGGCTTCACGCGCGACGACGTCAAAGCAGTGCTCGGGCGCCGTGACGAACTGCTCGACATCGACACCGACGATCTCTATTCGCTGCTGCGCGAAACGCAGTTGCAGGCTTTCTCGCGCAGCTTCAACGAACTGCGCTGCGAAGACGTGATGTCGCGCCACGTCGTGTCGGTCTCGCCGGGCACGCGCGCCGCCGCCGCGTGGGATCTGTTCAAGCGCCACAACGTGAAGGCGCTGCCGGTCGTCGACGCGGGGCAAAAGCTGCTCGGCATCGTCACGCGCGCCGATTTCGTCGAAAGGAAAAGCTTCGGCGCGCTCGGTCCGATCCTGAACTACGTCGACGGCTGGCTGCGCGGCGATGCGCTTCGCACTTCGACGGTTGGCGGCGTGATGACCAGCGACGTCTGCACCGTCGCCGCCACCGATCCGATCACCGAGCTCGTGCCGATGTTCGCGAACTTCGGCCATCACCACGTGCCGGTGCTCGATCGCGCGGGCCGCGTGGTCGGCATGATCACGCAGGTGGACCTGATCTCCGGCCTGTATCGGCAAACCGCCACCCGGGCCCGCGAGGCAGCCTGATTTTCGACTAAAAGAGCAAGGAGACCTGTCGCGCGATGCCGTCGCCACGGCCGCAATCCACCCAAATACATCATGATGTGATATATTTTCGGTTTCTTCACATCGGCGGATATCCCATGAAAGTACGGACTCGCAAGCTCGTCAAGAGCGATTTCGAGCAGTTGTCGGAGTTTCGCTACCAGATGCGGCGCTTCGAACGCTTTTCCGAGCAGGCCGCACAGAACGAGGGCATCACGCCGCTGCAATACCTGTTGTTGCTGCATATCAAGGGCTACCCGGAGCGCGACTGGGCGACCGTCGGCGAACTCGCGGAGCGTCTGCAGGCGCAACATCACGGCGTCGTCGCACTGGTATCGCGCTGCGAGGCACTGAGTCTCGTGCGCCGCCAGGTCAGCGAGACCGATCGCCGCCAGGTTGAAGTACACATCGAAAAAGCGGGAGAACGGGTACTCGAGCGGCTCGCGGAACTGCACCGCGCCGAATTGAGATCGCTCGAAGGCTCCTTCCAGATTCCACAGATCGACCTCGACTAATCATGAGCATGGATTCCCACAAACGCGACTTCGCGGCAAATGCGCGGTTACCCGGCATTTTCGCGCTCGCCGCGTGCATTGGCGTCGTCAGCACGTTTGCCGCTTTTGTTCTGCTGAACCTGATTCGCCTCTTCACCAACCTGTTTTTCTTTCAGACGCTGTCGTTCGCCGACCGCTCGCCCGCCACCAACACGCTCGGCCTGTGGGTGATCGGCGTGCCGGTGATCGGCGGTTTGATCGTCGGCCTGATGGCGCGCTTCGGCTCCGAAAAGATTCGCGGCCACGGCATTCCCGAAGCGATCGAAGCAATCCTGTTCGGCAAGAGCAAGATGTCGCCGAAAGTGGCGGTGCTCAAGCCGTTGTCGTCGGGCATCGTGATCGGCAGCGGCGGGCCGTTCGGCGCTGAAGGCCCGATCATCATGACCGGCGGCGCGCTCGGCTCGCTGATCGCGCAGTGCGTGAAGGTCACGTCGGCGGAACGCAAGACGCTGCTCGTGGCCGGCGCCGCGGCCGGCATGACCGCGGTGTTCGGCACGCCGGTCGCGGCCGTGCTGCTCGCGGTCGAGCTGTTGCTGTTCGAATGGCGGCCGCGCAGCTTTCTGCCGGTCGCGGTGGCCTGTGCGGTCGCTGGCTTCGCCCGCGCGATCTTCTTCGGTACCGGTCCGTTGTTTCCGCTGCAGACCGCCGCGCCCGATGGCTGGTCGCTGCTGTCATGCGCAATCGCGGGCGTGTTGTCGGGCGCCTTGGCGTCTGGGCTGTCCGCCGCGCTTTACAAGGTGGAAGACCTGTTCGGCAAGCTGCCGATCCACTGGATGTGGTGGCCCGCGCTCGGCGGCATCGTGGTCGGTATCGGCGGCTGGCTCGAACCGCGCGCGCTCGGCGTCGGTTACGACGTGATCGGCGATCTGCTGCATCAGCACATTGCGGTGCAGGTTGCGCTTTTGCTGCTCGCCGTGAAGGCGGTGATGTGGGTCATCGCGCTCGGCTCGGGCACCTCAGGTGGTGTGCTCGCGCCACTCCTGATGCTCGGCGCCGGGCTCGGCACGGTGCTCGCGCACTGGCTGCCGGGCAGCGAGCCGGCGCTGTGGCCGCTCGTCTGCATGGCCGCGACGCTTGGCGCCACGCTCGGCGCGCCGCTGACGGCCATCGTGTTCGCGTTCGGCCTCACGCACGACGCCAATGCGCTGCTGCCGCTGCTGACGGCAACGCTGATCGCGCATGGCTTCTCCACGGTCGTGATGCGTCGCTCGATCATGACCGAGAAAATCGCGCGACGCGGTTATCACATCTATCGCGAGTACGGCGTCGATCCGCTCGAGCGTCACTATGTCGACGAAGTGATGACCGCCTCGGTCGAATCGGTCGATGCCGCCACGACGGTCGGCGCAACGCTGCAGACGCTGTTCGGCGCGAACCAGCTGCGCCGCGCATATCCGGTGGTGCGCGACGGCGCGGTGATCGGCGTGGCCGAGCGCATGTTGCTCGAACGCTTCTGCGCCGAGGACACGGAGCGCAAGCGCGCGATGACGCTCGCCGACGTGTTCGCGCAGCACAATACCGCTTTCGCGTTGCCATCCGAAACCTGCCGGCTCGTGGCGACACGCCTCGCCGTGCTGGGGCTCGAACGCCTGCCGGTAGTCGCCGATAGCGACAGCATGCGTCTGGTCGGTATCGTGTCGCGCAGCGATCTGGTCAAGCCATCGCTTGCTCACTTCGAAGAAGAACACAAGCGCGAGCGTTTCCGTCGTATCGGGCCGTCGCGAAGCAAGCGGCGCTTCGAACCGGTTCGTAAAACCAGCTAAAAAGACCGCGAAAAAACAAAGGCCGAGCCCCGTTAGGGCCTCGGCCTTTTTACTGTGCATGGCGCTACTTGCCCGCGCCGCGCGACTCGACGCAACCCAGCACGAGCGTATCGCGCGATTTCGCGCCGGGGCTCAGAGCCGCAGTGTGAAAGTCCGCGTGATCGCAATGCCATTCGGCATGGAAGTCGCGTGGGCACGCCATCGTCGTGCCGCCTTTGTGCAGGCCTGGCAGCGGGTAATTGCAAGTCTCCCGTCCGTTGCAATGACGAGCGAGCTCGCGAGTCAGATTGCCATTTGGCGCGCCGCAATTCGCGCCATAGGTGCCCGATACGATCGTGATCGCGCGCAATTGCGCGTCGGCGTTTGCAGACATCATGAATACGCCGCCTGCCAACGCCAGCGCAGCACGAAGAATTCCACTGACGATAATGCGTCCGTGCCGCGAAGTTCCCATCGGCCTCATCACTTTGCACCTCCGTTCCCGCTATAGGCGACGCTCAACCGAAACGCGCCGCCTCTACCAGGTATAGAAGAAAGAGCAAAGGAGTGCCACACAAAAGCTCATTCCTGCACGCAATAGCGGCAAAAGCAGTTATTCGAGCGCCTTGTCGTTCGGCGTAGCGTATAGCTGCTTCAGCGAATCGCTCATCGGAAAGTCGAAGCTGATGTTCTTCGGGGGCACCGGCTTCACGAACCAACGGTCGTACATCGCGTGGATTTCCGGTCCTTTCATCGTCCGTTCAAGCGTGTCGTCGACGAGCTTTCTGAATTCGGGGTCGTCGCGGCGCATCATGAAGCCGTACGCTTCCGACGATTGCGGCGTGCCGGTGATGATCCAGTCCGACGGTTTCGCGGTCAACGTGCGTGTGCCGGCAAGCAGCACGTCATCCATCATGTACGCGACGGCACGGCCGCTTTCGAGCGTGAGGCGCCCTTCGCCGTAATCCTTCGCGCTGATGATCTGCATGTTCATCTTCTTGTCTTCGTTCATCTTGCGCAGGATGCGCTCCGACGTCGTGCCCTGATTCGTCACGACCGTCTTGCCCGTGAGATCCGCAAAGTCCTTGATGCCCGAGTCCTTGCGCGTCAGAAGACGCGTCGTCGCGACGAAGAACGTGTCGGCGAACGTCACCTGGCTTTGGCGCGCGGCGAGATTGGTCGTCACGCCGCATTCGAGATCGACCGTGCCGTTCTGGACGAGCGGAATGCGATTCTGCGAGGTGACCGGGATGAAGCGCACCTTGAGGTCTGGGCGCTTCGTTTTCGCCTTGACCGCATCGATGACCTTGTTGCACAGGTCCTGCGAAAAGCCGATCACCTCGTTGTTCGCATCGACGTACGAGAACGGCACCGAGGTCTCGCGATGGCCAATCGCGATCACGCCGCTTTGCTGGATCTTCGCGAGCGTGGACGTCGCGTCCTGCGCGAACGCGCCGGGACTCGCCGAGGTTGCCGCCACGAGCACGGCAACAGCGGACCAATTCATCACTTTCATGGGTATCTCCAATCGTGCGGCAGGTTGCGGATGGATGGCGGGCTGCTGTGCCATCCGTCTACATATGTTGCTATTAAAAAATTAATTGCAACATATGTTAACTACCAAGAATTGAAGCGCCGCGCGGCGAGGTTTTCCGGTCCACAAAAGTCATCGCCGATCCGTACCGGACACCATTTTCAAAACCGTACAGGTACTGTACCGGGACCTGTCGCTAGAATGAGCTTCACCGTTTTCTGTTGGCGACACCGGAGCCCCCCATGTCTTTCGTCACTCTCAGCGCGCTGCCCGCCGGCATTCTGTTCGCGCTCGTCACCTCGATCACGCCCGGTCCGAACAACACGATGCTGCTCGCGTCGGGCGTCAATTTCGGCTTTCGCCGCACGCTGCCGCATCTGTCCGGCATCAGCGCCGGCGTCGTGCTGTTGATGCTGTCGGTCGGGGTCGGCCTCGGCGAGGCGTTCGTGCATTTCCCCGTGCTGTACACGGTGCTCGAAGTCGTCAGCGTTGCTTATCTGCTGTATCTGGCGTGGAAGATCGGCACGTCGGGCGAGCTGAAGCTCAGGAACGGCGAGCGTCGCCCGATGCGCTTTCATGAGGCGATCGCGTTTCAGTGGGTCAATCCGAAGGCGTGGATGATGGTGCTGACCGCCGCGACGACGATCCATCTGAGCAACAGCTTCGGCATGAACGCCGTTGCGATGGCCGCGGTGTTCTATGTGATCGGCTTCCCGTGCATCTGCGTGTGGGCCGGCTTCGGCACCGCGATGCGCGAGGTGCTGTCGAACCCGAAGCGGCTGCGCGTCTTCAACATCGCGATGGCGCTGCTGCTGGTGGCGTCGCTGTATCCGATCGCGCTGAAGCTGTTGGCGCACGGCGGCTGAGCACAGGCGCCGGCGCGTCTACCACGCCCCCTGTCCTACCCGCTCGACGAAGCGCCACAACGCGTCGTCGGTCGAATACGGCGCGTTGAAGCGGAACCACGCGCTCGGCGCGTCGTCGGGACGGAAATAGGAGCCCGGCGCGAGCCAGATGCCGTGCGCGAGCGCGGCGGTCGCGACCTCAGCCGCCCGCGCCGCTTCGATCGGCAGACGCGCCAGCATGAAGAGCCCCGCGCGCGGCCGGTGAAACACCTCGAGCCCGAGCGCGTCGAGCCGCTCTTCGAGCGCCACGTGGGCAAGTTTCAGCCGTTCGTTGACCGTCTCCACGTGGCGTGCGTAACGCCCTTCAACCAGCACCTTGTCGACAATCCGCTCGATCGTTTCCGACGACGTCAGCCCCACCGCCATCTTCGTGCGCGCGAGTTCGCGCAGTACCGCCTGCTCGGCGACCACGTAGCCGCAGCGCAGCGCCGGCGTCACCGTCTTCGAAAAGCCGCCGACGTGCACCACGCGCTGCAGGCCTTCCATCGCAGCCAGCAGCGGCGCGCCGGCCGGCGCCAGTTCGCGGCTCACGTCGTCCTCGATCACCCAGATGCGCTCGCGCTCGGCGATCTGCAGCAAGCGGAACGCGGCCGACATGCCGAAGGTCGCGCCGGTCGGATTCTGCAGCGTGGTGTTGACGAAGATCGCCTTCGGCTTGTGCCGCTCGACCAGCGTCGCTAGCACGTCCGTGTCGACACCGGCCGGCGTGCGCGGCACGCCGTGCACGACCAGCCCGGCGAGCTTCAGGATCTGCAGCAGGTTGCAGTAGCCGGGATCCTCGACGATCACCGCATCGCCCGCGCGCAGCAGCGTGCGCACGATCAGATCGAGCCCCTGCGTCGCGCCCTGCGTAAGCAACACGTTCGAGACCTCGACGGGTAGCCCGAGCCGGTCGAGCTGTTCGGCGATGCGCTCGCGCAGCGGCGCGAAACCGTACGGATGGCCGTAGTCGCCAAGGCGCGCGGCCGGCACCCGGCTCAACGCGCGCAGCGAGTGCTGCAGGCCGCTCTCGTTGATCCATTCGCTCGGCAGCCAGCCGCAGCCGGCCTTGATCGGCACCGAGTGATCGGCGAACACGTCGGACAGCAGCCACGTCGCGGTCAGGCTCGGCGGGGTCCAGTCGGCGACTGCCGCGCGCGTCGCCGGCGAGCGCGCCGCCACCCGATAGCCGGAGCCGCGCCGCGCGACCACGAGCCCCATCGACACGAGCCGGTTGTACGCCTCGGTCACCGTAAAGGTGCTCAGCGCGTGGCTTTGCGCAAGCTGCCGCACCGATGGCAGCAGCGCGCCCGCGCGCAGCGACTGCGCGTCGATCGCGCGCGCGAAGCCTTGCACGACCTGTTCGACGAGCGTCGGCGCCGCGCGCCGGTCGCGTTGAAGGTCCAGTTCGATCATGTTGTCGGGCGAAAAACGACGGGTAAAAAGACGGACCGCGGACCGCCCGCCCACCGGAACAGTTCGCGCGAATCCACCAGCACAGTTAACACCACACTTCGTCAACTGTTTATGCCGCCATTAAACCGCGGACGCTACAGTTTGGCTACGCTCAACGCAGCACCCCACGCCACTTCGAGGAGATGCCATGACTTCGCGCCCCGTCATCGACGATCTGTCGTCCTTCTGGATGCCCTTCACCGCCAATCGCCAGTTCAAGGCCGCGCCGCGCCTGCTGGAATCGGCCAAGGGCATGTACTACCGAAGCACCGATGGGCGCGAGATTCTAGACGGCTGCGCCGGGCTGTGGTGCGTGAACGCCGGCCATGGCCGCGATGAAATCGTCGCCGCGATCACGCAGCAGCTATCGACGCTCGACTTCGCGCCGACCTTCCAGATGGGCCACCCGCTCGCGTTCGAAGCGGCGACGAAAGTTGCCGAACTGATGCCGGAAGGGCTCGACCGCATCTTCTTCACCAACTCGGGCTCCGAATCGGTCGACACCGCGCTGAAAATCGCGCTCGCCTATCATCGCGCACGCGGCGAGGGTCAGCGCACGCGTCTGATCGGCCGCGAGCGCGGCTATCACGGCGTCGGCTTCGGCGGCATTTCGGTCGGCGGCATCGCGCCGAATCGCAAGACGTTTTCGGGCGCGCTATTGCCGGCGGTCGATCATCTGCCGCACACGCACAACCTCGAACACAATGCGTTCTCGAAGGGCCAGCCCGCATGGGGCGCGCATCTGGCCGAGGATCTGGAGCGCATCGTCGCGCTGCATGACGCGTCGACGATCGCCGCGGTGATCGTCGAACCGGTGGCCGGCTCGACCGGCGTGCTGATTCCGCCGCAAGGCTATCTGCAGAAGCTGCGCGAGATCTGCACGAAGCACGGCATCCTGCTGATCTTCGACGAGGTGATCACGGGCTTCGGCCGCGTCGGCAAGGCGACCGCCAGCGAGTACTTCGGCGTCACGCCGGACCTGATCACGATGGCGAAGGCGATCAACAACGCGGCGATTCCGATGGGCGCGGTCGCGGCGAGCCGCACGATCCACGACACGGTCGTCGGCAACGGCGCGCCGGGCGCGATCGAGCTGTTTCACGGCTACACCTATTCGGCGCATCCGGCCGCGGCCGCGGCCGCGATCGCGACGCTCGATCTGTACCGCCGCGAGCAGCTGTTCGAGCGCGCGGCCAGCCTCGCACCGACGTTCGAAGCCGCCGCGCATGGGCTGCGCGGCGCGAAGCACGTGAAGGACGTGCGCAACCTCGGGCTCGTCGCGGGCATCGAGCTCGAATCGCGTGACGGCGCACCGGGCGCGCGCGCTTATGAGGCGTTCGTCAAATGCTTCGAGGCGGGCGTGCTGATCCGCTTCACCGGCGACATCCTCGCGTTCTCGCCGCCGCTGATCATCGACGAAGAGCAGATCGCGCGGCTTTTCCGCACGGTTGGCGAGGTGCTGGCGACGGTGCAGTAAGCAGGCGCGGCGCGCCACCAGGCGACAACGAAAACAGCGGCGGCACGCGCATGCGTGCCGCCGCTCTCTTTTATTGCTGCCGCTTTGCAAGCCCCAAGCTCAGTGATGAGCGCGCGACGCCCGGGTTTGCGCAGCCTTTTTCGCCGCAGCGGAGCGTCCAGCCGCGCCCTTCGTCGCCGCGGCCTTTTTGGCTGCGGCGGAGCGGCTCGCGGCGGGTCGCCTGGCCGCCGCCGACTTCGCCTGCTTCGACATCGCCGCCGACGACGCCCCGGCCTTGCTCTCGCGCTTGAGCACGCTCTCCGACACGCGCGAGCGTTTCGCGCTCGACTCCTTGCTCGCGCTCTTCTTCGCGGCGCCGACTTGTTTGCCCGCCGCACTGTCCTTCTGCGCTTTCTTGCGGGTCGCCTCGCTCGTCGCGCCCTTCTTCGGCGGCTTCAGGTCGACGCCCGCGCGGCGCGCCTCGGACAGCCCGATCGCGATCGCCTGCTTCGCCGAGCGCACGCCGTGCTTGCCGGCGCGGACCTTGTCCACCTGTTCCTTGACGAACTCTCCCGCCTGAGTACTCGCTGATTTGCCGGCACGTTTATCGGCCGCGGCACGCTTCAAGGTTTTCTGCTCTGGCATGACTGTTCTCCGGTTGTGGGTGTGGCTCTATCGTTCAGCAACGAGCGTGCCGGCGTACCCATCGGCAACAAGGTCGGGCGGCGGTTGCGCGGCGGCACTCGCGTGCGTCGGCGGGACGGCGTATGGTTGTGGACATGAGACGGGAATAGGCGCTGAAGCGCTAACTCAAATCGACCGCCTTGCATGGAGACAGCCATGAAGATCGCTACCGTTCGCGCTGGCACACATATCGAGGGCGTGCACTGGATCGCCGAGTACGTCGAAGACGTCCACGAAATTCGCGTGTTTCGCGAGGGGCAGGAAGTGGACGTGCACAATGCGCCGTCCACACTGTTCGGCGACGAAGAAAATGCGGGTTCGAAAAACACCGCCGATCATCGCGCGATGGAAGCGGCCGTGCTCGCCTATCTGAGGCGCTTCGTCACGGAGCACGACGCCGAAGAGTAGTTTTCGCCCGCGGCAACCGTCAGTTTCAAAGGTCGCCGCGAGCGCACATGCATCAGGATTCACCCAGCCATCGCGCGGCAGTCACGACTGAGCACCGCGCGCCACGTCCTCAATCCACCGGCCGCAGCTTCTTCACCTCGGCATCCGATGGCTGCACGCTCGCGCCATCCACGTAGCGGTACGACGTCATCACGCCCTTGCCATCCTTGACCCCGGTCACGCCGACATACGCGCCCATGGTCGACTGATTGTCCTGCGCGCGGTACGTGATCGGGCCGAACGGCGTCTGCACGTTGAGCCCCTTGAACGCGGCGGCGAGTTTGTCCGGATCGGTCGAACCGGCCTTCTTGATCCCGTCCGCGATCGACATCAGCGCCGAATAGCCGACCACCGAACCCAGCCGCGGATAGTCGTGATATTTGGCCTGATACGCGTCGACGAACTGCTTGTTCGCGGCCGTATCGAGCGAATACCACGGATAGCCGGTCACGATCCAGCCGGTCGGCGCTTCGGCGCCGAGCGGATCGAGGTAGTCGGGCTCGCCGGTCAGGAGCGACACCACCGCGCGATCCTTGAAGAGCCCGCGCGTATTGCCCTCGCGCACGAACTTGCCGAGGTCGGCGCCGAACAGCACGTTGAAGATCGCGTCGGGCTTCGCGTCGGCGATCGCCTGGGTCACGGCGCCCGCGTCGACGTTGCCGAGCGGCGTCGCCTGTTCGACCACGAACTGCACGTCCGGCTGCGCGGCCGTCAGCAGCTTCTTGAAGGTCGCCACCGCCGATTGCCCGTACTCGTAGTTCGGGTAGACGATCGCCCAGCGCTTCTTCTTCAGCTTCGCGGCTTCGGGCACCAGCATCGCGACCTGCATGTAGGTCGAAGGACGCAGACGGTACGTGTATTTGTTGCCGTCGGCCCAGACGATCTTGTCGGTCAGCGGTTCGGCGGCGAGGAAGAAGATCTTCTTCTGCTTCGCGAAATCGGCGAGCGCGAGACCGGTGTTCGACAGGAAGCCGCCAAACAGCAGTTGCACCTGCTCGCGCGCGATCAGTTCCTGGGCGACGCGGATCGTGTCGCCAGGGTTGCCGCCGTCGTCGCGAGACACCACTTCGAGCTGCTTGCCGAGCACGCCGCCCGCCGCGTTCACCTGCTCGAGCGCGAGATTCCAGCCTTGCTTGTAAGGCCCGAGAAAGGCGGGCTGTGCCTTGTAGCTATTGATCTCACCGATCTTGATGGTTTGCTGTGCGCTCGCGCTCAGGGCGGCGAACGAGCACACGGTCGACACCATGAGGCGAGAGATCCATCCTGCGCGCGTGGTCATGCGTTTCTCCGTTTTCTGAAGGAATGGTGGTTTTTGTCAGACGTGCGAACGTGCGGACCTGCAAGCGCGCGGCCATGCGCATCTGCGGACGGCAACCGGCGGCTCATGGCTCGCGCGGCTCCGCGCGGATTCTGGCCACGTTCGCGGCGACGTCCTGCCATGCCGGCTTGCCGCCCGCGAACTGCGCGCGCAGGTACGACACGAGTTCGGCAACCTGGGCGTCGTTGAAACTGTCGCGGTAAGCCGGCATCGTACCGAGTTCGGGCCGCGCAGGCGAGCCGATGCCGTCGAGAATCACGCGAATCAGGTTGTCCGGTGTCGCTCCGTGCAGGTTCGTGTTTAGCGCGAGCGACGGATGCGCGCCGAACAGCTGCGGCCCACTGCCGGTGTGATGGCAAGCGGCGCACGCGCCGTCGAAAAGCCGCGCGCCCGCCGTGACCGGCGCGCCCGTGATCGTGCTGGCCTGCTCGTACGCGTGCGCGGTCGCAGCCGGATCCGCGTTCGGTTCCAGCGGATTGAGCGACGCGAGATAGACGGCCATCGCGCGGATGTCGCTGTCGGGCAGCGCCGCGAGATCACCGATCACCGGCGCCATTGGCCCGGCCGCGACGCCATGCAACGGTGCGTGACCGTCGCGTAGATAGCGGAACAGCTCGTCCTCGCTCCACGGCACCGGCGCATTCGACAACGCCGACAGCGCGGGCGCTTCCCAGCCCTCGGCGCTGCCGCCGCTCATGAACGCCGCGCCGGTTTTCTCGGCGCCGAACGCATTGCGCGGCGTGTGGCACGCGCTGCAATGGCCGAGGCCGTTCACCAGATACGCACCGCGATTCCACTGCGCGCTCTGCGCCGGGTTGGCGGCAAACGCAGTGCGGCCGAGAAACAGGCCGTTCCATGCGGCCATCAGCGGTCGCACGCTGAAAGGAAACGCGAGCTTCGTTTCGGGCGGCCGGCTGCGCACCGGGGTTTGCGACATCAGATAGGCGTAGAGCGCGTGCAGATCGTCGTCGGAGATGTTCTGGAAAGACGTGTACGGAAACGCCGGATACAGCCGATGACCGTCGCGGCTGATGCCGTGCCGCATCGCGCGCGCGAACGCTTCGAGCGACCAGTGACCGATCCCGGTCTGGCCGTCGGGCGTGAGGTTGGTGCTGTAGACGGTGCCGAAAGGCGTCGCGAGCGGCTTGCCGCCGGCGTTCGGCACGCCGTTGTGGGCGGTATGGCAAACCGCGCAATTACCGAGCGACGCCAGCAGCTTGCCACGCGCGACCATGTCCGGCGCGAACGCGCTCGCGAGCGGCGGCGTGATCGGCGCGAGCGGCGCGCTGGAGACCGATGCGAACGACAGCGCGCCAAGCCAGCCGACCGCGCCCGCCGCGCCCGCGGCCAGCAAGCCAAAAAAGCCGCGTCGCCAGCGCTTTTTCCGGCGTGCCGCCGCCGCGTCTTGCGCCTGCGCATCGGCGAGCGCGGCGCGAATCTTCTCGGGAGTAAACGGCGGACGACGGAAACGCACCCCCGTCGCGTCATACAGCGCGTTGGCAATCGCGGCCGCGCCGGGCAACGACGCCGATTCGCCCGCACCCATCGGCGGCTCGCCGTGGCGCGGCATCATCACGACGTCGATCACGGGCACTTCGCGGAACGTCAGGATCGGATACGCGCCCCACTCCTGGCTCGTCACCGCGTTGTCTCCGAAACTGACCTGCTCCTTCAGCGCGCGGCTCGTCGTCTGGATCACGTTGCCGTGAATCTGGTGACGCACGCCGTCGGGATTGATCATCGTGCCGGTGTCCTGACCGACGACGACCCGCGTGACCGCGAGTTCGCCGCTCTTGCGATTGACTTCGACGTCGGCGACCCACGCGGACCAGGCAGCGCCGAACCCCGGGAATTTGCTGTGCACGTAGCGCGCGTACGCGATGCCGCGGCCGCGCGCTACGTCGCCGTCTTCGTCGCTTTCGCCGTCTTTGCCGCGGGCTTTGAATGCGGGTTCGCGCGGCTCCCACCCGGCTTTCGCGGCGACCGCCTTGACGAGGTCGATCGCGCGCGGATCGCTCAGATGCCGGAGGCGGAATTCGACCGGATCGACGCCGGCCTGCTCGGCCAGTTCGTCGATGAACGACTCGTGCGCGAACGTGTTCGGCAGCGCGGACACGCCGCGCAGCCACGCGGCGCGCACGATCGGCGGCGTATCGTCGCAGACGACGCGCATGCTGCGATAGTCGTATGGCGGCGCGGCCGTGCGGTCGCCCATCTCGAACACCTGCGGCTGAGCGGGGATCGTGCCGGTCAGCAGCAGCGCGAGCGTGGGAGCGTCGTTCGACGGATAGCGCGTCGCGAAGTCATAGGCGGCCAGTTCGCCTTCGGCGCTCAGCGCGCCGCGTACGTCCATCAGTTGCGCGGCGCCCTTCGGCTCCCACGCATGCTCGTCCTCGCGCGATAGCTGCACGCGCACCGGCGCGCCGACCGCGCGCGACAGCAGCGCGGCGTCGGCGGCGACGTCGTCCGCGCAATTGCGTCCGTAGCAGCCCGCCGCATCCATCCGCACGATGTCGATGCGCGCTTCGTCGAGCGCCAGCAGCAACGCGAGGTCGGCGCGCAACGAATGCGGATTCTGTGTGCCGGACCAGATTTTCAGCTGCGCACCTTCGCCGTCTCTGGTGCGATAGTCCGCGACCGAGCACGATGGGCCGATCGATGCATGCATCTGGAACGGCCACACGTAGGTGCGTTCCAGCGTGCGCGACGGGTCTTGCGCGAGCTCCGCGTCGACGTCGCCTTCGATCACCAGATCGCGCCGCGTCGCCGGATTCGCGCGCAACGCCGCTTCGACCTGCTCGCTCGTGTCGAGCGGCGGCAAGCCATCGACCGCTTTCCAGCGCACGTCGAGCCGCTGCGCCGCCTGCTGCGCGATTTCCTCGCGCTCGGCGACGATGCCGACGAAATCGCGAATCACGACTACCTCGACGATGCCCGGCAAGTCGCGAATCGACGCTTCGTTCACCTCCAGCAGGCTATGCCCGATGAACTCGCCCTGCGCGACGCCGGCATAAGGCGGTCGCACCACGCGTCCATGCAACATGCCGGGCACGCGCACGTCGTGCACGAAGCTCAGCTCACCGGTCGCCTTCGCCGGAATATCGACGCGCGGCGCGCTTTTGCCGACGACGCGGTACGCGTGCGCCGGTTTCAACGGCGCATCGCTCGACAGCAGCAGTTCGACACGCTGGCCTTTGATCAGATCTCCATAGTGAATGCCCTGCGCCGGGTCGCCATCGCGTGGAAACACCCGGCTGTCCTGCACGTCGAGATCGTTCGCGTCCACGGTCAGACGCGCAGCCGCTTGCGCGAGCAGATACTGACGCGCTTGCGCCGCCGCCTGCCGCAGCGGCACCGCCGAAATCTGGATCGTCGCGCTCGCGATCGTGGGTCCCTGGTTCGGCGCTTCGCCGGTATGTCCGAGCACGATCGATACGCGCGTGAGCGGCACATCGAGTTCTTCCGCGACGATCTGCGCGAGCGCCGTGCCGATGCCGGTGCCCAGGTCCACGTGACCGTTGAACGCAACGACGCTGCCATCGTCGCGCACGACCAGAAACAGATCGGCCTCGGTCGGCACGAACGACGAACGCGAACCCGGCTGACCGGGCGCGGCCTTGACCGGTGCATGCGGCGGCCGCGCGACGATCAGCACGCTGTGCGCGTCGTACAACTGCTTGCGCGACGGCGGCGCGCCACGACGGTCGACGCTGAAGTCCGGCCCGGTCATACGCGCGCTCCGTCGTGCACGTCCGTTTGCGCGGCGAGCAATTGCGCCGCGCGCTGCACCGCGCGCACGATCTCGACATGCGTGCCGCAGCGGCACAGGTTGCGCGACAGCTCGCGCCGGATCGTCGCGACGCTCGGATGCGGATCGCGATCGAGCAGCGCCTTCGCGGTCATGATCATGCCGTTCAGGCAGTAGCCGCATTGCGCGGCCTGTTCGTCGATGAACGCCTGCTGCACCGGATGCAACGCGGTGCGCGTGCCGAGCCCTTCGAGCGTCGTGATCTCATGGCCCAGTGCGACTTCGGCGGTCGTCACGCAAGCGCGCGTCGGCATGCCGTCGAGCAGCACGGTGCAGGCGCCGCATTCGCCGAGGCCGCAGCCGAACTTCGGCCCGTTCAGCGCGAGATCGTTGCGCAGCAGATAGAGCAGCGGCGTCTGCGCCACCGCATTGACCACATGCGTCGCGCCGTTCACCTTCAGCACGAGCTGCGCGGCGCGGTTCGTCATGATGCGAGCACCCTGTCGTGCCGCGCGTTCACAGCACCACCGGCACTTCGGTCGCGGGCGGCGTATTGCGGCTGCGCCGGCAACGGATCAAGCCATCGATCATCACCATGCCGACGCCCGGAATATCGCCGAGCTGCACGCTTTCGAGCAGCGTGTCGGCGGCCGTATGCTGCGCGCGGTCCATGAACACGAGATCGGCGGGACGGCCCACTTCGATCAGCCCCTGGCGCAGATTGCGCTGCCGCGCGGTATTGCCGGTCGCGAAGCAGAACGCAATTTCGGCGGGGACGTCGGCGAGACTCGAAATCAGCGCGATCATCCGCAGAATGCCGAGCGGCTGCACGCCGGAGCCCGCCGGGCTATCGGTGCCGAGAATGATCCGGTGCGGGCACTTCAGCTCGATCGCATGGCGCGCGGTCAGCAACGCGATCCGCTCGTTGCCGTTGTGGACGATTTCGAGCGCGCGGCTCGACTGCTCGCACAGATCGCACACATGCCGGTATGACAACGATGTATGGCCGCCGTTGACGTGGCCGATCACATCGGCATCGGCGGCGAGCACGACGTCACGATCGATCAGCCCCGAGCCCGGAATCGACGGACCGCCCGTGTGAATCGTGCTCTGGATGCCGTACTTGCGGGCCCACGCGACCATCTGCTGCGCTTCCTCGCCGCCCTTCACGCTGCCGAGACCCACTTCGCCGAGCAACTTCACCCCGGCTTCGGAGAGCTCCTTGAAGTCCTGCTCGACCATGCCTTTCTCGATCACCGGCGCGCCCGCCAGCACCTTGACGCCGCCACCCACACCAGCCGCGCGCATGCCGTCGAACGAACGCTGCGCGGCGATCGCCAGCGCCTTCACGCCGAGCACATCCTTTGGACGCCCAGGTAAATGCACTTCGCCAGCCGAGATCATCGTGGTCACGCCGCCGTTCAGATTCGACTCGATCCAGCCGAGCTGATTCTGGCGCGGGGTCCAGTCGCCGAACACCGGATGCACGTGCGAATCGATCAAGCCGGGCGCGACCGTCGTGCCTTTGCAGTCGACCGTGGTGCGCGCGCCTTCGAGATCGCAGTCCTTCTCGCGGCCGACCGCGACGATCACGCCGTCGTCGATCACCAGCGTGTCCGCGTCGAGAATCGGCTGATCGATATCGCCCGAGAGCAGCAATCCGATGTTCGTTACCGCGACCTTGCCCGACAAGCCTGTCAACGTCTCTGCCGCCATCTGCCTCTCCTTTCGCCGACACTACCCGATGAATTCACACGCTCAGATAAGCGCGCCTCACTGTTTCGTTCCGTGCCAGTTCGCCGATCGTGCCGCTGAAACGGATCTGCCCTTTTTCGAGCACATACGCGCGGTCGCTGACCAGCTCGGCGAAGTGCAGATTCTGTTCGGATAACAGAATGGATAGCCCTTCGCGCTTCAGTTCGAGAATCATGTTCGCCATCTGCTCGACGATCACCGGCGCGACGCCTTCGGACGGTTCGTCGAGCAGCACCAGATACGGATTGCCCATCAGCGTGCGCGACACGGTCAGCATCTGCTGCTCGCCGCCGCTCATCTGGCCGCCGGGGCGTTTCGGCATTTCGCCGAGATTCGGAAACAGGCGGAACAGTTTCTCGGGGGTCCATTGCGGCGCGCCTTCGCGCGGCGGCTGGCGGCCCGTGTCGAGGTTCTCCATCACCGTCAGGTCCGCGAACACGCGGCGGTCTTCGGGCACGAAACCGACCCCCATGCGGGCGATCTTGTACGGCGCGAGCGTACTGATGTTCTGGCCGCGAAACGTCACTTCGCCGTGGCGGCGCGGCAGCAGTCCCATCACCGCTTTCATCGTCGTCGATTTGCCGGCGCCGTTGCGGCCCATCAGCGCGACCACCTCGCCGCGGCCGACTTCGAGTCCGACGTCGAACAGGATATGCGCGCGGCCGTAGAACGCGTTGAGGCCAGAGACTTTCAGCATCGATTCGCTCATTGCAACGTCCCCTGGCCGTTCTGCGCATCGTCCGCCGCGTCCTGTAGCGGCGCGTGCGGCCGGAATGTCTTGCCGGTGCCGAAATAGACTTCCTGCACGCGTGGGTCGTTGCGGATGGTATCGCCGTCGCCTTCGGCGATCAGCTTGCCGCGAGCGAGCACGATCATGCGGTCGGCGTACGCGAATACGACGTCCATGCTGTGCTCGGTGAATAGCACGCCAATCTTGTGTTCAGTCACGAGGCTTTTGGTCAACGCCATCAATTCGTTGCGCTCCTTCGGCGCCATGCCCGCGGTCGGCTCGTCCATCAATAGCAGCTTCGGCCGGTTCGCGAGCGCAATCGCGAGTTCGACGCGCTTCACGTCGCCATACGCGAGCACGCCGCACGCGCGTTTCGCGTGCGCGCCCATGCCGACCTGTTCGAGCAGCCCGAACGCTTCGTCGGCATGGTGCGAACCTGCCGGCTTCCATAGGCCGAAGGTCTTTTTCTCGCGCGACACCAACGCCATCTGCACGTTTTCGAGCACCGTCATCGAATTGAACGTCGCGGCGATCTGGAACGTGCGGCCGACGCCGCGTCGCCAGATATCGCGCGGCCGCATGCCGACGAGTTCATGACCGTCGAGACGGATCGAGCCGGCCGACGGCTGCAACTGTCCGTTGACCATGTTGAAGCAGGTGGACTTGCCCGCGCCGTTCGGACCCAGCAGCGCCAGCAGTTGGCCGGCTTCGAGATCGAACGAAACGTCATCGACCGCCTTCAGTCCTCCGAACGATCTCGACAGACCGCTTACGCGCAGCAGGCTCATAGGCCCTCCTTGACCGCGGCGGTCCGTTGCGACGGCGACGCCGCGCCGCCGTTGGCGCTGTCGGCCTGATCGCCGCTCGAATCACCGAAATGCTCGCGAATGAAGCCGACGATCCCCTGTGGAAACGCGATCACCAGCAGCAGGATCGCGAGGCCGAGCAGCGCCTGCCAGTAGTCGGTCTGTCGCGCGACCGTATCCTGCAGCCACGTGAACACGGCCGCGCCGACGATCGGCCCGCTCAACGTCTGCAAGCCGCCGAGCAGCACCATCACGAGGCCATCGACCGAACGGCTCACGCTGATCACTTCGGGAGAGATGTTGCCCTTCGAAAACGCGTACAGCGATCCGGCGAGTCCGCAGAACAACGCCGCGATCACGAACGACACCCATTGCACACGCTTCACGTCGATGCCGATCGCCTCTGCGCGCAGCGCGGAATCGCGCGACGCGCGCATCGCGTAGCCGAGTGGCGAGAACAGCATGCGGCGCAACAGCCACACGCCGAGCACCGCGCACGCGAGCGTCAGGTAGTAGAACGCGACCGGCGACGACAGCCAGTTCGACGGCCACAGCCCGAGAATGCCGTTGCTGCCGCCCGTCACGTCGTCCCACTGGAACACGACCGACCACACGATCTGCGCGAACGCGAGCGTCAGCATCGCGAGATAGACACCGGAGAGGCGCACGCAGAACCAGCCGAACACGAGCGCACCGACCACGGCGAGCAGCGGCCCGAGCAGCAACGCGGCCTCCATCGGCAGATTCAGCACTTTCAGGAACAGCGCCGCGCCGTATGCGCCGAGTCCAAAATACGCGGCATGGCCGAACGAATGCAAACCGCCCGGACCCATGATGAAATGCAGGCTCGTTGCGAACAGCACCGCGATCAGGATTTCGACGAGCAGCACCGGCATATACGGAAACGCGTTGGCCGCGAGCGGGGCAAGCACGAGCACCAGCAACACGAAGGCGGCGAGCCACTTCAAACGCTTGCCCGCGGGTCGCAACGGCGTTTCCGGCGCCCCCATCGCGCGCACCGCGGCGCTCGCGCGGCCGAGCAGCCCCCACGGCCGCACCACCAGCACGACCGCCATTACGACGAATTCGGCGACCAGCGTGAAGCGGCTCAGCGACAAACCGACGCCGAAGATCGTCACGTGCCCGATGCCAATGCACAACGCCTTGATCTCGGCGATCAGCAACGCCGCGACGAACGCACCCGGAATCGAACCCATGCCGCCGACCACGACGACCACGAACGCATTGCCGATCGTCTCCAGGTCGAGCGACAGGTTCGCCGACATGCGCGGGCCTTGCAGCGCGCCGCCGAGTCCCGCGAGAAACGCGCCGACGAAGAACACGCCGGTAAACAGCCACGCCTGGTTGATGCCGAGCGCGCCGAGCATCTCGCGATCCTGCGTCGCGGCGCGCACCAGCGTGCCCCAGCGCGTGCGCGTCAACCCGTACCACAGCAGCAGCAAGACGACGGGGCCGATCACGATCAGCGCAATGTCGTAAGTGGGCAGCGGATGGCCGAGAAAATCGACCGCGCCCGCCAGATGCGGCGCGCGCGGGCCGAACAGATCGTCGGGGCCCCAAAGCCATAGCGCGGCGTCGCGAAAGATCAGCACGAGCGCGAAAGTGGCGAGCAGATGAAACAACTCGGGCGCCTGATAGATCCGCCGCAACACGACGATTTCGACGAGCGCGCCCAATACCGCGACCGCGAGCGCCGCAGCCAGTACCGACAGCCAGAAGCCGCCCGCCGTATGCCCAAAGCGGCTCGCGATGCTATACGCGACGTAAATGCCGAACATATAGAACGAGCCATGCGCAAAGTTGACGATGCGCGTCACGCCGAAGATCAACGACAAACCGGCGGCGACCAGAAACAGCGTCGACGCGTCGGCGAGTCCATTGACCAGTTGTACCAGCAGATTCGAAAGCATCGGGACCCTCGGCAGCCCGCCGAACGGCGCGCGCGCAACATGCGCAGCGGCTCGATCGGCGGGGCGTTGCAGCGCGGGCGGCACCATGCGCGCCCGCGTCAACGGCAGGACACTACCAGCGAAACAACCCGCGCAACAAGCGACGGCAAACAGGCGCCTGGAAAAAACGATCGCTCAGCGCAAGCCGTCCTCGCCCTTGATCTCGTTCGCCTGCAGGCCGCCGATGCGCGGCAGCGGCCGGCCCGACGCCGTGACCGCGACCGCCACGACGATTTCGTTCGCGCGCGGCGCGTCGGCCACGCGCGCCTCGATCGCGTCGAAATGGCTGCGCACGTAGGCGGCGTCCTTATGGCCGAGCGGCACGTCGATCGCGGTGCCGAGCGTGCCGATCTTCTTCGCCGACGGCACCAGCGCCGCGCCCTTTTCGACCGCCGCGCGCAGCGGCGCGCCGAGCTTCGGATGCAGGATCGCGGCCGCGTGTTCGAGCTCGCCCGCCTCGCCGACGATCGCCGCCTTGCCGTAGCTTTGCGCTTCGCCGGGCGCGATGCCCAACGCTTCGACGCAGCGCTTGCCGAGCAGCGCGCCGAGTTCCTCGCCCGCGTCGATCAGCGCGTCGAGCTTCGCCTCGTAGCGGCCCGCATACGGATTATCGATCACCGCGATCGCGACCGCGCGGCGCGCGGGCGGCTCGACGGCCTGGCCCATTTCGATGCGTGTTTCGTCGACCTGCACGACCAGCTTGCGAAGCCTGATTGCCATTTCCGCTCTCCGGGTTGCGATGCTTTGCTGTTTTGCTGTGTGGTTGCGCCGCTCGTTTGTGCGCCGTTGCTGCGGCGCGCCGCTTTAGCGCAAGCCGTCCTTGCCGACGATCGCCTCTTTCGCGAGGCCGCCTACCCGCGCATGCACGCGCTGGCCCGTACTCATCACGAGGATGTAGACGATCTCATCGGCGGCGGGCGCACCGGGCACGCGTACTTCGATCGCGTCGAAGTGGCTGCGCACGTAGCTCGCGTTCACATGCGTGAGCGGCACGTCGAGCGCAGTGGACGGCGCGCCGACCTTCTTCGTCGACGGCACGATCGCGTTGGTCGGCACGCCGTGCTTTTCGAGCAGCTCGCGCATCGCGTAGCCGCCGGGCACATGCCATAGCGCGCCGTGCTCCAGCTCGCCGCGCGCGCCGACGATCGCGCCTTTCCCATAGCTTTCGATCGACGCATGCGGCACCGCCATCGCCGCGAGCAGCCGCTGCGCCATATCGAAACCGATCGGCTTCAGCGCCTCCATCGCGGGTTCGATATTGGGCTCGTAGCGGCCCGCGAACGGATTCGTCATCACCGCGGCAATCGCGCCGCGTCTGAGCGGCTGCGCGGGCGCGGGGCCGAACTCGTGAAAGATGTCCTCGACGTGTGTCAGCACGCGGCGTATTTCGAACACGGAGCCTCCGTTGTCAGTGAAGCGCGCGTAGTGGACGACGCGCGTGAATCGTCGATGCCTGCGACGCGCGCCCGTCCTTGCAGGAACAGCGCGGCGCCTTCGATCAAACCCTGCTCGCACAATCGCTGTGCAACGTCGACGCCGCGCGCGAGCGCGAAGTCGATCAGCGGCTGCGGCAGACGCGGCACGTCGACGGTCACCAGCAGATCGCCGAGATCGCTATCGTCCTTCAGCGACGAGGCCGGGCGCCGCACGATCTCCGCATGGTCGAGATCGACGGCGTTCGCGATCATCGTCGCGGCGGCGTCGGCGCTCGCGGCCTCGCGCGCGAGCACGGTCACGCTGTCGGCGATGCCGAGACTAAAGCTGCGGCCGCGCCAGCCGCTCGTCGCGATGCCGCGAATCGGCTGCCGCGCGTCGAGCGTCAGATGCGCGTCGAGCGCAGGGTCGTGCGCGAAACGCGAGCCCGAGAATTGCGCCAGGTCCGCGAACACGCCCACGCGATACTGCTGCCCCGCGGCGAGATGCAGCGCGATGTCGCCACCGTTGTTGATGAACGCGCGCGCGATGCCCTCCCGCGCAAAGGCGGCAATCAGTTCGTCGGCGACGCTGCCCGCCACTGCGGCCATCGGCGTGACAAAGCTTGATCGATGCGGGTGACACGCACGCCACATGCGTGTCGCGACCGGCCCTTGAAGCGGGCAATCCTGCAACGCAGCCGCTGACCGAACCGGTTGCCGAAGCACGTTCAATTCGCCCACCAGTTCCTGCAATACGCCACTGAAGCGCTGCCAGCACGCGTCGTACGCGGCGCGCAACGCGTCGGGCTCGCCGTCGGCGCCGAGGATCAGGTCGATCGGCCCGTGCTGCCAATGCCAGCGGTGTTCGTCGAGCCGGATTCGGGTGGGGGTCATCGTGTGGCTTTTATTCAGGAGGATCGACCGAGCACTGCTGGCGGCCACGGATTATCCGAATCGAGCGCCAGCGTGCGGCGCGCGAGCGGTGCGCCTTCCGTATGCGTCGGTCCACTCGCTAGCACGCTCTGCAGCGAGCGCACCGCATCGACGTGCCCGCCCAGATCGCAATACGTGTCGTACGTCATCGTGAATTCGATCGGCGCGACGATCGCCGGTGTCGGCACCGTGCCGAACGACCGGTCCGGCATGCGCATCACGTCGACCATCACGGTGATGCCGCCGCCTGGCCACACATAAGCGGGCGCGCCGCCACACGTCACGTTGACGAGCTTGCGCTTGATCGCGCGCGTGAGCAGCACCGGATTTTCGGTCGCGCCCGCGCGCAGACTGCCGCCCGCGCCGCCGAGAAACAGCACCGTCGCGAGCGACGGCTCGCAGTTCTCGCCGATCCGCTCGACCGTGCTGCGCACCGCGTCGGGCATCGGCGCGACCCGCGGCACGAGTTGCGCGTCGAGCTCGTACCATTGCGCGTGCTCGCCGGTCGTCGATACCATCAGCACGCGCATGCCCGGCTTCGCGACGGTCGGATCGAATCCTTCGACGATCGCGAGCGGGTCCTGAATGTCGGTGCCGCCCCAACCGGTGCCAGGATTGGCGACCTGAAAATAGCGGCCCGGCGTCGATTTGCGCCCGCGTATCTTGAGTCCTGAACGCGTCATGCCGAGGCAGCGGCCCGCCTGATGCTCGGTCAGCACACCGGTGATGTGATCGTCGACGACCACCACTTCATCGACGTGGCCGAACCACTGCTTCGCGAAGATGCCGATCGTCGCGGAGCCGCAGCCGACACGCATGCGCTGCTCCTCGACACCGTCGACGATGGGCGCGACGCCGGCGCGGATCACGAGACTCGCGCCGCCGTCGATACTGAGTTCGACCGCCTCCTTGTTGCCGAGCGCAAGCATCATGTCGCAGGTCACCCGGCCTTCTTTCTTGCTGCCGCCGGTCAGATGATGGACGCCGCCGAGGCTCAGCATCTGCGAGCCGTATTCGGCCGTCGTCACGTGGCCGACGATCTCGCCGTCGCAGCGCACGTTCGCCTGTTCGGGACCGAGAAAGCGGTCGGTGTCGATCTTCACCTTGAAGCTGCAATAGCTGAAGATCCCTTCGGTGACGACGGTCACCATGTCGACGTCGTCGAGCTTCGACGCGACGATGAATGGCGCGGGCTTGTAGTCGGGATAGGTCGACGAGGCACCGACGCCGGTGACGAAGAGTGCGGGTTCGGCGGTGCTTTGTTCTGCGGCGCTTGCTGGGCCGAATTCGATTGCCGCATCCGCCTTATCTGCGCCGGCATCATTGGCACGCGACAGAAACACCACCGGATCGACACGAATCAACCGCCCATCAGCATTCGCGTAGCGATCGCACGCGCCCGTGCGCCCTTCCGAGATCTGGCACAGCACCGGACACGCATTGCATTCGATCTTGTTCGAGGCCATGCGCTCGCTGCGCGGCGCCGACTTTTCGAGCACGGTCGGGCCCGGCGTCGACGCGGTATCGCGATCGACACTCTCTGCACCGAAATCGACCTTCGTATGTTCTGTCATCGTGGGGTTCCGTACGACATCACAGGTGCGACATGGCTGGCGGTGCTGCGCGGTGCGCGAATCGCCCCGGTTTCAGGGGACTTTCGCGTGGGCCGCCCATTTTCATGTTGCGGCCACTCACCGTTCATGTAGTATCTTCTACACCAAACTCGATTGAAATCTACTCGATCAAAATCGACTGCGCAACGTGTTTTCCGTCGCGCGGAATCGTGGTGCAATGCGGCATCGGCGCGCTTGGCGTGCGCGCCTGCCGTTCAAACCTACGCTGACAAAGAGATCCGAGACCGTCATGAGTCCCACCGCCGTTCGCAAGCCGGGCGCCATCGGTATCCGCGCGAAACAGGCGCAGGACACGCGCGCCAAGATCCTGAAGGCGGCCATCAAGGTGTTTGCGAAGCAGGGGTATGCGAGCGGCCGCATCGAAAGCATTTCGAAGGCCGCGCGCTCGCACGACCGGATGATCTATTACTACTTCGGCAGCAAGGAGCAGTTGTTCATCGAAGTGCTGGAGACCATCTACACGCAGTTCAACGAAGCGGAAAGCAAACTCGATCTCGATCTGCGCGATCCGGTGCATGGGCTCGAACAGATGGTCGAATTCGTCTGGCAGTACTACCTCGATCATCCGGAGTTCGTCACGCTGCTGTCGAGCGAAAACCTGCACCAGGGCAAGCATGCGAAAAAATCGCAGAAGCTCAAGGAGATTTCGGGCTACGCGATTTCGGTCGTGCAGAAGCTATTGGACGCGGGACGCGCGCAGAACGTGTTTCGCGCCGATATCGAGGCGCGCGACGTGTATCTGATGATCGCGTCGCTCGGCTATTTCTATAACGCCAATCAGTACACGCTCGGCGCGTTTCTCGGCGAGCCGCTGATGGACAAAGCGGCGCTCGCGCATTGGCGCGAGGTGATCAAGGAGACGGTACGGCGCGCGGTGTGCGTGCAGGTGCCCGCGAGCGATGCCGTGACGAAGGCGGCAGTGAACCATCGCGAAAGCGAAAGCAAAAGCGAAACCAAAGCCGAACCAGCTCGCGGCGCTGCATAAAAAAACGCGCGACGGATATGTCCGTCGCGCGTTTTCTGATTGGCGCTGAGTACTACGCGTGCGCGGTCTTTACGACTTCGCCGCCGCGGCCGCGGCCGCCGCATCGTCCTCGCGGAACAGCTTGTCGGCGAGGTGGAACGCGGAATTGGCCGCCGGCACGCCACAGTAGATCGCGGTCTGCATCAGCACTTCCTTGATCTGCTCGCGCGTCACGCCGTTGTTCTTCGCGGCGCGCAGGTGCAGCGCGAGTTCTTCGCTGCGATTCAACGCCACCATCATCGCGATCGTCAGCAGGCTGCGCGTATGACGCGGCAGTCCTTCGCGCGTCCAGATCTCGCCCCACGCATAGCGCGAGATGAAGTTCTGGAACTCCTCGGTCAACTCGGTGCGGTTCGCGAGCGAACGGTCGACGTGCGCGTTGCCCAGCACCGCGCGACGCACCCCCATGCCGGCTTCGTAGCGATCTTCGTCGTTCATTTTGCCTCCGTCAGGAAGTCGAGCACGGTCTTCGTGAACTCGTCGACCTTTTCGATGTTGGAAATGTGCGAGGCGTCGAGCTCGACGTAACGCGCGCCCGGAATCGCCTGCGCGAGTTCGCGGCCCTGCGCGGGCGTGGCGGCGAGGTCGTGCGTACCGCTGATCACGAGCGTCGGCAGCTTGATGCCCGGCGTTTCGGGACGCAGGTCGGCCGCATCGATCGCGTCGCAGTTCGATGCGTAGCCTTCCTTGTCGGTGTGCACGAACACGTCACGGATCATCGCCAGCACGACCGGCTCGCGCTCGATGAAGTCGGCCGTGAACCAGCGCGGCAGCACCGCGTCGGCGAGCGCGAGCATGCCTTCGGTGCGCGCCTTCGCGGCACGCGGGACCCACACTTCAGGCGAGCCGATGCGCGCGGCCGTGTTGCACAGCACGACTCGCTCGAAGCGGTCGCCGTGACGCGCGGCGAGCGCGATGCCGGTCAGGCCGCCCATCGAGATGCCGCAGAAGTTCGCGCGTGCGATCTTCAGCGTATCCATCAGGCCGAGCACGTCGCCGCTCAGCTGCTCGATCGTGTACGGACCCTTCGGTGCCTCCGAATGACCGTGGCCGCGCGTGTCGTAGCGCAGCACGCGGAAATGCTTCGACAACGCCGCGACCTGCGGCGTCCACATGGACATATCAGTGCCGAGCGAATTCGACAGCACGAGCCACGGCGCGTGGCCGTGACGATCGCCGTCGATGCGATAGTGAAGCTCGGTGCCGTTGACTGCGGCGTAGGGCATGCCGGTTACTCCTTGGAATGGGCGCGCTGCGCGCGCGAGGTGTGAAGCGCCAGCGCGGCATCGACATATGCGTGCGCCTGGCCGACGTATTGAGCGGGATCGAGCAGCTGCTTCAGGCGCTCGATCGAAAGATGTTCGGTGACGGCCGGGTCGGCGGCGAGCACGTCGTACAGCGTCTTGCCGTCGCGGATCGCCGCCTTCGACGCGCGCTCGACCAGATGATGCGCGTCGAGCCGGCCGATGGAATCGCCGAGCGCGAGCATCACCGCTTCACCGAGGATCAGCCCGTGCGTGACGTCGAGATTCTTTGCGAGGCGCGGCACGTTGACGTTCAAGCCGGACGCGATCTGTTCGATGTTCGCGAGCGCGCCGCCCGCGAGGCGCGCGAGATCCGGCAGCGCGTCCCATTCGGCCTGCCAGCCGCCGAGCGCGCGTTCGTGCTCCTGCACCATGCCGGCGAACACGGTCGCGACCAGTCCCGGCGCGCGCGTCGCGGCGGTCAGCACGGCCGCGCAGCCGACCGGGTTGCGCTTGTGCGGCATCGTCGACGATCCGCCCTTGCCGGCCGCGGCCGGTTCGGCGAGTTCGTCGATTTCGGTTTGCATCTGCAGCGAAACATCGCGCGCGATCTTGCCGAGCGTGCCGATCAGCATGCCGAACAGCGACGCCGTTTCGGCGATGCGATCGCGCTGCGTGTGCCACGGCAAGGTCGGCACCGCGAGGCCCAGTTCCTTCGCGAGCGACTGCGTGACCTGCGGCGCCGCCTCGCGAAGACTCGCGAGCGTGCCGGCCGCGCCGCCGAACTGCAGCACCAGCACGCGCTCGCGCAATGCATCGAGCCGCTCGCGATGACGCAACAGCGCGTCGAGCCATTGCGCGAACTTCAGACCCAGCGTGATCGGCAGCGCCTGTTGCAGCCACGTGCGGCCGATCATCGGCGTCGCGCGATGGGTGGCCGCGAGTTTCGCGATCGCGTCGCAGGTCGCTTGCAGGCCGCTGTCGAGCAGGTCGAACGTGTCGCGCAGTTGCAGCACCGTTGCCGTGTCGATGATGTCCTGGCTCGTCGCGCCCCAATGCACGTATTTGCCGGCTTCGGCATCGGCGGCTTTGACGCGCGCGGTCAGTTGCTTGACGAGCGGAATCGCGAGGTTGCCGCCGAGCGCGGCGTCGCGTGCGAGCGCGTCGGCGTCGAGCTGATCGGCCTCACAGGCGGCTTCGATCGCGGGAACGGCGGCTTCGGGAATCACTTGGTGGGCGGCCGAAGCGCGCGCGAGCGCGGCTTCGACATCGAGCATCCGTTGCAGCGTGGCACGCGGCGCCCAGATGTCGTTCATCGGCTGTGTGCCGCAAAGAAGGCCAGTCAGACGGGCGCTGGAGTCGAGCATGGTGACGACGATGTTTGAGGGAATCGGAGGTGAAGAATCGGCGCGGCGCGCGACGGTTCGAAGCAGGCGCCGTCGCGGCGTCGCGCTGCGGACCAGGTGTCGCGCTTCGCGCAGGCGCCTATTCGTCAGCGTCGCTATGCAGTGCGCCGCCCTTACGCCACTCTACGCCGCGCCATGTGCTGCGTATTGTGCGCCAAACGCGGCCCGCATGTCGCCGAGGTCGCCAGGTCAGCGCGCGGTGAGCCGTGCCCACGTCGGCGCTGGCCTGTTCGTGGAACGCCACGCGCCCCATGAATGCGACATCGTTGCTGCATTCTTGCGGCGTAAGCGGCCTTCAACCGAGACGCCATCGACGCGGCCGCAAAGCGGACCGCCGCCGCGACGCCTCGGCTAGCTTCAGGCCGCGCGCGCGGCCTGCGTGCCGTCGGTCATCGGCACGCCAGTCAGCTTCACCAGTTCGTCGAAGCCGATGTCCGAGAAAATCTCGCGCACGACGAGGCCTTCCTTCGTGACGTCGATCATCGCGAGGTCCGTATAGATACGGGTCACGCAGCCGATACCAGTGACCGGATACGAGCACTCGGCGGTGATCTTGCTTTCGCCTTGCTTGGTCAGGTGCTCCATCATCACGTAGACCTGCTTCGCGCCGATCGCCAGATCCATCGCGCCGCCGACCGCCGGAATCGCGTCGGGTGCGCCGGTGTGCCAGTTCGCGAGGTCGCCCTTCGCCGACACCTGGAACGCGCCGAGCACGCAGAAGTCGAGATGGCCGCCGCGCATCATCGCGAACGAATCCGCGTGATGGAAGTACGCGCCGCCCGTCAGCAGCGTGACGTGCTGCTTGCCGGCGTTGATCAGTTCGTCGTCTTCCTTGCCCTTCTCGGGTGCCGGGCCCATGCCGAGCAGACCGTTTTCGCTGTGCAGGAAGATTTCCTTGTCGGCGGCGAGGTGGTTCGCCACCAGCGTCGGCACGCCGATGCCGAGGTTCACGTAAGCGCCTTCAGGGATGTCCTGGGCAACGCGCTTGGCCATTTCATCGCGGGTCAGTTTTTTCATGTCGGTCTCCGGGTCAGGCAGCAGCGTCGTGAGGATTGGGCGTCGGGGCATGCGCTGCTTGCGGCACCGCGATCACGCGCTGCACGAAAATGCCGGGCGTGACGATTTCTTCCGGATCGAGGCCGCCGAGCGGCACCACTTCCGACACCTGCACGATGGCGGTCTTCGCGGCGCTCGCCATGATCGGCCCGAAGTTACGCGCGGTCTTACGATAGATCAGGTTGCCCCAGCGGTCGCCCTTGTACGCCTTGATCAGCGCGAAGTCCGCATGCAGCGGCGCTTCGAGCACGTAGTGACGGCCGTCGATCAGGCGGGTTTCCTTGCCTTCGGCGAGCTTGGTGCCGTACGCGGTCGGCGTGAAGAAGCCGCCGATGCCCGCGCCCGCCGCGCGGATGCGCTCCGCGAGGTTGCCTTGGGGCACGAGTTCGAGTTCGATTTCGCCGGCGCGATAGAGCGCGTCGAACACATACGAGTCGGTCTGGCGCGGGAACGAGCAGATGATCTTGCGCACGCGCTTGGCTTTCAGCAGTGCCGCGAGGCCGATGTCGCCGTTACCGGCGTTGTTGTTGACGATGGTCAGGTCGCGCGCGCCCTGCTCGATCAGCGCGTCGATCAGCTCGGACGGCATGCCGGCCGTGCCGAAGCCGCCGATCATGACGGTCGCGCCGTCGTGGACATCGGCAACCGCCGATTGAAGTGTCTCGAAAATCTTGTTGATCATGTCGAATTTCCTTTGGGGGCGCTACGTGCCGCTGGGCTGACAGCCCTCACCGACCAGGTTCGCGGCAAGGCTCGCGCGGAAACAGTCTCCGGGCATGCTGGCGACGGCTCGCGAGGGGAGAGCGGGCTGGCGCCTTCGATTGGTTCGCTGTTGAATTTGTTCGTTACATGAACAGTGATTCGTTTAGCGAACGCTTCGGCGATTATGGTTGTCTTGTGGGCGGGTTGTCAAGGCAGGGAAACCCCCTTCATCATAGGTCGCCGCACGCGGCGGCGAAGGTCCGGGTTGACCCCGTCCAGCGCTCGACCTGCGCGCGAAAAAACCGGCTGGGCGAAATCCCACTATGCTTATGGGAGATTTTTCAACTAGGCTCTATAGCGATACGGCATAGGCACCGCGTTGCCCCGCCCGCCCCGCGAGCCACAACAAGCATGTCCGAGACACATCTGGATCTGAATCTGATCCCATATCTGGTTGCGATGGAAGACACGCGCAACGTGAGCCGCGCCGCCGAGCAGCTCGGCGTGAGCCAGCCGCGGGTGAGCACCGCGCTTGGCCGCCTGCGCGAATACTTCGACGATCCGCTGTTCGTGCGCACCTCCAGGGGCATGGAGCCGACACCGCGCGCGCTCGCGATCCTGCCCGCCGCGCGCGACGCGCTGCTGCGCATCGAGAAAGGCATGCTCGACGTGCAGGATTTCGATCCGGCGACGAGCACACATACGTTCTCGATCGCGCTGTCCGACGTCGGCGAGATCGTGTTTCTGCCGCGTCTTTTGCAGCTGTTCGCCGAGCGCGCGCCGTCCGCGAATCTGCGCTCCGTCACGCTGTCGCCGTCGCAGGTGGAACGCGGGCTCGAATCGGGCGACGTCGATCTCGCCGTCGGCTATTTTCCGGACCTGGCGGGCAACAACTTTTTTCAGCAGCGGCTCTTCACGCATCGCTTCATCTGCCTGATGCGCAGCGGACATCCGCTGTCGAAGGGGCCGCTCACGCTCGAGCAATACGTGGCCTCGGGGCATGCGGTCGTGCGCGCCGAGGGACGCAGCCAGGAAGTGCTCGAGCAGTACCTCGAGAAGAAGCGCATCAGGCGACGCGCGGTGCTCGAAACGCCACACTTCATGAGCCTGCCTTTCATCCTCGCGCGCACCGATCTCCTCGCGACCGTGCCGCACGCGATCGGCTTCGCGTACGTGTCGGAGCATGCGTCGATCATGCTCGTCGAGCCGCCGCTGCCGTTACCGCGCTTCGACCTGCGCCAGCACTGGCATCGCAAGTTTCATAACGATCCGCGCCTCAGCTGGCTGCGCGGCGTGGTCGCCGAACTGTTCAACGATGCGATGGACGAATGGCCGAAGTAGTGGTTTGAAGCAGGTTTGCGACCGCCCCGGCCGCGAAAGGGGCATCGGCACCTGTGGGCGTAAAACATGGAACAATGGCCCCAGTTACTGACCCCGCGCGCCGCGCAGCGCCGACGCGCGATCGAGGAGGACGACGCATGACCAGCAGCAAGGCAAAGAAAACCAAACCCGCAGCGGCCGTCGAACGCCCGAGCCGCGAAGAAGCTGAGGCAGCCGTGCGCGTGCTGCTGCGCTGGGCCGGCGACGATCCGCGGCGCGAAGGCCTGATCGACACGCCGGCGCGCGTGACGCGCGCCTACGAGGAGTTCTTCGCCGGCTATCAGGTCGATCCGCGCGAGATCCTCGCGCGTACCTTCTCCGAAGTGGACGGCTACGACGAAATGATCGTGCTGAAGGACATCCGTTTCGAGAGCTACTGCGAGCACCATATGGTGCCGATCATCGGACGCGCGCACGTCGCGTATCTGCCGAACCATCGCGTGGTCGGCATTTCGAAGCTCGCACGCCTCGTCGATGCGTTCGCGAAACGGCTGCAGATCCAGGAAAAGATGACCGTGCAGATCGCCGATACGCTGAACGACGTGCTGCAACCGGCCGGCGTCGGCGTGATTCTCGAAGCCGCGCATCAGTGCATGTCGACGCGCGGCGTGCATAAGGCGGGCGTCACCATGGTCACGTCGCGCATGCTCGGCACCTTCCGCACCGATCCGTCGACACGGCGGGAGTTTCTGTCCATCGTCGGAAATCCCGGTGTGGTGGCGATGCCGAATGCCTGATGCGGCGGACTGAAAGGCTGCTTGCGGTTCGCTGACGATGCAGCCCCCCGCCCCTGCATAGCATGCGTGCGCCCCCGCGCACTCTCTTCGGACCCGCCGGTAATCTTGCGGTGGGTACGCTGGATTGACAGTTAGTTGCGTCTTGATGATCGAGGTCGATGCTCAGCACCGCCCGTCGGGACGCGCTGCTCCCTCACGGATCGTCCCGTCGCCCAATCCACCCGGCCCGCCCCAGGTGCACCGCCCCACGTGCACCGCACCGCGCGCACCACCCATCGCGCACCAGGCACCGTGCAACAAACCATCGGCTATGCTGAATCCACGGTGCCGCGGGAACGCGCTTTGCGATCCACCGCGGGCGCACCATCCACGCGAGACTTTGCGCACGCATGTCGGCCCAACAGCAGCAACAGGAGCGCCTCAATTGGTCGAGTTTCCGTTGTCGGCGGTGTCAACCTGGGGCAGCGCGATCGTGTTCGTCAACGTTCTGCTGACGCGCCTCGGCGTACCGATTCCTGCCGTGCCGATGCTGCTGTTCGCGGGCTCGGCGATCGCCGCGGGCACCCTGTCGTTCTGGCCGACGCTCGGCGCGGCGGCGCTAGGCGCATTGATCGGCGACGGCACCTGGTTCGCGACGGGCCGGCTGTATGGCCGCAACCTGCTCGGGTGGCTCGGCCGCCTGTCGCCCGCCGTCGATACGAGGCTCGAAACGGCGCGCTCCCTATTCGAACACTATGGCGTGCCGCTCGTGTCGATTTCGAAGTTCGTGCCCGGGCTCGGCCTGCTCACGCCACCGCTGATGGGCACGACTGCCGTCGACATCCGCATCTACGCACTCTGGGATCTGGCGAGCGTGATCGTGTGGGCGGCATTCTGGCTACTCGGCGGCGCGGCGGTGGAACGCGAACTGCACATGCTGCGCGCGTTCGTCGAGCAGCGCGGCGGCACACTCGCCGACATTCTTCTTGCGGTGGCGTTCGTCTATCTGCTCTACCGGCTGTATCTGCGATACCTGGAACGGCGTCGGTACGCGCGAGCCGAATCGGCCCCAGCCACGCCAATGCCGGCCGCGCCGACGGTAACCGCGCCGACTCACGCCTCACCGGCGAGCGCCGTGTCGAGAATGCCGTGGCGCTGGCGCCGCCCCGGTCGCCTGAGCCGCATGGCGCCGTCCCGCGTGCTCGATGCGCGGCCCGGCGGCCCGCTGCTCGATCTGCGACGCCGGATTCCCGACGCGCTCGCGCTCGATCCGCATTCGCCCGAGCAGATCGAGGGCGCGCTGCGCACCCACGACATGGTCATCTATTGCATCTGCCCGGACAGCGCGACCGCGCTCGAAGTCTCGCAACATATGCGCAGCAACGGCTACACGCGGATTCGCGCGCTGCGCGGCGGGCTCGATGCCTGGCAGCGGCGCGGCTTCCCGGTGGGCTTACTGGCTTACGCGGACGGTGCTGCTGCCGATCGGCCGCGCTCCGCGTGGCGCGACGAAACTCCCGCGGCGGTGACGTTGCGCGGTTTCGCGCCGCGCAGCGCAGAGCGCGCCTGACTCGCGCTGCGTCGCGCGACGATATGAGCCAGGAAAGGGTTCACGCACGCGAGCACGAACATCTGGCGTCAAAGCGCCGCGCCGGTACTCGACGCCCGCTGCGCCACCGAATACTCGTCCCACTGCGCCGAGCTGGTGCGATTGCGTCCCGCGTTTTTCGCCACGTATAGCTGTGCATCCGCGGCGGCCAGCAGTTCCAGCCTGCTCGCGACATCCGTCGCCGTCGGCAGCGCGGTTGCGCAGCCCACGCTCACCGTCACCGCCTGCGGCGCATCTTGCCCAGGCAGGATGACCCGGTTTTCCACCCGACGGCGAATCTGCTCCGCGACCGCGAACGCGCCCTGCGCAGTGGTATCCGGCAGCACCACCGCGAACTCTTCGCCGCCGTAGCGAGCAACCAGATCGACCGAGCGCCGTGCCACGGATGCGATGCAATCGGCCACTGCGACCAACACCTCGTCGCCGCTCTCATGGCCGTAGGTGTCGTTGAAACGCTTGAAGTGATCGATATCGATGAACAGCACCGACAGCGGCTTGTTCTCGCGTCGGGCGCGCATCCATTCGTCGTCGAGCCGCTTGTCGAGCACGCGGCGATTGCTGAGGCCGGTCAGCGGATCGGTCGCGGCGAGACGCTGCAGCGCGGCCTGCGCGCGCTGCTTGTCGCGCAGAGCGAACGCGAGCAGCCACGACACGAGCACGAACACCGCGCCGAACCCGACGGTCAACACGGCGGCCACGTGGCTGCGGCGCTGCCACGGCGCGAGCACGTCGTCGACGGCAGGCGCGACCACGGCGATCAGCGGCGAGCCCGGTACATGCGCGTACGTGAAGATTCGCCGCACACCATCGACCGGCGAAACCGATACATAGGTGCCGGAATCGTGCATGGTCATCGCCGAGAAGGTCGGCGACTTCGCGATGTTCGCGCCGATCGCGCGCGCCTCGAACGGCTTGCGCGCGAGCACCGTGCCGTCCGTCATCACGATGAAGACCGAGCCCTGCTCGCCGGTGTCGATCCGGTCCAGCAGATGCTGGAAGTACTCGATGCGGATCGCGAGCAGCGCAATGCCGGCAAAGCGGCCTTGCGCATCGTCGATGCGCCGCGTCAGCGCGATCGACTGCTCGCCGCCGCGCAACCGTGACATGAACGGATGCGAGAAATAGAGGCCCGCCGCCGAATTGCGCTGCTGCACCTGAAAGTATTCGCGGTCCTCGAGATGGACAGTGGTATTCGCGCCGTTGTACTGCGCGGCGGCCACTTCGCCGTCGGCACCGACTACATACGCGCCGCCGAGATAGGCCGCGGTGGTCGCGCGATCGAACAGCATCGCCTGGCGTGCTGGGCCCGGCAGCGTCCATGTGACCGGATTGCGCGCGGCATCCACCATCGATTGCAAGGACAGGCTATAAATCTCGACGTTGCGCGCGAGATCCGCGGAAATGATCGACACGAGATTTTGCGAGGTCTGGCGCGCATGATCGAGCATTTCGCGGCGGCCTTCGCCGACCTCCACCGCCGTCAGGATCGACATGGCCAACGCGACTAGCGTGCCGGCGACGCCGGCCACCCACGGGCGGTTGCCCACATAGCGGGTCATCCCGGTTCGCGCGGCATGCAACGTATGGCGCAGCCGACGACGCAGCGAAAGCCCTTGCCGTGCCACGCTCCTCGCCTCCTTTCGCGGACTATCCTTGCGCACCGGCAGTGCGGTGCGCCATGCATTCTGGACTGCGGATCCTCCCCGCCAGCGAGGACCGAACCCGCTCGCTCAGCCCAGTAGCTCCGACGCCGCGCGCAAGCGGCGTTTGCGTTTCCTGTCGAGCCAATCCAACGCGGCTTGCATGTGATCCGCGTCGGCAAGCGACGCGGCATTCTCGCGCAACAGCGCTCCGCTGGCGACGGTATCGTTGAGCAAACCGAAGCGCTTCTGAATTTTTTTCAAGCGCTTGAGCGTGCGCTTATGGCTGATTTTAAGCACCGGCCCGAAAAACTCGAACAGGTAGCGCAGCTTCTTGCCCGCTTTTCTGACATCGTGAAAGGCGGCGTAATTCGAGCGTTTCGCATGGCGCGCGCGTTTGATGCGCTTTTTCAACGCACGCTCCGATGCCCCTATGCGTCGAGCGGCAAATTTGCGCAGAGCAATATCCGAATCGTGCGCGGCGTGCAGTTGCGCGGACGAGGTGGCCAACGCATCGCGCAGCAGATGTTTGACGTCGGCGTTCAATAGCGTCTCGCGGCTGGTTGCGAGCGTGTCGCGGCGCGCCTGCTCGAGTTTCGGCATCAGCGCTTGCATGCCATCGTCTTCCTGCCTGAGCAACTCGATCAGAATGTCCCAATCGCGCGTTTTACCCGCCGCGGTGGCGAGAAACTTGTAGACCGCGCGTTGACGCGAATTTTCGCCCTTGTCGAGCAGCGGGGCGAACGCCCACCACAATGAACGCAAACGCCGCAGTGAAACGCGCAGTTTGTGCAGCGCTTCGGGTGACGCGTCGTCGTGCACGTCTTTGGCGAGTCCGATCGCCTCATCGACCAGCGGCGCGGCATAGGAGGTAAAGGCCCGCTTTGCCGGCTCGTCTGCCATCGGCTCGTTGACTGTCTCGCTGCCTTGCTTCATCGACGCTCCCACGAAACATGACCGTACTTCCAGCGTAGCAAAAATAGTGCGCACGGGGGACTCGTGGCGCATGTCAGCCGGCTTTCCTGTCAAGCGTTGGCGCGTCGCGTCGGCAGCGTCTATTCTCGACCGGTGGGACCCGCGTGTTGCGCTATTCGGCGAATGCGTTTACCTGTCGATGCAATGTGCAGCGCGGCGAATGCCGCAACCAGACCTTAGGAGGATGTATGCGAATACTCGTTGTCGGTGCGACGGGCCTGCTCGGCTCGCACATCGTGAGGCTGCTCGCCACCGAGCATGACGTGGTCGGCGCGAGCCGCAAGGGCTCCGAACTGCACGTCGACCTGTCGGACAAACGCAGCATCGAAGCGATGTATGTACGAGCCGGCAACTTCGACGCGATCATCTGCGCGGCGGGTTCGGCGAAATTCGCGCCGCTCGCGGCGCTTCGCGACGAAGACTTTTCTTTTAGTCTTGCCAACAAACTGATGGGTCAGGTCAATCTGGTGCGCTGCGGCACCAACCATCTGTCGCAAGGTGGCTCGTTCACGCTGACGAGCGGCGTGCTTGCGCAACAGCCGATGGAAGGCAGCGCAGCGGTCAGCATCGTCAATGCGGGTGTCGAAGCGTTCGCGCGCTCGGCCGCGCTCGAGTTGCGCGGCAAGGCCCGCGTCAATGTAGTAAGCCCGGGGTGGATCGCCGAAACGCTCGAATCGATGGGCCGCGATCCATCGCAAGGGATACCGGCGGAAATCGTCGCGCAAGCCTATAAACGCACCCTGAGTGGCAGCGCAAGCGGCGAAGTAGTCAGCGCATCGTAAGCATATTCGCGGCGCATTAGCCGCCTCTTTCTATTCATCACTTGCTTAGTCCGCTTCGGACATCTTACTATTCCAGTCCGCCATCCCGCGTAGTATTTACCGGCGTTAGCGGCGTAGGATAGGTCGCGCCGCGTCTGTTTTTCATGCACCCCATTGCCGTCACGCAGTTGTCATCATTGCGACACGCAGCGAAAGCAGCATCGAGAACTCTGCCACCACTTTTTTGGGGCTCACGTCATGCCGGAACTTTCGTATCCGCAACCAGGCGCCGCCAGCGGCAAAGGCCGTAGCGCAGGCCTGGTTATTTTCGCGGCCCTGCTGATCGCGGGCGTCGTGTACTGCGGCATTCATCTGGTAGATGACCTCCAGTCCGTACGTGAAAGCTCGGTGCTGCCGTATCTGTTGCTCGGCGTCGCGCTGGTGATCGCGCTCGGCTTCGAGTTCGTCAACGGCTTTCACGATACGGCTAACGCGGTCGCCACCGTCATCTATACGCACTCGCTGACGCCGAATATCGCGGTCGTCTGGTCCGGCGTGTGGAATTTTCTCGGGGTGTTGACGTCGACCGGAGCGGTCGCCTTCGGCGTGCTGCAACTGCTGCCGGTCGAACTGATTCTGCAGGTTGGCAGCAGCGCCGGCTTCGCGATGGTATTCGCGCTGCTGATCGCCGCGATCATCTGGAATCTCGGCACATGGTCTTTGGGCCTGCCGTCTTCGAGTTCGCACACGCTGATCGGCTCGATCATCGGCGTCGGTCTGATGAATCAGATGATGCATGGTGCGAACGGCACGAGCGGCGTCGACTGGAATCAGGCGCTCGGCGTCGGCAAGTCGCTGCTGTTTTCGCCGATCGTGGGCTTTCTGCTTGCCGGCTTGCTGCTGCTGATCCTGAAGGCCGTCGTGCGCGTGCCGGCGCTGTACGCCGAGCCGAAGGGCAAGGAGCCGCCGCCGTTCTGGATTCGCTGCCTGCTGATTCTGACCTGCACGGGCGTGTCGTTCGCGCATGGCTCGAATGACGGTCAGAAGGGCATGGGTCTGATCATGCTGATCCTGATCGGTACGGTGCCCACTGCCTACGCGCTGAACAAGGCGGTCACGCCGGCGGAAACACAGAACTTCATCGCGGTCGCGCACCAAACCGCGGCGGCGCTATCGCGTTACACGCAGGGTGCGGCGCCTTCCGCGGATCCGCGCGCCGACGTCGAGGCCTTCGTGCGCACCCGTCAGCTGACGCCCGCCACGCTGCCCGCGCTGCAGCAGCTGACCGAGCAGATCGGCCGCCAGGTCGGCGCATCGGGCTCGATGGCCGCCGTGCCGCAAGGCATCGTCGATAACGTGCGCAACAACATGTATGTCACGTCCGAGGCAATCCGTCTGATGCAGAAGTCCAATCAGCCGCAGTTCGCACCCGAGGACGCGAAGGTCATCGCCAACTTCAGAACGCAGATCGATCACGCGACCAAGTTCATTCCGCCGTGGGTCAAGGTGGCGGTCGCCATTGCGCTGGGTCTCGGCACGATGGTCGGCTGGAAGCGCATCGTCGTGACGGTGGGCGAGAAGATCGGCAAGCAGCATCTGACCTACGGCCAGGGCGCGGCGGCTGAGGTCGTCGCGATGGTCACGATCGGTGCCGCCGACGTCTACGGTCTGCCTGTGTCGACGACCCACGTGCTCTCTTCCGGCGTGGCCGGCACGATGGCGGCCAACGGCTCGGGTCTCCAATGGTCCACGGTGCGCAGCCTGATCCTCGCATGGGTGCTGACGCTGCCCGCGTCGATCGCGCTCGCGGGCGGGTTGTACTGGGTATTCCGTTCGGTGTTCTGAGTTCGCCGATCCGGCCGAGCGAAGCACGACAAAAGGCGCGGTACGTTGATAGACGTACCGCGCTTTTTCATCGGCCGCCTGGACGTTCAATACACGTCGGGCACGATCATCGCCTGAGGCACCGGCTGGCGGCTATAGTCCTCGTGATAGACCCGCGACGGCAAGTCGATCTGCGGATGCTCGATCTCGTGATACGGCACCTGGCTCAGCAGATGGTGAATGCAGTTCAGGCGTGCGCGTTTCTTGTCGACGGCCTGCACGACCCACCACGGCGCCTCGGGGATATGCGAGCGCTGCAGCATCACTTCTTTCGCCTGCGTATACGCTTCCCAGCGGCGCCGGCTTTCCAGATCCATCGGACTCAGCTTCCACTGCTTGAGCGGATCGTGAATGCGGTTCTGGAAGCGGATTTCCTGCTCTTCGTCGGTGATAGAAAACCAGTACTTGAGAATCTGCACGCCGCTGCGCGCCAGCATTTTTTCGAACTCCGGCACCGAGCGGAAAAACTCTTCGTACTCCTCGTCGGTGCAAAAGTTCATCACGCGCTCGACGCCCGCGCGGTTGTACCAGCTGCGGTCGAACAGCACCATCTCGCCGCCCGCCGGCAGATGCGATACATAGCGCTGGAAATACCATTGCGTGCGCTCGCGATTGTTCGGCGCCGGCAACGCGGCCACGCGGCACACGCGCGGATTGAGGCGCTGCGTGATGCGTTTGATCGCGCCGCCCTTGCCGGCCGCGTCGCGTCCCTCGAAGATCACGACGAGCCGGTGTCCCGTCGAGACGATCCAGTCCTGCAGCTTGACCAGTTCTCCCTGCAGCCGGAACAGTTCGCGGAAGTACTGCTTGCGCGCCTCGCGATGCTCGGGTGTGAATCCGGCCGGGCCGTCGATGATGCGGTCATCGACCTCCATTTCGAGTTCTTCGTCGTAGGCATCGATGAGGTCTTCCTCGAAACGGCGTTGCCGCTCCGCCATCAGTTCGGTATGAGTTCTCGGGTCCGGCTCTTTCATTGCGGCTCTCCTCGCAACAGGAATGGGATGGCGCGCGGCGGCTATTGCGCGACGCGGTCGCGTTCGATTATCGAAGCGCGAGGTGTCAGCCGTGTTACCGCGTGGGCGGGCGCTGCAGATGCGTGGAACACCCATGATAGCGAGTTTTGCCTCGACTACCGCCCGCTAGCGCAGCGGCCGCGCGAAGCTCAGTTCGTGGCCGTCCGGATCGGTGATATGGAAATAGCGCTCGCCCCACGGCGCATCCGACGGCGCGAGCGACGGCTGCAAGCCCGCCGCCAGCGCCTTGGCGTGGATCGCGTCGACGTCCGATACATAGATGATCACGCGCCCCCACCAGTTGACCGGCGCGCGCGCATCGGCGATCAGGTTCAGATACGAGTTGCCGAACGCGAACGACGTGAAGGCCTCGTGCGGACCGCCGAACTTGAGCGGGAACCCGAGTGCTTCGTAGAACGCGACGGCGCGCTGCATGTCGCCGGTGGCGAGCGTGATCGCGCTGAGGGACTCGATGCGTGGATCTGGCTGCGGGGGTTGCGGCGCTGAAGCGGTGGATGCGGACATGAGAGGGTCTCCGTGGCGCGTGGGTAGCGGCGCAAGGCGGGCGGCGGCGCGGCCATGCCCGGCCGCATTCGACGGCTCGCTCGGAAAAGTGTCTCACACGCGGCGGCCGTTGGTCCGGCGCCGCGCCCGGTACACTCGGAACACCTCCGGATGGATGGCCTTGAAAACCCGCGCGGCGCCCCGCATCTCGCAGCCCGTCTATCCGGAGCATCGTTATGGGAAGCCGCCCACGCTTCATCGATGACCTGTCGAGCGCCGCATCCGACGCCCCCGGGCCCCAATCCACCGGCCTTTTGACTCACGACGACGACGCGCTGCTCGACGCCTACTCCCGCACCGTGATCGGCGCACTCGAGCGCGTGCAGCAGGCGGTCGCGTTTATCGCCGTCGAACACCGGCTGCCCGGCGACGCCTCCGCGCACGGCCGCGGCGCGCGCGGCGGCACCGGCTCGGGCTTTCTGTTCACGCCCGACGGCTATCTGCTGACCAATAGCCACGTCGTGCACGGCGCGACCCACATCCAGGTGACGCTCGCCGACGGAGCGAAGTTCGACGCCGATCTGGTCGGCGACGATCCCGGCAGCGATCTCGCGGTGCTGCGTATCGGTTCGCCGGAGCCGTTGCCGCATGTCGAACTCGGCGAATCGTCGAAGCTGCGCGTCGGGCAGATCGCCATTGCGGTCGGCAACCCGCTCGGCTTGCAGCAGACCGTGACGACCGGCGTCGTTTCGGCGCTCGGCCGGTCGCTGCGCTCGAACTCTGGCCGCATGATCTACGACGTGATCCAGACCGACGCGGCATTGAATCCGGGCAACTCGGGCGGACCGCTGATCAATTCGGCGGGCCAGGTGATCGGCGTGAATACCGCGATCATTCCAGGCGCACAGGCGATCTGCTTTGCGACCGCGATCGATACCGCGAAGTGGGTCATCATGCAGATCTTCGCGCACGGACGGGTGCGGCGTGCGTATATCGGTGTGGCCGGCACGACGACGCCGCTGTCGCGGCGCGTGCAGCGCTACTTTGGACTCAGCACGCAAAGCGGCGTGCACGTGATGGAGATCGTCAAAGGCAGCCCGGCCGCGCTCGGCGGCTTGCGCACCGACGACACGATCGTCGCGATCGACACGCAGCCGGTGCAGGATGTGGATGGCCTGCAACGCACGCTCGATGCTTCGCGTATCGACAAGCCGGTCAGCGTGACGGTGTTGCGAGGCGCGCAGCGGGTGGAGTTGACAGTGACGCCGGTGGAACAGGCGGGGTGAGGATGGGCTGCGGGGTGGGCATCCATGCATGAATGCCCAACATGGCTCGTAGCCCTTCGTATCACGGCTTACGCCCGCCCGCGACTACCCCGCGCGATCTCATCACCCGCGTCTCGCGGCAGGCGCCGCGTAATCGGAATCGACAGGCACGAGAACAGACCGACGACGAGAAACGCCGGCCAGAAATCGGAGAATACGATGTTCGGATGCCCTTGCACACGATGCGAAATCTGCAGCACGATGCCCGAGATCGTCACGCCGAGACCGAGCGACATCTGCTGGATGACGCTCGCGACACTCGTCGCCCGGCCGACGTCGCTGCCCGGAATATCCGCGTACGCGAGCGTATTGAGCGACGTGAATTGCAGAGAGGGAAAGAAGCCGCCCACCAGCACGATGCACCAGATCACCCAATGCGGTGTGCCGGGAAAGAACAACCCGTACACGGCGATCGCGAGACCCGCGCAGGCGGCGTTGACCATCAGCACGGTACGAAAACCGAAGCGTTCGAGAATCCGCGACGCCACCGTCTTCATGAAGATCGAGCCGAACGCGGACGCGCACGTGATAGCGCCGGCCCTGAACGCGGTCATGCCGAGCCCTTCCTGCAACGCGAGCGGCAACAGGAACGGCACGGCACCAAGACCGATACGAAACAGCGAACCGCCGATCACGCTCGCGTGAAAACTCGGGATTCTCAGCAGACGCAGATCGAGCACCGGCAGCGCGACACGACTTGCGTACAGCACATAGAGCAGCAGCAGCACGATGCCGGTCACGCACATGCCGACCGATGCTCCCGTCGACACCAGTTCGCCGCCGACCAGCGAGAGCCCGAGCATGAACAGCGAAGCCCCGCTCGCCGACAACACGAAGCCTAGCCAGTCGAGCCGGCCCGGATGGGGCTCGCGCGTATTGGCGATGTACTTGTTGGTCAGCCAGATGCCGAGCAGGCCGATCGGCACGTTGATCACGAAGATCAAACGCCAGTGCAGATAGGTCGTGATGAAGCCGCCGAGCGGCGGCCCGACCACCGGCCCGAGCAGCGCCGGCACCGACAGATAGTTCATCGCGCGAATGAACTCCGACTTCGGCAGCGAACGGAAGATGATGATGCGGCCCACCGGCACCATCAGCGCGCCGCCGATGCCCTGCACGAAGCGCGCGAGCACGAAGGTATCTAGCGAAGTGGAGGCCGCGCACAGCAGCGAGCCCGCCATGAAGATGCCGATAGCCGTGCGGAACACGGTGCGCGAACCGAAGCGGTCGGCGACCCAGCCGCAGATCGGGATGAAGACGCCAAGGCCGATCACATACGCGGTGACCGCAAGCTTCAGCGTGATCGGATCGTGACCGAGGTCGCGCGCCAGAACCGGCAGCGACGTCACGATGACCGTGCCGTCCACGTTTTCCATGAACATCGCGCACGCGACGATCAGCGGAACGATGAAAGCGCCTAAAGCGAGCAGCATAGTCATGACGACGGGCGGCCAGCCATCAATGGAAAGCGTCGATTATGGCATCGCGGCGGCAACAAATGTTGTTGCGCGAGGGGATTTTGCCGCGCGCGGTCCCGGGTTTTCGCGCGCGGCACGTACGCCTTTAGCGCTGCGCTGACGAGCGGCTGCAACTGCGGCAGGATCTCGTTGGCCGCGCGCGCGATGTCGTTCGGGAAGTCGATCTCGAAACACTTTCGACACCACGCCGAGCAGCCGGCCAAACAGGCCGCGCCGCTGCGCGAAGTAAAACGCGGCGATCAACGCGCCGAGCACGCAGGTCGCGATCAGCGTTGCGGTTCGCAGGTCGTGCAGCGTGCCGTGCGCGGCGTACACGCCGAACATCGCGAGGCCATCTGACGGAACACCTGGCGGAAACCGAAGTACGCGATCGCGTCCGTCACGCTAACGAATGTCGTCGCGCCGTTCGTAGTGGTCGCGTGACGATGGGCAGCATCAAGTTAACGAGCGCATCGCAGGCAAGATCGTAAAAATGACCGATACGGCTCGACTTGCCGCCGGCCCGCGCGAGTTCGCCGTCCGTATGATCGACGAAATTCGACAGGACGATCAGCAGTGCGTCCGCGTTGGCCCACGCGAATCCCCCGTGTGCAAGGCACAGCGCGCCTGCGATACCGATCAGCAGGCGCAGCGTGGTCAAATGGTTCGGGGTGACCCAGGTATCACTAGCGGTGTCACTAGGCGGCGGGCGAGCCGGGCATCCCACGTGCGTGGCGGCGGGACGTTTATTGGAGGCCGGGGTTGCGAAGTCATAGGCCGGAAATATCTACGGGATTCTGAAAGCTTGCTGTCATGCCGTACGTCTCTCTGCAATTTGCAAATGCCGTTCGTGTGTCCGTCACGAAGCGGAACTCGCCGAATCGCTGTAAAGTGCGAATCCAGTTGTGCCAGTCACGTGGAATCTGTGCGACGTACCGCACCGCTCGCGCCTTCCGGCAGTTGGCGCGACGGTTGCTAGCCCACGACATCGACTGTCGACGCCCGTCTACGCTCATGAACCGTCTTTTTGCCGCCCTGCTGTTTGCCGCAGCCGCCGCGCTGCCGCTTTCTTCGTTAGCCGTGGAGCTCGACGCGCCACTGGTATGCAATGAGAGCGGCCATCAGTTCATTGCCGATCTGATGCAGCAGCAGCTGATCAACCCGAAGCCGACGCACGTCGAAAGCAATTCGATCAACGCGTTCTCGCCGATGCCTGATGCGCATCTGACCGCGTTCGGTTTCCGCGTGTTCGCGGTGGTCGGCTTTGAAAAGGACGACCCGATGTTCCGGGTCGGCGACGGCGAACCGGTCGCGCAGTCCGCTTATGGCGTCGTCGTGTTCGGCAGCGACGACAAGGTAAAAAGCGCGCTCGAGAACGCCGGCAGCACGGCGATCATGCATCACGTCGCGCCGCTCATCACCGCGATTTTTTGCAAGCGCAGCTAGAGTTCAGCGACACGTCCAACGCACCGATTCGGTTTATCCAGGTTGGGGCTCGCCAGCCTGGCCAGGCTGGCGCCTCGCGATCAGCGAAGCCCCGGCGACGACTTATCCCGGCCGACGAAATTCGTTTGCCACCCACGCCGCGGCGCTCGCCTTGCTGAGCTTGAAGCTCGGCGCAACCTGCACTTGCGCGATCTGTTCGCCGAAAGTATCGAGCGCGCTCAACAGGGCATACGGCTCGTCTTCGTCGGGAACGATGTCGAGCGTGATGTCGATTTCGTCGTTGCCGTCCGCGCTCGGCACGCGCACCGCCTTGTGCAGTTGCGCGCGCAGCTGCTGCTCGTGACGACGCAGCACTTCCGCCGCCGTTTTGACGAGGGTGTTGAACGCCGATACGTCGAGCGGCTTCGGATCCTTCTTGTTGCGCCCCATCGTCCACGGTCCGACGAGCGCGGGCTCCGCCTCGCCGTCCTTGATCATTTCGACGGCCCAGCCTTCGTCGTCTTCGTTCTTGATGATGCGCGCGGTCCAGCCGTTGTCGCGCCACAAACGCTCTTCATGCACGCTGTCGTCCGGTGCGGACGAGTCGTCGGCCAGGTACCCGGCATTCGTGTCGGTCGAGGGAAAGGGCGTGTCGTTCATCACAGGTTCACTCACTTCGCGGGGCGCGAAAACAGATTTCGAACCCGCAATTCTACCCGCCCTGCCCGCTCCACCCGGCTCACTCTGACGAACGGACAAGGCGCGTTCGGAACCGTGAATCCGCCGCGCCGGGCGAAAAGTTCTATTTGCCCTGACGTGCCCCTTTATAAATCCGCTTTAAATGTCACAAAAAAAACGCGGCCAGAAAGCCGCGTGTAAAAATGAAAAAGACACCCTTTGGTCGAAGGGGTCGATTGAAATTATAAGTGGCATCCCGCCACGATTTAAGGCTATCTTCGGAAGACTGCGTTGCGCAAAACAGAGGGAATGAGCGCACACGGCGTCAGCAACCTTCTGTTGCGCTCGCTGCGAAGCCCCGTGCCACAACCGTCCGACAACAGCGCCGCGCTCGACAGCGGTTCCGTCCGATCATCGTTAAAAATAATTCATTTTGCGGGCCTGCACCTACGCGATTAATTCAGATAATCACGGATTCGAAAATAAACCATATTAAAACGCGTAATTAAATAATTGCATGGCGACAACTAAACTTCGCTGCGAATCGACAGTCGACGACACGATCACGTCGCCGGCTTATTCATGGGCCTGACGGGTTGCCGTCAGGCCCATGAACGCACGGCCGCACTAGTTACGACGTCGACGCAGGCTCGGTATACTGCTCCGGCCGCTGTGCGACGCCGCGAACCCGCGCCGTCCGCACAGTAGCTTCGTCGCGAAGCATCGCGCTGTCTTTCAGCGCATCGCGCTTCGCCCGTGCCTCACCTTCCCATGCATGACCGGGAACGCCGACGATCGGATCATGAAAAGACTCTTCCTGCTTGTCCCAGCTGTCGCTCTCACTGCCACCCTCGCCGCTTGCGGTTCGTCCAGCGGCCCCGCCGCGCGCGATGCGTCCGCGCCGCTCGTGTATGTGTCGTCGACACGCACGCCTGCGTCCATCGCCGCCTGCCTCGAAGAACGTCTGCCGCGCGTGCGCACCTCGCACGCCGGTGCCGCGACCGAACTCGCGGTTGGCGCCGATTCGCACAACTCGTACTTCGTCACGCTCACGCCGCTCAACGGCAACACGGTCATCAAGGTCGTGCATCCGGACAATGCGCCCGACGATCCGCCCGAAGAGGAAATGCGTTTCGATATCGCGCGCTGCGCGACCTGAGCGGCGCTTCGCACGGGAACGCCGTGCAGGTCATGCACGTGATGCACGGAAGGCCGATGCGCGATTTTTTTATCTCGCGCATCGGCTATTTTTTTATGCGCTCATCTGCGAACATAGCCGCCCTTTGTTTTTCGCGCGGCACGCGTGCCGCGAGTATCGATGGCATCCAGCAAAGCGCATCATGCGACCGGTTTCGCGGCCGGCATCATCGCGGCGGCGATCGTCGCGCGCAGCGGCGGCGGTCCGTTTCATCCGGGTGTGCTGCTCAGCTTCATCGCCGGCGTGGCCGGCAGCACCGCGCCGGACTGGCTCGAAGTCGCATGGTGGTCGCGCGCACGGCGACTGTGGATCACGCATCGCACGTTGACGCATTGGGGCATCGGCTGGCTCGCGCTGCTCGCGGTGTCGTATCACACGCTCGGACATTCGATCTACGCGGCGCCCGCGTTCGGCTTCGCATGCGGCGGACTGATGCATCTGCTCGCCGACTGGCCGAATCCGCTCGGCGTGCCGTGGATCGCCGGGCGACATTCGTTGAATCTATGGAATAGCGGGCACTGCGATCTGATCGTCGTCGCCGCGTCGTGGGCGGCCGCGTGGTTCATCGGCGAGCATGTGTGGCTGCATGGCGTGCATCCGTTGCCGTGGTTACGCCATTGGCCGATCAGCTAGGCGCAGCGACGCATCGCGCCGCTGCTAGTCGTGCATCACTGCCCCCCGTTGTCGGTGCGCTCTCCTTCGCGGACCTTGCCTTGCGATACGCTGCTGCCCGGCGGCACGCTATGCGTGAGCCACACGTTGCCGCCGATCACCGACCCGCGCCCGATCGTCACGCGCCCGAGGATCGTCGCGCCCGCGTAGATCACCACGTCGTCCTCGACGATCGGATGCCGGGCGTTGCCCTTGATCAGCGTGCCGTCCTCGTCGGCCGCGAAGCTCTTCGCGCCGAGCGTGACCGCCTGGTACACGCGCACGCGCTCGCCGATGATCGCGGTCTCGCCGATCACCACGCCGGTGCCGTGATCGATGAAGAAGCTCGGCCCGATCGTCGCACCCGGGTGAATGTCGATGCCGGTCGCCGAGTGCGCGATCTCGTTGATGAAGCGCGCAAGCAGTGGCACGCCGAGCCGATGCAGCGCATGCGCGAGCCGATGATGCGTCATCGCCCACACGCCCGGATAGCACAGCAGGATTTCGGTGATGTGCTGCGCGGCTGGATCGCCGGTGTACGCGGCCTGGATGTCGCTGACGAGCAGCGCGCGGATGCCCGCCAGCTGCGTCGCGAACTCGCGCGCCACCGCGAAGGCGCGCTCCCGCAACTCGGCGTCGGGTGTCGCGCCGAACTCGGGCAGAAAGCGCAGCGCACGGCGAATCTGTTCGGCGAGCAGCCGCAGCGTGCTTTCGAGCGTATGGCCGACGTAGTAGTCGACCGTCTCGTCGGTTAGATCGGGCGCGCCGTAATGCGTCGGAAACATCGCGGCGCGCAAACCAGCCACGATATTCACCACCGCTTCGCGCGATGGCAACTCGCGAATGCCGAGCGGATGCCGCGTGCGATGCAATTGCTCGCGCGAGGCGCGCAGGTCGGCGACGATCTGTTCAAGGCCCCAGTTCTGGGAAGGCGCATTGGGCATAAGGACGGCGCCGTGCGGCCCGCACGGTTCGAAGTGGTTATCGAACAAAGATTACCGCGTTTTAACGCCGCTCGCGTGGCGCTACGCACACACCGTTCCCAAACCTCAGATTGTCAGACTGCTCGCATCGATCCATCGGACTGCCCAATCGCGCGCGTGCGCGATCGCGGCGGCTTCGTCGGAGAAGCGCAGTTCCGTCGGGAAGAAACGGTTGGCGACCAGTTCGCCATCGCTCGAGCGCGAGATCACCACATACGGTTGCCAGGACCCGTCGCCAGAGCGCGCTGGTTCGCAATTCAACAGATAGCCGCGATGTGTAAATGCAGCATCGAAGTGCATGAGTCACCCGCCCCTCAAGCCCCGTAACATGTTCTCAGTCGCGCGGCCATTTGTTTGTTCGTTTTTACCGACCATGATGGAACAGCCGAAGCATGTCGCCAATTTAACCGCGCATCGATCGCAGGAGTAAGATCATACTCTGTAGAAAATACGCGTCCATTAAAAAAAACGAAATGAATCGCGTACGTCATCGCCATTCAATCGCGAGGGCAACGCCACTCGCATCGGAACCTGGCGAAGCGCGCATCGCGAGTCCCGCGCACAACGGCGCCGTGTCAGTCGGAACGGCTTTTGCTCCCTTCTTCGATTGTCCTCTTCAGGAGATGCACGATGAACAGCGCGATCAGCAAGCCCGAAAACGCCGGCACGAAACCGGACCCGAAGGACCCACGAAGCACCGACCTGCACAACGAACGCACGCACGACAGCACGGTCGACACCGACGGCAAGAACCGCGAAGCGGCCCGTCTGGCCGGCCACGGCGCGATCTCGCCCGACGAGATCACGACCAGCAATGCGACGCTCGAGAACAGCGTGCCCGAGGCGCTCGATGGCATGGCCGGCTTCGACAGCCGGGTCGGCGGCAGTCATCTGCTGCTCGCGCTCGAACCGGGCTACGCAGTGATCGACAAGGGTATGGCCGAGCCGCTCGGCGCCTACTCGGCCGACCATCAGTACAACGACCCGCGTCCGGTCGGACAGCGCCAGGAGCGCGGCCGCATTCATTACGCGCTCAATCATTTGCGGCCCGCGCGCGTGATCGAATTACATCGGGTGAAATAAGCGCGCGCGCGTATCAACCCTTTATACGCGCGCGTTTGAATTAACGCGTTTATTCCTATTTATCAGGCAGTAACGTGGCACGCACCGTTTAATTCTGGTGCGTGCTTTGCTTTGTTTAACGTTGGTTCGTTTAACGGAGTTGCGGATGAAAAGAATCGTCGTCATCGGTGCCACGGGCACGCTGGGCCAGGCCGTCAGCGCGGAGTTGAAGGCGCGTCACGAAGTGATCGAAGTCGGCGCGACGCGCGGGCAATATCACGTCGACGGCACGGACCCGGCGAGCGTCGAGCGGCTGTTTCGCGACATCGGCAAGGTGGACGGCGTGGTCACCGCAACCGGCAAGGTGCATTTCGGTCCGCTTGCGCAGATGAGCATCGAGCAGTTCTGGGTGGGACTGCGCGACAAGCTGATGGGCCAGATCAACGTGGTGTTCGCAGCGCTGCCATATGTGAACGACGGCGGATCGTTCACGCTGACGAGCGGCATTCTCGGCGACGAGCCAATCTCGCAGGGCACGAGCGCGACGACCGTCAATCTCGCGCTCGAAGGTTTCGTGCGCGGCGCGGCGATCGAACTGCCGCGCGGGCTGCGCATCAACGTCGTGAGTCCGACCGTGTTGAACGAGTCAATGGAGGCTTACGCGCCGTTCTTTCGCGGCTTCGAGCCCGTCAGCGCGCAACGCGCTGCGCTTGCCTATCTGCGCAGCGTGGAAGGTGCGCAGACCGGGCGCGTGTATCGCGTGGGGTATTGAGCCTCAGTGAATCTCGGGCTCGCCCGAGCTCTCGGGACTCACGCCACCGCGCTGCAGGAAGTCGAAATCGCAGCCCTGATCAGCCTGCAGCACGTGCGCCTGATGCATGGCGCCATAGCCGCGCTCGAAGCGTGCCGCCGGCTTGATCCACGCGGCCTTGCGGCGCGCGAGTTCTTCGTCCGATATCAGCAGATTCAGCCTGCGGCGCGGCACATCGAGTTCGATCAGATCGCCGCTTCGCACCAAGGCCAGCGGACCGCCGACGAACGCCTCGGGCGCCACGTGCAGCACGCACGCGCCATAGCTCGTGCCGCTCATCCGCGCATCGGAGATACGCACCATGTCACGCACGCCTTTTTGCAGCAGCTTGCGCGGAATCGGCAACTGGCCCCACTCGGGCATGCCCGCGCCGACCGGCCCCGCATGCTGCAGCACCAGCACGCAGCTTTCGTCGATGTCGAGCGAGTCGTCGTCGATGCGCGCGGCCATGTCGTTGTAGTCGCTGAACACGACCGCGCGTCCCGTATGCACGAGCAGATGCGGCTCGGCCGCGCCGGGTTTGATAACGGCGCCATTGGGCGCGAGATTGCCGCGCAGCACTGCGAGGCTGCTGTCACGCAGTAGCGGATTCGTGCGGCGGCGGATCACGTCGTCGTTGAAAATGCGCGCGCCAGCAAGGTTCTCGCCGAGCGTTCGGCCGTTGACGGTTTTCTGCGAGCCGTCGATCAGCTCGCCCAGTTCCGCGAGCAGCCCGCGCAAACCGCCCGCGTAGAAAAAGTCTTCCATCAGGTAGGCGCCCGTGGGCCGAACGTTCGCGAGCACGGGCGTGCGACGCGCGATCTCGTCGAAGCGCTCGAGCGTCAACTCGATGCCCGCGCGCCGTGCAAGCGCAATCATATGCACGACCGAATTGGTCGACCCCGACAGCGCGACGCAGGTCGTCACCGCGTTATCGACCGATGCCGCCGTAATCAGGTCCGACGGCTTCAGATCCTCCCACACCATCTCGACGATACGCATGCCGGTTTTCGCGGCCATCTGCGCATGACGCGAATCGGGCGCGGGAATCGACGCGAAGCCGGGCAGCGTGAAGCCCAGCGCTTCGGCCGCGCTCGTCATCGTCGACGCGGTGCCCATCGTCATGCAGTGACCCGGCGAGCGCGCGATGCCACCCTCGACGCCCTGCCAGTCGTCCGGCGTCAGCGTGCCCGCGCGCAGTTCGGCCCAGTAGCGCCATGAGTCGGAACCCGAGCCGAGCGTCACGCCGTTCCAGTTGCCGCGCAGCATCGGGCCGGCGGGCAAAAAGATCGCTGGCAGATCCATCGAGATCGCGCCCATCAGCAACGCGGGCGTGGTCTTGTCGCAGCCGCCCATCAGCACGACGCCGTCGGCGGGATACGAGCGCAGCATCTCCTCGGCTTCCATCGCGAGGAAATTGCGGTACAGCATCGTGGTGGGCTTCTGGAACGGCTCGGACAGCGTCTGCACCGGCAACTCAATCGGAAAGCCGCCGGCCTGCCAGATGCCGCGTTTCACTTCCTCGACGCGCTGCTTGAAATGCGTGTGGCACGGATTGATCTCGCTCCACGTGTTGAGGATCGCGATGACCGGCTTGCCCGCGTATTCGTCGCGGTTGTAGCCCATCTGCGCGGTGCGCGAGCGGTGGCCGAACGAACGCAGATCGTTCGCGCCGTACCAGCGGTGACTGCGTAATTCCTCGGGGGTCTTTCTCTTCGTCAACGTCTACTCCACGATTGTCGCCGACCATGCGTCAGCGCCTCTGTTCTTTCACGCGAGACACGATCTGCGTCGGGCTTACGAATTGTAGTGCGATCAGCACCCAGATCAACGTGATCGCCATATAGATCATCGCCATTGCATCGATCGATTGCGGCGCGCGCACGCCGGTCGAAAACACAGCGTAATACAACGCGACCACCAGCGTTTGCGTCGCCGGACCGGCCGTAAAAAAAGTCAGCTCGAACATGCCGATCGTGCGCACCAGCACGAGCAGCCCTGCCGCCAGCATACCCGGCACGAGCAGCGGCAGCAGCACGTAACGGAAATAGCGGAACGTGTTCGCGCCGAAAATGCGCGCGGCCGCTTCCAGATTCGGATCGATCTGCTCGATGAACGGCGTCATCACTAGAATCACGAACGGCAGCGCGGGTACGAGATTCGCAAGTATCACGCCCCATAGCGTGCCGGCAAGGTCGACCTTGTACATCACGGTCGCCATCGGAATGCCGTAGGTGACGGGCGGCACCATCAGCGGCAGCAGGAAGATCAGCATTGCAAGGCGCTTGCCCCGGAATTGCACGCGCGCAAGCGCATACGCGGCTGGCACGCCGAGCAGCACCGACAGCAGCACGACCGCGCCGACCACCTGTACGGTCACCCACAGCACGCTCGCGAGCTGGAAGTCGCTCCATGCCTGCGCATACCAATGCAGCGTGAAGCCTTGCGGCAGTGCGGTGCCGAACCAGCGCGTCGCGATCGAATTCACCGCGACGGTCGCGATCAGCAGCACGACGTTGATCAGGAAGAACGCCATCACGGCCCACACCAGCACCTGCCAGATGCGGCCCGGCAGATTCGCGCGCTGACGCGCGTGTTGCGCGGGCTCGCGGGCGCCGTCGCCAGGCTGCGGCGCCGCGGAAGCCGAGGTGGACGCGGACCAGTCGGGCTGCGTCGCGCGACGATCGGTTGTCATCAGCCTTTGCCTCCGGTTGTGGGGCCACGATAGAACCAGCGGCGCGCGCCGAGCAGCGCGGCGACCACCAGCAGCTGCACGAAGCCCATCACCATCGCGATTGCCGACGCGAGCGAATAGTCGTAGCTCTCGAACGCGGCTTCGGCCGCGGCAATCGACATCACGCGCGTCGGACCCGCGGGTGCGCCGAGCAGCACCGCCGACGGAAACACCGAGAACGCCTGCACGAACGACAGACACGCGGCCATCGTGAGCCCCGGCACGAGCAGCGGGAAATAGATGCGGCGAAACTGCTGCCACGGACTCGCGCCGAGTGTCGCGGCCGCGCTGGCGAGCGTCGGGTCGATGCCGGTCACGTACGACAGCGTCAGCAGAAACGCGAACGGAAAGCCCGACACGATCAGCGACAACAGCACGCCCGTGAAGTTGTGCGTGAGCCGCATCTCTTGCGTGTACAGATGCAGCGCCTGCAACGCTTGGGGCAGCCAGCCGTGCGGACCGAAGTACGTGAGCATGCCGTCGGCGATCAGCACGGTGCCGAGCGTGACCGGAATCACCAGCAGCGTCGTGACGATCTTCTGATAACGCGAGTAGCGCCGCAGCGCGAATGCGACCGGCACCGACACGCCGACGTTGATCAGCGTGGCCGGCACCGACAGCTTCAGCGTGACGAGGATCGTCGGCCACATCGACGTGTCGGTGAAGAACGTCAGATAGTTGGCCCACACGCCGCCGCCGTTCATCGGCCGGAACGACAGCGCGAGACCATACGCGAACGGATAGATGAACAGCGCGACGATGAAGAGCAGCGCGGGCGCGACGAGCCAGGCCTTGGCATCGCGCGGCGCGCGGGGCGTAAGCGGGGGGACCAGCGTCGGCGTGTTCATGCGGCCTCGGCGTCGTAGACGAGCACGCACGCCGGCCGCACCCGCAGCGTGATGCGCTCGCCCTCCGCGCATTCTCCGGTCACGCGCGCCCACACGTCGCCGAACGCGGTCTTCGCGCGCAGCAGCGAATCGTGGCCGCCATATTCGACCGCGTCGATCAGCGCATCGAACGCGTTGTCGGCGCCGGGCTCGGCACGCTCCATGTCTTCGGGACGCAGCGCGACGCTCACGCGCTTGCTGTCGAAGCCCGCCATCGGCGTGCCGATCAGCCGCACGCCGTTCGCACTGACCGCGACGCCATCGCCTTGCGTGCCCTCCAGCGTGAACTCGGCGACATTGCGATAGCCCATGAAGCGCGCGACATGCAGATTGCGCGGCCGCGTATAGACCTCCTTCGGCGTCGCGACCTGCTGCACGACGCCCTCCCTCATCACGACGATGCGATCGGCCATCGACAATGCTTCGTCCTGATCGTGCGTCACGTACAGCGTCGCGCGTTCGAGCTGCGTATGGATGCGGCGAATCTCCGCGCGCATTTCGATGCGCAGCTTCGTATCGAGATTCGACAGCGGCTCGTCCATCAGAATCAGCGGCGGCTCGATCACGATCGCACGCGCAATCGCAACACGCTGCTGCTGGCCACCGGACAACTGGCCGGGCAGCTTCTGCTCATGACCGGTCAGTTGCACCAGTTGCAAGGCCTCGCGCGCACGCCGCGCGATCTCGCTTCTGCCGACGCCGCGCATCTTGAGCCCGAAGCCGACGTTGTCGAGCACGCTCATATGCGGGAACAGCGCGTAGTTCTGGAACACCATGCCGAAGCCGCGCTTTTCCGGCGGCAGCACGTCGATGCGCCGCTCGTCGAGCCAGATGCCGCCGCCGGTGAGCGGCTGCAATCCGGCGATGCAGTTCAGCGCCGTCGATTTGCCGCAACCCGACGGCCCTAGCAGCGCGATGAATTCTCCGCGCCGGATGGTCAGATCGAGACCCTGCAGCGCGGCGACCGCGTGGCCTTGCGCGTTGGTGAAACTGCGGCTCACCGAATCGAGCCGCAACTGCTCAAACTGATGCTTCATGGCGGTTTCCTGATCCGCGTGAGACGACGGGTGTCGCAAGTGCCGCGCATGCGGTGGGCGCGGCGCATCGGGTAGTTGAGGCGAAGCGCGGATGATCGCCGAAAACACGCAGCGCGGCGATACCTCACGCCGCGCTGCTTATCGCCTCGTTTTCCGTCGCAATGGTGAAGGCCTAACGGGTCTTCTGCGCGCCGATGTCGCTATCCCACTTCTTGAAAGCCGCGACCATCGCCGCTGCATTCAGCGGCAACGCATGCGGACGATCGCTCAACATCTTCGCGTATTCGGGGCGGCCATACTTTTGCAGCACCTCCTGGCTATGCGCGGGCGCCTGCTCGACGGTGACGCCCTTGATCGCCGGGCCCGGATAGAAGTACCCGTCGTCGTAGGTCAGCGCCTGCTGCGCGGGCTCCAGCATGAAGTTCATCATCTTGTACAGCACGTCGAGCTTTTCCTTCGGCACGCCCTTCGGAATCACCATGTAATGCGCGTCGTTGACCCATGTCATGTTGTCGAACGGCTGTACGCGGAATTCGGCCGGCACGATGCCGAGCGCGCGAGGATTGATGTCCCAGCCGGTCACGGTCACGGTCATGTCGCGCGTGCCTTCGCCCAGTTCCTTCATCACCGCCGAAGTGCCGCCCGGATAGTACGGGATGCAGTCGTTCAACTGCTTGAGGAACGCCCACGTCTTGTCCCAGCCATGCACCGGGTCCTGCGGGTCCTTGTCGCCGAGCACGTAGGGCAAGCCCATCAGGAACGTGCGGCCAGGACCGGAATTGGCCGGCCGCGCGTAGATCAGTTTGTCGGGGTGGGCCTTGCACCATTGCAGCAGTTGCTCGGGTGTTTTCGGCGGATCGCTGACCTTGGCCGGGTTGTATTCGAGCAGCGGACCGGCCGGCATATACGCGACCTCGAGCCCGTAGCCTTGCGCGAGATCCTGCATCTTGCGCGGGCCCGGCGCGTACTTGTCGAGCACACCGGGGAACTGCGCCGCGTTGTCGGGCAGCAGCTTGATCCAGAGGTTCTGTTCGATGCCGGCCGCAAGCGCGTCGGTGCCGGTCAAAACGAGGTCGATGTCGGAGCGGCCCGCGGCCTGCATCGCCTTGATCTTGCCGGGCAATTGCGGCGCGGGAGCGTTGGTGAACGTGATGTTGCCGACGAGATTCGGATACTTCGCCTTGAACGCCTCGAAGCCCTTCTGCGTGAGTTGAAGATCGCCGGCCACGTCGACGATATTGACGGTGACCGGATCGGCAGCGCGCGCGGCAACGGTGAAGGCCGCGCTCGCGGCGATACAGACGGATACCAGCTTGAACGACAACCTGTGCGAAACAGTCATTGCGTCTCCTCGCTTCTTGGTATGGAAGCCCGCCGGTCGATGCATTGCGGGCGGTGTCTTTCTACCAATGGAACATAGCGAAGCGCAACAGCCGATGTCAAGCAAATAGTCGAGAGCGCGGGACCTATACGAAAACGGCCTGTTTTACCTGAAATCCTTGTCGTTCAATGGCTGGCAACGCGGCTTAAGGGCAAACCCGAGCCCCCGCTGCACCAGCCACACGGGTTGTCTGGTAAGCGGACAACTGCTCAACCGCCGCGCACACCTTGGGTATTGACGTACAGCGAATACAAGCCGTGGCTGGCCGCCATGAACAGACGGTTGCGATGCCGTCCGCCGAAGCACACGTTCGCGCAACGCTCCGGCAACGCGATATGGCCGAGCGGCTCGCCTTGCGCGGTGAACACGCGCACGCCGTCGAGCTCGTCGGTGCCCATACCCCAGCCGCACCACAAGTTGCCGTGCGCATCGACCCGAAAACCGTCGGGGGTGCCCGGACCCGCGTCGATCAGCTCGCGGTTGTTCGACAGCGTCGTGCCTTTGCCATTGGCCTCGACATCGAATACGCGGATCTTGCGCGGCTCGCCGCGCGATTGCACGACGTACAGCAGCGATTCGTCCGGTGAGAACGCGAGACCGTTCGGAGCGAGCACGTCGTCGATGACCATCGACACCTCGCCCGACTGGCCGTCGATCCGATACACGCTGGGCTTAAGCTCGGACTGCTGTTGCTCGCCCTCGTAAAAGCCGTCGATGCCGAAGGTCGGGTCGGTGAACCAGATCGAGCCGTCCGATTTGACGACCACGTCGTTCGGCGAATTGAAGCGCTTGCCCTGATAGCGATCGGCGAGCACGGTGATCGAGCCGTCGTACTCGGTGCGTGTCACGCGCCGGGTCAGGTGCTCGCAGCTGACGAGACGCCCTTCGCGATCGCGCGTATGGCCGTTCGAGTTGTTCGACGATTGACGGAACGTGCTGACCACGCCGGTGGTTTCGTCCCAGCGCAGGATGCGGTCGTTCGGAATGTCGCTCCACAGCAGATAGCGGCCATCGCCGAACCACACCGGCCCCTCCGACCAGCGCGTGCCCTGATACAAACATTCGACCGACGCCGACGCCAGGATCAGCGACTTGAAACGCGGGTCGAACACGCGGATGGACGGATCGGGATAGCGTCGGCTGTGCTCGCTCATGCGGTTGCCTGCGTGTCGGAGGGGTTCGATTGGGTGGACGCGAACTCGCGCTCGAGAGCGAGCAGCGTGCGCGCGGCCTGCGCGATCTTCGCATGATGCTCGCGCGGTGTCGAACTGAGCAGCGGCAGTAGCGGCCCCATGTCGGCGAGGCCCGTGAACGTCATCGCATCGTGCAACACGCGGATCAGCGAGATCTCGTTGCGCAGTGTTTCGAGCGGCATGAACGCATCGTACAGACGTTCGGCGGTGTCGTTGTCAGAGCTAGCGGCGTGATCAGCGTTACCCGCGCTCCGGCCGCTCTGCACCGCGCGCAGCAGCGCCATGACCATGCTCGGCGCGATGCAGCCGCAACCGGTGGTCCATGCGGCGAGTCCGAACTCGCGCAGATGCACGAGCGCCGGCCGCTCGCCCATGCCCGATACGATCTTCGCGGCCGGCACGCGTTGCAGCAGCCGGTGCAGATACGGATCGTCGGCCGGATTGTCGCGCGGAATCGCATATTTGACCGCGCTCAACGTGCCACGCTCGACGAGCCGCGCGAGCGTATCGACAGCGACGTAGTTTTCGCTCTTGATATACAGCGTGAGCGGCATGCCGGCCGTGTCGGCGATCCGTGTGAGGCCCGTCTCGACGCCTTCGGAAGTCGTAAAGCCGCCGAGCGGCAGCACCATCGCGGTGCGGTAACGCGTCTGCGCGAGGATGCGCGCCTGATCGAGCATCTTGCCGTAGTCGGGACCGAGCGCGGGGATCACGCGCGTTTCGGGACTTGCGGCGTCGGCGAGCAGGTCCAGCAGCTCGCGATATTCGCTGACGGCGACGTGATAGAGGTTCGCGTTGCCGCCATACAGTAGTGTGCGCACGCCGCCCGCTTCGATATGGCGGATCAACGCGAGATTCTGAGCAGGGTCGAGCGTGTAGTCGGCGCGGCGCGCGAGCGGCGGCACGGCCATAACCGACGCGGCGAACTCGCCGTCGCGAAGCGGAGATTCGTTCATGATGGTCGACGCGCAAACGTGCTGGACGGAGGTTTCACGGTAGCATCGGCGTCGCAATGTTGTCAAACAACCTGCGCGTGACGATCGTTCCCGCGTGCCGTTAGCGCCGGATTGCCCGGGTACCGATCACGAAATTTCCTTTTGTATAACAATGGAGCCGGCCCGCAGCCCATGTGGCATTGGCGCAGGCTCTTTTTGGGGCAACATGGACGCGGCGAGCAATAACCCACTTTTCCAGATAATCGAATAAATGCTATTAATTCTAAATCGCGGCGGAAATAATACTGTCGATCAGGCAACACATTAAAATGCGGTCTCCAGACGCCGATTGGCCGATTTGCTCACCTACAATCCCGGGCAACGTAAAGATCCATTTCAATCAGCATAATAATGGGCAACGCCAGCCTTGCTATTACGCGGCTGCTATCGTTTACCCCGCAGAGCACCGGCGCATTGCGTTCGAGTTTTTAGTGATAGATTATGCGGACCAAAAGAGCAGACCGAAGTTTGTCTGCCAATAACCGCGAATGGGATGTTTGCGAGCCTGAGAGAGCCAAAAATTGTCGCTACACTTTATCGAGCAGATGGCACCGCTACTGGACGCCGCCGACGAGGCGGAATGGTTCGGCGCAATTACGGGCCTCGCCGAGACGTGGGGCTTCGACAGGATTCTGGTCGCGATGCTGCCGCGGCCAACCATGCGTCTCGAGGACGCTTACCTGCGCAGCACTTACGCGCCGGCATGGCGCCAAACGTACGACGAGCAAGGCATGGTGCATATCGACCCGACGGTCGCGCACTGCCTGTCACGCTCCGCGCCGCTGATCTGGACGCCGGAGATCTTCGCCAGCCCGGCGCAGCAATCCCTGTACGAGGAAGCTCGCTCGTACGGCCTGGGCGCAGGCGTGACGCTGCCGATTCATGGGCCGAATCAGGAAGCCGGCATGATGTGCTTCGTCAATGACGACAAGCCGTCAGACGGGTTCAGGCGCCATGTGAACGCCGCGTTGCCGAACCTCGTGCTGTTGCGCGACCTGGTGATCGACACCAGCAAACAGCATCTGAATTCGCACGCGCAGACCTTGCTGCCGAAGCTCACGCCGCGCGAGCGCGAATGTCTGAAATGGACCGCACGCGGCAAATCCACCTGGGAGATATCCCACATCCTGAGTTGTTCGGAAGCCGTGGTGAACTTCCACATGAAAAACATCAGGGCGAAATTCGGCGTGAATTCGCGGCGTGCGGCGGCCGTGATCGCGGCGCAGCTTGGGCTTATTGACCCGGGTTGAGCAGCGCGGCCGCGTCGCGGCTGTACATCACGCGTTCGGCGCGACCCAGGTCGGCGTCCGACACGGTTTTCATGAAATACAGGCCCAGCAGGATCGACACCGGTGCCGGGATCTCCGCGCCCGACTCGAAGCGGCTGCCGCGCGACTGCGTGACACCGAAGCGAGCCCAGAAACGGCGCTGGCTCTCTTTTTTCTTCTTCCGGTAGGCAATGATCAGAACGCGATCCACTGCCGAAGAGACCTCCGAAGGACGCGCCTGGAGGTGGGTTTGCGGTTGCCAGTGATTGTCGAGGAGTTCCATTTTGGACCCTTGTAGGTTGGGGGCGGATACGTGTCTGAATTCTGCGATACCCGATAAGCATGCACACCTATCCAGGTAGGTAGGTGGCGCAAAGATTCAGAATGCATAAGTTTTCCTGCGTAACTGGCAACCCCCAACGTGCACAGGAGAACGTCATGCAAACCACGATCCGAATTGGACTCAGGCAGGAATTCGACAACGAACTGATCAACGAGATGTACCGTCTGCGAGCCCGTGTCTTTCACGGCCGGCTCGGCTGGGAAATTCCGACCATCGCGGGGATGGAAATCGACGGCTACGACGCGCTCGGACCGCATTACATGCTGATTCAGGGCGAAGACGAGCGGTTGCGCGGCTGTTGGCGACTGATGCCGACCGAAGGTCCCAACATGCTGAAAGACACTTTCCCGCAACTGCTGCATGGCGCGGCCGCACCGGTCGGTCGGCATATCTGGGAGCTGAGCCGCTGGGCGATCGAAACCGGCGGAGAAGAACAGACGTTTGGTTTCACGGATATGACAATCCGCGCAATTCAGGAAGTGATGCGCTTCGCCCAGCGCATGGGCATCACGCATTATGTGACTGTGACCACCACGCCGATCGAGCGCATGCTGCGGCGTGCCGGCCTCGACATCAGCCGGATCGGGCCGCCGCTGCAAATCGGCGTCGAGCGAGCCGTCGCGCTCGACGTCGCGGTGAGCGAGAAAACGCTGACCTCACTGTTCGGGCCGGTCGCCGCAGCGGCTTGAGCCGCGCCGGATCTCAGCCTCACGAAAGTCTCGCGCCCTCACCGCGCGCGCGGGCTCAGGAACCGAACATCCGTTCCAGCGCGTTCTCGAGATGCGCGCGCATCGCGGCGCCCGCGCCCGCCGCGTCTTTGCGGCGGATCGCGTCGAGCACCGCCATGTGCTCGGCCTGCACCAGCCGCTGCCGCTCCACCGTTTTGACGAGCGATAGATTGCGCGACAGGTTCATGCTGAACAGGATCTGTTCCTCGATGAACGACATCACCGTGATGAAGAACGGATTCTTTGACGCACGCGCGACCGCCTGGTGGAACAGGAAGTCATCCTTTGCGCCGATCCCCTGCGCCTCGATGATGCGCTCGAGTTCGTCCCATGCATGCTGGATCGCGGCGATGTCTTCGGCATCGGCCTTCAGCGCCGCCTGCGCGGCCGCGCCCGCCTCGGTCACGATGCGGAATTCATAGCAGCGGCGGATGTCGGACAGCGTCTCGAGCGGTGCGAAGCGGCGCACGTCCGGATCGGGCCGCCGCGCGACGGTCGTGCCGGAGCCGTGCCGCGTCGAGATGATGCCGTCGGCCCGCAATCGCGCGAGCGCTTCGCGCACGGTTGGCCGAGACGTGGCGAAACGCTCCGCCAGCGCGTGCTCGGTCGGCAATCGCTCGCCTTCCTTGTACTCGCCTTCGAGGATGCGGTTGAGAATGTCGCCGTAGATCTGGTCGGGTAAGCCCTTAGTTTTTCGATCGTTCATCAGCGGACTGGCCAGCTTGTCTGAATATGGCCTGATTGTAAGGCCAACCTTGTTGCGGCTTCAGCAATCTTATATGGGTTGTAAGCATGCGAGGCCGCTCTTGCGCGCCGCCGCGCCCTCGAGTTGGTCCGCAACGGGCCTGAATATTTGGCAAATGTTTGATTTACATCCTGGTCCGGTGCATCTTTTCCGGCCATCATCTAAGCTTCGTTGGTATAAAAGATCAATAAACCCTGCCGCGGCTAGCAATGTGGCAGACGCATTTTTGACGCGGAGCCGAAATGTACACACGCATCCTTGTAGCGGTCGACGGCAGCAATACCTCGCGCCGTGCGTTTGAAGCGGCGCTCGATCTCGCCAAATCGAATGGCGCGGTGTTGCGGCCATTTTATGTCGTCGAAAACACGCCGATGTATTTCGAGGCGCCCGGCTATGACCCGTCGATCCTGCGCAACCGCCTGATCGAGGAAGGTCAGGAACTGCGTGCCGAGTTTTCGAAAGCAATGGCCGAGCAAGGTGTGAAGGGCGACCCGGCGGTCTCCGAGGCTTCGTCGCTGGGCGATGTCGCCGAGATCGTGCTGCAGGCCGCGGCCGAATTCAACGCCGACCTGCTCGTGATGGGCACGCACGGCCGTCGTGGCTTCCAGCGGCTGATTCTTGGCAGCGTCGCCGAACGCTGCGTGCGCCAGGCGAAGCTACCGGTTCTGCTGGTACCGTCCGCCGCGGGCACCGACAAGGATCCCGCCTGACGTTTTGAACGCGCGCAAGGCGGCGCGCCACGCGCTGCCCTGCCGGAACCGAGCCACGCTACCCGTCGACGCGCGACGTCGACACGACTCGCGGCGGCCCACCTTCCCACCGCCGTCGGAGCATGCGCCGTCGCTCGGCACAGCTGAGCAGCGAACGCGTCATTTTGCCGCCAGTTGCGGGTCATAGCGGGTGGGACAATTTCACTACTACCAATAATCGCGCGCAGAACATGCTGAATCCTACTGCTGTGACCCGTTCCTCGATCCGCTCCGCCGACAAAGCCGGGCGCGGCAGCCGCGAGGCCGTGGCGGCACGCGCATCCGCACGTACCGCCGCGCGCTGCTCCAGCTGTTCGATGCGTCAGATCTGCATGCCGCAGGGCCTGTCGGCGGAGGAGCTGCCGAAGCTCGAAACGCTGATCTGCTCGGCGCGCTCGGTGTCGCGCGGCGAAGCGCTGTATCGCAGCGGCGACCGCTTCGACAGTATCTACGCGGTGCGTTCGGGCTCGATGAAGACCGTGATGATCCACCGCGACGGCCGCGAGCAGGTCACCGGATTGCGGCTCGCCGGCGAGCCGCTCGGGCTCGACGGCATCAGCGCGGACGTCCATGCGTGCAGCGCCGTCGCGCTGGAAGACAGCACGGTGTGCATCGTCCCATACAGTGCGCTGAAGCTGCTGTGCCGCGAAATCAGTTCGATCCAGGAGCGCATGCACAAGCTGCTCGGCGCGCAGATCGTCAGCGAGGCTGCGCAGATGATGGTGCTCGGCTCGCTGTCCGCCGACGAACGCGTCGCCGCCTTCCTGCTCGACGTGTCACAACGCAATGCGCAGCGCGGCTACTCATGGTCGGAATTCAATCTGCGCATGACGCGCGAGGACATGGGCAGCTACCTCGGCATGACGCTCGAAACGGTCAGCCGCACCCTGTCAAGATTTCAAAAGCGCGGCCTGATCGACACGCGGGGCAAGCATATTCACATCGTCGATCTCGAAGGCTTGCGGCAGGTCTGAGCGGCTGGGCGGGGCTGAGCGGTCGACCTGTTCGTCTTGGCACGCCGCCTGCAATCGGGGTACAGTTTTCAGACCGCCCCTCACGGCAACCGTGTTGCATGGAGCCCCGGCCAATGAATCGCGACCCTGCCCCGCATCATCCGCTCGTGCAGCGCCTGCTCGACGCGCGTCAAGTCACCGACGACCTGTTTGCGATCGTCAAACCCGACTACCTGTATGAACGGCCGATCCGCGAGCGCCACCGCGTCGTGTTCTATATCGGCCATCTCGAAGCGTTCGATCGCAATCTGCTCGACCAGCGTCTGTTCGATCTACCGGCTTTCGCGCCGCCCCTCGACCAGCTGTTCGCCTTCGGCATCGATCCGGTAGGCGGCGGCTTTCCCACCGATCAACCCGCCGACTGGCCGTCGCTCGACGCCGTGCGCGCGTATGCGACGTGCGCGCGTCGCCAGATCGACGCCGCGCTCGACGAACTCGGCAACCCGACGCACGACGAGGCGGCCGTGCAATTGCTGAACGTCGCGATCGAGCATCGGTTGATGCATGCGGAAACGCTCGCGTACATGCTCCATCAGTTACCGCTCGAGCAGAAGAACACCGCGTTGCGCGAGCCGGTGGTGACGCGCGCAGAGCAGCGCGACGGGTTGTCGTCGATGGTCAGCGTGCCGGCCGGCACGACCGTGCTCGGCATGCCGCGCGAGGCCGGCCGCTTCGGCTGGGACAATGAGTTCGGCGCATTGGGCGTGGAGCTGCCCGCGTTCGAGATCGACCGCTACATGGTCACGAACGGTGCGTTCCTCGAGTTCCTCGAAGACGGCGGTTATCGCGATCCGAAATGGTGGTCGCCGAAGGACCTGGCGTGGAAGGAGGCGGGGCGCATCGAGCATCCGGCCGGCTGGTCGCAACGCGTGTCGCAAGACGGTCGCGCCGGCTGGACGCTGCGCACCATGTTCGATGACGTGCCCTTGCCGCTCGACTGGCCGGTCTACGCGAGCCACGCCGAAGCGAGCGCCTACGCGCGCTGGGCCGGCAAGGCCCTGCCGACGGAGGCGCAATGGCAACGCGCGGCGCACGGTGCGCCGCACGCGGCGTCGGGCAACTTCGATTTCCGTAGCTGGGATCCACGGCCCGTCGACGCGCATCCGGACAACGTCAGCACTTGCGGCGCGGAAGGTCAGTTCGGCAACGGCTGGGAATGGACCTCGACGCTATTCGAAGCGCTGCCGGGCTTCGAAGCGTTTCCGTTCTATCCCGGCTATTCGGCCAACTTCTTCGATGGGCAGCATTACGTACTGAAGGGCGGCTCGGCGCGTACCGCGCTGTGCATGCTGCGGCCGGAATTTCGCAACTGGTTTCAGCCGCATTATCAGTATGTGTACGCGGGGTTTCGGTGCGTGCGGGCTGTCGAATAAAGCGGCCGAGATCTCTTCAACTCGCGCTTTAAGCTGTCGGCACATGCTTTGACCAAGGCTTCTGCAGACGGCAGCGTCTACCTGGAATTGCAAACGATCGCGCACGAACCGCAACCGGCCAACCGTGTGCCCACCTCCCGGCTTCAAGTCCCCGTGCCACCCATTCCGTTATCATTTCGCAAGAATGCGCGGCCTTTGCCGTTATCACGTGTGTAGTCTCCACCCTCGTCCCCGTTGCTGCGGGGACGCGCTCTGAAGTCAGCGATGAAAGTCGATCTAGCCACCCTTTACCTCCTCGTGATCGGAACCTTATTAGCCAGTTCCGCCATGATGTATTGGGAACACCTGTCTCATCCCAAGCGCAGCAAGGAATTGCGAAGGCTGGCGGCCGGCTATGCCACCCTCGGAATCGGCTGCGCATTGGCTTCATTTCGGGTGCAACTGCTCGGGGCCGCCGGCCCCGCAGTGAGCAATCTCGTGATTCTCGCGGGCTACCTGCTCGTCCTGGACGGCGTAGCCATGTTCAACGGCCGGCGCTATCTCGCAAGCTCGATCGGTTTGCTTGTCCTGATGGGGCTCACGTGGGCAATAGCTGGGGTGCGTTGGCAGGCTGCCGTCTGGATGTATGTCAGTGCCATCCCGATCGCGCTGGTTTCAGCCATGACCTCGCTCGAATTGATGCGAGGCGATGGCATGCCGGCGGTTCAAGCCAGGCGCGTCGCCGTCGCGGTGACGGGCATTCACGCGCTTTTTTACGTCGCCCGGGCGTTCGTGCTGCCATGGCTGGTTCCGATCTTCGGGCCGCGCGTGCTGGCTGTCTCCAGCGAAATCACGATGTACGAAGGGGTTCTCTACTCGGTCATTTTGCCGATGACCTTGCTCCGGCTAACCCGGGAAGAAATTCATGGTGAGCTTCTGCAGGAATCCCGCACGGATTACCTGACTCGCCTCGGCAATCGAAAGTTGTTTTTCGAAGATGGGGAGCGCGTTATCCGCGACCACCACGCGCATCGACGACCAGTCACGCTCCTCGCGTTCGACCTCGATCACTTCAAGAGAATCAACGATCGCTACGGACACAAGACCGGCGACGAGGTTTTGCGGTCATTCGCGGAAACCGTTCGAGCCGTCGCGGGTGCGGACGCGATTCTTGCACGCATCGGTGGTGAAGAATTCGCCGCGCTGCTGCCGGACCACGACAGCGAACGCGCAAAAAAGGTAGGCGAGACCGTTGCCAACCGGTTTGCCGCGCTTTCCCATGGCGCCGACGGCGACCGGATTCGGGCCACCGTCAGCGTTGGACTCGCCGAGTCGAGTCGCCAAACGGCCTCCCTCACCGACCTGCTCTCAGCCGCCGACCAGGCGTTGTATCGAGCCAAATCGCTGGGCGGTAATCGGCTCGAACAGACGCCGACGGCCGCGCTCCCCGCCGCAACCTGCTCGTCGAGCGGAAATCGGCTTTAAGCTTCCGGCAGATAGAGCGCGGGGCAATCCGTGCTCCCCGCTCGAAACACTGAATTTCTTTGCCCGCACGGCTGCGTCGATTTTCCGTGTAGCCCGGGAAACACGCGAATTTCATCCCAGCGCGCTTGCGCACGTACTCACGACACATGAACCCTGACGAACCTGCCACACGGCCGCCCCAGCCCGTCACCCGGCCGGTGCTGGTGTGGGACGCGCCGGTGCGGCTGTTTCACTGGCTGGTGGTCGTGTTGGTCACGGCCGCTTACGTCACCTTGAAGCTGGACTGGATCGACTGGCACGTGCGGGTCGGCGAGACGCTGCTTGCGTTGGTTATTTTCCGGCTGCTGTGGGGCTGCTTTGGCAGTGAGACCGCGCGCTTTCGCAGTTTCGTCGCATCGCCCGCGGCTGCGCTGCGTCATTTGCGCCGCCTGTTTCGTCGCGAGCCGGACGTCCAGGTAGGCCACAATGCGGCCGGCGGCTGGATGGTGCTGTTGCTGCTCGCTTTGCTGCTGGCCGAGACGCTGAGCGGCCTCTATGTCAACAACGACATCGCCGACGAAGGGCCGTTGAGCGAGCTGGTGCCCGCGTGGCTCGCCAACGCAATCTCGACGCTGCATGGGCTCGTCTGGTACGTGCTGCTCGCCGCGGTGGCGCTGCACGTGCTCGTGATCGCCCTCTACGCGGTAGCGAAGGGACACAACCTGCTGCGTCCGATGCTGACCGGCTACAAACAGCTTCCTTCGTCGGTGGACGCGCCGCGGCAGACGCCAGCGCTGCTGGCGCTGCTTCCGCTCGGCGTCGGCGCTGCCGCGGTGATGCTGCTCGCGGCTTATCTCTGAGCTTGCCGCAAACCTGACCTCGGGGCGCCGCCGCCGTGCCTGGCTCAGTTGCCCTTCGGCGGCATCACCTGGCCGCGAATCTCGCCATCGGGATTGTTTTTCGTGTGAACGTTGATGTACATGTCACCGGCTTCGAACATCTTGGCGTCGTCCGGAGATAGCGTGGCCTGACCGCTGAACGGGCTTGTCACCTCCATGCTGCCCTTCTTCGAGAGCCAGATCTTGACGTTGGCGTTTTTACCGGCAGGGGCGGGTCCGTGAAAATGCGACATCGTGGTGGGACTCGTCAATCCGCTGAAGCTGATGTTCCAGGTGACGACCCGCGTGCTGGAGTCGTACGTGAGCTTGGCGGTGCCGCTGCCCGGAGTCTGCACCGGCGGAACCTGTTGAGCGCCCGTCAACGGTACGTCGAATGAGACGGGTGCCGCTTGCGCCAAAGTCAGCGTCCCCGCTAAGGCCAAACCACCAAACACCATGAAAGCGCGCTGCGAGATGGATCGTGACATCTGGTTTTCTCCTGTTGGGTTTGCCCTTGGTGGGCGGGCGATTATTGAACACTGCAGAAGACCTCGTCGGCGCCGCTGGCAGCCCAACAAGTGAGACAAGGATAGACGCAAGCCGGCCGTAACGCGAAGTTTGCATTCGGCCGAACTTCGGCCCTTGCATGGCGACCCTCCCGGCACGTCGACGCCAGATCAGTCCGGCCAGCGATTCGAAAGGAAGCCGTCGGACGACGATCGTTGTAACTTGACCTTCGGATTGCAGTGGCGCCGAAAATTCTTCCGGTACGATATGCGCTTTGCGCGAAGGCAGCGGACGTAGCTGCGCGACCTCGGGTCGCGCCAGGTGCCTTCATGGATCACACCCATTGTTACGCTGCCATGTCCATCCCGACCGCTCTTATCGGCATTGCGATTCTGTCCTGCCTGATGAGTGTCGCCGTTCTCGGCTCGCTGTTTCACACTCAGGTCCCGGGGATACGCCATTGGTGTGTGGCAAGCGGTCTGCTGGCTGTCACGGCCACGCTCCTCATTTTCCGTAGGTCGGATGCTGTTGTAGTAGGCGCGAGCGTCTTGCTGGTGGTGGCCTCCCTGCTCGCGGTGCAGGGCTTCCGGCGATTCTTTCATCGGCGGCCAGCGGTGATCTGGGAATACGGCGCGCTCGGCGCGATCCTCGTCGGACTCGTCTATTGGACCTACGTGTCGCCGGACGTCAGTGCCCGGGGTGCGATGATCTCGGGCTTTCTCGCCTATATCCGCTTTGCCATCGCCTGGCTCGTGCAGCGGTACCGGCCGGCGGGCAGACCAAAATACGGCTACCACTTCGTGTCCATCGCCGCGGTGCTGGGGGCGGTGATTCACGCAGTCCGTTGCGTCGTATACGGATTCGGCATCGCGCATGAAACGACTTTTCTGGAGGAGACGCCTCTGAACGTTGCGTTTCTCGGCATGGCCATCCTGACTCTGCCATGCCTGTCGGTAGGCATGGTCATGCTGGCGCACGACCGGCTGGCGGAGCGGATGGAACGCCTCGCCACCATCGACGATCTGACTGGCGTGCTCGGGCGGCGAGCGTTCATTGCCCGGACCGAGGCGCTGTTCGAGCTGGCAAAGGCGGCGAAGTCGAAGCTGTCTATCGCAATTCTGGACATTGATAACTTCAAGGGTATCAACGACCGGTACGGGCACGCAGCCGGCGACCAGGCTCTCGCGCACGTTGCTTTGACCATCTCGAGCGAAATACGGCAAACCGACGTGCTGGGGCGCATCGGCGGTGAAGAGTTCGCGCTGCTGCTTCCGCTGACTGGGAAAGAAGAGGCTGCCCGTCTCACGAACCGCTTGCGTGCAATCGTCGCGGCGTCCGTTTCGCGCGCTCCGGCCGGTGACGTCGCATGCACGCTCAGCGCTGGCGTCGACGAATTCGGTGATGACGATACCGTTGCCTCGGTAATGGCCAGAGCCGACACGGCGCTCTATGTCGCGAAAGACAAGGGCAGAAACTGCGTGGTGCTGGCAGGGTCGTCGCAGCCTTCCGACGACATCGTTTCCGGATTGCCGGCTTAAAGGCTCCGCACGGGGCTGCACACGAGACGCCTGATCGATCGTCCGTTCGCACTGCCACCGCAAAAAAAAGAACCGGCATGCGGTCGCCCGCATACCGGTCTCTATTGGCCCCACTCGCGTCACCGCGAACAGGGGCCGCCGCGCTAATCCGCGCTAATCCGCGCGAGTCCGCGCTTTACTTGCGCTTTACTTGCGCTTCAATTGCGAAATATCGCGTACCGCGCCGCGGTCGGCCGAGGTCGCGAGCGCCGCATACGCCTGCAATGCCTGCGACACGACACGCTCGCGATTGGTCGGCTGCCACGCGTCGTCGCCGCGCGCTTCCATCGCAGCGCGACGGCGCGCGAGCTCTTCATTCGACACCACGAGGTGCATCTTGCGTTGCGGGATGTCGATCTCGATCACGTCGCCGTCTTCGACGAGGCCGATCGTGCCGCCTTCCGCCGCTTCCGGCGACGCATGGCCGATCACGAGGCCCGAAGAGCCGCCCGAGAAACGACCATCGGTAAACAGCGCGCAGCTCTTGCCGAGGCCCTTCGACTTCAGATACGAAGTCGGATACAGCATTTCCTGCATGCCCGGACCGCCCTTCGGACCTTCGTAGCGGATCACCACGACGTCGCCCGCCACGACCTTGTCACCGAGAATCGCGTCGACCGCGTCGTCCTGGCTTTCGAACACGCGCGCGCGGCCCGAGAACAGCCACTGCGATTCATCGACACCCGCGGTCTTCACGATACAGCCCTTCTCCGCGAGGTTGCCGTACAGCACCGCGAGGCCGCCGTCCTTCGAATACGCGTTCTCCTTGCTGCGGATACAGCCGCTCTTGCGGTCCGTGTCGAGCGTCGCGTAGGTCGCTTCCTGGCTGAACGCGACCGTGGTCGGAATGCCGCCCGGCGCCGCGCGGAAGAACTTCTGCGCTTCCTCGCCTGCGTTGCCGGCGACGTCCCACTTCGCGATCGCGTCGCCGAGCGTGCCGCTGTGCACGTTTCCGCACGACAGATCGAGCAGGTCCGCACGCGCGAGTTCGCCGAGAATGCCGATGATGCCGCCCGCGCGATGCACGTCCTCGATGTGGTACTTGTCGGTCATGGGCGCCGCCTTGCACAGGCACGGCACCTTGCGCGAGATGCGGTCGATGTCCGACATCGTGAAATCGACGCCCGCTTCCTGGGCGGCGGCCAGCAGGTGCAGCACGGTGTTGGTCGAGCCGCCCATCGCGACGTCGAGCGTCATCGCGTTTTCGAATGCCTGCTTGGTGGCGATGCTGCGCGGCAGGACCGAGGCGTCCTCTTCCTGATAGTAGCGACGGCACAGATCGACGACGAGGCGGCCCGCCTGCTCGAACAGGCCCTTGCGCCATGCGTGCGTCGCGACGATCGTGCCGTTGCCCGGCAGCGCGAGGCCGATCGCCTCGGTCAGGCAGTTCATCGAGTTCGCGGTGAACATGCCCGAGCACGAACCGCAGGTCGGGCACGCGTTGCGCTCGACTTCGGCAACTTCGGCGTCGCTGATCTTCGGATCGGCGGCCTTGATCATCGCGTCGATCAGGTCGATCTTCGCGATCACCTGGCCGTCGGTCGGCGACTTGACCTTGCCCGCTTCCATCGGACCGCCCGACACGAACACGACCGGAATGTTCAGGCGCATCGCGGCCATCAGCATGCCCGGGGTGATCTTGTCGCAGTTCGAGACGCAGACCATCGCGTCCGCGCAGTGCGCGTTGACCATGTACTCGACCGAGTCCGCGATCAGTTCGCGCGACGGCAGCGAATACAGCATGCCGCCGTGGCCCATCGCGATGCCGTCGTCGACGGCGATCGTGTTGAATTCCTTCGCCACGCCGCCGGCCGCTTCGATCTGCTTCGCGACCAGCGCGCCGAGGTCGCGCAGATGCACGTGGCCCGGCACGAACTGCGTGAACGAGTTCACGACCGCGATGATCGGCTTGCCGAAATCGTCGTCCTTCATGCCGGTCGCGCGCCACAGCGCGCGGGCGCCGGCCATGTTGCGGCCATGGGTCGAAGTGCGTGAGCGATAGTGGGGCATCTGTATCCTCAGGTATTGCTGTTATCGGTTTTGATGAGCGCCCGCTCGGGCCGGCCGATGCGCCGCGGCGCCTTGCATCGGCGGCGGCATAGCGATTGGCTCGCGGGCGGTGGGGATCGCAATAGGGCGCGGACTTTGCGCTGGGAACGAATAGTGCAAGAACGCCAGTAAGACGTCCAATATATTTTTTCGCCGTAATTAGGTCGAGAAAGATATTAATCGATACCGCGACCGTTCAGCCGATTTGCGCCAGCGCCGTCATCAGCACGCCGTCCGCGCGGGCGAGATCGTCGAGCACGGAGAAGTGCGTACAGCCCGGCACATGCACGAGCCCGATCTGCTGCCCCGCCGCTTCGCACGCCGCCGCATACTCGTCCGACTGACGGACCAGCTCCGGCAACTCCGCGCCGCCGACCGCGACCACCGTCGGCACGCCGGCGCCGACGTGATGGATCGGACTGTACGCGGCGATTTCCTGCTCGCTCAGTTTCAGCTTGTCGTTGAGCCACGACAGGCTGATCGGTTCGAGATCGACCAGCGCGCTGATCGGCAGCGCGTTCGTGACGAGCGGATGCGCGCGATGCAACGCCGTCAGATGACCGCCCGCCGAGTGCCCGCTCAGACACAGCGGATGCCCCGCGATGCCGAGCCCGTCCGGGTCCGTTTGCAGATGATCGAGCAAGCCCGTGATTTCGCCGACGATCTGCGTCATCGACGCGTCCGGCGCGAGCGTGTATTCGGCCAGCACGACGTTGTAGCCGTTGGCGAGCGGCCCATCGGCGATGAATGCGAAGTCTTCCTTCACGCAGTTCTGCCAGTACCCACCGTGAATGAAGATGAACGTCGGCGCGCCGGCCTTGCCGCAGGGCAGCCAGTCGAAACGCTCGCGCGGACGCTCGCCGTAGCGCAGATCGCGTCGGCCCGGCACGCGTTCATACAGTTTCGCGCTGCGCTGCTGGAAGTCCCGCAGGACTTCCGGGAAGTTCGGGATGGCCTGGGTGTTGTTATAGGCCTTATCGAGCGTGGGTCGATCCATGCCGCGATAGATGGTCGTCATAGTCTTGTGTCTCCCTGATCGTTCGATGATCGTCCGCCGGATTGTCGGCGATTCGCGTCACGGCCGGCAATGGCGTGTTTCCTTGACATCGCCCGCGCCGAAGACGAATAATGCCACGTTCGTTTACCGAAACAGTGTTCACCGTAAGAACATTGAAAAGGAAACCGAGGCCTTTTTCCAGCGCAACACCGGGTTCCACGCTCCTGGATTCGCGCTAATCTGTCTCCTGTCATCGAGCTCAGGTAAGGCAAGCTTGCCGCCGACACGCGCCGGCACCCCACGCCGGCGCGCCGCACCCGCCCGCTCCGCCCTGCGCTTGGCCGGGCACTACACAGAGTCACACACATGAAGCGAGACACTTCCCCTCACGCCGCCGGCCGGCCTGCCGCTTCGCGCGGCATCGTCGAAGGTCTGGTGTATGTTTTCGAGCAGGTCATGCCCGACCCGTTCGTGCTGTCCATCTGCCTGACGTTCTTCGTCGCCGTGCTGGCGATGCTGATCGCGCCGACCGGCAACCTGCCGACGCTGCTCGATTCCTGGTACACCGGCACGTTCGGCATTCTCGGCTTCGCGCTGCAGATGATCCTGATCCTCGCGACCGGCTACGCAATCGCGGAAGCGCCGATCGTGCAGCGCGGCCTGCGCGCGCTCGCCTCGCACGCGAACTCGCCGACGCGCGCCGCGCTGCTCGTGTTTCCAGTTGTCGCGGTGGCAGCGTGGCTCAACTGGGGGCTCGGGCTGATCGTCGGCGCGTTGCTGTCGCGGGAAATCGCGCGGCGCGTCGACGTCGATTTCGCGTGGCTCGTCGCGGGCAGCTATTCGGCCTGGTCGATCTGCAACAGCGGGCTGTCGAGTTCGATCGCGCTGTCGCAGGCGTCGCACGGCAATGCGCTGAATCTCGTCGAGAAAGCGACCGGCCACGTGGTGCCGCTCAGCGAAACCATCTTCGCGCCGTTCGTGTTCGTGCCGACCGTGCTGGTCGTCGTCGTGATGACGGCGATCTTCATCAAGATGCATCCGAAGGCGGAGAACGTCATCGCGTTTCGTCACAGCGGAGAAGAAGCCGCCGACGCACCGAGCGACGACCCGCACGCGCGCGCAAGCAGCGCGACATCGCTCGCCGCGCGCCTCGAACAGTCGATGCTCGGCACGCTGCTGCTGCTCGCGCTCGGCATCGGCTATCTGGCGATCACGTGGCACAAGGAAGGCTTCGATCTCGACATCAACAACACGATCCTGATCTTCCTGATGATCGGTCTCGCGCTGCAACGCACGCCGATCGCGTACGCGAATTCGATTCGCCGCGCCGCGCGTCAGACCGGCTCGATGCTGCTGCAATATCCGATGTACGGCGGGATCATGGGCATCATGAAGGGCACGGGACTCGCGTCGATGATCGCGAAGGCGTTCGTGACGATCGCGTCGCCGGTCACGCTGCCGCTGTGGAGCTTTCTGAGCTCGCTGATCATCACGCTGCTGGTGCCGAGCGCTGGTGGTCACTGGGCGGTGCAGGGTCCGTTCGTGCTGCCCGCGGCGCTGAGCCTGCATGCGTCGGTGCCGCGCACGGCGATGGGCGTCGCGATGGCCGAGAACGTGTCGAACATGCTGCAGCCGTTCTGGGCTGTGCCGATCGTTGCAATCGCGGGGATCCGGATTCAGCGCGTGATGGGCTATACGGCGGTGACGTTCGCGGTGTCGCTGGTGATTTACGCGGTGGCGTTGTGGCTCGTGCCGTAAGAGGCCACCAGCGCTAAAACGAAGGGCCGATGAAGCAATGCTTCATCGGCCCTTCGTGCTTTTACCCCTTCTACCGCTCTTACATCTTCACGACGTCGAGCAGCGTCTTCTTGCCGTCCTTGTAGTCGTACAGCGAGATCACGCCGTGCTGAAGGTCACCCTTCGCGTCGAACGTCGTTTCACCGGTGACGCCCTTGTAGTCGGTGCCCGACACCTTGGCCAGAACCTTCGCCGGATCGGTCGAGTTCGCGCGCTTCATCGCGTCGACGACGATATACACCGCGTCGTACGTGAACGGCGCGTCGAATTCGATCGGATGGCCGAAGCGCTTTGCGTACTTCGCCGCGAATTGCGCGCCGCCGTTCATGCGCTCGACCGCCATGCCGGCCTGCGAGCACACCACGTTGCCCGCTGCCGGACCCGCGAGGTCGGCGAGGCTTTCGGTGCAAACGCCGTCGCCCGACAGCATCTTCGCGCGCAGGCCCAGTTGACGCGCCTGCTTCGCAAACGGACCGCCGGTCGCATCCATGCCGCCGTACATGATCGCGTCGGGATTCTCGCCCTTGATCTTCGTCAGGATCGCGCGGAAGTCGACGGCCTTGTCGTTGGTTGCGTCGTGCGACACGACCTTCAGGCCGAGCGACTTCGCGGTCTTTTCGAATTCGTTCGCGAGGCCCTGGCCATAGGCGGTCGAATCGTCGACCACGGCGACCGTCTTCACGTTCAGGTTCTTCGCGGCAAACGTGGCAAGCGCCGGGCCTTGCTGCGCATCGGTCGCGACGACGCGGTACGTCGTCTTGAAGCCCTGCTGCGTGTACGCCGGGTTCGTCGACGACGGCGAAATCTGCACGATGCCCGCGTCGCTATAGATCTTCGACGCCGGAATCGACGCGCCCGAGTTCAGGTGGCCAACGACCGCGACGACCTTGTCGTCGACCAGCTTCTGCGCGACCTGGGTCGCCTGGCGCGGGTCGCCCGCGTCGTCCTGCGCGTCGAGCACGAGCGTGACCTTCTGAGCCCCGATCGTCAGGCCCTTCGCGTTGATTTCCTCGATCGCGAGGCGCGCACCGTTTTCATTGTCCTTGCCGAGGTGGGCGGAGCCGCCCGTCAACGGCCCAACGTGACCGATCCTGACGACCTGATCGGCGTTCGCCGTGCCGGCGACGCTTGCGAATGCGACGACTGCCGCGCTAACCGGCAGCAGTTTGTGAAACTTGAACGACATACAACACATCTCCTCTTTACTTACCTTGCCAACCGGATGGTTGGGGATTACTGATACCGCCAGGACATGACCATTCATCCATTCAGAATGAATTGAAATACGGCTCGACCGGCAATTCGCGTGGTCCGCCATTTTGGGTGCAGCACGATAACGCAAAACCGCCGCAAGCGTCGGAATTCCGCGCAATAAGGGATTGGAGCGGCGTCAACTAGCGGTCGTTTCGTCGCTCTATTCAGCGGGATATTGCGCGTTTGATTCGCTCGGAAAATCATCAACAACGGTGACGAAACGAGCAGCAACTCCGCCAATCAGGATGAATATCGCGCTTCCGGAAAGTCGATTCCGAACCGCCGATCGGCAATCAGCACTTGAAGTCGGCCAGCATCACGCCCTCGCGGATATGCGCGAGGGCGGCCGCCACATAGTCGACGATCGGCGCCGGAGGGTAATCTGGCTTCGCGCACACGAATCCCGAGCACTTGTGCGGCTCCATGTTGGAAGGCTCGCCTTGCCATGAACGGCACGCGAGAAAGAAGCTGATGCGGTTCGTATCCGAGTCGCGCCGCATCACGAGCTTGAATTCGAGTGCGCCACGCGCAACCGTCACACCCGCTTCTTCTTTCGATTCTCGAATCGCGCATTCTTCGATCGATTCGCCCGGTTCGAGATGGCCGGCAATCAAAGCGTATTGACCGTCTCTGAAACCGGTATTCGCTCGCTGGATGAAAAGGCACTCTCCCTGCCCATTCAGAAACAGCACGTTCACGTCGACGACGCTTTGCATTCGGCTCATTTTCGTGCAGGCATCGCGACGGGCTAGGCGCGCTGAGCGGTCAGCAGCTTGATGCCGAGCGCGACGAACACGAGCCCGCTGCCGCGCTTGATCGCCGCTATCCAACGGTTGGCTCCGACGCGCTTATGGATACCGCGCACGCCGAGCGAATAGATGGTATGAACGAGCGCGACGGTGACCGCGATCGTCAGATACATCACGATGAACTGCTCAGGCAGGCCGCGCTCGTGGTCGATGAATTGCGGCATGAACGCCGACAGAAAGATCATCGTCTTCGGATTGCTGCCCGACACCAGCAAGGCCTCGCGAAATACCTTGTTGCGCTCGAACGTATGGGCGGGCGATGCGACGGCCGCGGGCTGTGCGGGCTCGCTTGCCCGGGTTGCACTGGTCTTGCCGCCGCCGCGCAATTGCCTGATGCCGAGATACATCAAATAACCCGCGCCAAGCACTTTCATCGCGACGAACAGCGGCGGCAGCGCCGTCAATACCGCGCCGACGCCGAGCGCCACGAGCGCGACGACGACTCCTTGCGCGAGCAGATTACCGGCAACGCTCGCCGCCGCGCCGCGGTTTCCATAGCGGACCGAATTGCGGATCACGAGCAGAACGTTCGGACCCGGAGAAATGGTGGTGAGCAGATAGGCAGCGGCGAAAAGCAACCAGGTATGGAAAGACATGGCAGGCCCAGCGGTTCGTTGTGATTGAGTTCCGACAGACCGACCATCATGCCACGGAAAAAAACGCCGCGACCGTCGCGGGGCGCTAATCGGTACGCACCACCTGACACAAGAACTGCTTCAAACGCGCGCTTTGCGGCTGATCGAACACCGGTGCGACCTTCATGCTGACCTCGCGCAGTACCTGGTCGACCCGTACCATTTGTTCACGCGTTCCAGCGTGACGGCCGGCAACGCCGCCGTGCGCACCGGCGGTTCGATGCTCGACGTCGCTTCCATCGCGCGATTCCCTCGGGTGTCGGCGAGTGATGTCATCGAGCGGACCTCCTGAAGCGGCGTTCGATGCGCGACTGGATCACTTCGAGCACCATCGACAGCAGCCAGTAGATCACCGACGCGCTGATCAGCATCTCCATGTGACGGAATTCGCGCTGCCCCTCGGTGGTCGCGACGTAGGTCAGTTCCCACACGCCGACGACGGACACCAGCGAGCTATCCTTGAGCATCGCGATGAACTGGTTGCCGGTCGGCGGAATGATCACGCGCAGCGCCTGCGGCAAAATCACCAGCCGCATCATCATGCTGTGGCTGAGACCGAGCGCGCGTGCGGCATCCCACTGACCTTTGGGAATGCTTTGAATGCCGGCGCGAAAGATCTCGGTCATATATGCCCCATAGCACAACGACAAAGCAGCCACGCCAGCGGGAATCGGATCGACGATATAGCCGAGCTGCGGCAGGCCGAGATACAGAATGAAGATCTGCATCAGCAACGGCAGGCCACGAAACAGCGAGGTGTAGAACGTCGCGATACCGATCGCGATACCGTTCGACGAAAGCTTCGCCAGTGCGCCGATCAGCGCGAGCACGAACGCGAGCGCGATCGAGATCGCCGAGATATAGAGCGTGGTGGTCGCGCCTTGCAGCACCAGATAGCCGATCTTGCGCTCGATGAATTCGAAGCTCAGATTGAACGTCGAGAAGAACAGCACGACCAGCAACGCGAGCTCGCACCACACGACGGCAACCTGCCAGCGCAGCGATAGCCTCAGCAACAGATAGCAATTGGCGACCAGCGCGGCAATCGCGACCGCGCCGCCCAGCAGCTTCTGCAATAAAGTCGCGTCGATGCCGAGCGCGGGCACACCGTGGTTGATGCCGGCGATCCAGTCCGGCGCATGCTGCACCGCGAAGTATCCGCCGATCAGCAACACGCCGAGCAAAACGAGAATCGGGCCCGGACTGCGTTTCTCGACGCCGTCAGCATCTTCTGCAAACATGTGTTCCTCCGTAGATCCGCCGCACGCGCGACGAACGGCGGGCCATCGTATTCAAGCCCGTTCACGCCGCGCGTTCGCGCATGAAATCCATTAGCTGGTAGTACCAATAGGTCAGTTGAACGGCCGCCGTGCCCGCTGGCCCGCCGTTCCATTCGAGGCCGAACGGCGCGAACAGACGATAGCGGTCGGTTTCGTTCGTGATGCCCTGCGCGATCAGCCTGCCGCCGACCGCCGTCGTATTCATGCCGTGGCCGCCGAAGCCCATGCAGTACCAGACGCCCGAATGGAGACGGCCGATCAGCGGCATCAGATGCCTTGCATACGACATGCGTCCGGACCACGCGAGCGCGACCTTCAGCCCGGATAGCTGCGGATAGGTATCGACCATGCGTCGGCGCAGCAACTCGGCCAGCCGGTCCGGCTCGGACTTGCGCGTCGTGATCATGCCGCCCCACAGAATGCGTTCGCCGCCGTCGACGAGACGGTAATAGTCGCTCGCGCGGCGGCTGTCGCCGACCGACGCGCGCGTGCGGATCGCGGTTGCGATCAGATCCGGGGCCGGCTCGGTGACGAGCATATAGGTCGAAATCGGCAGATAGGCGCGCGCGAGTTGCGGCACCACGTTGCCCGTATAGCCGCCGCAGGTAAACACCACGTCGCGCGCCGTGACCGTACCGCGCGCGGTCTTCAGCCGCTTGATCGCCGACGAGCAATCGAGCGACAACACTTCGGAGTCTTCGAATACCTGGCCGCCCAGCCGCTCGACTTCCGCGACGAGAGCACGTGCGTAATTCAACGGATGAAAATGGAAGCCGCGTTCGTTATAGAGCGCGTGGCGATACTTGTCCGACACGAGCCACTCGCGAATCTCCTCGTGCGTCTTGAACCTGACGTCGTACTGAAACTCGTTGGCGAGCCACGCCTGCTGCGCCTGCATGTCGGCGGTGTTCTCGTGACGCGACACGCGCAGCACGCCATGCACGGGCTGCGCTTCGTCGATGTCGAGTTGGCGGATATTGTCCGCGACGATATCGACGCCCTCGATCGACATCCGGTAAATCGACTTCGCGTCTTCGACGCCGACGCGTTGCGCGATCCGCTCGAAGCTCGTCGAATAGCCGGGGCTCACCACGCCGCCATTGCGGCCCGACGCGCCCCACGACACCCGCTGCGCCTCGAGAAGAATCACCGAGCGGCCACGGCGCAGCAATTCGAGCGCCGTCGTAATACCGGCCATGCCGGCGCCGACCACGCACACATCGGCTTGCAGCGAACCGCTCAGCGCCGCGCGCGGCTCGACGGTGCGCAGCGTGCGGGTGTAGTAGGTATCGAGGTAAGAAGCCATCTCGTGATGGAGTGCCGTTTTGTTGTTGGTGGCTGCTGGTGGCTGCTGGTGGCTGCGCAGCGGGCGCAGCAGCGGCGGCGGCGGTATGAACCGCCGCGTCCCGGGTTCGCGCTTATTGCTTCGTATAGTCGTTGCCGAACCACTTCATGCTGAGCTTCGTCAGCGTGCCGTCCTGCTTCATCTGCGCGACGATGTCGCCGACTTTCTTGTCCCACTCGGCGTCGCCCTTGTCGGCGACGATCGCAAGCGGCTCGCGGAACGCAAAGTCGCCCGGAATGATCTTCACCGGATAGCCGTTCTTGATCGCGTTGAGCGCGGTCTGCACCGGCGTCACGATGCCGTCGACGCGCTTGCCGTCGCCGAGGCGCAGATCGTCATAAGGCAGCATCGAGTCCGCATAGGTCTTGATCTCCTTCGGCGGCTGCATCATGTACTGGAACGGCGGCACGTCCGGGCCCGCGATATTGAGGCGGTTGCGCACGTAGTCTTCCGACGTGGTGCCCGCCTCGACACCGATCACCTTGCCGTTCAGATCGGCACGCGTCTTCGCCTTCGAATCCTTGTTCACGACGAACACATACGGGCTGTAGTAATAGACCGCGGGGAAATCGAGCAATTCGGCGCGCGGCTTGGTCGGCGTGACGGAAAGCACGGACAGATCCCAGCGGCCGTGCCAGTGACCGCCGGTCATCAGACTGAATTGCGGCGTATCGAACGTGACTTTTACGCCGAGTCGACGCGCGATTTCTTTCGCGACGTCGATATCGAAGCCGTCGAATTCGTGCTTGTCGTTCAGGAACGCTTGCGGCGGCCACTTGCCGCTCGTTGCGACCATCATCGTGCCGTTCTTCATCACGCGATCGAGCGTGGCGCCCGCGTGAGCGCTGAAGGCGGTCAAGGCAATGCCCGCGCCGAGGGTGAAGCCGAGCAGGCGGGTCAGGATGGACTTAGCCATGGTGCGTGTCTCCGTGGTTTGTTTTACGTCGCACTTGCGTTCTTGTTCGCGGGCCAGGCGCTTCCGGACTTCATCGCGACTGGTCCACGTTGGCGCGATCGATCTTAAGTCGCCACAGAATCCCCTGCTATTGACAATTCGGCACCACCTGATTCCGAAAGCGCATCAAGTCGGGGCTCGAGCAAAGCCTGTGCGCAACGTCGCACGGTGCGGGCCGGGCACGTCGCCTGCTACCCATCTTCGACGCACGTAAGTGTGTTACCGACAGGCAACCAGGGAGATCGATAATGAAAGCGAAGAAGATCACATGCGCAATCATGTGTGCGGCCACGCTCGCCGCGATGTGCGCGGCGCCGGGCGCCTGGGCGCAGGTCGCGGGACTGCAGCCGCTCGGCGGGACCACCGAGCAGACCAATGCGCTGCTCAAGGGCTGGAGCGTGCGGCGCGCGCTCGTCGACGAGCCGGTCTACAACGATCTGAACGACAAGATCGGCAGCATCTATGACGTGATCATCGCGCCGGATCGCAAGGCGAGCTACGCGGTCATACAGGTGGGCGGCTTCCTCGGCATGGGCAAGCACTACGTCGCGATTCCAATCGATCACTTCCAGATTCGCGACGGCAATCTGTTCCTCGCGGGTGCCACCAAGGAGGCGCTGAAGTCCGTGCCGGAGTTCGAGTACAACAAGCTCGAGAAGGCGACCAAGCCGCGCAAGGTGTCGGCGGAATAATCCGGTAACTCGCCGAGGCGGCGGCAGACAGCGCGATCGTACGCGCGCCGCCTCAACGCTTCGTGGCCGTCACCAGTTGCAGCGGCGTCTCGATCACCTTCGACAACTCGCGCTGCTTGCGCTGCTCGGTCACCGCCTTCAGTGCGAAGTCGATGCCGAACACGGCCTGGCGATCGGCGAACTGGTTCATCGTCGCGACCACGCGGCCGTCGGCGAGCAGCGGCTTGATCGCATCGATCGCGTTGTAGCCGGTGACGTAGACGCCACCACCACGGCCCGCGTCGCGAATCGCGTCGACCGCGCCCATTGCCATGTTGTCGTTGCCGCACAGCAGCGCGCGAAGCTGCGAATGCTCGGCGAGCATCTTCGTGGCCACGTCGCGGCCCTTGCCGTACTCCCAGTTGCCCGACTCGACCGCGACGACCTGCACGCTCGCGGCATCCATCGCGTCGCGGCTGCCAGCCGTGCGCTGCTGCGCATTGCTGCTGGCCGAGACGCCTTCGATGATACCGACCTGATCGCCGGGCTTCAGCCACTTCGCCAGATAATCGCCGACCTGCTTCGCGCCGTTGCGATTGTTCGGCCCGACGAACGGCACCGAGATGCCGGCGGCCTCTTGCGCGGCGTCGTCGAGCGGGTTGTCGATCGTGATCGTGATGATGCCGGCCTTGATCGCGCGCGCGACCGCCGGGATCAGCGCCTTCGAGTCGGTCGGCGCGATCACGATCGCGTTCATCTTCGCCCTGACCATCTCGTCGACCATACGGATCTGCGCGGCGGTGTCGGTCTGTTTGGCCGTGCCGCGAATCGTCAGGCTGAATTGCGACGAGAAGTGATCCTGGTAATTGCGCGCGGCGTTGACCATCGAGACCGTGAACGGGTCCGACATCGATTTGACCACGAGCGCGATCTTCGGCTTCGTGCCGGGCAGCACTTCGGCGCGGGCGTGGTCCGCGAACAAAGCGATGCGGGTAAGGCCAGTTGCGGCCAGCGCGCCCGCGAGCAGCACGCGGCGGCGCATGTTCTGCGTCATGGCGAGACTCCTTCGCGGAGGTGCCGGTCGCGGACGTGCCGGTCGCGGAGGTGCCGGTCGAACGACGCGACGCTGACGGCGATTTCGTCGAACAGCGGACGGCTGTCGATGTCCTCGCTCAGACAACGCGTCTTCAACGCGGCGAGCTGCGCGGCGATGTCAGGTTGCGAGTCAAGTCCAGCGGGCGCAGCGCAACGCTCGAGCAACTCTTCGAGCAAACAGCCAAAGGCCCTCACTTCGAGCCGCTGCAACGCCACGCCGAGTTCGCGATCGCCGGCATCATAAAACGACGCCGCGCCGAAATCGCCGAGCAGCGCGCCCCCCGCGCCGCCGTGCAGGATATTGTGCGCGTATAGATCGCCATGCATCACGCCACGCCGATGCAGATGACTCGCGACGTTCGCGATGCCGCTCGCGATGCCGAGCACCGTCGCAAGGTCGAAGCGCACGTCGTCGCGATAAATGTCGCGCGTGCACGATGCGAGGCTCGGCGGACCGGCGAGATTGGCGAAGCATGGATCGATCAATCCCATCACCAGGCCATGCGTGTCCGACGGATGCCCGGTCACCTTGCCGAGCACGGGGATCAGGTTCGCATGCTCGCCGCCGCGAATGCAAGCGGCCATTTCGCAGTCGGGCAACCCGTCGCTCGTCACCGCGCCCTTGAACAGCTTGACGGCGACCTCGCGCGGCGCGGGCTCGTTGTCCGCGTGCAGCATCGCGCGATGGATGACACCCGATGCGCCCTCGCCCAACCGCTCGTCGAGCCGCAATGCATCCCAGCGAATCCCGCTGATCGGTGTATCGACGAGCGCCGCCTGTTCGAGCGCCGCGTTGAACGGATTACCCGCATACGCGAGCCACGCAAGCCGCGGCAGACGCAGCAACCAACCCGGCAACGCGTCGAAACGATTGGCCGCGAGGCGCAGCAGTTCGAGCCGCGTGCATGCGGCCATTTCCTCGGGCAGCGCACGCAGACGGTTGCCGGCGAGCATCAGCTTCTGCAGTTGCGTGCAGCGGCCGAGTTCCGCGGGCAAGCGCTCGATGTCGTTGTCGGTCAGTATCAGCCAACGCAGCAGCGGCGGCAGCGCGCTCGCCGGCACCTCGCGGATGCGATTCGCCTTGAAGCCGACCATGCTCAGCTGCGGGCATTCGCCCAGCACACCGGGCAGTTCGGTGAACGGGTTGTTGGACGCGAACAGAATGCGCAGTTTGCTCAGACGAGGCAGATCGTCGGGCAGCGTCGTCAGCGCGTTGTTCGACAGGTCCAGCACTTCGAGCGTATCGGCGAGATCGAAAATCTCGCGCGGAAATTCGCTCAGGCCGCACCCGAGTTTGAGTTCGCGCGCACCCGCCAGTTGCCCGGCCCGCAGTTGTTCAAGCGTCGTGGTCATAGTCATGGGAAAGAAGATCGGGTAGCGCCCGCAGCGCGCCGTACCGCAGCTACCGATTTTACTGAGTCGAAGGTCATCGTGGGTTTCTCTGCGGTACAGTGACGTGATCGCCGCGAGGGTCACGAACGTCGCGGCCATGTCGAATGCGAATGAGACAGCAACATCTGGAGAGCGTTCAGGCGACGCCCGCGACACACTATTGGACAACGGCGCAGCCTTCATGCAGCTTTCCGCGTCCGGTCGTTCAAGCGCCTCCGCCTCGCGAACCCTGCGCCTCCACCCTGTCAGGAGCCTGAGAAAGTGACGTACGCATACAAGTTGATCGATTCACCGGTCGGCCAGTTGAAGCTCGTGGCGAGAGGCGAGCGCCTTGCCGCGATTCTGTGGGAGCACGACAGGCCGAACCGGGTGCGGCTCGGCGAGATGAGCGAAGCGAACGAGCTGCCTGTGCTCGTCGAAACCGCGCGGCAATTGCGCGAGTACTTCGCGGGTACGCGGCAGGCCTTCGATCTGCCGCTCGACTTTCAGGGCACCGAGTTCCAGAAGCAGGTCTGGCGCGCTCTGCTGACCATCCCGTTCGGCCAGACGCGCAGCTACTCGGAGATCGCGCAGCAGATCGGCAACCTCAACGCGGTGCGCGCGGTGGGCGCGGCAAATGGCCGGAATCCGATTTCGATCGTCGCGCCGTGTCATCGGGTGATTGGCGCGTCGGGCGAGCTGACGGGATTCGCCGGCGGCCTCGCGAACAAGATGCTGCTGCTCTCGCTGGAGGCCGGACAGACATCGCTCGAAGCAGGCGCGGCTGACGCGCAACGGCTCGCGCCGGAGCCAGAAGCGACGCCAGCGACGCAAGCGACGCAAGCGGTCAAGGACAACGTGCCTGCGAAACCAGCGCATCACCCGCCAAGTCGGGGCACGCAGGGCTCGCTCTTCGGCGGTTGAAGCAACGCACACCCAGCACAACGCGCCATTCATCGGCCGTAATCGCCGATGCTTCGTCCGCGATCAACGCCATCGGCCGCGCATGCAACACCTATCCTTAAGATGCCCTTTGGGGTATCGAACAGGAGGATCACATGCGCATGCTTCTCAACATACAAATACCGAACGAACCGTTCAACACGCTGGTGCGCGAAGGCCGAATCGGCGAGCTGATGCAAAAGATCCTCGAGGACATGAAGCCGGAAGCCATCTACTTCACCGAGCAGCAGGGCAAACGCGGCGCGGTGGCGGTCGTCGACATCGCGGATCCGTCGGCGATTCCGGCCCTTGCCGAACCGTGGTTCCTGAAGCTCGACGCCGACTGCGAACTGCGCATCGCGATGCTGCCCGAGGATCTGATGAAAGCCGGGCTCGACGCGCTCGGCGACAAGTGGAAGTAGCGCGCCGCTCAGGAATGTCCGGCCGATAGCTGAAGCAGCATCGAAGCCGCGGCCGTCGCCGCGACCTGGCAGCCGAGCACGATATGCTCCTCGGCCGTGTCTTCGATGAAGTCGTGACTCACGCCGCCGATGCTCGGCACGAACATCATGCAGGCCGGCATGCAACGCGCGATCACCTGCGCGTCGTGCGCGGCGCCGCTCGGCATGCGCAGCCACTGGCCCGGCGCGATCGCTTCGGCGGCTCGCGCGATGTGTTCCGCCAGCGCCGCATCCATGCTGACGGGTTCGATCGGCTCGTCGATCGCCTGCAATTCGACGCTCACCGCGTGGTGCGCGTTGAAGTCGCACACCAGTTCCGCGAGCGCATGTTCCATTGCCTGAAGCCGTGCCGGGTTCGCGTCGCGGTATTGCAGGTACATGTCGGCCGCGCCGGGCACGACGCTCATCGAGCCCGGATCGAGATCGATGCGGCCCACGGTCCAGACGGTATCCGCGTCGGCCAGCTGCGAGAACGCGTCGTTGATCCGCGCGATGAACGCGACCAGCGCCGCGCCCGCGTCGCGGCGGATCGCCATTGGCGTCGTGCCCGCGTGGTTGCGCTGCCCCGTGAAGTGCAGCCGCGCTTCGCGCAGCCCGACGATCGTCGTGACGACGCCGATCGCTTTGCCGATCGCTTCGAGCCGTCCGCCCTGCTCGATGTGCGGCTCCAGATACGCGACCTGGCGCCCTGCCTCGAAACGCGCACGCGGCCGGCCCGCGAGTCCGGCGGCCTCGAGTACGTCCACGAGGCGCTCGCCCTGGCGGTTCGTCGCGCCGCGAATCGATTCGTCGACCGCCTCGCCGACGAAGCTGCGGCTACCGAGCAGGCCCGAGAACGTGCCCTCTTCGTCGATCCACGACGCGACGTCGACGGCGAGGTGCCGCGTCGCGTCGTTCTCCGCTAGCGCGCGGGCGATTTCGAGCCCGTACATCACGCCCATCGCGCCATCGAGCCAACCGCCGGTCGGCTGCGTGTCCGTGTGCGAACCGATCACGAGCGCGGGACCACGATTGCGCGAGCGCCCGAACACGGTGCCCACGCCGTCGATGCGCGCATCGAGCCCCGCCTCCGTCATCCTGCCGACCAGCCATTCGCGCGCCGCCAGATCGACCGGCGACAGCGCGAGCCGGACCACGCCGGGACCGGTTGCCCCAAAACCGCGCAGCTGTTTGAGGTCGGCCATCAGCCGGTCCGGATCGATCTTCACCACGTTGTCATCTCCATGAATTGATTGCGGATGCCGCCGCGCGAAAATCGCCCGGCGACATATCGTAGGCGCGCCTGAACGCCCGATTGAAATCCGACGAGCTATTGAAGCCCCAGCCGTACGCGACCTCGATCACCGGCCTGCGCGGGTGGCGATGCAATTCGTCGGCCGCTTCGCGCAAGCGCCGGTTGCGGATATATGCGAGCAGTCCGCCCTCCGGCTCGAACAATCGATACAGCGTCGGCCGCGACAGCTGCGACACGGCCAGCACGCTGTCGACCGTCAGCTCGGGTTGGCCGAGATTCGCGTCGATATAGCGGCGCGCCGCCGCGAACATCGCGGTGCGTGCCACCGCGCGCGCACTGCCGGTCAGGCCCGTCTCCTTGCCGAATGCCGCCGCCATCAACAGCGCGCAGGTGTGGAGCGCTTCCTGAGCGGCGGGCGCGTCCATCGTGGGCAGTGTGCGGCATAGCTCGGCCAGATGCGCGGGAATCAGCCGCGCAAGCGGCGTTTGATATTCGATCACGCGGCCATGAATCGACTCCGCTTCCGGCAGCACCGGATCGATCAGATGGCGCGGCAGGAACAGCGCGAGCAGGCGGCACGGACCGCGCGTCATCTGCATCGGTTGATTCATGTCCAGTGCGAGGATGCTCGGCCGCGTTTGCAGCGCAACGCGCTTCGGATGGAGGCCCGTGATCGTTTCGAAGCTCCCTTCGAGCGCCACATGAAACACGATCTGGCGCACGTTGTCGGTCGAAATGCGCGCGACCGAGCGCGATTGCGAGACCGGATCGGTGCGGCAATCCGTGAAGGCCATGCCGCCGGCGCGATAGGTGTCGATGCTGCCGCGAAAACCGTCGGCGAGTTGCCGGCGAGAGATCGGCACGTCGAGAAAATGGCCGACGCGCTCGCGCCACACAGGCAACTGCGCGCGCGGCACAGTGCGGAAGGTGTCGAAGTGGCTGCAGTCGAAAGCCGCTGGCATGGCTGCGGCCGCGGTTGCGGTGCGGTTGGCTGCCTGATCGGTCGTCAAGGTCTCCCCGCCGGTTTTGTCGTGTGCGCCTGCATGATAGCCGTGGCTGGAGAAAACGTCATGAGCCCGTGCTGGCGCGTCAATGCCGCGGTCGTGAAATCTCGCGGATGTCGAAGTTCCAGACGCTTCTTCACGAGCCATGCCTCGCAGGCATGCACCCTCAATGCGGTGGCACCCGACGTCGTCCAGGCCGACATGTCGAACTTCACGAAGACCGCCGCGGGAAGCGAACTGACGTTGAGCATGCAGGCGTTGCAGCGCGTCGCGCAACCGGACGATATCGCCGGGGCGGCGGCCTTCCTGGCTTCGGACGCCGCGCGCTGGATCACCGGCGAGACGCTGCACGTCGATGGCGGTTCGAAGCTGTGAGCGGCCGTTCGCGCGCAACGCTGCGCGCCGCATAAGGCCAGAACACGCTGCATAGGAAAACGGCCGCGCTGCAAGACAGCGCGGCCGTATCAAGAGAGCGCCACGAGCGCGGGCACGCTGACGAAGCGGACGAGCCGTCCGCTTGCGCCACTCACCAGCTCATTTCCACAGCGTGCGGCCAAAGAACGTCAGCGTGCGATCCCACGCCTGTTGCGCCCAGACCGGATCGTATTGCGTCTTCGCGATGCGACCCGGCCCGACCGCCGTTTCATTCGCGAACGCATGATGCGCCAGATAGCGATGAAACTCGACATCGACCTTTGCTTCGGTCAGTTTCTGTTCGAGCGCGTCGACGGTGTCGGCGGCGAAGAACTCGTCTTGCAGACCCCAGTGGCCCAACACCGGCACCTTGATCTTCGACGCGTCGATATAGTCGAGCGGCGGGAAACCGTACCAGACGACGCCGGCCGCCGCTTCGGGCACGTTGCACAGCGCGAGGAACGTCAGCGCGCCGCCCATGCAATAACCGGTCACGCCGACCTTCGCCGCGTGCTGCTGCAGATACTGAACCGCGCCGCGCACGTCCTGCGTCGCGGCGTCGCCAAAATCGAGGTCGCTCATCAAGTGGTGCGCCTCATCCTCTTCGACCGTCGACTTGCCGCGATACAGATCGGGCACGAGCGCGAAGTAGCCGGCTTTCGCGAGGCGATCGGCGACGCCGCGAATCTGGTCGTTCAAGCCCCACCATTCCTGGATCACGACGACCGCCGGCGCGCCCGCGGTTTTTTCAGGCTTCGCGAGATAGCCCTGTAGCTGCTTGCCGTCGGGACGGTTGAACGTGATCATCGAACCTGCGTGTTGGGTCATCGGTCGCTCCTCGAGTAGACGAAACCGCTAGCATAGCGCCACTACCCCTCTTCCGTTCTATTGCAATCGCGTCAGCGCGCGAGCGTGCTCCCGCTGAATCTGCGCGTTATGTGAATCCAACGATATGAAGAAATAGTAAGCATAAATTCATTAATTAATTCGCCGTCGCGTGGTTCCACAAAGTCGATTGTCGACGCTATACTCCACGCCATGCTTTTTGCATCAACGTCGCTTCCTGCTGAAAGCTACCGGTAAAGTGCGACGCACGTCGAAGCGCGCGTCGCGGCGGCCCGAAATCCCGCACCGGCACTGCTTTGCGGGCGCATGTCTCTCAGGTTCTGGCAATTCATCCTCGGACGCCAGAATCTTTAGGCCGACACATCGTGTCGGCCTTTTTTTATTCGTTATGCTTTTGCAATTCCGACTGGCGTGACCTTTTCGTTAATTCGCATCCGCATTGAAAGCGCATTCATCGTCTATCAATTAATTATGTCCACGGAACACATGATTTCATGCATGCAGCCAAGTGCTTTTATCCAATTGATGGGTTAGCTCGGCTGAAAGCTTGACGTATTGCGATGCGTGCTAGAACCGCTCTATCACACCGAATTGCACACCCGCCACCGGCGCGCCCGGATAGGCGACCGGCAACCCGGTCACGTTGACGCCGCGCAGCGTGAAGCTCGAGTCGTCGTGATTCGCGAGATACGCGGCACTGAAGTACAGCAGCAGCGTGGGCGACATGCTGTATTCGAATGCCGCGCTGAACTGGTCCGCGCTGCCGTTCGGCGTCGTGTAGTCGCGCACGTGCGCATAGCCGAGCGAGGCGCGCGCGTTGGTCGAAAAACTGTACTGCGCCGACAGCGAGCCGCCCGCACCGTGATACACCGGCGCGCCGCCATCGCCGTTGAAAAAAGACAGCCACACGCGCAGCTTGCCAAAGGCGTAGTTCGCGCCGCCGAGATTCGCGCGCAGTGCGCCGGAGCCGTGCGTCTGCTGGCGCCCGTATAGCAGATGCAACTGGTCGAACCCATACGACGCGGTCACGAAGTAACCGTCGATGCCGTTGCCGTCGGCCTCGGACGGATCGCGCATCGCCATCATCACGGTGGCGCTGAAGCCGGCGATGCGCGGCGACAGATACGCGACCGCGTTGTTCGCATACGGCGTGATCTTCGACAGGTTGTTGAGTCCCGAGGCGATCGTGCCGGCGCCGAACGCGTCGAGATCGCCCTTGAACGGGATATAGATCGGTGAATACTGGCGGCCGAAGCGCAGTTCGCCCCAGCCGCCGCTCGCGCCGATCCATGCCTGGCGATTGAAGATCGAGCCGGGCACCTGCAGGCTGCCGTCGGTCGAACTGAAGCCGTTTTCGAGCGTGAACACGATTGCGTTGCCGCCCCCGAGCGGCTCCGCGCCGTGCAGCCCGACGCGCGAGCCGCGATACGCGCCGGAGTCCATGCGCGCAACCCAGCCCGAACCGGGGTCGGTGATTTCGACGCTCGTATCGATCACGCCGTACAGCGAGACGAAACCGGTGGTGACTGGCGTGGCGGCGGCGCTGCCGGTATCGATGTCGATGGCGGCGGCCGCGCCGTGCGCGTAGAGCAGCAGCGCGCCGCCCACCCACGCGGCTCTGACGCCGACGCTGATCGCCGCGCGCCTGCATCTGCTGGCCATCAAAGCTTCGCGGACCGTGTTCAGCAAGCAAGCCGGGGCGGGGCGCAGGATCTGGTCCTCCTCGAACACATCGATCGGATATTCCGCGAGCGAACTTACCACGTTCGGACGAGCCCGTGCGGGCCGTCCAGTACGCTGGCGCACATCGAAACGAGTCAGGCGCGCGCTAGCGTTCGCGACTGGACAACGGGCGACGCACGACTCACCGCAACCCGTGCGCAACACCGTTCCCCGTAGCACGGCATTGATTTACCCGCGCCCTGTGGTTTTTCGCGCGACGAATAGTTTTGCCTAGGGAAAACCCGTATAATCGTCAAGACGTCAGACAACTTGCGTAAAATCGCTGGGGTCCTGACCGCGATCCGCCGTGCAGCGTCCACCCTGAACCGCCTTCTGCCCGATCCGTGAATTCCACCGCCCCCGCCAGTTCCGCCGCTCCCGCCCTGCCATTTCGCCACGCGCTCTACGCGATGCTCGGCATCGGGCTCGTCAATATGCTGGTCGCGCTCGACCAGACCGTCGTCAGCACCGCGCTGCCGTCGATCGTCGCCGAACTGCACGGCTTCGAATATTTCGCGTGGATCGCGAGCGCCTACCTGCTCGCGTCGGTCGTCACGGTGCCGGTGTTCGGGCGGCTCGGCGACTACTTCGGCCGCAAGCGCTTCGTGATCGCCGCGGTGATCACGTTCACGGTCGCATCGGTGTTGTGCGGCCTCGCCAACAGCATGCTGTTTCTCGCGATCGCGCGCGGACTGCAGGGCGTCGGTGGCGGCATGATGGTCGGTACCGCGTTCGCGTCGATCCCCGATCTGTTCCCCGACCCGCGCACCCGCGTGCGCTGGCAGGTCGTGCTGGCCGCGACCTACGGCATCGGCACGGCAACGGGCCCGTCGCTCGGCGGCTGGATGAGCGAGCACCTCGGCTGGCGCTCGACGTTTCTCATCAATCTGCCGGTCGGCGCGGCGGCGCTCTATTTCGTCTGGATGCATCTGCCCAACTTCCGGCGGCCGCACGAAGGCGAGGTCAAGATCGACTGGCTCGGCGCGGGGCTCGTCGCGGCCGTGCTCGGCGGCTTGCAGGCGTTCATTGAAGCAGTGCCGAAGAACGGCCTCACGGTGGGCAACGTCGTGCTCGGCGCGTGCGTGGTCGTCGGCGCGGTCGCGCTCTACATGTGCGAAAAGCGCGCCACGCATCCGATCATTCCGCTCGATCTGTTCAAGGACGCGCAGCTCGTCACGTTATTCACGCTTGGCATGCTGTCCGGCTTCGTGATGTTCTCGCTGATCTTCTTCGCGCCGTTGCTGCTGCAAGGCGGCTTCGGTCTGTCGCCGCAGCAGGCCGGCCTGCTCGCAACCCCGATCGCCGCGTGCATTGCGCTCGGCAGTGTGCTGAACACGCGCATCGTGATTCACATGAAGAAGCCGACGCGCATTCTGACGATCGGTTTCGCGCTGCTGATGTTCGCGTCGATCGCGCTCGCGTTCGCGAATCCCGACACGCCGCGGCTGCGCATCGTGCTGCCGATGGGCGCGGTCGGCATCGGCCTCGGTTTCATCCTGAACAACCTGAACGTGTTCGGCCAGGAGATCGCCGGACGCGAGCGCTTCGGCATCACGACCGCGCTACTGCAGTCGACGCGCATGGTCGGCGGCATGCTCGGCACCAGCATCGTCGCGACCGTCGTGCAGCATCACTATCGCAACGTGGTCACGCGCACGATGAGCGTGCTCGGCGAGCCGGCCGCATCGCAATGGCGGCCGCGGTTCGTCGATCTGCGCATCCTGATCGACGATGCTTCGCGCACGCAGCTGATCGCGGATATGAAGACCTCGGGGCTCGATACGCTCGCGCTGATCGATAGCGCACGCGACGCGCTCGTGCAGTCGATTCATATCGGGGTGTGGTTGACGGCGGTGGCATCGCTCGCGGCCGCACTTCTCGTGCAGCGGATTTCGCACGTGGTGTTTCGCAAGAGCTGAGTGCTCAAATAACAGCGCGAATAACAGCGCGAATAAAAAAAGCTCCCCGATCCGGATGGAAGAACGGGGAGCAAATGGGTTGGACGAAGAGACCCGACGCCGTCACATCAGGCTCTCAATCGCATCCCAAGGATGACGGACGTGATTTGGCCGCTTACTGAATGGTGGCTTTCGCTTTGAGATTCTTCACCATTCGGTCGACGAGTTCCGCTTGTGCCTGCTGGTACAGCATCGGCTTCATGTCTTCGAACGAGGGGACCTGCAATGGGCGCGTGTCATCGACCTCGATGACATGAAAACCGTATCCGGTCTTGACCGGGGTCCGCGTGTATTCGCCCTTGTGCAGATGCGAAACAGCGTCAGCGAACGGTTTGACAACCTTGCTGGAAGTGATCCAGCCCAGATCTCCGCCGTTGTATCGAGTGTCGGCATCGATCGATTCCTTTGCGAGGTCGCCGAACGACGCGCCCTTGTTGAGCTTCGCAATGATGTCTTTTGCCTGGCCCTCGTCCTTGACGAGAATATGGCGGACTTTGTATTCCGTGCTTCCGCCTTTCGCTTTCATGTCGTTGTACATCGCCTTCAATTGATCGTCGCTGACAGGGTTCTTTTTCAGAAAGTCCTGCATGTACGCCCTGACGATCTCGATCTCCCACGTCGCCTGCGCCTGCACGAGAATCTTTTGCCGCGCGGCCTCGGCACGTGCCGCGACTTCCGGGTTCCGGTCGAAGCCGGTTTTCTCCGCCTGCTGGAACAGAACTTCGCGTCGAATCAGTTCGTCGCGCACATGGTCCGACAATTGAGGTGAATCGGGAAAACCTTGCGCATGCGCCTGTCCGATATACAAATCGGCGTCTGCCTGAGAAACCGCTTTGCCGTTGACCGTGACGAAGGGCTTCTCGGTCGCGCTCGTCGCCAGGGAGAGCGTTGCACCAAGCACCAGTGCCAACATCCGTCGTGATAGTACTTTCATTGAGCGGACCACTTTCGTTGGTTCGAGAACTTTGGCGAGCGATCGCCAAAGATCCAGGTATGTGTAACGCCGGGTCTGATCAGGAATTGGAACTGATCAGACTCCGGCGCTTCATGCGACTTTATTTGGTAATGGTGCCCGCAAGAGTCAGGCTGCGCGACGAGTTCCCGACGTACACCGAGTAGGAACCGGTCGGTGTCGTCCACTGCTGCGAGTCCTTATTCCAGGTGCTGAGCGGATGATTCGGCGCGGCGGGATCGATCGTGATCGACACCGTCTGCGTTCCGCCTGCATTCAGACTCACCTTCTGGAATCCCACCAGACGCTTGGGCGGTTCTGCCGCCGAGGTCGGCAGCGCGATGTACACCTGCGGAACTTCGGCGCCCGCCACGGAACCCGTGTTTTTCACGACCGCGCTAACCGTGTAAGTGCCGTTCGCTCCGGTACTGACGGTCGGGTTGGTAATCGTGAAGGTCGTGTACGAAAGACCATAACCGAACGGGAATGCCGGCGTTTTACCCATCGCGTCATACCAGCGGTAGCCGACGTTCAGCGCTTCGGAGTAGGTCACCGTCGCGCTTCCGTTGATCGACACGCCCGGGTACTGGTAAGGCGTAATCGAGTCCATGAAGCCCTGGCCGACCTGCGGGAACGTCACAGGCAGCTTGCCCGACGGGTTCGCCACGCCCCACAGCAGATCCGCCACGATGTGCCCGTCTTCCTCGCCGGGGAACCAGGTCTCGAGAATCGCGCTCGCGGCGGATGTCCCGCCAGTGAGGATCGAAGGATCGAGTGCTTCGGCGGCACTGTCCTTCAGAACGAGCACGGTGTTGCTGTTTGCCGCGACGATGGTTTGCAGCAACGCCGACGTGTTGCTGTTCTTGGCGGTACTCGAGGTCGTAAGCGAACTCGACTTCGGCGAATACCAGTCGAGCGTATTGAGGTATTTGCCGGTGTCGAGCGTCAGGCCCGTCGAGTCCGTGAAGGTCGCCTGGTCGGCACCTTCTTCCGACATGGAGCCCGCCATGAAGATCACGGCGTCGGCGCCGGTCGCCGCTGTCTGGACGTCGGAGATCGTTGCGGACGCGCCGTCGATCGTGCCGGTCGAATTGTTGTCGTCGACGAGCGCCAGATGAACCTGAACGCCGGTATTGCCGAGGTTGGCAAGCGTATCCTTGATGCCCTGCACCGGCGTCACGGTGTACAACGCGACGACGTCGGAGCTGCCGCCTCCGGAACCCATTGGGTGGCCGACGGAGCTGCCGCCAGCAACAGCTTGCTGCGCATAGACCTGTGTCGTCTTGCCGACCACGAGAACGTTTCGAACCGTCTTCTTCAGCGGCAAGGTGCCGTTGTTCTGCAGCAGCACGGCCGACTGCTCGCCAATCTGCTTCGCAACCGTACCGCCGGCCGTTGCGTTGATGGCGGTCTGAGCGATGGGCCGATCGAAGATGCCCGCACGGAACATCTGCGTATATCGGCGCAGCAGCGCATTGTCGATATCCGAGGTCTGGATCTGCCCAGCGGCCAAAGCCGCATTCAGGTTTGCCGGCGACCAGTTCTGCGGCAGCGGCATCTCGTTGTCCATGCCTGCCAGCATCGTCGGCGCGGTGCTATGCGCCGCAAAGAAGTCCGACTGCACGTAGCCCTTGAAGCCCCATTGTCCGCGCAGCACATCGGACAGGATGTGCTTTTGCTCGCACATCGAAAAGCCGTTCACCGAGTTGTACGAACACATGACGGCGCCGACGTTGCCTGCCTTCACCGCCATCTCGAACGGCAGCATATAGAGTTCGTGCAACGTTTGATCGTCCACGCTCTCCTGAATCGTCATCCGATTCGTTTCCTGTTCATTCGCCACCAGGTGCTTGGCCATCGCGATCATGCCGTGGGCTTGCACGGCCTGGATTTCGGCGACACCCATCGTGCCGGTGAGATAGGGGTCCTCGCCCATGTACTCGAAGTTGCGTCCGCCCACCGGCAATCTTGCCAGGTTCATGCCCGGCGCTTCGAACACGTGCAGAGCGAGATTGTTTCCTTCGACACCGACCACGTTGCCGAACTGGGTTGCCACGGAAGGATCGAACGAGGCCGCCATCGCGATGGCCGAAGGCAGCGCAGTCGCCTTGGCGGAACTGGCATCCGTATAGGCGGCAAAGCCCGATACGGAGGGAGAAACGCAGTCGTTCTGGCCGATACCCACCGGCCCATTGGTGATCCGCAGCGTCGGAATAGCGTACTTCGCCAGTCCGAGAATGTGTCGCGCACCGTAGCACTGCGGCAACTCAGGCAGGATGCCGGGATTTGAACCGGCCAATTGCTCTTCCTTATCGGCAAGCGCCATCGCAGGGACAAGCAGTGCCGCGCGTGCTTCGGGAGACAGTGACGTGTTCATCCATGGCATCGTGGATGCCGATGAGGTTGGAGTTGAAGCCGGCGTCGAAGCCGCCGTTGTGCTCGGACTATCACTGCCACCGCACGCCGCCAGAATGAAGACGAAACTTGCGGCAGCGGCGGTTCTCCTCTGAGTGAATTTCACAGACATGTCTTTCCTCGATTGTTATATGCGCAAACGTGAGACGCGGATCGGTCGTTTTAATGTGCAGGACTGCGATTCAACCTGATGCCAATGTTCCGGCTGCTGCGTGAAGCCCTAGTCCAAAGAGACATGCAGGCCTGACTGGAAACGTCCCGTTCCCGACGGTCACCCCAAGACCAGAACGGCGTTGAGCCATCGACATGGACACGGTCTGCTTTCCAGTGAAGCCATCGTAATGTTTAAATCGTCATCAGACGACTAGGGTTTACGTCATGCCAATAAAACCAATGAGTTATATGTCATTACGGACGTCTGATGAGTGTTTATCAAATTGACGAAACAAGTCGTGAGGCAAGTCGTGGCGGGCGTTCCAGAGGGGTCGGACAGGCGCAAGCGGCGAGTGTGAGCATTGAGTGGCGGCAAGAAGGCCGTCGACGTCCGCGGTGTCGATATCTCGCAGGCGCAATGTGAAGGAAAACAAAAAAAGCCCGGCGGGCCGCACCGTTCGTGCAGCCCGCCAGGCTCTTGATTGAGTTAAGTCGTCTTTACCGCACGAGACACGGACGCTTGTTATCGAACTTCCAGTTCGGAATCAGATATTGCATGGCAACGCCGTCGTCGCGCGCACCGAGGCCGTGCTGCTGATACAGCGCATGCGCCTTCTCTAGCGCGTCCATATCGAGCTCGATACCGAGGCCCGGCTTCTGCGGCACCTTGACCTTGCCGCCGACGATCTGCAGCGGATCTTGCGTCAGGAACTGACCGTCCTGCCAGATCCAGTGCGTATCGATCGCGGTGATCTTGCCCGGCGCCGCGGCCGCGACGTGCGTGAACATCGCGAGCGAAACGTCGAAGTGGTTGTTGGAATGCGAACCCCACGTGAGGCCCCAGTCGTTGCACATCTGCGCGACGCGCACCGAGCCCTGCATGGTCCAGAAATGCGGATCGGCGAGCGGAATGTCGACCGATTGCAACTGAATGGCGTGGCCCATCTGACGCCAGTCGGTCGCGATCATGTTGGTCGCCGTCGGCAGGCCGGTCGCGCGGCGGAACTCCGCCATTACTTCGCGGCCCGAATAGCCGTTCTCCGCGCCGCACGGATCTTCCGCGTAGGCGAGCACGTCATGCTTGTCACGGCACAGGCGCACCGCTTCCGCGAGCGACCACGCGCCGTTCGGGTCGAGTGTCACGCGCGCTTCGGGGAAGCGCTCGGCCAGTGCCGTGACCGCTTCGATCTCGGCGTCGCCCGGCAGCACGCCGCCCTTCAGCTTGAAGTCGTTGAAGCCGTAGCGCGCCTTCGCGGCCTCGGCAAGACGGACCACCGTTTCCGGTGTCAACGCAACTTCGGTGCGCACGCGCTCCCAGTCGTCACGCGCGCCGGCGTTGTTCGCGTACGGCAGGTCGGTCTTGTTGCGATCGCCGATATAGAACAGGTAGCCGAGCATTTCCACTTCGTCGCGCTGCTGCCCTTCGCCGAGCAGTGCGGCGACCGGCACGCCGAGATGCTGGCCGAGCAGGTCGAGCAGCGCGGCTTCGAGCGCGGTGACCGCGTGAATCGTCGTGCGCAGGTCGAAGGTCTGCAAGCCGCGGCCGCCCGCGTCGCGATCGGCGAACTGCGTGCGCACCTTGTTCAGGATCGCCTGCAGATTGCCGATCGACTGACCGACCACGAACGGCCGCGCGTCGTCGATCGTCTTGCGGATGTTCTCGCCACCCGGCACTTCGCCGACACCGGTATGGCCCGCGCTGTCGCGCAGGATCACGATGTTGCGGGTGAAGAACGGACCATGCGCGCCGCTCAGATTCATCAGCATGCTGTCGCGGCCGGCGACGGGCACGACGCGCAGTTCGGTGACGATCGGCGTGGCGTTCGATTCGGTAGGTTTCGTGGACATGGGAAAAGCACCTGTGTGATGAAGTAAGCCGGCCGGCGGAAGCCGCCGCGCGCTGCGTGCGCGTTCGACCGGACCAGATGAAGACTCGAATACAGAAACGATGACGGCCGCATGCGTGCCGTCAGTGTAGTCAATGCGCGTTGCCGCGCAACGACTCGGGCAACGGCTCGCGATTGCCGGGTTTGTTACGCGTCAGGAAGCCGGCCGCCGCCGCGAGCAGCGACGCGACGCCGAGACCGTACAGGCCGCCCGTGATCGAGCCCGTGTGCTGCTGCAGATAGCCGAAAGTGGCCGGCGCGAAGAAGCCGCCGAGGTTGCCGAGCGAATTGATCAGCGCGAGCACGCCGGCGGCGACGCGCGCATCGAGGTAGCCCTGCGGGATCGGCCAGAACAGCGACGAGGCCGCCTTGAAGCCGATCGCCGAGAAGCAGATCGCGACGAACGAGAACACCGGGTTGCCCGACGTCGACGCGAACAGGCCGATCGCCGCGATGACGAGCGCGACCGCGAGCCACCCTTGTTGATGACGCCATTTCGCCGACACGACCGCGAAGCCGTACATCGCGACCATCGCGATCAGCCACGGAATCGCGTTGAACATGCCGACCTCGAAGTCGGACAGGCCGCCCATCTTGCGGATGATCGTGGGCAGCCAGAAAGTGGCCGCATAGATCGTCAGCTGGATCGCGAAGTACAGGAAGCAGAACAGTGCGATCTGCGGGTCCTTCAGCAGCTTCATCGTCGGCAGATGCGCGCCGCCCTGCGCTTCGCGCGCGGCCTGTTCGGCCGCGATCGATTGTTCGAGCACGCGCTGTTCTTCGGTGGTGAGCCAGTGCGCGTCGCGGATGTGCGACTTCAACATGAGCCAACTGACCACGCACAGCACGATCGAAAACGCGCCTTCGATCAGGAACATCCACTGCCAGCCTTGCAGGCCCAGGCCGCGAATCGACAGCAGCGAACCGGTGATTGGACCGGACAGCACCGACGCGAGCGCCGAGCCGGACAGAAAGATCGCCATCGCCTTGCCGCGTTCTTTTTGCGGCAGCCACTGCGTGAAGTAAAAGACGACGCCGGGAAAGAAGCCCGCCTCGGCGACACCGAGCAGGAAGCGCAGCACATAAAACGACGTGTCGTTCCACACGAACGCCATCGCGCCCGCCACCAGCCCCCAGGTGCCCATGATGCGCGTGAGCCACGCGCGTGCGCCGAACTTCTGCATCAGCACGTTCGACGGCACTTCGAACAGCGCGTAGCCGATGAAGAACAGCCCGCTGCCGAGTCCGTACGCGGCCGCGCCGATGCCTAGATCGGCCTTCATGTGCGCATTGACGAAGCCGATGTTCACGCGGTCGATATAGTTCGCGATGAACATGATCAGGAACAGCGGCAAAACGTTGCGCTTCACCTTCGCGACCGCCGATTCCAGCGGGTCGAGTGCGCTAGTCAGAACTGATGTCAAGATTTGTCTCCCCTGTCGGCCATGCGGCCTGGTGGAACGCAGCGCGGCGCATCCGGTGAGTGCCGGACCCTGAGGTACGCCTGATACGTTGTCTGACGACAGTCTACCGCGTTATTTTGGTCAAATCCAGTTGGGTGTTTACCCTGTTATTCCCAACAGACTCCCTTGAAATAAAGGAATATTCACGATTTACAAGCCTTGTTGACCAAATTGGGGCACCACTCAAACTAAGACGTCTGATGTCTTTAATTGGCATGCGGCCGGCAGCAGCCCATGCGTTTGCGCCAATGTCCGCCTCGACCCCGGTCCGCGGCGCGTCCGCACGCATAAAATAGCCCGCGCCGATGCCGCCGAACGCGGCAGAATCGAGTACAGTCCTGTGCGATACTTTGCGGGACCAGTCAACCAGCCACAAAAATGAGCAGCCTAACTGAAAAGGTGGTGGCCACCCTTTCCGATGAAATTCGCCGCGGCGCGCTGAGGCCAGGCGACCGCATCCCCACCGAAGTCGCGATGATGAAGCAGTTGTCCGTGAGCCGCTCCGTGGTTCGCGAGGCCATTTCGCGTCTGCAGGCCGCGAGGATCGTCGAGACCCGCCACGGCATCGGCACCTTCGTGCTCGCGCCCGCCGCGGAAAAGCCCATGCAGCTTCCCACCGCCGATCTCACCAGCATGCTCGACGTGATGGCGATCATCGAGTTTCGGATCGACGTCGAAGCGGCCGCGGCCGCGCTCGCGGCATCGCGGCGCACCGAGCAGAACCTGAAGCAGATTCGCATCGCGCTCGATCGCTTCGAGTCGGAACTGGAGCGCGGCAGCACCGACACGCTCGCACACGACATCGAGTTCCATCTGCAGATCGCGCGCGCGAGCGGCAACCGCTATTTCTTCGACGTGCTGAGCCAGCTCGGCCGCTCGGTCAGCCCGCGCACGCGGCTCGGTTCGGCCGAGATCGCGGAGCTCGACCATATCGAGGTGTTGCGTAGCGTGCTCGGCGAGCACCTGATGATCTATCGCGCCATCGAGCGTCAGGACGCCGACGACGCGCGCGCCGCAATGCGCATGCATCTGAGCAACAGCCGCGAGCGACTACGCCGCGCGCATGAATTGACGAAGGCTGGCGTGTAACGGCACGCGGGGCTGAGCGGCCGCCCCGCAACCCGACACGTCGCCGGCAATGCCCTCACTGCCCCACGTCGAGATCCATCAACGCCGAGCTCAGCGATTTGCCATGCGCATCGAGCGCAAGCGAACGCGTAACACCTCCGCCGAGCGCATCGCCGAGCACGAAGTTGAATGCGGCGATGCCCGGCAACTCATGACGCACCACGTCGCCGCGCACCACGTCGCACAGATGCGCCTTGACGCGCTCGGGCGTCAGCACATCGCGCAGTCGCTCGTAGTGCCGCGGGTCGTAGCAGATCACCGAGATATTGAGCGTATTGCCCTTGTCGCCGGTGCGCGAATGGGCCAGTTCACGTAGTTTCATCTCAAGCCTCCACCAGCGAGAAAGCCGGCGTCGCATGCTCGCGCGGCAGCAGCACCGATTGCACCGCGACCACCTCGCGTGCCGCCTTCGTCACGCCGCCTCCGCCCGCCGGTCCGTTCGTGTACAGCGTCTCGACCTCGTTGCCGATGCGCACCGCCTCCGCGAGCGACGCCGTGCGCCCCGCCACGCGCGCGCGCACTTCGTACGGCTCGCCATGACCGGCCGCCACCGTATCGCCGTGCAGCGCGTTCACGCCGATCAGATCGAAGCGCAGCTCGCGCGTCTGTACGCCGGTCAGCGCGAGGCGTTCGCGCACGATCTCGAGCGCGAGCCGTGCCCGCGCGAGCGCGCCGGGTCCGCCGTAAGAAATCTGCCCTTCGCCTATATAGCCATCGAAATACGCTACCGACACCTTCAGCGTCGCGGTGCGCTGCGTGCCGCCGCCGCCGCTGACGCGCACACGGTCCGGGGCTTCCTGCTCGACGCGCACCTGCGAGAAATCAGCGACCACGTCGGGCTGCAGATAACGAAGTGGATCGTGGATCTCGTACAGCAACTGCTCCTTGCAGGTCGCCTCGGTCACGAGCCCGCCACTTTGCGCGAGCTTCGTGATCACCACCGAACCGTCCCGTGCGACTTCGGCGATCGGAAAGCCGAGCCGCGCGAGATTCGGCACGTCCTTGAAACCGGGGTCCGCGAAATAGCCGCCGGTGATCTGCCCCGCGCATTCGAGCAGATGGCCGATCACCGTTGCCTGGCCGAGCATCGGCCAGTCGTCCATGCGCCAGCCGAACTCGTGGATCAACGGCGCGACGAATAGCGACGGATCGGCGACGCGCCCGGTCAGTACGATCTGCGCGCCGGCCGCGAGCGCCTCGACGATGCCGCTCGCGCCGAGATACGCATTGGCCGAGATCAGCCGGTCCTCGTACGCGGCTACCGCCTCGCCCGATTCGACGAAATGGAAGTCGCCCGCTCGCACGACGTCGAGCACGTCGTCGCCGGTGACCGCGGCAATCTTCAGACCGCCGAGGCCGAGCTCGCGCGCGATCTGCGCAGTCCGGCGCGCCGCCGCAAGCGGATTGGCCGCGCCCATGTTCGACACGATACGCACGCCGTTACGGGCCGCGGCGGGCAGCACCGCGCGCATGCGCGCTTCGAGCAGCGGGTCGTAGCCAAGCTCCGGGTCTTTGCTGCGCGCCTGCTGTGCGATCGCGATCGTGCGTTCGGCGAGGCATTCGAACACGAGGTAGTCGAGCTGGCCGTGCTCGGCGAGTTCGAGCGCTGGTTCGATGCGGTCGCCCGAGTAGCCCGCGCCCGCGCCGATGCGCACGACGCGTTCAGATTCAGTGGCTGTCATGGTGCTTGCGTCCGTTCAATGAATCTCACAATGGAAAGATCCCGAGCACGACACACGCGATCGTCATCACGACCGACGCGCCGAACAGCAGGGGAAACGTGAATCTTTGGTGATCGGCCAGATCGATACCGCACAGGCCGACCACGAGGAACGTCGCGGGCGTGAGGGGGCTGACCGGAAAACCCGTGGTCATCTGGCCGAGCAACGCGGCCTGGCCGACGTGCACCGCGGGCACGCCAAGCTGGCCTGCTACTTCCGCGATCACCGGTAGTACGCCGAAATAAAACGAATCGGGATCGAACAGCATGCTGAGCGGCATCGACAGAAGGCCGAGCACGATCGGAATATGGCTCGCCATCGCCGGCGGCACGAAACCGACCGCCGCCTGCGCCATCGCCTTCAGCATGCCGCTGCCCTGCATCACGCCGGTGAATACGCCGGCCGCGAGCAGGATGCCGGCCATCATCAGCGCGGCGCGCGCGTGCGCGTCGATCCGTTTGCGCTGCATGTCGACGTTCGGATAGTTGACCATCAACGCGATGCATAGGCCCACCATGAACATGATCGCCGGTGGGATCTTCTCGCCCATCACGACCATCGTGCCCAGCACGACGAGCGTCAACACGATGTTGAACCAGAAGTTTTGCGGACGGCGCAGCGCCTGCTCTTCCGGCGTCAGCTCGCGTTGCGGCATCGGCACGGAACCGTTCGCGGCGGTAAGGCCGAGGCGCTTTTCTTCGCGCCGCCCGAGCCAGTACGCCATCGAGAACACGAACACGAGGCCGATCGCCTGCACCGGTATCAGCGGGTTGAACAACGCGGAGATCGGCAGATGCAGCGACGCCGACGCGCGAATCATCGGCCCGGTCCACGGCAGGAAATTGATGCCGGCCGCCATCGATACCGCCGCGGCGAGCACGCGCCGGTCCATCTTCAGGCGGTCGTAGAGCGGCAGCATCGCGGGAATCGTGACGAGGAAGCAGACCGCGCCGGAGCCGTCGAGGTGGATCAGCAGCGCGAGCAGCGTGGTGCCCATCACGATGCGCGTGGGCCGCGTGCCGACCGCGCGCAGGATGCGCTCGATGATCGGGTCGAGCGTGCCGGCGTCGGTGATCGTGCCGAAGTACAGGATCGCGAATACGAACATGCAGACAACGGGCGCGAGGCTTTTCAGACCATCGACGACGAACTTGCTCGTCTGCAAGCCGAAGCCGCCGAGCAGCGACGCCGCGAGCGGCACGATGATCAGCGCGACGAGCGGCGACATGCGTTTCGATAGGATCGCGCCGAGCAGCACGACGATGGTGGCCAGCCCCAGCAATGGCAGCATGAGCTTGTCTCCAGGTTGTTTTTTAGTGTGATCGAGCGTAAGTTCTGCGCAGCAATAAAACAATTGAAATGAATTGATTGCAGTAATCACAAATCATCATGGATCTGAATCTGCGGGACATCCGCGCGTTCATCGCGGTCGCGCAAACGGGCAGCTTCACGCGCGCGGCCGCGCGGCTGCATCTGTCGCAGCCGGCGTTGACGGTGCAGATTCGCCGGCTCGAGGAAACGGTCGGCCTGCGCCTGTTCGATCGCAACAGCCGCAACGTCGCACTGACGCCGACCGGCCGCGAGTTGCTCCCGGTGCTGCAGAAATCGCTGCACGACATGGAGCACGTGCTGCTCGATGCGCGCGCGCTCGGCGAAGGCGCGAGCGGCACGGTGCGCATCGCGTGTTTGCCGACCTTCGCGGCGAGCGTGCTGCCCGAGCTCGTGCAGGCGCTCAGAAAAGCCGTGCCGCGCGTCGGCTTCGAGGTGCGCGATGTCGTCGCGAGCATGGTCAACACGTTGGTGCGAAACGAGGAAGTCGATATCGGGCTGACCGGTGGCGAGCTGAACGACAGCGCGCTTGAAGTGCTGCATGAGGGCATCGACCGGCTCGTCGCGGTGTTGCCGAAGCAGCACGCGCTCGCACGGCGACGCCGCCCCGTCACGCTCGCCGATCTCGCCGACGAGCCGCTCGTGCTGACCGCGGAGGGCACGAGCGTGCGCGCGGTCGTCGACAGCGCGTTCGCCGACGCGCAATGCGTGCCGCGCATCGCCTGCGAGCCGACGTACATGATGAGCGCCGTCGCGATGGCGCGCGCCGGGCTCGGCATCACGATCCTGCCGGCGTCGGCGCGCGAGGTCCGCGCCGAGCCCGAACTGGTCGCGCGACCGATCGACGAAGCCGCTTTCACGCGGCGCATCGCGCTGATCAGAAAGCGCGGCAGGACCTTGCCGCCCGTCACCGAGAGCTTCGTCGCGATGCTGATCGAACGACTCGGCGCGTCATAGGGCCGCACAGCGTGGTTTCGCGCGTCGTGCGCAGCCCCTAATTTTCACGATACGAAACGATCCCGCGCGTCGTAAAAAATCATGGTGCGTGGCACAAACCGGCCATTTCACGATGTCCGGCGGCGTTGCACATCGTAAAATGAAACGCGCAACTCATTGTTTTTGCGTGAATATTTTTGGCGCAAAGAACGGTTTGACGCCCACTTGCACGCCGACTCGCTGACGTAGACTCTTTCACAAGAGCACGCGCTTCACGCAGTCGGATTCGAGGGGCCTCACGACACGGGCCACCCAAATCCCACAGATTGCGAAGAAGCCGTCGCGAATCGCGGCTTTTTTGATTGGCAACTGGGAGACTAAAAATGAAAGGCTTTCGCTTTGGTTCGACGCAGGGAGCGTTCTACATTCTGCCGGGTCAGGACGGCTGGGAAGCCACCTACGGCAACGAAACACTCGGGGAATTCTCGAGCCCGCAACAGGCCGCCGACGACCTCGCGCGCGGCCTGAGCTGCGAGCATCTGTCCGAGTTCGACACGTCGACGCTCGAAATTCCGGAGAAGCTCGCCGATTGGGAAATCGTTCACGTGTAAGGACGGGTATGACCGACGGCGACGTAGCAGTGAAAGCAGAAACGACAATGGCGCCCGAAGGCGCCATTGTCGTATTTGCGGTCCTGCTTGCGGCTTGGTCCGCGGTTGCGCTGCGTGCTTACCGCGTGGCTTTCGGGGCCATCGCAGTCGCGGCCGCGACGCTTACCGCATCAGTTGCCCGCGCGGCCTCACGCTACCGAATCGACGATCGCGTTCAGCGTCGCGCTCGGGCGCATCGCCTTGCTGGTCAGCTCGACGTTCGGACGGTAGTAGCCGCCGATCTCCACCGGCTTGCCCTGCGCCGCGCCAAGTTCCGCGACGATCTTCGCCTCGTTGTCGGCCATTGCCTTCGCGACGCCCGTGAACTGTGCCTGCAGCGCGGCGTCTTCCGTTTGCGCGGCCAGCGCTTCGGCCCAGTACATCGCGAGGTAGAAGTGGCTGCCGCGGTTGTCGATGCCGCCGACCTTGCGCGCCGGCGACTTGTCGTTGTCGAGGAACTTGCCGGTCGCCTGATCGAGCGTCTTCGCGAGAATCTGCGCCTTCGGGTTGTGATACGCGGTGCTCAGATGTTCGAGCGACGCCGCCAGCGCGAGGAATTCACCGAGCGAATCCCAGCGCAGGAAGCCTTCCTCGACCAGCTGCTGCACGTGCTTCGGCGCCGAACCGCCCGCGCCGGTTTCGAACATGCCGCCACCAGCCATCAGCGGAACGATCGACAGCATCTTCGCGCTGGTGCCAAGTTCCATGATCGGGAACAGGTCGGTCAGGTAGTCGCGCAGCACGTTGCCGGTGACCGAGATCGTGTCCTTGCCCGCGCGGATACGCTCGACCGAGAACTTCGTCGCTTCGACCGGCGTCATCACGCGGATGTCGAGGCCGTTGGTGTCGTGATCCTTCAGGTACTGCTCGACCTTCTTGATGATCTGCGCATCGTGCGCGCGCACCGGGTCGAGCCAGAACACGGCCGGCGTGTTGGTCGCGCGGGCGCGGTTCACCGCGAGCTTGACCCAGTCGCGGATCGGCGCGTCCTTGGTCTGGCACATACGGAAGATGTCGCCCTCTTCGACCGATTGCTCCAGCAGCACCGCACCGGCTTCGTCGGTCACGCGGACCACGCCGTTCGCCGGAATCTGGAACGTCTTGTCGTGTGAACCGTATTCTTCTGCGGCTTGCGCCATCAGGCCGACGTTCGGCACCGTGCCCATCGTGACCGGATCGAACGCGCCGTGCTTCTTGCAGTCCTCGATCACCGCCTGGTACACACCGGCGTAGCAACGGTCCGGAATCACCGCCTTGGCGTCGTGCAGCGCGCCGTCGGCGCCCCACATCTTGCCCGACTCGCGGATCATTGCCGGCATCGATGCGTCGACGATCACGTCGCTCGGCACGTGCAGGCTCGTGATGCCCTTGTCCGAGTTGACCATCGCGAGCGGCGGACGCTGTTCGTACTGAGCCTTGATGTCGGCTTCGATCGCCGTGGCCGTTTCGGCCGGCAGATCCTTCAGACGCGCGTACAGATCGCCGATACCGTTGTTCGGATTGAAGCCGACCTGGGCCAGCGCTTCCGCATGCTTCGCCAGCACGTCCTTGTAGAACACCGACACCACTTGACCGAAGATGATCGGGTCCGAGACCTTCATCATGGTGGCCTTCAGGTGCACCGAGAACAGCACGCCGTTCGCCTTCGCGTCGGCGATCTGCGCTTCGATGAAGCTGCGCAGCGCGTTCTTGCTCAGCACCGACGCGTCGATGATTTCGCCCGCCTGCACCGCCGTCTTCGCCTTCAGGACCGTGGTGGTGCCGTCTGCCGCGGCCAGTTCGATCTTCACGCTACCGGCTTGCGCGACCAGCGCCGACTTCTCGCTGCCATAGAAATCGCCACCGCTCATGTGCGAGACGTGCGACTTCGAGTCCGCGCTCCATGCGCCCATCTTGTGCGGATGCTTGCGCGCGTAGTTCTTCACCGACAGCGGCGCGCGGCGGTCCGAGTTGCCTTCGCGCAGCACCGGGTTCACCGCGCTGCCCTTGATCTTGTCGTAGCGGGCCTTGACGTCCTTCTCGGCGTCGGTCGTCGCGACGTCCGGATAAGACGGGAGCTTGTAGCCCTGGTCGCGCAGCTCGGTGATCGCGGCCTTCAGCTGCGGCACCGACGCGCTGATGTTCGGCAGCTTGATGATGTTCGCTTCCGGGCGCGTGGTGAGTCCACCGAGCTCCGCCAGATCGTCGGAACCCTTCTGTTCCGCGCTCAGGTAGTCGGGAAATGCGGCAATGATCCGGCCGGCGAGCGAGATGTCACGCGTTTCGACGAGCACGTCGGACGAGCGCGTGAACGCCTTGACGATCGGCAGCAGCGAGTACGTCGCCAGTGCGGGCGCTTCGTCGGTCAGGGTGTAGATGATCTTCGGCGGTGTGGACATGATTGATGCTTTGCTAGGAAGTGATAGACAGAGCGTTGGCGGTCGTTGCCAGCGCAAATCGTGGCGCGACGGCGACGGCGTCAGTCCGGCACGACGCAACCCCGCGACCTTCGTTTTGCGATACGACCGAGAGTATATGCGCGTTTTCCACTAAATGTGACGAAACAAACAGGTCCCGAGACCTTGCTCAAAGGTATCGAGTCCCGTGCGACAAGGCTTTGCGGCCGATTACCGAGGTCTTAAGACAGATATCTTATAGATGACTTGCGGCATATTATTTTTGGATAAATGCGAATTGATCGCATTGATGAGCCGCCAATCGCCGTGCCGGCGCCGTGCCGGATGCCTCACTTCACCCCAGCTCCTCACGCTCGCGCTTCGCGCGCCACGCCGTCCTGCGCCGGGGCCGCCGAAGGACGGCGCACGAGCGTCCACAGCAGCGTCGCGCCGATCAGATCGCCAAAACCGAGCGCGACGAAAAACGGCGTATAGCCGACGCGGCTGACGAACCAGCCCATCGTCATCGTGAACGCGAAGTTGCCGAGGCCCGCAACCAGCGCGGCAAGTCCGGTCACCGTGCCGACTTCGCGGCGCGGAAACAGATCGGCCGACATCGAGATCACGGTGATCGACAGCGTCTGATGGGCGAAGCCGCCGAGGCACAGCAGGAACACCGCCATCGCCGGATTCTGGACGAAGCCGACGCCGGCCATGCCGATCATCAGGAACGCGGCCATCGTAAACGCGATGCGCTTGCCGTTGACGATCGGCACGTCGAAGCGGCGCTTCAACCATGCCGACAGCGGACCGCCGACCATGCAGCCGAGGTCGGCCGCGACGAATGGCAGCCATGCGGTCAGCGCGATCGCCTTCAGATCGAAACCGCGCGCCTGGTACAGGTAGAGCGGCATCCAGTAGACCAGCGTGCCCCACACCGGATCGGCGCAGAAACGCGGCAGCGCGATGCCCCAGAAATTGCGCTGCTTCAGGATCTCGAACAGCTTCGGGCCTGAGCCCTGCGCCGCGCGCAAACTGGCCTCCTGGGTCGCGCCGATATAGTCCGCCTCCTCGTGCGACAACGCCGGATGGCGGTCCGGATGCCGGTAAAGCAGCAGCCACAGCACGGCCCACGCGAGCCCCAGCGCGCCGACGATCGTGAACGCGACGTTCCAGCTGTAGTGCAGGATCGACCATGCGATCAGCGGCGGCGCCAGAATCGCGCCGGTCGACGTGCCGAGATTGAACACGCCGGCTGCCGTACCGCGCTCGTGGGACGGAAACCAGTACGCGGCCGCGCGCATGCCGCCCGGAATGAACGAGGCTTCCACCAGCCCGAGCATGCCGCGCAGCACGAATAGCCCGACCCAGCCCGACGCGAAACCATGCGCCATGCAGATCAGCGACCACGCGACGCCGCACAGCAGAAAGCCCATGCGCAAGCCGACGCGATCCATGAGATAGCCGGTCAGCGGCGCGCCGATCGGATACATGACGAGAAACGCGCCGGTAATCCAGCCGTATTCGTGCGTGGAAATGTGCAGATGCTGCAGCACCGTCGGCGCCGCGACGCTCAGCGAACTGCGCGCGAGATAGTTGGTGATCGTGCCGAGCGTGAGCAGTCCGATCATCCACCAGCGCAGGCCTTTTACCTTGATTGTCATGTGTTACCTCGTGTCTCCGTTCGCTTCGTGCGGCAGTTTGCCAGCCGCGTGCGGTTCCCTCCAGTGCAACACTGGCGCGCCGTGCTCGCGGTTGCGGCGCGCCGCGCCGGTCTTCACCGTGCGCGGCCCCGATCGACGCCGCCATATGAGCTCACCGAGCTTTGCGCATGGGCAAACGCGCACGCAGTCAAAGCAAGAGGGGCGCTCTCGGCCCGCGACATCCTCTTCATTTAGATCTCCGGAATATACGAAAGTCTTTTGACCTTGCGGCCGGGCTTGATACCGGAAAACGGGGTTCACAGGAGCTCAGGCTACCGTGCGCAGTTGCGCGAGCAGGCCACCGTCGACGGGCAGCACGTGGCCCGTGATGAACGACGCCGCATCCGATGCGAGGAACAGCACCGGACCCGCCGCTTCATCGGGGTCCGCGTGGCGCGGCAGCGGCAAGCCGCGCGCAGCCGCGGGATCGACTTCGCGCACGTGCGAATGCGGAATCTGCGCGGGCGCGATCGCGTTCACGCGAATGCCGTGGCGGCCGAAATCGGTTGCGAGGCAGCGGGTGAGCGCGTCGATGCCGCCCTTCGTCATGTCGTAGATCGCGTTGTTACGGTGCGCGCGCTGCGCCCCCGGCGACGACACGTTGACGATCACGCCTCGATGCTCGCGCGCAATCCAGTCGCGAATCGCGTCGAGACTCAGCGCCCAGGTCGCGCGCAGGTTGACGTTGAAGATGCGGTCGAAGTCGTCGAGGTTAGTATCGAGCGACGGCACTTTGGTCTGCGTCATGCCCGCGTTGTTGATCAGGATGTCGATTCCGCCGTGCCGCCGCGCGCGCTCGGCGATGTCCTGCCGATGCTCCGCGAGCGCGAGGTCGCCGATCACGACCTCGCAGCGCTCGCCGAGCCGCGTCGCGAGCGAATCGAGCGCGTCGGCGCGCCGGCCGGCCGCGAGCACATGTGCGCCGGCGCGGTGAAAGCGCTTCGTGATCGCCATCCCGATGGCCCCGCTGGCACCCGTCACCACCACGACCTTGCCGCTGAAATCGAATTGAACCTGCATCGTTGCTGTCCGTTGAGTCGCCGCGTAGCGAACAGCGGCATAAGGAAATCGTTTTCTTCAACTTTAAGGACAACAGCACCACAAGTCAAACGGCCTCCCGCGATCAAGCGGCCAGGATAAACGCGGAGCCGTTAGCCAAATAGGTGCGAAGTGGTACTGCCCCGCTTGGTTCCCCGCTTGGTTCCCCGCTTGGTTCCCCGCTTGGTTCCCCGCTTGGTTCCCCCTTGGTAGCACACCCGCGCCACGCTCCATCCGATGTGTGCCGATCCGCATTTACCGGCCGCGAGCCGTTCGCTAGAATAGGAAATCGTTATCCTCCCACTAGCTGACTGCGCCCGCACCGTTCATCGATGAAGGAGCCCGCACCCATGAAGATCGTCTCCATCCGCGTCACGCCCATCGCCATCAGCGACCCGCCGCTTCTGAACGCGAGCGGAGTACACGAACCGTTCGCGCTGCGCTCGATCATCGAAATCGAAGCCGACAATGGCCTGATCGGTCTCGGCGAAACCTATGGCGACAAGCCGGTGCTAGGCGCCCTGCTGCGGGTGAAAGACCGCCTCGTCGGACTCAGCCCGTTCGATCTGAACGGCGCGGCGCGCGCGGTACGCGCGGCGCAGTCGTCGGGCATCGCGCACGCCAACGCGGTGGAAATCGATCTCGCGCCGGGCTCGCAACTCGACAAGGCCGAGCAGAAGGTGTTCGGCGCGTTCGAAGTCGCGCTGCTCGATCTGCAGGCGCGCTCGCTCGGCATACCGCTGCATGAACTGCTCGGCGGCGCGGTGCGTCGCCGGGTGCCGTTTTCGGCGTACCTGTTCTTCAAGTTCGCGAGCGACGTCGATCCTTCGTATCGTCCCGACAACTGGGGCGAGGCGCTGACCCCCGAGCAGATCGTCGGGCAGGCCCGCACGATGATCGATCGTTACGGCTTCGGCAGCATCAAGCTGAAGGCGGGAGCGCTCGAACCGGATGTCGAGGTTTCGAGCCTGAAGGCGCTCAAGCGCGCCTTTCCGAATCACCCTTTGCGAATCGATCCGAACGCAAACTGGTCGCTCGAAACCTCCATCAGGGTGGCCAGCGAGCTCGAAGGCGATCTCGAGTACTACGAGGACCCGACGCCGGGCCTCGAAGGCATGGCGCAGTTGCATCGCGCAACGGGCCTGCCGCTCGCGACCAACATGGTCGTCACCAGCATGGACGAATTCCGTCGTAACGTCGCGCTGAATGGCGTGCAGATCGTGCTGTCGGACCACCACTACTGGGGCGGTTTGCGCGCAACGCAAACGCTCGCAACGATGTGCGATACGTTCGGTCTCGGTCTGTCGATGCATTCGAATTCGCACCTCGGTATCAGTCTGATGGCGATGTCGCATCTGGCGGCGGCGGTGCCGAACCTCACGTATGCGTGTGACACGCACTACCCGTGGCAGGACGACGAGGTGCTCGAAGGCGGCAAGATCAACATCGAAGGCGGCTGCGTGACGCTCACCGATGCTCCGGGGCTCGGCGTCGAACTCGACCACGACGCGCTGCGCGCGCTGCACGAGCGCTATCTGGAATGCGGCATTACGCAGCGCAACGACGCGGCGCAAATGCGCAAGCTGCGTCCGGAGTGGACGGCAAAGAAGCCGCGCTATTGATGCTGCGCCACAGCGCCAACGCCGCCGTCGCGATCCGTCCATCGATCGTGCGGGCGTGTTGCGGCTCGAACGCATGCATGAATGAAGGCGAGCACGCTCACGGGGTGGCGCTCGCCTTTACGCTCGATGGGATACCCGATATTATTAAAAGATCACTGGAAAACGTTATCCTCTACCGATGAAGAAGGGTGCCACCATTCGCGACGTCGCGGCCGCCGCAGGCGTGTCGGTCGCGACCGTATCGAAGTACATGAATGGGACCCAGCGCTTCACCCCCGCCGTCGAGGCGCGCCTGAAGGAGACGATCGCGCAGCTCGGCTACCGTTCGAATCCGCTCGCGCGTTCGATGATCACCGGGCGCACGCGCACGATCGGTCTCGCGATTCTCGACATCCGCAATCCGCATTTCACCAACATCGTGAAAGGCGCCAATCGCGTCGCGCTTCAGCACGACTACACGCTGCTGCTCGTCGATACCGAAGAGAGCCAGGAACGCGAAAAGACGCTGATCGAATCGCTCGCGCAACGCGTCGACGGTATGATCGTGAGTTCGCGCATGCCCGACGAGTCGGTGCAATGGCTGCTCGATCTCGGCAAGCCGGTCGTGCTGTTTGGCCGCAGTTCGCGCTTTCAGATTTCGAGCGTCGGCACCGACAGCAATCTCGCCGGCTATATGCTCGCGAACCATCTGATCAAGCTCGGTCACAAGCGCATCGCGTATCTCGGCTTTGGCCGCTCACGCTGGAACGACGAGCGGATTCGCGGCATTCGCAATTGCCTCGACGAATACGGGCTAACGCTCGACATTCACGACGCACAAAGCCCGTCGGCGGCGGCTGGCGAGCGCGCCTGCTCGGGCCTGATGCTCGGCCCGAAACGACCGGACGCCGTGATCTGCTACAACGATCTGATTGCGCTCGGCTTCATCAAGGAAGCGCGCGCGCTCGGCTTCTCGTTGCCGCGCGATGTGTCGATCGCTGGATTCGATAACGTCCCGTATGGCGAGTACGTGTCGCCGGCGCTGACGTCGGTGGACTTTCAGAGCGAGAAGATGGGCGAGCTCGCGATGACGAAGCTGATCGACGAACTCCACGGCAAGGGCGAAGAAAGCGCGAGTTATTCGATGCTTGATCCGCATCTGGTGGTGCGGGAGTCGACGGTTAGGCGGGAGGCCGGGGAGGCGGCGGACGATGCCGCGGGTGGTGACGGGCGGGTGCGAAAGAGTGTGACCCGGATCCCCGCGGCGGAGTGATCGGGTCACTGCTCGCGCGCGGGTTGGGTTCGCATCGTCGGCAAAACCCGCAAGTCACCCGTATCTACATTGGCTCTACATTTGGACCGTGAAAACCACTCCAAGCCAAGCGAGACAACCAGCCCCCCGCCGCAGCGGCGCGCCAGTCGCCCGCAACAACAGTGACCCCCCCTTACCCCTCGCGTCCCAGAAACTCGACCACCATCCGGTTGAACTTGTCCGCGTGCTCCCACTGCGCCCAATGCCCGCAACGGCCGAACACGTGCAGATCCGCATTCGGCATCCCGGCAACGAGCCGTAAGCCGATGTCCATCGGCACGAAGCGATCATCGCGGCCCCAGATCACGAGCGTCGGCGCGGTGACTTCGCCAAGGCGCGGGCCGTAGTCGTTGAACTGCTTCGGATTCGCGGCGAGGCTCGCGACGAAGTTCTCGAGGTGATCGCGGCGCGCCAGCATGTTCGCAAGACGCGCCTGCATCAGGTCTTCGGTCAACGCCTTCGTGTCGAACACGAAGACGCTCATCATGCGCTGCAGGTTCTCGATGGTCGGGTTGCGGTACAGCCCCTGCAGCAACTTGATGCCTTCGGTCGGCATCGGCACGAACTGGCTCGGGCCGCCGGTGCCGCCGCCCATCAGCACCAGCTTGCCGACGCGCTGCGGCTCGGCGAGCGCGAATGCGACCGCGCTATGCCCGCCCATCGAGTTGCCGATGATATGCACACGTTCGATATCGAGCGCGTCGAGCAGCGCCTTCAGGCTGCGTCCGTTGAGTTCCGAGCGCGAGCCCTTGCAGACGATCGGGTCGCTCTTGCCCCACCCGAGGCAGTCCATCAGGATCACGCGATAGCCAGCCGCGACGAGCGGCTCGACGTTGCGATTGAAGTTGGCCCAGCCGGTCGCACCCGGTCCCGAGCCGTGCAGCATCACGACCGTTTCCGCGCCCTGCCCCACATCGTTGTAGTGAAGCTGCATCTCGCGGCCATCTTCGGTGATGCGCACGAACCGGCTGGTCGCTTCTTCGGTGATCGCCGCTGCCTGCATGTTGGTGTTGCTCATGTCGAATTCCTTTGTTTCACGGGTTAAGTGACCGCGGGTCGTCGTCGACGACGGACCCGCCCAATTTTTCGGGCTGCGAGACTATTGCGTAGCCGCCGCGGTGTAACGAAGCGTCGAGCGGTTCACGACGAGCCATGCGCCAACCGCGGCAACCGCGATCAGCGGAATGCTCGCGCCGAGCAGCACGCTTGCGCCCTGACCGATCGCGAGCAGTTGCCCCGCGATCAACGGTCCGAGGATCGAGCCGAGACGGCCCACCGCCACGGCCGCGCCGACGCCGGTGCCACGCACCTCGGTCGGGTACAGGCTGCTTGCCAGCGCGTACAGCACCGACTGGCCGCCCACCAGGAACAGTCCGGCGAGCAGACCGCCCCACGCCATCGAGGTGCCGCCGTTCGCGCTCAGCAACGCGCCCAGCGCAACGACGACGCCGACATACATGCCCGCGACCGTGCGGCGCCGGCCCATCCGGTCCATCATGCCGGCGATCACGATCGCGCCGATGCCGCCGCCGATGTTGAACATCATCTGCACGACACCCGACTGCACGCGCGTCAGACCGCGCGTCAACACGAGCGACGGCAGCCAGTTGATCAGGAAATACAGCACGATCAGCGTGCCCAGATAGCTGATCCACAACGCGATCGTCGTGCCCGCGCGTCCTTCCTGCCAAAGCGCGCGCGTCACGCTCGCCGACGCATCGCGCCGCGCGCCTCTGGTTGCACGCGCCGCGACGAACTGCGCCGACTCGCGCAGGAACAGCGCAAGCAGCGGCAGCACCAGCAACGGCCCGAACCCGCCGACATAGAAGATATGCCGCCAGCCCGCATCCCCCGGGCTAATGATGCCGACCACCGCCGCGAGCGCCGCGCCGAACGGCATGCCGCAATACATCGCGCCGACCGCGGTGTTGCGCTGATGGGGCGGCGCCGCTTCCGAGCACAGCGCGATCAGATTCGGCATCGCCGCGCCCAGACCGAGGCCGGTCAGAAAGCGCGCGGCGAGCAGGCTGTTCAGATCCCACACCTGCGCGGTCGCGAGCGAGAAGATCCCGAACAGCGCAACCGACCACATCAGCACGCGCTTGCGCCCGAGCCGGTCGGCCAGACGTCCTCCGATCGCGGCGCCTGGCAGGAGCCCGAATGCGCCGACGCTGAACGCCCAGCCCATCTGCGCGACCGCGAGATGAAATTCGCGCGCCATGCGCGGTGCCGCGAGGCCGGTCGATTGCAGGTCCACGCCTTCGAGCAGCGCAACGATCAGGCAGAGCCCGATCGTCAGCGCGCCGCTGGCGAGAGGTTTGGTCGACTGCGTTGTTTGCGTTGCTTGCGTTGACTGCCGCATAAATGTCTCCAAGATTGAATCAGCGTCGCTCTTGCGGCGACCTTGCTGGATGAAATGAACGCTGCGCGCGCGGCATGCGGTGCCTTCGCGCAGCGTCCTGGTCATGAAACCGCTGCGTCGGTTGCACGCGCGCGCTTGAGATCGAGCGCCACGTCGACGATCATGTCTTCCTGGCCGCCGACCATGCGGCGCTTGCCCAGCTCGACGAGAATGTCGACGGTCTTCAGGCCGTATTTCTTCGCGGCCACTTCGGAATGACGCAGGAAGCTCGAATACACACCCGCATAGCCGAGCGCGAGCGTTTCGCGGTCCACACGAACCGGCCGGTCCTGCAGCGGACGCACGATGTCGTCGGCGGCGTCCATCAGCGTGTAGAGATCAGTGCCGTGATTCCAGCCCATGCGCTCGGCCGCCGCGATGAACACCTCGAGCGGTGCATTGCCGGCACCCGCACCCATGCCCGCGAGCGATGCATCGATGCGGTCGCAGCCCTCTTCCACCGCGACCATCGAATTCGCCACGCCGAGCGACAGGTTGTGATGCGCGTGCATGCCCGTCTGCGTTTCGGGTTTCAGCACGGCCTTCACCGCGCGGAATCGGTCGCGCACGTCGTTCATCGTCAGCGCGCCGCCCGAGTCGACCACGTAGATGCAGGTCGCGCCGTAGCTCTCCATCTTCTTCGCTTCGACGGCGAGATTCTCCGGCGTGGTCATGTGGCTCATCATCAGGAAGCCGACGGTGTCCATGCCGAGTTCGCGCGCGTATTCGATATGCTGCTTCGAGATATCCGCCTCGGTGCAATGCGTGGCGACACGCACGATGCGCGCGCCCGCCTGGTACGCGGCCTTCAGGTCGTGGATCGTGCCGATACCGGGCAACAGCAGCGTCGCGATCTGCGCGTGCTCGACGACGTCGGCCACCGCTTCGATCCATTCGAGGTCGCTATGCGCGCCGAAGCCGTAGTTGAAGCTCGACCCTTGCAGGCCATCGCCGTGCGCGACCTCGATGCTGTCCACCTTCGCGCGGTCCAATGCGCGCGCGATGTCCTGCACGTTCTGAATCGAATACTGATGACGAATGGCGTGGCTGCCGTCGCGCAGCGTCACATCGGAGATATACAGTTTCTTGTCCATGCGAAAAGTCTCCTTAAGCCTCTGATGCCTGCACGAGCGCCTGCGCCATGCGCTCGGCGGTCGCAAGCGCGGCCGAAGTCATGATGTCGAGATTGCCCGCGTAGGCGGGCAGATAGTGCGCAGCGCCTTCGACCTCGATGAAGATCGACGTCTTCAGACCACTGAACTTGCCGAGACCCGGAATGTTCAGCGGCGCGCTCGCGGGGATTTCATCGAACTGCACCTTCTGCTTCAGGCGATAGCCGGGTACGTACGACTGCACCGCGGCGGCCATCTGCTCGATCGACGCTTCGACCTTCGCGCGATCGGCGAGATCGGACAGCGTATACACGGTGTCGCGCATCATCACCGGCGGCTCGGCCGGGTTGAGCACGATGATCGCCTTGCCTTTCGCAGCGCCGCCCACCACTTCGATCGCTTTCGAAGTCGTCTCGGTGAATTCGTCGATGTTCGCGCGCGTGCCCGGGCCCGCCGACTTGCTGCTGATCGACGCGACGATCTCCGCGTAATGCACCTTCGCCACACGCGACACGGCGGCGACCATCGGGATCGTCGCCTGACCGCCGCACGTGACCATGTTCACGTTGAGCGCATCGAGATGCGTGTCGAGATTGACGACCGGCACGCAGTACGGGCCGATCGCGGCCGGCGTCAGATCGATCACGCGAATCGAAGGCTTCAACTTGCGCAACAGCGCTTCGTTCTTCACGTGTGCGCCGGCCGAGGTCGCGTCGAATACGAAGTCGATGTCGCCGAACCCGGGCAGACGCGTAAGACCTTCCACGCCTTCATGCGTCGTCGCGACGCCAAGCCGAGCGGCGCGCGCGAGGCCGTCGGAGTTCGGATCGATGCCGACCATCGCGGCGACTTCCAGATGCTTGCCGTGACGCAGGATCTTGATCATCAGATCGGTGCCGATATTGCCCGAGCCGATGATCGCGGCCTTGAGTTTTTCGCTTGCCATATGTGTCTCCAATCGAGTGCTTGCGAGTGCTTGCTTTATGCGGAGAATGTCGCGCGGACGCTGCCGAGACCGTCGATCTGCGCGCTGAAGGTGCCCGGCTGCGTGACCGCGACCATCGGGCCCAACGCGCCCGTCATCAGCACGTCGCCGGCACGCAGCGGCGTACCGAGCCGGACCATGCGATCCGCGAGCCACGCGGCGGCATTCAGCGGATTGCCGAGACACGCGGCGCCACTGCCGCGCGACAAGACTTCGTTGTCCTTCGATAGCGTCATCACGCTCTCCGCGAGGTCGATATCGCGCAGCAGGACCGGGCGGCTGCCGAGCACGAAGCGCGCGCTCGACGCGTTATCCGCGACGGTATCGACGAAGCGGATGTTCCAGCCTTCGATGCGGCTGTCCACCACCTCGATCGCTGCGACCGCATAGGCGGTTGCACGGATCAGATCGGCGTACGTGTGGCGCTCGTGCAGCAGATCGTGTTCGAGCACGAGCGCGATCTCCGCTTCGACCTTCGGCTGGATCAGTTCGCCAAGCGGAATCGGCTGACTGTCGCCATACGCCATCGAGGCGAACAGCGCGCCGAAGTCGGGTTGGTCGACACCGAGTTGACGCTGCACCGCCGGCGACGTGAGTCCGATCTTGCGGCCGACGATGCGCTCGCCCGCCGCGACGCGCGCGGCCACGTTGGCCTGTTGCACCGCGTACGCAAGTTGCTCGGCGTCGGCCGGGTTCGTTAGTTCGACGAAGCGCGCGTCGTCGCGCAACGGCGCGATGGTTACGCGCGTACGTTCCGATTCGCGCAGCCGCAGGGCCAGCGCGTCGACATTGCTTTGAGTGTTCATAGCGGGTTCCTGATTCGGTTAAACGGGGGCCGTCACGGCTCGCGCATGCATCGCGCCGAAGCCCGCGATCCATTCGGGGATCGGACGGTAGTAATCGAGCGACGCGCGATACGGGCCGCTCGCGTTCAGTGCGCCGAACGCGGCGATCCACGTGCGGATTTCGTGCGCGGACTTGCCGGCCTCGCGCGTGATCGCGTTGTTGGTCAAACCGTCGAGCGCGGTGAGCTCGCCGTCTTCGAGCAGCTTCAGGAACGCGCGATCCCATGCGGGATTGAGCGGATGCAGACGGCTGTCGCCCGTGGTGAACGCGCGCGCCGCCGCAATCGTGCGTGCTTCGCGCGCCGCGCGTGATTCGGCCGACGGATTGCGGCCCGCGATCAGACGCTCGGCGACTTCCTTGCTCGCGCCCGCGAGTTCCGGCACCGGCGGCTCGTGCGAGATGCCGCCGGAGCCGATCACGAGCACGCGTCGATTCGAGCGTGCCAGCGCTCGGCCCAGCGCATCACCGAGCAAACGCGCGCGGCGGCATGAAGCCATCGGCGCGGCCACCGAATTGATGAACACCGGCACGACCGGATATCGATCGAGTCCGCCGGTCAGAATCTCCAGTGCTTGCGCGCAGCCGTGATCGACCTGCATGCGGTACGAGACCGCGACGTCGACGTCGCTCGCGAGCACCGCTTCGGCAAGTTCGAGCGCCGTGTCGGCCGGTACGTCCAGCGGGCCGGCGAGGCTCTTGAAGTCGCCGATCGCGCTCGCCGATGCACCGATGCAAAACGGCGGCATCACGTCATAGAAGAAACCGTTGTAATGATCGGGCGCGAACACGACGACCAGTTCGGGATCGAACTCGACGACGCGCGCACGCGCGGCCGCATGCACGCGCTCCACTTCCGCGACGACTTCGGGCGCGGGGTCGTAATAGCCGTGCAACGGCGTGTGCGATAGGCATTCGAGCAGCATCGGCATATCAGGCTCCGGCAGTTGCAGCGGTTGCGAACGTGGCGACGGCATCGCGCGCGATCGCTGCTTCGTTGCTGGAACCCGCCACCTCAGCAAGCGCCGCCGCATCGAGATCCAGCTTCCGCGCGAGTTCGAAGACGAGTTGCGACACCTGCTGCGGCGAGCCCATGCCCGCGACGAAACGATCGGGACGCAACAGCACCACCGATTCCGGCACTCGCGCAAACCAGTCCTTCAGTCGCGTGTTCACATCGCCGATCGCGATGACGTCTTCTGGCACGTCGTCATGGAAAGACAATTGCGTGTCCGGTTTCGCGACCACGAAACAGCCGCCGAGCCGCTGCCAGATCGCGCGCGCCTGCTCCGACAAACCGAAGGTCGGTTCGGCGCCCCAGCCGATGATCGCGAAGCGGTTGCCGAGCACATCGTCGAGTCGCACGACCTCGCGGCTCACCGTGCGCACGCGCGGCTGAATGAACATGCGGCCCACCGGCGAATGACAATGCGGGTCGCGTCCGTACACGAGACGGCCGAGCCGCGACTCGCGCTTCTCGCTCATCAGACCGAGCAGTCGCCCCGGCGCCGAATGGCCCGAGCGGTCGAGCACGCGAGCGAGCCAGCCGTGCTTGCGCGGCGTGCGCGCAAGCAATACGACGCCGCTTTCGTAGCGCGGCATCGGCTTGAAGCGCATTTCGACGAAGTAGCGCTTGACCGCCGGAAACCAGTTGAACGTCCGCACGAACGCGTCGCGAAACTTGATGCCCAGGCGGCTCGTCGGCGCGAAGATGTCGCCCGCCACTTCGGACAGGTGAATCATCGAGCGTGCATGCGAACGGCGCTCGGCGGTGTAGGTATCGAGCAGCGCATCGCCGGCGACGCCTTTGACCACCATCGCGAGTTTCCAGCCGAGGTTGCTCGCGTCGCGAATACCGCTGTTGTAGCCCTGGCCCTGCCACACCGGCATGATGTGCGCGGCGTCGCCGGCGAGCAGCACGCGGTTCACGCGGAAGCTGCTCGCGAGCCGCGCGTTGTGCGTATAGACGCGCTTGCGGATGTAGTCGACCTTCTCCGGCTCGGCGACGACCTTGCGGATCAGCGCGGCCATGTTCTCCGGTTTCGACAGTTCTTCCTCGGTCTCGCCGGGCATCACCATGAATTCGAAGCGTCGAATCCCGTGCGGCAACGCGGCCGACACATACGGGCGCCGCGGATCGCAATGCATGTACACGTGCGGCGAGCCGATCGGGTCATTGCGCACGTCGACGACGATCCACTGATTCGGCTTCGTGCGCCCCTCGAACGGCACGTCGAGCGCACGGCGCACGAAGCTGTTGCCGCCGTCCGCGCCGACCATGTACGACGCGCGGATCGTGCGGCGGCCGCTCTGCGCGTGTTCCGCTTCGATCGTGACGCCGCTCCCGTCCTGCGCGAACGAGTTGACCGTGTGACCGAACAGCACCTCGACGTGCGGGAAGCGTTGCAGGCCGTCGAACAGCACGCGGTCGGCCAGCGGCTGGATGAATGCGTTGCGGCGCGACCAGCCGAATTCGTCGGTGCGCGGCTCGATCGATGCGAAGCAGTGGCCGTTACCTGTGACGAAGCGCATCCAGTGATCGGGGGTCGTGTGCGGCAGCAATGCATCGGCGAGACCGACGGACTGGAACACGCGCAGTGCTTCGTCATCCAGACCAATTGCGCGCGGATAGTCGATGATCTTGTCGAGCTTTTCGATCAGCACGACGCGCACGCCCTGCAGGCCGAGATAGTTGGCGATCATCAATCCCACCGGGCCGGCGCCGATGATGGCGACGTCGGTGGTGACGGTTCCGTTGTGGCCTGGCGCGGCCACGGTATCGAGCGAGGGGGGCATGTCGTCTCCGTATGTCGACCCGCTTGACTGGGTCGAGATCTTCAAGGAGCGCGGCGGCGGGAACCGGCTGTCGCGAGAGCGAAACAATCGCCTGCGGACAACAGCTTGCGTCTCCAGGAATTCGTTGATTTGTTGGCAGTCTAGGACCGGCCACCTGCCCGCTCAACAAAATCTGGAAATTGTGCATAGAATGCACATGGTTGATTTGATTGGGGTTTTAAGTGACCAAATACACGAATGTGCGAGGTCTGTCGCGCGGCTTGCAGGTACTGCAAGCCCTCAACTCGATGGACAGCGGGCGCGCGACGAGCCAGCAGATCAGCGATCTGACCGGCCTGCATCGCACCACCGCGCGGCGGCTGCTCGAGACGTTGATGGAGGAAGGCTTCGTACGGCGCAGCGAATCGGACGACAGCTTCCGGCTCACGCTGAAGGTGCGCGCGCTGAGCGAAGGCTTTACCGACGACGAACGTATCGCGACCATCGCGCCGCCGGTCATGGGGCGTCTGCTGCAACGCGTCGCGTGGCCGTCGGACCTGACCACGCCCGACGGCGACGCGATGATCATCCGCGAGACCACGCACCGCTTCAGTCCGCTGTCGTTTCATCGCGCGATGGTCGGTCGCCGTCTGCCGATCCTGCTGACCGCGGCGGGCCGCGCGTACTTCGCGATGTGCCCCGACGAGGAGCGCGAGGACATTCTCGATCTGCTGCGCGCGGGCGGGGGCGGCGAGGAGCAGAAGGCGCTCGCCTCGAACGACGCGTTGATCCGCAGCCTCGTGCGACGCGTGCGCGCGGATGGGTTCGGCTCGAATCACGGCGACTGGGTGGACCAGGGGAAGATCGGCGCGGTCGCCGTCGCGATCGTGTTCGAGGAACGGGTGCTCGCGAGCTTGAACGTGGTGTTTCTGTCGCGCGCGGTATCGCTCGCGGAAGCGAAGCGGCGCTATGTGCCAGAGCTGCAGACGGCCGCGCGCGAGATGGTCGACGAACTCGCAGCGCAGACTTGACGCCCAGAACCACCGCCTGCGCAACCTTATCAAAATCTTAAGAGATTCATCGCTAAAGCAGCGTACGAGTCACAACCTTAACAACCACTTAAGGCCCGCGAAAAATAGGAAAAATATAGTTCTCAAGCACTCTTGAACGACGCCGATAGACAGAACGCAGTACTCGTCTTTTACCAGGAGAAATAATGTCTATTCAGGCGGTTGGTCAAACCACGGCAGGGGCCGTGGGCTCGGCTGTCACGTCGAGTTCCGGCTCGACGGCGGCATCGACATCGACGGTGCCTACATCCAGCACGAGCAGTTCATCATCAACAGGATCGACGAGCGGCACCACGTCGTCGTCATACACCGTCAGCATCAGCAGCGCGGCGCGCGCCCTGCTCGCGGAAGCCAGCGAAACCTCGGTTCAAACCGCACAGGAAGCGGCAAACGGCGATCATCAGGCTCAACGCCTGCTCGCCAAGGAGACTGCGGCCAAGGCCGGCTAACCACGCCAGCCATCAGGCCGCATAAAAAAAGACCGCCGCGCTAAACCGGCGGCGGTCTTTTCAGCATTGAAATACTCGCAAGCCGCCCCGCAACTCAGAACCGCGTGCGAATACCCGTCGTCAATTCCAGCTGGTTCTTTAGGGCGACGCAAATGCTTCGTGCGATTCTTCTTCGCGCAAGATATAGCCGAGTCCACGCAGCGTCATGATTTTCGCGGTCGATGCCGCGAGATGCTTGCGCAGCCGGTGAATATAGATATCGATCGCGTCCGCGCTCGGCTCTTCGTCGAGCGCGAAGATTTTGTCTATCAGCGTGGCTTTGGAAACGGTCTTGCCCTGCTTCAATATCAGCGCTTCGAGAATCGCGTGTTCGCGGCGGCGCAACGGCATGCGTTCGTCGCGCAGCACGAATTCGCGGGAATCGAACAGATAGCGCAGATCGCCGCATTCGGTCGACTGTCCTCTGTCTCCCGCGGCCTGACGGCGAATCAGTGCCTTGATACGCGCCACCAGTTCGCGCGCATCGAAGGGCTTGACGACATAATCGTCGGCACCGGCCGAAAAACAGGCCACCTTGTCGTCTGTCGAGCCATTCGCGGTCAGCATCAGTACCGGCACGTTGTCGCGCTTGCGGCGCAACTTCGCGAGCACCTCCTTGCCGCTTATGCCGGGCAGACGCAGATCGAGCAACACCGCGTCATAGCATTGCAGACCGAGCAGCGTCTCCGCGCATTCCCCGTTCTGCGCCCAGTCGATCGCGAATTGCTCGACCTGCATCAGGTTCATCACCCAGCGCGCGAGGTCGGCGTCGTCTTCCACGAGCAGCAGTTTCATCGTCATCCTCTCTTTTGCGGGTCGCGCGGCGTCAGGTCGCGCCGGTCCATAAGCGCATCTCGACGGTCGCGACGAGGCCCGCGCCACCTTGATTCGATTCGAGCGTCACGCTGCCGCCCTGGCGATGCGCAATCTCGCGCACGATCGGCAAGCCGAGCCCCGTCCCTTCCGCATGACTCGACGCGCGATAGAAGCGCTCGAACACGCGTTCGCGTGCATCGGCCTTGATGCCGGGTCCGTTGTCGATCACACGCACGATCGCCATCGCGTCGCGCCGCTGCGTTTCTACCGTGACGCGACCGCCCGCCTGCGTATAGCGCAGCGCGTTGTCCACCAGATTCGTCACCAGCGCCGCGGTCAACGCTTCGTCGCCGGTCACGCACAGGCCGTCTTCCAGCTCCGCGCCCAGATCGATTTCCCGCGACTGGGCAAACGCGATCAACTCCTCCAGCACGCCCGCAATCAGCGCGCTCAGATCGATCCGCTCGCGTGCGTTCAGCGGCGCCGCCGACTCGGCCTGCGCGAGCAACAACAGTTTGTTGGTCAGCGTGGTCAGCTTGCGGCTGCTCTTGTGCATGCCCGCTAGCGCTTCGGCAAGCGGGGCGTCGCGGTTATCGCGCTGCCTCGCGAACTGGATCTGCGCGAGCAGCAGCGCGAGCGGCGTGCGCAACTGATGCGCGGCATCGGAGATGAATTGGCGCTGCGTCGCCGCCTGCTGGCCCATTCGCGCGATGCACTGGTTGATCGCCTCGACGATCGGCCTCAGCTCGACATGCAGACGCGCGACGCGAATCGGTTCGAGTTGCGACGCATTGCGATCGGCGACGTCGTCCTTCACCTTCATCAGCGGCAGCAGTTCGAAGGTCAGGCCGAGGTAGACGAACACCATCGCCAGTACCAGCGTCAGGACTTCGCCGGACAATTGCGGCCGCAGCAGACGCCACACCATCGCATCGCGCGAGCCCTCCGTCTTCGCCACCGTGACGATCACTTCCTCGGTATGTCCCGAATCGTAGAGCTGCCGCACGTACGCGACCGCGCGCGCCGCCTGGCCATCGGCGAAATGGGTGGAATAGAGCGTGGGTCTGTCGCTCACATGCGGCGGCAGCGGCAAGTCGGGGGTGCCTGCGAGCAAACGATGGCCGCTTGCCTCGACGCGATAGAAAACCGAGTCCTGCTCCGGCGATTCGAACAGTTCGAGCGCGGCCGGCGGAATCTGGACCGACACCGAACCGTTGTCCCAGTCGATATCCTCGCCGATGATCCGCATCGACGAAAGCAGCGCATTGTCCTGAACCAGGTCCGCGGTGTTCTGCGCGAAACGGTATGAAATGACGACGGAAATGGATACGAATGCCGCCAGCGGCAACAGCAGCCACAACAGCAAGCGTCCGCGCAAACTGCCCGAAAACACGATGTGCCGATCCTCTTGTGCGCGAAGCAAGCTCAGCGGTAAGCCCGCTTTCAAGGCTTCACGTCATTGACGAACTGATTGGTAAACGTGCGCGACAGATCGATATGCCGCCCCTTCACCGCCGGATTGAAACTCGACAGTACCTTCAGCACCGTCTGCGGACCGTCGGCGGGCATCTTGCCGTCGACGGTGTACATCGGCAGCGAGGCCTGCAACGCGCTGATATACAGCGCCCTGTCATTGCCGATGTCTTCTGGTGGCATCTGCGCGGCGATCTGTTGCGCGCTGTGGGTTTGCATATAGCGCAGCGTTTTCACGAATGCGCGCGCGAGTCTCGCGGCCTCGTCGGTATGCGCGTCTAGCCACGTGGTTTGCACATAGAGACTCGACGCCGGGTACGTGCCCCCGAGCGCGGCGCGCGTGCCGTCGACATTGCGCATGTCGACGAGCACTTTGGCATCGCCCGCTTTCAATAGCTGAGTGACGGTCGGCTCGGTCGTCATACCCGCGTGAATGCGTCCTTGCCGCATCGCCGCGATGAAACTGCTATCCGCGCCGACCGGCAGCAGCGTGTATTGCGTGGCCGGCACGCCCGCGCGCTGCGCGAGGTATTGCGTGAGAAAACTCGTCGAGGAGCCGAGCCCGGTCACGCCGAGCGTTTTACCGCGCACGTCGGCCATGCTCCGGATCGAATCGGCCGATTTCGCCCCGACCAGTTGCACTTCACCGGGCACCTGGCTGAACACGACGATCGTCTTCACTTCCTTGCCGCGGGTCTGCAGATCGATGGTGTGATCGTAGAAACCGACCACGCCCTGGACCGCGCCGGCGAGCATTTCGTTTTCGCCATCGATTCCAGTCGGCTGCGACAGCAGTTCAACGTCGAGCCCTTCCGCCTTGAAATAGCCGAGCTGTTCGGCAAGACGCGCCGGCAGATAAATGAGCTTGTTGGTGCCGCCCACCATGATCGCGAGTTTCTCCGGCTCGGCGGCTTGCGCCGGCGTCGCGACTCTCGCGAGCGCGCACAGCGCGAGCGACGCCGCGACGGCGGCATAGGCCGCGCGCGAGAAACGCGTCGGGGAAAGCTTCATTGCGGGTGTCTCCGTTATCCTGCTTCTGGGCGCCGCGCGGGTCGCCTGCCCGTGATTCTGAAGGGGCAAACCCTTCCCGATGCTTTCAGTGCTGCGCATCTGGCGCAAACCTCGGGTTTGTCCCGATCACTTTGGCGTCGCACGCGGAAACGTCACGGCGATATCCACGCCCTTGCCGCCCTCGCCCGCCTTCAGCGCGATCTCGCCGTGATGCGCGTCCGCGATTTCGCGCACGATCGCAAGACCCAGGCCCGTGCCCTCGGTATCCGTCGACGCACGAAAGAACGGCTCGAACACGCGGCTGCGCGATTCGGCCGGGATGCCGGGGCCGTTGTCGGTCACGCGGACCGTAACCGTCCTGGCCTCGGCATCCGCACGCACGGCAACGGTCACGTGACCGCCGCTGCCCGTATAGCGAATCGCGTTCTCGGCGAGATTCGCGATCAGTGCCTGCAACAGGCCGCGATGTCCTAGCACCGGCGCCGCGCCGTCCAATTCCGCGCCCAGATCGATTTCACGCGCTTGCGCGAGCAGCCCGAGATCCTCGACGACCTCCATCGCGAGCGGCACCAGATCGACGCGTTCCATGGCGAGTTGCGAGTTGTCGGCGGCCTCGGCCTGGGCGAGCAACAGCAGCTTGTTGGTGAGACCGACCATCGAGCGATTGCTTCGATGCATCGCGGCGAGCGCTTCGTCGAGTGCGGGATTGAGGCCTTCCTGCTGCCGCGCGAACTGCAGTTGCGTGCCGAGCAGCGTGAGCGGCGTGCGCAACTGATGCGCGGCGTCGGCGATAAAGCGCCGCTGCGCGGCCACCTGCACGCCGAGCCGCGCGATGCACTGATTGATCGCATCGACGATGGGCCGCAATTCCGTGTGCAGACGCTCGACGCGAATCGGTTCGAGCTGCATCGGATCGCGGTCGGCCACCTCGTCTTTCACCTTCATCAGGGGCCGCAACTCGAAGGTGAGCCCGATGCAAACCAGTGCGACCGCCAGCGCGATCATTTCGAGCTGGCGCACGAGTTGCGGACGCCACAGCTGTTGCGTCATCGCATCGCGCGAGCGCACGGTCTTGCCGACCGTCACGCGCACGGGACGCGTCGCGCCGTTGTCGTACATGAGGCGCACGACGTCGACCGCGCGCACCTGCTGACCGTGCAACTTGGTGTAGTACGAGTCCGGCACGTCGGGCGCCAGCGCCGGACGCGGCGGAAAATCCGGCGTACCCGCGAGCAGTCGTCCATCGTCGACCCGCACGCTATAGAACACCTGGTCGCGATAGGGCGACGCGAAAATTTCCAGCGCGGCGGGCGGCACGTCGACGCGTAGAAAGCCGTCGCTCCATTCGATCTCGCCCGCGATCATCCGCGCCGACGCGACCAGCTGATTGTCCTGCACGAGATTCGCGGTACGCCGCGCGTTGTCGTACTCGGTCTTGCCGGTGACGAACACATAGAGCGCAAGCGGCACGAGCAGCCACCACAGCAGACGGATGCGCAGGCTATTGGCCATCGTTACTGGTCGTCTTCCCGCTTGCGCAGCAGATAGCCAAGCCCGCGCAACGTGACGATCGCGGCCGAGCTGCCGTCGAGCTTCTTGCGCAGACGTGAAATGTAGATCTCGACGGCGTCCTCGCTCGGCTCGTCGGCGAGCGTGAAGATCGCGTCGACGAGCGCCGGCTTCGTCACCGTCTTGCCGAGGCGCAGGATCAGCGCTTCGAGCACCGAACGCTCGCGCGGCGTCACGTTCAGCGGCGCGCCCTTCAGCGTGAACTGGCGCGTGTCGATGTCGAACGACAGGTCGCCGCACACCACCTCGCCCGCTTTCGACGGCGACTGCCGGCGAATCGCCACCTTGATGCGCGCGATCAGCTCGCGCACTTCGAACGGCTTCACCAGGTAGTCGTCAGCGCCGGCGCCGAGCAGTTCCACCTTCTCGTCGATGGAGCCGCTCGCCGTGAGGATCAGCACGGGCGTCGCGTCGCCGCGCTGACGCAGCCGGCGCAGCACATTCTTGCCCGACAGCTTCGGCAGGTTCAGGTCGAGCAGGATCACGTCGTAGTGATTGGTGCGCAGCAGGCGGTCGGCTTCGTCGCCGTCCTGCACGGCGTCGAGCGCGAAGGCTTCCTGCTCCAGCATCTTCGCGAGCCAGTGCGCAAGCGTGGGGTTGTCTTCGATCAGCAGCAGCTTCATGGCGGCAACGGCAAAAGTCAGGCCGTCGATTGTGCCTTAAAACAAGGGGTCTGCGCGCGTGCCGTGTGGTTTGCCGCATACGTCCCGTGGCCGCGGCGAGCGCAGCAGGGATTCCCGCACAGTTTGGGCGAACTTTCGGGTTAACACCCATGATTTGCGCCAAACCCCGAAAGCTCGCAGAAGGTTTCGCATTTCTATAATCGCCGCCATTGACCCAGAAAAGCGCCGCGCACCACGGTCGCGGCGACCAACCTAAGGAGACTGCCTCATGCGTACCTTGCGCCAGATTGCCGCCGTTTCAGGTGTTGCGTTCGCCCTTGCCGCCGCTTCGGCCGCCGCTCACGCCGAGAAGATCACGATCATGGTCGGCGGCGCCACCAAGATCATCTATCTGCCGGCCAAGCTTACCGAGCAGCTCGGCTATTTCAAGGACGAAGGCCTCGACGTCGAGATCCTGTCGCAGCCGGCCGGTGTCGATGCGGAGAACGAACTGCTCGCGGGCGCGGTGCAAGGCGTGGTCGGCTTCTACGATCACACGATCGATCTGCAGAGCAAGGGCAAGGAAGTGCAGGCGCTGGTCGTGTTCGGCCAGGTGCCGGGCGAAGTCGAGATGGTCTCGACCAAGGCGGCCGATTCGCTCAAGAGCATGGCCGACGTCAAGGGCAAGACGCTCGGCGTGACCGGCCTCGGTTCGTCGACCAGCTTCCTCACGCAGTATCTCGCGCAGCGCGCGGGTGTGCCGTCGACGCAATACACGATGTTGCCGGTGGGCGCGGACAACAGCTTCATCGCCGCCGTCAAGCAAGGCCGCATCGACGCCGGCATGACCACGGAGCCGACCGTCTCGCAACTACTGAAGACCGGCGATGCGAAGGTGCTGGTCGACATGCGCAACGTCGAAGGCACGCGCGCCGCGCTCGGCGGCACCTACCCCGCTTCGAGCTTCTACGTGCAGCGCGCGTGGGCCGAGGCGCACAAGGACGAGGCCGCGAAGCTCTCGCATGCGTTCGCGAAGACGCTGAACTTCATCGCGACGCATAGCGCCGAGGACATCGCCGCGCAGATGCCGAAGGACTACTACGGCAACAACAAGGACCTGTACGTAGGCGCGCTGAAGGCGTCGCTGCCGATGTTCACCAAGGACGGCAAGATGCCCGCGGACGGTCCGGATACGGTGCTGAAGGTGCTGTCCGCGTTCAATCCGTCGGTGAAGGGCAAGCATATCGATCTCGCCAAGACCTACACCAACGACTACGTGTCGGCGCCGGTCAAGACCGCGTCGAAATAACGCTTCTTTCATATTCACAGAACTACGAGGCACCCGCCGATGAATCAACCTATGTCACGCGAGACGCCAGCGATCGAACTGCGCAACGTGTCGTGCCGTTTCATTTCCCCGGACGGCAAGGCCACGATCGCGCTGCGCGACTTCAGCATGTCGGTGGCACGCGGCGAATTCGTCGCGGTGGTCGGCCCGACCGGCTGCGGCAAGTCCACTACGCTCAGCATGATCACCGGCTTGCTGAAGCCGACCACCGGCGAAGTGCGCGTGATGGGCGCGCCGGTGGACGGCATCGATCCGCGCATCGGCTTCGTGTTCCAGGCCGATGCGGTGTTTCCGTGGCGCTCGGTGCTCGACAACGTCGCGGCCGGTCCGCTCTATCGGGGCCGGTCGAAATCGGCCGCTTACGATGAAGCGAACGAATGGCTGCGCCGCGTGGGTCTCGACAAGTTCGGCAAGCACTATCCGCATCAACTGTCCGGCGGCATGCGCAAGCGCGTCGCGCTTGCGCAGACGTTCATCAACAAGCCGGAAATCCTGCTGATGGACGAGCCGTTCTCGGCGCTCGACATGCAGACGCGCACGTTGATGCAGGACGAACTGCTGCAATTGTGGGGCGGCGCCGGCTCGGTCGTGTTCGTCACGCACGACCTCGAAGAAGCGATTGCGCTCGCCGACCGCGTGTTCGTGCTGACCGCGCGCCCCGCCACGCTGAAGAAAGTCTACGAAATCGATCTGCCGCGACCGCGTGTCACGTCGGAGATCCGCTACGACTCCCGTTTCATCGAAATTTCGCGCGATATCTGGCATGACCTGCGCGAAGAAGTGCAGATCGGTTAATCAAGGAACGGCAAACATGTCTACACCCTCGCAACAGATGATGCCCTCGGGCATCGACCCCGCGTCGCTCGCTCAGGTCGAGCGCATCGCGCAAAAGAAGATTCGCCAGCGCCAGGTTCTGGTGGTTTCGCTGCGCATTCTCGTGCTCGTGGCCGTGCTCGGCGGCTGGGAATTGTCCGCGCGGCTGAAGTGGATCGACCCGTTCTTCTTCTCGATGCCGAGCGCGATCTTCGAACAGATCGTCGACTGGTTCGTGAACGGCACGTCGCAAGGGCCGTTGCTCACGCAGGTGTGGGTCACGCTCGAAGAGACGGGCCTCGGCTTCATCATCGGGTCGGTCGCGGGCATCTTCTGCGGCATCGTGCTCGGCCGCAACAAGCTGCTCTCCGACGTGTTCAGCCTCTACATCAAGATCGCCAACTCGATTCCGCGCGTCGTGCTGGGCTCGGTGTTCGTGATCGCGCTCGGGCTCGGCATGGCGTCGAAAGTCGCGCTCGCGGTCGTGATGGTGTTCTTCGTCGTGTTCGCCAACGCGTTCCAGGGCGTGCGCGAAGCGGATCGCTACATGATCGCGAATGCGCAGATCCTCGGCGCGTCGCGCCGCCAGGTGACGACCTCGGTCGTGATTCCGTCGGCGCTGAGCTGGATTCTCGCGAGCCTGCACGTGAGCTTCGGCTTCGCGCTGGTCGGCGCGGTGGTCGGCGAGTTTCTCGGCTCGAAGCAGGGCATCGGCTTGCTGATCTCCACCGCGCAGGGCGCGTTCAATGCGGCCGGCGTGTTCGCGGCGATGATCGTGCTGGCGGTGGTGGCGCTCGCCGCCGACTATCTGTTGACCGCGGTGGAGAATCGATTGTTGAAGTGGCGGCCGAGCTCGGTCTGAGCCGCGGCGACGCAAGTCGCCACAAAGAAGCGCTCTTCACGAATGCCGCTCAGTCTTCCGGACTGAGCGGCATTTTTATTTGCTGACGCACGTCCTGTTTCCCGCCAACGAACTGTTTTTCACGATTCGTTGGCTTCCTCGCAACACTTCTTTCTTTCAATCCCCCCACCAGCAGCCAACAGCCGGCTACCAGCCCGTTCAGTGCGCTATGGCACATTCGATGCTTACCACCGCGCAAGTCAGGCGATCGCCAACATCGATCGCGGATCGAAACGAGGTGAGCCATGTCGATTGCACAGAGTCAACGTCGGTCAACCAACGGGTACAGCGGCCCTTTCATGCGCGCCAGCGGTGCGAATCGCCGCCATCGTCGTGATTCGAGCGGATTCGTGCTGTTCGGCTTGCACACCGCCGGAGTGATCGGCCGCGGACCGAAGCGGCTCTGGCCGTACGTGTTGCCCTGGTTGTTGGTGATACTGACGATCGGTTTCGTCTGCCTCGTCGTGCGCGGCGTGCTCACGCGTCAATTGCTGGTGCCGCAGGTCGAGACGCCGCAAACGTTGACCGAGCGTGGCTATACGTCGAGCTTTCTTGCGGAGCGGATCATGTCGGCGATGAAGGAAATCGGCCAGGACGCCGATTCGATTCCGCACGACACGATGACCGGCAACGACGCGCAGCAGGACATTCAGATTCCGGGGCAGGAGATGTCGTACGCGACGACGGTGCGCTTCATCAAAGGCGTGCTGCAGCTCGACGATGTCGCCGTGCACGTCGGCATCACGAAGACGAATAGCAGCGCGGATTCTTATATCGCGCACGTGCAGATAGAACACGGCCCGTTCAACGGCCGCGAAAGCACGGTGCCGTTCGAAGGGCGCGACCTCGACAAGTTCGTGCACGACATCGCGGTCATGGCGATGCGCCTCGCCGAACCCAACATCCTCGCCAGCCATCTGTTCACGCAGGTGCAAAAGACCAAATGTTCGCTCGCGCAATGCGACTATCGCGAGATCGTCGGGATCTATGACGAAGTCCTCGCGCTGCCCTCATCCGAGCAAGCCCAATGGGCAGTCGCGGGCAAGGCGTGGTTGCTCGACAGTCAGCAGCGCTCGAAAGAAGCCGAACAGCAGATCCGCGAAGCGCTGACCCGGTACAAGCATTCTGCTGTGCTGCGCGCGGGTCTCGGCATCGCGCTCGAACAGCAGAACCGCATCGACGATGCGCTGAAGGAACTGCGGGCCGGCGCGAACGAAAAGTCGCGCACCGCTGAAAACCTGCGGCTGCTCGGCGATGTGCTGTTGCATTCCAGGACGCACGATCGCGAAGCACTCGATGCGTTCAGGCGGGCCGCCGAGATGAATCCCGATTCCGTCGACACGCTGCACGACTGGGCCGAGGCGCTCGTCAAGACCGGCAACTACGACGAGGCGATCGACAAACTGTCGCATGCCGTCGCGTTGCGTCCCGATCTCGCGCCGTCCTACGTGGAATGGGGCCGCGCGCTTGAACACAAAGGCGATCTGCGCGAAGCCGCACGCAAATACGCGCAGGCACTGCAGCTCGACGCCGGCACGCTGTCCGCGCGCGAACGCGATCTTGCGCGCTCGGTGGACGCGTCGCCGGACGAAGACGACACCCAGACATCGAGGCCCGAGCTGCACGTCAAACCCGTTTCGCATCCAATCACGTCGTATCCGCTTCGGGCATCGCTCGATACGCTACGCGATGCTGCAGGACATCCGATGCAAGCGGCCTGAGCCGGGGGCACGCGTCATTTCAGTTGTCAACACAGCCGAAGAGGGGGCAGTTCGATGGACAGCTTCGAAGAAGCATTCAAAGCCTTGATCGGGAACGAAGGCGGTTACAGCTTCAATCCGGCCGATCCTGGCGGCGAAACGATGTGGGGCGTAACCGCGCGGGTCGCGCGCAGCGAGGGCTATACCGGCGCGATGAAGGACCTGCCGCTCGATACCGCCCAACAGATCGCCAAACGCAGGTACTGGGATCCGCTGCATCTCGACGAACTCGATCCGCGTGTGGCCTTCCAGATTTTCGACGCGAACTACAACGGCGGCCTCGTCGTGCTGTGGATGCAGAAAGCGTCCGGCGCGAAGGAAGACGGCAAGTTCGGCCGCGACACGCTCGATGCGGTCAAGAGCGTCGACCCGATGAAGTTCGTGATGCGCTTCGCCGCGTATCGACTGCGGTATCTGAGGAACCTGCATTCGTGGCCGAATTTTAGTCGCGGCTGGATCGAACGTATGGCAGCCAACCTTCTCCTGGGAGCAGCATGATGGACTGGACAAAAGTAGCGACGAACATCGGCAGCACCGCCCCGCTTCTCGCCGGGCTCGTCGGTGGTCGGGTCGACGTCGGCGTGACCGCCGCCGCCGCGATCATCTCCCACGCGCTCGGCACGCCGAGCGATCCAGCCTATGTGGAGCCCGCGTTGAACGATCCCGGCGCGCTCGAAAAGATCCGTCAGGCCGAAAGCGCGAATTCGCTGCAATTGCAGCAGTTGATGGTGACGGCCGCGCAGTCGAGCCTCGCGCGCGATAGCGACATGACCCGCATCATCGCGAGCGACATCGCGAACGCACGCGCGATGGGCGTCGCCAATCGCGACTGGGTCCCGAAGGTGCTCGCGATGGCGGTCACCACCGGCTTCTTCGGCATTCTGCTGCTGATGGCGTTCCAGCCTCTGCCGGGCACCAACAAGGATCTCGTCAACGTGATCGTCGGCGCGTTGGGGACCGCGTGGATCAGCATCATCGGCTATTACTTCGGCACGTCGGTCGGCTCGATGCGCAAGACCGAGCTGCTCGCGAAGCCGAGCGTGCCGATCACGCCGGACAGCGCGTTGACGTTGCGCGAACCGGCGCTGCAATCCGGCTCGCCGGCACAGGCGGCGGCCGCGCCTTCCGGCGACCACTTCCCGTCGTTCGCGCCGGGCGGGCAAGGTCCGATCTTCTCGGGCGGCAGCTGAGTCGATGCTACGTTGAGCGAATCATGCACGCGACGTAATGCGCTGGGCGTCGCGTGCAGGTCCGTTTGAAAGCGAAGCTCTTTCGCCAGCACGCGTTTTGCGCTAAGTTGGCATCGCGAAGTCCATCCCGTGCCGAGTGGAGCGATACAAGATGAGTGACGTCGAGCAGAACGCGCAGAACGATCCGATCGAACACGTCGTGCTGCTCCTGATGGAGAATCACTCATTCGACCAGATGCTCGGTTGCCTCGACGCCGTGCACGACAAACTGGACGGTGTACGCAACGCGGCCGGCAAATCGAACGCGGACGGTCAAGGCCACACCTTCTTTCCGCTTGAGACGCGCGAGCGGCAGATGAAGCACGATCCGAATCACGAGCACAAGGCCGTGATGGAACAGATCGCCGCCGACAACAGCGGTTTCGTGCGTTCGTTCGTGAACGACTACCCGAAGAGCAGCCTCGCCGCGCGGCAAGACGTGATGGGCTACTACCCGCTTGGCTTTCTGCCTGCGCTGCACACGCTCGGTTCGCAATTCACCGTGTGCGACCAGTGGTTCTCGTCATTGCCTGGGCCGACGTGGCCCAACCGTTTTTTCGCGCTGACAGGTACCTCGAAAGGCGAGATCGGAATGCCTTCGGGACTCGACGGGCTCGAGCCGCACTGGTACACCGAGCAGGACCAGGACACGATCTTCGATCGGCTGAACGCCGCGCGCAAAACCTGGAGCGTCTATTTCTACGACTTTCCCGCTTCGCTGCTGCTGAAGAACCAGCGACGCGCGGAAAACCTCGCGAATTACCGCTCTTTCGATAAGTTCTTCGAGGACGCGGCGGGACCTGCCAGTCAATTTCCGCAATTCGTGCTGATCGAGCCGAAGTACTTCGGCGAAGCGCAAAACGACGATCATCCGCCGCACAACATCATGAAGGCGGAGAAGCTGATAGCGGATACCTACAATGCGCTGCGCTCGAATCAGGCGCTGTGGGAGCGCACCTTGCTGGTGATCCTCTACGATGAGCACGGCGGTTTCTACGACCACGTATCGCCGCCGGCCGATGCGGTCGCACCCGACGACCACACCACGAGCTTCGATTTCAAACGACTGGGCGTACGCGTTCCCGCGATCCTCGTGTCACCGTGGTGCAAAGCCGACGTGTGCAAAGAACGATTCGATCATTGCAGCCTGCTGAAGTACCTGTGCGACAAGTGGCAAATGCCACCGCTCGGCAAGCGCACCGCGGCATCCGCCAATCTCGGCGTGGCGATTCGCCGAGGCGACGGCGTGAGAACCGATACGCCGCCGTTTATTCGCGTGCCCAATCAATCGTTGATTGCGGAGCACGTCGAGCTGGAGCGCAAATCGTCGAATGGCAACCAGCATGGCCTGCATCATTTCGCCGACTTTCTGCACGCGGAACTGGATCGGCTCGCCGCCGAGGCGGTCGAGGCGGCCGCGCAACTGGCGCGCACCGGCAACGCATGGGTGCGTTTCAAGAGCGCGTTGGGCTCGCTGATGATGAGTCTCGGCCAATGGCTCAGCAAGGACTTCTACGACGCACGCGACCAGCGCGATGCGCGCACGAGCCAGGCGTTCACGCGCTTGCGGCAATCGGTCGGAGGCACGACGTCGGCCATCACGCGAAACGATGCGAAGGCTACGGCCTCTGACGTCAGTCCGGTCGCGCAGAAATAGCACGCCGCATAGCGGCGGCAGCGCACAAAACGCTTACGCGTTAACCCTAAAAGTTCCGTCGTTTTATATCATTTTTCGCAACAAACATTACCTGTATCACGACTTACTCCGTCCAGTTCGCCTATTTACAATGCAATCACTGACTACGAACAAGCAAGTTCGCAGCAAGATAAAACCCTGAACTGGAGGTAAATATCATGAAATCGCTGATTCAAGCCGTTGTCATCGCCGTCGCTGTCGCCGCCCCGGTCGCTGCTTTCGCACAAGCCAACCAGCCCGTGACCCGCGCCCAGGTGCGCGCCGAACTGGTCCAACTGGAAAAGGCCGGCTATCAACCTGGTCACGCCGACCCGCACTACCCGGCTGACATCCAGGCAGCGCAAGCCCGCGTCGACGCGCAAAACGGCGTCGGCCAGGCCGCTACTGGCTTCGGTGGTGTGGTGAGCGGTACGTCGCAAACGAGCCATCCGGCTCCGACGACTGGCCCGAAGTCGGTCTACTTCGGTCAGTAAGCGGTTGGCAGCAGGCGGTTCGTCAAGCTCGATAGCTGTGTCGCCACGAAGCCTTACGGCGACACGAACCGCTAGCCCTTCCGAGTAGCGCGTCCTTGCGACGCGCACCCCGATTCAAATGAACTGGCCCGCAGCTCGGGTATTTCCGAGCGCGGGCCAGTTCATATGTGGTTACCTCCGTCATCGGACTCCCGATGACTTCGCCCAGGCCTTCACGGTCTGGGCGCTTTTTCGCGGCGCTCTGCGTGCGCCGCGACGAATCCTCAGCTGCCGGCGCTCAGTCGCGCGCGATCAGATCGCCGACCTGGCCGCGCCCGGTCACGAGGCAACTCGACAGGAAGCTCTCGCTCTGCGCGCTCGCGCCAGCGTCACCAAAGCCCTTTTTCAACGCGTCCGATTTGACGAGCGCCGCGCCCTGGTGACACGTAATCGTGCCGACCTCGCCCGCCTGCGCACGCATCAACGCACGATCCGCCATCAAATAGCCAAGCAAAAGCACCAACGCAATATTGAACGCTTGTCGCATAGGTCGCCTCCTTTTCGAAAAGACTAACGCGAAGCGCGAACGCAGTGGCCTAGGGCTTTCCCGATTGTTGACGATTCAATCATCCAGAATAAATAGCTGGTACTTCGGGTGTTTCGTAGTGCCTTGAAGCGATTCAGTTTTATTCGATGCGCACAGACGTGCGTGCAAGCGTAGGCGTTTACGCCTACAGTCGCGTTTCGATCCGCGCGATGCGGCTATTGATCGCATTGCGCACCAGCGCATTCGACGGCACCAGCAGCAGCGACGACGCAATGATCCGATACACGTCACGGCGCGTCACCTTCGATACTTTCGCCGGATCGAGCCACGCGTCGTTATCCGCGAGCAGCAGCAGGGTGTCGAGGCCGATCAGGATCGGCCACAGGCAGGCGAGCCGCAGGCGCACGGCGCTCGCCGGAATCGCAAGCGTATAGTCGAGCGCCGCGCGGAAATGATCGAGCGTCTTGCGCAGAAGTTCGACGAGCAGCGGCCGCGCGCGCATCGAATTGGCCGGTTGCAGCAGATCGCGCGCGCTCAGACCGTGGCCTTCGAGCATGCTCTGCGGCAGATAGCAGCGGCCGATGCGCAAGTCCTTTCCGCAATCGCGCAGCACGTTGGTCATCTGCAACGCCTTGCCGAAACGCACGCCACGCTGCTTCATCGTGTCGGGTCGTTCTTTCAGCGTGCCCGGCATGTGCGCGTAAGTCATCGTGGTCCAGAACTCGCCCACGCAGCCCGCGACCAGATAGGTATAGCGATCGAGTTCGTCGTATTCGCGCAGCGCCGCGAGCTGGCCGGAGCGCTCGTCCGGGAACGTGCGCAGATCGAATTCCATGCCCTCGGTCAGCGTCGTGACGATCGCGCGCACCGCGTGGCGGTCTGACTCGCTCAGTTGCGCGAGCACGTCGAGCGCGGGGCTCAACGATTCGAGCAGCAGCTTTTCATCCGACTGCGACTGCTGACCCGCGACCTCCGCGGCGATACGGTGGAACGGCGCGCTGTCGACGGCCACGCCATTGACCTGATCGCGCAGTGCGAGCAGCAATTCGAGGCGTCGACCCGGAGCAATCAGCGAGGTGTCCGCAATCGTATCGGCCGCGCGCGCGAGCAGATACGCAAGGCCGATCGGATCGCGCATGCCGATGGGCAGCACACGCAGCGTCAGATAGAAGGAGCGTGAAACGCCCTTCAGGAGCGGGCCGAGAAGAAAGGCCCGGGTCGGATTCGGCATGGGTTGGACTGGTTGGCAAATAGGCGGGTGAAAGCCCGCGGGGATCGGGCGCTGCCGAATTGTATACGGCCACGCGCGGCCGATGGCAGGGCACCGCCGGACCCTTACGGCACCCGGCGCGCGGCGCGCTAAGATGCGGACTAGACCCGTCACCCGGTACACCATGAACAAGAATCAGAAGCCGTCCGCCGAAGCCGGCGCCACTCGCAGCCGTCGTTCGAACCTGCGCCTGACCTATGTGATCGGCAGCCTCGATCGCATCCTGCGGCGCCGCATGAGCGAAGCGCTCGCGCCGCTCGGCCTTACGCTGGCGCAGTTCACCGCGCTGTCGGTGCTTGAAGCGAACGGCCAGGCGTCCAATGCACAGCTCGCCGAACGCTCTTTCATCACGCCGCAATCGGCCAATGAGGTGATGAACGCAATGGCGAACCGCAACTGGATAAGTCGCGAGCCGGACCCGACGCACGGGCGCATCGTGCTGCTGAAACTGACCGACGAGGGACGCGCGGTGCTGCGCGAATGCGAGCAGGCGGTCAAGACGATCGAAAAGCAGATGCTCGACGACATCGGCATCGACACCGCGACCAGCGTGCAAACCCACCTCGAAACGTTCGTGCGCAATTTGCGCGGCTAACTTTCACGCGCCGCCCTATAGGTGTTTTCACCGAACGGTTAACGCTTGTATTCTCAGCCTACCTGATATTAAATTCTTCCCACGGTGCGCTGGGCGATTTCGCTGCGACTTCGATGCCTGTCTGAACTCGGCGTCGTGATCGCCTTGCGTTCGAGCGAATTGCGGCGCGCAGGTCCGCTCGCCTCCGCGTTCTGCCGTCATCCGTAGCATTGTGTCGTAGCACCGAAAGCTCACAGCAATTAATAAGTACAACTGATGCGAAAGATACGGAATATTGTCGCGCGCTCGCGACCTCATCGAAAAGTTTAGTTTCGCACTACTGCAGATATACAAACTTCACAGCAGGCATTCGTCATTCTTTCCAACAGGAGACATCGCATGAAGTGCACCTCTATCGCACTTGCGGCCGCCGCGGCGCTCGCGCTCGCCGCATGCGGCGGCACGACCAGCGCAATCAGCAGCACGAGCAGCACCGACGCGAACGCACTGCCGCAACTAGCCGCGGCGACGCCCGGCACGCTCGCGGGCAACTGTGCGGCGCTCGCCACCAAGCTGTCGTTTGCGAACACGGTGTTCACCACGATCACCGACGTGCCCGCCGGCACGCTGAAGGTGGCCGGCAAGTCGATCGCCGAGCACTGTCTGATTCAGGGCAACATGAACCAACGCGTGAGCAGCGTCGACGGCAAGACCTACGCGATCGGCTTCGAAATGCGCCTGCCGCTCGCATGGAACGGTCGCTTCTTCTATCAGGCCAACGGCGGCCTCGACGGCAACATCGTCACCGCGACCGGCGAAATCGGCGGCGGCGGCCCGACCAACGACGCGCTGAACATGGGCTTCGCCGTGATCAGCTCCGATGCGGGGCATAGCTCCACGCAGAATCCGCTGTTCGGTCTCGATCCACAGGCGCGCGTCGACTACGGCTACAACGCGGTCGCGACACTGACGCCGATGGCCAAGCAGGTGATCAAGCTCGCTTACGGCAAGGGCCCCGATCGCAGCTACTTCGACGGCTGCTCGAATGGCGGCCGGCATGCGATGGTCGCGGCCGCGCGCTCGTCGGCGGAATACGACGGCATCATCGCCGGCGATCCCGGCTTCCATCTGCCGAAGGCGGCGATCGGCGAAATGTGGAGCGCGCAGCAGCTCGCGACGGTGGCGAGCGCCAACACGTCGAGCGGCCTGCCCGACATCACGACCGGCTTCACCGCGGCGGAACGCCAGATGGTCGCCTCGAAGATCCTGTCCAAATGCGATGCGCTCGACGGCGTGAGCGACGGCATGATCGAGGACATCAAGGCCTGCCAGGCGAATTTCAGCCTCGCGAACGACGTGCCGACCTGCACGAACGACGTGCGCGACGGCACGTGTCTGACGAGCGCGCAGAAAGTCGCGATCGGTAACGTGTTCTCGGGCGCACGCAATAGCACGGGCAGCGCGCTCTACGCGAGCTTCCCGTACGACGCGGGCCTCGGAGCGGGATGGTCCGCGTGGAAGCAGGCGAACTCGATCACGCTCGACCCGGCCGCCGCTGCGTTCACGTTTACGACGCTGCCGCAGAGCGCGTCGGTATTGAGCCAGTTGTCGGCGTATGCGCTGAACTTCAGCATGGACAACGACGCGCCGAAGATCTTCGCGACCGGCGGCGTCTACACCGAGTCGTCCTGGTCGTTCATGACTCCGCCCGACGAAACCAACCTGAGCGCATTGAAACAGCGCGGCGCGAAGCTGATGGTCTATCACGGCACCAGCGATCCGGTGTTCTCATCGAACGATACGACCGCCTGGTATCAGCAACTGATGGCCGCCAACGGCGGCGACGCATCGAACTTCGCGCGGCTCTACACGATCGCCGGCATGAACCACTGCAGCGGTGGCCCGAGTGCCGACCAGTTCGACATGCTGACGCCGATGATCGCGTGGGTCGAACAGGGCAAGGCGCCCGACAGCGTGATCGCGACCGCACGCGACGCGAGCAGCGCCACGCCGAACAGCGACGTGCCGTCGAACTGGGGTACGGGACGCACGCGGCCGCTGTGTCCGTATCCGAAGGTCGCGCGCTACACGGGTGGCAGCGTCGATTCGGCAAGCAGCTTCACGTGCAGTTAGGTTGACGCGGGGCGGCGAGGCCACGGCGAGCCGCCCGCTGTCCTGCGCGACGCAGGACAGCAGGCGGCTCCCGGGCATGCGCGGCTTGCCTTGCCAACTCGTTGCACCGGTTTGCAAGTTCGACCGGTCTGCGCACTTCACTCCTCCCGATGCTGCATGCACAGGGCTCCTCGCCGGTGGCCCTTTTCGCCCTCGCATACCGCCCTGCCGAACACAGGCCGTTCGCCAGGCGCCGGGTTGCCGGATAGAATCCCCGCATTCCGCGCCGCGGGGCACCATCGCTCGCGATCGGGAACGGGGATTGCTGACATAACGGGGTTGAGCATAGGACGGTCACGACCAGACCGTCGCTTGCACTTTGAACGACACATCGACAATGACTACCGACGCATCCAACACGCCTCGCCCGTCTAACGCGGCGATGCCTGACGCGGCTCGACCTGAAACGGCCCGGCCTAACGCGGCGCGACGCAATGTCGAAACCGGCGTGCCCGGTTTCGACGAGATCCTCGGCGGCGGTCTGGTGAGCGGTGGCGTCTATCTGCTAGAAGGCATGGCCGGCGCCGGCAAGACGATCCTTTCGAGCCAGATCGGTTTTCATCGTGTGCGCCAAGGCGAGAAAGTGCTGTACATGACGTTGATCGCCGAATCGCACGACAAGCTGCTGGGTCACCTGAAAGGCCTGAGCTTCTTCGACGAAACCGCGGTCGCGCAGCAGATGCTGTTCGTGTCCGGCTATCACGAGCTGATGCAGGACGGGCTCGATGGTTTCCTGAAGCTGATTGCGTCGAGCATCTACGACTACCGGCCGAGCCTGATGATCATCGACGGCTTTCGCAGCGCGCGCGAATTCAGCGAAACGGAGCTATCGCTGTCGAAGTTCATCCACGAGCTGAACGCGCTGGTCGCCGCGTTGGACTGCACGACGCTGCTGCTCGCGCCGCTGTCGGGCAACGAGCCGCATCCCGAGCACACGCTGGTGGATGGTCTGATCGAGCTGAACCGCTATCACGACGGCATGCGTCGCGCGCGCGAGATCGAGGTGCACAAGATGCGGGCGCGCGATCATCTGATGGGCAAGCACTTCTTCCGCATCACCGGAAGCGGGCTGCTGATGTTCCCGCGCCTCGAAGCGCAGTGCGCGGCGCAGCCCGGCCCCGTCGATCTGAAAGCACGGCTCGGCTTTGGCTTGCCGCATCTGGACAACCTGCTCGGCGGCGGCTTCGCGCAAGGCTCGACGACCACGCTGATCGGCCCTTCGGGCGTCGGCAAGACGCTGCTGTGCCTGCAGTTCATTGCGGCCGGCCTCGCACGCGGCGAACGCTGCGTATATGTCGGCTTCTACGAAGGTCCGCTGCGGCTCGTCGGCAAAGCCGAAGCGGTGTCGATCCCGCTTGCCGAGGCGTGGCAGGACGGCCGTCTGACCGTGCTTTGGCAGCCGGCGATCGAACTCGCCGTCGACGAAATCGCCGCGAATGCGCTCGCCACCGTCAAGCAGACCGGCGCGACGCGCATCGTGATCGACGGCGTCGAGGGCTTTCGCGATTCGGCGTTGCGCACCGAGCGCTTCGGCCTGTTCCTGAATGCGCTGCTGCATCAGCTGCGCGAAGCGGCCATCACGACGCTCGTCACCGAGGAGCTGCCGCTGTACAGCGATTCGGGCCACGCGAGGGCCGTGCGCGTGTCGGCGCTGACCGAAAACCTCGTGCTGCTGCGCTACGCCGAAACCGAAGGCGGACTGCGGCGCATGATTTCCGTGGTCAAGCAACGCGAAAGCGCGCACGACACGTCACTGCGCGAACTGTCGATTTCGTCGCAGGGACTCGACGTGATCGAAGGCTCGCCGCGCGCCGCGGGCACCCAATCGATGCCGGGCCTGTCGGCCACGCTGCAATCGCCGCGAAAACCTAGCCCCCCATGAAAACCATTCTGGTGGTGGACGACGAGTTCGACATCCTGACGGTGTGGCGGCTGCTGCTGGAACGACACGGCTATGCGGTGCAAACTGCGTCGAACGGCGCCGTCGCGCTCGAACTGATCCACTCGAGCCGGCCCGGCATCGTGGTGTCCGATTGCATGATGCCGGTCATGTCGGGCCTTCAGCTGTGCGCGGCGCTGTACGCGGACCCGCAGCTGCGCGATATTCCGATCATCCTGTGCAGTGCAGCATCGGACATTCCGGCGCAGCCGAATCCGTATATTGCGTACGCGCGCAAACCGCTTTCGTTCGACCAACTGCTGGCGCTGCTGGTGCGCATGGGCGGTTGAGCGCCGCCTTCCCCCCTTTGCCCCGCTCAAAACACGGCTTGAGACGTTCACGCCATTTGTCGAGCGCTTCCAGCGTTCTGTGATTCTCCGTGGCCTTTTACAGTAGGCCATCGATCGCGCCAATCAACACACCCGTAGCGCGTCGCAACTTTCGGAGGTCGTCATGAACAGCAATCGTGGTGCGGTTCCCGCTGGCTTCTTAGGTATCGCGGTGGGCTCGTTGGCGCTTGCCAACCTGTGGCGCGTGGCAATCCGCCTGTGGCATCTGCCGGCCCTCGCGGGCAGCGTGGTGACGGTTGCGGCGCTTGCCGTCTGGGTCATCCTTCTGTTCGCCTATGCGCACAAGTGGTTCGCGCAGACCGCCGACGCGCGCGCCGAACTGGACCATCCGGTGCAGTCTTCGTTCGTCGCGCTCGCACCGATCTCGACACTGCTTGCCGCGCAACTGCTGCAGCCGTACGCGCATACCCTCGCACTGACGCTGTACGGCATCGCGGCGATCGCGCAGCTTGGGCTTGGCGTCTATCTGCAGGGCAAGCTGTGGCAAGGCGGCCGCAAGCCTGAGCTCACCACGCCGGCGCTCTATCTGCCGACGGTCGGATCGGGTTTCGTCGCGGCGGCGAGCTCGGCCGCATTCGGTTTCCATCAGCTGGGCGCGCTGTTTTTCGGCGGCGGCATGCTGGCGTGGCTCGCGCTCGAATCGATGATCCTGCATCGCGCCGCAGTCCATGAACCGCTGCCCGAAGCGCTGCGCCCGACCCTCGGCGTGCAACTCGCGCCGCCGGTCGTCGGTGGCGTCGCGTACCTGAGCCTCACCACCGGCACGCCCGATCTGTTCGCCTACGCGCTGCTCGGCTACGGTCTCTATCAGGCTCTGATGCTGCTGCGTTTGCTGCCGTGGATCCGCCAACAGGCGTTCGTGCCCGGCTACTGGGCGTTCAGCTTCGGCGTGGCGGCGCTGCCGACGATGGCGCTGCGTCTCGTCGAACGTGGCGCGACGGGTCCGATCGAATTCGCTGCACCGGTTCTGTTCGTGGTGTCGAACGCGATCATCGCGATCCTGGCGGTGAAGACGCTTCAACTGCTCGTGCAAGACAAGCTGCTCCCGCCCGTGGCGGCAAGCTCGAGCGCGGCTGCGGCGCCGGTCAGGCAAGTCGCGACGGCCGCTCGAATCGCCCGGGCTCAATGAGCGGCGGGTAACGACGCCAGCCGCTCAGGCGAACTCGGCGACCGAACCCGGCGACAGAACTCAGCAACAGAACTCAGCAACAGAACGCGGCGGCGACTTGCAAAACGTCCCGCCGCGTTTGCATTTGGGTTGACGTACGTGTCAGAACCCGTGCAACGACACGACGATCAACGCAGCCGCGACGATCGCGACCACGTCCTCGATCAACGCCGCGGGCGCATCTCGTCCGAACATGCTCGCGAGCGAACTGCGCACCTTCGCGCCGCCCAGCGTGCCGATCACCGCGCCTACCGCGCCGACCACCGCGCCAAGCACCCCGACGATCATGCCGCCCGCGAGGCCGCCATGCGCGCCGCTGATCGCCGCGCCGCTCAGCGCGCCGAGCACGATGCGCGCGCCGAACTGCAGCGGCACCTTGCGGCTCGGCGTTTCGGGCAATTGATCGGTGACCAGTTCGATGAGCGCCAGCACGCTGAAGATATACGGCGTGGCCGCGAAGCCGAGGAACGCGAGCGGCGTGCCTTGCAGCGGCAGCCATCCCAGACGCGCGGCCCAACTGACGGCGGTGGGGGCGATCATCGCGCGAAGGCCGGCGACGACGCCAATGAGCAAGGCGAGAACATACACGGACATAGCGGACTCCCGATCGAGGGCAAGGATGCAAGGTTGCACGAGCCGACGGCTTACCTGGACGAACGTCGGCAGAACATGTCGAGCATTCCATCTGGACAGTCAACTTCTCACCACCTACATCGAGGCAATCCGCAGTGCGCGTTCACCGTTGCTCACCATGCCGACGCCTCACTGCCTACTCGCCACCGTGCGTGTGGCGCCGCGCCGGGCGGGCGATTGCCCCCATCGATGTGGCCCTAGTGTCGCACAATTCGACTGGCGAATAACCGACAGGAAGTCGGCGAAGCGGGCCGATGATGATAAGTTAGCCCACTCACAAGAAAATCTTGCATCTGCACCATGAGACCGTATCTCCCGCTGAACGCGCTGCGCGCGTTCGAATCGTCGGCGCGGCATCTGAGCTTCACGCGCGCCGCGCAAGAGCTGAACGTGACGCAGGCCGCGGTCAGCCAGCAGGTCCGCTCGCTGGAGGAGCGGCTCGGCACCGCGCTATTCAAGCGTTTGCCGCGCGGCCTCGCGATGACCGACGAAGGGCTCGCGCTGCGGCCCGTGCTGTCCGACGCGTTCGATCGGATCGAGGCTGTGCTCAAGCAATTCGACGGCGGTCATTTTCACGAGGTGCTGACAGTCGGCGTAGTCGGCACGTTCGCGGTCGGCTGGCTGATGCCACGCCTGAAGTCGTTTCGCGACGCCCATCCGTTCGTCGAGCTGCGGCTCCTGACCAACAACAACCTCGTCGACCTCGCGACCGAAGGTCTCGATTTCGCGATCCGTTTCGGCGACGGCACGTGGCCCGGCTCGCTAGCCACCAAACTGCTCGACGCGCCGCTCGCGCTGCTCTGCACGCCCGAAATCGCCGCGCGCCTCACGCGGCCCGACGATCTCGCCAACGAAACGCTGCTGCGCTCGTACCGCATGGACGACTGGATGAACTGGTTCGCGGCTGCGGGCATCGCGCCGCGGCCGGTGCGCGGGCCGGTGTTCGATTCGTCGCGGCTGATGGTGGAGGCGGCGATCCTGGGCGCGGGCATCGCGCTCGCGCCTGCGTTGATGTTCGAACGGGAGATCAATACCGGGCGTCTGGTGCGCCCTTTCGACGTCGAGGTCAAGGCGGGCAGTTACTGGCTGACCTGCCTGAAGGGCAAGCCGATGACGCCGGCGATGCTGCTGTTCAGTCAGTGGCTCGCGAAGGAAGCGGCCACGGCGGGCAGCGAATGACTTGCTACGCGGCCGTGCGGCAGCATCCGTTCATCGCGGGCCGCTCGGCCTGGGGCGGAAACACGTTCCACGAACCGTCGCCGTGACGGAAGAAGAATATCGACAGCAAGCCTTCCGGCTTCAACGCCTGCACACATACATAGCGCTGCTGTTGCGACGCGCGATGGCAGAACCGCACTACGCGCGCGGGCATCGACGGCGTGGGCGCAAGCCATTTGTCGACGACCCAATGCAAGCTCTTTTCCGCGGCAACCATGATGCCCTCCTCGAATCGTCCCGTACCCGGCGCGCTGCGTTCACGCGACGAGCGCGAGTTGCGCGAGCTGCGCGACGTGGTGATCGTTCCTCGTGCCGCTCTCGACAAACGCCTTCACGAGGCACATCAGCGCGCGCACGCCCGTGCCCGGATGGCGCAGGCAGCAATGCACCTGTTCGCTGCGGCTTTCACCGAGCAGGCACCATGCGCAGAAGTGTTCGCAGTTGTTGGTCAGCAGGCGATAGCGGTTTTCGCCGAGGCGGGAGCGCGCGCGGCTCACCGCTTCGGCGCCGACGTAGATCGCGCTCGGCGTCGCCCGGACCGACAGCGAATGACCGGCGGCGAAGCGCGCCAGTTCGACTTCCTCCACCGGCCCGCGATGCGCGGAGCTCGCAAAGCCCGAGTAGTGCACGACGCGGCCATTGCCGACATAGATGCCGTGATGCTCGTAGCCGTTGCGTTGCGTAACCAGATGGGCGCCGATCGGCAGATCGATCGTCGATGATGCGGTGTCGCAAACGGCTGCGGATTGCGGGTCGTCGTCGCGTGTATCGAGCATTTGGGTGTTCATGGCTGGCCTCGTTCGCATTTCCAACACTGTTGCGACAGCTTTTGCATCATCCGGGCCATGTGCCGAAAGGCCCCTGTTTACGGGGTTGCCGGCCGATCGAGCGGGTTTCTGAAGAGGTAGATGTCAGTACGGGACCAACAGAAATCGCGCTGATCTGTTGGCGCACAACGCTCATTTGAGCTTCGTGTCGCGCGTCGATTTCACGTCAGTGGAGAATGCGTGGGACGCCGATGAATGTGTTGGGTCCCACACCTGTTCGAATCCGGGCTTGTTGGTCGCGAGCCGACCGATTGCATCGGGCGCGCTCCGGATGAAACCGCGAAACGCGCGCCAGTCAACGCGCCGCGGGCTTCGCGTCGAATCCGCCCCCCATTGGCATGGGCTTTGCACCATCTGGCACAGAGTCCATTCAGCCGCGCGCATTGCGCACGCGGCCAACCGGAGAACGACATGTCCTGCATCAAATTGAATGACCTCTCGTTGAACCTCGCGCTCGATCGCAAAGCGATGGCTGCGATTCGCGGCGGCGGCGGCGCCCCGTGGATCTATGGCTGGATTCAGCCTTACGTGCCGCAAACGCCGAGCATTGGTCCGGTGGTCAATCTGTACGAGGTCTCCAACAACTTCTATGCTAACCAGATGATCAACCAGTTCCAGTCGGTCGACGTGCGCAACACCGGCGCGAACGCGACCCTCACCGTGTCTCCGGACGCCCGCAACCGAAACGATATGGTGTAGCCGTTGTGACCTGCGAGAGCCAATTTCGCTGGACCTCGTCCGCGCGTTCCGACGCGGGACGGGTACGCGAAATCAACGAAGACGCCTGCCTCGACGAGCCCGAAGCCGGACGCTGGGCCGTCGCCGATGGAATGGGCGGGCACGCGGTCGGCGATGTCGCGAGCCGCACCGTGATCGACGCGTTGACTCAACTGGCGGCCCCTCGCGGCCTCAGAATGCTGATCGCCGATGTACGCGCGCGTCTGCAAACCGCGAACCGTCAATTGCGCGACGAAGCCGCGCGTCGCCAGGTGCAGCGCATCGGCAGCACCGTGGTCGTGCTGCTCGCCTGCGATCGCTTCTGCGGCTACGTGTGGGCCGGCGACAGCCGCATCTACCTCTACCGCGATGGACACTTGCGGCAACTGACGCGCGATCACAGCCAGGTCGAAGAACTACGCTCGCTCGGCGTCCTCACCGAGGAAGAGGCGCGCCATCATCCGGCGCATCACATGATCACGCGCGCGGTCGGTGCAACGGATCAGCTCGAACTCGACGACGACGCGATCGAGGTCGCCGACGGCGACGTGTTCCTGTTGTGCAGCGATGGTCTCAGCAACGAACTGAGCGACGCCGAGATCGCCGACGTGCTGACCTCGGCGGAACGCGAAAACGCATGTTGCGAACTCGTCGACCTCGCGCTCGCGCGTGGCGGGCGCGACAACATCACCGCGGTGGTCGTCGAAGCGCAGGACCCGAATGCGGCGGACAAGACCTTGCTGAATCCGGCGCCTTGAAGGTCTTCAGGCGCGCGCTTCACTGAGTCTTCCCTGTACCTTCCGTGAGCCCTCAGTGAACTTTCACTCAGCCCTCGTCGTCTTCGTCGTCGCGTTCGTTCGCGCCGTTTTTCGTGGGCGGGGCATTGCGATTACGGAAATCCTTCGAGTGCAGCCCGTGCTTTTTCAGCAGCATCTGCAAGTGCGAGCGATTCATATCGATGCGCCGCGCCAGTTCGGCGACGGTCCCGCTGACTTCACGCAGTCCGCGTTCGAGGAACGCTTTTTCGGCGTCGTCGCTGGCCGCTCGCTTTGCGTCGCTCAACGACATCAGATTCGCGACGCTGATCGGCTGCTCGCCGCTCGCCTGCCCGCCATCGGCCTGCGCCGCCGCGGAACCGGGTGCGGCGGGTCGCATATCGAGCGGCAAATGCTCGACGTCGGCCATATCCGCAGCCAGACATGAAATGCGGTACATCACGTTGCGCAATTCACGAATGTTGCCCGGATACGCGTAGCTCAACAGAAAGTCCCGCAAACGCGGCGTCAATCTGACCGGCCGGCGTTTCAGCGTGCCCGCCGCCTCGTCGCCGAACCACGCTATCAGCAGCGGAATTTCGTCGCGCCGTTCGCGCAGCGGCGGAAGGGTCACGTGAATCACGCTGAGCCGGTAGAACAGATCCTCGCGAAACCGGCCTTCCTCGCTGAGCTTGCGCAGATTGCGATTGGTCGCCGCGACGATGCGCGTATCGACCGCGATCGTTTCGTCGGAGCCGACCCGTTGAATCTCGTGCGCTTCGAGCACACGCAGCAGCTTGACCTGGCCAGCCAGCGGCAACTCGCCGATTTCGTCGAGAAAGATCGTGCCCGTATGCGCGCTTTCGAATTTGCCCTTGCGGTCGTTCGACGCGCCGGTGAATGCGCCTTTGCGATGCCCGAACAGTTCCGATTCGAGCAGATTGTCCGGAATCGCGCCGCAGTTCACCGAAATGAACGGCTTGTCCGCACGCGCGCCGTTCGCGTGAATCACTTTCGCCATCAGTTCCTTGCCGGTGCCGCTTTCTCCGTCGATCAGTACCGGCAAATCGGTTGGCGCCGCCTTTTCCGCGATTTCGAGCGATTCGAGCAAGCGCGGATTGTCGCCGAACGTGCCCTCGAAAATGAAACTGCGTTCGAGCAGCGCCTTGCGGCGCGCACCGCGCGATTGCTCTACGCTCGTTTGCGGCTCGCCCGCGGTGGCCGCCTGCACGAAGCGCTCTTTGTGCGAAAGCTGCATCACTTCGTCGCGCAGCGACGTGGCCTGCCTCAGCAGCTTGTCGATATCGGCGCGTTCGAGCCGCGACGACCAGCGCAGCGTGGAGCGCAGGATCTCGATCCGCTCGATCAGTCCCGCGTACGATATCGCGGGACTCGCCTCTTCAACCTGGTCGAGTATCTTCATCATGATGCACTCAACTGTTTCTGCACGAGCTGATAGTACATGCCGCCGCGCTGGATCAGTTCCTCGTGACGGCCCTGTTCGACGATCGCGCCTTCATAAAGCACGAGAATCTTGTCCGCGCGCATGATCGTGCTGAGCCGATGCGCGATGATCACCGCCGTGCGGCCCTTCAGGATGTCGTGCATATTGCCGAGAATATTGCTTTCCGATTGCGAGTCGAGCGCCGAAGTCGCCTCGTCGAACACGAGCAGACGCGGATCGTGATACAACGCGCGCGCAATGCACAAACGCTGGATCTGACCACCCGACAAGCCGATGCCGCGCTCGCCGACGATCTGTTCATAGCCGAGCGGCATCTTGCTGATGAAACCGTGCGCGTCGGCCATTTTCGCGACTTCCTCGATACGGCGGCGCTCCGGCGCGTCGTCGCCGCTCGCGATGTTCTCGGCGATCGTGCCCGAGAACAGCAGATTGCTTTGCATCACGTAGCCGATCTGCGCACGGAAATAAGCCTTGTCGATCACGCCGGAGTCATAGCCGTCGATCGTCATTTTCCCTTCGCTCGGCTGGTAGAAGCCGACCAGCAGCTTCGCGAGCGTGGTCTTGCCCGACCCGCTGCGCCCGACGATCGCGACCAGTTCGCCGGGCTTGATATCGAAGCTGATGTTCTCCAGCACATAAGCGGAATCGTCTTCGCCATAGCGGAAATACACGCCCTGCAGGCTGATTTCGCCTTGCAGTTCCGGCAGCATCACGCGCGAAGGCAAATCCTGCGGCTTCTGCTCGGGCTCGATATCGAGCACGTCGCCGAGCCGTTCCATCGCGACACCCGCATCGTTGAGCATGCTCCACAAGCCGACGAGACCCATCAGCGGACTCAGTACGCTGCCCATGAACGCATTGAATGCGATCAGCTGACCGATCGTCAATTCCCGCGCGAGGACCAGATTCGCGCCGACCCAAAGAATCGCAATCGTCGTGGCCGCATTCAGCAATTGACTGCCAAAGCTGACCAGAATATTGAATGCGTGCGCGCGATACTGCAATTCGAGCGCCTTCGCGTATTTCTTCTCCCAGCGCAGCCGCACCGGCCGTTCGATGCCCATGCCCTTGACGGTCTCGACGCCGGAGAGCGCCTCCATCAGGAACGACTTCGCCTCGGTCGACGCCGTGAACACCTCGCGGGCGTAGCCCTTGATCTTCGGCGTCGCGATCACCGTGAGTCCCATGATCGGAATCACGAACGCGATCAACACCAGCGTCATCTTCACGTTGTACACGAACATGATCGTGAAGTAGATGAAGATCATCAGCAGATTCAGCGCGGTCGTGACGGTGGATTCGGTCAGGAACGCGCGGATCGTCTGATTCTCCTGAAAGCGCGCAAAGATATCGCCGGTCTTGCGCTTCGCGAAAAACGAAAACGGCAGCGACAACGTATGCTTGAAAAACTGCGACATCATCGCGAAGTCCATGTTGCGGACCATGAAGTTCGCCAGATACGCGCGAATCGTCGACATCAATTGCGTGAAGATGTTGGAGATGATGAGCCCGCCGATCAGCATATGCAGCAGACTGACGTTCTGATGCACGATCACGCCGTCGAGAATGTTCTGAATGATCAGCGGTGGAATCACGCCGAGCACCTGGATCACGAAGGTCGCCAGAAACAGATAGCCGAGTATCTTGCGGTATGGCTTCAGATAGCCGACAAAGCGAATCCACGGCGAGCGCGCAGCCGACATCTGCAGCAACTGCGATCCGCCGGTAAACAATAAACAGGTGCCGCTCCAGCCCCGTTCGAAGTCTTCGACGCTCAGCTTTCTGAACCCGAGTGCCGGGTCCGCCACCCACACATACTCTTTCGACAGCCCGTACACGATCACATAGTGATAGCCTTCCCAATGCACGATGAACGGCAGATCGAAGCCGCGCAGCGAATCGAACGTGCATTGCACGCCGCGTGTCGTGAAGCCGAGCGACTCGCCCGCGCGCGCCAGGCTGTCGAGCGTCGCGCCCTGCGTCGTCACGTTCGCGAGTTCGCGCAACTTGCCGAGCGTCATCGGAATGCCGTAATGGCGGCAGATCATCGCGAGACACGCGGCGCCGCAATCCATCTCCTCGGCCTGCTCGACGAGCGCGAAACGCCGGATGATCTTCTCGCCGAGTTCCGGCTTGCTCTGCAGATCGAGCATCAACGGCAGCTTGCGCCGCTGTTCGAGCCGCTTTTGCCGCTGCAGTTCGCGGTCGCCGTAGCGAATGCGCTCGTCGAGTACTTCTCGCAGTTTCGGATTGCGTTCGAGAATGAAGTGAACGGTGCGCTCGGGGATGACCAGCAGCCGCGTGTCGGTGGTCGCGACGACCGACGCCATCTGCTCCTGACGCATCAGGCACGCCTTCTCGCCGAAGATCTCGCCTTCGCCGAGCGTCGCGAGGGTGTAGTCGTGGCCCTCCTCCTGCCGCACGATGCGGACCTGGCCTTGCCGCACCACATAAAGCCGCCTGTCGTCGCGCCCGTCCTGTTTCAGAATCTCCTTGCCGGCAGCGACCCGCTTCGCGCCGACGCTGCGCACGTACTCTTCGAGTTCCGCCTTGTTCAGCTTGCCGCGCAGATCGAACAGTTGCGCGACGAAGCCTCCGGCCGAATTGATCGCGACATAGCTGGCGACGAACGCCAACGCGGCGGCGTTGCCCGCCATCACAGGTTCGATCGCGCTGCGCGGAATGAACAGCAATTCGGTCTTGCCCGACGACCTGACCGACGCTTCGTGGACATACGAGCGCAACATCGCAATGTCGGCAAATATCTCCCCCGACTTGCGCACGCCCATGCTGGTTTCCTTGCCGTGCTCCTCGGTAAAGATACGCACCGTGCCTGAGCGGATCACATAGAGACCCTCGGCCACTTCTCCAGCCGAGCACACCGTTTCGCCGAACGAATAGAACTTTGCCTGCGCATATTCGGCAAGCCGCTCGATTTCGTCGCGCGAGAACGGCGACAGGATCTCCACCGACGCGAGAAACTCGGCGGTGGAAGGCGCGGATGGCGCGGTCTGGGGAGCGTCCATGTATCGGTGAGCCTCGCTTTATCGGGCGCTGGTCGGGCACTAGCGTGCTTCGATCACGTGTTCCTGGGCGCGGGCGATCAACCAGCTCTCGCGCAGCAAACGGCGGATTTCGGTGGCCACGTCGGCATCGAGCGTGGCCGGGTATTTGGCCGTCACCGCGAAGATCTCGAAACACGTACGGTCGGCCGAAGGAAACGGCCCAAGCAGATCGCCGACCGCCGCGTTGAAGATCTTCGCCTCGATATCGGGCTTCAGCGAACCGCGCAGCACTTTGCCGATCACGCCGCCCGACTCGCGCGTATCCGCAATCGAATGCTCGCGCGCCATCTCGGCGAAGGCGTCGGGGTCGTCGTGCAGGTACGAGATCATTTCCTTCGCCTTGCCTTCGCTGTCGAGCACGATATGGCTGACCTCGATCGCGTCGAACTTCGGTGAATTCAACGCAAAGTAGTCATCGATCGCCGCCTCGTTGCCAATCTCGTCGAGCATCTTCTCCTGATAGAGCCCGTCGGTAATGAACACCTCGAATTCGTCGAGGCTCACGTGCAGCGCGTCGAGATAATGATTCATGTCCGCCGCGCGATGCAGACCGCGCACGCGGCGAAACTGGTCGGCGCGTTGCTGGATTTCGTCGGCGCTGACGGTGATGCCCTGCTTCTTCGCCGCATGGACGGTAAGCTTGTCGCGCACGATCTGCTCGATCAGGCTCTCGAACTGGCCGGTCAGTTTCAGAAGACGAATGAACTCGTCCACGTCCACGACTTCTTCATCGATACGCACTATCGCGGTCATTTTCCCGGCTCCTTTCGTGGATGTTTGATTCGCGAGCTCAACCCGCCACCTCTCTGAACGGATCGAGACCGAGATCGATCAGACGCCGCTCACGCACGACGATTTCCGCATTGGCGGTCATGCCGTAACGCAGTGGATAACGCGTGCCGGCCACCTGGTAGTAGTCCTTGTCGAGCGTGACGCGGCCCTCGTAGACCGGTTGCTTGTCCTGCGCGGACGGCTTCGTGGCCGGTGAGATATACGCTAGCGTGCCGCTGATCAAGCCATAGCGCTGATAAGGAAACGCGTTGAACTTCAATTTGACGGGCAGGCCCACGTGCAGAAAGGCGCGGTCGCGTTCGGAGATTTCGATCTTCAGCACGGGCCGCGCGTCTTTTGGCGCAATGCCGCCGAGGGGCGCATTCGCCTGGATCTTGTCGCCGCGCTGCGTGGACGTGACGTCCGTAATCACGCCCGAAACCGGCGCGAGAATCAGCAGAAAATTGTCTTTATCGATGTTCTCGAAACGCACCCGCGCGGCGGCATCGGCTTCGAGGCGCGCGCTCTGCAGTTGCACGCGCAGCTTGTCTTCCGCATCGGTGACATCGCGCACCGCCTGATCATATTGCAGCTGCAGATCGGTGCTTTGCTGGCCGCTCGTCGCGAGTTGCGCATTCGCCTGCGCGTATTCATGGCTCAGACGAAAGTCAAGCTCGGCCAGCTTCGACTGTGCGACACGGTAAGCGTTATCGGCCTCGAGCGCGGCCGTGCGTTTCTGCTCGACCTGCAATTCGGCAATACCACCGCCGCCCGGCTGCGCGAACAGCCGCGAATAGCGATCGAGTTCCTGATTCGCCGCTTCGCGCGCTCGCCGCGCGTTGTCGAGCGAGCTGCGCGCTTCGTCGAGTTCGGCCTTCTGCCCCTCGGCGAGCTTCGTCGTGCCTTCTGAAACGCGGTTCTCGTGCAAGCGCTCCTCGACTTCGAGTTGCGCCTTCAACGACGCGGCCTTGCGTTCCATCAACGCCTTCTTCTCCGGAAACTGCTTCCATTCGCGTTCGGCGTCTTCGAGTTTCACCTGTGCTTGCAATGCATTGCTCGCCGCCTCGATCGCGCCGCGCGCATTGAGCCGCGCGAGCACGTCGCCTTTCGACACCGGCTGTCCCTCGGCGATATACAGATCCGCGAGCTCGCCGTCGATCGGCGTATAGATGCGCCGCACTTCCGATTCCGGCGACAACGTGCCGGGCGCGCTGACGATCACATCCGCACGGCCGACGAACGACCACAGCAAACCCGACACGACGAGCGCGACCATCGCCCAGATCAGCGCGCGCGCAATCCGCACCGGCTCGGACGTCAGAATCGCGATGCCTTCGACGCTATGATCTTCGAGCGCCTGCGACAACGGTTTAGGGTGAGGGTCGCGTTTCACTCTGATCGCCTCCAATCAACGCGAGCTTCGCTTTCAGGAGCCCCGGGTCCAGCACCATGCGCAACTCGGTCAACGAGCGCCGCTGCAAACTCGCTTCGGCTTCGATATCCGCAAGCAGGCGATCGAAGTCGGCGGGATGATCGGCCTTTAGCTGCGTATAGATACGCATGCCCTGCCGTGCCGCCGTTTGCGCGTCGCTGAGCAAACGCGCCTCGCTCCGGAAGCCCGGCGAGATGCCGGCTTCGAGCCGCTGCGTGCCACCGATCGGGCCATTCGCGCGGTACTCTTTCCACAGGCTTTGCGCGCGCAGCAACAGATCTTGCGCGTGCGCGAGTGCCTGATCATGCAATGCGGCGACGTCTTTCTGGATCGCCTGCACGAACCACACGTCGGTTTGCGGATCGAGGCTCGCGTAAAACGCCAGCAGACGCTGGTCGTAATCTTTCGTGCCCCGGGTTTTCTGCAGATCGTTGTATTGATCGGACAACGCCTTCTTGTGCGTCGCTTCTGCCGCGAGCACGTCGGACCACGGGCTCGCCGGCATCGACTGCAAATCGTTCAGCGCCTGCTGCGCGTCGCCGCGCCGCCATGCGGCATCGACCTCGTCCTGACGTCGCACGATGTCTGCCGACGGCAAACGCGTAGCAGCAAACTGCTGGAATTGCGCCTGAAAAGGCGGTGTGCTGAAGCGCACCGTTTTCATCATCGCGAGCAATGACGTCAATTGACGGCTCAACGCGGTATTCAACAACGCGGTGTATTGGCGCAAATCGTCGCGCACTCTATCGAGACCCGCGAGCCGTGGATAACGCTGCGCGTAATCGTCGAGTACCGGCGGCAGCGCGTCGGGTTTGTCGCGCGAGAGTTCGGTTTGAATTACGCCATTGAGGCGGTCGATCGCGGCGACGTACACCGAATCGTCGCTTTCGAGCTTGCGCAGATGGCTAAGCGCGTGTGCATAGGGCTCCGCGAAGACAGGGACGTAGCTCGCAATCCGGTCGAGCGCGCGCTGATGGCTCGCCGCGTCGTCGTCCCAGCGGTGCAGCAGATCGTTGATCGTCGCTTCGTCCGTATACATGCGGATCGGGGCGTCGACGCCGCCGCGCGCCGCGACGAAGCGCTCGAGATCGCCGAGCCATTGCAACTCGCCGACGAGCGATGCGGCATCGGCGTTATTCCCGCTCATTGCCTTGATGTTCTTCAGCAGCGCGTCGGCCTGGTCGAACTGCGCTTTTTGCACGGCTTCGATCCAGCCCGGCAAGTTCGCTTTCAACAACGCCTCGCTCGCGAGCGCGCTGATTTTCGTGTCCGCCGGATGGGTGGCCAGATAGCCGCGCGCCACCGTGAAGGCGTTCGAGTAATCACCGCTCGCGAGCAGGCTCCTCAACTCGCGTTCCGATGAACCGTGCAGATAGAGGCCCACGCCAAGCGCGACCACGATGGCGACACCCGCGCCGCCCCATGCCGCCGCGCGCCGCACATTGGTGCGCTCGCCGTCCGCGAACGCCTTGTGCAGTTCGCCGGCGACCATCTTCCAGCGCCGCGGCTTGCTTCTTGCCGCGCCTTTGCCTTTGCCGCTTCTGTCACTCGCGCCGTCTTTCGCGTCCGCGGAATGCACCGCCTGCGCGCCCTTTGCGCCCTGCGCGCCACCCGCCGTCCCTGCTCCATCGCGCTTCGCGCGCGCGGAGCCCGGCTGCGCCGCCTCATTCACTTCGTCTTCCCGTTGCAGCGCCGGATCGACGCAGAAGATGTCGAGAAACGAGTGCGCCGCGCCGACGAAGGTCGTCTTGTCGGCATCGGCGGCACTGTCGGCCGCGGGATGAAGAGAAAGCTGGGTCACGGTGGGTTCGACATCGGCGCAATTCTGTAGCGACACCCTGTAGACGAAGTGGTCGCCGCCAAATGCAACGACGTCGCCCTCCACCAGCGCGAGCGCCGACTCGCCGAGCCGCTGTCCATTCACGAACGTTCCGTTGGTGCTGCCGAGATCCTCGACATAGAGCTCGCCGCCCTTCAGAAACAGGTGCGCATGGCGCCGCGAAATGTAATTGACCTGGTGCGGATACCGGTCTTTATAGCGCGAGAAAATCTCGTCCGTTTTGCTGACCAGAAACGGAAAAGCCAGCACGTCGACCGGTTGCAGACCCAGGTCATCGCGCTGCGGCACCAGCAATAGATGAGTGAGGGCAGAAGCGCTTCCACCCGCGACGATGCGCGCGCGCGGTTCGATGCCGACGCGATAGCGCAACTCGCCGCCAAAGCAGAGTTCATCGCCGGAGCGCACACGTGCGGGCGTTTGCCGCACCGCGATGCCGTTGACCGCCGTGCCGTTCTTGCTGCCGAGGTCGGCGACATAAATCGCGCCATGCTCGATGAAAACACGCGCATGCCGGCGCGAGAGACCGGCGGTCCATTGAGCGGGATAGTCGTTGAACGGCGCTTCGCTGCGGCCGATGGCGAACAGGTTGTCGACGATGCGAATGGAGTCGAGCGCGGGGCGCTGCGCGCACGCAACGGGTGACAACACCACGTCGAAGGCAGCGTCCACGCTCGCGCGCATTTCAGCAATCGGAGCTTCGCCGGTGGCCATTTTATCCGGATCACTAAGCGTTTACCCGCCGCGGCAAAGACGCGGGGCGAACGGGACGAAGAACAACGGCGCAACGATGTTGTCGTGAAGAGCCACGCAAACGCTGACCCCTAAAGGATTGTAAGCCACGCATCGAGAGTGTCAATTTGGATATCGCCGGATGAGAAGACAGCGGATAAGTCGTCAGCCGACGAAATATCCTCGTGGTACGCCAACTCGTGGATTAGCTCAACGCTTCGTTACTTCTCTTTGACCTGCGCCTGCACGTCGATGCTTGGCCAACCGCCGCCGAGCGCCTTGTAAAGCGTTACCGTGTCCGACAGAATCAGTTGATGGTTTTGCAGCAACGCCTGCTGCGCCTCCAGCAAGGTCCGCTCGTCTTCGAACACCTCGAGCTGCGACACCACGCCAAGATGCAGTTGCGACTGGAGCTGATCCGCGACGATCTGCAGGCGCGACACCTGCTGCTGCAATTCCTCGTGCTCCGCCTTGTGTGCACTCAGATTGACGAGCGCGTTCTCCACTTCCTCGAATGCCCCCATCACCGCCACGCGATATTGCTGCTCGGCGACTTTCGATTGCGCCTCGGTCACCTTCACATGCGCGCGCACGCCAGGATCGAACAGCGGAAAGTTGATGCTCGGCATCAGGCCGAACGTGAACGACTTCAGCAACTGGTTGAGCGCGTAACTTGCCGTGCCGCCCTGGGCTGTCAGGCCGATGCTCGGCAATTGCGCGAGCTTCGACTGACCGACGAGATCATAGGCCTCGAGCACCCTGAACTCGGCCGCCACCACGTCGGGGCGGCGCGACAGCAATTGCGCGGGCAAACCATCGGGCACGCTCGGCAATTTCACGCGCTCCTGCAAATGGCCCTGCGGCACATGGAAATCGCCGGCCGGCACGCCGAGCAACGTGCATAGCGCGTTGTCGGAGACCGCCCGCGAGCGGCGCAGATCATACAGATCGTTGGTGAGCCGGTTGATCTCCGCCTGCTGGCGCAGCACCTGCGTTTGCGGCACGAGTCCGTTGCGCGCCTGGCCTTCGTAGATCGTCAGGATTTGCCGGTTCGTCGCGATGGTCTTTTGCTGCTGTGCAATCTGGTCGTCGAATTGCAGGATCTGGAAATAGGTACTGGCCACGTTCGCGACGAGTTCGAGATACCCTGCGCGCCAATCCGCCTCGGTTGCGTGGAATTCGGCCTTTTGCGCCTGCACGCCTTTTTCGACCTTGCCCCAGATGTCGATGTCCCAGTTCACCTGCACCGCGAGGTTGTACGTCTTCGAGAAAGGCTGGCCAGTCGTCTTCGTGTAGTCGACGCCGGCACCGAGGTCCGCCGTCGGCAATGCCGCCGCGCCTGTCTCGCTGATCTGCGTGTGCGCAACTTCGATGCGCGCGGCTAGCACCCGGATATCGAAGTTGCCGTCGATCGCCTTGTCGATCAGCGTATCCAGATACGGGTCCTGAAAGCCCTTCCACCAGTCGCGCTCGATCGTCTGCGCAGCCGATACCGGTGCGCCCTGGCGATCCGACCATGATGTCTTGGCCGGCGTGTCCGGGCGTTGATATGCCGGCATCCTGACGTCGACGCACGCACTCAACACCAATGCGCACATCGCGGCCGCGCCGATGCCGCGCAGTACACGGCCGATGCGGCGTGGCGCGGTGGGTGCGGCGCAAACCCGCTGAAGGTCCGGCGAATCACACGACAGATCGAGCGACGATTCCGGCAATGCTGACACGATGATCTCCAGTTGCACCCGCCTGTTTCGCGCGAAATGCCCGGTTTCAGGCCGAGCCGCTTCCGCGCGGCTTCAGCAGTGAAGCGGCGGAAAAGTCGATGCGGGGAGCGGCGGACACGCGAAGGATGCGTGGAAAGGACGATTGAATGGGCGGTCTTTTTGAGCGACTCGCCGGTTGGGGCACGCACACGCGGCCACGCGGGCCGCGTGTGCGGCGCTCACTTCACGTTGTTGACGTTGCTCGAGTACACGGTCGGTTCGATGTAGGTCGTCGTGCCGTAGACCAGCGCCGAGTTGTTGCCGTTCGCGCTCTGGATGTCCATCTGTGTGTTGATCATCTGCGTCGTGGTGACGTTCTTGATGCTGGTCGGCGCATAGACTGGCGCATAGCTGACGTACGAGGGGAACGGGCTGTAGTAGCTGTTGCCGCCGCGCACGGCGCTCATCGCCTTGCTATCGAGTTGTTCGGTGTTGGACAGGTCCTTGATCATCAGCGTGTTCATGGCAAATCTCCTGGGAATGGGTAAGCGCATCGTCGTGCGTCGGGATTCGAGCAACTTGTCTGCTCGGGCGCTACTGACGCATAGGCTATGCCAGGAGTGCTGCGCTTTCGTCTTTCGCGTGCTGGAGGCCTGATAGCAAAGGACTGGAAGACCGCACCCGCCCTTCGGTCGCAAAGAACCACCAGAGCGAGACTCGTAAATGGTGGATGGCAGCCAACAGCGTGCGCGACGTTGTTGGCTGCGCGATGACAGTCAGCGCGCGATCACCGTGATCTTCTTCGAATAGACCGGCGGGTTGTGCGGCATATGCATGTCGTCGCCCATCAACAGCTGCAACGTATGCTTGCCGGGCGGCAATTGGATCATCGTTTCCGTCTCGCCCGCGCCGAAATGCAAATGATGGCGATCCGAGGGTATCTCCTGATCCATCGGCGGCAGCTCGGTATCGATCAGAAGATGGTGGTGGCCGGTGTTCGGATACTTCACGCCTTTCGGCGCGACACCCATGAAACGCAGGCCGAACCACACGCGAAAGGGCTTGTTGGCGGGCACCACCTGGCCATCGTTCGGATAGCCGATGTACGCGTATGCGTTGGGCGGCGACGGCGTCGCTGCCCACGCGCTTTGCGGCGCGCTCGATGCCACCAGCGCCGCTGCGACGAATGCCGCGGCCGCAATGATCTTGTTCATCAGGACACTCCGTTCCGGCTTGACCAGTTCAAACGAACGGATCGCGTTAGTCTTTTAGCACGGTGATCGTGATCTTCTTCGAATACACGGGCGGGTTGTGCGGCACGTGATTATGGTCGCCGAGAATCAGCTGCAGCGTGTGCTTGCCGGGCGGCAACTCGATGCGCGCGTCGGTTTCGCCGGCGCCGAAATGCAGGTGCTGGCGATCCGATGGGATCTCCTGATCGAGCGCGGGCAGATCCGTGTCGATCAGCAGGTGATGGTGGCCGGTATTCGGAAACGCGATGCCCTTCGGACACACGCCCATATTGCGCAGCCCCATGCGCACCCACAGCTTGCCACCGTGAATCACCGCGCCATCCGGCGGCCAGATGATGTACTCCTCGGCCCCCGGTGGAGACGGCGTCTGCTCGGCGCGCGCGACGCCGCCAGTGCCGATACCGAGGCAGAGCGCGACGAGCGTCGCGCACACCGCCGCGCGCAATCCGCCGCGATGCGCCAGCGCCGGATGACGACTGCCGAAAAGAAAGGGAACACGGGTTCTTCGCATAGCGCACTCTCCCTAACAGGAGTCATGGCTGGGCCCGGCTATCGATGGCCTTCCGGGTGTTCGAGCGGCATGTCGCGGGTTGAAACCGGCAGACATCCACCTAGTTAAAACGACCGTGTGACGTGACTTTGTGAATCAGCTTAGGACGTAACTTGCCAAAAAGATACGCAATGCTCGTTAACCGTATGACGCGTTAAGGACTCCCGGACAGTTGTGACGCAAAGCGCGTGCTATCGTTAATGAAGAGCGCAGGCAGCGCGAGTGTGGTGCACGACCGCCTGAACTCTGTCCGGTACAAACAGGATATAAAAGATGTGGCGACGATTCCTGCTGGTGTGCATGGTTGGGGCAATCCAGGCGCAGTGGGACAGTGCCGGTGCCGCGACGCAACGTCAGAGCATCGAGCCGAGCGCGGCTTGGGTGACGAGTAATCAGGGGCAGCCGGCGGACCCCGCTTGGCTCCTGTCACCGTTTGCTTCGTCACGCGCCGACACCCATTCGCGGCGTGTCGCGCTCGTGATCGGAAATGGCGAATACGGCGACGCCGCGAACCCGATCCGCGCTAACGCGCCGCGCGACGCCGAATCGATCGGCGCGGCCCTGGGTGCGCGCGGTTTCGAAGTCGTCCTGCGCACGAATGCTACGCCGCCGCAAATGCGCGCGGCGATCGACGAATTTCAACGACGTTTGCAAACAGGCGATGTCGGACTGTTCTACTTCGCCGGGCACGGCATGCAGATCGGCGCACAAACGCTGCTTCTGCCGGCGGGACTGAATGCGCGAGCCGACGCGAGGGCGCCGGTGTCGCTACTGAATGACGGCATCGATCTGAATACCGTTTTGCAGGCGATGCAATCGGCTCGCGCGGGCCGGCTCAATCTCGTGATTCTCGATACGTGCCTCGATAATCCGTTTACACCCGCCGCGATTGCGATCGATCAACCGAATACCGCTGCCAACACCGTGATCGCCTATGCAACCGCACCGGGCGGTTTCGCGGCGGACGGTCCGCGGCATGGCGTCTATACCGGTGCCTTGCTGCAAGCGCTCGATGATGCCGACGCATCGTCCCGATCGCTCGCCGCGCTGTTCCAACATGTCGCCGGCGAGGTGCTCACCGCCACACGCGGAATGCAGCAACCGTGGCTCTCTGTCGCGCGCTCTTCTATTTCCACGAGTGGCGAAACCGCCATCGAGTCGTCGAATACGTCAGACGATCGCGCCATCACGCCGCGCAGTCGCGGCATCATGCCCAAGGAAAGCGGCGAACAATACGAAATCACGTTCTGGGACTCGATCAAGGACAGCAACTACCCGGCCGATTACGAGGCTTATCTGAAGGCCTATCCGAATGGCCGCTTCGCCACACTCGCGCATGCGCGTATCGATCGATTGCGCGCGGCGGCATCGGCTCCCGCGGTGAGTGCCGCGCCGGCTGCGCCGCCAGCCGCGCCCGCGGCGCAGAGCAGTCACGCCGCGCCACCCGCGCCGCCTGCCCAGGTCGCGCATCCCGCGGCGCAAGCCAGCGCGGCCGCCCCGCCACCGCCGCGCCCCGCAGCCGCGCCATCGCCAACGCCGCCCACCGTCGCCGCTGTAGCGCCACTCGCGCAAAAGACCGTCGCCCATCCGCCGACGGCCGGTGAAATCCGTGACTGCCCGACCTGTCCGATCATGGTCGCGGTACCCGCCGGCATGTTCGCAATGGGCAGCAATACCGACGACCCGTCGGAACGGCCCGTGCATCACGTGAGCATTGGCGCGCCTTTCGCGATCGGTAAGTTCCCGGTGACGGTCGAGCAATGGAACGCGTGCGTCGCCGCCAACGCCTGCCAGAAGCTGACGCCGGAGAGCAATAGCAACAAGAGCGCACCCGCGCGCGATCTCAGCTGGGACGATGCGCAGCAGTACGTCAAATGGCTCGCCAAAACGACCGGCAAATCGTACCGTCTGCCGACCGAAGCCGAATGGGAATACGCGGACCGCGCCGGCACCACGACCGCGTACTGGTGGGGCGAGCAGATGCGCAAGGGCAACGCCAATTGCAAGGACTGCGGCGATCCGTGGCACAAGGAAGGACCGGAAAACGTCGGCACGTTCGCCGCGAATCCGCTCGGCTTGTACGACATGAACGGCGGCGTCTGGGAATGGACCGCGGACTGCTGGCACAACACCTATCAGGGCGCGCCCGTCGACGGCCACGCGTGGGACTCGCCGGGCTGCGAGATGCGCGCGATTCGCGGCGGCTCATGGCGCGAAGGCGGCGACTACATGCTCAGCGCGACGCGCTTCAAATACAGCGCGGGCGTGCGTCAATCGCAGAACGGTTTTCGCGTGGTCAAAGATCTGCACTGAGGGCCGCTTCGATCGGCTCTGCGACTGATCACGGCTTGGCGGGTCTGGTCGTAATCGGCGCGAAGTCCGCCAACAGGCGATCCTGCCCGTATTGACCGCCGATCTGCTTCAGCCGCGTTTCGAGCGCGCGCAGATAATCGGCGCGCGCTTCGCTTACCGGGCGCAGCTTGTCGAACAGCGGCACCGGCGTAACCACCAGCACCACCATCTCAGAGCCGAACGGCTTCGACACGATCCAATCGCCCGCATTGCTGCCGATCGTGTACGGACCGCCGTTCGACTGCATCTGGTTGTCCGGCCACAGATGACTGGGCACCATGTGCACGACGTGGCCGTCTAGCTGGTAGTAGTCGACGGTCGCAAAGGAATCGAACGGGGGCGCTTTCAGGTCGACCACTAGCGAGTCGTTCTCGGTCAGCAAACCGCTCGGCGGACGCATCTGCAGCGACGTCACGCGCCCCGCCTGCCAGTTGCGCACCATATACGGCGAGAGCGTTTTGACGACGTCGCATTTATCGTCGGCGAGCGGCCGCACGTCGAGCGAAACCGTGTCGACGCCCGGCAGCGCCGCCAACGTCTCCTTCAGACGCGCGGCACCGTATCGCTGCGACACGAAACCGCGTACCGTCAATGCGTGGTCCTGCACCGCGCCCGACAAAGCCGAACACGGCACCTGGGCAAGCGCGGGCGTGATCGCGGCGAGTGTCAACGCGGGCTTCGGCGCGGGCGCAGGCGCAGGCGGCGACGAAACCTGCGGTGCCGGGGTTGCGGTGACTGCCGCACCACCGGGCGCAGCGCTTCCTATATTCGCGCCGGCCGAAGCCGGCGCCGTCTGCGCGATGCTCGTCGAAGGCGCGACAGCGGACGCCCCGCCCGCCCGATCGACCTGATCGCCCTGCGATCCCGACGCCTCGGATTGCTCGGCTTGCTGCCGGCCGGGCCCCGAACGAAAAGCGAACACGCCCACCGTGACCGCGCACACGACAGCGAGACCTGCGAGCCCGACCCACGCGAGCGTTCCGGACTTCTCCGCGCGCGCTTCATTGTCGAACTCGGCGATAAAGCGCACCACGCTCGGCATCCGCGTATTGCGATCGAACGACAACGCGGCGCGCAATGCGCGCCATTGCCGCGTATCGAGATTCGGCGGCCGCTGCGGCTTGAAATCGGCATTGCGGGCCTGGGTGGCCGACAGGCGATCGAACGGATGATGTCCGGTCAGCAACTCGTACGTGATGCAGCCAAGCGCGTAGATATCGTCGCGCGGATCCGGCTCGCGATGCTCGATCATCTCCGGGCTCGCATAGGCCGGCGTCAACGCGCCGAGACTGCCGGGATCGAACACCGTCGCGTCGCTCTCCTCTTCCGGCCGCTGGAAGACGCGCGCGATGCCGAAGTCGATCACTTTCACTTCGGCGTTCGTGGTCAGAAATACGTTCGCGGGTTTGAAGTCGCAATGGACGAAGCCGCGCTCGTGCGCATACGCGAGCGCCGCGCACATGCCCCGCACGATTGGCAGCGCGGCCCGGACCGGCATGCCCTGATAGCCAGGGGTGCGCAGCAGCTGGCTCAAGGGTTTGCCGCTCAGGTACTCCATCGTCAGATAGACGATTGGTCCGTCGCGGTCGAAATCGTAGACGGTGATGATGTTGCGATGCGCGAGTACCTGCGCCTTGCGTGCCTCGCGCTGCAACGCGACCAGCGAATTCGGATTGCCGCGGAACTGGACGTTCAGCACCTTGATCGCGAGATACGGCTTGCGATCTGACGCTTCGAGCTTGCGCAGATCGAGCGCCTTGTACACGGTGCCCATGCCGCCCACGCCGAGGCACTCTTCGAGCACGAAGCGGTTATTCAGCGTATCGCCGATGCCTTTGATGGTCTCGGGCGCGGCGCTTCCGGCAGCGCTCGCGGTGCCCGCACTCCCGAGGCTTCCCGCGCTCGACGAACGCAGCGACGGTAGATCGACCGTGGTCTGGATGCCGGTTTCCTCGCCGCCCGCCGCGACGTTCGACACGCGCAACAACTCGATGCGCCTGCGCACTTCCAGATAGAGATCGTCGGGCAACGGCGACTGATTATGCGTGGCGTACAGCATCTCCAGCAGCCGCGTCGGACCGAGTTGCTCGGTCGCCAACGCGCTGTCGAGCTTAGCGACGAACTCGTCACGCGACAGCTCGCCGCTCTGGAAGTCGAGAATCACACGCGCAAGGCTAGCCATTTGTGCGAAGCACCGCCGTTGCCGCTGGACCGTGTCGCATGCGACCGACGCCACGCGGGTCGATAGAAAACCTTTCGTATCCAGTTACATGTGCCGTTTCGATACTAGCTCCCGGTCCGCGCTTACGCAAACCCGACAAACCACGCATGAGCCCCGCGCCACGCCGCATCCTCGGCCGCGCGATGTCGTGCGAGATCCAACAGCGCATGCCGCAATGTCGGTCTGCCGCCACCGCTCGGCGCGCCGCAACCCGCGTGAAGCTACCGGGCGCGGTGACCGACCCGCGCGCAAACGCCTTATGCGACAAGGGTTCGCCGATATCTTCAGGATCCTTGACTAAAGCTGGCACAGCCTGTGCGTTAGTGATGTCCGAGCAGACGAATTGCTCGAAACCACTCGCAACACTGCGAACACTTCTTTCAGGAGACTCACCATGAAAACGCTGATGATCAAAGACCTGTCCGTCACCGAACAACTCGACAGCAAAGCCATGCAAGCCGTACGCGGCGGATATGGCCCGAGCCAGTACTACAGCTTCGCTCCGGTCTATGCGCCGACGAGCGTCAAGAACAGCACCACCACGCAACTGATCAGCAACGAACTGAACTTCCAGAACGCCAACGGCAACAACGTTGCGTTCTCCGAAGGCATCGACTCGAACCTCAGCCCGTATATCGTGTCGAGCAACAGCAACGGCCACTAATGCGTGGCGCGGCGAGGCGCCCGCTAGCGCGGGCCGCTTCGCCGCATGCCATTCACGTCCGCTTTCCGTATGTTTAAGGAGAAACGCCATGTCATCCCTCATGATTCGCGATCTGTCCGGCACGCGCGAACTCGACCGCCGGGCGATGTCCGGGATCGCCGGCGGCACCGGTAGCAACGTGCCCATGCCTTCCGGACCTGGTGGTCTCGGCAGCCTTGCCGGCATCGCCAACGTCAACGTCAACGTCAATGTCGAACAGAATCTGGCTCAGCAGCAGATCGTCAACGTCGCAGCGTTCAATAACATCGGTTCGATCGGCCCCGGCGTCGTGTTGCCGAAGCTGGACGTCGCCCCCATTCTGGCGGGCGCTAACTACTCCGCCGTGTAAGCCGGGGCAGCAGCGAGGGACCGGGGGTTCCGTCACTGCCGCGGCAACATCACGGCCATGCGCGCCGCGAACGGATTTCCTATACTTATAGTGCGTTGATACCTCAGTACAACGAACGACGCAACGAACACATTCCAAGCACGGCGGCCGGAACCCGATCGGGTCTGGCCGCCTGAGCGTTTTTCTGGAGCCGTCATGGCCAAGCTGAGCATCAAGGATCTGACCGAAAGCGTCGAACTGGACCGCGAGGCGATGGCCGCGATCATCGGCGGCGCCCGTGTGGGCGCGCGCTCGAGTCTCGCCGCGCCGCTGGTGCCGGCCGCGACGCGCGTCGTCGAGTACCCGCCGGGCTTTCCAGCCGCGCATCTGCGTATCGCGGAAGCTGCCACGCCGCGCAAACGGCAACGCCGCTAGCACCGCCTCGCGGAGCGTTGCGCCACCACGGCACGCGCAAGTAGAGCGTGCCGTTTCTGTTTGCGCTTCCGATCGGGTGTTGCTCGCCTGAGTCCGCCGCGCGCGACGCTGCGCCGCGCCCCAACCATTCGCGTACGATTCGTGGGACGCGCGCGGACACTTCGACTCGCGATCGCGATCGTGTTCACTGCGATTCAACGCGGCAATTGCACGGATCCTTGCCAGGCTTCGCATCGCGGCCCCCGCTCCATTTTTCGGCTCACGTTCCATCACATTGGCATAAGCCTTGCAGAAATCGAGGCGGGCGGCGCACTGTGCTCGCCTTTCCACGTCAAGGAGAAATGCCATGAAAGCCACTGTGATCATCAAGGACCTGGCGCCCGGCGCGGGCGACCCATCCGACGAGAAAACGCTGAGCGCCGAACAGATGAAGACGCTGCGTGGCGGCCGCTCGGTAGTCGTCACGGTGGACGGTGGCGGCACGGGTACGGTCGACGATTGGGACATCAACACCGCGATCTTCGAAGGCCGCATCAGCGGAACTTATCTATAGGACGCGCGACCGTGTCCGCAATTGGAAAAACGGCACCCCTGCTCGAGTTTTGAGCGCGACAGGTGCCGTTTTAATTGCCTCGCGAATCTCCGCATGCCGTGCGCGCCGCCCTTGTGATCCGATTAAAGGATCGGCCTTGGGCACATGGTTTGCTCCCTAGGGATTACCCTGCGGCCTTGTGGCCAACATCGATAAAGCAGGCTTCTCTCAACAGGCGGAGGTCATACCATGCTAGGAACCATTCTTCTAATCGTGCTGATTCTGCTGCTGATCGGCGCTTTTCCGGCGTGGCCACACAGCCGATCATGGGGCTATGGTCCGACCGGTGGACTCGGCGTCGTACTGATCGTGATTATCGTTCTGCTGGTTACCGGCGTGATATAGACCCGCATAGTGGACTGGAACACCAGGCGGGCCGCCGTCTATCCGCGCGATGTCGCGCGTCGGTAGGCGGCGGCATCGCTTTTTCGACGTTGCCGGAGCACGCAATGGAAAAGTTACTGGCCAATCAGGTCGCGCTGATCACCGGTGCGAGTTCGGGAATCGGCTATGGCGTCGCCAAAGCGCTCGCGGATGCTGGCGCGGCGGTCGTGCTCAATTATCATTCGCACGCGGGACCCGATGACAAGCTGGCCGACGAAATCGAACAGGCCGGTGGATCGGCAATCGCGATCCAGGCGGACGTGTCGGATCCCGCTCAGGTCGCGAACCTCTTCGATGCGAGTCGCGCGCGCTTTGGCGGCGTCGATATCGTGGTCGCGAATGCCGGACTGCAGAAGGACAGCCCATTCGCCGACATGACGCTCCATGATTGGCAACTCGTGATGTCGACGAATCTGACCGGCCAGTTTCTGACGTGCCAGGCCGCGGTAAAAGAATTCCGCCGACGCGGCCCGTCGACCGTATCGAAAGCGCTCGGCAAGATCATTTGCATGAGTTCCGTTCACGAAGTCATTCCGTGGCCGGGGCACGTCAATTATGCCGCGTCGAAAGGCGGCCTTCAGATGTTCATGAAATCGCTGGCGCAGGAAGTCGCGCCCGAGCGCATTCGCGTCAATTCGATTGCACCGGGCGCGATCCGCACGCCGATCAATCGAGACGCGTGGGATTCGCAAGCCGCACTCGACCAGCTCCTGAGGTTGATTCCCTACGGACGTATCGGCGCCGTCGAAGATATCGGCAAGGCGGCGCTCTGGCTTGCTTCCGATGAAAGTGATTATGTGGTGGGCACGACGCTGTTCGTCGATGGCGGAATGACCTTGTATCCGGGCTTTTCGGATAACGGCTAAAGCCCGCTACGTGGGGCGTCCTCGTTGCCGTCGAAGTACCGCGTCGCAGCGTAGCGCCTTTCCGACCCGGGCACGCTGCCTGCTGAAACTCCTGCGTATTCCAACTTCAATACGAAAGGAGATGACATCATGCCTTACCTACTTGGCTGGCTGCTTGGCGTTCCGTTGATCGTACTGGTCATCCTGTACCTCATTTTCCATTGATATCCCGCGGTACAGACGATAAGGGTGACGTTGTTCCCGTGGCGGCGGTATGCGGCAAGTTTCATTGTCAGCGTACCGCCGCCATCAGTGCGCCCATTCCCACCAGCAGGCTCCCCATCAGACGATTCACGATGCGCAGTCGCGTCGGCCGCTGCAGAACCTTGCGCAGACGGTGCGAGAAGATTGCCGTCGATGCGACGCCCAACGCGAAGATCAGCGCAAAAGTACCGGCCAGCAAAAGGTACTGATGATTGGCCGACCAATGCGCTTCGTTCGACGAAGTACTAATGAACTGTGGAAAGAAGGACGGAAAGAACAATAGCGTTTTCGGATTCAGGCCCGACGTCGCGAAGCCGCGCCAGAACAACCCGCGTTGTCCGGTGCTATCGGGGAGAACCGGCGAAGTCGCGAACGTGCCGCTCCTCCATTGCTTGAAGCCCAGATAAACCAGATAAATCGCGCCGGCCCAGCGCAACACGATGAGCGCGCGCTCATCGATCAGCAACAACGAATTCAGACACAGTGCGGTAAAGGCAAGCTGCAGCAATACCGCGCAGGTGCCGCCCCACACACAGGGCAATGCCGCGCGCCATCCGGCGCTGAGCGCCTGGCTCATCGTTAGAACATTGACTGGACCGGGCGAATAAACGAGCACGGCGGCGGCGAAAAGAAACGAAACGTACAACTGGATCGGCATTGGCAAATCAGCGGGCAAAAGAGGGTTGCGATGGACACATGCGGCGACATGCGTCCATGCCCGGCGAGCGCGCCTTCCGACGCGGGTAACGCCGGAATTCGCCCGCGTGCCGCCTTCCCGTGAAGGCGGCGAGACACCGAAAAGCGGCTTGTGGCCACGGAGGATCGCCGGCGCGAGGCCTGCGGTCCGGGCGGTTGTCCCGGGCATGAATGCACGCTGAAATCATACCGTCAGGCCCACTGGATAGGCTTCTTAAACGCATCTGCTTATGCCGTCGCATCAGGACGATATTCACCTATAATCCGTTCAGACAGAATATTCTTCCGATTCTTTCGATGAACACCCGAAACCGCCCGCTGGACGCCCTCGATCGCAAGATCATGCGCGAGCTTCAGAAGAACGCCCGGCTCAGTAACGCCGAGCTTGCCGAACTGGTCGGCATGTCGACAACCGCGTGCTGGAATCGCACGCGGCAGCTCGAAAACGAAGGGTATATCCGCGGCTATGTCGCATTGCTCGATCAGCAAAAGCTCGGCTTCGCCGACGTCGTGCTGCTCGAAGTCACGCTGGACCGCCACGAAGAAGACGCGCTCGCGCGCTTCGGCGCCGAGCTCGCCGCGCTCAGCGAAGTGCTCGAAGCGTATCTGGTGTCCGGCGATTACGACTATCTGGTCAAGGTCGCGGTCGACGGCACCGCGGGCTACGAGCGCTTCCTGCGCGAAAAGCTCTACAAGATCGCAGGCATTCGCCATAGCCGCTCGATGTTCGCGCTACGCTGCATGAAGAGCATTCCGTCGATCGCAATCTGATTTCCAGGCTGACGGCCCGCGCGTCAATGCGCGGCCTGCGAGGCGGCAATGATCGCCTCGGCCACGGCCTGCGGCTGGCTCAGCATCGCGACATGGCTCGTGTCGACGCGCGTGATCTTCGCGTCGATGTGCTTCGCCATCTCCAGTTGCAAAGCCGGATCGATCATCCGGTCGCGGCCCGACACCACGAAGTACGACGGCTTGTCATGCCAGGCGGCGCTCGTCACCTTGTCGTCGATACAGCCTGCGGCCCATGGCTGCTGGGTCGCCGCGATCAGGCGTTTTTGCGGCAGCGGCAGATCCTGCGCGAAGTCGTCGAGCACCGCCTGGGTCGACAGCGTCAGATAACCGGCCGAGTCCTTGCGCAACTCGCTTGCCCATACCGGCGCGGGCTTGTCCTTCGTGATGTCGGCGATGGACTGGCCGTTGTCCGGCGCAAATGCCGCGACGTACACGAGGCTCCTCACCTTGTCATCGTTGCCGGCCTCGCTGACCACCACGCCGCCCCATGAATGCCCGACCAGAATCACCGGACCGTTCTGCTGCGCGATCACGCGCCGGGTAGCTGCCACGTCGTCGGCGAGCGAACTCAGCGGATTCTGCACGGCCACCACGTGCAGGCCGCGCGCTTCGAGCAGAGGAATCACTTTGTCCCAGCTGGACCCGTCGGCGAAAGCGCCGTGTACGAGCACGACGTTCTTGCCCTTCAGGTCATCGGACGGCGCAGCCTGCGCGAACTGCGTGGCCTGCAACGCGAACAGTCCGCCCAGCAACAGAACGGAACCGAGAATTTTTTTCAGCAGCGTGGTCATCGTTTTTGTCTCGACAGGTTGAGTTGAAGAGGGAGTCCGCGCGTCGACGTGAGACGCTGCGCGCGGACGGCCTGCACACTTGCATCGATCACGAACCCGCGTAGATCGAGCCGAGCCCGACGACGTTGGAGCCGTCATACGCGCGATCCGCCGCCGCATGTTTCATCGGCATGTGCGAGCCCGAAGCCGAACTGCCGTTCGCGACGCCACCGTAGCCGGCCGCGTCATGGCCCGCGCTGATACGCGCTTCTGCCGCTTCGATGTTCTGCGGGTATTGCGTGTTGTCGCTGGCCGGGTTGTAGCCGGCCTTTTCCAGCTGGACCAGTTCCGCGCGAACTTCGGCGCGCGTGAGTGCCTGTTGCGGTTGCGATTGCGCGAACGAAACGACGGGAACGGCAACGAGTGCGGCGACGATCAGCGATTGAACGAGTTTCATGAGTCTTCTCCGGGTATCAGAATTCAGGGATCGACGAATCAGGAGTGCGCGTAGATCGCGCCGAGGCCGACGACGTTCGAGCCGTCGTTGGCGGCATTCGCGGCCGCATGCTTCATCGGCACATGCGAGCCCGAAGCCGAGCCGCCATTCGCGACACCGCCGTATCCGGTAACGTCGTTGCCTCCGCTGACACGCGCTTCTGCCGCCTCGATGTTCTGCGGGTATTGCGCGTTGTCGCTAGCCGGGCTATAGCCGGCCTTCTGCAACTGGACCACTTCCGCGCGAACTTCGGCGCGCGTGAGCGCCTGTTGCGGTTGCGATTGCGCGAACGAAACGACGGGAACGGCAACGAGTGCGGCGACGATCAGCGATTGAACGAGTTTCATGAGTCTTCTCCGGGTATCAAAGCATCAGGATCAAAGGCTTGAGCGGGACACGAAGTCATCAACGCAGATACACTGTCACGTCCCGCCTGATTCACACGCAACGTTGTGAATCAACCTTGCGTGAAGACATTAGAACGCCCCAACGTATCTGCAATGTTTTCATCACCCCCCATTTCTGCAAGCGTGTTTGTCTGCGTACGGTGTTGATACAGTGCGATACAAAACCCACTCCCAGGCACGCCATGCAGGGCCGAGGGCGCATGCGTCGTGAGGATTGCAGGTGCGCTGCAAATGGGCCGGCCATGAAAAAACCCCAGCAGCCGAAGGTTCGACTGCTGGGGTTCCGTTCAGAAGACGATGCCGGCGCGCGCCGGCTCGATCAAAGGCGCGTGACGTCGAGAATCGCATCCGCAAAGGCTTTCGGCGCTTCCTGCGGCAGGTTGTGGCCGATGCCGCCGCTGATGTTGCGGTGCTGATACTTGCCGGTGAACTTCTTCGCGTATGCTGCGGGCTCGGGATGCGCGGCGCCGTTCGCATCGCCTTCGAGCGTGATGGTGGGCACCCCGATCGTCGGTCCGGTGGCGAGGCGCTTTTCGAGTTCGTCGTATTGCGGCTCGCCCTGCGCGAGCCCCAGACGCCAGCGGTAGTTGTGAATCACCACGGCAACATGGTCCGGGTTATTGAACGATTCGGCGGAGCGCTCGAACGTGGCGTCGTCGAAATTCCATTTCGGCGAGGCGGTATGCCAGATCAGTTTATTGAAGTCATGACGGTTCGCTTCATAACCCGCGCGGCCACGCTCGGTGGCGAAATAGAATTGATACCACCACGTGAGTTCGGCCTTCGGCGGCAACGGCGCACGGTTCGCTTCCTGGCTGCCGATCAGATAGCCGCTCACCGACACCATCGCCTTCACGCGTTGCGGCCACAGCGCGGCGATGATGTTCACCGTGCGCGCGCCCCAGTCGAAGCCGCCGAGCACGGCCTTGTCGATTTTCAGTGCGTCCATCAGGTTGATGATGTCGACCGCGACCACCGCCTGTTGACCATTGCGCGGCGTATCCGCCGACAGAAAACGCGTGCCGCCGTAGCCGCGCAGGAACGGCACGATCACGCGGTAGCCGGCCGCCGTCAGCAACGGCGTCACCTCGGCGAAGCTGTAGATGTCGTAAGGCCAGCCATGCAGCAGAATGACCACCGGTCCGTTCTGCGGGCCCGCTTCCGCGTAGCTGACGTTCAGGGTGCCGGCATTGATCGAGCGAATGTTCTCGAACGACGCCACGCGCCCGCCTGCTTTCGCGTTGCCCGCCGTGTCCGCCGATTGCGCATGTGCGAGCCCGCTCAGTCCCAATTCGAGCAGGCTGATACCCGCAAGCGCCGTTCCGAGAAAGCGGCGACGGCCATTGATCTGATCCGACATGGATATTCTCCTTTTAGCAGGGCTTTGATACGGAATTGATCGGGTCCGCTCGCGCGCGATATCGCGCAGCCGCATGCGTGCACCGTGCAGGCACAGCCGACTTCATGAACAACCGGATGAAACGAATCGAACGAGACGGGTAGAGCGAGTCTGAAAACGGGGATGCCTTGACGACTGGACCACCGGTTTAGCGCTGTCGTACCGCTTGAGATGAATAGTGACAGCGCAAGCCGTCAGCAGCAAGAGCAACTAAGTTCACACATCGTTGCCTTACGGGCAACACATTAACCGCGGTCGACTAATAACATGCGCGAGATCAATCAGCAACGCCTTCGCTATTTCAACGAGGTGCTTACGCACGGCACCATACGCGGCGCGGCGGAAAGCATCAATACGTCGCCCTCTGTGATCACGCGGCAGATCAAGCTGCTCGAGGACGAACTCGGCGCCGTGCTGTTCGAGCGGCAGGCGCGTGGAGTCAAGCCGACCGAAGCGGCCACGCATCTGCTCGAATTCTGGCGCGGCTACCGTTCGCAGCAGGAGAAGCTCGAAGATCAGTTGCATGCGTTGAAAGGCCTGCAGCGAGGGCAGATTCGGCTCGCGGTCAGCGAAGGCTTCGTCGACATGCTGGTCGACGACGTGCTAGCGCCATTCTGCGCCCAATATCCGGAGCTCGAAATCGGCCTGGATATGCTCGCGGTCGACGCGATCCAGGAAGAAGTCGCCGAAAGTCGCGCGCATATCGGGCTTGCGTACAATCCACCGCCTCATGCGCGTATCGAGCATCGCGCGAGTTCGCCACAGCCGGTCGTGTTGTTGCTGAGAAGCGACCATCCACTCGCGAAGCGCAAACGACCCGCGACGCTCGACGACCTGCGCGCGTGGCCGCTCGCACTGATGCCGCCAACCTTTGGAATCGGTCACGTCGTCAAGATGACGGAGCTCGCGGAAAACCTGTCGATCCCCGCGACGCTGACGAGCAACTCGCTGAGCGCCTTGAAGCGCTTCGTCACGGTCCACAACTTCATGACGCTGATCGGCGAATTCGCCGCCTACCGCGAAATCGCGAGCGGCGAACTGACGACGGTACCGATCGCGCATCCGCTGTTTTCCGCCGCGCAGGCGCGTGTGCTCGTCAAGACCGGCCGTCCGCTCGCACCGGGACCGCTCGAACTGCTGCGCTGGATCGAGGAGCGCATGCCGATGTTCTCCACGTCCGGCGCAAATAGAGTCGCAGGCGCAACGGGAACCACGGCACGCAAGCGCAAGACGCGCTGATCACGCGTTCCACGGCCGCTACCTCGAGCGCAGCGCGCATCGGCTTGCCGGCCGATTTGTGTCGCAATGTATCTGCGCCGGACGCAGACACACAACATTGCAAGCAAGCCTCAACGCCGACATAAACCAGATACGTGCGGGCGTTCCAATACGGTCATCCAAGCCAACGGAACGCTCATCATGCACAGCACGCTCGAAACTCCGCTCGCCCTGCTCGCCGGGCTGCTGACGATTGCCTCTCCCTGCGTGCTGCCGGTGATGCCGATCCTGCTCGGCACTTCCGTCGAGCAACCGAGCCGCACGCGGCCACTCTTCATCATTGCCGGCTTCATTCTGACTTTCGCCTCGTTTGCGCTGCTGTTGGGCGCGGTGTCGAGCACCGTGCATGTCGCGCAACAGGTCCTGCGCAATACCGGTATCGCGTTGCTCGCACTGTCCGGATTTCTGCGTATCTGGCCGCGCCCTTACGACTGGCTCGTCGCGCAACTGCAAGGGCCGCTCGATCGCATCGGCGCGGCCATGTCTCCAGGCACGCAACCGGGCAGCGGCAACGCAGGCGGCTTCGTGCTCGGCATGTCGCTCGGCGCGGTATGGACGCCCTGCGCCGGGCCGGTGCTCGCGTCGATCCTCGTGCTCGTCGTGAAGGCTCAGGACCTCGGTTGGTCGGCGTTGCTGCTCACGCTGTATGCGATCGGCGCGGCGATTCCGATGCTCGCGATCATCTACGGCGGGCATTATGTGACCCGCCATGTACGTGTCGTCTCACGTCACGCCGAGCGACTGCAACAGGTATTCGGCGTACTGGTGATGCTGACCGCACTCGCCATCTATCTGCAATACGACGTGCTGCTGTACGCGCGGCTCGCCGGTCTTTTTCCCTCACTCAAAGGACTTTGACATGACTACCCGATTGAAAACCTTCGCACTGTCCAGCGCGTTTGCCGCCTGCGCGATGATCGCGGCGAGTACGGCCGCCATCGCCGCGCCGCAGGAAAGTGGCCCGAGCGCGCCTGAACTCACGGGCATTTCACAATGGCTCAATAGCGAGCCGCTCAAGCTGCAGCAATTGCGCGGCAAAGTGGTACTCGTCGACTTCTGGACCTATACCTGCATCAATTGCGTCAACACGCTGCCTTACGTGAAAAGCTGGAATCAGAAGTACAAGGATCAGGGGCTCACGGTGATCGGCGTGCACACGCCTGAATATCCGTTCGAACGCGACACCGGCAACGTGAAGACCGCGATCAAACGGCTCGGCATTACCTATCCGGTTGCGCAGGACAACCAGTACGCGACCTGGAATGCGTACAACAACCAGTACTGGCCCGCGTTCTATCTGATCGACAAGCAAGGTCATATCGTCTACACGCACTTCGGAGAAGGCGACTATGCGCAGACCGAGGCGAAGATTCAGGCGCTGCTCGCGCAGAAGAGTTGACGTTGGTCCATCGCGGTGACACTGTTACCCGACAAACCGGCTGTTTCGATCTGTGATCGCACAAGCCCGCCTGCCCCCGACCGACGGGGCCACGCGGGCTTCTCTTCAACCACGAACACCTGCTTCACATTCGCTGCCGGCGCTGCCTTCAAGGTGTAAACCGGCCTGCACGAGCATATCCGTCGGGACTTTGCCAATGGTACTATCGGCTATCATTGCCGTGACCAACAAAGGCATGTTCCCGTGTCGGGCGAATGCGAAGTGCTTTTGCGTTCTTCGCGCCGTTAAAGTTTTATGTTCGATGGCGTTGTCCGGAACGACGGAACTCCCTTCATCAATCCGGCGCGATCGCAGGCCGCGATGACACCTGACCCGCTCACGGATGAACTTCGATCGTCCTGCCGGTCGTGAATCTCCGCATGACCTTTTCCAAGGAACGCCAACTCATGTCAATACCATCGCGGCTGTGCAAAGTGCTCATCGGAAGCTTGCTCGTGTTGGGAACAGCGGGCGCGCACGCGTCCAACCTCGGATTCCTGAGTGACACACCGCTCAGTCAGATGCGGCAAGCGGACATTGCGTCGATCCAGTCTGCGGTGAATCAGGCACTCGATACGAAGCAGGACGGCGAAACACTCAAGTGGGAGAACAATGCTACGCGCAACAGGCCTCGGGTAGACGCGACGATCACACCGTCACACACGGTCAAGGAAGAAGCGCGAACATGCCGGGTCGTGGCAATCAACCTCAGTGCACGAGGTCAGACGATGCATCTCACTCCGCGGTTCTGTCGGTCCGGTTCCGACAATTGGGAATTTCAGGCCCGTCACTGAACGCTCGAAGATCGGGCACCCACTCGTCCGACGGGCTGGCATGACCATGCTCGCTCGTCGCGCAACGGCCTTACGCATCCGGATCCGACACGCTGGTCCTCGTGGCGAATTCGCCTGACTAACCGGTCCTTCCCGCACACAGCCCCCGCATTTGCCATCCTCGTTCGCAGCAGATACCCTGTGCTGGCTTGTCTTTCGCGTCGCCAATTGTGAAATGTAGTCAGACGGCGGCTTTCGATGCACGGTGATCTACGTTACGGGTGAGCTATGCCTTCAGGAAAGTACATCGGCAATAAAACAGTCAGTCCGTCGTTTTCATGTCTTTGTGACAAGTCTCAAGCGCAGTATGCCAACCGCCGTATCAGTGCCGACCTGTCGCGCCGCGGCTTCGTCACCGGTCTCGCCGCCTCGATGCTGAGTCTGGTTCTGCCCGGACTCAGCAATGCTCAAACCACCCAACCGCCGGCCCCGCCGCCGAAGCCGGTGCTGTTCACGAACTTTCGTCTGTTCGATGGCAAATCGTCGACCTTGCGCGACGGCTTCTATATGGTTGTCGAGGGCAACAGCATCAGCCAGTTGGGTCAGGGGCAACCCGCATCGATCGAGGGCAAGACGCTCGTCGATTGCGGCGGCAAGGTGATGATGCCCGGCATGATCGACATGCACTGGCATGCGCTGCTCGCCGCGGTGCCGATTCAGGTCATCCTTCAGTCCGACATTGCATTCGTGCATCTTGCGGCGAGCGCTGAAGCCGAACGCACGCTGATGCGCGGCTTCACGACGATACGCGACGCAGGCGGCCCATCGTTCGCGCTGAAGCAGGCAATCGATAGCGGCATGATTTCCGGGCCGCGCATCTATCCGTCCGGCGCGATGATTACGACCACCGGCGGTCACGGCGATTTTCGCGCGCTGAGCGAGTTGCCGCGCACCAGCAGCCAGGTCACTCAAGCGGAACGGGACGGCGGCTTCGCGATCGCCGACACAGAAGACGAAATGCGCGTGCGCGTGCGCGAGCAGTTCATCCAGGGCGCGACGCAGATCAAGCTGGTCGGATCCGGTGGCGTATCGACACCGCGCAGTCCGCTCGACATGCTTACGTTTACCGAAAGGCAGTTGCGCGCGGCCGTCGAAACAGCGGCCGACTGGGGCACCTATATCCTGTCGCATGCGTACACGCCCGAAGCGGTTCAGCGCTCAGTTACGGCGGGCGTGCAGTGCATCGAGCACGGTCACCTGATGGACGACAGGACCGCGGCGTTAATGGCGAAGAACGGCACGTGGTTGAGCACGCAGCCGTTCGTCAGCGAAAACGACGTGGGCCCGCTCGCCCCACAGAGCCGCGAAAAATTTCTCGAAGTGATCGCAGGCACCAACAACGCTTACAATCTCGCGCGCAAGCATGGCATCAAGGTTGCGTTCGGTACGGACCTGATCTTTTCGCAGGCCGTGGCTGCGCGGCAAGGCACGATGCTCACGAATATGAAGCGTTGGTACAGCGGAGCCGAAGCATTGAACATGGCAACGGGCACCAACGGCCAACTACTCGCGATGTCCGGCCACCGCAATCCGTACCCTCGCAAGCTCGGCGTACTCGAAGAAGGTGCGTACGCCGATCTGCTGCTCGTCGATGGCAATCCGCTCGAGAATCTCGACCTGATCGCGAACCCGGAGCAGAACCTGCGGATCGTGATGAAGGATGGGAAGTTCTACAAGAACACGCTGAAAGCGTAGTCGCCAATAGATGCGGGCGCGCAACTTCGCGCGCCCGCATTCGTCACACCCTCACACTATTTAGCTGTGCCCCTGCAGGCGGATGTCGCGCGACGATGCGCCGACGTACACCGAGCTGCCCGGCACATAGAGCCAACGGTTGTTCGTCGTATCCCACACGCTCTGCATGCGCTGCGTCACGACCAGGTGCACACGGCGCGACTCGCCGGGGTTCAGACCAACCTTGTCCCAGCCGACCAGACGCCGCGGCGGTTCACCCTGATACGGAACGCCGAGGTACACCTGCGGCACTTCCGCACCGGCGACGCGACCATCGTTGCGCACGTTGAACGACACGTCGATCAGGCCACCCGGCAGATGCTGCACCGACAGACCCGAGTACGCGAAGTGCGTGTACGACAACCCGTAGCCGAACTCGAACATCGGCGTGATGTTCTGCGAGTCGTACCAGCGATAGCCCATATCGAGCTTCTCGGAGTAGACCGGGTTCGCCGCGAAAGCGCCATTCGTGCCCCACGTCGGCGTATCCTGGTCGCGCGCCGGGAACGTGACGGGCAGCTTGCCGGAAGGATTGACCTTGCCGAACAGCACGTTCGCGATTGCGTTACCGCCGCCTTCGCCCGGATACCATGCTTCGACGATCGCCGACACGCTATCCTTCCACGGCATCAGCACCGGGTTGCCGCTTTCGACGACGACGATCGTGTGCGGATTGGCCGCCGCAACCGCTTCGACGAGTGCATCCTGGTTGGTCGGATTCGCGAGGCCGAGGCTCGGCAGATCGCCGATGTCCTCACCCGCCGGCTGCGCGACCACGACGATCGCGACGTCGGAGTTGGCCGCCAGCGTCGCCGCCTGGGTGATCTGCTGTTGCGTGTAGGCGGCAAACGGCGACTGCTGATCGCTGTTGCCGGCGAAGGTCACCTTGGCCTGCGGCGCGAGTGCCTGAATCGCCGACACGATCGGCGTGGGCAGCTTCAGCCACGGGTTGGTCCACCAACTGCAGCCCGTCTCCGTGCCGAACGTCAAGCCGCCGCAACCGGCGAACGCGCCGGTCACCGGATCGCGCGTGTTGCCGGAGCCGCCACCCGTCAGCACCGCCGCGTCAGCGTGGCCGCCGATCACCGCGATGCGCGACAGCGAACCGGCCGCGAGCGGCAGCTGATTGCTGGCGTTCTTCAGCAGTACCATCGATTGCTCTTCGACCGACTGCGTGAAGGCTCGCGCGCCGGAGAAGTCGATGGTCCCGCCGCCCTTCGCCGGATCGTCCATCACGCCCGTGCGAATCATCACGTACAGCTTGCGCTCGACCATGTCGTCGAGGCGCGCGGTCGACACCGAGCCGTTCGCGATCGCCTGCTTGACCAGGGTGGGCGTCAGATAGACGGTCGAACCGACGTCTTCTTCCTCGTCGAGACCGGCATTGATCGCGGGTGCCGTGCTATGCGTCGCGCCCCAGTCCGACTGCACCTGACCTTCGAAATGCCAGTCGTTCTTCAGCACGTCGTTGAGGATGTGCGGGTTCTCACAGGCCTGGATGCCGTTGACCTCGTTGTAGCTGCACATCACGCTGCCTGGCTGCGCGCGGCGCGCGGCGATTTCGAACGGCAGTAGATAGAGTTCGCGCATCGTGCGCTCGTCGATCTGGCTGTTGCCGCCGCCGCGGTTATGTTCCTGCTCGTTGCCCATGTAGTGCTTGATCGTCGCGATGACCTTCTGACTTTGCGTGCCGTCGGTGCGCTCCGCGAGCATTTCGCCGGCGAGCACCGGATCTTCACCGAGATATTCGAAGAGCCGGCCACCGCGCGGCTCACGCGCGAGGTTGGTGCCGCCGCCGAGCCCCATGCCGAAGCCCTGCTGACGCAACTGGATCGCGATCTGCTTGCCGAAGTTCCACGACAGTGCCCGGTCCCAGCTTGCCGCCACCGCGAGCGTGGCAGGGAAGGTCGTCGATGCCTGGTTGGTGCTGCCCGAACCCGTGGCGGAGTCGACCATGTTCAGGTCGGGAATGCCGAGACGCGGCACGCCCTGAATGTAGCCAGCGCCACCGCCCGGCACCGACGACATCGCATACTCCGAATGAATGAACTGCAACTTTTCGTCGACCGTCATCTTGCCGACGAGCGTTTCCGCGCGCCGATGCGCCGCGGCCGACGCAAACGCGTTCAGCACCGTCGACATGGGCGCGAAGTCGAGCCCGGGAGTTGGCATATCCGCGTGCGCAGCGGCGCTCACGGCCGCCGCTATCGCGACGGCCGGCCATAGTTTCTTCTGCATAGATGTTTCTCCGAAATTGTGCTTTTCTTGGGGCGGCGGAGCGCGTCGGGTGGGTGGAAAGCGGACGCGAAAACAGGCATGCAGCGATGACTGCAAACGTTTGCCTGTCCGAAGAAGAGTCGGCGCAACTGGATGGGCTGTAGCGACTCTCCGTGGTGAGTAATGTAAGAATGTAGTCTGACTACAGCATCAGTATTTCTACTAATTCGTGTAACTTTATGCGCAATGGGACGTAAGGCTTTTCTTACACAGGCCAATTGAAAGCTAATGAATCAGATTGAATAAAAGACCGGGAATTTTCATTTGTATTTCTTAAATTATGGAAAATTTGCGGATACAGCGAGACCTTCCGTTGCTACCCAGGCGCGGGCCTGAAAAAGGCAGCGCTCATCGCTCAGCACACAACGCGTCTACGCTGCATCAGCAAGGGCTTTCTGGCATTCGGCATGGTTTTGCGATTCGTGCAGGTAGCTCGTACGCGGCTAAACTCGCAAAGGAAGACAACGCAAGTGCGACGTTATTTACGCCTTCTGCCATCAGGAAATGTTCGTGATTCAGGTCGCCGAATTTCCCGACGCGTGCAGTTCCACATCTTTGTATAAGCCTCGAATTGAATTGTTCAATCAGGCCCGGATCGATTGGATATCGAGCGTGGCAGGTCATGTTCGAAACCTTGCATGGAAGTGGAGGAAAAACTGAATGTGCGCGGTCAGCTCACTGCAGCGAATCATCAGCTGGTAACTGACAGCAAAGCCAGGTGGACGTGAGCATGTTGCGGATGGCAGATATTCAAGTGTCCGAAGGAACGCAAGTGTCGGTAACGAACGCGCAAAAAAAAGCGGGCAGGATGTCTTCACATCCTGCCCGGTTCAGGTACTCCCGTTAGTCAATCCGTCTCCAGTGGTTCAGATTAGAAGACGTAACCGGCGCCGGCGCCAACTGCGAAGGTCCCCCCAGTGGTAGTCGAAGCCGAAGCCTTGATGATCCATTTGCCATTGCGCGAGAAAGTCGACACACCGAGAGCAGCTGCGGACTGGCCAGCATACGTGCCGCCTGCCACCGATACGATGCTCTTACCTGCGGCCGGAGCCTGGGGCAGGTTGGCCATGGCGATCGCCGCAGCCGAGCCGGAGTACGACTTCTTCGCGATACTGTCGATCGTGCTGTTCATGTCGTTGAAGCGCTGGTCGGTGTAGTTGTTGGCCTGCTGCACGCCCTGTGCAACCGAGCTGTTCAACTGACCGACATTGACCGCATCCGTGTCCGCCGTACCCGCTGCAACGTTGGTGATCTGACGCTGCTGCGTCGCCGAACCCACCGACACCGAGTTGTCGCGGTCCGTCACCGAACCCTGACCCAACGCCACCGAGTTCGCATTGGCCGCCTGCGAGCCCGAGCCTATCGCGGTCGAGTTGGCGCCGGTTGCCGCGGCGTTGGCACCGACTGCCATCGCGTTGTCGCCCGAGGCTGCCGCGCCTGCTCCAACTACCGTGCTACCCACACCGGTACCCGGCGTCACCGCATTGGCCACAGGAGCACTGTTGCTGTCCGACGACGAAGCATCCGCAGCGATCGATTGGATGTTCGACACCTGGGAGCCGAGATCCTTCACCTGTCCGTTGAGATCCGTTACCTGGTCCTGCAAGGCCGACAACTGGCCGTAGTTCACCGCGTCGTACTGGCTCGTACCGTTCGCCACGTTGGTCAGAATCACCGGACCCGCGTTCTGGCCTCCTCCCAGCGTCAAGGAACCGAAGTTCACCGAGCCGTCGACGTGACGGTCATACTGCACCGCGCCCGACAGTTGCGTTCCGACATCGCCCACCTGAGTCTGCAGCTTCGTGATGTCCGTCGTGTTCTGCGTGACCCGGTCATCCAGGTTGGTGACGGCATCGCCTACGCTATGTACCGTCGTGCCACCCACTTTGTAGCTCGGTGCGCTGATCGTGCCGTCCGTGTTCACGCTCGCGCCGCCGCCCAGTGCTTGTGCCGTGCTCGACGCCGTACCGTACAGCTGGCCGCCGTTCACCGCGTCCACGCTCGATGCGCTCACGACACCTGCGGCCACACCCGTCACCGTGCGGTTGCCCGCCGTGCCCGCCAGGTTCACCACCGTGCCGTCCATGTCCTTCGCCACCGTGATGTCGCGGGTGTTCGCGTCCTGCTGCACCAGACCCACCGTGCCATCGGCCAGCTGGTTCTGCACGTTCGTGATGTTGCTCGCGTTTTGCGCGATGTCCTTCGTGTTCTGCGTGATGATCGACGTGTTCTGCGCAATGTCCTTCGTGTTCTGCATGATGCCCGCCGTGTTCTGCGTGGTGCGGCCGTCGATGTTCGTGACGGCATCGCCTACGCTGTGCACCGTCGTACCATCGACGCTGTAGTTCGGTGCGCTGAGCGTGCCGTCCGCGTTCACGGTCGCGCCGCCGCCCAGTGCTTGTGCCGTGCTCGACGCCGTGCCGTACAGCTGGCCGCCGTTCACCGCGTCCACGCTCGACGCGTTCACCGCGCCTGCGGCCACACCCGTCACCGTGCGGTTGCCCGCCGTCCCTGCCACGTTCACCACCGTGCCATCCATGTCCTTCGCCACCGTGATCGCACGGGTGCCTGCGTCCTGCTGCACCAGACCCACCGTGCCATCGGCCAGCTGGTTCTGCACGTTCGTGATGCTGGTCGCCTGTTGCGCGATGTCCTTCGTGTTCTGCGTGATGATCGACGCGTTCTGCGCGATGTCCTTCGTGTTCTGCGTGATGACCGACGTGTTCTGCGCAATGTCCGCCACGTTCTGATTGATGCCCGCCGCGTTCTGCGTCGTGCGGCCGTCGAGGTTGGTGACGGCATCGCCCACGCTACGCACCATCGTGCCACCGACGCTGTAGTACGGCGCGCTGAACGAGCCATCCGCATTGAGAATCGAACCACCGCCCAGCGCCTGAGCCGTGCTCGATGCCGTGCGGTACAGCTGGCCGCCGTTCACCGCGTCCACGCTCGATGCGTTCACCGCACCTGCGGCCACGCCCGTCACCGTGCGGTTGCCCGCCGTGCCTGCCACGTTCACCACTGTGCCATCCATGTCCTTCGCCACCGTGATCGCACGGGTGCCTGCGTCCTGCTGCACCAGACCCACCGTGCCATCGGCCAGCTGGTTCTGCACGTTCGTGATGCTGGTCGCCTGTTGCGCGATGTCGTTCGTGTTCTGCGTGATGACCGACGTGTTCTGCGCAATGTCCGCCACGTTCTGAGTGATGCCCGCCGTGTTTTGCGTCGTGCGGCCGTCGAGGTTGGTGACGGCATCGCCCACGCTACGCACCATCGTGCCACCGACGCTGTAGTACGGCGCGCTGAACGAGCCGTCCGCATTGAGAATCGAACCACCGCCCAGCGCCTGAGCCGTGCTCGATGCCGTGTTGTACAGCTGGCCGCCGTTAATGGCGTCTGTGCTGGTCGCGTTGATCTGTCCCGCCGCCATGTTCACGATTCGGCGCTGGCTCGTGGCGGAACCTACGGATACCGTGTTTGCCTGGTCGGCGACACTGCCCACGCCCAAGGCAACGCTACCGGTGGCGGTGACCTTGCTGTCTGCACCCAGTGCCACACTATTGTCACCGGTCACCTCGGAAGAATTGCCAAGCGCCATGGACCGATTGCCCTTCGCCGAGGATGCCTCACCGATCGCCATCGCCGCCTGGCCGTTAGCTAATGCGTCAACACCGATAGCAATGGCGGAATAATCACCGCCTGTCTGCCCGACAGCCTTGGCGGATGAGCCTATCGCAATCGAACCGGCGCCGCTGGAAGAAGCGGCTGCACCGTTGCCGCCGGAAATAATGTTCAGGTTGTCATAGACAGGGGCATTGGCAGCCAACACTTCGTGAGCCTGCAGGAGCGCGGCACTACCGACCACAACCGCAACTGCTGCCACCACTACGCGACGTGACGCACTACGCTTTCCGCGCGCCGCCGTGTTCTCGGAGGCCGCTACCCACGAACCAAGTGCTTCATTCCAGACGCTGATATACGACTTGTTCATGATTCCACCTTTTAACGATAATGAAATTGGGTTTCTGGCAAGCGCCTTCTAGAAAATCACAGAATTAATCGCCATAAAATAATTGGACACCTTCTTAAATCCGCAATCTCTCGTAGAGTTCTGGCCACTCAGCCTATCTCTCAAACTGATTTCAGTTTATATTTTTGAGACAGAACAGAAATAGGTCGAGTCCGAATCGGCATGAACCTAAACTATCGACTCGATTTGAAAAACCAATTGAAATCGAAACTCATCTATATTCTTTTGCCCTCACGGCTCGCAGAAATATTTCCGTAAACACTTATAAAGCGTGGCGTAGCGAAATCAGGCGAGGAATATGAAACATCAAGTCCACCAGTTGGGCCTATCGGATGATGCGAGGCAGACACGCGCGCCCAGAGCGACCCGCGCGACCGGTGGGGGGACGAAATCGACTGAAGGTTCGGCATTTCCGGCGCAGCAGCCATCTTCGAACTCGATCGAGTCTCGTTGCGTGCTCGCCGATTCAATTGCCCGCGTTGAAGCAGACTTGATCTCAAAAATCGGATTGCCCCGATATTAGCGGGCTAGCCCTGGTGAATAAAATGAAGCCTTCCTTATAGGGCCATGTAGCGCGAAAGATAACCAACCTTAAATTTATTGGGTTTCCGCTGAGTTTCAAGCGATGTCATTCGCCTCTGCAGTCCAATTACTCCGATCATGAGGCTTAAAATGATTCGCTTGCGCTATCTACGTTGTGTTTCCTCGTGCGCCACGTCCATTTTCATCAAGTTCGGTCATTCGGCTCATTGGCGATTCATGTCGCCAATATGTGTCGCGCTGCTATTCGGCATGGTGACGATGCCAGTCACGCCCAATTGGATTGCGGAATCTGAGCTCGTCAGGCGCATCAACGAGCCTGGCGCAGCCCAACCGTACCTGGCGCTGGCCGCTGCTAACGGGACTAGCAAAACCAGTGATGGTCAGCTATCCAACGCTGCACCGCTTGTCATGTCGGAACCCAGCAGCGATTCCTACGCCGGGCGGATCGAAGGAACGTTGCGCGACACCATGGCGCGAGCCAGCGTGCCGGTTGAAATACAGGAGCAGATCGCGCATATTTTTGCTCCTCGACTCGATCTCGCCGCGCCTGCGCACAACGGCGACACTGTTCATGTTCTCTACGGACGCGACGATACAAACGCGCAGCGCAAGCGTCTAACGGCCGTCGAGCTCCGCTCGGGCGGCGAGGTCTACCAGGCGGTTTGGTTTGTCGCGCCGGGGCACACCGGTGGGGACTACTATTCATTCGACGGGCGTGAACTTGCCGCCAAGCCATTTTCCATGCCTCTCAATTACGTACGGCTCAGTTCGCCATTCGGTTACCGGACCCATCCGGTCAAGGGCAAACACCAGATGCACACAGGTGTGGACTTTGCCGCACCGAAGGGGACACCTGTCGTCGCGGCCGCCTCGGGAACCGTACGGTTCGTGGGCTTCAAACCCGGATACGGCAACATCGTCGTACTCAGTCATCCGCGAGGTTTCACCACGCACTACGCACACCTGTCCGCCTTTTCCCGTGAATTGCGCGTCGGTAAGCCGGTGACCGAAGGACAAGCGCTCGGCGCGGTAGGCAGTACCGGCACGGCTACGGGCGCCCATCTGCATTTTGAGGTGCGTGAGTACGATCAACCGATCGATCCGCTCACGTTGACAGGCCGAACTGGCGCTTCGCCGCTCACGACCACTGAGCGGCTCGCGTTCGACAGCATGACGGGCGCCCTGCGTGAACAACTCGTTGCATTGCCCGTCGATGCTCCGGCGAACAGGATGGCTTCGAATGTCGCAGGCAAGTCGAACTCGCCTGCATAGCGGAACACCTCGTAGACGTGAAGCGCGAGGTCATCGGCACGTTGATATAGACCGTGAGCGAAGACACAGCCGCGAGCGTGTCGAGAGCGCCGCTCACGTCGCAAAGGTTTGCAGCTCCCCCAAACCCACCTCCGCAACGAGTTCAGAAGAATCGGTAAGCGCTGCACCGCGTGCAATTGCGAGCGCACACGAGCCGTCCACTATTGACAACAAAAAAGCCAGCCTCTAGTTTGCTAGATACATGATCTCTTAAACTGGATGACATGGACATCAACGCCCTGATCGCACGTCGAGTCAAAGCGCTGCGCGACGCTCAGAACTGGTCGCTGGACGCCCTTGCCGAGCGCAGCAAGGTCAGCCGCTCCAATATCTCGCTCATCGAGCGCGGGCAAAGCAGCCCCACCGCAACCGTGCTCGACAAACTTGCCACCGCGTTGAACGTGCCGCTTGCATCGCTGTTCGAGCATGATGGCGCACCGCTAGCCGAGCCGTCGCCGGTCAGTCGGGCGGCCGAGCAGGCTGTATGGACCGATCCGAGTTCCGGTTATGTGCGCCGTCATCTTTCGCCGACCGCACGCTCGGCGATCCAGTTGGTCGAGGTCAACTTTCCCGCGGGGCAGCGCGTCAGTTATGAAACTGGCGCGCGCGATGCAGACATTCATCAACAGGTGTGGATGCTCGACGGGTCGATGGAAATTACGGTCGGCGACACCAGTTGGCGGCTCAAGACAGGCGACTGTCTCGCGATGCGGCTCGATAGCCCGACCGTGTTCCGCAACCCCACTCGCAAACCCGCACGCTATCTCGTCGCGCTGAGCACGTCGCCATTCAACGAACGGAGAAGCGCATGAACGATCACGTCACCATACGGCGCGTCGGCGCGAACGAAGCGGCGGCCTGCGTCGAAGCGCTCGCCGACGTGCTGATCGACTGCGTGGAAGGTGGAGCATCGGTCAGCTTCATGCTGCCGATCTCGCGCAACACGGCGCTCGCGTTCTGGCGCAACGTCGCTGAGGGCATCGCGCGCGACGAGCGTGTATTGCTAATCGCAGAAGATCGCGACGGCAGCATCATCGGCACCGTGCAGTTGATTACCGCGCAGCCCGAAAATCAGCCGCATCGCGCCGACGTCGCGAAGATGCTCGTGCACAGAAAAGCGCGCCGGCGCGGCGTCGCGCACGCTCTGATGAGCGAACTCGATCGCATCGCGCGGGAAGAGAAAAAATCAGTTCTCGTGCTCGACACCGTAACCGGTGGCGATGCCGAGCGACTCTATCAGCGCGCCGGCTGGCAACGCGTCGGCAGCGTGCCGAATTACGCGCTGATGCCCGACGGGGCGCTCTGTGGCACGACGTTCTATTGCAAAGAGCTTTGACCGCGCAGGCAGTCCGCCCACCGCAAGTATTTGAAAATTTCAACTACTTGCCTATAATGCCTTCACTGCAATTGACGCTCGACGGCGGAGCAATCCTTGTACTCGGACTTCCTGACCTTCAGGCTCGATCTGACCAGCGCGTTGCTGACCAACCGCGCGAACCTGGTCTACCGCGAGCGCTGGGATCTCGACGTGCGTGCGCTGCGCGTGCTGCGCCTCGTCTGCGCGGAGCCCGACATCACGCCCAAGGCCGTTTCACAGCGCGCGCTGATCGAAAAGACGCTGCTTTCCAAAGTCCTCGCTGAACTTGAAACACGCGGCCTGATCACGCGCAACATGCATGAGTCGGACCGCCGTAGCATCGCGTTGCGCGCCACTGCGCACGGCCTCGAAGTAGCGCAGGCTTCCGAAGCGGTAGGCACCGAACTCGAAGTACAGCTCGCGAAGGCGCTGAGCGCGAACGAACGCAAAACCCTCGAACGTCTGCTCGGCAAGCTTTCGCACAGCCTGCTCGAAAGCGAATCCGCCAACGCGTCACCTGCGCGATCCTGACACCCGGTCCGCATTGCGCCGCGTTCTTCCGGGCGTTCATGCCAACAAGGAGCCCTCCATGTCGAAGCTGATCCAAACGATGTCGAGCGCGATCGACGCGCTGCTGCCCGAACTCGAAGCGATCTACAAAGACCTGCACGCGCACCCCGAACTGTCGATGCAGGAAGTGCGCACCGCGGGCATCGTCGCGGACTACGTGGAAAAGCTCGGTTACGAGGTGACGCGCAACGTCGGCGTGACGGGCGTGGTCGCGCTGCTGCGCAATGGCGACGGCCCCACCGTGATGCTGCGCGCCGACATGGACGCGCTGCCGATGGCCGAAGCGACCGGCCTGCCCTACGCGAGCACCGTCAGAGCGAAAGACGAAGACGGCCTCGATGTCGGCGTCGCGCACTCATGCGGGCACGACATGCACGTCACCTGGCTGCTCGGCGTCGCGCGTCTGATGGCTGTGCATCGCGACGCATGGCGCGGCACGCTGATGGCCGTGTTCCAGCCCGGCGAGGAAGTCGGCCGCGGCGCGCGCAGCATGCTCGACGACGGCATGACCACGCGCTTTCCAAAGCCCGACGTGATTCTCGGCCAGCACGTGATGGTCGGCGCGGCGGGCACGGTCGGCTATCGCAGCGGAACGATCCTGTCGGCCGGCGACAGCATCAAGGTCAAGCTGTTCGGACGCGGCGCGCACGGCTCGCAACCGCAAACGTCGATCGATCCCGTGATCATGGCGGCCTCGACGACCTTGCGTCTGCAAACCATCGTATCGCGCGAAATCGCGCCGAGCGACAGTGCCGTGCTGACCATCGGCTCGCTGCAGGCCGGCACGAAAGAGAACATCATCCCCGACGACGCGACGCTGAAGCTCAACATGCGCACCTACGACGAAGACGTGCGCGAGTACATGCTAGGCGCGATCCGTCGCATCTGCTGCGCCGAATGCGTGGCGTCGAATGCGCCGCGCGAGCCTGAATTCACCACGCTATCGAGCTATCCGCTGACGATCAACGACGCCGCCACGACCGAGCGTGTGCGCAACGCGTTCGCGGCGCAGTTCGGCGAGCGCGCGTACGAATCGCCGCCGGCCGCGGCAAGCGAAGACTTCAGCGTGTTCGGCCGCGAATGGAACGTGCCGTACTCGTTCTGGTTCGTCGGCGGCACCGACCCCGAAGTGTTCCGCCAGGCGCTCGCCGCGAAAAAGCTCAACGAAATCCCGAGCAATCACTCGCCGAAGTTCGCACCGGTGCTCGACCCGACGCTGCGCACGGGTCTCGAAGCGATGCTGTGCGCGGCCGGCGTGTGGCTCGATCAAGGCGAAACCACTCAGTGAATTCACACGCCGTCTATACCATTCTCGATCTGATCGGCACCTTCGTGTTCGCGATCAGCGGCGCGGTGGCCGCGCGTCAACGACGGCTCGACCTGTTCGGCATCGTCGTGATCTCCTTCATGGTCGCGTGCGGCGGCGGCATCGTGCGCGACGTGTGCATCGGTGCGATTCCACCCGCGGGGCTGTCGAACTGGCGCTATCTGGCGACCGCGCTCGGCGCGTCGGTGGTGACGATTCTCGCGTATCCGCAAGTGCGCCGGCTGCGTCAGCCAGTGCTGTTCTTCGATGCGATCGGGCTCGGTCTGTTCGCGGTATCGGGCGCGCAGAAGGCACTCTCATATGGCCACAATGCCGAACTCGCGATTCTGCTCGGCGTCGTCAGCGCGGTGGGCGGCGGCGTGATGCGCGATGTCGTGCTATCGCGCGTCCCGGCAATTCTCGAGCGCGAGATCTATGCGTCGGCCGCGCTGTTCGGCGCGGCGGTGCAGGTCGGCTTTTCGTATGCGGGCTGGACCGACTGGTGGACACCGTGGTTCGCGACGTTGGCTTGCGTGTTGGTGCGGCTCGCGTCGCTGCGCTTCGGCTGGCGGCTGCCGGTCTTCCAGGGCAGACGCACGGCCGAAACGCGCGACAATCCATAACGAGCCCTTCGCGCTTCAGCTCGCGGTTTGCGGAATCAGGCGCGGCTTGGTCAGGCTGTACGCGATCTGGCTGAACAGCGAATTGAGGCTGTTCGTGCCGCCCGCCGCATTCGCGCAGGTGTCCGAATAGAAATACGACGAACCGGAAGCGATCGACTGCATCGTATTGCACGCGGTGAGCTTGTCGTTACCGTCTCCGCAACTTGGTGCCGACGCGGCCTCACCGCCCAGATACGCGACGGTATAGATCAAAGTGCCAGTGCTGGTCTTGATGTTCGACGCCGCAGTGATCGCGGCCTGGCACTCGCTGCCGTAAGTACTGCTGTACGTGCTGCCGAGTTGGGTCGTCGACGACGTCGCGATGCCGTCGCTCAACAGGATGATCACGTTCTGGCCCGGCGGGTGCTGTGTCGACGACAACGCGGTGAGCGACGATTGCGCGGCGGTAAGCGCCTGCGCGTAGAACGTGCCGAGACCGCCGGGCGCCGACATGCCGCCGCAACTGCCGCCACCCAGCGCCTGCACGATGCCCGAGCTCGTGCTGACCGCACCGTTGCTGCCGAGATAGCCGGTGTTCAGCGACGAGACCTGGTAACTCGCGCCCGACGCCGAATAGCTGCCTGCGATGGTCGGCGACTTACCCGAGCAAGAAAAGTTATACGTGGACGAGGTTTGCGGCGGAAAGGCCATCAGGCCGACGTTGTCTCCCGCATTGGTCAAGCCGGTCAGCAGTTTCAACGCGCCCGCCTGAGCGCACGCCAGCCGCGTTAGCGCGGCACCCTTCGAGTTCGTGCAGTTGCTGTCCGTCGTCGTGGCCATCGAGCGCGTGGTGTCGAGAACGATCATCACGTTGTACAGCGCGGGCTCCGCGCCGCCGCCCGCCCCGGCTTGCGAGGTCGCGGAAATGGTCTGCGAACTCTTGCCGAACACGCGCGCGAAATAGAGCGGCACGGTCGCCGTCTGCGTGACCTGGATGCCGTTGTAGCCGGACGCCGCCTGCTTGTACGGCAACGTGACGCTCGACAACTTCAGGCCGGTGATCGTCGCGCTGGCCGGCACGACCGCGGCAGGCAGCCTGTTGTTGTACCCCGCCGTGAACGCCTGCGCGTCGCTTGCCGCAGTGGTCCACGATTGCGTCCAGAGATCGACTGCCCCCGACAGCGCCGCGGCATCGGTTGCGCTTTGCAGACGCCGCTGGCTATAAGCCAGATAACCGAAGTCGACGCCGAGTGCGACGAAGCCCAACAGCGCGACCATCGATAACGCCACCAGAACGGAAACGGCGCCGCGCTGGCGCCGACGCGTGCCATGCGGGTTACGGTAGGTTGTTTTCATGATTTCACGCCCTCTCAAACGGTTGCACCGCTTCTGTTCTTCATGCGTCGTCATTGCACCCGCTCCACCGCGCTCGCATTGAGCGCGGTCGGCATCATCGCGTACAGACCCGACAGGCTGCCCTTGAACAGCGGCGAAAACGTGTAGGTGACGGTCACGGTGGCCGTGCCGACCGCGCTCGTGCCGCCTGCGCTGGTCAGATCGGCGGCGCAGCTCGAATCGCTGCTGCACGCGACGCCGTTTACCGACGTCGCGACTGACAGGTTCGAGGTCTTCAACAGCGCGGCCGACGTGCTCACCTGACCTTGCGTGGCCGAGTACGGCGTGCTGGTGCCGCGTTGCGATGCGAAATAGCGCGCGCCCGCCGAGGCCGCATTGGCGACCATCACGTAGTTGCCGAGCAGCCAGCCGAACTGCGCGAGGCCGAGCATGACCAGCAGCAGAAGCGGCGCGACCAGCGCAAACTCGACCGCGGCGACGCCCTTCTGTTGCTTCCGTCTCGCTGGCGGCGCCGCTCTGCGCTTCGGACCAATGGAATCACTCATTGCACGACCTCCGACATGGTGGCGCTCAAGCTGACGGGCATGATGCTTTTGAGGTTATCGAGCTTGCCACCGAACAGCGGCGCGAACGTATAGCCGATTTGCACCGTGGCCTGCGTGCCGGCGGCCGGCGCCTGCGTGTTCGAACCCAAAGCGCTGGCACACGCGCTATTGCTCGTGCAGGGCGTACCGCCCACACTCATCGAGATCGTCACCGTGCCGTTCAGCGCACCCGTTTGCGATTGAACCGCGGCAATCGCGTCGGAGGCCGGCGACGCGTAACCGCGCTCCGCCGCCAGTTGATGCGCGCCGAGCGAGGCCGCATTGGTCAGCACCAGGTAGTTGTTCATCAACCAGCCAAACTGCACGATGCCGAAGATCAGCGCTAGCAGCAGCGGCAGCACCAGCGCGAGTTCGACGGTTGCCGCGCCGCGTTGTTTTGTGCGTTTCACCGGCTCTCTCCGCTCTGTCCACATGTCGATTCGCTCGCAACGAAGTGCGTGGTCATGCGCCACCCGCCATGCTCGGCAGCAGATCGCGATAGATATGAATCATCGCGGGCCCCATCAGCACGACGAGCAGCGCCGGAAAAATGCAGAACATCAACGGAAACAGCAGCTTCAGCGCGATCTTCGCGGCGCGCTCCTCGGCACGCATCCGACGGCGCGTGCGCAGCGTATCGGACAGCACGCGCAGCGATGCGCCGATGCTGGTGCCGAAGCGCTCGGCCTGGATCAGCATCGCGCTGAACGAGTCGATGTCTTCCACACCGGTGCGCAGCGAAAAATTGCGCAGCGCCTTTTCCTTCGAGAAGCCCGAGCGCATTTCGAGCAGCATCAGCTCGAGCTCGCTCGCGACCACCGCGCTGCGCAGGCGGATTTCCTCGCCGACTTTCATCAGCGACGAATCGAGACTCAGACCCGCTTCGACGCACACGGTCAGCAGATCGAGCGCATCCGGAAAGTCCTCGACGATGCTGCGCTTGCGCGCTGCGGTGCGGCGCGACAGCACGACGTTCGGCAGGTAGTAGCCGAGCGCGGCCAGCACGACCAGCACGATCGTCCGTTCGAGCAGCGAGTTCGCGAACGACGAGCCATAGAGCACGAGCATCGCGATGAGTGGCAACGACAGCGCGAGCGCGGTCTTCGCGGCCAGATAGATCGGTGCGGCGTTGGCCGAGCGCCAGCCGGCGTTCATCAATTGCACGCGCAGCGCGGATTGCTCCCAGCCGTCCTTCGGCACCGACAGCTTCGAGATCGGCTGCGAAATCTCGACGAGCTTTTCGTACCACGGCGTCTGCGCGGCGGCGTCGAGTTGCTCCGCCGTCGGCACCGCATTCGCACCGCCCGCCTGCTCGATGCGGCGGCTCATGTCGCGCGGCGTGCTCAGATACATCGCGCCGAACACGGCCGCGAAAACGATCGCGAATACGCCGGCAAGCAACAGAATCTGCGTGATGTTCAGTGATTGCATGGTCGTTCTCCGATGACCTGTCGCCCGCTCAGACGCGAATCTTCACGATGTGCCGCATCCACAGAATGCCGAACAGCATCCCGGCGCACGCCACCCCGATCATCTTGACGCCCGCCGGGTCTTGCCACAGCACGTTCAGGAAGCCGGGGTTGATCAACAACATCGCGGCGCCGACGCCGAACGGCAGAAGACCGAGCACCCACGCGGACATCTTGCCTTCGGCGGCCAGCACCCGAACCTTGTCGAACAGCTTGAAGCGGTCGCGAATCAGCGCGGTGATGCCGTCGAGCACTTCGGCGAGATTGCCGCCCGTCTCGCGCTGGATCACGACGGCGATCACGAAGTAGCGCAAATCGCGAATCGGCACCCGCGTCGCGAGATTGGTCAGCGCCTCGCTGATCGACACGCCGTAGTTGATCTCGTCGAACACGATACGGAACTCGCCGCTCATCGGTTCGGAGAACTCAGTGGCGACCATATCGATCGCGCCGGTGAACGCATGACCCGAGCGCAACGCGCGCGCGAGCATGTCGCAAACGTCCGGCAGCTGCCGTTCGAGTTGACGGATACGCCGGTTGCGCCGCCGCTGCACATAGATGAGGGGCAACAGCGCGGACACCGCGGCGATGCCCACTGTGAACGGCCACGGCATCGCAAGGGTCGCGCCCGCGATCAGCACGAACGGCGGCAACACCGCGCAGGTGCCGACGAGCCGCCCGACCGACCACGACAGCCCCGACTGCTGCAGAAACAGATCGAGCGCATGGACGCGCGGAATGTGCAGCAGCAGTCGCGTGAGCGTCGCCGAGTCCGCCATCGTGCGCGACTTCAGAATCGACAGACGCTCTTTGCTCATCGGACCGCCGGCCGATACCGCGCGAATCCGCGAATCGACGCGGCGCGCGACCGGGCCGTGCCGGCTGTTCCAATACTCATAGACGCCGCCCGTTGCGAGCACCACGGCCGCGAACAGCAGAATGATCGACGCATAGAAAATCGGGTTCATGCAAGTCTCCTGAAGCACCGGGCGAGCGGTCCGCTCGCGTTGCCCTTACACGTCATGTCGTTTCGAAGCGCCGCGCCGGATCGTAGACCTGATCCGACGGCGCCACGCCGAATGCCTGCAAGCGCTCGGCGAATTTGGGCCGCACGCCGGTCGCGCAGAAATGGCCGCGCACGTTGCCCTTCGCATCGACGCCGGAGCGGCGGAACACGAAGATCTCCTGCATGTTGATCATGTCGCCTTCCATGCCGGTCAGCTCCGAGATGCTGATGATCTTGCGGCGGCCGTCGGTCAGGCGCGCAGCCTGCACGATCACCGTAATCGCCGATGAAATCTGCTGGCGCATCGTGCGCGTCGGCAGCGACAGGCCGCCGAGCGTCATCATGTTTTCGAGGCGCGTGAGCGCGTCGCGCGGCGTGTTCGCGTGGATCGTCGACAGCGAGCCTTCGTGGCCGGTGTTCATCGCGTTCAGCATGTCGAGCGCTTCGGCGCCGCGCACCTCGCCAAGGATGATGCGGTCGGGGCGCATCCGCAGCGCGTTGCGCACCAGTGTGCGCTGCGTGATCTCGCCGCGGCCCTCGATGTTCGGCGAGCGTGTTTCGAGGCGCAGCACGTGCTCCTGACGCAGTTGCAACTCGGCCGCGTCCTCGATCGTGACGATGCGCTCGTCGCCTGGAATGAAACCCGACAGCAGGTTGAGCAAGGTGGTCTTGCCGCTGCCCGTGCCGCCCGACACGAGCATGTTCACCTTCGCGCGCGCGAGCGCGTCGAGCACTTCGGCCATCGGCGGCGTCAGGCTCTGCAACTCGATCATGTCGGCGACCTGCAGCGGATTCGCGGCGAAACGGCGGATCGACAGCAACGGGCCGTCGATCGCGCAGGGCCGGATGATCGCGTTCACGCGCGAGCCGTCCGGCAGCCGTGCGTCGACCATCGGGCTCGATTCGTCGATATGGCGGCCGACGCCCGAAACGATCTTCTCGATGACCTTCATCAGATGCGCGTCGTCGTAGAAGGTCACGTCGGTCGGCTCCAGCCGGCCACGGCGCTCGACGTACGTATGACGATGCGTATTCACCAGAATGTCGGACACGCTCGGGTCGCGAAGCAGCACTTCGAGCGGACCGAAGCCGAACATTTCGTCGTGCACGTCGCCGACCAGCTGCCGCCGTTCGAGATCGTTGGCGGGCGCCTTCTGATCTTCGAGAATGCGGCCGATCAGCGTCGCGATCTCCTGGCGAACCTGCTCGGGCGGCATGCGCGACAGCCGTTCCAGCTCGACGCGTTCGAGCACCGCCTGATGAATTTCCCGTTTCAGTTTCTGGTAGGCACCGCGCAACATGCCGGCGCTCGCCGGGTCCTGGCGTTCGCCCAGCGGCTGCACGCGTTGCGCGGAAATCTGCTCACGAAGCGACATGACGTTCCCCTGTTCTGATCGTGTGACGTTGGAGCGTTAAAGCGTTTCGAGTTTCGGCGACGGCTGGCGGCCGAGCAGCCGCCCGAACAGCGACTCGCCCTTGGCGCGCGAACGCCCCGGTTTGGTCGCGCGTGCCGCGATGTTTTCGGCGAGCGCCTGCAGGCTGCGCGCAACGCCGCTGCCGCGCGCGGTCTTCGACACCGGCAGCCCCTGGTTCATCGCATCGGCCACCGTTTCGGCATCTTCCGGGATCACCTGATACGCGCTCATGCCGAGCACGGATTCGAGCGCCGCGCGCGGCCGCTCGCCGTGCCGCGTATGGCGGTTCAGGATCAGCCGCATCTGCTCCTGCGCGTAGCCGAGCGAGCAGAGAATCTCCTGCAGCCGTCGGCCGGCGCGCACGTGCGGCATGCTCGGCTGCAGCACCAGATGAATCTGGTCGCTGCGATCCAACGCGAGCATCGACAGCCGGTTCAGCGTCTGGCCGAGATCGAACAGCACGAAGTCGTAGTGCGGCGCGGCGACGCCAAGCAGCCACTCGAGGCGGTCTTCCTTGATGTCGGCCGCCTTTACCGGGTCGCCCGCGCCGGCGAGGATATGGAAGCTGTCGCTCACGTGCACGAGGCTCGTGTCGAAGAACGCCGCGTCCATACGTTCGATCTGCGCGCAGATTTGCGGCAACGTCGACGGCGGCGTCTGGTCTGAGACCAGAAACGCGGCATCGGCGAATTGCTGGTTCAGATCGATCAGCAATACGCGCTTTTTCTGCGGCAGAGTCGCGATCGCATGCGCGACGTTCGCGGCGATGAAGCTGGTGCCCGCGCCGCCCTTGCACGACACGAACGACAGAATCCGCGTGTCGCGCGTGCCGCCTTGCAGGCTCTGCGTCTGCGCGCGCTGCAACGCGTCGCCGAACTGGCGCGAATCGAGCGGCCAGTTCAGCACGTCGCGAAAGCCCGCGCGCATCGCCGCGATCAGCGTTTGCGGCGACGCGTCGGGAATCAGCAGGATGCAGGTGAGCCGCCCATGCTCGCGATGCAAACGCTCCACCACCGCGAGCTCCGCGTCCTTCAGCGACGCGGCGTCGACGATCAGCACGTCGAACGCATCGAGCGTGTCGCCGCGTTCGCCGAGCAGCAACGGCGTGCCCATCGCGCGCGTGATCCGGTAGTCGCCGGCTTCGCCGCTCAGATGCGCGATCTGTGCGAGCCGTGCGGCGTCTTCAGAGAGAGCCAGGATGTTGATCATGATGTTCTCTACCGAGCTGTCGAATTAACGGTCGGGCGGCGCTTGCACCAGGTGCGACGCGTCCGCCATCACTGAGTGCCGCCGCTGCTGCCGATGCCGATCACGAACGGATTGAACGTCGTGACCGGAGTCTGGAACGACTTGTCGTACTGCTGCTGCGCGGCGACCGCGGCGTTGCCGTCGACGCCCGGCGTCGAGGGCGTGTGCTCGCCCGCATGCGGATCGATGATCTGCATCTGCGTCACCGTGCGCACCGCGTCGCCGACGTGCGCGTCCCAGATCGGCGAGCTCGACATGCAGCCGCTCAACGAGCCGCCCAGCGTGGCGCACAGCGTCAGCAGCAACGCCGCGCGGCGCGTGATCAGAAGATGTTCGAGTTTCATGAGAGTCTCCTTCGCGGCGCGTTACTGGTTGGGCTGAGTGGCCTTGAGCGCCGGGTTGCCCGGGCTCGCGGCGTCGGCTTTGGCGAGCGCGGGTTCGGCGTTCGTTTGCGCTTGAACTTGCACTGTCGGTTCCACCGACGCTGCCGTTGCCGTCGTCTTGTCGGGTGGCGGCACCGAAGCCGACGGCGCGGGCCGGTCCGCCTGGGTGTCACGCGGCAGCAACGCGGCAGGTGCGGCCGAGCCTTCGGTCGGCGCCGGCGTCGGAACCGGTGCGGGCACGGCGGGTTGCGTTTGCGGCTGCGCGGGCATCTGCGGTGCGTTCGGGTTCGCGGCGCCCGCTGCCTGCGCCGCGGGCCGGCGGCCTTCCATGTTGCCGGTCGCGTAGACGGTGCCTTCGGACACGCCCGTGAAGCTATCGGTCGGCAGCGGATAGTCGCCCGCCGGCAGCGGCTTCACCAGATGCACGGTGACGATGAAGATCAGCTCCGTGCGATCCTGCTGGAACGATGTGCTGCGAAACAGCGCACCGAGCACCGGCACTTCGCCGATGCCGGGCAGCGCCTTCAACGCGCCGGTGATGTTGTTCTGGATCAGCCCGCCGATCGCGAAGCTCTCGCCGTCGTTCATCTGCACCGTCGTCGACGCGCGCCGCGTCGTGATCAGCGGCAGGATCGCGGTGTTGCTCGTTCCGCTCGCCGTCACGGTGACGCCGGTCGGCGACAGTTCCGACACCTCCGGCGCGACCTTCAGATTCACGCGGCTGCCCGCGAGCACGGTCGGCGTGAATTTGAGGCCGACGCCGAACTCTTCTTCCTGCAGCGTGATCGTCGAGCCGCCCGTGCCGTTGCTTTGCGGCACCGGAATGAAGACCCGGCCGCCCGCGAGGAACGACGCTTCCTGGCCGCTCAGCGTGACGAGGTTCGGCTCCGCGAGAATCTTGCCGAGGCTGTCGCTCTTCTGCGCGTCGACGGCGATATTGAACGGCCTGTTGTTCGCCTTGCTCACCGCGATACCGCTGCTGACTCCGGCGAGCAGGCTGCTCACCAGCGCGCCGGTCCACGAACCGAAGCCGCCCTGGATGTTCACCGCCGCGCCCAGCTGATTGAGCAGCGTCTTCGACACCTCGGCGACCTTCACTTCGAGCATCACCTGTTGCGGCGAATCGACCGTCAGCATGTTGATGACTTCGGAACCCTTACTAACACTCGAGCTCTGCTGCGAGATCGAGCCGCCGTTACCAAAGCTCGCGGTGCTCGACTGGTCTTGCTGCGTGGGCTGCGCACCCGCGTAAGCGCCGGCGATGGTCATCGCCTGCTGGGCGGCCTGCCCGCTCGACACGCGACCCGCGAGCACGAGGTTGCCGGCCGCGCTCGACACGCGAATGCCGCGCTCGTTCGGCAGCAGTTGCGCGAGTGTGCGTTGCAGCCCGTCGGCATCGACGCCGACGCTCACGTCGATGATCTGGCATGCGCCGCTGCGGCCTTGCACGATCATGTTCGTGGTGCCGACGCTCATGCCGACCACGTACAGCGTGCGCTGCGATACGAGCGTCGCCTGGGCGACCACCGGATTGCCGAGCGTGCGGTTGCGTGCGGGCTCGATGAGCGGAACCAGAGTCGACTTGCCGACGGCAACCGACACGTTCGACTCGTCGCGAATGTCACCGGTGCAGTTCGGTCCCGTCAACTGCCCGGGGGCGACCATCCGGCCGCTCGTCGCGCCGGTCGGAATGGGCGTATTGCTGACCAGCATCGGCACCGCGCCCCGGCCGACCGGCAACGGCGCGGCTTGCGCGCCCCAGCCCGGCGGCATCTGCGCGGCGGCCATCATCTGCGCCGCGCTGTCGTGCGCGGCCGTCAATCCGGCGCAGAGCGCGGTGGCGAGCACCGTGTTGCCGAGCACGCGGCACCGCTTGCCGCCACCGGATGAGAACCGTTGTTGTGTTTTCATGTTGCTGCCCCCGTCGCTCGATAGGTGTGAACCGAGACGTCTTTTTGATTGCCTTCTGATTCAGATCGCGGCGCCTGAGCTGAACTTGCGCAAACCCGCGCGCCGCGACCGCGCTAGAAACATTCGACGCTGCCGGTCACGCCCGACAGCACGCCGACGCAATCGCGCTTGGGCGCCGGACGCGCCGCATAGTGCGTGCGAACCGGATGCACTTCGGGCGCCGGCGCCGACGCCGGGACGTCGAGCAAGGTCAGCTTGGTCGCGCCGCCGGTGCTCGGGGTCTGCTTGTCGACCTGGTTGCGCAGCACCAGCGACAGCGTGCCGACGCTGCGCGCGAGGTCGAGCTTCTCGGCCTGCTCTGGCGTCACCTCGAGCGTGACCGCGTTGACCACTTTCGGCGCGGTGTCATCGCGGCTCACCTGCTGCGCAACCGCGAGCACCAGGATCTTTTCGAGCACGATCTTCGAGATGCTTTGCGGCGTGTCGGTCTTGTTCGCCTGCTGCGTGTTGACGATCACGTCGACGTAGTTGCCCGGCAGCGCGAAGCCCGCGACGCCGACCACATCATTCACGCGCACCGTGATTGCGCGATTGCCTTCGCCGATCACCGCTGACAAGCCACCTTTGGTGCCTTGCGGCGCGAGCTTCGATTCGAGCACCGGCTCGCCGGGCGCGAGACTCGTCAGCACCACACGCCCTTCGAGCGCTTTGCCGTCGGCGAACGCACCGGGCGGCACGCTCGAAGTCGGCCAGCTGACCATGTGAATCAGGTTCTGGTTCAGCGGCTGGCCGAGACCGATGTCCGACGACGCCACCGCAACCGACGTCACCGCGCTCGACGACGTCTGCAGCAGCCAGCGCGACGCGAAACTCACGGCCGCGAGACCCGCCAGCACGGCGATCGTCAGCATCACTAAAGCCCGACTGTTTTTCATGGCAACACTCCCGCATCGATCAGTGGAAACGTCCGGCTAAAGCGCGGCCGCGAACAGCATTCCGAGGGTTCCGGCCGCGATTGCGACGCCGTAGGGAATCGACCCAACCGATTCGGACTGAGCATCGATCAGGTTCGGCCGTCTGAGCGGGGCGATCACGAGGCCGCCGATCAGTTGCCGCAGATTCAAGAGCAAACTCGCGAATCTGCCGCGGAACAGCACGATCAGCAAAGACCAGAGCCCGCCGATCAGAAAAGTGGCGAGCGCGATCCGCCAGGTCAGCGCGGGTCCGACCCACGCGCCGATCATCATCAGCAGCTTCACGTCGCCGGCGGCCATGCCGCCCATTAGATAGAACGGCACCAGCACCGCGAAGCCGCAAGCGGCGCCGATCAGCCAGTCGAGCGCGCCCGCAAGCGGGCCGTGTATCGACATCTGCACGGCGAGCGCGGCGGCGAGTCCGAGTGCAATCATGCGATTCGGAATCCGCCGCGCTGTGATGTCCGTGCTCGCTGCCACGATCACCAGCACGATCACACACAGCGGTACAGGATGTGGCGGCAGGGTTGGCAGCGTCATGATGATCTCGTAGTGGATGATGGAGCAGCGTCAAACCGACGATGCGAGGTTGTTGAATATCGACTGCAGATTGGTGCCGAGCGCGGTCACGCCACCGATAATCAGCAGCGCGATCAAGCCGGCGAGCAGGCCGTATTCGATGGCCGTCACGCCGTCTTCGTCGTGAACGAAACGTGCCGCTCGGGCAATCAGATTCTTCATGACAGACTCCTTTCTCGGGTAGGGAAGGCGACGGACGAATCGCGAGGTTCGTCCGTCGGCACTGGACTCAGACCGACGACGCGAGGTTGTTGAAGATCGTTTGCAGATTCTTGCCGAGAGCGGTGGCGCCGCTGATGATCAACAATGCGATCAGACCGGCGAGCAGACCATATTCAATGGCGGTCACGCCGTCTTCGTCACGAACGAAACGGGCTGCGGTAGCGATGATGTTCTTCATGATGAGACTCCTCTGGATGACTAACTAATAGAACCCTTTACCAGGATTGGCGCGGGCGTTGGCACTGCGGGCACTGCTGGGAACTGCGGAAGACTGCTGGCTAGTTTCGCCGGCCGGTCGGCGCCGCGCGGTGTTTGATCCGCACGGTCGCAACGCTGGGCGAGACGATCTGGAGGAAACGGGGGAAGTGAAGCGGCAGCTGCCGGGCGAGCCGCAGCATTGCGGCCGGGTGCCGCTGGCGCAGCATGGCCGCACGATGTGCGCCGCACATGGGCTTGTTATCGCCGCGCAGTCGCGTGATCTTGTTGTGCATACATCCCCCGCATTTCGTGATTTTTTTCTTGGCGCCGGCTCGAGGCCTGCGCCCGTTAGTTTGTCGACGATGGCTTTCTCTCTCGCCATGGTGTGCTGCCTGTTCTGGTCCGCAGCATCGTGTCGTCGACTTCGTGCACTCCCTATCGCAAGGACGGGGCCAGCTTTGCGAAAACAACGCTACGACGCGGGTTCGAGCCGGCTGCCCCCCGGCGTTGCGCCGAATTCGCGTCCGAAATGTCCGAATGCGCAACGTTTTGCGAGGCCGGCCGAACACTTCGCGGATCGCGGAGAGGCCCGCCGTGCAAGGCTCGGCATTTTTTGCCCAGGACTTTCCCTGGTTCGGTAAGAATGAAATTCCGCTGAGAAATCGCCTTTCCCGGAGGGCGCGGCGGTCCAAAGCGTCTCATCGGCGAGACCGCTTGGTGCGCTGGCGCACATAGAGCTGGCCGTTTGGCCCGTTATTTGGCGGAATCGGGAGTGTGCGGCGCGCGACCAGGAAAACGCGCCCTTGAAAGTCGAGTAATTTTCCGCCAACAATGAGCTGACCGGTTCCGCGCAACGACACAGCTTTTGATTCGATGTCGCGCGCGAACACTCAGAAGACCGAATCAATAAACAGATCGAACGGAGGGTCGTCAGACCTGATCCGGATCACACGGGGGCGGGGATCATGTACGTACCACAACTACGCATGCGCAGCGGCGACAGCGAGGTCCACGGCTGGCTCACGCCCGAGCGCATGGTGTTCTATTGCTGCGGAATATGCGTCCTGTACGTGCTGCTCTTGACGTTGTGGTTCTTTGCGAGCCACGGTTTCACCGAACAGCACTTCAACCGACCAGGTGCGGATTTTACGGTTTTCTGGTCGGCATCGTATGGGCTGCTACACGGTTCGGCCATGCAGGTCTACGACCATGCCTCGTTCGACAGAATCCAGCGGGCGCTATTCTCGAGTGTCAGTATCGACAGCGTGATGCCGTGGCTTTATCCGCCGACGTTCCTCGTGCTGATCTCGCCGCTCGCGCTGCTGCCGCCGCTCATCATGTACTTCGTGTTCGTCTGCGCCGGCGTCACACTGTTCAGCGCGGGCACGCTGCGCGTTTCGGGCCTCGCCGACAGTTTCAGGGGATCGCGCTTCGCATGGTTCGTCGTCGCGGTATCCCCGTGCGTGTTCGTGCCGGCCATCTTCGGCCAGAACTCGCTGCTGACGGCCGGCATCGCCGCGCTTACGCTGCATTGGCTGCGTCGTCATCCCGTACGCGCAGGGCTGTGCCTCGGCCTGCTCGCAATCAAGCCGCAAATGGCCGTGCTGTTTCCGCTCGTGCTGATCGCAGCGCGCGCGTGGCGCACGCTCGCCGCCGCCGCGTTCAGCGCGGCGCTGTTCGGCGCGTTCAGCGTGTTCGTTTGCGGCGTGCAATCGGTGCGGCTCTTCTTCGTCAACACCGGCGTCGCGCGCGAGACGCTGCTCGAACATTGCCGCGGCTACTGGCTCGCGTCCCCAACCACGTTTGCGGTGCTGCGCGAGGGCGGCACGCCGATCGCCCTTGCCTTCACGGCACAAGCCTGCATGGGGCTAGTCGCAGCGGCAGCCGCATGGCACGTGTGGCGAAACACCCGCGATGCGCGCTTGCGCGCGGCGAGTCTCGTGGTTGCCACGCTGCTCACGAACCCGTATGTGTGGCACTACGAACTGGCGTGGCTCGGCATCGCGATTGCCTGCCTGACCGCGTTCGGCATCGATAAGGGCTGGCTGCGCGGCGAGCAGAGCGTGATCGCCCTCGCGTGGCTGCTGCCGGCCTACGAACTCTTCAACCGCAACACCGAATTGCCGCAGATCGGCCCGATCGTTCTGCTGCTGATGTTGCTGATCATCTTGCGCCGTGTGCGCGTGGGCAGCGAGGGGCGCGACGAGCGTGCCGCCCTCGCCTATTCGTATGCCACTCAAATAATCCGATAAACGGGGAAGCGTCATGTCAACCCATACCAACACGCCATTGATCTCGCTCGTCGTGCCGTTCTACAACGAGCAGGACGCGGTTGAACGCTTCTTCGCGGCGGTCGTGCCGGTGCTCGAATCGATCGAGGGCACGCGCTTCGAGATCGTCTGCATCAACGACGGCAGCAGCGACGCCACGCTCGATCGACTGATCGCGCAGAGCGGTCGCGACCGGCGCATTCGCGTGATCGATCTGACGCGCAACTTCGGCAAGGAAGCGGCGCTCACCGCCGGCATCGACGAAGCCTTCGGCGACGCGGTGATTCCGATCGACGCGGACCTGCAGGACCCGCCGAGCCTGATCCCTGTGATGGTCGAGCATTGGCACGCGGGCGCGGAAGTGGTGGCTGCCAAACGCACGAACCGCTTGTGCGATACGTTCGCCAAACGCACCGCGGCCTCGCTCTACTATCGCGTGCACAACGCGCTGTCCGAAGTGAAGCTGCCGGAGAATGTCGGCGACTTCCGGCTGATCGATCGTCAGGTGGTCAACGCGCTGCGCAGCCTGCCGGAGCGTCGCCGCTTCATGAAAGGCCTGTTCGCCTGGGTCGGCTACCGCACCGTGATCGTCGAATACGAACGCGAGCCGCGCAGCGCGGGCCACTCGAAGTTCTCAGGCTGGCGGCTGTGGAATTTCGCGCTCGAAGGCATTACGAGCTTCAGCACGGTGCCCCTGCGCAGCTGGACCTATATCGGGCTGTCCATCGCGACGCTGTCGTTCCTGTATGGCGGGTTCATCATCTGCCGCACGCTGTGGTCGGGCAATCCGGTTCCCGGTTACGCGTCGACGATCTCGGTGATGCTGTTCATGGGCGGCATCGAGCTGATCGGCATCGGTGTGATCGGCGAATACGTCGGCCGCATTTACTACGAGTCGAAGGAGCGGCCCGTTTATCTGGTGCGGCGTCGCTATCAGGCGAAGAGCAAGGTCAGCATGCTGCCGGGCGTGCGTCAGGATGCGCGCGCGCCGCATGTGGCGCGCGTCGAGTTGACACGCAGGCGTGCCGCGCCGCGGGTTCGCGTCGTGGGTCAATGAGCGTTGAGGAATTGGCTATGTCTGCCTACGCATGCCTCGATTACGGCGTGTCGCTGTTCGCGATCCTGCGCAGGCGCGACGGAGCGTGGAGATGATTCTGGTCGAACGGGTCAAGCTCGCGTGCTTTGGCGCGGGCGGCGTCATCGCAACCGGCCTGCATGTATGCATCGCGCTGACGCTGATTGCCGACGCCGGCATGTCGCCGGCGTGGGCCAACGCAATCGCGTTCACCTGGGCGACGGCGGCCTCATATCTGTTGAACACGTTCTGGCGTCTTTCGGCGCTGCCCGAGGTGATGAATGCTGGTCGCTTCACGCTCGTATCGCTGGGTGGCCTGACGTTGACCGCGCTCGTATCGCGGCTGACGCAGCTTGCGGGCGGCTCGCCCGCGCTTGGTATCGCGCTCGTCGTGTGCGTGGTGCCGCCGCTCACGTCCGTCGCGCATCGGTGCTGGACGTATCGGTAAATACAAAGCACGCGTAGCGCGACTTACGCCGCGCGCAACGCCTTCTGACACGCCGCGAGTACCGCACCGGCCGCAAGCAGCAGTGCCGAATACACGAGCCCGCGCGCGAGCCCGGCGCCATCTGAGACCCAGCCGATCACGACAGGTCCGACTATCTGCCCGAACGCGAACACGATCGTGAAGGCGCTGATGCCCTTCGCCCAGTGGCTTGCGGGCAGATTGTGGCGCACGAAGGCGGTCGTCGACGCAACCGCCGATAAGAACGTCGCGCCGAACAGCGTGCCCGAAACGAACGCGACCCACGGCTGCGTGAACAGCGCAGGCAGCAGCGTCGCGATCGCCAGCAGCGCGTTGAGCACGGCGAGCGCCTGGCCGCCGCGCATGCGATCGAGCAGCGTCGACCAGATCCTCGCCGACACCACGGTCGCCGCACCCAGCAGCAGATAAAAACCGGTGACGACCGCCGCGCTCATGCCGGCGTTGCGCAGCAGCGCCACGATGAACGTCATGTAGCCGATATAGCCGACGCCGAACAGTCCGTATCCCGCAAGCGCGGCCGCGAAGTGCGGCCAGCGCGGCGCAGCGGTGGCGCCGGTTGTGTGCGTCGCGGCAGCCGCGCCCATGTGCGCACGCTCGATCCTGCGCGACGCGCCGATCGCGACCGCGGCGAACAGCGCGCAAGCCGCTGCTAGCGCGAACCACGCGAACTGCCAGCCGTGGGCGGCGTCGAGGATCGTCACCGGCACCAGCACCGACGACGCCACGATCCCCCAGCCGGTACCGCCGTAATACAGACCGAGCACGAGCCCCGCGTCGCGCGGCCGCGCCGACGCGAGCCGCGCCGCGAGCACGCCGCCGCCGATGAAGGTCGCCGCGCTACTCGCGCCGGTGATCACGCGCAGTGTCAGTAGCGCATGCGTGTCGGCGGTGAGGCCGCCGCCTGCCATCAGCAGCGCGGTCAGCACACAGCCGCCCGCGAACAGCGCGCTCGCCGACCAGCGGCGCGCGAGACGCGGAAACACCAGCGCGCCGAGCAGATAGCCGAGCGCGTTGGCGGTGTTCATCGCACCGGCCTGCGCGAAGCTCCAGCCGAGGTCAAGTTTCATCGACGGCAACAACAGCGCGTACGCGAAGCGCGCGAAGCCGAGCGCGATCGCGCTGCCGAGCGATAGCGCGGCGGCGAGCCGCAGTGTCGGCAGGCGTTGTGCGCTGGTCGTGGTTGGAGCGTTCGATGAGGTGTCGGCGGAACGGGAGGACATGGGCGGGACGGACGTGGACGGGAAACGCTGCGGGCCGGTTCTGGTTGGATGGTGAGTTGGGCGCATGCGGCAGATTGCCATGATAGCCGGGAGCGACGTTCCGGTTTGACGGTTAGTTGCATTAGGTCGGATGCGAAGAGCAAGACCCGAGCGCTTTCCGAGGACTTCTCAAATGAGAATGATTTGCATTAACGACAGTTTTGTTCCATGATTCACCGCATGGCAGATCACCCGACTTTCAATCCGACCCGCGACGCGGCCGCGCCCCAAGTGACCAGCGCGACTTTCCGGACTGTGTCCAACGAGGAGCCTCGATGAACTTCCGCTCTCAACACGACAGCCGCCCCGAACTGATCGACGACCTTCCGCTCGACGCCGCCGGCGCGCCCGATCACACGGTGCTCAGCGCCGTGCGCACGTGGCTGCGGCCGGCCTGCGAAAGCGCGCGCGGCAGTCTGCATTGGCGCGACATCCTGAGCGACGCCGGCTTGCGTCAGGACGGCATCGAGCACTTCGATCTGCTGATGCGCTCGTTGATGCGTGTGTCGTATCGGCCGCTCGACATGCGCTGCCGCTGCGCGACCGAGCTCGGCAAGGATGAGGCCGTGATGCTGCAATCGATCGCGCTGCTGCAGAAAACCCATAGCGGCGCCGCGTTGCGCATGCTCGGCGAATGGCTGCCCGCGCCGGCGGTCAGCGGCGTGCTGAAGCTGCTGCGCTGGTTCGCGATCGATCTGCTCGACGCCGGCGTCGAACTCGACGTGCAGGCGCGCCGCGTCACCTACATGCACTGAGGACGTTTGCAGATGGTCCCGTGAGCCGGACGACCTTGACGGAAGCCTGGTTGAGACTGAGTGGCAGATGACCAATCCGCCGATGGGCGGCAAGGCTCCGCGCATCGTCGAAACCGCGACCCATGTCGATCACCGCTTCATACAGAGATACGCGCCCTACCCGCCCGCCCCTTCCGGCTCATGCGGCACGAGCCGCGCCTTCGCATGCCGCATCTTCTCCAGCGTCTGCGGCCCGGCCTTCAGCGCGACGCCGATCGCGAGCGCGTCGATGATGCACAGATGCACGAGCCGCGACACGCCCGGTGTGTTCGGATCGATCGGGCTCGCCACGCGCAGCAGCAGCGGAATGTCGACGAGCCATGCGAGCCGCGAGCCGACGTTGGTCAGCGCGATCGTCGTCGCGCCGCGCTCCTTCGCGATCTGGATGCTTTCATTCACTTCGACGCTGCGCCCCGAGTGCGAGATCGCAAACGCGACGTCGCCGGGCTCCATCAGGCCCGCGTAGAGACGCTGCAAATGACCATCGGTGAACGCGGCCGCCGCGATGTCGATGCGCAAAAACCGCAGTGCCGCATCCTGCGCGACGAGCCCCGAGCCCGAACCCACGCCGAAGAAAAACACCCGCCTCGCGCTCGAAAGCGCAGCGATCGCGCTTTCGACCACGGCAGGATCGAGCGCGCCGCGCGCATGCGTGATGCCGTCGATCGCCGCTTCGCCGACCTTGTCCATCAAGGTTTGCACGTCGTCGTCGCGGGCGACCGCGGTCGACGCATACGGCATTGCGCCCGCCACGCTCTGCGCGAGCTGCATCTTGAAGTCGCGCAGACCGTGCGCACCGATCGCGCGGCAAAAACGCGTGACGGAAGGCTCGGACACGTCGGCGCGCTGCGCGAGTTCGGTGATGCTCGCGCGCATCGCGAAGTCGACGTCGGCGAGCACCATCTCGGCGACCTTGCGCTCGGCGGGCCGCAGACTCGCGAGTGCGCTGCGGATATGGGGAATCAAGTTCGGTGCGGACACCCGGTGTTCCTTAGGGGCTGTTACATGTGGATCCGCGTCGCTCGCAGCTTCCTCGGCTTCAAGCGGCCCGCTCAAAGTTCGAGCCGCGCGCGGTTCAGACCAGCCTGCGTCCACTCTCCGTATCGAACAGATGAATGTGTTCGGCCGGCAGACGCAGCGCGACACGCTGACCGGGCTCGATCTTCGAGCGCTCGCGCGTGGTCACGCACCACGTGGTGCCGCCGATTTTCCCGTACAAGTGCGTCTCGGCGCCAGTCGGCTCGATCACTTCGACGTCGAGCGCGGCATCCGGTATTTGCGTCGTGATCTCGATGTGCTCTGGCCGCACGCCGAGCGTGACCTTCGCGCCGACCACGGCTGATGCGGGCGGGCGTTCGAGCGCGACCTCGCTGCCGTCCGCGAGCCTCAATGCGAGGCCCGCGCCCTGCGTGCGATTGACGATCACGCCCGCGGCGAAATTCATCGACGGCGAGCCGAGGAAGCTCGCGACGAACAGATTCGCCGGCCGGTCGTAGAGTTCGAGCGGCCGGCCGATCTGCTCGATACGTCCCGCGTTCATCACGACGATGCGATCGGCCATCGTCATCGCTTCGATCTGATCGTGCGTGACGTAGATCACCGTGTTCTTCAAGCGCTGATGCAGCGCCTTTATTTCGGTGCGCATCTGCACGCGCAGCTTCGCGTCGAGATTCGACAGCGGCTCGTCGAACAGGAACAGCGACGGCTCGCGCACCACCGCGCGGCCCATCGCGACGCGTTGCCGCTGACCGCCCGACAGTGCGCGCGGCAAGCGGTCCAGATAGCCACTGAGGTTCAGCATCTTCGCGGCCGCATCGATGCGCGGCTTGAATTTCTCCGCGGATTCCTTACGAATCCTCGGGCCGAACGCGATGTTTTCATAAACCGACAGATGCGGATACAGCGCGTAGCTCTGGAACACCATCGAGATGTTGCGCTGCTGCGGCGCGAGCGCATTCGCGCGCGTGCCGCCGATCATCAGATCGCCGCCGCTGATTTCCTCGAGCCCGGCCACCATCCGCATCAGCGTGCTCTTGCCGCAGCCCGACGGACCGACCAGCACGACGAACTCGCCGTCGTCGATGTGGAGATCGATGCCGTGCACGACCTGGGTGTCGCCATAGCGTTTGAAGATGCCGCTCAGTTGCACTGCTGCCATGCTGTCCTCATTGTCTTGCTGCGTGTTGGATTGCGGGTGTCCTATGGCGCGCGCCGCGCTCGGTTCAGAACGACTCGAGCGTCAGCTCCTGCGCCATCAACCGGTTGCCCGCCATCAAGCCGCCGTCGACCGGCAACGCGACGCCGGTGATCACGCGCGCTTGCGGCGACGCGAGAAACAGCACCGCGTCGGCGATGTCGTCGGGCGTCGCGAAGTCGCGCAACGGGTACCACTTCTTCAGCTCCTCGAACACCTGCGGATTCTTGTCGACGCGCGCCTGCCACGCCTGCGTCTTCACGGTGCCCGGACACACGATGTTCGCGCGAATGCCGTAGCGGCCCAGCTCGATCGCGAGCGCCTTCGTATAGCTGATCAGGCCGGCCTTCGCGGCGCTATACGCGGGATGACCGAGTGCGGCGAGACCGTTCACCGAGCCGATCAGCACGAGCGCGCCGCGCTGCCGTTCGATCATCGACGCGCGCACCGCCTCGACCGTGTGATACGTACCGTTCAGATTCAAATGGATGTCGCGCTGCCAGCTCGCGGCGTCGGTGCTCGCGAGCGACGCGCCGAGCGCCGCGCCCGCGTTCGCGACCAGCACGTCGACCGGTCCGTGCTGCGCAACCGCCGCGGCCACCGCTTGCTGCACCGCGGCGGCGTCGCCGAGATCGACCGCGACCGGCACGACCTTGTCTGCGCCGAGCCCCGCGCTCAACGATTGCAGCGCGGCCGCGTCGATGTCGAGCGCGAGCACGGTGTCGCCCGCCTCGACGAAGCGCTCGCATAACACGCTGCCGATACCGCCGCACGCGCCCGTTACCAATACGACACGATCCATGTGTTCCTCGCTCGATCGCCCGGCCGTTTCGGCCGACTTGCCGACGCCTTCCGCCACCCGCTTCGCGCGGCGCGCCGTGCTGTAAATTTCCTACATGGACAACTTGCAACGACTGCCGGAATATCCCGAAGAGTGGGTTTTCAGATCATCGCGCAGTGCAGAATACTCCATGCTTTACAACATCTTATGCACAAAACAACCCGGGAAGAAATATCGCAGACCCTACGTGACAAGCTATTTTGCGTCATGTAGGATTTTTTCAAACAATTTACCCAAGGCGGCCGGCGACGGCAGCAAACCACCCCCAGGAGAGAGAAAAATGTCATTGCATGCCCGTGCTTCCCTCGCGCTAGGCAAAGTCGCCATGGCGCTCGCGTTTGCAGGTATCGCCGTCTCGGCCCACGCCGACACGGTCCGCGTGACGGTCGCTCACTACAGCGACGCGACCGCGCCGTACTTCGAGAAAATGGCCCGCAACTTCGAGAAGGCCAACCCCGGCACGACCATCAAGATCGAAGACGTGAACTGGGACACGCTGCAACAGAAGCTGCAAACGGACATCTCCGGCGGCGCCAACGCGGACCTCGCGATCGTCGGCACGCGCTGGCTGCTCGACTTCGTGAAGGACGACGTCGCCGAGCCGCTCGACGGCTATATGGACGCGAACTTCAAGGCCCGCTTCATCGGACCGTTCCTCGCTCCTGGCCAGATCAACGGCAAGACCTACGGCCTGCCGATCGCCGCTTCCGCCCGCGCGCTGTACTACAACAAGGACCTGCTCGCGAAGGTCGGCTACCCCGACGGCCCCAAGACCTGGAACGAGGTGATCGATGCATCGAAGAAGCTGAAAGCGCAAGGCATCGCTGGCTTCGGCCTGCAAGGCAAGGAAATCGAAACCGACGTCTACTATTACTACGCGCTGTGGACGATGGGCGGCGACGTGGTCGGCAAGGACGGCAAGGCCGCGTTCAATTCGCCGGCGGGCGTGAAGGCCGCGACGATGTACAAGCAGATGATCGACCAGGGTCTCACGCAACCGGGCGTCACCGGTTATAGCCGCGAAGACGTGCAGAACCTGTTCAAGCAGGGCCGCGTCGCGATGGTGATCTCCGCGCCGTTCCTCGCGAAGCAGATCAAGAAGGAAGCGCCGAACCTCAAGTACGGCATTGATCCGGTGCCGATGGGCACGACGCACGCCACTTATGCGGTCACCGACTCGATCGTGATGTTCAAGAACTCGAAGGTGAAGAAGTCCGCATGGAAGTTCCTCGACTATCTGTTTACGAAGGAACCGCGCGTCGAGTTCACGACGACCGAAGGCTTCCTGCCGACCACCAAGGCAGAAGCGGCGGACCCGGCGTTCAACGATCCGGACGTCAAGGCCTTCATCGCGTTGCTGCCCACGGCTCACTTCGCGCCGACCGTGACCGGCTGGGAAGACACCGCGAAGGCCGTGACCGACGGGATGCAAGCGATCTACCTGAACAAGGCGCAACCGGCTGACGCGTTGAATGCGGCGGCGACGCAGGCGAACAAGTCGCTCGGGCATTGATACGCGGCTTTTGGCAGTAGCGAGGCGAACCGGAAACGCGCGGCGCCGTTACGACGGCGTCGCGCTCTGCGCCGCGCCATCTGCGCAATCGAGCCGGCGCAGCACGATGCACTCTCCGGCCCATTCCGTCGCGCCCACCGTTTGAAGGTGGGCGCGTCTTACGATCGAGCACGCATGAGCCGTTCCGTTTCTCCGCGCGCGCAAGCGCCCTGGTTGCTGATTGCGCCGAGCCTCGTGCTCGCGCTGTTCATCATCAGCTATCCGATTTTCAACATCGTGTGGCAATCGCTGCATGAGGTATCGCGCTTCGGCGCGATTCGCGACTTCACCGGCGCGCAGAATTTCATCAACGTGTTTCAGGACCCAGTGTTCGTCGCTTCGGTACGCCGCACGATCATCTGGACCGTGTGCGTGGTGGGCGGCACGGTGCTGATCTCGGTACCTGTCGCACTGATTCTGAATCAGGACTTTCACGGCCGCGGTGTGGCGCGCACGATCGTCATGCTGCCGTGGTCCGTCTCGCTGACGATGACCGCCGTCGTCTGGCGCTGGGCCTTCAACGACGATTACGGCATGGTCAACGTGACGCTGCAGCGGCTCGGTCTGATCGGCGGCCCGATTCACTGGCTCGCGACACCCGAGTTCGCGTTTCCCGTCGAAATCGCGGTCGGCATTCTGGTGTCCGTTCCGTTCACGGTGACGATTTTTCTCGGCGGCCTGTCTTCGGTGCCGGGCGATATCTACGAAGCCGCGCGTATCGATGGCGCGAGCGCCTGGCAGCAGTTCCGTCAATTGACGATGCCGCTGCTGCGCCCGTTCATCAACATGGCGATCCTGCTGAACGTGATCTACGTGTTCAACTCGTTTCCGATCATCTGGGTGATGACGCAAGGCGGCCCCGACAACAGCACGCACATCCTCGTCACGTATCTGTACGAACTCGGCTTCCGGCTTGGACGCCCCGGCGAAGCGGCCGCGGTTTCGCTGATCATGCTCGTGATGCTGTTCGCGTTCTCGATCGCTTATCTGCGTCTGCAACGCGCGAAAGAAGGAGTGCCGTCATGAGTCTGAGCGCGAAAACGAAACGCTCGCTGTGGTGCTGGATCGCGCTGACGCCGCTGGTGATCGTCATCCTGTTTCCGTTCGCGGTGATGTTCTTCACCGCGGTCAAGCCCGCGTCGGAGATCTTCGTCTATCCGGCGCGCTGGCTGCCGGTGCAGTGGCAGTGGCGCAATTTCATCGACATGTGGGAGGCCGCCAACTTCGGCGTCGCGCTGCGCAACAGCGCGATCATCAGCTTTCTGTCCACGGCGCTCGCACTCGCGGTGAGCCTGCCCGCCGCTTATGCGCTCGCGCGCTTTCCGTTTCGCGGACGCGGCCTGTACCGGCAGTTCCTGCTGGTCACGCAGATGCTCTCGCCGATCTTGCTGGTGGTCGGCCTGTTCCGGCTCGCCGCGATGATTCCGTGGGGTGACGGCAATCTGGTGGATTCGCGGATCGGCGTGATCGTGTCGTACGCGGCGTTCAATATCGCGTTCGCGGTGTGGATGCTGTCGTCGTACTTTCAGACCGTGCCGCAGGATCTCGAGGAGTCCGCGTGGCTCGAAGGTTGCAGCCGCACGCGCGCGGTGTTCAAGGTGTTTTTGCCGCTTGCTGTGCCGGCCATCGTCGTGACGGCGATCTTCACGTTCATCAACGCGTGGAACGAATTCGCGGTCGTCTATACGTTGATCCGCTCGCCGGAGAACAAGACGCTGACCGTGCAGGTGACCGATATGGTGGCGGGCAAGTACGTGGTCGAATGGCATCTGGTGATGGCCGCGACGTTGTGCGCGACGTTGCCGGTTTCGATCGTGTTTGCGTGGTTGCAGCGCTATATGGTGAAGGGACTCGCGCTGGGCGCGGTGAAGTAGCTGGCTGGGCTGCGCGGCATGTGCCGCGCAGCGTTCACATGCGGGCTGCGCGTTAGTCGGTACCGCGCACGATGCGCAGATCACGCTCGACGCCGTCGCCCAAAGCGGCCAGCGCCTTCTTGTACTCCTCGCTTTCGTAAGCGGCCACGGCCTGCTCGTAGCTCGGAAACTCGATCACGACCGTGCGCTCCTTGAGGCCCTGCTCGCGCGCCTCGTCCGCCACACCTCGCACGAGAAACTTGCCGCCCGCCGCCGCCACCGCAGCCGGGGCCAGTTGCGCGTATGCGGCCAGTTTCTGCGGATCGTTCGTCTTGCGGTACGACGACACCCAATAACCTTTGCTCATTCGAATCTCCTTGTGTGATGGACCCATGCGGGACTAATGCGGACCAAAGCAGTCGCGGTTTTACATAGTAGCAAAGCGGCGTGGGTTGTTCGTGTAGTTCGCTATTGAACGTTTTGTGCACTAGGATTGCCTTTGCACATTTCGAGTGACGGACTATTCCAGGAGACAGTGAATGAGCGAACGATACGCGTCGTTGTGTGCATGCTGCGGCAGTCCGGAGCATCGGGCGATGAGCCGCCGGACTTTCATGAACCTGTTGGCCGGGAGCGCCGCCGGACTTGCGATGCCGTCCACGTTCGCGGCGGATACACCCGCCATACCCACGCTTGCTTACGACTCGATTCCTAATCCCGTACGTTTGCCGAATGACATGTACTTCGGCGAATGCACGGGCGTGGCGGTCAATTCGCGTGGCCACATCTTCGTGCTGTCGCGCGGCAACACCAGCGGTCCCGCCTATGGCGCGGCCGCCGCGCAACTGCTCGAGTTCGCGCCCGACGGACGCTTCGTGCGCGAAATCGGCCGCAACCTCTATGCGTGGTCGTTTGCGCACTCGGTGAAGGCGGACCGGCACGACAACATCTGGGTCACCGACAAAGGCTCCGACATGGTGATCAAGTTCACGCCCGACGGACGCGTCGCGATGGTTTTCGGCCGCAAGCAGGATGCGTCGGACGAAACGACCGGGCCGCTCAAGCATCCGAATCCGCCGCTGCCATCCGAGCCCGGACGCTTTCGTCAGGTGACCGACGTGGCATGGGACAAAGCGGGCAACACCTACATCAGCGACGGGTACATCAATTCGCGCGTCGCGAAAGTCGATCGCGACGGCAACTGGCTGAAGTCATGGGGAGATCGCGGCACGGGTCCGGGGCAATTTCATACGCCGCATAGCATCGCGGTCGATGCGCATGACCATGTGTATGTCGCGGATCGCAGCAACCGGCGCATCCAGGTGTTCGATACCGAGGGCACATTCCTGCGTCAGTTCACGATCGATGTGCCGGTGCCCCCGGACGCGCGTCCCGCGATCGGCAACATGCCGAACGAAGCGGACCTCGCGGCGGGCACGCTTGCGCCGGGATCACCATGGGCGATCTGCATTTCGCCGGGGCCGAACCCGGTGCTCTATAGCGCAGATGCATTTCCGGGCCGCATCTACAAGATGACACTCGACGGCAAGGTACTTGGCGTGCTCGGCAAATCGGGGAAACAGCCGAAGCAGTTCGGCTGGATTCACCAGATGGCCTGTCCTTCGGAGAACGTATTATTCGTTGCCGAATTGCTGAACTGGCGTATTCAGAAACTGGTTCTGCATGCGTGATGGGAAAGGGCCGCCGCATTCGTGCGGGATGAGAATGCGGATCGGCCCCGCGGATGCCAGGCCGTATCAGTCGTAACGGCGATGGTTGTGATGATGCCTGGACGAATGGTAGCCGCGCGAATAGTCGTTGGCGTACGAGTTCGAGCGCGAGATGTTGCCGCCGAGCGCCGAACCTGCGCCGCCGCCTAGCGCCGCGCCGACGAGACCGCCGGTGCGGCCGCCCATTGCATTGCCGGCCGCGGTGCCCGCGCCGCCACCGAGCGCGCCGCCGATGATCGCGCCAGTCCGTTCGCGGCGATTCGACGTGACCGCACCGCCCGCACCGCCGCCCACCGCGCCGCCGATCACTGCGCCGGTGCTACCGCCCACCGCGCCGCCGACTGCCGCGCCAGCCACGCCACCGAGCGCGCCGCCGAGCATGTTGTTCATATCACCGGCGAATGCCGGCAACGATGCCGAGATGCTCAGTGCTACCACGGCCACCATCTGGATGATTTTCTTCGACATAACGGGTCTTTGTTTTAGTGAGACGGCGCCGAGTATAGCGGGGCTTCAGAAAGGGCTTTGTAACCACGACGGTCTGTGGGGGTAAGACGTGTAACAAAGTGAATGCAGGGTTGCACTTGGGGCGAGCGTGAAGGGCAACCGTCATTGTGAAGCCAATGCCCAAGAGTTGTGCACCACGTGGGGTGTATCAGGGGCAGCGATTTGGCGCAAACTGAGAGCACGTCGAGGCCGTGTAGCACCGGCTTGACTGGTCAGCGTTCGCCATGCCCATCATTTCCCTTGTGGGGCAACGACAGGACGGTCGGGGGAGTGAACGCGGGTTCCGCATTTTGAACGGGACGACGCGAGCCACTCCAGGACGCCTATGACTAGGAGCACCGCCGAAATAACCAGGAGCAGCGGTGTGCCACCCGCAAATACGGCCCAAATCTGACACAACACAAGCGCAAATCGCAGTCCTGCGTCGAACTTGGCGATTTCAGGCGTCGGAGTCTTCAGCTTAGCCATGCTCCAAACCACAACAAAACAGCCCGCCAAGTTGAAGAAAAAGACGGACGTGGGATCAAGTGGTGCAAATTGCGTATGAAAGCCAAGAGCGGCGTCAACGGCGTGCAACTTGTCTAACAGAATGGGAACAAGTGGTGGGAAAACCAGCGGGCAAAACGGTAGCAGTCAAACGCCATTGTTCGCCACACCACGAATATAACGAACCCAGATCGATCTCAAAGTTGTCCAGGCGTGCAGCGTCTTCTGCTGATATTCGCGCCGGTACCCCTTTGAGAATTCGACCTGTGCGGTCTGGCAGGTAGAACTCGTTCAGTAGCTCCTGCTCTTCTGTCGAAGACTTTGTGACTAGCTCGTCCCACTGTCTATTTGTAAGTCGTACGGACGGTAAGTCTTGGACACAGTGAACGAGCACATCATCTTGGCTGTCCTTGTGCAACAAATTGGGAGTAATGGCAAGAATTTCATTCTACTTATCTTGACAGTTCAATAACGGCTTGTCAGTTGGCGCAGCATGCACCGGACGATAAGGCCATGAGCACATGCGACCGGCACCATGTAGACCTTACCGAACATATTGTGGGTTTTGACGCTCGTGGTTATTGTTAACTCTCGTTTCGAACCCAATACCGGTGAAAGCATGAGCGCGACCAGAACGCGCAGATGGCGGTCGCTCGCAACCAAAAATAGCTCCTCATTCGTAATGTGGTGAACTTCAAAGAAGTCGATCACATCACCAGTTACTGGTGTTGTCGTCGGTCGCTCTCTCGCAAATCCATGAATTGGGCGAACTCCTGCTAGTCCGCTGAGGCGATCGCGCAACCATAATGAAATCCGAAGCAACTTGGAACTGCTGTTCGTCATGCCGCAGTAAGTTTGGAATGCGGTGACACACGCAGAAACCAAGCATCGATCCTGGTGGAAGAAGTCCAACTCGTTACGGTCAGCCAGCAAGGGTGCCTTCGAGAAAATATCACGGATGTACAAGCGAAACCGCCTAGATCGAAGATTGGTCTTGTAGTTGCGGTCCAGTATTCAGTAATGCAATTTGCTGCACCTCAGCTTTTTGTAGCAGTTGCTCGTAGAGCTGAGAAGGACCGTGCTGGAGGCTTTAATCGCTTTATCCTCGATGCGTCGTCCAGAATGCTGGCACTGAGTACCGGTAAAGGGGGAAATAGAAAGACGATACGCTGATGGCTGGTTAGTAACGCCTGTTCACGCTCGACGTTAAACTGAAAGTGTTCATGAGACTTGCAAAGCTCATGCAGTGTGACGGGATAATCTGCCAGTTGCCGCGCAAATTCTGCACTGATGCGAGAGACCGTCAGGTTCGGATGGCCCAGAATGACAAGTGTTTTTTTATTCATTTTTATGAAGAATGAAATAGGCTCTTTTTCATTTTCTTAAGCGTTCTCATATCCCACCTTTTTCCTGCGTAGGACAGAATGATTCGAGCGCTGAGGAGCATTCCCCGGTGTTAGAGCGATAGAGAGCTAATTTGATCATCGATTTGTGTCTCAAAAACCTATCATAATTGATAGGTAAAAGCCCTCCGGCCAGCGCTTCTTCCATAGCATCAGTTTCTTGACCGCGATTCACTCAACACCAATCATTTCCATGTGATATTAGTTTTCCTGATGGTACTTCTTCACGTCACCTGTTTTGCCTTGCACACAGATTAATCGTCAAACGGGACTCCAAGATGCCCAAAATGCGAGTAGACCCCTGCGCTTGCCGTGAGCGTGAATACAGAAGGGCCGCTCGTGATGAGCGGCCCTCCGTGGCATACAATCGTTTGGAAAAATATTTGTTCCTCTACCCGCGCCGCTTCTTCTTCAACTCGATCGTCTCGAACAGTTCATAGTCCGGTGTCGGCGTCTGATCCGCGCCCGGCGCATGGTAGTACTTCATCGTGATCGTCGTGTCGCCGCCAAGCTTCCCTGGATCGTAGTCGAACACCGCGATGCCATAACCGGTGCCGGTGTCGCGTTGCGCTGACCAGATCGCGTCTTCGACCGCATCGGCGCTCGCGCGCACGAACGCGCCCGCGGTCGTCGACGGCACAGGGCGATTCGGCTTCGTGAAGATGCGCGCTTGCGGCAGGCCCGTGCCGGTATCGACGCCATACACGTCGAGCGGCGCGCTCGTGCCGCCGCCGCCGAGAATCAGGTGAATCGTGCCGTGGCTCGTATCGAACGTCGACGCGCCCGTCGATACCGCCGTCATGATCGGCTTGGGCTGCAACGTATCGACCGGGCGCCCCGTCGCGATGTCGGTGCCCTTGTTGTGATTGCAACCGCGCACCGGATAGCTGCGCTCGTAATCGTGATCGTGACCGCACAGCACGAGGTCAACGCCATAGCGATCGAACAGCGGCAGCCACGCTTCGCGAATGCCCTTGTCGGAACCGTTGCCGGTCTTCGACGAACTGAGCGCGTCCTGATGCATCTGCACGATGATCCAGTCCACGTCATTATCGTGCGACGCATGCTGCAGCACTTTTTCGAGCCAGCGCGTCTGCTCGCCATTGCTATAGCCGCGCACGTACAGCGACGTGCCCGCCGGAATCGGCGGATTGCCGGTACTCGCGACCGGCGTCAGCGCCGCGGGCCCGGCGACGAAAGCGGCGGCATCCTGATACACGACGTCGTCCGCATCTAGCGAAACGAACAGCACCGAGCCGACGCGAAAGCTGTACCAGCGGCCCGGAAAACGCGTGTGATTATCCGGCAGCACATAGCGCGACAGGTACGACGCAAGGCCCTGCTCGCCATTGTTGAATTCGAGTTCGTGATTGCCGGGACACGGCATCCACGGCCGGTTCGATGCCGAGGTCTGCGCGTTGTTGCCGAAGTCGCGCCACACCTCGGGCTGCTGCGTCGGATTCAGATTCGCATAGCAGAGGTCGCCGTTCAGCAGATGGAAGAGCGGCTCAAAGCGCTCTACGGCCGCCACCGCGAAGCGGCTTTGCGGCGACGACAATACCCAGTTGGTATTCGGCGTCGCGAGATCGCCGTAGCTCGTCCAGCGAAACGGCGCGCGGCCGCGCGGCGCGGTACGAAAACTCGCGGTGAAGGGTTGCGATGCGTTGCTGTCGTTGTCGGCCGTCACTTCGTACTGGTAGCTCGTGTCGGCCTTCAGGTTGCGCATGCGCGCGTGATAGTTGAATACGACCTCGCCGTTGATGCCGTCGGTGTACGTGCTTTGCACCGCATGCACCGTATGTTTCGCGTGGTCGCCGCTATTTGCGCCGCTCACGCGCACCTGCGGATTGACCGCGGGCGCGAGCGACGACCACGACACGGTCACTTCGCTCGTCGGATCGCTGCCCCAGGTCAGGTGAATCTGTTCGGGCGTGCCATCGGGGGTGCCGCTATTCGCGGCGCGAGCGGTCGATGCGAGCGCGCCCGCCGCCGTCGCGAGACCCGAAACGCCCGCGAACTTCAGAAAGCCGCGACGTGAGACGATCGATGCGCCGTGCTCATCGGCAGGCGTTGTCTTGACGATTTTTCTGTTCGACATGTCCGGTATGGTTGTTCAGGTGGAAGAACGCCAGCGCAAAACAACGCCCCGCGGGGCGAGCGCGGACGGAAAGTGACGGACGATCGTAGCCGGACGGCGATGACAGCCCGATGAAAACATCGGGCGAATAGCGGGAGGTGAGGGTTGTAATCGAAACGTCTAGAAAAACAAATTGCCGGTGCAGCGCATGATTCGATCACGCGCATACAACCGGCAATTCGCCCGGGCTGCGCTCAGGTCTGCGAACTCGTATCGTCCGCGGCTTGAGCGTTGTCGGCGTCGTCCTGCTTCTCTTCTTCTTTCTTTTCCACCAGCGATTCCAGCTTGCCGGCGCCTTCGAATCCAGCGACAGCGGCCACGCCTTTAGTCAGCAGACCCGCCTCCGGATCGACTTTCTCGGCGGCTTCAACGGCGGCAACCGCACCGGCAATCTTGCCCACTTCGTCCAGAAGTCCCATGTCGCACTCCCACAAAAATAAGTGAAATTGCATCGTCTCACGAACTTCGTGGCGTGTCGTCAAATGTTAAACCGCTTGACCGTGAAGCTTTCGAAGTGAAATTTAAGCGGCTGCCTCACGCGCGCGCGGGCGGCTGCGGATTGTTGTCGGGATTCGTGTCGTATCTCGACACGCGAACGATGCCGTTCGGGTCGACCAGCTTCGACAAGCCGGTCTCGAGCGCATCGGCGATCGCCTTGTCGTACACCTCGTCGCCATTCGCATAGAGCGTGAACGAGCACAGGTATTTCGCTTTCTTCTCCGGATTCTCGATGGTCTGCCGCGTCCATTGATAGAGTGGGTAGTTCTCGATGCCCATTCTTTCCGCTTCGCTGACGTAGTCGGCGAATGCATCGAACTGGCATTTGAGCGTTGCGCGATGCGCCTGCAATATGGCATGAAGCGCGGGATGCGCGGCGCACGAAGGGTCCGCGCGCAGCGAGTCGGCGAGTTGCGCCGATGCGGTGATTCGGAGCTGATATTGCAGGGGAGACGACATCACGACCTCGATCGCGTCGGTAGCGGATTTCAAAGCGGAGTTCAAAAGTCCGCGGGCGCGGCTTTGTCGGTGACCCGCGCTTCAAGCACCGAGTCGCACTGGTCGATTTCGTCGCTGCACATCGGCTTGCCGAGCAGATAACCCTGCGCATGCGTGCAACCGCATACGCGCACGAAATTGAGCTGCTCCTGGGTCTCGATGCCCTCGGCCGTGGTCGGCATGCCGATCTCGCGCGCAAGCGCGACGATGCCGCGCACCACGGCCGCCGATTCGCGGCCGTGCACGGACTCGCGGACGAACGAGCTATCGATCTTCAGTTTGTCGAACGAGAAGCGCACGAGCGTCGACATCGTCGAAAAGCCAGTGCCGAAGTCGTCGAGCGCCAGCCCGATGCCCAAGGCGCGCAACCTGGTGATATTGCGGCGAGTCACTTCGTCGTCGTTGAGCAGTGCCGTTTCGGTGACCTCGAGATTGAGCCGCGTCGGCGGAAGCCTCGTTTTCCGCAGGATTGCCGTCACCGTCGAGGCGAACGTTTCCTCGCGCAGCTGCACCGGCGACACATTGACCGCGACGACCACCTTGTCGCGCCACGTCGACGCCGCCATGCACGATTGCAGCAGCACCCATTCGCCCAACGCGAGGATCAGGCCGGTACGTTCGGCAGTCGGAATGAACGCGGACGGCGACAACTCGCCGCGTGTCGGATGGGCCCAGCGAATCAGCGCCTCGCGGCCCGCTACCGCGCCGGTAGTCAGATCGACGATCGGTTGATACTCCATGCGCAAACCATTGAACGACTTCAGCGCGCCTTCCAGGTCGCTGCGCAGCAGGCTCAGGCTTTCGTCGGATACGTGCTTCTCGGCGTCGAAAATCGCAAACGCGCTTTTACCGCTGCGCTTTACGCCATACAACGCGCGATCGGCGCAGATCAGCAATTGCGGACCCGTTTTCGCATGCTCGGGGTAAAGCGCGATGCCGACGCTCGCGCCGATATGCACGAGCGCTTCGCTCAGCACGAACGGCCGCGCCAGCGTTCGGACGATGCGATCGGCCAGCACGCGCACGTCGCGCAGTTGCCCGGCGTCGTCCGAGATCGCAACGAACTCGTCGCCGGCCAGGCGGCCAACCTGGTCGCCGCTCGGCAGCAGATCGCGCAAACGCGTCGCCGCTTCCTGCAGAATCTGGTCGCCCGCGGCATGGCCGAGACTGTCGTTGATCGCCTTGAAGCCATCGAGGTCGATCAGCAGCACCGCGAACGCGTCGCCCTGCCGCTTCGAACTCTCGCCGGTGCGTTCGAGCAGCAGTTCGCTGATACGCGCGCGATTCGGCAAACCGGTCAGGCTGTCCTGGCGCGCGAGGCGATGGCTGTTTTCGCGTGCGAGCAGCAACGCGACGGTGTCGCGATTGCTACGCAGCGCAACCGTGAAAAAGCCGGCCGCGCAAAACGGCGCCTGAAATAGCAGCACGAGCTTGCCGTTGCCCGGCGACATCGCCGCGCCGATACTCAGAAAGCTGAGAATAAAAACGATCTGCAATAACGCAAGCCTCGGCGTGCTCGCATTGCGTCCGGCCAATCCGCCGATCACACCGACCGCGCAAACGTTTCCAAGCAGAAAAAGTGTGGAACTTCCGCTGATATTGCACAGAAATGTGCCGAAGCCGAATAGCGCGCTCCACAACAGACTCGCGAAAAGAAACGCGGAAGTCGGCGTGGGCAGCCCTTGCGCGGCGCGCGTGCGGCATAGCCAGATCAGCACGAGCCGCGCGATCAGCAGCGCGACGACCGCCATACCCCACGCGGCATACAGCGGAATCGGATAGAGATAATACGCAGTTGCGCAAACGCTGATTTCGCAAATCGACGCGAATATGATCGAAGCGGTTCGCGTAAACAGGTTGGCAAGCAGAATCTGCCGGTTGTCCGGACTCAGGTTCTGGGCCGACGATACGACCCACTTGAAAAATGGAGACCTTGGTTCGGTAAAAGCCATGACCTGCGCATTCGACGGTTAGTGGGTCCGAATCGGCATGCGAATGGACGGCTCGTGCAACGATTACATAAACATAAAATATCAGATTAATGCGCGCAATGGCGTGAAATGACTATGAGCCGCGGGTTTAAGCTGCTGCACCGAGGCTAATCCGCAGTCACTCGGCAGGGCACGAGCGTTCGGATTGCACGTTGTTGCGACGCAACGGAGCGCTCGGTGTGCGATTCCGAAGTTGCGCAAGGACAATGAAAAAGAGGAAGAGCGCGGCTCTTCCTCTTCGATGATTCGCGCGGTCCCGGCTACCCGAGTCGCGATCGCCAGGCTGGCTTAGTCGTACAGCACCGCCGCGATCTTCGGATCGTTCATGTTGGTCTTGTCGTACCAGTAGAACCCGGTGTCGACCTTCTTCGGCAGCTTCTCGCCATGCAGCGCCTTGACCGCCGAGTCGACCACGCATTTGCCGATACCGACCGGGTTCTGCGTAATCGCGCCGGCCATCAGGCCCGACATGATGTTCTCCTTCTGCTCCTTGCCGGAGTCGAAGCCGATCAGCACGAGTTTCTTGCCCGATTCCTTGACGCCGATCGCCGCGCCTTCCGCGGAACCTTCGTTCGCGCCGAAGATGCCCTTCAGGTTCGGATTCGCCTGGATCATGGCCTTGGCGATTTCCGCGGACTTCAGGTGATCGCCGGCGCCGTATTGCACGGACACGATCTTGATGTTCGGATGCTTCGACTTCATTTGATTGACGAAACCATCGCGGCGATCGACACCGGTGCGGCTGGTCTGGTCGTGCACGATCACGGCGACTTCGCCGGAATTGCCGATCAGCTCGGCCATCTTGTCGGCGGCGAGCGCGGCCGCGGCGAGGTTGTCCGTCGCGCAGGTGGTCAACGGAATATCGCTATCGACGCCCGAGTCGAATGCGATCACCGGAATCTTGTCGTTCTGCGCGCGCTTGAGCAACGGAATGGCCGCCTTGCTGTCGAGCGCCGCAATGCCGAGCGCCTGCGGTTTCTTCGCGAGCGCGGCCGACAGCATGTCGATCTGCTTGTCGACCATCGCTTCCGTTTCCGGTCCCTCGAACGTGATCCTAACGTTGTTCGCTTTCGCGGACTGCTCGGCGCCCGATTTGACGGCCTGCCAGAACTGGTGCTGGAATCCCTTCGAGATCAGCGGAATATACGGCTCGTCCGCATACGCGAGACTGCTTCCGCCGACGAGCGCACCGACACCGACCACGATACCGATTAGTCTTCTCTTGAACATGGGGCCTCCTCCAATGGTTGGGCTATCAAGCCGCTATCGAGCTTTCGAGCGAGCCTTCACGTGCCCTCTCTCTCCTGCTCCTGCGTTCCCTGCTTATTTGCTGCTTCCTTGCTCCTTCGTCAACTGCTCCGGCTGCGCCGCAGGATGTCCGCATACACCGCCAGAATGATGATCAAACCCGTCACGACGATCTGCCACTCCTGCGCGACCGACATGATGCGCAATCCGTTGGTCAGCACGCTCATGATGAAAGCGCCGATGATGGTGCCGAGAATCGTGCCCGCGCCGCCGCTCAACGACGTGCCGCCGATCACGACCGCCGCGATCGCATCGAGCTCGTAGCCCTGACCGAGCGCCGGCTGCGCCGAATTGAGCCGCGACGCGATCAGCAGACCCGCGATGCCGCAGATCGCGCCGCCCACGCCGTAAATCGCGATCTTCCAGCGATCCACATTGACGCCCGAGAGCCGCACCGCTTCTTCATTGCTGCCGAGCGCGAACGTGTAGCGGCCGAGCGCGGTGCGATTGAGCGTAATCGAGCTGACGATCGCGAGAAAGAACAGGATCAGTACCGCGTTCGGAATTGGCACACTCGGCAGGAAATAGCCGATCAGCGAGTCCTGAGAAATACGGTAGAAGTTCTCGGTATCGGTGAAATAGATCGGCTTGTCCGCCGACACGACGAGCGAAAGCCCTTTGAGCAGCATCATCATGCCGAGCGTCGCGATGAATGGCGGGATCTTCATTTTCGCGGTCAGCGTGCCCGATACCGTGCCGCATACCGCACCCGTCGCGATTGCCGCGAGCACGCCCGTCCACATCGGCAGATGCCAGTAGGTCAGAAACACCCCGCAAATGACGGCGGTGAACGTCATCAACGTGCCGACCGACAGATCGATGCCGCCCGTAATGATCACGAACGTGGCGGCGATCGCCAGCACGCCGTTCACCGCGGTCGCCTGCAGAATGCCGAGGATGTTGTCCATCTGCATGAAGGCCGGCGAAGCGAAACTGAAGAACACCAGCAGCAGGATCAGGCTCGCGAAGGCGAGCATCTTTTGCACCGCGGTCGGCGCAAAAATGCGCGCTTTCAGGCCTGAAATGCGCCTTTCGCTATCGAGCGCCGCCGTATCCGTTTGCAATGTCATGTCGTATACCTCTTCAGGCTTGTGCCGTTTTCAGGGTTTCGCGCTGGGTCGCGAGATGCATGATGCGTTCCTGCGTCGCTTCGCTGGCAGACAGCTCGCCGGTAATGCGGCCTTCGCACATCACGACGATGCGGTCGCTCATGCGCAGAACTTCGGGCAGCTCGGAGGAGATCATCACGATCGCCTTGCCTTGCGCCGCCAGCGAGCGCAGCAGCTTGTAGATTTCGCTCTTCGCGCCGACGTCGATGCCGCGCGTCGGTTCGTCGAAGAACAGTACGTCGCAATCGCGCTCGAGCCATTTCGCAATCACGATCTTCTGCTGGTTGCCGCCCGACAGGAGCCGCACCTGCTGCGTCGCCGAAGGCGTGCGGATCGCAAGCAGCTTGATGAAGTGCTGCGCTCTTTTGCGAATCTGCCCGCGGCGCAGGAACATATTGAACGACAGGAACTTGCCGAGATCGGACATCACGATGTTCGATTCGACATCCATTCCCGTGGCCAGACCGAAGCGCTTGCGATCCTCCGACAGGTAGCCGATACCGCGCTTGACCGCGTCACTGGGCCTTTTGATAGACGCCTTCATGCCTTTCACGAGAATCTCGCCCGATTCGACCGGATCGGCGCCGAACACCGCGCGCGCGACCTCGGTGCGGCCCGCGCCCATCAAGCCGGCGAAGCCGAGTATCTCGCCCTTGCGCAATTCGAAACTGACGTCGCGCACGAGCGGACCCGCAACCAGATTTCTCACTTCGAGCGCGAGCTCTCCTTTCACCGGCGCGCTCTCGACCGGCGTCACGTCGCCCAGCGTGCGTCCGACCATCATGCCGATGATCGTCTCGACGCTGGTGCCCTCGGTCGGCACGGTGGCCACGTACTCGCCGTCGCGCATCACGGTGACGCGATCGGTGATCTGCTTCAACTCGTCCATCTTGTGCGAGATGTAGACGACGCCGACACCGCGCTCTCTCAATTGGCGGATGATCCGGAACAGCTCGGCGATCTCGGCATCGTTGAGTGCCGACGTGGGTTCGTCCATGATCAGCACGCGCGAATCGAAAGACAGTGCTTTCGCGATCTCGACCATCTGCTGACTCGCGACGGTCAACGTGCCGACCATCTTGCGCGGATCGAGTTTCACGTGCATGCGCGCGAGGATCTCGCTCGCCTGCGCATTCAGTTTGTCTTCGTCGAGGAACAGACCGAGACCCTTGCGCGGCTCGCGGCCGATGAAGATGTTCTGCGCGATGCTCAGGTGATTCATCAGTTGCAGTTCCTGATGAATGATGCCGATGCCGACCGCTTGCGCGTCGCGCGGACCTTGAAAATCGACGGGCTTGCCGTCGAACAGGATTTCGCCGGAATCGCGCGTATAGACGCCGGCGAGAATCTTCATCAGCGTCGACTTGCCCGCGCCGTTCTCGCCCATCAGCGCATGGACCTCGCCGGCCATGAGTTCGAAGCGGACGTCATGAAGCGCTCGTACGCCCGGAAAGCTCTTGCAAAGCTTGTTGACGGAAATGAGTGGGTTCATATGCTGATCTGCCGACGGCTGCCTATATCACCAACGCTTTTACGGTGGAGCTTTTTACGGCTTGAACAACGGCTTTCATTACAGCTTTCATTCACGGCGCGAACAGGTCGGGCCGTTCTTTCGCGGACCGGTGCAATTCGGCGACGACCTGGTCGAGGTGATCGTGCATCGCTTTCGCGGCCGCATCGCCGTCGGCGGCGCACAGGGCCTTGAAGATGCTCTCGTGCTCTTCCAGCGTATGCACCAGCCGCTCCGGACTCGCGAGCAATTGCCTCGCGCGGTCCAGCGCATTGCGCGACACCGCGACGATTTCCTTCACGCGCGGCAGCTTCACCGCGTCGAGCAGGATTTCATGGAAAGCCAGATCGAGCGCATGAAACGCCAGACGTTCGCCACTTCCAGCCAGACTGCGCTGCTGGTCGAGATTGCTTGCCAAGGCGTCGAGCGTGGCCCGGTCGTGCATCAGCGCCACGCCACGCACCGTCTCGACTTCCAGCGCGCTGCGGATGAACAGATGCTGGCGGATGTCGTCGAGCGCGATCGGTTTGACGCGCGTGCCGCGCTGCGGCAATACCTCGACGAGACCCGCATGCGCAAGCCTTGCCAACGCGGACGACACCGGAAAACGCGACACGCCCATCCGTTCGCACACGGCCATCTTGTCGATCATCATGCCGGGTTCCAACGCCAACGTAACAATCGCTTCCCGCAATGCCGCCTCAACCGCGTCGGTCAAACTGCCCCGCTCCCCACCGCGAATTTTTTGCAGTGCGACATAAGGATTGCCGGCGGCATTCTCCAGTTCGGCTGAGGAATTCACGGAGGCCTTGATTTCGAGAAGACATGCTAGCATGCTAGAAAGTGAATGCCGTGTTGTCAACGCGTACAAATGCCTGGGAATACCTAGGGATGCCTGGTATCTGGGAACCGAGGGCTTACCCGTACACGCGGCAGGAACGCGCACACAGAGAACGTGCGCACGTAGCCGATCCGTCTGCGTCCGCAGACGACAAGCCGATAGCCATAGCCCCGGAGGGTGCGCAGATGACTACGATCACAAGGCTGTCCGTTCGGGACATCCGGTTTCCCACTTCACGTTCGCTGGACGGCTCCGACGCGATGAATGCCGCGCCGGACTACTCCGCCACCTATGTCACGCTCGAAACCGACACGCCGAATCTAACCGGCCACGGCCTCACGTTTACGATTGGCCGCGGCAATGAAATCTGCGTGACTGCCGTGAATGCACTCACGCCGTTGATCGTCGGCAAGAAGCTCGAAGATATCGCCGCGAATATGGGCGCTTTCTGGCGCGCATTTACTTCGGATAGCCAACTACGCTGGATCGGCCCGGACAAAGGCGCGATTCATCTTGCCACCGCGGCAGTCGTCAACGCGGTGTGGGACCTGTGGGCGAAATCCGTCGGCAAGCCGGTCTGGAAGCTGCTGGTCGACATGAGTCCCGAAGAACTCGTGCGGTGCCTCGACTTTCGCTACGTGACCGATGCGATCACGCCGCACGAAGCACTCGCGATGCTGCACCGGCACGCAAAGACCAAAGGCGAGCGTGAAAAGGAAATGCTCGCGCACGGCTATCCGGCCTATACGACATCCGCGGGCTGGCTCGGTTACGACGACGACAAGATTCGCCGTCTCGCGCGCGAAGGCGTCGCCCAAGGATGGACGCATTTCAAGCAGAAGGTCGGCGGCGATCTGGAAGAAGACGTGCGGCGCGCGCGCATTCTGCGCGAAGAGATCGGCGAGAACCTGAAGCTGATGATGGACGCGAACCAGGTATGGGACGTCGATGAGGCGATCGCGAACATGCGTCGCCTCGCCGAGTTCGATCCGTGGTGGATCGAGGAGCCGACGAGTCCCGACGACATCCTCGGTCATGCGGCGATTCGCCGGCGGCTCGGCTCGATCGGCGTCGCAACCGGCGAGCATTGCCACAATCGCGTGATGTTCAAGCAACTGCTGCAGGCGCAAGCCATCGACTTCTGCCAGATCGACAGTTGCCGGCTCGGCGGGCTCAACGAAGTGATCATCGTATTGCTGATGGCCGCGAAGTTCGGTGTGCCGGTGTGCCCGCATGCGGGCGGTGTCGGCTTGTGCGAGTACGTGCAGCATATTTCGCTGTTCGACTATATCTGCGTGTCGGCGTCGCTCGAGAATCGCGTGCTCGAATATGTCGATCATCTGCACGAGCATTTCGTGGATCCCGTGGTGATTCGCAACGGGCACTACATGCCGCCGCAACGGGCCGGGTATAGCATCGAAATGCTGGAAGGGACGCTGGACAGGTACTGGTATCCGGAAGGAGAAGCGTGGCAGGAATGAGGCCGGACGGTCAGGGTTCTATTTGCGGCGCTTCAGGCGTATAACGGCAGACTTCGCTCACGCCGTTATCGCCCGATTCGATGCGCACCGCCCGCCCCTTACCCCCTCTCCTTGCGCTGCGCGCCTTCGAAGCTGCCGCGCGGCACCTCAGTTTCAGCCGCGCGGCGCAAGAACTGTTCGTGACGCAAAGCGCGGTCAGCCACCAGATCCAGAAGCTCGAAGCCGATCTGGGCATCGCGCTATTCGAACGCCAAACGCGCGCCATTGAACTCACCGAGAAGGGCCGTGCGTACTACGCGAAAGTCCACGCGGCCTTTGAACTGCTGCGGCTTGGCACCAGCGAAGTCCGCGCATTCTCCCCTGAACGCAAGACGTTGAACGTCGGCCTGCTGTCCTCATTCGCGAGTCGCTGGCTCGCGTCGCGCCTGCATGCTTTCCCGCTCGCGCATCCCGAAGTCGACCTGCGATTGCGGCCGGACATCGCACTCGCCGATGTGTCGGGCGGCGAAGTCGAGGTGGCGATCCGCTATGGGCGTGGCGGCTGGCCCGGCGTCAGTTCGCAAAAGCTGATGTCCGAGCGTCTTTCGCCGGTATGCAGTCCGTCGCTGATCGCAAGCAGAAAGCGTCCACGCAAACCATTGGACCTGCTGCGCTTTCCGTTGCTGACTTCGTATTCGACGCATTCGTTCGAGTGGGAAGCGTGGTCGCGCCATGCCGGTCTCGATCTCGGCGACGCGCAACACGTGCAATTGCACGACTACAACATCGTCGTCGAAGCGGCGCTCGCCGGACAAGGCGTCGCAATGGGCCGTCATCGACTGATCGCGCAGCAGCTCGCGCAAGGCTCGCTGGTGCCGGCGCTGCCTGACGCGGTGCTCGACGATCCGCGCATCGGCTGGTGGCTCGTCACGCGCAAAGGCAAGCTCGACGCCGCCGCAAGCGCATTCCGCTCGTGGATCATGCAAACGGCGCAGCAGGACCGGCTTGCGTGAACGCATTAGTTTGGCTCATGCGTCGAGCAAGAATATTCGTTGGTCACACCCGGCGCGAATCAATAGCATCGAAGCCTTCTCGTCACCAAACGGTACGCCTCTGATGACCTCTTCGATTACCGCCCGCGCCGCCAGCCTCGGTCTGACGCTCGAATCCGCGTCGGCACCCGCCGCCGATTACGTGCCCTTCGTGCAGGAAGGCAATCTGCTCTACATATCTGGTCAGATTTCGCGCAATGACGGACAGCCTGCGTATCTCGGGCGTCTCGGCGACAATATCAGCGACGACGAAGGCGCTCGGGCCGCGCGGCTGTCGGCGCTCGGTGTCGTCGCACAGATCGTCGCGGCGACGGACGACCGGCTCGAGCGCGTGGCACGCGTCGTGCGCCTGAACGTATTCATCGCCAGCACGCCGGCGTTCAGTGCTCAAAGCACGATTGCCAATGGCGCGTCGGATGTAATGGTGCGGATCTTCGGCGACGCGGGCCGTCACGCACGCAGCGCGGTGGGTGTTGCGTCGCTGCCGGCGGGGGTCGCCGTCGAAGTCGAAGCGGTTGTCGCGCTGAAGAACGCCTGAATTCAACTCATATACTCGGAGCCGCCAATGTCTTCTCCGCTGTCGCCTGCCGTCATCGACGCAATGCGCGCGCGCACACCCGGTGTTCGCAGCACCACGCATTTCAATCATGCGGGCGCGTCGCTGCCGTCGGCTGCGACACTCGAAGCGATTCACGCGCATCTGTTGCGCGAAGCGTCGATGGGACCGATGGAAGCGGGCGCGGCTGCCAGCCAACAGACCGAGCGGGCGCGTACGCTCGCCGCCCGCCTGCTGAATGCTCAGCCCGCCGAGATCGCGTTGACGACGGGCAACTCGCCGGGTTGGGGCGCGGCTTTCGCGGCCTTGGGTCCGTGGCGCGCAGGGCAACGCATCCTCGTTGCGCGGCACGAATGGGGCGGCAATCTCGCGACGATGCGTCTCGTGGCGCAGCGCGCGGGCGCGTCGATCGAGACGATTCCTTCCGATGCCAGCGGCAGGGTCGATCCTCGCGCGCTCGAAGCGATGCTCGACGATCGGGTCCGACTGATTGCGCTCACGTGGCTGCCGGCCAATGGCGGATTGATCAATCCGGCCGCCGCGATTGGGCAGATAGCACGCCGTCACGGCATTGCGTATTTCGTCGATGCGGCGCAGGCCGTCGGGCAACTGCCGATCGACGTCCTCGAAGTCGGCTGCGATGTGCTGGCGGGCGCCGGCCGCAAGGCGCTGCGTGGGCCGCGTGGCACCGGCCTGCTATACGTCCGGAAAGATTTTCTGCCCCGCTTGACGCCGGCCTTCGTCGACACGTATTCAGCACCGCTCGACGCCAATGGCGAACCGGCACTGCGCGACGATGCCGTGCGTTTCGAATCATCTGAAGCATCGATTGCGCTGCATTGCGGATTGGCGAATGCATTGGACGAAGCGCTGGAAATCGGCATCGACAACATCCGCGCGCAGATCGATCGGACCGCGCAAACATTGCGCGAGCGGTTGGCCACGATGCCGGGCGTGGCCGTGCTCGACCAGGGTGTCGAGCGATCCGGTCTGGTGTCGTTCAACCTCGCCGGACTCGATGCCATGTCGGTGCGACGCGCGTTGGCGGCACAGGGCATCACGATCGGCTCGAATGGCGTTGCGTACACGCCATTCGATATGACCAGCCGGGGGCTGACACAGATCGCGCGTGCATCGGTCAGCTATCTGACCACCGACGCCGAAGTTGATAAATTACTGGCAGGAATACGAACGTTGACGCATTGAGCACTCAAGTCGAAGAGAACTTTGCGTCTGTCAAGTGAATGGAAACGTCTCGTTCAACTCAAACGCCCGCACACGAACATGAACTCCGCCTCATCGCACCGCCTCGATTTATCGAAGTTTCCGCGCCATGCGCTTCTCGAAGGCCCGACGCCAATTCAGCACCTTGCTCGTCTGAGCGCTCGACTCGGCGGCGCGGACATCTACGTCAAACGAGAAGATCTGACGGGCCTGGGTGGCGGCGGCAACAAGTTGCGCAAGCTCGAATTCCTGATCGGCGAAGCGCTCGCGCGTGGCGCGGACACCATCATTACCGTCGGCGCGCGTCAATCGAACCATGCGCGCCTGACGGCGGCCGCGGCGGCTCGCGTCGGACTCCAATGCGAACTGGTACTGACGAGAGCCGTGCCACGTTCCGACCACGACTATGTGGAGAACGGCAACGTGCTACTCGATGCGCTATTCGGCGCGCGCATACATGATCTTCCCGGCACGGCCAACGCACTGCAATTCGCCGAGGAACGCGCGAACGAGTTGCGAGCGCAGGGCCGTAACGTGTATGTGTGTCCGTTGGGCGGTTCGAGCCCGGCCGGCTGCCTCGGCTACGCGGACTGTGCCGCTGAAATCGTCGCGCAAGCTCACGCGCAAAACGTGACTTTCGATCGTATCGTGGTGCCAAACGGCAGCGGCGGTATGCACGCGGGACTGGTCGCGGGGTTTGTCGCGCTGGGTCTGGACCCGTCGCGCATTGCCGCATTCACGGTATTGGCGAACGCGGGCCACGCGCACTCGGTTACCTTGGACAAAGCGAACCAGACGCTGCAACTGATCGACCCAAGCCTGCGCGTGGGTGCCGACGCCATCTCGATCGATGAAGCGCAGCTTGGACCCGGCTATGGCATTCCGACCGATAACATGCGTGCCGCCGTTCGGCTGATGGCCTCTACGGAAGGTCTGTTGCTCGATCCTGTGTATAGCGGCAAGGCATTCGCGGGTCTTGTCGAAAACGTGAGTACCGGGAAGTATCCCGCCGGACAGAAGGTTCTATTCGTCATGAGCGGCGGACTTCCCGGCCTATTTGCCTACCGGAACGAGTTCTGATCGAATCTGCAGGTATTGCAGGAGACCGATTGCCTCGCGTTCCTGCCGCGCGTAATCGTGAGGCAAGCGGGAAAGGAGATCGCAGAAGCGCGACGAAAGTGAATAGCGGAAGAAGCGAAGACGATGCGATGGCCTGATACAGCCGCCGTTGTCTGAAGAAAGCGCCTGAGACTGAAGAAAGCGCTCGAAGATTCGAATCGACCATTCGCAACGATTCGCGATGATTCGAAATGGTGCCCAGGGCGGGATTTGAACCCACACGCCTTTCGGCGCTACCCCCTCAAGATAGTGCGTCTACCAATTTCGCCACCTGGGCAGAGGGGCGCCATTGTATCAGCTAGATTATTTTTTTGAAGCCCCTCCCGTGATTTTGTTCGGCGGCCGATTAAAGCGCTGCCCGACGCCTGGCAATAGCTCGTAAGGCCTGACGCTTGTGGACCGCTAATCCGAGAAATGCGGCAAATGGCGGGCCGCTATGCTCGCACGCTGATGCGCTGAAAGAGCGCCCTCCACGGCGAACACACCATGTCACCACGACGCACGTCTTCTTCCCGACTTCGGCATCGTCTTCTTCTCGCCTCGCTGCTAACGTCGATATCCCTGCTGCAGGGCTGCGCAACGACGACGGAGAACCTTGCCGTAGGCTTTGGTCTGGGCGCGGTCGGCACCGTGTCGGCGTTGGGCTGCCTGCTCGCCTGCGAGATGGCCAATCCGCATTGGTGAAAAGGCCGCGCGGCGACGGACGAGCAGTTAGTATTCGAAGCCCGACATCGTTGACCAAGGAAAACGGAGACCCTGTGCGACATCACTCCCTCCACCTCTACACCGACGCCCAATTCGCGAGCCCCTACGCGATGTCCGTCTTCGTGACCCTGCGCGAGAAGTGCTTGCCGTTCGACCTGTCGAGCGTCGATCTCGCGAGCAAAGCGAATCAGGCAACGGAGTATGCGGCCCGTTCATTGACGCGGCGGGTGCCGACACTGATACACGAAGACTTTGCGTTATCCGAGTCGTCGGCGATCGCCGAATACCTCGACGAGACTTTCCCGGATACGCCGGTCTATCCGCAAGATCGGCGTCTGCGCGCGCGAGCGCGCCAGGTGCAGGCCTGGTTGCGCAGCGATCTGCTGCCGATTCGCGAGGAGCGTTCCACCGAAGTCGTGTTCTGCGGATCGCGCGGCGGCCCGCTTTCCGCGAGCGCACAGGAAGCGGCACACAAACTCTTCGCCGCCACCGATGCATTGCTCGCAACTCACTCGGCAAATCTGTTCGGTGACTGGTGTATCGCGGATACGGACCTCGCATTGATGCTCAATCGCCTGGTTCTGAATGGCGATCCGGTTCCGCACAGGCTCAAGGAATACGCCAACCGACAATGGCAGCGTGCCAGCGTTCAGCAGTGGCTCCAACTGGAGCGACCACCGCTTGGCAAAGACCAGCAAAATATCTGAATACGAAAACATTAAAAGATGCAGAAAACGCGAATATTACATTCGCGTTTTCTCCGATCTTCGCTGCTCCGTCATTGCGCGATTGCGCGCCCGCTCCCTTTGCTGCCTCGCGCGAACGATACTGACGACGATCAGCACGATTGCAAGCAATGTCAATTCGATCATTGCCGGAATCCGAATGGGATCATGAAACATGGCGGGCCTCCGTCACATGCTTTCATCATAGTACGCCGGGCGGGATAGCCCTCAAGTATTGCGCCGCACCATAGCAATCTTATCGTCGCCATTACAGCAGCGTTAATGCGGTCCGCAAAAATCCGCGAGTGACAAATTGCAAACATTCTGTCACGCAAGGACTTACAAATTTCAAATAGCCGTCCCTAAACAGTTTATTTGCGCTAGAGTACGTGAGCGATCAGTTGGATCGTGAGCCGTCCCGACAATTCAAAGGTGTTTTGTGCCACGCGTTTTGCTTGCGTGTACTAATGAAGCACCTGGACTCGTTGAAGACATCGCGCCATGCCATATTTTCCTGTCGCATACTGTGGTCCCGCGGCTGTCCCCGAAAGCTTGTGGCTGCGCTGGAATACAGACCCGCCATTGCTCGTCGCGCTCGCGGCGCTCGTATGGATCGTGGCTAGCGGCCGCTCGGCGAATGCACGGGCGGGATGGGTCGCCATCGCACTGATGGTCGTCGTGTTCGTATCGCCCCTCTGCGCGTTGTCTTCGGCATTGTTCTCCGCGCGCGTCACTCATCACATCATTCTGATCGCTGCCGTCGCTCCGCTGCTCGCCTTTGCGTTTCCGCTACCGCGCCTCGCGCATCCGCCGCTCGTGCCGGTGGTCGCCGCGCATGCGGTGATCATCTGGCTGTGGCATGCGCCGGGACCCTATGCGTGGGGACTGTCGACCGTACCCGGATACTGGCTGATGCAGCTCACCTTGCTCGGCAGTGCATGGCTGATGTGGCGCAGCATCTTCTCGCCGACGCTGCCCACCGGCCCCGCGCTAATGGCACTCGTCGCGACGATCGGCCATATGGGTCTACTCGGCGCGTTGATCGTGTTCGCGCCGGTGCCGCTCTACGTCGTGCACTTCGCGACCACCGCCGCGTGGGGGCTCACCCCGCTCGCCGACCAGCAACTCGCCGGACTGTTGATGTGGGTACTGGCGATGATCCCTTATCTCGCGGCAGGACTTTCGCTCGTCTGGTCAAGCCTGCGCGTCAGAGAGCCCGCACTGTGACGACCCTTCTGAAGTTCATTCATCTGGCCGCGATCGCGATCTGGTCGGGCGGCTTGATCGTGCTGCCGTATCTGTTCTTGCAACGCCGCGGGCTTGCGGCCGGTAGCGAGCTCGACCGGCTGCATCGCATCACGCGTCTCGTGTTCGTGGAGTTGACCTCGCCCGCCGCTTTCGTTGCGATCGCGAGCGGCACCGTGTTGATTTTTCTGCAGGCGACGTTCGTGGAGTGGTTCACCGCGAAGATGGTGTTCGTCGGCATCATGGCGATGCTGCACGTACTCGCCGGCCTCGTACTGCACGATCTGTATCTGCCCGACGGCCGCTTCAGCCGCGCCTCGGCGATCGCGCTGACCATCGCCTATCTGTTCGTGATCGTCGCGATCATCTGGATCGTGCTGGCCAAGCCCCACATCGACTCGAACCTGCTTGCCCCGCATCTGTTCGAGCCAGGCGGACTTGGCCGCTGGCTGCATCACTCCTTCGGCGAAACGAGAATCCCCACGCCATGATCGAACACGAGCTTGCCCCCATGCCAGCCGGCGAAGCCCGTCATCACCGAGCTGAGCACCGACAGCACGAGCCCATGCGGCAGGATCTCGTCGGGGTAAAAAAGGCGCACACCCCAGTTCGCTCCGGCGAGCGCGACGAGCGTCATCGCGGCGACCGCATGCGACCAACTCGCCTCCTTCAGGCGGATACCGCGCACCAGCAACAGCTCGGCCGTGCCGACCACGCTCGCGGCCACGCCGCTCCAGAACGCGAAACCGGCAGCCCACAGGCCGGCGCGAATCCAGAACGGGTCGCCCGTCCACCAGTAGATCACGTCGACGCCCAAGGTCGCGACGACGAATGCGATCGGGAAGTGCACCATCATCACGTGAATCGGATGGCCGACGAGCGCCACCACCGATCCCTTGTCGAGCCGCAGCAGCTCGAGCGTCACTTCGCTGCGCGTCTCGCTTCCAGCATTGCCTTTGTTTGCCATGGCGGTGTGCCCTCGCGTCGAATGCCTGGTGGTGCAAACCATCATAGCTGCTTGCGCCTGGCGGTCCAAGCAGGATCGCTCGCCGCGTTGTCCGGCTGCACCGGGCCGCTGTCGACGCTCGAGCCGTCGGGCCCGGCCGCCGCATCGATCGCCGGATTGTGGTGGGTGATGCTGGCGGGCGCGGCGATCCTGTTCGCGATGGTGCTCGCGCTGTTTCTGATGACGGTCTTCCGGCCCGGCTGGGGCTCGCACGTGTCGCCCGCGCGCTGGATCGTGCTCGGCGGTCTGGTCCTGCCGGCAGTGATCCTGATCCCGCTAGTCTGCTACGCGCTCTACGCGGGCGAATTGCTGTTGCCGCTGCGCGCGCATGCGCCCGCGCGCATCGAGGCGATCGCCCAGCAATGGCGCTGGACCTTCCGCTATCCGGAACTCGGCAACGTCGAAACCGAGAACGTGCTGCATCTACCCGCGGGCACGCCGGTCGACATCGCCGTGACCAGCATGGACGTGGTGCACGCATTCTGGATCCCCCGCTTCGCGGGCAAGATCGACGCGGTTCCGGGTCACCACAACCTGCTGCGCATCGAGGCCGATCAGCCCGGCCAGTACGCCGGACAATGCAACGAGTTTTGCGGCATCGGTCACGCGGGGATGCACTTCACCGTGATCGTCGATCGCCCGGAAGATTTTCCGGCTGCTGTCAAAAGCGCCGCCGCCAACGGGGAGGTGAAGAAATGAGTGTGCCCGTCGAGCCGCCGTCACAGGGCATCACCGCGCTGCGGCTGCATCGCCAGCTTGCCGCGATCTGGGCCACCGGGCCGGGCGTGCAGAAGCTGGCCGCGGTCAACCATACGGTCCTCGGCATGCGCATGATGATCACGTCGTTCGTGTTCTTCGCGATCGCCGGGATTCTCGGCATGCTCACGCGCGTGCAACTCGCCACACCGCATGCGGCCTTCATGGACGTGGAGACCTATAACCAGGTCTTCACGATGCATGGATCCATGATGCTGTTCCTGTTTGCGATCCCGATGGTCGAAAGCTTCGCGGTCTATCTGACGCCGAAGATTCTCGGCACGCGCGACTTCGCGTTTCCGCGCCTGACCGCTTACGGCTACTGGTGCTATCTGTTCGGCGGCACGATCCTGACCGTGTCGCTGATTCTGCGCAGTGCACCCGACGGCGGCTGGTTCATGTACACGCCGCTCAGCTCCAACGTATACACGCCGGGGCTGAACGCCGACGTCTGGCTGCTCGGCATCACGTTCGTCGAGATTTCGGCGCTGTCGCTCGCGATGGAAATCGTCGTGTCGATCCTGAAGATGCGCGCGCCCGGCATGTCGCTCGATCGCATGCCGATCTTCGCGTGGTACATCCTCGTCACCGCGATGATGATGATCGTCGCGTTTCCGCCGCTTATTCTCGGCTCGATCCTGCTGGAAGTGGAGCGCGCGTTCAACCTGCCGTTCTTCGATCCGACCCGCGGCGGCGATCCGTTGCTTTGGCAGCATCTGTTCTGGCTGTTCGGCCACCCGGACGTGTACATCATCTTCCTGCCGATGGCCGGCGTCCTGTCGACGATGATTCCGGTGTTCGCGCGCCGCAAGCTGGTCGGCTATCGCACGATCGTCGTCGCGATCATCGCGCTCGCGTTCCTGAGCTTCGGCATCTGGGTTCACCACATGTTCACGGTGGGCATTCCGCATCTCGCGCTCGCGTTCTTCTCGGCGGGCTCGGCGATCGTCGCGGTGCCCACCGCGATCCAGTTCTTCGCGTGGCTCGCCACGCTGTCACACGGCCGCCCCCGCTGGGACGTGCCGATGCTGTACATCTTCGGCTTCTTCTTCGTGTTCACGTGCGGCGGCCTCACAGGCGTGATGCTCGCGATCGTGCCGTTCGACTGGCAGGCGCACGACACCTACTTCGTGGTCGCGCATATGCACTACGTGGTGGCGGGCGCGCTCGCGTTTCCGATGCTCGCCGCGTTCTATTACTGGCTACCGCTGCTGACCGGGCGCACCGCCGTGCATAAACTTTCCGTGCCGGCGTTCTGGCTCGTGTTCATCGGCTTCAACATGACGTTCTTCATGATGCACCTGACCGGCCTGCTCGGCATGCCGCGGCGCGTCTTCACCTATAGCGGCGATGAAGGCTGGAACTGGCTCAATCTGCTGTCGTCGGTGGGCAGCTTCGTGATGACGATCGGTTTCGCGCTCGTCGTGATCGACATCATCGTGCAACTGCGTTTCGGCCAGCGTGTGCGGCGCAATCCGTGGGACTCGACCACGCTCGAATGGGCGATGCCGATTCCGCCCGCACCGTACGCGTTCGCGTCGATCCCGCACATCGACGCCGAAACCGAAAAGGTACCCCCGGGCCAGCTAGCGACCTCGCTCGCGCGCGGCGAAGGCTATCTTGGCTTCACACGCAATGGCTGGCAGGAGACGCTAGGCGTGCATATGACCTCGGGCGAGCCCGAGCAATTGATCGTGCTGCCGAACTCGACCTATCTGCCGCTCGTCACCGCGCTCGTGACGGCCGCGGCGGTGCTCGCGATGCTGTTCAAGTTCTATCTGCTGTCGGTCGCATTCGCGATCGTGACGTTCGGCCTCTTCATCTACGCGGGCCAGAGCGCGGGCCACGCGCGCGATTATGGCGCGCTGCCGGTCGGCCGCGGCGTCAGCGTGCCGCCGCATACCGAGGTGGCCGGCGCGCCGTCATGGCTTTCGCTGATCTGCGCGCTGGTCGCGAACGGCACGCTGTTCACCTCGCTGATCTTCGGCACGTTCTATCTCTGGATCGCCGCGCCGAACTGGCCGGCCGCGGTCGCGCCGCATCCGAACCGTCTGCTTGCACTCGTCGCGGTCGTCGCGCTCGCGGTGGCCGCGGCCGCCACGCGTGGCTCGTTGCGGGCGGCTGCCGCCGAGCGCAAACCGCACGGCACGATCGGGCTCACCGCGATCGCGCTGATCGTTGCGCTCGCCGCCTGCGTGATGCTGATCAGCGGCGTGACGCCGAATCCGCGCGAGCATGCGCTCGGCGCGACGGCCGCGGCGCTGCTCACGTATATCGCGGTTCACGCGGGCGTCGGCCTGCTGTTCCTGATCAGCAACGTGCTGCGGGTCGGCGCAGGCTTCGTGTCCGCGCGCCGCCTGACCGATTTGCGCCTCACGCGCCTGTGGGTCGATTACACGCTGGCGACGGGCATCATCGCGCTCGGACTCGTGCTCGCGCTGCCGAGCCTCGTCGCCATGCTGGGAGCCAGACCATGAATGCGCGCCCGCTTTCGCCACGGCGCCTGTGGTGGCTCGCCGTCGGCTTCACGATCTGGTGTCTCGCATTCGTGATCCTGTATGCGCTGCACGCGATCGGCTGCGCGTTCGCGTGGCCGACCGGGCCGCTGCGCGCGAGTCTCGCGATCATTCTGCTGCTGCATCTGATCGCGATCGGCTGGCTATGGCGCTATCGCGCCGCGACCCGCGACCCTGGACCCGAACGCATCAGCTCGTTCATGCATACCGTCGTCGTCTGGACCCTGATCGCGGCGCTGGTCGCGACCGTGATCACGTTCGGGCCCGCACTTCTGCTCACTACCTGCGTCTGAGCGCGGACCGAGCGCGAGCGGGGCCGCCGCACCCCGGCATGGAGAAGCATCCGATGCAATCTCGAGATCTCGCGCGCAAAGCCATCTGGTCGATCATCTATCTACTGTTCATTCTCGCGCCGCTGTTTGCGCTGCTGACCGGCACGCTGCCGCCCGCGCGCAACTTCGGCACCGAATTCTCGGTAGCGCTCGGCTACTCCGGCCTCGCGATGATGGGCCTGCAATTCGGTCTCACGGCGCGGTTTCGTCACGTGACCGAGCCGTGGGGCGAAGACGTCATCTACCATTTCCATCGACGCGTATCGCTGCTCGCGGTCGGCCTCGTCGTCGTGCATCCGCTGATTCTGTTCGCGATCCGCTCGGACAAGGTCGCGATGCCCGACTCGCTGCTCGAGGTGCCGTGGGGCGCGTGGTTCGCGTTCCTGTCGATCGGCTCGGTGATCGTGCTGGTGATCACCGCGCTGTGGCGCAGGCAGCTGAAGATCCCTTATGAACTTTGGCATCTGTCGCATATCGGGCTCGCGCTCGTCGCGATCTTTGGCGGCGTGTTGCATATGATCGGCTGGGGCTTTTATCTGACCGATCCGTTCAAGCGCACGCTGTGGATCTGCATGACGTTATTCTGGATCGCGCTGCTGCTGTACGTGCGTCTGTTCAAGCCGCTCTTCATGCTCAGGCGTCCGTACCGGATCGCGCAAGTGCGCGCCGAACGCGGCGACACCACGACGCTCGTGATGCAACCCGACGGCCACGCAGGCTTTCGCTTCAAGCCCGGCCAGTTCGGCTGGCTCAACGTGTGGGGCAGCCCGTTCAGGATCACCGGACATCCTTTTTCGTTCTCGTCGAGCGCCGAGGCCGCGAATGGCCGCGTCGAAATGACGATCCGCAATCTCGGCGATTTCACGAGCCAGGTGAAGACGATCGAGGCGGGTCAGCGCGTGTATCTGGACGGACCGTATGGCGCATTCACGATCGGCCATCCGACCGACATGCACGTGCTGATCGCCGGCGGCATCGGCATCACGCCGATGATGAGCATGATCCGCACGCTCGCCGATCGCGGCGACCGACGTCCGCTCGTGCTACTGTACGGCGGCAAGAGCTGGGATTCGCTGACTTTCCGCGAGGAACTCGATGCGCTCAAGACGCGGCTAGATTTGCGCATCGTCTATGTGCTGTCGGACCCGCCCAAAGGCTGGAGCGGCGAAACCGGGCGCATCGACGCCGCGATGTTCCAGCGACATCTGCCGCCCAGGTTCGCCGATCACGAGTACTTCATCTGCGGCCCGGACCCGATGATGGATGCGATCGAAACGGCGCTCGGCGAAATGAAGGTGCCGCGCATCCGCTACCATTCCGAACGCTACAGTTTCGTCTAGGAGACTTGCGATGCGTCGACTGCTAGCCAATCGTCTCGTCGTTGCCACCGGTGTGATCGTCGTGGCGTTATCGCTTCTTTTCGCGTATCTGCGGGTCGGTTCGCCGCATTAACGCCCGGTTACGCTCATGACGGGCTCGCGGCGCGCTTTTCCTCATGCTCGAAGGTTGAATCGATATGCCCTACTTCTTTGGAATTGGTCTTCACGTATTTATCGCGATCTTTTTCGCCGTCCACGCGATGCGCAATAACCAGGGCATCTACTGGCTATTCATTCTGTTTGCCTTTCCGCTGCTCGGCAGCATCGTGTATTTCTTCGCGATCTATCTGCCGGGTCTGCGCCATTCGCGCGGCGCGCGCGTGGCCACCCAGGCGATCACGCAATTCGTCGATCCGAATCGTGCGCTGCGTGAAGCGCGCGCCGCTTTCGAACGCGCGCCGACCGTGCAGCATCGGATGCGGCTCGGCGAGGCGTTGCTCGCGGCCGGCAATCCGCGCGAAGCGCTCGAACATTTCCAGGCCGCCGCGAACGGCCCATTTGCGAACGATCCCGCGCTACTGCTCGGCCTCGCGCGCTCGCAGTTCGCGCTCGGCAACTCCCCGGCCGCCGATGCGACCTTGGCGACTCTGTTCTCGGTGAATCCGCACGCGCGCAATCAGGGCGAGCCGGCGCTGCTGTATGCGCGCACGCTGGCCGCGCTGAACGCGCCGGGCGCACGCGCGGCATTCGAACACGCGCTGACCTGCGCAACCGACGTCGCGCCGCGCTGCCTGTTCGCCGACTGGCTCGCCGCGCAGCCGGAAGACGCGGACCGCCGCCGCGCCGGCGCGCTCTATGCGGAAATCGTGCAGGACGCCAAACATTGGCCGCGTCACGCGCGCGAACATAATCGCGAGTGGCTGCAGCGGGCGCAGGCCGCGTTGGCGGCGGGTGCGGCCAGAACGTAAGTGAGCGGAGGAGAACTTCGATGCAACGGCCGACCCGATCTTTTGCTTCGGCGCTGTACGCCGCGATTGCGGCGGTTTCTTTCGGTGCCAGCGGCGGCGCGTCGACTTCCGCGCACGCCGCTGGCACGGAGAACCCGTTCGAATGGCCCGAGTCGTTCGTCGTACTCGGCGATGGCTATCCGCACTCGGGCGATGCCTGCCGGCGGCTCGGCGAGTCGGCCGCGACCGCGAACTATCTCGACCATCTGGCGATGCTGGTCGGCTGTCCCGGCTCGCGCGACAGCGCCGCCGTGCACGCGATCCTCGGGCATCAGCGGCACGCGCGCGTGGTCGGCGAAGCGGATGGCGTGACGCTGATTTCGATTTCGACTGAAAGCGCTCAGGCCGGCTCGCAGAACGGCCCCGCGCCCGTGAAGGAATCGCCGCTCAGCGCGAGCGGCACACTCCCGTGCGAGCGCGGCAACGGACAGATCAAAACGATGTGCAAGTTCGGCGTCGTGCATCACAGCGATCGATCGACCACGGTCGTGGTCTACTGGCCCGACGGCACGACGCGGGCGATTTTCTTCGGCGTCAACGGGCGGGTGATGGGCACAGCCGCGTCCGCGAGCGATCGGCCGATGCCCGGCGACACGCTGACGCGCAAGCATGCCGGCATCAATCTGATTTCAGTCGGTAACGAACGCTATGAAATCGAGGACACGGTGCTGTCCGGCGGTTGAGTTGCGTTGAATCACATCGACGCAAGCCTGGCGCGGTTTAATTCCTGATTCGCCGCGCATCACTTTCATTTCCCATCCCCTCTCTTCACGCCGTCGCGCCGATTCCACGCGGCGTGCACAGCGACATCATCGCTCCAGCATTCGGCGTGCCGTGTCCGTCAAAATATTAGTAATAATTCTGTCAAGCCTCCGGCGTATGCGGATCGCGTAAGCCGCACAACGCTTGATTCTTTCAATTCCGTAAAACGCGCATGCGGGATTACCCCAAGCCGTCAAATCGATATTATTGACTAATATTATTACCTACCGGGCGCTCGGCACCGACCCCGCCGGCTTTCGTGCGAAGCAACCATCTAGATCCGTACAACTAAGTATCTTCAACCGATCAGCGGTTCAACAGGAGGAGGTCATGATGTCGAGAAGAATGGGATTAGTGGCGGTCTGGCTGGCGATGGCCGTCGGACTCGCCGCGTGTAACGGCGACAATAGCGGCGTATCGGCATCGCCGGTGGCGAACGCGGCCGCTTCGAACGCGGCGGCGTCCAGCAACGCAGCGCAATCGAATTCGAATGCATCGGCGAACAACAATTCGACGTCTACCCCGCTGCCCTGCGACGCCGCCGCCACGGCCAACACACCCTGCTCCGCGGCGCACAGCGTGACCCGGCTGCTAACGAAGAACTACACGGGCCCACTGTTCCAGATTCAACGCGCGTCCGACAACACGACGCTCGACGTTTATCCGTACACCAACGCCACGCTGAAAGGCGGCGACCGCTCGCTGGTCGGCTCGGCGAATGTGCAGAGCACGCAATCGTTCTGTAACAACACGACCTGCTCGGTCACCTACATCTACGATCAGATCGATCTGGTCGCGCCGCTGAAAAACGGCGCGTTCGGCAATGTCCCCGCGACGCTGACGCTGAACCAGGACGGCACGGAATCGCTAACCGTACAGAACGGCAGCAAAACGACCACCGTGCCGGTCCTCAACGGCTTCGCGACGATCACGCTGCCGGGCACCTCGGGCACCCTGACCGTGCAACTGCTGCAACCGCCGACCGCCTTGACCGCACAAGCGCCGACGCAGCAACTGACGATCGGCAACGACTTGCCGGCGCTTGCCGGCACTCCGACGAAGCTCGCGTTCGTCACGACGAACGGCGTGCAGATTCCGGCGCTCGGCACACTGGCCGGCCAGGCCTATCGCAAACGCTTCGGCACGGTGAACCAGTCGATCGGCGATAGCGAAATCGCCGAGTACATGGTGGCCGGCGCGCACTACAGCCAGTCGTCGACCTGCTGCGGCACCTACGGCAACATGGAAAGCAGCGCGAATCCGAGCACCTATGCGCACGGCGAAGTGGAAGGCGAGATGTTCGCGCTCGCGTTCTCGAACGGCAACGCGGCGGTGTTCGGCTATTGCGACGGCGACTCGATCCAGCCGTCGAACGTGAAAGACCCGGTGTGCAACGCGCTCGATACCAACTGGCCGGGCGTCGATGCCGAAGCCGGCGTCTATCTGTACGGTCCGCAGCAGCCGGCGAAAGAGAAGTTCGTCACGGTGCTGTCGAAGTACTCGCCGCTCACCGCGTCGAATCTGTTCGCGGTCAAAGGCGGTTCCGCTTCGCAAAGCGTGTTGACGTCGCTGTTCGATCAGGCGCCGCCTGAAGCGCTGATTTTCGGCAACGATGCCGGCCATGCATTCAACGGTCAATGGCAAGGCGGGCTGTCGCTCGGCGAAGGCGGAGACGGTAGTGCCGCGCCGATCCAGTTCTTCGAAGGCGCGATCATCACGAAGGCAACCTCGGATACGACCGACAACGCAATCCAGTCGAGCATCGCTAGCTTCTACGGGCCGCCGACCAACGCGGCCGCGTCGGCCTGCTATGCAAACAACCTGATCAACTCGCCGCTCAGTCTCGCGACGCCGGATGCGTGGTTCCAGTCGAACGGCGGCACCGCCGTGCCCGCCACCGACATCTCCGGCGTCGATCGCGGCGCCGCGACGGTCACGAGCACGAACGGTTCGGCCGTGTCGAACATCCACGAAGTGATCCGAGTGCAGGGTGGCCAGTCGTACACGTTCACCGACTACGTGCTCGCCACCACCAACGCAACGGTGTTCCCGGGCGGCTCGATCCAGACCGACGACCCTAGCGGCACCGAGTTCGGCTGGGTGCTGAACACGAACACCGGCGCGATCGTGCGCGGCACATGGGGCGGCGGGCAAGCGACGGCGCTCACCGCGGTGAAATCGGGCAACTGGTGGAAAGTGACAATGACGCTGACCGCACCGGCTGGATCGAACAATGCGCAAGTGTTCATCGACCCGCCCACGTCAAGCAGCGCGGGCGTGCGTTCGCAGCAGGCCGCGTATCTGAGCGCGACGCACTACTGCCCGAGCCTCGCGATCCTGAGCGGCGCGAAGTCGTAAGCACCATCAGCGCGACGCGGCCATCGATGATTCGTTGACGCGTCGCGCAATTGAAGGCACACTCGCTCGCTATGCAAGCCCTCACGACCCACACCGTCGCCACGCATCATCATGCGCATGCCCGCGTGGGACTGCCTGTGGGGACTCGCATACGCATACGCCGCTAGACATCATTCGCAGCGACATGCGCCAGAAAGCCCCGCCGGCAACGACGGGGCTTTTTGTTTTCCTCGACCTGATCCGCTCATCGAACGAAGGATTGCCGCCATGACACAGGAAGCACAGACGCCCGCCATATCGAAGACCTTTGCGACGCCCATCGATCTTTACCGCGCCCTTGCTCACGTATGGTCGGGCGATACGTCGAGCCCGAGCCACGCATGGTCGGCGACGAATCCCGCGCAGAATCATTGCAGCGTTACGTCTCTGATCGTGCAAGACTGCTTCGGCGGCGAGATCCTGACGACGCGTACGGCAGGCGGCACGCACTTCTACAACCTGATCGACGGCAAGAGATGGGATCTGACCGTCAGCCAGTTTGCCGAGCCGATTCCATTCGACGATACGCGTTCGAGCCGTGAGGCGGCGTTGGCGGATACGTCGCGGGAGAAATACGAATTGCTGAAGTCGAGGCTCGTCCAAAGCCAGCCGAAATAAACGCTCGATCAACCGCGCGTGGCCGAACCGCATCGATACGCGGTTGGCCACGCGATGCCACTTCAACCCACCACTTCCTGCTTTCCCGGAATGCCCTGCCCGCGCAGCGAACACCCACGCGTTTCAGGCACGAATGGTGGACGCCGGCTCCGTGTGGAGTCGCGTCGTAACGCCTGATCTCCATAGTGAAGCCAAAACAGGGCGGAAAGATATTGTCCTAGAGCATTCGAAGCGAAATAAATGTGGGGCAGGATGCAGGAGCTTGCTGCGGTGAAATCGGTAATGGAGCGCCGATCGGACGCCTGAACCCTCAGCGATGCAGATACCGACGAGCCAACGCCTCATACAGCGGCGGTGCGAACAGCTTCGACACCTGGCTCGAAATCAGCGCGGTGGCCATCAAGGAAATCACCAGCGCGTGCCCGTTGATCATTTCGATCACGATGACGAACGCCGTGATCGGGCTCTGCGTGACGGCGGCCAGATAGCCGACCATGCCGAGCGCAATCAGCATTGGCAACTGCATCTGTCCGGAGATCATGTGCAGCGCGTTGCCGATGCCCGCGCCGATCGCCAGTGACGGCGCAAACAGGCCGCCAGGAGTGCCGGGCAGGTACGAGCCCACCATCGACGCCATCTTCAGCACCGGATACGCGGCACCGAGCTGCGAATGGCCTTCGAGCATACCGCGCGCTTCCGCATAGCCGCTGCCGAACAGATTACCGCCGCTCGCCACGCCGATCGCGGCGATGAACAGGCCGCACAGCGCGCCGAACGCCACCGGATTTTCGCTTCGGAGCGCAAATAGCCGGGCGGGCATCCATCGGCCGGTGTTGAGCAGCAGCCAGCAGAACACGCCGCCCGCGACCCCGGTGATCACGCCCACCAGAACGACGGCGACGACCAGCAGATCGGGCAGATTGCCGCCGATCGCGATGGTGCCGAAATAGACATAGTTGCCCTGCAGCGCCAGCGAAACGACGCCGGCAAAAATGATTGCCGTGATGATGATGCCGCTGGTTCGCGCCTCGAAGCTGCGCGTGAGTTCCTCGATCGCGAAGACGACGCCCGCGAGCGGCGCGTTGAATGCGGCGGACAGACCGGCGGCCGCACCCGCGAGCGCGAGCCGGTGTTCGAGACCAACGCCATGGATGCTGCGCAGCCGTACCGGGTAGAAGCGCCGGAGGCTGAACATCAGTGCCGCGCCCACATGAATCGTCGGACCTTCACGGCCGATCGTGAATCCGCCGAGGATCGCAAGGAACGACAGCGCGATCTTGCCGACCAGAATGCGCAGCGTGAGCAGACGCGGGCCGAGTTTGCGCACATCGTGCAGCGTTGCAATGACCTGTGGGATGCCGCTGCCTTCCGAGCCGGGAAACCAGCGGCGCGTAGCCCAGACGCTGAACGCGGCGATGGCCGGGGTGATGAGAAGCGGCAGCCACCAGCTGTGGGCGGTCATTCGCAGAAAGACCTCGTAGCCGAAATCGATGAGCCGCGCGTACATGACCGCGACGAGCCCCGTCACGACAGCACCGAGCCAGAAAACACCAAAATACAGCCAGCGTCGCCGTCCGCGCAGAATCGCTCGACGGTCGATAAGAGTTGAAAATCGCATGGGAGTGCCGGGAAAATGCCGTTTAAGGCACATTGTGACATAAATTATCCATGCGCCTGGCACGATCCGTCGGTCCATGAGCGGGAAGTCTAGTGCTAGCTTTCCGCTCCGTGGAACACCCAGCCGAACGCACCGTAGATCGCCTTGTGTTGCGCCGCGAGTTCGAGCAGGAACCTCTCGCCCGTGGACGTGAGATGGACCTGGACCTGGCGACGATCGGCGGGATCGGGTTTGCGCATCACGAGTCCCGCCGCTTCGCAGCGCGACACGAGCGCCGCGGTGCCGTTGGGTGCCGCCTGCAACCGCTCGGCGAGTTCGCCGACGGTCGCCCATCGCCGATCAGGAAAGCCACACACGTGCAGCAGCAGCTGATATTGGAGCGTGGTGATGCCCGCGGCGTTGGCGATCTCTTCGGAAGCGCGCAGAAATTTGCGCAGGTCGTAGCGGAATGCCGACATTGCTTCGAGGTCGCGCTTGCCCGGAAGTTTACGTCTGGAGGTTTTGACTGGATTCATGTCGGTTGTTACTCGCTCACGGCAAAAATTAAAAGCACGCACGGAGCGCCGGCTTCGAGCGTGAGCATCCCGAGCCGCGCTAGAGCAATCCCGCAAAATGCGCCAGCAAGAACACGACCGCGCCACCCGCGATCAGCACCAGCGCATTGATACGCGTCCACATCACGAGCACGGTCGCAAAGACCGCGGTAAGCCACGCGATCCAGCCGCCCTCGAGTTGCTTGATCAGCACGTACACGGCCGCGAGAATCAGCCCGGCAGCGACCGGGCGCAAGCCGGCCTGCAACGCGTTCAGCCAGCGCGCGCCTTCGTGCCTGTTCCACACGTGCACGACGCCGTACATCAGGAACGCCGTCGGCCCGAACAGCGCAAGAGTCGCGACGAGCGCGCCGCCGAGGCCGCCGACCTGGTAGCCGATCAGCGTCGCGAGCAGCGAGCCGGGACCGGGCGCAAGCCGCGCAATCGCGAAGTCGCTGAGGAATTGCGCATGGGTCATCCAGTGGTGCACGTCGACGACCTGGCGCTGCACTTCGGGGATGATCCCCTGACCGCCGCCGACGGTGACGATCGACAGCGGCGCAAAAACCGAAAACAGGGCGATGAGGGTTCGGTACACGGCGGAAGCTTTTCTGGAGTTTGACTAACGGCGATCCAAGGCGATCAGGGCTGACGCGCATCGCGCACGTATTCATAGCCGACGCTCAACGCGCCCGCGATCAGCACGGTCCACACCAGCGACACGCGAAACACCGCGGCCGCCGCGAACGTCGCGAGCAGCACCAGATACGGAAACACGCGACGCGGCAGCCGGCGCGCCGCGGTGATCGCCATCGACAGCGACAGCCCGATTGCGCCGGCCGCGGCGCCGGCGAGCGCAATATGCGTCAGCGGAAACGATGCGATCGCCGAGAAGAACACGCCGAGCAGAATGATCACGACGGCCGGCGGAAAAATGATGCCGCAGAATCCCGCAACGGCGCCGCGCCAGCCGAGCAGCCGGAAGCCGATCCAGATCGCCAGATTCTTGATGTTGACGCCGGGCAGCGCCTGCGACAACGCGAGGCCGTTGAGAAATTCGTCTTCGCTCATCCAGTGCCGGACGTACACGAACTCGCGCATGAACCAGCCGCTCAGCCCGCCGCCGAAACTCGTCAGGCCGATGCGCGCGAAAATCAGAAAGAGACCGAGCGAGGTCACTTCGCGCGGCGGCGGTGCGTGGTGCACCGTGGCGTCTTCGGGTGCCGATACCGGGTCGCTGACGTCTTGCCCGTGGGTGGCTTTGGCCAATGCTCGTCCTTAGTCGTTTTGATCGTGCCGCGCTTGCCGCGCGCCCGGCATGATAGCCGCAGACGCCGCCGATGACGTCGCCGATGATGCAGACGCAGCCGAAGGCGAGGAAGCCGAAGCAGCCGAAGCGGCAGCCGGGGACGCCGCCGCCGGATGCCGAGGATCATGCAGCTCATCGGTCGACCACCCGCCTCCCAGGTCGCCGAACAGCGACGCCGCGTGCAGCAAGCGCGACTCCTGCACGTTCAGCGCGGTCTGCCGCGTGGTCAGTTGCGTCGCTTGCGCGGTCGCGACCGTCGTGTAATCGACGGTGCCCGCCTGGTATTCGTTGAATGCGATCTCCGCGCCACGGTTCGCGTCGACCACCGCCGCTTCGAGCACGACCGCCTGGTCGGCGAGAATGCGCAAGCCGGACAGATCGTCCTCGACGTTCTGGAACGCGCCCAGCACCGTGCCGCGATAGTTGGCGACGGCCGAGTCGTAGGCCGCTTTCGCCGCGTCGACGTCGGCGCTGCGCAGACCGCCGTCGAACAGCGTCTCGGTCGCGCTGCCGCCGAGCGACCACACGTAGTTCGCGGCCTTTAGCAGTCCGTTCAGCGGCGACTGCGTGAATCCGGCCGCCGCCGACAGCGAGATGTCCGGGTAATAGGCGGCCACCTGGACACCGATCGCCGCATTCTGCGCGGCCATCTTGCGCTCGGCGGCGGCAATGTCGGGGCGCCGTTCGAGCAGCGTCGACGGCACGCCGACCGGTACCGAGGGCAGCGCCGGCATCGCGGTGCTATGCGTGATCGACAGCTCTTCCGGGTTCTTGCCGACCAGCACCGCGATCGCATGCGCGTTCTGCGCGCGCGCGACGCCGAGCGCGATCAGATCGGACTTCGCGGTATTCAACTGGCTGCGCGCGGTGATCACGTCGCTCGGCGGAATCGTGCCCGCGCGATCCTGCTCGCTGACGACGTCGAGATAGTGCTGATACGCGACGACCGTTTGCTGCAGCAGGTCGATGTTCGCGTCGCTGGTGCGCAGCTCGATGATCGCGGTCGCGAGCGCGACCTGCTCGGAGAGCGTCGCATTCGCGAGCGTCGCTTCGCTCGACTGCGCGCTCGCCGCGTTTTCCTCGACGGTGCGGCGCACCTGGCCCCACAGGTCCGGCGCCCAGCTCACGTTGCCTTCCAGCGAGCCCGCATTGACGATGCGCGCCGTCGTGCCATTGATGAAGCTTCCCGATGAACTGACCGTACCGCTGCTCGCGCGCTCGCGCGTCGCCGAGCCGGTCGCGCCGATCGTCGGGAACAGCGCCGCGTGCGCGGCGCGCACTTCGGCCAGCGCTTGCTGGTAGTTCGCGTAGTCCGCGCGCACGGTCTGGTTCGACACCGCCACGAGCGGTTCGAGTTCGTCGATCAGCGGATCGTTGAACCCGGTCCACCACGTGCCCTTCGGGCCCGTCGCATTCGGCTCGGCCTGGGTCCAGCCCGGCAGTTCAGAGTAAGTGGCGGGCACGCTGACCTGCGGCCGGTGATAATCCGGGCCGACCATGCAGCCGGCGTTGAACAGCGCCAGCAGCGCGACGCCGAGCGTCGCGACACTCGGCAACCCGGCGCGCGGCCTGCCCAAGCGGGTCGCCCCAATGCGGGTCGCCCCAAAGCGCGCCGCTCTCATTCGTTCAGAAGAAATCTTCATCGTCATGCCTTCGTATCCGGTTGTCCCGGCGTCGCGTCGCGGTTCCAGCGCAGCCCCGCGGACCATCTGACCAGTCGTGCACGCAGACGGTCGAGATACAGATAAATCACCGGCGTCGTATAGAGCGTAAACATCTGACTCAGGATCAGCCCGCCCATCACCGTGATACCGAGCGGCTGACGCAGCGAGCCGCCCTGGCCGATGCCGATCGCGAGCGGCACCGCGCCGAGCACGGCCGCGAACGTCGTCATCATGATCGGCCGCAGACGGATCAGCGCGGCCGCGTGGATCGCGTCGCGCGCCGGCATCTGTTCCTGGCGCTGCAACTGGATCGCGACGTCGACCATCATGATGCCGTTCTTCTTGACGATACCGATCAGCAGGATGATGCCGATCATCGCGATCACCGAGAACGGCGTGCCGAAAATCAGCAGCGCGAGTGTCGCGCCGATGCCAGCGGACGGCAGCGTCGACAGGATCGTCAGCGGATGGATCGAGCTTTCGTACAGCACGCCGAGCACGATGTAGACGACGCCGAGCGCGGCGAGGATCAGCAGCGGTACCACGCCCATCGACTGTGAATAGGCCGCCGCCGCGCCCGCGAACGAACCGTGGATGCTCGCGGGCATGCCGATCTCGCGGATCGTCTCATTGATCGCCGCGCCGGCCTGGCTCAGCGACCCGCCGGCCGGCAGGTTGAACGAGATCGTCGCGGCGACGAGCCCGCTCTGGTGGTTCACCTGCGTCGACGTATGGCTGTTCCTGTACGACGTCAGCACCGAAAGCGGCACCATCGTTTCGGCGGCCGTGCTGTCCGCGCTGCCGGTCGAGCTGCCGCCCTTGCTGTTCGCGATGCTGTTGTTCGTCGCGTTCGACTGCGCGTCCGAGTTGCGCGAGTTCGTGTTCGACGCCGTGCTGGTCGTGCTCGCCGTCGTCGTCCCCGATACCGTGCCGTGCGGCATCTGCGTCGCGGCCGTGCCGGTCGGATTGCCCGCGGACGCGCTCAGATAGATCTGGTCCAGCGTCTGCGGATACTGCCAGTACTCGGGCGCGACCTCCATCACGACGAAGTACTGGTTCAGCGGGTTGTAGATCGTCGACACGGTGCGCTGGCCGAACGCGTCGTACAGCACGTTGTCGATCTGGTTCGGCGCGAAGCCGTAGCGCGCGGCGGTCGCGCGATTGATCGACAGATAGGTCTGCAGGCCGTTCTGCTGCAAGTCGGAGTTCACGTCGAGCATCCGTCCGTGCTCCTTCGACAACGCGGCGACCAACTTCGGCGTCCAGGTGAACAGCGCGGCCGAATCGTCGCTCGTCAGCGTGTACTGATACTCGGCCGCCGACTGCCGCCCGCCGATGCGCAAATCCTGCTGCGCCTGCAGAAAGAGCCGCGCGCCCGACACTTCGTCGAGCTTCGGCCGCAGCCGGTTCACGACCTGGGTGGCTGTCGCGTGCCGCTGCGACAGCGGCTTCAGTTCGATGAACACGTTCGCGGTATTGAGCGCGCGCCCGCCGGTGAAGCCCGCGACCGACTGCACCGCCGGGTCTCGCTGTACGATCGACTGCAACTGCGCGAGCTTCTTCTGCATCGCCGTGAACGAAATGCTCTGATCGGCGATGATCTGCCCGATCAGGATGCCGGTGTCCTGCTCGGGGAAGAAGGTGGCCGGCACCAGCTTCAGCAGGAACACGTTGCCGACCAGCAGCGCGAACAGCAGCAGAATCACCAGCAGCGAATGATCGAGCACGGCAGTCAGCGAGCGCGCGTAGACATCCTTGAAGCGATCGAACTGCCGCTCGATCCATTGCGCCCAGCGTGCTTTCGATTGACCGGCGTCGTGGCGGCTCAGCACGTACGCGCACATCGCGGGCGTGACCGTCAGCGAGATCACCAGCGAAATCAGGATCGCGATCGACAGCGTGATCGCGAACTCATGAAACATCAGTCCGACGATGCCGGGGAACAGGATGATCGGCAGGAACACCGCGATCAGCGACAGGCTCATCGAAATCACCGTGAAGCCGACTTCGCCCGCGCCCTTTACCGCGGCCTCTTTCGGACTCAAGCCCAGCTCCATGTGTCGCACGACGTTTTCGAGCACGACGACCGCGTCGTCGACGACGAAACCGGTGCCGATGGTCAGCGCCATCAGCGACAGATTGTCGATGCTATAGCCGAGCAGATACATCGGTCCGAAGGTACCGACGATCGACAGCGGCAACGCGACCGCCGGCACGAGCGTCGCGCGCGGCGACTGCAGGAAGATGAACACGACGCCGACCACCAGCAGCACCGCGATGAACAGCGTGCGCTCGGTATCGCTGACCGATGACGTGACCGACTGCGAGCGATCGATCGCGACGTCCACGTGCACGCTGCTCGGCAACGTCGCTTCGATCGCCGGCAGCACGTTGCGTATCTGCTGCACGGTGCTGACCACGTTGCTGCCCGGCATCGGATAGACGATCACGAGAATCGCCGACTTGCCGTTGAAGAGCCCCGCATTGCGGATGTTTTCGTTCGAGTCGCGCACCTGGGCGACGTCGCGCAACTGCACCGGTGCACCATTGCGATACGCGACCACCAGATCGCGGTACGGCGCCGCGTGCGTGATCTGATCGTTCGACGTGACCACGTAACGCTGATCGCCGACCTCGAGATGTCCCTTCGCGCTGTCGGCATTGGCCGCGCTGATCGCCGCGCGCACGTCTTCCATGCCGATGCCGTAGCTGTTCAGCTTGCCCGGCTGCAACTCGACGCGCACGCTCGGCAACGCGCCGCCGCCGAGCGTGATCTGGCCGACGCCCTGCACTTGCGACAGTTGCTGCTGGATCACCGAATCGGCGGAGTCGTAGAGCTGCGCCTTGGTCAACGTGTCCGACGTCAGCGACAGCACCATGATCGGCGCGTCGGCCGGGTTGTACTGGCGGTAGCTCGGGTTGCTGCGCAGCGTGGTGGGCAGGTCGGCGCGCGCGGCCTGGATCGCCGCCTCGACGTCGCGCGCGGCGCCGTTGATGTCGCGCTTCAGACCGAACTCGACGATGATCATCGACGAGCCGACGTAGCTGATCGAGGTCAGCTCCTCGACGTCGGCGATCGTCGCGAGCCGCCGCTCGAGCGGCTCGGCCACCGTCGACGCCATGATGCTCGGGCTCGCGCCGGCCATGTTGGCCTGCACGACGATCACCGGAAACGCGATGTTCGGCAGCGGCGCGACCGGCATGCGGAAATACGCGAGTGTGCCGGAGATCAGGATCGCGATCGCGAGCAGGGTCGTCGCGACCGGTCGCCGGATGAAGAGCGCCGGGATGTTCACCGCGTGCCCTCCGCGCCGCCTTCCGGCGGACCTCCGCCCGGCTCGCCGCCATCGGTGCGCTTAGCGCGCTCGGCGCGCCAGTTGTTCACGCGCGTGGCCATGCGGTCGAAGAACAGATAGATCACCGGCGTCGTGAACAGCGTCAGCACCTGGCTCAGCGTCAGACCGCCGATGATCGCAAGACCCAGCGGCCGGCGCAGTTCGGAACCGGTGCCGGTGCCGAGCAGCATCGGCAGTGCGCCGAGCATCGCGGCGAGCGTCGTCATCAGGATCGGCCGGAAGCGCAGCAGCGACGCCTCGAAGATCGCATCGCGCGGCGCCTTGCCGTGATTGCGTTCGGCGTCGAGCGCGAAGTCGACCATCATGATCGCGTTCTTCTTGACGATACCGATCAGCAGCACGATGCCGATGATGCCGATCACGTCGAGATCCATACCCGCGAGCATCAGCGACAGCAACGCGCCGATGCCAGCCGACGGCAGCGTCGACAGGATCGTGACCGGATGAATGAAACTCTCATACAGCACGCCGAGCACGATGTAGACGGCCACGAGCGCCGCGATCAGCAGATAGACTTCGCTCGACAGCGAGTCCTCGAACGCCGCGGTCGCGCCTTGCAGCGACGATGTGATCGACGGCGGCAGGTCGATCGCCTGCTCGGCCTGGTGAATGTCGGCGACCGCGGTGCTCAGCGACGCGCCCTTCGCGAGATTGAACGACACCGTCACCGCCGGAAACTGCGCCAGATGGCTAATGACGAGCGGCGCCTTCCTGATCTCGATCTTCGCGATGCCGGACAGCGGCACCTGACCCGTGCTGCTGGTCTGGCTCGGCAGATAGAGATTGCCGATCGACTGCACGGTCGGCATCGTTTCCGGCTTCGCGACCAGAATCACGCGGTACTGGTTCGACTGCTCGAAGATCGTCGACACGATGCGCTGGCCGAGCGCGTCGTACAGCGCGTTGTCGATCGTCGCGGGCGTGATGCCGAAGCGCGCGGCCAGTTGCCGGTTCACTTCGACGTTGAGGCTGAGGCCGTCGGTATTGAGGTCGCTCTGCACGTCCGACAGCGACGGAATCTGCTTCAGACGCGCGACGAGTTCCGGCACGTACTTCTGGAACGCCTGCTGACTCGGTCCGCGCAACACGAAGCTGTACTGGTTCGGCGATACGGTCGTGTCGAGCGTCAGGTCCTGCTCGGGCTGCATGAAGAGCTTCACGCCTGGCACGTGCGCGACTTCCTGCGCAAGCCGTCGCGCGATTTCCTGGGCGGTGTCCGAGCGCTTGTCGCGATCGCGCAGATTGATCAGGAAGCGGCCGTTGTTGAGCGTCGCATTGGTGCCGTCGATCCCGACGTACGACGTCAGCGACACCACGTCGGGGTCCTTCAGGATCGCATCGGCGAGCGCGCTCTGACGCTGCACCATCGCCGCGTACGATACCGAGTTGTCGGCAACACTGATGCCCTGGATCACGCCGACGTCCTGCACCGGAAACAGGCCTTTGGGAATCACCACATACAGGAGGCCGGTCAGCACGACGGTCGCGACCGCGACCATCAGCGTCAGCGTCTGATGATCGAGCACCCAGCGCAGGCCGCGCTCGTAGGCGGCGAGCGTCTTGTCGAACAGGCTCTCGCTGATGCGCTCGAAGCGGCTCGGATGGCGCTCGGCCTGTGCGCGCAGCATTCGCGCGCACAGCATCGGCACCACCGTCAGCGACACGACCGCCGAAATCACGATCGTGACCGCGAGCGTCACCGCGAACTCGCTGAACAGGCGCCCGATCACGCCGCCCATGAACAGCAGCGGAATCAGCACCGCGATCAGCGAGATGGTCAGCGACAGGATCGTGAAGCCGATCTGCCCCGCGCCTTCGAGCGCGGCTTCGAGCGGCGACATGCCCTCTTCCAGATAGCGCACGATGTTCTCGATCATCACGATCGAGTCGTCGACCACGAAGCCGGTCGCGATGATCAACGCCATCAGCGACAGGTTGTCGATCGAGTAGTTGAGCTGGTACATCACCGCGAGCGTGCCGATCAGCGAGACCGGCACCGAGATGCTCGGAATCAGCGTGGCGGGCACGTTGCGCAGGAACACGAAGATCACCGCGACCACCAGCACGATCGCGAGAATCAGCTCGAACGCGGCGTCCGCGACCGACGCGCGGATCACGCCGGTGCTGTCCGACACGACGGTCACTTTCATGCCGGCCGGCAGCGTCGATTCGAGCTGCGGCAGCTCCTTCATGATCTGGTTGACCGTCTGGATCACGTTCGCGCCCGGCTGGCGCTGCACGTTCAGCACGATCGCGGGCGAGCCGTTGTACCAGGCGCCGCGCTCGACGTCCTGCGCCGCCTGGCTCACGCGCGCGACGTCGCGCATGAAGACCGGTGAGCCGTTCTGATAGGCGATCACCGTGTCGAGATAGTCTTTCGGATCGGTGATCTGATCGTTGCCGTTGATCGTGTAGTCCAGGTCGGGCCCGTCGAAATTGCCCTTCGGCTGGCTCACGTTCACGTAGCTGAGCAGCGTGCGCAGATCGTCGATGTTCAGACCGTAGGCGGCGAGCTTGTGCGGGTCGGCTTCGACGCGGATCGCGGGCACGTTGCCGCCGCTCGTCGTCACGACGCCGACGCCCGACACCTCCGAGATCTTCGTGCCGAGGCGGTTGTTCGCGACGTCTTCGAGCTGCGTCAGCGACATCGACTTCGACGTGACCGCGAGCGTCAGGATCGGCTGGTCGGCGGGATTGACCTTCGCGTAGGTCGGCGGCGCTGGCAGGCCCGACGGCAGGTAGCTGTTCGCCGCGTTGATCGCCTGCTGCACGTTCTGCTCGGCGATATCGAGGTTCAGCGACAGATCGAACTGCAGCGTGATCACCGACGCGCCGTCCGAGCTGTACGAGGTCATCTGCTGCAGGCCCGGAATCTCGCCGAGCTGCACCTCGAGCGGCGCGGTCACGGTGGTCGCCATCACGGTCGGGCTCGCGCCCGGATAGAAGGTCTGCACCTGAATCGTCGGATAGTCGACGTTCGGCAGCGACGACACCGGCAGCACCCGCATCGCGATCAAACCGACGAGCACGAGCGCGATCATCAACAGCAGCGTCGCGACCGGGCGAAGAATGAACAGGCGAGAAATATTCATCGGCGCGGCGGTCCGTTACGATGAAGCGGCTTCGGACGCAGCGGCGGGCGCCTTCGTGCCGGTAGCGGAGGTGCCGCTGGCGGCCGCGTCGCTCGCCGCGGTGGCGGACTTCGGATGCGCTGGCTGGATCTTCGCGCCGTCGTTCAGACGATCCGTGCCGTCCGTCACGACCTGGTTGCCGGCCGCGAGACCCGACACGATCACCGTGTTCCTGCCGTCGCTCGGCCCGAGCTTGACCTTGTGCACGGACACCGTGCTGTCCGGATTAACCAGATAGACGAAGTCGCCCGGCGCGCCGGATTGCACCGCGGCGGTCGGCACGAGTACCGCGTTCTGCATCGTGTCGACGAGCAGCTTCACGTTGACGAACTCGCTTGGGAACAGCGCTTCGTCATCGTTCGCGAAGGTCGCGCGCAACGTGACGGTGCCGGTCGCGGTCGCCATCTGGTTGCTGAGCGCGTACAGCGTGCCGGTCGCGATCTCGCGCGAGTTGTCGCTCGAATACGCGGTGACCGGCAGCTTCGCGCCGGTGGACAGGCGCTGCACGATCGAGGCGAGCGAATCCTGCGGCACCGTGAACTGCACCGTGGTCGGCTTCACGGTCGTGATGACGACGATGCCCGTCGACGACGACGCGGTCACGTAGTTGCCCGGATCGACGAGCCGCAAGCCCACCTTGCCCGCGATCGGCGCGGTGATGCGGCAATAGGCGAGGTCGAGATCGAATTGCGCGATGTTGGCGAGGTCGACCTTCACGGCCGCTTCGTCCTGTTGCACGAGGAACTGCTGATCCGCGTAGGTTTGCTGCGCGATCGACTTGCGCTCGTTCAACTGCGTGTAGCGTTCTAGATCCGCGCGCGCCTGCGCGAGCGACGCGCGGTCTTTCGCGAGTGTCGCCTCCGCCTGCTGCTTGCTGATCTGATACTGGCGCGGATCGATCTGCGCGAGGAACTGGCCTTTTTGCACCTCCTCGCCTTCGTGATAGCCGACTTCGGTCAGATAGCCGCTCAGCTGCGGCAGCACGGTCACGGTTGCGATCGGGGTGACGGTGCCGAGCTCGCTCAGCGTGACCGGCATCGAGCCGAGCGTCGCCTGCGCGACGGTGACGACGATCGCCGCGTTCTCGCGCACAGGCTTCTTGCGTGTCAGCAGGTGAACCACGACGAGCGCGATCAGCACGAGCACGATAACCGCGAAGATGATGAGCCCGCGTCGGGAGCGCTTTGGCGGCGGGGACACGGTTTCGCTCATGTTGATCTCCGGGGGCGGATATTAGTGTTGATATTCGGATGGAAGCTCGTCCTCTGACGGGACTGCGCAAAAGTGCCATGGTTCACGCGCGTTGTCATCAGTCGAAGCCCTCTGAACGCGTTGTTATGAAGCCGTAAGGAAGCGGGCGATGGCTTGAATACGGGCATGCGTGAATGTAACCGGCTTGCGCCGGGCTTGAGTTACAGGGGCGCAACATGTTGACCGGTGGAAGGGTCGGGGGCATCGACCTGGCGGCACAAGGGGAGCGGACACCCGTATGGGTCGAGTGTTGGGCGCGGCGGGGCATCGCAATATGCGGTAACAGACGACAGCCAAATGAAAAGTGGCGCGTGCGTCCAGAATCGTCACAATCGACCGCTAACATCCCAAGCCAGCGTCGCGCGCGCCGCGACCGACCGACCGACCGTCACGAACATCCTTGAACGTCAGCCCGATGGCCATTACCGTCAATTTCCCCGCCGAAGTCCGCGACTGGATCGCCGCCAACCTCACGCGAGGCGTCGCGCCGCAAGCGATCGTCAACGAGATGGTTGCCCGCAACAACGCGGCCGAGCTGGCGTCGGCGATGGTCGATGCGGTGTCGGCGGCGTTTCTGTATGGCGCGCCGCTGCCCGGCGACAAGCTTGAAGTCGGTGGCGCGCCGCTCAGCTATGAGCCCGAGCCGCTGCGCGTGCCCGACGGACCGCTGATCCAGCTCGGCGAGCGCAAGGTGCGCGTGCTGTCGCGGCTACAACGGCCGGCCGCCGTGCATCTGGCCAACTTCCTGAGCGGCGACGAATGCGAGCAACTGATCGCGCTCGCGCAACCGCGGCTCGACCGCTCGACCGTGGTCGATCCGGTGACAGGGCGCAATGTGGTTGCGGGTCATCGCAGCAGTCACGGGATGTTTTTCCGGTTGGGCGAGACGCCGCTGATCGCGCGCATCGAAGCGCGCATTGCTTTGCTGACCGGCACCCCCGTCGAGAATGGCGAGGGGCTGCAAATGCTGCACTACGAAGAAGGCGCGGAGTCGACGCCGCACGTCGATTATCTGATCACGGGCAACGAGGCGAATCGCGAGTCGATCGCGCGCAGTGGGCAGCGCATGGGCACGCTGCTGATGTATCTGAAAGATGTGGAAGGCGGTGGAGAGACGGTGTTTCCGCAGATTGGCTGGTCGGTCGCGCCGCAGCGCGGGCATGCGCTTTATTTTGAATATGGAAACCGGTTCGGACTGTGCGATCCGAGTTCGCTGCATGCGAGCACGCCGCTGCGGGCGGGGGATAAGTGGGTGGCGACTAAATGGATTCGAACGCGGCGGTTTGTGCCGCGAAATGGGGGGTGAGAAACACCGGGGGCGATGCCCCCAAAGAAACCCGCTGGTCTTGAACAAGGCATCGGCGCGCGCAGCGCCGCCGGAAGAATGACTGCGTTGTCACTACCGCCGAATGTACGGGAACACGGATTCCAGATGCACCACTACCTCACGCGGACCGAGGGACCCGCTTAAGAGCTGGCGGTGTAAAGCTGTCTTCTTTGCCTACTTTCTTTGCAGCAGCAAAGAAAGTAGGTGCCGCCCCGCACAGGGGCAACGCAAATATACCGATAACAAAGCAAGGAAAGGCCAAGAAAATCAGAACAACGAAAAAAAGGCCTACCCCTGCCCAAGGAGCTCATCCCTATTTCACCGCTGAAAAACCTCATCAGCAACCCACCCCTCATCGGTGAGATGAACCCCTTCCCGCAACTGCATCGTCCCCGCCCCTTCGATCACACGCTTAACCATCGGAAAAACACGCTGCGCATCGGCATCCTTCGCCCACGGCGCCGGATCGATCTTGTACGTATAGATCACGGACGTCACCGTCTTCCCGTCCATCGGCATCGGCTGCTCCCACCCGACGACCTTATCCAGCGACAACGAAGCCGCACAAAAATCAGCCTGATGCGTGACCCGCGACGTCGCAGTCGCAACCACCTCCGGAATATGCAGATAGTACTTCTGACCTTCCGGCGTCAGCTGATACTGCCGCGCTGAAGCGGTGATCTTCTTGCCATCCGCATCGACGCGTTCGACCAGCATGTCCTTGCCCACCACCAGACCGAGCTTTTCGAGCACCGGCATCTGAACCGCGTCGCGCGTGCCGTTGGCGCGGTCTTCGGTCGTCGTGTAGATCGGCCAGTCGTATTTGGCGAGGCACAGATGACCGCGCTTGGCCAGGTAGTCGTTGATGGTGGCCGTGAAGTTCGCCTGATTCGCGTCCTGGCTCTTGTCGTGACAGCCGGCGAACAGCGTCAGGGCCAGCAGGGAAAGCGCGCCGCCTGCGAGGCGGGCGGCGGTGGAGCGTCGCATCATGTCGGTGTTGCTCAGGTTGAGTTGCTTTGTTGAATGTCGTCAGTTCACGCAGGCGCCGCTGGTCGGCGCCGTGGCGGGCGGTTGATAGCCGTCCGTCAGCGTGTTCAGGAAGCAGACCAGATCCGCGATGTTCTGCTGCGTCAACTGCGGCGTCGAGTGAACCGGCCGCGCCTTTGCGCCGTCGGCCGCGGTCGTGCCGCCCGCGTCGGTCTGGCCCTGGCCCATCGGCAGTTCTTCATCGATGTTGCCCTGGTAGGCGGCCGGCAGATCGTTGAACGGCGTGGCCGTCGCCCCGGACGCGGCGCTCGGAAACAGCGCAAACGACGGGTTCTGCACGATGTTGCTGCTATCGCCGCCAGTACTCGGATACCAGTACTCGGGGTTCGTATCGCGCGTGTTGTAGAAGTTGAGCACCTGCACGAGCGAATGGAACACGCCGTTGTGGAATAACGCGGTGCGCGTCGCGACGTTGCGCAACGTCGGTACCTTGAAGCGGCCGCAATACGGATCGGGCACGTTGACGCCAGTGAGCGAATCCGGACCCGCGCCACTCGTCGCGGTACCCGGCGTGTGGATCGTGTTCAGCGGACCGCACAGACCCAGGTCGTAGTACGCGGCGTTGGTGTTGCTCGGGATCGGGTCGGGATTATCCGGAATCGACGTGTCGTTGCGCGGCACACCGATCGCCTGATAGGTGAAGTCGGTCATCAGACCCACCGAGCCGTTGAAGTTCGCGCCTGCGTAGTGGCAGGCCACGCAACCGGCACCCTTGTCGGTATCGTTGAACAGTTCGAGGCCGCGCAGTTCGGCCGCCGTCAACGTGCCGCCCACCTTGTTGGATTCGAACAGGTCGAACTTGCTCGAATACGGCGCGAAGCTCGGGTCTTCCGTCTCATACGCCTGCAGCGCGAGGCCGATGTCGGTGAACGCGGTGTCGGTATTGGCGAATATGCCCGAGCCGAACGCCTGCTGGAACAGCGACGCGTACGACGCGCCCTGCACGACCTTCACGACGTCGGCCGCCGACGCGTTGTTCATTTCGAGCGGATTGAGCAGCGGCAACGATGCCTGGGTGGCGAGCGTCGTCGCGCGCCCGTCCCACATGAAGCCGCCGCCGGGCGCATTCTGGGTGATGCCGTCGGGGTTGTCTGCGATGTCGTTATACGGCGGCGTCATCGACTTGTAGCGCAGCGAAGGCACCGCGCGCTGACCCGCCAGCGACGGATCGGAGCCGAGCTGCACGGCGAGGCTGTTGGGCGGCCCATACGCGTATTGCGGGTTGTGACAGGTCGCGCAGGCCATGTTCTTGTTGCCCGACAGATTCTGATCGAAGAACAGCTGTTTGCCGACCTGCGCCGCGGCGCTCAGCGTGACCGTCGCGGGCGGCGCCACACTCGACGTGCCGCTGCTGCCCGACGTCGACGACGTCTGGCTCGAGCCGCCACCATCGCTGCCACTGCCGCCGCCGCACGCGGTCAATATCAGGGAGAGCGCGCACAGCACGCTCAATGTAAGTGTTCGCATGACGATTTGTTGATACCTGAGTCCGATTGCCGGGCAGTCCTGGCTGGGCCCCGTGCAGGGCCTGGCTAACTGCGCGTACCGCTAAGGCCGCGCGGCAATGGGACAAACGAAAATGGAAAACTGCCGGACCACTCGATACGTGGCCCGGCAGCAGGCGGTTCTCGCATCTGGCTGCGATACGAGGCGGCGAACCGGCTCGTATCGCATACGGAACGGCTCCTTACTTCGCCGACTTCAGCGACCAGATGTTCGTCTGGGACGCGTCAGGACCAGCGGCGCGCGATGCCAGCGACGTGCTCGTCACGTCGACCATGTTCAGCTTCTGCGTGTAGGTTGCCGGCGTGATGTACGCGTGGTTCATCGGGCGGACCGAGTCGAAGTGCGTATCGGAGCTGCCCGCGAGTTCCGGCAGGTTCGCGATGTTCGCAGCGATGAACGACTCCGTGTACTTCGCACGAGCGAGGTACGTGTTCGGCTGCTGCGGGTCGCCGATCTGGAACATGTCCTGCAGCGTGCGAACGAACGAGAAGTGGCTGTACTCGTCGCTATCCACGATGTTCGGGTTCGCCTGGTTCGTTGCGACACCGAACACCGAGTTGCCGTGACCATGGTTGCCCTGGTTGTACAGCACCGTCGTCGTCGGCGTGTACTTGCCGTTCGCGAACGTCAGCGGTTGCTGGTTCACGTTCGACGTGACCGGGTTCCAGCCGCAGCATGCGGTCGAGCTGCCTTCACCTTCGTCGAACATCACGACGATCGCGACCTTGCGGTTCGGGTTGGTCCACAGCGGCGAAGCCTGGATCTTGGCGACCACCTGGCGCACGTAATCGTCACCGCGCTGCACGATCGCGGTGCTGCCGCTCAGGCACGACGGATCGGAGCCGGTGCCGTGCATGTCGTCGCACTGGTCAGGCATGATGAAGTTCACGTTACCCACGTCGCCGGTCGCGAGGTCGGTGCTGAACTGGTCGTAGTTGTAGTTCGCCGGGATTGCATAAGCCTTCGAACCCGCCAGGTCGGCGGCCGAGTACTGCGTACCGAAGATCGTACGGTTGTCGGCGTGGAACTCCGGCAGGTTACGCGTCGGCTGATACGCCATGCCCGGGTGGTGCTTGGTCTTGTACAGCGCGCCCGGCATCGGGAACGCGGTACCAGTGCTGCCCGGACCCGTGTAGGCGGCCGAAATCGTCGGCTCGGCAACGCTGTCCGCACGCGGATCCTGACCCGGGTTCATCGACTCGCTATAGGTACGCCACGTCATGCCCGCTTGCGACAGCAGCGTGAACAGGTTCGGCGCCTGAACGTTGTGGTTCGCGACCGAGGTCGTCGAGCAGGCGCCGGTCGTCGTGTAGCCCGTCAGGTGCGACGTGTCGAGCGGCGGCAGCGCGCCGGTCGCGACGAGCGGTGCGCCATCCGAAGCGGTACCGCCTGCGAATGCTGCATCGGTCGGTGCGTTTGCGCCGGTCGTGCCCGCGCCGCAGCCCCACCAGTTGTCGTCGACGATGCCCCAGTCATCCGCGCCGCCGAGTGCCGTGTAGTTCGGCTCGCTCGGGTTGCCGGTCGAGTAGTAGGTCGTGAACTGTGCGTTGCTGCTGAGGAACGTGTTGATGTACGGCGCGTTCGTCGAGCCGAGAATACCCGGCGTGCCCGTGACCGGACCCACGCTGTGGTTCTCGAGCATGATCACGAACACGTTGTCGTAACGCGGAATGCCTTCGACGTTGAACGCGGCCTGTTGCGACTGCGCGTACGTGATCGGCGCTTGCGTCTGCGTCGACTTCACGGCCGTCAGCGCGGTCACGCCCGAGACGCCGACGATCGACGGATCACCGCCCGCCACTGCGAGGTTATCCGGGTACATGTCGCCGCGATCGAGCTTGGTCGTCGCATACGTATAGCGGTTCGCGAGCTGGTTGGCTTCGAACAGCACGGCCTGCTGCTCGGCGCCCGACAGCTTGTTCACGTCGCCGAGCGCGTCGGCCGCGCTCACCGTCACCGACGATGCGCCGAGTGCCGGACCCGTCAGACGCGCCGCGAGGTTGGCCTTCTCGGTCGCGTAGCTGGTGCCGTTCGCTTCGACCAGACGCTGCACTTCCGTCGACATCGGGCTGATCACGACGTTCGCCGCGCCCTGGTCGGCGATCTGCGCAGCCGAGGCGCGCAGGATCACGTGGCTCGCGACCGCCGCGCCGCTCGCAGTGTTGGTTGCCTTCGTGCTGACGTCGGCAATCAGCTGACCATTCGCGCTCGATTGCAGCGAGAAGTGGCCTTTGCTGTCGGTCGTCGTGCTGGCTTCACCCGAATCGCACTTGCCGTTGCCGTTCGCATCGAGGCAGACGGTCGCGCCAGCGTAATAGCCCGCATTGATAGTCGGATTGCCGGACGTGTTGCCCGGCACGAAGTTGGCAGCGGTCACGACACCCGAAAAAGTCGTCGGTTGCGTCGTACCGGTGTTGTTGCCGGTGCTCGCCGTGTCGTTGCTATTGGAGCCGCCGCCGCAGGCTGCGAGAACGCAGGCAGCCGCGATTGAAGTGAGCAGCAGATTTGTGCGTGATGTTGGACTGACCGACATTGTGGGATTCCTCGCTGAATTGGATTACTACTATTTCCGCCCGAATGGAACTAATCCGTATTTTTTTCTGCAGCGGGATTATTGAGCGGCAATGTTCCCCTTTTATGACATGGAACTTTTAATGAAATAGTTCGTCATCATTCCGCCTGAATGGGAAACCACATCTTTCATCGTACGGAAATGTCGGTCCGTTAATCGCGCACATGACGCGTGACGCGAGTATGCACCAAACATATTTCGTTTGAATGTGACGTTGCGCAGCGATGGAGTCTGCAGACCCGGCGGTGCCGGGTGGCCGTCAATGAATGGAGTTGCTGCGACGAATGCAGCTTGAGGGGAAGCGACTGGAGTCGGGACGGCTCGCGCGAGCCGTTGTCAGCGACGCGCTGCTAGCCGAGGCGGACTGCAGCGCGAAGCCGGTGCGAGTATCGGCGCGTCAGGTGCCGCGCCCTCGATACTTAGTAATCAGAATTGCTCGATCCACGTGGCGAGGCGATCGGCGGCAAATTCGCTACCGCGCTGCGCTGGCCGGAACGCGATCGCATTGCCTTCACGTGCGGGCTGCAATGCAACGTCATTGCCGTCGAGCCACAGAAGGCTCGCCAGCCATGCCGCGTGTCCGCCGGACACCGCGTTATTGCCCGGCTCCGCGAGAAACTCCGCGAGTGTGGCGGGCTGGTCGCACACGAGAGCCTCGCCTTCGCGGCGTACATTGATGCCAGCCTCGGCAAGCGACCCGGCCAGAGTCGCCAGCGCGTCGCTCGCGGTCACGTTCGCGCCGCCGTGACGATTACGCAGCGTGGCGAGGTGCGCCGCCACCGAGTGACCGAACGCGCCGCCGCGGGCACTCTCGGCCCCGATCAGATCGGAGTAGTCCTGCAGCAGCCAGTCCGGCTCCGAGTTCGGCACGTTGGCGAGTACCGCCGCGGCGAGATAGGTCTCGACTGGCTGGAAGCGCTCGGGTCCGATCAACGTGGCCGACAGCGAACGCACCAGACCGATGCGCGTGGCGACCACCTGCTTTTGCAGCACGCCCAGCTTCTCGCGCACCAGCGTGTCGCGCTCCTTGCGCAACTCGGCCAGTTCGAGCGCCTGCTTGAGCTCCATCCGCAACGCCGTAATGTCCCACGGCTTCTTGATATAGCGATGGATATGACCGAGGTTGACGGCCGCGACGGTCTGATCGATTTCCGAATACGCGGTGGTCAGAATCCGCACGACATGCGGGAAGCGCTCACTCGCATAGCGCAGCAGTTCGTTGCCGAACTCGCCCGGCATGCGCTGGTCGGACACAAGAACTCCCACCCTGTCGCCGTGCTCGTCGAGCAGCGCCTTGCCCTCTTCCACCGAGCCGCCAGTCAGGACCGGCGCCAGGCTTCCGATGGCACGCTGGAAGTACTTTACGGCGGTAGCTTCGTCATCGACGAAGATGATCGCCGGCGCCAACTCCTCTGTGGCTTTTGCTTCGTTCATCAACAACTCCTGTGCGTTTGACCTTTGATATGGGGGAAATCCAGCACTACGGTGGTGCCTCCCCCCGACGTGGACTCGATCCTGAGTCCGCCGCCACAGGACTGCATGACACGGTTGCATAGAATCAGGCCCAAGCCGTTCCCCCCGGATTTCGCGTGCGTCGTAATTGGGTCCGTCAACAGGCGGTCTTTGATCTCGGGCGGAATCCCCGGCCCGTTGTCGCAGATGCCGATGCTCGGGTGGGGTTCCGTTGTCACGATAAAGCGCACCGACGGCGACGCCACATCCGCGAGCGCACGCAACGCGTTGGACAACAGCGACGACAGCACGAGCGCCACGAGATTCGGTTGCGTGACCATGGGAAAGTCATTGTCGACCTCGACCTTCACCCACGAGCGCTGCGCGGTCGTAAGCGGATACGTATCGAGCAATGCCGCGATCAGCCCATGCGCGGTGCTCTCGATGCGTGCCTCGTCGCCCTCCAGTTGCCTGCGCCGGCCGTTGTGGACCGAGCGCCAGAAGGACGACACCACCGCCATGCAGTACTGCGCGCTCTCGCGCATCGATTTCGCGGCGCCGAGAATTTCGCCTTCCGCATCGCGCTCCGCGTCGGTGCGATCTTCGATGCTGTGCGCGTTCAACGCGATCGCCGCGAGCGGCGTGTTCAGTTCGTGCGCGATGAACGCGAGGGTTTCGTCGATGGCGATCAGGCGCTGATTCTGCATCGCGCGTTCGTGGTAACGATCGAACGCCAGTTGCAGCGTATCGCGCACCGCCGCCGGCTTCAGCGGCTTTTCGAGGATGCGGAACACTTCGCCGGTGTTGACCGTCTGCAATAGCATGTCGACGTCTGCGTAGGCCGTGACCAGAATCCGCACGATGTGTGGATATTCCAGCGCCACCTGGCGCAGCAGGTCGCCGCCGTCGCGCCCCGGCATGCGGAAGTCCGTGACCAGCACCGCGATGCGGGCATTCTCCTGCTCGAGGATGGCGATGGCCTCGTCGCTGCTCGTCGCGAGCAGGACTTCGTAATCCGCACCGACGGTGCGGGCGAAATATTTGCACGCCAGCTCTTCGTCATCGACGTAGAGAAGCGTGGGCTGTGTTTGTCGGATGTCATTCATGGTGTTTCTCAGGGTGCGGGCGACAGATCGAAACTGAATGCCGCCCAACTTCCGAGCTCGCTTTCAGCAATCAGCAGGCCGCCGTGGCGCTCGATCACCGCATAGCTGATCGATAGCCCGAGGCCGAGGCCCTGGCCCACTTCGCGGGTGGTAAAGAACGGTTCGAACACGCGCGCGATATTCTCCGGCGCGATGCCCGGCCCGTTGTCTTTCACCGTCACATGCAGGCGCTCTTCCGTCCATCTCACGTTGACATGAATCGCCGGCGCGGGCGTGCCCGCCTTGCGCATCGCCAGCACCGCATTCGACAGCAGGTTGATCAGCACGCCGATGATGGCCGCCTCGTCGCCCTGCACCAGCGTATCCGCCGGCAGCTCGCGTGTCACGGTGACGCCGCGCAATTCATGCCCGACGAGCCGGATCGCCGAATCGAGCGCCTTCTCGAACAGGAACGGCGTGCCCAATTCCGCCTCGACGCCGGGCTTGCGATACGCGAACGTCTTCAGGTCCGACACGATGTGCTGGATGCGCTGCATGCCCTGCCGCGCATCGACCAGACATTCCTGCAGCGTCGGCTCCTTCTTCGAGATCGGCTCTTCCAGCGCAACCTCGATCGCCATCAGGCAGAAGTTCACCGGGTTGTTCACTTCATGCAGCAGGCCCGCCGCGAGCGTACCGATCGCCGCCATTTTTTCCTGCTGCAACAGTTGGCCCTTGATGTCGAGCAGCTGGCGATTGATCGCTTCAAGCTCGGCGTTCGTCGCGGACACCTCTGCGTTCTTCGCGGACACCTCCGCGTTTTTCTCGGACACCTCGGCCTTCAGGCGAAACAGCATGAAGCGCACGCGTTCGTTGAAGAACGTGTAGACGGCACTCGCGGCAGCGGCGAACAGCAGCAGCAGGACATTGACGGTCATCGTGCCGAGCGGCACGCCGTTATGCGGAGGCAACAGACAGGCCAGCAGATACAGAAAGCAGGACAGCACGCCGAACACGAGGTTTTGCCACAAGCCAAATGGCAACGCGATGCCGGATGCGAAGATGGCCAGATTCAGGCCCATGTAGTAGGGCGACAGAACACCATCGGTGCACCAGATCATCCATGAGATCATCATCTGCGGCAGCAGCAGCCATGACAGCGTCAGCCACGGAGTCAGCCGCCGCCCCATGCTGGTGTCGAGCAAGGCCACGATGCCGCCGATCATCAACGACACGAGCAGACGCGCGAGTGCGAACGACGTCTGATGCTGCGGATACTGCGCGTAATCCAGCCCCACGCCGAGCAGCACCAGCGCGATCGCGGTGCACGCGCCGCCCCGGCTGAACGTGACGCGAAAGTCGGCCAGCTCGGTTTGATAGCCGCTCTGCAAGGGACTGGTAGTCATGGACAAGGATGTCGACACGGTTTCAGAGGATCGTGGCTTCCGCGAACACATTCACCCCGGTCTCGTCGACGTAGAGCTTCTGGTCAGTGGAGTTGGGGGGAAGCAGCGAACTCATGCCGCTCTCGTTCCGATAGATCAGGTACCACTCGAGCAGATGCTCCATTCCGTACTTCTCCGGATTCGCCGAATGGACGTTGGTGACCAGCAACTGGCCGTTGGGTCGCGTGCGAGCGGCGAAGTAACTCAGCAGACGCGCGCAGACCTTGTCCGACAGATAGTCGAACAGACCCGCGCAGTACACCGCGTCGAATTCGCGCGCGGCGGGATCCGATGAAATCTTACGCTTGAGCAGCTCGTGCACCGACTGATGCACCATTCGCACCGAGGTTTTGTGGCCGGCGGCGTGAGCCGAGCTTTCGATCGCGTCCTTCGTGAACGCCAGCGTTTCCTCGCTGAAGTCGACCAGTTCGAACGACAGCAGCTCCGGATGCGGATATTCGCGCACGAAGCGCTGGATCTCGAAAGCGGGACCGCAACCCACGTTGAGGATGCGGAAGGTTCTGCCGGCCGCGCGCGCCGCCTCGGCCTGACGCGTCAGGAAGTCGATCAGCACCGTGATGCGGTTGCGGTGCGCGGTCGCGACCGCCGCCTGCAGGAACGCGGTATTGACGATCTGGAAGTAAGTGGTCGGTCCCTGCTGCGGATCGCTGAGGATCTGGTTGACCATCTCGTAGTCGCCGGCATAGCCGAGCGGCTTCGTGAACGTGCGGTAGACAAACGGCGCGCGCAGCAGCAACGGATGCAGTGCCGATTGCGCATACGTGCGATGCACGGGTGCGGTTTCGACGTCGACGCGCTGGGCTTCTTCTTCGAGGCGGTCGAGGAAGAACTTGATCTTGAGCATGATCGGCGTGGCAAGCTCGTAGAACAGGTCCTCGCGCAGCCTGCCTCCTTCGGTCTTCGGCAAGCTCTCGGTCAGATCGACCTGCTCGACCCAGCGCGACACTTCCGACAGGAACGCGCGCATCTCGTTCACGACGATCTGATAGTCGCGCCGGATATTGAAGCGCGCGTCCCAGTCGCTAATGAACAGTTCCGCTTCCCGTCCGACCGACTTCGCTTCATTGGACAGAACGCTAAGCTCGCGCCATTCGTCGATCAGCGCCAGAGAGACCACCGCGGTGAGACCGGTGTTCACCAGACTCACCACCACCGCCTTGCCGAGATAGGCATTCTTGGTGCCCATGCGCACGCTCAGCTCGCTTAACACCTCACTGACCTGCACGATGGAATAGGGGTTATAGACCTCCATGACCAACGACTTTCTCTGGAGGTTAATGATCGTCCCTCGCACATGCTCGCGCTGCGAGTTGCGGAAGCTGACCACCGGGTCGATTTGCGTTTGAGAGTACACGGTATTAGTACCTGAGGAATCCGGGAACGCAGCAGGGTGTTGGAGAAGTCCAGTGAATGGCTGCCGCACGCACGACACCAGCGACAGGTCGTGGACGCGCTTCAAACCACAGTTGAGCAGGAAACACCAAAGCCCTTTGCCAGAATGGCTCCAGCGGGATGCAGTGTAACACCAACACGTTCAATTCTGACTGAGGCCAAATTCAGAATGAAATGTATACGCAAGGTTTTCTTGTGAGCATATCCATGCTATATAAAAGCCGTTTTTGCAAATAACATTTGAAGCGAGTTGGTAACCGCCCGGGTGCAATCGCCGACGATTCGTTTTTCGACAAAGACTTGCGAACCCATTGCCACGGCGGCGGCACGATCCGCTATTGAGGGGGTGCGTTACTCGTGCCTTTCTGGTCTATGCCCTTCGGATAGACCGGCGCTTTCAGCGCGATACGCTTTCGAGACTCGACACGCAGTGAAATGAAACGGCAATTGATGCCCCGCGCATGCGCCGAATAAGCATTTTTGTTTTAACGCAATTCGCGTGCGGGGCGGCAAATGTTTCTCTTTTTTTTGAGCTTCTGCGCGAATAACGTCGACAATCGAGCGGCTCGCGCACTCGCTGACTCATTCGTGCAAGGCCAAACCTTTCACGGCTTTATCGACGGCTTTCTTCGGCCCGTGAAGTGCGAGACCGACGAGGTCGAGATTCGCCGCGTCCTCGGCGCGAAACACTGCGCGGTTCGCCGCGTCATGTCCCGTCGAAAACATTGCGTGCACATACGGCACGATTCTGAGTTCGCGCGACAGCGCCTGCCGATGCGCGCCCTGCAGACCGGAGCGGTCGGCGGCGAACACCATCATCGGCTGGCCGAGCATGCGGCCGTAGCGGTGCCCGGCGGCATCCTCGTAGGGTTCGCCTAGCGCATCGGGTGCCGCCGCCGCGACGCCGGTCGCGAGAAACGCGACCACATTGAGCTTCTGCCAGACCGCGAGATCGCTGCGCACGATCAGCGCCACTTTGGTATCGAACATGATGACTCTCGTTGAGCCGCTCATGATCGACGATGCCGCGCGATCAGTCTGGAACGTTTGTGCACATCTGCCGGTACACCGCCGGCGTCATCCGGTACGCGCGACGAAACCAGCGGCCAAGATGGATTTAATGGGCAATGCCGACTTCGGCGGCGACCTGCGCGGGAGTGTGACCGGTTGCGAGCAGGCGCCGCGCGGCCCGCAGCCGCACGCGCACCAGATACGCGTGCGGTGACGTGCCGAACGCGCGCTGGAACAGACGCGTCAACCGGAACCGGTCGATGCCGGCAGCTTCGGCGAGTTCGTCGAGCCCGAGGTTGCCGTCCATATGTTCGTGCAACAGTTCGCGCACCCGCGCGATCGCGGGCGACGCCGCGGCATCGCCGGTGAGCGGCGCGTCGCGCAGCTGGGCGCCGAGTGCGCGCGCAGGCCCTCGATGCCGGTTTCGGCATCGCGGCGGGCGGTTAGCCAGTTGGCGGGACTGAGTGGAGTGGGCATGGCGGTCTACTCGAGCAGCAGCAGCGCATCCGCGAGTGACAGCACCGTCGTGCGTGAATCGAATGCGGTGGAGAACAGATGCTCATGTACCACCTGGTCCGGGTCGTAACAGCAATCCTTGACCGTATACAGGCGGAAGTCCGCGTCGCTCGCGTAGGCGACCGAGGAAAGCACGACTCCCGTCGACGCGATACCGACCATGATCAGCGAATCGATACCTTGCCCGGCAAGTTGCGCCTCGAGATCGGTGCCGAAAAACGCGCTCGCACGATGCGCGATGACGAGCGGTTCGTCGGCCCGCTGGCCCAGCTCTGGCGCGGTGCGGTCTTCGAGGAACAGGCCGAGACTTTTGATTCCCTGCCCATTCCTGTTCAACGGGCTGACTTCCGGATAGCCCGGACTGAAACGGAGATTGGCAAAATAGACGCCGACGCCTTTGCTCCGGGCCGCGTCGCATAACCTGCGCGTATTGGTGAGCAGCGCCGGCGCCACCGATGGAAAGAGTCCGAGAATGTCGGTCTGGTAGTGCATGACGATAAGCGCGGTTTGCGACGGCGCGATGGCCGGAATCCGTGCACTTGTGCGCTCCTCGCGCGGGCCGCCGCGGCCGTCGTTCGCGCTGCCGCCCGAACCTGCGTTGCCTGTCATTACGTCACCTTTATCCGGGTTTCACGTCCTGTTGTCGGAACGACAGCTTGGATGTCACGGAAATCATACTTCATCGCATCGCGCGGGCGATCATCGACTCCGCCCCCACGCACACACCACTTCAACGGCCCTGACCACTTGCTACACTATGTACAAGGGTCGCCGGCACTCCCGCAGGAATGATCCAGCACCTGCGACGTAACTCCGCAAAAAAAATAGAGGATGAGCATCCAAATGACGCTTTCGACGAGAAAATTTGGCCGTACCGGTTGGAATGTGTCCGAAATCGGTTTTGGGGCATGGGCGATCGGCGGTTCGTGGGGCAGCGTTGCGGAAGATGACGCCAAGGCCGCGCTAAACGCCGCGCTCGATAACGGTGTCACGTTCATCGACACGGCCGATGTCTACGGCGACGGTCGCTCGGAACGGATCATCCGGGACGTACTGCGGCAACGAGGCGGCGAACGTCCGATCGTCGCCACGAAGCTCGGTCGCCGACTCGACCCGCATGTGACCAGCGGCTATCTGAACAAGAGCGAGCTCGAAGCTTTCATCGACCGGAGTCTGTCGAACCTGGGTGTCGATACGCTCGACCTGGTCCAGCTGCATTGCCCGCCGACGGAGGTCTACTACCGTCCCGAGGTATTCGACGCAATGGACGACTTCGTCGCCAAAGGCAAGATCCGCTACTACGGCGTGTCGGTCGAAAAGGTGGAAGAAGCGCTGAAGGCGATCGAATATCCGAACGTAGTTTCGGTGCAGATTATCTACAACATGTTCCGTCAACGTCCTGACGATCTGTTCTTCAGGCAGGCGCAAAAGAAAGACGTGGCGGTCATCGCGCGAGTGCCTCTGGCTAGCGGCATACTCACGGGCAAGATGTCCGCGGATTCGGTTTTCGCGGCGGACGACCATCGCGCCTTCAATCGGCATGGCGAGGCGTTCGACGTCGGCGAAACCTTCTCCGGCGTCCCCTACGACGTCGCGTTGAAGGCCGTCGACGAATTGCGCGGCCTGGTACCTGTGGGTGCCTCCATGGCGCAGTTGGCTCTGCGCTGGATCCTGATGGACGAGGCCGTCTCCGTCATCATTCCCGGCAGCAAGAACGCGGCCCAGGCGGCGTCGAACGTGTCGGCCGCAAGCCTTGCGCCGCTGTCCGACGAGGTCATGCAACGCGCCCGGGAAGTCTATCAGCACCATATCGCGCCTCACGTTCACCAGCGCTGGTAAAGGCAACGCCTCAGTTCGCTAACCCGTTCCCTCGACTCTGGAGAGCCTCATGACAGACATCGCACTTGCACGCAAAGATGCTTGCCTCACAGTGGTTCATGCGGTATTGACGGACTTGAGCGACGACAGCAATCTGATCGACGCGGCTCTACGGGTTGCGGATTACCTCGCAGATGATCTCGAAGGCAAGATCACCGAGACCGACGCGATACTGCTTGCCGTCACCGCGCTAACCAAAGTCAATCGCGCGATTCGCGAGTGGTACGACGTGGACGGCAACTCGATGGATGCGATGAGAATCGCGGACTTCATCATCGATGAACAGATGAACGGGTACGACAGCGCAACCAATCCACCCCAACCCACTTCGTCCGCGGCAAGAATCGAGGCGCGAGCGGCCGCGGTGATCCGGCCGACGGGATCAGCGGTGCGGCCCGTTCACCACTGAGTTTCGTAGCTCACTCCGCGCGCGCTGTCGCCGGCCGTTTCAGGGGCTGGATGGTGGCCGTCGCAAGCCCCGCTCCGGCGAACGCACACGCGGCGCAGACGAGCGCGACGGCGCGCAGCGCGTCGGTGATCGCGTCGGCTTGCGCGCGCGCCACGGCTGTCTCGCGCGGCGGATGCATGGCGCTCGCGGTCGTTCCGCCGTGCTCGACCGGCGCCAGCAGTTGCCCGCTCTGGCGTGCATCTTGCGTCACGTGCAGTTCGTCGAGGCGCGCCGATAGTGCCGCCTGGTGCGACCACACGAATACGATACCGAGCACCGCGATCGCCAGCAGGGCCGCCACCCGCGCCACGGCGTTGTTGATGCCGGACGCCACCCCTGTGCGGTCGCTCGGCACCGCGCCCATCACGGTCGTGGTGAGCGGCGCGACGGTGATCGTCATACCGAGCCCGAGCACGACGAGCGCAGGGAAGAACCCCGTCAAATAGCTACCGCGCACGAACGGCAGCGCCAGCAACGTGAAGCCGATTCCGGTGACGCCCGGGCCAACGGTCAGCAGCGCGCGCGGACCGAAGCGGCTCGTCAGACCGCCAGTGAAGCGCGACAGCAAACCGATGATGAAAGGCACCGGTAACAGCGACGCGCCCGCTTCGGTCGCGGTGTAGCCATGCGCGCGGATCAGCGTGAACGGCAGGAAGAAGAACGCGCCGCCAAGGCCGAAGTAAAGCAGCAGTGTGACGAGGTTGGCGCCCATGAAATCGCGCGAGCGAAACAGCTCGAGCGGCACCATGGGGTTAGGGCTGCGCGCTTCAATGATCAGGAATGCCGCGAGCATCGGCACGCCCGCTCCAATCGAACCGAATACGAGCGGATGCGCGAAGCCACGCGCCGCTGCCTCGGTCAGGCCGAACGTGAGCGCGGCGAGTCCCGCGGCCACGGTGAGCGCGCCGGGCCAGTCGAGCTGTCGAGGCGCATCGGGCTTGTGGCTGTTAGGCACCGCCACGATGGCGAGCGCGATCGTCAGCGCCGCGAGCGGGACGTTCAGGAAGAAGATCGCGCGCCACGACCATGCGTCGACGAGCCAGCCGCCCGCCACCGGCCCCACCGCCGACGTGATCGCGCCGACCCCCGCCCAGGTGCCGATCGCCCGCCCTCGCGCTGCGTCATCGAACACCGCGCCGATGATCGCGAGGCTGCTGGGTACGAGCAGCGACGCGCCGATCCCTTGAACCGCGCGCGCGGCCACCAGCGCAAACGCATTCGGTGCAAACCCGCAAGCGGCCGACGCCAGCGTGAAAAGCGCGACGCCCGCGATGAACACCGTGCGCCGTCCCAGCAGGTCGCCCATCGATCCGCCGACCAGCACGAGGGAGCCGAGAAACAGCAGATACGCGTTGACGACCCACTGCATCGCCGCGACGCTCGCGCCGAGTTCGCTTTGAATCGACGGCAGCGCGACGTTGACGACGGAGCCATCGATGAACGCCATGCTCGAACCAGCGATCGTCGCCGCGAGCGCGAGCCGCTTGCGCTGGCACGGGCGGTCGATCCTGGTGGGCTGCGAGCGGATGACGAGTTCGTCGCACGGGCTCGCTTGCGCGGCGATGACGTGCGCCGTCTTCGGCTTGCTACCGGGATGATCCGGGTTGGCCATGTTCGCTCCCGTGCTGGTCGGCAGTGACCAGGGTCTGTTCGTGCCACCGGGGCTAGTCGACCCCGGAGAAGGCGTACGCTTTGCTGGCAAAAACCTTGCGTTCACGGAAAAGGTAGTCGGACGCCGGCAAGCTGGCAACCTCGTCGGCCGTCTGTCGGGGTCCGGGGAACACTGCCGGCCGCGCGACATCGCCGGGTGGAATTCGCCCATTCGGGGTGCCCGGCGCCGCCCGGCGGGGCGCCAAAGACTTCGCGGGCGCACGGTTACAGGCGATAATCGGTCGGAGCAATCGATCTGAAAAAGCGGAGAAGGAATGGACAAGCAAGGTTTCACCACTGGCATCGTTCACGGCGACAGAATCGCGGGCACCGAGCACGGCGCCCTGCGTCAGCCAGTTCATACGTCCGTGCAATATGGTTTCGAGCGCGTCGAGGACTTGATCGGCGTGTTCCAGGGCACGAAGAAAGGCGGCTTCAATTACGCGCGCCAGGGCACCCCCACGACCGCCGCGCTCGAACGCAAGATCACCAGCCTCGAAGAAGGCGTCGGCACGGTCTGCTTCAGCACCGGCATGGCCGGCATCACCGCGACGTTCCTCACGCTGCTGCGCGCGGGCGATCATCTCGTATCGAGCCGTTACGTGTTTGGCAACACCAACAGTCTGTTCGGCACGTTGCGCGCGCTCGGCGTCGAAGTCACGACCGTCGACGCGTGCAACGCCGACGACGTGAAGAACGCAATCCGGCCGAATACGCGCATGGTGTTCGTCGAAACCATCGCGAATCCGGGCACGCAGATTCCCGACCTGCAAGGTATCGGTGCCGTGTGCCGGGAGCGCGGCATCGTGTACTTCGTCGACAACACGATCACCTCGCCCGCCTTGTTCAAGCCGAAGGCGGTCGGCGCGAGCCTCGTCATCAACTCGTTGACGAAGACTATCGCGGGTCATGGCGCCGCGCTCGGCGGTGCGGTGACGGATACGGGCCTGTTCGACTGGAGCGCCTATCCGAATATCGCCGACGACTATCGGCGCTCGCCGGCGAAGGATCAGGGGCTTCTGCAGATTCGCAAGAAGGGCCTGCGAGACATGGGGGCGTCATTGTCGTCCGAGCAGGCGCATTCGATCGCGATGGGCGCTGAAACGCTCGCGTTGCGCGTGAAGCAAAGCAGCGGCAACGCGCTCGCACTCGCGCAGTTTCTCGAAGGGCACGAAGCGATCGGCAACGTGTTCTATCCAGGCCTGAAGAGCCATCCCCAGTACGAGATCGCACAGACGCTGTTCAAGGGCGCGTCATGGCTGCTGTCGTTCGAATTGCTCAACGCGGATCGGATGGTCGAAGTCGTCAACGCGCTCAAGCTGCCGGTCAAGGCGACCGGTCTCGGCGATACGCGCACACTGATCATCCCCGTCGCGCCGACGATCTTTTTCGAAGCCGGGCCGGAAACGCGCAAGGCGATGGGCATTTCCGACGGCATGCTGCGGCTGTCGGCGGGCATCGAAGATATCGATGACCTGATTGCGGATTTTGCCCAGGCGCTCAAGTTGGCGGCGTAGTTTTCGGGCTTTTGGAATTCCGGGCGAAACTGGGATGCCGGTCTCGCTCGGTTAGGTTCTGGCAGTGCAATCGGTAAGACCTGGCGCAGCAGGACACCGGGTGTCCCGTTGGATATCCAGACTATTTCATGCGCCGCATCAGCTTCACGATATCGGTCGTCGGCCCGCTGGTCATCATGCGACGGAGGTCGTCCATGTGAACCCAGCGACACCTGGATATTTCGTTACTCGGGCGAGCTTTGGCGCGATTCGGGATTTCGCAGGAAAACACGTGATGGTGCTTCTGCTTGCCTCGGAAGTCGAAGAGGTGCTTCGCTGACTTCCCGGACAATTGAGTTTCTTCCTTGAGTTCTCGAAGTGCGGCGTCCGTGCGATGTTCTCCGCGCTTGAGAATCCCACCAGGCAAAGCCCACTTCGATGGACTTCGTGCGACCAGGAGGATTCGCTTACCTCTGCGACAAATCACGGTGGCGCGTTTCTTCAAGCCGAACTCCTACTTATGCCCGAGCAATTCTCAAGGTGCGCACGGCGCGGCAGCGGATCGGGCGGCGCTAGACATAGTTGCGTATCCTAATACAGAACCGCAAAAACCGGTGATGTTTTCGAGTAGAAAAAACGGTAGCCGCGCGGCACTTTAAAAGTGTGTCATCGGCGCGTCATAATCGCAGCGTTCGAATTCTGTGTGGTAAGGTCTGAGCACGAATATTTTCTGTCCGACGCGAGGCTGCAATGGATATGGATGGTGACTGGTCCTTGCCACGGCCAAACACTCTCTTCAAAGTCAACCGCCGGACGACCGGTTCTTCACTCTCCAAGACGAGTTCAATTGCCAGTACCTTCTCGTCGCTGGCGGCGCCGGTTGTGGCCGAAGCCGTGCAAAGGGCAAAAGAACTATCCACGCAGAGCGATGCAGAAGGGTTTCATCAGCTTCGCGTCGCTTTCAGAAAGCTTCGGGCTTTGTACTGGGCGTACTCCCCATACCTCGGAGAGGAATCGACCGCGCAAGCCACCGAAGAATTCAAGCGTCTCGCGGCCGTGGCAGGCGGAACGCGCGACTGGGACATCGCAGGCGATCTGCTCAGAGCCGCCCAGGAGTCCAACGCCTCGATCGAACTGCTCGTGGCCGCAGCGCGCGAGAAGCGCGCGCAGGCGGTGGAGCATAGCCAGACGATGATCAAAAGCGACGATGTCGAGGCGTTCCTGAACGATGTCCTGCTTCGCGCACAAACCACACTGCTGTCGCGCTGCGACGGTCTACCCATTCGGGCGTTCGCCGAGAAGCGCGTCCTTCTGGCGAAGCGCACACTTCAAAAGCGCAGCAGACGCGCGGCGCGTAGCGAGGACACTCATGAAGAGCACCTTCACGATGTTAGAAAGGCGGGCAAAAAGCTGAGGTACCTGCTCGAGTTTTTTCAACCCGTTATCAAAGGCGGACGCGGTCGCACCATCAGGCAGTTGACATCCGTGCAGGACAAGCTGGGGCAGTTCAACGACATTGCCGCAAGCGCGGCACTGATTCGCGACGCGTCATTCAGCGAGGTCCCGGCCGAGGTCGTGCAGGAATCGCTGCAATGGTTAGAAGAACAGAAGTGCCAACGGATGCGTGCGGCATCGCGGCGGGTCCGGGCTCTTTCTGAGTGAGACGGGGCTGCGCTCGCGCCACTCCTGGACATGCGTCAACGCCGCGGAGCGCCATTGATTAATCGCTTATGACACGGACCGAACATCGCATCGTCGGTACCCGCCAATTGAATGGCACATGAACCGGCTTCCGGACCGCGTCCACTCCTTCATCAGCCTGATGACACGACGACCGTAAATTCGACTCCCGATTCAAAGTCCAGCGTCGTGGTCGAAAAGCGCGGATCGTCGTCGAGATAGCGCTTGTATGGCCGAACGGCGTCCTCGGCTGTGTACATGTTGTCGGCGAGGACGATAGATCCGGGGCGTAGCAGGCGCTCGATCTGCTTGAACAGAGGCAGATAGGTGTCGGCCCATACGTCGATAAATACCATGTCGAAAGTGCCGTCCAGTCCGGCGACGGTCTGGAATACATCGCCCTCCCGCACGTCGACATAAGCGCCTACGCCCGCCATTCCGACATGGGTCCGAAGTCGTGCGCACTTATCAGCATCGCGTTCCGTTGCTACGACCATGCCACTGCCCAACGTGCGAAGAGCCTCGGCGAAATACAACGTGGACACGCCACAGGAACTGCCGAGTTCGAGAATTCGAGCTGGTTTGTGCGAAAGCACCATGTTGCGCAAAAACCGGCCCGTTTCCGCTGACACGGCTAACGACAAAGGAGTGCATTGCGAGGATTCGAAGTCCTCGCTAGATAGCCCGAGCGTTTCGAGAAACCGTCCACGCAGGCGAGGTACGAGCGTTTCGTATTCCTCCGCGAGAGTCAGAAACTCCTCACTCGATCCCTGGAACTGCGCGCGTGCGCGGGCTATCACTTCTGTCTGGCTCTGTTCGTGAAGCCGTCGCAGAAGGTCTGTGGTTGATGAAGCCATGTGCGCTCCTTGACGAGGTCGATCATGCTGATGACGTATGCACCGACCGACCACCACGTTATGCGGCCCGTGCTGCCCTACCGCCATCAGCGAAAACATGTGACGCCAGCTATGCCGTTCTGGCCAGCTTGATCGCGTGTTCGGGGCATGCCGTCACGCAAAGACCGCACGACCGGCAGGCGTGCGCGTTCGGTGTGTAGGCGACTTTCATACGATGCACGCGTAGCTTGAGGCGATGCATCAGATCGAGACTGAGATAGTCAACCTCATCGATGCGCCGGATCTCGAACACATTCTCGGGGCAGACCTCCACGCAATCGCCCTTGCCTTCGCAGCGTTTCAGGTCGACGACGGGCGCAATCACGCCCGGCTCCTGTTTGCAGTCGCCGGTCGATTTGTCGCGCATGTTCAGTCTCCCGTGCGCGGGTCGCGGCCCGATCGCCACGCCGTCTGAAAACGCTCGCGTTCTTCAGGCGTCATCGCTTCCCATTTGCGCCAGTGACGCCGTCCGCGCCAGCCTCCATGTCCGCGGAATCCGCCAAACAGGATCCGGCTCAAAACCAGCAAGCCCAACGCATGTGCGTAGTCGATCGCACGGGCGCCAACGAATAGCGCCGGAATCACCCAATTCCATAGCGTCATGACCACCCACCCGAGCACGCCAATTGCGACCAGCACCAGCAGCGCTTTACCCATACACCTGATTCGAAACTTCATCCGTCGACTCCTCTAAATATCCAGTTCGTCATAAATGGCCTGCAGTCTGGCGCGCAGATGCAGCACCGCGTAGCGTTTGCGCGCGAGCAGCGTATTGAGCGTGACCCCGCTTTGCGCCACCATGTCTTTGAAGGACCGCCCTTCCAACTCGTGCGCGATGAATACCTCACGTTGATTCGGCGGCAACTCATCGAGTGCATCCTGCAAGGCCTCGAGCAACAGAGCGCGTGCATAGAGGGCTTCGGGACCTGCATCGTGCGCCGGTAGCGCGAGGTCGAGGCGATACTCGCTGCTGGCGTCGTCCTCGGCGTCGGACAGATCCGTCAGGGGCTGCTCTTTCTTCTTGCGAAAACGATCGATGATGCGATTACGTGCGGCACGAAAAAGCCAGGCGCTCGCCTGTTCGATCGGAGCGGGAAGCCGGTAAGCCTGCACGAATTCGTGGAACACATCCTGCAGGATGTCCTCGGCGTCGTCCGGGTCGCGGATTCGACGCCGGATGAAATTGACGAGCCTCGTGCGCTCACGCACCACGGTCGCGGTGATGTCGCTGTCTCGGTCGGTCATCGGGTGCGAGGTGCGTGGCGGTTCCATGCGCCTGAAGACGTTTCAGACGCGCGAATATTGTGGCGAGCGCGAAAAATATTTCGTCGAGCGACTGCCGGCGCGCCCGAAGCAGTGCGTAAAAGGATTGTGACCATTAAGTAACAGGAAGAAGTGGGTGCGTTTCCGTAGCGATGCCGCGGAATCCAGCCAACGTCCTTGGGCGTCGCGCCCGGTCCAAGCATAACCGCGTTCGCTTCAACGAGATCCGCGACGGTCATTTTCAGCAAGCCCAGCCGTTCGCGCTTGATCGGGCAGAGCACGGTCAAACAGCGACAACCGCGCATATAAGTAGAATCGCTAGCAATCGGTCCTGGATTTGATGGCCGTTCCCAGTTCGCGAGACTCGGCGATGAAGGTAACGATTGCGTACATCGAAGAACCGCCATTCGGCTGGACGGAAGCAAGTGGTATTGCCACGGGTGCCGACATCGATCTGGCCGACGCGGTTCTTCGGACGATCGGCGTAACCCGGATCGAGCATCGTCCGACGTCGTTTAGTGAACTCTTACCCGGCGTTGAATCAGGCAGGTGGGATATGAACGTTCCGCTCTTCGTCACTCGTGAACGCGCAAACAGGGTTGCGTTCAGCATCCCGGTGTGGGGAATCGCAGACGGCTTTCTGGTTCGGACCGGCAACCCGAAAGCGCTCGACAGCTACGTGTCACTTGCCAAACGCGCGGATGCGCGCCTTGGCATCATAGCCGGACAGGTGCAGCACGATACAGCGAGAGCGTCAGGCGTGAGCGAACACCAGATAGCCGTCTTCGAGCATCAGGCCGACGCTATCGAAGCGGTTCTCTGTGGCGCCATCGATGCGTATGCGAGCACGGCCTTGGGAAATCGGATAGTTGCGAACCGGATCGGAGGTTCAAAGCTCGAAGCCGTTGAGCACGAATCGGGAATGAAGGGCAAGCAGCAAAAGCCTCCGCCCGGGGCATTCTCGTTCAATAGAAGAAACAGCGAGCTGATCCAGGCGGTAGACAAGGCGCTTCGTTCCTATCTGGGCTCACCGGACCATCGCGCTCGCATGGCGGGATTCGGTCTGACACACAACGAGATTGATCCCGCTCTCGCGGGTTGAGCCCTCGCATCGAGGGCGGCGCCCTCGCATCGAGGGCGGCGCCTATCTATAGCGCGTTCAGCGTTACATGCCAATGCTCATCCCTCCGCCCACACTTGTACCTGTGTTCGTCCCCGTGGTCGTGCCTGAACTCGACGTCGTATTCAGATCGATTCGTCCGTAGACGCCATCGGCTTCGTCATTCGGCCCTGCCGCAAAGAAGAGCGTGCTGGAAGGCTGATTGCTGAGGTCGTTGCCGAACGCGATGCCCCACAAGCCGTGTTCGACGATCGGACTGCTGTTCGGCCCACTGATCTGCCCCATCGACTGGCCGCTCGATGCATTGAACGCATTGATCATGCCATCGCCGAAATTGCCGATCAGGATCGCGCCGCCCATCGAGCCGAAGTTTCCGGGCGCTTGCGCAATGCCCCACGGCGCATTCAACGGACCGCCTGTCGCGAAGCGTTGCTTCAGGTTGCCCGAGGTGTCGTACACGTCGACCATGCCGAGTCCCGCGCCCGCGACATCGTCGTGTTTGGCTGTGTCTTGCATCGCGTAGGTGACGAACAGATTCGAGCCGATCGCCTGAATGCCGAACGGCGCAAAGCCGGCTGGAATCGCCGGGTCCGTGAAGCCGCCGGGCATCGTGACCTTCGTGAAGGTGGTATCGAAGACGTCGATCTTGTTGTTGTGGAAGTCCGTCGCGTAGAGGAAGTTGCCGTTGCTCGTCGCAGCGAGCGCGAGACCCTTGTAGACGGCGCCGCCCGTGCCATCGTCGTACATAACGAACGCATTGGTCGGCCCGACCGCGGGCGCCCATGCGGTGATGGTGCCGCCTTCGCCCGTGAAAATGAATGCAGCGACTCCAGACTTGCCGTTTTCCGTGACGCGGAAGCTTTGTGTTCCATTGAAAACGATGCCCGTGGGCGATGCCGAACCGTTCTTGCCATCGGGTATCGTGACGACCAGCGATTGCGGCACGCCATTGCCGTCATAGAGCGTCGCGACATTGGAGCCGTTGTCCGCGACCCAGACGAATCCTTTGGGATTGAAGGCGACGCCCCAAGGGTTTTTCAGATTTGCGTCGGTGTGTGCAGCGGGCACCGCGCCATCGGATACGAGGGTGGTCGCCGTGAACGACGACTGGATGAGCTGGCTTGCGCTGTTCGAACTCGAGCCACCGCCGCCATCTCCGCCGCCGCCGCCGCATGACATGAGAGTCGCGACGGCCGCGCCGCATGCGACAACGCCGAATATAGCGAGAAGAGACTTCATGACCGCACTCCTTGTTCTGCCCAATGGACCTCACGGTCAATGAACGAGGACGGCGCGGGGTTTATTCCGGTGGAGAGGGGCTTATTTCGCAGCCGATCTCGTGCGATCGAAATGGCTGAACTCTCCTTGATGAAAGCACCCGCCCGCGGCCGGCGTCGAAATTGCCCGGGGCGGCGCCGCTGAACCGCGTAACTAATACGGCCCGCTCCGTGTGATGCCGGTCGTTTCGGTACTACAAAAGCACGCGGCACGCTGATTGCGGCGCTCCAGTAGCGCAGGCGGCAACTGTCTGCGTCTATCTTCCAGTTCAATTAAGGAGGGGCGGATCATGAACAAGGCAACCATCACATTAGTCGCGGCCGTCGCCGCACTCTCGCTGTCTGGCGGCGCTTATGCGCAGGCGGCCGGAGGCCAGAACGGCAGCGGTTCGACCGGCACCGCCGGCAGCACGGCGAGTCCGTCGAATCAGATGAACGGCGCAACCACGGGCGGCTACGGCATGCCTGGCGCCACCAACTCGGACAGTGGCATGGGCGCCAGAGCGCCGAACTCGGGCCTGCCGAGCAACAACACCGGCTCGACGTCCGACAGCGCCCCGGCTCCCAAGACCAACAACACGCTGGCAACCCCGAGCGTGGTGTCGCCGGCCGCTACCGGCCACTAACCGCTGGTAAGGATGACAGGTCAGCCGCGAATGAGCGCAAACACCAAGCGCTCCAATCGCGGGGGCGTACGTGTAATTGCGACCGACGCCCAGTTTCCCGGATGGCAGGCGCTACCTGATACGACCGAGACCGATCGGTGCGGTCTCTTGCTGTCGCTATTCGACGTTTCGCCACCGGTAACTACGCGCCGGCTTTCCAGGCAACGTGTGGACTCACGGAGTTACGGCTCGCCCGAGACGCCGCTGAGCCGGTAGGTCGCGCGTTGCCGTTACCCGACGCCGTGCATCAGCGCATGGCCGTCGTCGACCGCCATTCAGGCATCGCCTGAAAATGATCGCGACACGGCAATCCATCTTTCACAGTATCGATGCCAGTTTTGGCAATCGAAGCAAAAGACCAGCAAGCAAATAGCACGACGCGCAAGCGACGCTACCTGTAATTGCGAACTTCAGCAGCGGGGCTGCCGGTACATTTCTCCACGCCAACGCGACGGCGACCAGTACGGGCGGATGGATGATGTAGATCGTGTAGGCACGTCGCGACAGTGGCTGCCAGACGCCAATCAGTTTGCCGAAGCGTCGTTGGAAAGTACTTGCGAGAAACAATATCGTTCCCCACGCGACAAAGGGCTCCCACAACGCGTAGACGATTGCGAGCGGACGTCCTCGCAATTGAGAAAGGTGCCCGCCAAGAAAGTAGACGAGCGGCAATATCGGCAACGTGATGAGGGTGACGCGCCACCATAGCCCGACTTGCCGTTCCGGTACACGTTCGATCCAGTTCGACCGGGCTGTGCAGCAACCCGCCGCGTATAACACGACATAGCTTGCGAAGTACCCGAGTTGAAGACCCCATACGTTGATCCCCACGGGCCATTTCGACCGCAATGCGAGCGCGCCCATACCCGTAAGCAATGCCGCAACGAACAGCGTCTTGTTGGACGGGAGTAGTCCCCGATCCGACCGTTCTGGCTTGTATTCGGCGGAACGAGGAACTGCAATGTTCCAGAGCGCGGCAGCAACACTGAACATCAATAAGGCCTGGGCAAACCACATGGGACCGTTTTCGAATGTACCTTTTCCCAGCAGATACATCAGCGTTCCAGTAAACGAGTGGCCTCGGCCAACCTGCGCTAAAGCGATTGTCACTGGCCCGATCAGAAAACCATATACGAGTAAGGGCACTCCAAGCCGCAGAATGCGGTCGGCTATGAAGCGGCCCGGCCCCTTGCGATCGATGGATGCCGACGTGTAGTGGCCCGCGAGGAAAAAAAACAAGCCCATGAAGAACGCCTGATTGACCGTGCAGAAGAGTACCAACACCACGGAGTCGAGCGATTTGCTCGGCGCTACCTCATGGTAGTACCACCCGCCGATAGCGCCGTACGTAATGGCGCAGTGATGAAATATGACGAGCAACGTCAGGCAAGCCCGCAACGCGTCGAAACCGGCATTTCGAGCCGTCGCCGTTTTGATCGACGAGGCCGTAAAGTCGAGCGAAGCGTTTTGAGTGCTCATTGCACGTCCTGATCCGGTATCGTCGCGGCGAATTCCCCACATACAAAAAGCGAAGTGGGAGTACGAATGTTTCGGGAGCAATGGCAAATGCTCGCCGCATATAACAGGTGAATGAATGAGTCGGCCTATCAGCATCCGCCTCACTCAAGCTGGGAGAACTGCGGCAAGATAGTAACGCGTTTCACGCTCAATGACCGGAACGCTGAACCACGTTGCAGGTGCCGACACCATTTGGCTCAAACATTTCAGAGGAGGAGATCGAAATTGCTGATTGCCTTTGGAGGACTACCGGGAACGGGAAAGACAACGGTAGCGCAAATACTCGCTCGCAACCTCGCCGCCGTTTATCTGCGCATCGATACGTTGGAACAGGCCTTGATTGCGGGCGTAGGGGACGCAACGGATATCGGACCCGCCGGCTATCTGGCCGGATATGCGGTGGCGAAAGATAATTTGCGCCTCGGCTCGACCGTCGTCGCGGACTCGGTCAATGGCTTGCATGTGACGCGTAGTGGCTGGAGAAAGGTCGCGCAGGAGGCGAGTGTGGGCATCTTCGAAATCGAGTTGACCTGTTCCGATACGACGACGCACCGTCTGAGGATCGAGAAGCGACGGGCGGATATCCCCGGCCACCAACTGCCGACATGGAAGAACGTGCTGGAACGTCAATACGATGCATGGGAATCGGAGCATCTGGTTATCGATACAGCAAACCTTTCGGTTGAGCAGATCGTCGAGACCATCACCAGTCGCATGTCGAATCTGCTTACCGGCACCCGGATGCTTTAGCGCCCACTTTCGTTGGTTGACTCATTGGTCTTCTCGCCATCGAGCATCATCTCGCGCCGCGATCCTCCACATTGAAGGATCGCGGCGTCTGGCATCAGCATGCGACCAAGCGTCTCTCTATTGCAGCCTCACACAGAGGCTCAAAGCCACGTGCCGCCTTGCCGCTCGCTCGGCTCCTGCGCGAGCGCATCGAAGTCGTGAATCCAGTCGAGGTGATGCAGCATGCTATCGCGCGCACCTAGTCGCGCGTTGCGTTCCTGCGCGGCGGGTCCGTCCGGCAGATGCAGCACGTCCGCGGTGGTGATCGACGCGTACTGCACCTTGCGCGTGCGGCCCCGGCGCAGACGCTCGTAGGCTTCCTGCGCTTCCCGCCAGTTGCCAGGGCCCGCCTTGGCCAGTTGCGCAGCCAGCACCACGGCATCCTCGATCGACTGGTTGGCGCCCTGGCCGTGATGCGGCACGAGCGCATGCGCGGCATCGCCGATCAGCGTCACGCGACCTTTGCTCCAGCGGCCGAGCGGCGGACGGTGAAACAGGCCCCAGCGCTGACTGATCGGCACGGCCGTGATCATCTGCACGACGGCCGGATGCCAGTCCTTGAACAGGCGCAGCTGCTCGCCCTCGGTAGACTCCATGACCCAGTCGCGCGACGGCCACGGCGACGGATGACGCTCGACCAGCAGGAAGTTCTGATCGCCCTTGTCGCCGATCGGATAATGCAGCAGATGGCCGCCGGGGCCGACCCAGAACTGGATCGTCTCCGGATCGGGCAACAGGTCCATGCGCTCGGCCGGCACGATGCCACGAAAGCCCGAGCAGCCGGAATACAGCGCGTCGTCGTAGCCGAGCATCCAGCGTCGCGTGATCGAGCGTGCACCGTCGGCGCCGATCACGAGATCGGCGTCGATGCGTCGACCGTTGTCGAACGCGAGGCTCACGCGATCGGGATGCTGCACGAGATCGACCAGCCGATGGCTGAGATTGATGTGCTCGAGACCGACGGCCTTCGACAGCACCGCCTGCAGATCGGCGCGATGAACGCCCCAATACGAGCCACCGAACTGCTCGCGATAGCTGGGCATGCCGCGATGATGTCCAATGACACTGCCGCTGCGGCCGTCACGATAGATCAGCCCGGGCACTTCCGCGCACACGTTTTCGAACGCGGAGCGTAGTCCCATGCGCTCGTAAAAGCGCGTCGCGTTGGCCGACAGTGCGACTGCCGCGCCCACTTCGCGCAACTCGTCGGTCTGCTCGTAGAGTTGCGCATCGATGCCATGCTCGCGTAGTGCGAGCGCCAGGGTCAGGCCGCCGATGCCAGCGCCGACGATCGCGATGCTCAGATCCATCCGGGTCATGATTGTGTCTCCGATTTCGGGTTTATCGATTCGGGTCGCGGTGAAACGCGCGGTCGGCGCGCTGCATGCGGATACCGTGTCGGTATTTTCAGCACTAGACCTTCATTGCTCAATAAGATGAAATGAATCTCCTTCATCACTGAAATGAATGACCTTAGGTCATGCCGAAGCCATGGAACTGAGCGATCTCGACCTCAACCTGCTGCTGCTGTTCCAGCGGCTGATGCAGGAGCGGCGCGTGGCGAGCGTCGCCGAGCAGATGAACATGAGCCAGCCGGGCGTCAGCAATGCGCTTGCGAAGCTGCGCCGCCTGCTGGGCGATCCGCTGTTCGTGCGGGCGCCCGGCGGCGTGGTGCCTACCCCGTTCGCGCTGCGTCTCGCGGAACCGGTCTCGCAGGCGCTCGCCACCCTGCACGCCGCGCTCAATCCGGTGACGGGCTTCGATCCGCTGCGCGCGATGCGAACCATGACGATCGGTATGACCGACATCGGCGAAGTCGTGTTTTTGCCCGCACTGCTGGAACGATTGTCGCGCGTCGCGCCAGGCATCGCGATGAATACGGTACGCAACACGAGCGTCAATCTGAGCAACGAGATGGCCGACGGCCGCGTCGATCTGGCGATCGGCCTGTTGCCGCAGTTGAAGGGGGGGTTCTATCAGCGACGTCTGTTCGATCAGCGCTACGTCTGTCTGTTCAGACGCGGCCACCCGCTCGAGGACACTCCGCTCACGCTTTCCGCGTGGCGCGAAGCCGAACATCTGGTGGTGGTGTCGGCCGGCACCGGCCACGGTCAGGTGGACGAATGGCTGAAGCGGCGCGGCGTGCGGCGTCAGGTGCGACTGACGGTGCCGCACTTCATGAGCGTGGGCTACATCCTGCAACGCACCGATCTGATCGCCACGGTGCCCGAGCGCCTCGCTCTGGAGTTGGCCACGCCGTTCTCGCTGAACCTGCGCGCGCTGCCGATGACGCTGCCCGCCGCGCCGATCCATTTGTTGTGGCACGAGCGGGTCCATCAGGACGAAGGCAATCGCTGGCTGCGCGAGGTGGTCATCGATCTGTTCGCGGATTCGGTGACGACTGGCAGGCGAGCGCGGGAGGTGAGAAACAAATAGTGCCTGGTTTGAAAGCGTTGGTCCGCGGCTCAACGCGCACCGTCCGCATCGCGCGTGATTCGAGTTACTCAAAGGTCCCGGTGCGCACCTCGCCGTTGCGCGTGTAGCGAGTGGTCAGCACGCCGCGGGGCGTGCTCGCCGCGTGTGCGAGCGTGAAGGCGGACGCCAGTGCGTCGTCGCCGAACATGCGCTTGCCGTGCCCAAGCATGACGGGGTAAATCAGCAGCCGGAGTTCGTCCACGAGACCTGCCGCGAGCAATTGGCGCACCATGTCGCCGCTGCCGAACGTCAACAGATCGGCACCGTCCTGATGTTTTAGCGCGCGTACCGCTTCGGCCAGGTCGCCCTTCAGCGCATGACTGTTGTGCCAACCAAGCGTGTCGGGTCGATGCGTCGCCACGTGCTTGGCGACGGGGTTGAGCTTGTCGGCAAAGCCGCGGCTGCGTGAATCGGCCGGTACGTGCGGCCAATACGACGCGAATATGTCGTACGTGCAACGCCCTAGCAGCAACTCGAACGGCCGCGCGAGTAACTCGCGCACGTTTTGACCGCTGGACTCGTCCGCGTAAGGGACGGTCCAGCCGCCGAGGCGAAAATCGCCACTGGGATCTTCCGTTGGCGCGCCGGGGGATTGCGTGACGCCATCGAGGCTGAGGAACATGGAAACGATGTGCTTGCGCATGATGTGCTCCTGGTCGACGAATCTGATCGGTTCATCTATACGACGAACGGGTCGCGTGCGGATCGACAATCGACGTCCGCTTCCATCATGACCGATCGACGGGTGAAGCCACGCGGGCGAGTATCGCGCGATCGGCGCAGAATGATCGAACCCACGGGTGCCTGCGCCGCAGGTGTGAAGGTGCGCACCACTCGCCAGCGCATGGTCGGAAGATCGCCCGACACAGTGATGCGCACATAGCAGCCGGCGTAACGTCCGGTCGCCCGTGGCATTTCGTTGGATGGCCGATGTGCGTCAGTGAACGTTGCCTGACATTACATTTGCATTTGCGTATAATTTCACAACGCCTTCATGCGATATCACTGAAAAGCAAAAAAAGGCGATACGCAATAAAAGAGCACTGCTGTGGCCGGCCCACACGGTGCACAAAGACAACATCACTCGAAATATGTCCGTGCCTTCAGCAATAACCGGATCGCGCGATTCCGCGCGGTTTTTCACCCAACCGAAAGTGCTCGTCATCCTGGCGACCGTATGCTGCCTGCTTTGGGGCAGCTCATACCCGGCAATTAAAATCGGCTACGCTTTACTCGGAATCACGCAAAACGATATTCCCTCAAAGCTGATCTTCGCAGGCTACCGGTTCGTGCTCGCGGGACTGCTGTTGTTGATACTCGCCGCCTTCTCGAAGAAGCCGGTTTTCGATTTGAATCGGCGCAACAGCGGACAGCTGATGCTATTGGGCTTCACGCAAACGGCCATTCAATACGTTTTCTTTTATATCGGTCTCGCCTACACGACCGGCGTTCGCGGTTCGATCCTGAACTCGACGACGACCTTCTTCAGCGTGCTGCTGGCCCATTTCATCTATAAGAACGATAAGGTCTCGCCACGCAAGGCCCTTGGATGCCTGCTGGGATTCGTCGGCGTAGTGATCGTCAATTTCGGCGACGGCCTGTTTGAATTTGCGTTCTCCTTGCTCGGCGAAGGCTTCATCGTCGTTGCCGCATTCGTGCTTTCCGCTGCATCGATTTACGGCAAGCGCGTTTCGCAGAGCATGGACGTCATGGTCATGACGGGCTATCAACTCGGCTTCGGCGGCGTCGTTCTGCTTGTGGCGGGGTACGCGACTGGTGGTTCGTTGCACGCGTTCACGCCGGGATCGGTGGCATTGCTGGGCTATCTGGCTTTGCTGTCCGCGGTGGCCTTCACGTTGTGGAGTCTTTTGCTGAAATACAACCAGGTCGGCAAGGTTACGGTTTTCAATTTCCTCGTGCCCGTGTTCGGTACCGTGCTATCGGCGATCTGTCTGAACGAGAACATCATGGAATTGAAGAATCTCGTCGCGCTGGTGCTCGTCTGCGCAGGGATCTGGCTGGTTACGCGCTCGGCGCAGCGGAGCGCGGGTCATGCGAAAGCTGTCGCCGCTTTGGGTCAGGGCCGAGACTGTCGGCAAAGCCAAGCCTGAGTTTGCGGGGGTTCCGCAGCGTCGATTCTGCTTCAAACACTATCCGACGCAACCGGCAACCCCTCCGTCCTCCACCGCAGCATCCCACCGGCAAGATTCGCCACCTTGCCGAACCCCGCCTTCGTCAGCAACACGCTCGCCTGCGCCGAGCGCACGCCGGACCGGCACACCGCGACCACCGGCTGCTCGCGATCCAGTTCATCGAGCCGCCCCGTCAATTGCGACAGCGGCACCAGCTTCGCGCCCGGCAAATGACCCAAACGATCGATGAACTCGGGCGCCTCGCGCACATCGACGATCTGAAACGCCGCGCCATGCTCGAGCAGCGCCATCGGCTCGATTTCCCACACGCCGCTAAAGCGCAGCGTCAACGGTGCCCAATCCGGTGTTTCGGTCGCAACTTCGGCCCCGCCTTCCGGTTGCCCGCAACGCATGTTCGCAGGCACCGCGACCGCCATCTGCTTCGGATGCGGCAAATTCAGGTTGTTCATGTAGCCGGCGAAATCGCCGACGTCGACGTCGCCGCCCAGGCGCGGATTGAAGCGCCGCTCTTCGTTCACGCTCGTCACCGTGATGCCGCGATAATCGTGCGCGGGATAAAGCAGGCAGGCGTTCGGCAGTGACAGGATCTGCTCGCGCACGGACGCGAACAACTGCTGCGGACTGCCTTGCTGGAAATCGGTGCGGCCACAGCCGCGAATCAGCAGGCTGTCGCCGGTAAAGGCCATGCTCTGATCGTCGAGCACGTAGGTCAGGCAGCCGTTCGTATGGCCGGGTGTTGCGCGCACGCTCAGATGACGCGTGCCGAAGTCGATCCGATCGCCATGCGCGAGCGGTCGCGTCACGCCTTTCGCCTCGACGACCCCGGCAAGCCCGATCTCGCTGCCGCAACGCAAACGCATGCGCCATGCGCCGGTTACGTGATCGGCGTGCACGTGGGTATCGAGCGTCGTGAGCAGCCACAGGCCCAACTCGCGCAACAGCGCCTGATCGCGCGGCACCTGCTCGTAGACGGGATCGATCAGCACCGCCTCGCCGCTGTCGCCGAGCAGGTACGTATAGGTCGACGAAACAGGATCGAACAGCTGACGGAAAATCATCTGTATCCCTTGGAAAAATCGGCGAGGCGGCCGCGAACGGCCGCCGCAATACACCTAATACACCTATCAGCCCGGTTGCTTGGTGGTGCGCAGATACGGCTTGATGGTCTTGAAACCAGGGAATAGCTGCTGCGCCTCGTCATTGGTGACCGCGGACGTGATGATCACGTCTTCCCCTTGCTTCCAGTTGACCGGCGTCGCGACCCTGTGTTTGGCGGTCAGCTGGATCGAATCGAGCACGCGCAGGATTTCGTCGAAGTTACGGCCGGTGCTCATCGGGTAAGTCAGAGTCAGCTTGATCTTCTTGTCAGGACCGATGACGAAAACCGAGCGCACGGTCGCATTGGTCGCGGCGGTGCGGCCCTCGCTGGTATCGCCTGCGTCGGCCGGCAGCATGTTGTACAGCTTGGCGACCGCGAGATCGGTGTCGCCGATCATCGGATACTTGACGGCGGCGCCCTGCGTTTCCTCGATGTCAGCGGCCCATTTTTCGTGGTCTTCGACCGGATCGACCGACAACCCGATCAGCTTCGCGTTGCGCTTGGTGAATTCCGGCTCGATCTTCGCCATGTAGCCCAGTTCGGTCGTGCAAACCGGCGTGAAGTCTTTCGGGTGAGAGAACAGGATCGCCCATTGGTCGCCGATCCAGTCGTGGAAATCGATGGTGCCCTGCGTGGTCCGCGCGGTGAAGTTGGGTGCGGTGTCATTGATACGAAGTGACATATTGCCGTCCTGTGAAGTCGTGGTTAAGCGGAAGACCCGAGCGAGGCCTGTCTGCAACGGTCCTACACGGGCCCGGATAATCTCGGGATTGAAAAACACCAAAGCTCACAACGATTGATGAAGCTTTCACAGCGCATACTCGCGCGACAAGTAGCGCATCGCCGCATCGCGCAGTGAGACTTCAAATATAGCGCGTTACGTGCACGCCCATGTTGATGCCCGTCGAAATCGGGTCCGGCTTGCCATCTGCGGATCACGGCTTGAGTGAAATGACGTGTATCGGTAAATCATGACCATTCGACGCGCCCGCGTGTGTGCGACAGCGCACAGATTTACCGGGCGCTGATTTGATCAGACCGTTGCGTCGTTAAATGGGCGCCGCTAATGCGTGATGCCCGTCGCGCCCGTCTCGCCGTCTACGCGCTTGCGCAACCACGCCCCGAATGCGTCGTGCACTTCCTTATGCCGCAGGGCGAAGTCGACGGTCGCCTGCAGATAACCGAGTTTGGTCCCGCAGTCGTAGCGCTTGCCGATAAATTCGTAGGCGAGCACCTGCTCCTCTTCGAGCATCGAATGAATGGCGGGCGTCAGTTGAATCTCGCCATGAGGGCCGGGCCGCACCGCGCGCAAATGGTCGAATACCGCCGGCATCAACACGTAACGCCCCGCGACGCCGTAGCACGAAGGCGCCTTTTCCGGCGCAGGCTTTTCGACGATGCTCGACACGTTGATCACGCGCTCGTCCCAGTGTCGTCCGCCGATCACGCCATGCGAGCAGGCGCCGTCCGCTTCGAATTCCTCGACTCCGATCACCGACGAATCGTAATGGCTGAAGATATGCACCATCTGCTCGAGAACAGGCGGCTCTCCCTCGAGCAGATCGTCGGCGAGAACGACCGCGAACGGGTCGTCGCCGATCAGCTTTTGCGCGCACAACACCGCGTGACCGAGACCGAGCGGCTCGGCTTGCCGAACATAGATGCAGTTGACGTTGGACGGCTTGATGCTTTGCACCAACTCGACGAGGCTCTGCAGGCCGCGCGCCCGCAGCACGTGTTCGACTTCGTAGGATTTGTCGAAATGATCTTCGATCACGCGTTTGCCGCGGCCCGTGATGAAAATCAGCTCGGTAATGCCCGCGGCAACCGCTTCTTCGACCGCATATTGAATCAGCGGCTTGTCGATGACCGGCAGCATCTCCTTCGGACTCGCCTTCGTGGCCGGCAGAAAGCGCGTGTCGATTCCCGCGACCGGAAACACCGCCTTGTGAACTGCGAGCATGATGACCTCCTCGTCCGGCTGGTAGACGAAGCAGCACGGCGGTACAGAGTGGCCGGAAGCCGCCGATTGGGCGTCCGCTTCGGCCGGTCGATGCTGCGCGTCGGAGCGTGCGGTACTGAAGCACTTGCAACAAAGGCAGCCTCGGTCCGCGCGAAAACGTCTGCTGAATGCTCACCATGATGGCACGGTTTGCCGGCGGGGTGCGGATAAGGGCGCACGTCTCTTGATCCAGCTGCTCAGGTTCTTGCGCCGACGCTATCCATCGTCGTTAGAACCTGCGCTAGCGCCTGCCTGCAGCTAGCCTGATTGGGTGTCTTTGCCCGCAACGCGTCGAGGGCATTGTCGATGGCTTTGTCGATTGCGTGCCAATCCGCCGCCGACCGCGGCTTCAGCGAAGGCTCAGCTTCATCCCACGAGGTTTCCAGATCCTTGATACGGTTCTTCGCGCCGACTAGATCACCTTTATCGACCAACTTCGCGGTGTCGACCACGATCGCCCTGAAAGGCGACAGGTCGCCTAGCTTCGATGTCGTCGCAGCGTGTGCCGCCGCGATGACCTGGAACGGACTGTCGCCATGTCCAAAGCCCAAACCAGTGAGTGCAACAACAGAAAAGAGCGCGGCCGCTGAGGCAGCAGACAACCTGGACAATCTCATTTGCGAATCTCCTGTGAGAAAAGGCGGCCCAATGGGATCCGACCTCGTTGAGAAGCACCAAAATCAGGTTCGGCCTGACCGGATTCCCGGGAGGCTGACAAAGCCAACGAGCGCGACGATCACCAACAAAAAGCAGACGCTCGTTGATACGCTCCCCATTCCGAGACCACCGTATGTACGTGACTGAGACAGCAGATCACCAAGCGACGCACCGAACGGCCGCGTCAGGATGTAGGCGAGCCAGAACGTCGTTACTCGATTTGCGCCGAATTGTGTTGCGCAGGCCATCGCGAGGAGGAGGATGCTAAAGATCACAGCGCCAAGGCTGAAACCGAGCCCGAGCGCTTCTGTCGCAAGGTCGCCCGCGGCCGTACCGAGCGCAAAGGTCACGAGAACGGCGCTCCAGTAGAACAGCTCGCGACGTGTCGTCGTGATCGACTGAATCGACAGCGTTCGCTCGGTCCGATACCAGACATAAAACACCGAAGCGAGGCACACCGCAAAGAATGCGGAACTCAGATAAAGACTTACGCCAAGACCGTCGGTCAGTGCGTCGGTCAATTGCGTTCCGACGACACTGAGTAGCACCACTGTCGTCCAGTAGATCCACGGAACGTATTGCCGGGTTTTGAGTTGCGTAATGAGTGCCACGGCCAGCAAACTCGCCATGATGACGTCCGTCAATACGACGCCCAGCCCCGCGTGGACCGCGAGATAATCCGCGCCGGTCTCACCGACCGTCGTCGACATGATCTTGATGATCCAGAATGTGATGGTGACCGTCGGAACCTTATTGAGCATGGGGCTCATCGGCCCGACAGGAAGTTTCGGCATTCACAGTCTCCAGTTACCGGTCAGAAAATGGCGGCCATCAGGGCTCCCCCACCACGTGCCATGCGGATGACATCGGGCAGCGGGCTCGATCGCCATGCCGGGAAGTCTGGTCGAGCAATGCTTAACTGCCGCTTAACACTAAATCCCTCGCGATGAAGATGATAGAAAGAAAAAGAAAGACGAAATATCGAGGTGGGATAAGCGGTTTTTAAGGTTGCAGGCGTAACTTGATATTCATGCATCGAATACCAGGCGAACGTCAATTCTCGCCTGCGGTGCACTCAGCGTCGGCCGATCCAACAGTCGACGCTTGCCTATTCACGACGGAGTCAGCACATGAAAGTACTTATCGCTCATGCCATCCTTGCGACCGCGATCGCTATTCCAGCGGTCTCATGGGCGCAGCCAGTCACCCGTTCCGCGGTGGAGTCGTTGGTCACACAAGCCGAACAGAACGGCACGCTGCATCAGTCGAAGGTGCACTATCCGGACGCGATCAAGTCCGCGCAGGTACCTGCGAGTAACGACTACGGTTCGGGCCCACTGGTGAATTCGCAATCGGGGCACCGCGGGTCCACCGAAACTCCGGTGGATAAGGCACTTTTCTCGCATCACTGATGTGCTAGTGAGCCTTCGACAATCCGCGCAAGCGCGCTTTGGACGCAGCGGAAGTCGAACTCCGATTCAACGCTGATATGAAAAAGCTAGTGCGCTCGATTGATCTCGTTTTATTGACCGCTGCGTCGATAGGCCTCGTAATGTTTGTGGTCTGGCGCGTTGCGACGGTAAAGGGTTGGTTTTAGGCTCGCGCCCAAAGCAACATTGAATAAACCTCTGGTGGATTAAAAGCCTTTAGCATGCTTTGTAATTGTGGGTGAGCCGTAATGAAACATTCTGACGAGTTCTGGTCGTTCGCGCGTCTGTGTGGCATGTACTCTGTGTTGATCGGGATAGCTGCGTGGTACCTTCTGCGAGCCGACCGTCTCATCCGATCCTGGAGGGCCCGGTGATAGAGGAGCCGTGGAGAGTCATTCACCTTCCATCACCGCCTCCCCCGAGTGCCCACCACGGGCACTGAATCCAGTAGCACCGAGGCAGCCTGTCCGAGTTGCAAAGCCTCGCGAACGTACCATCATCATCCCGCCCGCGTGCGGAAGGCCCGCACGCTCTCCTACCAAGGCCGACGCCAGCATCCGCACCGACTGCATGAAATGCGTCGGCGATGCCTTCGCGCGTTGCTTGCCCATCTCGCCATGCTCTCCACTATCAAGGAGTACGCAATACGCCGCGATACGCCGCAATACGTCGCAATAATCACGTAACAATTCACCCGCACAATCCGACGCCACCGACAACCACAACAATGTCTCGTGATGCCACATTTCCGCCTCCCTCTCCCTCTGCGCCTCACGGTGCTCGCAAGCGTAGCGGCGCTCGCCGCGTGCGGTGGTAGCAATGATTCCCCTACGCCGACTGCGTCGAATACTTCGACGACAACGGCGACAGCCTCGATTCCAGCGCCTCCTGCCGAACCCGGCTTTGTCGACAACGCCGCGATTCCCGACGTGCCCGCGTTCGTCGACACGATTGCGACCAACCAGCGCGGCGATGCGCGATATGCAACGCTCGCCACGAATGCGGGCGTGCGTGTCGTCTCGCGATTCCTCGACATCTGGCAACCGTTGACCGAGATTGTCGATGCGGGCGTCTCCGCCCCCGCCAATGGCTCCTTTCCGGCTGTCGTGCAGTCGACGTGGACAGGGCTACCGAATGACGGCACGCCGGGTGGGGCTGTCGTGAATAGCGCGGTGCATGCCGCGAACATTCAGTTCGTAGTCAACGAAACGACCAACCGGACTCAGGCGCAGGCTGATGCGGCCTACTACGACGACCGGCGCGGCAAAGGCTATAGCGTGACCGATGGCATGGGGCCGCTCACCAATGCGTGGCGCGCGGCGGCGCAGCAGACCACGACCATCACGTCGATTCCGGCGGATGCGACGACGGTTCTGTACAACGACAGCGGCAACAACATTGGCGTCGGCAGCAGTGGCGGCAACGCCAATTTCGGCCAGGTCGTCGACCTGCTCAACAACATGGGCAACAACGCATCCACTGAACCGGCCAAGCGTTTCTACAAATACGCGCGGCCATACCGCTGGAGCACGAGCGTCGTGGTGGATCCGACTCTGGTACCTGCCGAGAGCACCACGCCTGCAACTGATGGCGGCTATATCAGCGGTCACGAGGCCGAAGCCATGCGCGACGCGATGACGATGGCCTACGTGCTGCCGGAGCGGTTCCAGGAAATGGCGAGCCGGGGCCTCGAACTTGGCGAAAACCGCATCTTCGCCGGTATGCATTCGCCGCTCGACGTCATTTCTGGCCGAATGTTTGCACTTGCGGCGACTGCTGCCAATCTTTCCGATCCAGGCAACGCCACGTTGAAGGGCGCCGCATTTAGCCAGGCGCACGCAGCCCTGATGCAGTCGACGAACACCGATTCGACGAGCTTCGCTGCTTTCGCCCACTCCGGCACGGCAGCGACTGACCGCTTCGCCGACTATGCGACGAACAAAGCGGACTTCACTCGCCGCATGACGTTCGGCTTTGCGCCGATCGAATCCACCACTGCGCCTCCCGTCGTGCCGAAGGGTGCGGAGGTGTTACTGGAAACGCGCTTTCCGTATCTGAGCGCTGCCCAGCGCCGCGTGGTGCTCAAAACGACCGAGCTTCCTTCCGGCTATCCGGTGATGGACGACGCGGAAGGTTGGGGCCGCCTGAACATGTTTGCCGCCGGGGACGGATATGGTGCGTTCTACGGTAGCGTCATTGTTTCGATGGATGCGTCCCAAGGCGGATTCAATGCGTCGGATCTGTGGCGCAACGATATCTCCGGCTCGGGGAAGTTGACGCTGCAGGGTAGCGGCACGTTGAAGCTCGGCGGCAACAACACCTGGTCGGGCGGCTCCCAGGTAAGCGGCGGCGTGCTCGAGGCCGACTCCCCGAATGCGTTCGGCACTGGCGACGTGTATGTGGGTGCGGGCGGTGTCACCATCGCGGCGTCTTCGCCCGTGTCCGTCGTCGGCAAGTACACGCAACTCGCCGGCACGACGCTCGAACTCGACATCGACGGCAAAGGCGCCGGCCAAATGCACGTTGGGAATCAGCTGACCATCGCTGGCGGCACGCTACACGTGAAGTTCGTCAACGGTTATGCGCCCAAGGTCGGCGACACCATCGACCTGATCGATGGCAACGGGTCGACGAAGCAGTTCACGACGATCACGGTCGACGGCCACAAGGCGACGCCCGTCTATTCGTCGAGCGGCGTGTCGGTGCACATCGATTCGTGATCCAGCCGCATTGGCCCGGCAATGCGTGGTCCGGGAATGCAGGCAGGTTCGATTATCCGAACAAACGCGACCAGACCGCGCGCACCCGTCGCGCGCGGTCCTCGAGCAGGTATGACGCAGCGAGCGCAAACAGGCCTGACATGACCCCCGTCACAACGTGTTCGACAACATGAAACCGATAGCTGCTGATGTGCGAGTAGGCATCGCCGATAGCGGTCAGGGAGCCGACGAGTAGCGCGTTGCTATAGCGATTCCCGTACCACTTCGCCGCCGGCGTGAACGTGAGCAGCAACGCGAGCACGCCGGTAAGCAGCCCGGTTTTGAATGCGATCCCCCAGTGAGTCAGACTCATGATGTTGCCCCAGCTTCCCGGCATACAGGTCATGCACGCGCTGGTTGGCTGCCAGAAACGCTGGATAAACAGTTTGAAGCGGCGTCTCCATTCGCTTCCCATGATGTACTCCACGGTATCCGGCGCGAGATTCACGCAGCAATGGTACATCGCGAGCGAGAGGTAGAGTGGCGTGTGATGGCAACATCGAACCAGGCGCGAATAGACGAGCGGCCGGAGATCAGTCCGTCTCGATCCCCAATGCGGTAATCAATCGTTCGCGCCGCGATAGCGCCTGCAAAGACCGCTTCCCCAGATGCGTCGCGACCAGATTGAGCAGGCCTTCGCAAAAAATCAGATACGCGCCCATGCTATTGCTGAAGAAACTGCTGTCATGCGGAATCAGGAACGCGTGGCGCGCGGGCGGCACAAGTGGAGACGCGAGCGTATCCGTGATCGCGATGACCGTCATACCCGCCTCGGCGGCGGCCTTGGCAGCTTCAGCGACGCTGCGCGTATAAGGCGCGACGCTCGTGACGACCACCACATCGCCCGGTTGCAGCTGCGCGAGTCCTTCAGCCACGCCGAGCCCTTGTGCATCGAGCAACGCAACGTCGGTGCGGATCATCCCGAGCCCATAGCAAAGAAAGCTTGCGAGCGCGCTGAACTGCCGCAAGCCATGCACGCGCACGCGCGGTGCCCCAGCCAGTAATGCGGCCGCGCTGCGCAGATCGTCAGCCGATAGCCGTGCGAGAAACGTCTCCACGTTGACGATCGATTCGTGCGCAAGTTGCACAACGACCTCAACTTCGGGCGACATTCCGCCATCGACAGGCGTGTGCGCACGCTGCTTTTTCCCTGCAACGAGCCGCTCGGCCTGATTCGTATAGAAATGCCTGTGACGCTCCGCCAGCGAATCGCGAAACACGCTTTGAAAATCCGCGAACCCTGTATAGCCCAGCTTCGTGCTGAGCCGCGTTAGCGTCGACGCATTTACGTCGAGTGCCGTTGCCAGATCGGTGATGGTCCGCACGGCCACTTCCTCCGGCCGTTCGAGCAGCCACGCCAGCACGGCGTGCGCCTTGCCGCCGAGCGACAGGCCCGCCTCGTCGCGGCCGATGCGCACCACCAGTTCGCGCAGCGCATCGACGCTGCGCGGCGCGCTAGCGACGGCTTCAGCCCCGCTCGCCTCGTCATTGTTCGCCGACTTGCGGCGCTTCGTGCGTGGGTTTGTGTCCATTGATCAAACGATATCGCGGCGGCGTCTCTGGTTGTTCATAAACGTCCCATTCTATGTGAGACGCCCTGATCACGATATCAGCGGTTGCGAGCGTGTTTTCGTTGTCGGGATCGGCGGGGTCGGCGCGGTAGATCGGCAGGGATGCGTCGCGCGTGTCGGCGAGGATCGCGAGCGGCTCAGGCGCATGCCGCGCTTCGCTTGCGTCGCGCAACATCTCATCGCCGCGCGCCTGCCGACGACGCGATGAATCCGTCACCACCTGAGCAAAGCCGCGCATGCGTGGATGAATCGCGTGATTCGCATGCAACGACGCCTGCGTGATCTCTTGCACGGAACAACCGCGCGCGCTGTACTCGACGCTCAGCAACGGCGCGCTCGCCTGATGCGCAAGCGTCAGATGGAAACCGCCCGCGCGGGGATTGTCGCGCACCACGGCAACGGCCGCATCGAGATCGCGCGCATCCAGCAACGCGCGCGTGAGCACCATGCGCGGCACGCCCGCCTCGATCTGGCGCACCCGCAGATTGTTGACGGTGACGGCAAGACCCGCGTCCGTCACGGCGAACGTATGGCCCGGCAGCGAGCCCGGATACACGAACGCCGCAAAGCCCGGACTGCCGTCGATACGACACGCGGCGATCGCGCAGTGCCCCGCGAAGCCGGGGTCCCCGTCTTCGTTGTGACAGATGCGCCTGCGATCAGCCGATGGCAATTGCACCGTCGTGCATCCGTCGGGCGACGCAGCCCACACGTCGCCGCGACAGTTCCACAGGAACACATCGTCGAAGGGCAGTCCAAGGCCATCGGCAAGCCCCTGCAATTCCGCCCAGATGCGGGGAAAGCGCTGCTGCGTATGTGCGGAAAGCGCGGCGGCGAGCGGCGTGCCACGCCATTGCATCACGTCGCGCCAGGCGGCCGACTGCACCAGGTGACGATGCACGGCCAACGCGCCGAAGCGCCCTAACGCTTCGCCCGCCTCGAACGGCGAACCGGAAATTTCGATGAATCCAATTGCTGGCATCGGTACGAGATCATTCGACGTGTTGAAGGAAATCACGCAGGCGCTGATTCGGCGGATTGTCGAGCAACTGCGCGGGCGGACCGTCGACGGTGATATGGCCGTGCTCCATGAAGATCAGCCGCGTGCCAACCTTGCGCGCGAACGTCATTTCGTGCGTCACGACGACCATCGTCATCCCCTCTTCCGCCAGCGACTGCATCACACGCAGCACTTCCTGCCGCAGTTCGGGATCGAGTGCGGAAGTCGGCTCGTCGAACAGCATCAGCTTCGGCTTGACGGCCAGCGCACGCGCAATCGCGACGCGTTGCTGCTGGCCGCCCGACAACTCGCTTGCATAATGCCCGACGCGAGCCGCCAGGCCCACCTTCGCGAGCAGTTCGTGCGCGAGCGTTTCCGCTTCGGCCTTGCTCATGCCGCGCACCTGACGCGGACCGAACGCGACGTTCTCGAGCGCCGTCAGTTGCGGGAACAGGTTGAACTGCTGGAACACCATGCCCGCTTCGCGCCGAATCTCGCGCACTTTCTTCGAGCCGCCATGCACGCTGATGCCATCGACGATCAGATCGCCACCGTCAATATGCTCCAGCGCGTTGATGCAACGCAGCAGCGTCGACTTGCCCGAACCCGACGGACCGATCAGCACCACGACTTCGCCCGCGCGAATGTTCAGATCGACGCCATCCAGCACGGTGGTCTGCCCGAAGCGCTTCGTGACCTGCTTGAACTGCACCATATCGAGCGCGCTCATAGTATCCGCATCCTCTTTTCCATCGTGCGCAGACAGAATGTCAGCACACCGATCATGCACAGATAGATCGCGGCCACGGCCGTCCAGATTTCAACCGCCCGAAAATTCGCCGCCATGATTTCCTGACCCTGACGCGTGAGTTCGCCGACGCCGATCACGATGAAGAGCGACGTATCTTTCAGGCTCACGATGAACTGGTTGCCAAGCGCAGGCGTCATGCGGCGAATCGCAACGGGCCCGACTACGAATCCGAGCACGCGCCACATCGGCATGCCCAGCGCGAGTCCCGCTTCCTTCAACCCGCGCGGCACCGACAGAAACGAGCCGCGCACGATCTCGGCGATATACGCGCCCGAATTGACGATGATCGATACGATGGCGGCCGTCAACGCATCAACGCGCACGTTCAGCAGCACGGGCAGCGCGAAGTAGATGAACATCACCTGCACGACGATCGGCGTGCCGCGCACGAACTCGACGTACGCGAAAGCGATCTTCTGCAGAAACGCGTTCCCGTACGCGCGCATCAAGCCGAACAGAAAGCCGACCGCCAGGCCTCCCACAAGACCCGCGATGGTGATGAGCACCGTCAGCTTCGCACCCTGCAGGAGTGCCGGCAACGCATCGACGATGACTGACAGATCGAACTGCATGACTTGCCTCCCGCAGCCGTTGTGTTATCAGGACTTCGCCGGCTCGACGCCGAACCACTTCTTGTAGATCGCCGCATAGCGACCGTCAGCCTTGATCTTCGCGAGCGCCGCATTGACCTTCGGCACGAGCGGGCTGCCCTTCGGGAAGCCGATGCCGTATTGCTGCGCCATCATCTGCGGACCGACCGCCTTCACGCGGCCCTTGCCCGCCGTGTTGATGAAGTAGAGAACGTTCGGCGTGTCGTGCATCGCTGCATCGACGCGTCCTGTCTGCAACTCCAGATACGCGTTGTCGATGTTCGGGAACTGGCGCAGATCGGTGCCCGCGAAGTGTGCTTTCGCATAATCCGCCGCCGAGGTCCCCGTCTTGATCGCAAGCGACTTGCCTTTCAGGTCGTCCGGGCCCTTGATCGTGCTGGTGGTCGGCACCATCAGCGTGAAGCCGCTGTCGTAGTAGCCGTCGGAGAAATCAATCACTTTCTTGCGCTCGTCCTTGATCGTGATGCCCGCGAGCGCGACGTCGACGTTATGTGTTTGCAGCGCCGGCAGAATGCCGCTGAAATCCATCGGCTGAAGCTTGTAGTCGAGCTTCAGGTCCTTCGCGATGGCTTCCCACAGGTCGATGTCGAAGCCGACGTATTTGTCGCCCTGCTTGAATTCGAACGGGACGAACGCCGTGTCGCAGGCGACCAGCAAAGTGTCGGCCCGCGCGGCATGACCGAGGACAGAAACGGCGACGAGTGCAGCCGCAGCGAGCTTTGCTACGAGTTTCATGACGACCTCTTCGAAGTGGGGTTGAAGAACGACAGCAAACCGACTTGCGATGAGTATCTTCTCGCAAATTTATTTGCGCAATAGGTTCGTACGCAAATCCACTTGCGAATTGGGTATACCCTGGTTGGAGATGTCGGACGGAAGGCGCTGAGGGGCGTCTCCGGCGTTTCGGCTGGTTGAGCATGAATGGCTTGCTGCCGCGAACAAGTGGTGAAACGCGCGTGACGGACTTTGTTCTCTCGGATCACGGTCTGTCCGAATTGCTACGCGCCCTTCGAAATTTACTTGACATCTAAACTATCAAAGCCTAAATTAATCTGACAGCAGAGTCCTTATTTGGGGAACCAGCATGCGCATAGTCTGTATCGGCGGCGGTCCGGCCGGTTTGTACTTCAGTCTGTTGATGAAAAAACGCAACCCCGACTATGAAGTCACGGTGATCGAGCGCAATCGCCCCTACGACACCTTCGGCTGGGGCGTCGTGTTCTCCGACCAGACGCTCGGCAATCTGCGCGCCGCCGACGCCCCGAGCGCCGAGGCGATTCTCGACGCGTTCAATCACTGGGACGACATCGAGATTCACTTTCGCGGCCGCAGTGTGCGCTCGTCGGGCCACGGTTTTTGCGGCATCGGTCGCAAACGTCTGCTGAATATCCTGCAAGCGCGTTGCGAAGAACTCGGCGTGAGGCTCGTGTTCGAAACTCAGGTCGTCGACGACAGCACGTACGACGCGGATCTGATCATCGCGAGCGACGGCCTGAACAGCGTCGTGCGCCAGAAATACGCCCACACCTATCAGCCCGACATCGACATGCGCGACTGCCGCTTCGTGTGGCTCGGCACGAAGAAGCTGTTCGACGCGTTCACGTTCGCGTTCGAGGAAACCGAATTCGGCTGGTTCCAGGCGCACGCTTACCGCTTCGACGATCAAACCTCGACCTTCATCGTCGAAACACCGGAACGCGTCTGGCGTGCCGCCGGTCTCGACGAAATGAGCAAGGAAGACAGCATCGCGTTTTGCGAGAAGCTGTTCGCAAAGTACCTCGACGGCAACGCGCTGATGTCGAACGCGTCGCATCTGCGTGGCTCGTCGCAATGGATCCGCTTTCCGCGCGTCGTCAACAAGGAGTGGGTGCATTGGCGCGGCAATGCGAACGGCACACGAACGCCGATCGTGCTGATGGGCGACGCCGCGCACACCGCGCACTTTTCGATCGGCTCGGGCACCAAGCTCGCGCTCGAAGACGCGATCGAACTCGCAAACAGCATCAGCGCGCACCCGGGTGAGCATCAGGACGATCTGGCCGCCGCATTGAAGCACTACACCGAAGTGCGCAGCGTCGACGTGCTGCGCATCCAGAACGCCGCGCGCAATTCGACCGAATGGTTCGAGCACGTCGACCGCTATACGTCGTTCGAGCCGGAACAGTTCGCGTATTCGTTGCTCACGCGCTCGCAGCGCATCTCGCACGAGAACCTGCGCGAGCGCGATTCGCAGTATCTGTCCGGTTTCGAGGACTGGCTCGCGAAGCGCGCGGGCGTCGAGCGCGCGGCGGACAGGCATTCGATTCCGCCCATGTTCACGCCCTTCAAGGTGCGCGGCGTCACGCTGAAAAATCGCGTGATGGTCTCGCCGATGGCGCAGTACTCGGCGGTAGACGGCGTGGCCGGCGACTATCACCTGATGCATCTCGGCGCGCGCGCCATGGGCGGCGCCGCGCTCGTGATGACGGAGATGACCTGCGTGTCGCCCGAAGCCCGCATCACGCCGGGATGTCCCGGCATGTACGCGCCCGAGCATCTGGCCGCGTGGAAACGCATCGTCGATCTGGTGCACCTGCAATCGGATGCGAAGATCGGCATCCAGCTCGGCCATTCCGGCGCGAAAGGTTCGACTCGCGTCGCGTGGGAAGGTATCGATCAGCCGCTCGACGAAGGCAACTGGCCACTCGTTTCGGCGTCGCCCCAGCAGTATCTGCGCGGCGTCAGCCAGCATTCGCGCGAAGCCTCGCATGAGGAGTTGCGCGCCATCGAGCAGCAGTTCGTCGAGGCGACGCGCATGTCGATCGAAGCGGGTTTCGACTGGCTCGAACTGCACTGCGCGCACGGCTATTTCCTGTCGAGCTTCCTGTCGCCGCTCACGAATCACCGTACCGACGCATACGGTGGCTCGCTCGAAAACCGTCTGCGTTATCCGCTGCAGGTATTCAGCGCGATCCGCGCGGTCTGGCCGCAAGACAAGCCGATCTCGGTGCGGATCTCCGCGCACGATTGGGTCGAAGGCGGCAACACGCCCGACGATGCCGTAAAGATCGCGCAAGCATTCAAGGCAGCCGGCGCGGACATGATCGACGTGTCGTCAGGTCAGGTCAGCAAGGAAGAAAAGCCCGTGTTCGGCCGCATGTTCCAGACGCCGTTCGCCGATCGTGTGCGCAACGAAGCCGGCATCGCGACCATCGCGGTCGGTGCGATTTCCGAAGCGGACCACGTGAATAGCATCATTGCAGCGGGTCGCGCAGACCTGTGCGCGATCGCGCGTCCGCATCTCGCGAATCCGTCGTGGACCTTGAACGAAGCGGCCAGGATCGGCTATCTCGACGTCGCGTGGCCGAAGCCCTACAGCGCCGCGAAAATGCAACTCGAACGCAACCTCGAACGCGAGCGCGCGCAGGCCATCGCCAACGCCGGCCTGACGGCGCAACAACGCGCGCAACGCGCCGAAGGAACCGTGTGAACCCCTCAGACACTTCTCTCGCCGGCCAACACGCGGTCGTCACCGGCGGCGGCAGCGGCATCGGCGCGGCGATCGCGCAGGCGCTGCTGCGCGCCGGCGCGCGCGTCACGCTGATGGGCCGCAACGCGCAACGGCTCGACGCGCAGCGCGAGCAATGCGCGGCGCTCGGCGACGTCGCGTGTATCAGCGTGGACGTCACGCAAGAGGACTCGGTGGCGCGCGCGTTCGATCAGGCGGGCGCGGTCGATATCCTCGTCAACAACGCCGGCCAGGCGCAGGCCGCGCCATTCACGCACACCGATATCGCGCTGTGGCAACGCATGCTCGACGTGAATCTGACCGGCGTGTTCCTTGGCACCCGAGCGGTGCTGCCGGGCATGCTCGAGCGAGGCCATGGCCGCATCGTCAACGTCGCGAGCACCGCGGGACAGATCGGCTATGCGTACGTCGCCGCGTATTGCGCCGCGAAGCACGGCGTAATCGGTCTCACGCGCTCGCTCGCGCTCGAAACCGCGACGCGCGGCATCACCGTCAATGCCGTGTGCCCCGGCTACACCGAAACCGAGCTGCTGCATGCATCGCTCGAACAGATCACGAGCAAGACCTCGCGCACCGAAGAACAAGCACGCGAAACGCTGCTGCGCTCGAATCCGCAGCGCCGCTTCGTGAGTCCGGAGCAGGTCGCGAACGCTGTGTTGTGGCTGTGCCGCCCTGGCTCGGATGCGATCACGGGGCAAGCCATTTCCATTTCGGGTGGAGAAGTGATGTGAGCAAATCAACGCAAGCAAAGAAGTCGGCATCCGATGCGAAGCCGTCGCGCAAAGGCGTCGCTCAACCTGCGGAGAACGTCGTGGACCTCGAAATGAGCACCGGTGCGGACAGCCACATGGGCCTGCGTCTGTGGCTGCGCATGCTGACCACCACCAACCTCGTGCAGGCCGAATTGCGCAAACGTCTGCGCACCGAATTCGACACTACGCTGCCGCGTTTCGACCTGATGGCGCAGCTTGAACGTCATCCCGAAGGCCTGAAGATGACCGAACTGTCGCGCCGCATGATGGTGACGGGCGGCAACGTCACCGGCATCACCGATCAGCTCGAAAAAGAAGGGCTCGTCGCGCGCGATACCGATCCGAACGACCGCCGCTCGATCAGCGTGTGCCTGACACCCGCTGGCCGCAAGGCGTTCGACAGTATGGCCGTCGCGCACGAGCAATGGGTCGTCGAAATGTTCGGTGGCCTGAACCTGGACGAGAAGATGCAGACCCATCAGGACCTCGGCAAGCTCAAACAGCATCTGCTCGACAGCCTGAAGAGCTGACTTCGCACTGGAGAAATACATGACACGATCCACCGCCGAAGCGTTGTTGGCCGGCAACCGCCTGACCCTGGCAGGCTACGAGGCGAAGCATTTCGGCTGGTCGGTGACCGGCAAGGTCGCGACGATCACGCTGAACCGCCCCGAGCGCAAGAACCCGCTGACCTTCGAATCGTATGCGGAGCTGCGCGACCTGTTCCGCGACCTCGCCTACGCGACCGACGTGAAAGCCGTCGTGCTGCACGGCGCGGGGGAAAACTTCTGCTCGGGCGGCGACGTGCACGACATCATCGCGCCGCTGATCGACCTGCCGATGCCCGAGCTGTTGCTGTTCACGCGCATGACCGGCGACCTCGTCAAGGCAATGCGCCATTGCCCGCAGCCGATCATCGCGGCCGTCGACGGTGTCTGCGCGGGCGCCGGCGCGATCCTCGCGATGGCCTCCGACCTGCGCCTCGCCACCGCGCGCAGCAAGCTCGCGTTCCTGTTCACACGCGTCGGCCTCGCCGGTTGCGACATGGGCGCGTGCGCGATGCTGCCGCGCATCATCGGCCAGGGACGCGCCGCCGAGTTGCTGTTCACCGGCCGCTCGGCAAGCGGCGACGAAGCTCACGCCTGGGGCTTTTACAACCGCCTGTGCGACCCGGCCGCGCTGCTCGAAGAAGCCCGGAAACTCGCCGCCGATCTCGCGTCCGGCCCGAGCTTCGCGCACGGCATGACGAAAAAGATGCTGCACCAGGAATGGAGCATGAGCATCGACGAAGCAATCGAATCCGAAGCGCAGGCGCAGGCGATCTGCATGGGCACGCGCGATTTCGAGCGCGCGTACAACGCGTTCGCGGCAAAGACGCGTCCTGTGTTCGAAGGAGACTGAGTTGAGCGCCGACCATCGGAACACCTCGATCGATTTGCACAGTCCGCTCGCGTGGCCGTTTTTCGAGCCGCGTCATCGCGAACTCGCGGCAGGCATCGACGCATGGTGCCGCGCGCATCTGACGCACGAGGAACATGGCGACACCGATGCGACCTGTCGTCTGCTGGTGCGCGAACTCGGCCAGGCCGGCTGGCTGAAATACGGCGTCGGCGGCGTCGCGTACGGCGGTCACGGCGACACGATCGATACACGCGCCGTGTGCCTGCTGCGCGAAACGCTGGCGCGCTATTCGGGCCTCGCCGATTTCGCACTGGCGATGCAAGGGCTCGGCTCGGGCGCGATCTCGCTCGCGGGCACGCACGAGCAGAAGTCGCGCTATCTGCCGCGCGTCGCGAGCGGCACGGCGATCGCCGCGTTCGCGCTGTCGGAGCCGCAGGCGGGCTCGGACGTCGCGGCGATGGCGCTGGCCGCGCGCGAAGATGGCGACTACTACGTGCTCGACGGCGAGAAGACGTGGATTTCGAACGGCGGCATCGCGGACTTCTACGTGGTGTTCGCGCGCACCGGCGAAGCACCGGGAGCGCGCGGCATCAGCGCGTTCATCGTGGATGCGCAAACGCCGGGGCTCGAGATCGCCGAGCGCATCGAAGTGATCGCGCCGCATCCGCTCGCGCGCCTGCGCTTCGCGAACGCGCGCGTGCTGAAGAGCCAGATGCTCGGCGCGCCCGGCGAAGGCTTCAAGATCGCGATGCGCACGCTCGATATTTTCCGCACGTCGGTGGCGGCCGCATCGCTCGGCTTCGCGCGTCATGCGATGGCCGAGGGTCTTGCGCGCGCGGCGTCGCGCAGAATGTTCGGCCAGACGCTCGGCGACTTCCAGTTGACGCAGGCGAAGCTCGCACAGATGGCGCTGACGATCGACAGCAGCGCGCTGCTCGTCTATCGCGCCGCGTGGCTGCGCGACCAGGGCGAAAGCGTCACGCGCGAAGCGGCGATGGCGAAATGGCACGCGAGCGAAGGCGCGCAGCAGGTGATCGACGCGGCCGTGCAGCTTTACGGCGGCATGGGTGTGCAAAGCGGCACCGCGGTCGAAACGCTGTACCGCGAAATCCGCGCGCTGCGCATCTACGAAGGCGCGACCGAGGTGCAGCAGTTGATCGTCGGCCGCGATCTGTTGAAGGCGCATGCCCCCGCCAATGGGAACGCGCAATGAGCCAGTCATTCGAGCGGCCCGTACGCATCCGCTTCTCGCACTGCGATCCCGCGGGCATCGTTTATTTTCCGCAGTACCTCGTGATGACCAACGTGCTGGTCGAAGACTGGTTCAACGAGGGCCTGCGCATCGACTACGCGCACATGATCGCGCAGCGCCGCGTCGGCCTGCCGACCGTCAAACTCGACTGCGAGTTCTCGCGGCCGAGCCGCATGGGCGAAACGATCCTCCTCACGCTCGAGGTGCGCACCATCGGCCGCAGTTCGCTCGGCATCGAGATTCACGGTCATTGCAACGGCGAAACGCGCTTTCGCTCGACACAGGTGCTGGTGTTCATGTCGTTCAACAGCGGCAAATCGATCGATATTCCTCGCGACATCGCGAGCGCGCTCGCGGCGTATGCCCCATCGTCCTCCTCCATCGAGGCTGATCGCAGATGAAAAAAGCTCTCCTTCCCGCCGGCTGGGTCAAACCACGCGGCTATGCGAACGGCGTCGCGGCGACCGGCACGCAGGTGTTCATCGCCGGCCAGATCGGCTGGGACGAACAGGCGCAGTTCCATACCGACGACTTCGCGGAGCAATCCGAGCAGGCGCTGAAAAATCTGCTCGCCGTGCTGCGCGAAGCGGGCGGCAAGCCCGAACACCTGGTGCGCCTCACGTGGTACGTGACCGACAAGCGCGAATACCTCGCGTCGCTGAAGGACATCGGCCGCGCGTTTCGCGAGCTGATCGGCGACTACGACATCGCGATGAGCGCGGTGCAGGTCGTCGCGCTGATGGAGGACCGCGCGAAGGTCGAGATCGAAGCCACTGCGGTGATTCCCCACTGAACGTCGTACAGGCACCAAACCCACACGCAAGTCCCTCACACAGTACGAAGCGCATGTTCCGGCTCATCGCCCCGGGAGACCATGATGGAACCGTCAGCACACGTCGATACTTTCGCGCGCGACAATCTTCCGCCGCAGGATCAATGGCCCGTCTTTCTGCTCGACAATCCGGACGTTGCCTATCCACCACGGCTGAACTGCGCGACCGAACTGCTGGAGCGGACCATCGAGGCGGGACATCGCGACCGGCCGGCGATCTGGTCCGACGTGGACGGCAAGCCGCAAGCAACCACGTACGGTGAACTGCTCGCGCTGGTCAACCGCAGCGCGCATGTGCTCGTCGATGAAATGGGCTTGCGCCCCGGCAACCGCGTGCTGCTGCGCGGGCCGAACACGTTGCAGATGGCCGTCGCCGCACTCGCGGCGCTGAAGGCCGGGCTCGTCGTCGTGCCGACCATGCCGCTGCTGCGCGCGAAGGAGCTCAAGCAGATCATCGATAAAGCGCAGGTCAGCGCCGCGCTTTGCGACGCGCGGCTGACCGCGGAACTCGAGCGTTGCACGAACCCGCGGGACGAGCTCTACTGCGCGGTGCTGAAACAAACGCGCCGCTTTCACGACGACTCCTCCGATTCGCTCGAAACGCTCGCCGTCAACAAGCCCGAGCACTTCACCGCATGCGACACCGCCGCCGACGACGTCTGCCTGATCGCGTTCACGAGCGGCACGACCGGTGCGCCGAAAGGCTGCATGCATTTCCATCGCGACATGATCGCGATGTGCGATCTGTTCCCGCGTCACGTGCTGAAGCCCACCTCGAGCGACATCTTCTGCGGTACGCCGCCGCTCGCGTTCACGTTCGGGCTCGGCGGGCTGCTGTGCTTTCCGCTGCGCGTCGGTGCGTCGACGGTGCTCGTCGAGAAGCTCACGCCGCAGAGCTTGCTCCAGGTGGTCGAGCGTTTTCATGCGACCGTGATGTTCACCGCGCCGACGTTCTATCGGCAGATGGCGCCGCTCGTCGCGCAACATGACTTGTCGTCGCTGAAGAAGACCGTGTCGGCCGGCGAGGCGCTGCCCGATTCGACGCGGCGTCAGTGGCGCGAAGCGACCGGCATCGACATGATCGACGGCATCGGCAGCACCGAGTTGATCCACATCTTCATTTCGTCGCAAGGCGCGGAGCTCCGGCCGAACGCGATCGGCCGCGCAGTGCCGGGCTACGTCGTGCAAGCCGTCGACGACGACATGCAACCCGTGCCGCCCGGCACCATCGGCAAACTCGCGGTGCGCGGCCCGACCGGCTGCCGCTATCTGGCCGACGAACGACAGCAGCGCTTCGTGCGCGACGGCTGGAACCTGCCGGGCGATTCGGTCTATCTCGACGCGGACGGCTACGTGTTCTACCAGGCGCGCGCCGACGACATGATCGTGTCGGCCGGCTACAACATCTCCGGTCCCGAAGTGGAAAGCGTGCTGATGCAGCACGAGGCGGTGGCCGAATGCGGCGTGATCGGCGTGGCCGACGAAACGCGTGGGCAGATCGTGCGGGCTTTCGTGGTGGTGAACCCCGGCTACACGGCCGACGATAAACTGGTCGCGCAACTGCAGGATTTCGTTAAGAATAACGTCGCGCCTTATAAATATCCCCGCGTCGTCACGTTCGTCGGTGCGCTGCCGCGCACCGAAACCGGCAAGCTCAAACGTTTCGAGTTGCGCATGATGACGTAACCCCTATCTTTCGTAAGACTGGAGGCAGACTGCATGGCCGGCTCTTTCATCGAAGTCGTCGCCCACGATGGCGGCCGTTTCAACGCTTACGTCGCGCGGCCCGCGCAGGGCTCGGGCCCGGGGCTCGTGCTGCTGCAGGAAATCTTCGGCGTCAACGACTCGATGAAAGCGACCGCCGATCGCTACGCCGAAGAAGGCTACGTCGTGCTGGTGCCCGATCTGTTCTGGCGCATCGAGCCCGGCATCTCGCTCGGCTACGGCGACGCCGACATGAAAGAGGCGCTCGGCTATCTGGGGCAGTTCGACGCCGATGTCGCGGTCAAGGACATCGCCGCGACGATCGCTACATTGCGCGAATTGCCCGAGCAGGCGGGCAAGGTAGGCGTGGTGGGCTACTGCCTCGGCGGCAAGCTCGCGTTTCTGAGCGCGGCGCGCACCGGCGTCGATTGCGCAGTCAGCTACTACGGCGTGGGCCTCGAAGCGCATCTCGACGAAGTATCGGCAATCCGCTGCCCGATGGTGCTCCACTTCCCTGAAAACGACGCGCACTGCCCGCCTGAAACGCGCGAGCGCATCGGCGCCGCACTGCGCACGCGGCCGCAAATCGAGCAATACGTCTACCCCGGCCGCGATCACGCGTTCGCCGCGCCGCAGCGCAAGCAATACGACAAGCCCGCCGCGATGATGGCGGTCTCGCGCACGCTCGCGCTGCTGCGCAAGGTGCTCGGTCCGGTCTACGACCTGAACGCGCTGTGGGAAGCGCATTGCTATCACGAGTTCGCGACCCGCGACGTCGACGCGGTGATGCCGACGATGGTCGCCGAGCCCTACGTCAATCACGTGCCGACGATGACGGGCGGCGTCGGGCACGACAAGCTGAAGCGCTTTTACACACATCATTTCGTCAACTCGAATCCGCCCGACACCAAACTGATACCGATTTCGCGCACGATCGGCTCCGACCGCGTCGTCGACGAATTCATTTTCAGCTGCACACATAGCTGCGAGATCGACTGGCTGCTGCCGGGCGTCGCGCCGACCGGAAAGTACTTCGAGGTGCCGATGCTCGCCGTCGTGTGCTTCCGCGGCGACAAGCTGTACAACGAGCACATCTACTGGGATCAGGCTTCGGTGCTCGTGCAGGTGGGGCTGCTCAATCCCGAAGGCTTGCCGGTGGCGGGGATCGAAAGTGTGAGGAAGTTGCTCGATGAGACGTTGCCGTCGAATGGGTTGATGGGGGATAGGTCGAAGGTTTGACGGTGCAATGTCTTCGACGGCTCGAAGTGGAATACCGGGCCGTCGAAGATGTTCGTGGCGCAAGACCGTGGCCGCTCAGGACGTCGACGTCTTCTTCACCACGAAAACAATCCCAGCGGTTTGATCGACCTTTGAGGTCGCTCCATAAAGCGTCGAGTCGGTGGAATCGTAAAGCGCCATTCCCGTCATGGCGATGCCGCTATAAGTACACGTCGTTGCCGCAAACGTGATGCTGAGGTCATACGCGTTGTTCGTCGCATGCGTCTTGACCGTGCCCGAGAAGAAACAGCCACTCGCGCTTTCACCCGTCACCGTGCCGGCCGGCAGAATAATCAGCGAGAGGTCTTCCGTACCGCCCGCGGTCGTCCCTACCGTGCCGGAATAGATGCCGGCGACCGTTGTCAGCGAAGGGGTGGCCGTGGACAACGCGCTGTTGTACGTCGACGAAAACGTATTCGACGCGCCGCCACTGTTGTGCGTAACGGTCCCCGACATCGATACATACGTCGAATAACTCGCCGACAGCGTGCTGGCCGCTACGCCGGTGCTCAAGCCGGTCGTCGTCACCTGGTAGTCGTAGACGCTCGACGACGAGAAACTGCCGCCTGAGCCGCTTCCCTTACCAATCATCACACCGCCAACCGGGTTCGTCGTCGCGGTGGTCGTTGGGACGCCGCTGTAGAAGTCGTAGAAGGTGCCATCGTTGAGCACCATCGACACGAACGTGCGCGAATCCGCCGTCGTGCCCTTGAAGACGCCGACAAAGCTGTCCGGCGCAGCGGCAGCGGAACTGCCGCCGTCTCCGCCGCCACCGCACCCCGTCAACGTCGAGGCAATCCCCAACGACACCAGCGACACCAACGACACCAGCGAAAGACCGACTCGTTTATTCATTTGCCAAGCTCTCGGATCTAAGTTGGCGCGAATCGTACCCCGGCGTTACATCGAGCCATACGATAATAAAAAGCGGGTGTTGCTTTCTGTTTCTGCGATCGAATTGCCGAATTCAAGCTTGCACCGCCACTTCGGGTTCCGAAGCATTTCTTTGCCTTACGCAAGACGATTCGATAGCCGTTCTTCGTGTATAGGGGCATCGACTAGAAGCCCGCCTCGACACGACACGCCTATCATGTAACGCTCCCAACCATCACCGTGCGCCGCTCATGCTCACCGTCCATCATCTGAACAACTCCCGCTCGCAACGCGTGCTGTGGCTACTCGAAGAACTCGGCGTGCCGTACGAGGTCAAGCGTTACGAGCGCGATCCAAACACGATGCTCGCGCCGCCCGAACTACGCGCGGTCCATCCGCTCGGCAAGTCACCGGTCATCACCGACGATGGCCTCACGATCGCCGAGTCGGGCGCAATCATCGAGTACCTCGTCGACAGGTACGGCGCGGGGCGTTTCGCACCGCCGCCGGGCACGCCGGAGCGGCTACGCTATACGTACTGGCTGCACTACGCGGAAGGCTCCGCGATGCCGCCGCTGCTGCTCAAGCTCATCGCGCGACGCATCGGCGGTGCGCGGATGCCGTTCTTCGCGAAACCGATTGCGCGCAAGATCGCGACGAGCTTGCAGGCGAACTTCGTCGATCCGCAATTGCGACTGCATCTCGGCTATATCGACAGCGAACTCGGCGCAACCGGCTGGTTCGCCGGCAACGACTTCACCGCCGCCGACGTGCAAATGAGCTTCCCCCTCGAAGCCGCCACCGCGCGCGGCGCCGTGGCCGCGCAATTGACCGCGATAGGCGCGTTCTTGCGGCGCATCCACGCGCGGCCCGCGTATCAGCGCGCGCTCGAACGCGGCGGCAAGTACGACATTCTCGGCGGCGACTGACGCGGGACGGCGCGCCGCCGCCCAGGATTTCGTAGTTGGACGCGAAATGTGCCGGTGCTAGACTCGAAAGCCCATCGTCGGCAATCGACAGAATCCGCGCAAAGGGGCACCCGCATGACCCATTCCCTCCACGGCAGACAACGTTGGCTCGCGCTGATCGTGCTCTGCCTCGGCGTGTTGATGATCGTGCTCGACACGACCATCGTGAACGTCGCGCTGCCGTCCATCGCCGCCGATCTCGGCTTTGGCGAAACCTCGCTGGTATGGGTCGTCAATGCCTACATGCTGACGTTCGGCGGCTGTCTGCTGCTCGGTGGACGGCTTGGCGATCTGTACGGACACCGCAAGCTGTTCCTGTGCGGCATTACGCTGTTCACGCTCGCTTCGCTCGCCTGCGGCCTCGCGAATTCGCAGGTGCTGCTGGTCGCAGCGCGCGCCGTGCAAGGCCTGGGCGGTGCGATCGTCTCGGCGGTATCGTTGTCGCTGATCATGAATCTGTTCACGGAACCCGGCGAACGCGCAAAGGCGATGGGTGTGTATGGCTTCGTCTGCGCGGGCGGAGGCAGCATCGGCGTGCTGCTCGGCGGACTGCTCACCAACCTGCTGAGCTGGCACTGGATCTTTCTGGTCAATCTACCGATCGGCATTGCGGTGTACGCGCTGTGTCTCGCGCTACTGCCCGCCGCACGCGGGCACGCCCACGGCGAACGGCTCGACGTGGCCGGTGCGCTCAGCGTGACCGCATCGCTGATGCTCGCGGTCTATGCGATCGTCAACGGCAACGAAGCGGGCTGGATCTCGGAGCAAACGCTCGGCCTGCTGCTCATCGCGCTCTCGCTGCTTGCCACGTTCCTCATGATCGAGGCGCGAGTCGAGCATCCGTTGATGCCGCTCGGTCTGCTGCGCTTGCGCAATGTCGCGACCGCGAACGTGGTCGGCGTGTTGTGGGCGGCGGCGATGTTCGCATGGTTCTTTATTTCGGCGCTGTATCTGCAGCGCGTGCTCGGCTATCGCCCGTTGCAGGTCGGGCTCGCGTTTCTGCCCGCGAACCTGATCATGGGACTCTTTTCGCTGGGCGTGTCGGCGCGCGTGGTGATGCGCTTCGGGCTGCGCGGGCCGCTCGCCGCGGGCCTGCTGATCGCCGCATGCGGGCTTGCGCTGTTTGCGCTTGCACCCGTCGACGGCAGCTTCGTGCCGGACGTGCTGCCCGGCATGATCCTGCTCGGCTTCGGTGCCGGCATCGCCTTCAATCCGCTGCTGCTCGCCGCGATGAGCGACGTCGATCCCGCCGATTCGGGCCTCGCCTCCGGCATCGTCAATACGTCGTTCATGATGGGTGGGGCGCTCGGGCTCGCGGTGCTCGCGAGTGTCGCCGCGGCGCGTACCGAGACGATGCTGACGTCGTCGAGCGCGGCGATTGCGCTGAACAGCGGGTATCACGCCGCGTTTCTGTTCGGGGCGGTTTTTGCGGCGACGGCCGGCGTGCTGGGTGGGGCGTTGTTGAGACCAGGGCAGGCGGGTGGCGCTGCGAGCGTGCATGGTGACGTGGCGGATTCGGCTGCGCCCTCCGCCGCGACTGCAAAACCGCAAGCGCGATCAAATGCGTGAGTTCGCCGCCCACTATGCTGGCTTCATGCTGACATGAGAGCCGAGATGAACCCGGTTGGAAAAGCGCTCTGGTATATTGAAAGTCACTTCGCCGGCGAGGTGACGCTCGATGACATCGCCCGCTGCGGCTGCGTATCGCGCTTTCACCTCGCGCGCGCGTTCGAAGCGGCCACCGGAATGCCGGTGATGCGCTACGTTCGCGCACGGCGTTTGAGCGAGGCAGCACGACGTCTCGCCGATGGTGCACCCGACATCCTCGCGGTCGCCATCGACGCCGGCTACGGCTCTCACGAAGCATTCACGCGCGCGTTTCGCGAACAGTTCGGGCTCACACCCGACGCTCTGCGCGCGCGGGGTCATCTCGACAACCTGAGCATCGTGGAGCCGATCAAAATGGACGAAACCCTTCTGACCCATCTGGAACCGCCGCGCTTCGAAGACGGCAAGCCGTTTCTCATCGCTGGACTGAGCGAGCGCTATACGTGCGACAGCAGCAAGGCGATTCCATCCCAATGGCAGCGCTTTGGCGCCTGGTACGGCAGGGTGCCGGGACAGGTCGGCAAGGTGGCTTATGGCGTTGGCTATAACGCCGATGAACTGGGTAACTTCGACTACATGTGCGGCGTCGAAGTCAGCGATTTTTCCGCGTTGCCGCCAGAGTTGAGTCGTGTGCGCATCGCCGCGCAACGCTATGCGGTGTTCAGTCATCGCGAGCATATCTCGGGCATTCGTCGCACGATGAATACGATCTGGAATCAGTGGTTGCCCGCCTCAGGGCACGTGCCTGCCGATGCGCCGCATTTCGAACGCTATGGCGAGCAGTTCGATCCCCTGACGGGGATGGGCGGAGTCGAAGTCTGGTTGCCGCTGAAAAGTTAATGGTTGATTCGGCGGATGGCCGCTATGGCCGGCCATCCGCCTGATCGATCAAGGAGTGGCATGTCCGTGGGCATGCAACGCATGCACGTCGTCGTATTCCTGCGAAATGTCTTTATTTGTGTAATCGCCCAATCGCATGGCCGCGGCCACACTGATCACCGCGCACCCGAACACGTACCACGCCACCGCAAATCCCGAATGGAAGTAAGCATAGAGCGCGGTCGCAATCAACGGTGCCGGGCCGCCAGCGATCACGGAAGCCAACTGGTAACCCATCGACGCGCCGCTGTAGCGCAAGCGCCCGGTGAACGATTCGGCGATCAACGCGGCCTGCGGACCATACATCATTGCGTGCGGCACCAGCGAAACCACGATGGCCGCGAAGATCCATAACGGGTTACGGGTTCCGACCATGAAGAAGTACAGGAAGCCGAATAGCCCGACAGCAGCGGCACCGATCACGTACATGCGTCGACGTCCGATCAGATCGGACACGTGGCCGAACAGCGGAATCGTGACGAATTCCAGCACCGAAGCGGCCAGCACCGCCGTGAGCAACAGATCGCGCGTGACGCCCAGATTCATCACACCATAGGTGAATATAAAGGCCGTGAAAATATAGAAAGGCGCCTGCTCCGCCATGCGCGCAAGAGCCGACAGAAGAATGTCTTTCGGCTGCCGGCGCAATACTTCGCGCATCGGCGCCTTTTCGATCCTGTGCTCGGCGAGAAGCTTCGCGAAGATCGGCGTCTCGAGGATGCTCAAGCGGATATAAAGGCCGATCGCGACCAGCGCGATACTGAGGAAAAACGGCACCCGCCAGCCCCACGTGAGAAACGCGCTGCCGGAGATCTGGCTGGTGGCCAACACCACCAGATTCGCAAGGAACAATCCGGCAGGTACGCCGAACTGCGGCCAGGACGCGACGAAACCGCGATGTTTGTTGGTGCGTGCCCATTCCATCGACATCAACACCGACCCGCCCCACTCCCCTCCAACGCCCACACCCTGAATGAAGCGCAGCACCGTGAGCGCAATTGCCCCCCAGATGCCGATCGTCGCGTAGGTGGGAACAAAGCCCACCGCAAACGTCGCGACTCCCATCAGCAATAGCGTCACGATTAACGTGGCTTTACGTCCGATGCGATCGCCGTAGTGGCCGAAAATCGCTGCGCCCACCGGTCGCGCGATAAAGCCGACAGCGTAAATTAGAAAAGCCTGCAGTGTGCCGACGAGCGGGTCCGATTCAGGAAAAAACAGCTTCGCGAATACCAGACCTGTGACGGTGCTATACAGGAAGAAGTCATACCATTCGATCGTGGTACCGATCGTGCTGGCGATGACAGCGCGGCGCAACTGGCGCCGAGCCTCCTCATCGGAGAGGGGCATCGCCCCAGATTGCGTGGCAGCCATTTGATATCTCCCCAAAATGGAAGGGTGACATCTTTTATTGACATGTGGGTGTATTCGGTGGTTCCGGTAATGACGCGAGGTGCGCAAAGCGGAACCGCCTTTGCGGCTACTGTCATGGCCTGGAGCCTGGATCGATAAAAACCCGTATTCGATGCACTATTCGCAGAGATCGGCGTCCTATTCGAAAGATACATTTCGCAATTGCATTTTTTCCCGAATGAGCAATTCGGCAATCATCGCCTCAATGCAATTGATACCGATGTCAGAATTGAATCGGAGTTCGAACGAACTGTGGTTTCGGACATTAGCTCTCGCAGAGAATGGGGAGCGACTTGCTTCGCGTTGGCAGGCATCTCGCATGCTCGTCACACCCCAACCCGAATTACACCAATGGAATGTAGATATCCGTCTGCCACTGATCCAGCGGCGTCTCAGGATAGACGCTCAGGTAGTGGAAAAACAGCGGCTGATCCCGCAACTCTTCTCCGCTCGAAGGCAGCCAGTCGCGATAGATCGGGTAGATCGTCTCGCCGATGTGATCGGTCGATCCGGTGTGCCGAACCACCGCGCACCGTCCGCCCGGAATCAGCAGTTCGCGCACGCCGCAATCATTCGGCGCGACCGGTTCGTCGATCTCTCCGCAGATATCGAAGCGGAAATCTTCTGGTGGCAGCGTGTCCGGATTGCCGTGCGGAATGCCGAAGGTCCTGCTCGACGCCACCGGCGATTGTCCGCTTTGAATACGCCAATCGATGAACTTGCGCGCACTCTGATTGACGAGTCCAGGTGAACCACGATGCTCGAGCGCGGCAACGCGAGTTTCCGCAAAATCGACGATTTTCACTTGCATGGTCAGTTTCCTCGAAAGATAGGGGACGATAAAACTCGCACTCCAGAAGTGCCATGCCGGATGCCGTCGAAACGCGCTCGGCGTCATGCCGAACACACGCTTGAACGCGCGACTGAAGGCTTCGGGACTGTCGAAGCCCGCGTCGAGCGCGGCATCGAGAACCGAGCACGGCGCCCGCGACGCGAGACGGCGAGCCGCGCGCCGCAAGCGCATCAATTGCACGTAGCGTGCGACCGGCACGCCGACATACGCGGCAAACTGTCGATGAAAATGGAACATCGAGAAGTTCGCGATGCGGCTTAGCGCGTCGACCGACAGATCGCCGTCGAGGTTTGCGTCGATATAGGCGAGAACGGCTTCAAAGCGCTTCGTGTAGGCAGCGGTGGCGTCTGTGTGAGCTAGCATGGTCTGGATATCGTGCGAGTTCCTATATGGTCGCCGAGGTTGGGCACATCTTACCTAGCCGCACTTGCTCGATCTTCGATCGGCTCGCTGCCGGATCGGGAGAATTTACGTAAACTGACCTTCGTCCACCTTCGCCTCCTGAGACCTCCGTCGATGCCCTCTTCGATCAGCAATTCTCTCCTCTGGATTTTCGACCGGTTCGAACGCGATCCGACTTATGTGCGTCGACGGATGTTTGGTAGCGATGCCGCGTATATAGACGGCCTATTGTGTCTGGTTGCCGCCGATCGCGACAAGCCGTGGAATGGGCTGCTCGTCTGTACGTCGCAGGAACGCCATGCGGCTCTGATTGCCGAGATGCCCGCGTTGCGGCCTCACCCGGTGCTTGGCAAATGGCTTTATGTGCCGCAGGAGGATCCTTCGTTTGAAGACTCTGTCGAGCAACTCACGGCGCTCGTGCTGGAGCGTGATCCGCGCGTGGGCGTGGAGCCCAAGCCACGAAAGCGGCGCGGTAAGTCTGAGTTGCCGAAAGGATGAAGCGGCCGGGAGCCGCTTCGACCTCCCGGAACTCGGTCCAACGTCGGGCACATCGGATAGGCCGCGAATCGCATCCCATCACGCTGTCGCCGCCCCACGCGGCAGCACCCCCTTCCCGCTCAAATACGCCAGTCCCTGCGCCAGCCCAAACTCCAACTGCGTCCCATCCCTCGCCTGCCGGACACTAATCATCCTTTCACTCGCCTCCTTCTTCCCCACGACAACAAGAAACGGCACTCGCTTCTCCCTCGCATCGACGATCTTCTTCTCCAGCCTCTCAGCCCGTCCATCAAGCACCGCCCGCACCCCGGCATCTTCGAGTGCCTGCGAGACCTGCTGCGCATAGCCCACACTCGCATCGCTGATCGAGGTCACGACGACCTGCTCCGGCGCCAGCCAGGCCGGCATCCACCCGTCGTCATGCTCGAGCAGCATCGCAATGAATCGCTCCATACTGCCGAGCACCGCGTGATGAATCATCACTGGACGCTCGTGTTCATTGCGCTCATTGACGTACCGCGCCTCGAGCCGCTCAGGCAGCACGAAGTCGAGTTGAATCGTGCCGCACTGCCAACTGCGCGCACGGCTATCCATCAAATGAAATTCGAGCTTCGGTCCGTAAAAGGCGCCCTCTCCAGCGAGTACATCGAATTCGAGTCCCGCCGCTTGCGCCGCATTGGCCAACGCCTGTTCCGCCCGATCCCACGTCTGCTCACTGCCGGCGCGCGAAGCAGGCCGCGTCGCCAGCGCAACCGTGAACGCCGGAAAGCCGAGATCCGCATACACGTCGCGCAGCAGCGCGCAGAAGCGCCCCACCTCCGACTCGATATCCGACACCGCGCAGAACACATGCGCGTCGTCCTGCACGAACGCGCGCGTACGCTTCAAGCCCTCGAGCGACCCCGACGGCTCGTCCCGATGACACGCGCCAAATTCGCTATAGCGCACCGGCAGCTCGCGATACGACCGCACGCGCTGATTGAACACCTGCACGTGGCAAGGACAGCTCATCGGTTTCAGACAAAGCGCGCGGCCTTCTTCGGCGTCGGCGAGCGAATACATCGCGGCACCGAACTTCTCCCAATGGCCGCTCTTCTCCCACAGCGAGCGCGCCAGCAATTGCGGCGTGCGAATCTCGCGAAAGCCCGCGCGACGCATGCGGGCCCGCACATAATCTTCGAGCACGCAATAAAGCATCCAGCCGCGCGGGTGCCAGAAAACCATGCCGGCACCTTCTTCCTGCTGGTGGAAAAGATCGAGCTTATTGCCCAATACACGATGGTCGATGTCGTTCACGGTCATGCTCCGTTGGTTCGAAGGTCGCAATCTTCGCGATGGATGCCGCTAACGGAGAGCCCAGAAACGCCAAAGGCCCCGTCCGTTTTCGGCGGGGCCTTTGGGGATTTGACACTGCTGCTCGTACTTTTCGTACTTTCCTGCTAGCGCGCGCAATCTCCAGACGACCCGCCTGTGAAGGTGGTCGTCGTGGTGGTGACGGCAGAGAGGGAAAGAAAGTAGAGGTTCATGGATCGACAGTAAACCATTTCGATGGGAAGCGTCAATCGCCATGAGTGCGCCGAGAGTGTGGACGTGTTCTCGATCCTCATTGCGCTACACGGCAAAGAGCTGGTTGATATCCAGGTGCAGCGAACACGCATTCATACCTGCCTCTCATCAATCGATGATTGCAGTCAAGATGTTTTAACGCATTCGATTGAATATGAATTGATGACCCACTTGTCGTCGAATCACTTAGTCTTCTTAAGCATCGTTATTCATGCTTCGCAAAATCGCGAACGAATTTTTCCAAAACTAATTCGGAGGAGACCACATGAAAACCAACACGTTGTGTTCAACGTGTGCGCTGCTATTCGGTTTGACAACGAGCGGCATCGCCTATGCGACCGATTGGACGACCTCGGGTAACGGCTTGATGAACGCCCGAAATCAGGCGAGTGAATCGGCGATCAGTCCGAAGACAGCCGGGTCCCTTCACAAGCTATGGGCAACTGACACAGTCGGAAACGTGACGGCGACCCCCGCACTCGACGACAGCTACGCCTATTTCCCGGATTCCGCGGGCTATCTCTACAAGGTCGACAGGAAGACCGGCAAGGTTATCTGGAAGAACCTCGTCTCGTCATATACGGACATCCCTAACGACTACGCCCGCGCCACGCCCGCGATCTCTGGAAACGTACTCATACGTGGCAATCAAAGCGGCAAACTGTCGAGTCCGCAACCGGCCCCGGTCTTTGCCGTCGACAAGAACGACGCGGGGCCTTCGTCACTTTGCTACGATGTGAGTCTGTTCCGACGCCGGCGCATTTGGCGCGTACCGCCAGCCGGCCAGGAGTCACCACCGAACTCACCGAGCACTTAGCCTTGACGATCCACATCCGCCCCGCCACCGCTTCCGACGCCACGCTGATCCTGCACTTCATCACCGAACTCGCGATCTACGAGAAAGCCGAGCACGAAGTCGTTGCCGGCGTCAAAGACATCGAGAAGAGCCTGTTTTCCGCGGGCGCGCCCGCGCAAGCGCTGATCTGCGAAATGGACGGCGAGCCCGTCGGCTTTTGCGTGTACTTCTTTTCGTATTCGACGTGGCTCGGCAAGCAGGGGCTTTATCTGGAAGACCTGTACGTCTCGCCCGCCTCGCGTGGCAGCGGCGCGGGCAAACAGATGCTGCGCCATCTCGCGCAAATCGCCTGCGAAACGGGCTGCGGCCGCTTCGAATGGAGCGTGCTCGACTGGAACGAGCCGGCCATCGGCTTCTACAAGTCGATCGGCGCGGAGCCGCAAAGCGAATGGGTGCGTTACCGTCTCGCGGGCGATGCGCTCAAAGCATTCGCCGAAGGCGAAACCGAACGGAACACCTAAGCCCGCTCACCGCACCGGAGCCGCGACGGGCGCCACCTCGAACGCGTCGCCCGTCGCGAAGAAGGTGCCGCCGGCCACGTAATGGCATGTGCGCAGGTCGGGATCGTCGCCGAAATGCCAGCGGTTGTGCGAATACACGCGGCTATCCGCATACGCGGCCACCACCTCGCCGATGATCAGATCGTGCCGCTGGCTGTCGTCCGGAATCACTTTGCACTCCATCCACGTGATGCAGCCGTCGAGCATCGGCACGTCGATTTCCTGCGCGCGGAAGGTCTTGAGATCGAACGCGGAGAATTTGTCGAGTTCGATGCCCGGGTGCGTGCCGACCGCGAGCGTTTGCGCGGCGAAACCGCGACTCGGCAGTTGCAGCCCGAACACGCCGCTCGCTTCGATCAGGCGGCGCGTCAGCGTGCGGCCATCCACGACGACCACCACCTTTGGCGGATTGAAATCGAGGGGCATTGCCCATGACGCGGCCATCACGTTCGATCGACCAGCGTGCGCGCTCGTGATCAGCGTGACCGGTCCGTGATTGAGCAGTTGAGTCGCGCGCGACAGTTCCACGGGTTCTCGGGTGGCGTTCATGGCATCGTGATTGCGTCGAAAGGATGACGCCGATTGTAGCGGGGCGGGACAAATGCGGTGCGGCGCAGGGCCGAGCGATACGAGGGCGATACGAGGGCGATTCGAACCGCGCGAACCGCGCGCGGATGGCGGCCGAATCGAACCGCCGGGCGGCAGCCTCAAGCCGCCGCCCGATCAGACTTCAAGCGAGCTTCAAGGCACCCTCAATGATGCGCCTTGCCGTTCGGCACCGCATTGAGCGGCTTGTGCTGCTCGTCGCCGAGGCCCGGGAAGAACGCGTTCCAGGCGGCGCGCACGCCCTGCGCCGCGGTGGCTTCGGCGCTGACCGACTCGGCCGCGCCGTCCGCGGCTTTCGACGGATCGGCGGACAGGCCGCGCCAATGCGTGAATACGAGCAACGGCTTTTCGGTCCACACGCCGTCGCCAAATTTTGCAAACGCCGTGTCCCCGCTCGCCAACTGCACCTCGTACCAGCCTTCGCGCGCGGGCGTATGGATCGCAAGGTCAAACCACGGGGTCGGTTCGATTTCCTTCATGTCGTCTCCGGTCGGATAGATCGTCATCGATAACCACGGTCAATGCATTGTTCGTGCCCATCGCCGGCGCTACGCCCACGACGCGGCGGGCGCTGCGCGTGTCGCGCGAGCATCCCGCGCGACAGGGCGGCCAACCGCGGCACATGCGGGCAAACCAGCACATCGGAACTGCGAAGTCGCCGCGCATATGACACGATAGCGCGACATGGGCCAGGCGGACAAACGTAAAACTTACATGTCCGGGTTGGCGGACGTACGGGGTTGCGGGGTGGGCTTTTTGCGGGGCCGGGAGCTGGGTTTTCCGGTGGCTTGTCCGACGGGTTTCGCCGTCGGTTTCGCCGTCGGTTTCGCCGTCGGTTCTGCCTTCGGTTTTGCCGCTCGCTTCACAGCCGGTCGTGCCTCTCCCTCCATCTCCCGCACCAACTCCGCCAGCGCTTGCACCGCAGGCCCCAAGCGCTCCACCTCCGTATTGCCGTACCCGATCACGAGCCCGTTCGTCTGCGCCGACGCCTCCATCGCGAAGCCCGACAGCGCGCGCGGACTGAGCCCCCGCGCCTGCGCCCGCGCCGTGAGCGCGCGATCGTCGAGCGATGCGGGCAGCCGCAGCGTCAAATGCATGCCGCAATCGCCGCCGAGAATCGTCGCCGCCGGAAAATGCTCGGCCAGCGCGTCGCGCAGCGCCTGCTGGCGCTCGCGGTACAGACGCCGCATCCGCCCAAGATGCCGCCCGAACTCGCCGCTTTCGATGAAATGCGCGAGCGCCAGCTGCTCCAGCCGATGGCCGCCGCGCAGCATCTCTTGCAGCGCAACAGCAGCGTGCGCGGCAATCGCGCGAGGCAGCACGACGAAGCCGATCCGCAGCGCCGGAAACATCGTCTTGCTGAACGAGCCGACGTACAGCACGGGCGCCCCGTCGACGAGTCCCTGCATACTCGCGATCGGCTCGCCGGTGTGGCGCACCTCACCGTCGTAATCGTCCTCGATCAGCCACGCGCCGCAGCTTCGCGCCCGGGTAATCAGCTCGAGCCGCCGCGCTACCGAAAGCACCGCGCCCGTCGGATACTGATGCGCGGGTGACGTGTAGATCAGCTTCGGCGGATGCGTGCGCCACGCGTCGGCCGGCACGGCCATGCCTTCGGCGTCGACGGGAATCGGCAGCATGCGCAAGTCGCCCGCGTTGAAAGCGGCCTTCGCGCCGCGATAGCCGGGGTCCTCGACCCATGCGATATCGCCGGGATCGGTCAGCAGCCGCACGCACAGGTTCAGTGCTTCCTGCGCGCCCTCGGTGATCACGACTTGCGCCCCATCGCAGCGCACGCCGCGCGCCATCCGCAGATGCGCGGCGATCGCGTCACGCAACACGGGCTCCCCAGCCGGCGTGCCGTAGCCGAGCGCACGCGGTAAGGCGCGCTCCATCGCCCGTTCGAGCGCGCGCCGCCATGCGGCAAGCGGGAAACGGTCGAGCGCGGGCGTGCCGGGGGTCAGCGCATACGCGTTGTCGGCGTGATTGTGCGACGCCGCGAACTGCTCGACGCGCGCCGCGTACGCGACCTCCGGCGCAGCCGACGCCGCGGCCCGCTCGCCGCGCGCGGCGGGGCTCGACAGCGGGCTCACGCGCGTGCCCTGGCGATCGGCGATCACATAGCCGACCGCGGCGAGATGCTCGTAAGCGATCACGACCGTATTGCGCGACACGCCCATTTCGGCGGCGAGCAGCCGCGACGACGGCAGCACCGACCCGGCCGGCAGACGACCGCCGAGAATCGCCTGCTGCAGACCTTCGATCAGCTGCTTTTGCAGCGGCGCGGGCCGCGTGGACCCACTGGCGCCGCTCGCGGCGAAGGCGTCGTCCGCATGGACGAGTGGCCCGATGATTTCGATCATGGTGGCTGGACCTATCGAATAAGCGTGTCGTGGATCTTTTGAACATACCACGTTTGTCGTATCGTTCCTGCATCGACACGCATCGGCATCCTCCGGCATCGCCCATTCATCGACAGGAGAACAGACATGGAACCCACACGCAACGACTACGGCCAGGCGATCGGCAAGCCCGTGCCGGGCTGGCACGGCGCGCAGCCGCCGGGCCGCGAGCCGCTGAGCGGCCGCTATTGCCGGCTCGAACCGGTCGATGTCGAGCGCCACGCGGCCGACCTCTTCGACGCGTACCGCTCGGCCGCCGACGGCCGCGACTGGACCTACCTGGCGGTCGGCCCGTTCGACAGCCTCGCGACCTATCGCGAACATCTGACGCGGATGGCGGCATCGAAAGATCCGCTGCACTACGCGGTGATCGACCTCGCCACGGCCAAGCCGGTCGGCACGCTGTCGCTGATGCGGATCGATCCGGCCAACGGCGTGATCGAAGTGGGCCACGTCACGTATTCGCCGCGGCTCAAGCGCACGCGCATCGCGACCGAGGCGATGTGCCTGTTGCTCGGCGAAGTGTTCGACAAGCTCGGCTACCGGCGCTTCGAATGGAAGTGCGATTCGCTGAACGAGCCGTCGCGCAAGGCCGCGCTGCGCTATGGATTCACGTTCGAGGGGATCTTCCGCCAGGCGATCGTCTACCGCGAGCGCAATCGCGACACGGCCTGGTTTTCGATCATCGACAGCGAATGGCCGGCGTTGCGCTCGTGCTACCAGCGGTGGCTCGACGCGGGCAATTTCGATGCGCAAGGGCAGCAGGTCGAGCGGCTCGCCGATCTGATCGCGCAGCGGCGAGCAGCGGACGAGGCCCGGTAGAACCAGACGATCGAATCAGCGCGCCGCCGATGCCCCCGCACGCGGCGCGCCCCTGCGGACGCCCCGATGCTACGGTCTCCGAACGATACGACGCGCGCCCGGCAGAGCGCGCTTCCGCCAGCCCTTCGCTGCGCGCCGCCAACCCCAGCGGCCGAAGCAACTTCGCTCTACACTGCCCACATACGTTTGCGCCCCCGTGCCGACGCGATCCTCAGCGCGGCACCAGCATGCGCAACGCGTGCTTTCTTCCATACCGCTGCTGCCCAGCCGATGAAATCCCGCCTGCGCTACCTGAGCGCATTGCTCGTCAACGTCGCGCTACCCTGGCTTGCCTACCGGCTCGCATTTCCGCACTGGGGGCAGGTGGGTGCGCTCGCCGCATCGGCGATGCCGCTGATCGCATGGATGACGGTGGATTTGCTGCGTTATCACCACTTCGACGCGCTGAGCGCACTGGTGCTCGCAGGCGTGCTGCCGGCGCTTGCCGCGAGCCTCGTCTTCAGCGATGCGCGTCTGCTAATGATCGAAGATCCGATGGTGTCGGGCTTTATCGGCATCACGTTTCTCGCGTCGCTCGCGCTGCGCAAGCCGATCGTGTTCTACCTGGCGCGCTCGACGATGTCGCGCGAAGACCATCGCAGCGCCGAGTTGTTCGAGCGACATTGGCGGAATCGTCCGAAGCTCGCTGCCTATATCCGTCTGATGACACTCGTGTGGGGAGTCGGCATGATCGGCGAGAACATCGTGCGCAGCGCGATCGTGCTGCATTGGCCGAACGATCCGCGCTCGGCGCTCGCATCCATGGCGCTGCGTTACGGTGTGTACGCGGTGCTGACGCTGTGGACGTTCCTGATTCGCCGACGCATCAAACAGGACGCGCAGCGCTATCCCGCCGACGAGCCCGCGCCCGCGGGTTCGCCGGCGCGTGCGTGACCGACTGCGCCGGCGGTCCATTCACGCCAACTCCAGAAACCTCGCCAAACAGGGATTCCGATTCGCCGGCGACCACGCGAGCACCTGCTCGATCAGCGGCGCGTCGGCGAGCGGCCGGAACACCACGCCCGCGAGCTGCGCCTTGCGCATCGACGACGGCACCAGCGCGACGCCCACGCCTTCGTCGACGAGACTCAGCACTGTCTGCTGCAACTGCACCTCGAAGCGGATGTCGGGCTCGAAGCCGCCCGAGCGGCAATGCTCGAGAATCGTCGCGCGCAGGCCCGGCGCGACTTCTTCCAGGGCGAGCACGAACGGCTCGCCCGCCAGCTGCGCGATCTTCAACCGACGCGCCCGCGCGCGCGGATGGCTGCGCGACAGCGCGACGCATAGCGGCTCGGTGAGCACCGTGCGCGTTGCGAGTGACTTGTCGGGCACGGTCGGGAACATGATCGCCGCGTCGATGTGGCCGGCGAGCAGCTGCGCGGCCAGATCGTTCGATACGACCTCGCGCAGCTTCAGCTCGACCTCCGGATACGCGGCGCCGAACACTCGCGCATAGCCGGGGACGACGCTGTAAGCCGAGCACATCGTGAAGCCGATTTCGAGCTTGCCGGCCTCGCCGTGCGCGGCGGCCCTGGCGTTACTGACCGCCTGTTCGAGCGACGCGAGAATCGCCTTCGCGTCCGCGTAAAAGCGCTCGCCCGCCGCGGTCAGCGTGACGCTGCGCGGACTGCGCTCGATCAGTGTGACGCCGAGGCTCGCCTCCAGCGCCGCGAGCTGCCGGCTCAGCGGCGGCTGCGACAGATTGAGCCGCGCCGCCGCCCGGCCGAAATGACGCGTTTCGGCGAGCGTCACGAAGTAGCGCAGCGGTTTGACATCGATCACGACACCCCCGTGGATTGACGATGCAAAAAAGGTATTGTCGGCCCTTCAACACAGTATTGGATTGTATCAACGCAATTCGCTACGCTGGCGGGTCTTCAGTTCCGTCACCGTTCCGCGCACGCCCGTACTTCCCCTTTTGCACCGATGCTAGCCACGCTCGAAATCCTCCTTCCCGTTTTTGGCCTCATTTTCGCGGGCTTCGCGTGCCGTCGACGCGGCGTGCTCGGACCGAACTCCGCGTCCGAACTGAATCGCTTCGTCGTCTGGCTCGCGCTGCCCGCGCTGCTGTTCGACACGATGGCGCACGCCACATGGCGCCAGCTGTATCAGCCGGCTTTCGTCGCGACGTTTTCGATTGCGTGCGTGAGCGTGTTCGCGTTGATCCTCGCGCTGCGTCTTCTGAGCGGCCGGCATCTGGCCGACGCCAGCGTCGACGCGATCGCGGCCTCGTATCCGAACACCGGCTACATCGGCTTTCCGCTCGGCATGATCGCGTTCGGCCACGCGAGCCTGACGCCGACCACGATCGCGACGATCCTCGTCGCTTGCGTGCTGTTCGCGGTCGCGATCGTGCTGATCGAAATCGGCCTGCAAACCGAGCGCATGCCGCACAAGCTCGGCCTGAAGGTGCTGCGCTCGCTCGCGCGCAATCCGCTGATCGTGTCGCCGCTCGCGGGCGTCGCGCTCGCGAGTCTGCATGTGACGCTGCCCGCGAGCGCGGAGACATTTCTGAAGCTGCTGGCCGGCGCGGCGAGTCCGTGCGCGCTCGTGAGCCTCGGGCTGTTCCTTGCGGAAAAGCGTCCGAACCAAACCGAACAGGAAGCGGGCGCCGGCGGCATCTCGCTGCTGCTGACCGGCGTCAAGCTGGTCGTACAACCGGCGTTGACCTGGTGGCTTGCGGCTCGCGTATTCGGGCTTGCGCCGATGCTGGTCGAAATGGCCGTCGTGCTTGCCGCGCTGCCGACCGGCACCGGCCCATTCATGCTCGCCGAGTTCTATCAGCGCGAAGCGCACATTACGTCGCGCACGATCCTGCTCTCGACGCTCGGTTCGGTGGTGACGCTGTCGTTGCTGCTGATGGTGATGGGTCATCAAAGCTGAGGGCCCGGGATGCGGTCCGTACCGCCGCCGCGCTATGCTTCGCAAACGGACCGCCGGGGGTGACGTTGGGCTCGGGTGCGGCGGGGTCAATACGTCGGGAGGCAGAATCGTGACGAGCGCAAACGCCACCGAAATGCCGTCAACCAGCACGCCGATCAGATTCATCACACCAGACCCGACGACCGCCGGCGCCGGTTCGAGCAAGTTCGTATAGCGCGCCCGAATCCGTGAAATTTTCCTGTCTGCCCCGCCGGCCGCGGCAGACAGCGGGCAGCGCCGCCCGGCATCACCGCCCTCCTACGTGATCTCGTATCCGCCTTCGTCAGCCAGCGCACGCGAGGCCAAGCGCGGTTCGCGCCGTGCATGGTAAATTCCAGCGTCGGCAAGACAACTCCAAGAACGTTCGGGTGACCTGAACATCTTCATCCGGTCCACCCGCCACTGGCGATACAAGGTAGATCGATGATCGACGTGAGTCAGCGTATTGTCTGGCGGCGCCTCTACGTTGCGCTGTGCAGCTGCGTCGCGCTGGCCGGCTGCATGGTCGGCCCCGACTATCACGCGCCGCCCGCGCCGGCCACCGACACCTTCACCGCCACGCCACTGCCCGACCAGACCGCCTCCGCGCCCGGCCCCGCCGGCCTGCCGCAGCGTTTCGCACCGGCCCAGGACATTCCCGCCGCATGGTGGACGCTGTTTCATTGCGAACCGCTCGACGCGCTGATCCGCGAGGCCATCGCCAATAGTCCGAACATGGCCGCGGCGCAGGCCGCGTTGCGCCAGGCCCGCGAGAATTACACCGCGCAGGCGGGCGGCACCCTGCTGCCGAGCGTCGACGCGCAACTGGGCGCCACGCGCGAAAAGCTCAACGGCATCGCGTTCGGCGAGCCCGGCCTCGTCGAGGAATTCAATCTCTACAACGCGTCGGTCAACGTCTCGTACAAGCTCGACGTGTTCGGCGGCGCGCGGCGCGAACTCGAAGCGCTGCATGCGCAGATCGACTATCAGCGCTTCCAGCTGCAGGCCGCCTGGCTCGCGATCTCGGCCAATATCGTGACCGCCGCGGTCAAGGAAGCGTCGGTGCGCGCGCAAATCGACGCGACCGAGCGGATCGCCACCGAGGAACAGCAGCAGCTGACCCTGCTCGACCAGCAATTCTCGCTCGGCGGCGTGAGCCGCGCGGCCGTGCTCGCACAGGAAACGCTGCTCGCGCAGACCCGCGCGACGCTGCCGCCGCTCTCCCAGCAGCTCGATCAGGCGCGCCACCAGCTTGCGGTGCTCGCCGGCAAGCTGCCGAGCGACACCGGCGTGCCCGAATTCACGCTCGACATGTTCTCGCTGCCCGACACCCTGCCCGTGAGCCTGCCGTCGTCGCTGGTGCACCAGCGCCCCGACATCCTCGCCGCCGACGCCACGCTGCATCAGGCGAGCGCGCAGGTCGGCGTCGCGACCGCGGCGATGTATCCGCAGATCACGCTGTCCGCGAGCTATGGCGCCGAGGCGTTGACGCCCGCGCAGGTGCTCAGGGCGGGCAGCACGATCTGGAGCATCGGCGCGGGCCTGCTGCAACCGGTCTTTCACGGTGGCCAGCTGAGCGCGCAGAAGCGCGCGGCCGAAGCCGCCTACGAGCAGGCCGGCGCGCAATACCGCGAGACGGTGCTGCTCGCGTTCCAGAACGTCGCCGACACGCTGCGCGCGCTCGAACACGACGCGACCGGCCTCAAGGCGCAAACCGACGCATCGCGCGCCGCGGGCGATTCGCTCGAACTGACGCGCGGCCAGTATCGCGTCGGCGGCGTCAGCTACATCGCGCTGCTCGACGCGCAACGCCAGTATCAGCAAACGGTCGTGAGTCTCGCGCAGGCGCAGGCAGCGCGTTACGCCGATACGGCGGCGCTGTTCCAGGCGCTCGGCGGCGGCTGGTGGAATGCCGCGGCGCCCGAGTCCGCGGCCGCACCGGCGGCCGCGTCGGCGAGCGGGTCGGCGAGCGGGTCGGCGAGCGCGTCGAATTCGTCGTCAGCAACTACAGCAACCGCCGCAACGCCACATTGACCGTGCCCTGACGCAACCCTCAGCCCTCGCCCCAAGCCGAGCAAGGACATCACGATGGCCGAAAGAAAACCGATGACGAAGCGGATGGTGATCATGTTGATCTGCGTCGGCCTGCTGCTCGCCGCGCTGGTCGGCTTCAACCTGTTCCGCGCGCACATGTTCGCGAAGTTCATGGCGGGCAACACCGCGCCGCCGGCGACGGTATCGGCGGTGGTGGTCAGCTATCAGTCGTGGCAGCCGCAGCTCACGGCGGTCGGCAGCCTGCGCGCGGTGCGCGGCGTCGACGTGACGACGGAAGTCGCCGGACTCGTGCGCGAGGTCGCGTTCGTGTCGGGGCAGGAAGCGAAAGCCGGGCAGATCCTCGTCAGACTGAACGCCGACGGCGACGTCGCGCTGCTGCAATCGCTGCAGGCCGCGGCCGAACTCGCGCAGACGGTCTACGAGCGCGATCGCGCGCAGTACGACATCAAGGCGATCGCCAAGGCCCAGCTCGACGCCGACGCGGCCGACCTCAAGGGCAAGAAGGCCCAGGTCGCGGCGCAGCAGGCGCTCGTCGACAAGAAGACGATTCGCGCGCCATTCGCGGGGCGCCTCGGCATCACGACGATCAATCCGGGGCAATACCTGAATCCCGGCGATGCGATCGTCACGCTGCAAGCGATCGATCCGATCTACGCCGACTTCTCGGTGCCGCAACAACAGCTCGGCCAGCTCGCGATCGGCGCAACCGTCAGCGTCGATACCAACGCGTACAGCGGACGGGCCTTCACCGGCAAGATCCAGTCGATGAGCCCGAAAGTCGACAGCGCGACGCGCAACGTGCAGATCGAAGCGAGCGTCGACAATCACGAGCGCAAGCTGCTGCCCGGCATGTACGCGAACGTGAAGATCGACTCGGGCGCCGAGGAGCGCCACTTGACGCTGCCGCAAACGGCGATCACCTACAACCCGTACGGCGCGACCGTATTCGTCGTGAAGCCGGGCACGCAGCCCAACGCGCAAGGCAAGACGCTGCCCGTCGCGCAGCAGGTGTTCGTGACGCCGGGGCCGACGCGCGGCGACCAGGTGGCGATTCTGAAGGGTGTCGACGACGGTACGCAGGTCGTGACGAGCGGCCAGATCAAGCTGAAGAACGGCACGCCGCTGATCATCGACAATCGCGTCCAGCCGTCGGACAGTCCGAATCCGACGCCGCAGGAACAATAAGCGAGGCCGCCCGATCATGTTCACGGACATCTTCATCCGCCGGCCGGTACTCGCTTCGGTCGTGAGCCTGCTGATCCTCGTGCTCGGGGTGCGTGCGCTCGCGGTGCTGAAAGTCAGCCAGTATCCGCAGACCGAAAACGCGGTCGTCACGATCACGACGGCCTACTACGGCGCGAACTCCGACACCATCGCCGGCTTCATCACGCAGCCGCTCGAAGCGGCGATCGCGCAGGCGCAGGGCATCGACTACATGTCGTCGACGAGCATCACGGGCGTGTCGACGATCATCGCCACGCTACGCCTGAACTACGATGCGAACCGCGCACTGACCGAGATCAACACGCAGATCGGCTCGGTGCGCAACCAGCTGCCGCCGCAGGCGCAGCAGCCGGTGCTGACGGTGCAGACCGGGCAGACCACCGACGCGATGTACATGGGCTTCTACAGCAGCGTGCTGCCGAGCAACAACGTCACCGACTACCTGTTGCGCGTGGTCAAGCCGAAGCTCGATTCGATCCAGGGCGTGCAGACCGCCGAAGTGCTCGGCGGCCGGCAGTTCGCGATGCGCGCGTGGCTCGATTCGGCGCGGCTCGCCGCCCATGGCGTGAGCGCGAGCGACGTGTACACCGCGCTCGGCAACAACAACTATCTCGCGACGCTCGGCACGACGAAAGGGCAGATGGTCAGCGTCGACCTGGAAGCGGGTACGGACCTGCATACCGTCGACGATTTCAAGCAGCTCGTCGTCAAGCAGAAGAACGGCTCGATCGTGCGTCTCGAGGATGTCGCGAACGTCGTGCTCGGCGCCGACAGCTACGACTTCAACGTCGCGTTCAGCGGCAAGCGTTCGGTGTTCATCGGCATCAAGGTCGCGCCCGACGCGAACATTCTCGACGTGGCCAAGCGCGTGAAAACCGTGTTCCCCGATCTGCAGAGGCAGTTCCCGACCGGCATGACGGGCGACATCGTTTATGACGCGACGGACTTCGTGAACACCGCGATCAAGGAAGTGATCAAGACGCTCGTCGAAGCGCTCGTGATCGTGACCATCGTGATCTTCCTGTTTCTCGGCAGCTTCCGCGCGGTGATCGTGCCGCTGATCGCGATGCCGCTGTCGCTGATCGGCACGTTCTTCGTGATGCAGGCGCTCGGCTATTCGATCAATCTGCTGACGCTGCTCGCGCTCGTGCTCGCGATCGGGCTCGTCGTGGACGACGCGATCATCGTCGTCGAGAACGTCGATCGGCACATGAAGCACGAAGGCAAGACGCCGTTCGACGCCGCGCTGATCGCCGCGCGCGAACTCGGCGGCCCGATCCTCGCGATGACCGTCGTGCTGATCGCCGTCTACGCGCCGATCGGCTTCCAGGGCGGGCTGACGGGCGCGCTCTTCACCGAGTTCGCGTTCACGCTCGCGGGCGCGGTGACGGTGTCGGGCGTGATCGCACTCACGTTGTCGCCGATGATGTGCTCGCGCTTCTTTCGCACCGAGCAGGAGTCGGGGCGTTTCGCGCGTTTCGTCGACCGCCAGTTCGAGCGCGTGCATCGCGGCTACGGCCGCCTGTTGCATGCGACGCTCGATACCTGGCCGGTGTTCGTGATCATGGGCGCGCTGCTGCTGTGCGGCACCGTGTATCTGTTCATGACCTCGCAGTCCGAACTCGCGCCGCAGGAAGACCAGGGCGTCGTGCTGTCGCAGATCATCGGACCGCCCAACGCGACGATCCAGCAGATGCAGACCTACGCGGATCAGGTGTACGACGCGTCGAAGTCGCTGCCCGAATACGCGCAGATGTTCCAGCTGACGGGCTCGCCCACCATCAACCAGGGCATCGGCGGCGTGCTGTTCAAGACCTGGGATCAGCGCGGCAAGAACGCGACCGTGCTGCAGCAGGAGTTGCAGCAGAAGTGGAATCAGATCGCCGGCGCGCGCGTAGCGGCATTCCAGTTTCCGCCGCTGCCGGGCTCGCAGGGCTTGCCGGTGCAGTTCGTGATCAGCACGACCGAGCCGTTTGAAAACCTCAACGAGGTGTCGCAAGCGGTGCTCGAAAAAGCGCGCGAGAGCGGCATGTTCTTCTTCGTCGACAGCGACCTGAAGATCGACAAGCCGGAAGCGGTGCTCGTCGTCGACCGCGACAAGGTGGCCTCCCTCGGGCTGTCGCAAAGCGACGTCGGACAGGCGCTCGGTTCGGCGCTGGGTGGCGGCTACGTCAACTACTTCTCGATCGCGGGACGCTCTTACAAGGTGATTCCGCAGGTGCTGCAGACCGACCGGCTCAATCCGTCGCAGGTGCTCGACTACTATCTGCGCACGCCGGACGGCAGCGTGATTCCGGCCTCGACGGTCGCGCATCTGAAGCACAGCGTCGTGCCCGAATCGATCAATCACTTCCAGCAGTTGAACTCGGCGACGATCTCCGGCGTGACCGTGCCGGGCGTGTCGCAAGGCCAGGTGCTCGACTTTCTGCGCAAGGCGACCGCGCAGGTCGCACCGGCCGGCTATTCGGCCGATTACTCGGGAGAGTCGCGCCAGTTCGTGCAGGAGTCGGGCGGCTTCGTCATCACGCTGCTGCTCGCGACGATCATCGTGTTCCTCGCGCTCGCGGCGCAATTCGAGAGCTTCCGCGATCCGATCGTGATCCTGATCTCAGTGCCGATGGCGTTGTTCGGCGCGCTGATCTTCATCAACATCGGCCTGACCACGCTGAACATCTACACGCAGGTCGGCCTCGTCACGCTGATGGGGCTAGTCAGCAAGCACGGCATTCTGATCGTGCAGTTCGCCAACGAATTGCAGCGCGCGGGCCGCACCAAGCGCGAAGCGGTCGAGGAAGCCGCCGGCGTGCGGCTGCGCCCGATCCTGATGACGACCGCGGCGATGGTGCTCGGCGTGCTGCCGCTCGTGATCGCGTCGGGCGCGGGCGCGGCGGGCCGCAACGCGATGGGGCTCGTGATCTTCACGGGGATGTCGATCGGCACGCTGTTCACGTTGTTCGTGGTGCCGGCGATGTACATGTTTCTGGCTGCGGATCATCAGCGGCATGCGCAGGCGCCGAAGGCCGGCGAGGCCGGCGAGGCGGGTCAGGCGGGTTAGGGCCGGGGTGGTTGCGCAGCCGGCGCGGGCGGGTTGCCCGAAATTCGAAAGCCGTTGTCCTGATGCCTTTTCTCGCGTCACCTAGACTACCGTGCATTCGCATTCGCCGCGCAACGCGGCGCAAGACCAACCGGAGCCACGCACGATGAAAGCAATCCAGTTCAAGACTCTTGGCAGCCCCGAAGTGCTCGAATACGTCGATCTGCCGACGCCTCAAGCCGACGCGGAGCATGCGGTCGTGCGGGTCATGGCGGCCTCGGTCAATCCGAGCGACGTCAAGAACGTGTCCGGCCATTTCGAGCACACGGTGCTGCCGCGCATACCCGGGCGCGACTTCAGCGGCGTGGTGGCGGACGGCCCGGCCGCGTGGCTCGGCGCCGAGGTGTGGGGCACCGGCGGCGATATCGGCTTTACGCGCGACGGCACGCACGCCGAATACATCCGGATTCCGGTCGCGGCACTGTCGCGCAAGCCGGCCGGCTTGAGCCACGCCGAGGCGGCGGCGATCGGCGTGAACTTCGTGGTCGCGTGGCTCGGCACGGTCGAATACGCAAAGTTGCAGGCCGGTGAGACCCTTGCCGTGCTTGGCGGGGGCGGCGGTGTGGGCGGCGCGGTCGTGCAGATCGCGAAAGCGCGAGGCGCGCGCGTGATCGCCGTCGACCGCCGGCCGCTCGATCCGGCCTCACCCGCGGGCCGCCTGATGGACGCCTACGTGCCGCTCGACGAACACGCGGCCGAACGCGTGCGCGAGCTGACCGGCGGCGCGGGCGCGGAAGTCGTCTACGACTCAGTCGGCGGCGTCGCGTTCGAGACCGCGCTGAGCCTTGCGAAGCGGCGCGGCCGCGTGCTCGAAATCAGCGCGACCGGCAAGCGCCGCGTCGAGTTCGATCTGATCGATTTCTATCACAAGGAGACGCAACTGCTCGGCGTCGACAGCGCGAAGCTCGGCGTCGCGGAATCGGCGCCGCTGATGACGGCGCTCGTCCAGGGCTTCGACGACGGCAAGCTGAGCGGCCCGGCGATCGCGCAGGAATTCCCGCTCGCCCGCGCGCGCGAAGCCTATGAGGCGGTCGCCGCCGGCACTCGCGGGCGCGTCGTGATTCGCATGCAATGACCGTCCCTCTGTCGCGCAGGAATCCGCAACATGAAAGCGTATGTTCTGTCGCTTGGTGCAGGCGTGCTGGTCGGGGGGCTCTACGACGTGATGGCCGTGAGGTCGCCCGCGCCGCCGACGGTCGCGCTCGTCGGCCTGCCCGGCATCGTGGGCGGCGAGCATCTGATTGCGTTCGTGCGCGCATGGCTCGCATCGACGCTGCATTGAAGCCGCGGCCTCAGGCCGTCCGCGACACGCTAAGATTGAGGCCGCCGGGCGCCCGCGCCGCCCGGCGAGAACGATAAAAGCATTGCCTCGGAGAATCTGATGTCTGAAGAATATGAAGTGCATGGTCCGCACGACCATGCCGTCGAACACGCCGGCCAAGCCGGGCATCATGACGCAGATCCGTTCGCGAGCCGCATGGCCGTGATGACCGCGATCCTCGCGACGATCGGCGCGCTGTGCGCCTACCAGAGCGGCAACGCCGAAAACCTCGCGCTGTTCTACAAGAACGAAGCGGCGATCAAGAAGACCGAAGCGTCGAACCAGTGGAGCTACTACCAGGCGAAGGGCGAGAAGGAAAACCTCGCCGAACTCGGCGCGGCGCTGTCGGCGCCCAATAGCGACGCGCACGCGAAGTTCGTCGCCGACGTCGAGAAATACAAGCAGCAGAAAGAGCCGATCCGCGCGAACGCCGAAGCGATCGAAAAACAGGTCGTCGCCGCCGACACGCGCAGCGAAGGGCTGCTGCACGGCCATCATCGCTGGGCTCAGGCGACGCTGCTGATTCAGGTCGCCATTGCGCTGTGCGCGATCACGCTGCTCACCCGCAAGAACTGGCTGCGCAATCTGTCGTACTGCATCGCGGGAGCGGGCGTCCTGACCGCGGGCGCGGCATTTTTCGGGCTATGAGCGCGGTCTATCGGATGTCTTCTTTCAGCCAGAGCGTGTCAGCAGGGAGTGTGTCGTGATCGATGGGTCCGCCGTGGTCGGCGTGTTTTCCGTGTATATCGCGGGCGTGGTGAGTCCGGGCCCGAACTTCGTCGCGGTCGCGCACAAGGCCGCTTCGGCGACGCGCATCGAAGCGCTCGCGATGGTCGCGGGCATCGTGCTCGTCAATCTGTTCTGGGCGAGCTGCGCGATTCTCGGCGTCGGCATCGTATTCGCCGCGTTCCCGTGGCTCGCGCTCGTGGTCAGGATCGTGGGCGCGTGTTATCTGCTGTGGTTCGGCGGGCGGCTGATCTTCAACTCGTCGGCGGCAAGGCAAGCGGTGCTCGTCAAGGCACCGGCGGGTGGCTTCAGGCAAGCGTTCGCGCAGGGCTTCGCGACCAACATCGCGAATCCGAAGTCGATGGCGTTCTTCGCCGCGGTGTTCTCATCAGCGGCGCCCGCGCATGTGAGCACCGGCACGTTTGCCGCGATGCTCGGCATGGTGTTCGTCGTTGCGAGCAGCTGGTACGGGTTCGTCGCGCTGGCGTTGTCGCATGAGCGGATCGCGTCGGCGTATCGGCGCGGCAAGATGTGGGTCGATCGTGTGTGCGGCGGTTTGATCGTTGCATTGGGGCTGCGACAGCTGATTCGTTGAGGCGCCCCTGACGCACGCGCCAGCCCCGATGGGCCAGCCCCGATGGGCCAGCACCAACGTGCCGGCACCAATGTGCCAGCACCAACGTGCCGGCCTCAATGCGCGAGCCCGCGCGCACGCTCCAGCAACAGCTCGCGCTCGCGCGTATTGCGCGTCATGGCCGCGGCGCGCTCGAATTCCGCGCGCGCTTCGTCAACGCGTCCCAGCTTGACCAGCAGATCGCCGCGCACGCTCGGCAGCCAGTGATAATTCGCGAGCGCCGAACCAGCGGCGAGCGCATCGACGATCTCGAGTCCGGCCGCCGGCCCGAACGCCATTCCCACCGCGACCGCGCGATTCAACTCGACCACCGGCGACGGCGTAACCTGCGCCAACGCATCGTAGAGCGCGACGATCTGCACCCAGTCGGTGTCCTCGGCGCGGCGCGCCCGCGCATGACAGGCGGCGAGTGCCGCCTGCAACGCGTACGGCCCGCTCGCGCCGCCGAGCGCATGCGCACTGTCCAACGCAGCGAGACCGCGGCGGATCAGCAGCGGGTCCCAGCGGCTGCGGTCCTGCTCGAGCAGCAACACCGGACGTCCCTGCGCATCGGTGCGCGCGTGGGTGCGCGACGCCTGAATCTCCATCAGCGCGACGAGACCATGAACCTCGCTCTCGTTGGCTACGAGTCCGCTCAACACGCGCCCGAGCCGCAACGCTTCCTCACATAGCGCCGGGCGCATCCAGTCGTCGCCGGCGGTGGCCGAATAACCTTCGTTGAAGATCAGGTAGATCACCTGCAGCACCGACGCGAGCCGCGCCGCGCGCGCGTCCGCCTGCGGCACCTCGAACGGCACGCGCGCCGCCGATAGCGTGCGCTTCGCGCGCACGATCCGCTGCGCGATGGTCGGCTCGGGCACCAGAAACGCGCGGGCGATTTCGTCGGTGGTTAGGCCGCCGAGCAGACGCAGCGTCAGCGCGACGCGCGCATCGGTCGACAGCACCGGATGGCACGCGGTGAAGATGAGCCGCAGCAGATCGTCGCCGATGTCGTCGGCGCGCGCGGCATCGAGCGCATCGACGAAATCGGGCACCACGTGCGCTTCGATCGCGTCGAGATCGTGGCCGAGCTCCTCGCGCTTGCGCGCATGCAGCGCTTCCTGGCGCAGGCGGTCGAGCGCGCGGTTTTTCGCGGCCGTCATCAGCCAGGCTCCGGGGTTGTCGGGCACGCCCGCGTCGGGCCAATGCTCGAGCGCGGCCACCAGCGCGTCCTGCGCGAGTTCCTCGGCGAGCCCCACGTCGCGCACGATCCGCGCGACGTGAGCGATGACCTTCGCGGATTCGATCCGCCAGACAGCGTCGATCGCACGATGGGTGGCCTGTATCGTCACGGCGCTAGCCTTCACCCACTGCCGACGACGGTTGCACGTTCAGGGCCATGTAAGCGAGCTCCAGGACATAGGCCATCGAATCAGCGGCGATCTTCTTCGAACTTGCGAAAGCGCTCGACTTCCGGCCCCGGCTCGAAGTCGTCGAGTTCGAATAGCTGCCGCACCTCGATTTCGCCATCGGCATGCTCACCGAACGGCGCCGGGAAACGCCGCGCCCATTCCATCGCCTCGTCGCGCGAGCGCACCTGGATCAACGTGTAGCCCGCGATCAGTTCCTTGGTTTCCGTGAACGGCCCGTCCACGACGCTCCGTTTGCCACCGCTATAGCGCACGCGCCAGCCTTTCGAACTCGGCTGCAAGCCCGTCGCGTCGAGCAGCACGCCGGCCTTCGCGAGTTCTTCGTGGTACGCGCCCATCGCGGCGATCAGCGACGGCTCGGGCATCTCGCCGGCTTCGCTCGCGGCCGTGGCCTTGACGATGATCATGAATCGCATGTCGTTGCTCCCTGTTGTTGGTGTTTCGTCGTGAGTGGATTCGTGTGAATCGCTCGAGGGCGCCACGCCGGCTCGTCCCTTACTCACACGACGCGCGATGCACGGTCCGATCGACACGCACGGCGGTCCCAGCCTCCCAGGGAAAACACCGAAGCAGATGAGGTGGGAGTCGCGTGGCTAGATGAAGCACGGTCCGAGCTTGCGCACCTCGACCGTGCACCACAACGCCGCCGGACAGGTCTGCGCGATCGCCACGGCCTCTTCGCGGCTGTCGCAGTTCAGCAGAAAGAAGCCGCCGATCATCTCCTTCGCCTCGGCGAACGGCCCATCGACGAGCTTCGACTGGCCATTGCGGACCTGCACCCGCACGGCGTCCTTCTGCGAAGTCAGCGACTCGACCGCGAGCAGCTTGCCGCGCTCCTTCAGATTCTCGGCGAAACGCACCATCTGGTCGTAGAGGTCGCGGCCCGCGGGTTCGCCGCGCTCCTCGCGTTGGTCCGTGGGTTCGACGATCAGCAGCATGTAGGGCATGGTGTCTCCGATAGGGCTCGGTTGTATGCGCGGGTCGGCATGGCACCGACGCCAGCGGCGCCTGGCTTCGACGGCAGGCGGATGACAGATGGCATTCAGGCAGCAAGCAGGCGCAGTCTAGCAAGCGGGAATGGCAGCGGCAAACGCGCCCAGCTGGGGGTACGGCGGCTGCCCGCGTGTTCTGCGGGCACACGCGGATGGGCGCGCGCAAACCTCTACGGACACTCGTAAGAGGCCGCGCCTGGCGTATCGAGCGCGCCGTTCGCGACACGTCGGTGCCGCTTTCAAGTAAGCTCCGGGATCCGTTCACGTCCCGCCTGAAACAGCCGTTTCAGCCGTTCGACGAAAGCATCATTCAAACTATCCGAGCAGCGGGGAAATTCATGCATCGACCGATCGTGCGCACCGGCATCGCAGCCGCCGTCGCCTGCGTCCTATTTCAACTCGGCGGGTGCGGTAACGGCGGCGATTCCGGCTCGGGCTCGTCCAGCACGGCGCCGGCGACCACGACATCGGTGAGCGGCACCGTCGCGGCCGGCAGCGCGCTCGTCGGCGCGAACGTCACGCTGATCGACGCGACCGGCTCGCAAGCCACCGCGACGACCAATACGCAAGGCGCATACAGCATCTCGGTGAAGGGCATGACCTTGCCGTTCTTCATCATCGCGAGCGACGCGGGCGGCCTTTCCGCACCGCTGTCGTCCGTGGTCGCGAGGCTGCCCACCGGCACCGCGCCCGCCGTCGTCAACGTGACCACACTGACCACCGCCCTCGCCGCGATGCTGACCACCTCAGGCAATCCGATCGAACTCGCTTCGAGCGGCACGCTCGCCAAGCTGACGCTGCAATCGGTCCAACTGGCAACGATCACGCTCGATACGATCCTCGCGAACCTGCTCGAGCAGAACGGACTTCAGACGGCCGGCTTCGATCCGGTCGGCACCGCGTTCACGCCGAATCACACAGGCGCCGATGCGGTGATCGACTCGGTATCGGTCCCAACGGGAGTCAACGGGGGCCGCATGCTGGTATCGAACGCGGCGCCGGGCACGACCATCACGCTGAACAACAAGACCGCTCAAGGCGTCGTGCTGGCCGCACCACAGGTCGCCGCGAACTATCTGGAGCCGCTCGCGTCGCTGCTCACCGCATGCGCGGCGAACGGCACGCTGAACAATACATCGTGCTCGCCCGCGATCGACGCCGCGTTCAAGGAAAGCGGCTCGACCGATCTCGCAACCGCGCACGGTCTGAGCGAATCGGCGATGACCGGCGCGGTGTTCGGTTCGCCGAAGACGCTCGCGTTTTTCACGCGCAACGGCAAGCAGCTCGCGCTCGTGGAACTGCCGTTCACGCTCGCGAGCGGCACGCCGGGTCTGCTGTACAGCATCGCTCAGCCGCTCGCGACGCCGGTCGCGCTCGCGAACGGCACGCAGCTTAGCTGGAATCTGATCGGCGATCAGTCGTCGTTCGCGGTGGCGATCATGTCGAACATTCAACGCCGCACCTTCCTCGATACGCGACTCAACGACGTGAACCGCTATGAGTCCGGGCTCGATATCACGATCCCGACCGCGTCGAACCCGAACGTGTATTCGGCGTCGGTGACTGGGCCCGGTCTTGCCGCGCCCGTGTGGCTGATGCCGCGCATCGCAGCGGGCAGCCACTCGCTCGGCCTGGCCGACAGCGCATTGAGCACGCCGCCGGTGACGCCCGCGACGACGGCCAGCAACACTTCGCAGTATCGCTGGTCGTGGCAGTCGCTGTCGTCGACGGCGAGCTTCACGCCGCCCGCCTCGACGGGCTCTTACGCCGCGCAATCGCTCGACGCGAGCAGCGTGCCGCTCTATTCGACCTATACGGTTACGTTTTACGACATGAACGGCGCGCAGCTCGGCCAGTCGTCGGTCATTAACCCCGGCAGTCCGCTCAATGCGGTGGCGGGCAGTTCGATCCCGTGGCCGACGCTGATGATGAACGACGCGACCACGCAGTTCCTGACGCCGGGCACGGCGCTCGCCGATGCGCAGTACGCGCTAAGCGTCACATGGTCGAGTCTCGAGAACGTCGGTTTGAATCTCGCGTATCCGGTCACGTCGACGGGGATCGCGGCCACCGCGCAGACCTCGCCGGGTGTCGAGCAAGTGAACGGGTTCGCGGTCGGTCCCGCCAACAACACGACGGTTGGGCAATATCAGGCGACGGTAAATGCGGGCGTCAATTCGGCCGGCGTGCAAACCTGCACGAACTGCCCGTTCCCCGCGTTGACGACGGGCGGCTCACGGCTCATTCAGCTGGGCGGCGGACGGAACGGGACCGTGTACCTCGATATCACGCAGTACAACGACTAGCGCTTGCTGCGCGCGGCTTCTTTCGACATGCGCGCCGACAGATGCGAAAAACGCCCCCACAGGGGGCGTTTTTTTCTGCGTGCCGCTCAAACCGCAGCTTCGGCCAGCGCCCGCAGCTGCGCGGAGCGCATCAAACCTTCGATCATTTTCGCTTCCGCGCTCGCCAGCTCGCTCAGCGACGCCGCCGCCAACTGCCCGTCGAAGATCGCTAACGCCGCGCAAAGACTTGCGTAGTCGTCGTCTTCGAGCGACCAGCGGCCGGTCTCGCGCTCGCGCACGTCGAGTCGCACCAGCACCGCATGCGCGCTTTCGATGTCGCCACGCGCGTCGGCCCCCAGCCCCGCGCGCGCAAGTTCCTGCGACACCACCAGATGCCGGCTCAGCGTCGTATGCAGAATCCGCGCGCCGCGGCCGTGGCGCAATGCATCGAGCGCGCCGTAGGCCTGCAATAGCATGGTTTGCGTGACCGGCGCGTGCGCGGTGCGGCTCTGGGTCAGGGAACGCAACAACGGTGACATGGCCGTGCGGCCGGGCTTGCGAACTCGCGATTTGCTGGGCATCGATTCAATCTCCTTCTTGCGGCAGCGCGCCCGGACTTCGGCACGCGACGGCGGCAATCGCCGCGTTCAATCGTCCGACGCATTTCGCGCCCAACAGTTCACGCTATGCGATGCGCCCGTTCTTCGACCGTATCGAAGAACGCAATGCCCGCATATCGGTTCGAACCCGCCAGAAACAAGAAGCCCACTTCGTTGCGACGAAAAAAAACCCTGTTCCGCGAGGAACAGGGCTGACAGGATGGAACAGTCGAGCAGGCGCGTGGATGCCCTGCCAATCTATAACCACCTAACCTGCAAAGCTTTTGCTTACGTCTACTAAACCGGCAATTTCTACCGCTCGACAGCAACCTTCAAACTGTCGATTCAAACCACCACTTCAATTGCGACTGCATGTGGGCCGGTCCTCGTTACTTGCTACACCTGGCCGCTACCCCTGTTGCTTCGCGCTCGTGCTCGATGCATTGCGCGCTTGTATTGCGTCAACTGCCGACTGCCAACTACCAGCTACCAGCTACTCACTACAAATTGCGAACTGCGAACTGCGAACTGCAGACTACTCATCAACGGTACGGTTCAAATCCGACACGAGGGGATCGCATCGATGGAGTTCGGTGATTCGTCGCTCCATGGAAAAGAGTGTAGTCGCGCACGCGTGAACGCAATTGCGCGAAGCGAGGCGCTTTGGCGGGTTAGTTTGGCGAATCGATGTAACAGCCGGTTTTCGCCGGATATGACAGGAATAGAAAGGCTCGATGTGACAGCAGCGATTGCACCGAAACGGTGCCGCAAAAGCCCGAAGGAAAACCGCGAAACGCGAAGCCGGCCGCGTGCGGACGGAGCGAGGTCAGTGCCGTCGCACCGGCGTCATTGCGTGCGCAGCGTCGAGCGATGTCGCGCGCCGCGCCACGCGGTCAACCGCGCGTGGCGAAATCGTCGATCGTCAGCAAGACCTTCTCACCGGGACGTGCGAGTATTTTCCGTTCGGCGATCGCGGTAATCCGTTTGCGCCCATCCGCGAACGTCTTCAGAACGCGCGCCTCGCCTGCGCCGCGTTGCAGCCAGAAGTGCTGTTCGAGCGCCTCGCGCGTGACCGCGCATTCAAGGTCTCGTCCCCGCGACGAAAGCTGGAAAATCACCGCCAGCCCATCTGCCGAGACGCTGGGTACCGCCTCGATCATCGTCATAGCCCACCTCGCAACATTGATTACGACGCTCGCCGTATGACGCGAACGTCCCCGGAAAATCTTCTGACGCTCGCACCGGCGGCCACGCACGGCGCATCGGGTGACACGTGCGGCGGAGGTGCCGTCGCGCGCGTGTCACGCCAATCGTAGGTGGCCTCGTTTTGTCTGTTCGTACGGTGGTACGCATAGCGCGAGCGCGACGTGTCGACGACCGCGCCAGCGAAGCGCGAATCAAGCTTTAGCAATGCGCATGCCACGCAACGCGCAACGCGACGTCTCGCCGATCAATCGGCAACCCAACGCGAGCCGCGGCCACTCGCGGCAAGGGCAGCGACGAAGCCGTGCGCATCGGCCCCAACATAGCCGCGTGGCAAAAAAGCGCAGCCGGCGCGACAATCGACGACAATTCTTACTCGCGCTTCGCACGATCCTCGCGTGCCCGATCACGCGCAACGACCTTGCCGACATGTCCGCCCAACTGCCTGCCCAACGATCCGGGTTGACCTTGCGCCCCGCGCAAGCTGCCGACGAAGCCTTCCTGCTCGAACTGCGCAAGACGACGATGACCGAACACCTGGCGCGCGCCGGCGAGCCGATCGACGACAACGCCCATCGCGCGCGCCTGCTGTATCGCTACGACGCGGCGCAGGTGATCTGCATCGATGGCGTGCCCGCCGGTCTGTTGAAGGCGCATCGCAACGAAGACGAATGGTTCGTCGTACAGGTGCAGATCGCGCCGGCGCTGCAGGGACGCGGCATCGGCGAGCAGGTGCTACGCACCATCCTGCGCGCCGCCGCGGCCAAAGCGCTGCCGGTCAGCTTGCAGGTGCTCAAGGGCAATCCCGCGAAACGGCTGTACGATCGTCTTGGCTTCGAGATCGTCGGCGAGGATCAGACACAGTTTCACATGCGCGTTGCAGCGCGCGCGCCGGCGGAAAGCGAAGCAGAACGAATGTCGGATAAAGACTGATACGGAACGAGCCTGGCAATGAACTCTGATACGACCTTTCGCGATGCGTCAGCGATTGCAAGCTGGCACGCGCACATCTATTTCGACGCGGCGAGCCGCGACGCCGCCTGGGCGTTTCGCGAGCAGATCGGCGCGCATTGGGGCGACAAACTGCAGATCGGGCGCTTTCACGAACGGCCGGTCGGCCCGCATCCGATGTGGTCGTACCAGCTCGCGTTCGCGCACGCGCAGTTCGCCGACGTGGTCGGCTGGCTCACGCTCAATCACGGCGCGCTCGATGTCTTTCTGCATCCGAATACCGGCGACGCGCTGCGCGATCATCGCGACGCCGCCGTGTGGATCGGGCACTCGCACGAACTCGTGCTGAAGGCGCTGTTGTAGCGGCTGCGAACGGCGCGGCGGCGTGCTCACATATTCGTGTACGAGCTGCACCAGCCGCGCGACGCGACCTGTTTCTCGCCGAACAGCGTGCAGCCGCCGTACGCGTCCGACGCCTTGCCCTGGAACAGCGAGCAGTTCGCGCACGATTGCCCGGCCGCGAAGCTCGGGAATTTGGCCTTGTCGACTTTCGACGCATCTTCGGTATAGCCGAGCTTCTGCGCCTGCGGATCGCTCTCGCTCAACGCATTGGGAACGGTCGCGGCAAATGCGACGCGGGACAGCGCGAGCGACGAGCCGACGCCCGCGCTGACCAGCAGGAAATGGCGGCGCGATACTTTCATCTTGGTTTGCCTCTGGGTGGGGACGGAGGTCTGCATTCAATCGAGAAAGCGCGCGAAGCGCTCGACGGCTTCGCGCTCGGTGCGCAGCGTATTGACCGTCGCGTTGGGGTCGGCGAAGCCGAGCGACATGCCGCACACGAATTGCTCGTGCTCGGGCAAGCCGAGATGTTCGGCAATCAGCCGGTGAAACTGCGTGAACGCAGCCTGCGGACAGGTGTCGAGGCCGCGTCCGCGCGCGGCCGTCATGATCGCCTGCAGGAACATGCCGTAGTCGAGCCAGCTGCCGCGCTCGAGGCTGCGATCGATCGTAAACAGCAGGCCGACGGGCGCGTCGAAGAAACGGAAGTTGCGCGAGTGCTGTTCGTGCATGCGCGCCTTGTCGCCCTTCTCGATGCCGAGCAGGCCATACATGTCCCAACCGATCTTGCGGCGCCGGTCGATGAACGGCGACTGCCACTGGCGCGGATAGTACGCGTACTCCTCCTGGTACAGCTCGTCGCGCTGCGGATCGTCGTAGGCCGCAAGCAGATCGCGCGACAGACGCGCAAGCGATTCGCACGTCAGCACGTACACCTTCCATGGCTGCGTGTTGGTGCCCGACGGCGCGCGGCTGGCGGCTTCGAGAATGGCTTCGATGTCGGCGCGCTGCACCGGAGTCGGCAGAAAGGCGCGCACCGAGCGCCGCGTGGTCAGCGCGGTGTCGACGGGGTTCGCGGAAGAGGTCATCGGCGGATGGCGGCAGAGCCAGCAAAGTGGGTCTGCGACGATTCTAGCGCGTACCGCTCAAAGCCTGCCCGCGGGCGCGCAGGCTTCGCCCGACGCGTTGCGCGCCGCGCTTACATCGTCCCCAACACAACCGCCGCCGCAATCGACCCCGCCACGAGCACGAGACCCACCGTCTTGCGCTTGTTCAACTCGGTCCACAACAGCACGCCCGTCAGCGACAACAGGATCAAACTGCCCGCGAGCGTGTCGATCAGCAGCACCCAACCGACGCTCAAGCCCACACCCTTGTGCATGTTCGTCAGCATCGCGAGAAAGGTATTGGCGCTGCGCTTGACCGTCACGGTGCTATTGCCGACCCAGTATTCGGCCGAGGTGTTTTCTTTTGGCGACGCGAAATTCAGCTGCCAGTGCTCGGGCTGCACGACGCTGCGATCGCCCCACGCCACCGGATGTTCGGGTTCCTTCTGCACGCGCCCCGGATTGCCGGCGATCTTCAGTTCCTGCTTGAGCCACTTCGCGAGTTCGCGCGGCGTTTCTGGCGCCGGTTGCGGCAGCGGCACCTGCATCACCGACACCTGCGGCTCGCCGGTCGATACGCGCAGCGGACCGCCGCGATGGTTCAGAAAGAACCCCGTGGTGCCGAACAGCAGACCGAGCGCCGCCCCCCACAGTCCAACCCAGCCGTGCACCTTGCGCAGCCACTTGATGAAGGTTGCGCGACGCGAGCGCTGCTGGCGCGATTTCAGTTCATCGCCATCGAGCCGCCGCGGCGTGTGCACAACTTGTTCGCCGGCCACGGGCGGTTGAATGTCGAGGGTGTCCGATACGCTCACGTTTCACTCCAGGTACGCAGCAGATTGTGATAACAACCGACGAGGCTGCGTCGCGCAGCTTCATCGGCATGAGTGGCATTGAGCCGTTGAATCGCGGTGTCCATGTCGAACAGCAGCGCGCGATGCGTGTCGCTGCGCACGAGGCTCTGCACCCAGAAGAAGCTCGCCACGCGCGCGCCGCGCGTGACCGGCGTCACCTGATGCAGACTCGTCGCCGGATAGACGATCATGTCGCCGGCCGGCAGCTTCACCTGCTGCACGCCGTAGGTGTCTTCGATCACGAGTTCGCCGCCGTCGTATTCGTCGGGCGCGCTCAGAAACAGCGTGACCGACACGTCGGTGCGCAGCTTCACGCCGTTCGGCAACACGCGCACCGCGCCATCGACGTGGCTGCCGAACTGCATGCCGCCCTCGTAGCGGTTGAAGAGCGGCGGATAGACCTGGTTGGGCAGCACCGCGCTGATGAACAGCGGATTGCGCTCGATCGCCGCGAGAATCACGTCGCCGAGTTCGCGCGCGAGCGGCGAGTGCTCGGCGATCTGCTGATTGCGCTTGACCGGCGCGCCCTGATAGCCCGCGGTCGCGCGACCATCGACCCACGCGTCGCCGGCTTGATCGAGCCGCTCGCGCACGAAGCGCAATTGCTCGGCGTCGAGTACCTTCGGAATGTGCAGCAGCATTGTGTGTCCTTCGAGTCGGCTTGCCGTTTTTGCAAAGCGGCAAGCCTAACGCATGCGTTGAGCGCGTCGCAAAAGCGCCTGTCAGAAGCGGTAATCGAACGTCGCGAGCAGCGTGCGGCCGATGCCCGGCACAGAACGTCCGCCGTCCGACGGAATCAACGCGTCGTAGTAGTACTTGTTGGTCAGGTTCAGCAGGTTCAGGCGCACGTCGTACTTCTTCGCGTGATAGGCCGCGGTCGCGTCCCAACGCGTGTAGCCCGGCACCTTCACGTAGTTCGTATTCGACGCATAGCGCGGCGACATATAGATCGGGCCGCCGCCGATTTCCCAGTGCGGCGTGATCGCATACGTGGTCCAGAACGTCAGCGTGTTGCGCGGCGTGTTGGCCGGCGTATGACCCTGCGTGCCGTCGGCCGCTTTCAGGATCGTCGCGTCCATGTACGTGTAGCCGCCGAAAATCTGCCACTTGTCGGTGATGTGTCCCGTCACGCCCGCCTGGAAGCCGTCGACGCGAATGTCGCCGGCCAGCTCGTATTCGGTCGGCGAGACCTGGGTGCGCGCGTTGTCCATTTCCTGGCGGAAGATCGCCGAGGTCAGCGAAATGTTGCCGCCGAACAGATCCCACTTGCCGCCGACTTCATACGACTTCGTCGACTCCGGCGCGAGGTTCTGCGTGAGGTTCGTGACCGTCAGCGTTTCGAGCGACGGGTTGAACGACGTGCCGTACGACACGTAGTACGACTGCCAGTCGGTCGGCTGATAGATGACGCCGGTGCGCACGCTCGTGAAGTAGTTGGTCTGGCTCGCGTAAGCCGGCAGGCTGACGGTGTTGTGGATCTCCGCCGAGAAGCGATCCCAGCGCACACCGCCGATCAGCTTCCAGTGCGGCGTCAGCGTGATCGTGTCGTTCAGGTAAGCGGCGATTTCGTTCGAGCTCGAATCGGCATAGTTGCCCACCGTCGTCGTTACGTTCGACGGCGTGCCCATGATCGGCGGATTGAGCATCGGCACGATCGGCAGGTTGTTGCGCGTGTACGCCTGGTTCGTATAGCTGTCGTGACCCACTTCGACACCGGCGATCAAATCGTGCTTGATCGGCCCGGTGTCGAATTTGTATTCGAGCATCGTGTCGTTGTAGATCGCATGATTCTCGATCACGCGGTCATGACTCTGCAGCTTGATGAACAGCTGCGACGGCGACAGCGTCGTGAAGTTGCCGTTGCTCAGCGCCGGGCTCGACGCCAGCGGCCCGGTCAGCACCGCTTGCGGCGCGGTTTCGCGCGCGTCGGTCATCGAGTGCGAGATCTGCGTCTGGTTCGTCAGCGTCAGGTCGGCGGAGAACTTGTGCTTGATTGCCGCGTTGAAGATCTGCACGTCCTGGATCGTGCGGTCGCTGGTCAAACCGTAGAACGTGTTCTTCGGCACCGGCGACGGGCGGCCGTTCAGCGCCTGGATACCGTAGTCGGGCATGTCGTTGTTGTGCTGGATCAGCGCGGACAGCGTGATTTCGGTCGGCGTGCCGATGCCGAAGCGCAGTTCCGGCGCGACGCCGAAGTCCTTGTTCTTCATCACGTCGCGCGTCGAGCCGAGGCTCTGGCCGAATGCGTTCAGGCGGATCGCCGAGGTGTCGGTGAGCTTGTGGTTCACGTCGACGGTGGAGCGGTAGCGGTCGTCGGTGCCGATCATGCCGGAGACTTCCGCCGAGTCCGTCAGGTTCGCCTTCTTGCTGACCTGGTTGATCACGCCGCCGGTCGAGCCGCGGCCGAACAGCATCGACGACGGACCATACAGCACCTCGAGCGATTCGAGGTCGAACGTGTCGCGGTAGTACTGGTTGCGGTCGCGAAAGCCGTCCAGGTAGATGTCGTTCTGCGCGGTGAAGCCGCGCAGGTTGATGTTGTTGCCGATCTGGCCGCCTTCGGCCGCGCCGATCGTCACGCCGGGCGCGTTGCGCAACGCGTCCGTAAACGACGTCGCGCCCTGCGACGCGAGCAGGTCGCGGTTGATCACGGTGACGGTCTGCGGAATGTCGCGCAGCGCGGTCGGCGTCTTCGCGCCGATGGTCGCGCGCTCGGCCTGGAAGTCCTGCTGAACGGCCTGAGCCTGCACGCCGATGGTCGGCAGCGTCTGCGCATCGGCGGCGGGAGCGTTGGTTTGTGCGTTCTGCGGCGCGCTGGAGGCGGCCGGTTGCGACGCGCTTTGCGCATGCGCCGGTTGCGCGAAAGGAATGGCAAAAGCGAGCGCCAGCGCTGTCGCGAGCGGCGAGTGATTGAGCATGGAAATCCCGTCAGAAATGCGTCTGTCAAATTCGCATCACTGACGTCGAATTCATGACAAAGCCGCAAATGGCTGGCTGCCGCTCTCCGTTGTGTGGGATGGAGATGACGGGATGGCTGGCTGGGTTTAAATGAGAATCGATATCATTCCACACGCATAAGGAGGCATCAATCGCGGCGTGCATTACCTCGCATAAGGGATTTGTTTCGTTTTTTTACCGCCGAAAGGCAACTGTAAATTCTAGTCCCGTCCCCTTACATGTTTATTACTAATTGCAACTCTATTCTTGCAAAAAGCTTATTGTCGACAGGCATATGAGCCAAGCCAACCTTACATTATTTCTTTCATTTAAATAACGCGCTGTGGAAACGGTCGCGCACATCGAATCGCGAGTCCGTTTATCCTTTTTACAACACTGCATACAACACTGCAGTCCCGCCCTCCCGGCAAGCGCTTTCGTCCCCTCTGGAGTCGACTTTATGCAATATCGCCAATTCGGCCGCACCGGCCTGACCGTTTCGCGCCTGTGTCTCGGCACCATGACCTTCGGCCTGCAAACCGAAGAAGCCGTTTCTCACCGCATCCTCGACACGGCCGCGGACGCCGGCGTCAATTTCATCGATACCGCGAACGTCTACCCGCTCGGCGGCGACGAAAATCAGGCCGGACGCACCGAGGAAATCGTCGGACGCTGGCTGAAGGGCAAGCGCGAGCGCTTCATCGTCGCGACCAAGGCGGTCGGCAAGATGGGGCCGGCCGCGTGGGATCAGGGCGCGTCGCGCAAGCACCTGCTCGATGCGATCGACGCGTCCTTGCAGCGCCTCGGCACCGACTACGTCGACCTGTACCAGCTCCATTCCGACGACGCGAAAACCCCGCTCGACGAGACGCTCGAAGCCCTCGATGCGATCGTGCGCTCCGGCAAGGCGCGCTATATCGGCGTGTCGAACTTTCTCGCTTACCGGCTCGCTCGCGCACTGGGTCGCGCGGACGTGCTGCGCGTCGCGCGCTTCGTGTCGGTCCAGCCGCGCTACAACCTGCTGTTTCGCCAGATCGAGCGCGAACTACTGCCGTTGGCCGCCGAGGAGCAACTAGCCGTGATGCCGTATAACCCGCTCGCGGGCGGCCTGCTGACCGGCAAGCACCGGCTCGACGCGACGCCCGCCGAGGGGCGCTTCACCGAAAGCGTCGGCAAGGCCGGCGCGATGTATCAGCAGCGCTACTGGCATGAGCGCGAATTCGACACGATCGAAAAGCTGAAGGCGATAGCCGCGCCGACCGGCGAGTCGCTGGCCAAGGTGTCGCTTGCGTGGGTGCTCGCGAATCCGCTGATCACGTCGGCGATCATTGGCGCGAGCCGCGCGGAGCAGTTGAGCGATACGCTCGCGGCGGCCGAGTTCACGCTCGACGACGCGATCAAAACGCAGCTCGATGAAGCGAGCGTGCAGTATCGCTGGGGGGATGCGGCGCGCTAGTTTCGCGCGGCGTGTCGAGTCAGGCGCGGCCCGGCATCGAGCCGCGCAGCTTCACCGCCCGTAGCGCAGCACGGTGCTCGTCGCCGCGAGCACGTGATCCTTGATCGCGGCGAGAAACGCGTCGCGCGTCAAACCGGCCGGCAACGCGTCGGGCGGCAGATCGAGCGCATAGACCTGCGCGACGAAGTGATGCGGCACCTCGCCGACGGGCGGACACGGGCCGTAATAACCGGGGCCGCCGGTGCGATTCGTGCCGGCGACGCTGCCCGGCGGCGCGGCTTCGCCCTCCGCGAGTCCGGTCGTGCCCGGCGCGATGCCGTACACGATCCAGTGCACGATGCCGAGGCCTTTCGCGCCGTCGGGATCGAAGACCGTCACCGCGAAACTCTTCGTGCCGGCCGGAGCGTTATGCCATTGCAATGCCGGCGACACGTTGCCGCCGCCGCAGTTGTTCGCGCTCGCCGCGTGACGCGCGTCGAGCGTGCCGCCATCGGCCATTCCCGGCGAAGACACTGCGAAGGACTGGGCCGCGTACGCATGCGCGCTCGCGTAGGCGAGCAGCGCGCATGCGCAGACGGAGAGCAGACGCCGCGCGAGGTTCAGGTGGATGCGAGTCATAGAGCGTCTCCGGCTTGGAAGGGTTGCCGTGGGCATGGGAAAGAGCGTGACAGCGGTAACAGCCCCATAAAGGGCCGACCACTTGCGCGCGCCACCCCGTCACTTCGGCTTGAATCGCCCCGTCTTTTGCATCGCCTCCGGATACTGCCGCGTCTCGCGCACCGACAGCGGATGCCACAAACGCGCGCCGCCTTCGATCCCCGCGTCGTTCGATACGGTCGCCACGTTCGCCGGCAACGTGAACTTGATGCGCGCCGCGTTGCCGCCGCCGATCCACAGCTTGTCGTAGTTGACGAGCGAATCGAGAATACCGATCACCTTCTCGACCCGCCGGTTCCAGCGCTTGTTGCCAACCTGCTCGCGGGCGGCCTCGCCGATGTATTCGTCATACGCGACGCCCTTCTTGCTGACCGGATGATGCGCGAGTTCCAGGTGCGGCATCAGCTCGCCGTCGCGAAACATCGCGGTGCCTGCGCCGGTGCCGAGCGTCAGCACGAATTCGAGGCCGTGGCCTTCGATCGCGGCGAAGCCCTGCACTTCGGCGTCGTTGATCATCCGCACGGGCAGACCGCCCAGGCGCTGTGCGAGCGAATCCGCGAGCGGAATGTCGTGCCAGCCTTCGACGCCGAAATGCGGTGCGGTCAGAATGCGGTTATTGCGCACGACGCCCGGAAATCCGATCGAGATGCGGGCCGGCGGCGCCTGCTCGACGAGCGGCGCAACGAGTTCCGCGAGAGCGTCAAGCAACTGTTCCGGCGTGCACGGATGCGGCGTCGCGACGCGCACGCGCTCGGTTTTCATCTGCCCATCGGCGTCGATAATCGCGGCCTTCAGGCCGGTGCCCCCGACGTCGATCGCGAGAATGTTCTCACTGCCGCTTTTCGGCGCGCTCCGCTTCACTGCGGTCTTCTTGCTTGTTGCCACGATGTCCCCCCGGTTGTGTTGAGGCGGTTGTGTTGAGGTGGTTGCGATACGTGTCTGCGTGATTGCGAAGGCGCCTGTTCAAAGGCGCCGCTACGACTTGCCAGCAGCGGCTTTCTGTTGCAACGGCCGCCACGTGTGGCCATCGCGTGCGAGCAACGCGTCGGCTTCGGCCGGCCCATCGCTGCCGGCAGCATAACCACGCACGGCGAGCGCGCCGCCGCTCTTCGGATGCAGCACGTCGTCGACCGCGCACCAGCTCGTCTCGATGCTGTCGGCGCGCTGGAACAGCGTCGCGTCGCCCAGCATACAGTCGTACAGCAGCGTCTCGTAACCGACGTTCGCATTCTTCGCGAAGAAGTCGTCGTAGTCGAACGACGACTGGACCGGGCCGACCTCCATCACCGGCCCCGGCGTCTTCACGTTGAAATCGAAGCTCGTGCCATGCGAGGGATCGATGCGCATGGTCAGCACGTTCGGCGTCAACGCATCGACTGGCGTGTCGCGGAACAGAAGGAACGGCACTTGCTTCAGCTTCACCGAAATCTCGGTGCGGCGCACTGCGAGCCGCTTGCCGGTGCGCAGATAGAACGGCACGCCGGCCCAGCGCCAGTTTTCGACGAACACGCGCGCCGCCGCGTAGGTTTCCGTCGTGCTGCCGGGCGCGACGTCGGGCTCCTCGCGATAGCCCACACCGGCCGGCCCTTTTTCGTACTGACCGAAGACGACGTCGTCGGGCGTCAGCGGCTGGATTGCGTCGAACAGCTCGGCCTTCCTGTCGCGCACGGCTTCGGCGTCGAACGAATTCGGCGGCTCCATCGCAATGATGCCGAGCAGCTGGAACAGATGGTTCGGCAGCATGTCGCGAAACGCGCCGGTCTGCTCGTAGAACCGCCCGCGCCCTTCGACGCCGATCGTTTCCGCCGCCGTAATCTGCACGCAGTCGATGTACTCGCGCCGCCAGAGCGGCTCGAACATCGCATTCGCGAAGCGCACCGCGAGAATGCTCTGCACGGTGTCCTTGCCGAGAAAATGATCGATGCGGTACACCTGCGACTCCGGCGCAACCGCCCGGATGTGCGCGTTCAGATCGCGCGCCGATGCGAGATCGGTGCCGAACGGTTTCTCGACCACCAGACGCCGAAAGCCGCCGTTCGCGCCGTCGCCTTCCTTCAACAGGCCGGCTTTGCCGAGCCGGTCGACGATCGGTTTGAAAAAGCGCGCGCCGACCGCGAGGTAGAAGATCGCGTTGCCTCCCTGCGACTGATCGAGCTTTTGCTTCAGCTTCGCGAACGTGTCGTCGGATTCGAACTCGCCCGCCATGTATTCGAGGCGTTGCGCCACCCAGCTCCACGCGTTGTCGTCGAGCTTGCCGGCGTGGAAGGTGCTGGCCTTGTCGGCGGCGAACTTCTGCAGCGACGCATGCAGTTCGTCGCACCATTCGCGCGTTTCGCGCTCGCCGTGATTGACGCCGATGATCTTCATGCTGTCGTCGAGCAGGCCATCGAGCGCGAGGTTGTACAGCGCCGGCATCAACAGACGTTTGGTCAGATCGCCGCCCGCGCCGAAGATCACGAGCGTGCACGGCGGCGCGGGTTTCTTGCCAGCCGCCGAGGGCAGCGCGTCGTGCGGGTTCGCGCTGATCTTGCAGCTCAAGGCGGGCGATGCGTCGCGTTGATCGGAAGAGGCGGAAGGGTTCGGTGTAGTCGACATGGGATTCACTTGGACCTTGGTAAGCCGATAGAACGAACGTGGCGATACATCAAAGACCACAGGCGCAGCCGCACAGTTCAATCGCTTTCGCGCGAAGGCGCGCGGCGTGCTTACTTCGTCGTCGTGGCCACGGCTGGCTCTTTCGCTGCCGCCGGCGTCACCGCCGCTGCGGATGCCGAAACCGGCGCCGCGCCCACCGGAATCGGCGCGGGCGCCGGCGCCGGCGCCGGTTCCCCCGCGAGCGGCACGTTGCCCGACGCCGCCATCGCGCGCGGCTGCAACAGTAACGCGACGAGCCCGGTCCAGCCGGTCTGATGCGATGCCCCGATGCCGCGCCCGTTGTCGCCATGAAAATACTCATGGAACAGAACCAGATCCTGCGAACGCGGGTCGGCCTGCAGCAGTGGATACGCACCCATCACCGGCCGCTCGCCATGTTTGTCCTTCAGGAACAGCGTGGTCGCGCGGCGCGCGAGTTCGTCGCCGATTTCGCTTAACGAGAACTTTTGCCCTGAACCGGTCGGATACTCGACGCGAAAATTATCGCCGTAATAGCGGTGAAACTCGTACAGCGATTCGATCAGCAGATAGTTGACCGGCATCCACACCGGCCCGCGCCAGTTCGAATTGCCGCCGAACACACGGGTATCGGATTCGGCCGGCAGATACTTCACGCAGAAGCTGTTGCCGTCATGCTGGAACACGAACGGATGATCGCGATGAAAACGCGACAACGCCCGCACGCCATGATCGGAGAGAAATTCGCTTTCGTCGAGCGCGCGCCGTAACAACGCCTTCATCCGATGCCCGCGCAGCACCGACAGCAGCAGCGAGTTGCCCTTGCCGGGCTCGTTCCAGCGCGACACGAGCCTGGCGAGATCGGGCCGATGCTGGAGAAACCACACGAGCCGCTCGCGCAAGCCCGGCAAGCCGCCGTGCAGACGCTCCTCGAGGACGTGCACGGCGAACAGCGGAATCAATCCGACGATCGAGCGTACGCGCATCGGGATGCTGCTGCCGTCGGGCAGCCGAAGCTTGTCGTAGAAGAACTCGTCCTCGCCGTCCCACAGGCCCGTTTCGCAGCCGTCGTCGCAACTGACCGCTTCCGCGATGTACAGGAAGTGCTCGAAGAACTTCACGCCGATATCGACGAACACGTGGTTCGCATACGCGAGTTCGAGCGCGATGCGCATCAGGTCGAGCGCATACGCCGCCATCCACGCGGTGCCGTCGGCCTGATCGATATGGCCGCCAGTCGGCAGCGGCGACGAACGGTCGAAGATGCCCACGTTGTCGAGCCCGAGAAAGCCGCCCTGAAAGATGTTGTGGCCATCGGCGTCCTTACGGTTCACCCACCACGAGAAATTCAGCAGCAGCTTGTGAAACACGAGTTCGAGGAAATCGCGGTCCGCCTTGCCGGTCAGCGCGCGGTCGATCTCGTACACACGCCACGCGGCCCACGCATGCACGGGCGGGTTCGCGTCGCTCAACGCCCATTCGTACGCCGGCAGTTGGCCGTTTGGATGCTGATAGCGGTCCTTCACGAGCAGCAGCAATTGCTTCTTGGCGAAAGCCGGATCGATCAGCGCGAACGCGGCGGCATGAAACGCGAGGTCCCAGGACGCGTACCACGGGTACTCCCACTTGTCCGGCATCGACACGATGTCCGCATTGCACAGATGTCGCCAGTCCGTGTTGCGCCCCCGCTTGCGCGAGGCGGGCGGGCTCGGTTGCAACGGATCGCCGTCGAGCCAGCGCTGCACGTCGTACTGGTAGTACTGCTTCGACCACAGCATGCCGGCGAGCGCCTGACGTTGCACGAGTCGCGCATCGGGATCGGTGAATTCGTGTTGCAACGCGCCATAGAATTCGTCGGCCTCGGCGAGGCGGCGCGCGATCAACGCGTCGGCGTCGAATGGCACTTCGTCGGTCGCCGACTGCGGGCGCCAGCGCAGATACACGACCGCGCGCCCATGCGGCCCGAATTCGAGCGCCGCATGCGCGGCGGCCTTGGTGCCCGCATCGCGACGGATCGCGTTCGCGTCGCCGTGCACGAGGTAATCGTTGAAGCCGTCCTTGAACGGTCCCACGCCGTCCACGCCGAACAGCCGCTTCACGTTGGTGTCGTTCTCGCAGAACAGCCATGCGAGTTGCGGCGCGTCCTTCGACCAGGCGGTCACGACGATCGGCTCGTGCACATGGTGATGGCCCAGAAGATGCACCGCGCCGTCATGATCGGTGCCCGCGACGAGCTTCGGCTTGTCCTTGTTCTCCCGCCACGACCACGAGTTGCGCGCCCAGATCTGCGGCAGCACATCGAGCGAGGCCGCCTCGTCCGCGCGGTTTTCGATCGTCACGCGCATCACGATGTCGTCGGGCGTGTGCTTCGCGTATTCGACCAGCACGTCGAAATAGCGCAGATCGTCGAACACGCCGGTATCGAGTACTTCGTACTCCGGCATATCGCCGCCGCGGCGCGCGTTTTCGTCGATCAGGTCCTGGTAGGGATAGGCCGCATGCGGATACTTGTACAGCATGCGCATGTAGGAATGCGTGGGCGTGCCGTCCAGATAGAAGTACAGCTCCTTCACGTCCTCGCCGTGATTGCCCTGCGAGTTCGTCAGGCCGAACAGACGCTCCTTGATGATCGGGTCTTTGCGGTTCCACAGCGCGAGCGAAATACACCAGCTGAGCCGGTCGTCGCCGAAACCGGCGATACCGTCTTCGCCCCAGCGGTAGGCGCGGCTGCGCGCATGGTCGTGCGGAAACGAGTCCCACGCGGTGCCGTTCGCGCTGTAATCCTCGCGCACCGTGCCCCACTGGCGTTCGCTCAGGTACGGCCCCCAGCGCTGCCAGTGGCCGCAGTCGGCCGAATGCAGCCGGGAACCTTCGATCGTGGCAAGCAGATTGGCAGCGCGCAGCGGTGGCATGAGAACGTCCTTGCAACAGGCCTGGCGGTGGGACCCACATCGTAGCGCGGTTTACGCGCCGTTGCGCTCCAATCGGGCAAGCAGACTTTCGACGCGCAGCAATTCGCCGAGCGACCAGGCCTGGAACGGCGTGCCGGCGGGCGCATGCGGCGCGTCGCCGTCGGCGATCTCGGACAGATGGTCGAGGCCGGCGTAATCGAGATGTTCGTACAGCGGTGCGAGAAAGCGCGCTCTCGCCTGCGCGAGATTCGTAGCGCTTGCGCCATTGACCCGCAGCCACGCTTCGACGAATGGGCCGATCAGCCACAACCATACAGTGCCCTGATGATAGGCGCCGTCGCGTGCAAGTGGCGAGCCGCCGTAGTGACCGCGATAGGCCGGATCGGAGGGCGCGAGCGAGCGCAAGCCAGGCGGTGTCAGCAATTGCGCCTCGACCTGCGCCATCACCGCGCGCGCCGTCTCGCCTTCGAGCAGCGGAAACGGCAGGCCGCCGATCGCGAAGATCTGGTTCGGCCGGATCGAGCGGTCGACCGTGCCCGGTACATGATCGACATCGACGTTATCAAACAGCGTCTGCGTGGCCGGATCGACGAAGCGCCGGCGAAACGCGAGCGTGGCGCGCTCGGCAGCCTGCCGCCACTGCGGGTTCCATGCCGACGCGATGCGCAGTGCGTTGATCCACAGCGCCTGCACTTCGACCGGTTTGCCGATGCGCGGTGTGACGACCCAGTCGCCGACTTTCGCGTCCATCCACGTCAGTTGCACGCCGGGGACACCGGCGCGCAGCAAGCCGTCGTCAGCGCAGGCACCGATATTGAAGCGCGTGCCGTTGGTGTAGCCGGTCAGGATCGCTTCGGCGGCTTGCTGCAGATGCGCACGCGTTGACGAACTCGCGTGCGGCGTCGCCAGATAATCGTGAACCGCGACGATGAACCATAGCGACGCATCGACCGAGTTGTATTCGGGCGCGTCACCGTAGTCGGGGAAACGATTCGGCAGCATGCCTTCGGACAGCGTGCCCGACCATTCGAGCAGGATCGCTTCGGCGTCGTCGAGACGGTTCGACGCGATCAGCAGGCCGCGCATCGCGATGAAGGTGTCGCGGCCCCAGTCGGTGAACCACGGGAAGCCAGCGAGGATCGTGCGGCCTTCGTTGCGCGTGACGATGTAGGCGTCGGCCGAGCGTTGCAGGCGCGAGCCGAGCGCGGCGCGGCGTTGTTGTTCGGTGTCGGCGAGGTGGGCGGCGTGGGCGGTGGTTTGGGGTTTGTCGTGCGTGCTTTCGGCGGCGGCGGCGGCACCCGACGCGCTCAGAATCATCACCGCTTCGCCTGCGGCGAGATCGAAGCTGAACACGCCGGGCGCCGCGAGGTCTTCGCTGCAATCGAGGCCGCGCTCCTGCTCGCGCACGTAGCAGAAGTTGCGATACCAGTCGGGCGCATGCGTATAGGCGCCGTTCGTCGCCGCGCGCACGACCGGCAGTCCGCCATACGGTTGCCAGCTCGCGCACGATTGGTCGGCGCTGACCTGGGCGCTGAAATTGAAGGCCGGATTCTCGTGATGCAGCGCGTGATAATCGCGGCCCGACAGAAGCGGTCTGACCTTCAGCACCGGCGTAGCGAGTTCGCCGCCTTCGAGCCGCCAGCGCAACACCGTTTCGCACGTCGCCTTGCTGACGAACGCGTCGGCGATCACCGCAGTATGCGTATCGAGTTGAACGCGCCACGTCGGCCACGGCTCAGTGTCGAAACTGGCAAGGCTGCCGCGCAGATCCGGATAGATCACGTCGGGACCATAGCGCTGCATGCTCAACGGGAAGCGCTGGTCGCCCGCCTCGACCCATGCCTCGATGCCGTTGACGAGCACCATGCGCCCGCCGGGCGCGCGTGTCGCGGCGAGCAACAGAGCGTGATAGCGGCGCGTGCGCAGCATGCCGAGCGTGCCCGACGCAAAGCCGCCGAAGCCGTCGGCTTCGAGCCATTCGTCTTCGAGTCGCGAGATGTCGATGGGTGAATCGATACGAGTCATTGAATCGTGCTCTTGCGCGAACCATGAAGCAGCAAACATAGCGCAGATGGCATCGCCATGAACATCGACCTTCCCGATACTTTCCATTTTCTTTCGATCAACCGACGATTTATCGAAAGTTATGCCGCGCGCAAACGTTTCACAATTATTTCTTGAAAGGAATGGAGACTGCACCCGCTTTCATCGAACCGGATGCAGATATGAGAAGAACCACGCGCATCGCGAGCGCCGCATTGCTCGTGCTCGCCACGATAGCGTTGAACGGTTGCGGCGCGGACGACTCCCCTTCCGCGAGCAACGCCTCGACAACGGCCACTGCGCCGAACGACGTGGTACCCCAGTCCACCGCGGCGGCGGCCGCTCCCAATGCCTCCGCGCCGTTCGCGGACAACATCGCGGATAACACGGCGCATAACTCGGCGAGCAACGCGGCAAGTGGCGCGGCCGCCACCGACCCGATCACGCAAAACATGCAGGCCAGTCTCGCGGCCGACAGCCGGCAGGTCGCGCCGGTGATGCGCTACGCGCCCGGCGACAGCGCGAACAACTAGCCCGTATCTGATCAGCCAGAGCAACCCATAACCAACAACGAAACGATTCCAACGGCGCGTTCACCCGCGCTATTCTTCCCCTACGCAGAAGGTGATATTCGATGACATCAACTAGCCGTCGCCGTTTCCTGCAAACCGTGGCTTCATCCGCGGGCGCCGCCGCCGCGATGACCGCCTTGCCCGAGTCGATCCGCAGCGCACTCGCCGTGCCGGCGTTCTCTCGCACCGGTATGATCAACGATGTCGAGCACATCGTCGTGTTCATGCAGGAGAACCGTTCGTTCGACCACTACTTCGGCCATCTGCGCGGCGTGCGCGGCTACAACGACCGCTTCCCGATTCCGCTGCCGAGCGGCCTGCCGGTGTGGAATCAGCCGTCGAAGGAAGACCCGACCAAGCCGGTGCTGCCGTTCCATCTGAACACCGCGACGACCAGCGCACAGTGCGTCGGCGATCTCGATCACTCGTGGTACAAGACCCATTACGCGATCGACGGCGGCCGCTACGACCAGTGGCCCGCCAACAAGACCGACATGACGATGGGCTACCACCTGCGTAGCGACATCCCGTTCCACTACGCGCTCGCCGACGCTTTCACGATCTGCGATGCGTACTTCTGCTCGCTGCCGGGTCCGACGCACCCGAACCGCGCGTATCTGATGACCGGCATGGTCGACCCGACCGGCACGATGGGCGGCCCGCTGCTCGACAACAACGACTGGGTCGACGGCGATGGTCCGCCGAACTATCAGCTGCTGTCGTGGACCACGTATCCGGAGCGTCTGCAGGCCGCGGGCATTTCGTGGCAGATCTATCAGCAGGGCACGACGGGGGTCGATCCGCTGAACGGCAACTACGGCACCAACATCCTGCAGAACTTCACGAACTTCATCAACGCGCAGCCGGGTTCGCCGCTCTACGAGCGCGCGCAAACCGTGCGCACCATCGACGACCTGAAAGCCGACGTGCTCGCGAACCGGCTGCCGCAGGTGTCGTGGCTGTGCCCGCCGGCCGCGTACTCGGAGCATCCGAGCTACACGCCCGCGTACGGCGCCGAATACACGTCGCAGATTCTCGACGCGCTGACGTCGAACCCCGAGGTGTGGAGCAAGACCGTGCTCTTCATCATGTACGACGAGAACGACGGCTTCTTCGATCACCTCGTGCCGCCGCAACCGCCGACGACGTCCGCGCAAGGCAAGTCGACGGTGACGACCGAAGGCGAGATCCACGACGTCGTCAATCCGCTGCGCGGCGGCAGCTACACCGCCGACGGCTATCCGTACGGTCTCGGCCCGCGCGTGCCGATGACGATCGTGTCGCCGTGGACCAAGGGCGGCTTCGTGTGCTCGCAGGTGTTCGATCACACGTCGGTGATCCGCTTCATCGAAACGCGCTTCGGCGTGCAGGAGCCGAACATCACGGCGTGGCGTCGCGCGGTGTGCGGCGACCTGACCACCGCGTTCGACTTCCGCACACCGGATTCGAAGATGCCGCCGCTGCCGGACACCAGCAACTACATGAGCATGGCCGACAACCAGTGCAAGACGCAACCGAAGCCGACCGTCCCGGCGACGCCGACTCCGGTCGACGCGCAGGAAGCCGGCATCCGCTTCGCGCGCGCGTTGCCGTATGAACTGCATGTGAACGGCGCGGCGAACGCGGGCAATGACACGTTCGAAATCACCATCGGCAACACCGGCGACCAGGGCGCGCACTTCTACGTGTACGCGACGAATCGCACCGACGGTCCGTGGCGCTACACGGTCGAAGCGGGCAAGTCGCTCAGCGATACGTTCGACCTGAGCACGACGAACGGCGTGTACGCATTTGACGTGTTCGGTCCGAACGGCTTCGTGCGCAAGTTCGCGGGCAACACCCAGGTGAGCACGCAAAGCACGCAGAATGGACATGGCAACGGCCATGGCAACGATCATGGAAACGACAAGCCGGCGCTACCTGAAGTGACCGCGCAATACGACGTCGCGAATGGCAACGTGTTTCTGAAGTTCACCAACAGCGGCGGCGGCATCGCGCGTCTGACGGTGATCGACAACGCCTACGGCGCGCGCCCGCGCACGGTGCTCGTGCCGGCCCATGCGCGTATCGACGAAGCCTGGGTGCTTGCGTCGAGCCACCACTGGTACGACCTGACGGTGACGAGCAGCGACGACGCGAGCTTCTCGCGCCGCTTTGCCGGTCACGTCGAAAACGGTCGGCCGAGTATCAGCGATCCGGCGGCAGTGGCGCCGGTGCTGACGGCGAGCTGAGGTTGGCGCTCGCGGTTGGTGTCGTGAGTGCGGTCTGATTCGGCATCCTGTTGCGCCTGCGCGGCGGACAGGATGCCGATGTTTTTTGGCTGGTATCGAAGCGCGGTGCTTAGAGACCGACGTCAGGCAGCGTCGGACGCGTGGCGAGCGCCTTTGCGACGATGTCTTTGACTTCGGCGAGCGTGTCGCCTTGCAGCGCGAGCCGCGGCGGACGTGTGACCGCGCTGCCCCGCCCAAGCAGTTCCTCGCACAGCTTGATGCATTGCACGAGGTCGGGCCGTGCGTCGAGGTGCAGCAGCGGCATGAACCAGCGGTACAGCGACAGCGCTTCATCGAAACGCTTCTGCGTCGCGAGGCGGAACAGCGTCTCGCCTTCCTTCGGGAATGCGTTCGACATGCCCGACACCCAGCCCTCCGCACCGACCGCGATGCTCTCGACCACCACGTCGTCGAGGCCCGCGAACAGCACGAAGCGCTCGCCCACCGCGTTGCGCAGATCGATGAAGCGCCGCGTATCGCCGGACGAATCCTTGAAGCAGACAATGTTCTCGCAGTCCTGCAGCGCGATCAGCACGTCCGGCGTCACGTCGTTCTTGTAGATCGGCGGGTTGTTGTAGATCATCACCGGCAAGTCGGTGCTGGTCGCAACCGAGCGGAAGTGCGCGGCGGTTTCGTGCGGCTTCGCGGAATAGACGAGCGCCGGCATCACCATCACGCCGTCGACGCCGACACGCGCCGCTTCACGCACCGTCTGCCGCGCGAACTCGGTCGTAAACTCGGCGACGCCCGCGACGACCGGCACCTTGCCGCCGGCCGCATCGCGCGCGGCCTCGATCACCTGCAGCTTTTCCGACGTGCTCAGCGAGGTGTTCTCGCCGACCGTGCCGCAGACCACCAGACCCGACACGCCGTCCTTCACGAGATTGCTGACCACGCGGTGCGTCGCGTCGATGTCGAGCGAAAAATCCGGCTTGAACTGGGTGCTGACGGCGGGAAACACCCCGCTCCATTGGATAGCCTTGCTCACTTTGTCCGTCTCCTTCTAAAAGCCGGCCGCGCCGACACACGTTGAATATGACGACGAGTATCGGCCTTTGTCCGCAAGCGGGCTTGGGCTTTTTCGTAGCTGAAAGAGATTAAATCCGCACAGTCGGAGAGGCGCCGAATGGCTGAGCGGGTGGTTGCCCGCTACTTGGTGGCAAGGCGATTGCGGCGTATGTGAGCGCCGTCGCGCGAGGCTTCCTGGCGGCCGTGGATGCCGAGTCTGGCATAGCGGCCCGCGCTGCGTCGTGACGCGCGGCGCCGGCATGCGAGCGGTGCGCGGCGCCGGCGCTGCGAAGATCGGCAGATCGCGCTACAGTCGGTTGCCACTATTTCCGCACGAGGCCGCCGCCATGAATCGCGAAGCTTTTACCGACATGCTGACCCAGGAAGGCTTTCCCGACGCAGTGCTCGTCACGCGCGAGCCGAACGTCGCCATGGACGTGCACACGCATCCGTTCGAGGCGAAGGCGCTGATCGTCGAAGGCGAATTGCAAATCCGCGTTGGCGACGACGAGCGCCTGTATCGCGTCGGCGACGTGTTTCATCTGCCGGCGAACGTAGCGCACGCCGAGCGGTACGGGCCGCAGGGCGTCACGTACCTGGTCGGACGAAAGTAAGCAGACGAAAGTGAGCGGACGAAAATGAGCGAGCGCCTCTTTCGATCGATCAGGCGCCCAGCAATACGCCCGTTCTGATCGGCCGCGTGCCGGTCACTCGACCGAGCGGCGCACCGGCCGTCACGAAACGGATCGCGCGGCGCATATACAACACCCCTTCGGTCTGGCTCGCGATCGTGGTCGTCTCGTCGGTCAGCGGATCGACGATATCGAACAACGGCTGACCGACGCGAATCGTGTCGCCGATCTTCGCGCGGTGCACGAGAATCCCGCTCACCGGCGCATAGAACTGCTCGCTGCCCGCGAGCGGCGTGGCCGGCGACAGCAGCGGCGGCAACGGCTTCGCGTCGCCGCGAATCGCGCCGCGCCACACCAGGTAGTCGACCAACGCGTCGGCATCCTGCTGCGCGACTTCATATGACACGTCGCGCTGACCGCGGCACTCGACCGTCACCGCGATCGAGCCGGTCGGCACCGGCTTGCTCGCCGGCATCTGCTGCTGCAACGTCCACCACAGCAGGCTGTGGGTTTCGTCGAACGCGCCGCCGCCGGAATCCGTCGCGAGCAACGAAGCCTCGGCGCCAAGGTAGCGCGACAGCGGCTCGAACTCGGCCCACGCGGCCTCGCTCGTGTACACATGCATCGCCGCTTCGAGCGAGCAATGCAGATCGATCACGACGTCCGCGTCGCACGACAGCTTCAGGAGCGCCAGTTGCAGCGACTCGAATTCGGTCAGCGGCTTCTGTTGCGCGAGTTCGGCCGCGAGCAGCGCGCGCACGATGCGGCGGTTCTCGTTCGCGTCGGCGCCGAGCGCCTCTTTCGCATTCGCGACGAGCTTGGTGAACTGCACGAAATGCCGGTTGAAGTTCTTGCCGCTGCCGAGATCGAAGCGGCCGACGAACTGACCGAGCACGTACTGACTGAGCCCGACCGGATTCGACACCGGCACGAGCACGATTTCCGCATTCAGCGCGCCGGCTCGTTCGAGCTCCAGCAAGCGCCGCTTGAGCAGCACCGTGGTCAGCATCGAGGGCGTTTCGTCGGCATGCAGCGACGCCTGGATATAGATCTTCTGCCCGCTGTCGAGCGGGCCGAAATGAAACGACACCAGTTCGCGGTGCGTGCCGATAGCCGGCGACAGAAGCGGAATAGATTGCCTGTTCATGAATGGAAAGCCGTGAAGATGTCGTTGGAAATCTGGATCAGTTGCCGTACGGATCGAAGTCGAAGTACTTCTTCGCGATCTGCGCATACGTGCCGTCCTGGCGCATCGACGCGATCGCCGCGTTGATCGATGCCTGCACTTCGGTTTCGTCCTTGCGCAAGCCGATGCCGACGCCGTGGTCGCCCATCGAAAGCGGCTCGCCGACAAACGCGAAGCCCTTGCCCGCGGGCGTGCGCAGAAAGCCGTAATCGGCCTCGACCGTGCCGAGCAACGCGCCGTCGAGCCGCCCGTTCTGCAGATCGGCGAACACCTCGTCCTGGCTCTTGTAGGCGACCACGTTCGCGCCGAGCGGCGTCCAGTTCTTCAGCGCGTAGCCCTCGAACTGCGTGCCCGACTGCACGCCGATCTGCTTGCCGGCGAGTCCGCTCGCAGTCGGCGCAAGCGATGAACCTTGCTTCGCGATCAGCCGCGACTTGAACTGAAACAGCTTCGACGAAAACAGAATCTGCTGCTCGCGCTTCTCGGTGATCGCCATCGACGACAACACCGCGTCGATCTTGCGTGCCTGCAGCGCCGGAATCATGCCCGAAAACTCGAGTTCGACCCACTGGCAGTGCGCGTGGATGCGCCGGCAAATCTCGTTGCCGAGATCGACGTCGAAGCCCTTCAGGCTGCCGTCGGGCGCCTTCGAGTCCATCGGCGGATAGGTCGGGTCGATGCCGAGGCGCAGCGTGTTGGCGTCAGCGGCGAACGCGCCGCTGCTGAAAGCCAGCGCGGCGCAAAGAGTGATCAGCGGAGTTTTCATGGAAGGGGCGCGGTGAGCGGATCAGGACAGCGTGATCGTACGCGGCAGGGGTGCCTCAAAGAAGTCCCGTTCGGACTATCATGATCACTTTTACCGATCACCAGATCCCGACGGCATGGCATTGACCATTTCCCAGCTGCGCGCGTTCACGGCGGTCGCCGAGCATGGCAGCATCCGCGCGGCGTCGCGCGCGCTCGGCATCGCGCAAAGCGGCATCACGCAGCAGTTGCAAAACCTCGAATCGATGCTCGGCGCGACGCTCTTCACGCGCACCAATCGCGGCATCGCGCTGACCGCGCTGGGCCAGCGGCTGCTACAGCGGGCCGGCGCGATCCTCGGTGAGTGCGAGCGTGCCGAAGAGGACGTTCGTCAGCTACGTGGCGACTACGCCGGCGAGGTCACGTTCGGCATGACGACCGAGCCGCTCGTCGACGCGTTCGCGCCGGTGCTGATGGAGTTTCGCGCGCGCTTCGAGCGCGTCGCCGTGCATCTGCGCACGGGCACGTCGCGCATGATGATTTCGTGGATCCGCGAAGGCACCCTGGATTTCGCGGTCGCGCTAGTGTCGAAGCAGACCGACACCGCCGATCTGTCGGTCACGCCGCTCTATCCGTCCGACCCGGTGATCGTGTGCCGGCGCGGTCATCCGAAGGCGCGCGCGAAGTCGCTCGCCGAGCTCGTCGATTGCACGTGGGTGACCACGCGCTCGCCGAATCTGACCGAGGAGCCGCACGTCAACCGCTTGAGCCATCTGTTCGACAGCCACGGCTTGCCGCCGCCGAAGATCGTCGCGACCGTCGAGGGCTTGTACGAGACGCTGCATCTGGTCGGCGCGACCGATTGCCTGTCGCTCGAAGCGTCGGTCACTGCGAAGCGCGGGCCGTTCGCGGACGTGCTGACGACCATCCCGGTGCGCGAGCGCGCGTTGCAGCAGAACGTCTGTCTGCTGCAACGCGCGGCGATCCCGCTGACGCCCGCCGCGCAGGAGTTCGCGACGATGATCGCGTCGTATATGCGCACGGTGCGGGCGCGTTGAGCGTTGAGCGCTGAGCTCCAACGCGCCGCTCAACCCGCGGTTTCTTCGAGCGCAATCAATTCTTCGATTCGCTGCCTGCGCCGGATCAGCCGCGCATTGCCGCGCTCGATCAGCACCTCGGGCGCGAGCGGCCGGCTGTTGTAGTTCGATGACATCGACGCGCCGTACGCGCCCGCGTCATGAAACACGAGCAGGTCGCCCACTTGCGGCGCGGGCATCGATCGGCTCGTGACGACCCCGCCTTCCACCTGCGTAAACACGTCGCCGGCCTCGCACAACGGCCCTGCCACGCTGACCGAGCCGGCGGGCGCAGCGCTCGGCGTACCGTCGCGCCGGAGCACGCTGATCTCGTGATGGCTGCCGTAAAACGACGGCCGCACGAGGTCGTTGAAGCCCGCGTCGAGCAGCGCGAATTGCCGCGACGGCCGCGGGTTCAGCGCGTGCACTTCGCCGACCAGCACACCTGCCTGCGCGACCAGAAAGCGTCCCGGTTCGATTTCGAGCCGCACACGATGCCCGAGCTGCGCTTCGATGCGCCGCCGCGCGTCGTCCCACAGCCGGAAATAATGCGCGGTGTCGACGCTCGGCTCGCCATCGCGATAGGGCACCGACAAACCGCCGCCCGCGGAAATCGCCTCGATATCCTGACCGACTTGCGACACCGCATCGACCATCGCATCGCACACTTTCGCGAGATGCGCGTAGTCGACGCCCGAGCCTATATGCATGTGCAGCCCGACGAGCTTCAGCCGATAGCGCCGCACCAGTTCGAGGGCGTGCGGCAGGTCGTCGCGCCAGATGCCGTGCTTGCTGTGCTCGCCGCCGGTGTTGGTCTTGCTGCTGTGGCCGTGACCGAAGCCGGGGTTGATCCGCAGCCACACGCGATGGCCCTCGCGCGCATGTCGTCCGAGCCGTTCGAGCATGTCGAGCGAACCGGCGTTGACGGTGATCGGTGGCTAGCGTCGCGTGGTCTAGCAGGTCGGCGGTGAAGACGACGCCTTCGGGTCCGCCGTTCGATGCGGGTCGAGCCGTAAATCCCGCGGCGAAACTGCGCGCGAGTTCGCCCAAAGAGACTGCATCGACCATCACACCTTCGTCGCGCATCAGCTTCAGGATGTGCAGGTTCGAACAGGCCTTCTGCGCGTAGCGGATCGTGTCGAAGCTGCGCAACTGCGCGATGCGCTGGCGGATCGTGTCGGCGTCATAGACCCATAGCGGCGTGCCGTGCTGGCGCGCGAGGTCGGCGAGTTGATGGGGGTTGAATGGGGTCATGGTCGGCTGCATGTCGAAGCTTTGCGAAAGCGTTAGCCGACATGATGAGCCGCAGTGCTCATTCAGTAAAATACCAATCTATCGCCCATCTATTCACTTCTGATATAGCTTCGACCAACCATGGCGCTCACACACCGTCACATCGAAATCTTCCGCGCGCTGATGACGGCCGGCAGCGTCACCAAGGCAGCCGAAATGCTATTCACGTCGCAGCCCACCGTGAGCCGCGAACTCGCGCGCATGGAACAGGGCATCGGCTTCGCGTTGTTCGAGCGCGTGCAGGGCCGGCTGCGTCCCACGCAAGCCGCGCTGACGCTGTTCGACGAAATCAAGCGCGCCTATGTCGGGCTCGAACGGGTCGCGTCGACGGCGGCCGCGCTGCGCGAATTCAAGGGTGGCCAGTTGTCCGTGATCGCGCTGCCGGTGTTTTCGCATTCTGTCCTGCCGGGCGCCGTCAAACGCTTTCATGCTGCGCAGCCGGGCGTCAGCGTGTCGATCGCGACGCAGGAGTCGCCGTTTCTCGAAGAATGGCTGAGCGCGCAGCGCTATGACCTCGGCCTCACCGAGCACGATGCGCCGCCGCCCGGCACGCGGCTCACGCCGCTCGTCGCCGTCGATGAAGTGTGCGTGCTACCCGACGCTCACCCGCTGCTCGCGAAACGCGTGATCGCGTTGAAAGACTTCGCGGATCAGGCGTTCATCAGCCTGTCCGCGAACGATCCATACCGGCTGCAGATCGACGAAGCATTCGCGCGGGCAGGCGTCGCGCGCCGCCTGCTGATCGAGACGCCGACCGCGGTGTCCGTGTGCAGCTTCGTGCGGCAAGGGCTCGGCATTGCGATCGTCAATCCGCTGACCGCCGTCGATTTCGCTGACCGCAATCTGCATATCCGGCCGCTTGCGTTGTCGCTGCCGTTTCGCGTCAGCGTGATCCGTCCCGAGCACCGGCCCGCGCAGCCGCTCGCGGACGCGTTCGTCGGCGCGCTGCAAAGCGAAGCCGCCGCGCTGCGATTACAATTAAAGCGCCACATCGGCCCCAGGCGGTCAGCGCAGTCATAGCAGTCACGGCGGCGTCCCATCCTCATCGCCCGGCGAATCGGCGCAGCAGCACGCGCGCTCGCGCGGGGGCCACCGCCCGAACCGTCCGCCGTGCGACCCGGGCACGCTTCAAGCTGACATCACCCGCATACCGATTACCGACGCGCCGCGCGTTCGCGCCGCATCGGGGCGCCACTTTTAGCGCCGTTTTCGAGTCTTCACGTCATAGACCTTCAACAGGAGTGTTCCAAATGATGAATCGAGACAATCCCGTCTGGCTGATCACAGGCTGTTCCACCGGCTTCGGCCGCGAGCTCGCGAAGCTCGTGCTCGAACGCGGCTGGCGCGCGGTCGTCACCGCGCGCGATGCATCGAAAGTGAAGGACATCGCGGAGAGTCACGGCGAGCGAGCGCTGGTGCTGCCGCTCGACGTGACCAATCGCGCGCAGATCGAAACCGTGGTGGCGCAGGCGAAGCGTCATTTCGGCCGCATCGATGCGCTCGTCAACAACGCGGGCTACGGCTATCTGGCCGCGATCGAGGAAGGCGAGGACAGCGAAGTCCGCGCGATGTTCGAGACCAACGTGTTCGGCCTCGTCGACATCACGAAGGCCGTGCTGCCGATCATGCGCGAGCAGCGCAGCGGTTTGATCGTCAACGTGTCGTCGATCGGCGGGATTGCGAGTTTCGCGGCGACCGGCTACTACCATGCGACGAAGTACGCGGTCGAAGGGCTGTCGGAATCGCTCGCGCTGGAAGTGAAACCGCTCGGCATCGGCGTGCTGATCGTCGAGCCTGGGCCGTTCCGCACCAACTGGGCGGGTCCGTCGATCAAGCAGTCGGCGACGCTGATCGACGATTACGCGTCGACCGCCGGCGAGCGCCGCAAGCAGACCGAAGCGCGCAGCGGCAAGCAGGCCGGCGATCCGGTGCGCGCCGCCCAGGCGATCATCGATGCGGCGTTGTCGGACGCGCCGCCGCTGCGTCTGCTGCTCGGCAAGATGGCGCTCGATCTCGCGTACAAGAAGCTCGATTTCCTGCGCGGTGATTTCGACGCCTGGCGAGCGGCGACCGAGGGGGCGGATTATCCGGAAGGGACGGCGTAGAGCGGGTTTATCGGGCGAGCCTCGGCCCGCGCGTTAAAACTCCACCAGCGCAAAATCTTCTTTGCCCACATCGCACAGCGGGCAGCGCCAGTCGGCCGGCACATCGGCCCAGCGCGTGCCCGGCGCGATGCCCTCTTCGGGCAAGCCGGCGGCTTCGTCGTAGACCCAGCCGCAGATCACGCAGACCCATTGCTTGAAGTCGTCGGCCGCGGCGGCGTTCGCGGCCGTCGACGCAGCGGACGTTTCGTTCGCCGCGGCATCCGCCGCGAACGTGCGCGCCGTCGCATCGAGGCTCACGACGAGCGGTGCGACCGTGCCGCTACCGGTTCCCGCGAGCCGCGCCTGCAGGCTGTCCAGCAGGCGCTGGGCTTCGTCTTGGGTCAGATCGATCCAGTACGGATCGCCGGCGCCGTCGTTGAGCCGCTCGGGGGAAAACTGGATTTCTACGGCTACGCCCTTCTTGTACATGGCAATCGGAATCTCGAGAAGGCCGGCGACGCGCGCCGGCACAAGGCTGCCCGCGCGAGGCGGGCGCTGCTCAGTGCGCCTGTACCAGCAGATTCAGCGCGTACGAGGCGATCAGGCCAGCGGCGCCGATCAGGCCGAGCAGTTGCAGCAAAGTGAGGGATTTACGCGAGTTGGTGGGGGTTTGTTGCGTGGTCACGAGCAAGTCTTGAAGTTCGGAAAAAGCGCAATGGTACACGGGTGCGGACGCACCAAATGTCGATTGGCGCAAACTCGCGCGCAATAAAGGTACCGGGCGCTATTATCGCCGCTCGCGCGCCGCGCATTGTCTACCGTGGGGAGATGAATTAATTCCCGGCGAGTGGGAAAGCCGCGCCGGGAAGGGTGAACCGCGCCGCGCCGCGCTCAGGTCTTCGCGAGCGGATCGCCGTGACGCGAATCCCAGAAGCGGATCACGGCGGAATCGCCGGTGCCCGCGCCGACCACCTGGTCCGGCGCGCCGCACTCGCGCAGCAGCGCGCGCAGGTCGTTGATGACTGGGAACACCTCGTGATTCCAGTCGGCGCCCTGCGAATCGTGCGCGCGCTGTTCCGCCTCGACGATCTGGCGATCCTCCTTGAAGATGCGCTCGGTGAACCACACCAGCAGCGGCCACGCGAGATTCATCACGCCCGGAATGCCGGGCTTGCGGATCGACAGCAGCCCGAACGTTCGGTTGGTGCGCTGCTCGCGATCGAGCGGCACATAGATGATCCACAGGTCCATCACCAGCGTCTTCTCATCGTTGCGGATTTGCAGGGTCTGGAACGGGTATTCGGTGCGGATCGTCATCACGTCCTTGTCGTTGAAGCCACCGGTCTTGCGCCTCTCGCCGAACACCATCGCCTCGCCTAGCGGCTGCTGACCCTCCATGCGCGCAAACGTGTAGTCGACCTCGACCCAGCCCTCGCCGCGCCGCCGGCCGAGCGAACGCGCACGCATCTGACCCATCTGGCGGCGATGCAGAAACTGATGATTCATGTCCATCAGGTTCTCGTGCATGAACGAATAATGACACTTGACCGGACGACCGAAACGGCGCGTCTTGTACTTCGGGTCCGACACCGAGCGAAAGTCCGGCAGCGGCCGCTCTGCAGCGAGCGCGGCGTCGCCCGGAAACACGAAGATCAGTCCCTCGACTTCGTGACACGGATATGACCGCACGCCGTTCGGCAGACGCTCGCGGCCGAGGTACGGCACGTCGATGCACTTGCCCGCGCAGTCGTAGGTCCAGCCGTGATAGCCGCAGCGAATCGATTCGCCGTCGACCACCCCCTGGTGCAGCGGCACCTGCCGATGCGCGCAACGGTCTTCCAACGCGAACACTTTGCCGCTCTCGGTGCGCGCGAGCACGATCGGATCGCCGGCGAAGGTCACGCCGAGCGTCTTGCCGCGCTTCACTTCATGCGACCACGCGAGTGGATACCAATGATCCGGATGAATGGCGACGCGGCGCAGATCGCGCACGGGTGCGTCGTGAGTGGCGTGACCGGCAGCGTGCGAGCAGGTCTGCGATGCGGGAGAAGCGGAAGAAGCGGGATTCTGCGACGCCGCCTGGGCAGGCGTCGCGGCAAGCGTTGCGTCGGCGATATCTTGTTCTTGTCCGAGCGGGGGAACAGCATGCATAGGTCAAGCCTCCGTGCACGAGCGGATAGAAGGTTGCCGCCCCGGATCGCGAGGTGGCATCTTCGTCAGTCTACTTGAAGCGGCCAGCGCATGGGGCTGGCGACGGCCTGCGCAAAGCGTCGCAGCACACATTGCGAAAGCGCGCGCATCGGCGTGTAGAGCTATCTTTACCACGCGCACATTACGGAAAGATTGGCCTCCTCTTTCGCCCACTGCAGGCTCCGTTCACATCTGCACGGGCACCTTTGTTTGCGCCAAAGCCCTTAGTGCAAAGCCCGCTCCAGAAACTTTCCGATCTCCAGAGAGTAGGCGCCAGGATGTGAAAACCTGAACATGTGACCGGTGCGCGGCATGATGACTTCCTGAGATCCTTTGATGCCATTCAGGAGAATCCCCGCGGCTTCTTTGCCGATCAGCTTGTCTTCCTCGGGAGTCAGGATCAGCGTGGGGACCGCGATCTTCTTCAGCAGGGCCGTATAGTCCGTCTTCGCGATCGAGCGTATGCGGTTGACATAGGCCTGATGCGATGTCTCCCTGACGAAGAAGGCGCGGCTCTTTCCGGCTGACCAAGGTATCTCCCCCTCCTCGTCGAACGACGAAGCCAACTGCGCCGCGTGGAACCGAAGGGTGAGCTGGCGATAAAAAGGCCCGGGGAAGAACGGCGCAAGCGCCGCCAGCGTTTTGAGCAACGGCGAGGTGATCGGGCTCCTGGCAAAACCGCCGGAGAGCACCAGGCCCTTCAGGCCCTTCGGCTGCCGCGTCGCAACCGCGATCGAGGAGACCGCGCCGTACGAATCGCCAACCAACACATAGCTCTCCAGGTCTTTCACCTGCTCGGCGATGAAGTCAGCCAGCGTTTCCAGCTCGCGCACGTCGTCCGGCAAGCGAAGTGTGCGCATCGGGTGACGCTGCAAATGGGTTAGCTGGTCGAGCTGCCACGGAGCGCCTGCGAAGCAGGGAATCATGACCAGGGTGGGGTCTGTTTTCATGGGATACGCGCGGGTTGAATAAACGACACCCGCACTCTAGGAGCCCTGAGGCATTCGATCCAATGGCATTTGCACACCATGTCGATGCACGAGATTCATGGTCCCCTGGTCGCTCCAACGACCGCAAGCCCCTGCCGACGTTCAGTCAGCGATCATCATGTCGGTAATCCACTGAACCGCGGGTTCGTTGGCGCGCCCTCGGGCTCGAACGACGAGGACCTCCCAGCCGGGTAACGCCAGAGGAAGCTCGAACAGGCTCAACTGCGCGGTATCCCGCATCCGCAGCGCGACTCGCTCGGCGATAACGGCAATCGATTCCGAAGCGCCGACCATGAACGGCACAGCCAGAAAGCTGGGGCAGGTGGCGTTCACCTTGCGGGTACGACCGAGGGCCTCCAGCGCATCGTCGACAGCTCCCCGCGGATCGCCGCGCGGCGAGACCAGAATGTGTGGCAGCCGGGTGAAGTCATCCAGTTCCATGTACAGCTTCCTGCCTCGCTTGACCAGCGCTGGATGCCCCTTGCGCGCGATGCCGACGAACCGCTCCTGATGGACGAGTCGACAATCGAAACGCTGCGGGATCTGGGCAAAAGAGCCGGACCCTAGCACGATGTCGAGATCGCCGGTATCCAACATGCGCAGCGCGGACTCGGTATCGGCCGGCCTGAGCTTCAGCACGGCACCCGGCGCAGCAGCCTGGATCCTGGCGAGGACAGGGGCGACGACGGTCAAGATGGCGTGGTCGGTGGCCGCCACCGAAAGCGTCGCTTGCAGACGAGCCGGATCGAACTTGCCACGTGGAGTGGCGACGAGCCTGACCGACTCGAGCGCCGCCGCCACTCGCGGCATCAACTCGATGGCCAGCGGCGTTGGCTCGATCCCGCGCGGATGACGAATGAACAGCTGATCGGAAAACGCCGTGCGCAACCTCGATAAAGCATGGCTGGTTGCGGACTGAGACAGATGCAATCGTTCGGCGGCGCGGCCGACGTGCCTTTCGGCCCAAAGCGCCTCGAGTACGACCAGAAGGTTCAGATCGAAACGAGTCAGATCCAGTGGCTTCATGCCGTCAGCCCTCATCGCCCGCGACGAGCCCCGAGCGCCGCTGCGCGCCCCATGCGCGGCCGCCGCGCAAAAAGTGCAGCCAGCCGAGCGCCGCGCCCAGGTGACGCGCGAGCTGGAACGAGAACGGTTCGGCAACCGCCGCGAGCATCGCCATGCCAAGGCTGTTGCCGCTGCGCTCGCCGGTCCAGCGCCGGTACAGATGGATGCTCCACAGGTAGAACGCCAGATCGATCGCCGTTTTCAGGCCGATCACGCTGAAGATCGACACGACGATCGCGCCGTGTCCGCCGAACAGAAAGCCGAGCAGCAATGCGAACGCGGTGAGGCCGTAGATCGGCTGCATCGTGTCGACCGCCTTGACCGGCAGCATCAGCAGGCCGAGCGTGCCGTAGCGCGGATTGCCGGTCATGTCGCGGTTCCAGTACTGCGTCTGCAGGAAGCCCGCGAACCAGCGGCGGCGCTGGCGCAGAAAGCTCGCGAGGTTGTCGGGCGCGTCGGTGCGCGCATGCGCTTCGCCGACCACGCGCACGTCCCAGCCGAGTCTGTGATCGACCGAATAGCGGCGCAGCCGGTGGATCAGCTCGTAGTCCTCGACCAGACACTGCGGATCGAAGCCGCCGACCGCAACCAGGGCTTCGCGCCGGAACGACGCGAACGCGCCCGAGATCAGCAGCAGGCTGTCCGCGCGCATCCACGCGAAACGCGCGATGAAGTTGCGCATGTACTCGTAGGTCTGGAACCACTGGAACACACGGCCCGACAGCGACTTGCCGCAGACCGGCACGAGGATGCCCGCTGCCGCGACGAGCTTCGGCTCGCCCGCGAATGCAGCGCGCATCGCGTAGGTGGCGTCGTCGTCGAGCAGCGTGTCGGCGTCGACGGTCATCACGGTGTCGGTCGTCATCACGGTGATTGCGGCGTTCAGAGCGCGGGCCTTGCCGCCGTGCCGCACGCGCAGCCAGAACAGATTCGGATAGAGCGAGCTCGGCGCGCTCAGCACGCCTTCGGCGGCGGGCACGAGGCCGAAGCGTTGCGTGAGCAGCTCGGCGGTGGCGTCGGTGGAGCCGTCGTCGGCGATCACGATCTGCGCCGGGCCGTGCGTTTGCCGCAGCAGCGCGGCGAGCGTGACCGGCAGCACGGCCGCCTCGTTATGCGACGCGACGATGACGCCCATGTCCGGCAGCTCGCGCCGTTCGTAGTCGGCTTCGAGCGGTGGCGCGCGGCGCATCAGCGGCAACGACTTCCACGTGACGAACGCGAGCAGCAACGTGTCATAGACGACATACGCGATACCGGTCGACCACGCGAGCGCGCCACGCAGAAAGAATGCGCGCGCGAACAGCAGCGCCCACAGCACGACGACGCTGGAATGGATCAGCGTGCTCGATAGCGCCGCGCGACGCGGCAGGATGCGTGGCGACGCGACAGCGAGTGCCTGTTCGAGGGTCTTCTTCAAGGCGAATGTTTCAGGTTGAGGATGGTTGCGGTTGGTCGGTGAGGCTGCGTTCGCGCTCGATCAATAATGCGCGCCGCGCCTTCACGGCGTCATGCGCTTCAACACCGATTTGCGATCGAGCCACTGGTGCTTGAGCGCGCCGCCGATATGCATCGCCAGCAACGCATAAAGCGCATAGCCGAGCCACGTATGCAGCGCGCCGAAGCGGTCGTGCAACATCTCTTTCAGTGTCGGGTCGAGGTGCATCACATAGCCGATGCGCGGCCACTGGAACAGGCCGAACCACTGCATCGGATGCGTGGCCGCGTCTTTCCACGCGGAATCGTGCAGCCAGCCGGACAGCGGCAATGCGATCATCAGCAGATACAGCGCGAAGTGCGCGAGATGCGCGGCAACTTTTTCCCACCTCGGAAACTCGCGCGGTAACGGCGGCGGCTTGTGCGACACGCGCCACAGGATGCGCAGCAGTGCGAGCCCCAGCACCGTGATGCCGATCGATTTATGCGTGTCGATCACCGGACGCACCCAGTCGTCGGGCAGCGAATCCGCGCACAGTCCGAGCCCGACGTTGACGATCATCAGCAACGCAATCAGCCAGTGCAGCGTCATTGCGGTGCGCGTGTAGCGTGGCGGGCGAATTGCCTCGGTCGAATCGGTGACGGGGTTCGCTTGGGTGTTCATGGGGGTTCCGTTCGCTACGGCGATGAATGCCGCGAAAGCTGTTTGAAACTCGGCGCTACCGGTATCAGGCTAACTCCCAAGTGTGCCGTTTTATTCCGCAAAGCGCTTAACGTGCATGTTTCAGTTTGTTTCGGGCTTCTGAGTTCCGGCGCCGTCGCGTGTCACGGGACGCCGCGCGTTCTTGCCTCGTTCATCGCCTAACTGCCGCTCGCCCCACGCGCGCACCGCATCGGCGAACAGACGCAGCGCGGTCGGCGGGTGACGGTTGGCCGGGTAGTACAGGCACAAGCCCGCGAACGTCGGGCTCCACTCGGGCAGCAACGCAACGAGCCGGCCGCTCGCGACATGTTCGGCTACATGGTCGAACGGCACCCAGGCGATGCCGATGCCGGCCAACGCCGCTTCGACCATCAGGTTCAGATTGCCGAGCGTCATCGGCCCATCGACGTCGATGCTCGCGCTCTTGCCGCGATGCGTGAGGTCCCAGCGATACAGCGTGCCGCTTTCAAAGCGAAAGCGGATGCAACGGTGCCGCAGCAGATCGTGCGGCGCATTGGGCGCGGGATGACGCGCGAGATAGTCGGGCGACGCGACCGCCACCAGACGCATGTCGCGGCCGAAGCGGATCGCAATCATGTCGCGCGGCACGTCCTCGAGCACGCGGATGCCCGCATCGAGCCCTTCGGCGACGATATCGACGAGCCTCGAATCGACCACGAACTCGACGTGAATCTCCGGATAGCGCGCGAAGAACTCCGGCAACACGTGCTGCACGAGCTGTTTCGCGGACGCCTCCGAAGCGCTGATACGAATAGTGCCCGACGGCCGGTTGCGCGCGGCCGTGACTTCCACGACCGCGTCGTCGAGGTCCGCGAGAGCCGGGCGCACGCGCCGTAGCAATTGCTCGCCGGCTTCCGTCAACGCGACCGAGCGCGTGGTGCGATTGAAGAGCCGCACGTCGAGGCGCGACTCCATGTTGCGCATCGCATGACTCAACGCCGACGGCGACAGCCCGAGCACGCGCGCGGCCGCGCTGAAGCTGCGCTGCTCGGCGATCGTGATGAAGGCGGTCAGTTCGGCGAGGCCTGCGCGGGGTAGCCGGGAATTTGGCATTTGTGAATTCTATTCAATACCTCATGCAAGTATAGAGATATTGTTGAGTCAGGCACAGCAACCTACACTCGCTTTCAGTGCCACGACTGCGTGGCTCGTCCCGCATCCCACGTGTCGTGGTGCCGGCCGCGGCCGGGGCCCCGCGCGTCAACTGGAGCATCGTATGCAAACACGTCAACTCGGCAAAAGCGGCCTCGAAGTCTCCGCGCTCGGCCTCGGCTGCATGGGCCTGAGCTTCGGCTACGGCCCCGCCACGGAAAAAGCGGCCGGCATCGAGCTGATCCGCACGGCCTTCGAGCGCGGAGTCACGTTCTTCGACACCGCCGAAGTCTATGGTCCGTTCGTGAACGAGGAACTGGTCGGCGAGGCGCTCGCGCCGTTTCGCGATCAGGTGGTGATCGCGACCAAGTTCGGCTTTCAGGACGGCGATTCGAAAAAGCCGCTCGACAGCCGCCCTGAAAACATTCGCGCCGTCGCCGAGGCCTCGCTCAAGCGTCTGAAAACCGATCGCATCGATCTGTTCTATCAGCATCGCGTCGATCCGAACGTGCCGATCGAGGATGTCGCGGGCGCGGTGAAAGATCTGATCGCCGCGGGCAAGGTCGGGCACTTCGGCCTGTCGGAAGCGAGCGTGGAGTCGATCCGCCGCGCGCACGCGGTACAGCCCGTCGCGGCGCTGCAAAGCGAGTACTCGTTGTGGTGGCGTGAGCCCGAAGCAAGCGTGCTGCCGACGCTCGAAGAACTCGGTATCGGCTTCGTGCCGTTCAGCCCGCTCGGCAAGGGCTTTCTGACCGGCGCAATCGACGAGCGCACGACCTTCGATAAAAGCGATTTTCGCAATATCGTGCCGCGCTTCTCGGAAGAGAACCGCAAGGCGAATACCGAGCTCGTCGACGTGCTCGGCCGGATCGCGGACGGCAAAGGCACGACGCGCGCGCAGATCGCGCTCGCGTGGCTGCTTGCGCAAAAGCCGTGGATCGTGCCGATTCCGGGCACGACGAAGCTGGCGCGCCTCGACGAGAACGTCGGCGCCGCCAGCGTCGTGCTGACCCCGGCGGATCTCACCGACATCGAAGCGGCGCTCGAGCAGGTCAAGGTGGCGGGCGAGCGCTATCCGGCGCAACTTCAGAAGTTCGTTAACCGCTAAGCGGTGCGTGGTCGCGGCGCTTCAGCTTTTGGGCTTGCGCCGCGCTTTGCTCGATGGTTTGGCCGGTGTTTCACCCGGCGTGCCGCAAATCAGCGCGACACCAGCCTGCGCCGTTGCGCGCAGCGATTCGCGCGGGTCACCCGCGCGCGAGCGCAGCGCGAGAGTATGCAGAATCGCCGATGCGACTTTGGCGAGCAGCGCGGGACTCGCGGCCGCATCGAGTTCCCCTTGTGCCTGCGCACGTTCGAGCCGTCGCTCGAACTCGGCATCGAACGTGGCGAGGCCATGCGCGAGTTTGTCCCGCACTTGCGCATCCGCTCTCGATTCCACCGCCGCCGTGCCGATCAGAAAGCATCCGCGCGCCACCTCGCCCGGCGGAAAGTAAAGCGCGAGCGCGCCGTCGTACACGGCCAGCAATGCATCGGCGAGCGGCCGATCGCCATGCAGCGCGGCTTGCATCGCGTCGCGGCCAAGCGCGATGTAACGGTCCAGCGTATCGAGATACAGCGCGTGCTTGTCGCCGAAAGCGCCGTACAGGCTCGGCCGGTTCATGCCGGTCGCGTCGCTCAACGTATCGAGCGACGTGCCCGAGTAGCCGCCATGCCAGAACGCGTCGCGCGCATCGTTCAACGCCTGTTGCGAATCGTAGTTGCGCGGCCGTCCGCGCGGGCGTTTTTCACTTTTTGTACCGGTATGCATGAAATTCTCTGGCGTCGTCGATTTTTGTTCACTATAGTACAAAAACACCTTCACCGACGATCGGAGACATCAGCATGGAGCTCTATTTTTCGCCGCTCGCGTGTTCCCTCGCCACGCGCATTTCGCTTTACGAGGCCGGCGCCGACGCGCGCTTCATCGAAGTCGACACGAAATCGAAGCGGCTGCGCGACGGCTCCGATTTCTATCCGATCAATCCACTGGGCCAGGTCCCCGTGCTTCGCACCAACGACGGTTGGTTGCTGCGGGAAAACACCGCGATCCTGCCTTACGTCGCCGACGCCTTTCCGGCAGCCGCGCTCGCGCCGCAGCCCGGCACGGCGGAACGGGCGAAATTGCAGGAGTGGCTAGGGTTCATCAGCACCGAGTTGCATAAGGCGGTGTTCGTGCCGCTGCTAGATCAGCAGGCGCCCGCTGACGTTCATAGCTACACGCGCAAGAAAGTGGTATTGCGGTTGGATCTGCTGGAGCGGCATTTGCACGGACGCGAGTTTTTGCTGGAGCGGTTTTCCGTCGCGGATGCTTATCTGGTCACCGTGCTGAACTGGGCGCGCTATGGTGGCGTCGAGCTCGAGCAGTGGCCATCCGTGCAGCAGTACTACGAACGAATCACGCGCAGGGCTTCGGTTGCAAAAGCGTTGGCGGAGGAGTTCGTGCTCTATCGTGACGAGCAGGAGAGGCGAAAAGCGGCGGCGACGTAATATGGCTCGCTAGCTCAACCGCAAACTCCGCAATACATCGAGCACATACTGAGTCGGGCGCTCCACCGTACCCGCGCGACAGGCCAGCCCCAACTGCCGCCATAGCGCCGGGCGCAGCGCACGCGTGACGATGCGCGCGTCGACCGTTGAGCGGCTGGCCTCCTGCGGCAGCAGCGCGGCGCCGTATCCCGCTGCCACGAGGCTCTTGATCGCATCCGAGTAGTTGAGCTGGATGCGCGGCGTGGGGTGCTGCCCCGCCGCGCTGAACCATTCCGTCGTCAAACGGGAAAGTCGCGTGGTGGCGTCGTTCAGGATCAGCGGCTTCGCGGCGATCCATTGCGGCGTGATGCGCGCCGGACACGTCCACCCGGCCGGCATGAATGCGACTACCGGATCGCGGCGCCATTTCTCGATCGATAGCCCGCGTATCGGCGCTTGCGGCAGCGCCACGATGCCTACGTCGAGCGACTCCTCCGCGAGTCGCGTCAGCGTTTCCTGCGAAGTCAGCACGGTGATTTGCACATCGATGCCGGGATGCTCCACGGCCAGTCGTTCCAACGCTTGCGGCAGCAGATTCGCGATGGCCGCGGTGGAAGCGCCGAGCCGTACCCGTCCGCCGAGCCCCTCCACCTGTCGCCGCACGTCTTCCAACGCCTGCTCGGCATTGGCCAGCAACTGACGCGCATACGCCACCAGCGTCTCGCCGATCGCCGAGGCCCGCACCTCACCTCGTTTGCGCGACAGCAGCGCCGCGCCGACCCGGCTCTCGAGATCCGCGATATGCAGACTGACCGTGGGCGGTGCGAGATGCAGAACGCGAGCGGCCTCGGCAAAAGAGCCGAGGTCGGCGACCACGACGAGGGTGCGCAGGCGGTCGAGACTGATCTCTCTCATCGGAAGGGGAATGGCATCGGTCAGAAAAGCTGAATCAGGCAGTCAGTAAACTCAACTTTTCCAATCTTACGTGCAGATGGAAGATGGTGGCGCTGGTTTTTTCAACGCGGACTATCGGGGCGATCGGCATGAACTCATCTTCAACAGGAAGCTGCGCGTCGCAGGAGGCTTCGGATCGGCTGGACGCAATGTCGGACGACGCCAGGTCGTTACTGCTCGGGCTCGTCTTTACAGGTGTCGTACTGGCCTTCGCAGTGATGGCGATGATCTGGACGGCGTCTCGCCCCCCGCTCAAGGGCAAGGACTGCTCCGGCCGCATCGCAAACGACGAACATGCAAGCCTCGTCGCGTTCTTCCAGGACCCGGCGGACCAGGGCGCGTTGCTGCAGGCGATCAAGGACTGCGCGAAATGAGGCCGATTGCGGCGGCTTAGCGTGCCCGCCGACCGCGCCATCCCACACCCCCGCCAGGGAAAATCCCACTTCCTGCCATACCACGGGCACAATACCCGGCGATAATGACGGGGCATCCCGCACCTTTTCCGTTCGACATCCGAACGCGCCGATGCCCGCGCCGCCAGTATTCCCTTTCGATGCACCCATGAGCCACGCTACCGCCGACCGCCCCGCTTCCGCCGACTCCGCTCCGAACTCGCCGCGCTTCCTGCTGTTCCTGATCTGCCTGTTCGCGTCCGCCGGACAGCTCGCCATCGACATCTACGTGCCTGCGCTGCCCGCGATGGCGCGCTACTTCGGCACCTCGCCCCAAGCGATCCAGACCAGCGTCACCGGCTACATGGTCGCCTACGCGCTCGGCCAGTTGATCTTCGGTCCGATCGCCGACGCCTACGGCCGCAAGCGCGTGCTCGCGTTCCGTCTGACCGTCTACACGGTCGGCTGCCTGCTGTCGCTCGCGGCGCCGAATCTGGAGACGTTCATCCTCGCCCGCGCCCTGCAGGGCTTCGGCATCGCCAGCACGAACCTGCTTGCGAAGGCGATCATCACCGATTCGTTCGCGGGCCAGGCGTTGCTGCATGCGTTCACGTACATGTCGATTGCGTGGGGGCTCGCGCCAATCGTCGCGCCGGTGATCGGCGCGCATCTGCAGACGGCGTTCGGCTGGCGCGCGTGCCTCGTGTTCCTGCTGATCTATTCGCTGGTGATGTGGGCGCTGCTGTGGCGTTATCGCGAGACCTTGCCGAAGCCCGTGCATCTCGAACCGCGCACGCTGATCGCGAACGCGCGCAAGGTGCTCGGGAGCCCCGTGTTCCAGAGCTGCTTCCTCGCGCAGGGCCTGTGCTACAGCATCCTGCTCGTGTTCAACATCGTCGGGCCGTTCATGGTGCAGACCACGCTGCACGAGCCGCCGACCTTCTTCGGCTATCTCGCGCTCGGCATCGGCATGATGTACTTCCTTGGCGGTCTGTCGAATCGCCTGCACGGTCCGGGTCTACCGAGCGCCGAGCAGCGGCTGCGTATCGGCTCGCGGCTGATGGCTGCCGCGTCTCTTGCGATGCTGCTGCTCGCGTTGACGGTCGGCCTGCGCGTGTGGACGCTCGCGACGCCCGTGCTCGTGATGGGTTTCTGCGCCGGCGCGATGTATCCGACGCTGATGGCGAAGGGCAACTCGCTGTTCCCGCATATCGCGGGTCTGACGAGCGCGATTCTCGGTTGCGCGCTGCTGCTGGTGTCGTCGGCGATGATGGGATTGGCCGGCTTCGTGTCGGTGCAGGTGCTCACGCCGCTCGCGCTGTTCTTCGTGGTCCTCGCGTTCGTCGTCGTCGTGATGGTGACGAAGCTGCTGCGGCATCTCGAGCAGGCACAGCCTGCGGCCGCTGCGACCGCGAGCGGCAAGGCCGCGTGAGCGGGCACACGATAACCGGGCGCCGGACCATCGCCCGTACCCGCGCGAACCGATGAGCGGCAGGCGCGAGCACGCGTCCGTTTCCGCGTCCAGGCGGATCGATCCGACCGTGTGGAAGGTCGCGGCGGTCGTATCGATCGGCTCGTTCATGTCGCAGATGGACTCGACGCTCGTCAACGTGTCGCTGTCGGCGATCGGCCATACGCTCGATGCGTCGATCGCCACCGCGCAGTGGATCGTCAGCGGCTATCTGCTCGCGATGGCGTTGATGTTGCCGCTCAACGGCTGGCTGGTCGACCGCATCGGCGCGAAGCGGCTGTACCTGTTCTGCTTTTCGACGTTCACGATAGCGTCGATGTTGTGTGGCGCCGCGCAGACGATCGATGGGCTGATCGGCGCGCGCATCTTCCAGGGCCTCGTTGCCGGTGTGCTCGTGCCGATGGCGCAGATGATGATCGGACGCGTGGCCGGCAAGAATCTCGAGCGCGTGATGGGCTATACCGCGCTGCCGATCCTGCTCGGGCCGATTCTCGGCCCGGTGCTGGCAGGGCTCGTCCTCGCGCACGCGAGTTGGCCCTGGCTGTTCTTCATCAATGTTCCGGTGGGTGTTTTCGGCGTCGCGATGGCGGTATTGCTGCTGCCGCGCGATGCCGCCGCGTCGCAGAAGCGACCGTTCGATTTCACCGGCTTTGCGTTGATCTCCCCTGGGCTCGTCGCGCTGGTCTATGGACTTCAGGACGCATCGCGCACGATGGGCCTCGCGTGTCTGCTCACGGGCGTCGTGTTTCTCGCCGGGTTCGTGCTGCACGCGATGCGCAAAGGCGATGCCGCGCTGATCGACGTGCGCATGTTTGCGACACGCACCTTCTCGGTCGCGGCACTCGCGCAGTTCTTCGCGAACGGCATCATGTATGGACGCCAGCTCGCAGTGCCGCTGTTTCTGATCGCGGGCTGCGGCTTGTCGGCCGCGCACGCAGGCGGCCTGCTCGCAGCCACCGGCGTCGGCATGATGTGCTCGTTTCCGCTGCTCGGCTGGTTGACCGAGCGGCTCGGCTGCCGCGCACTCGCGGCGGGCGGCGCATTGCTGGCGTTTCTGAGCACGCTGGTGTTTCTGTGGATGAGCGTCGCTTCATTCTCCGCCGGATGGGCCGCCGTCAGTCTGTTCTTCGCGGGCGTCGGTCAGGGGACGATCAGCGTGCCGTCGATCTCGGCAGCGTATTCGTCGATCGCGAGACAGAGGCTCGCGGTCGCGAATACTGCGTTGAACATCGCGCAGAGAGTGGGCGGTCCGTTCGCGACGACGCTGCTTTCGATGATGATTGCATCGACGTTGCACGGTGCCTCGGGCGTACAGCCCAGCCGATTTCTGCCGACGTTCGCGCTGCTGGCCGGGCTGCATATGCTGTGCTTCGCGGCGGCGATGTTTCTGCCGGTTCGGGTTCAGAGCGCGAAGAACGCCTGACCACGCATTCCCGCGCCTATGCTTCACAGTAGCCGCAAACCCCCATCGCACTCGATCACCGCCCCTGTCATAAACGAGTTCTCCAGCAGAAACTGCAGCGCGTGCGCGACATCGTCGGCGTGGCCGACGCGCCTCACCGGTAACGTTTCGCTTTGCTGACGAAACAGCTCGCTCTTCACGCTCGCGGGAAATCGGTCCCACCAGGGCGTATCGATCACACCCGGCGACACCGCGTTCACGCGCAGCGGCGCCAGCTCGCGTGCCAGCGTGCCGATCATGCTTTCGAGCGCGCCATTGATGGCGCCCAGACCCGCCGTGCCCGGATTCGCGATGCGCGCCGATATCGCGGTCAGAAACGCCACGCTGCCGTCGCGACGCAGCGTGGGCAGCGCGGTCTGCGCCGCTTCGAGCTGCGGCCAGAACTTCGCCTCGAAGCCGCGCCGCAGCGCCGCCAGATCGAGTTCGGCAAACGGCCCCGCGCCTTCGCCGCCCGACAGCGTCAGCACCAGATGATCGACTTGGCCGATGCTACCGAAGAAGCGTTCGAGCGCCGCGCGATCGGTGCAATCGAGCGCTTCGCCCGTCACGCGTGCGTCGATGCCGCTCAGCGCATGGTCCAGCCTGGCGCGGTCGCGCCCTACCGCGACGACGCTCGCGCCGGCCGCCGCGAGCCGCGCCACTGTCGCAAGTCCGACACCCGACGAGCCACCCAGCACCACGACCTTCTGATTTTGCCAATCCATGTCATTGCTCCTGAGAGTGAACGGAAGACCCCGTGGCAGTAGAATGCGCGTTGCGTGCCCATCACTCAAATCGTTTAATGTCATGGCCAACATCATTGAAAATGATTTTTGGCGCTTCGACCTGAACCTGCTGCTGACCTTCCGCGCGCTGCTCGAAGAGCGCAGCGTCACACGTGCCGCACAGCGGCTGTTTCTTGGGCAACCGGCCGTCAGCGGCGCGCTCAAACGCTTACGCGAAACCTTCGGCGACGAGCTGTTCGTGCGCACGCCTCAAGGCATGACGCCGACGCCGCGCGCGCTCGAACTCGCGCGGCAGATCGAGCCGTTTCTGCAATCGCTGCATCAGGCGCTCACGCAGCCGTCCGTCTTCGATCCGGGCAGCGCGCAGCGGGTGTTCCGCATCGGCCTCAGCGATTCGCTCGAACTGCTGTTGATGCCGGAGATCATGGCGCGCCTCGCCGACACGGCGCCCGGCGTGAAGCTGATCGCGCGCTCCACCGATTCGACACGCGCCGCCGCGATGCTCGACGATGGCGCGATCGAACTCGCGGTCGGCGTCTTCCGCGAGTGCGTGCCGTGGCAGCGCCGCACGCCGCTGTTTTCATGGCGCTTCGTGAGCGTCTACAACCCGCGGCTCGTCAGGACGCGCCGCAAGAGTCTGTCGATGGACGAATTTCTGCGCCATCGCCATGTGCTGACTTCGTTCAGTGCCGAACTGCGCGGCTTCATCGATGAGCGACTCGAGATGCAGGGACTGAAGCGCGACGTCGTGTTTTCAAGCTCGAACTTCGCGACCAGTCCGTTCATCGTGCAACGCACGGCGGCGATCGCAACGGTGCCGGAGTTCATCGGCCGCGTGTGGCGCGATACGCTCGGTCTCGCGCTCAGTCCGCTGCCGTTCGAGGTGCCGGGCTACGAGGTTTCGCTGATGTGGGCCGCGGCGCACGATCAGGACCCGGCTCTCGTGTGGTTGAAGCGCGAGTTCGCGGATGCGTTCGGCACGAGGGACGGCACTGCGCGTGCAGCGTCCTGACAGCGACGTGTGCTACGGTTCGGAAACGTCGCGTCGCCCGTTCAAGCCAGGAGGAAATCCCGATGACTCACCACGTCGCAAAAGGCACCTTCATCGTCGCCCTTCAACCGATGCCGTTCGAAAACGCGGACGCCGAATCGAAGCTCGGCCGCATGTCGATCGACAAGCAGATCTCCGGCGATCTCGCCGCGACCACCCAAGGTCAAATGCTCAGCGCGATGACGAACGTCAAAGGCTCGGCCGGCTACGTGGCGCTCGAACAGGTCACCGGCACGCTCGCGGGCAAGCAGGGCACCTTCGTGCTGCAGCATATCGGCGTGATGAATCGCGGCGCCGCGTCGCTGGCGGTGACCGTCGTGCCCGATTCCGGCACGGGCGAGCTGAGCGGCATTGAAGGCGAGTTCAGAATCGACATCGTCGACGGCGCGCATTCGTACGAGTTCACTTATCGTCTGCCCGGCGATTGACACGCCGAACATGAGGCGGCCTCGACACTAACTAGCCGGGCAAGCAGGATATGGAGCAAGACCCCGTACCCCGCTGCCAGGCTTGCTGGTTCAACGCGTCAGCGCTCAATGCCCCGCGATCGTCACCGATGCCGTCAACGCATTCGGATCGCGCGAAGAAGCCCCGGCGATCATCTGATAGACGCCGCCGTTGAGCTTCCACACATGGTTGGTCGCGTCCCATGTAGACAGCAGCTTCGGCGCAATCGATACGCTGACCTGCTGCGACTGCCCCGCCTGCAGCGCGACCTTTTGCCAGCCGACCAGACGCTTCGGCGGTTCGCCCAGACCGCTCGGCAACGCGGCATAAACTTCGGCGATTTCCGCGCCCGCGCGCGCGCCCGTATTCTTGACGGTAAAGCTGACGGTCACGTTGCCGCTCGCATCCACTTGCGCGTTGAGGCCCGAGTAGCTGTAGCTCGTATAGGACAGCCCATAGCCGAACGGGAACAGCGGCGCGATCTGCTTGCCGTCATACCAGCGATAACCCATGAAGAGCCCTTCGCTGTAAGTGACGGTGGTATCGGTGGCAGAGATCGTCGGTTGCGGAAGATCCGCGTCCTGCATCGGGAACGTGATCGGCAATTTGCCTGACGGATTCACCGCGCCGAACAGCAGATCGGCAATCGCCTCGCCGCCCTGCACGCCCGGATACCACGCTTCGAGCACGCCGTGCACGTTGCCGAGCCACGGCATCAGGACCGGGCTGCCGTTCTCGAGCACGACGATCACGCGCTTCGCTTGCGCCGCGACCGCGGTGATCAGCGCGTTCTGATCGTAGCTCTGGTTATAGCTGTCGGTGGTATTGCTCGGCAGGCTCAGGCTCGGCAGATCCGCGCCCTCGCTTTCCCATTGCGTCGCGAATACGATCGCCACGTCCGCGTTAGCGGCGGCGCTCGCCGCGGCCGCCGGGTTCGTGCCGTCGACGAACGTCACGCTCGCGTTCGGCGCCTTCGCCTTGATCGCGGCGAGCGGCGCCGACTTGTACCACGTCGCGCAGGTGCTCAAAAGCGGCGACGGCGACACGCATCCGGACACCGCGTTGCCCGCGGCCGCCGGCACGGCGCCCGAGCCGCCGCCCGACAGCACGCCCGCATCCGCGTGACCGCCGATCACCACGATCGACGACAGCCCTGCCGCGTTCAACGGCAGCACCGCTTGCGAATCGCCGCTCGCCACCGCGTTCTTCAGCAGCACCGACGATTGCTGCGCGACCTGCAACGCGAGCGCATTGCCCGCGGTTTGATCGACCGTGCCGCCAGTGGTGGGCGGCGAATCGAACACGCCGTAACGGATCATCGTGCGAAGCTTGCGCTGAACCATGTCATTGAGTCGCGACATCGGCACGCTGCCGGCGGTGACCGCGCTCGTCAGCGCGGTGTTGAAATACGACGTCAGCGTGAAGCCCGGAATCGACGGGCCGCCGCTGATATCGCCGGGCTCTTCTTCATCGAGGCCGGCCAGTGCCGAGGCGACCGTGCTATGCGTGGCGGTCCAGTCCGACTGCACCACGCCCTTGAAGCCCCACTCGTTCTTCAGCACGGTGGTCAGCAGATACGGGTTTTCGCACGCATACACGCCGTTCACCAGGTTGTACGAACACATTACGTTGCCGGGCGTACCCTGCGTGACGCCGATTTCGAACGCGAGCAGTTCGGTCTCGCGCATCGTGCGTTCGTCGACGACCGAGTTGCTGGTCATGCGATTCGTTTCCTGATCGTTCATCGCGTAGTGCTTGATCGTCGCGATGACGTTCTGCGCCTGCGTGCCGATCGTGCGCGCGGCGCTCAGCGTGCCGGTCAGCACCGGGTCTTCGCCCATGTACTCGAAGGTGCGGCCATTGCGTGGTTCGCGCGTGAGATTGACGCCGCCGCCGAGACCTTCGCCGTAGCCGAGCACGCGCAGCTCGGTCGCGATACGCGCGCCGTATTCGTTCGCGAGCGTCGGGTCCCAGCTTGCCGCGAGCGCCACCGGCGCGGGCAGCGCCGTCGCGTTCGAGTTGACGACATTGACGCCGCCGGCCGAATCCGCCATCGCGAGACCCGGAATGCCGAGTCGCGCGATGCCGGGAATGTACCCGGCTCCGTTGACGCCGGCCGGATACGGACCGCCGAGTCCCGCGTTGGGGATGCCCACGCCGTGCACGAGCTGGATCTTTTCGGCGGTCGTCAGCTGCTGGACGAGCGCGGCGGCACGCGCATCGGCACGCGCGTCGGGATCGGCCGGCAACGGCGGGTCGCTGATGCCACTGCCATTGCCGCAGGCGGCGAGTACCACCGCGACACCGCAGGCGATGGCGCTTGCGGCAAAGGGTATCGTCAGCTTCCTTCTCATCATCTCGCTCCGTCTTGTCGTTGTCGGTAATGTGATTTGCATTGCATAACGTCGTATCGACGCGCTACCGGCATGCGACGCGTCCTGTTACGCTTAGCGCTCGCGGTAATGCGGCGTAAGAAATTCTAGGGATGCGCTCGAAACGCGCTTGACCGATGGGTGCAGCACTTGACCGATGCAGAGTCAGGAAAACCCGCAGACAGGTTTCGACCGGAGGAGGCACAGTGGATTTGCGTCAGAAGTCCGTATCAGCGCGCATCTATCGAGGATTGCTCGACGCGGCGGAACGTGAGGGTCTCGATCGCACGAAAGTGGCTCACGATATCGGCATCGACGAGGCCGACATCGCCGCGGCGGATGCGCGAGTCCCGGGCGACAAACACGTCGCGATGCTCCAGCTTGCGGAAAGCTGCCTCACGCGCGGCGCGCCCGAGGGCGACGTGCTCGATGGTCTGTTGTATTTTCCGGAGTTGGCCGGCGTGCTCTGCAATAGTCCGACGCTGCGCGACGCGTTGCGCAATTACGTCGCGTACCGCGACCTGATCGGTAATGTCGACTGGCTCGTGATGCACGAGCATGACGATGAAGTCGCATTCGAATACGTGACGGAAGGCGAAGGGCGCAACGCATCGAGCGCGCTCGGCAATTTCGCGCTGATTGCGAGTGTCGCGAAGCTCTACGACGCGCGACTGCGCGTGCGCGACGCGGGCATCACCGATGCGCGCAGCGGCGCGATCGCGGCGCTAGGTGGACCGTTGGGTGTGCGCGTGCAACTCGGTCAGGCGTGCAATCGGCTGGTGTTGGAATCGTCGGCGCTGGATCGCGCGTTCGAGGTCTACAACGCGCCGCTTTCGAAGATTCACCTGCATGCCGCGCATGGAATCCTGCAACGGATTCGCGAGCAGGGCCGCTTTTCTCCGACGGTCGAGCGATGTCTGCGCGACGTGCTGCGCGATCACGGGGACGCGATCGCGCCGAAGAGCCTGCAGACGATCGTCTGCGAGCGGCTGTCGCTGACGCGCTGGACCTTGCAACGCAAGCTCGCGGCGGAGCGCAAAACCTTCAGCGAGGTGCTGACGCAAACGCGTATCGACGAAGCGCGCACGCTGCTCGCGCATACGCCGATGTCGATCAGCGAGATCAGCGAACGGGTCGGCTTTGCATCGACGACCGCGTTTACGCGATTTTTTACGCGTGCGTGTGGGGCGCCGCCGGCGCGGTATCGGGGGCAGTGCCGGGTGTGATCCTTCTATGCTGAGCATCGATCGGGACTTGACTCGACTGTTCGGCGTCATGGGGTCGATCGTGTCCCTGGTCGCGTTTCTGCCTTATGGACTTGCGATCTGGCGCGGCACCGTACGTCCTCATCTGTTCACGTGGTTGATCTGGTCGGTCGTCACGGCGATTGCGGCCGCCGGACAGTTCGTCGCCGGTGCGGGTCCTTCGGCGTGGTGTACCGCGGCGATCGCGGCCACCTGCTTCTTCGTTCTCGTGGCGAGCGTCTTTCGGGGTGAACGACAGCAGACCACTTTTGATTGGCTTTGCCTTGTCGCGGCCTTGTCCGCTATTCCGCTCTGGATACTCACAAACGATCCGACTCTGGCGATCTGTCTTGTGACACTGATCGAACTCGTCGGGCTCGCGCCGACAGTTCGCAAGACGATCCGTGATCCGCGGAGTGAGAGTCTTTTGTACTTTGCGCTATGTGTTCTTAAATACGCGCTCGCGATTCTTGCGCTGCCGAAATGGAGTGTGGCCGTGGCGTTTTATCCCGCGGTGAATATCGTGGCATCCGGCGCGGTTTGTTTGCTGATGGTGGTGCGCAGGCGACAGGTGGAGGCGTATTCCGAGCGGTCGCAGTGAGTCACCCTGATTCGCCTTTGCCCGCCGCCCCGAACATCGTCATGCGCTGCAAGATCCACTCGAGCAGTTCGTGCGCGGCCGCAACGAGCGGCCGCCCGGACTTCACGAGCACACGCGCCTTGGTGCCCTGAAACAGCGCGTGCTCGATCGGCACGGTCACCAGTTCCCCAGCCCGAATCTCGCGCGATGCCGCGAACTCTCCGATCAGCGTCGCAAAGTTTTCATCGGCGACGAAACGTTTGAGCGCGGTGAGGGAATTGGTGGTGAGCGTCGCGCGGATCTGAACGTTTTCGACGAACGCGAGCATCGACGCCAGATGTCCGATGCCGAAGGTGCTCGGCATCAACGCCAGCGGCCAGGCGAGCAGGTCGTCGATCGTGGCGGACGTGCCGCGCCGCGCGAGCGGATGGTCGCGGCGCACCAGCAGCACCACGGGCTGTGCGGAACTCGCGCGATATTCGATGCGCGGGTGCGGCGGCGGATTGAACGCGAGACCGATATGCGAGCGGCTTTGCGCAACTGCGTCCAGCACGTCGTCAACAGGTAGCACGGTCAGGCCGATATCGACCTTCGGGTATTGCACACAGAACGGAGTGAGGACCTCGGCAATCAGCGCATCCACGTATCCCTCGCTGACGGCCAGATCGACGCGGCCTTGCTGCAACCCGCGCAACGCGTGCAGCTGGTCTTCGAACTTCTCCTGCTGCGCGCGATAACCGCGCCAGAACTCCAGCAGATGCTCCGCAGCCTCGGTGGGCCTGACGCCACGCGCCTGACGCTCGAACAGCTGCACGCCCAGTTCGTCTTCGAGCAGCTTGATCTGCCGCGTGATGACCGACGGCGACGTGTTGAGGCTGTCCGCCGCGCCACGAATCGTGCCGTGCGCGAGCACCTCGTGGAAATAGCGCAGCCGCTGCTGATTGATTTCGCGCATCGCACCCCCGCTTGCTTTAACGATCGTTGCCCTGAGAGGAACGATATGTGAACTTTGTTGCTCTTGCTAGCGAGAATTGCCCTGGTCAGGATGGTGTTGCGCACGAAGCGCGTCACACATCAATTGCATGCGACCGGAGCAGGCGCCCAGGCGCCGCCCCCGGTCGACACATTCGGAGACAGACATGGCGGCCATTCTTCCCACCGCGCGAAGCGGCGACGCTTCGGCGCTCTATAGCAGGATCAACGCACGTTTGCTGCCGTTTCTTCTGCTCTGCTATCTGTTTGCTTACCTCGATCGCGTGAACGTCGGGTTCGCAAAGCTGCAGATGCAGACCGATCTCGGCTTCTCCGATGCCGCTTACGGTGTGGGCGCGGGCATCTTCTTCATCGGTTACGTGCTGTTCGAACTGCCGAGCAATCTGCTGCTTCCGCGCATCGGCGCGCGCAAGACCTTCAGCCGCATTCTGGTGCTTTGGGGCATCACGTCGGCCTGCATGCTGTTCGTGCGCAGCGTGCCGGCGTTCTACGCGATGCGTTTCCTGCTGGGCGTGTTCGAGGCGGGCTTCGCGCCGGGCATGATCTTCTATCTGTCACGCTGGTATGGCCCTTCGCGCATGGCACGGGCGATTGCGATGGTGTTTCTGGCCGGCCCGATCGGCGGGATTGTCGGCGGCCCGGTTTCGGCGGCGATCATGAGCACGCTGGCGGGCAAGGCGGGGCTCGCCGGCTGGCAATGGATGTTTCTCGTGGAAGGCCTGCCGTGCATCGTGCTCGGCATTGCGACCTTTCTCTATCTGCCTGACCGCCCGGCGGACGCATCGTGGCTCAGCGACGCCGACAAGCGCCAGCTGGAGGCCGAGGTCGGCGTGGCCGCGGCGCATGCCACTTCGTTTAGAAACGTGCTGCGCGACCGCAAGATCTATGTGCTGGCGTTCGCCTACTTCTGCATCATCGCCTCGATCTACGCGATCAGCTTCTGGCTGCCCGCGATCCTGAAGGCTCAGGGCGTGAGCAACCTCATCACGCTCGGCTGGTACACGTCGATTCCATACGTGGCGGCGGCCGTCGGCATGCTCTACATGGGCTGGCGTTCGGACCGGTTCGGCGAGCGGCGCCTGCACTTCGCGGCGCCTGCCGCCGCCGCCGCGTTGCTGCTCGCGGCGTGCGCGGCCGCCGGCACCCATCTCGCGCTAACGCTGACGCTGCTCACGCTCGTGACGATGGCGCTGTGGATGGCCTATACGGTCTTTTGGGCGATTCCGCCCGAGTACGTCAAGGGGCCGGCCGCCGCGGGCGGTATCGCGCTCATCAACACCATCGGACTTTCTGGCGGCTTCTGGGGGCCCGCGGCCATCGGCTGGATCAAGACGGCGGCCGGCAGCCTGCAACCGGCGCTGCTCGCGCTCGCTGGCGTGTCACTGCTCGCCGCGCTGCTGATCCTTCCGCTCAAGCTCGCCACCACGAAGCCCTGACGGTGTGCCGCGCTTTCGAGGCGCGACACGAAATCCATACGATTAGTCATCCTTTATCAACGAGGTAACCGGAAATGAAGATTCTCATCGCAGGCTTCCAGCACGAAACCAACACGTTCGCTCCGACCAAAGCAAGCTGGCAGAGCTTCGTTCAGGGCGAGGGCTTTCCGCCGCTCGCCCGCGGCGCCGGCGTGCTTGCGCTGCGCGACGTCAACGTGCCGGTCGGCGGCTTCATTCAGGCGGTGGAAGCGGCGGGCCATACGTTCGTGCCGGTGATCTGGGCAGGAGCGAGCGCCTCCGCGCACGTGACGGAAGACGCCTATGAGCGCATTGCGGGCGAAATCGTCGATGCCGTGCGGCGCGGAGGCTTCGACGCCATCTATCTCGACCTGCACGGCGCGATGGTCGCCGAGCATCTGGACGACGGCGAAGGTGAACTGCTCGCGCGCGTGCGGGCGATCGTGGGCCGCGAAATCCCGCTGGTCGTCTCGCTCGATCTGCACGCCAACGTGACCGAACAGATGTTCACGCACGCGGATGCCATGGTCGCGTACCGCACCTATCCGCACGTCGACATGGCCGAGACCGGCGCGCGCGCCGCGCAAATCCTGATGCGCCTCACCGAAGAGAAGGGCCGCGGCCTCGAGCGCGTCGTGCGCCGCATTCCGTTCCTGATCCCCGTCAACGGCATGTGCACGCTCGCCGAACCGGCGCGCGGCACGTACGAGCGTCTCGCGGCGCTGGAACGCGACGGCGTCGTCTCGCTGTCGTTCGCGCCAGGATTTCCGGCGTCCGATTTCCCCGAATGTGGCGCGGTGGTCTGGGGCTACGGCTTCGACGAGGCCGCCGTGACGGCCGCCGTCGATGAGTTGGCCTCGTCCATCGTCGCGCAGGAGCGCGACTGGGAGGTTCGCTTCCTCGACCCGGACGCCGCCGTGCGCGAAGCCATGCGGCTCGCCGAACATGCCACGCAGCCCGTCGTGATCGCCGATACGCAGGACAACCCGGGCGTGGGCGGCGATTCGAACACGATGGGCCTCGTGCGCGCGCTGCTGCGTCACGGCGCGAACGACGCCGCCGTGGGCCTGATCTGGGACCCGCAAGCTGCAGCAAAGGCGCACGCGGCGGGCCTCGGCGCGACGATCGAGATCGAACTCGCGGGCGGCTCGGGCGTGCCTGGAGACGCGCCGCTCGCCGGGCGCTTCGTAGTCGAGCATCTCGCCCACGGACGGGTGCGCTTCGATGGCCCGATGATGAACGGCATGTGGACCGATATCGGGCCGGTGGCATGCCTGCGCGTCGACGGCGTGAGGATCGCGGTCAGCTCCGTCAAGATGCAGATTTTCGACCGCAATCTTTATCGCGCTGCCGGCATCGACCCCGAACGAATGAAGATTCTCGTCAACAAGAGTTCGGTTCACTATCGCGCCGATTTCGACGCGATAGCCGCCGCCCATCTGGTGGCGAAAGCGCCTGGTCCGATGGCCGCCGATCCCGCCGATCTGCCGTGGCAGCGGCTCGACCCGGGTCTGCGGCTGCGCCCGAACGGCGCGTCGCTGAACGAGTTGCGCGGCGGTGCCGGGCGCGCGAGCACTACCGGTGCCAGCTGATTTCGACGAGTTTCGTATCGTTGTGTATCCACCGCGCAAACGGACAAATACGGTTGCAAAAGTCGGGGTTCGTGGAAACAAACGGGATACGTGAGGACGTTCAAATACGTCCAGGCCAGTCGGCGGTGTCGCAAAGCCAGGCGGACGTCGACTTGACTGGATGCATGTGCCACGCAACCGTGGTTCGAACCAACTCATTGCTCTCAGGTGGATACCATGAAACTTATCAAGTCGCTGATCGTCGCCGCTGTCGTCGCTGTCCCCGCCGTTTCGTTCGCGCAGTCCAATGCGGCGCTCACGCGTGCCCAGGTTCGCGCGGAACTGATCCAACTGGAAAAGGCGGGCTACAACCCGGCTGCGGATTACGATACCTATCCGCAGAATATCCAGGCCGCCGAGGCCCGCGTAAGCGCACAGAACGGTGCGGCGGCGGCATATGGCGGGTCGGCGAACGGGGCATCGGCGGCCGGAGCCGGCACGGTCAAGGTGTCGGTTCTATCGCAGCAGCAGGACGTTGCTGGTTTCGCCCCGCTCTACGCGCATCATTGATCTGCCGCGAGCGCTGCCCCGTGCGGGCGGCGACAAGAGAAGGACGGCCCGCTTCGAGCGGGCCGTCGCACATGCGCAATCGAGTCGCTTCGCGGAGATTCACCTCGCCGCAAACCTCGCTACTTTTTTCACCTGCCTCGGCAAAACGACGTACATCCCCCACGCCACGACAAGAATCGCGCGCAGCACGTCTGCGGCATGACCGGGCAACGAAATCCCGACGTCGGCAATCACGAGGCTTCCAGGCACCGACCAGACATACGTCGTGAGCCCGAGCAACACCGCGCGCCAGAAGCCGAAACGTTCGGGGCCGGCGAAAGCATGTGCGGCCAATCCGCTGCGCACCATATATCCCGCGATCGGCAAGCTCACCAGCAGGTAGATCACAACCGCCACGATCGCCGGCATCGCCGCGATCACGCCCGACCATACCGGCGAACTTCTCGCGACTTCAGGCGTAATCACGTGCTCGGAAAATCTCATCAGCGGCACGGCCGTGCGTGGCATCAAAAAATGAAACGCCAGCACGGCGACGACGAAAAGCAGCGTACTCGCGAGCCACTGACGCCACGCGCACGACCACCACACATACAGGCGTCGCCAGAAACCCATCACACGCCCGACGCTGAACAATGCACCTTTATCCTTCAGCGCCGCAAAGCACACCAGCACGACGAACAGCACGCCAGCGAAAGCCAGCGCATCAGCACTCCATATGAACGCGCCCGCATGCTGTCCGCCCGACGCCGCGACGGAAGCCGGCGACGTCGTCGAAAAGTTCTGCAGATGGTGGGCAACGTAGTCAGAAGGATCGGGCGCCTGCGAAGAATCGTGGGTTGCCATCTCGTCTCCGTATGCTGTGAACTCACGGTGCAAGGACGTGCATGAGAAACGCGACGGCCACAACAAACCGTCGCTTCATCACGTTCTTCAGCATAGACGGCACGCGGCGTATTCGTCTTATCTTTTCGCCGCCTTACGAAAGCCCTTAAGCCGGCTTCACCAGATCCAGCACCGACCCATTCCGTTTCAATGTCGCCATCACGATCGACGAATTCGTCGACATCACACCGGGCGTGCGATGTAGCCGATTCATCACGAAGTCGGAGAAGTGATCGAGATTGCGCGCGCGCACCGTCAGCACATAGTTCGACGCGCCCGTCACCACTTGCGCCGACACCACTTCGGGCCATGCCTGCAGCGCCTCGAGGAATTTGTCGTGCCACTCCTCGACATCGGGTCGCATCGACACATGCACGAGCGCCTCGAATTCCACGCCGATGCGCCTGGGCGCAATCACGCACCGATAGCCCTCGATAAAGCCCTCCTCCTCGAGCAGTTTCACGCGCCGCAGACATGCCGACGGCGACAGCGCAACCGCGTTCGCGAGGTCTTGATTGCTGATGCGTCCGTCGTTTTCAAGCTGACGGAGGATGCGCATATCCGTTCGATCTGGCGTCATATTGAAGAATCTGTCGCTTGAGTTGTACGAATTCGCAGACTCTACCATGCTGGCGGCTCGTCAAGCACGATATCTGAAGCACATTTCAATTTGACGCCTATAACATGCCGCCAGAGACGTCGCAATGCAGCCTCACGGCGGAACGGTCCGCAATCGCGCCGCCGCCACCGCTCTCCGATGAAACCGCGCCGCTCGCCCGCACCCCGCAATCCCGCTTCTGGCGTTTTTGAAAACCATGTTCGAACACATTCCCGTTTATCCGGGCGATCCGATCCTGTCGCTGTTTCAGGACTTCCAGCGCGATCCCGAAGCCCGCAAGGTCAATCTGAGCATCGGCCTGTACTACGACGAAGCCGGCAAGGTGCCGGTGCTGCCGAGCGTGCGCGTCGCGGCAAGCCGCCTCGCTGCTCAGGAAACCGCTCACACGTATCTGCCGATGGAAGGCTCGGCCGGCTATTGCCAGGCGCTGCAGCAGCTGATTTTCGGCGCCGACAGCGCGGCGTTGCGCGAGCGGCGCATCGCGACGTTGCAGACCGTCGGCGGCTCGGGCGCGATCCGTCTCGCCGCCGAGCTGCTGAAGCGCTATTTCCCGGACAGCGCGATCTGGGTCAGCGATCCGAGCTGGGACAATCACCGCGTGCTGTTCTCCGCGGCCGGCCTCGAAGTCCATACCTATCCCTATTACGACCCGCTGACCAACGGCATCCGTTTCGACGAGATGATCGCGACGCTATCGGGTCTCGCCGCGGGCAGCATCGTTCTGCTGCAGCCGTGCTGCCACAACCCGACCGGCATCGATCCGTCGCGCGAGCAATGGCTCGCGATCACCGAACTGTGCGCGAAGCGCGGCCTGATCCCGTTCCTCGACATGGCATACCAGGGCTTTGGCGACGAGCTTGCCGACGACGCCTGGCCGATTCGCGCGATGACCGATGCGGGTCTGTCGCTGTTCGTCAGCAATTCGTTTTCGAAGAACTTCTCGCTGTATGGCGAGCGATGCGGCGGCCTGTCCGTCGTATGTCCGAACCAGAACGAGGCCGCGCGCGTATTCGGCCAGGCGCAGGCAAACGTGCGCCGCATGTATTCGAGCCCGCCGCTGTATGGCTCGCAGCTGATTTCGACCGTGCTCAACGATGCGGCGCTCGCACGGCAATGGCAAGCGGATGTCGCCGTGATGCGGGAGCGCATCAAGCGCATGCGGGCCGCGCTAAAGACTCGCCTCGACGCGCTGGTGCCGGGCACCTCGTTCGACTATCTGGTCACGCAGCGCGGCATGTTCAGCTACACGGGCCTCTCGCCGAACGAAGTCGGCGCGCTGCGCGAGCGCCGCAGCGTTTATCTGCTGCGCTCGGGACGCGCGTGCATGGCTGGTCTGAACGACGCGAATATCGATTGCGTTGCCGACTCGATCGGCGAAGTGCTGAAAGCGCGAATAAATCGATACCAACCTGTCCGAAGGTTTTCCGATGCCTGAACTGATCCCCGTGGGTTTGCCCGAACCCAACCAGCCCTTCTCGTGGGCCACACACGCCAACGGCCTGATGTTCACGGCCCACGGCCCGGTCGACGCGAGCGGCGCGATCGCCGGCGACGGAATCGCCGAGCAGGCGCGTCTGACGTTCGCGAATCTGGCACAGGCCGTCAGGTCCGCCGGCGCGCGCATGGAGGACGTCGTGCAGGTGCTGATGTACATGGCCGACGCGCGCGAGATGTCGATCATCGACGCCGAGTATCGCAAGGTCTTTCAGGCGCCATATCCGAATCGTGCCTGCGTCGCCGTGCAAGGCTTCGCGCATCCGGACATGCGTATCGAACTGGTGGCGTACGTGGCGCTCGGCCGGCAGACCGCGCGTTCCATCTGACCGGCTTACCAACCGGCCTAACGAAACAGCGCGGCGACGACGACTGCGGGGCAGTTCCTAACGCAACAGACAGCGGGACGTCCGGATCGCCCCTCCGGCCCCGCAACCGCGGCTTGATAGCCACGCATCAAAAGACTGACATAGACACACGATCATGAAAAAGCAAATCAAACGGTTTGGGGTACTGACATTACAAACGACGCTCGGTCTGGCGATCACCGGCAGCGCCTTCGCGCAGAGTTCGGTCACGCTCTACGGCATCGTCGATCAAAGCATCCGCTACACGACGAATGCGAATGCCGATAACGACAGCAGCGTGCAGATGGCCAACGGCGCGATCACCAACAGCCGGTGGGGCATGAAAGGCCACGAAGATCTCGGCAACGGTCTGTCGGCGATCTTCCGCCTCGAAAACGGCTTCGAGCCGCAGACCGGCAAGATGGACAGCAATCTGCTGTTCGGCCGCTATGCGTATGTTGGTCTGTCCGGCAATTTCGGCACCGTGAAAATGGGCCGCCAGACGACCGAAGGCTTCAACCTGTTCGGCGATCTCGATCCGCTGACGATCGGCAATTACACGGCTAACGGCTGGCCGTATTACCTGACGCAGGGCTACGCGAACAACGTCGTCAGCTATGACAACAACAGCACGATTCCCGGTCTCGACGTCGGCGCGAGCTATGGCTTCGGCGGCCAGGCGGGCAGCATGAGCCAGAACTCGTACTGGGGTCTGCGCTCGTCGTACACGCACGGTCCGTTCACGATCGGCGGCGTGTATCAGCAGACGCGCGACCTCGAAAGCCGTTCGCAGCAGATGTGGGGCGCCGCGGCGCGCTACGTGGTGGGACCGGCGTCGCTGTTCGTCGGCTATATCGGCGGCAAGGACTCGACGGGCGAAGTCGACAGCTATCTGAACGATCCGAGCCGCAACGTCCAGACCGGTTCGTTCGTCGCCAACCCGCGTCGCGACACGATCGGCTATACCGGCATCGTGTATCAGGTCACACCGGCAGTCACCGTGACGGGCGCGTTCTACTACGACTCGATGCGCGACGTGAACGGCATCGCCGACAACGGCGGCAAGCGCTACACGGGCGTGCTGGTCGCCGAATACGCGCTGTCCAAGAGCACGCAGGTCTACGGCACCGTCGACTACAACAAGGTGTCCGGCGGCGCCGTCACCGAATTGCCGGGCAAGAGCAATCAGACCGGCGTGGCGGCAGGCATTCGCCACATGTTCTAAGCGAAGCAATACGTCGTGCCTCGTCCGCGCGGGCAATCGATGGTAAAACATCGGCCCGCGCTGCGCGTCAGGCGTCAAACAAGTTGGAGGAGATATTCGATGAGTTCAGAAGGACAATTTCAGCAAATCGCCGCGCGTGAAGCGGGTCTTCGTCGCACGCTAACGGCCCGGCAGATGTCGATGATCGCGATCGGTGGCGCCATCGGCACCGGGCTCTTTCTCGGCAGCGGATTCGCGATCGGCTTCGCCGGCCCGAGCGTGCTGATCAGCTATGCGATCGGCGCGCTGATCTCGCTGCTGCTGATGGGCTGCCTCGCGGAGATGACCGTCGCGCATCCGACCTCGGGTTCGTTCGGCGCCTACGCCGAGCACTACATCAGCCCGTGGGCGGGCTTTCTGGTGCGCTACTCGTACTGGGCGTGCATCGTGCTCGCGGTCGGCACCGAGGTCACCGCAATCGCGCTCTATATGAAGTACTGGTTCCCCGCCGTGCCGGGATGGATGTGGATCATCGGTTTCTCGGCGGTACTCGTGCTCGTCAATGCACTGAGCGTCGACGTATTCGGCTCGGTCGAGTACTGGTTCTCGGTCATCAAGGTCACGGCGATCGTCGCGTTCATCGTGATCGGCTCGTATGTGGTGTTCGTGAATCCTTCTCTGGTTGCGGGCGCCGACGGAAGCGCTAACGGATCGGTCGCCGGCTTTCACCACTACTTCGATCACGGCGGCTTCTTTCCGAAGGGCCTCTGGGGCATGTGGGTCGCGGTCATCGTGTCGATCTTCAGCTACCTGAGCATCGAAATGATCGCGGTCGCCGCGGGCGAAGCCGAAGACCCCGAGCGCGCCGTCACGCGCGCGTTCCGCTCGACGGTCGTGCGTCTGGTGCTGTTCTATCTGGTCACGATGGCGCTGATGCTCGCGATCGTGCCGTGGACCGCGGCCGGTCGCGACGAAAGCCCGTTCGTGAAGATGATGCTCGCGGTGCACATGCCGGGCGCGGCGGGCGTGATCAACTTCGTCGTGCTGGTGGCGGCACTGTCGGCGATGAATAGCCAGTTGTACATCACGACGCGCATGATGTTCAGCCTCGCGCGCGCGGGCTACGCGCCGCGCAGCCTCGGCGAAGTCAACGAGCGTGGCGTGCCGCTCAGCGCGCTGCTGCTGTCGACGGCGGGCATCGCGATCGCGACCGTGGTCAGCGTGCTGTATCCGAACGCATCGTTCACGATCATGATGGCCATTGCGATGTTCGGCGCGCTGTTCACGTGGATGATGATCTTCGTCACGCACTACTTCTTCCGCCGGCGCCGCTCGGCCAGCGGCGCGCCCGCCGGCAATTTCCGCATGCCGGGTTTCCCGGTGCCGACGCTGCTCGGCGCGGGCCTGATGCTCGCGATCATGATCACGACGTACTTCACGCCCGAATTCCACATGACGCTGATCTTCGGCGTGCCGTTCCTGATCGTGCTGAGCGTGATGTATTTCGTGCGCTATCGGAATCAGGCGGCAGTGTCGCAAGTCGAGCGCGCGCCGCAGTGAGCTTGCCGGGAAATTAAAGCGGCCACTCGCGCCGTCGGTCGGCTTCTCGCCGACGTAGAGTCGTCACGCGCGCTGTTCTGCCGCGCGTGACGACGCTGCATACGAGCCACGCCTAGCCACGCGGAAACCCAAAGAAAACGCGACGCTTCGCAGTTCGCCATCTGAATGTGCCTCCCTTTTGTCCGATATTCATCAGGTCTGCGCAAATAGCGTGGATTACACTGGTTTTCGCCATGCAACTTTAAAGCGTGGCTGACCCACGAAGTCACCCTTGCGCGGACTTTCGTGCATCCTTTCGGCACGTATCCGCCGACACCGGGCGAAACACGACTGCCCGGTGATAGCGTTTCGTCATTCACCACTTTGGCCGATCCCTGGTCCCTCGAACGACGGCGACCAGGCATCGCTGCGGCCATTTCATATCGACTATTTTCGTTTGACTGACTCAGGCGCCCGATCCCGGCAGCCGAAGGGCTGTTGCACGCCGCGATTTCATGCGCCTGATTCGCTGACAAGGAGATGAAGATGAAGACCCGGCATATAAGCGTTTGGTCGGCGGTAGCCGTTGCGTTTCTGTCGCTGAGCGGCACCGCGCAGGCCGGCGGTAGGGGTGATGGCGACGGTGATGGCGGCGGCGGTGGCCTTTGCTCCAAGGCAACGCTAAAGGGACCCTATGGGTTCATCGGTCACGGAGAGATTCTTGGATTGCTCGATTCGACGAACACGCTGCATCCGTTTACGACCCCGTTGATTTACGACGACGTCGCCCTCGTGACGTTCGACGGCAACGGTGGTTTCACGCGCACTGACGTTGGGAACATCAACGGCGTGCCGAAAGCCGGCTCGACGACCTTCAATCCGCACCAGACCGGCACCTACACGGTGAACTCCGATTGCACCGGAACGATGTCGATCCGCTACATCGCCGGAGGACCTGTGGCGGCTGGCGTCGCAACTGACCTGAACATCGTGATCACTTCGGACGGGACGCAGATCGAATCCGTGGTCTATCGGGCGAGTGTTCCGACGGCCTCGTCGACTCCCGACTACAGCTGTCCGATGAATTGCGAGCAAGGTGTGCAGGAACACTTCGAAGGGAAGAAGGTTCTGGTCTACGGGTTCCGGTAGTCGAGTGCTGACGCATCGGATGGATTCACGTTCGCCGCCGGTTTTTCAACCGGCGGCCCGCTCGCTTCATCGATGCTTCGCTCAATGCCCTTGCCGCTCTCGCACCGCGACCGGCACCTGCTTCGTCTGCCGGCTCAGCATCAGCGTCACGACCGCCGACACCGCCAACGTCGCGCCGACCACATACAGCCCCGCCGAATAGCCGCCCGTCACGTTCTTGAGCCAGCCGATCGCAAACGGCCCGACGAAGCCGCCGAGATTGCCGATCGAGTTGATCATCGCAATCCCCGCCGCGGCCCCTGCGCCCGACAGGAACATGCTCGGCATCGCCCACAGCGGCGCCTTCGCGGCGCTGATTCCGATGTTCACGACGACGAGCGCAAGCACGATCATCAACGCGCTGCTCGCATTGCCGGCGAACACGAAGCCGATGCAAGCGAGCGCGCACGGAATCACCACGTGCCATGTGCGTTCGTCAGTGCGATCAGAGTGCTTCGCCCACAACACCATCGCGATCACCGCAAGCACGCTCGGCACACCGGCAAGCAACCCGGTTTCGAACGTGCCGAAACCGTATTGGCGGATGATCAACGGCGCCCACAAGCCGAGCGTATACAGCCCCGCCGAGGTGCCGAAGTAGATCAGCGCGAGCGCGAGCACACGCGGATCGCGCAACGCGCTGAGCGCGCCGGCCGTGTGGCCCGCATGCGCGTGCCGCGCGTCGGCTTCGAGCTTCAGCTTCGCGATCAGCCAGTCGCGCTCTTCGGGCTGCAGCCATTCGGCTTGCGCGGGCTTGTCGGTCAGATACTTGAGCACGCAGAAGCCGAGGACGATCGCGGGCAACGCTTCCAGTATGTAGAGCAATTGCCAGTCGGCGAGTCCGGCAATCGGCGGCAGCTTCATGATCGCGCCGGAAATCGGCGAGCCGATCGCGGTCGAGATCGGCGCGGCGGCCATGAACCACGCCGCCGCGACCGCTCGCTGGCGCGCTGGAAACCACAGGCTCAGATACAGGATGATGCCGGGAAAGAAGCCCGCTTCCGCGACGCCGAGAATGAAGCGCAGCGCATAGAAGCTGTTCGGCCCGACGACGAACGCGGATCCGAGCGACACGATCCCCCACGACACCATCACGCGAGCAATCCAGCGGCGCGCGCCGACCTTGTGCAGGATCAGGTTCGACGGCACTTCGAACAGAAAATAGCCGATAAAAAAGAGCCCGCCGCCGAGGCCGAACGCGGTCGGCGAAAGACCGATCGCCTTGTTCATCGACAACGCGGCGAAGCCCACATTGACGCGATCGAGAAAGCTCACGAAGTACAACAGCATGACGAACGGGATGATCCGCAGCATCAGCTTGCGGGACACCCGGGTTTCGAGTTCCGAACTCATTGTCTCCTCCTGCGGCGCGCGGCGGTAGACCGCGCGCGAGCCTCGCGCCGGCCGACGTTGGGCCGAGCTAGTCGAGTCAAGGTTGTGTGCCGGCCACGTGATGGCCGGGGCGTAGAACGCGCGCTCGAATTGCGCGCGGTTCCCGCTCAGTCCTGGTCAGTTCACGCGAAGCCGATGCTCAAGCCGCGTTCGCCGCGGGCGTGGCCGCCTGCTCGATGAACGCGCATACGGCCGCGGTCACCTGCGCGGTCGTGGCCGTGCCGCCGAGGTCGCGCGTGTGCAGCGCGTTGTTCGCGGTGACCGCTTCGACGGCCTGCATCACGCGCCTCGCCGCATCGAATTCGCCGAGATGTTCGAGCAGCATCACGACCGACCAGAACGTGCCGACCGGATTCGCGAGCCCCTTGCCCATGATGTCGAACGCGGAGCCGTGGATCGGCTCGAACATCGACGGATAGCGGCGCTCCGGATCGACGTTGCCGGTCGGCGCGATGCCGAGGCTGCCCGCGAGCGCGGCCGCGAGGTCGCTGAGGATATCGGCGTGCAGATTGGTGGCGACGATTGTGTCGAGCGTCGCGGGACGGTTGACCATGCGCGCGGTCGCCGCGTCGACGAGTTCCTTGTCCCACGTGACGTCCGGAAACTCCTTCGAGATTTCGAGCGCGATCTCGTCCCACATCACCATCGCGTGACGCTGCGCGTTGCTCTTCGTGATCACGGTCAACAGCTTGCGCGGACGCGACTGCGCGAGGCGGAACGCGAAGCGCATGATGCGCTCGACGCCGGCGCGCGTAAGGATCGACACATCGGTCGCGGCTTCGATCGGATGGCCCTGATGCACGCGGCCGCCGACGCCCGAATATTCACCCTCGGAATTTTCGCGGACGATCACCCAGTTCAGATCTTCGGGCTTGCAGTACTTCAACGGTGCGTCAATGCCGGGCAGGATGCGCGTCGGGCGCACGTTCGCGTATTGATCGAAGCCCTGGCAGATCTTCAGACGCAGCCCCCACAGCGTGATGTGATCGGGAATGTCCTTGTCGCCCGCCGAGCCGAACAGGATCGCGTCCTTGTTGCGGATCGCGTCGAGCCCATTCGCCGGCATCATCACGCCGTGCTGGCGATAGTAGTCGCCGCCCCAGTCGAAGTTCTCGAACTCGAACGTGAAGGCGCGCGTGGTCTTCGCGAGTGTATCGAGCACTTGCGCGCCGGCCGGCACGACCTCCTTGCCGATGCCGTCGCCAGGGATGGTTGCGATGCGATAGGTTTTCATGTCTCCGTCCTTTGCTTTGTGAAGTGTGTGAGTGCACTCTAGCGCGATCCCGTGGGTAAAAACCGGTGCTAAACTCAAAGCATCTTTAACTTGCATTCACAAATGCGAAGGCACGGAACAGCCGATGCGCGAGACCGTCCAGCCCGCCGATCTGAGCTTTTTCTCGACACTCGCGGCGAGCGGCAGCCTGAGCGCGGCCGCGCGCGAACTGGGGCTGACGGCTGCCGCCGTCAGCAAGCGCCTCACCCAAATGGAACAGCGCGCGGGCGTCGCGCTGGTGAACCGCACGACGCGCCGGATGATGCTCACGCCCGAAGGCGAGCTATACCTCGAACGCGCGCGGCGGATTCTCGACGAGATCGACGAGCTGGCCGAATTGCTCGGCTCGGCGAGGCAGACACCGAAGGGGTTGCTGCGCGTAAACGCGACGCTCGGCTTCGGGCGTAGCCATGTAGGACCGGCAATCTCCCGTTTCGTCGCGCGCTATCCGCAGGTGTCGGTTCAGCTTCAACTTTCGGTCACGCCGCCGCCGCTCACCGACGACAGCTTCGACGTCTGCATCCGCTTCGGCGAGCCGCCCGATACGCGCGTGGTCGCGCGCCGTCTTGCGCCGAACCGGCGTTTGCTGTGCGCGGCGCCGTCGTATCTCGCGGCGCACGGCACGCCGCTCACGGCGCACGATCTGACGCGCCACAACTGCATCGGCATTCGTCAGGGCGACGAAGCCTACGGCGTGTGGCGGCTGAGCTCGGGACGCGGTGCCGCGCGCAAGACCGAGGCGGTGCGCATCAAAGGCACGCTGACCACCAACGACGGCGAGATCGCCGTCAAGTGGGCGCTCGAAGGGCACGGCATCCTGATGCGCGCCGAATGGGACATCCGGCAGTATCTCGCGGATGGTTCGCTCGTCCAGCTAATGCCCGATCACGACACGCCGAATGCGGATATCTTCGCGGTGTATTCGCCGCGGCATCAGATGTCGAATCGGATCCGCGCGTTCGTCGAGTTCATCGCGCGGGAGTTGGGTAGCGAGGCGGAGGTTGTTGCGTAGCGCTGTCGAATAAAGCGCGCCGATATCGTACAGTTGAAGGACCACAAGCCGAGTCCAGCACGTCGCTCGCCGACGGCGGACTGACCATACCCGGGTAACGATGTCGAGACCAGATCCCGCGCAGTACCGCAGCCTGAGAACGCCAATGACGCGGCGGCGCCGGCGTCTTCTGATCGTCGGCGCGATCGTGCTGTTCGCCGCGTTCGGCTGGATGCTCGCGCTCGTGCTCGAGCCCGCGTTCCAGCGCACGATCGTCATCACCTCCGGCGCGCAGGGCGGCATCTATCGCGGCTTCGCCGATCGCTACGCGCCGCTGCTCAAGCGCGAGGGCATCAAGCTCGACATCCGCAGCTCGTCGGGCTCGATCGAAAACTACCAGCGTCTCGCGGACCCGGACAGCGCCTATCAAGTCGGCTTCATCCAGTCGGGCACGACCAGTCCGAAAGACACCGACAACCTGCAAACCATCGCCGCCGTGTCGTACGAGCCGATCTGGGTGTTCTATCGAGGCGATGCGACGATGGACCGGCTATCGCAACTGCGCGGCAAACGCATTTCGATGGGCGTGCCGGGTAGCGGCCTGCTCAACGTCTCGCAGGTGCTGCTCGGCTATAGCGGCATCACGAGTCAGAACTCGACGCTGCTGCAGATGGACGCGAACGCCGCCTACCAGGGGCTCGAAAGCGGTCAGGTCGACGCGGCGTTCTTCATCGGCCGGCCCGACGCCGACATGCAGCACACGCTGCTCACCAGCAACCTGAAGCTGATGAGCTTCGCGCAGGCCGACGCACTCGTGCAGAAATTCCCGTCGCTCTCGAAGATCGTATTGCCGCGTGCATCGACGAGCGTCGCCGACGATCTGCCGCGCAACGACGTCACGCTGCTCGCGGCCACCGCGCTGCTCGTTTCGAAGGACACGCTGCATCCGGCGCTCGTCTATCTGCTGCTCGACGCGGCGCGCACGGTGCACGGCGGCGAGGACTACTTCACGCCGCTCGGCACGTTCCCGAACCTGAACACCGAAGAATTCCCGATCTCCGACGAAAGCGTGCGCTACTTCAGATCGGGCCGGCCGTTTCTGTATCGCTACCTGCCGTTCTGGCTCGCGAGCCTGATCGAACGGCGGCTGCTGATTCTGGTGCCGTTCCTCGCGCTGCTGATCGGCCTCGCGCAGGCGCTGCCGCGCATGCTCGAAGCGCGTATGAAGAAACGCCTGTTCGTGTGGTACCGCGCGATCAAGGCGCTCGAAGACGAAGTGTGGAAGAACGCCGCGCCGTCTCGCGCGCAGATTGCGCAATGGCGTGAGGAGATTGAAAGCATCGACGCGAACGCGAGTCAGATCCGAATTCCGTATCGATACTTTCAGGACGTTTACGCGCTGAAGCAGGCGATCGGCGTCGTGCGCGACCGGATCGCGCAAGTGGCGCAGAAGGTGGAGAAGTAGAGACGCCGTTCGCTTACCCCGGCGTGTTTCCCGGGTATTCACCACCACTGAGCCGGTTGCTTTTCCGCGCGGCGCCACCGCATGGGCGTTTGCCGCGGTGCAAGAAAAAAATCTCTGTGAATTGGGTCGAACGATAGGGCGATTCAATTGGCGTGCTCGCGGTTCGCATCCTGTAATGGACTCCTGCCGTCCGCGTACCGTCCATCCAGCCCGCCGCACAACCCGGAGAGAGCCCATGTCGCAGCCCGAGCCGAATGTAGACGAAGTAGTCCGAAGCATCGCCGAAGAAACTGGTACGCCGGCCGAGACGGTGTCGCGCATGTACGCCGATACGCTCGCCGAATTCCGCAACGACGCGCGCGTATTCGACTACGTTCCGCTATTCGCCGCGAAGAAGGTCCGCAACGAGCTGCGCCACAAGCATCAGCACAAGCACTGACTCGCGGCAGGCGGTGACGCATCCGCTCACCGCACCGTCGCACGCGCCGTGGCTCCAGATTTTGCGCAGATAGTGGAGCTAACAATCGCGCTGCAAATTTTCTATGCTGGCGGTTCCACTGCTTTCCAAAGGAGCCGCCCACATGTCCGCCCCGCTGCAGATTCGCGCCGTCAACCGTGACGACTTCGACGCATGGCTGCCGCTATGGGACGCCTACAACGCGTTTTATGGCCGCTCGGGCGAGACCGCGCTGCCGCGCGAGATCACGCAAATCACGTGGAATCGCTTTTTCGATGGCTACGAGCCGATGCATGCGTTCGTCGCTGAACGCGCCGGGCAATTGCAAGGCCTCGTGCATTTCCTCTATCACCGTCATACGACGATGGCCGGCCCGATCTGCTACCTGCAGGACCTGTACACGCTCGATAGCGAGCGCGGCAAGGGCGTCGGCCGTGCGCTGATCGAGGCCGTTTATGCGCGGGCAAAAGCCGACGGCGCGCAGCGCGTCTACTGGCAGACGCATGAGACGAATCACACCGCGATGCGGCTTTACGACAAGGTCGCGGACAAGTCCGGCTTCGTGGTTTATCGCAAAGCGCTTTAGAGCAAGACGATTTAAAGCAACGCGCTTCATCGAAGCCCATCAAAGACAAAAGGCGCACCATCCGGTGCGCCTTTCGTTTTGATTGCTCAAGCGGTCATCAAGCGATGGAAGTCAAGCCTCGAGCTGCTCCAGCACCTTGCCCTTGGTTTCGATACCGAGGAAGTGCACGACCACCGCCGCGACGAACGGCACCGCAGCCAGGATATAGAACGCCACTTCCAGGTTGCCGCCGATCATCGTCTTCGACACGATCGCCGGCGCGAAGATCGCCGCCACCTTCAGCCACGCGCCGCCGACCCCGCAGCCCATCGCGCGGATACTCGTCGGGTACAGCTCCGGCGTGTACACATAGGCCGTGATGAAGCCGCTGGCGAGAAAGCCGAGCGCGAACGCGCAGCAGGTTGCGACCACATACACCGACGAACCGTGCAGCACCCCCGCCATGGCCAGCGACAACGCGCACAACAGGAACGAGATGTTGATGATCGGCTTGCGACCCACCTTGTCGACCAGCAACGCGCAGGCCAGCGACCCGAGCACACCGAGCACCGACGCCGCTACGGCCAGGTTCAGCGCGAGCTGCAGCGGCGCGTGATAGATCGTGCGGTAGATCGTCGGCAGCCAGGTCGACAGACCGTACTGGATGAAGCCGCAGGTCACCCACAGCATCGCCACGGCGAGCGTGCGCTTCAGATAGGCCGGGCCGAACAGATCCGCGACACGGCGCTTCGGATGGCGATTGACCATCTCGTCGAACTCCGACGCATGCGCGACCGGCGGCAGCGGCACCTTGGCGGCACGTTCGAACGCGAGCACGGCGGAATCGGCTTCGGCCATCCGGTCGCGCACGGCGAGCCAGCGCGGCGATTCCGGCACGAGCTTGCGCAGCACGAAGAACAGGATCAACGGCATGCCGCCGATGAAGTACATCGCCTGCCAGCCGAAGCGCGGCACGATCCACGCACCGAGCGCACTCGACGCGAGCAGCCCGATCGGGAACACGATTTCGTACAGCAGAACGAAGCGTCCGCGGCCGTGCGCGCGGCTGATCTCGTTGATATAGGTCGCGGCCACCGGCAACTCGCCGCCGAGGCCCAGGCCCTGGATGATACGCAGCGCGACGAACACCGCGAAGGTCGGCGCAAAACCGCACGCGATACTGGTGATGCCGATGATGCCCGAGCTCAGCGCGATCGCCTTCACGCGTCCGCCGCGTTCCGCATACCACGGAAACAGGAACGCGCCGATCAGTTGTCCCACGGAGCCGGAGCCAAGCAGGAAGCCGACGTCCCAAGGCGTCAGATTCCACTTCGCGATCAGCAAGGGCAGCGTCGCCGCGATCGCGATGACGTCGAAGCCGTCGAAGAACGTCGCGAGACCGATCAGTATGCGCGCGCGCACCTGCATCCGGTTCCTCGGCAAGCGCTCCAGACGCGCGATGATCGAGCCTTGCGTCACAGCGCCTGAAACACCGGCGCTGCTGCGGTCTCCTGTAGTGTTTTCGATGGTTCTCATGCCAAGGTGCCGTCCGTAGAAATGGTTAGGCAAGCGCCGTAGAGGCGTCAGTCAGTGTGGCAAGGTCGATGGTCCGGCCTTGGTTCATCCATTTGCGCGAGAGCTTCAGTTCGCGCGGAGTGTTGATCGCGATCACGCCGCGAATCGTGTTGTCTTCCAGATAGAACAGCGTCGCGCGTTTGCCGGGCAGATCGCCGCGCACCGCGAGTTCCGCATTGGCCGGAATGTCGCCGAGAATCTGCAGGTTCACGTCGTACTGATCGGACCAGAACCACGGAATATCCGCGTACGGTTCGAACGTGCCGAGCAAGGCCTTCGCCGTGGAGATCGCCTGGTTCTGCGCGTTGGCCCACGATTCGAGCCGCACGCGGCGCTTCAGCCAAGCGCTCGGATGATTCGCGACGTCGCCGCACGCGAAGATGCGCGGGTCGTCGGTGGCGCCGAAGTGATCGACGACGATGCCGTCCTCCACCTTCACGCCCGCCGCTTGCGCAATCGCCGTGTGCGGTGCGAGACCGATGCCGGCCACCGCGAAGTCGGCGTCGAGCGTCGAGCCGTCCGCGAAGGTTGCGCGCAGGCGGTTGGCGTCGTTCGGATGATCTTCGAGCTTGACGAGCGCCGCTTTCAGACGCACGTCCACGCCATTCGCGCGATGCAGCTCCAGCAGGAAATTGGACACCAGCGGCGGCAGCGAGCGCGCGCACAGACGCGATGCGCCCTCCACCACACAGGCTTCGACGCCGAGCTTGCGCGCGGTCGCCGCGACTTCGAGACCGATCCAGCCGCCGCCGATCACGAGCACGCGCTTGCTCGCGCGCAGCCGTTCGCCGAGCGCTAGCGCTTCGTCGAGCGTGCGCAGATAGGTGATGTGCGAGGTCTGCACGAGCGCGTCGGGCAGACGGCGCGCCGCGCCGCCGGTCGCGATCACGAGGCGGTCGTACTGCACTTCGCGGCCGGACTTCGTACGCACGATGCGCTCTTCGCGATCGATCGACGTCGCGCAATCGGGTTGCCATGCCTCGACGTTCAACGCATCGAAATCGTCGGGCTTCACGAGCCGCACCGTTTCGATGTCCGCGTCGCCGGCCAGCACGGCCTTCGACAGCGGCGGACGCTCGTACGGCAGATGCACTTCGTCCGCGATCATCACGAGGCGGCCGTCGAAGCCTTCGCGGCGCAACGTCTTCACGATCCAGCCGGCCGCCTGGCCGCCGCCGATCACGACGATCGTGCGCGGCGCTTCGAGCCCCGCATGCGCGGCCTGGGCCTTTTCGGTAGCAGCGTCAGTCATTTTTGCGCTCCGTCATGAACTTGCCTTCGGGCGCCTTCGCGTCCTTCTGGCGTCGTGTGTTGCCGTCGATACCGCCGTCGATCGCCCATTCGGCGAACACGGTCGGACCCGGCTCGAAATCGCGCGGCTGCCAGTCGGGCGTCAACTGGTCTTCGTCGGCGTAGTACTCGATCAGGCCGCCGGCCGGATTCTTGAAGTACCAGAAGTAAGCCGACGACACCGGATGACGTCCCGGCCCGAGCTGCGTTTCCCAACCGCAGCGGCTGATGTGCATGCCGCCGCCGAACACTTCGTGAATATCGCGCACGGTGAACGCGACGTGGTTCAGGCCTCGCTTGCCGTTGGGCAATGCCAGCAGGAACAGGTCGTGATGACCGCCGTGCGGCGCGCAGCGCATGAACGCGCCGCGGCCCGGATAACGGTCCGAGGTCTCGAAGCCGAGCAGCTCGTGATAGAACTTTTCCTGCTCGGCGAGGTTGTTCGTGAAGAACACGACGTGGCCCACTTCGACCGGCTCCGCGCGTTCGTAGACCGGCGACGGCTGATCGACGCGCAACGTCTGGCCCCACACGTTCGACGGCGAGCCCTTCACGTCGACCGGCCGCTTGCGCGTGAGCTCGACGCGCACCGCCATGCCGTTCGGGTCGATGCAGCCCACCGCGTCGTCGGTTTCGTAGTGGCCCGGCTGGCCGGCGAAGCGGCCGCGCAGCGCGTCGAGCTCCGCCTTCGTCGCGACGCCCCACGTCACTTCACGCAAGGTCGGGCCTTCCTCGAACGCGGGCGGCAGCGACGCATCGTTGGCCTCGACGACGAGGACCGTGCAGCCGTTCAGCGTTTCGAAGCGCGCGCGGGTTTCGTCGTGCGCGGTCTCCTTCATGCCCCAGTCCGCGAAAAAGTGCCGACAGGTGGCGAGATCCGTCACGCCGTAAGTAATCTGTTCAATGCCGAGAATCGTCATAACGTGCCTCTTGGTTGCCTCTACGTTGCCGCTTCAGTTCGCCCACGCGAGCGGCGCGTCGTTCAAGCCCCAGTAGAGGCTCTTCTGTTGCATGTATTCGCGAATGCCGACCCGGCCTTTTTCGCGTCCCATGCCGCTCTCCTTCCAGCCGCTGAACGGCGTCGAGATCGAGAACAGCTTGTAGGTGTTGATCCAGATGGTGCCGGCTTCGAGAGCGCGTGCGATCCGGTAGGCGCGCTTGTAGTCGCGCGTCCAGATGCCGGCGGCGAGGCCGAACACACTATTGTTCGCTTCCTTCAGCAACGACGCTTCGTCGTCGAACGGCATCGCGACGAGCACCGGCCCGAAGATTTCTTCCTGGCAGATCTTCGCGTCGTTGCTGAGGCCTTCGAGAATGGTCGGCTGGAAGTAGGTGCCGGCTTCGCGGCCATCGCCGACCGGACGTTCGCCGCCGCACAGCAGACGCCCGCCCTCTTCGAGACCGAGCGCGACATAGCGTTCGATCGTCTCGCGATGCGCCTGGGTGATCAGCGGACCCATCTGCGTGCTCTCGCGCGTCGGATCGCCGACGCGCAGCTTGCGCGCGCCTTCGACGAGACGCTGCATGAACGTGTGGTAGATCGAGCGCTGCACGAACAGGCGCGAACCCGCTATGCACGCCTCGCCCGACGAGCTGAAAATGCCGTACAGCACGCCGTTCACCGCATGATCGAGATCGGCGTCGTCGAACACGATGGTCGGCGACTTGCCGCCGAGTTCGAGCGACACCGGCATCAGCTTGTCCGCCGCGATACGCGCGATGCCGCGGCCCACTTCGGTGCCGCCCGTGAACGACACCTTCCTCACGAGCGGATGACGCACCAGCACGTCGCCGATCACCGAGCCCTTGCCCGGCAGCACGCTGACCACGCCCTTCGGCACGCCCGCTTCCTCGCAGATGCGTGCGAGTGCGAGCGACACCAGCGGCGTGACTTCGGCGGGCTTCAGCACCACCGCGTTGCCGCCCGCGAGCGCCGGCGCGAGCTTCTGCGCGTCGGACGCGATCGGCGAATTCCACGGCGTGATCGCCGCGACGACGCCGATCGGCTCGTAGATGCTCATCGTCAGATAGTCGCCGCGCGACGGCGTGACCTCTTCGTCGAGCGTTTCGAGGCAGGCCGCAAAATAGCGGAACGTGTTGGCCGCGCTCGCGACCAGCACGCGCGTCTCGCCGATCGGCTTGCCGTTGTCGCGGCGCTGCAGATTCGCGAGCGCTTCGTGGCGCGCCATGATCAGATCGGCGATGCGATACAGGATCAGCGCGCGCTGATGCGGCTTCAGACCCGACCAGTTGGGCTTGCGCCATGCCGCGTCGGCGGCCTCGATGGCTTCGCGCGCGTCGTCGGCGCTGGCCGTCGAGATTTCCATGTTGACCGACTGATCCGCCGGATACAGGCTTTTGTACGGGTTGCCGCGCCCTTGCCGCCATTCGCCGCCGATGAAAATATCGCCGTTGGGCACGAGGCTGGTATCGAAGTGAGTCATGTCGGTCGTTCCGGTTCTTTCAAGCCAGGGGCTTAACAGGTCTTGGCAGGTTTCAGATCACACAGCGCGCCGCGCGATTGCGCAGAGCGCGGATCGCGCTATAGGCGGTCAGCGCGGACGTCTTCGGGTTGTCCGGCAGCGGCTTGCCGCTCATTTCGAGCGCCATCTCGCCGAACGCGCCGCGCGCGACGATGCGATGCACGTTGCGCGTCACCTTCGGATCGGCGATCAGCCGCACCATGGTGTGGTCGAGGCCGAGGCCCGCGAGCGCGATCGTCGCGGCGACGTTCGCGTTCTTCGGATAGAGCCGCGCGGCGTCGCGTGCGCTGCCTTCGAAAATCACTTTCTCTTCGGTGAGCGTGGCCAGATCGCAGACCTCTTCGGCCGGCGTGCCGAGCCAGCCGACCGGCGGCTTGCGGCCGGTGTACAGCACTTCGTCGAGACCGCCGAAGCGCGCCGCCGAGATTGCGTCGACACCGCCGATCGCGCCCGACAGCAGCGTGACCGTCGCGTCGCCTTCATCGGCCGCGGCGGCGAGCGCATCGAGCAGCGTGACGTCGGACAGCGCGCCGATCGACGCGACCGCGCAATCGGTGCCCGCCTTCAGCAGCGGCACGACGTGAGCGACCAGCGCACCGTGGCCCGCGCATTCGAGCGCGAACTGCGGCTTGGTGCTGAGCGCCGCCACCGAGGACACCACGTCGACGCTCGCACCCACCACGTCGCGCACCGAGGCCACATGACTCTCAGGCACGATCACGTGCGACACGTGCACCGCCGGATCGGCGGCGACCGAGCGATAGACTTCCTGGCCGATCGCGCCGAAGCCGATCATCGCGATGTCGAGCGGCGCGTGATGTCCCGCGTAGCCGTTATGCATGTTGCGGCTCCTCTTTCTTGACCGGCGGCCCCGCGAACGCGGTCGCGAACGAGCCGATCGACAGCATGTCCACTTCGACCAGCACCGGCCCCGTCCTGGTCATGCCTTCGCGGATGATCGCGGAAGCATCGTCGAGCGACTTGATGCGGTAATGCGTGAGCTTCAGGCTTTCGCAGAACTGCGCGAAATCCGGCTGATGCAGTTGCACGTAGCAGCGGCGGCCGCCGTACTGCGCGTCCTGGATGTTGCGGATCACGCCGTAGCACTGGTCGTTCATCAGCACGATCATCACGTTGGCGTTTTCCTGCACGGCCGTCGCGAGTTCGCCGACGTTGACCATCAGGCCACCGTCGCCGCACAGAGCGACGGTCTTCGCCGCATTGCCCGCGAGCGCCGCGCCGATGCCCATCTGCATGCCCTGGCCGATGCCGCCGCCGAGCGCATGCACGCCCGCGCGCGGCGAGAAGATCTTCAACAGGCGGTTGCCCCACGTGCTGTTCGAGATCGTGACGTCGCGCACCCAGTTGTAGTCGCGGCCCACGGCTTCCTGCAGCGCGTCGACGAGACGCTTGTACGGTCCGAGACCCTTGGCGACGTCGGCGACCGCGCTTTCGCGCGCGGCGGCCAGATCCTGCGCGAACGCCGGATCGATCTTCAGCTTGCCTTCGAGCAGCGTCGCGAGTTCGTCGAGCACCGCCGCGGCGTCGCCGTGGATGAACATGTCGTTGCGATAGCCGCGGTTGTCGGCGAGCGCGTCGGCGTCGACGCGATACAGCGGCTGCGGCAACGCGAGCTTGTACTTCAGCGTTTCATTGCCGCGCAGACGCGAGCCGACCACCACCAGCGCGTCGCAGGTCTTGTAGAAGCTTTCGACCGCCGGATGCACGTTGAACGCGCCGAGCGTGGCCGAATGATCTTCTGGCAGCACGCCGCGACCCTGCACGCTGGTCACCACGCCGAAGCCGAGCGCGACCAGACGTTCGACCGCCGCGCGCGCATGGCGCGTGCCGCCGCCTAGCCACAGCAGCGGGCGCTTCGCCTTGGTCAGTTGCTCAGCCAGTTGCGCGACGCGGTCCTTGCAATGCGTGAGCGTGGTGACGTGCGGGGCGCCGAGATCGCTCGGCCATTCGACTTCGGCGGCCTGGATGTCGATCGGAATTTCGACGCTGACCGGGCCGCTCGGCGCGGCTTGCGCGACGCGCACGGCTTCGCGGATCGTCGGCAGGGCGGTTTCGACCGAGCGCACGCGGAACGCGGCCTTCGAGATCGATTGCAGCATCGACAATTGATCCGGCGCCTCGTGGATGTACGCGAGGTCCTGATCGAGGTATTCGGTTTCGATCTGGCCGGTCACGTGCAGCAGCGCCGTGCCCGCCGTCAACGCTTCGACCATCGCGCCCGCCGCGTTGCCCGCCGCAGTGCCGGTGCTCGTGAAGGCGACGCCGAGGCCGCCGGAGACGCGCGCGAGGCCGTCAGCCATGTTGACCGCGCCAGCTTCGCCGCGTGCGCCGACATAGCGGATCTTGCCGCGCGTGTTGATGGCGTCGAGGATCGGCATGTTGTGGATCGAGATCACGCCGAATGCGGTTTTGACGCCGCACTGCTCGAGAAAGGCGGCGATCAGTTCGCCAACGGTGGTTTTGTTAGACATGTCGTGCAACGCCTCCAGAAACATCGATGTGGCTGCCAGTCGTGTACGACGACAGCGGGGTAGCCAGATAAAAGAGCGCCTGTGCGGCCTCTTCGGGGCGGCCGAAGCGGCCGAGCGGAATGTTTTTCTTGCGCGCGAGTTCGCCGGTCCAGTCTTCCCAGCTCTGGCCGGGCTCGGCCTGGGTCGCGTAACGGCGGCGCCACTGACCCGATTCGACGATGCCGATCAGGATCGAGTTGACGCGCACGCGCTGCGGCGCGAATTCGACCGCGAGCGACTTCGTCAGACTCAGCAGGCCCGCGCGCGCCGACGACGTCGCCACCATGTGCGGCTCCGGCTGCAGCGCGAGCAGCGAGTTCACGTTGACGATCGCCGCGTTGCGGCCGGCGCCGGCCGTGTCGCGCAGCATCGGCAGGAACGCGCGGGTCGGGCGGATCACGCCGAAGTACTTCAGGTCGAGTTCTTCGCGCCAGGCTTCGTCGGTCGTATCGGCGAAGGTGGACACGCGGCCCTGGCCCGCGTTGTTCACCAGCATGTCGGTGCGGCCGAAGCGCTCCTGCACCGCCTGGGCGAATCCGTTCACTTCGCCAGCGTCGAGCACGTCGCAGCGCTGCGCGAGCAGTTGCGCGCCGGGATACGTCGCGGTGAGCGCGGCTTGCGCCTGCCCGAGCCGTTCGCTGTCGCGGCCGCAGATCGCGACCGAAGCGCCGGCGCGCAGAAACAGTTCGGCGGTCGCGAGGCCGATGCCGGACGAACCGCCCGTCACCACCGCTACCTGTCCGGTCAAGTCGATTTGGATCATCAGAGCCCCAGTGCCTTCATGTACTTGTTGCCACTATTCGGCCCAGACTTCGGCCGGTAATTGAGCCGCTCCGACAGTTCGTCGGCCGCGCGGCGCACCTTGTCGACGAGACCGCCGTCAAGCAGCGACGCATCGATCTCGCGGCGCGGAATCGTTGTCGTGATCACCGCGACGATGCGGCGCGAGTCGTTGCGCACCGGCGCGCTGACCACTGAAATGCCGCGCTCGAACGACGACTCGCTGATCGCGAAGCCGCGCCGCGCGTCGTCGCGAATCCGTTCGTACAGTTCGTCGACCGTGGCCGGCGTCTGCGTCGTGAAGCGCTCGAGCTCCGTCTCCGGATAAAGCTTCTTCAGTTCGTCGAAGCTCAGATCGCCCATCAGCACCTGGCCATGCGTCGTCGCATGCGCGGGCAGGCGCGTGCCGACGTTGACCTTCACCGAGCTGAAAATCGGCGTGTGGCTTTGGGCCTTCGCGACGAACACGACGTCGCGTACGTCCCTGATCACGATGTGGCTCGTGAGGCCGGTCTCGTCGCGCAGCTTTTCGATGATCGGCAGGCCGAGATCGGTCAGTTCGAGCGAACTCAGATATTCGAAGCCCAGGCGCAGCACCGCGACGCCGAGGCGATAGTTGCGGTCCTTATCAGCGCGCTCGAGAAAGCCGAGCGATTCGAGCGTCTGCAGCAAACGGAACACCGTCGTGCGCGGAATGCTCAGGCGCCGCGACAGTTCCGGTGCGCCGAGCACGGGCTCGCGCGGCGAGAACTCCATCAGGATCTTCAAGCCGCGTTCGAGACCGGGCACCCGGTAGCCCGAATCGCTGCTCGCTTCGTTGCTCGGTTCGTTGCGCTCGGCGCTAAGGTCGCGGTCGGCGTCAAGAGTGTCGGGCGTCATTGATTGGCTCCGCTTTGGCTCAATGGGCTGTCGCTTGCGCGGCAGAACGTATCGATGATCGTGGTGTACGCGGCGGGTGCTTCGATGTAGCCGGCGTGGCCCGCGCGCGGCACGATCTGCAGACGGGTGCGCGCGGCGAGTGCGATCTTTTCGCAGGCTTCGGGCGTTGTGATCGTGTCTTCGGCGCCGACTGCGACGCTCACGCGGCCGTCGCAGCGCGCGAGGTCGCCCGCGAGATCCGCGTTGGCGAGCAGGTGCGTGGCCTGTGCATAGCCATGCGGGATCACGCGTGACATGTTCCAGCGGACCCATGCGCGTGCTTCGTCGCTTGCGTGCGCGGACAGCATGTTCGCGCTGCGCTTGTCGGCGAGACCCTGGGGTCCAAGTTCGCTCAGCATCGCGAGACGTTGATCGCGTTTGGCGTCGCGCACCTCGGCCGCGGCCGCGCCGTAGCCGCCCGCGGGCGACAGCAGCAGCAGACCTGCGAGATAGCGTGGATGCGCGGCGGCAAACGCACCGGCGATGATCGCGCCGAGCGAGTGCCCGACGAGCACGCAGCGTTCGATGCCGAGTGCGTCGAGCCATTCCTTCAGTACAACGGCATAATCCTGTGCAACCGGCGAGGCGACCGCGACCGGCGAAGAAGCGCCATACCCCGGCGCATCCCAGGCCAGCACGCGGCGCGTGGCGCCGAGCACGTCGAACTGCTGCACCCACGAAGCCGCGCCCGAACCGATGCCGTGCAGCAGCACGAGCGGCAACGCGTCGCGGCCGGCGCGATCGACTTCGCGATAGCCGAGCACGCGTTGCGCAGCGAGGCTGCTTTGCTGCGCCGGATAGCGTGCGAGACGCGCTTCGAGCGCGGCATGCTGGTCGGCGTTGACGGTCGGGACGGCGGACATGATTTCCTTCGTGGGTGTAGTGGAACGACGTGGACGGCTTCGCGGCGAGTTAGCCGCGCTTGATCTTCGCGAGCGGCGAATCCGGCGGATACGTCGGCGTGATCGGCTTCGGCGAACCGAGCATCACGCACATCAGCGCGTCTTCGTCGCCGATGTTGATTTCCGTGCGATACACGCCGGGCGGCACCGAGATCAGGTCACGCTCGCCGAGCACCGCTTCCCACGTCTCGCCGTCGCGCTCGCAGATGACTTTCATCTTGCCGCGCAGCACGAAGAAGATTTCTTCGACATCCGTATGAATATGGCTCGGGCCGATGTTGCCGGCCGGGATCACCATCGTCGAGAACGTGAAGTTGCCTGCCGGCACCGTGTTCATGTCCTTCGCGACGCCGGTGCCGCCGGTACCGACATAGCGCATCTGCGCACGGCGATACTTCGGGTCGTAGTCGGCCTGGAACTTCAGCGCGTCCCAGTCGTAGCGACGCGTTTCGAGGCGTGCGACGCGGCCGTCCAGCCATTGCTGGAAGCTTGCGTCCGCGGGTTGGTCCCAGGATTTGCGTTCGTTGTCGGCGTCCGCCATTTGTTTCTCCTTTCGATTCGACAAGATCAATTCATCACGAAGCCGCCGTTGACCGGCAGCAGTTGGCCGGTCACAAAGCGAGCGGCATCGGATAACAGGAACAGCACCGGCCCGGTCACGTCGTCGGGCACTTGTGCGCGTGTGAGCGCGCGGCCTTGCAGGTAATACTGATGACGCTCGGCGGGCACGTACGCGGTCGCCTCGACTTCGGTGAGACCCGGCGCGATCGCGTTGACGGTCACGCCGTGCGCGCCGAATTCGCGCGCGAGCGAGCGGGTCATCGAGATCACGGCGCCCTTGCTCGCGACATAGGCGAGCAGCTTCGGCGCGCCCCACATCGCCGTATCCGACGCGATGTTGACGATGGCGCCGCGGCCCGATTCGCGCAGATACGGCAGCGCGGCGGTGCTCATCAGCCAGGTGCCGCGCACGTTGACGTTCATCACCGCGTCCCACGTTTGGACGGACAGCTCGTCCGCGAACTTGCCGCCGGAGTTCGTGATCGCCGCGTTGTTGATCAGCGCATCGAGACCGCCGAGCTGGGCCGCGCCTTCTTTCGCGAACTGCTCGATGCTGGCCGGATCGGCCAGGTCGAGCGGCAGATAGGTCGCCGCGTGGCCCTGCTCGGCGAGCGATGCCGCGAGCGCGCGGCCTTCGTCGTGCAGCACGTCGCCGAATACGACCCGCGCGCCGGCAGCGACGAGTGCGCGCACGAACGCCGCGCCGAGACCGCGCGCGCCGCCCGTCACGAGGACGCGCCGGCCGTTGAGCGCTGCAAGTGCGTCGTTATGCATGGCTGTGCCCGGCTTCGTTGCCCGCGGGCGTCGCGTTGGCCGCGCGATGCGCTTCCAGCGCGGCGAGATCCTGCTGCGCGCGTTGACGCAGCATACGGCGCACACGCGTCATACCGACGTCGTGCTGATAGAGGAACTCGTGATCGCGTGCGTTCGGCGCGAGGCTTTCGAGGACGTAGCGGTCCTGCTCGAGCACGTCCCAGTGCAGACCTTCGAGGCGGTTGCGATACAGGAAGCGCCATGCGTCACGCTGCCAGCCCTGCACCTTGCGGGTACGCCAGAAGTAGACCTGGCAGTTGTCGCCGTCGACCGGCACCGCGAAGCCGATGATGCCGAAGCTGCCGCCCGGGCCGAACTTCTTCTTGTACGGAATCGCGAGACGCATCCACAGCGCGCCGGTGTCGCCGAGTTCGACCCAGTCGAAGTTCACGTCGCGCTGGCCGGTCTTCTCGAACATCAGACCGGTTTCGGTCTTGCGCACACGCATGTCGGCCTGCTTGTCGCCTTCGGCCATCGAGTGCGACGTCGCGTGCAGATAAGCGCCGTGCATCGGGTCCATCACGTTGTCGATCGCGTACTGGTAATTGCACTTCCAGTTCGACATGCACAGGAAACTTGCGTATTCCTCACCGACCAGTTCGTCCGGCAGCACGAGCGGCGCCGGTTCCTTGTGCGCGTCGTCGCCGAACCACAGGAAGATCGCGCCGGCATGTTCCTGGGCCGGATACGACTTGACGCAGGTCTTGCCTTCGAGCGGGCAGCTCGGCACGGCCGGCACGTTGATCACGGTGCCGCTGCCGTTTACTTCGACGCCGTGATACCAGCACGCGACGCGATCGCCGAGGTTCCAGCCGAGCGACAGACGTGCGCCGCGGTGCGGGCAGCGGTCTTCGAGCGCGTGGACATTGCCTTCGCTATCGCGCCACAGCACGATCTGGTCGCCCAGGCGCGTGACGCCGATCGGTGCGTTGCCGACCTGCCAGCTCGGAGCGACGGGATACCAGTAGTTGCGCAGGCCGCGGTCCAGATACGACTTGACCGGATCGGCCGTGCCTTCAGTTGTAGTGGGGGACGTCATGAAGAGACTCCAGTACGAATGCGGTGAAACGTGTTCGGAAAAGCGCGCTTACTCGGCGAGCTGACGGAATTCGGCGGCAAGACGCTCGGCGTTCCACTGAGTGCCTTCCGGGGTGCGGAAGCCGTCGCGATTCAAGCCGTCGGCGACTTCCTGCAGTTCCATCGCGCCGGCTTCGAAAACGCGTTCGAGCGCATCGCCGAAGTCGTTTTCGTACTGGGTCGGCTCGGCCTTGCGGTTCTGCCAGACCATGTTGCCGCTCTCGCCCGGCTTCTCGATCACGCCCTTGCCGGCAACGTTGTTCGGTTGCGGCGCAAGCCACGGCTTCAGAAAGGGATTGAAATTCACGGCTACCTCTCGCATGTCATTCCACCTTGATCTGGATTTCTTCACCTGCGAGACGTACCGAGTACATCTTCAGGTCGCGGCCGCCCGGCTCTTTCAGGCACTTGCCGGTCGGGATATGGAACACGGCTTCGTGCAGCGGACATTCGACGGTGTCACCGTCGACAAAGCCCTGCGTCAGCAACGCGTACGCGTGGGGGCAGACGTTTTCCATCGCATAGATCTCGTCGCCCACCTTGTAGATGCCGATCTCCGTGTCGTCGAGCTTGAACTCGAGTGGGGAGTCTTCGGACAGCTCACCGGCATGTCCGGCACAGCGCCATTGTTCAGTCATTCTCACGTTCTCCTGAGCCCTTGACGTTCCATACAAGGAACATCAGTTCGTGTATGGACAATTATAGGATTGGGTTTGCGCCAAGAAAATAAAAAAATGCGCCCTTAGGGGAAAACACCGACTGTCGTTTCTGACCCACATCGGCGGGTCTGACGGCGCGCGCAACCTTAAGCCACGCGGGCCTTTGACGGGCGTGGCTTAGCTCGAATCCTCAGACGTGGGACGATCGGCAACTGCGGGTTTGTACTGATCTCAAAATCTATTTTGATTGATCTCAGCTTCACTATACTTTCCATAGGCGATACGTTTGTCCATAGGTGGAACGCATAACGTAAGACCGATGTGGTTCTGGCGCAGAAACCAGAACGGAATTAACTCAGAGAACAGATCAGGGACGGCGCATTCGGCGAATGTCTACGTCGTTTGATCAGGAGAACCAACGGTGAAGCAAATCATTGCAGCCGGTTTGACGGCAGCCTGCATGACCACGGGCGCGTGGGCGCAGAGCAACGTGACGCTATACGGCAGCCTCGATGCCGGTGTCGCGTATATCAGCAACGTGGGCGGCAGCTCGAAGTGGATTCAGGAACAGGGCAACATGCAGCCGGACCGTTGGGGCCTGAAGGGCGTCGAAGATCTGGGTAACGGCCTGAAGGCGGTGTTCCAGCTCGAAAACGGTTTCTATACGAACACGGGCGCGATGGCGAAAGCGGGCGTGCTGTTCAACCGTCAGGCTTACGTCGGCCTCAGTTCCGACCAGATCGGCACGCTGACCTTCGGTCATCAGACGCCGTTCAGCTTCGACGTGCTCGGCCCGTTCAGCACCGGCTACCAGGCGGCCAGCTGGTACGCGTTCCACCCGGGCAACATCGACGCGCTCGCCAACACCGCGGTCGTGCCGTATGACAACTCGGCGAAATTCCGCTCGGCGTCGTTCGGCGGCTTCACCTTCGGCGCGATGATGGGTCTCGGCAACCAGACCAACTTCGCGATCGGCCGCTCGTATGGCTTTGCGGCGACGTACGCGAACGGCGGCTTCAAGGCGGGGGCGAGCTACTCGAACGAGAACAACCGCACGCCGTCGATCGTCACGACCGGCATCACGACCTTCCAGGGTCAGCCCGCCGCGACCTACACGGCCGACAACCTGCAGAACATGGGCCTGGGCCTGTCGTACCAGTTCGGCAGCGTGCTCGTACACGGCCTGTACACCCGCGTGAAGCTCGAAAGCGGCGGTCACTCGGACACCTATCAGAGCTACGACGGCGGCGCGAACTGGCAGGTCACGCCGGCCAACACGATCGCAGGCGGAGCGGCGACGACGACGCTGGCCGGCCATCGCTGGACGCAGTTCATGATCGGCAACATCTATGCGCTGTCGAAGTCGACGCAGGTGTATATCAACGCGCTGTATCAGCGCGCGGGTTCGAACACCGACGCGGCGTTCTTCACCGCGGGCGTGTCGAGCGGCCGCAATCAGGCGATCGTCCTGAGCGGCATCCATCACTCGTTCTGATGATTTGACGACGTGATGCGGCGAGTTCCGCTGTGCAATGCAGCAGGACTCGCCGACAGATATGAAATAAGTATTTGAAGTAGTGGCGCGGTGAAGTCAGCGCGCACTCAATGCGCGGCAACCGGCCGGCGGCGCGCCTGCATCGCGGTCGGATCATCCGGCCTCGGGCGATAGCTCAGGCGCTCGGACAGCTCCAGCGCCGCCTGGCACACGGCAATGATCAGCGGCTCGCGCTCGCCGGTCTCGCCGATATCCGAACGCGGGATCGTTACCGTCAACGCCGCGGCGATCTTGCCGCTCTGGTCGCGCACCGGCGCGCTCACCACCGAAATCCCCCGCTCGAACGACGCCTCGCTGACCGCGTAGCCGAGCGCCGCGCTCTCGCGCACCCGTCCATAGAGTTCTTCGACCGTCGCCGGGGTGCGCTCGGTGAAACGTTCGAGCTGCGGCTCCGGATACAGCTGGCGCAACTCCTCGAAGCTCAGATCGCCCATCAGCACCTGGCCATGCACGGTTGCATGCGCGGGCAGGCGCGTGCCGACGTGCACCTTGACCGAGCTGTACATCGGCTCGTGCGTCTGCGCCTTCGCGACGAACACGACGTCGCGCTGATCGCGGATCAGCAGATGCGTGCTGAGCCCGGTCGCGTCGCGCAGACGTTCGAGAATCGGCGTGCCGACGTCAGTCAGTTCGAGCGAGCTCAGGTACTCGAAGCCGAGCCGCAGCACCGCGACGCTGAGCCGGAAATAACGGTCGCCATTGACGCGTTCGAGGAAGCCGAGCGCCTCGAGCGTTTGTAGTAAACGAAACGTGGTGGTGCGCGGAATGCCGATCCGCTTCGATAACTCCGGCGCGCCGAGCACCGGCTCGCGCGCGCTGAATTCGGCGAGGATGCGCAAGCCGCGTTCGAGGCCCGGCACCAGATATGTCGATGCGCCGGCGCTGTCGTCGTCGGCGGAAGCGGGCAAGTCCGCGCTCTCGGCGTCCGTGCGCACCGGTTCGGGTGGTGCGGCGGAGGCTTCCGCCGCGCGGGGTTTGCCCTGCCTGCGTCCCACTCCTGTCTGCTCTTCTTTTGCCATCTTGACTGCCGTCTCTATGCGGTTCATCGGGTTCAATTCAGGATGATAGCGCGAAGCATGCGGCGAATCGGCCACGCGGTGCTATGCTTTGATCCGGTCCGGCGGCGCGGTGTATCCCAGCCGCGCGCTCGCGCCGCCCAAGCGTAGGAGGCCACGTCATGCCCAACGCGATACAGATTCACGTTGCCGACTCGCATCTTTATCCGGGCTGCGCGGTGCGCATCGCCGATCTACCCGAACCGCCCGGCGCGCCGGACCTCGCCGAGGCGCGCGTCGAGTTCGCGGACGGCTCCGGCGCGCACGCCACCTGCCATCGGCGCGCGCATGACGAGCTCGAATTGACCGTCGACGGTTATGCGACGCAAAAACGTCATCCGATCGACGCACGGCACTGGCTACTATTAGCCGTCGATGCCACGCATCACAGCTGGCGCGTCAAGCGTCGGCTGCCGTAAAGCCGCGAGGCCTGCCGGCCTCGGCGGATCCATAACCGGTGTCGCGCGCGCCGCCTCCAGCGGCGCCGATGCGACCGTCACGTCTCCTTCGGAACTCACCGATGACCGACCACGATCCTCACCTGCCGCCGAAACTGGACAACCCCGATTCAATCGACAACACCAGCGACGCTCCCGACGATCCCGAGCGCCGCCGCGTCCTCACCGGTCTCGGGGCGGTCGGCCTCGGCCTCGCGCTGATCGGCTGCAAAACGGGCGAGGGACTCGCGAGCAACGGCCCGCCGCGCAGCGCCGCCGACTTGCGGCTCGACGCTGCACTGCACGATCAGGTGAAGAACATCGTGGTGATTTACGCGGAGAACCGCAGCTTCGCGAACCTGTACGGCAACTACCCGGGTGTCCAGCATCCGCTCGACGCGGTCACCGCCGAGCAATACATCCAGTTCGACCGCGACGGCAAGACGCCGCTGCCGCGGCTGCCGGCGATCTGGGGCGGGCTCGTGCCGCAGGCGCAGGAAGTGGACGGCAAGCGCTACATGATTGGCCAAAACGATCTCTATCATCTGCACAACCGGCCGTTTCGCATCGTCGATGCACACGGCGCGCCGCTGCCGACCGGCGTGATCACGCGCGACCTGATCCATCGGTTCTATCAGAATCAGATGCAGATCAACGCGGGGCGCAACAACCAGTTCGCCGCGTGGGGCGATTCCGGCGGCCTCGTGATGGGGCACTACCGCAATTCCGCCGAGACGCTGCGTCTATGGAATCTCGCGCAGCAGTACACGCTATGCGACAACTTCTTCATGGCCGCTTTCGGCGGCTCGTGGCTGAACCACATCTTCCTGATCTCGGCGCAGGCGCCGTACTACCCGGACATCCAGAATAGTCCGGCGAAGAAGATGGTGTCGGTTGTGGAGGGCGACGATCCGACCGGCACCCGTTTGAAGCTCGCGCCCAATTCGCCCGCGTCGGCGCTCGACGGTCCGCCGAAGTTCGTCAATGACGGCGCTTTCACCGCCGACGGCTACGCGGTCAACACGATGGCGCCGCCGTATCAGCCGAGCAGCGTGCGTCCGGCCGAAGGCGGCGACGCGGCTTTCGCGGATCCGTCGGACCCGCGCGTGATGCCGCCGCAGCACTACGCGACGATCGGCGACCGGCTGAGCGCCAAGGGCATCGACTGGGCGTGGTACAGCGGTGCGTGGCAATTCGCGCTCGATCATCGCGATACGGGGTCGAGGCCCGACTTCCAGTACCACCATCAGCCGTTCAACTACTTCGCCAATTACGCGCCGGGTACCACCGCGCGCAGCCGCTATCTGCGCGACGCCGGCATGGGCAACGACGCGTCGACCAATCGCCTGATCGCCGACATCGACGCCGGACGTTTGCCGACCGTCACGTTCTACAAACCGCAGGGCGATCTGAACATGCACGCGGGCTACGCGGACGTCGCCTCGGGCGACCGTCACATCGCGACGCTGATCGAGCACATTCAGCGCGGCCCGCAATGGCGGAACACCGTCGTGATCGTCACCGTCGACGAGAACGGCGGCTGGTGGGACCACGTCGCGCCGCCGATCGGCGATCGCTGGGGTCCGGGTTCGCGCGTTCCGGCACTCGTGATCTCGCCGCTCGCGAAGAAGGGTTACGTCGATCACACGGTGTACGACACGAATTCGATTCTGCGTTTCATTAGCCGTGTGCATGGACTCGCGCCGCTTGATGGCGTGGTCGTGCGCGACAAGGCATTCGCAAGCAACGGACTCGCGCCGCTCGGCGATTTGACCGCGTCGCTCGATCTCGCTTGAGCGCCTGCCGGCTGCGTTGATTTGCCGCGCCTCGCGATGTGCATGTGGCCGTTACAGCATGCATATCGCGTAAGCGCGGCGCTTTGAGCATGACCCGTACCTCGCCATATCGTTTCACGAATTATTTTTCCATTCGCCCGTCATGCCTTTGGCTTGCATAAAGCGCCGCGCCGCCTAGACTGATAAAGCCCTTCGCAATTTATGAACGGACCTGATATGCGACTGACCATCCTGATTAACGGTTCCGATCCCACCGTAAGCCATGATTACGCTGTGCTCTGGCTCGATACCGATGAACATCGGTGGTCGAGAGAGGCGCATCAGGGGATCGACCTGCCCCCGTGGGGCGAACTGCGCGACGAAAACGGCGTGACCACGCTGTGCGCACCGAGCGCCGACGCGCCGCTCTGTACGCTGCGCGGTCTGCACGTCGATCGCAAGGAGCGAGTCAGCGCCGCGCAAGGCGCTGCCGCATGGACCGCGCTGCAAACCCGCAAGGCGACTAGCGGCTTCTGGCGTTTGCAGGCGGTGGATCGTCAAAAAGTCCACGCTGAAAACAGCGTGTTCGGTAATTAAGTTCTGGCGCGATTCGTTGCGCTTCTCTTTTCCGGTCGAAACTTCCGGCTCATTGCGCGAGCACTGCTCGTACGCGTAAGTCTGTTAGTGCGCAAACGAACATAACCTCACGCGATATCGCACCACTTAAGACCTTCTTAAGATTGCGTGCGTAGAGTCGGAAGTCCACGCATTAGGGTCGCTGCAAAGCGGCCCACTTTTTTGTCCGGCGCACGCCACCTCTGCTGTTTCCCATTCCCTTTCTTCGATTCGCATTGTGCTGTCATTCGATGTGGGCCGCGACGCTATACTTGCGTCCCCTTTCATCGAACCACCGACACATGAAGAAGTGGCTTGCCTGTCTGTTCCTCGCCGTCGCCACTCATGCGAGCGCGGCACCTTCCTGCACCAGTTTCACGCCGAATGCGCAATGGCCCGTCCTAACCAATCAGAAGATGGCGCCGAAAACGCGCCTGCTTTGCTATAGCGATTTCGCCGTACTGCATTCGGGTATCACGCACGGTCCGCTGTGGTCGGCCGAGCATCTGACGCGCGAGCACATCGAAGAAGCAAAGGACATGGTGCGCACCAACAAGTTCTTCGAAGACGCGCGTCTGCCAGAAGGCGAAGGTGCGACACTCGCCGACTACAAACGCAGCGGCTTCGATCGCGGTCATATGAGTCCGGCGGGTAATCGGTGGAACGACGAGGCGATGGCGCAATCGTTCTCGCTCGCGAATGTCGTGCCGCAAAACCGTCAGAACAACCAACGATTGTGGGCACGCATCGAAACCGCGGTGCGCAAGATCGCACTCGCCTACGACGACACGTACGTCGTCACCGGACCGCTGTTCACCGGTCAGCAACTGCAGACGATCGGACCGACGCGCGTGTTCGTACCGACTCAGTTGTACAAGGTCGTCTATGTGCCATCGCGTCAACTGGCATTCGCAGTCGTGGTTGATAATGTAGCGACCAACCGTTACGACATCCGCACGATTCACGAACTCGAAGCGATGTCGGGCATCCGCTTTCCGGGCATTCCGGATAACCTCAAGGACCAGCGGCCAGGAGGACTAAAAGGTGTTTAAGCCCTATTCGAACGATGACGACGTGCTCAACATTCAGGGCGATTCGCTCACGCTCAGCAACGGCACGACGCGTGTCGTGCTGAACGGCACGATCGAATTGACGCGCGATCAGCGCGGCCTCAAAGCGGCACTCGCGTTGAAGGAAGCGCTCGATGCGATCGTCGCGAGTCTGCAGGCGCAGAAGGATTTGCCGGCGCAGGTGAAGGAAGAGCCGGACGCGAAGCCGGGCGTCGTGCAAAACCCGTTTCAATAAATGAACTCGCAGGCGTTGCAATTGCGCAACCCGGCATATCGCAAGTTTTACTGATTGCGGTCACGCAAACCTTTGCGTGACCGCCAGTGTTCCAATCTCGCGCCAATAGAGCGGATCGCCCTCCGCTCTGTCACATAATGTACATAGAGAAACCTTAGCGTGCGAGGTTCTTCATACATCGACTGGCGTCGCCATGCATCCAGCGTTCTCGAGATTTCGCCGTTCTTCCGCACAGGGGAATCCGCGCACGGCCGGAGATTTGTGCCAGCAAGTTCCATCCGTAGACGTTGAAGATCCCAACTCCATAGTCATGGAGATCTTCTCGGCGCGCCGCGACATGCAGAGTCTCGCCGTCATCGATGACCAGCGCCCCATCGGCCTGATCAACCGTGATATTTTCATGTCGCAAATGAGCAGGCCGTTCCATCGAGAGCTTTACGACAAGAAGAGTTGTATCGCGTTCATGGACAAGGAGCCGCTCATCGTCGATGCCGACGTGAGCATCGAAGCGCTGACGTTCAGGACCGTCGAGGCCGGAGAAAAAGCGCTGGTCGACGGCTTCATCGTGACACGTGAGGGACTTTTCTCAGGCCTCGGCAGTGGTCTGCAGCTGATCAGCGCGGTCGCGGAAATGCAGGCGGAGAAGAACCGCCAGATCATGCAGAGCATCGAGTACGCCAGCGTGATACAGCGCGCGATGTTGCGTGCTTCCAGCGAGACGCTGTCGATGAAGCTGCGCGACGCGGCAATGGTCTGGGAACCTCGCGACGTCGTCGGCGGCGACTTCTATCATTTCGCGGCCTTCCCGAACGGCTGGTTCGGCGCTGTAGCCGATTGCACCGGACATGGCGTTCCCGGCGCCTTCATGACCTTGCTTGCTTCGGCGTCACTGTCGAAGGCGCTCGAGCAGATCGGTCCGCGCGACCCCGCCGCGCTGCTCGCGGCCGTCAATCGAAACGTCAAGGGTTTGCTGGGGCAAGTGAATATTGCCGACGAAGGAACCCAATCCAACGACGGTCTGGACACGGCACTCTTCTGGTTCGATGCCACGGAAAGCGTGCTGCATTTTGCCGGTGCGAGGATCGCGCTGCACATCCTGTCGCCCGACGCCGCGGAGTTCGAAACGATCGGCGCCGACCGCATGGGTGTCGGCTACGTGGACAGTCGCGCCGACTATGCGTGGAGCTTGCGCTCGATTCCCATCACGGCGGGTAGCCTGCTGTTCATCTACACCGACGGACTCGCCGATCAGATCGGCGGCCCGCGCAATATTTCCTTCGGCCGGCGCCGCGCGCTCGACCTGATCCTCGAAAGCCGCGCCGAAACCCCGGCGACGATTTGCGAGCGCGTCCGGCTCGCGTTAGCGGACTGGCAAGGCAATCAACCGCGCCGTGACGACGTCACGCTTTTCTGTGCCCGCATTTAGTGAATTCCCGGAATGTCCCAACTACCAGAACAAGACAGCGCCTTTTTCGACCTTGCGCAGCGACGCAACGTGCTCTTCTATCACAAGGGCTACTTCTCCCATAACATCGTCGCGTCGATGGGCGAAGTCGTGAAGCTGCAACTCGAAGTCGCAGGTGTCAGCGGACCTACTCGCCGCAAACTTTTCTCGTCCTTTATCGAGCTCGCGCAGAACATCGTTCACTACTCGTCGAACGCGCTGGAGCCCGGCGGCGAAGCGGCAGGCGAGATACGCGAGGGCGCCGTGTGCATCTCCAGACACGGCGAACATTACGTGATGTTGTGCGTCAATCCGATCGCGACCGCCGAAGCCGACGGCCTGCGAAACCGGCTGGAGCCTCTGCGCAACATGTCTCTCGAAGAAATCAAGCAGGCGTACAAGGTGACACTGCGCACCGACGCTCCGAAAGACAGCAAGGGCGCCGGCCTCGGCTTCCTGACGATGGCGCGCGATGCGAGCGCGCCACTTGAATTCGCTTTTCATCCGCGTGCCGACGAACCGGGCACCACGCTGTTTTGCCTCATGGCCATCATCTGAGCAGGAAGGCACACGAACAAAAATGGAAAACCTACACATCCCCGCGACGACGACGTCGCCCGAAGTCGATTTCCGCTTCGACCAGCACGCGTTGTCGATCAAGGGTGAGTCCTACCCCGAAAACGCCGCTGCTTTTTACGCGCCGATCATCGAGCAGATGCGCAAGTACCTCGCCGCGAACGCCGGGGCCGAGATCACCATCGACGTCGCGCTGACGTACTTCAACAGCTCGAGCACCAAAATGCTGTTCAGCATCTTCGACGCGCTCGATCAGGCGGCGCAAGCGGGAAGCCGCGTGTCGATGAACTGGTATCGCGACGAGGAAGACGAGACGATTGCCGAATTCGGTGAAGAGCTGAAGGCCGATTTCCACGCGATCGAGTTCACCGATCGTCCCATCGCGCAGCAGGGAAAATAAGGTGCGTTCGCCCTCTTCCCGTGACGTGTCCTCGGGTGGCGCTCCCGATCTGTTCCAGAGCGAGAGCGCGGCACTCGCAAAAGCTCGCGCCATGCATTCGATCATCGACGCGGATGCCACGGAGTATCGGCAGTCGTTGGGCGAACTGATCGAGCACTTCCAGCGCCTGATGCGCGAAACACGGCGCCTGATCGGCCGCAGCGACCGGGCTGAGCGCGAGATGCAGGAGCTGGCTCAGCAGTTGGCGTATCGCGCCTCGCACGACGCGTTGACGGGCGTACTGAACCGCAGTGCCGTGATCGAGCGGACCACCAAGGTCTTGCGCACCAGCAGCGCGGTGATGATCATCCTCGACATCGACGAATTCAAGCGGATCAACGACGATTACGGTCACCCGACCGGGGACGCGGTCATTTCGGGGGTCGTCGATTGCCTGCGCGCAATCGTGGGGGAACAAGGCTTCATCGGGCGCGTGGGCGGTGAGGAGTTCACCGTGCTGCTGCCCGGTCATGACCCAGCCAGTGGCGCCATTCTTGCTGAGCGCATGCGCGAAGCCATCAGCGACTCGCTGGTGGTTGCACCGGTCGAGCGCCCGATCACGGCCAGCTTTGGCGTCAGCATCAACGAAGTCGGAACCGGCTTCGACACTGCATATGGCCTCGCCGATGCGGCGCTGTACCGCGCCAAGCGAAGCGGGCGCAACCGCGTGGAATTTGCCGATCGATAGGCGGATGAGCAGACCCATGGCGCACCGTTACCGGTTGATCCGGAGCGCCCTAAGGGCAAGTCATGCAGCCACCTGAACATTCACTAGCCGGGCGGGCCGGTTTTCGCCCGCGCCCCGCTGACGGAAAGGGAAGCGCCTTGGGACAGGAAGCAACGCGCAAAGCCGGTACGGTCATGGCCGTGCTTGCCATTCTCGCTGTCATTGCGACGAGCACCTTCCTCGCAATCCGCCAGAGCAGCGAGCAGGACAGTTCGCTTCGGACGATCCAGGCTTCCGGGCGGCTGCGCCACGACCTCGACCGGGTTCAGCAAGTCATGCTCGATGAGCATGCGACGCTTTACACCTCGATATCGGCGGTGCCGCTCTACAGCCGCGCCGCCTATAGCTTTCCGATGCTGGAACTGCTCGAGCTGACACGCGACGCGCGCGAGAGCTGCAGCGAGAACCAGGAATGCGTATCGCGGCTGTCGGATCTGGACGACAGAATCGGCAGACTCAGCGAGCTGAGCTTTGGTCTTGCGCGCAGAGTTGCGGAACATCCCGGCAGCGTAGCGGTGGGCGACCCCAGACTCGAGGAAATCGACGCCTATTTCTATAGCGTCCTCGAGCGGGTCGTCGACGTACGACTCGCGGCCGACGCCAAAGTCGCTTCGGTCGTGAGCCAATCATCGCTGGATGGGAAGTGGTTTGCGCGCATGCTGTTGAGTTGCGGCACCGCTTCGGCCTTGTTGCTGCTTTCGCTGATTCACTGGAACGGACGCATTGGAGCGCGTCTTCGCCGCTCGCTCAGAAGACTCGAGCATCAAGCCAGATACGACGCGCTGACCGATCTGCCGAACCGGGTGCTGCTCGGCGAACATCTGTCGGAGTCGCTGGTACGCGCGGCAGCGACAGGCCAGAACGTTTCCGTCCTTTTCCTCGATCTCGATCGCTTCAAGGACGTCAACGATTCGCTCGGACATCGCATCGGCGATCTGCTGCTAACGGCCGTGGCGCGAAGGCTTCAGCGTCTGCTGCGGGCGACGGATTTCGTCGCGCGCTACGGCGGCGACGAATTCGTCATCGTCGCGGAACGAGCCGACGCGCAGCAGCTCACCGAGATGCTCGACACGCTCATTCACGAGATGAGCGAGCCATACAGCATCGGCGAACACGAGTTGTATCTGGAAGCAAGCATCGGAGTCAGCACTTTTCCACAAGATGGAGCCAAGCCGGAGCTGCTCACGCGAAATGCCGATGCCGCGTTGTACGTGGCGAAGTCGCGTGGGCGAAACGGCTATCAATTCTACGAACCGGAATTGAGCCGCGCGGCCGCCGAGAAGTTGCGGCTCACCACGCGACTGCGGCGCGCGGCGAAAGCCAACGAGTTGTATCTGGCGTATCAGCCGCAAATCGACATGAAAACCGGATGCATCGTCGGTGCCGAGGCGCTTTTGCGGTGGCGCGACGACGAACTCGGCGAAGTCTCGCCGGCCGTGTTCATCCCGCTCGCCGAAGAAACCGGTCTGATCCAGAGCATCGGCACGTGGGTGTTGCGGCAGGCTTGTCTGCAGGCGAGCGCGTGGGTACATTCGGGGCTTCCACCCGTGCGTATCTCGGTCAATGTTTCGCCACTTCAACTCGAACGGTCTGACCTTCCAGGTGTAGTGCGCTCGGCACTCGACGATGCCCATTGGCCCGCTGAACTTCTGGAACTTGAAGTCACCGAGGGCACCTTGATGCGCAACGCGGAAGAAGCGCAACGGGCTTTTCGCGAGCTGCGCGAACTCGGTGTGTCCATCGCCATCGACGACTTCGGCACCGGCTATTCGAGCCTCAGCTATCTGAAACGCTTTAGCGTCGATCGCATCAAGATCGATCGCGCGTTCGTTTGCGAAATCGGCCGAGACAAGGAACTCGAAGCTTTGTCGCTTGCGATCATCGCGATCGCGGAAACGCTGAGCTTCGATGTCGTCGCCGAAGGGGTCGAGCTCGAGGTCCAGCGCGAGTTTCTGGTCCGCCACGGCTGCACGGTGGCTCAAGGGTTCCTGTTCAGCCCGGCGGTTTCGCCGGAGGCTTTAGCGCAGTTGCTCGGCAAGACTGCGGTCGCGTCTTCATTGAGCGTGGCGCCTTTTCGGGGATTCGCTTTCTGAGTCGCGACATGTATCCGCGCTGACGCACTACTTACGATTTGTCACCAGCGCAGCGTCAACTCCTGTATTCCCGGCTACGTTAAACCGGCAGCGCTGAAATAATTCAGCCGCGACAAACGAATCCACCGATTCAACCAGGAGCCACACCATGAAGACGCTTTTCGCCGCTGTTGCTTCCGCACTGCTCGTGTCGACCGCTTTTGCTCAAACGGCCGCACCGTCCGCCGCACAACCTGCGCAAGCCACGCAGTTGCCGGCCGCCGGCCAGGCGAATCTGAAGGCGAGCACCGCGGTACAGGCCGACGCGACGAACGACAGCGCGACCGCAACGAAAGCGCCTGCCAAAGCCGCTACGCAAAAGCACGTGAAAAAGACTTCCGCCCATACGAAGAAGGCCCACAAATCCACGGGCAAGAACGCCGTCGAAGCGAGCACCGCAAAGACTAAAACGGAGAGTGCGAAAGAGGCCAGCACTGCCCCGGCGAAAGCCGACGGCGCACAAGCCGACACGACCAAAACGCAATAACACGTGATCGGTTTCGGCGCTGACCGGCCATGCGGGTGTTGTTCAAATAGAAGTTGATCGAAGCCGGACCGTGCCGTTCAGGGAGGGCGAGTCTTATGACTCGCCTTTTTTTCCATGCGGCATGTCATTGCCCGTCGTATCTTTTTGCCGACAGACGCGCGAATTTTTGCACCGTCTTTACTCGCCGGCGATTACTCTCGAATTGTTCCAATTCACGGTCGCGTCACACGAACGCCGCATCAAATGGCTCTCACGCAATCGCTCGACAAGCTCTCGCCCCAATCTGCCAGCACGCAGGTTCAACGCAGCAACGTCATTCCATTTCCGTCGGCACGCGCGCTTCTACTCGTGACGCTGCCGCACGCCCAGTTGCGCTCACTGCTTCATTCACCGCTCGGCGTCTATGTCCTCAACACGGAAGCCGTGCGCGAAGAAGACCGAGTGCAACTCGACATCGCGCGCCAAGATCTCGACTTCACGTTACACACGCTGCTCACCACGTTGCCCGCCGCGACGATCGGCCCATTGAAACGTCGGATCAGCCACCCGAGTCCGCGTTAATCGCGCTCGACGAGAGCCTGTTCGCGCAGCTTGTCGGCATCGACGATTTCGATCTCCGCGTAGCGCAGCTTCAACGCGCCCTGCGTCTCGAAGTGCCTGAGCACCTGGTTGATCGTCTGCCGCGACAACGCGAGCATCATCGCCAGATCTTCCTGCGGGACCTTCAGCACGCTTCGCAATGCGCCGGGTTCGCCATAGCCGCGCGCCATCAGCAACAGGCGCCGCGCGACACGCGGCGCGGCAGGCAGTAGCGCGGCTTCCTCGATCGCCTCGAACGCGAGACGCAGCTTGTGCGTGAGCAGCAGACCGAACGCATGCCAGTAAGCCGGCGTGCGCTCGAGCAACGCGGCGAGCGCCGCGCGCGGCACATGAAACAGCGCGGTATCGCGTTCGGCATACGCGTCGTGGGTTCGCGATCGGTGGTCGAACAGCGCGATCTCGCCGAACCAGTTCACCGGCTCGATCACCGCGAGCAACGCTTCCTTGCCCGTCGAACTCGCCGCGCCGATTCTGACGAGGCCGTCGAGCACGCAGTAGAGGCCGTCGTCGGCAGCGCCGCGCGTGAAAAGCCGCTGACCGGCCGCGAGCGATTCGACCCGCCCCGCGTCGAGCAACTGCCTGCGCAGATCGGCCGGCGCGGCACGAAACCACGCGCTGCGTTCAAGCAGCGCGGCAAGCTCATTCGATGAAAAACGCTCGGTCATGGACGGTATCCGTGGGCGATCGTCGCTGATTGTCGGCTACCCGATGGTTGGAAAATCCGCTGCCCGCGATTATGCTGACTTTGACCCTGGAGCGGCACTGATGAGAACGCTGACGCAGCAACTGACGCAATACGCGGCCTACCATCGCGACCGGCGCAATATCGCCACCCACTTCGTCGGTATTCCGATGATCGTGCTCGCGCTCGCGGTGTTGCTGAGCCGGCCTTCGTTTGGCGCCGGGATGCTCCCGGTCACGTTGTCGCCGGCATGGCTATTGTTCGTCGCGGCGAGCGTCTACTATCTCGCGCTCGACGTGCCGCTCGGTGTGCTGATGGCCTGCGTCTCGGCGCTCTGTGTCGGGTTCGGCGAGTGGATCGCCGCGCAGGCGACGCTCGTGTGGCTCGCGACCGGCATTGGCCTCTTCGTGATCGGCTGGGTGTTCCAGTTCGTCGGTCACGTCGCCTACGAACATCGCAAGCCGGCATTCGTCGACGACGTGATCGGCCTGCTGATCGGTCCGCTATTCGTGCTCGCCGAAGCGCTGTTCGGAGTCGGCTGGCGCCCCGATCTGCGTAACGCCATCGAGGCCGAGGTAGGCCCGACGCGCATCGATGCGCAGAGGACCGAAGCACATCGGTGAGCGCGCGCCGCCACTCAGTTCGACGCGAGCCGAACGAAGCGCACGCTGTGCAGCGCGGTCAGCGCGACGGCGAACCAGATCGGCACATAGGTGGCGAGTTGCGAGGCGCTCAGCGTTTCGCGCAGCAGCGTGATCGACACGAACACCAGCAGCACCGGCTCGACGTAGCCGAGAATGCCGAACAACGCGACTGGCAATAGACGGCTCGCCTTCAGATACGAAGCGAGCGCGAGCGTGCTCAACGCGCCGAGGCCCGGCAACAGCAGCCACCACATTTCGGCGCGTCCGGCGATCGCTTGCAGCGAGTCGCCGCCGAGAATGCACACGGCGGCCACCGGCAGCAGCAACGCCATTTCGACGGTGAACATCGCAAGCGAATCCTGCTTGATCCGACGACGCAGCACGAAATAAGGCGGATAACCGAGCGCGACGACGAGCGTCGGCCACGAGAACGCGCCCGTCGCCCACAGTTCGTGAGCGACGCCAACCGCCGCGCACGCGACCGCGAGCCACTGCAATCCGTCGAGCCGCTCGCGATAGTGGAAGCGCGCGACCAGCACCATCACGAGCGGCAGCAGGAAATAACCGAGCGACACTTCGAGCATGCGCCCATGCAGCGGCGCCCACAGAAACAACCAAAGCTGCACGCCGAGCAGGCCTGCGGTCACGGCCATCGCGGCGGCGAGCTTCGGCTGCGTCATCATTCGGACAACGAGTTCGCGCAGAATCGGCAGACGCTGGCGCACCGCGACGAGCAGCAGCGCGCCGGGCACGGTCCATACGATGCGCCACGCGAAGATGTCGAGGCCCGACAGCGGTTTGAGCAGCGTCGCGTAAGCGGACAGTAATGCGAACATCGCCGACGCACCAGTCGACAACGCGATCCCGCGCCTGAAGTCGTTGTGATTCATTGCGCGGTCCGGGATCTGCGTGACGTGTGGGCTTGCGGCGCACGACGCAGGCGCGCGGCGTTCGTTGTGGTCATGAATGTGAAGTCTCGTGAGCGGGCGGCCATGCGGGCAAAGCCGCGGACGCTGCGTTGTTGTTCTGAAGCGGTGGCGCAAATCGCATGAAAAACGGGCATTCTAGACGGGTTATTCGCCAACGGGCCTGCGGTTTTTCGTCAATCGGCTGCAATTAGTCGTGCGCATCGCGCGTCGATGAACTAGAACATAACTTTGCGCAGCGGTCGGCGAACCCCTTTGCGGTTCGTCATGGCCTCGCGCGAATCTTGCTACCAAGCTTTGCACGCTGCGGTCGCGTCACTCGCGACAATGACGGCCACAGCGGCACGAAACGAGCAGCACTCACGAGCCGGGTCGGCGAATGCAACTGTGAGCGTAGTCCTCGAGGCCGCCACGAACCGACGCCCGCGCATCTCGCCCACGGCATGCCTCAACCGCGTTTTATCGCGCATGCCATCGCCCGGCAGCAATCCCGCTCATCGAATGTGACTACTGGAGCAAGCATGACCCAGCCAGCCCTATCGCTTAGCAACTCGCCTTCCGAACTGCGTCGCGCCTTCGCCGCCGACGTGTACGCCGGTCTCACCCACACGCCGCAAAAAGAGCTGCCGTCGAAGTATCTGTACGACGAAGTCGGCTCCGCACTTTTTGAAGTGATTACCGTATTGCCCGAATACGGCGTGACGCGCGCCGAAGAACGGCTTCTCACGAAGCACGCGGCCGATATCGTCGAGCATTTGCCGCATGACGTGACGGTCGCCGAACTCGGCAGCGGCAGCGGCCGTAAAACGCGGCGCATTCTCGAGGCACTGTGTAAAAAACGCCCTACTTCCTACTGCCCGATTGAAATTTCGCGCAGTGCGTTGCAGTTGTGCCGGCGCGAACTCGGTGACATCGAGCGGATTTCGATCGTCGGCTACGAGCGCGACTATCTGGCCGGCCTCGCCGAAGTGAGCCGGCAGCGCGCACCCGGCGACCGCTTGCTCGTGCTGTTTCTCGGCAGCACGATCGGCAACTTCGGCAGGCTCGCGGCGACGCGGTTTCTGCGCGACATCCGCAACATGCTCGCGCCCGGCGACGCGCTGCTGCTCGGCACCGATCTGATCAAGCCGACCCCCGTGCTGGTCGCCGCCTACGACGACGCGATCGGCGTGACCGCGTCGTTCAATCTGAACCTGCTAGCACGCATCAACCGCGAACTCGATGGCGACTTTCCGCTCGAGGCGTTCGAGCACGTGGCACGCTTCAATCCGGACGCGCGCAGCATCGAGATGCATCTGCGGGCGAAGCGCGATATCACCGCGCACGTGCGCGCCGCAAAGCTGACGGTGTCGCTGAAGGAAGGCGAGACGATCTGGACCGAAAGCAGCCACAAGTATCGCGTGGAGGAATTGCCCGCGATCGCCGATGGCGCCGGCTTCACATGCAGCCATCAATGGATCGAGGATGAATGGGGATTCGCGGAGAGTTTGCTGGTGGCGCGCTAAGCGCTAAAGGCAAAAGCGAAAAAGCGGCGCGCCCTCCTCCGGACGGCGCGCCGCTTTTTTAACTCGCGTCGCTCGAACGCTCGAAGATCTCAATGCTGCTCGAAGCGCTCGTACCGCTTGTCGGTCACGCGCTCCTCGCCGCTCACCTCGGTCACGCGCGCCGCCGGCGGTCCGTGACGCAGCCACGACAGCATCCGGTCGATCTGATTGGCTGGTCCCTGCAACATCGCCTCGACCGAACCGTCGTCGAGATTCGCGACCCATCCCTTGATGCCGAGTGCGTGCGCCTGGCGCACCGTCGCGAGGCGAAAGCCAACGCCCTGCACGGTGCCGCGCACTCGCGCGTAATACGTTTCGATCCGCTGATCCAGATCCGGGGCCATGCCGCTACCTCCTTTTAATGCCTGACAGTCTTTCAAGCCGGCATTCTAGTCGTGTCAGGGCGAGCGTGCTCGACAACACCCATGCCTCGCGTGCGCCACGTACAATCCGTCGACCGTCACGCAGGAAATGGAAACAGAATGACCGAACAAGATCGCGATCTCGTGCTCGTGACCGGCGCGTCCGGCTTCGTCGGCTCGTCGGTGGCACGCATCGCGCAGAGCAAGGGCTTTCGCGTGCGCGTGCTGGTGCGCGCGACGAGTCCGCGCAAGAACGTCGAATCGCTCGATGCGGAAATCGTCGTCGGCGACATGCGCGACGAAGCCTCGATGCGCAACGCGCTGCGCGGCGTGCGCTATCTGCTGCACGTCGCCGCCGATTACCGGCTGTGGGCGCCGGACCCTGGCGAGATCGAGCGCGCCAATCTCGAAGGCACCGAGGCAACGATGCGCGCAGCGTTGAAAGAAGGCGTCGAGCGCATCGTGTATACGAGCAGCGTCGCGACGCTGAAGGTGACGAACTCCGGCCAGTCCGCCGACGAAACCTCGCCGCTTCGCGCCGACCAGGCGATCGGCGTCTATAAGCGCAGCAAGGTGCTCGCCGAGCGCGCGGTCGAGCGCATGATCGCCGAAGACGGTCTGCCCGCGGTGATCGTCAATCCGTCGACGCCGATCGGCCCGCGCGACGTGAAGCCGACGCCGACCGGGCGCATCATCCTGGAGGCGGCGCTCGGCAAGATTCCCGCATTCGTCGATACGGGTCTGAACCTCGTGCACGTCGACGACGTCGCCGCCGGCCATTTCCTCGCGCTCGAACGCGGCAAGATCGGTGAGCGCTATATTCTCGGCGGCGAAAATCTGCCGCTCCAGCAGATGCTCGCCGACATCGCGGCGTTGACCGGCCGCAAGGCCCCGACACTGAGCCTGCCGCGCTGGCCTTTGTATCCGCTCGCAATGGGCGCGGAAACGGTGGCCAAGTTCACGAAGCGCGAACCGTTCGTCACGGTCGACGGGCTGAAGATGTCGAAGAACAAGATGTATTTCACGTCGGCGAAGGCGGAACGCGAGTTGGGGTATCGCGCGCGGCCTTATCGCGAAGGTCTCGCCGATGCGCTCGAATGGTTCCGGCAGGCGGGGTATCTGAAGGGCTGAATGAACCGCTGAACAGCGGCCGTAAGCATTTTGTTACAAGTCCCGCGCGTGCGTCGGGTCCACACCCGCGCGCAGCAGGTAAAATCGCGGGTCCTACCTGAGAAACCTCGCATGAATCTTCACGAACAGCTCGGCGCGCTGGAAATGGGCGTCGATCAGCTCATTCAGGCTGTCGTGCCCACGCAGGCCGATAACACTCCCGAGACAAGCGTTGACGCGGCGGCATCGCCCGCGGCGGCGGAGCATGCCGCGCACGACGCGCAGGCGGAAGCGGCGGAAGCGGCAGCGGAACAATCCGCGAGCACCGCAGCAAACGCCGAAACGATTGCCGAGCCGGCCGCCCCGCAATTGCAGCCCACGCTCGAAATCAACCGTCCCGCGCGCGACGAAATCACGATGACGATCGGCAATCAGACCGTCGCGTTGCGCCCGGAGCAGATCGGCCGGCTGATCGAGGAGCTGTCGAACGCTCGAGCGTCGATGACGCCGGAGCAGCCGCAAGGCATCCCGCAGGGCTGGCAATTCGTCTCGACGAAGAATCCGATGATGGCCGTGCAGAAGCAGTCGAACGGCGACCGCCTGCTCGTGATGCGCCACACCGGCCATGGCTGGGTGCCGTTCACGTTCTCCCCGGACATCGTGATCCAGATGTACATGATGCTGACGAACGCGTGACCAAACCCGCGTGACGCAAAAAAAGCGGCCTGGAGCCGCTTTTTTTACGCCTGCTTTCCGCATCCGACCAGCGCTGCGGCCATCGCCCGACTTCAGCGCTCCTGCACCGGCGCCTGCACGCGCGCCTTCCACTGGCCGCCCTTGCCACGCCAGTAACGCACCGCCGATGCGAACGTCGCGCCGACATAGAACAGCGCTACGAGCGGCAGAAACGGCGCCCACAGCGGCGAGCGCCGATAGTAGACGAGCATCGGCGCATACGCGCAGCACATCGCCGCCCACGCGATCCAGGCCGGCCAGCCAAGCGGCCCGAGGACCAGCGCCGCGACCGGCGGCAACAGATAGATGATCGTCATGCCGACGAGCGTGCCCGCGAGCAGTAGCGGCGAGTAGCGCAACTGCGTGAACGCGGTGCGCGCGATCATGTTCCAGATGTCGCGCCAGCTATCGTAGGGACGCAGCGACACGCTCTTCGCCGCGACATCGAGGCGGATCGGATGACGCCCGGTGCCGCGATGCTTGATGCGCGCGGCGAGGCTGCAATCGTCGATCAGCTCGGCGCGGATCGACTCGATGCCGCCCGCCTCCTCGAGCGCCCCGCGGCGCACCAGCATGCAGCCGCCCGCCGCGGCCGCGGTGCGGTTGCGTGGATTGTTGACCCACGCGAACGGATACAGCTTCGCGAAGAAGAACACGAAGGCCGGAATCAGCGCCTTTTCCCAGAACGAATCGCAGCGCAGCCTGACCATCAGCGAGACGAGGTCGCGCTTTTCGGCATCCGCGCGCGCGACGAGCTGCGTCAGCGCCTCGGGCGGATGGCCGATGTCGGCATCGGTCAGCAACAGGAACTCGGCCGGCAGATCGAGCGTGCGCACCGCCTCGATGCCCTGCGACTGCGCCCACACCTTGCCGGACCAGCCCGGCGGCAACGGCTTCGCGCTCAGCACGGTGAGGCGCTCCGGACATTGCAGCCGCAGCGCGGCGGCACGCGCGGCGTCGGCGGTGCCGTCGGTGCTGTGATCGTCGACGACGATCACGTGGAACGCGCCCGGATAGTCCTGCTCGAGCAGCGACGTGACCGCCCCGGCGATCACGTCGACTTCATTGCGCGCCGGCACGACCGCCGCGACCGCGGGCCATGCGTCGCGCGTCGCGATGGCGAGCGGCGCGGTGGGACGCGCGCGCCAGAAGCCGCCGCGTGCGAACAGCAGCACGCACCAGATCAGCAGGGAAACACACGAAAGAATGAACAGGACCGCCGCCATTAAGCATTACCCTCGATTGAGCGCGCCGCCATGCCGACGCGTCTGGATAGTTGCATTGTCACGGTGCGCGCCGCCACCACGCACCAGTCCAACAGGTTGAGCACCGGACGCTCGCGGAACACATCGTAATCCGCGCGCTCGATGCGCTCGAGAAACCGCAGTCCGGCATGCACCGCGCCGCATAGCTCGATGCCGAGCCGCCCCGGCATGCGCAGCGCGAGCGGTGCGCCGCGGACCAGCGTGGCACGCACGAACGCGATCTCGTGCGCCATCAGCGCGCGCCACGCATCGTCGACGACGCCATCGGCAATCTGCGCTTCGGTCACGCCGAAGCGCAGCATATCGGCTTGCGGCAGATACAGGTGCTGTCTGTTCCAATCGGAGGCGACGTCGAGCCAGAAGCTGATCAGCTGCGACGCCGTGCAGATCGCATCGGCGTCGGCGAGATTGTGTGGCGTCGCCGCGCCGACCAGATGCAGCAGCAGATGCCCGACCGGATGCGCCGAGCGGCGGCAATAGTCGACGAGCGCGGCGCGATCCGCGTAGCGATGCGTATCGATGTCCTGCGCGCAGCCGTCGAGCAGATCGTAGAACGGTTCGAGCGGCAGCTCGTATTGCGCGATCACGCCGGCGAGCTTGCCGAACAGCAGCGCATGCACGGGCGCGGCGCGCCGTTGCGCGATCGCGTCCAGCCCGGCGCGGAAATCGGCCAGGCGGGCGTGCCGCTCGGCGGCGCTCCATTGGCCTTCGGCGGAGATATCGGCCGCAGTGCGCACGACCTGGTAGATAATACCGACTGGGGCGCGCAGCGCCTTCGGCAGCAACACGCTCGCGATCGGAAAGTTTTCGTGCTGATCGACGTCCATCCAGCGAGCCTCGAAACCATTCTGTAATACAGCGCGTTTATCCGCGCAGCAAGGATCGGTAGTTTAAGGGTTCCGCCGTGACGGCGCAGTGTGCGGTCGTGGCAGAGCGCGTTGCGAGGCGATCTCGCGCTGGCTCCTTACATCGATGTAACGCTCGCAGCCTCGGTGCTCCGCAAGGCCCAGCGGGTGCGGCAAGCGCCCAACACACGGGCCGCGCCAAAAAGCAAAGCGGCCCCGATAGCGTTAGAATGCGCGTTTGGTTTTGCTGTACCGGCCCGTCGCCGGGGCTCAAGACGTCAACTAATCATGATGAGCGCGGCGATAAAGTCAGCTTCACGACTTCTTCGAAACCCGCGTTAGTCGGAGTTCGCCAACTTATGCGAGTCATCCTTGCTCAGCCCCGCGGCTTTTGTGCGGGTGTTGTCCGCGCAATCGAAATCGTCGATCGTGCGTTACAACAACACGGCGCGCCCGTGTATGTCCGCCACGAGATTGTCCATAATCGTCACGTGGTCGACAATCTGCGCCAGAAGGGCGCGCGTTTCGTCGAGGAACTCGATGAAGTGCCGCAAGGTGCCGTTGCGATATTCAGCGCGCATGGTGTTGCGCAAACCGTCGAACGTGATGCCGAAGCGCGCGGTCTCGACGTGCTCGACGCAACCTGCCCGCTCGTGACCAAGGTGCACGTGCAGGGTCGCCAGTACGTGGCCGCCGGCCGCACGCTGATCCTGATCGGCCATGCCGGCCATCCCGAAGTTGAAGGCACGATCGGCCAGATTCCCGGCAAGGTGCTGCTCGTGCAGAGTGAGGCGGAAGTCGCGAAGCTCGAGTTGCCGGTCGACACGCCGCTCGCCTACGTGACGCAAACCACGCTGTCGGTCGACGACACGCGCGGCATCATCGACGCGCTGCTGCGCCGCTTTAGCGATATCGTCGGTCCCGACACGCGCGACATCTGCTATGCGACACAGAATCGCCAGGCGGCGGTGCGCGAGCTGAGCAAAGAAGTCGACGTGCTGCTGGTGGTCGGTGCAACCAACAGCTCGAACTCGAACCGGCTGCGCGAAATCGGCAGCGAAAGCGGCGTGGCCAGCTACCTCGTGGCCGACGGTTCCGAAGTGAAGTCGGAATGGTTCGCCAACGTGCGCACGGTCGGCATCACGGCCGGCGCGTCGGCACCGGAAGAAATGGTCGAAAACGTAATCGATGCGCTGCGCGCATTGGGGCCCGTCGATGTCACGACGATGGCGGGCCGTGAAGAAAAAGTCGAATTCAAGTTGCCATCGAAACTGATGCAACCACTCGCTGCACGCGAAGTTTAAGGAGGACGCCTTGTCTATTCCGCTGCTACAGAAAGTCCGCGTCGGCGCATACATCATGCGCCAGCATCTCTCCGGCAACAAACGCTATCCGCTCGCCCTGATGCTGGAGCCGCTGTTCCGCTGCAATCTCGCCTGCAATGGCTGCGGCAAGATCGACTACCCGGATCCGATCCTGAACCAGCGTCTGTCGCTCGAAGAATGCCTGCAGGCCGTCGACGAATGCGGCGCGCCGGTCGTGTCGATCGCGGGCGGCGAGCCGCTGCTGCACAAGGAAATGCCACAGATCGTCAAGGGCATCATGGCGCGCAAGAAATTCGTGTACCTGTGCACGAACGCGCTGCTGATGGAAAAGAAGATGGACGACTACGAGCCGAATCCGTATTTCGTGTGGTCGGTTCACCTCGACGGCGACAAGGAATCGCACGATCACTCGGTGTCGCAGGAAGGCGTGTACGACAAGGCCGTCGCCGCGATCCGCGAAGCGAAGCGCCGCGGCTTCCGCGTGAACATCAACTGCACGCTGTTCAACGACGCGCAGCCGGAACGTGTCGCGAAGTTCTTCGACACGCTGGGCCCGATGGGCGTCGACGGCATCACGGTGTCGCCGGGCTATGCGTATGAGCGCGCGCCGGATCAGCAGCACTTCCTGAACCGCGACAAGACCAAGCAACTGTTCCGCGAAATCTTCAAGCGCGGCAACAACGGCAAGAACTGGTCGTTCAGCCAGTCGGCGATGTTCCTCGACTTCCTCGCGGGCAACCAGACCTACGAATGCACGCCCTGGGGCAACCCCGCGCGTACCGTGTTCGGCTGGCAAAAACCGTGCTATCTGGTCGGCGAAGGCTACGTGAAGACCTTCAAGGAACTGATGGAAACCACGGACTGGGACAAGTACGGCACCGGCAACTACGAGAAGTGCGCGGACTGCATGGTCCACTGCGGTTTCGAAGCGACGGCCGTGATGGACACGGTTGCGCATCCGCTGAAGGCGCTGAAGGTCAGCATGCGCGGTCCGAAGACGACCGGCGCGTTCGCGCAGGACATTCCGCTCGACAAGCAGCGTCCCGCTGAGTACGTGTTCTCGCGTCACGTCGAGATCAAACTCGAAGAAATCACGCGCGCCGGCAAGGGCAAGAAGGTGGAGACCGCGACAGCGGCGCACTAAGGCTTCGGCGGGATGGCGGCCGCGCGCCGCCCCTGCATGCGCCTGATCACTAGCCCAGGCTAGCATCAAGCATGAAAAAAGCGCGGTGGCCAATCAAGGCCACCGCGCTTTTCTTTTACCGATTAAAACTTCTGTCGACCGACCCGCTTACGCGCCGCGCGCATTATGCTCGGTCAGGAATTTGATCAGCCCGTCGATGCCGCCTTTGGCGATCTGATCGGCGAACTGCGTCTGATACACCTGGATCAGCCAAGCGCCCATCATGTTGATGTCGTAGATCTTCCAGCCCGACGGCCCCTTGGTGAGCCGGTAGCCGATCGCGTCGTCGCCGCCGTTGCTGATGACGTGCGATTGCACGACGATGTCGGTCTCGCCGCCTTGCATGCTGACCGGCGCAAACTGGAAATTCACGTCCTGGTTGCGTAGTTGCGACAGCGATGCGGCATAGGTGCGCGTAAGCAGCAGCGTAAACTGCTCGTACAACTGCTTCTGCTGCTCCGGTGTCGCGGTCGACCACGGCTTGCCGACCGCGATGCGCGTAGTGCGCTGGAAGTCGGTAGCGGGCAGGAAGTGCGTCTGGACGACCTGGGTGATCTTCGCCATGTCGCCGCCGCGCGCCTGCGGGTCAGCCTTCATTGCAGTCACCGTGCCCTGGACCGCACTTTTTACCACCGCGTCGGGTGCGCTCTGCGCAAACGCCGCCGTGGATACCACGGCCGCAGCCACAAAAGCAGTCAGATATCGTTTCATACGCTTGTCATGACTCGAAAGAAGTAGCGCCGGCAGGCCGCACAGCCCGCGGCTAAAGAGGGGTAGACCAGTATAGCGGGGATTGCGTTCCCGTCCCGGCGAAGCCGTCGGGAGCCCTACTTGCTACCGAAGTCGGGCTTGCTTGCCCGGCCTCTGTATACTTATGCACCTTCGTCAAAAACAACACCCGTGATAAGGCCACGTCCGCCTACATGCTGAAGCCATATATCGTCCGTCTCGTCGCGTCCTCGGTGCGTCATCCGCTGAGGATCATCGCGGTGTCGATCGTGCTCGCCGTTCTGAGCGCCGTCTACGTCGTGCATAACTTCAAGATCAACACGGACATCAGCCGTCTCATCGAGACCGACAAGCAATGGGCGGCAGTCCAGAATGCGCTCGACGCAGCCTTCCCCGACCGCGGCGGCACCGTGCTGGTTGTGGTCGAGGCGCGCGCGCCCGAGTTCGCCGATGCCGCGGCCAACGCGCTGAGCGCCGCGCTCAGAGCCGATCCGAAGGAGTTCACGTCGGTCTCGCAGCCCGCCGGCGGCCCGTTCTTCGAGCACAACGGCCTGCTGTTTCCGTCCACCGACGAGGTGATGTCCACCACCTCGCAACTCGTGCAGTCGCGCCCGCTCGTCAATCAGCTTGCGCATGATCCGAGCCTGACCGGTCTCGCCGGCACGCTGACCACGAGTCTGCTGCTGCCGCTGCAGCTCGGCCAGCTCAAACTCGCCGACATGAGCCGGCTGCTCGGACAAAGCGCGAACACGCTCGATCGCGTGCTGGCCGGCCAGCCCGCCGCGTTCTCGTGGCGTGCGCTCGTCGACAAAGGCACTGCCACCGATCCGGCGCGCTCGTTCGTCGTCGTGCAGCCGGTCGTCAACTACGACGCGCTGGAGCCGGGCGCGGCCGCATCGAGTTCGATTCGCGCAACCGCGCTCTCGCTGCGTCTCGAACAGCGCTACGGCGCGACGATCCGCCTGACGGGCGAGCAGCCGCTCGCCGACGAGGAGTTCGCGTCGGTGCAGGACGGCGCGGTGCTGAACGGCATCGGTACTTTCATCGTCGTGCTGATCATTCTGTGGCTCGCGCTGCGCTCGGGCCGCATGATCGCGGCGGTGTTCATCACGCTGTTCGTCGGTCTCGCGATCACGGCCGCGCTCGGTCTGATGATGGTCGGCGCCCTCAACATGATCTCGGTCGCGTTCATGGTGCTGTTCGTCGGGCTCGGCGTCGATTTCGGCGTGCAGTTCGGCGTCAAGTATCGCGAGGAGCGCAACCGCGACAACCGGCTGTCGGCCGCGCTGATGCACACCGCGCACAGCATCGGCGTGCCGCTCACGCTCGCGGCCGTGGCAGTCGCGCTGAGCTTCTTCTCGTTCCTGCCGACCGCGTATCGCGGCGTGTCGGAGCTGGGTCAGATCGCGGGGGTCGGCATGTTCGTCGCGTACTTCACGAACATGACGCTGCTGCCGGCGCTGCTGAAGCTCTTCAACCCGCCGGGCGAAGTCGCCTCGCCGGGTTTCAAGCAGCTCGAACCCGTCGACGACTTCCTCGACCGCCATCGCAAGCCGGTGCTGATCGGCACGCTGCTCGTCGTGATCGGTGCGACGCCGCTGCTCACGCATCTGCGTTTCGACTTCAATCCGCTGCATCTGAAGGACCCGCATACGGAGTCGATGGCAACCTTGCTGTCGCTGAAGGATTCGCCCGAAGCCGCGGTCAACAACGTGCAGGCGCTGGCGCCGTCGCTTGCCGACGCCGACGCGATGGCCGCGCGGCTGCGCAAGCTGCCGGAAGTGGGCCGCGTCAACACGCTGAGCACTTTCGTGCCTGCCGACCAGCAGCAGAAGATGATGCTGATCGCGAGCGCCGCGCAGCAGTTGCTGCCGGCGCTGCAGCAGCAGAGCGCGCCGCAGGCCACCGACGAGGTGCGCGTCGCCGCATTGAAGCGCGCGGCGAATCAGTTGTCGCTCGCCGCCGAGGACCACCCGGGACCGGGCGCGGCAGAAGCGCAGCACCTGTCCGCGACGTTGCAAAAGCTCGCCGCCGCCGACGCCGCCACGCGCGAGCGCGCCGAAGTCGCGATGTCCGACACGCTGCGCATCGCGTTGAAGCAGTTGGAGAGCCTGCTGCAGCCGTCCGAAATCACTCAGCAGAGTCTGCCCCCGGGCATCACCGCGATGTGGATCGGCAAGGGCGGGCACGCGCTCGTCGATATCGCGCCGAAGGTGCCGCCCGGCATCGATCCGAACGACGACCAGATGCTCGCGCGCTTCGCGCATGCGGTGAAGAAGGCGGAGCCGGGTGCGATCGGCGGACCGATCTCGATCCTGCATTCGGCCGACACGATCATCAAGGCGTTCCTGCAAGCGGCCGTCTATGCGCTGCTGTCGATCGCCGTGCTGCTATGGATCGCGCTGCGCCGGGTCGGCGACGTGCTGCGCACGCTGGTGCCTCTGCTGGTTTCTGCGCTCGTCACGCTCGAACTCTGCGTGGTGTTCGGCATGCCGCTGAATTTCGCGAACATCATCGCGCTGCCGCTGATGCTCGGCGTCGGCGTCGCGTTCAAGATCTACTTCGTGATGGCGTGGCGCCACGGCCAGACCGGCCTGTTGCAGTCGAGCCTCACGCATGCGGTGCTGTTCAGCGCCGCCACAACGGCGACCGCCTTTGGTAGCCTGTGGCTGTCGCACCATCCGGGCACGTCCAGCATGGGGAGGCTGCTCGCGCTTTCGTTGTTCTGCACGCTGATCGGCGCGGTGGTTTTCCAGCCGGTGCTGATGGGCAAGCCGCGTCAACGTCGCGGGAAGCAAAAAGGAATATGAGCATGAAGCTGCGTCACACCGCGCTGGCTTTCACCGCCGCGGGTCTCATTTCCGGCTGCGCGACCGCTCCCGACCGCAAGCCAGGGGATCCGTTCGAGCCGGTGAACCGGGTGATCTTCAACTTCAACGACGGAGTCGATCGCTATATCGCCACGCCGGTCGCGAAGGGTTACCAGAAAGTGACGCCGCAGCCGCTGCGCACGGCTGTCAGCAATTTCTTCTCGAACCTCGGTGACCTCACCAACGCCGCGAACAACCTGCTGCAACTGAAAATCACCGATGCGACCGAAGACATCGTGCGCTTCGCATTCAACTCGGTGTTTGGTATTGGCGGCCTGCTCGACTGGGCGACGCCGGCCGGGCTGCCCAAGCATCAGCAGGACTTCGGTCTGACGCTCGGGCATTGGGGCATTCCGTCGGGTCCGTATCTGGTCCTGCCGCTGTTCGGGCCGAGCACGGTGCGCGACAGCATGGGGCTCATCGTCGACGTGAAGTTCAATCCGCTGAACTATATCGAACCCGCGACGCGCAATCCGCTGTACGTGCTGCAGTTCGTGAGCACGCGCTCGGATCTGCTCGGCGCGACCACGCTGCTGGAGCAGGCTGCGCTCGACAAATACTCGTTCGTGCGTGATGCCTATGTGCAGCAGCGCCTCACGCGTCTGCGCGGCACGAGCAATAACCCTCCACCGCTGCCGGAGTACGACGATCACGGCGATACGGGCCCGGCTGCGCCTGCGGGCGGCGCGCCGGCGGGCGGACTGCCGAATTACTCCGATCCCAGCGATCAGGGCGAGGCGCCGAACGGGGCTTCGGGAGCGGGCGGCGCGGCCAGGAGCGCGCCGGGCGCGCTGCCGAATTACAGCGATCCGGGAGAGTCCGCACCTGCGCCAAACGGAGCGTCGGGCGGCGCGACCAGCGCGCCCAGCGGAGATCTGCCGAACTACTCCGATCCGGGCGACACCGCCGCGGGCGCTACGCCAGCTGCACCTGCTACGCCAGCCGCGCCTGCCGCGCCGGCATCGGCCCCGCAATAACGTTCCAGGGAGCTCCGGAGGCCCGGGCGCCGCGCAGGCCCGTGCCTTGGCGCTTCAAGTCCAGCGGTCCAAAGCACAGCGGGGCGCCATCGATGGGCGCCCCGCGTGGAAATACAGCCAAAACCTCGCCCGAGCAAATCGGCGGGCTTCGCAGCAGCCCGCTCAGTGCAGGCTGTCGACCTCGCTGCGCGCCGCGACCCGATCTTCCTCGACCGCAACGACTGATGCAGGTTGCGGCACCGGCCTGGAGTTCGCGCGATAGTGGGCGAACTGCTCGTCCGCGTAACGGATACGCGTGCGGCCATGCGGCGCCGGATCGCCGTTTTCGTCGAGATTGACGAACACCATTTTCTCGACCGTCAGAATGCTCTTGCGGGTGATCTTGTTGCGCACTTCGCAGCGCAGCGTGATCGACGTGCGGCCAAAATGCGTGGCGGTCATGCCCAGTTCGATGATGTCACCCTGGCGTGCCGAACTGACGAAGTTGATCTCGGACATGAACTTGGTCACGACCCGCTGGTTGTCCAGCTGGGAAATCGCGTAAATCGCGGCTTCCTCGTCGATCCAGCGCAGCAGGCTGCCGCCGAACAAGGTGCCGTTGGGATTCAGGTCTTCGGGCTTGACCCACTTTCTCGTATGAAAATTCATCTGGTACTCCGCGTTTGAGGCTCCCGGGCCGGACGCGTCACGCGCCATGACCTAGGGTTAACACTAGCATTGTACCAAAGCTAAGGGTTTTCCCTAGTATTTCAACAATTGCATAATTAATCGGCCCGATAGGCGATGCTGCGCGACACCGTCCGCGCAGCCGCACCGCCACCTCAAGCGAGCGTCGTTTTCCGCAACGCGCCGCCCCTCCCAAGCCCTTCCTTAGATACACAAAAGGGCGTCACCGGGCGCCTTTTCGATGGCGCCCTCTATTTGGAGTGGACAGCGTTCCTTACCCCTCAATTACAAATTGTTTTCTGCCGATAACAATTGAGTGCCGTCGGCGCTCGCACAAGGCCTGCCGCACCCAAAAAAACCAAAAACCTTTAAACCAACCAAGCCGTACGAGGGCAAAAACGAGGATGTCTATCAAACGTTCGAAATCTGTTTTCGGGTTAATCGCGACACTTACCCTGGCCGCAGGCCTCTCAGCATGCGGTGGCGGTGGAGGTGGCGACGGCAGCACCCGCACCTCCAGCACTACGAACACCGGTTCGCCAACTTCGGCTTCCCCAGCCCCGGTGTCCCCTGCTCCGGTTTCCCCGACTCCGCCGGCTACTTTCACCCCGTCAGCTGACGGCAAGCTCCACGCCGCATGCACCAACTGCGGTGCGGCCGACGACTCGACCTACTCCGGTAGCGGCGTGGGCTTGTGGCAAGCAGTCAACAGCAGCGCGCAGAACGATACCGTCACCATCGCCATCAACGGCGCGACGGGACGCACCGCGACGCTCGTATTCACCAACGAAGGCAGCAGCCAGGCCATGTCGGCGGTGCCGGTCAGCGCAAGCGTGATGTCGTCAGCCGACGTCGTCGCCAACGCGGCAACCCACCCGTCGACCGGCGAAGACCCGCACATGGCGGCGGTCCACGAGTTCAACACCAACGGCTGGAAAGCGCTGGTGAACAAGCCATCGACGGCGGGCGCCGCGGCCTCGGCCGAGGTGATCGGTGCAGTGCAACGTACCGTGGCCACCTACAACATCGGCGACACGCGCGACTTCTGGCTGATGGATTACACCCAGCGTCACATGACGCTCGAAGCCACGACCACGACTTCCGACGGCACGAAGGTCAACCTGTGGGTCGAAACGACTGAGTACGGCACCGGAAAAATCACTCCGACCATCGTCAACACGCTCCTGCAGAATTACGCGGGCGCCGGAGGCGTCTATGACATGGTCACGGGCGTGGGCGGTCCTTTCTGGGGTACGGTCACCATGTCGGGCATGATTCCCGGAGCCCAACCGGTGGACCTCGTCGTGGCGAACTTCAACCATGATGGCCAGCCTTATGGGACGGTCGGTTACTTCTGGGCCATCAATAACTTCGTCAACCAGGGTAGCGGCGCTACGGCCGTCAGCAATTCGGACCTTTCGCTCTATCTGGATTCCGAGACCCTGTATCTGGCTGGTACCGCGGGCATGCAGGCGATGCAGACCGTCATGGCGCACGAGAGTACGCACATGCAGAACTTCTACCGTCGCGACATGCTGATGGGCACCCAGTACGCGTATGACACGTGGCTCGAAGAGACCACGGCCATGATGATGGAAGATTGGGTGAGCTTTAATATCGACCCCACCTACAACTCGGTGCGAGACAATCGACTGCCCCAGTATCTGACGTACAACGGCCACGGCAGCTATACCTGCGGCCTGACGACGTGGGACCCGGCCGACACGACCTGCGACAGCTACACGACGAACGGTTCGTTCGGCGGCTTTCTGAATCGCCAGCTCGGTCTGACCTTCTACAAGACCCTTCTGAACGACAAGAATGCGACGGCATCGATAGACGTGCTGAACGACGCCATCAAGCAGGTCCGCCCGGACTCCAGCGTCGCACAGGAGTTGCGGCACTTCACGGTCGCCGCCAGCGGGCAAGTGCCGTTCGGCGCGAACATGAGCCTGTACGCATTCCCGTCGCGCGCGGAAGGTGGCTTCACGCTGCCCTCCATCGATCCGTCGAAGAAGACTCGTGATCTGCCGTCCGCATCACCGGGCGTTTTGCTCGGCTACGCCAGCTTCCCGGCCGTGCGCGCGAACATTTCGGGCAAGTATCAGGAAACGGTGACGCTTCCGCCCGGTGTGACGTTGTCGGTGGTCGTGCAGTAACGCCGGAACGCAGCGGCGCGACCATTTTGCGCGAGCTGCATTGCAGAAGCCGTCCCTTTCGGGGACGGCTTTTTTCAAGCAAGATAGCCGCAAGCGAAAGCTTCCCACCGGGCACCTGACCGACCTCTTCCGCCTTCATGCTCAGACAACTGCTTCTTTCCCTGCTCGTCCTTGGCGTTGGCACGGCCTGCGCCGACACGCCGCATATCGGTGACATGGTGGAGGTACAAGGCACCCTGACGATTCGCGGCAACGAGCCGTTCACCTATCCGGTCGTGTCCAGCGGCACGAAGATCTGGCAGCTCGTCGGCATCGACCGTGCCGTGGCAATGAAGCTGCAGAACAGCATCGTGCATGTCACCGGGCATGTCGGCTCCAACGCTGTACCGTCAGGGCTGCCCGCTATTCAGGTTGACACGGTGACCGAGGGCGACGCAAAAGCGCCGTGAGTGCATCGCGGCGAACGATCCATGGCGCAGGTGGTCAACAGCTGAGCAGCGTTCTACATCGGCGCATGCATCGGTTCGCCGAACCTCACGACCAGGCGGACGCGGTTCGAACGGCTAAGCGCCCTTCCCCGGCGCGTCATTGTCGACGCCCGCGACCCGTAGCACGCCGCCCTTCCCCAAGGCATTGCGCGCCTCGACCAGCGTAGTCCGCGCGGCGCGCGCATCGGCGGCAAGGCGCAGCAGCGCGCCGAGTTGCGACGGCTGCCGCAGCAATTCGCGCAGAATCGGCCCGAGGGCGGTGCTGCCGTCGTCGCGCAACCCCGCCGTCGCGGCCGGCGGCAGTGTACGCCAGGCCGGATCGACGACCGCGCGGCACACGGCGAACGGCAGACCGTGCGCGGCAGCGGTCGCGCCCGCGATGTGCGATTCCATGTCCACCGCGAGCGCGCCGGTCGATTCGTGCAGTGCGCGTTTGTCTTCGGCGGTGATCAGCGGCGCGGCGACCGCCGCCATCGCGCCGCGGCGCACGCGTCCCGCGAGCCCTTCGGCCATCCTGCGGTCAGTCACGGCTGCGGCAATGCGTTCCGCCCATTGCCGATCCGTATCGATGCGTCCAGACGGCCCATGCACCGCATCCGCGACGATCAGCGCGCCCGGCTCCAGATCCGGCGCGAGGCCGCCGGCCGTGCCGAAACTGACGATCCCCGCGGCGCCGCGCGCGAGCGCCGCGTTCAGCGCGCGCTCGAGCAGATCGGCGCGCGCCGCGTACACGACCTCGACGCGCTCGCTGCCGTCGCCGCGCGCGATGCGCGCTTCGAACGCCATGCCCGTCACGACGATCACCGGCAAGCTGTTAGCGCCCGTCCCGACGGACGGCATCATCGACACCGACATCCGTCACATCCCGACCGTGACGCGCGTGAGCCCATTGCGCTTCAAATGACGGAAGCGTGCGAGCGCCCACAGCGGGAAGAACTTGCGATATCCGTGGTAGCGCAGATAAAACACGCGCGGAAAGCCGGTCGCGGTAAAGCGTGTTTCGTCCCACAGCCCATGCTCGCGCTGCTCACGCTGCAGATAGTCGATCCCGCGCGCCACCGCGTCGTGACCGACCTCGCCCGCCGCCATCAGCCCGAGCAGCGCCCACGCGGTCTGCGACGCGGTGCTCGGCGCGCGCTCGTAGCCGCGATAGTCGAGCTTGTAGCTCTCGCCACCCTCGCCCCAACCGCCGTCCTCGTTCTGGATCGACACGAGCCATTGCACCGCGCGCCGCATGCGCGGGTCGTCGTGCGGCAAGCCGGCCGCGTTCAGCGAGCACAGCGCGGTCCACGTGCCGTAGATGTAATTCAGGCCCCAGCGGCCGTACCAGCTGCCGTCCGATTCCTGCTCCTGCAGCATGTAGTCGAAGGCGCGCTGCGCCGGTTCGCTGCTTTGCGGCAGTTCGCCGATCTGCGCGAACATCGACAGACAGCGGCCCGACACGTCCGCGGTCGGCGGATCGAGCAGCGCGCCGTGGTCCGAGAACGGGATGTTGTTCAGGTAGTACTGCGTGTTTTCCGGCTCGAACGCGCCCCAGCCGCCGTCGCTGCTCTGCATGCCGACCACCCATTCACGCGCGCGGGCAATCGCGTCGCGATCCACATCGGATTGCGTGAGCGCCGCCGAGCGATGCATCGCCATCGCGACCACCGCGGTATCGTCGACGTCCGGGTAATGCGCGTTGTTGTACTGGAACGCCCAGCCGCCCGGCCGCACGTTCGGGCGGCGCGAAATCCAGTCGCCGCGCACGTCGAGAATCTGCAGCGGACGCAGCCACGCGAGCCCGCGTTCGGCCGCCTGTTCGGCGCGCGCCTCGCCGGTTTCGAGCAAAGCATGCGCCGCGAGCGACGTGTCCCACACCGGCGACAGACATGGCTGGCAATACGCTTCGTCGTCCTTGACGATGAGCAGTTTGTCGAGCGACTTGCGAGCGATCGCGCGATGCGGATGATCGGCCGGATAGCCGAGCACGTCGTACATCATCACCGAGTTGGCCATCGCCGGGAAAATCGCGCCGAGGCCGTCCTCGCCGTTCAGCCGTTCGTCGACGAACGCGACCGCCGCGCGGATCACTCGTTCGCGGGTCGCCTTCGGCAACAGGCCATCGACCGCGCGCAGCACCGTATCGACACAACGGAAAAAGCCGAACCAGCCCGCATGCTGATGCGGCGCGCGCTCGTTCATGCCGGTGTTCACCGGCGCACCGCGGAACAGCTCGTCGATGCGCACGCGGCGCGGGTTGCGCGCGAGGGGCCGCTTCGCGTTGAGCACGAGCAGCGGCACGATCACCGTGCGCGCCCAGTACGACACCTTCGACAGATGGAACGGGAACCACATCGGCAGCAGCATGATCTCGACCGGCATCATCGGCACCGCGCGCCACGACACCACGCCGAACAGCGCGAGCAGGATGCGCGTGAACACGTTCACGTGTTCCGCGCCGCCGTGCGCGAGGATCGCATCACGCGCGCGCACCATGTGCTCGGCGTCGACCGGGTCGCCGATCATCTTCAGCGCGAAGTACGCCTTCACGCTCGCGCTGACGTCGAGCGCGCCGTCGGTGAAGAGCGGCCAGCCGCCGTTCGGCAACTGGATGCGGCGCAGATAACGCGCGATCTTCTGCTCGAGTTCGAGGTTCGGCGTTTCGCCGAGATAGTGGACCAGCAGCACGTATTCGGCCGGAATCGTCGCGTCGGCTTCGAGTTCGTAGACCCAATGGCCGTCGGGCTGCTGCGCGGCCAGGATCGCATCGGTCGCGCGCGTGATCGATGCGTCGAGCGCGCTCGCGCCGGCGTCTTGCGCGGGCGCGGGGGTTGCGGTTGCCGATGCGTCCGCCACGGCGGGCGCGTTGGCAACCACGGCTGCTTCGGCCGGGTTCAGCGCCGCATCGGCGGCGTCGGGCAGCACCGCGTCGAGCGGCTGGGTTTGAGATAAGTCGTTCATCTGCGTTCCATCGGTTGATTCAGCAGCGTATCCGCGGCCTTCTGGCCTGAGCGGATCGCGCCTTCCAGCATCGCGGGCAGGCCGGTGGCCGTCCAGTCGCCCGCGAGCAGCAAATTGTTCCAGCGAGTGCGTGTGCCCGCCCGCAATGTCTCCTGTGTGGGCAACGCGGCGAACATCGCGTGCGGGTGCGCCACCACCTGCCAGCGCGGCAGCGGCGCGAGCGGCAGATTCACGGCCCGCGCGAGCTCGGCCCAGACGGTTGCCGCGAGCGCGTCGTGCGGCGTGCTCAGGTGCCGCTCGGCGCCGTTGAGCGTCACCGACAGGCGGTCGTCGAACGCGAACAGCCAGTCGGCCGTTCCGTTCAGCAGCGCGGTGATCTGCGGTGTGCCGAACGGCGGCTCGACCGCGAAATGCAGGTTCAGCGTGGCCGCGAAACGCGTCGGCGCGCGCAAACCCGGCACCAGCGCCGCCGCGGCGTCGGGCGGCAGCGCGAGAATCGCCGCCTCGTTCGCGCCGAGCGCGATGCTGTCGTCGGCGAAATGCAGCGTCTGCACACGCGCCGGGTCGGCCGCGAACGTGATGTCACGCAGAGGCGAGCCGAGCCGGATCGTCGCGCCGCCATGTTGCAGCAGCCGCAGCGCCGGATCGACGAACGCGCTGCCAAGACCGTTGCGCGCGACGAGCGGCCGGCACGCGAGCCCGCCCGCGAGCAGCGTTTCACGCACCAGCGCGCCGGTCAGCTCGGCCGACGCGTCGCGCGGCTCCAGATTCAGATGCGCCTGCAACAGCGGCCGCAGCAGCCGGTCCCACAGCGGACCGTCACAGCGCATCGTCTGCGCGACACTGCGGCCGGGCTTCGCGAACAGCAGCGGCACGAGCGACAGGTAGTCGGAAGGCGCCGTATTCGGCACGCGCGCGCGCGCATCGAAAATCCACCACGGCAAGCGCCCCGGCGACAGACGCACGGTCCAGCGCGAACCCGTGGCCAGATCGATGAACGGATACTCGGGCTGCGCGGGGCCGACCAGCTCGTCGGCGGCGCCGATCGCGCGCACGTAGTTCAGCGTCGCGGTGTTGGCCGACAGCACGATGTGATTGCCGCTGTCGAGCGTCGCGCCGAGCTGCGCGTCGTAGTACGAACTGCAGCGGCCGCCCGCGTGATCCTGCGCTTCGTGCAGCACGACCCGCGCGCCGCGCCGCTGCAACTGCACGGCGGCGGCGAGCCCGGCTACGCCCGCGCCGACCACATGGACGAGCTTCGGCATCAGCTCAGAAAAGCGCGTAACGCGCGACGATCCACAGCAGGCGCAGCTTCGGCTTGCTGACCTTCGTGCGCGGAACGTCGAAGCCGCGCTCCAGCGTGCGCTCGAGCAGCACGCGATAGACGCCCGACATGATGCGCGGCGCGCGCACCTGAGCGCGCGGCTCGCGATCCATGATCGCGTCGGACTCGGCGAAGTGCCGCTTCGCGCGCTCGGCGAGCGTCGCGCAGATGCGCGGCAGCGACGGATCGTCGGCGATCTGCCGCGGGTCCGTGGTCGCGATGCCTTCGCGCGCCAGCAACTCGCGCGGCAGATAGCAGCGGTTAATGTCGGCGTCTTCGTCGATATCACGCAGGATGTTGGTGAGCTGCAGCGCGCGGCCGAGATGGTGCGCGAGCAGCCGGCCCGGCTCGTCGCGCATCCCGAATATCCTCACCGACAGACGGCCGGCCGCGCTCGCGACGCGGTCGCAATAGAGGTCGAGCGTGGCGTCGTCGGGCGCGCAGATGTCGGCGGCGGCGTCCATCGCCATGCCGTCGATCATCGCGTGGAAATCCTCGCGTTGCAGATGAAACGTGTGAATGTGCCGCGTCAGCGCGCGCAACGACGCGCGCGGCTGGCCGGTGTAGCACGCGTCGATGTCGGCGCGCCACTGCTCGAGCCCGGCCGCGCGTTCGGCGCGCGGCAGGTCGCTGTCGGCGATGTCGTCGACCGCGCGGCAGAAGGCGTAGACCTGATACATCGCATCGCGCTGCGCCGCCGGCAGGATGCGCATCGCGAGATAAAACGAGCTGCCGGACGTGGCGGCAGCGGCGTCGATTTCAGTATCGTCCACGACAAGATTGGAAACAGCCAAGACGATCTCCGCTGGAGGCGCCCGCTGAAAGGCGATCAAAGAGGTTTTTATGCCGACCCGCAGGGCATTGGCCCGCGCGCGCGGACACGCGCGACACATCCGGCCAGGTGGCCGGAAACGGCGAAAAGTATAGCAATCTTTGCCGGTGACCGCAGTTTCGCCGGTCGATGGGGATACGGGAAGGAAGGCCGCCGGGCGCGGCGCGGCGGGCTCGACAGCGCCGCCACCGCTAGCGGATCAGGCCCCCGCGAGGCGGAACGCGACCGCGCAGTTGCGGCCCTGGCGCTTGGCGCTATACAGCGCCGCGTCGGCCTCGTTGATCAGGACGTCGTAGGCGGGCACGCCCTCGCGCGCCGACGCGCCGCCCAAGCTCGCCGTGACCGGCACGCTGGTGCCGATCAGCTCGACCGGCGTTTCCTCGATCACGCGACGAATCTTCTCCGCGACCAGCATCGCGTCGTCGAGCGGCGTGCACGGCAGCAGCAGTGCGAACTCCTCGCCGCCGAAGCGCCCGAACGTGTCCTGCGCGCGAACCACGCCGGCGACGCGCTGCGCCATCACGCGCAGCACCGTATCGCCGACGCCGTGACCGAACTGGTCGTTGATCTTCTTGAAGTGATCGAGGTCGAACAGCAGCATCGACATGTCGCCGCCGTAGCGCTGCCAGCGCGTGAACTCGTCGCGCAGCCGCGCTTCGAAGAAGCGCCGGTTCGCGATGCCGGTCAGCCCGTCGCGATTCGCGTACTCCTGCAGCTTCGCCACCGCCTCCTCGCGTTCACGCTGCACGATGCTCACATGCGTGACGTCGGAGATCGTCACGCACACGGCCACCACTTCGCGACCGCGCATCAGCGGCATGAACGTGCAGTCCTGCTGCATGAAGTCGACGCCGCCCGTGATCGGCCGGTCGTGATCGAACTTGAACAGATACGGACGCTGCTCCCACGAACTGAACGCGAAGCTGCCGAGCTGGAACACGCTCTCGATCTTGCGCGACAGCCACACGCGCGGCAGCTCCGGAAAGTTCTCATAGATCGAACGGCCGACCACCTGCTCCGCCGACAGGCCGCTATGGTCCTGCATGAAGCGATTCCACATCAGCACGTTCAGTTCGCGGTCGAGCACGAAGATGCCAAAACCGACCCGCTCGACCACGAGGTCGCTCAACGATTCCACGGAGACGTTCATAGACTGGACAGCAGCGCGTCGAGCGCTTCGTTCATGTGACGGATTGAGTCTTCGGCCATCAGCATCACCAGATGCGCGCGAAAACTCTGATGTTCGAGCGCGAAGTTCACTTCGACGAGGAGCGCCACCTGCCATTGCAGCACGCCGGGCTGAAACACCTGGTCGAGCGTCAGCATCTCGCCGAGCATGCCCGGCGCGGAAAACACCGGCGTGCGGCCGAGCTGGTCGAGTATCGACGACACGCAAGCGCCCGACAGCAGGTTCGCCACGTCGAGCATCAGTTCGCGCTCGCTGACCGCCTCGTAGCTCGAGCGCGCGTATGGGTCACTCACCAGCGAACACAGCTGCGCGATGCTGTCGCTGCGACAGATCACCAGCACCTCGCCCTTGATGTCCGAGCGAAAGCCCTGACGCACCGCGCTGACCGTGTCGTCGATGTGGGTCATCTCGCGCAGCGTGCGCGCCGCGTCGCTCACCGCGACCATCCGCACGCGCGGCACCGACAGCTCGATAAACGCATCGAGCAGCGCCGCGAGCCGCGTCGCTGCCCGGCCCATCGCGAGATTGGCGATTTCCTGCAGCGCGTCGCGCTGGTCTTCGGTGAAGGCGGGCTCAGACATACAAGCCGTACTCCTTGAGGATGGGCAGGACCGCCTCCGGCGTCACCGGCTTGGCGATGAACGCAATCGCGCCGAGCTCGCGCACGCGCGTCTGGGCGAGCGGCTGCACGTCGGCGGAAACGACGATCACGAAGGTATTGAGGTCCTCGTGCTGCAACGCTTCGAGGACCTGGTAGCCGGTCATGTCCGGCATCGTCAGATCGAGGAACATCACCGATGCCTTGCCCTCGCGATACAGCGTGAGCGCCTCGCGCCCGTTCGTCGCGTAGGACACCTCGACGGCCCAGTCCGGCGGCAGTGCTTTCGTGAGCAACTTGCGGGCGAGCAGCGAATCGTCGGCGATCACAATGGGCAGCATGGCAACGGCGGGTCGGGGAGTTTGGGCAGCTCGGATAAAGGAATCGGCTCGTTCGTCTGCGCGTTTTGCGCACCTGGTTGTTTGCGTTTTCCGTTCGTCCCGACAGCGGATGGCGGCGCGCCTTCGCGAGCCGCCCATCGACGCGCGCTCAGGTACGGTGGCGCCTGTCGAATTGCAATTGCCTTTGACGAGAGGGGTGCGAATGCAGCAGGACGCGTTTGACAGACCTGGATGATCCGGCGCGCAGGTATGACAACGGCCCTTTTATCGTGGCGAGAATTGTCGAAGCAAAGCCGCGCAAAAGCAACTCGCCAGAATCGCTGACGGTAACGATCTGTTTCTATGCTAGGCTAATTTCAGAAATAGTTCTATCGTCTGAACTAACATTGTTTCATGTTTATACTTTTGTGTACGTTTGCGCTTCCCGATTCGTCGCTGTTTTAAAGCCGCTCTTAAAGAGCGGCCGCCACGGCGGACGCCCGACCCCCTCGCTTTGCGGCAATTTTTCCCGCGCTGCGTCTATGCTTGTTCTGAAGGCGGCATGGCGCCGGCAACGGCCCGATACGGGGCTGCCAGATTCGAACGACTTTTCGCGTCAACGACAATGACATCAGACCGGGTCGACTCCGCGCGCGCGGGCCGCCTTTCGCGTCGTCCTGCCCCCGAGCAGGACGACGCGTCGTTTCCCGCCGTGCCGGAACAGAATTTCCAGGTGCGTCGCATCACGCTGATCGCACTGCTGGTCGCGGCGATCGTGCTGCCGTTCGTCTACGTCGCGGCGATGGCATTTAGCGATCTGCGCTCGCGCGAGGCCGACGCGACCGATCTGGCGCTGCGCACGGTGCGGGTCGCCGAGGAACACGCGTTGAAGGTGTTCGACATGAACGAGACCCTGAACTCGCGCATCGTCGATCTGGCCGAGGGCCTCGACGACGACGGCGTCCGCGCGCGCGAACACACGATTCACGACAAGCTGCGCACGCTGGGCGGCGGCTATCCGCAGGTGGCCTCGGTGTCGATCTTCGGCCAGCAGGGCGCGCTGCTCGCGAGCAGCCGCCTGTATCCGTCGCCGGAGATTTCGATCGGCGAGCGTGACGATTTCGTCGGCATCCGCGACGGCAACGTGCTCGAACAGGTGTCGAAGGTGATGACGGGGCACGTCAGCGGCGAGCAGGTTTTCAACATGGGCGTCGAGCGTCAGGCGCCCAATGGCTCGTTCGCGGGCGTCGTGTCGATTGCGCTGCGGCCCAGCTATTTCGACGCGTTCTATCGCGAGCTGCTCGGCAACAGCGACGACACGCCGATCATCCTGAGCCTCGTGCGTACCGACGGCGCGGTGCTCGCGTATTACCCGCGCGGCCCGCGCGAGCCGACCGCGCTCGCGGCCGATTCGCCGTTCGCCCAGGCGGTCCAGCAGGGGCAGCGCTCCGGCGTCGTGCGGATGCACTCGAGCTTTGCCGAGGGCGACGTGATCGTCGCGTTCCGGCACGTCGGCTCGTATCCGGTCTACGTGCTGTGCGGCTATCGCACGTCGGCGATCTGGGCTGGCTGGTACAGGCACCTGAGCGTGCTGATCCTGTCGATGTTCACGCCGTCGATCGCGCTGTGGTGCGTGATCTGGCTGTCGCTGCGCCGCCTCGGCGCCGAACAGGAAGCGTGGCGGCGCTGGCAGGCCGAGGCCTCGATGCGCCGCTCGATCGAATCCGCGTACCGCCAGTCGCGCAAGATGGAAGCGCTCGGCACGCTGGTCGGCAGCGTCGCGCACGACTTCAACAACCTGCTGATGATCCTGTCGGCCAACGTGCAGATCATGCGGCGGCGCGGCATCGGCGGTCTGGAGCGCGAAATGTCGGCGATGGAGCGTGCGTTGAAGAGCGGCCAGTCGCTGACGCGGCAGCTGCTCGGCGTCGCTCGCAAGCAGCCGCTGCGCACCGAGACGCTGTCGCTCGCACGCTGGTTGCCGTCGTGCCGCGAGTTGCTGCGCGCGTCGCTCGGCGCGAAGGTGTCGCTCGTGGTCGATAGCGGCGTCGATACCTGGCCGGTGCGCGTCGATGTCGCCGAGCTCGAACTCGCGCTGATCAACGTCGCCGTCAATGCGCGCGATGCGATGGCCAACGGCGGGCGCTTCACGGTGCGCGCGAGCAACGTCGTGTTCCGTCACGAGGACGGCTTTCCGCTGACCGGCGAGTTCGTGCAACTGTCGCTCGAAGACACCGGCGCCGGCATGGCGCCCGACGTGCTCGCGCGCGCGTTCGAGCCGCTTTTCACGACCAAGCCCAAAGGCATGGGCACGGGACTCGGGCTGCCGCAGGTCTTCGCGTTCTGCGAGGGCTCGGGCGGGCTCGCGGCCATCGACAGCGCGATCGGCGCGGGCACCTCGGTGCGGCTCTATCTGCCGCGCGCGTCGAGCGCGCCGCAGACGTCCGGACCGGCCGAAGCGCTCGCACCCGACAGCGGCGGGCCGCAGGGTCTGCGCGTGCTGCTGGTCGAGGACAACGAAGAAGTTGCCGCCGGCACCGAGGCGCTGCTGCAGATGATGGGGCACCAGGTCACCTGCGTATTCAACGCCGACACGGCGCTGCGCGTGCTCGACGACGCCCGCGCGACGCGTGCGGGAACCGGCGAGCCGCTGCCGTTCGATCTGGTGCTGTCGGACATTCACATGCCGGGCAAGATGAACGGTATCGACCTGGCCGAAGCGGTGCTCAGGTTCGACCCTCGGCTGCCGGTCATTCTGGTCACCGGCTACGCGGAAGAGCTCGACCGCGCGCGGCACGTGAACGTGCGCGTGCTGTCCAAGCCATTCGATATCGGACTGCTCGAGCAGCTGCTCGAATCGATCCAGCACGACGCGCTGCGAACGAGCGCCGACGCGGCCGCGCATCCGGCCGATACCTGAGCTCGGCGTCATCCCGGCGTCATTTACCAGACCTTGTAAAAAGCGCGGCCGTGATACGCCGCGCTTTTGCATCATCAGCCCGCGTAACGCGTAGCGCGCCGGGCAGCGCGGCCGCGGGTGGGACGCGGCACCGCCGCGCGGTGGTGCGAGGGCATGAAGGTTGCGTGCCCGAGGACAGCAAGGGGACGACGCCTCGGGCGCCGCCCGGTCCAGCAGAACATGTCGGGAGACAACCATGCAACATACCGTGATTGGTTTATTCGACACTTACATGCAGGCTGAAACCGCCCGCGACACGCTCGTGCAAACCGGCTTTGCGCGCGAGACGATCGAGTTACAGGCGAACGCCGAACCATCGGTAGGCTCGGCCACTGGCGAAGTCGCCAACGCGGGCGTGCTCGCGAATATCGAGCGCTTTCTCGCCAGCCTGTTTTCGACCGGCCCGCGCCCGTCGGACACCGAGCGCTATGCCGAGGCGATGCGGCGCGGCGCGGTGCTCCTGTGCGTCCATGCGGCGAGCCAGTCGCATGCGGAGCTGGCGCGCAATACGCTGGTACGGCTCGGCGCGACCGATATCGGTGACCGCCTGCCCGAAGCGGAAGTGCCGGTCGGAACCGGGCGCGACCACTCGGTGCTCGATGAGCTGGGCATCGGCGCGGTGATGCCGGGCACGCCCCGCACGTCGAGCGTGACGACCGAGGCGGGCGCGAGGCCGGGGATGCGGGACACCGCTGCGACACCGGGGGCTGCGGGCGTGAGTTCGAGCCGCGGCGCGGTGGGTGCGGCGGGTGCCGCCGGCGTGACGGAATCGACAGGCATTGCCGGCGCGACGGGCGCCACTTCGGTGAGCGGTACGAACGCGGCCGACACCATGCAACCCCGCGCCACACCGCCAGCCGATCCGCTGAGCGCGGTGCCGCCGGTCGGCATCGGCATTAGCGCCGAGCCGTTCGCGGTGCCGCCGATCAGCGAACGGCCGATCAACGATCCGCTCAACGAACCCATCGTAGATCCGCTCGCCGGCGATGCGGGACGCGGCGCGATCGCCGCCGGCTCCGTGCCGGGTTCGGGCGCGGTGATGCAGCCGTCCGACATCGTCCCCGAAGGCGGACAGCCGGGCACCGGTCCCGGCGCCCAGATGCCGAACGAATATCTGGAGTACGAAGAAGATTTCCGCACGCACTACGACGAGCAGTACGCGGCCGCGAACGCGCGCTACGAAGACTATGTGCCGGCCTATCGCTACGGCGCGGAAATCGGTCGGGACGCGCGATTCCGCGATCGTCCGTGGGAAGAGATCGAGCCCGAAGCACGCCGCCATTGGGAAACCACGTCGCCGGACAGCACGTGGGAGCGCTTCAAGCTCGCGGTGCGTCATGGGTGGGAACGCGTGACCGGGCATCATCACGTGTAGTCGAGGCCGGCCGGTCTGGCCGGATTCGGCGTTGCCGCCAGTGCATCTCGCGCTGGCGTCGCGCCGGGCGAAACGGGCGCGGCCGCCTCACGCGGCGCGCGCCTTGTCGTTTTGCGTCGTTGCGTCGGCGGATGGTCAGGGCGCCGGTCAGCGGGACCGGGGCCCGGCTACACCGCTCCGTGCCGCTTGACCCACGTGACGTAGCGGTCCATGAACGTCTGCAGGAACTTGCGCGTGCCGTCGTTGACGATCTCGCCTTTTTCGTTGATCACCGACGGATCGTGCTTGATGAACACCTCGGGCTGTCCCATCGTCGCGACGTCGAGATAGGCGAGCACGTTGCGCAGATGCTGCTGAGCGAGCGCGCTGCCGGTCGCGCCGACCGAGGTGCCGAGCACCGCGCCGGGTTTGTTGCCCCACGAATTCGTGCCCCACGGCCGCGAGCCCCAGTCGAGCGCGTTTTTCAGCACGCCCGGTATCGAGCGGTTGTATTCGGGCGTCACGAACAGCAGACCGTCCGCGGCTTGCACGCGCTCCTTGAGCTTCTTGCCGGCTTCGGGATAGTCGGCGTCGTAGTCCTGGGAGTACAGCGGCAAGGAACCGATATCGATGTATTCGAAGGTGAAATCGGCCGGAGCGAGGGAAATCACCGCCTGAGCCAGGTGTCGATTGAACGAGTCTCGCCGCAGGCTGCCGACGACCACTGCAATGTGATAGGCCATGTTCGCTTCCTCAGGTAAGGCGCTCGACGCGCAAAGTACGGAGTGTCCATCATAGGCAAAAGCCGCGCGAAACGCCTGGGCGCTGGCGGATTTGGCGAGGCGATAGCGTAACAGGAAGGGTTCTTGCGACGGGTATCGGTGGATAACCTCGCTGCTCGAAAAGTTATCCACAGATTCGCTGAATAACCTTGTGGATAAGTGGAACTTTTGCCTTGTCAATCAAGCATGCCTTCGGGCCCGCCCGAACTGAGGCAATGGGACACGATCGACATTCTGGAGGACCGGATCATGAGTCTCGACTACGCAGGAAAATCCCACGACGAAGCGCTCGCCGCGCGCAAGAAGACCCGGCAACGCGCGCAGGAGCCGGCGGGCGGCGAGATGGCCGTCGACGGCGTCGAAGCCGATGCCACACATAGCTGCGGCGAGTTGTCCGAGAAAGGCAAACAGGTGTGGCGCACGGGCGCCGGACTCGATGGCGGGGGGAAGGCGCCGAGCCGCTAGGATGTGCGGGTCGTCCCTCGGCGGTGGAGAGGCGCGGCTGCTTGACGCCGCCCTTTTCCCATCGTGCTGAATGCGAAAGCTCGCAATAATTGAACTCGACTGTCATAAACCGCCGTGCCGCGCGACCAAGCTCCTCGGGCTATCGATTGCCAAGGGGCATATGTTCAATACCGATTCGCTGAAACAGGAACGTGAGGGAGAATGGCGCACGCATCCACAGACCGTGCGAGGACGACCATCCGCTCATGAATCACGACGTTTCAGGACGACACGCGCAACCTGCAGCGCAGCGACGGAGCCCGCCGTGACGCAGCCAGGCGGTCCCTCGCTCGACGATCCCATCTATCTCGCGCAATTGCGGCGCGACCTCGTGCGCTTCGCCCGTCTGCAATTGCGCGATGCCGCGGCCGCCGAGGACGCCGTGCAGGAGGCGCTGACCGCCGCATGGACTCAGGCCGCGCGTTTCGCCGCGCAGTCGGAGCACAAGACCTGGGTGTTCGGCATCCTGCGCCACAAGCTCGTCGACACGTTGCGCGCGCGCCAGCGCACGGTCAATCTGTCGGCGCTCGAAGCCGAACTCGACGGCGAGACGCTGCTCGATCGCGAGCTCTTCAAGGACAACGGCCACTGGTCGCGCGAGAGCAAACCGCGTCCGTGGCCGACACCCGAAACCGCACTGCGCCAGCAGCAGTTCTGGACCCTGTTCGAGATGTGCCTCGAGCATTTACCCGAGCACATCGGACGCGTGTTCATGATGCGGGAGTTTCTCGACCTCGACATCGCAGCGATCTGCGCCGAACTGCAGATCAACGCGAATCATTGCAGCGTGCTTATCTATCGCGCGCGGCTGCGGCTGCGCACGTGCCTGAGCGAAAAAGGCCTATCCAGCGAGGATGCGAATGGGGAAGTGTAAGGACATCACGCGGCTGCTATCCGATGCGCTCGACCGCTCGCTGTCGACTGGCGAATGGCTCGCGATCCGCCTGCATCTGCCGACCTGCAGCGGGTGCCGGAACTATCGCAAACAGATCCGCCTGCTGCGGGTCGCCGCGCATGTGGCGGGCGGATCGGCAAGCGTGGATGGAGCGGTGAGCGGCGACGAGTGAGGCGTCGGGGGCGGGAAGAGGATGGCTGTTCAAGCTTTGCCGCTCAGTAGTTCAGCGCTCACCGGGCGGCACGTCGCGATAGCGGTCGAAGAAGCGGGCATGCGAAGTTTCATCGATGCCGACAGGATGCGCGTCGGCACGCGCCGGATGTTTCGCGAGTTGCGCGCGGGTGCGAATCGGCCGAGGCGCGAAATTGCCGCCGCAATTCGGACACACGTTGCGTAGCTTCGTCAGCGCGCAGACCTCGCAGAACGTGCATTCGTAGGTGCAGATCATCGCGTCGGGCGCGTTCGGCGGAAGTGATTTGCCGCAGCCTTCGCAGCTTGGTCGCAATTCGAGCATGGCGGTGACTCCTGTCGTTGGCGACGCGAGGCCCGGGTTGCCTGCTTGGCGTCGCGGGAAGGTCTGCGTACGTATTCCTGTGTGCGCGTGTCAACCCGCGGCCCGAACGGGTGAGGCTGTCGCGCGCGCCGTGCTCACGTCAACGCGCTCCACAGCACGAGCGTCAACGCAAGACCGACGACCGATACGATCGTCTGCAAGACCGACCACACCAGCACGGTCTGTTTAAGCTGGAGTCCGAAATATTCGCGGACCATCCAGAAGCCGGCGTCGTTCACATGGCAGAAGAACACCGAGCCGGCACCGATCGCGAGCGCCATCAGCGAATTGTGCGTCGTGCTCAGGCCCGCGACGACCGGCGCGACGATACCGGCCGTCGTCGTCGTGGCGACCGTTGCCGAGCCGGTGGCCTGACGCAGCGCGACGGCGATCAACCAGGCGAGCAAGATCAACGGCATATGCGCGCCGACCGCGATCTTGCCGATCGTCGTGCTGATGCCCGCGACGACGAGCGCCTGCTTCAAGCCGCCGCCCGCGCCGATCGTCAGCAACAGCGCGGCGATCGGCGGCAGGCTTTTGCGCAGAATCCCGCCGACGCGCTCGCGCGCCATGCCGCGCGACCAGCCGAGCACGATCACCGCGAACAGCACGGTGAGGCCCAACGCGATCAGCGGCTCACCGAGAAAATTCAGCGTATCGAAGAGCAACGTTTCGGGCTTAAGCAGCAGCTTCGCGACCGTGCGGCCGAGCATCAGAATGACGGGCAGCAGGATCGTGATCAGAGAGATCGCGAAGCTCGGCGGCTCGGTGCCGTTCTGATGCGCGGTGAACAGCTTGCCCATTTCTTCGGGCTCGACCACGTGCATCCGTTTCGACAGCCAGATGCCGTACAGCGGACCAGCGAGGATCACCGCAGGAAGCGCGACGATCAGGCCGAGGCCCAGCGTCAAACCGAGATCGGCGTGCAACGCGCTCACCGCGATCAGCGGACCCGGATGCGGCGGCAGCAGCGCATGCAGCGTCGTCATGCCGGCGAGCGCGGGAATCGCGATGCGCAGAATCGGCTGTTGTGAGCGACGCGCCATCACGAAGATGATCGGCACCATCATCACCAGGCCGACTTCGAAGAACAGCGGCAGGCCGATGAGCAGCGCGACGACGGCCATCATCCATGGCAGCGTGCGCGGGGTCGAGTGCTCCAGGATCGTCGACACGAGCCGGTCGGCGGCACCCGATTCGGCCATCAACGCACCGAGCATCGCGCCCAGCGCGATGATGATGCCGACGTCACCGAGCAACGCGCCGGCGCCTTTGCTGAATGCGCTGGCTACCGCTTCGAGCGGCAGGCCGGCGGCGAAGCCCGCCGCGAACGTGCCGACCAGGATCGACAGGAACGGCGCGAGCTTCAGCACGCTGATGAAGATGATGATCAGTGCGAGTCCTAGCGCGCACGACAGGATCAGTTGGGTGTCGTGGGCGGCCCACGGTGTCAGTGTTGTCGTTACAGGCACGGTGGCTTTTTTCCTCTCTTCGTTTTCGGTCGATCGATGCAGCCGCGAGCGGGTGGTCGCAGGGCGCTATTTCGCCGGTCGATTGTAGCGGGAGGGGATGGTTGGGCGTTGGGCCAATGCTTCGCTACTCCCGCATGATTTGCTTATGCGAATTTATCGGTTCGTCCAGGCCGGCAGACGAATTATCGTCGGAGCCAATCGGACCATTATCTGGCGTCCGTCAAATTCATTTTCGACGAGTATTCTCATGTCCCGTGATCCGCTGCTGACGGGCCGTACGTTTCTTGCAGGCGTAGGCGCAACGCTGGCCGCCGCCGCGTTGCCCGGCTTCTCCGCCGCCGCATTTGCCGCCGATGAACATGCGAAAGAACTTCGCATCGGATATCAGAAAGCCGCGAGCACCCTGGTCTTGCTGAAGGCGCACGGCACGCTCGAAAAGCGGCTCGCGCCACTCGGCGTCACGGTCAGATGGACCGAGTTTCCGGCTGGACCGCAATTGCTGGAAGGGCTGAACGTCGGCGCCATCGACTTCGGCTATGTGGGCGAGGCGCCCCCCGTGTTCGCGCAGGCCGCTGGTGCGAATTTCGTCTATACCGCGTATGAAATTCCGACGCCTCACGCCGAAGGCATTCTCGTGCATCCGGACGCGCCAATCAGAACATTGGCCGATCTGAAGGGAAAGAAGATTGCTCTGAACAAGGGCTCGGATGTGCACTGGTTTCTCGTCGCCGCGTTGCAGAAGAACGGCGTGCAGTTCAGCGAGATTCAACCCGTGTATCTGCCGCCCGCCGACGCACGCGCGGCCTTCGAGCGCGGTGCGGTCGATGCGTGGGCCATCTGGGATCCGTTCCTCGAAGCCGCCAAGCGGCAAACGAATGCGAGGCAACTCGCCGATGCCGAAGGTATCGTGAGTCACCACCAGTTCTTCCTGAGCGCGCGGCCCTTCGCGCAACGCAACGGCGACGTCCTCGCGATCGTGATCGATGAAGTCGGCAAAGAAGGGGAGTGGGTGCGCGGCCATTACAGCGAGGCCGCAGCACAACTCGCGCCGATTCAAGGGCTCGACGCGAGTGTGATCGAATCAGGCTTGCGCCATTACGCGCATATCTACAAGCCAGTCGATGCGAACGTACTCGCGGAACAACAGCGCATTGCGGATACGTTCACTGAACTGCACCTGATCCCGACGAAGATCGTGACCAAGGATGCCGCGCTGTTGGGCAAAGCCTGACACCGCAGTTCGAGACTGCATTGCGCGCATCGTTTTTACTCCGACGGTCGCCCGATCAGGCGAACAGCGTGGCGACATTCTCCGGCGGCCGGCCGATGACTGCACGCCCGTTTCTGACGACGATCGGTCGTTGCAACAGAATCGGATGCTTCGCCAATGCTTCATAGAGCTGAGCATCGGTCAGCGACGGGTCGGCAAGATTCAGTTCTTTATATTCGGCCTCGGTGTCGCGGATCATTTCGCGGACAGGACAGCCAAGTTGAGCATTGAGATTCTTGAGCTCTGCGACGGTGAGCGGCTTCTTTAGATATTCGACGATTTCCGTCACTTCGTTTGCGGGGTTGTAGGTGTTCGCGACTAGCTCGCAGGTGGCGCGCGATTTGGAGCAGCGGGGGTTGTGGTAGATGGTGATCATGGCTGAGTTCAGGGCGTGTGCCGTTGAAGGAGATGGTGACCGTTTGTAGGGTGTGAGAATTTTAGCGGGTGACTCGATGGCGTGGCGCGGATGGCTGCCTGGCATGCGCGCTGTTTGAATGGTCGGCGGGGTGGGTCGGTTTATGCGCATAAACCGGCGCTGCCTTCGGGGCGGGTGGGAGCCGCTTAATGCTGGCAGCCTGGTTCAGCGGCGCTTGCGCGGGCGCAATACAAACAACAACCTATATGCCCGCGCTGATGAAGCATCGGCGACACACCTGCCGCTTGCCGCCGGGTCCGGGGAAAAGCGGAGTCGGGCGAGTCCATGGCGAATGCTCTTTCCGGGCCACTTTCCACGCGAACTTTATGCGCATAAAGACTGACGCCGCTTTGGTCGTTCAGATGCGCGAGATCCTTTTCACAGCGGATCATCCCGCGAATCGCGAACACTCGCCGACGCGCGAGCACGCGGTACGCGAGCAGAGACTCCTTTCCCTTCCCCTCCGCAAGACGATCAGCAACGCTTACGAGGCAGTCGACGCTTCCTCGCATCTCGCGCAAGACCCCGGGCCCACCTCCGATGCCTCTTTATGCGCATAAACCCTTTGCCGAATGGCCTATTTCCGAATTTCGCTTACTTAAATCATTTGAAATAGCAATTCAACCAGGTAAAATCCATTTGCGTCTAAAAAGAGGAGGTGAAATTTGGCGGCAGAAATCATCGCGGTAACACAGCAGAAAGGCGGGGTCGGGAAGAGCACCATCGCGATGCATCTCGGCGCTGCATTTCACGAGAAAGGCAAACGCGTTCTCGTCGTCGACGCGGATGGCCAAAACACCCTTATTCACTGGGCCAGCGCTGCATCCGACGGCGACACCGGCATTCCCTTCGCCGTCGTCAACCTGTCCGAAGCAGGCAGCCAGATCCATCGCGAGATCAAGAAGTTCGTGGCTGACTACGACATCATCGTCGTCGACTGCCCGCCCTCCATCACCGAAAAAGTCTCCGGCGTCGTTCTGCTCGCGGCAAGCGTTGCGGTGATCCCAACCTCCTCGTCCCCCGCCGATTACTGGTCGAGCATCGGCCTCGTCAAGCTGGTCCAGCAAGCGCAGGTCATGAACGAAGATCTGCGCGCGGTGTTCCTGCTCAACAAGACGGAAGAGAAACGGATGCTCACGCGCGAGCTGAAGCGCGCGCTCGAAGAACTGGGCTTCCCTCTCCTTAAGACCCAGATTCCCACGCGCGAAGCCTACAAGCAGGCAATGGCGTTAGGGCAAACGGTGCTTCAAATGAATGACCGCGGCGCGAAGCTCGCCGCGCTCGAAGTACGGGCGTGCGCGAACGAGATCGCCGCCTTGCTCCCGTGAATTTATGCGCATAAAGGACCCTGAATGAAACCGTCCCAGTTCGCCAAAGGTTTTCAAGCACGCCCTGACACGACTAGCAGCGAAAAGCGCACCGCGCTCGACCGTCTGAATGCAATCGACGGCCTGGTCAGAAACGAGGCGAACACTCCCGCAATCGCAGGGCGTTCGATTCCGGCAGTCGTGCCGTCACGTCTGCAGGACGTCGAGATTCCCGATCCGGACAACGAATCAGCGGCCTACCGCGCGTGGCGGCTCGAACACGGCTATCGTCCCGGACAGGTCATCGAACTGGCGCTCAAAACCATCAAGCCGAGTCCGTTTAATCCACGGTACTTCTATGTGAAGTCGTCGATTGCGGAACTCGCCGTCAATCTGGCGAAGCAGGGGCAGCAGCAGGCGATTCACGTCATTCCCGACTACGACAACCCTGGCACCTACTTCGTCAGTGACGGCGGCCGACGGGTGCGGGCGCTGAAAGAAGCGAACAAGGAATCGGTGAAGGCGATCGTCATCGATCTGCCGATCGGCATACAGAGCTACAAGCTCGGCTACGACCTCAACGTGCAGCGCGACTCGCAGACGGTGTTCGACAACGCCATCGTCTGGCGACGCTTTCTCGACGAGAGGCATTTCCAGAGCCAGAAGGAACTGGCCGAACACCTCGGGCTCGACGAATCGACAGTTGCAGTCGCGCTGTCCATCGCCAAGCTCCCGGAACCCGTGATGCAGGAGATGGTCGCGCGCCCTGACCGCTTCGGCTCGAACATGGCGTATCAGGTGGGCCGCTATCACACGGCTCGCGGCGCGGATGCGACGCTGCGACTGATCAATCGGATCCTTTCCGACGATCTGAGCACACGTCAGGTCGCCGACATCGTCAAAGGCCGAGCGACTGCGCCGGAGAGCGCCAAACCGGCGGGCCGGCAACGCTATGCGCAACGTCTGGAAATCAAGCTCGGCGGTGTGTCGGTTGGCGACCTGAAGTCGTACGGGGACGACCGGCTCGAGTTGCGCCTGAAAGGCCTCACGCGCGAAAAGCGCGATGACATCCTGCTGCAGATTGAGAAGATGCTGAAGTAAGACGTGAGGGGCAGTGCGCGCGCACCGCCGCCTCGACGCTAAAGCCCATCATTGACCCATCAGGCCGCGCGCGACTGGCTAAGCGTAAAGGCGAGCAGATCGCCGTCGGTGGGTTCACCCCAGGTCCTGCGCGCGAGCCAGTCGAAGAACGCCGTTTCGACGATCTTCGAGTCGAGCCCGCGACGCCGCCAGTCGTCGCGCATGTGCGTGCCGAGCCCCGGCAATTCTTCTTCCTCGAACGACTGCCGCGCGATATCGCGCTCCGACTCGCCCTGTTCGTTGTACAACTCGTAGGCCTGCTTGCGACGGTAAGCCGAGTATTCGCCGAGCAGACGCGCCTTCAGATCGTCGGCCGGCGACGCCGCGGCCTTGCTGGCGACACCGCCCGCAGGTAGGGCCTCCACGGGCGGAGCATAGCCTTTCTTCAACGCATCCTTGAACAGCGCCGGCGCGCTGCGCACCGGCGGCAGCGACGTGCTGCGCATGCGCTGCTCGGTCATCTGCAGAGCGGCGCGGATCCGGTTCTCCTCGCTGTCCGCGTAAAGCGTCTGTGCTTCCTTGAGCGGAATGCCGATTTTCACCATCCGGTCGACCAGCGTGCTATCGAACACGTTCGGATGTTCGTCGAGCGCGAGCATCGGCTGCTTGCGCTCGGTCACGCGAAACTGGATTTCGGCAACGCGCCGACCCTCGCGATGTTCGATGAGTTCGACAAAAATGTTCGTGACCGCGTTGACCTCGGCGATGGCCGGGCGCAGGTAGTCGCGCTTGAAATACTTGTACTCGCGCTTCGCTTCGTCGCCGGCTTCGGTGTCCGGCGTGCCCGACAGGATCGGCCGCCACCATTCCCAGGTCTCGCGCATCGTCAGATGGCTCGGGTTGGTCAGATAGCGCACGCAGATCTCGTAGAGCGCGAGGCCCGCGCTGCTGCGCAGCTGGCTCTGGAACTGCAGACTCAGACGCGCATACTGAACCGGATCGAGCAGCTTCTTCTTGATCTTCGGCGCAAACGAAAACTCGACCCAGACGCGACGCGTGGTCGGATCTTCGAGAATTTCCGCGTCCGCGATCAGCGTCGAAATACCCCATTTGCGGCCGGGCTTCTGACTCGACGTGCCGGTGCTCCACTCGACCTGCACCGACACCATGCGGCGCAGGTGCTCCTTGACGAGCGCGGTGTCATTGGAATCGAACGCGGAATTGGCGACGATGTCGGACAGCAGCGCCCGGTAAGTGTCGCCAGACTCATCCGCTTGCTGGGCCACCGCGAGCAACACGTTAAACAGCTTGCGCGTGAGCAGCGTGATCTTGCCGCTCTTCGGCTGGATCGCGATCGCCTCGACGGCTTTGCGCAGTTCAGCCGAGCTCGGGCTGACAACATCGGTCTTTTTCGCGCGCTTCGTGGCCAT